>NZ_BAAHYU010000002.1:305000-1896746 GCF_054657395.1 Desulfobaculum senezii | reverse complement strand
CACCGCGCGCGAAGCTGGGCCGGGGCATGTGGAGCTTGACTTGGTCGGCATCTACCTGCCGGACGGCAGACCCGTGACCATGGAGGGCATCATCGTATGAGCGGGTTCTCGGATATTGATTTGTCCTTGCTTGCGTCGCCGCAGGTGGTGGAGGAGCTGGACGCCGAAACCGTGCTTGGCGAAATGCTGGCGGACTTCTGTGCGCGGCATCCGGAGCACACCGCGCTTGTGGAGTCTGATCCCGCATACAAGATTTTAGAGACCGCCGCCTACCGCGAAACGCTGCTTCGCCAGCGTGTGAACGATGCGGCCCGTAGTGTGATGCTGGCCTATGCCGGGGGGACGGATTTGGATCACCTTGCGGCTTTGGTGCCGCTGGAGCGCAAACTTGTGGCTCCCGGCGATCCGGACGCGTATCCGCCTGTGCCGCCAACGTGGGAGGCCGATGCCGAGTTCCGCCGCCGCATCCAGCTTGCGCCTGAAGGCTTTAGCGTGGCCGGGCCGGACCGCGCGTATATCTTTCATGCCCTGACTGTGCCGGGTGTGCGGGATGCTGCCGTAAGCAGCCCCGCCCCCGGTGAGGTCGTGGTCCATGTGTTGGGCCGCGAAGGGAGCGGTACGCCGGACCCCTCGGTGCTGTCTGCCGTGGAAGCCGTCTTGATGGCGGCGGAGACGCGTCCGTTGACGGATCACGTCACCGTGCAGGCGGCAGAGGTCGTCACCTATGCCGTCCGCGCAACCCTTGCCATTCAGCCCGGCCCTAGCGCGGAGGCCGTCCGTGACGAAGCCTTTGCGGATATGTGGGCCGTGGCCGAGGCAGGGCATGTGCTGGGTGCGGGGATGCCGTTGTCCAAGGTCTATGCGGCGTTGCAGGTGGAGGGTGTTGCACGTGTGGCGCTGTCCGAGCCTGTGGCGGATGTGGCCTGCGCGCCGCATCAGGCCGCGTATTGCACGGGCGTGGAACTGGAGGTGGAGCGTGCCTAGGGACCTGCTGCCGCCAAGCGCAACGGCCATGGAACGGGCACTGTCCGAGGCCGTGGCGCGGTTGTCTGACGTTGGCGTGCCGCTGCGCGCTGTGTGGCGCGCGGGGGAATGCCCGGAGCCGCTGCTTGCGTGGCTGGCGTGGTCGCTGTCTGTGGACGCATGGGACGAAAGCTGGACCGAAGCACAAAAGCGCGAGGCCATCCGTGCCGCCGTGTGGGTGCACAGGCACAAGGGGACGCGCGGCGCGGTGGACCGGGCGGTGCGCGCCCTTGGCTACCGGGTGCGCATCCGCGAATGGTGGGAGGAAAACCCAAAGGGCGAGCCGTACACCTTCGCCATTGAGATCGAGGTGGATGATCGCGGCGTGGATGCAGGCCTGTACGGCATGCTGACGCGCGTGGTGGATGCGGCCAAGAATACCCGCTCGCACCTGCGCGGTTTTGCCGTGGTCTCGACCTCGCGCGGATACGTTCATGCGGGGATGGCCCTGCATATGGGCGCAGCCCTCACGGTGTTGCCGTGGCGTCCTGAGAATATCGAGCAGAATTCGCCGCTGCATGTCGGCGCGACGCTGCAAACGTTTACGACTGTAACCGCTCAACCCTAGCGAGGACGATATGGCCAAGGACTTTTTTGTCATCCTCACCGAGACGGGCCGGGCCAAGCTGGCGAATGCCGTAGCGCTTGGCCGGACTGTGTCCCTGACGCACTGCGCCGTAGGCGATGGCGCGGGGCAGATGGTGACGCCGGATGCGGCGCAGACTGCATTGACCCGCGAGGTCTACCGCGCCCAGCTCAACACGCTGGAAACAGACCCGGACAACCCGGCATACATCGTGGCCGAACTGGTCATTCCGTCCGAGGAAGGCGGTTGGACCATCCGCGAGGCAGGCATCATTGACGCCGATGGCGATCTGTTTGCCGTGGGCAACCTGCCTGAGACTTACAAACCGCAGATTGCCGAAGGCTCCGCCGCCGAACTGCGCGTGCGCCTTGTTATGGAGGTGAGCAACACCGCCGCCGTGGAACTGAAGGTGGACCCGACGGTGGTGCTCGCAAGCCGCGGCTATGTGGACGCGCAGGTTGTGGAAGTCCGCACCCTGCTGGAAACCCACATCGCCCGCACCGACGATCCCCACCACACTATCCCCGAAGGCGGAGAGCCGGGGCAGGTGCTGGTGATGCAGGAGGACGGCAGCGTGGCGTGGGGCAATGTGGCAGGTGTCCCCGTTGGGGAGCTGTGCTGGTCCTCGCTTGGCGTCCCCCTGCCCGGAACCGTGCCCGCGAATGTCAAACAAAAGTTCCAGCGCGGCCTGTACCCTCAGCTGGACGAGGCCGTCCTTGCCGCCGGGAACTACCTGACCGACGAGGCCGCGTGGGATGCCGAGAGAGCGGCGCAGGAGGGTTCGTGTGGGCGGTATTGCCTGACGGCGGAGCACATCATTTTGCCGTGCTACAAACATTACTTTGCTGCGGCGCAGGAAGGTGTCACTGGTCGAGAGGTTGGAGATTGGATCGCTGGGGAGGTGCTGGCCCATAAGCATAAAAACGGTGTGACCGATGCAGGTGGAAGTGATTTTGTGTCTGTGTACGGGCGTACGGTTGAGGACCTGCCCGGATTTGTAGGAGTTAGTGGGGGAAACTCCCAGGAACAACCAGAATATCAAGGTTATACCTCAACTGATGGCGCAGGGGAGAACCTTGTTAATTCACTCGCAGTGCTCCCCTGCATCAAGGTAGCCGACGTGGCCGTGAACGCCGCGCAGGTGGACATGATGGCGCTGGCTGACCAAGTGGCGGTGATTAATGGGAACAAACTCGACAAAGCAGCAATCACAGCACCGGGAAGTGCGCCGCTGTATTTATGCAGGGCGTGGGTGAACTTCAACGGGATGGATACACCTACAATTATAGCAAGTGGCAACGTAAGTAGTATTACAGATAATGGTGTTGGGAACTACACGGTTAATTTCACTACCGCGATGCCTGATGCGAATTATTCTTGGAGTGCAAGCGCGGACGACCCAGTAGAAGGTGGTGGTTATGTTACTGTGTCGAGAGCGCCAATTATGACCAAAACAGCGACCAGTTTGCAAATTATTGTGGTTTACAGTGACAAAAAGTATGACTCACCATCAACTGTTCTACAAATCTTTTGCTAAGAGGAAACACATGAAAAGAATAATTTACAAAACAGACGATAACAAAGTAGCGGTAATCATCCCAACGCCAGAAGCTCTACTGAGGCACGGAATAAAAGCTATTGCCAAAAAGGATGTTCCTTTTGGAACGCCCTACAAAATAGTTGATGCATCCGAAATTCCTGTTGACCGCACAGAGCGCGACCTCTGGACAATCGACGCCGCCGACCTGACCGACGGATTTGGAGGGAAATCGAATGCGTTTGATTAAAATTGACCAAACCAAAAAGTCTGAACTGCTCGCTACACAAGCCCGCACCGAGCGGGACCGTCTCATGCGCGAGGAGTACGACCCCGCCGTGATGCAGCTCTTGCGCAAGCGGCGCGTTGTCGTGGCCGCCTCGGGCGACACGGCGGGCATCGATGCGCAGCTTGCGGAGTGGGATGCGTACGCTAATGCGCTGGAGGCTGTGCCCGAACAAGTAGGTTTTCCCCGTGACATCATTTGGCCGGAAGCGCCTGCCGAGCCGTCTTTAGCTGGGGGCGCAGGCGCCTCTGGTGCGTCCGCCTCTGAACCTGCAACCAGTGAGGTCTAAGTTAATGCCTGAACAGTTTCTGCATGGCGTGGAAGTCGTCGAGATTGATGGTGGTCCGCGTCCCATTCGTACCGTGAAAAGCTCCGTCATCGGCATTGTGGGCACGGCTCCGGACGCCGACGCCAGCGTCTTTCCTCTGAACACTCCGGTCCTTGTTGCGGGCAACCGCCGCGAGGCCGCCAAGCTGGATACCGTGGGCGATGGCGCGGGCACGCTACCTGCCGCGCTGGACGGCATTCTGGACCAGTCCGGGGCCATGGTTGTCGTGGTGCGTGTGGACGAGGGTGCGGATGATGCCGCGACCATGACCAACGTGGTCGGCGGCGTGGATGAAGCCACCGGGCAGTACATGGGCGTGCAGGCCCTGCGCGCCAGCGCGTCTGTCCTTGGCTTTACCCCGCGCGTTCTGCTCGCTCCCGGCTTTACGCATCAGCGCGCCGAGGATGCGGACAATCCCGGTTCCTTCCTCAAAAATCCCGTCACCGCCGAATTGGAAGGCATTGCCGAGCGTCTGCGCGCTGTGGTCATCGTGGATGGTCCGAACTCCAACGACACCGACGCCATCGCCGCCATGGGCGACTTCGGCACCGCCCGCGTGTTCATGGTGGACCCGTGGGTGAAGGTCTACCGCGACGGCGAATACGTTGCCGAGCCTGCATCCGCGCGTGTGGCCGGCATGATTGCCCGTTCCGACAACGACCGGGGCTTTTGGTGGTCGCCCTCCAACCAGCAGGTGATGGGCATTTCCGGCACCGCGCGTCCTGTGGACTTCACCCTGGGTGACGTCAACTGCCGCGCCAACATGCTGAACGAGAAGAACGTCGCCACCATCATCAACGAAGGCGGCTACCGTCTGTGGGGCAACCGCACCGGATGCACCGACCCGAAGTGGTCCTTCCTGTCCGTGCGCCGCACGGCGGACATGATCAACGAGTCCATCCTTGCCGCGCACCTGTGGGCCGTGGACCGGAACATCACCAAAACTTACGTGGACGACGTGGTGGAAGGCGTGAACGCCTACCTGCGTCACCTCGAAGCCGTGGGCGCGATCCTTGGCGGCGAGTGCTGGGCGGATCCGGAACTGAATACGCCCGACCAAGTCCAGCAGGGCAAGGTCTATTTCGACTTTGACTTCACGCCCCCGTATCCGGCGGAGCACGTCACGTTCCGCAGCCATTTGGTCAATGACTACATCGAGGAGGTCTTCAACTAATGCCCGCAGAGAACATCTTGAAAAACTTTGCCCTGTTCGTGGACGGACGCGGCTACGTCGGCGAATGCAAGGAACTCCAGCTCCCGGCGCTGAGTCTCGTGACCGAGGACTTCCGCGCGGGCGGTATGGATACGTCCATCGCCATTGATATGGGCATGGAGAAAATGGAGGCCACGTTCACGCTGTCCAAGCAGTGCGAGCATATCCTCGGCAGCTTTGGCGTCATTCAGAACAACGGCATTCAGCTTACGGCGCGCGGCGGTCTGCAAAGCCTCGACGGGGTGGTGACGCCCGTGGTGGTGAAGATGCGCGGCACCGTGACCAAGATTGAGGACGGCGCGTGGAAACCTGGCGAAGCGGCCTCGCTGTCCGTGACTGTGGCGCTGACCTATTTCAAACGCGAACAGGGCGGCAAAACGCTGCACGAAATCGACGCCCTGAACATGAAGCGCGTCATCGGCGGTACCGATCAACTCAAAGAACTGCGCGACGCCTGCGGCATCTAAAGGAGGACACAGTGGAACGGATTACGCTTGAGTACCCGGTTCAATACAAGGGCCAAAAGCTGGAGACGCTGAACATGCGTCGCCCCAAGGTGCGCGACCAGATCGCCGTCCAGCGCGCCGGGACCGACGTGGAGCAGGAGCTTCGTCTGTTCGCCAACCTGTGCGAGGTGTCGCCCGAGGTGCTCGAAGGGATGGACCTCAAGGACTACACCAAGCTTCAGGAGGTGTACCGGGATTTTTTGTCCTAACGCCGCGAGAGGCGCGGCGGTGCGTGCTGCTTCTTGCGCGCTACACGGGGTGGTCGTGCGCGGAGCTGACGGGCATGGCCGTGGAGGACATGCTTGATTGGATAGCTGAACTACCGCAGGAGAACGCGAGCTGATGCGCAAGAAAATGTCCGCCGTGGTCGAGATTGGCGCGGCGGTATCCGATTCCTTCCGCACGACGACCAAGGCCGTGAAGGGCGACTTCTCCGGCATTGGGGAGTCCATTCGTACCGTGAAGGAGCAGCAGGACAAGCTGCAAAAGTTCAACCCGCAAGGGGTGCGCGAGGCGGGCCGCGAGTACCGGACATTGAAACGGGAGGCGGCCCGCCTCCGTCGTGAGTATGAGCGCTCCAAAAAGCCGACCAAGCGGGCACGGCAGCAGGTGGAGCGCGCCGAGAAAGCCGCGCGCAAGGCTGGCCGCGCCTATCAGTCCCAGCGCGAGAAGTTGAAGGGGCTGGAGAAGCAGCTTGAAGCCGTGGGCGTGGACACCAGCGCGGCGGCGCAGGAAACGAACCGCCTTGGGCGCGAAATGGACCGCCTGCAAACGAAGTACAAGCGGATGCAGGGCGTGCAGGAGCGCGCCGCCCGTCTCAAGAGCATGATTGGGACCACGGCCCGCTATACCGCTGTGGTTGGCGGGACCATCGGCGTCGCTGGCGCGGCCATGACCATGACGAACCAGCTCACGGCCAAGCAGACTGCGCTTGCCAAGTCCCTCAACGTCAGCGCCGACACCTTCGCCGCGTGGGGCGGCATTGCCAAGGAAGCCGGGTTCGAGGCCGACCACGTCGGCGACCTTATGGAGGAGATGAACAACAAGCTCGGCGAATCCGCAGGGCTTGAGGAAATCACTCCTGTTAAGGAGTCCCTGCAAATCCTTGGCCTCGGCTTTGAGGATTTGCAGAACCTTGCGCCGGAGGAGCAGTTCCTGCGTCTTGCCGAAGCCATTAAGGGTGTGGACGACCACGCGCAGGCCGTGAGCGCCGCTGATATCCTGATGGGCGGCGAGGCGAATAAGTTCTTTGGCTATCTGCGCACCCGTGAGGAAAGCGTAGAGACGTTGCTTGCCCAGCAGCAGGCGTTGAACCAGCTTTCCGACGAGGGCCGCGCCGGGGCGGAGCAGTACAACCGCGCCTTTGGACGGCTGAGTACGGTGGTCGGCAGTACGGCGGGCGAGTTCGCGGGGCTGATCGGCGGCGCGCTTGCGCCGTTGGTGAACGGTATAGGCATCCGGATGGCGGCGTGGGTGCAGGACCTGCGCGACGGGTTGTTTGGCGTGGGCGATGCCGTGAGCATGGCCGGACGTGTGGCCGCGTGGGGGACGCTGACGGCGGCCATTGGCGGCGTGGCGTTTGTGGGCGCTAAGGCGGCGATGGGAATGGCGCGCCTTGGCCGTGGCATTGTCGGCACCGTGGGCGCGATGGGCAAGCTTGGCCGTGCGGCCAGCGGCAAGGGCGGCGGGCGCGGTGGAGCCATCCCCGTGCGCGTGGTGAACGGCGGTGGCGGTTATGGCTCCGATGATTTTGGCGGCTCGGGCAGCAAGGGCAAGGGGCGGCGCTCACGCCGTTTGGGCAAGCTGGGCAGGCTGGGGAAACTTGGCAAGCTTGGACGCGTGGGGAAGCTCCTGCGCGGCGGCGGACGGCTCCTTGGAAAGTTCGCCAAGCCCCTCGGCGTGATGATGGCGGGCGCTGGCCTGTACAGCGCAGTGCGCTCCGGCGACAAGGAGGGCGTGGGCAAGAACCTTGGTAGCCTTGGCGGCTCCGCAGGGGGCGCGCTGGCCGGGGCCGCTATTGGTTCTGTGGTGCCGGTTGTCGGCACGGCTGTTGGTGGCCTGGTCGGTGGGATCCTTGGCGGCTTTGGCGGCGAGGCGTTGGGCGGCAAAGTGGGCAGTATGCTGGCTGAGAAGGAGAAGAGCGCGGCCAGTGGTACGCGCGCCGCGTTGAACGTGCCGGAGTCCCTGCCCAAGGCGGGCGGCGCGGGCGTGGCTATGGAGGTCGGCGGCATCACCATCAATGCCGCGCCGGGGCAGGACGAGGAAGCCCTTGCGTCGGCGGTTATCCGGAAACTGAACGGCATGCAGCGCACCGCAAAGCGGCAGGCGCTGTATGATTGGTAGGCGATATGTCGGACATCATGATGAAGCTGGGGCGGTATGCCTTCGGACTGAATTCCGCCGCGTATGATCAGGTGCAGCGAAGCACCGCGTACCGCTGGGCCGCGCAGGAGCGGCACGGGCGCGAGGCGGCGCTTCAGTTCCTTGGGCCGGGTGAGGAATCCATCAGCCTGTCCGGCGTGGTGTATCCACATTTCCGGGGCGGACTGTCGCAAGTGGAGGACATGCGGCGCGAGGCGGGGCAGGGCAAGCCGCTGCTCTTGGTTGATGGCCTTGGCCGTATCCATGGCAGGTGGGTTGTGCTGAACGTGGACGAAACACGGGGCACCGTCTTTGCCGACGGCGTGCCGCGTAAGATCGAATTTACGTTGAAGCTCAAATACTACGGAGAGTCCGATGCGGTATCGCACCAAGGATGGTGACATGGTGGACGCCATTTGCCAGCGCCATTACGGGCGTACGGCGGGCGTGGTGGAATCGGTGCTGGAGGCGAATCCCGACCTTGCTGATCTCGGCCCTGTGCTGGATGCGGGCGTGGTGATCGTCCTGCCGGAGTTGCCCGCGCCGGAGCCTGATGAAGGGGTGAGCCTGTGGGATTAGACCGCAAACTCTACGCGCCCGCCTTCCGCGTGGTGGCGAACGGGAGCGACATCACCAGCGCGATCCGCGAGCGGTTGGCGTCGCTCTCCATCACAGACGAAGCCGGGATGCAGTCCGACGCGCTGAGCATCACCCTTGCCGATACAGCGCCACACATCCGCCTTCCGGCCACGGGCGCGGAACTGCGTGTGTGGCTGGGGTACGGCGATCGCGCGCGGTATATGGGGCTGTATGTTGTGGATGGCCTCACCCTGTCTGGCCCACCGGGACAATTGGCCATCACGGCTAGCGGCGCACCGTTCGAGAAGAGCGGAACCTATTCGCAGCTCCAGACGCAGCGCACGCGCTCATGGACGCCGGGGACTGTGGGCGACGTGGTGCGGACCATAGCGGCGGAGCATGGCCTTGCCCCCGCCATTGCCGAAGACGTGGCGGGCGAGCCGCTGGGGCACCTTGATCAAATCGGGGAAAGCGACATGAATCTTCTTACACGCGTCGCCGCCGACATGGGTATGGTCGCCAAGGCCAACGGCGGAGCGCTGGTGTTCGTGAAGAAGGGCGAAGGCAAAACCGCCAGCGGCAAGCCCCTGCACACCGTCACGCTAACGCCTGAGGATGTGACCAACTGGAGCGTGGATATCACCGAGCGCGCTGCCTACCGCCGCGTCATAGCGACATGGCGCGACAAGGACGCCGCGCAGGACGTGGACGAAACCGTGGGCGAAGGCGAACCAGCCTTCCGCATACGCCACACCTACCCTTCCCGAAAGGCCGCAACCAAGGCCGCCCGCGCCAAGCTGGAAGCCTTCCAGAAAGGCAAGCAAACGGTAACCCTAACACTCCCCGGAAGGCCAGACCTGCAGGCAGAGTGTAAAATGGAACTGAGAGGCTTCCGCCACGGCATAGCCGGAACGTGGAGCGCCACCAAGGCTGTGCATCGACTCGGTGGCGCTGGGTTTGTGTCGGAGGTGGAGGGGGAGGGTTAGTTGGATTCGAAAGCCTTAGACATTTCTATTATATTGCGAAGATAATCATGTGTTATTTTTTGATCATAGAACGCAGCGACTGTATAATAGGTTTTGTTTGCCGTTTGTTGTGTCAGTTCATCTCTATGTTGTCGTCGGATGAGTGATTTCTCCATGTCGTAATAAAATTGTTTACGGTTTTTATCTGGGGTGGATAAGTATTTGTATGCTGTCATTATGAATTCAGTTGTTTGGCAGTGCGTTGCTGAAAGGTCGCAGGTGCGGCGCATATAGGATAATAGTGGTTCGTTAGAGTCACTTTTGTCATTTTCAGAGAAAACTTTTTTTTCGAATTGTGGGTCAAAAAAGATTTTGTCAATTCGGCTTTTGTGAAAACTCATCATTACAAGGGCTGCTATGAATCTGGCGACAGTGCTGTTCTCTTTGTTATAAACTCGATATATGATGGATAGCCGAGTCATTATTTGCGCTTGGTCTCTTAGGCTTAGGCGAAACGCTTGGGACAAAGATACAAACAATTCTTTAAATTCAGAGTAGTCATTTCCATTCTGGGGGTAGGGCTGAACAAGTCCTTCCATTTTGAATTTTGCAGAAAGGTAATCAAAGAAATTTGAGCAGGATGGAGTAGGTAAAGTGAATTCTATGTCAATAAATTTTCTAAGGTATGTTTCAGGATTGATGCCTTGCCCGTAGACTGTGCAAATGGTGTTACAAAGTTGTGTTTTGTCGACGGCAAGTAAGAAGACGACATCATCGGCATAAAAAAGATGTTTGATCCTTTCAAGAAGCTCTAGTGCGTAGTCTGGGCGGCATCTGTCGAGTTCGTCAACAAGGATTATGAGGGGATTCTCTTCGTCTTTAGCCTTAAGAGAATGGGCGAATTTAGTGAGCGCTTTACGAAAACCTTCGCGATACTCTTGTTTTTTTTGATAACCAGAGACGGCTTCAGCAGTAATGCCTGAAATCATTTTTGCTGCATCATCAAATGTCTTTTGGTTTGGAGTTGAGTCCCGATCTTGTGACGAGTCACTGTTTTCATCGCAAAGGTCTTCAGCAAAGTCCGCGAGGTTGATACCTTGTTTAAGGGCTTGATAAGTAAGGAAGCGTGCAAGATGCTTTGGGGATTTTTCAAGGAAATTTCCGCCGAATTTTATTAGTTGTTTCCACGCCTCTTTTACGTGTGAATGATTGGCTTTTTTAGACTCCTCATCGTTGTTGGTGATTTCGTCTACGTATTTTTTGATTTCTCCCATAAAGGCAAAGAAGGGATCTTCGGCGAAGTCGTTGGACCATGCATCGAAGTGAATACAGGCGTAGCCTTGATTTTCGAGGTCAGCCCTCCAGCGTCGCAAAAATTCAGTTTTACCAGTCCCCCAAGGTGAGTTGATACTCAGGACGTATGGTTGGTTCAAACTCGTAATCAGTTTAGTGAGCTGATCGGCAATCGGTTTGCGATTGAGGTGGTCTGGGTTCCATGGATCATTGGGGTCTATTGTCGAAAAATGGGGGAGTCTTTGGAAGTGTGTCATGGCTTAGTTGGGAATATTGTTTTTTTTCTTAAGGGCAGTGGCTTTCGCGATATCTCGACGAGCTAGGGTTAGGTATTGGGCTAGGAGAATCAGATTCCAGCATTCTCGGATTGAAATGGAGGTCAGGCAGAACAGTGGAATATACCAGAGTCTGTTTGTGATAAGCTCTAGCCCGGCTAGTCCCCAGCCAATACTTGTAGTAAGAATTAATAAAACAACGCCTTGAGTATAATAAACGTATTCCTCAAGCCCTCCGTCTACTTCATCAGAGAGCCTGTTGATTTCAGTGGTTGAGAGCAACGCGGTGATGTTGCCAGACCACGCAAAGGTGATGCCAAACAATATGCTGAAGAGAGGGAGCATCATTGCGCAAGAAGCTTCCTTTAAAGATGGAGATATTAAGTTGTAACCTCCGATTGCTATGGCAAAATGAAGTAGAATAAACCGATCAATATAGTTGCATATTCCAGGTTTTTGTTTTGATCCATTAATGAACCAAGTCCAAAAAGAATAGTTGGACACAGTTATTTCCTGTTGTTCGTGGGAGCAATAGTCTTGAAGCAGTTTAAGAGAACTGTTGCAACCTTTCCCATTTTGTTTGTGAGATCGGATTCCGGAATGTCTATATGAAAATCTTCAGCGCGTTGCATTTTTATTGTTGTGCCCAGCGAGTCCGTTTCGTCAGCGTGGATTTTGGCGCTGACTGTACTATCCATGATAGCTGCAGAGCGAGATATGTCTTCAAGGGGCTTCGTTTCGAGCCCTTTTTTATTCTTTAATTTAAGAGCGCCCGTTTCAGCTCCTGTATGTTCAGTAATTTCTTCGATCGGCTTTTGGATTAAGGATTTGTAATTGGGTGGATTTGGTTTGCCATACTCAATTGTGTAAGTAGTTACTTTGTATGCTTTGTTTATCAACTCAATAAAAGAATTGGGGTTTTTAATTGGAAGAGCAATTATATTGCTTTTCTGTAAGATGACTCGTTCTTCTGCGCTTAACAGTTCCTCACTCTCAACCATCCTTTGCAACAGCTTACACAAATATTTTGCTATACTTTTAGGCTGGACATTAATGCCGCGTCCACTTCGAATAGCAAGGACTTGTTCTGTTGGAAAGAAGAAGCAGTTTGTGTATTCAACTTCTTCGCCTTCTTCATTGAGAAAGATGGCCTGTTCGGGATCGTACGCGCTTTTTTCTTTTTTTCCGATTCTTCCAAATTCAAAATGAAATCCGTTGATGGAATCGAAGTTTGTTATTTCAGAAGATACTACCCAGATTTGGTCTTTTCTAACTTCACCTTGCGGTTGTGACGTTATGAGTTTTTTTAGTAATTGCCCCTTGTCAACAGTGAATAAATTTTTCTTTGCAGTTTTGGACCGGATAATAAGTCGGAATAAGAAAAAACGGTATTCTGTTACGTTCATAGTGTCGACTTGTCTCTATGTGTCTATTTTTATAAGTTTGTTTTTCTGTTTATCTGCAACCTCTTCGAGCGCCGTATTTTCCTGTGAAATGAAGCTGTTCACCTTTATAGCCTTTTCGTATCGCACCCCCGTCAAAAAACAGGCGATAGCTTCCCTCGTGGGATGCCATCGCCTTTCTTGTTACCCTTTAACGACTTGAGTTCAGGTCGTCTTCGGTTCCGGTGGCGATGATTTGGTCCCGGGGCGTGCCTGCGTTGCGGATGTAGTCGAGCAGGGCTTGCTTGATCTCATCCTCGCTGGCCCCCACGGTGGCGAGGGTCGCCTTGATATCTTCGAGTTCCTTGCCAAGTTCGCTCTTGGGGGCTTCGGAAGGCTGCGGAGCAGCTTGGGCCTGCCCCTTGAACATTTCCCCATCTCCAACCAAAAGCCAATTGGCGTCAATTCCATAGGTAGAAACCCAGTTGCCGAGCGTTTCCGCCTTGGGCTGGCGGTCACTTTGGACGTACCCAGACAAGGTTGCCTTCGTGATGCCACCAGCGCGTGCAAACTCTTGGTGTTCGAGTTTTAACGCGTGGATAACTTCTCGTAATCTTTGTTGAAAACTAGATGCGCCCATTCATTATAGTCCACAGTCAACGAATTTTGTTGACTGGGTTTGAGTTCTTGGGTATTGCTTCACTTGTCAGACGGGACGGGCTGTTAGCTTTGGTTCATCGCAGAGGCGCCCGATGCTTCCCGCCAATTGATTCATTGTAAAACCATAGGGATGAACAATGAAAAATTTAAGTGAATCAATACAACTCCATAAACCCACCCGTCAAGCTCGCCTCCGTGCGTGGATGATTGAGCATGGTGTTGAGTCCCGCGATCTCGCTCGGGCCGTAGGCATTAGTCCTCAGATGATGTCCATGATCACCACGGGAGAGCGTGCCCCTAAAGATCGGATTGAGCGTCTGGTCGAACTTGGTGTGCCGCGCGACCTGCTCCCCCCGCCCTACAAGGGGCGAAAACGTGGCCCAAAGCCCCGCACCAAATAGCCTTCCCCGTTTTGACCCATTCCAAACATGAAATCGATGAGAACCGTGAAGGGTGATTATCATGGACAGGGAACACAAGCGCCTCCTCTGCATTCTGCGCGAAGACGTCAAAGCCGCTCCCAGCGGTATGATCGCAGACTCTCTCGCATCTCACCTCGGCAAGTCGTACTCCACGCTCATGAATGAGCTGAACGACGCCATCCCTACACACAAGCTCGGCCTGCTCGATGGGTTGGAAGTGATCTCGCTGTGCGACTCTGAGGCCTCCCGCTATCAGATTGCCCGTATTTTGGGCGGCATGTTCGTGCGGCTGCCTGATGTGGTGGACGGGACGTGCGAAAGCCAGAAACAGGCCCTGCAGGCCGTGCAGGAGTTTGGCGAGGTCATCACCGCTTACAACGAGGCGGCGGCAGACCATGTCATCACTGCGGACGAGCTGGTGCACATCGAAAAGGAAGGGCACGAGGCGCTGACCGCCATTCAGAGCTTCATCGAAAGCGTGCGGTGCGAGGTGAAGGCCTCCTAAAGCCTCGCCTACTTCGGGCAGGGTGATGAGAATGGTTGACGAAGATTCTCGATATTTCCCCGCAGGGAGTGCGCTTCGGTTGTTCCGAAGAGCCTGAACCAAACCCTGAAAAGTCGTGAAACTGAAACAAGGTCTCCCGGCGGGGGAGCGGCAAAGGTTCCGATCCAGACTCAAGCAGGAGGCATGCGTTACGAAGCAGGTGTGAAAGCAGGGAGTGAGTTGCCAAGCGGGTAGCTCCACCCGCCGCGAGAAGTCCGCGCTTCTCGTGGCGGGGACAGGTATCCGCTAGAGGCCCGGATTTCGGGTTGATCTTTGAACACAACGCATTGTGGCCCGAAGGGGTGCCAAAGGAGGGGAGTGGCTCCTCCTGCGGTTTGGTGTGAAGCGGGGCCACGTGTCCTGCATCCCTTCGGGGCACGATGAATATTTCCGGACTGGGTGCGGCTTAGAGCCAGAACACCTCCGACAAACCGCAACGTGCAGCAGCCTGACGAAATGATGTGTCCCCCACCTGCACCCGGTCCGGATGGTTTGCCGACAACGGTAAGGAGTTTGCCATGCAGACGGAACGAGGAGAGGCGTTGATACGCCAGCTTATGGAGCAGGGCGTGGTTTCCTGCCCTGAGGATATCGAGGGCCGGGTGCTGCGGCTGCGAGTTTGCGCTCAGAACACGGATGGCCACAATGTTGAAACGGACTTTTCCGTCTGCGGGCGTGACGGCATTGAACAGCTTTTGACGAATCTGCGCCGCTGCGGCTGCCGCGTGCTGTCTGTGCGGCGTTTGGATGCAGCTGCGAGGCTCCCCCGAGGGTGCAGCCAAATGCCGAGGCCAGAGCTGTGACGTTTCAGGCCGAATTCATCAGTGTCCTCGGCTTGTTGCTTGGGATTGTCGGTATAATTTGCTTTGCGGCGCTGTGGCGCATGCTGGGCCGTGTGATTGGAACGTATCTTACGGTGAGGAGAGGATAGACGTGCAGCCCGAAATCGTAGTGCTTCCCATTGAGCGGGTGCAGGATGTTGTCGAAGCCGCAGTGCGTGAGGCTCTGGCCGCAGCTAATATTGGCGTCACCCGTGAAGTGAATGAACTGGAGTTGCTGAATCGTAAGGCGTTGCTGACGGATAAAGAGGTCCAGATGTTATACGGCATTAACGCGGGGACGCTCGGCAACATGCGAAGTCAGGGGCGCGGCCCCGCGTTCATCAAGGACGGAAAGTCTATTCGCTACCGCCGAAAAGACGTCGAAGCGTATCTGCAGTCTCGGCGGGTGAAGACGTATGAGCAGCATTAACCTCTTCGCCGTTGAAGATGGCCTCAATGATGTTGGCGCTCTGACGTTGCCGGTTCGGGCAGAGGTGGGCGTAGCGGCGGGTCGTTTCCTCTTGGGAATGGCCCATCAGTTCTCCGATGCTGTAGAGCGGCACGCCTGCCTGAGCGAGCCAGCTGCCAAACGTGTGCCGCAGGGTGTGGAACACCACGCGGGCACGCGGATCGTTGACGCCGTCGTTAAGGCCCAGCTCGTTGACAATTTTTTTGAAGGTTCCGCCGATATGCGGCAACCTTGTCCCTTTCCTGCTAGCAAAGACCAAGTCCCCGGAACGCAGCGTCAGAGCTTCCATGACCTTGTGCAGGCTCGGCGTCATGTAGACGGTGCGCCCATCCGAGTGTTTGCGCGAGTGCAGAACGTGGATTTCGCCGCTCTCCAACATGACGTCCTGCCCCTTGAGGGCGAAGATTTCTCCCGCACGCATGCCTGTATGCAAGCTAATCATGCTGATCTGATAGGTGCGCTCCGACCGACCACGCAGGGCGTCCAAAAGTCTGCCCGTTTCAGCGGGAGTGAGCCAACGGTGGCGCTTGTTGTCGAATTGCGGCACCTCGACCTTCTCCGTGGGGATTTTGCCGAACCATTTGTCCCACGCGATCATCTTTCTATACACACGGCGGACTTGCCCGAGGGCATGTTCACAGGTTTGCGGAGCCAGCCCGGCTCGGAACATATCATTCTTCATGCGCTCAAGGTCGAGCGGTGTGATGGCCGAAAGGGGCATGTCCTTGAAGCGCGGGGCAAGATGCGTGTCGTAGCGCGATTCGTCCGGGTGCTTCTTCGTGCTTTCCGGATCGGACTTCGGCTTCAGGTGCTCTGTAAAGTACAGCGTCCATGCCTCGCCGAAGGTCAGCTCCTGCGATTTGCGGCGCACCGAGGACATGTCTCCATGCCGCATGGCGCGCAGGCGTTCGGCGCGGATCTGCGATGCCATATTCGCGGTGTAGCCCTCGGACTTCCAGCCGATTTTCTCCCACTTCTTGCTTCCCGACGGCAGCTTGAAGGTAATGTCATAGCACTCATCGGGCTTGCCATTGAAGCGGCGCTCCCCGCTGCGACGGACGTAAACACCTGTAAATTTGGTTTTTTGGCGCTGCATATTATGATACCCTATTGCTACCCTAAGGGCGGAAATGCGCCCCTATTGCGACCCAATATCGTGAAAGCCAATGGCTCAGGATTAACCCAAAGTGACCGTGATAACAAGGTGTATGACGGTTTGTGTGTTTTCGTTATTGGGTGTGAGCAGTGCGGTAATGGCGATAATAGCCAACAATATTGCTCACAAGGAACAGCGCCTCCATCAGGACGGCGGTGAGGGATTGGGCGAGGGTGTTGTGGAGGAGCCAGAAGAGGGTGCCGATGATCATGAGTTGGCGGAGGCGTTTGTCGTGTTGGGCGAAGGCACCTGCTGTTTGGAAGGCTGAGCCGAGGGAGCTGATAATGCTGAGGAGCCCTTCATAGGTCCATGCTGCGGCGATGGTGGAGAGGGAGAGGAAAAAGCCCATGGCGCGGCGTGAGGTGGTGAAGACGCTGGTAAGATAGCGGGTGGTGGCGATGAGCATAAGAAGTCCCGCAGTGCTGTGCCCCAGCAGGAAGAAGTGTGACGAAATGAGTATGCCCGAGAGAAAGAGGCAGAAGACAATGCGTCGCCGGTCCTTGAACTGGAAGGACAGGATGTCCGTAATAATGGCGATGCCGACGAGGATTTGCGACAGAGTGTATGGGGTCATGTGGTGGTGCTTCTCCGGGAAAAAGACTGGGAAGGCCGAACTGTAGGGAAGGTTTACGTGAGGCGCAACAATTCCTTGTTTTTTGGTCCGAATTTAAGGATTTGTTTCGTCCTTCGGCTTCTCCCTGTGTTTTCCTTTTTCCTAGGAAAGCCTCCACTCTCTGTACAACACGGAACATGGGTAACACTTTTGTCCGGGAACAGAGGGAACAGGTTATGGCGGTACAGGTTGCCCCCTCCCTCTCCAAATTGTAACAATACAAAAAAGCCCCCGGCTGGGCCGGGGGCTTGGTGGTGGAGTGGTTGGGGTGGTGGTTATTCTATGGTGATCTGTTTGGTTTCAGCGTCTGGTGCGTCCTTGCGGGGAAGGGTGATGGTGATGACGCCGTTGTCCGAGCGGGCGGTGATGTTGTCCGTGTCGGCGTCCGTTGGGACGTGCAGGATGCGCTGGAAGGCGCCGTAGCTGCGTTCGACGCGGTAGAAGCCCTTGTCCTCGGAGCTTTCCTCCTGCCGCTTTTCGCCCTTGATGATGAGCGAGTCCCCCTTGAGTTCGATGGAGATGTTCTTTTCGTCCATGCCGGGGAGTTCGGCGGTGATGGTGTACTCCTTCTCGGACCCGGCAACGTCGACGCTGGGCTTGAAGCCCGTGCCTGCAAGGCGCGTCAGGGCGCTGGGGCGGGAAAGGGGAGAGTCGAATCCGAATCCCCTGAACGCTTGGTCAAAGAGCCGGTCAATCTCCGAGTGCAGGCTGGCAAGTGAGCCGGATGCGCTCCGCCTGTCGTTCTCGTCTCGCCGGATGGGGAGCAGAGGGGTCTGCTCGTCTTCCTTCTTGAACCAGTTCCAAGGATTCAGCTTGGTCATGTCCATAACATCCTCCTTTCATTAGTGGTTTTCCCTTTGTGAATGAATAAATAAGCAGGCTTTGCGCGCTGTCAAGAGGGCGGGATGGGCTCTGGCGCGCAGTCCTCCGGGTAGTGTCGAGCGCTCCCGTAGCGGCTCTGTGACGCCCGCCCTCTGCTGGCGTTGTGGAGGGGGGCGGGGAGACGCGGGGCGGCGCGTTGGGCATAGAATCACTATGCGGGCCTCAGGCTCAATTGGGCTTCGTCGTCAGTAGGGTTACGAATACGCCGAGGAGACCGACACGGGGACGCGTGCCGGAGCAGGCCGCGCCATGCTGTGGAGAGGTATTGAGACTGCCTTGTTCAGGAGGTGCGGGGCCGCATAAGAAAAGCCGGAAACGCTGGGCGTTTCCGGCATATTTTTGTCTGGTTTCCCACGCTGTGCCTCGGGCGGAGGCGCATGGGCTGCGAACGTGCCGCGCTGTCCACGGCGTGTTCTATGCGCCGGCTACAACGGCTTGAAGGCGTCCTTCACGTTGCCCGACAGGTCGGGGTTTTGGAAGTCCAGCTTCATGGGGGCGTTGCCTTCGCTCATGTCCAGTTCATTCAGGTTCACCCAGCGCTGCTTTCTGTTATGCAGGGTGTGGATGTAGACGGTTTTGTTTTCCATGTCCGTGATAAGGTGCCAGAAGGTGCAGCCGTAGTCGAAGAAGGGCGGAACGGTCAGGTTCATGATGGCTGCGGTGGCCGAGGCAAGGGCGTCCTCCGTGCTCTCGGGCGTGGGGATGTGGCGGGAGTAATACGCACCGCGCACAAAGCGCTCCAAGGGGTACTGGCCGCCGGGGATGGGCGTTTCGCCGCCGAATTCGTGGTAGGCCTTCAGGTCCTCAATGGACTGGCGGTAGGGCGTGTTGGTCAGGATGGGGACCTCGGGGTTGCGGATGACGTCCAGCTTGCCGTCAATGTATTCAATGATGGCGCTTTGGCCTGCCGCGTCGTGCACGAAGAGGTGCAGCTTCAGGTCCACGGCGGTGGGCATGGAGGTCACGCGGTATTCGCCGCTTTTGAGGTCTGCAATGAATTCCTCCACGGTGGCGAAGCGGTCCACGGCGTACTGGACGAAGGAGGCCACGTTCAGCACGGTGCCGCCAGCGCCCTGCGGCAGGACGGAATCCGGCAGGTAGTAGGTGCCGACCTTGAAGCCCGCCTCGTTGATGCCGTCCACGCCCGTGAGGCCGGAGGTGCCGTCTTCCAGCGGCATAAAGGCGCTAAAGGTGATGTTGCCGTATTTGGCGGTCCATTCGAGCGGGGTCTCGTCTTCGTTGAAGGTGAGGGTCTGCCTGTCCACGCCGCGCGGGGTAAACAGGGCCTGCCCGCCGCCGAACATGAAGTCAAAGGTCCGGGCGGAAACAGGATGCGCGCCGCCAACAAAGATTTCCGAGCAGGCAAGGGCGGAGGTTGCCCCGACGAGGAGCAGGCAAAGGGTCAGCGCCAGCATATTGGCGCGGCGAAGAAGAGTGGTCATCATTGTATACTCCATATGGGTTGTGCGGAAGGTTCCGCAGTGAAGGCCATTGCCGCCTATAAATGATTTTCTTGAGGAATGGCAGGTGTTTTGTGAGTAATTGCCAGACGCGTGATTGCGCTCGCAGTGCTGGCAGGGAGTTGGCGGGAAGGCTTGCGGGGCTTGGGCGGAGGTTGACCGGGCATGCCCCGGCCAGTATCAGGCTGTGCGTTTCTTTTTTCGAAATATGTTCAAGGCGGGATTGATGGTGACGCGAAAAGAGGCTGGGAGCCGTGGGTGGTGGGCGCGCTGGGTCTGCGCCGGGCTTGTGGCCTCGGTGTTTCATCTGGGGCATCCCCTTGGCGCGCCCCGCGCACTGGTGAACATTGCCCATTCGTGGCTCAGCCGTGAGATTTTGGCTTTTGGCGCATTCGCATTTCTTATGATCGTGTCCCTGTTCGTAAGGAGTCGCGCCGTGTCTGTGGTGGTCCCCGTTGTGGGCTTGGCCGCCCTTGGCACATCCGCACTGGCGTACATGGCGCCCAGCATCCCCGCGCTCGACAACGCGGTGCCGGGCGCCTTGTTCGCCGTGACCGCCGCCATGCTTGGCGTTGCCGGGTTTGGCGCGCTGCTGCCCGCAGCCGAGCAGGAGCGCCCCGCCCGCATCCTTGGCGGCATTTTGGCCCTCGCTCTTGTTCTGCATCTGCTCATTCCGAGCATTTGGCTCTCCGGCAGTACGCCCATGCGTATGACGGGGACGGCGTGGCTGGAGTCCTCCCTGTACTGGGTGCGGGGGCTTGTTGGGCTGGCGTTGCCGCTGGCCCTTGTTCTGCGCACCCGGCGCATCCCGCTGTGGCTGCCCGTTCTGCTGTTGGTGACGGAACTGCTCTTTAGAGTCGTGTTCTTTGCCGAGAGCGTTCACACCGCATCGCTCATCGGAACGATGTAAGGCATAAATCCTCCTCCCGCCTCTCCCGGCGGTGGCTGGCCCTTCGGCTGACCCCGCCGGGACGTTTTTCCTCATCACTCTCCTGAGGGCGTGCGCCCGCGCCGCTGGTTTTCCGCTCTACCGGAAGCCGCGCCGTGGGCGCACTTTTTTCCGTCCTGCCTCCCATAACACAAGAAAAGCCCCCCGCGGTGGCGGAGGGCTGGATGGAGCATGTGCATGTCCGGCGCTCTGGCTGGGCTTACAGCTCCTGCCACGAGTCGGTATCCACGGCGATTTGGATGGCATCGTGCCGCCAGTATTCCATGTCGCAGTCGATAAGTTTGCCGTGTTGGTCGTAGTTGACGCGGGCAATGTGCAGAATGCTGCTGCCGTCGGCAATGCTGAGCATATCCGCAATGTGGCCCATGGCGGCGGTGGGGGTGATGGTGAAGCGCGAGCGGCCATACCGTACGCCGTAGCGGCTTTCGTACAGGCCGGTGATGGACTGGGTGAGGTCCTGCTCCAACAGGTCCGGGAAGCGCTGGGCGCAGACTACGTGCTCCACATAGAGCGCGGCGCGTCCGTCCAGACAGCGCTGACGGCGAATGTGGTGCACCCGCGTAAATGGCGGCAGGTCCATTTGTTTGCACATATCTGCCTGCGCGGGCACGGTTGCGGCGGCCAGTACCGAGGTGACGGCCCGGCGCTTTTGGCCCTGCACCATCTCGTGAAAGTGCGATTTGGTCATGGGGTTATAGATGAGCCGGGGCGGCGAGACGAACCATCCCCGCCGCTCCTCGCGGTAGATTTTGCCCTCGGCCTCAAGGACGAGCAGGGCTTCCTTCACGGTGATGCGGGTGGTTTCGTACAGCTCGCTGAGGCGGCGTTCTGACGGGAGCTTGTCCCCGACGGGAAGAAGCCCCCCGGCGATTTGGTCTGCGAGGGAGTCGCGGATGGAGAGGAATTGTCTGTTTGTGTGGTGTTTCATGCCGTGGTGTGTGCGTTGATGGTGCAGGGGCTAGGCCGCGGCCCGTTTCCAGTCCAGCACGCGCCAGCCCCGGTGGCGGGCGTAGCGGCGCAGGGCGTCGTCCGGGTTGGTGGGGATGGGTACATCCACAGCATCGAGGAGAGGCATGTCGTTATGGGAGTCGGAGTAGAAGATGCTTCCGGAGAGACTGCGCCGCTCGGTCATGATCCAATCGTGTAGGCGGGTGACTTTGCCCTCGCGGAAGGAGAGCGTCCCGACGGTTTGCGTGGTGAAGCATCCGGCGTCCTCGGCAAGGCGGATGGCGATGACGTTGTCAACGCCCAGCATGGCGGCGATGGGCCGGACGAGGAAGTCGCTGGTGGCGGAGATGATGATCACGGTGTCGCCGCTTTCCTCATGCCAGCGCAGGCGCTCCCACGCCTGTGGGTAGACGATGGGACGGATGCATTCCTCGGCGAATTCGTGCGCGCGGCGCGCTACCTCGTCCATGGGCAGCCCTTCCAGATGGCCGGCGCAGTGGCGGATGTAGGCCTTCATGTCCAGCGTGCCGGTGCGGTAGTCCTGCATAAGCTGTTCTTCGCGGTCGAGCGCGGTGGCGGGGGCCCAGCCTTTGGCGACGCTATGGCGGAGCCACATGGTGGCGCTGTCGCCATGAATGAGGGTTTCATCAAGGTCAAAGAGGGCGAGGGGCATTAGGCGACCTCCCGAAGTTCGTTGCGGTTGAAAAGAATTTCCAGCTCGGTTCCGGCCTTGAACAGACGGCTGGAGGAGCGGTTTAAGAGGTCCACGGTCAGCTCGCACCCGCGTGAGAGGAGTTGATAGCGGATAACGTTGCCCAGCAGTTGGTGGGAGAGGACCGTGGCTTCCACTGGCGTGCTGACGCCAAGGGCGTAGTTGCGGCCCGGTTCGCGGACGTAAATGGATTCGGGCCGGACGGCCAGCTGGCCTGTAATGTCCATGCCCAGCAGAGCCTTGGCCTGCTGGGCCGTCAGCAGGTTGGAGTTGCCGATAAAGCCCGCCACAAAGGCGTTTGCCGGGTCCGTGTAGATGGATTCGGCAGAGCCGCTTTGCACGATGTCGCCCCGGTCCATGAGGAAGATGCGGTCCGAGAGGGTCAGGGCTTCCTCTTGGTCGTGGGTGACGAAGATGGTGGTCAGACCCAGCTCGCGCTGGATGGAGCGAATCTGTTTGCGCAGGTTGCGGCGGATGCGGGCGTCCAGCGCCGAGAGCGGCTCATCAAGCAGCAGAATGCGCGGGTGCACCACCAGTGCGCGGGCAAGGGCCACGCGCTGGCGCTGACCGCCGGAGAGTTCGTGCGGGTATTTGTCCTCATGTCCGCCCAGCTCCACAAGGGCGACGGCTTCGGCCACGCGGCGCGTGGCTTCGCCGCCTGCGATGCGCTTCATCTTGAGGCCAAAGGCGATGTTGGCGCGGACGGTCATGTTGGGGAACAGGGCGTAGCTCTGGAAGACCATGCCGATGCCCCGGTTTTGGGGTTTGACGGCGGTGATGTCGTCCCCGCCAACGCTGATGCGCCCGCCGTTGATGGGCGTGAGGCCCGACAGACAGCGCAGAAGCGTGGACTTGCCGCAGCCGCTGGGGCCAAGCAGGGTGACGAGCTCCCCTTTGTTGATGGACATATTCAGGCCGTCGAAGACGGTGACGGAGCCGAAGCGTTTGGTCAGGCCGTGGGTTGTAACGTAATGCATAGGAGTTGTGCTCTGTGGGGATTATCGGTTGAAGCGGCCCGCGCACCACGTCAGGACAAGGGTCACGATGAAGTAGGACATGACCAGTGCGCTGGTGAAGTGGCCGCTGGTGCTGCGCATGTTGTTCAAATACACCTGAAGCGTCTCGTAGCGCGTGCCCACGAGGATGTTGGCGAAGACGAATTCCCCAAGCAGGAACGTGAAGGAGACAAACAGCGACGCCATAATGCCCCGCCGCAGGCCCGGCAGGATGACCACAAAGAACGCCCGCATGGTGCTGGCTCCCAGCAGGTGGGCGGCGTCCATCAGGGCGTGGACGTCCAGCCCCTGCATGGCGTTGGCGATGCCCCGGTACAAAAACGGCAGCGCCACGGTGAAATAGGTGCCGATGAGGATCCATGGCGTGCCAATAATCGGCAGCGGCCCGTCCGCGTACAGTTGCAGCAGGCCAACGGAGGACACCACAGGCGGCACCGCAAAGGGCAGTAGGATGAGCACGTTCATCAGGCCGTCCAGCTTGGGGAAGATGTAGTGCACGATGAATATGGCCGGTATGGTCAGCACGGCACACAGTGTGAGGCTGCCAAGGCATACGGCCAGCGAGTGGCCGAATGCGGCCAGAAAGCGCGGGTCGCTCCACAGCGCGATGTACCATTTGAAGGTGAAGCCGCTGGGCAGGATGGTTGCGCCCCACTGGCTGGCAAGGGAATAGGCCAGCGTAGCCACAAGGGGGATGCTGAGCAGGGCGATAAGGCCGGAGACGATGATGGTGTTGATGGGCGTGGTGCTACGCATGGACGTTCCTCTTGAGGAGCCAGCGGTTGATGGTGGTCACAAGGCCCAGCAGCGTTACCAGCAGGACGGACAGCGCCGCGGCGAGGTTTGGTTCAAGGAACAGGTCTCCGGCCACAAGGTTGGCGATGCGGATGGTGACGAGGTTGGCGTTGCCGGATGTCAGGGCGTAGGCCGTGGCGTACGCGCCCATGGCATTGGCCAGCAGGATGATGAACGTTCCGACCAGTGCAGGAGCCAGCACGGGCAGACCAATGCGCAGCCAGTAGCTGGCGGGCGTGGCTCCCAGAAGGGCCGCGGCGTCCTGCCAATCGTCATCAAGGGCATTGAAGGCCGGAAAAAGCAGCAGCATGGCAAGTGGAATCTGGAAGTAGGTATAGACCACGGACAGGCCGCTGATGGAATAGAGGTTAAAGCCGCTGATAAGCCCCACCTCGCGCAGGATGATGGTCAAACTGCCGTTGGCGCCAAGGAAGATGATAAAGGCAAAGGCCAGCGGCACGCCTGAGAAATTGCCCACCATATTGGTGAAGGCCACCATGAACTGGCGCAGTCTGCCGCCCACGCGGCGCAGCGCCGCCGCGCCAACCGTGGCAAGAGTCAGCCCGCCGAGGCTGGACCAAAGGCCGATGGTCAGGCTGTGGCCGAACGCCTGCCGCATAAAGGCGGAGGACAGTATTTCGCGGTAGTGCCCGAGGCTGAATGCGCCATCCACGTTGACGCTGTGGATGAGCACCCAGCCCATGGGGGCCAGCTGAAACAGCCCCAGCATGGCGAAAAAGGGCACAAGGCCTGCCGCCGCCATGAGCGGAAAGCGGCGTGTTGTGGAATGGGTCATGAGGCGAGCAGCTCCTTGCAGTGGGGTTTGCCATGGCCGGTGATGTCCAGCAGCTCGCAGACAAGGCCGCAAAGCTGGGTCTGGGCCGGGCTGGCACTTGGGTTCATTGAGAAGCGGCTCCCGGTTACATAGAGGGGAACGCGGCGTTCATCGTCCGTGGTGCCGCCGTGCATGCGGTCCGGGGCCATGCCGTGGTCGCTGGTGATGATGACCTGATGCCCCGCATCCTGCCACTGGGGCACATAGCGCGAGAGCAGGCTGTCCATGCGCCGCGCGGCGGCACGGTAGCCGTCCCCGTCGCCGCCATGCGTGTGCCCGGCGTCGTCTACGTTCATGGGGTGGAGAAACAGCAGGTCCGGGGCGTGGCGCGCCAGCAGGTGCTGGGCGTCGGCAAAGAGGTGGCAGTCAGGGTAGTGGTCCACGTTGTAAAAGATGCCGTGCTGGATGGGCAGGGCCGGGTCATCGGTATAGCGGTCACGCGTGGGGTCGTAGGGGGCGCGGTTGTAGAGCTCGCTCACCCAGTGGTAGGCCGCGGCGGCGGTGGTTCGTCCCGCGTCAGTGGCAAGGGAGAAAATGCTGTCGTGCCGGGAGCGGCGGACGACGCCGTTGTCCACAATGCCGCTGACAATGGGCGGTACGCCGGTAAGAATGCATTCATACAGGGGCCGGGACAGGGAGGGCAGTTCGCACGTCAGGGTGTAGGACTGCGCGTGCCCGGCGTCCACGATGGCCTGAAGGTAGCCCATGCACGCATGGGCTACCTTGGCGCTGAGGCCATCAACGAGGACGAGGATGACGGTGTGTGACAAGAAAAACCTCGGTCGGTGGTTCTGTGGTCGATGGGGTTTCGGAATTACTGCATGTGGATGAGCACGCGCTCCTGCCACAGGCGGGAGAGTTTGCGCGCGGTGCGGTTCCAGGTGTCAAAGTCGCCGATGGGCTTGGCGTTGGTGTACTGCTCGTTTGGCAGCAGCATGTTTTGCACGTCGGCGGGGAGGGTGACGTTGGTGCGGATGGGGCGGGCGTAGCCGCGGGCAAGGTTAATCTGCCCGGCGTCGCTCAGGATGTATTCGCGGGCGAGTTTGGCGGCGCTTGGGTGCTTGGCGTATTTGTTAATGACGGTGGCGTAGCCGGAGATGATGGACCCATCACGCGGGATGCTGACGGTGAAGCGGTCGCGGTCAATGCTGTCGCGGTAGTTGAGGGCATTGAAGTCCCACAGCAGGGCCATTTCCACTTCGCCCTTTTCAAGGTTGGCGAGGCTGGTGTCGCTGAGCGACAGGCGGCCCTGCTTGGCCAGCTGGGCGAACAGGTTCAGCGCGGGGGAGATGTCGGCTTCGCTGCCGCCGGTGGCAAAGGCGCAGGCCAGGACGGCGTTGTTGGCCTGTGCGGCGGAGCCTACGTCGCCGACGGTGACCTTGTAGTCGCCATCCAGCAGGTCCTGCCACGTTTTGGGGGGATTTTTGACGATGTTGTTGTTGGAGATGAAGGCGATGGTACCGGTATAGCCCAGCATCCAGTGCCCGTCCTTGTCTTTGGCCCATGCGGGGATGTCGTCCCAGGTGGTGGGCTTGTAGGGCAGGGTGACGCCTTTCTTTTTGGCAATGGGGCCGAAGGCGAAGCCCACGTCGCCGATGTCGGCGGTGGCGCTGTTTTTCTCGGCGGCGAATTTGGCGATTTCCTGCGCGGAGCTCATGTCCGTGTCCTGATGGGAGAGGCCGAATTTCACCTTGAGGTCGCGCCAAGTGTCCTTCCAGTTGGCCCAGGTGTCGGGCATGCCTACGCTGTTGACCTCGCCTTCGGCCTTGGCGGCGCGAAGCAGGTCCTGCGGGACGGAAGAGGCCGCACTGGCGGCGGTGGCGGTCAGAACGAGGGCAAGGGCGAAGGCCCAGACGTGGTGTTTCACAGCAAGACTCCTTTGGTATAGTCCAGTTTGTCTGATGGGGAGGAAGTAGCTGTGAAATGTGTCGGCGCTGTGGCGGGGGCGTCGTTTTTGTGTGGCGGCTGCGCCTTGTGCGGCGCGCGGAATGGATGAGATGCGCGGTTGGCTTTGTGGTGCGCCCTTTGCGGCGTCTAGGCCGGGGCCGCGTCGTCGGTTTTGTCCAGCGGCGTCACGGGCAGGTCTATGGTGAAGGTGGTGCCTTCTCCGGGAGCGCTGTGCACGCTAAAGCGGCCGCCGTGGGTGGAGGTGACGATGAAGTACGACACCGAAAGCCCAAGGCCGGTACCAACGCCCTTTGGCTTGGTGGTGAAGAACGGTTCAAAGATGCGCGAGCGTGTGCCCTCGTCCATGCCGGGGCCGTTGTCCGTGATGTCGATGCGCACGCGCCCGTGCTGGTGGCTGGTGGTAATGGTGATGGCGGGCGGGCCTGTGGAGCCGTGTTCGGTCATGGCCTGCGCCGCGTTTTTGAAGAGGTTGAGGAACACCTGTTCGATTTCCGAGGCCGAGCAGACCACGGCAGGCAGCCCTTCTGCGTAGTTTCGCTGGATGGCGACGGAGCGGAAGTCGTAACTTTTTTTCAGGTCATAGTCCGTGGAGGCCAGCTCCAGTGTGTGGTCCAGCAGGGTGTGGATGTCCTCCTTGGCCATGGTGGCCTCGCTGCGGCGGCTGAACTCCAGCATGTTCATGACGATGCCTGCGGCGCGTTCGC
The DNA here is from genome assembly GCF_054657395.1 of Desulfobaculum senezii. Taxonomy (NCBI): domain Bacteria; kingdom Pseudomonadati; phylum Thermodesulfobacteriota; class Desulfovibrionia; order Desulfovibrionales; family Desulfovibrionaceae; genus Desulfobaculum; species Desulfobaculum senezii. Next base: position 1,869,518 of record NZ_BAAHYU010000002.1, on the reverse strand, counting down.
CGGATTCGCGGATGCCGTCCAGCATGCTGAGTATCTTGCGGCGTTTCATGTATTCCTGAATGGTCTCCAGCGGGCAGCTGAGCTCCTCGGCAACCTTTTGGTTGGCCTTCAGCTCCGGCGAAACGCGGCGCTGGATGTTCTGCACGCCCTGCAGGATGCCCCCGAGGGGGTTGTTGATTTCATGCGCCATGCCTGCGGCCAGTCCGCCAACGGAGAGCATCTTCTCCGTTTGAATCATCATTTCTTCCATTTTGCTCTGCTCGGTGACGTCGTCCATGCGGATGACGGCCTCGGCGCGCGACTGCGACGACAGCGGATAGACCATCAGGTCAATGCGGCGGATTTCATTGCCGCGCTTGTAGGGGACCTTTTCCAAATACCGCGGGGCGCGGCTTTGCAGGGCTTCGCTGATGAGGGGCGTGTGCGGGTCCATCTCCGGGTACACGTCGCCAAGGTAGCGGCCCAGCACGTCGCTGTCCGTCATGCCGCGTTCATGCTCTGCGGCCTTGTTCCAGTGTGTGATGCGCAGGTCCTCGTCCACGGCGATGAGGATGGAGGGCATGGAGTTGAGCACGTCGCGCACATATTGACCTGCACGGATGATTTCCTGCTCCGCGCGCTTGCGGTCCGTAATGTCGCGCATGGTGCCTTCTATGCGCCGGGGGGCGCCATTTTCATCGCGCACGAGGCGGGCGTGTATCTCCGCCCAGATAAGCGATCCATCCCGGCGTTTGATGAGGTGAACAAACTGCGTGATGAAGCCTTTGTCGTACAGGGCGGTGAGCAGATGCTCCCGGTCCACCGGGGAGTGGTAGATGTCGCGCCCTATGTCGCGGACTTCCTCAAGAAGCTGCTCGGGGGATTCGTACCCCAGGAGCTTGGCCTGTGCGGGGTTGGCGGCCAAAAAGTGGCCATCAGGCGTGGTTTGGAAGATACCCTCCAGCGCATTTTCAAAGAGCAGGCGGTAGTTTTCCTCCGCCGCGCGCAGGCGGGCGTTGGCTTCCTCCAACTCCTCGGCATGCTGGCCGAGCAGGTTTTCCCGCTCCTCGTGGTAGTTGATGCGCCGGATGAGGTCCTCGGGCGACAGGTGCATATTCGCAAGGATGTCCGCGTACATTGTGGAGAGTTCCTGCGCCTCCTTGGTGGTGAACAGGGGGCGGCGGCGCATGGCCTTGTGCGCCATGGCCGCACCGATGGCTCCGGTGAGGATGGCTTCCACTTCCTCGTAGAAGCGGGCAAGCTGATCAATGGTGACGTATTGCAGGCCAATAAGCTGCGCGCGGCTCACGCATTGCCGCGCCAATTGCTTGGCCCGAAGCGGCGCGTAGTACTCTGCAAAAAGCTCCTCAACCATGCGCTTTTTGGGGCCAATTTGAATGTGCGGGTCAAGGGAGCCGCTGCGGGCGAAGTCGTGGCGCTCGTCATCCATGACGTTGATGAAGCGGTAGCCCTCGGACTGCTCGCGCGTGGTCTGCGTGCCAAGGGAGAAGATGATAAAACAGCCTGTGTTAAGCAGGAGCGACCAGAACACACTATGCGTCAGCGGCGTCATGCCGTGCAGGCCAAAGAGGTGCTCCGGGTTCAGCAGCCCCAGCCCGTCCGGGCCGGTGGAGAGCAGGGACGGCGGCAGCCAGCCACCGTTGACGAAGGCGGGGAGCAGCAGGGTGTAGCACCACACCATGAAGCCGGCGGTCAGCCCCGCCAGCGCGCCCTTGCGCGAGGCGCGGGACCAGTACAGCCCCCCTACAAGCGGCGGGGCGAATTGCACCACAGCGGCAAAGGCAACGCGTCCAAGGCTGACCAGCATATACGAGTGCCCAACCATGGAGTTGAAGGCAAAGCCAAGGCTGATGAATACGCAGATGACGCCCCAACGTAGCTGCAAGAGCCTGTTACGGAAGCCGGAAAGCGCGGGGAGGCGCTCCATCAGCGGCAGTAGAAGGTGGTTGGTAATCATGGTGCCCATGGTCATGGAGGTGACCATCACCATGCCGATGCCAGCGGAAAAACCGCCAAAGAAGACGACCCCGGCAAGCCACGGGGCGTTGTGCGCAATGGGAAGAGCCAGCACAAACATGTCCGCTTCCTGCGGGGGCAGCCCTTCCAGCAGGCCGCTCATGGCCATGGGCAGGGCAAAGATATTGAACAGCACCATGTAGATGGGGAACATCCAGATAGCGTGCAGGATGTGCCGTTCATTGGAGTTTTCCACCACGGCGACATGGAATTGCCGCGGCAGAACAAGAATGCCTGCCATGCCCAGCACCATGCCAGTGGTCCACTGCGAGTAGGCCGGGGTGTCCAGAGCAGGAAGGCCCGTAAGCGGCGCCCATGGCGTTTCGGCAAAGCGGGAGAACAGATCGGCAAAGCCGTCGTTGAAGATATAGGTAATGGTGAACCCCACCACAAGGATGGCGCCCAGTTTGATGAGCGATTCCACCGCAAGGGCCGCCACCATGCCATGGTGGCGCTCCGTTGGGTCAAGGCGGCGTGCTCCGGCAAGAATGGTGAATAGAATCATCACGGAAGCAAGGATGGGATCAAGCCCCGAAACGAGGAAGGAATCCGGCTCCCCAAGGGCCGTTACGATGTGGTGGAGCGATTGTTTTACCGCTTTTACCTGAATGGCAACATAGGGCAGTGTGCCAACAAGGGCGATGGTGGTCACCAGTCCGGCCACGCCTTGGGAGCGGCCATAGCGCGCGGACAGAAAGTCCGCAATGCTGGTGATGCGGTGGGTGGACTTGATGCGCACAATTTTGCGCAGCATGAATGGCCACAGGCACAGCCCAAGGGTGGTGCCAAGGTGGGTGGTCATAAAGGTCAGCCCTTCGCTGGCGGCCTGTCCCACAAGGCCGTAAAAGCTCCACGTGGTGTTGTAGATGGTAAGGGAGAGGGCGTAGATGATGGGCTGGCGGGCGCACCAGTCTTTGATATGTGCATTGCGCTCCACCCACAGGGCAATGCCGATGAGCAGGGCAAAGTAGGCCGCAAGGCCAAGGCCGAGCAGACTGGTCACGCTCATGGGGAGTCCTCCGGCTTGGCGTAGGGCGGCGGAGGGGGCCCGTTTTCCGTGGGCGGCTCGGTACCGGGGGGCGGCGCAATGGGCGGCGGCTGGGGGCTTGAGTGCTTCGCGTCTTCAGGAAAGCCCGACAGGCCTATGCCCAGCAATATGCCAATAAACAGTCCCCAAAGGGCGAACAGGTAGATGAACAGATGTGGCCCGCCCGGAATGTTGGCAATGGACACCAGCGGCCACCCAAAGACCAAACACCCCACCACAAAGATAAGGATGTGGAATTCCTTGCCGGAGAGGATGGTGCGCAGCTTGCTCATGGTCTCTCGGCCTCGGGACAGCGCGTGGCGTCCGGTTGGGGTGGAAGTGGATACTTTGACGCGCTGCGGCCTTATGCGCGCGGCTCTGCCAAAACGACGGAAGCGCCTTAGCATAGCGCGTTTTGCGGTGGATGGGCAATGAATACGCATGCCCGCGCGGCAGGGGCACGCCACCACAAAGAACCGCCCACTCTGCGACGAAACAGAGTGGGCGGTCTTTGCATCAAGCCCAAGAAGGAGGAGGACTTGAAAAGCGCATCCGGACCCGTCATGGACGTGGCGGGAATGCCGGAATGGTTGTCGGATATGCGTGTGGGCGTTGAGCCTATGTATCAGGCGATACTAAAAAAGGGAAGAACACATGCAAAAAAAATGAAAGGCGAAGGGAAGGTGGGGAGGACTGCGCGAAAAGCGGGGAGTGGCGGCGAGAATGCGGGTTAGGCGGTCTCTGTTTCCTCGTGCAGTGGGGGCTGGTAGATGAGGGCGATGATGCGCCAGCCGGCGGCCGGAGTGAACCGGGGCGTCACGGTAAAGGGGAAAATGCGCCCAGCAGGGGACACCGCAAACAGCGGCGTACGGCGTTCGCCGCCTTCACTGAAGGCAAGGTAGTCCTCGTAGGTGAATTCCTCGGTGAGGGGGGTGGTGCGCAGAATTGCACCGTCTTGCAGGTTTTGCCGCAGGGCGGAGTAGGTGACGGACTCGTCAAACAGGTCCGTGCCGCCAAACCGTAAGGCGGCCTTTTCGTCGGCGGTGGTGTTTTCCGTGCGGTGGGTGCGCACGCTGTAGATATTTTCCGGGCCGAGTTCCAGCCGGTAGTACTGTGCGGCAAGGGCGTTGCGCTCCGCGTAGGGCGTCAGCGCCAGCAGTTTGCCAATGCCCGTGAGGTCCAGGTGACGCTCCGCATGTTCGGACACGGGGTTGCCCCAGTAGGCAGGCAGGCCGTGCAAACGGGCTTCCACCACTCTGTCCCAGTTCTGGTCGGCAAGCATCACGCGGAAGCCGTTGTCCACCAGCTCCTGCGCCACGGTTTGCGCCACGTTTCCCGCGCCGATAATCAAAAAGCCCTCCGGTTCCGGTTCGGCTACGCCCAGCCACTTGGCAATGGGGCGCGCCGTCGCACTTTGCAGAACCACCGTGCCGATGATGACTAAAAACGTGAGGGAAACAAGGCCGCTGGCATCGGCGTAGCCCATCTCCTGCAGGCGGATGGCAAACAGCGCGGAGATAGCCGCGGCCACAATGCCGCGCGGAGCTATCCACGCCAGCATATGCCGCTCCGGCATGGAGAGCTTGGAGCCTATGGTGGAGGCCATTACGCTCAGGGGGCGGGTCAGGAACTGGATGACGCCAAACACCGCCAGCCCGCCCCAGCCAATGGCCATGAAGCTCTGCGGGTTCATGCGCGCCGCAAGGATGATGAACAGCATGGAAATAAGCAGAATGCTCAGGCTTTCCTTAAAGTCCAAAATCTCGCCAAGGTCCATGCCGTCCATATTCGCAAGGCAAATGCCCATCACCGTTACCGACAGCAAGCCGGATTCCATCTCAAGGACGTTGGACGCCGCGAACACGGCGCAAACAAGGGCGAGGGTGGCGAAGTTTTGCAGATAGTGGGGAATCCAGTTGCGGACAAACGCGGCGCGCAGGAGCGCGCTGGACACTGTGCCGAACACCGCGCCAATGACGACGATTTTGCCAAAGGCCAAAAAGCCTGCGGCAAGGCCCCCCTCCAGACCACCCGCCACGATGAATTCATACACCAAAACGGCCGTAATGGCCCCGATGGGGTCGATGAGGATGCTTTCCCACTTGAGGATATGCGCCACGTTCTCCCGTGGGCGGACCGTGCGCAGAAGCGGCGCGATGACCGTTGGTCCCGTAACCGTCATCAGCGCGCCAAACAGAAACGACACCTCCCACGAGAAGCCAAGCAGGATGTGCGTGGCCACGGCTGTGATGCCCCACGTCATGGCGACGCCGTAGGTGATGAGCCGGCGGATGACGCGCTCCAGCCCCGGGATGTCCCGCAGGCGCAGGGTGAGGCTGCCTTCAAACAGGATGATCGCGACAGCCAGCGAAACAAAGGGGAAGAGCAGGTCGCCTAAAAGGTCGTCCGGCACCAGCCAGCCCAGAACAGGCCCGGCAATGATGCCCGTGGCAAGCAAAAAGATAATGGCCGGAAGCCGCACGCGCCACGCCAGCCATTGGCAGGCAAAGCCGACAAGAAGGATGAGGGCGAGTCCGGTTACGGCGTGTTCGTGCATCTGTTTGGCCTTGCTTCGCTGTTCAACCGTGGAAATCCGTTGCGCTTTGGAGACGTTCGGATGAGCGGGGTGCCCTTTGCGCAATGGCATCGCCGCGCCGGGTGAATCCGCCGTGCGCTGTTGAACGGGCTGTTTTTTAGCGCACAGGTGTCGCCCTGAGATGGGGCACAAGTACAAAAACGCCCCGGCGGGATGTCCCGCCGGGGCGTTATGCGCGGGTGCGTGATTACTTGGCGGCGTTACGCGCCTTGGTCAGCCAAGTATTCCACGTCTGTTTGTTTTTGGCGATCCATTCGTCCACATGCTTGGCGATGTCGCGCTCGGACTTTTCACCTTCGTTCATGCGGGTGTTCTGCTCGTTGATGTCGTTCAGGGACAGAGTAAATTCTTCCATGAACGTTTTGGCGGCGGGGTTCTTTTTCAGGAACTCCTTGTTCGCCACAATCTGAATGTCGCTCACCACGAAGCCCAGTTTGATGGGGTCGGTGACTGCGCCTTCAATGCCGGAAACCGTCATGCGGTCCTTGGCCGGGGCCTGCGCCTCGGTGGGCATGATTTCGGGGACGTTAATCCACACGACGTCCTTGCCGGGCTTCAGCTTAAAGATGGTCCAGTTCGGAGCCCAAGTATAGAAGAATACGGGACCGCCGCTCTTGTAGGTGCCAAGGGCGGACGCCATGCCTGCCTCGTAGGAGGCCTTGATAAGGTTGATGTCGTCACCAAGGTCATAGACCTTCATATGGTGGGAGATAACGTTTTCGCAGCCCCAGCCTGGAGGGCAGGCCGTGAGGTCGGCCTTGCCGTCGCCGTTTTGGTCAAAGGCTTTTTTGACTTCCGGGCGGCGGAAGTCGTCCAGCGAGGTGATGTTGTACTTATCCGCTTCTCTCTTGGAGACAAGGTAGCCCTGCAGGCCGCCAGCCTTCACCACGTAGCCGACCTTCTGCGCGTCGTCATAGAAGCCGCGGGGCAGCTGGCTGTCGTGGTTGGGGAACCAGCCGTTGGTCCAGTAGTCCACGTCACCAAGGGCGACGGACTTGTAGAAGATGGGGTTCTGCAGGTCCTTGGGGCGGTCCACGTCGTAGCCCAGCTCCTCCAGACCGCGGCGGACAAGGGCCTCCTGGAAGAAGCCTGTGTTCCATGTTGCGCGGGCGGGTTTGACGGTGACGCCTTCACCCGGCTTCATGTCCGAAGCCATGGCCGACGTGGCCAAAAGGGCCACGCAGAGAATGGTAAGAAGTGCATGGTGCAGTCGCATTGAGCCTCCTGTGTTTTAGGATTTTTTGTGCGCCATCGACTGTGTGATCCTGTCGAGCACAATGGCGATGAGGACGATGGCGAGGCCGCCGATGACGGCGCGCCCGATATCCAAAGTGTTCAGACCAAGAATGACTGGTGAACCAAGGCCGCCCGCGCCAATAAGCGCGGCAATAACGACCATGGACAGCGCCATCATGATGGTCTGGTTCAGCCCGGCAAGAATGGTGGGCATGGCAAGGGGAATCTGGACCTTGACAAGCACCTGTGTGCGCGTTGCCCCAAAGGCCTGCGCCGCCTCCACCAACTCTGGGTGGACGCCGCGGATGCCAAGGCTGGTCAGCCTGATAAGGGGGGGCAGGGCAAAGATGATGGTTGCCAGAACGCCCGCCACGTTACCCACGGAAAACAGCATCACAATGGGCACGAGGTAGACGAAGGCCGGTGTGGTCTGCATGGCGTCAAGGACCGGGCGTATCCCGGCCTCGAACTGGTCGCTGCGGCCCGCGGCAATGCCAAGGGGAATGCCCGCAAGGGCGCAAAAGAGCACGGAGGAGAGTACCATGGCGAGGGTGGTCATGGACTGCTCCCACAGACCAAGCAGCCCCACAAGCACAAAGGTGATGATGGAGAAAATGGACAGCTTGTAGCCGGAAAAACGCCACGCGGCAAAAGCCACCACGGCAATGATGATGAGCGGGTGCAGGGCGTTCAGCCCGGCGTCAAAGCCGTTCAGTGTTTGTTCCACGGGCCATTTAATGCTCTGGAAAATGTCTCGGTAGTTATCTACCAGCCAATCGACGAACTGGGTGACCCAGGCGTCGAGGGGGATAATCTGTTCGTTGAACATGGAGTATCGTCCTCGCTGTTATGCGGATTGTGCTTCTTCGATGTCCTCTTCCGTACGGTGCAGCGTGCGCAGGAAGCGGTTGCGCGAAACAACGCCCTTGTACACGTTGCCGTCGGCAACGACGGGGACAGGCCAGCCCCGCGCCGCAAGCGAGGGCAAAAGCTCCTGCATGGAGTCGCTGACATCCACAGGCGTGACATCGGGGAGGAAGGCTCGGCGCAAGGACTTGTCGCCGTCGCTTTGGGCGGCGTCCAGCGTTTCGATGACGGATTCGGACGAAACCATGCCGAGGTAGCGGTGGCGCGTATCCAGCACGATGCCGTAGTCGCGTTCGCTGCCGCTGAGGAGTTCGTGGGTGGTGCGCAGGTTGCCCTGCTTGGTCATGACAATGGTGGGGTACGTGTCGCGGGCAATGTCCCCAGCGGAAATGACGCCGGTGGGGTCCACCCCACGGAAAAAGGCGCGGACGTAAGCGTTGGCCGGGTTCTGCAAAATTTCCTCCGGCGTGCCCACCTGGATGACGCTGCCCCCTTCCATAATGGCGATGCGGTCGCCAATGCGCAGGGCTTCGTCAAGGTCGTGCGAGATGAAGACGATGGTGCGCTGGTCTTCCTCCTGCAGCTTGAGCAGCTCGTCCTGCATTTCGGTCCTGATGAGGGGGTCGAGGGCGGAGAAGGCCTCGTCCATGAGCAGGATGTCCGGGTCAACGGCCAGCCCGCGCGCAAGGCCTACGCGCTGCTGCATGCCGCCGCTAAGCTGGTTGGGGTAGGTGTCCTCCCAGCCCGCCAGCCCCACTTGCTCCAGCGCCTCGCGGGCGCGGGCGTGGCGTTTTTCCTTGTCGATGCCGGCAAGCTCCATACCGAAGGCGGCGTTATCCAGAACAGTCTGGTGCGGCATGAGCGCAAAGGACTGAAAGACCATGCTCATGTTGTGCAGGCGGAATTTTACGAGTTCGTCCTCGCCCATGGCGGTGACGTCTTGCCCGTCCACTTCCACGGTGCCTGCCGTTGGTTCAATGAGCCTATTAAGCATACGGACGATGGTGGACTTGCCTGAGCCGGAAAGCCCCATAATGACGAAGATTTCGCCAGACATAACGTCAAACGACGCCGAGTTGACGCCAACGGTCATGCCGGTCTGTTCGAGGATTTCATCCTTCGCTAATCCCTTCTCCAAAAGCCGCAGCCCCTTTTGCGGGTTGGGGCCGAAGATTTTGGAGAGATTGCGAACGCGGATTTTTTCCATGTTTACTCCCGGTCTAGTGATGCGCTGTGGCAGGAAGGTGTACGTTGGTGGGTAAAGAGCAATGCAGACTTTCTTTTTCAGTGTCGATTGTGTGTCCTGCCGCCAGACGAAATGAATGCACTGCAGTAGTGTTAAATATAAGTACTCGAATGCTGTTTTTTGTCAAGGTTTGGCTTTGGATCAACGTATGCGCGCGGGAATATCTTCGATATTCCTTTGCTCGTGGCAGTGTGCAGTGATGTTGTGTCGATTTGGGAGGTTATATTCCACACTGCGTAACTCGTATTTCGTCGCGGGGGGATTGTGCGGGTGTCTGTGCACTGGGTAGGCGGAAAAGCGTTGGCTGGTGGTGCGTCGGGCCACAGTGGGGAGAGCGCGCCGGGTAGGGCGCTGTGCCGCGGGAGTGGGCGCGCAAAAGCGCGGGGAAAGGCGAAGTTTTCCACAGCGTTGGCTGCTGGGGGCGGCGTGGCTGTGTAAAACGAAAGCCGCCCCGGTCAGGCGGCAACTGACCGGGGCGGCTGAAGGCGCGATGTGCGGACGAGGGCGCTATTCGTCCGGACTTGCGAGGGGGCCGAAGGCGGCCATGGCCACAAGGCCATAGAAGCCCGTACCGGCAAGGAGGAGGACGTCCGCAGCCTTTGGCAGGCGGCGGAATCGGCGTCTGTGGAGCGGGATGTAGAGGAGTATCGCAAAGAGACATCCTGCCGCGGACCACAGGGGGTAGGCAAACACATCAGTCGGCGCAATGCCCGCAAAGCGGCTCAGCGGACTGGATGTGGTGATTTTAAAAGGCAGGAAAAAGGCGACAAGCTCGGCGCGGCGCTCCTTGGTCGGGTTGTATATATCATTAGAGAGGCTGTGGACCTCGGACCACGTGGTATCAAGGGCAACGCTGCGCAGCGTGGTCGGCGTTTGCTGTTGCACCATGATGTTCAGCGGTGTTGCGAGAATGCGAACGGAGTCGGTATCCGGCGAATAGCCCTTAAGCGGTAAGGTCATGCGACGGTAGCCGTCGCAGGCAATGGCGTGGATGTCCGTCTCCGTGACCACAAGGGCGTAGAACTCGCGGCGTTCTGCCTCGGCGACGATGATTTTGCGCACCGGCTGGTCAAAGCGCTGGCCCGTATTGCGGCAGACCGGCTCGCCCTTGACCATCAGCAGGTGGAACAGCCGGCCGGTGCCGTCCAGCAGAAACGCGCCCCAGTCAACGGGCTTTTGGTTGGTGGGATTCATGGCCGCCAACACGCCGGGGAAGGTGAAGCCCGCGTCCTTGAGGGCGGCGGTGAAGCGCTGGGATTTGTCGGCATTCACGCGGTTGGTTTTGCAGTCCAGAAACTCCAGCCTGTCGCCAAGGCGGAACATATCCGGGGGATACTCCAGGTTGGTTCCGCGCGGGGAGGACTCCATAAGCAGGCCAAGGGGCGGCTCTGGGGTATTGATATCGCGCGGGGACAGACGGATGAACTGCATGCGCCGGGCAATCTGCTCTGCGGTGAAGGGCTGGCCTTTGACCATGCCGTCCCACTGCCCCCACTTGGCAAGGTTGCCGTGGAACATGAAGGGCAGGGCGCGGCAGTAGGCGACGTAGTCGAGGGGCGCGCCGTTTTCGTCAAAGCGCTCAAGGCCGCTGTCCGTGCTTTTTTGCATAACAAAGCGTTCCAGCACGGAACTATAGAAGACCACAGGCGTGCCGGAGCGGGTGCTGGTGGCCTTATGCGCCACAATGGGCAGGGTGCTGGCAAGCACAAAGATGATGATGGCGAGCGCGCAGGCGCGGGCGAGGGCTACCATGTCGTCCCCCTTTTGAAGCGGTGGGCCAGAAGGTCAAGCGGCAGAAGCCATAGCAGGCACAGCACCGCGTAGCCGGGCAAAATGGGACCATAGGCTGCCGGGACGGGGTTATCAAAGAGCGGCAGCAGAAACAGGACAAAAATGGCGCTGAGGAAGAGCTTTCGCGCGGGGCGGGGTTCCATGATGACGAGCGCTGTCCCCATATATGCGGGGATGCCCGCCAGCAGCCACGGCGCAGTGGTCACCATGGCGCTTACAACGACCTCTGCGGGCAGATATGTCGCCACAATGGCCGCCACGCCCGCCAAGGTGAGTGCCGCCACGCCAAGGGTCGCCCCAAGGCCGATGGCGACGATGGAATAGATGGCCTTGCGGTGCGGCACGGGCAGGTGAAAGAGCAGGCGCAGGCGCTTGCCCGAACACTCCGGCACAAACTGAAACAGCGCAAACCAGATGCCCGAGAAGGCCGTGACCAACTGCACGTGGTTGTAAAACACTTTCTCGTAGAAGACGGCGTCCAGCCACAGCATGACCGGGCCAATGACTTCCGCGACGTGGCGAAAGCTGACCAGCGTGTAGCCAAGGGCGAGAGCGGCAACAGCCAGCGGCACCCAAAACACGCGTCGCAGCTTCAGCCACTCCTTGTATGCCAATGCAGAATGCATGTGTTCTCCAAAAGGCGGGGGCGCATGCCGCGCCCCCGCGTCGTACTTAGTATTTACCGGTGATGCCGATGAAGGCGTCTTCGAAGTCCATGGGCATTTCCGTCAGGTCATCCACAGCCACACCTGCCGAGGCAAGGGTGGCGCGCATCTCGTCATAGGCCAGATAGCCGTAGATGCTGGTTGTCGCGGCGCTGTGCTCCACATTGGCAATGTGCCCGGTGGGGCGCAGGCGGTCCGTGACTTCCGTACGCGGCAGTCTGTAGCCGTGGAAGGAGTCCAAGAAGTCTTCCTTCCGTCCGGTGACAAGGGTCTTGCCGCTTTGGATGATGACCATCCGGTCGATGAGCTTGTCGAGGTCCTGCACCACGTGGGAGGTGACAAGCACGGTGGTGCCGCGCTCGGCTACATATTCCTGAAGAAACTCAAGGAATAGCCGCCGATAGCCGACATCCAGCCCCATGGAGTAGTCGTCCAGCAGCATCAGGCGCGGGGTTTGGGCCATGATGAGGCCCAGCACCACCTGCGAGCGCTGCCCGCAGGACATACGCGAGATGCGCCGCGTCACGGGAACATCCAGCCGTCCGACAAGGTCATAGAACACGTCCCGCTCCCACTTGGGGTAGAAGGCGGCGTGAAAGCGCTCTATCTCCTCAATGGACATGAAGTCGTACTGGATGAACCGCTCGTGCAGCAGGCCGATGTCGCGCCGAGTGGCCGGGGCAATGTCGTTGCTTGGCTCGCCGAGGACGCGGCACTGGCCGGACAGCGGGCGCAGGAAGCCCATCAGGATATTGATGGTGGTGGTCTTTCCCGCGCCGTTCTTGCCCAACAGCCCAAAGATGCTCCCCGGCTCCACGTCGAAGGTCAGCCCGTCCAGAACGGTCTTCTCCCCGTAGCTGTGCCGCAGGTCGCGGCAGGATATGACTGGTCCGCTGTGCATCTTAGAACTCGTAGGTCATGCCGGCCCAGAACTGCCGACCGGTCAGGCGGTTGCCGTCCTTGTCGATGATGGACGTGGCATCAAAGACGTTGGTCACGGTGAGGTTCAGCGTCAGCAGCTGGTTCTTGTACTTCCACGCCTCGTAGTCGATCTGCCAGTCGAAGGTTATAGCTTCGTCGATGTTGGAGTCTTCGTATGAGTTGTACCTGATGCCGTCGTCATCCGTGTAGGGTTTGGATTGGACGATGGAACGCATGCCCGAGACGTAGCGGGTGGTGTTGGTGAAGGTCAGCTTGTCGTAGAAACGGCCGCTGTAGATAAAGGTCAACACCCACGGACGGTTGAAGTTCGAGGCAGGCAATTCATCACGGTTGATGAGTTCCCCGTCGTAGTAGACCTTGTCAAAGTCGTATCCGGGCATGAAATTATTGTTGTTGGACGAGTCAAGAAAGTCGTTGAAGTTGGTTTCGTTTTCAGAGTACGTGGCGCCGATGCTGAAGTAATGGTTCTTGACCATTTTTTCATAGCTGATGGTGTATCCGGTGTATTCCGTTTCACCATCATTGGTCATGCTGTACTCTATGCCGCCTTCTCCGTCGCGGTGCGAGGCGAACTGGTCGTGCCCTTCACGCTTGACGTACTCAAGGGAGAGGGTGCCGCCCCAGAGGTTGGCCGTGCCGCCCAGCATCAGTTCATCAGAGTAGGGGGTGTCCAGCCCGGTGATGTCGTAGCTTTTGTTTTTTTTGGGCTTAGGGTTTATCCAATCGCTCAGTATTCCACCTGAGTTGGTACGGCTGTACTTGTACATCGGCTCATCAGAGCGCAGGGCGTAGGTGAGAAGGGGGGCGCCGTAGTAGCGGTTGGCTCCACCGATGATCATATAGTCGCCGTCACCGAAGATGTCGTAGGTGGCCTTGAATCGGGGCTCGAGGTTCGTGTTCTCCAGGAAATCGTCATAGGAGAGGCGGAGGCCCGGACGCAGGGTGAGGTCACCGAAGCTCATTTCGTCTTCAACGTATGCACCGAGAAGGTTCATGGAGGCGGAGCGGGAGGTTGCTCCCTTCACGCTTTTCGATTTGGTGTATTGCTCGCCGGCGATGATGCCGCCGCTACCGTTGTCGATGACATCAGATTGCAGGCTGGGCCTATAGTAGGCTATGCGGTCGTCTTTCTGTTCGTATTTGCCAAAGACGTTCTCATGCGCAAGGCCCATGTTCAGCACATGGGTGGTAGCGCCGAGGGCCATTTCTCGGGAGCTGAAGTCCAGCATGGAGGACAGAGAGCGCTGCTCGTTATATGCGCTGCCGAAGCCGCCTTCCATGGCGAAGTAGTTGTTGTCACCCCACTGTGTGGAGGAGTTGTTCTTTTTTGTCCAAGTGGTGTGGATATTGTTGTCCGCGTCGCGCTCGGTACGCATCTGCGAGTAGCCCGTGCGGAACTCCACGGTGCCAAGGTTCATGGCGTGCTCAAGCCCAAGGGTGAAGGACGAGCCGCCATTGGTGATGGTGTATTCGGAATCCTTGTTGCTGGCGGTAAAGCAATCCGCCGCGTAGGGCGCGTAGATGGCGGTGAAGTCAATGGACGTATCGCTGTCGATGTCGTGCACAACCTTGGCGAGGAAGTTCTGGCTGACGCGCGTCTGGTCCTTTTCGCCGTCCATGTAATACAGCGGAATAGTGGCGTGCTTGACGTCGTAGGCAAACAGGGCGCTGGTCTGCTCCGAGATGGGCACATCCATGGAGAAAGAGCCTTCGTATCTGCTGAACCGGGGCTGGTTGTCCGGGGAGGAGGACTTTTCAAAGGCCTCGCCGTCGGCAACGCGCTGGTTGGTCCATTTGTCACGGGTGTGGCGGACTTTCACCTTGCCGCCGAACTCGCCTGATGGATCGCGGATTTCCGCATTGACCACACCGCCGAGGAAGCCGCCGTGCTTTGCGGAAATGTTGGAGGTGTAGACTTCGACTTTTTCCAGCAGGTCGGTGTCCAGGAACATCCCTTGCGCGGGGCTTCCTGGGAAGGCCGAAGGGTTGCTGTGGTCAAAGCCCGACGGATCAATGCGGTTATTGATGCTCAGGCCGTCCACAGTGAAGGCGTTCTGATAGTATTTGCCGCCGCCGATGGAAATCTTGGGCGGCGTCAACTCTCCGCCCTGCGTGGAGGAGCCGAAGCCGTCGTCGAACTGGACGTTTGGCTGGGTGCGCAGGGTTTCGGTGATGCTGGATGAGGTGGAGGGCAGGCGGTCCAGCATTGTGCGGTCAATGACGGCTTTGCCCTGCTCATGCTCTTCTGCCGTGATTTTCATCTCTTCCATGGTCAGGACGCGCTCGTCCTGCTCGGTGGCGTTTGTCGCGGTTTCGGTGGGTGTGGCGTCTTTGGTGGCGTTTTGTGCGGGCGCGGCGTCGCCCGCGTATGCCGCGGGGGCGGACAGGGTCAGGACCAGCGCCAGCGTGGCGATAATGCGGCGCATCCTTGTGCTTTTACGAAACGGTTTCTTCACGGGTGCTCTCTCCTCAGAAGGTGCCGGATACGCTTCCGGCAAGGTTTTGAATGTGAATTTGAGAATCGTTATCAATCAAAAGGGTGTAAAAAAGCCCCGGCCCGAAACCGGGCGGCAGTGCCGCCCGGCCGGGAGCGGGGCTGTTGTGCCTAGTTGGTCGCCGCCTTGGGGGGCAGGACGGTGAAGACTGCCGCCTTTTCAGGCTGAACGTAGGTCTGTGCCAGAGCGTTGAGGTCCTCTGCCGTGGTCTGTTTGAGGAAGCCGTCATACGCCTTGGTGCGCTCGAACGCGCCGGGGGCGGTGTAGGCTTCCTGATCCAGAAGCATGCGCCAGAAGAACGCGAGGGACATGAATCTCTTGCGCGAGGTCTGCATCTGGCGTTTGGCGCGGGAGACTTCCTCTTCGGTGATGCCGTCCTCAATCAGGTTGGCGAACACCTTTTTCAGCTCCCGTTCCACAAACTGCACCTTGGCTCCGTTCGTGGTGACAATGGTGTACAGCATCCCGAAGTCCGGGAAGGCCGTCATTTGCCGGTACGCGCAGAAGGTAGAGTAGGTGGCGCCAAGGTCCTCGCGGATGTGGATGCGCAGGCGGTCAGAGATGACGCTGCTCAGCACGGCAATCTGCGTGTTGCGCAGGACGTCGCCCTCTTTGATGGGTGCGCCCGCTGCGCCAACGGCGCCGGGGACGGGGTAGCCAATCATGACGGCGGACTGGTCAAGATCGCCCTTAAGGCGGTAGCTGCCGCGTTGTCCTTCGGGGAAGTGCAGCTCCATGGGCTTCGCGTCATTGTGCTTCGGGGCGATGCCCTCAAAGGTGCGTGCCACAAGGTTGACCAGCGTGTCTGGATCAAAGTCGCCGGAGGCGGTGATGACCAGCGGGCCAATGGCGGTCTGCTCCTTCACAAAGCGGCGTACGTCGTCCAGCGTGAAGCCTTTGACGTCGTCCAGCGTGATGGGAGCAATGGCATTGGGGCGGCCGGACAGGAAGCGGGGCACTTTGGTCATCATGGCCTGCTGGGCCGTATCCGTGCTGCGTTTGGTTTCCACTTTCAGCGTGGACATCGCGGCCTGCATGGCCTGCGGGCGGATGTGCTGGTCGCGGAGCATGGCGCGGACAAGGTGCAGGGAGGTTTCAAGGTCTTCGGGCAGGCA
Source organism: Desulfobaculum senezii (assembly GCF_054657395.1). NCBI lineage: Bacteria > Pseudomonadati > Thermodesulfobacteriota > Desulfovibrionia > Desulfovibrionales > Desulfovibrionaceae > Desulfobaculum > Desulfobaculum senezii. The sequence continues at coordinate 1,853,522 of NZ_BAAHYU010000002.1, read as the reverse complement.
GGCTGCGCTAATGCCCATGGTGTCCGCGCGGGACTGCCAGCCGATGCGAATGGCTTTGCCGGGCAGGATCTGCGCCATCTCGCTCCGGGTCAAACGTCCGGGAGCGGAGTTGGAGACCACACGGGCGGCCAGCCGCGCCAAGGCTTGCTCACGCTCGGACATAAGAGCGGTGCCAGTGCCAAAGCCAAGGCCGATCATGATGGTGTTTTTCTGCGTCTTGCGGGGTTTCATGAGCAGGGTGATGCCGTTGTCCAGCTTCACTTCGCTGTAGGTATACGGCTCGCCAAGCTCGGTGTGCTGTACGTTGGAGACAACCTTGGCAGGCGTCTTGGGGGTGGCGAGGTAGGGGAATTCCACATCAACGGGCGGTTCGTAGGGGGCAACGTCGTCCTTGGCGCTTTTGTCCCACTGCGCTTTGATGAGGGCCTCGGGGTCCTTGGCGTCAATATCCATGCCCGTGACGGTGAGGATGCGGTTGCCGCCCTTCCACGCATTGCGGAAGGCCTGTTCGATTTCCTCGGTGGTGATGTCCTGAATCATGGGGGCGTAGAGCGCCTGTGTCTGCTCGGCGGACTGCACCACGTACCCGGCGTTTAGGGTGGTGATGATGTTGGCGGCAAGGGACTTGGAGTCCGTGCTGGCCTCTTCCTCAACGCCCTGTGTGATGATGGTGCTGTACACCTCTTTGGCCTTGGCGATTTCCGCATCGTGGAAGCCGTGCTCAAGGGCGCGGCGCAGTTCGTGCTCCATGGTGGTCAGGGCGTTTTTCCACTGGCCGGGGCGGCACATGCCCATCACGCGGGCGTTGTCGAACAGGTCAAAGGCTTTGCCCATGCCAGCCATGCCGCGCAGGATGGGAGCATCCTTCTGCGTGGTGAGGCGCATCAGGCGAAGGCGCAGGGCCTGAGAGGCCAACTGCTCTGCCAACTGCTGGCGCTGGCGGGCCTTGGTATCCACGGTCCACTGGCGCTGCTTCAGGTTCTGCACCATGACCATGGGCGAAAAGCCGGAGACGGGGTCGTAGTGCACGGTGAGGTCCTGCTTCGGGGTGATGTCGCCCCAGCTGGGGACCTCGCGCTTGGGGGCGCGGGGGCCGAAGTCGGCAAAGGCCCAGCGTACCATCGGCTCAATGGCCTTGGGGTCAAAGTCGCCTACCATGACGAGGATGGTGTTTTCCGGGCGGTACCATGCGTCGTAGAAGCCGCGCAGCAGCGCTGCGTCCGCGCCTTTGATGACCTTTTCGGTGCCGATGGTGGGGTTCACAAAGCGGGTGCCGTCGTAGATGACGTCCAGACTACGCTGACGGGCGCGGGAGCCGACGGTATCACGCGCGGTTTTTTCTTCCAGAATGATGCCGCGCTCTTTGTCCACCTCTTTGGGCAGGATGAGCGCGCCGTGCGCAAAGTCCGCCAGTACGGTGAGGCCGCTGGAGATGGACTCCGGCGTGGAGGTGGGCAGGTCCAGCTTGAACACCGTTTCCGTAAGGGAAGTATGGGCGTTGGTGTCGCCGCCAAAGCTCATGCCGTGGCGCTGGAAAAACTTGATGAGTTCGCCCGGGGCAAAATTTTCGGTGCCGTTGAACACCATGTGCTCAAGGTAGTGAGCGATGCCTGCCTCGTTGTCGCGCTCCATGAGGGAGCCTGCCTGCACGTCCAGCTGCATGGCAGTGCGGCCTTCCGGCTGGTCGTGGTGCAGGAGAAAATACCGAAAGCCGCTTTCAAGGCGGCCATAAACGGCGTCTTCGTGCTGAGCGAGGTCGCTTTTTTCATGGGGCCACTTGCCGTCCAGCCAGTAGGCTTCGCCCTGGGCCTTGGCCGCGTGCGCCGCGCCGGTGCCTGTGACCATAAGGGCCGCAAGGCAAGCCAGCAGCATGCCAGCGCGAAAACGCCGCGTGAGCGGGGCGAAACTCCCGGCCTGTGTGTGCTGATGTGTCATAGTGTTCTTCATACCTGTCGCTTAAGCGGTTTTTCGAGGATTGTCAGTCGTATGGAAGCACGGTTAGAGCAGAAAACACCCCGAGTCAAGAATGAAATTCACTTTCATTTGCAACGTGGCGCACGCAATAATTGCCTCAAGGCGTGGGGTGAAAAATTCCCAATTGGTGGGCTGTTATGCTCTAATACGCGTATAATTGGCATTGAGAAGTTGGGTGAAAAAAATGCTGAATCACTTGACTTTGATTTTCAACATCGCCTACACCGCCCCCTAGGCGTTCATAAAATTTTGCTGTGGCTCCAGCGGCCTTGCCATGAGGAGTCGGCACTTTTGGCTGAATTGACCGCACGGCACGTTCTGTGGACGAAGGCCTGTTGGCCTGCATGCGCCCGGTGGTGTGTGCCCTGGCCGGGGCCGTTTTGTGCCAGCATTGTAACCCATTGGACCTGATGTATGACCTCACGACTCTGGACTCTCCTTTTGACGGTTCTCCTTGCCTTTCCCGCGGCTGTGACGGCGGCGGAGCAGCACGCGCTGAGCATAGGCGTGGACCCTGCGCTGCCGCCGGGCTTTACGCATTATCCCTATGCCAACCCCGACGCGCCAAAGGGCGGCACCCTGCGCCTTGCGACGGTTGCGGCCTTTGACAGCTTCCATTCCTTTATCGCCCGCGGCATCCCCGCACCGGGCAGCGGGCTGACCACGGCGCGGCTTGGGGATTCCTCCCGCGATGAACCGTTTACGCAGTACGCGTCTGTCGCCCGCTCCTTTGAGGTTGCGCCGGACCGCTCCTCCGTCATTGTGCACCTGAACCCCGCCGCGCGCTTTTCCGACGGTGTGCCCGTTACCTCCGCCGATGTGGTGTTCACCTTCACGGCGCTGACCACCAAGGGCAGCCCGACCTACCTGCGCTACTACAGCGATGTGGAGTCCGTGAAGGCGCTGGATGCGCACACCGTGCGTTTTGACTTTGTGGAGGCGAATAACCCGGAGTTGCCGTACCTCGTGGGGCAGGTGCCTGTTTTGCCAAAACACTGGTGGGAGGGACGCGACTTTGCCGAGCCTACGCTGGACGTGCCGCCCGGATGCGGTCCCTACAAGGTCAAGAGCTTCCGCCCCGGCTACAGTATTGTGTACGAGCGCGTGCGCGACTGGTGGGGCAAGGATTTGCCCGTGAACAAGGGCCGCTATAATTTCGACATCGTCCGCTACGATGTCTACCGCGACAGGACCGTCACGGCGGAGGCCTTCCGCAGCGGCGAGTTTGACTTCCGCGCGGAAAGCAGCGCCAAGGCGTGGGCGCAGGACTACACCGGTCCCGCCATCCGGCAGGGGCTTATCAAGCGCGCCGAGTTCACGCATTCCCGCCCGGCGGGTATGATGGGCTTTGTGTTCAACACCCGAAACGGTCTGTTTTCGGACCGGCGGGTCCGCAAGGCCCTCGCGCTGGCCTTTGATTTTCAGTGGACGAACAAGGCCCTCTTCTATGGCCAGTACAAGCGCTGCGACAGCTACTTTACCAACTCCGTCTTTGCCGCGCAGGGCCGCCCCAGCGCGGCGGAATTAGCCATCCTTGAGCCGCTGCGGGGCAGCATCCCTGCCGAAGCCTTTGGTCCTGCGGTCATGGCGCCGCGCACCGATGGATCGGGGAGATTGCGCGGCCAGCTCCGTAAGGCCCTTGCGCTGCTGCGCGAGGCCGGATGGACCCTGAAGGACGGCACCCTGCGCAATGCAGCGGGCCAGCCGTTCGTCTTTGAAATGCTTCTGCGTTCGCCCACCATGGAGCGCGTGGCGCTCCCCCTTGGAAAGAACCTCGCCAAGCTGGGCATCACCATGAATGTCGCCATGGCCGATGCGTCGCGCTATGTGCGCCGTGTCCGCGCCTACGATTTCGACATGATTTCCACCGTCATCCGCCAGTCGGATTCTCCGGGGAACGAGCAGCGGTTCTTCTGGACCTCCGACGCCGCAAAAACGCCCGGCACCCGCAACCTCGCCGGGGTAAGCAGCCCCGCCGTGGATAAACTGGTGGAAACGCTTATCGCGGCAAAGGACCGCGACACTCTGACCACCTGCGTGCGCGCCCTTGACCGTGTGCTGCGCAGCGAGTGGTACGCCATCCCCGGTTGGTATTCCCCCGTGGACCGCTTTGCGTACTGGGACGTCTTTGGCATGCCGCAGACGCGTCCCTCGCGCGGGCTGGATATCTTCTCGTGGTGGTACGACGCGGACGGCGCGAAGCGCGTTGCGCAGGCCGGATTCCGGAGCGGAGGCGAAAACAGTTGAGCGCCTACATCCTTCGACGGCTTGCGCTGGTGGTGCCGACGCTGCTTGGCATCATGGCGCTGAACTTCTTCATTATTCAGACCGCCCCCGGAGGCCCGGTGGACCAGTTTCTGGCCCGCCTCTCCGGGGAGAGCGGCGCGGTTATCGAGCGCATTGGCGGTTCGGCCGGCGACGGCGTCAGCGCCCAGATGGACGACCCCGCAGGCGGCGACGAACAACTGTCCGCCACGCGGGGCATCTCCCCGGAGCTGGTGCGCGAGGTGGAGAAGCTCTACGGCTTTGACAGGCCCCTGCATGAGCGTTTTGTCACTATGCTGTGGGACTATATCTGCTTTGATTTTGGCGACAGCTTTTTCAAGGGCCGCAGCGTGCTTGAACTGCTGCGCGACAGCCTGCCCGTGTCCATCTCCCTTGGGGTGTGGAGCACGCTTATCATCTATCTGGTCTCCATCCCCCTCGGCATCCGCAAGGCCGTGACCCACGGCAGCCGCTTTGACGCGGCAACGGGCGTTGCCGTGGTGGTGGGAAACGCCGTTCCGGTGTTTTTGTTCGCCATCCTGCTGGTGGTGCTGTTTGCGGGCGGCAGTTATCTGAAGTGGTTCCCCCTGCGCGGCTTAACGTCGCCGGGATTCGACCAGATGACGCTGCTCCAGCAAATTGCGGACTATGTGCGGCATTTGGCCTTGCCCATCACGGCTATGGTGATTGGCGGCTTTGCCACACTGACGATGCTGACCAAGAACTCCTTTCTGGATGAAATCGGCAAGCTGTACGTGGTGGCGGCGCGCGCCAAGGGGCTGAATGAGTCCCGCGTGCTGTACGGCCATATTTTCCGTAACGCCATGCTTATTGTGGTGTCCGGCTTTCCCGCCGCGTTTGTGCATATGTTCTTCACCGGGTCACTGCTCGTTGAGGTTATCTTTTCCCTGAACGGGCTTGGCCTGCTGGGGTTCGAGGCCGCCATGCAGCGCGACTACCCGGTGATGTTCGCCACGCTGTACATTTTCACCCTCATCGGCCTGCTGACCAAGCTGGCCAGCGACCTGACCTATATGCTCATTGACCCCCGCATCGACTTTGAAACGCGAGGAGGCGGCCATGCCTAGGATTTCGCCTCTTATGCGGCGCAGGTGGCGCACCTTTCGCGCCAGCCGCCGGGGATATTGGTCCCTGATGCTGTTTTTGACCCTGCTTGTGCTGTCGCTGTGTTCGGAGTTTATCGCCAACGACAGACCCATCCTTGCGGTCTACAAGGGCGAGGTTTTTGCGCCGGTGTTTGTGGAGTATCCGGAAACGCGCTTTGGCGGCGACTTTGACGCGCCAACCGATTACCGCGACCCCTACATCGCCCAAAACATCAACGCCGAAGGCTGGATGCTGTGGCCGCCCATCCGCTTTGCGGATGACACCATTGACTACACGCTGGACGTGCCCGCGCCTGCGCCGCCCTCAAGCGCGCATTGGCTGGGCACGGATGATCAGGGGCGCGACCTTGTGGCGCGTTTGCTCTACGGCTTTCGCGTGTCCGTCCTGTTTGGCCTGCTGTTGACTGTGCTGAGCAGCATCATTGGCATTGGCGCAGGGGCTGTGCAGGGCTACTACGGCGGACGCGTGGACATGGCGGGGCAGCGGTTCATGGAAATTTGGTCCGGTATGCCCGTTTTGTACTTGCTCATCATTTTGTCGGATATGATTCGGCCCGGCTTTTGGTGGCTGCTTGGCATCATGTTGCTGTTTAGCTGGATGGCGCTTGTGGGCGTGGTGCGCGCGGAGTTCCTGCGCGGGCGAAACCTTGATTATGTGCGCGCCGCCCGGGCCATGGGCGTGAGCGATGCGCGCATCATGTTCCGCCACATCCTGCCCAACGCCATGGTGGCGGGGCTGACCTTTTTGCCCTTTGTGCTCAACGGCGCCATCGGCACCCTGACGTCACTGGACTTCTTGGGCTTTGGCATGCCGCCGGGTTCGCCGTCCCTTGGCGAACTGCTGGCGCAGGGCAAGGCGAACCTGCATGCCCCGTGGATTGGCCTCTCCGCCTTTGTGGTGCTGTCGCTGCTTTTGACCATTCTTGTCTTTATTGGCGAAGCCGCGCGCGACGCCCTCGACCCCAACCGGAGTGTCACCTGATATGCAGACTTCCCCCGTACTGACCGTGCGCGACCTTGGCGTGCGTTTTGGCGACAACGCCGCAGTGGATGGCGTGTCCTTCGATATATACCCCGGCGAGACCGTGGCCCTTGTGGGCGAGTCCGGTTCCGGCAAGTCCGTCACGGCGCGGGCCGTGCTTGGGCTGTTGCCGCCGGAGGCGCGCATTGCGTCTGGCGCAGTGAGCCTGAGCGGGACCGAGGTTCTTGGTGCGCCGGACGAGACGGTGCGCCGCCTGCGCGGCGGAGTGGCCGCCATGGTGTTTCAGGAGCCTCGCCCAAGCCTGAATCCCTTGCACACTGTGGAAAAGAGCATTGGCGAGACGCTGCGCTGGCATGCCGGACTTTCCGGTGCGGCGGCGCGGCAGCGAACGCTGGAGCTTTTGGACATGGTGGGCCTTGACCGTCCGGAGGAGCGCCTGAGCGCCTACCCGCATGAACTCTCGGGCGGGCAGTGCCAGCGCGTGATGATTGCCGGGGCGCTGGCTGGCGAGCCGCGCCTGCTTATTGCCGATGAGCCGACCACCGCGCTGGACGTCACCGTGCAGCGGCAGATTCTGGATCTGATGGCCGAGCTGTCGCGCAAGCTGCACATGAGCGTGCTGTTCATCAGCCACGACCTTGGCCTTGTGCGCCACTATGCGGACCGCGCCTGCGTTATGCGCGGCGGGCGCGTGGTGGAGACGGGCGACGTGGAGCAGCTGTTCACCGCGCCCCGGCATGAGTACACAAGGATGCTCATCGGCGCTGGCGCAACGGGCAAGCCCGCGTGCGTCGAGGAGGATGCGCCGGAGATATTGAGCGTGGACGACCTGAAAGTGTGGTTCCCCATCAAAAAGGGTTTTCTGCGCCGCACGGCTGGACATGTGAAGGCCGTGGACGGCGTGTCCTTGCGTCTGCGCCGGGGGGAATGCCTTGGGCTGGTCGGCGAGTCCGGATCGGGCAAGAGCACCCTCGGGCTGGCGGTGCTGCGCCTGCTGCGGGGGCGGGGACGCGTCGTCTTTTGCGGCGATGACATTAGCGGCCTGAGCGAGAGTGACATGCGCCCCATGCGCCAGCGTCTGCAAGTGGTGTTTCAGGACCCCTTCGGCTCCCTGAGTCCGCGCATGAGCGTGGAGGATATTGTGGCGGAGGGGCTGTACGCCCATGAAAAGCTGCCCCGTGAGGACGCATCCGCGCGCGTGTGCGAGGCACTGTCCGAAGTGGGGCTGGACCCCGCAGTCCGTCACCGTTACCCGCATGAATTCTCCGGCGGCCAGCGCCAGCGCATTGCCATTGCGCGGGCGCTTGTCCTGCGTCCGGAGCTTGTGCTCCTCGACGAGCCAACGTCCTCCTTGGACCGGAGCGTGCAGTTTCAGGTCATTGATCTGCTGCGCGACCTGCAGCAGCGGCGCGGCTTGTCTTATCTGTTCATCACGCACGACTTGCACTTGACCCACGCCTTTTGCCACCGCGTCCTCGTGATGCGGCAGGGGCGCATTGTGGAGGCGGGGCCAACGCACGAGGTCTTCTCGTCGCCACAGGAAGAATACACCAAAACCCTTGTCTCGGCGGCGGCGCTGTCCGGGTGCTTGTCCGGAACAGGGCTGGAGCGCTGCGCCTGATGCACAGGCGCAGCCCACGCGCATAAATGCAGTGAAATCATTGCGAAAGCCACATTGCGCGGGGACGGGAGTGAGGGTATGAATTTGTACGGCATCCAGTAGAGAATGAAGGAATACAGTATGAAACAACACGGAAGAGGCTTGTGGTTGGCGGCTGTTTGCTGCGCCGCACTGGTTTGGGGCGGCGCCCCGGCCATGGCGCAGCACGACGCCGAGGGGTTGGTCAAGGACGCCATTGGCACCGAGGTGGCGGCGCAAAAGGAGAATGAGCGCTGGCTGGCCGAGCGTTCTGCCATGCTGGAGGAAATGCGCCACCTCGACAACGAGACACTGTGGTACACCTTTCAGGAAAAGAAATATTCCGGCTATGTTGATGAGTTGCAGACCAAGATTGACCGTCTGGAACGCACCCGGCGTGAGCTGGACCGCATGGAAAAGGAACTGGAGCCCTACCTGTACGAACTGGTGGAAACGGTCACGGCCTTCGTGAAGCAGGACCTGCCATTTTTGCAGGAGGAGCGCTCCCGCCGCGTGGCGTTCTTGCAGTCCTCGCTGGACGATCATGAACTGCCCCTTGGCGAAAAGCTTCGCCGCATCCTTGAGGCGCTGGAAGTAGAGGCCGCTTACGGCCAAAGCGCCGAAGTCACGACCGAGACGGTGGACCTTGACGGCACGCCCTCGCACGTGACTGTGGTCCGCGCCGGACGCCTTGGCCTGTATTGCCTGACGCCCGACGGCGAAACCGCCGGACGCTATAATGAAGAGCAGGGACGCTACGTCACTCTGCCCGGTGCTTACGTGCGCTCCGTGGCGCACCTGCGCGACATGGTGAAGCAGAAGCGCTTTACCGAGTTGGTCGCCCTGCCTGTGAAGGAGGTGGAGTAGATGTCCGCTGTATATTCCACCGTGCAGGCGCGCCGCACTGACCGCGCATGCTCTGCCTTGTCCCGCATAGTCAGCCTTGCCGTGTGCGCGGCGCTGTGCGCGGTGCTGGCCCTTCCCGGCTCTGCCATGGCCCAGCAGGCCGCGGCGGAAGAGGGCGCGCCGTCCACCGCATGGAAAAAGACCGTGCAGGGCGTGGAAGGCCTGCGCGATGGCGCGCGCACCGAAGCGCGCCGTACCAAGCGCTCCATCCGTGAGGAACGCGCCGCACTCCTGCAGGAACTGAAGGCCAAGCGCGCCGAACGAAAGCGCATGAAGCGCGAGTACGAAGAGCGCGTCAGCCAGTTCAAAACTTCCGTCAAGACCGAGGCCGAGGCCCGCCGCCTTCTTGCCGACCGCCGCGAGGAGATGAAGCTCCTTGAGGGTACGGTTCGCGGCGCGGCGCGCCAAATGCGCGAGCGGGCCCTCAACAGCCCCGTGACGCCCGAGTATCCCGAACGCCTTGCCACGCTGAATGCGCTGCTGGATACGGACCGCTTCCCCGGTCTGGACGGTATCCGCTCGCTGGCTGGCGTTGCCATGAACGAAATGAAAGCCTCCGGCGAGGTGGTGAAGCACCCAGGAACCTGGGTCAGCGCCGACGGCAGTGAACAGTCCGGCACCATCGTCCGCTTTGGCGCGCTGTGCGCCGGGTATGTGGGCAAGGACGGCGCCGGGTATTTGCGTCCCGCTCCGGGCGGCGTGCTGGAGGCTGTGGTCGGCGACCTGAATGGCGCTGTTAACGCCGTTGAGGAATTCGCTGATGGCGAGCGCGCCGACGCGCCCCTTGATTTCAGCGGCGGCGAAGTGTTCCGGCGCTTCCAGAAGGACAACGGCCTTGTGACCAGCCTGCGCAATGGCGGTCTCTTGGTGTGGCCCATCCTGCTGGCCGGCGTCATTGGGCTGCTGCTGGCGGGGGAACGCTTCTGGACGTTGTGGCGCATCCGCGTGTGCCCGGAATGCCGCATGAATAAAGCCTTTGTCTGGGCCGGACGCGGCGACCTTGAAAAATGCGCCTCGTGCCTTGGCACCAAGGGCAGTACGCCCACATGCCGCGTACTCAGCCACGTTATCCTGCACTCCGGCGGCACGCTGGTGAGCATGGAAAAGGGCCTGCAGGAAGCCATCCTTCAGGAACTGCCGAAGCTGGAGCGTTTCCTCCCCACCATGAGCATTTTGGCCGCAGTTGCGCCGCTGCTTGGTCTGCTTGGTACTGTGACGGGTATGATTGATACCTTCCGCGTCATCACCGTGTTTGGCGCGGGCGACCCGCGCATGATGTCCGGCGGCATCTCCGAGGCGCTTATCACCACACAGCTTGGCCTTGCCGTGGCCGTGCCGCTGACGCTTATCCATCACTTCCTTGAACGCAAGGTAGACCGCATTGTGGCGGACATGGAAGAGAAGGGCACGACCCTTGTGGCGCGTCTTGTCTCCTCCGGGAGCGACAAATGATCTCAGGCAGCGGACTGTGGAACCATCTGATGGATGGTGGGTTCGTGATGCTGCCCATTGTGGCGCTGTCGTGCGTGATGTGGTGGCTCATCTTCCTCAAGGCGCGGGAGCTGTATGTTCTGCTGCGCCAGAACCATGCGGCGGTGGATGTGGTGAAGCGCAAGGGCAACGGCTGGCACAAGGCCATCGCCCACGACTACATGCGCAGCCGCTCCGGACGCGAGGAATTGGACACCGAGCTTGCCAAGGTGCTGGTGGACCGCCACGCCGGACGCGCGGAGAAGGGCATACCCACCATCATCGTGCTGGCCGCCGTTGCGCCGCTGCTGGGTCTTTTGGGCACGGTGTCCGGTATGATTGATACCTTTGACGTCATTGCCGAGTTTGGCACCGGAAACGCCAAGGGCCTCGCCGGAGGCATCTCACAGGCGCTCATCACCACGCAGAGTGGGCTGATGGTGGCTGTGCCGGGCATGGTGGCGGGCGGCCTTTTGTACCGTCTGGCCATTAAGCTCCGGCGGCGGATGGAATTGTTCCTTGGCAGAGTGGAGCGCATCGTTTCGGGAGGAAGCACGGCATGAGTGCATATTCGCCGTATCGCAAACAGCGGCGCAAGTCGTCTGAAATCAATATGACGCCGCTTATCGACATGGTGTTCATCCTGCTCATCTTCTTCATCGTGACGACCAGTTTCGTGAAGGAGTCCGGGGTGGACGTGGAGCGTCCGGTGGCCAACACCGCGCAGAAAAAGGAAAACGTGAGCGTGATGGTTGGTGTGGACGCCACAGGCGTTGTGTGGCTGGATGGCCGCAGCATCGACATCCGCTCCGTGCGCCCGTGGATGGAGCAGTTTCTGGCCGAAACTCCGGAGGGCGCGGTGATGGTTGCCGCAGACGCCCACGCGGAGAGCGGCATACTCATTCAGGTACTGGACGCTTGCCGTGAGGCAGGTGTGAAAAACGTCAGCGTGGCCGCCCGGAGGCCGCAGTGATGCGCAGACGGTACCTCTGGTGGGCGCTGGGCGGTGTGTTTACCCTTGGCGTGAACCTTGTCCTGTTCGTTTTGCCGCTTTTGGTGGCGGCTCCGGAAATGCCGGAGCCGCTGCCGGAGATGATGGGCGCGGTGCGCCTGTCCAGCCTGCCGGAGCATGAGCAGCGCGACTCGCAGGAGAAGATCAGCCCCGAGGACGAAATCACCCCGCAGGAGTTCACGGAAACCATGCCCCAGCCGGAAATGGACACGCCGGACATGCCCCAGCCGCAGCTGGATATTGATATCCCCCTTGCGGAGCTGGACATTAATCCGAACCTTGTTGACGGCATGGCCGTTCCCGCGCCGTCCCAGCCCGCTGTTGCGGCGGCTCCGGCCCCGTCTTCGGCTGGTGGGTCGCTGACCATTGGCGAGCTGGACGACACACCCCGCGTGCTCTTTAAGGTGCAACCGCCGTATCCATTTCAGGCGGAGCGCCGCGGCGTGACCGGACACGTGCTGGCCAAGATGTTCGTGGATGAAAAGGGCCATGTAAGCAAGGTGCAAATCCTTGGCGGCAAGAATGTGGAGGTCTTTGCCGAGACCGTCCGCAAAACACTGCTGCGCTGGCGCTTTAAGCCCGGAACCAAAAACGGCAGGCCAGTACGCTGGTACGTCAATCAGAAGCTGACCTTCAGCAAGTAGGGAAACGTCATGCGAAGTTGTCTTTTGGCACTTATACTCACCGTGGTGACGGCGTGCCCGGCGTGGGCGGAGTGGTCCCGGCCGCTTTCGCCTGCGGCGGGGCGCGTTTTACATCAGGCCCGGCAGCTGGAGGAGCGCGGCGAGGATGCCCGCGCCGGTGAGGTTTTGGCGGAGTACGTTACCTCGTCCAAGAACCCGCATCCCTACGGGAGCCTGCTCTACGGCAATTGGCTTATGCGCCATGACAAAATGGCCGAGGCCGCCCGCGTCTACGAGGACGCCCTGCAGCGTGAACCGGACAGCCCGGACATTGCGCTGAACCTTGGTGTGGTGCGCTACCATCAGGAGCGCTTCGTCGATGCGGGGGACCTTTTCCTGCGCGCGGCCGATGCCAGCGAGAAGCCACGCCACGGCTGGCGGTATCACGCCGCGGCCTGCTACTACAATGCGGAGAAATTCTCCCGCGCGGCCACCGTGCTGGAGGGCCTGCTGGCCCAGCCCAAGGTGAAGGCCGGGTGGGTGAAGCTGTACGCGCATTGCCTCGTCTCCCAAAAGCGCTGGACCGAGGCGGAAGCCACGCTACTGCGCTTTTTGCGGGCGCGTCCGGAGCAGGCCGACTATTGGAAACTGCTCGCGTCCGTCCGTTCCGAGCGTTCGCACTACAAGGACGCCGCCGCCGCGCTGGAAATCGCCTATCGCCTCAAAGCGCCTTCGGATTCGGAGCGAGAGACGCTCTCGCAGCTATATGCGTACGTTGGCGCGCCGCTGCTGGCCACCAAGGCCCTTGAGAAGTCCTTTACCGAAGCGCCGTCCGCCAAGGTGTGCGAGCGCATGGCCCGCACCTATATGATGGCCGGCCGCCGCGCCGAGGCCGCCAAGGCGCTGGAGCGCGCCATTGCGCAGGAGCCGACAGCCCACCGTTGGCTGTGGCTGGGCCGCATTCTGTACAAGGAGCGTAATATGGACGCCGCACAGGACGCCCTTGGCAGGGCCGTGGCCCTTGGTGAAGAGACGGGGCAGGCCAGTTATCTCCTTGGCCTGCTGGAGTGGGACCGCCGCAACTGGAACGCCGCGCGCCGCCATTTCTGCGCGGCGGGCAAGTGCCGGAAGTTCAAGCGTCATGCGCAGAACGCCATTGCGTCCCTTGACGCCTTGGTCGAAGCGGAGCGCGAGGCCGAAGCCGCGGCCACCAAAGCCACGCAGACCGCACAGCAGGACCGTCCCGTTTCCAGCAACGCAACAAAAGCCAAGGCAGGGGCCAGTCCCAGCTAACGCCTCTCCCGTCTTCGTCCGTCCGCGCCTTCGCGCGGTATCATCACACATATGTGGCCCGCCGGTTGTTTCAGCCGGTGGGCCATTTTCGTCACTGCGCGGCGATATGCGGCGCAAAAAACGTTCTTCCCTTGAGTGAGGGGTGAAAACCCGGTATTCTTCGGGTGATTCGCTGGGTCCTTTTTCCTGTAATTTCAAGCAGTCCAAAGCCGCATGCCGCGCGGGAGCTTCCTGCGCGGGTGTGGTGGTATTGGATGTGGAGTGTTGCGGCCATGGGCATTGCCTCTGACCTTATCGTCATCGTTGTTACTTCGCTGCTGTGCGCCATTATTGCGCGGCGCATCGGACTTCCTCTCATCCTCGGCTATATTGCGGCGGGTATTGTTCTTGGGCCCTTCACCGGGGGCTGGACCGTATCCACCGTGCACGAGATAGAGTTGCTGGCCGAAATCGGCGTGGCGCTGTTGCTCTTTGTCCTCGGCATTGAGTTTTCGTTCAAGGAGCTGCGTCCTGTGCGCATGGTTGCGCTTTTGGGGACGCCCATTCAGATTATTATCTGCGTGTTTCTTGGCCTTGGCGTCGGGCAGATGCTGGGCTGGGAGGTCACGCCCTCGCTGTGGCTTGGCGGCGTTATTTCGCTGTCCAGCACCATGGTTGTGCTCAAGACCCTTGAAAGTCAGGACCTGCTGGGCACGCTGTCCAGCCGTGTGATGATTGGCATGCTCATTGTGCAGGACCTCGCCCTTGTGCCGCTGCTCATCATTTTGCCCAAGCTCGGCAATCTGGGGCAGGAGCTTGGCACCCTTGGCTTTGCCATCGGCAAGGCCGTGGTGTTCCTTGCGGGTATGGTCATCATCGGACGCTACGTTATCCCGCCGCTGATGCGCCGCGTTGCCAAGTGCGGCTCGCGCGAGCTGTTTTTGCTGACGGTGTGCGCCCTTGGCCTCGGCATCGGGTATGTGACGTATCTGACCGGGCTGTCCTTCGCCTTTGGCGCCTTTGTGGCGGGCCTCATGCTGAGTGAATCCGAATACGCCGAGCAGACCCTGATCAACGTGCTCCCCCTGCGCGATATCTTCGGCCTGCTCTTTTTTGCCTCCATCGGCATGCTGCTTGACCCCAACGCCCTTGTGGAGGAATACGGCACAATCCTGCTGCTGCTTGGCTGCGTCATCGTGGGCAAGGGGCTCATCTTTGCCATACTGACGCGTGTTTTCCGCTACGGCAACGTCATCCCGCTGGCCACCAGCCTTGGCATGTCGCAGATTGGTGAGCTGTCCTTCCTCATCGCCAACGCGGGCGTTGCCGCCGGGGCATTCAGCCGCGAGCAGTATTCCGTCATTCTGCCCACCGCCGTGGTCAGCATGATGCTTACCCCCGTGCTCTCCAAGCTCACCGCGCCGCTGTATCGTCTTAAGCAGCGTCTCTTCCGCATGCCGACCCTGCAGACCGTCAACATTCCGGACAGCGCCCTGCGCGGGCATGTTGTGGTGGTGGGCGGCGATAACATCGGCGGCTTTGTGGCCGACATTTTGGCGCGCTTTGGGCACAAGTACGTGGTGGTTGAGGCCGACTATCACAATATGGAGAGCCTCAGCCGCGCCGGGCATCCCGTTATCTACGGCGACGCCGCGCACGAGGTGGTTTTGGAGGCCGCACGTGTGGAGAGTGCCAGCATCATCCTCGTCACCACCCCCGCGCCGTCCGTCGCGCGCGAGGTGGTGCGCCTTGCCCGCAGCCTGAGGGATGACATTGTCATCATTGGCCGCTCCGATGGGCGCGACCAAATCAAGGAGCTTTCGCGCTGCGACGTCGACATGGTCGTTGAGCCGAGCCTTGAGGCCAGTCTTGAATTCATCCGGCAGGCCTTTATGCAGCTGCGCATTCCCGCCGACGAAATCATCCGGCTGACCGACGCCATTCACAAGGACGTCTACGCGCCCTTTACCGATGACGACGCTGAAGCCATCGTCCCCGGCAGTTTGCGCCTTTCCAACAGGCTGTTCGATCTCTCGTGGGTGCAGGTCGAGGACGGCTCGCCGCTGCTCAAGACGTCCCTCGCCGAGGCCGACATCCGCGCGCAGACCGGGGCCTCTATCCTCGCCTACATTCGGGACGACACCCTGCACGTCAACCCCGAACCGACCCTGCACTTCGCCCCCGGGGACGTGGTCGCCGTCATCGGAAGCGGCCCCCAGCTCGCCGCCTTCCGCAACCACTACTGCATGCCCGGCACAACACACGAGGACATGCAGGATACGCCTGTGGCGACGGCCTAGGGGCAGAGGAAGGCAAAGAGGAAGAGTGAAGAGGTGCTCCGCAGGCTTAAGGGCCATGGGCCCTTAAGAATCCCGAGGTTTTTGGGCCTGGAAGCCAGCCCCAAAAAGGGTTGGGTGACGTGGGAAAACGGGGGTGGAGGAAAGAGGTGCTCCGCAGGCTTAAGGGCCGTGGGCCCTTAAGAATCCCGAGGTTTTGGGCCTGGAAGCCAGCCCCAAAAAGGGTTGGGTGACGTATGTAAGCGGGGCAACCTTACGCCCTAACCTCATACACCCTTTCTTAGGAAACCGGCTTCCGGTTTCCTAAGTTGTAAGGATTCTTAAGGAAATTATTTGCTTAAGCCGCCGGAGGCAAACAAAGGCCCCCTGAGCAATCAGGGGGGCCTTTGTAATGGCGTTATGCCAAGCCGCCACTGTGGGCTTACAGCCCCAGTTTTTTCAGGTGCACTTCAAGGCAGGCGATGGCGGCGGGGGTGATGCCGGAGATGCGGCTGGCCTGCCCGAGGGTGAGCGGTTTGATTTCGGTGAGTTTTTCAACGACTTCTCGGGTAAGCCCGGCGACGGTGGTGTAGTCGAGGTCGGCGGGCAGGGAGACGTCTTCGAGGTGGTGGAAGCGCTCTACGAGTTGTTCTTGGCGCTTGAGGTAGCCTTCGTACTTGATGATGGTCTCGGCTTCCTTGAGGGCGTCGGCGGGCGTGTCTGCGATGGCCTCGTGGAAGACGGCGAGAGCGTCGATGCTGACGGCGGGCTGGCGGAGCACATCGGCAAGCATGACGGACTTTCCGGGGGCGGCGGCGCCAATGGCGGCAAGGGCGTCGCGCGTGGCGGCGTCTGGCCGGATGCGGATGGTCCGCAGGGCGCTGAGTGTCTCGGTGATGGCGGTCTGCTTGGCGGCGTAAATCTGCCAATGGTCGTCGCGGACGAGGCCGAGGGCGCGGCCCATCTCGGTGAGGCGGGCATCGGCGTTATCCTCGCGCAGCAGCAGACGGTGCTCGGCGCGGGAGGTAAACATGCGGTACGGCTCGTTGGTGCCCTTGGTGACAAGGTCGTCAACGAGCACGGCCATGTAGGCCTTGTCGCGACCGGGGAGGAAGGGCGGCAGGCCGTTTTGCGCGCTGAAAATGTTGAGCGCGGCCCACAGGCCCTGCGCGGCGGCTTCCTCGTAGCCGGAGGTGCCGTTGATTTGGCCTGCCAGCCACAGACCGGGCAGAACCTTGGCCTGCAGGGTTGGGTCCAGCTGCGTGGGCGGGCAGAAATCGTACTCGATGGCGTAGCCGGGGCGGACGATTTGCGCGTTCTCCAGGCCGGGAATGGTGGCAATCATGGCCTTTTGAATGTCCAGCGGCAGGGAGGTGGGTATGCCGTTGGGGTAGACCTCGGGGCTGTCCAGTCCTTCTGGCTCCACAAAAATCTGATGCCGGTTCTTTTCGGGGAAGCGGGCGACCTTGTCCTCGATGGACGGGCAGTAGCGCGCTCCGGTGCCCTTGATGACGCCGGTGAACATGGGCGAGCGGTCAAAGCCGCCGCGAATGGCCTCGTGCGTGGCGTCGTTGGTCCACGTGACGTGGCAGGGCAGCTGCGTGAGGGGCGTGAACGGCTCGTGAAAGCTGAACGGGCGCGGCGGATTGTCGCCGGGCTGAATGTCCATCTTGGAAAAGTCGCAGCTGTCGGCCAGCAGGCGCGGGGTGGTGCCTGTTTTGAGGCGTCCGAGCTCAAAGCCAAGGTGGCGGAGATTCTCGGACAGGCCGGAGGAGGCGGGGTCGCCAAGGCGGCCGCCGCTGAAGTTGCGTTCCCCGATGTGGATAAGCCCGTGGAGGAAGGTTCCGGTGGTCAGCAGTACGCTGCGGGCGCGGAAGCACTCGCCAAGGCCGGTGCGCACGCCTGTGGCGCGGCCGTCCTGCGTGAGCACTTCGGCGGCCATGTCCTGAAAAATCCACAGGTTGTCCAGATTGAACAGGTCTTCCTGCACAGCCTTGATGTAGCGGTCGCGGTCGATTTGCGCGCGGGAGGCGCGGACGGCGGGGCCTTTTCTGGTGTTGAGCACGCGGAACTGGATGCCCGCCTTGTCGGCCCAAACGCCCATGCGTCCGCCAAGGGCGTCTATTTCGCGGACCATGTGTCCCTTGGCAAGGCCGCCGATGGCGGGATTGCAGGACAGATGGCCGATGCGGTCCACATTGATGGTGAGCAGGAGGGTCTTCATGCCGAGGCGGGCACTGGCGTGAGCGGCCTCGCAACCGGCGTGTCCTGCGCCGACGATGATGATGTCGAAAAGATCGGGGAAAGGTGCTTTCATGCTTTGAACCAGCCGCCGCGCACCCGTCTGGGCGCGCGGCGGCGATGGATTGTTGACTGGTGTGGCGCGCGTGCGCCGCGTGAAGTCATGGGTTATTCGGAGAACAGCATCTCCGCGTAGACTTTGGCATCGCCCAGCTGGTGGGAGACGCGGGCGCGCTCGTTGGGCTGGTGCGCGTTGGATTCCTGCGTGGACCACACCACGGCGTCCAGACCGGAGCGGCGCAGGAATGCGGCCACGGTGCCGCCGCCAACGCCTACGGGGCGGGCTTCCACGCCGTAGACGGCCTTGACGGCTTCGGCCAGCTTCTTGACCACGAAGGCGTTTTCGCTTGTGGCGGGAGCGGCCTGCTCACCCTGCAGGATGTCGTATTCGCAGCGTACGCCGTGCTCCATTTCGATATCCGCACCCATGTCCTTGATGGCGCTCATGACGTCGTCAAGGTCGTAGTGCGGCAGGATGCGTGCGTCGATGTAGAAGACGTCCTTGCCGGGAATGGTATTGATATTGGGGACGTTGGCGTCCTTCTTGGTCGGCTCGAAGGTGGAGACCGACGGCTCGAACAGGTCGTCGTTGTCGGGGAACATGTCGTACAGCTCATGCACGCGGGTGATGAAGTCCGACGCGGCGATGAGGGAGTTGACGCCTTCCAGCGGGGTGGACGCGTGGCACTGCTTGCCGATGACGGAAACCTTCACCCACATGGAAGACTTTTCGGCTACCTCAATCTGCGTGGAGTCCGGGGCGCCCATGTCGGGCACAACGATGAGGTCGTCCTTGCCGAAGATGTCTGCGTGGTGCTCGGCAATGTAGCCGAGGCCGTACTTGCTGCCGGTTTCCTCGTCCGCCACCAGCATGATGCCGAGGTTGACGTCCGGCGTGGCGCCGGTTTCGAGGATGGCCTTGGCAAGGATGAGGCTGGGGACGATGCCTGCGTGGTCGTCCTCCACGCCGCGGCCGTACATCAGGTCGTCCTCAACGCGCAGGGTGTAGGGGTCGCCGTCCCACAGGCTTTCGTCGCCGGGGGGCACGATGTCCGTGTGGCCGATAATCCACAGCGTGCGGTCCGGGTTTGCGCCGGGGATGATGGCGGCGATGTTGGGGCGGTAGCCCGCTTCGGCGCGCTCGTCCGGGGCGCTGAGTTCGGTGATGTTCTCCAGCCCGATTTCGCGCATGTACTCCATGAGGAAGTCGGTCTTGGCCTTTTCGCCGGGGCCGTCGTTGTCCGGGCCAAGGGCGGGGATGGCGACCAGCTTGCGCTGCAGGTCAAGCAGGGCGTCGCGCTGGGAGTCGATGTATGTAAAAATTTGGTTCTTCATGAGTGCTCCGTTGGGTGAGAGGAGGCGAAAGAGCGCTGGCAGGGGCGTGCCCCAAGCTGTGCGCCGCGTCTACGGAATGTGGGTACCGCGAATCGCCGTGGGCCGCCAGTAAAAAGGGGTGGGGCCACGTGGTGGCGAGAAGGGCGCAGGGTGGATGCGGCGTGCGCTGGCGTGGCGTAGGCCTCAACGGAAAAGGGCGGACCTTTCGGCCCGCCCTTTTGATTCCTCGTCAAATGCCGACTAGCGACCTTTGGCGGCGCGCTTGGAGGCCTTGAGGGGGTTAACTTTGACCTTGCCGGCCTTGTCCTTCTCAGCGCGGACATGGGTAGCAAAGTTACAAACGCCGCTGTGCCACTTCAGTTCGGGCTGGGCGTAGGTGGTGCAGTAGTTGCCAGACTCGTGAGCCACGACACGGTCGCACCCTTCACACTTTTCGACAACCTGCTGCAGGGCAACACCGTTGTAGGTGAGGCCTTCGTCAGTCATGACGGCGTCGTCGATGATGGTCTTGCGATGTTTTTTGGCCATGAAATATTTCTCCTCTCTAAATACGACCCGGAAACGGGAAGTGTTTCCTTGGCTGTCTCTCGAAAGCGGGTGAGTATTTATTGATATGGGCGTATTTGTCAAGCCCCAGAATGGGGTTTTCCACTACGGGCCGTATCCACCCACTCCGACAACCTTCGCGCGTTGGCGCGGAGTTCCTCGGTGGTGATGTTGGCGAATGTGCCGTCCGCATAGAGGACGCGGCCGCCAACCATGGTTAGGGCGACGTCGTGCCCTCCTGCCGCGTACACGGCGTGTGAGATTGGGTTGTATACAGGACAAAGGGCTGGTTCGTCGAGCGAAAGTGCAACAATATCTGCGATATTTCCTTCACAGATGCTGCCGAGGCCTTCCCAGCCCAGGGCGCGGGCCCCGTTGACGGTGGCTGCGTCCAGCACTGCCGCGGCTGGAACGGCAGTTGGGTCGCCGCTGGAAACCTTGCCCAGCATGGCGCAGGCCGTCATTTCTCGGAAGAGGTTCAGGCTGTTGTTGCTGGCCGCGCCGTCGGTACCAAGGCACACGTTGACCCCGGCGGCGAGCAGGTCGCGCACGCGGGCAATGCCGCTGGCCAGCTTCATGTTGCTGCGCGGATTGTGCGCCACACTGGCCCCGGATGCGGCGATGCGTTCTATCTCGCCGTCGGTCAGGTCCACACAGTGCACGAGCACGCTGCGCGGCGACAGGCACCCCGCATCATCCGCAACCGCCACGGGGCGCTTGCCATACATCTCAAGGGACTGTGCGCATTCGTCGGCGCTTTCGCTGAGGTGAATCATCCACGGCATGTCCATGGCCTCGGCGGCGCGGAAGGTGTCCTTCAGGATGTCCTCGCTGGTGGTGTAGACGCCGTGGGGCGGCATGCAGACGCGGATGGTGTCCGTCTCCGCCACGGCGTCGCGCAGGGCGGCGGTCAGCTCAATGGCCTGTTGCGGCGTGTCGTAGGAGCGGGTGGGAAAGCCGAGAATCCCCTCGCCAAGCATGGCGCGGATGCCCATCTGCTGGGCGGCGCGGGCTGTTTCGCTCTCCAGCATATACATATCCGCAAAGCAGGTGGTGCCGGTGCGCAGCATCTCGGCGCAGGCCACGATGGACCCGGCATGCACGAGCTGCGGCGTCAGGCCCTTTTCCATAGGCCAAATGTGTTCCTGCAGCCAGACCATAAGGGGCTGGTCGTCGGCGAGGCCGCGAAAGGCCGTCATGGCCGCGTGGGTGTGGCAGTTGATGAGGCCGGGGAGCACCATGTGCCGCGACAGGTCGATGACGCGTGGTGCGTCTGCCTGCTGCGGACGCAGCGCCTCGTGCGGGGTGAGCGCGGCGTCCATGTTGGGGGCAAAGGCGTCGCTGATGGCGGACCAATGGTCCACGGCAACGATATCGCCGCCGGAAATGGCGATGCCTGCGTCCTCTATGACGCGGCGGTCAGCGTCCTGCGTGACGAGGATTCCTGCCCGGATGATGGTATCCGCGTGGGGGAGCGTGCTCATTTGCTGGCGGCCTCCGCTCCGGTCTGCTTGCGAATCCACTCGGCGGCGTCGCGCACTTCCGCGCACAGGGCGGGGTAATCCACGGTGAGGAACGCGCCGTCGCGGTACAGAACGTGGCCGTCCACCATGGTGAAGCGCACGTCGCCACCGCCCGCGGCGTACACCGCGTGGGAAATGGGGTTGTAAATGGGCATCAGGCCGGGCTGGTCAAGGTCGAGGGCGGTGAGGTCCGCGGCCTTGCCCGGAGCAATGCTGCCGATTTCCTCCCACTGCAGACAGGCCGCGCCGCCGCGCGTTGCCATGTCCAGCACCTGCTGGGCCGGGGCGGCTGTGGGGTCGAGGGTGGCGACCTTTTGCAGCATGGCGCAGGAGGCCATCTCCGCGAACATGTCCAGATTATTGTTGCTGCATGCGCCGTCCGTGCCGAGGCCGAGGCTGACGCCAGCCGCCTGCATGTCGCGGACGCGGGCGATGCCGCTGGCCAGCTTCATGTTGCTTTCGGGATTGTGCGCCACATGGGTGCCAGTGCGCGCGAGGGTGGCGACCTCGTCATCGGTGAGGTCCACGCAGTGCGCGGCGAGGGTGGTTGGAGTCAGCAGGCCGAGGCTGTCGAGGTAGGCCACGGGGCGCTTGCCGAATTTTTCCAGACTCTGGGCGGTTTCCGTTTCCGTCTCCGCGAGGTGGATATGCAGCGGGATGCCCAGCTCCTGCGCCAGCTCGTGGGCGCGGGTAAGCAGCTGCGGCGAGGTGGTGTACAGCGCATGCGGCATGACGGCGGTGCGGATGCGCGGGGTGTCCGCGCTGGCGGCGTGCATGCGGCGAACCACGTCAAAGGCGGCGTTCTCATCAGCGTAGGCCGGAGTGGGGAAGGAGAAAATCACCTCGCCAATGCGCGCCCGCATGCCTGTTTCGCGGACGGCGTCGGCAACGGCCTCCTCCATGAGGTACATATCATAAAAGCAGGTTGTGCCGGTGCGCAGCATCTCGCAGCAGCCGAGCAGGGCGCTCAGGCGGACAAGCTCGGGCGTCAGCTTTTGCTCCACGGGGAAGATGTGATCCGTCAGCCACTGCATGAGCGGCAGGTCGTCGGCAAGGCCGCGCATCAGCGTCATGGGTGCGTGGGTGTGGGCATTGACAAGGCCGGGCAGCAGCAGGTTGGGGCCAAGGTCGATGGTCTCCGGGGCGGACCAGTTGGCGGAAATATCCGCGAACGGACCGACGGCGGCAATGACGCCGCCCTGTATGGCCACCGCGCCGTCCTGGATGACGTCGCGGGTGTCGTTTTGCGTCACAATCCAGTCGGCGCGGACGAGGGTATCGCATGTATGCATAGGGCTACTCCTTTCGCATGAGCGATGAAGCGTTGTGTTCAAAGGAGAAGTTGTACGGCAAGCCCGTGGTCCCTGCAAGGCGGCGGAGCATGTTTGGCGCTGGCGGGGGCTGTGGGCGCGGCGAAAAATTGCGGCAAAGCGGCTCGAGATATGGCATACTGCCTTGGTGCTCCCTCCCGGCGTTTGTGCCGGGGTGGCTCCGCCCCCAAACAGGGAAACATGCGCAGCGGGAAGGCCGTTTATGTCACCTTTGCCCGGGCTACCGGGTAGAGAATGGTGAGAAGACATACCCGACTAAAACAGTCCGGTCGGGGTGAATTAGGGTAGGTGGAAGCGGCGTGATATGGAGTATCGCGAGGATTCAGGCTGGCTAAAGCCCGATCGGGTACTTGAAAAATGACAAAAATGTCGCTAGCCTCCCCACCTTCTTCATATCTACGAACCGTCGCACGCATCACACACACATCCTGTATTCGGGAAGCGCTCTTCTTCCCATTGGCGACACAACAGTTGGAGGCACTTTGATTGATAAGGAACCTCATACGCAGTCACAGAAAAGGAATTGGCTAGAGCTTGATGTCAACCCCTATGTTTTCTACATTTCCGCAGGGCTAATCGTCTCGTTCGTTGTCTTGGCCATCTCGTTCCATCAGGCCATTGGCAACTGGTTTGAGACGCTGCAGTCCAACATTGCGAACTACGGGGGCTGGTTCTTCATCTGGACCATGAACATTGCCCTCGTCTTTGCCATCACGCTCCTCCTTGGCCGATTCGGCGATGTCCGCCTTGGCGGCGACGACGCCGAACCAGAGTTCAGCACAACGGCGTGGTTTGCCATGCTGTTTAGTGCGGGCATGGGTATCGGTCTTCTCTTCTACGGCGTTGCGGAACCGATGTTCCATTTTGTGGCCTCGCCCTTTGCGGAGCCTGGCACTCCCGAGGCCGCACGTCTGGCGATGGACCTGTCCTTCCTGCACTGGGGTTTCCACCCTTGGGCACTGTACACCATCGTTGGCCTTTCCCTCGCTTTCTTCTCGTTCAACAAGGGCTACCCGCTGACCATCCGCTCCGTGCTTGCGCCGATTTTGGGCGACAAGGTCAACGGTCCGTGGGGCTACACCGTGGACATTATGGCCACTGTGGCCACGCTGTTTGGCGTTGCGACTTCCCTCGGCCTTGGTGTGCGGCAGGTGAATGCCGGTCTGCATCACCTGTTCGGTTTGCCGCAGACCCCCATTGTGCAGATTGTGCTCATCGCCTGTATTACGGCCATTGCCACTGTCTCCGTGGTGAAGGGACTGGATGCGGGTATTAAGCGCCTGTCCGAGCTGAATATCATGGTCGCCGCCGCGTTGATGTTCTTTGTGCTGGCCGTTGGCCCCACGCTGTTCATCATGAACGCGCTCATCGAGAATATTGGCTTCTACCTGCAGAATCTGCCCCAGCTCTCCACGTGGAGTGAAACCTACGAGAACACGTCGTGGCAGAATGGCTGGACCGTGTTCTACTGGGGCTGGTGGATTGCCTGGTCTCCCTTTGTGGGCATGTTTATCGCCCGCGTGTCCAAGGGCCGCACCATCCGCCAGTTTGTGCTGGGCGTTATGCTGGTGCCGTCCTTTGTGACCTTCCTGTGGATTACCGTCTTCGGCAACAGCGCCCTGAATATTGAAATGTTCGGCTCCGGCCAGATTGCGCAGGCGGTGCAGGAAAACATTCCCGTTTCGCTGTTTGTGCTGCTGGAGAAGTTCCCGCTGTCCGGCTTTACGTGCCTGCTGGCCGTCATCGTCGTCATCACCTTCTTTGTGACGTCGTCGGACTCCGGCTCCATGGTTATCGATATCATCACCGCCGATGGCAACCCCGACCCGCCGGTGCTCCAGCGTTTGTTCTGGGCCATTTCCGAAGGTGTGGTCGCAGGAGCGCTGCTGCTTGGCGGTGGCCTTGTGGCACTGCAAACGGCGGCCATCACAACGGGCCTGCCTTTTGCGGTGGTCATCCTCCTCATGTGCTGGAGTTTGTATAAGGGGCTTGATGAATATGTTGGACCGCAGCGCTTCCGC
Source organism: Desulfobaculum senezii (assembly GCF_054657395.1). Taxonomy (NCBI): domain Bacteria; kingdom Pseudomonadati; phylum Thermodesulfobacteriota; class Desulfovibrionia; order Desulfovibrionales; family Desulfovibrionaceae; genus Desulfobaculum; species Desulfobaculum senezii. Next base: position 1,828,919 of record NZ_BAAHYU010000002.1, on the reverse strand, counting down.
GTGGAAAAGCGTCCCAAGATTAAGGTGAAGCTCAAGACCAAGCCCAGCCCCAAAACCATCGCACGACTCAATAAGAAAAAAATGCGCTAACGCGTCGTGGGCCGGGTTGCACGCCCGGCCCACGCTTTGCTATCCCGAAAGAGACTATCGGCGTTCCGTGACCAACCAGTGTAACCGGAGGACAGCCATGAAACTCTTACGCCCCTTTGCCCTGCTTGCCATTCTCCTCAGCTTTCTCTGCGTCCCCATCCATGCCGCACATGCGGATGGCGAGGCTCCCCTTCGGCTCGCGTATGTGAACTGGAAGACCGAGGTCGCCAGCGCCAATCTTATCAAGGCCGTTGTGGAAACCCGGTATGACCGCCCCTGCGTGCTGACGGAAATGTCCCCCCGCGAAATGTGGGCGTCCGTTGCCGAAGGGCGGCAGGATGTTCTGGTTGGCGCATGGCTCCCCCGAACACAGGCCGACTACTACCGCGAGTTTGGCAGCAAGGTTGATGACCTTGGCGCAAACCTAGCTGGTGCGCAGCTTGGGCTGGTTGTGCCCGATGTAAACGTTGGCCGTCTGCCCAACGAGACCGGCCAGCGCAACGCCCCCTATATCCCCGTGACCAGCATCCCCGAATTGAAAAAGTATGCGAAGCGTTTTGACGGGCGCATCATCGGCATCGACCCCGGTGCAGGCGTGATGCACAGAACCCGCGAGGCGCTGCAGGTGTACGGGCTGGACAATATGCGTCTGGTTGAAGGCGACGAGGACACCATGCTGGAGGAGCTGTCACGGGCTATTCAGCGGCAGGAGTGGATTGTCGTTACGGGGTGGACGCCGCATTGGATGTTTGGTGTGTGGAAGCTGCGCATGCTGGAGGATCCCAAGGGAGTCTTTGGCACGGCAGAATCCATCCATACCATTGCCCGTAAGGGCTTAGAGCGGGATATGCCTGACGTGTACGAGTTTTTGGATCATTTCCATTGGACGCCCAAAGAGATGGGTCTGCTCATGACATGGATTGAACTGGACGATGGCCTTGACCCCTACGGCAAGGCGCTGCGCTGGGTGGAGACCCATCCCGCGCAGGTGAATTCGTGGATTGGCCGCCGTCCCTAACAGATAGGATTTGTTCACTATGTTCGTTTCCGCTTCTCATAAGTACCAGCATGCGACGATGATGCTCATGCGCCAGCACGGCGAGGGTGGTGCCATTTTCCTTGGTACTGCTTTTATCTGCCACAGCGAAGGCTTTCTGCTGACCGTTAAGCACCTGTATGGTGATAACCCTGACGACCTCGTTGTTGTCCCCGCCCGTTCCACGGACGAATACCAGACCATCGTGCGCGAAGAGGTGACCCCGCTTTCCGTGCAAGTGGTGGCTGAGGACCCGGGCAGTGACGTGGCGCTGCTGCGTTTTGAGCCTGCGTTGACCTTCCAGACGCCGGACCATCTGATTGGCAACAGCGAAACGTTGGCCATTGGCGCCAGCGTGCTGAGCCTTGGTTTTCCCTTTGGCAACCAGCGTCTGCACAGCCTTGCCGCTGTGTCGTCCATTGTGTCCAGCAAGGTCATCATGCCCAAGGGCTATCAGGAAATCCTCATCGACTCCCGCGTCCACATGGGCGACAGGGGCGGTCCGGTCATTTCCGTTGAGGACGAGCGCATCGTCGGCCTTGTGTGGGGACGCTTCTGCCCCATGCGCGACGGCTCGGACATCCGCGGCGCCATATGCGAAGGCTCCATGGATACCAACATCTCCGCCGTTGTCCCCATCGAGTACGGCGTAAGCCTCATGGAGGAGCAGGGACTGGAAATTTTCTAGCCCTGCGCAACTGCGTGAATTGACGGGACGGAAGGCCTTTGGCCTTCCGTCCCTTTTTTTATGCGCGGTCGCCGTTAGGCGGGCTTTTGTCCGGCAAGGAGCAGGATGCCCGTGGTGGGGGAAACCTGTGCGTGGAGGTTGCTCAGCCCTGCGGCGTGCAGGTGCCCCAGCATGGCTTCCCGGTCAAGGTGGTGGGTCGGGTAGCCGCTGAGGACGGTGAGAAACTCTGTAAACGCTTGCGCTGGGTGCCACGCCTCATCTTCTGGGCGGGCGCAATGGCAGGCCACAAACCATCCGCCCGGAGCGAGGGCGGCGGTCACTTTGCCAAGGATGGCGTCCATGGCGTCGTGCATGCCGTACAGCACGTGCGAGGCAAAGACGAGGTCGTAGTCTGCGCCAAGGGAATCATCTGTGCGCAGGTCCATGGGGCGGGTGGTCATGCGGTCCGCGTAGCCCTTTTCGGCGTGGAAGGCGCGGATGGTGTCCGCAACGCTGGGCAGGTCGCACACCGTTGCTGTCAGGCCGGGATTTTGGTCCAGCAGGGCCATGCTGTAATAGCCATGGTTGCCGCCCACATCGCACATGGTTTTGAACCCGGAGAATCCGGGCAGGGCGGTGATGAAGGCTGTGGACTCCTGCAGCATGCCGCACAGGGCGTAGTTGCCAAGGCTTTCAAGGGCGTCGCGGCTGGCCCAGCCTGTGTCGGTGCGGTCGCGTTCCTTGTGGGCCGGGTGCAGGATCCGCTCGGTGATGCTTTGGGAGAAGGTTTCGTAATGCTTGAGTTGGAGGTCCAGTTCCGCTCCGCGGTAGGCCGGGGAGGAGGTGGCTAAAAACTCCTGCGCCGTTGGCGTGTTGTGGTAGGTGTCACCCTTGCGTTCAAGAAGGCCGATGGCGGTCAGCACATCCAAAAAGCGCGCGCAGACATCCGCGCGGCATCCAAGGCGTGCCGTAACGCCATCCGCCGTGGCGGGCAAATAATCAAAAACGCGCATCTCAAGGGCAGCGGTCAGCAGATTGCTGAACTGGGACTGGATAATGAGGCGCTCGATGGGACGAAAGTCCGCGGTAACTTTGGGCACGAACATGGTTCGCTCCTTCCCCCGCAGTGCGGGGAGGTCAGGTGTCGTCGAGATAGTTGTCCATCCAACAGTCCATCTCGAAGAACAGCTGTTTGACGATGCGGCGCTGGTCGGCATCCAGCCTCTCAAGAAAAGCCAGAAAACGCTGGTCGCGCTGGTCGTGGAAGGTGTCGTGCGCGGCGGCGACGCGCTCGCCCTCTGCGGTGGGGTGGATGAGCATGCGTGAGGTATTGGCCGGGTCCGGGGCCTTGTCCACTAGCCCTTTGTCCGTCAGGCGCGCCACCACCTGCGACACCGCCCCGCGCGTGACGGCGGTCTCCCGCGCAATTTCACTGACGTAGGAGCGCCCCTTGCCGGTGATGAAGGCGAGGGTGTGGATTTCCACCGGGTGCAGGGCGTAGCCGCCAAAGTCGTAGGCGCGCTTGGCCACACGGCTGAACTTGTGCAGGAAGCGTTGCAGATGCTGCATGTGCAGGTCTTTGGGGTAGTTTGGCATGGGTGGAGTGTATAGGGCCTATACACCTTTTGGCAAGCAAGAAGTGACTTTTTGCGGATGCATTTGGCGGGAGGGCGCAGGCTGTGGCATAGTGGGAATTTGGTGGGGGTGGACTGTGGCGTACTGGCGGCGGCTGGCGCCGTGGTGATGCGCCGAAAAGTGTTTCCGTCCTATACACCGGATGCGATACTTGGTATCGAAAAAGTGTTTGTCAGGTGTGGTTCTTTGTCCGTTTTGACCCGTTTGGGTTGGCGGGGAACCCTGACGCAGCGAAAAAAGCCGAGTACCGGCAGATATCCCAAACCAAAGGAGTCTCCCATGCAACGTTACGAGCGGTACTACAGATCGCTCTTTGCCGTGGCGCTGGCCATCAACTCCAGTCTGGATTTCAAGGAAGTCCTGCTCACGGTCACGCTGAAGGCAACGGAAGCCCTGGAGGTCAAGGGGTGCTCCCTGCGGCTTTTGGACCGCACGGAAAAGCAGCTCCTGCCCAGCGCCAGCTACGGCCTGTCGCAGAAATACATGCGCAAGGGCTCGGTGGAGGTGGAAAAGAGCGGCGTGGACCGCGAGGCCCTTGCCGGCAATTCCGTCTATATCGCGGACGTCACCACCGACGAACGCTTCCAGTACAAGGAGCAGGCCCGCGAGGAGGGCATTGTGTCCCTGCTGGTTCTTCCGCTTCGGGCGCAAAAGCGCAACATTGGCGTGCTGCGCTTCTATTCCGAGCGCCCGCGCGAGTTTGACGCGGACGAGCAGGAATTTGCGCGCAGCGTTGCCGCCCTGTCCGCGGTGGCTCTGGACAACGCCCGTCTCTACCAGACGCTCAAGCGCGACTACGAGACGCAGACGTCCTTTGAGTACAGAATTTTTGAGGACTAGCGCCGCCATGGCGCCGGGCCTTGTCTGGGCCGCGCCGTAAGGCGTGACTGGGCATGGGCGGCGCCGCGGTACACGTGCGGCACGCGCGTAAAGACAGATGCAACATCCCACTAATCCGGATGCGAGGGGCGGCACGCCCGCGCGGCATGGTCCGCGCGGCGGCTGAGGGCGGCGCCACATGCGCCGCGGCCAAGGGTGCCCCGGCCCACTCTGGGAAACCGGCGTACCACAGTGGCCCCAGCATGCCCCCGTCCGGCAGAGGAGATTGACGTAATGAGTACATGGAAAATCGGCATCAACGGCTTTGGCCGAATCGGTCGGCAGGTCCTCAAGGCGGTGCATGAGCGATGGAGCGACCAGCTGGAAGTTGTCGCCATTAATGACCTGTTTGACGTCGGCACTAACGCCCACCTGCTGAAGTACGACACCAACTACGGGCGCGCGCCTGTGGATGTCGGCTTTAAGGAAAGCGACGGCGGCCTGTCCACCGGCAGCATTCAGTATGGCGACTGGGACGTCACCAGCTTTGCCCTGCGCGACCCGCGGGATATCCCGTGGGGCGACCTTGGCGTGGATATTGTGGTGGAGTCCACAGGCATCTTCCGCACCGGGCCGCAGGCCAGCGCGCATATGAACGCCGGCGCCAAAAAGGTCATCATCTCGGCCCCGGCCAAGGAAGAGGACCTCACCGTCGTCCTTGGCGTGAACCATCAGGATTACGACCCGGATAAGCACCACATTGTGTCCAACGCCTCGTGCACCACCAACTGCCTTGCCCCTGCGGCCAAGGTTATCCATGACGCGTTCGGCATCGACTCCGGCCTGATGTGCACCATCCACTCCTTTACCAATGACCAGCGCATTCTTGACCTGCCGCATAAGGACCTCCGGCGGGCGCGCGCTGCGGCGCAGAATATCATCCCCACGTCCACGGGTGCGGCCAAGGCCGTAGCCCTCGTTATTCCCGAACTCAAGGACCGCATCGACGGCTACTCCCTGCGTGTGCCGACGCCGACGGTCTCCATCGTGGACTGCGCCCTTGTCCTGAACAACGACGCCACCACCGAAGACCTGCGCAAGGTGCTGAAGGAAGCCGCACAGGGCGAGCTGAAGGGGATTTTGGACTACAGCGGCGAGGCCCTTGTCTCCATGGACTTTAAGGGCAATCCCAATTCGTCCATTGTCGAGGAGCAGCACACCCTTGTGAAGGGCAAGCGCCTTGCCAAGCTGGTGACGTGGTACGACAACGAGTGGGGCTATTCCTGCCGCGTGGCGGACCTCGCCAAACTCATGAAGGATAAGGCATGACAGCAACACCGCGTCTGAGTTTGCCCAAAGTGGCAGTTGTCGGCGTTGGGGCGGTGGGTATGGCCTTTGCCTATGGCGCGGCCATGCGCGGCCTTGCCCGCGAAATCGTGCTGATGGACATTGATAAGGAGCGCGCGGCGGGTGAGGCTATGGACCTCTCCCACGCCACGGCCTATTCCCGGTCCGTCAGCATTACCTCCGCTGGCGTCACGCCCGAGGACTACGACACGGCGTGCCGCGGCGCGGATATCGTCATTGTGACGGCGGGCAAGGCGCAGAAGCCCGGCCAAAGCCGCATGGAGCTTTTGCAGGAGAATGCGGGCATTATTACCCGCATTGTCAAGGACATACAAAACGTGTCGCCAACGCCCATTATCATCATCGTCACCAATCCGGTGGACGTGATGACCGCTGTGGCCGTGCAGGCATCCACCCTTGCGCCCGGACATGTGTTCGGCTCCGGCACGGTGCTGGATACCGGGCGCTTTCGGCGGCAGTTGGCCAACCTCTGCGCTGTGGACGTGAAGAGCGTGCACGCGCATGTCCTTGGCGAGCATGGCGACAGCGAGGTATGCGTGTGGAGCCGCGCCAATGTCTCCAATGTACCCTTGGAGCACTTCTGCCAGCAGCGGGGCATAGTCATTGACGACGCCACCCGCCAGCGCATTGATACCGACGTGCGCCGCGCCGCGTATGAAATCATCGACCGCAAGGGCGCCACGGCCTATGGCATTGGCGCGTCCCTGTGCCGCATTCTGGAGGGGATAATCCGCGACTCCAAGACCATCCTCACGGTGTCCGCACCGGCAAAGGGTCTGCATGGTCTTGATGACGACGTGTGCATTTCCCTGCCGTGCGTTATTGGAGCCAGTGGCGTGGAGCAGGCGCTGGAGACGCCCCTTGCGGAGGCGGAGCTTGCGGCGCTCCAGCAGTCCGGCGCAGTGATTCACGAGGCCATCACGTCCTTGAAGGAGGCGTAGCCCACATCGCCATGGCGGGCGGAGGGCGCGCGGCGGTATCTTTGGAGAAAGCCTTGACAAAGGAGAAAGTTCGGACGATGACCATAGGTCTTGCCGACCTTTCGTGGCATACAATATTCCCAGTTGAGAACCCGCCGGACGCGTACCGTCCGGGGAGGTTCGCCGGGCTTAGGCACACTGATTCCATGCGGCTTCACGCCCCAAGGGATCTTTGCATATTGTGACTATCAGCGATTCGTCACAAGACCCCTCGCAATACGGCTCCCTGCTGCACACAGGGAGCCGTATTTTTTTAGCCGTGGAGTCTTTGCCGAAGGGGATTATGCCGCGCCCGTGTCCGCTCCTGTGGTGTTGTCGGCGCTTTGGGCGCTGCGGCGCTGCTGTTCTATCTGGTTGCGGTGGGCTGTGGACTCGTAGCCTGTATGGCGGAAGAGGTTGTCGTAGCGCTCCTCCACAAGGTTGCGCCCCGCGCGGCGCGAGTCCACCACAAAGCTGTGCAGGCGCTCCAGCGTATTGAGGGACAGCGTTTCCAATTCGCACGAGATGTAGGTCCGAAAGGCCTCGCCCTTGGACTCGAACAGGGCCGGGTAGCGGCTGTGCATCTCGCGCATCCATGCCATTTCCGTATCCACTATTTCATCAATGAGCAGAGACTCGCGAATGGGGGGCATGCGGCCTTCCATGCGCGCGTATTTTTCCACCATGAGGTTGCGGTCGTAGCCTTTGGCCTCCTGCAGGTCGCCAAGGTAGGCGTCCAGCACGTTTTGCGGCATGACGGAGTGCGTCATCCAGCGCATGGTGCGGAAGGTTTGCAGGTGGTCCTGACAGGGCGTGTGGACGCTGGAATAGACGGACTTGAACATCTCCAGCTCCAAATCCACAATGCGTTCTATGGTGCGCTGTGTTTGCGTATCCTTCATGGGTGTTGCTCCCGTGGGCGGCGGAAAGGGCCGTCCGCTTGAGGATTCTGCGCGCCGCGTGTGCGGCGTATGTGGCGGGGGGGGCTCTGCCCGCGCCGTGGTCGAAGCGCCGCGCGCCCCCCAAGGGCCGCGCGGCGGGCGATGCGGCCTAGAACGGTGTGTTCCAGCCAAGGAAGCAGAACAGGCCGTAGCTCTCGGCAATGTCCTTAAAGTGGTTCATCTGCTCGTCGGTGGGGGCGGTCTGCTCGGCGTAGGCGTAGGTGCGCCCCAGCTGGCGGTACTTGGATTCCCCAAGGCGGTGGAAGGGCAGGAAGTTGACCACATCAAGGCCAATGTCGCGGATGAAGGCCACCGTGGCCTCAATGTTCTCGTCCGAGTCGTTGGCACCGGGGATGACGGGCATGCGCGGGATGAGCGCGCCGTTCCAGTCGCTTTGGGCCAGCAGGCGGATGTTTTTATGGATGAGTTCGTTGCCAACGCCGGTGAGGCGCTTGTGGCTGGCGGAGTCCATGTGTTTGAGGTCCGTGAATATCCAGTCCACAGAGCGGGTGGCCTTCAGGTAGAATTCGGTTTCTATGCAGGAGGTGGTTTCAATGCAGGTGTGCATGTAGTGCTCCTTGCATGCCTTCAGCATGGCGAGGATGAAATCCTTCTGCATGAGCGGCTCGCCGCCGCTGAAGGTGACGCCGCCGTTCGCTCCCCAAAACTGTCTGTCGCGCTGGAGGATGCGCATCAGTTCGTCCACGGTGAAGCGCTCGCCACTGACGACGAGACCCTCGTGGTAGCAGGTGTCCAAACACTCGTGAGTGGTGCATCCGTCGCACTTGGATCTGTCGAAGACGAGCACGCCGTCCTGCACCGAGGGCGCGCCAACCGGGCAGGTTTCAATGCATTTGCCGCAGCACTGGCACTGGCTGGACCGGTGCATCATCACGGGCGAGTGGAACAGCCCTTCGGGATTACTGCACCACACGCAGTGCAGGGGGCAGCCGTTCAGGAAGACGGTGGTACGCGTGCCCGGACCATCGTGGACGGAGTGCCCCTGTACGTCGAAAATCAGCCCGGTGGGCTGCGGCGTCAGGCCTGCGGCTGGTGTTGGTGACGTCTGGGGATGAATAACCTTGTACATGTCGCTTCCTTGGGGCTTGGTATGGTTCAGGCCGGGGCGCACACGCGTGCGCCCCGGTAGTCAGTCTGGTTCAGAAGGGGTTACGCCTGACTGGCGACCTTTTCCCGGGCGTCAACGGGCTGTGTGGCCAGCGGCAGGGTGGAGGCCAACAGCATGGAGACAATGAAGGAGCCAAGGGCAAACAGGATGGAGTAGGTGTAGCTGCCCGTGGAGTCCTTGAGGTAGCCGCCGATGAGCGGACCGATAAACGGTCCGATGCCCATCACGATGAGCGTGGCGAGGCCCCATATCTTGCCAAGGGTCTTGCGGCCGTAGACCGCGCCCGTGTAGCCCACCACGCCGCCGGGAACCACGGCCCAGTAGATGGCGAAGATGAAGCAGGCCAGAATGCCCAGCAGGGTGGTTGTGGCGGTCTGCATCAAGAGCAGGCCGCAGGCGATGGCGCCGGTAAAGGGACCGAAGATGAGCATGCGCTTGCGTCCTTGCGATTCGCACTTGGACGCCTGCACCACCTTGTCCGCCACAATGCCCATAAGCGGCATGGAGAAGATGCCCACCACGCCAATGGTGACGTAGAGGTTGGTGGCCTTGGGCAGGGAGATGCCAAGGTCGGCGGTCCAGTAGCTGACCATCTGCGTCCACACGAGGAACTCGGCCAGCATGCTGGTCAGGAAGGTGAGGATGACGCACCAGATGGGATAGGTGGAGAAGGCCTCGCGGATACTCCACACGTATTCGGCTGCGGACGGCGTGCTGGAGGGCACCTCGCCAAAGGGTTCCATGCCGTAGTTTTCGGGATTGCGCTTGGCGACTATGGTGGCCAGCAGCAGGCAGCCAAGGGTCAGGATGCCCAGCAGCTGCATGGCGGAGCGCCACGCGTCGCCCTGTGCTCCGGCAAGGCTCTCCTTGACGAACAGGCTCATGATGACCTGCGACATGGGCGCGCCCATGAAGGCGAGGCCGAACATCTTGGCGTAGTCCTTGCCTACGTACCATTTGCGCACACTAATGGTGGACGACACCCACAGCATGCCCGTGGCGATGCCCGCCAAGACGCCGTAGGAGAAGTAATAGAACGGCAGGCTGGTGGCGTAGCTGGTGACGTAGAAACCCGCCGCGCCAAAGATGGCGGCGCAGAAGTACACGGGCTTGGTGCCCCACTTGTCCAAAATCATCCCGCACATGAAGGCGAAGATGGCGTAGAACATCATCATCAGGGAGTAGCCAAGGGTGATCTCGGCCTGGCTCCAGCCCATGTCCGTGCTCATGGGCACCTTGAGGATGGAGAAGGTGGCGCGGTAGCCGAACAGGCAAAAGAGCGCCAGCCACGAGGCGACAACCACGGACCATCCGTAGAGTTTGTTCTTGCTTTGCATAGTGAACCTTCTTCTTGAGGGGGCGGCTGGCCGCCCGGTGGAAAAAAGGCCGGGAGGATGTTCCTCCCGGCCGCTCGTGGTGGGGCTATTTGGCCTTGAACATCTCGCAGGTGACTGCCGTCATGTCGCCGTACGCCATGAACTTTGGTTCCTGCTGGCTGGCTTGGCAGATGCCGTCGAAGGTGTCCGTGCCCTCGTAGTTCGCGCAGAACTTGCACTTGGGCAGCATGGTGTAGCCTTCGGGCGCTGCGGTGTCGCCCTTGACCATTTCGCCGGTGAGGCGGTCCAGACCCTTGTCCACGTCAACGGGCACGAATTCACGGGTGTCGCGGTATTCCAGTTTCATGTCTAAATCCCCTCGTATTCGGTTCTTGCGATGAGTTCGTCCTGCACGGACTTGCCGATTTCCACCCAGTACTGGGTAAAGCCCGCCACACGGACCATCAGGTCGCGGTATTCATCAGGCTTGTCCTGCGCGCGGCGCAGCATCTTGGAGTCCACCACGTTGTACTGCACGTGGAAGCCGCCCTTGCGCATGTAGGCCTGTGTGAGGTCTACGAGCTTGCGGGAGCCTTCCACGCCCTTGATGGCGCTGGGGTGGATTTTGATGTTGAGCTGCGAGTTCTGCGACATGGAGTGGTCCCATACCGAGGCCGAGCTCATGAGGGCGAAGGGACCGTTGCGGTCCGTGCCGGGGTAGGCGGACAGGGAGGCGTCCGCGAAGGTGGTGCCGGACAGGCGGCCGTCCGGGCTGGCAATGGTGGCCGAACCCATGGCTCCGTGCGTGGAGACGGAAATCTGGCACGCGTAGAGCGGGTGACCGTACAGGGACTCGTAGTTGTAGCAGTCCGGGCAGAAGAAGTTCTCCCAGTCGAGGAGGATTTCGTCCGCGTAGGGGTCGTCGTTGCCGTATTTGGGCGCCTGCAGGCACTCAAAGTGCAGCTTGTTCCACTGGCCCTTGTCGTCGTCGCGCTTCTGCTGGTCCGCGATGGAGAAGGAGTTGACCTCGTGCGCGGTGCGGAAGCCGAAGTTCTCCAGCATGGCGGTGCGGAAGGTATCGAGGTCCACCTTCTTGTCGTCGAACACCAGCTTGCGCAGGGCGGCCATGGAGTTCACGAACGTGATGGTACCGGTGGATTCCACGTTGTAGGTGGCGTTGTAGCGGTAGCCGAGCTCGTTGATCAGGTGGCCGGAGTCCAGGCAGTCGGGCTTGAGCATGGACTGGAAGACGCCCATGTTGTTCTTGCGCCAGACGTCGTGCTGGATGTTGTTGGTCAGGGTGAGGACGTCTACGGCCTCCTGCCAGTACAGCTTGAACTGCTCCCAGATTTCCTCGTAGGTTTCCAGCTTCTTGCCGTGCGGGGCAAACACGCGCTCGCCCGTGCGCTGGTCCAGACCGTCAAAGAGGGTCAGTTCCAGAATCTTGGGCATGGAGACGAAATGCACGCCAACACTGGTGGGCTGGCCGCAGCCGCCGGGAATCCAGTATTCTTTGCCATTCAGGTGCAGGGGCTTCCAGCAGCCTGCGGAGGTTTCAAGGCAGCCGCCAATGGCCCATGCGCGGGCTTCCTCATTGGTCATGCCTTCGGGGCCGTAGTGCGCGGTCAGGAACTCCAGCGCAATTTGGTTGTTCATGAACGCCGGGTAGCCAGCGCCCGTCTTGATGACTTCCGCCGCCAGAACAAGGAAGTCCTCGGGCAGCTTTTCGTCGTAGAGCAGGGCAATGGTGGACTGCGGCATGGCGTTGGACGCCGCGGCCTTGAGGATGAGGTATTCCAGACGGTTGGTGGCGGGGCGGCCAAACTTGTCCAGACCGCCAACGGACACCGTGTTGAACGTGTTGCCGGACAGCACGCCGCCCACAACGCCCATGGAGGCGAAGCAGTCGATGGAGGTCTTGACGATGCGGTCCAGTTCCAGCAGCTCCAGGGCTTCGTCTTCGGTCAGGCGGCCGGCGGCCATGTCCTGCTCGAAGTAGGGGTACAGCACCTGACCGATGCGGCCCGGGGACATGCCGGAGATGGCGTCCTCGTTCAGCACGGCAAGGTGGACCGTTTCAATCATCTGGAAGGCCTCGCGGAAGGTGCGCGGCGGGTTGTGGGCGATCCATTCGAGGCATTCGGCGATTTCCGCGTATTCTGCACGCTGGGTTTCGTCCTGCTCGACGGATTCGAGGCGGCGGGCTTCCTTGGCGTAGTTCAGCACCCAGTTCTGCACGCCTTCCACAACGTTGATGACGGCCTCGTAGTTGTAGAGGCGGTTCATGCCGACCAGACCGTCGCCGTCGGCGCGTCCGGCCACCTTGTCCTTCAGCTCGCGCGCCATCTTGATGATGCCGTCAAAGCCGTATTCCAGCGGATAGTAATAGTTGATGACCTCGCGGCCCTGCGGGAGGGTGTAGCCGGAGTCGAACATGCACACGATGCTGCGCATGATCTGTTCCTTGGTCTCGTAGTTCGGGACCATCTTCTCGTACTTGTTGCCGAGGTCGTCCACGGACTTGCCCACCCACATCTTGGACAGCTTGACCAGAGCGGGGATTTCTTCCTGCCGCATGCCGAACTTACCCGCGATGGAGATGACCTTGCCGAAGCTGGCAACGACGTTGCCGCCGCCGGAGCCGAACTTGGAGTGCTCGTCAGCGGAGGCGGAGCCGCGCTTCATGGCTTCCTGATACAGCTCGTCCTCCTGCGCCACGTAGAAGCCCTCGGACAGCCACGGCATGGGGAAGGAGCCACGGAAGTAGTGCGCCTTGTGCATGACCAGCTTCTCACCGGGGAAGATGACCGGGGTGAGGTTGCTGAATGCGCGCTTCAGGGCCTTGGCCCGGCGGACGACGGGAATCTCGTTGTCCAGCTTCACGTACTCGCGGGTGTACCAGTAGGGGAACTCGTTGTTTGCGGACGACAGCGTCTGCATGAAGATGTTCTTGAGTTTCTGAACCCGCTCGTGGGGCTCAAGGACGATCTCGCGGTCCACGATTTCTTGGGGTGCGGTGCCGCACGCCTGGAAATCCATGGAGATGCCCGCATCTGCCATAACTTCCTTGAATGTTTTAGCCATGTGAGGCCTCCGTTTGAGTGGTGAATGAAACTGTGTGTCGCTTCATGACACCCGGAGCATTACAGGGAGTGTGCCAAGGCCACTGCGGGGGAAGGTTTTTCAAAATTTAGCATACATTTCAGTATGTTATATGAATATGCAAACTAGACTCTTGTGCTATGAAATAGCGGGATGTGTAACGCAGCGTGACACGCCACCGCGCTGGGCCGTGCGCTCAAAACGCCGGAAATCGAGGATTGACAAACTCTTCACATATGTGTCTGTGTGTGACACGGGTGTCACGCCGCGTTACACCCATTGCGACACGCTTGATGTGAACCGTGACAAAATCTGGAGGACACTCATGCAAGGGCTGAAGGTCGATTCCCGGAATCTCAAGCGGGCAGGTCTGCTGGTCTCTCACGCACTGGATGGCAACACGTTGGATGTGGAGTCGTTTCCCAAGGGGGTGGACGTTCTGGACGGAGTGGAGCGGTTTGCGGACATCAAGCACCTCATCGAATTTCAGCGCAAGATTATCGACTACTGTGCGGATGCGCTTATGGTCGTTGATACGGAAGGGTACATCATCTACATCAACGATAGCTTCTGCGAGGTCCACAACGTCCGCACATGTGAAGTGCTGGGGCGCCACGTGACCGAAGTCATAGAGAACACACGCATGCATATCGCCGCGCAGACCAGCGAGGCGGAGCATGATCACTTTCAGGATATATGCGGCAAGCCGTACGTGGTCTCGCGCATTCCCATTGTGGAGAAGGGGGAGTGTGTGGGCGTGGTGGGGATGATCCGCTTCCGGTACATGGAGGAGGTGCAACTCCTCACCAACAAGATCAAGTCCCTGCAAAACAAAATTAAGGACCTGCGCCAGCTGCGGTCCGCGCATACGGACACGCGCTATACCTTCGACCGCATCGTGGGCGTGGCCCCGAAGCTGCGCCACGCCAAGAGCGTAGCCATGCAGGCCGCGCAAACGGACGTGACCATGCTCCTGCAGGGCGAGTCCGGCGTGGGCAAAGAGGTCTTCGCCCAGAGCATCCATAACCACAGTCTGCGCGCTTGTGGGCCGTTTATCCGCCTTAACTGCAGCGCCATTCAGGAAACCATTATCGAGAGCGAACTGTTCGGCTACGAGGAGGGCGCATTTACGGGCGCGCGCAAGGGCGGACGCAAGGGCAAGTTCGAGCTGGCGGACAAGGGCACCATCTTTCTCGACGAGATAGGCGACATGCCGCTCTCTGCACAGGTGAAGCTGCTGCGCGTTATTCAGGAGAAGGAAGTGGAGCGCCTTGGCAGTGAAAAGCGCCAGAAGGTGGACGTGCGCATCATTGCCGCCACCAACCGCAACCTCAAGGATATGGTGGCGCAGGGCACCTTCCGTGAGGATTTGTTCTATCGCCTGAATGTCATCCCGGTCACCATCCCGCCCCTGCGCGAGGTGCTGGAGGAGATTCCCCGCCTCGCCAAGCAGCTGTGGCGCGAGATATCGCGCGAGCACGGCATCTTCCACAAGCGCCTGACCCCGGAGTCCATCCTCGCCCTGCAGCACCACAGTTGGCAGGGCAATATCCGCGAGCTGAAAAACGTGTTGGAATGCCTGCTGGTTATGGTGAAGCACGACCGCATCGGCAAAAGCGACATCCAGCGCGTGCTGATTCAGAACTCCGTCACCCCCCGCCCGGATGAAGACATGCTGGATGATGACTCCTTTAGCCTGTGCTCCATGGTGGAGAAGACCGAGCGCCGCGCCATCCGTTCCGCGTTGGCCACCGCCGAAGGGAACCGCTCCAAGGCCGCGAAGCTCCTCGGCATATCGCGTCCGCTTCTGTACAAGAAGATAGCCAAGTATGAAATCAGCGACATGGAGGGGCGTCCACAGTGTACGGAGCGGGAGCCTGATCCCGCCGTGTCATAACAGGGCGTGCGGGCGCGCCAGACCGGGGCCGTAGCGGTTCGTAGGGCTTCCTTGGTCCCGTGGCATACTTTGCGCGCGTTGTCTGGAAAATCGTGGCATTTTTGGTGCGCCGCAGTCTTTCGTTGGCCTTTGGGTCAGGGATGGACCGGGCGAGTGCGCTGTGGCGCGTGCTCAGGTGCGTAGCGCAGGGGACAGCGACGGGGCAGCGACGGGGCGTCTGCGGCTGAGAGGCGGCCACCCTGTCTGTGAGCAGGCCGCGCCGGTTTTTGCGTGATCGGGGCGGGTTGCCTGAGCGGGGCGCGCAGGACGCATGGGTTTTCGCCTCTTGCGTGGTGGGCGGTCACGGGCTATCTGTAGGGGTATGCCTACACCGACAAAACACCGTGATGCCGCTGTGTTGCTTCTGCATGGCTTTGGCGGCGAGCCGTACGAGATGCAGGGGCTGGAGGGCGTCTTTCAGGCGGAGGGGCTTCCGGTCTCCGTACCGCTGCTTCCCGGCCATGGCACCAGCGTGGACGACTGGTGCACAACGGATTTTCACGACTGGGCCGCTGCGGCCCATGACGCTTACGCCGACCTCGCGCGCCAGCACAAGGCCGTGTTTGTGATGGGGCTGTCCATGGGCGGGACGCTGGCGCTGCATATCGCCCAGCGCTTTGACCCGGCGGGCATCGTCACCATGGCCGCGCCGCTGTTCCTCTACCGCCTGTATCCCTTTGTCTGCACGGACTGGCGACTGCCTTTCATCCCACTCCTCAAAAGCATCCGCCCCATGTGGCCCACGAGCCGCCGTCGGCCCGAGTCCGTGGCCATTGCGCCGTGGCGTGGCTATGAGGGCGTGATGGCCCTTGGTCCGCTCCACAGCCTGCTGACGGGGATGCGTTCCACCCGGCGGCGGCTTATGGATGTGCGCGCGCCGCTGCTGGTGATTCAGGGCGAGGGGGACCGGACTGTCCCGCAGGAGAATGCGTGGGAAATCATCACCAAGGTCCGCTCCTGCGAGCGGGAGGTGCGGCTGTTGCCCATCTCGGAAACGGTAACCAGCCGCCACGTTCTTACCACCCACCGGGAAACTCGGCCTGTTGTGGAGCGCTTGGCGCGTGATTTTGTGCTGCGGCGTCTTGAGCGGTAGATGACTCGCCTTGGCTTGTGCTGGCTGAGGGGGATTGGCCCCCACAGGGTGGGGTCTGGGCTTGCCGGGCGCACCCGGCTTCTCTTTGCGTCTTACGCCGTCCATCTCTTGGGCGGCGTTTTTGGTTGCGCGCTTCATTCATGAGTCCAGAGGCGCGCCTTCTCAGCCGGGCGGCGCCTTCGGCTACAGAACGTCGGGCACGCCGTCTGTTATGACGTCCCGGATGGTGTCCGGCGTCCACACCACGCCGACGGGCGTTTCGTGCTGCGTCACTTGGCGGGCGGCGTTCACGGCGTAGAGGCGTCCGCTGTACATGCCCAGCCACTGGTCCACGATGGGCGTGCGCGCTGCGACGTGCTGCGGCCCATCCTGCGCGCTGCGCATATACCCTCCAAATTCCCGCGCCATGGCGGGAGCACCAGAGCACCCCATATCCATATTCCCTGAAATGAGCAGAAAACTGCGCTCCGGTGCGTGCGCGGCAATGGTGGCGCTGACGCCTATGGGTGCGCCCCAAAAGTCGCGCCCGCCGGGATAGCCATACAGCAGGGCCGGCTTGCCCACGGGCAAGGCCATGTCGTCAACCAGCGTGGCGCCGTCATCCACCCGCGGCAGGTCAATGCCGGGGAGTGACCAAAAGCGCGCCGCGCGCGAGGTGCCCACTGCATACAGCGTGAGTGTGTCGAAGGGAATGCACGCGACGTCGCACCAGTTGGCGCGCTCCGGCGCGGGGTGGCGCAAAAAGATGCTGATGCCGCGCTGATATAGAGGAAATTCCGCGATGACTTCCGCCCCATGACGGATGCTACCCCGCATGGGCGGGCGGATGGCTTTGGCGCGGAGGCGTTCGCGTAGGCTGACGCCGCCGCTGAGGCTGTGGAAGGCCGTGATGACGCTGGGGCCGCCCGGTCCTGCCACCACAAATCCGCTGCCCACGGCATGTCCGGCGTCGCCAAGGTTCAGGATGATGCGCACCACGCTGTCCCGCGCCGGGTCGTCGGAAGATGCGGCGCAGGATGGCTGCCCTGTGTGGGCGGTGAGGCTGTGTTTTGCGTGAAAGCTGTCCATGGGCGTTCCTGCGTGGTGCGGCGGGCGTTAGCCGAGGAGCGTGCCGCGTTGACGGAAGATGTGACCAAGCTCACTGCCGATGGCGTCCACCCCGCCGGGGAGCATGCTGGCGGGGATGCGCAGGGAATTGGCTGACCCGCCGAGGCCGAAGGTCAGGGCAAGGCGTCGCCAAAAGTCCAGCCGCTCCACGCCCCGCTCCGTGAGGACGATTTCAATGGAATCCGTCAACAGTGTGCGGCGGCGCCGGACGTTTTCCACGTCGTCCCACCGGACGATGGTGGGGCCAAGGATGGAGCAGTCTATGAAGACCTCCATATTGGAGATGGCAAGGCTTGGTGTGTTGCGGAACAAGCGTTGTAGGGCCGGAACCAACGCGGCGGCGGCTCCGGCGATAAGCGGCAGGAGCGCCAGCACGCAGACATCCGGCGCTGGCTCGTAAAAGTCCGGGCGCGTCAGGCGCGCCCACAGCACCCCGAACAACAGCCCCACGATGCCGCCGCGAAAGGCAATGATGCCCAGCAGGCGAAAACGGTCTGGATACACATCGTTCACTGCTTTGCCCTCCCTTGGCTCCAGCATACACCACCGTGGGCACGGCGCACAACGGGCAGTGTGAAATTGCCCAGTCCACAGGCTCTGGACGCCGTATGGGCAGTGCGGGGGGATAGGGCCCGGGCAAAAGAGAAGCCGCGCCATCCAGAGGGGGGGATGGCGCGGCTTTTTGGAGAGGGGGTGGCGGCCGGGATGTCGCCGGTCCCGGCCGCCTGTTGAGGATGCAGTCGTTAGGTGAAGAGGAGAGGTTCACAGCGCGACGAGGGGGGAGTCGTCTTTTGCGCCGTGACGGGTTAGTGTTTTTAGAGAGCTGTGGAGGTGGCTTATGGTCCGTCAACCATTGCCGTTGTCTTCTCTCTATCAAGCCCCGTGCCAAGTTTGAAAAGTGTGTGAATGCGGGATGTTAGAGAATTGCTCAAAAAAGATGTGCCATGTGCACTGTGTAGGATGTGCAGCAGGGTGCACAAGATGTGAGGTGGCGTGTTGCACAAGTTTGCACAAGAAGTGCACATGTTGCCAAGGGCGATGTGCACAAGCGGGGCGGGCAGTTGAGGGTGGAGCCTCTGCATAACTCGGAACATGGGGAACACTTGTGTCCGGGAACAGATCATGGCGGTACAGGTGGCACGTGTTTCTCCCCCGTCGCAGAGACGCGGGAGTGGTGCGGAGTTTTTCAGTTTGGGCGCAACTGGCTGAGGCGGCAGGAGAACGGCAACCCTGTGTGGGAGGCAGAATGACGCACGAAGCGGACAAGGGCGCACCTCAGGCAGCGCCGCTCGCGCCGGATGGGGGCGACAGCACCGCGCGCCATGGCGCGCAGCCGGGTGCACCTTGGCGTGAAGAGCGCGGGGCGCGGGCGGCGGCGCGGCTGGTGGCGGCGCTGTGCGTCGTAAGTGGCGCGGCGTGCCTGCCGCCGGTCTTTGCGGCGGTATTTATGGTCCCCGGCGAATCCGAGCTTGCTGTGCTAGGCGTGGCGGGTGCCCTTGGCCCGGCGCTCATCGTTGTGGGCGCGGCGCTCTGGTGGCGCGGGGCGCGGATGCCACGGACGGTGGCGGTGGTTTTGGGACTGATGGTTTTGCTGTGGGCGGAGCTTGGCGCGCGGACGGTGGTGCGTTCCGCGCCCGAGCTTGCCGCGCCGTGTGAACGCATCGCCCGCTCCCTTGACGCATCGGGGGCGCTATTTAAGGGGCAGGCGCTGACGCACTTTCGCGGGCGCAGCGGGCGGGTGTATTATCCCGACGCAGAGGTGCTGAGCCGCGGGGTGCCGTTCAATTCGTATGGGTTCATTGGGCCGCAATGGTCGTTGGTTAAGCCGCAGGGCACTGTGCGCGTGGCGTGTCTTGGCGGTTCCACCACGGCCACGGGGTACCCCCGCGCGCTGGAAGGCATCCTGAACGCCGCGCCCGGTGAGACGCGGTACGAGGTGCTGAACTTTGGCACAGGCTACTGGACCAGCCTGCACTCCGTCGTGAACTATATGCTGAACGGGCAGGCCTTCGCGCCGGATGTTGTGGTGTTCCACCATGGCTGGAATGAGATTGAGGCCGTGGTCAACACCCGCACGATGCGCCCGGATTATAGCCATGCGTACAAGTCCTATGCTCCGGCGCGTCCTCCGGCGAGCCTGCGGCCTCTGCTGCGGGTAAGTGTGCTGGCGCGTCTTGGCGTGTGGCGCGTTGGGGCGCCGGACTGGATGAACCTGTGGCATGCCATTTATCAGCCGCGCGAGCGGGACATGACCTTGATTGAGCGCCCGGAGCGTTGGCGGCCCTTTGAGCGCGCACTGCGCACGCTGGCCGCGCTGGTACGGGCAAACGGGGCGCGGCTGGTGGTGGTGACGCAGCCCCGCTCCACTTCCGCGCAGGTCCGGTATGCGGAGGAGGCTCCGGCCATTGATGCGGCCAATGCCGTGGCGCGCCGCGTGGCGGCGAGTGTGCCGGAGGTGACGCTTCTTGACCTTGCCCAAGACCTCACCGGGCAGAATGACCTGTATACCGACCTTGCGCATATGACAGCCGCAGGCCAGCAGGCCAAGGCCCGCGCCATTGCGCGGGCGGTTGTGTCCGTCCTGCGTGACGGCGGCGTAGAAAGCGTAAGAGCGCCCGGAGAGGGCGCGGCGGGTGTGGCCCGTTAAGTGGCGTTGGCTGGTGCGGGAGGCGTAACGGTGGCGCGGAGCTTGCCGTATATTTCATAATGAGCAGAGGAGGGCGCGATGCGAAAGGTTGTGCGGGCGGTGGTGCTTGCGCCTTTAGTCTATGCGGGGTGCGCGTATGTGGTGCATTGGTGGTACGGCATGCCCATGCAGGATCTTGTGTACGAAGCCGCGTTTTTGACCCTTGTGGTGCTGCCCGTGGTGCTCGCCATTTTTGATACGCCCCGGCGTAGGCGGCAGGCCGCCGAGAAAAAAGGCGAATAATTTATGGCATATGGCACATGTGCCATCTTTCCTTGGCGTGACCGTATAGACAGACAGAACGCGGACCGGAGGACGGACCTGCCGGAGGCCGCGCCAGTCTGCCATCATGCAAGGAAAATGGAGAAAGCTATGCTGTATTGTCCCAAATGCGCCGGTGAGTCGTCGGTTTTGCGGTCTTTTGATGATGTGCGCACCGTGTCGCGCCTGCGCCGGTGCAAGCGGTGCGGGTACGCCTTCACCACGACGGAGGTCATTAATGTGGATATGCAGTCCTTTGTGGAGGTCCACGCCCAAAAGGTGAAGGATGAGCAAAAACATGGCACTTCGTCCATGACGCAGGACTACATCGACGCCGTGGGCCGCGCCTATCGCGACAGGCAGCGCAGCGCGCCATGCGCCATGTGACGCCGCCTGCGGGTGCCCCCACCGGACGCGGAGCGCGCCGACCTAGCTGGCCGCTCCGCAAAAGAATATGCGGCAAGGGCTAGACAACCGTACGAAATTTTAGGACAAAGAATGCCGAGGAGCGAATGAGGCTTTCGCGACGCGTTGCGCAGTATATCGTGAGTATGCGGGAACTTGGGAAGGTTCTGGCAGAAGATTGGGCGCGGCGCGGTCAACCATGCGGCGCGCTTTGCGCCGCTCCAAAAGCATTGGAAAAATGGAGGAAAGCCCATGTATTTTAAGCAGATTCAAGTCAATGGCCTTGGGTGCCTGTCCTATGTTCTTGGTTGCCCCCAGGCCGGTGAGATGATTGTCGTCGACCCCAAGCGTGATATTCAGGACTATCTGGACATTGCCCGCGACGAAGGCATGCGGGTCACGCATATCATCGACACCCACGTCCACGCGGACCACGTTTCCGGCGCGCATGAGCTGGCGTCGCGCACTGGCGCGCCCATCTGCATGCATCCTGAAACGCCCGCCACCTTCACCTTCACCCCCCTGCCGGAAGGGCACACCCTCACGGCGGGCAACGCCAAGCTGGAAGTGCTCCACACTCCCGGTCACACGCCGCATTCCATTTCCCTTGTGGTCACGGACCTTGCCCGCGCAGAAGAGCCGATGATGATTCTCACCGGCGACCTGCTGTTTGTGGGTGATGTGGGGCGTCCGGACCTTGCAGGCAAGGAAGAATTGCAGGAGCAGGTGCACAACCTCTATACCTCGCTGTACGAAAAGCTGGGCAAGCTGCCGGATTATTTGGAAGTGTACCCCGCCCATGGCGAAGGCTCGCTGTGTGGCAAGGGTATGAGCGCCAAGCCGCACTCCACCCTTGGCTTTGAGCGTGGGCATAATCCGCGCTTGCAGTACGGCTCCTTTGATGCCTTTGCCGAGGTGATGGGGGCGGATTTCCCCACGCGGCCCAAGAGCTTTAAGTACATCATCTCCACCAACGCGTCCGGCGCGCCGCTGCTGGACCGGTGCCCCATGGAGCGCGCCCTGACCGTAGCCGACTTTGAGGCCGCCATGGAGCGCGGGGCAACCATTATCGATACGCGCGACGGCGCGGCCTTTGGCGGGTGCCACATCCCCGGCGCGGTGAACATCGGCTTTGAGAAGCAGCTTGCGAATTGGGTGGGCATGGTCATTGCGCCGGAGTCCGAACTGCTCCTTGTAGTGCAGGACAGACAGGCCTACGACGCCATGCGCACCGAACTGCACCGCATCGGCTACGACAACATCATCGGCTACCTGTCCGGCGGCATGCAGACATGGATTTACGCGGGCAAGCCGGTGGAGAGCCTGGAGCAGGTTTCGGCGCACCAGCTGTCCCAGCGTCTGGAAACGGGCACGCCGCCGGTTCTGCTGGACGTACGCACTCAGGCGGAATGGGATGGCGGGCACCTTGAAGGCGCAACGCATATGCCCTTTACCGAGATTCTGGACGCCTGCTGCACACTGCCGACCTCCGATGAGGTGGTGGTCTACTGCGGCACGGGCTACCGCTCCAACATTGCTGGCTCGTATATGAGCGCGCATGGCTACACCAACGTCAAATCTCTTGCCGGCGGCATGACGGCGTGGGCCAAGGCCCGCGCCAAGGCGCCCGCTGCGTAACCCACACACGACGCTTCGTCATGAAGCATTTGAGGACCGCACCAGTCAGCTGGTGCGGTCCTTTTTTTGCCGCGAGAGCGTGGCGGAATGCACTGCGCAAAATAATTTTGCGGCAGCACAGTTGCGCATGCTATAATTCCATAACGATATGTTTTGCCGGGAGATTTTCTTCCCGTTTTTTGCGCTGCAGCCCCCCACTTTTTCGAGGAACTTCGGCATTTTGTTCGTGCTTTCCCTTGCGGTTGTCTGCTAAAGAAATTGACAGGATTCCGCAGGGGGAGAGTAAAGGAATTCTGTAACTGGCCGATATTTCAGCCATGCTCGCAGTGCAACTTATGTGAGCATTCGTTCAATCGTACGGTGCTTTTGCCGTGTCGTCCGCCTGACATCATGCGGCGCGGCGCAAAGGCCGTAACATGAGGAGGATCCTTTATGCTTCGCAGGTTATCCATTGGCTTCCGCATTTTTTTCGTTCTGGGGGTCATGGTGCTGCTCTTTGCGGGGGCGATAGTCAGCTTTTACGCTATCTCCGCCCAGCTCGAGAGTATCTCTGTCACCACGGTTCAGGAAAAGATGCTCAAAGGGCACAAGGACAAGATTCGCATCTCAACTCACTCTATGGCACTGACGCTTGCTGACGCCGTCCGGGGACTTGATACGGAGCAGCAGAAGATGGACGCCATCCGCGAGATGACCAATGACATCCGCTTTGAAGATGACGAATCAGGATACTATTTCGCCTACAAGGGAACGGTGCCGTTTTCCGTTCCGGCCAAGACTTCAGTTGAGGGGAAGGACTTGTCCGGCGCTAAGGATGAAAACGGCATCTACTACGTCCGCGAGCTTGCCAAGCAGGCCCATGCTGGCGGTGGGTTTGTGGAATATGACTTTGTGAAGCCGGGCATGGGCCTGCAGCCCAAGCTGGCGTACGCCGAGATGATTCCGGGGACCAGCCTGTGGCTGGGCACGGGCGTGTACGTTGATAATGTGCAGGCCGAAGGAAAGCAGGTGACACAAGCCCTGCATGATGAAGCCCTTACGCAGTTTACGCGCATGCTCATCACCCTTGGCGTGCTGCTGCTCATCGTGGTTGTGGGCTGTATTGCCATCATCCGCAGCATTGTGCGCCCCATCAACGGCGCGACAGAGGCCGCAGAGTCCATCGCCGAAGGCCAGCTGGATGTCTCCCTTGAGCCGCAGGGCACTGACGAGGCCGCCAAGCTGGAAGAGGCGCTGCTCATCATGTCCCGCACGTTGAAGCAGAACATGGCGGACATTGAGGCCAAAACCCGCGACGCCGAAGACAAGGCCCGCCAGGCCGAGGCCGCAACGGAAGAAGCCAACGCCGCGCTGGAAACCGCCAAGCGCGCCCGCAGCGAGGGCATGCTCATGGCCGCCACCAAGCTGGAGGACATCGTGGGCCGCCTTGCTTCCGCCACGGCGCAGATTTCCGCCATGTCCGAGGAAATCAACAACGGCACCATGACCCAGCAGGAGCGCATCAGTACCACGGCCACGGCCATGGAAGAGATGAACGCCACCGTGCTGGAAGTGGCCCGAAACGCCTCCATGGCGGCGGATGCCAGCCGCGAAGCCCTGAACCGCGCGCTCAACGGTCAGGACGTGGTCCAGCATTCCATGAAGGCCATGAACGCCACACAGACGCAGACCGAAGCCCTGAAGACCAGCATGACCCAGTTGCAGGATCAGGCGCAGTCCATCGGCAACATCATGGGCGTTATCACCGACATTGCGGACCAGACCAACCTGCTGGCCCTCAATGCCGCCATCGAGGCCGCCCGCGCGGGCGAAGCCGGGCGCGGATTCGCCGTTGTCGCGGATGAGGTCCGCAAGCTGGCGGAAAAGACCATGGTGGCCACCAAGGAAGTTGGCGGAGCTATCTCCGGCATTCAGAAGGTGGCTGAGGACAACATGCAGTCCATGGAGGACGCCGTTTCCGAGCTGCTGAAGGCTGTGGACTACACCAACCAGTCCGGCGAAGTGCTGAGCGATATCGTCCAGAGCTCGCAGTCCAGCGCAGAGCAGATTCAGAGCATTGCGACGGCCGCAGAAGAGCAGTCCGCCGCCAGTGAGGAAATCAGCACCTCCGTTGATGAGATTAACCGCATCACCACGGATAACGCCCGTGGCATTGCCGAATCCACACAGGCTGTGCGCGACCTTGCGGATCAGGCCGATGGGCTGAACCGCCTTATCGAGGAACTCAAGGACGACGCCAACCAGAACTAGCCTCACCTGTTCACGCAAAAAAAGAAGCGCCCCCGGACCAATTGGTCCGGGGGCGCTTTGTGTTGTGGTGGCTTTGGCGGCGGGGGACGCCTGACGAGTGCGGCGCAGACGCCCCCCGCGGGTCACAAGTGGCAGGGGTTACTTGTCGTAATCATCCCGGGGCGCGCTCGCCCCCTCGGACTTTGCGGTGAGGTCTCTGCCACAGTTCGGGCATTGCTTGGCGTAGTTGGAGACAACATACGCGCAATTGGGACACGGACTGGCTTCCATGGCATTTCCTCCTTAAACAGACTGTTGTGACTGACAATTTTCTACCAAACAGGTGTTGTTTCTCGCAAGTGGAAAGTACGGCGGGATGGTACTTTTGCGCATGTGGTTGTGCTGTGCGCACGCAGAAGAGTGGCAAGGTGCTGTTCTGTGTGGCTCTGCTTGTGGCTTGCTTGGTCAGTGCGTTGCGCCATGTGCGCCGTTCATTGATTGAACAGTCAGCGGGGTGTAATTGCGTGCGGTTCTATAGTTTGATCGTTCAATCAGTGGGATGCGTTGCACAGGTGCCGCGCGGCGCCCCCGTCCGCATTCACGTGTTGCGGCATGTGCGCGGACGGGGGCAGTGCTCCAGAGGGCAGTGCTCCGGGGGGGGAGCGACGCGGCTGGGGGGGAGGTGATTTTTTGTCTGCCGGGGCGCGGAGCGCCGCCGGGTGGGGTTATTTCCTGCCAATCCACACGCCAAGACCGATAACGGCGCAGGCGGCCAGTTGCATGAGCGAGAGGGACTCGCCAAGGAGCGCCCAGCCTGTGAGCAGCGCGACGGGGGAGACGAGGTTGATAGCCTGCGCGGCCTTGCCCGCGGGCATAAGCGTCATCGCCATGTTGTAGAGGCCAAACGCCCCAAGCGTAACGAAAAAGCCAAGATAGAGGACGGCCAGCCACGCCGTACCCGAAACGCCCTCAACCGGAGGAAGGCCGGTAAAGGCGAGAGTGGGCAGGTAGAAAACCGCGCCGCTAACGCATTGCAGCCCTGTGAGCCACCACGTGGAGTAGCGCACGGAAAGGCGCTTCATCACCACCATGTAGAAGGCGGCGCAGCACATGGCGCCGACCTCCAGCAGATTGCCGAGGGCAGGGTTTGGCGCGGTGGCGTCCGGGCTGCCGCTCATGGAGAGCCACACCACGCCGCCCATGGAGACCGTTACCCCGGTTATGCCGAGGATGGACAGAGGCTCGCGCAGCACAAGCCAGGCGCCGCATGCCACCAGCAGGGGCACCAGCGCGGAAATCATACCTGCCTGCGACGAGGTCGTCAGGGTGATGGCGTAGCTTTCCAGCAGGAAATACAGGCAGGGTTGCATCAGGCACAAAATCCCGAGCACCTTCCAGTCTCCGGCCCGGTACTGCGGCTTGGGAATGCGGGGGGAGAGGGCTACGACCAACACCGAAGCCAGAGCCATACGAAGCCAGATTACCATGGGCGGGGAGAAACCGGCCAAAGCGATCTTAGTCGCCATAAAGGATGTGCCCCATAAGATAACCGCGCCCATCAGGCACAACAGGGCGAAGGTTTTGCGGATTGGCAAATCTGGCGCTGCGCTGGCGCCGTGCGCTACTTGCGCTTTCTCAACGTGTTCCATGATATCTCCTTCTCAGTATGCGTCAGGCAGGAGGTTACAGCCATTGCGGGCGGCGGTATTGTACGAAATTGCGGAATCCATCCGGCAGGGCTTGCTCTGGCGGTGATGCGGGATATACAACAATGCCCACACTGCATGGCGCACGCCGCGCTGGCGCGACTTGGAGAGACACATGGGAAAGTTGCCGGAAAATACAACTGTTCAGTTCTGGCGGGATGCCGACTTGCCGGGCGTGGAGCTTCGGTATTCGAGCTACCACAAGGAAGCATTCCGGCGGCATACGCACGCCGCATACTCGGTTGGACTGGTGGAGCGCGGCTCTGCAACGTTTGCCCTGCGCGATGCGTGGCACAGCGTACGCGGCGGGCAGCTGGTGATCATTCCGCCAAACGTGGCGCACGCCTGTAATCCCGACGCCGCATCCGTCATGGTGTACTGGATGTTTTACATCGATGCCTCATTTCTGGAGCGTGGCGCGCGGGAGATGTTTGGCTCGGACGTCGTTCTGCCGCAGTTTTCGCATCCGGTTATGGAGAGCCCGGCCCTGTATGCGCGCTGGAAAAAGGCATGCGAGGCCATTGCGGCCGAGTGTGGGCCTTTGCAGAAGCAGTCCTGCCTGCTGGGGGCTGTGGCGGATGTGCTGCAGCTCTATATGAGGCAGGAGCGCGGCATGGCGGCGCGCGACGTCGGCGCACCGGCGGAATCCGGCTCACCAGCCGTTGCGCGGGCGCAGGACTACATCGCGCAGCGCGTGCAGCAGAAAATTACGCTTGATGAGTTGGCGCAGGCCGCCAATATGAGCCGCTATCATTTGCTTCGCCTCTTTCAGGCGCAAGTGGGGCTTGCGCCCCATGCCTACCAGAATCAACTCCGGGTCAACGAAGGCAAGGCCTTGCTCCAGCAGGATCTGTCCATCAGTCATATTGCCGCACAGCTCGGTTTTACCGACCAAAGCCATTTTTCTCGCGTTTTTAAGCAGTTCACCGGAGCAACGCCCGTTCAGTACCGCCGCGGCGGGCGCGTAGCATCCGGCGTCCCTGTGGCGCGCCGGTGACGGCGGCGCATGCGGGGCTGCGCTGGGTTGTGGCAGGGGAGGGCGCTTCTTGCCGCCACTTGCTCTGTGCGTGACGGGAACATGATGACAAAAAAAGGGCTGACGGCGGTGCCGTCAGCCCTTTTTTTAGGCGGGTTTTGGGGGGATGCTTTTGCCGTGGGGGTCTGTGGTGGGGTGCCCCAGCAAGCTGTCCAGATAGTCTATGGCGCGCTGGTCCTGAATATGTTCGAGAATGTGGGCGCGTTCGTGCACCTCCCCGGCGGGAGTGCCGATGTGCTCCAGATAGCTTTCCCACAGCCGGTGCGCGCGCAGAATGCGGCTGGCCTCCTGCGCGCCCTTGGGGGTGAGGGTGTAATGGGCGTTGGTTTCGGTGATGAGAGCATCGCGCACCATATTCCCCAGCGAGGCGCGCAGGCGCTTGCCGTCGGCCACGTAGGGGCGGATGTCGCCTGCTGTGGCCGGGTCGCCAGCGCGGCGGATGAGTGCGCCAAGGATGTCCTCCAGCACATGCTGGGGCACGGCGTGGCGCTGCCGCAGCCAGCGCGCGATAAGCCCGTAGCGCGGTGCCAGCGTGAGCACAACGATGAATTGCAGGGTGGAGAACACCATAATTGCGCCGCCGCCGGCGGTGTCGAGCCACACACACAGGTACAGTCCGCCCACCACGCTGGTCACGCCAAAGAGCGCCGCTAGCGCCATCATCCGCGAGAGTTTGTCGGACAACAGGTACGCCGTTGCCGCCGGAGTGATGAGCAGTCCTACCACCAGAATAACGCCCACCATGCTTACCGCGCTGACCACCACAAGGGAGACGCACGTGGTCAGCAGATAGTCCAAAAAGACAATGGGCAAGCCAATGGACGCGGCCATAACCGGGTCAAACGCGGATATCTGAAAATGGCGGAAGAACAGGATAATGCAGGACAGCACCGTCGCGGCCACAAGGGCGCTGACCCACAGGTCCGTATCCGAAATGCCAAGCACATCGCCCATGATGAAGTGCATGAGGTCAATGTGGATATAGTGCCGGAAGATGGAGACCACCACCACGCCAAGGGCAAAAACGCCCGTGTACATGATGCCGATGGCTGTGTCCTCCTTCACGCGTGAGACGCGGGAGACAAAGCCGATAAGCCCCACGGTGAGGATGGCCGCGATGAGCGAGCCAATCAGCATGCCCGGGGCGTTGGCTTCCAGCCCAAAGAGCATCTTCATGACAAGATAGCCCCCCGCCACACCAGCAATCATGGCGTGGGAGAGTGCATCGCCCAAAAAGGCCATGCGGCGCAGCACAACAAGGCACCCCACAACGCTGGCCACCACCGCAACGATGCTGGCCCCAATGAGCGACTTTTGAAAATACGCCTGTGAGAGTGGGTCAAGAAACGCATGGCTGAGGAAATCTATCACGGCGTGGTTTCCTCCTTGCGGAAAACATCGGAAAAGACGCGGAGTTTGCCTTCATAGACCTCGCTCAGCAGGTCCTCGCGCAGGACCATTTGCGGCGTGCCGTAGGCAAACAGACGCTGCTTGATGAGGGCGAGGCGGTCAAAGTATTCGGCGGCGGTGGCAAGGTCGTGGTGCACCACGACAAGGGTTTTGCCTGCGGACTTGGCGCGCTCCAACACGTCTAAAATGGCGCGCTCGGTTGCGGCGTCCACCCCGGCGAAGGGTTCGTCCAACAGCAGAATGTCCGAGCCTTGGGCAAGGGCGCGGGCCATGAATACCCGCTGCTGCTGGCCGCCGGACAGTTGGCCGATTTGCCGGTCCGCAAATTCGGCCATGCGCACCATGTCCAGCGCTTCGTCCACGGCGTCGCGGTCTTCTGGACCGGGATTGCGGTACCACGGGATGAGGTTGTAGCGCCCCATCATAGCAACCTCGCGCACGGTGATGGGAAAGTCCCAGTCCACAGCGCCGCGCTGGGGCACATAGGCCACGCGCCCCTTGGCCCTTTCCGCATCAATGCCGTCGATGCGCACATGTCCGACATCGCGGTGCACAAAGCCCAAAATGGCCTTGATGAACGTTGACTTGCCCGCACCGTTTGGGCCGATGACGCCGACCAACAGGCCGTTTTCAATGGAGAGCGTCATGTCCAGCAGGGCGGGCTTTGGCCCGTAGCTGACGGTGAGATGTTTGACCTCAATGACGGTTTTGCGCTCTGTGGTGGTCATGAATGGTCTCCGTCGCTGGCTGCGGTAAAGCGCAGGGTTCCGCTGACGCTTGCGCCGCCGTCGTTCCAGAAAGTGGTTTCCGCTGTGGGCTGGCCGTTGCGCAGGACGCGGACGCGCACCGCATGGCGGGTGCCCCCTGCGGCGACGGGCGGCGCGGCCTGTACGTAGATTTCGTTTGCCCCCTGCACCACGCCGGAGACGGCGCGCCGTACCCACGGATGACCGGGTCTGATGCCGCTTGGGATGGTGCCAATGGATGCGCCGTTGAGGGTGACGGTTATGGCTGGCGCGTCGGCGTCCGTGGTGCGCAGGGCAAAGGGGTCGGCCTGCGCGGAGAACGTTGGGGTCAGCTCAATGTCGTACACGGCGCGGGCCGCTTCGGGCGCGGCTTCGGCAAGGGCTGGGGGCGCTTGCCCGGAGTCGCGCAGGTGCATGTACACCCCAACCCCACCGACAAAGGTAATCCAAATGAAAATGGTAAGCAGGAATCGAAGCATGGTGCCTGTATCCTTTGACGTTGATGACATGGGCGCAGGGCCGGTGAGGCTGGTGAGCGTCGCCTACCTGGAGCGCCTGCTGGTGCCAACTCTCGTGTTGCTCTGGCCCCTTGCGTGGGCTTTGGATGGTTTTCGCCTTACATTGCTCTGGGTGCCCCGCCTGCATTGCTTCATTGCGGGGCGGGGCGCTCAGGCCGTCAGCCCGGCACGTCTCCGTCGGTCAGCAGGGAATTGACGATGAGCAGGACGTTCTCCCGCATCATGCCAATGTAGGTTTCACCCGCTGTGTCGGCCTCTCCCATGGAGTCCGAGTACAGCTCGCCGCCAATGGCAACGCCTGTGTCACGGGCAATTTCGCGGATGAGCTTGGGGCTGATGGTGGTTTCCACAAAGATGGCGGGCGCGCCGGAGTTGGCGATGGATTCCACCACCACACGCCGGCGCTCGGGCGTCATGCCCGCGCCGACTTCGCTGCCTGTGGACCAGCCCACCGGGGCGATGCTCAGATAGTTGTTCCTGTCGTTAAACTTGAACTCCCGGCAGAAGTAATTGAACGCGTCGTGCGTGGTGACGAGGATGCGGCGGTGGGGCGGAATACGCGCCACCTGCTGGCGCACCCATGCGTCAAGTACGCGCAGTTGTTGCAGGAAAAGCTGAGCCCGCGCTTCGTACTGGCGCTTGCCGTCCGGGTCCAGCTGACTGACGGCGCGGGTGATATTGTTGACGTAGACGGCGGCATTTCGCGGCGAAAACCATGCGTGGGGGTCTGGTATGGTTTGGCCGTCCTGACTGATGGCCAGCGGCTGGACGCCGTCGGTGCAGGTGACGATGGGCTTGCCCGCATCGCGGGAGAGGGTGCCCATCCAGTCTTTGCCCTCAAGGTGCAGGCCATTTTGCAAGCACAGGTCCGCGTCGAGGACGATATGCACGTCGTCCGGTGTGGGCTGGTAGGTGTGCGGGTCCGCGCCCGGGGCGAGAATGCAGTGCACTTCTCCCCGGTCGCCGACGATGTTGCGGGCAAAGTCGGCAATTTGGGTGGTGGAGGTGACAATGTTCAGGCCGTCCGAAGCACTGGCCGGGGCGGCGAGGGCAAGGCAGGCCATAATGCTCGCCAGCCAGATGCGGGCCCTTTTGAGAACGTTGGAATTCATGAGGCCTCTTGTGCGGTGTTGGTGTGGAACGACATGGGCGCATCAATAACCATCCGTAAATGGAACAAATAACAGACCCCTTGTCCAGAGGCGGCGGCGTTTTGGCAGGGTGTGCAGCGCATGGCCGGGACGGGTGAACGCGGCGAAAGTGCAGGTCTGCGCACATGCCCCTCGCTGGAAACATGCGGCTTTTCTATGGTTCGCGCGTTGTGATTCACCGCAAGGACCAAAGGAGGTCGAATGTGAGGGACGAGAAAGCGTTGTATCAGTCGCGGACATTTTGGGGCGGGATGGTTGCCCTTGTTTGCGCCGTACTTGCCATTGCGGGTGTGGACGTTGATGAAGGCACGCGCGCCGAGATGCTTGAGTGCGGCATGCTGATTGGCTCCGCCCTTGGTGGCGTGCTGGCGGTGTATGGCCGCATCCACGCCAGCAAGGCCGTTCGCGTGCCCCGCGTGCGCCGCGCCCCCCGTGGGGGGAGGGAAGGGGCAGAGGCCGCGCCGGGCGAAGAGGCGAAAACGCCGGGCGAGGAGCAGGACAAGCCGGGCAAGGCGTCCGGCGCGCGCCGCGGCCTGCCGCTTGTGCTACTTGCTGTGGCGTTGCCGCTGTGCTTGCAGGCCTGCGCCATGCGCGATTTGACACCCGCGCAGAAGGCGCTGGCCGTAGGCGAGGAGCTGCGCATTGCCTATGTGGCGCTGTATGAGGAATACGGCGCTCTGCAAGCCTCGCTGCCCCCCGAGGATGTGGCGTATCTGGAGCGAGAGGTCGCCCCGCGCATGGACGCGGCCAAGCGTTTGCTGGTGGCATACCGAAGCGGGGCTGTGGCCTTGCAGGACGGTGAAAGTGCGGCCAGCCGCACGGAACACGCGGCGCGGGCAGAGGATGTGAGGCTGGCGCTGGCGGAGTGCGCCATGATGCTGGCAACAGCGCAAAGCAATGACGCGGGAGGGGAATAATGACCGAAACGACTGTGATGCTGGTGTCCTCGGGACTTCGCCTTGGTCTGCAAGCGCTGGAAGCGGCCATGCGCCTGAATAAGGAAGGCTACGCCGTGCCGGAGCTTGACGCTTTTCTTGCGCAGACCGATGCCCTTCGGGCTTTGCCCGACCTGACGCCGGGCGCTGAAAACGTGGCGGATGCGCCGGGGACGTCCCCAACGGCGGGCGCGCAACGCGCAGTGACCAGCCAGCAGGCCGAGGGCGTGGCCCCGGCGGAAGGCGACTGCGGTGGCGACGCGCCCACGCCTGAAGGCGTTGGCTTGTTTGGCCTGCGGCGTCATGCGGAGACAACGGAGCGGTAACGCGATGCATGAAAAAGAGACCATCGCGTCGCTTCTTCAGCTTATGGGCGGCTTCGTGCCGCCCGTTTTGCTGGCTTTGGCTGGGGGAACCGTGCGCGTTTTGCGTGGCCCGGAACCATGCTCCGTGCGGCAGGTGCTGGCCACCGTGGTAACGGCGGCGTTTACGGGCTATCTGGTGCATCTGCTGCTGGAGCCCGCCACCTTTGTCCCCGAGGGCATGCGGCAGGCCTGTGTAGGGGTGGCGGGCTATGCGGGCGGGCAGTTGCTGGACATCATCTCCGCGCGGATGTGCGCAGCGGCAAAGACCTTTTCGCCGCTGGACAAGTCCGACCCGCGCGGCGAGTAGGCGCTCATCGACGAAGGGCGTCCGGATATTTCTTTCTGCGTTTCGGCGCAGGGCGCACCTGCGGCCGAGTGGGACGTGAGGAAGCGCAAAACAAGGAGTGAGGGTGTGGCCCTCACTCCTTGTGTGCTTTGGGAATCTGTCTGTGGGTAACGCGGCTGTCTGTGGAAAAGTTGCGCCGCATTT
The DNA here is from genome assembly GCF_054657395.1 of Desulfobaculum senezii. Lineage (NCBI taxonomy): Bacteria > Pseudomonadati > Thermodesulfobacteriota > Desulfovibrionia > Desulfovibrionales > Desulfovibrionaceae > Desulfobaculum > Desulfobaculum senezii. Next base: position 1,796,145 of record NZ_BAAHYU010000002.1, on the reverse strand, counting down.
TTCCACAACCTTGCGTAGGGTGTGGAAAGCTGCCGTTTGCCCGCCGTGCTTAACTTCGTCGCCTTAGCTCCGGCGCATCGGCGTTGCAGGCCAAAGAGCGGTTGCCTGACGCCACACAGCGGGGATGGCGTGGGCCTTGTGGCGTATTTGCGCGGAGGAGCAAAGCCCCCCAGAGGCCCCATGCCCAAGAGGTTTGTCTCGCTGGAATCTACGCCGAGGGCGCGTTTTTGCCGCGCCCTTCTGTTTGGCAAGCAGGGCACTCCGCACGTGAGCTTTTCGGGGCATCACGTGAGCTTTTAGGGGCACCGGGCGCATTTGGGCCGTGTGGCGGTCGCCGCGCCGTTTGGACGAGAGACGCGCCCTAGGGCGTCTCGTTCGTCTCGTTCGTGTCGTCCGGCTCGTCGGAGAAAGCAAACTCCTCGGGCGGGGCGACGTTGCCGATATTGTCCGCCGTGATGGTTGGGCGGTCGTTGGCTATTTTTTTGACGCGGTTGCGCAGTTCGTACTTTTGGTAATGGTCCAGATAGTCGCCAAGGACGGTTCGGCTGTGGCGCAGGAGTTCCCGGTCAATGTCGTGGGGGATTTCCCAGCCGCTGCCGGACTGGATTTGGTAGACGTCGCGCGGTGAGCACTGCTCCACAAAGGTTTTGGCGATAAGCTCAATCTTGGCGTCCTCATCCTCTGGCAGGTCCGGCCTTGGCGCGGGCTCCGGCTTTGGCGCACTGGGCGTGCTGGGGACGCTGGGGCCGGTTGGCGCGCCGTTTCTGGCGCCATTGTTCGGTGCGGGCGAAATCTCGCGCGCCAGCGGAAAGTGCTGCGGGCTGGCAAAGGAGCGCACAATGTCGTCGGACCAGCTTCGCTTGCGGTCCACCTCTGCGGCAAGGTGCGGGGACGTGGCATTGGAGGGGCCAAGGGTGAGCAAATGCACCCGCAGGCCAAGGTTTTGCGCTGCGTCGATGCCCGGGGCAAGGTCGGCGTCCCCCGTGATGAGGAGGGCGTCGGAGATGGCCCCATTTTGTGTCAGGCTGATGATGTCCGCAATGATGAGGCCGTCCACGCCCTTTTGGCGGCCCGTGCTGTTGCGGGTGCCAAGGCGCAGCTTAAAGTCGTCCAGCTCTTCAATGCGGCCGTGTTCTTCGGCTTTGCCGTGGTTGCCGGGGCCGTCGTACCAGTAGGCACGCAGCAGGCTGGCGTGGGGGAATTCCTCCGCGGCGGTGTTGAGCAGTTGGCGGCGCAATTCTTTGTAATTCAGCGCCACGCGGCCGCGTTCCGTCATGCGGCCATGAATAACCGTAATGGTCTGACACCAGAAGTAGCCGGCGTCGACGAAAACACCAAGTCTATGCATATAAGGTACCTCATAAATAAAAAGACAAAGGGAGGCGCACAGCACCTCCCCTGTCACATATCGATGCTTTTCTGCATCCAGAATATGAATGGCATGTTTGCTATGCCGAATAGTTATAAAAATCACATACGCCCAGCGCGGCGTGGTGTCAAGCCCTTATCGAATATTGCGTCATGCAGCAGCGGCGGCGATGTGGTGCAACATCGGTGGGTTGAGGCTTCGTGTCTGTCTGTGTAGGGTACTCCGATGCATACACAGGACAAGGAAAAAATGACACGGAACATGCTGGTTCAGCATGGCGAGCTCTGCGGAGCAGATGTTTTGGAGATTGGGTGCGGGCCGGGCCGGGTGACGGCGGATGTTGCCGGGCATGCACGCCGTCTGTGCGCCATTGAAGTGGAGCACGATGCGCTGTGCGTTGCGGCGGCTTCGGTTCCGGACTGTCAGTTTGTCCGGGCATCCGGGATGGCTTTGCCGTTTCGCGATGGCACGTTTGACGCGGTGGTCTTTACCATGTCCCTGCACCACCACCCGGACCCGGAGGATGCTTTGGCCGAGGCCTTCCATATGGTGGGCGAGAACGGACGCATCCTTGCGCTGGAACCGGTGCAGGAAGGTGAAATCCAGCAGCTATGCAGTCTCTTTGGCGACGAGGGCGACGCACTGGCGCAGGCAGACGCCGCCCTGCACGCGGCGCCAGTGACCCGCAGAGTGCGGCGCGAATTCACCACCCGCTGGCGCTTTGATGATGTCGCCTCGGTGGATGACTATGTGCTTGGATACTACGGCGTCCCGGCAACCGCTGAAAACATTGCAAAAATACGCGATTTTCTTGGCCCGCGTGATGAAGGCGTGCCCCTTGAATTGACGGATACTCTGCGCCTGACGTGCCTCTATCCCTAGCTGGTGGGCGGGGGCGGCGGCAGCTGTGCTTATGTAAAAATGCCGGGGCATTGCGTCTTGTGGCGGCGCTTGGGCCGTGCGTTATCCCCGTACGCCGCCGGTTTTCTTTGCCCCGCCTGTCTGAAGCCGTGTTTTGCGGAAGGGGCGCGGCACCCCGCGGGGTCATCCGGACGCCGCTGTTTTCCCGCATTGCAGGGCTTCTGTGGGCGTGTGGGCGTCCCTAGCCTGACGCGCCAGTGCCCCTGCGTGGGCGTATTTTTTGCCGAACTTCTCAGGGTGCGGCTCCCGCGAGCCGCGCTTTGTGCCATGGCGATGAGGCCATGATGAAACGCGCTGGAATTCCAGCGCTTTTTTTGCGCCCTGCGCCGGGGTGGGTGGGCTGAAAAACAGTTGGTAAGACAGGGGGTTGCACAATGGAACAAAGGGGGAAGGCTTCAAGGGATGGAGATACTTGCGAATCTGGCGGAAATTCAATTCTGGCGGGCAAAAATGCGAAATTCTATCGCCATGGAAACCAGAATGCTGTAGTGTGAGGTGAACTGGGAAAACCTCTACTTTTGGTGACGGGGAGTTGGAAGCACATGCGAATTTCCGTTCCGGGGGTAGGGGGAAGAGTGGGCCGCCCAAAGGGGTGGCAGATTCGGGAACCATGCGCCTTGGGGAAATCCTTCCGCCAGACGCGCGAAATCTTTCCGGAGACAATCATTATGCGGTTCAAGCATGAAGCAGGGCGCGATCCGCCCGGAACATCGCCACCTCAAGCCATACCCTACACATGAGCCCCCGCGTTCAGGCCGAATGACTCGGCATGGAGCGGGGGCTTGCTTTGCTACATAAACAGCATGTCGATATCAAAGCCGATGTCGGTCTTTTCCTTCTGCTTGTTTTCAATCTGCCGCTCCTGCGCGGCCTCCAGGATTTCGCCAAGGCGGGTTTCCTGCTCCGGGGTCAGTTCCCCGAGCAGACAGCCGATTTTTTCCTCCTCCACACGGGCAACGGTGAGGGTGAGGTGTTTCAGCTCCGGCGTGACGCCGTTTTCGGTGAGGTGCAAAATTTTGGCGGGGATGGACGCATCCATGGTGAAGGTCTGCTCCTGCGGGCTAAAGGCCACAGACCCCATACTCAGCTCCGTAATGGCAAAGTGGTCCTCGTAGCCGGAAAGCTCCAGCAGCAGATCCGGCACCCAGAAACGGACGGCCTCGCGCCGCTCCTCTTCGTTCGTGTCGGCCTTGGCGCGCTCCTTGGCGGTTTGGCTCCAGCTTTTGCCGGTGAGGTTCTTCCACAGTTTGCGGGCTTGCGGTGCGTCGTCGTTGGCGGCGAGGGCGAGTTCCAAGCGTTCCTTGGCGGTGTCCCCCTTGCCCACATGCGAAAGCGCCTCCGCGCTGCCGACGAGGAGTTCGGTATTGTCCGGGTCCAGCATGAGAGCGCGTTCGTATAGCCGGGCCGCTGGCTCGTAGTCTTCCTTTTCCGTGAGGGCGCGGGCGCATTCGGCAAAGGGACTGGGGGCGCCCGCGTCGTGGCGGCGGTGCTCCAGAAAGAGCTTTTCCGCCTCGGAAAATTCTCCGTTTTCCACGTGCACTTTACCCGCCGTCAGGAGGAACTGGGCGAATTTGTCGTCCTGCTTTTTGGCTTTGCAGGCGTAGGCGAGGCCGCGGAAGGCGTCCGCACTTTTGGGGCTGGCCTTCACGGCTTTGGAAAAATAGGCAATGGCCTTGTCCGGGTCGCGCTCGTCCAGCGCCTTGAACCCGGCATCCAGCACTTTTTGGGCGTCCTGACTGGTGGGGGCGGGGGCCTGCGCCTTTTTGGCGGAGTGCGAAATGGCTTTTTCTACTGTGGCCAGCAGCGTGTCCTGCGAGAAGGGTTTGACCAAAAAGGCGGAAGCGCCGGCGCGGGCGGCGGCGGTGACGATGCGCTTGTCCTTTTTGGCGGACATGACCACGACGGGGAGTTTGCCGATTTTTGGGGATTGGCGGATGCGCTGGAGAAGGGCGACCCCGCTGTGCTGTCCCACCACGAGGTCGCAAATGACGAGGCCGATGTCCTTTTGTGTGAGGATATTCCATGCCTCTGGGATGCTTCCGGCAAGGAGCACGGCGTTGTACCCGCCGTCATGCAAGTGGCGGGAAATGATCTTTTGCAGTGACGGGTTGGCGTCAACAGCCAGAACGAGGACATCCTTTCTCTCTGTCATTATGAACCTCTGCATTGCGGCAGTATGGTGCAAGCGGGCTAGAGCCGCGCATTGAATGAGCACAATCCTTGTGAATCAAGGACTTATGATGCGCTCTATCATGCAATGACTGCCCTTAGCAAGCGTGACGACGGGGCGGGAATATGGCTCGGTAGAGAGGGAAAGTGAGGCGTGGCCGCGCTGCGTGTCCATTGCGACGAGCCGCGCGCATTGTGCGTCTACAGGATGCCCTTAGCGCGGATGGAACGCGAGAGTTTTGCGTAGTCCACGGGTTTTTGTAGAGCTGTCAGGGCTATTTTGCGTTCTTCCCGCAGGCGGCGGATGAGGCCCTTGAGCTGGCGGGGGTGGCTGTGGCGGCGGATGCGGCGCTCGCGCTCGCGGAAGATTTCCATAATCAGGGCGCGGTGGTAGTCGCGCGCGGGGCGCAGACGGGCCTTGAGTTCCGCACGTTCAAAAATATACGCGCCGCCACGGGGGCCGTGCTGCACCGCCGTGCTCCACAGCACCTCGCGCAGGATGGCCGGGTGGCGCGACGGATCAATGCCCGTGCGCATGCGGATGTCGCGCAGGGTGGGGGTGTAGTAGTTGTTGTGGATAAAGTCGTCCTGCAAGCGCTCGAACAGGCCGGGGTAATTGTCCGCCACGCGGCGCCATTTTCCGGGCAGCGCGCCGCGCGTGCTGCCGGTATTGGCCCGGCCGCCCTTGAGGCGGCGCGCGAGGCTGGGGGCCCTGTGGTCCAGATAGCGGATAAAGCGCCGAACCGTGCCCTTGCGCGAGGACATCTGATACTTGCCGTAGGACGTGCCGCCGTCGGGGTCGTAGCCAATGGCGCGCGAGCCGTGGATGCCGGATTCAAACAGCGCGCAGAGCTTGCCCAGCTCCCGCCGCTTGGCCAGCTTGGCGCGGATGGCGTCAAGGCGCGTTGTGGGCGGCGCGATGGCCGAGGCCGGACGCGGCTCAAGGCTGGCGAGGTCCGGCATAGTGGTGGGGACGGCGGCGAACATGCGCCGCAGGTTGGATGAGGTGCTGGCAAAGGCGAGGAAGCGTTCCTTGTCCAGCGGGTGGAAGGCCTGCTTGTCCACGGGCATCCGGACAATATGATGACGCACTTTGCCGCGGACGGACGCCATGAGCGGCGCTGTGGGGAGCATGGCCGGGGAGACGGCGAGCAGCGGGTGCGGTGCGCGTGCGGTGTGGACCACCTCCGCAAGGGCGGCGTTGGTGCGCCATGGTGCGCCTAGCGTCTGCGCCCGCGTAAACGAGCCTGCGGAAAAGCGCACGTCCTGCGTGGCAGGATAGAGCGGCAGATACCGCTTCAGCATGGCCTGCTGGTCCTGCGACATCTGATGGAAGCGCGCCACCTGCGCTATGGGGGCCGCTGGCGCGCTGAACTGAATAAGGGCGTATTCGGCGCAGAAGAGACTCAGCACCGCCAAGGAAATGACAGCGGGGTACAGGCCACCGCGTTGCCAAGGGTTGCCGCGGCGTATGGCGTGGCAAAAGTCCCGTGCGGCACGGTGCATGGCGCTGACGCACGGGCGCAGGAGCACGCCTGGAAGCCGTGCTGGCGGCGTGCTGCGCGCAAAGGCGATGAGCGCCGCGCTCTCCTGTGGGCTTAGCCTGCGCAGGGCGCGGGGCCAGACCCGCCGCAGTGTGGCGGCAAGGGAGGGGGCGGACGCAGCAAGGCGTGCGGAGATATTCGGCAACGGAGTTCGGGACCGGTTCATGTATGTTGTATCGTCAAAAGTGCCAGAAAGTTGTGTGTTCATGGCTGTCTTTGCAAAACTCCTGCCGTAGACGTCGAGTCGGAATCCAAGGCGCGCAAGGCGCGCCCGGAGCAGGCGAAGCTGGTTCATATGATGTTGCCCCAGCTTGGGGCGCGTGTCGAGCTTCTGGCAGGGAATGTTGTGCAAAGTGGGGCGTGCCAGCCGTCATAGCAGGACGGCAAACCCCGTCCCGTACGCGGAGCGCTGTGGCGGCGTATGCCTTGCGCGTGGCCGCCACAGTGCGCACTTAGAACGTCAGCGAATGCCCGCCGCCTGTGGGGTGGACCTTGCCGGGCAGCAGTTTCTCCAGCGCTTCAAAGCCGCGTTTGCCGGTGCAGTGCGCGGGATAGATATGCTGAACGCGCGCCGCCTTGAGGGCGTCCACGCTTTCACGGATGGCAGAGTCCGGCGCGTCCATAAGGTGCGTGCCGCCGATAACGGCGTAGATTTGGTCCAGCCCGAAGCGCTCGCGGATATGACCGAGGGTGTTGGCCATGCCGCTGTGGCAACAGCCAAGGAGCAGGACCATGCCCTTGGCGGTGGGGATAAGCAGGCACGCGTCGTCGGGTACGGAGTCGGGCTGCGTGCAGTCCGTATCCGTATAGAAGTCCTTGGTGGCCTCGTATTGGCCCGGTTCGCGGTGGATATCCGTCACCACGGTGATATCGTCGCCGATTCTGAAGCCATCTGCTACGCCGCGTACATCCGGGCGCGGCAGATGGTCGGAGAGCTTGGGGACGCCGATATATCGGGACTCCTCGCCGGGGTGGCAGGAGTAGCGCTCGCGCTGGTAGGCGGGGTGCGCGTACACGGCGCCGGTAAAGCCGCGCTCCAGAAGGGGAGCGAGTCCGCCCGCATGGTCCCAGTGCCCGTGCGAGAGGATAAGCCCCCGCGCTTCGTGCGCCGGAATGCCGAGGGCATCGGCGTTTTTCAAAAAGGCCGCGCTGGCGCCGGTATCCCACAGCCACAGGCTGCCGTCCGACGGCGTAACGGCGCATGAAAATCCATGCTCATGAGCGAGGTGCGGAAGATGGGCCGTGTTGTCGATGAGGAGTGTGATGGTAACGCTCATAGTCGAGGCTCCTTGGAGCGTAGGTCGTCTGCTGTACTGTCAGTACCGGACGCGGGGTGGCCGCGCCCGGTGGAGAGAATGACTACTTCCCACTGGGCGCGGCGGGAAAGTGCTTGCCGCCCACGGGGAACTTTTTCGGATCGTCTTTGAACAGCTTGTAATTGATGGAATCCACAAGCGCCTGCCAACTGGCGTGGATGAGGTCATAATGGACGCCAACGGTGGTCCAGCGGTCCGTGGTGTCTGCGGATTCGATGAGAACGCGGACCACGGAGGCTGTGCCGTCGGAGTCGTTTTGCGAGCCGGGAAGGACGCGGACCTTGAAGTCCACAAGGCGCATCTCGTTAAGATTGGGGTAGAAGGGCACCAGCGCCTTGCGCAGTGCGGAGTCCAGCGCGTTGACCTGACCCTGCCCCGTGGCGGCGGTGTGCTCCACTGTGCCGCCCACCTTGAGCATGACCGTGGCTTCGGCGTAGGGCGCGGAGTATTCCGGGCGCATGGAGCCAACCACGTTGAAGCGCACAAGCTGGAAGTAGCGCTTGGACCAGCCCATGGCCTGAAAGAACATCAGTTCGAAGGAGGCTTCCGCCGTGGAGTACTCGTACCCCATGTTCTCGCGGTTTTTCACCTCGGCCAGCAGGTCGAGGACCGCGGAATCGTTTTTGTCCAGCTCGTAGCCGTATTTCTTGGCCATGAACAGGATGTTGCTGCGGCCGGAGAGGTCCGAGAGCAGCACGCGCTGTTCGTTGCCCACGGTATCCGGGGGGATGTGTTCGTAGGTTTGGGGATTCTTGAGCACCGCGCTGACATGGATGCCGCCCTTGTGCGCAAAGGCGGATTTGCCCACGAAGGGCTGGCGCGTAAAGGGGCGCAGGTTGCAGATTTCCGAAACGAACTGGCTGGTGGCGGTCAGTTTGCGCAGGCCACCGTCCGGCAGACAGCGGTACGCACCGTCACTTTTCAGCTCCAGATTGGGGATGATGGAGCAGAGGTTGGCGTTGCCGCAGCGTTCGCCGTAGCCGTTGATGGTGCCCTGCACCTGCACCGCGCCGCCGTGGACGGCCTCGACGGTGTTGGCGACGGCGGTTTCGGAATCGTTGTGCGTATGGATGCCAAGGCGGGCGTCGCCGGGCAGGGCGTCGCGCACGGCGGCGACTATGCCGCGCACCTCGTACGGCAGGCAGCCGCCGTTGGTGTCGCACAGCACCAGCACCTGCGCGCCCGCTTCGTGGGCGGCCTTCAGGCAGGCAACGGCGTAGTCCGGGTTGGCTTTGTAGCCGTCAAAGAAGTGCTCCGCGTCAAAAAAGACCTCGGGCACATTGGCGCCCATGTGGGCGATGGAGGAGCGGATAAGCTCCAGATTCTCCTCGTGCGAAACACGAAGGGCTTCGGTGACGTGCAGGTCCCACGTCTTTCCGAAAAGGGTCGCCGCGTCGGGCGCGGCCGCGATGAGCGCGGCGAGGTTCGGGTCCTCGTTCGCGGTGCACCGGGGGCTGCATGTACTGCCAAACGCGGCGACCTTGGAATGCGATAGGTCGTATTGACGAATCTCCGTAAAGAAGGCGCGGTCGGTCTCATTGGAGCCGGGCCAACCGCCCTCAATATAGTCTACGCCCAGCGCGTTAAGCTTTCTGGCAATGCGAATCTTGTCGCCAGTGGAGAGGCTGATTTCTTCGGCCTGGGTTCCGTCACGCAGCGTGGTATCGTAGATGGAGATCTTCTTCATGGCGTCAACACTTCATTCCTTCTTTCTCCAGTTCAAATGATTCGTGCAGGGTACGCACGGCCAACTCGGTGTATTTTTCCTCGATGAGGCAGGTGACCTTAATCTCGGAGGTGGAGATCATCAAAATATTGATGCCTTCCGCCTTGAGGGCCTGGAACATGCGCGATGCAACGCCGGAGTGGCTGCGCATGCCAACGCCGATGACGGACACCTTGGAGACGCGCTCGTCGTACAGCGTCTGCCGCGTGCCGAGGGTCTCCTTGATTTCATCAATAATTTTGATGGTCTGGTCAAGGTCGGCGCGGGGCACGGTGAAGGTCATGTCGGTTTTTTCACCGTCGCGGCTGGTATTCTGGATGATCATGTCGACGATGATTCCGGCGTCGGCAAGGGGCGAGAACAGCGACGACGCCACACCGGGACGGTCATCAACGTCCAGAAGTGTTACGCGGGCCTGGTCCTTGTCATATGCGATGCCTGAAACCAGAACGGCTTCCATGCTTTCATCCTCCTGGGTTACGTACGTTCCGGGACAGTCGGAAAAAGTCGACCGGACGTGAACGGTCATGTTGTATTTTTTGGCGAACTCCACGGAGCGGATCTGTAGGACCTTGGCGCCCATGGAGGACATTTCGAGCATCTCGTCGTACGAGATTTTGGGGATCTTTTTGGCGCGGGAGACGATGTTGGGGTCCGTGGTGTACACGCCGTCCACATCAGTGAAAATTTCGCAAAGATCGGCCCCAACTGCAACGGCAAGTGCAACAGCGGACGTATCCGAGCCGCCACGGCCCAGCGTGGTGATGCGGCGCTGGTCGTCACAGCCTTGAAAACCAGCCACGACCAACACATCGTGGTCATCGAGCTGGCGTTTCATATTGTCGGCGTTGATGTCCAGAATACGGGCGCGGCCATATTTTTTGTCTGTGGTGATCTCGGCCTGAAAGCCCAGAATGGAGCGGGCTTTGATCCCTGCGTCTTTCAGCAGCATGGAGAAGAGGGCAACGGAAACCTGTTCGCCCGTGGAGACGAGGGAATCCATCTCGGCTGGGTCCGGGGCTGTGGACCATTCCTTGGCAAGGTCGATAAGCCGGTTTGTCTCGCCTGCCATGGCGGACAGCACGACGACGACCTTGTACCCGTCGGCGAGGGCCTTTTCCACCTTGGTCTGCACCTTGCGCATGCAGTCGAGGTTGGCGACCGAGGTGCCGCCGAACTTCTGAACGATGATGGCCATTGAAGCGTAGCTCCTCACTAAGTGTTGGGGTGTGTTGCGCGGCGCCTTGGAGCACGCGGGGCGGCTAGCCCTCGTGCGTGGCGGCGCGGAGAATCGCGGTGGCGGTTGCGCCCTGAGCCGTCAGTTCCAGCGTGCGGCCCGTTTGGGCGGGCTGCCACGTTAGAAGCAGATAATCCCCCGGCCAGAATTCGCGGTCGAGGTACTGCGACCACTCCACAAGCACAAGGGTCTCATCGTCGGCGAGGAATTCCAGAAGGGATTCGTCCGGTTCCTGAAATTCCAGACGGTAGAGGTCAAAGTGCGCCGTTTCGGGAGTGGTGGGATACAGGTTCATAATGTTGAAGCTGGGGCTGGACACGCGGGCGTCTTCGCCCCCGGGCAAGGCGGCGACAAGGCCGCGCACCAGTGTGGTCTTGCCTGCGCCAAGGTCGCCGCAGAGCAAAACGTTCAGCCCTGTGGCGTCTTTCGCCACCGCCCGCGCCAGGCGTTGGCCCAGCGCGAGGGTGGCGGCTTCGTCTTCAAGATGCACGGTGATGGTCATGACGCGCTATTCATCGTCCTCGGACGGCTGAGGGATGAGGGTGCGCAGGATGTCTTCCTTGCCGATAACGCCCACAAGATGGGTGCCATCCACCACGGGCAGCGTATGGAAGCGCTTTTCCACGATGATGGAGGCCACCTCGTCAAGGGAGGTCTCGGGGCTGACCGTGACGGGCGATTCCGTCATGGCCTGCGCAACGGTCATGGCCGTCATCTTTTCCATCTCGCGCTCAAGGTCGCGGGTGGAGGAAAAGGGAATGATGCCGTCCAGCAGGGTGAAGACCGAGGGCAGGTTCAGCTTCTTCTGCTGTGCCACAAGGTCGCTCTGGCACAGGATGCCCACCACGCTCCCCCCTTCGTCCAGGACGGGCAGGCCGTTGATGCCTTTTTCCAGCATGGTCTGGGCGGCGACGGTGATTTCGTCGTCGGGGTAGAGCGTTATGGGGTCCTTGGTCATGATGTCTTTGGCTTTAAGCATCGACGGTCTCCTTCAGCGCACGCGGCAGGGCGTGGGCGATTTCGCTGGCGGTGTTGCCACGGGCGGGGTAGTCCGCGCCGAGCAGGTCTCCGGCAAGGCCGTGCCAGTACACGCCAAGACAGGCGGCATCCTCGGGGTCCGCCGCACGGGCCATGAGGCTGGCAACCAGTCCGGCAAGCACGTCTCCAGAACCGGCAACCGCCAGATTGGATACGGCAAAGGGCGAAACGAAGGCGCGGCCATCGGGCAGCGCGATGATGCTTCCCGCACCCTTGAGCACGGTGACGCTGTCCGTGTTGTGGGCCAGCGTCAGGGCGTGGCCAAGGCGGTCGGCCTGCACTTCGTCGGTGGTACAGCCGAGCAGGCGGGCCGCTTCGCCGGGGTGGGGCGTGATGACGGCCGGGGCGTCCATGTGCTTGATGAGGCCGGGAGCCTCGGCAAGCCAGTACAGGGCGTCGGCGTCCAGCACCACGTTTGGCAGGTCCAGTTCCGCAAGGGCGCGCAGGAAGCCGAGGGCGCGTTCATCGCGGCCCATGCCGGGACCAATAAGAATGGTGGTAAAGCGCGGCAGATGCTCGCGCAGGTCGTGAGCCATGCTCTCGTTCCAGTTGGAACCGGAGCCCAGCGGCAGGGTCATGATGTCCGGGGAACCGGCCTTGACCTCCAGCGCGAGGGCGGCGGGGCAGGCCACGGTGACCATGCCCGCTCCGGCGCGCAGCGCGCCAAGGGCGGCCAGATGCGGCGCGCCGGTGAGCCCGGTGCTGCCGCCAATGACCAGCACGTGCCCTGCGGTGCCCTTGTGCATCTCGGGATGCGGGGTGGGCAGCAGGTCCAGCACGCCGTCGGTGAGCATGCCAAAGGTGGCCGGGGAGGAGTTCTTGATAAACTCGGGGATGCCGATGCCGCAGACGTGCACGTCGCCGGTGTATTCCGTGGCAACGGGCAGGGCGAGACCGAGTTTTGCGGCCTCAAAAGTAACGGTGACATCGGCGCGGACGGCGACGGGACACGGCTCGCCCGTGAGGCCGGAAAGGCCGGAGGGCGTGTCCAGCGCCATGACGTAGGAGTCTTCGCCAAGCAGGTTGACGTCCTCGACGATACGCAGGGCGTCCTCGCGCAGTGCGCCGGTGAACCCGGTGCCCAGCAGGCCGTCGACAATGATGTCCGGCATGCCGTATTCCTGCGAGATTTCAATCAGGCTGTGCCCGGGCGCGAGGAATTCCAGCTGGATGCCCATCTTCTGCGCAAGGCGCATATTGACGGCGGCAGCGCCGCGGTAGGCCTTTTTTTTGCCGGTGTGCAGCACCACGACTTGCGCGCCGGAGTTGGCCAGATGGCGGGCAAGGCAGAACGCGTCGCCGCCGTTGTTGCCGGAACCGGCGACCACCAGTGCCAGAAGCCCCTCCACGGGGCCGATGGCCTCTTCCAGCACGCCATAGGCGCCAAGGCCGGCATTTTCCATCAGCACTTCCTGCCTCAGGCCGAAGTCCTCAATGGTTGCGTGGTCCCAAGCGGCCATTTCTTCCGGCGTGGGCAGGGGGACTGCGTGGTACATCTCCATTCTACATCTTCTCCAAAACGACGACGGCGGCGGCGATGTCGCGGCCATGCGTCAGGGTGATATGTGCGTTGTCCGCGCCAAGGGTTCGTGCGCGGTCTTTGGCCGGTCCATGCAGGACGAGGCGCGGTTGTCCGCTGGCCTCGCGCTGCACTTCCATTGTCTGAAATCCTACCCCCTCGGCGATGCCGGTGCCAAGTGCCTTGGCGGCGGCCTCCTTGGCCGCAAAGCGCGCGGCCACGTAGGGGACAGGTGTGTGTTCCGGCATGGCGTCTCGCTCTGCCGGGGTCAGGATGCGGGCGAGAAAGCGCTCGGGGTGCTTCTCCAGCATGCGCTCAATGCGCGAGAGTTCCACCACATCCAGACCAAGCCCAACTATCATCGGCGTGCCTAGTCCACGAAGCCGCGGACGATGTCGTTCATCTCGCGCACGGCCTGCGTGATGCCCACGTAGGCGGCGCGGGCGATGATGCTGTGCCCGATGGAATATTCGTTGATGCCGGGGACCTTGGCAAAGGGCAGAATGTTTACATAGTTCAGCCCGTGCCCAAGGTTCACCTTCAGGCCAAGGTCCTGCGCAAGGCGGATGCCTGCCAGAATCTTTTCCAGCTCGGCCTTGGCCTGCGCCGGGGTTTCGGCGTCGGCGTAGTGGCCGGTGTGTATTTCAATATACTGGTTGCCGATTTTGGCAGCGGCTTCAATCTGCTTCGGGTCCGCGTCGATGAACAGGCTGGACTCAATGCCCTGCGCGTGGATGGGCGCCAGATAGTTGGACAGCTCCTCAACGCGGGAGGCCACGTCAAGGCCGCCCTCGGTGGTGAGCTCCTCGCGCTTTTCGGGGACGAGGCAGATGATGTCCGGGCGCGTGCGCAGGCAGATGCCCTGCATTTCTTCGGTGGCGGCCATTTCAAGGTTCAGGCGGGTTTTGACGGTGGCGCGCAGCAGGTCCACGTCCCGGTCCTGAATGTGGCGGCGGTCTTCGCGCAGGTGGCAGATGATGCACTGCGCACCGGCCAGCTCCGAAAGATGAGCGGCGGTGACCGGGTCCGGCTCTTTACCGAGGCGGGCCTGTCGAAGCGTGGCGATATGATCGATATTGACTGCGAGTGAAGGCATATTTCGATCCTTTCTGCGAGGTGATTCAGAGTTGAGAATGAGGTGGGGCGGTATTGGCGCCCGCAGGAAATTGTCGCCAACACTGGCCGAAAGTCAAGGGAAAGCTTGTGTTTCCGCGCTAAACCGGGGCGCGCGGGGGCGTTTTGCGGCGCTGCGGGGCGTGCGCCCGTGCATTGACTTGGCCGCCCCTGCGCGCTATTATTCCGTCTTTTCTCGCTATATCAAAAGAAATCCCCAGAGACGAAGCACCAAACGAGGTTTGGATACATGAATGTTTGCATAGTTGGTACTGGATATGTCGGACTGGTCAGTGCGGCCTGCTTTGCCGAGATGGGCAACGCCGTCTCCTGCGTGGACGTGAACCCCGCCGTGGTCAAAACGCTTGAAAGCGGCAAGGTCCACATCTACGAGCCGGGCCTTGAGGAAATGGTCAAGCGCAACAACGCCGAAGGCCGCCTGCGCTTCACCACCAGCCTTGCCGAAGGCCTTGAGGACGCACAGGTCGTCTTTATCACCGTGGGCACCCCCTGCCGCGAGGACGGCAGCTGCGACCTGAAGTACGTGCATCAGGTGGCCCGCGAGATCGGCCAGTATATGAAGGACAAGAAGATCGTCGTGGACAAGTCCACCGTGCCCGTCGGCACCGCCGATCAGGTGCGTGCCCTCATCAGCGAGGAACTGGAAAAGCGCGGCGAGTCCATTGCGTTTGACGTGGTCTCCAACCCCGAGTTCCTCAAGGAAGGCGACGCCGTCAGCGACTTCATGAAGCCCGACCGCGTCATTCTGGGCACCAACGATCCCGAGACGGCGGAAGTCATGCGCTCCCTGTACTCGCCCTTTGCCCGTAGCCGCGAAAAGCTCATCGTCATGAACGTGCGCAGTGCGGAAATGACCAAGTATGCCGCCAACTGCATGCTGGCGACCAAGATTTCCTTCATCAATGAAATCTCCAACATCTGCGAGCGCGTTGGCGCGGACGTGGGCGACGTGCGCCTTGGCATCGGCTCCGACCACCGCATTGGCTACCACTTCATTTACCCCGGCGTCGGCTACGGCGGCTCCTGCTTCCCCAAGGACGTGAAGGCGCTCATCACCACCGCTCTGGAAAACGGCCACACCCCGAGCCTGCTTCAGTCCGTGGATTCCGTGAACGACGCCCAGAAGTTCTCCGTGGCCCGCAAGATTGAGGACTACTTCGCCAATCAGGGCGGCGTGGAAGGCAAGACCCTTGCTCTGTGGGGCTTGGCGTTCAAGGCCAATACCGACGACATCCGCGAGGCTCCCTCGCTTGTCACCGTGCGCTACCTGACGGAGCGCGGCATGCGCGTGAAGGCGTTTGACCCGGTTGCCGGGCCGAACTCCCGCAAGGCGCTGGAAGGCAACGACCTTGTGGAAATTGTGGACGAGCAGTACGCCGCGTTGGAAGATGCGGACGCGCTGGCCGTGGTGACCGAGTGGAACCAGTTCCGCAAGCCCGATTTCCAGCAGATTAAGGACAAGCTGAGCGCCCCCATTATTTTTGATGGCCGCAATCTCTATTCCCCATCCGAGCTTGCCGCTGACGGCTTTGCCTACTTTAGCATTGGCCGCCCCGTGGCTAAGGCCAAGAAGTAGCGCAGCCCCGCCGGACTGTGCGGCGCTTTTTCGCACTCAGAGGAGCCGCTGGACGTTGCGTCTGGCGGCTCTTTTTTGCGAGCCGGAGAGGGCAGGGCGGCGCGCCCGGCGTCCGGAGCGCCGTTTTTGCGCGTGGGCGCTTGCCCCGCACGCGCAAAAAAGCCCCCGGTCCATGTGGAGCGGGGGCTTTTTTGTCAATGCAGTGGTAGAAAATGTGGAGATGCAGAAATTTTGAGCCGGTTGGCTAGCTGGTGCTGACGCAACGTTTGCAGGTGCGGTATTGGAGTTCCTTGAGGATGATGCGTTCGTATTCGATGTGTGCTCCGGCTCCTGCACTAAATTCATCTTGAAGGAATTTTTCCAGATATTGCGCCTCTTCCCAGAAGTCGAGAAGCTCTTCGTCGCGCAGGGTCTTTATCTGATCCTCCAACGCGTAATTCGTTTTATGTGGTGCGAATTGTGCCATGCAGGGGTCGTCCTCCTTGTGATCTGCACGCGCCCGGAACCTTCCCTGACGCGCTCGCGGTACGATAATGAACGAGGGGCGCAAGCGCAACAGATTTTCACGACAAAAAAGGTCAAGTATTCGGAGCTGTTGCCGATAAGGCCTGTGTAAGTGCCCAGAGTCCGATGAAAAAGGGCCGTCCGCGCGTTTGTGTTGCCTTATGCGCGGTTTCGGATTATTTATGTGTTATTGGCGGAATGATTGGCGATGACTTCCATGCCGTCGGCCATTCTCATTCACACCACAGGAGAACACTGATGGACGAGACCCAAAAGAGACAGGATGCTGAGCTGATACAGCTTGTCACATTCAGCATCGGGGAAGAGGAATTCGGCGTCGATATCCTTAAGGTGCAGGAAATTATCCGCACCATGGAGATTACGAAGG
Organism: Desulfobaculum senezii; assembly: GCF_054657395.1. Classification (NCBI taxonomy): domain Bacteria; kingdom Pseudomonadati; phylum Thermodesulfobacteriota; class Desulfovibrionia; order Desulfovibrionales; family Desulfovibrionaceae; genus Desulfobaculum; species Desulfobaculum senezii. Next base: position 1,779,704 of record NZ_BAAHYU010000002.1, on the reverse strand, counting down.
TCCCGAAGGCTCCTGCGTTTGTCGAGGGCGTCATCAACCTTCGCGGCAACGTCATTCCCATTATTGATTTGCGCAGGCGCTTCGGCCTTGCAACGCGGGATCATGATAAGCACACGAGGATCATCGTCATCGAGATCAACAACATGATCGTGGGCTTTATAGTCGATTCCGTCTCCGAGGTGCTCCGCATTCCGGCAAACACGGTCGAGCCGCCGCCGCCCGTCGTTTCCGGCCTGGAATCGGAGTACATCAGCGGTGTGGGCAAGCTGGAAGACCGCCTGCTCATCCTGCTTGATCTGAACCGTCTGCTCTCTAACGAAGAGAAGGACGTTCTGGCTCAGGTGTAAAAACAGCCTTTCAGTTGTTGCGGCTCGCCGCCTGACAAGGCATGATGACCGCCGCTGCGCTGTTGCGCGCGGCGGTCTTTCGTTGTGCGTATTCGTGGAAACGAAAAAACAAGGAAACAAACCAGTTGCTCTTCCCTCCTGAGTTGCGGGAGTTCGCTCAATCCGGCCGCATGGTGTCGCCGGAAGGGGCGGCGCTGTCCCGTCGCGTCTACAAGTCCGGCCCCGGTACACAGGCGGCAATTGCCGCAGGCCTTCTTGCCCGCTCCCGCAGTGTGGTGATGGTTGTTCCCGGCACCAAGGAATTGGTGCAGATGCAGGCGCTGCTTGGCCTGCTAACTCCGGGCGACGGCCCCTTTGGCGGTTCCAAGTGGGTGACCTTTCCCGCCTATCCCGCCAAGTCCACGGACCCGGGCCGCTGGGCCGCGCGCTGGGCTGCGCTCTATTCCCTCGCCACAGGCTCCGGCGCACGCGGCATTTTGCTGACGCCGGACAACCTGTTGCCCAAGTGGCCGCCGCGCCGCATTCTCGACACCCACCACCTTGTCCTGCCGCGGGGCGAGGAGATTCTGTCCGAGAGCATTCTGGAGCAGTGCGCCAGCTGGGGCTACGAGCGCACGGGCATGGTGACGCGCCCCGGCGAAATGGCCATGCGTGGCGATATTTTGGATATTTTCGCCCCCGGCTACCCGAAGCCCCTGCGCCTTGAATTCTTTGGGGACACGCTGGACGACATCCGTCTGTTTGACCCCATGTCCCAGCGCTCCAGCGATGCGCTGGACGAGGCGGTGCTCCTACCTGCGTCCCCCTCGGTCTTTACGCCCGAGGAGTGCGACGCCGCCCGCACGCGGTGGGAGAAACTGCGCGGCATTGGCGAGCTGGACCCCGGCGCGCAGCAGCACCTGAACCGGATGCTGGACGAGGGCACCGGCTCCATCCGCCCGGGGCTGTTTTATGATGATGCCGTCACCCTTGACGAATGGCTCCCGCGCGATGCCGCGTGGGTGCTGTGCGGCGCGGGGCGTCTGCGGACGCGTATGGAAGAGGTGGAATGGGACTGGACCGAATCGCTGGATGAGGAGGCCGAGCGCCTTGGCTGGCGCAGGCCGCGCAATGTCATTATCCAGCAGGCCGAAGGCGCGCGCAAAATGTGGCAGGACAACGCGCAAATCCACTTCGAGGACCTGACCATAGGCGAAAAGCGCGACGGCATCGAGTTGCCGGAAAAGAACTACGCCGCCTTTGAGGAACTGTTCTGGAAGCCGGACGACCGCAACCGTCCATGGCAGGCGCTGATGGCGGCCATTAAGAAGTGGTCGCAGGAGCGCGCGCAGGTTATTTTGTCCTTCCGCACCGCGCAGTCCCGCAAAAAGTTTTTGGCGCTGGCGGAGCAGGACGGCGTGACGCCCGCCACGTCCTACGTTCCGGACCAGCGCGGCATTTTTGCCCTTGTCTCGTCTTTTAAGCAGGGCATCGAATTCGGCTGGAACGGCTCCATCATTCTGGGTGAAGACGTTATCCAGCCGTCGCGCACCCGCGCGGCGCTGCCCGGTGCGGCGGACTTCAAGGGTCTCAAGACCTATGAGGACCTGTCCGAGGGCGACCTGCTTGTGCACCGCGAGTGGGGGCTGTCCCGGTTTGGCGGGCTGCACCGCCTGAACCTTGGCAGTGTGAGCAACGACTATTTGCTCCTGTACTACTCCGGCGACGATAAGCTGTATCTGCCCGTGGACCGACTGGACGTCATCCAGCGCTACAAGGGGCCGGAAGGCGCATCCCCCGCGCTGGACAAGCTGGGCGGGGCCGGCTGGAACCGCGCCAAAGCGCGCGCCCGCAAGGCCATTGAGAAGATTGCCCGCGAGCTGGTGGAAATGTACGCGTGGCGCAAGGTGGCCAAAGGCTACTCGTATTCGCCCGTGGACGACATGTTCAACGAGTTCGAGGCGTCCTTTGGCTTCGAGGAGACGCCGGATCAGGAAAAGGCCATCCGCGCCGTGCTGGCGGACATGGAAAAGCCCGAACCCATGGATCGCCTCATCTGCGGCGACGTGGGCTTTGGCAAGACGGAAATCGCCATGCGCGCCGCCTTCCGCGCCGCGCTCGATGGCCGTCAGGTCGCCATTTTGTGCCCCACAACCGTGCTTGCGGAGCAGCATTACCAGAACTTTAAGCGCCGGATGGAGAGTTTTCCCCTCACGGTGGGCCTGCTCAGCCGCTTTGTTCCGCGGAAGCGGCAAAAAGCCGTGCTGGCCGCTGCCGCGCGTGGTGAGGTGGATATCCTTATCGGCACCCACCGCCTGCTGTCGCAGGACGTGCACCTGCCCAACATCGGGCTGCTCATCCTTGACGAAGAACAGCGCTTCGGCGTCAAGGACAAGGAGCGCCTGAAGCAGATGCGCAAGGACATCGACGTCCTTGCCCTGACGGCAACGCCCATCCCGCGCACCTTGCAGTTGTCCATCTCCGGCATCCGCAGCCTGAGCGTGATGGAGACGCCGCCGGTGGACCGTAAGCCCGTGCAGACCTCCATCCTTGAACGCGACAGGGAGCCGCTGCGCGCCATTGTGCAGCGCGAATTGGACCGCGAGGGCCAGATATTCTGGGTGCACAACCGCGTGCGCAGTCTGCCCCGCGTGGTGGAGTACGTGCAGGAGCTTGTGCCCGGCGCGCGCGTGGGCATGGCCCACGGCCAAATGCGCGAGCGCGAGCTTGAGGAAACCATCCACAAGTTTTGGCACGGCGAGATAGATATCCTCGTGTGCACGGCCATTGTGGAATCCGGCCTTGATTTTCCGCAGGCGAACACCCTTATTGTGGACCAAGCCCAGCTGTTTGGCCTTGGGCAGCTATATCAGCTGCGCGGCCGTGTGGGACGAAGCGCCACGCAGGCCTACGCCTACTTTGTGGTGCCTTCGCTGGATAAATTGCCGGAGAAGACCCGCAAACGCCTGCAGGTTATCCTTGATATGGACTACCTTGGCGCGGGCTTCCAGATTGCCATGGAGGACCTGCGGCTTCGCGGCGCGGGCAACATCCTTGGCGAGGTGCAGTCCGGCAGTATGGCCAAGGTGGGCCTTGATATGTTCCTTGAGATGCTGGAGGAGGAGGTCCGCCGCGTGCGCGGCGAGGACTTGCGGCGCGACACCAGCCCCGAGCTCAACATCGTCTTTGAGGCGCATATCCCCGAAGAATATATGCCCGAAGCCCGCGAGCGCCTGCGCTACTACAAGGCGCTGTCGTCGGCGGATTCTGCCAGCGCGCTGGAGGAACTCATCGGCGAGATTCGCGACCGCTTCGGCGTGCCACCCCAGCAGATGGAGCAGTTCTTTGCGCTGCTCCGGCTCAAGCGCTTGCTTGGCCGCCTGCAGGTGACCAAGGCCGATGTATACGAGGGCCGCGTGGTGATGACCTTTGCCGAAGATGCCGCCGTGGTGCCGCCCGAACGCTTGGTGCAGTGGGTGCAGGAGAAGGAAGGCTCTGTGCGCATGCTGCCGCCGGATAGGCTGGAGCTTCGCGTTGCCGCCACGGGCGTGTGCGAAAGCCTTGCCGAAGTGGAGCGGGAGTTGACCGCCTTGCTTCCTGCCGATACCACAGCACAAGACCATACCGAACGCACTGAAACGGAAAGGACATGATGAAAAACAGCAGGATAGGCGTCGTCTGCGTCCTTATGGCGCTCGTTTTCGCCCTTGGCGGATGCTCCGGAGAAGGGGAGCAGCAAGGCGTTGTGGCGCGCGTGAATGGCCGCCCCATCACCTTGGACCGCCTGGAACTGAAATATGACTTTATGCATCTGGATTCCTCCTTCGACGCCGCGCCCAGTGTGGCACAGTTGAAGGAAGACTATGGGCACCTGCTTGGCGACCTTATCGTGCAGGAGCTGGTGGACGAGGAGTTGGAGCGCCGGGACCTCGGCGTCACGCAGGAGGAAGTGCAGGCCGCGGAGGACGAAGTCCGCGCGGACTACCCTGAGGATACCTTTGAGCAGGTCCTCGTCGAAGAATATATTGATATTGACTACTGGCGGCAGGAGCTGCGCGCCCGTCTCGCCCTGGAGAAGTTCTTCAGCGAGGTTTTGCGTCCCGGCATTTCACTGGGCTACGAGGAGGCCGAAGCCTACTACCGCCAGCATATCAACGAATTTTACCTGCCGCCCCGTCTGCGCATTTATCTTGTTAGCGGTCCCAGCCGCGACGCGGTGCAGTCCGCCGTGGATCTGTACCGCAAAAACAGCAGTGTGGACGCCATTGAAGGAAAATTCGAACAGGTGGAGGTTCGCGAGCTCCGCGTGCGTGAGGACCGGATGACCATCGCATGGAAAAATGCCCTCAAGCCGCTGTCCCCCGGAGACGCCACCCCGGTGATGACCAGCGAGTCGGACTTCCAGAGCCTTATCTATCTGGAAAAGAGCCCGGCCAAGGTGCTGGACCCGTCGCGGGCGTATCCTGTGGTGGAGAAGGTGCTGGTGGAGCGCAAACTGCGCGAGGCCTTTGACGCGTGGCTGAGCGATGCGCTTGCGAATGCCAGCATTGAGGTGAGTACCCATCTGCTGGACGACCACGGTATGCCCGTGCAGGATGACGCCGCCGAGCCGCAGCCGTCCACAGCGCCCCAGAACGCCGCTCCAGCCAAGGATGAAAGCGCCGCAGAAAATGCTACAGAAAACGCCACGTCCGCAGACGCTGCGGCGACGGCGGAAGAGGGCGGCAAAAAGGCTGAAAAGTAGCCCCATGCCGGAAGATTGAACCACACAGGGAGGAGTGCCGCGCGCATGCCTCCCTGTTTTGCTTTTGGGGGAATGCGCCCTTTGGGCATTTTTTGGGGTAAGCCGTGGCACAGTGGCGTTGCATTATGGCGTGAAAGCTATTATCGAAAGGCAACTGCGCCAAGTGAGCGCAGGGCAGTTCTCAACCCTTGTCCGGCGGGGCCGGACCATCATTTTCGGAGGAAATCCTTGCACCGACTTTCCAGATATATTCTTGCCGCTGTATTGGTTCTGGCCACCGCACCCGCTGCCTTTGCGGGACAGGTCGTGGACAGGGTCGTTGCCGATGTCAACGGCGAGATCGTGACGCTTTTTGAGTTGAATCAGCGGGTGAAGCCCTACCTTGAGCGGTACAAGGGCCGCCAGCTGACCGAGGCCGACAAGGCGTCCATCATGAAGCTGAAGCATAAGCTGCTGGACGGCATGGTCAACAATATCCTCATCCGTCAGGAAGTGCAGCGTCTGGGCATCAACATCTCCGACGTGGAAGTCGACAACGAGATGGAGTCCTACAAGACCCGCGCCAACCTGAACGGCACGTCCTTTGAAAAGCAGCTGACGCTGGAAGGCATGACCGTGGACGAGTTCAAGCAGAAGTTGCGGGACGACATCCTGCGCCACAAACTGCTGGGCTACATGGTCAAGCGTAAGGTGGCTGTCACCGATGAGGACATCCAGCGCTACTACGACGAGCACAGCTACCAGTTCCGCGGCGACCGTACCGTGGACCTAAGCCTCATCGTCTGCGCCGAGGGTGTGGATGTGGATAGCCTCCGCGACCGCATCGCAAAGGAAGAAATCAGCTTCGCCGACGCCGCCGACCTGTATTCGCAGGGCCCCGGAATGGGGCAGGGCGGACGCATTGGTGAAATGAGCTGGGGCGACCTTGCTCCGGAATGGCAGTCCGCTCTAGATGGTCTGGGCAAAGACGAAATGTCGCAGCCGTTCTTCATTCAGGGGCACGAAGCGCTGCTTTACGTGAACCACGTGGAGTCCGAAGGCACCCAGCCCATTGAAGAAGTTCACGACGCCATCTACGACGCCATCTACCAGCAGCGCTTGGAAGAGCGCTTTGCAGAGTACATGTCCAAGCTGAAGGAAAACGCGCTTATCGACATTAAGCTCTAACCTACCGATTGAAGCCACTACCGCAGTCCGCACCGGAGTATCCGGGCGGACTGCGTATCCCTGTGCGGGGCCCGCGCAGGGGAATGCGACCGACTTCCCGGAATCGAATACGGAGTATCTGAATGAATCTGCAGGAACTGGGCGACCTGTTTAGACAGGAGCGGGAACGTCAGGGTCTGACCATCGACGAAGTGGTGGAAAAGACCAAAATCAGCAAAATCAACATCGAAGCCATTGAAACGGCCAATCCGGACCTGCTGCCGCATCCCGTCTATGCCAAGGGCTTTGTGCGCAACTACGCCCGTTTGCTTGGCCTTGATGTCGAGCGGCTGGCTGGAATTATGGCTGTTGAGTATCCCGTGGAGAGCGACGCCCCCGGTGAGGAGCTTGACTCCGAGCCCGCCATGCGCGCCGCGTCCGAAGCCCTCGATAACGAGAACCGCCGCAAGACGAACCTGATGGTCTTCATCGCCGCCATCGTGGTCATCCTTGCCGGTTTTGGCGGCTACATGGCCTACGATAAACTTATCGCCAAAAAGGCTCCGGCCGAGCCTGCGCAGCAGGAAGAGGCCGCCCCCGCCGAGGTGGAGCAGCCCACGCCGCTGGACCAGCTGGCTGAGGAATCCGTCAAGGACACCCAGCCCGAAACTGTGGCCGAGCCTGCCGCCACGGCGAAGCCTGAGGCCGAAGACGCCGCCCCCGCGCAGGCCGAAGAAGCCCAGGCGCAGGACGCCGCAGCCACTCCGGCCGCGCCTGCCGCTCCGGCGCAGTCCGCCCCCGCGCAGACTGAGGCCGCTCCCGTTGCCCCCCAGCAGCCCGCGCAGGTTGCCGAGGCACGCCAGCGTGTGGAAATTGTGGCGAAGGACGTGTGCTGGCTGCTGGCCAAAGTGGACGGCGGCGAGGAAAACGGCGGCGTGACCGTGGACGTGACCCTGCGCCCCGGCCAGCAGAAGCTGCTCCGTTTTGCCGAGAACATGACCGTAAAGCTGGGCAACGCCGGTGGCGTTACCGTGACGCTCAACGGCGCTCCCTACGACTTTAAGGGCGAACCCGGACAGGTTCGCACCCTTCGCTTTACGGCGGAATAACAGCGGGTCGCCCTGCCAATGCAGGATTTTTCGGACAAAGCCATCATCCTGCGGGTAGGGCGCTTTCGCGAGGCGGACCTATGGCTGCGGATGTTTACCCCCCAGCATGGCCTGCTGACCGCGTTCGCATTTGGAGGCAGCCGGAGCCGGAAACGGTTTCTTGGCTGCCTCGATCCGTTCAATCTGGTTCATTTTGGATTTTCCCGCAGCCGCAGTGGCACGTATCTTTCCCTGACGGAAGGCACACTGCTTGACGGCCACCGCGGTCTGCGCAATGCTCCGGCCCGTCTTGGCCCCGCAGCCAACTGCATGAAGTTCTTCGAGGCCGTGCATGTGGAACCGGAAACGTCCGCCGCAGGCTTTTCCCTGCTTCGCGATACGCTCGACGCCATTGAGCACTGCGAAACGCTTTCCCCCATCTTTCCTATACTTTTCCGGTTGCGCGTGGCCTTTGAGCAGGGGTACGGTCCCTGTCTCGGCACTTGCTCTCAGTGCGGAAAAGACTTAAAGACTTCGGTTGCCCCTTCGCTTTTGGTGGAAGCTGGCTGCATGATCTGCGAGGACTGCTCTCCCGGATCGGGCCGCCGCATTGCCATGAGCCGGGGGGCTGTGGCCGTTCTGGAACAGGTCCGCACCGAAGCGCCACTGACGTGGTGCTCCCTGTCGCCGCAGGGCGTGGATCGCAGAAGCCTGTACGATGCGGCGGACAGCTTTGTCCGCTGGCACCTTGGGCTGAAGTGGGAAGACGGCCGCTTCCTCAGAATATGAGAACAGACGATTTCTCCGGGCCTTATGCCCGGTTTATGTAAAGAAGGAGAAGATATGCATTTCCAGGATGTTATCTTGACCCTGCAGCAATTCTGGTCCGAACGTGGCTGCGCCATCCAGCAGCCGTGCGACGTTGAGACCGGCGCCGGAACGTTTAACCCGGCGACCTTTCTGCGGGCCATTGGTCCCGAGCCTTGGCGCGTTGCCTATGTAGAGCCATCGCGTCGACCCACGGACGGCCGCTACGGCGAGAACCCCAACCGCCTTCAGCTGTTCTACCAGTTTCAGGTGCTGCTGAAGCCGTCCCCCGACGACGTGCAGGAGATGTATCTCGACAGCCTGCGCGCCCTTGGCATCGACCCGGCAGAGCATGACATCCGCTTTGTGGAGGATAACTGGGAGTCCCCGACGCTCGGCGCGTGGGGCCTTGGCTGGGAAGTTTGGCTGAACGGCATGGAAATTTCTCAGTTTACCTACTTCCAGCAGGTTGGCGGCATCGACATGGACCCCGTCAGCGTGGAGCTGACCTACGGCCTTGAGCGCATCTGCATGTACCTGCAGGAAAAAGAGTCCGTGTACGAACTCTCCTGGAATGACCATATCACCTACGGCGATGTTCACCATCAGGGCGAAGTGGAGCACTCCCGCTACAACTTCGACCTTTCCGACCCCGACATGCTGCTGAAGCTGTTCGGCATGTACGAGGCCGAGTGTCTGCGGCTGTGCGAGGCCAGCCAGCCTTGGCCCGCCTACGACTACTGCATGAAGTGCTCGCATACGTTCAACATGTTGGACGCGCGGGGCGCCATCTCCATCACGGAGCGGACGTCCTACATCGGCCGCGTGCGCAACGTCGCCTCCCGGGTTGCCCATCTGTATGCCGCCCAGCGTGAAGAGCTGGGTTATCCCATGCTCGCCAAGTAAGTCGGAAAGAGGAAGGTTCCCATGTCCCGATTTGTCCTTGAGATAGGAACGGAAGAAATTCCCGCACGTTTTTTCCCCCGGCTTCACGAAGAGCTCGGCGAGTTGGTGCACACCGCCCTTGCCGACGCCAAAGTGGACCATGGGGAAGTGAAGACCTTCGCCACGCCCCGCCGTATCGTCCTCTGCATTGAGGACGTCTGCGCCCAGCAGCGCAGGGAAGAGGAGCTCTTTACCGGACCGCCGAAGCGCATTGCCTACGGCGAGGACGGAGAACCCACCAAGGCCGGACTCGGCTTTGCCAAGACGCAGGGCGTGAGTATTGAGGATTGCTACATCCTCGAAACCGAGAAGGGCGAATATCTGGCCGTTCGTAAAATGACCGGCGGCAACCGCACTGCGGACCTGCTGCCCGCCATCTGCGAAAAGGCCGTCGCGTCCTTGCAGTTCCCGAAGAAGATGCGCTGGGGCGCCCGTGAGTTCGGCTTTGGCCGCCCCATCCACTGGTTTGTGGCGCTCCTTGACGATCAGGTGATTCCCTTCACCATCGCGGACGTCACCTCCGGCCGGTCCACGCGCGGTCACCGCGTTATGGGTCACGGCCCCTTCGAGATTGCCGACGCATCACAATATTTCGACGTCATCCGCGACAAGTGCCAAGTGGTGCTGGACGCGGATGAACGGAAGGCTCTCATTCGCGCCGAAGGCGACCGCCTTGCTACCAGTGTTGGTGGCTCTGTGGTCTGGAATGATGATCTGCTGGACGAGGTCTGCGGCCTTGTCGAACACCCGGTTGTCATACTGGGTGATTTCGATACCTCGTTCCTCGACGTTCCCCGCGAGGTTTTGCTCTCCAGCATGGAAGGTCATCAGAAAAGCTTTGGCGTGGAGGCCTCGGACGGCTCGCTGCTGCCGCACTTCATCCCCGTACTGAACATTGAACCCAAGGACCCTGCGTTGGTCAAAAAAGGCTGGGAGCGCGTTCTGCGTGCCCGCCTCGAAGACGCACGCTTCTTCTGGAAGGCTGACCTCGAGACCGAAGCCGACACCTGGCTTGGCAAGCTTGACAATGTCATCTTCCTTGGACCCCTTGGGAGCATGGGCGACAAGACGCGCCGTTTGGAGCGTCTGTGTGGATGGCTGGCGAAACAGACCGATCCCTCCATGGAAAAGGACATTGCACGCGCAGGACGTCTGTCAAAGGCGGACCTCGTTTCCGACATGGTTGGTGAGTTCGACGAACTGCAGGGCATCATGGGCGGCATTTATGCCGCAAAGCACGGCGAATCGGAAGCCGTGGCCAAGGCCCTGTACGAACAGTACCTTCCTGCCGGTCCCGACAGCCCCGTCCCATCCTCACTGAGCGGTGCGCTCCTGTCCATGGCTGACAAGGCGGACACCCTGGCAGGCTGTTTTGGCCTGAACAAGGTGCCCACCGGTGCGAACGACACGTACGCTCTCCGTCGCGCGGCCCTCGGCATCTGCCGAATCGCGCTGGAGCACAACCTGCGTATTGACCTCGACGCGTTCCTGCGTCAGGCGCAGGAAGGCTATGGCGACATCAATTGGAAGCTCTCGCACGACGAGGCTTTCGACAAGATGAAGGCGTTTTTCGCCAATCGACTGAAGGCATACTTCCAGGGCAAGGGCTATGAGACCCTCGTTGTGGAATCCGCGCTTGGCGCTGGCTTCTCGGACCTGTGGGCTGCTGCTGCCCGTGTGGACGCCCTGTCCTCCTTCAGCAAGGCCGACGACTTCGAGCAGGCCGTGCTGACCTTTAAGCGTGCCGCCAATATCATCGTTAAGCAGGGCAGCAAGGGCGATGTCGCCCTCACCGGAGACTACTCCGAGGACCTGCTTGTCGAGGACGCCGAAAAGGCACTGGCAGCACGCCTGAAGGAAATTGCGCCCAAGTGGGAAGAGCTGTGGGGCAAGGACGACTTTGCCAGCCTCATGGGTCTGCTGCGCGACCTGCGCCCCGATGTGGACGCCTTCTTCGACAACGTTATGGTCATGTGCAAAGAAGACGACCTGCGCACCAACAGGCTCAACCTGCTGACCGCGCTCGTTTCGCGCCTTGGACTGCTGGCGGACTTTTCCGCACTGCAAGTCTAGTTGACAGTTGGAATGCCGGAGCGCCCCGGGCTGGCGCGCCAGAGTTCTCCCCAATCTCCCCGCCGTTATGAGCAAAGACGGCAGGCCAAGGGCAGGCAAAGGCGACACAAGCACCGGATTTTCGCTCCGCAGAGGAGACGGGATTGGACGTAGGCGTTGCGAAATCCCTTGACAAAGGGTACGCTACCGTTTATTGCACCAATCTCCTTGAACGCAAGAACCGCAAGATAATGTAGAAATATAAGTTTTCTCAGGAGGAAGAACCTTGGCTAATCACAAATCCGCCATTAAGAGGCACCGTCAGAGCCTGAAGCGCAACGCCCGCAACCGCACCGTCAAGACCCGTATCAAGAACGTGGTCAAGGCAGTTCGCCAGGCTGTGGAAAGCAACGACAAAGAGCAGGCTCAGTCCGCTCTGAAGTCCGCCACCGTCCTGCTGGACAAGGCCGCTTCCAAGAAGGTCCTGCACGCGCGCACCGCCGCCCGCAAGATCTCCCGCCTCTCCCTGGCCGTCAACAAGCTCGCCTAGAGCCTACTGACGAGTCAGAAATACGACCCGATACCCGCCGCGCCCTGCGCGGCGGGTTTTTGTCGTTTCCCCAGCCCCTTCCTTCTTTCCTCCCCCCAAATTCATCTCCCCGCTCTTGACAAAATATGTTTCGTCAGGCGGACTAGCCTGTTAGGGCGATTGGTTTGCCGTGGCGCAATGCTTTTTGTGGTGACGCATAGCGTGCGCCTTTGGCAGACGTCGGGGTGACGCCATACGTCTATTCCCTTCGGGGACTTAAGGATTCCATCCTTAAGAATCCGATATTGGGGGGAAGGCGTGCTGGGGCGCGGCGGGTGGTTGGTTAGGGCAGAGGGCAGGGTTTGCCCATGTTATTGCCCTATGCCCCGTACCCACCCTAAGAGCGGGATTCTTAAGGGCAACGCCCTTAAGCCGCCGGAGGCTGGGGTTTGCATGCGGCGCAGCGACCCGGCCCGCCACAGCGCCGCCAGCGGCGTGACGCATAGCGTGCGCCCGTGGCAGACGTCGGGGTGACGCCATACGTCTATTCCCTTCGGGGACTTAAGGATTCCATCCTTAAGAATCCGATATTGGGGGAAGGCGTGTTGGGGGCGCGGCGGGTGGTTGGTTAGGGCAGAGGGCTGGGTTTGCCCGTGTTATTGCCCTATGCCCTGTACCCACCCCAAGAGCGGGATTCTTAAGGGCAACGCCCTTAAGCCGCCGGAGGCTGGGGCTTGCATGCGGCACAGCGACCCGGCCCGCCACAGCGCCGCCAGCGGCGTGACGCATAGCGTGCGCCTTTGGCAGACGTCGGGGTGACGCCATACGTGTATTCCCTTCGGGGACTTAAGGATTCCATCCTTAAGAATCCGATATTTGGGGAAGGCGTGCTGGGGCGCGGCGGGTGGTTGGTTAGGGCAGAGGGCTGGGTTTGCCCATGTTATTGCCCTATGCCCCGTACCCACCCCAAGAGCGGGATTCTTAAGGGCAACGCCCTTAAGCCGCCGGAGGCTGGGCTTGCATGCGGCGCAGCGACCCGGCCCGCCACAGCGCGCCCTGTGGCGTTATGCCCGGTGGGCCTAGTGGTGCCCTTGGGTATGATTTTTGGGGGTGCAGTCGGCACTGGATTTGAGTAGGGTTTTCCAGTAAGGGTGCCACGACACAGTTTCCTCTTATCTTTTGGAAAAAAGCGAGCGAACCCTTGAAAGTCATCATCATCGGCGCGGGCGAAGTGGGATTTCACATTGCCCGGCGGCTTTCCACAGAGTCCAAGGAAGTTGTCGTTATCGACAAGGACGCGAATGCGCTCAAGCGCATTACGGAATACTTGGACGTCCAGACCGTTGCGGGATCTGGCAGTGATCCGGCCATCCTTGACGCTGCTGGCGTTGCGGAGGCGGATGTCCTGCTTGCCGTCACGGACAGCGACGAAATCAACATCATAGCGTGCACCTTTGCCAAGGCGCTGGCTCCGGACATCGTGAAGCTGGCTCGCATCCGCAAGGACGAGTACATCGATTTTCAGGAGACGCGCGGCACGGTGGTGTTGCCCATTGATAAGATCATCAATCCTGATGTTGAGGTGGTGAAGACCATTGAGCGCATCATCAGCCTGCCGGACGCCGAGGAGGTGAACGAGTTTGCTGATGGCCACGTGAAGCTCATTGGCCTGAACGTCTCCGGGAATAGCCCCGTAGTGGGCAGTGGGCTGGCTGGCATCCGCGACGAGATGGGCGGGGTGGATATCATCATCGCGGCCATTGTGCGCGGCGAGAAGCTGATTATCCCGTCGGGTGAGGACTTCATCCACAAGGGCGACCTTGTCTATTTTGTGTGCCGTGATGAAGACCTGCCGGCCATTATGAAGCACTTTGGCAGCCATTTCCGCCCGGTGCGCGATGTGCTTATCATCGGCGGCGGCGATATTGGCCTGCGGCTGGCCCAGCGGCTGGAGCGCATGAAGAATATGCATGTGAAGCTGGTGGATCAGGGCGCTGAATCCTGTCAGGAGCTGGCGCAGATTCTGGACCGGACGCTCGTCCTGCGCGGCGATGGAACGGACCAAGAGCTGCTGCTGGAAGAAAACGTGCCGGACATGGACATGGTTATCTCGCTGACCGGCGATGAGGAAACGAACATCCTGACGTCGCTGTTGGCGAAGAACCTTGGCGCGGCGCGCGCGGTGACGCGTATTGACAAGTTCGCGTATTTCCCGCTGGTGCGTGCCATTGGCATTGAGAACACCGTGAGTCCGCGGCTGTCCGCCGTGAATTCCATCCTCCAGTATATGCGGCAGGGCAAGGTGCTGTCTGCGGCGTCCATCAAGGGCGAAGCCGCCGAAGCGCTGGAGGCGGTTGCGCAGGAGCATTCCGACATTGTCGGCAAGTCCGTGAAGGACCTGCACCTGCCCAAGGGCGCGCTGATTCTGGCGCTGGTGCGTGGCGAGAAGGTTATCTTCCCCACGGGCGATACCGTTATCCATCCGGGCGACAGAATCATCCTGCTGAGTACGGCCAAGAATATTTCCCGTGTAGAAAAACGCCTGACGGTGAAGCTGGAGACGTTCTAAATGCGCTGGCGCTACACCCTGCACATCGTGGGGGCTATTTTGCTCAGTGTGGGCGTTTCTATGCTCTTTGCACTGGGCTTTTCCCTGTACTACGACGATGCGGGGACTCTGCCGCTGATGAAGGCCATCAGCGTGGCGGCAACCTGTGGTGCGGGGCTGTTCTATCTGTTCCGCGATACCGAGGCCGCGCCTATGAACCACCGCGAGGGCATGGCTATCGTGGCATTGGGGTGGCTGGCGGCGGGATTTGTCGGCGCGTTGCCGTTCTGGTTTGGCGATATGCTGCCGACCTTTACGGACTGCTTGTTCGAGTCCATTTCGGGCTTTACGACAACGGGCGCGTCGGTGCTGTCGAACATCGAGGCCGTTCCCCGCGGCCTGCTCATGTGGCGCAGCCTGACGCATTGGCTGGGCGGCATGGGTATTATTGTGCTGTCTTTGGCCATTTTGCCGTTCCTCGGCGTTGGCGGAATGCAGTTGTACAAGGCCGAAGTGCCGGGCCCCGTGCCGGACAAGCTGAAGCCGCGCATCAAGGATACCGCATCGCTGCTGTGGAAGGTGTACGTGCTGTTCACCGTGGTGGAAGCCGTGCTCCTGCTGCTGGGCGGCATGGATATGTTCGAGTCGCTGTGCCATACCTTCGGCACCATGGCGACGGGTGGTTTTTCCACGCGCAACACGTCCATTGCCGCGTACGACAGCGTGTACTTTGATGTGGTCATTACGGTGTTCATGCTGCTGGCCGGCGTAAATTTTTCCCTGCATTACCAACTGCTGCGCGGGCGTCCGCTGCTCATGTGGCGCGACCCGGAATTCCGGTTCTTTATGGGCATTTTTGGCGTTTTTACGCTGGTGTCGACGTTCTCCGTGTGGGGCGTGAATTATGAATCGTTCTGGGAGTCCCTGCGCTATACGTCCTTTCAGGTGGCATCCATCGTGACCACCACGGGCTATGCCACGGCGGACTATGAAATATGGACGCCGCTCCCACAGGCCCTGTTATTTACGTTGATGTTCCTTGGTGGCTGCGCCGGTTCTACGGGCGGCGGCATCAAGTGTATGCGCGTCCTGTTGCTGTTCAAGCACGCCTACAACGAACTGTACCGCCTTATCCATCCCCGCGCGGTGACGCGCGTGAAGCTGGGCGGCAAGAACGTGCCCCCGGAAGTGATGAACTCCATCACCGGATTCTTTTTGTTGTTCCTTGGTCTGTTCATCCTGTCGTCGTTTTATCTGGCGGCCATGGGTGTGGACATTGTGACGGCGTTTTCGTCCGTGGTCGCCTGCATTGGCAACATTGGCCCCGGCCTCGGCGGCGTAGGCCCCACGGACAACTATGCGGAGATTCCCCAGCTGGGCAAATGGCTGCTCGTCTTCTGCATGCTGCTCGGGCGTCTTGAGATTTACACCGTCATTATCCTCTTCGTTCCGGAGTTCTGGCGAAAGTAGCCGCGCGGCGCTTTCGTGGAGGAGAACTCATGCTCCGAAAAAAGACACCCACGTTTCTGTTCCCCATTGCGGGGTTTGCGTTGACCATCCTTGCGGGGACCATACTCCTGCACCAGCGGTTCAGCCTGACGGGCGAGCCGCTGGGCTGGGTTGACGCGCTGTTTACGGCTACGTCCGCCACGTGTGTGACCGGCCTTGCCGTGGTGGACACCGGCACCGCCTTTTCCACCGCAGGGCAGAGCGTTTTGCTGGCGCTCATTCAGCTCGGCGGGCTGGGCATTATGACCTACACCAGCCTTATCTTTTACCTCTGGCGCAACCGCATTTCCCTCACCGACCGCGAGGCCGTGAGCCAGACCCTCCTGCACGACCCCAAATTCAGCCTTGGGCACTTTCTTAAGCACGTTGTGCTGGGGTGCCTGCTTATCGAAGCCTTTGGCGCGCTGGCGCTCTTTCTGCTGGACCCGCAGGGCTTCGCGCCGTTTTCTGCGCTGTTTCACGCGGTGTCTGCCTTCTGTAACGCCGGGTTTGCCCTGCAGTCGGACAGTTTGATGCACTGGCGCGGCAACATCGGCGTCAACGCCGTGTTCATGGCGCTGATCGTTCTTGGCGGACTGGGCTTTGTGGTGCTGCTGGAGCTTGCCGAGCACGCCACCGGCAAGCACATCCGCGCGGGCGGGAGCCGTTTTCAGCCTATTGGACGGCTGTCCTGGCATGCGCGGGTGGTGATGAGCATGAGTGTATGGCTCATCATCGGCGGCGCGCTGGCGATACTCGTGGTGGAGTTTTTGCTCCATTCGGGGCAGTACGCCCCCGGCGAGGAGCTCCTAGGCTCGCTGTTTCAGTCCGTGACCTGCCGCACGGCGGGGTTCAACACCATGGACATTGGCACGCTGAGCAATGTTTCGCTGCTGGTCATGATGTTTTTGATGTTTGTTGGCGGCGCGCCGGGGTCCTGCGCGGGGGGCGTGAAAGTCACTACCTTGCGGGCCATGACGGCGTTTTGCGTGGCGCGCCTCAAGGGGCGGCATCAGGCCGTGGTCGGCAACTTCGCCCTTGACGAATCTACCATGAACGGCGCACTCACACTGATGATGCTGGCCACGGGCGTTATCGCGCTGGCGACGCTCATCCTCTGCGTCAGCGAGACGGGCGCGGTGCCGCATGCGGCCACGCGTGGGCAGTTTTTGGAAATCCTTTTCGAAGTGGTCTCGGCATTTGGTACCGTTGGGCTGTCCACGGGCATCACGCCCGAGCTGTCTACAACGGGCAAGCTGACGCTGACGGCGTTAATGTTTGTGGGCCGCCTTGGTCCCATCGTGTTTCTGCAGGTGCTGCAGGAGCTGTATACTCAGGAGAAATTCCGTTGGGCGGAAAAACGTCTGCCCATCGGTTAGCCTAGGTGCACCCCCTCGTGTTGCGCCGTGGATATGGAGTGAAGAATGGATAAGCTGGAAGTCGGCGTCATTGGCCTTGGCAAATTCGGCTTTTTTCTGGCCCAGCGCCTTATGGAGCTTGGGCACGATGTTATTGGTGTGGACTCCAATCCGGACTTTGTCCGCCGCGCGCAGGATGAACTGACGCGAGTCTTTCAGGCCGATGGCACTGACAGAACGGTTCTGGAGCAGCTTGGCTTTCAGGACTTATCGCACGTTGTGGTCAGCGTTGGGTCCGCCATGGAGGCCAGTATTCTCATCTGCCTGCATCTCAAGGAGCTTGAGGTGGAGCATGTGTGGGTGAAGGCCATTAGCTGGGAGCACGAAAAGGTGCTCACTAAAATCGGCGCGGACGAAGTGTTCTTCCCCGAGCGCTACGGCGCGCAGCAGTTGGCGCTGCGCATGACGCATCCCGGCCTCATCGACTACTTGCCCTTTGGCATGGGCGTGCTTATTCAGCGCCTTATCGTGGATAAGTGGGCAGGGAAGACCCTGCGTGAACTGGACCTCACCAACCGCTACCGCGTGCAGGTGGTGGCCGTCCGCTCAGAGGACGACGCCGCCTTCGAATTCCTGCCCCGCGCCGACACCGTGCTTACCAAAGGCGCGGAGCTCGTCGTCTTTGTGGAAGAAAAGATGCTCAAAAAGCTGATTCCATAGCACTGCCCCCTCAACAGCCACTCAACGCCGCAAGCGCGCCACCGCGCCGCTTGCGGCGTTTTCTATGGAACGGAAGCCGCCCCCCTAAAAGAGGGTTGGCCGTGGGCCGGGAGTTGTCAGGGGTGACGACAGTCCTCTCTACACACACCCGGCCTGTGCGCACATAGGATTCTTAAGGACGAAGTCCTTAAGCCACCGGAGGTAACAACAGTGAGGCACCAGCACACGGTTAATCCTCAGGGGCCCGACGGGAGTTGTCAGGGGTGACGACAGTCCCCTCTACACGCACCCGGCCCGTGCGCTCGCAGGATTCTTAAGCAATCGTATTGGCAATCAAGCGTTAAGTGCAGGATCCCAAGGTTTTCCCGTCCGTAAAATCGCATTACAAATCACGAGAAGCTTCCTTGCACAGGCAGTGAGGGCGACCTTTTTAGGTTTGCCCGCATCGCAAAGACGCTGGTAGAAGGCTCGAATTGCAGGGTTCCAGACAGTCGCTGAGATTGCGCTCATGTAAAGGGCGCTACGTACTTTTATTCGCCCACCCCAAACGCAGCGTTGCCCCGTTTTCTTGCCGCTATCCCTGTTGAATGGAGCCAGGCCTGCCAGAGAAGCTGCTTGCTTCGGCGTTAACGTCCCCAACTCAGGAAAGAAAGCAAGAAGAGTCGCAGAGGTTACAGACGAAATCCCTTTCATGGTTTCAAGCAAAGTTGCCTTGTCACAAAAATCTTTGTCACTGAGAATGTGTTTCTTGATTTCAAGTGACAAGCTCTTTTCTTGCGTTCTCAGAGTCGCAATAACGTCTTCAATGTAAGGGCGCACATCAGACGAAGCTCGCTGCAAGCGAACGCGCTCCCGGGAAAGGATTTCGACGACCTGCCGGCGACGGTTAACAAGAGCTTCCAGCTTACGCTGAGTTGCCCGGACTTTTTGATTTTCCCGGACAGGGACGACTTCCCCAAACTGAACAAGAACAAGAGCATCAATACGATCCGTCTTCGCCAACACTCCGAGGCTCCGGGCAAAGTCACGCACACGGCGAGGATTCACAACAGCGACGGGAATGCCTTGCTCCATCAAAAAATCTGCGGCGTCAGACTCATATCCACCTGTCGCTTCCACGATGACGAGCTCAACATTATGCGCTTCTGCCGTCTCAACGATTTGCTGAAAACCCAAAGGGTTATTTTCAACAGTGGACGTGCTGTCGTCACCAGAAATGGCGACATCAAGCTTGGCCTTCGATACGTCAATGCCCATGGTGCGTTTCATCGTAGTTCACTCTTCCTTGCAAATTCGAGCTTTGTGCTCTAACAATCATTCGAGTTTGTACTACATATTGCGGCGACCCAGCTTAAGAACGAGCTCGTAACTCAAGGGCGTACGGTCTGCCGCAACAGCCGCCTTCATGCCAGTCATGGAGGCGGCTTTCTTTTTTCTCCGCCTTTGGCTTGAGGGTCAATATACAAGGGCGTACGGTCTGCCGCAACAGCCGCCTTCATGCCAGTCATGGAGGCGGCTTTCTTTTTTCTCCGCCTTTGGCTTGAGGGTCAATATACAAGGACAGTCGTCCTTAAGCCACCGGAGGTAACAACAGTGTGGCACCAGCGCACGGTTAATCCTCAGGGGCCCGACGGGAGAAAAAGCCCAGCGTGGGGCGTCATCTTGTGGTATAGGTGGAGAAAGTTCAGGAGGTTTGGAAGCGGGTATGACACAGTGTGGATGTGGAAAAGGGTGCGGCGCTGGGGCGTGGCGGGTGCTGCATGAGGATGAGCCTGTGCAGGGCGATGACGCTGCTGTTTTGGAGCGGCCGGAGGAGTCGTTTGGCGGTGGCGGCAACAAGATTGTGTGCCGTGCGTGCGGGCAGCGGGTTACCTCTGCTGGCGCGCGCATACAGGTGCAGGGCAAGCACGAGCATGTGTTCTTTAACCCGTTTGGGCAGGTGTTCGAGGTTGGGTGCTTTTCCTTTGCGCAGGGGCTGGTTACGGGCGGAATGGCGAGTGCGGAGTTTACATGGTTTCCCGGCTATACGTGGCAGAATGTCGGCTGCGCCAGCTGTGGAAGCCACCTTGGGTGGTCCTATACAGGCAGCGGCGGTGGCGGCTTTTATGGCCTTGTCCTCACTGCGCTTCGTGAAGTGGCGGAGGAGGAAGAGTGAATCCTGTGGTGTAGGGGCCAGATGAATGGCTGGGAAGGATCAGGCAAACCCGGGGAGAGCGGCCTCATCTCCATGTTCCTCTTTGCACATGAATTCAGCGTGAAGGCGCATGGTTACGCCGTTTCCTGCAGTGTTTCCCGCCGGAGATTCGTGGAAAAATTCACGATGCGGCAAATGCAAAAAAATGTGGAGAAAGTGCTGGACTCTCACTTGTGAGAGGTCTATTAACGCTCTCCGCCACGCAGACTGTTTGGTTGACCAAACAGTCCGCGTGGACCTCAAAGCGCGTCCGCAGGACACAGAGCGCGATGAGGGCAAGAATGTGACAGCATCCACCGCCCCCACACGTGAAGTTGCCCGGAATACGCCCACCACAGCGCCTGCATAGGCGCGGGCGGAAGTGTCCGGGGGACGACTCGCAGGCATGCCTACGAGCCACCATGAAGCACGACGCGCGAGAGTATCGCCACACACCCGGTGTTTGGTTTGTCCAAGCCGGGAAGAATAACGTTTCATGAGATGGGGCGCAGAGCGCCTCCGAGAGGTATCCGAGCATGTTTCATATTGTTGTCGCTTCACTGTTGCCGCTGTTCGCAATGATTATTGCCGGGTGGTACGCACAGCGTAGGGGCATTCTGGGCGAGGGCAGCGCCACGGCGCTGAACGATTTTGTCTATTATTTTTCCTTGCCTGCGCTGATGTTTGTTTCATTGGCCACCACGCCCATTGAGGAAATATTCCAGTTCCGGTTTATTGCCGGATTCACGCTGGCGATGTTTGCCTCATATGTGCTGATGTTTTTTGTTTCGTCGCTCTTTTTCAAAACGCACCGCACCATCAGTTGCCTGCGCTCCACGTCTGCCAGCTTCCCCAACTGCGGGTACCTTGGCTTTCCCATCATGCTGTCGCTCTTTCATGGCAGCAGGACGGCGTTTGTTACCAGCACGCTTGGTGTTTTGCTGCCAACGCTCATTGTCATGATTGTTGTGGCGGAGTTTGAGTTCCACCGTGCTGGTGGGCGCAGGAGCACGCTGTCCATTGCAGGGCAGGTGGTGTGTACCATGGTCAAAACGCCTATCATTCTCGCATCGTTTTGCGGTGTGGCGGCGTCATACTTTGACCTTGGCATGCCGGACTATGCCGCGCAGGGGCTGAAGAGCTTCGGCATGGCATCCGTGCCGTGCGCGCTGTTTGCCGTGGGCATGCTGATGGCGCGGCTGGAGCGCAACCTGCGCCTTGGCAGCGTACTGTCTGTGAATGTGGTGAAAATCATTGTCCAGCCGCTGTTGGCCCTTGGCTTTTTGCTCCTCTTTGACGTAAGCGGCGAGCTGCTCGTCATGGGCGTTCTGCTGGCAGGCATGCCGACGGCGGCTGTGGCGTGCATTCTGTCTCAGGTGTACGAAACGTGCGAGATGGAGACTTCCGCCACGGTTTTGGTGTCCATGCTCCTGTACGTTCCGGCCTTTGCGCTGACGCTTTTGGTCGCTGAAGGCATGGGTGTCGCCATCGGCTAACCCCTGTCCCGGCGCAATCTTTCCCCGATAAAACCGCTCCGGCCCGATCCCCTTAACCCCTCTGTGCGATACTGCAACGCATCCCCCGGGCCGGAGCGTTTTATATATTTCTTCATTCCCCTTTTCTTTCCATAATCCGCTTTACTGCAACGGCATAGAATTGTTGTGGTTTTCCATGGCCGTTTTCTCCACGGTTCTGTGGATATCGCATTGGCATAATCGTTTCATTTATATTACACTCGCAACATTGCCCTCCCTGTAATGTTTGCATTTCGGGGTGACGCAATTCTTGGTGCGGCAGGTATTGGTCCGCCCCGGCTGCAATTGCTCACAAGACGCACGGGCAGATTCGATTGCCCTAAGGGACGCACAGGATGACGGGACTCGACACCCTCCTCGTATCCAACGAAGACTGGCTAATGGACCGGATACTCCATTACGCCAAAGAACATGACTATACCCGCTATACCTCCACACTTCCGGAGGCATGGCGGCTTTCTATTTCTGGGCTGACGTCGTCAATAACCGAAGCCTACGCCAAGGATCCTTCCCTTTTTGAATTCAATTCGTCCGAAAACTACGCGGAGGACCCGGTTGCGGCTTTCGGCATTCTGGAGGCCCGCCGTCATCGTGAACGCGGGATAGACCTTGGCATGTTCTTGGGGCTTCTCAAGTATTACCGCCAAAGTTACCTCGATTTGGTGGCGGAAAAGGGGGATGAGAACAAGGTCCAGCCGTGGTCCAGTTACATCCTGCGTACGTTTGACCGGTTTGAGCTGGCCCTTGCCGTTGAATGGGCCAAAACAGGCGACGAGGAACGCATGCGCGCCTTGCAGGAACGCATGCGGCAGATGACCAATGAAAAGAACCTGTACCTTACCTTGTTTGAAAGCGTCGCCGTGCCGGTGTTTGTGTTGGACGATGCGTGTTGCGTCCGCAATGTGAACAGGGCGGGGCTGGATTTTTTGGGATTTCCCGCTGCAAGTGGAGGTTTATATTACCTGCTGTCGGACGCCGCGAATGGCAATGGGCAGAGTGTTGGCCCCGGTGCGGAGGTGCTTGGGCAACCCTGCGCCGATGTGTTGCCGTGGATAGCGCCCGATGTGCAGGACTTCCTGAAAGAGGGAAAGCAGTATTCCGTCTCGCGCCGCGAGGCTGTCGTTCATGATTCCCCTCGGACGCTGCTCCTCTCCATGAGTGCCATGGCCGATGTTTCCGGGAAGTTCGCCGGGATGACCGTTGTCGTCAACGAACAGGCCGAAGCGCATGCAGAGGTCGAGCAGTGCGAAGAGCAGGGCCTGACATCGCGCCTGAGCAAGGTGCAGATGCTTGCGGGCGTTGGCGGCTGGGAGTGGCACATCAAGGAAGAGCGGCTGGAGTGGTGCGATGTTGTCTATAAGATTTTTGGCATTGGGCCGGAGGGCGAGTCGCTGCCGTTTAAGGTTTTCCTCGATGCCATTCATCCCGCGGACAAGGAGCGGGTTCAGGAGGCCTTGGACGCCGCCCTGCGGGGCGAGAGCAAGTATAACCTCGACTACCGCATTCTGCGTCCCGATGGCGAAGAGCGGTGGATAGCCGTGACCGGGACAGTGTATTTTGATGATGACGGCCAGCCGGACCGGATGCTTGGCATGGCCATAGACATCACGGACCGCAAGAATACCGAACTCTCCCTGCAGGAAACCTGCGACGCGGCCGAAAGCGCAAATCAGGCCAAGAGCGCCTTCCTCGCCAACATGAGTCACGAGATACGTACGCCCATGAACGCCATTGTCGGCATGATTCATCTGTGCCGCAAAACCAAGCTCACCCCGCGTCAAAAGCAGTATCTGGAAAAGGCCGAGTCGGCCTCGCGCACGCTGCTTGGCGTTATTGGCGACATTTTGGACTTTTCCCGTATTGAGTCCGGCAGTCTGGAATTGGAGGACATCCCGTTCAGCCTGCAAAGCGTGATGGACCAGCTTGCGGACGTGACGGCCTTTTCCGCCCAGCGCAAGGGGCTGGAGTTCGTCATGGCTATCTCGCCCGATGTGCCGGATAACTTGCAGGGCGACCCGCTCCGCCTTGGGCAGGCACTTCAAAATCTTGTCGGCAACGCGGTGAAGTTCACCAAGCGCGGCGAGATTTGCATTCAGGTGGACACGGAAAGGCGCGAGGGCGACCGGGTATGGATTCGTTTTACCGTGCGCGATACGGGCATCGGCATGAATAAGGCGCAGATTCAGCAAGTGTTTGAACCGTTTTTGCAGTCGGATATTTCCACTACGCGCCGCTATGGCGGCAGCGGTTTGGGGCTGTCCATCTCGCGGGCGCTCGTTGATATGATGGGCGGCGAAATCACCGTCACCAGCACTCCCGGCCATGGGAGCTCCTTTGCCTTTAGTGCGGCATTCCACAGCGGCAAGCGGAGCATCGTTGATGACCTTGCCATGCCCAAGGACCTGCGCAACCTGCATGTGCTTGTGGTGGACGACAGCCTCACCAGCTGCGCCTACATCAAGAATTGCCTTGAGTCCCTGTCCTTTCAGGTAAAGACCGCGACGTCCGGCCCGGAGGCGCTGGAGCTTCTGCGTGCATCGGCAGACCATCCCTTTGACCTTGCCATTGTCGATTGGCAAATGCCGGAGATGGATGGATTGGAAGTCGCGGTGCACATCCGGAACGATTTGAAATTGCCCAAAACGCCGGTCATCATCATTATGACTGCGTATGGCCGCGAAGAGGTTTCCCGTCAGATTGAAGATATGGACCTGGGCGGATTGCTGCTCAAGCCCGCAACGCCTTCGCTGTTGTATGACGTAACCTTGCAGGCCTTTGGCAAGGAAATCCGCGAAGGAGAGGAACCTCAAGCGCATCAGGCGCATGCCCCGAGCGAGGTGGAGACCCTCAAGGGCGTGCGGGTTCTGCTGGTAGAGGACAACGAGTTCAACCGTGACCTCGCGCGGGAATTGCTGACATCCGTCGGCATTGTCGTGGAGGAGGCAGGCAACGGCGTGCAGGCCGTGGAGTACGCCTCAACGCGGGAATTCGACATCATCCTTATGGATATTCAGATGCCGGAGATGGATGGCTACGAGGCCACGCGGCGCATTTCTGCCTTGCCGGACAAGCGGGGAGACGTGCCCATTATTGCCATGACGGCGCACGCCATGCGCGGTGACAGGGAAAAGAGCCTTGCCGCCGGGATGGTGGCGCATATCTCCAAGCCGGTTATTCCGCAGGAGTTGTATGACCTCATTGCCTATTGGGCAGGGCGGGGGAGTTACGAGGCGCCTACGGAAATGAGCAATGGCGGAAGCACGTATGAAGACCAAGAGCTTCGCCAAGCCATGACTATCGGCTCCACCCTTGGCGAAGGCGACCACGAGGAGGAAACCCTCCTTTCCACCCCCGCCATGGAGAGGCTCCCGGACCTTGATGTTCCGAGCGGGCTTATCCATTTCATGGGGAATAACACGCTGTACCAAGACATGCTTGGGTCATTCTGTGAGCAGTACGCAGGTATGGCGGACGACATTGCCGCCAAGCATGCCGAGGGCGACTATGAGGGCGCCGCAGCCCTTGCCCACAGCCTCAAGAGCGTGGCCGGGAACATTGGTGCGCATGGCTTGCAGGATGCGTCCTACCAGACCGAAATGTGCTTCCGCGAGCAGCGCACGGCAGAGATGACCGAGAAAGTGGAAGCCTTCCGGCAGGCGCTCCAGACCGTCCTGTCATCCATCGAAATGTACCTTATGCAGGAGACGAGCGGCGTGTAATCCGCCGCGTGTACCTTTCCCTGCTTCCTTCGTCTGTTTTCCCTTTTGTGTATGGCGGTTTTTGCCCGGCGCGGGGCCAGAGTCCCACGAAACCTGCGTGTTCTTCCTGGGTGGGGCCTTGGGCGCGCTATGGTGAGGGCGGCGTCTTTCCCCTCGCCGTTCGCTTGCCGCGCGCTTTGCTGGGGTTGTTCAATGTTTTCAGCGGGCGGGGTCCATGGTACAAGGACACATGCCTATCCCTCTACTGCTTGATATGGACAATGCGTGCGGCATCCCTGCCGCGGATGTGGATGATGCGCTGGCCCTTGGGCTGGCGCTTGCTTCGCCGGAGCTTGAGCTTGTGGCCTGTACGGCGTGCGCCGGAAACTGCCGCGCGGCCGAGTCCTACGCGGCAACGCGCTACATGCTCCATCTGGCCCGCCGCGAGGCCGTACCGCAGGGCCTTGGCACGGATGCGCCGCTTCGCCGCGACAGGACGCGGCATTTTCAGTATCTGGACAGCAAGCGCGATGCGGCGGCGTCGCTGCTGTGGGAGAATGTGCCGCCCATTCCCGCCCCGCCAGTTGTTCCGGCCGAGGATTCCGCCACAGCCTGCATCATTGAAGCCGCGCGGCGACACCCCGGAACACTCGTCATCGTCGCCACCGGATCGCTGACGAATCTTGCCCTCGCCATCGAGCAGGAGCCGGAACTCGTTTCGCAGGTGGCGGGAGTTGTGCACATGGGCGGTGCGTGGCCCAGCCCAGAAGGCGAGGCGGGCTGGGAAGATTCCACACCTGACATTCCCGCCGAGGTCTGGCGCGATGTCCTGCGCTTTAATCCGCTGTACGATCCCGAGGCGTCGCAGTTGGTCTTTGCCTCCGGCATTCCTGTGACCATTGTGCCCGCCAACGTCACCATGCAGTGCGTCATGCCCCCAAGCGCTTTGGAGTCATGGCGGGACGGCGTGGACCCGCTTGTGCGCTTTTTGCGCCGCGCCGCTCAGCCGTGGATGCGTTGGAGCCACGATGTGCGCGGCCTGAGCGGTATGCATATGCACGACCCCCTCGCCCTCGCCGTCGTCCTCTGGCCCGACCTGTTCACCACTCGCGCCATGCATATTGACGAAGCACGCCTCCTGCGCCCCGACGCAACCTTTCTTACAGACTCCGGCAACGGTCCGGCTGTCCACGTGGTCACCAGCGCTGACCATGAAGCCTTTCTTGGGCGCTTTGTGGACCGTGTGCGGTCCTTTGAGCCGTAAGGCCGAGGAAGGGAAGAGCACGCCTTAAGCAGGGTGGGGGGACCGCTTTTGAACACCTTTCAGATGTGTTGCGTCACATGCTGACGCCGCAAAGGCCCGCGCCAGCCCCCCATGCGCTCCGCAATGAAAAGGGCCCTCTCCCGTCACGGTGGGAGGGGGCCCTTTTGCCGGTGGTCGCTATGGTCTGCGGGCTACAGGTAGTTGGCAGTAATAATCAGGATGCCACACAGAAAGCTCAGGACGAGAGCAGGGCGGCCACCGGCGACTTGGAAGACCTTGTCTTCGGCGTTGACGCGCATCTTCCAAGCCATGACACAGGGAAGAAGAATAGCGATGACGCTGAGCGCGGTTCCTGCGTGTGCCAGCGCGCTGATGAATCCATCCGGTGCGAGCAGGGACGCGCAGAGCGTGGGGATGAAAATCATCGCGCTGGTTCCGGCGCGGCCGACGCGGTCGTTCTTGCGGTGGAAGGTCTCGGCCACAAAGTCAAAGAGGCTGAGGGATACACCGATGAACGAGGTCAGCAGGGCAACGAGGGCGAAGAGGGAGAGGACATTCTGTATCCACGGCGTACCTTGACCGAGAATGCCGATAAGTTGGTCCACGTTGCTCAGGCCGGCCAGCGCGTCCGGGGTGACGCCGCCGAGGGAGACCATAAGCCACGCCAGATAACACACCAGCGGCAGGGTGCTGCCAAGGGTAATGATGATGACAAGGGGCTTCTTCTTGGCTCCCACAATGTTCACCACGCTGGGGATGGACGTCTGGAATCCAAAGGAGGTGAACAGCACAGGAATGGCAAGGAGAAAGATCCGTTGGTCCGCATTGCCAAGGCTGAGGTTGGAAAAATCAAGCGTGGTGCCCAGGCTGGTGAAGCTGAGCAGCATGGAAATAATCATGGAAATGAACAGCACGTTGTTGATGGAAAGGATAGCCTTTGTTCCGGCGTAAAAGACAATGGCGCTTATGACCGTGAAGAGGATGGACGCCACTGGCTGACTGAGGCTGGTATTGCCGGAGATAAGGCTGCCCATGCCGGTGATGTACGCCACCAGCAGACAGTAGAGCAAAAACAGCACGCTGATGGTGGTGATAATCTGACCGGGCCTGCCGAGCACGGCATAGGACATGTAATTCAGGTGCACGCCTTTGCCAAAGTCGAGGTTGATCTCCAGCAGGAGCAATCCGGCATACGTGGCAATGATCCAGACCAGAAAGAGTGCCAAACTGCCCATGGTAAAGCCAAGACAGCCAATGCTCATGGGGAGTCCGAGCATGCCCGCGCCAATGGAGGTCCCCGCCACGATGCACGTGGCGCCGAGGTATTGGGATTTCATGATGTCCTCTTTTGTACAGCTCTTGGGGTGGTAGTAGTGGGTTGGAATGCTGACGGTGCCTTATCGTGGCCCGGGGCAACAGGCCGATGGGCCAGTGGGGTCTGAGCTGCTCAATGGTACTTTGCGCGCAAGCGGTACATTTCCGGTCTGGGTCTGTGGAGCGGGACCCACGCCGCAACGTGGCGGCGCAGGTCCCGTGGCTGAATGTTAGTTCATGATCTTCTTGATAAAGAGCTCAAGGGCGGTGGCGGTGCGGCCGGTCTTGCCGGTTGCGTGCTCGTGCACGGCCTTGAGGGCGTTGTAGATGGTGTTGGTGGTGTCTTCAAAAATGGCTTCGGTGTTGAGGTCCACCTTGGCGCTCATGAAGTAGTTGAAGGCTCTGGCCATGCCGCTGTTGGCGATGAAGTCCGGAATCACACTGAAGTTCTGGTCCGCAAACTCGGCGGTGGGGCCGTAGAAGATTTCATTGTCATTGAAGGGCACGTTTGCGCCACAGGTGATGAGCTCCAGTCCACTGGCCTTCAGGGCCTTCAGGTTATCCATGGTCACCAGACGGGAGGCCGCGCAAGGCATGAAGACGTCTGCGCCCACATTCCACACGAGCTTCTGGGTCTCCTCGCAGGAGAGGGGGTGCTCGGTGTTCAGCGTGTTGCCGTTGCGGTTCAGGAACAGTTCGCGCACCTGCTCAAAGGTGAGGCCGTCCTTTTCCACAAGGCCGCAGCCGCGGTCGATAATGCCCACGATCTTTGCGCCGTTCTGGGCGGCGTAGTAGGCGGCGGTGGCGCCCACGTTGCCAAAGCCCTGCACGATGACGCGCTTGCCCTTCAGGGACGAGCCGTACAGCTCGTAGAAGATGCGGGCGGACTCGGCCACGCCCCAGCCGGTGATGAGGTCGGCCACGCAGTAACGGCGCGAGGTGTCCGGGGAGTACTGCGGGGAGTACACGGGCAGGGATACGCCGCCGCGCAGCTGGCCAATCTTCTGGATGCGCAGGTCGTGGTCGTCGGCAAAGTGGCCGTTAACCACGCCTTCCAGCGGATGCCACAGGCCGCACATTTCAGTAAGGGGACCGACTTCCTTCAGCTCGTCCACGTTCAGGTCGCCGCCGGTGCCGTAGTAGGACTTCAGCAGGGGCGAAACAGCCTTGTACCAGCGCCTGAGGACGTCTTCCTTCCTGGGGTCCGTGGGGTCGAAGTTGATGCCGGACTTGGCGCCGCCAATCTGCGGGCCGGACACGGCGAACTTGATTTCCATGGTCTTGGCAAGGGAGACAACCTCATGCTTGTCCAGCCCCTTCCTCATGCGGGTACCACCGCCAGCGGCGTTGCCGCGCAGGGAGTTGATGACCACCCAGCCTTGGGCGTCGGTTTCGGAATCGTTCCATTCAAAGACGATGTTAGGAGTGTGCTGTTCAAACTGGGTCAGGAGTTCTTTGACGTTGCTCATCTGGCTTCTCCGTAGAATTAGAAGTGTTTGAGATCTTTCACCAAGAGGCAAACTTAACAGCAGTGACAGCAGGGAACTTGATAATTCCGGGCGGGCGTCCGAGACGTTCGTCCTGAAGCCTCTCCCTGTGGTCAGTCGTCAATCTCCGCTTTTCTCATGCGCTCAGCAGCAAGGCGGGCCTCCAGATACAGGGCCAGCGCGGCTACGCCGTGGTCGCAGGTGGAAAAGACGGGGATGCCGTACGAGTTGATGGCATCGCGCATGGGGTTGAACAGGCGGCCGCCGTCAATGATGCCGATGACCGGTTTCGTCCATGTGCGGGCCTTTTCGCCGATGATGGAGACAATGCTCCCGGGGTCGGCCATGTCGAACATGGGGTTGTCTGTATCTTTCAGCGTGTGCATGGACGGACCCATGGGGCCAAGGCCAATGACCAAGGCGTCCACGTTGGGGTCCTCCACAAGGGCTTCGGCCAAGGTGGCGTGGGCCTCGTCGTCGCTGGAAGGGGTGATGTCCAGAGGGTTGGCAATGGAAACAAGGCTCTGGAGGCGCTTGGATTCCAGAATTGCGCTGATTTTCTCCTTCGTCTCCGGGGCGTAGGAGGCAAGGCGCATGGCGTAGTCGTCGGAGTGGATGGAGTCGGCCATGCCGACCACCTCAAAGCCTGCGCTGCTGACGGCGGCAAGGCGGTTGCCGGTGACAGCTTTGCCGGAGAGGTTCTCGGCCAGCAGGAAGATGTCCTGAAATTCCGAGAAGGTGCGGGCCACGGTGGCGCCAGCGGCGCGCACGCAGGATTCGCAGACCATGTAGTCCCCCGCGAGGGAGGCCGTGTGGCCGCTGGTGGCGTTTTTGCCTTCCGGAGTGCGTCCGGCCTTGTAGAAGATGACTTCCTTTCCCGCGAGCACCGCTTCGCGTACGGCGGCGCAGAATTCCAGCCCGTCAAGGTCGTTGAAGCCCTCGGCGTACACGGCGATGACGTCTACCTCGTCGGAATCCATGAAGTATTTCATCAGGTCGCCAAGGGTCAGGTCCGTCTGGTTGCCGATGGACAGCATGTAGGCGGGGTTCAGCTCCGGGCACTGGCTGATGCGGTGGAGCATAAATGCGCCGCTTTGGCTGATGAAGGCGGAGCGGTGGTAGGAGCGCTCGCGGTCTTTGGGGAGCTTTTCGTCCGGGATGAACCACGTGTCGTATTTGCCGGGGTGCGAGACCACGCCCATGCAGTTGGCGCCGATGAAGACCGGGCCGCCGTCTTCGGTGGCGTGGGCGTCGTTGATGGCCTCGATGATTTTTTCCGCGCGCTCGCGGCTTTCCTCGGTTTCGCCAATGCCGCCGGGGATGAGCATCACGCTGTTGGCGGCGTCGCGTTTGATCACTTCATCCACAAGGTCCGGCACATGGGCGGCGGCAATGGCCACCACCAGCAGGTCCAGCTTGTGCGGCAGGGAGGCAATGTCCGGATAGCACGGCACGCCGCCTACTTCGTCCGCGCCGTCCTTGAGGACGCAGACTTTGTCCTTGGGGAAGCCCTCGGCAAGGATGTTGTCGAGGATAATGCGCCCAAAGTTGCGCCGCTTGGTCGAGACGCCGACAATGCCGATGCTTTCGGGATGCAGCAGGTTGTGAATCTTCGCGACGGGGCGGGAGTTTTCCGGCGTTTCGGGGTGCGAGAAGCGGCACATCCCGTCCAGCGGCACCATGAGGAAATCCGTAAAGGCGTAGGGGTTGATCTCCATTTCCTCAATGATGAAGGGCGCGTCCTGGTTGGCGGCGGAGTAGTGACGCCCCATTTCGATCATGGACGAGAAGCATTCCATGAGCTGTTCGTCCGTGACCACCCGGCGCTGGCCGCGGGTGAGGCCCGCCAGTTTGCGGTACGAGATGGTGCGCTTGAACTGCTCAAAGAATTCCTCGCCGGTCATAAGCTCGCACGAGGCCGCGACAATGGCTTGGCCCTTGCGGAAGCGCTTGGCGTAGAGTTCGGTATCCGTGCCGCCAAGTCCGGCGCTGATAACCATGCCGAATTCACGCGTGTTGCGCAGGCCGACGATAAGCTCGTTGCCAAAGGCGCTGGAGTCCGGGGGCATGAACTGGACCATCAGCACGCCCTTGATGTCGCTGTGGATGGCGTTTTCCAGCTCTTCGCCTGTGAGGCCGTCGTAGGCTTTGGGGGCGTGGGCGGGGTTGGCCGTGATGTCCTGCGCGAACTTGCGCGGCACGTCGTAGAGCATACGGCGCACGGCGGAGCGGATGGCGTTGGCGTCTTTATCCACAACGCGGACGCCGCCGACTTCGGTCTTGTGGACAATGTGCTCCGAGACGATTTTGAGGACAACCTTGTCCCCGGGCAGGGCGAGCAGTTCGTCGTCCGAGGTGCGCGCGCCGGTGGGAAGCAGCACGCACTTGGGCGGGGTTTCCGCTCCGGAATTGCCGAGCAGGTTGTACACCTCGTACTCGAAGAGGGTGGAGCGCCCTTCACGGTGCACGCCTGTGAGCAGGTCCGTGATGGCGTCGAAGTCGATGGAGGTGCCCATATTCATCTTCATGTCGGTTCTCCTGATTCTGCGTGGGAGGTGCGGGCAGGTGGCCGGAGGATCAAGCCCCCTGCCCGGCGGCCTCTAGAGCATGTCTCTTCCGGCGTTGAAGGCCGCGTAGTTGGCGGCCCAAATGGCGGGCGTGGGGCTAACCTTCTGCAAGGCGGCAAGCCACAGTTCGGCCGGGAATTCCTTCCACGGTCCAAGGGTGCTCATGGCGCCTATCATCACCACGTTGGCGCTGCGCCCTGCGGTGTCGCCAAGCTCCATGGCCTTGCCCAGCACATCCAGATGCACAACGTTGTAGCCGTCAAGGGCGGCGCCGAGTGCCTCGGCAGAGGGGTAGTCCTCGCGCCCTGCGCCGTAGGGGAGCACCTGCGTGCCTGCCAGCAGGATGGTGCCGTCCGGGCGCAGCATGTCGAGGAAACCGGGGCGAAGCACTTCGCTCTGCTCCATACTCACCAGACAATCCGCCGTGCCGGGCAGAAGGATGGGGGAGCAGACCTTGCCGCAACTGAATGTGGAGATGACCGGGCCGCCCATCTGGGCCATGCCGTGGGTCTCGCCCTTGACGACGTTGGTGTCGTCGTATCCGGCCAGGAAGGCCAGCTGGGTGAGAACGCGGCCAAAGAAAAGGTTGCCCTGACCGCCCACGCCGCGGATTGCGACGGCGATTTTTTCCGGAAGGGTAAGGGACGAGAGGTCGGGCGTCTCTACCGATTCGGGGGCGGCGGGCAACTGTGGCTTGGCGGATTGTGATTTGTCAGACTTCTTGAGGGGCGAAATGGCCCCAACGGGACACATCTGCGAGCAGGCGGCCGTTTGGCTGACGCAGCCCGTACACAGGTTGTTGAAGGAGGGCAGCCCCTCGTCGTCGGCCTGAATGCCGGGGCAAATCTGGCACATGCCGCAGCGCTTACACAGCTCTGCGTCCACGGTCATCTTGGTGCCGTAGGCGGATTTGGGGACCTTGCGGATGCAGGTGCCCTTGACCACAAGGGTGGTCAGGTGGCCGTCTTCAGCGTCCTGCAGGGCGGCGGTCAGGGCTTTGCGGATGCTCTTGCGGTCATAACCGCTGACTTCCACAACCCGCGCGCCGTGGGCTTTAAGCGTGTCCTGCAAATTGAATGTATTGGGCGTGCCAGCGAGGTTCTCGGGCGAGGTGGGACCGGGCTGACCACCGGTCATGGCGGTCCACTCATTATCAAGTATGACCTTTACGCCCGGAACTTGGTGAAAAAGGGAATT
The DNA here is from genome assembly GCF_054657395.1 of Desulfobaculum senezii. NCBI lineage: Bacteria > Pseudomonadati > Thermodesulfobacteriota > Desulfovibrionia > Desulfovibrionales > Desulfovibrionaceae > Desulfobaculum > Desulfobaculum senezii. The sequence goes on along the minus strand of NZ_BAAHYU010000002.1, from coordinate 1,746,718 downwards.
TCGGGTACTGTCAAGGCCGCTGTGGCACTCCGTGCCGTCGCCGAGAAGGCTGATGCATTTCGAGGCCTTATCCGGATTGGAGATAACGTACCCGGCGCGGTTGCTTTCGCTTGCGCCCATGGCTACGCAGGTATCTACGGTATCCATGAAGTACAGCAGCGTGTTGCAGCCGATGTCGCCGAAGCAGGCTTCAATTTTGCCCTTCTTGCGCAGGCTCTTTACGGTTTCGCCAAACAGGCGGTAGGGACAGCCCGCGCAAATCATGGGCGGCCGGTTCAACGGCGCGACGGACAGGGACTTCTGCTTGGGAAGCTCCAGCCCCAGCGTCTGGGCTACGGCTTCTGGCGTCCACTCCGTGCGGGTGTCCGTCGGCGCCTTGCCGAGGACGGAGAGCCCCGCGCGCTGCAGCTCTTCCTGCACGTAGCGGTAGCCGTCTTCAATGACGTACACCGGGCCGTCGATGGCCTTGCAGAATTCGGCGATGCGGTTCATGGGCAGGGGGTTGGTGAAGCCGAGGGACAGGATGTCCATGTCCACACCAAGGGCGAGCTTCGTCTCGCGGACCATGAGTTCCGTTGCGCCGTAGGTGATGACGCCGAGCTTGCCGTTACCCTTCTCCCAGCGGTTCAGGGGGCTGTTTTCCACCATCTCGATAAGGCCGGGCATGCGCTCCGTCAGAACGGAATCATAATGCCTGCGGGCGGTGACGGGCAGGGTGTTGAAGGCCTTGAGCGGAACGTCCGGGACGAGGCGCTCGCGAGTTTGCTGCTCTTTAAGTCTGACAAGACCTTCGCTGTGGCACAGGGTGCCGCTGGGCATAACCACCACTGGGGTTTTGAACTCGCGGCTGATGTCCGCCGCAATTTCCGCAACCTCGTGCATTTCCTGATGGTCTCTGGGTTCGATGATGGGGGTAAAACAGCTTTTGATGAAGGGGCGCGGGTCCACAAGGTGCTGGGTGGAACTGGGCGTAAAGTCCGAGGCCACATAGTACACGAGCGCGCCGCGCTGCTTGTCGAAAAATGCTGCACTGCTGAAGGTGTCGCCTGCTTGGTACAGGCCGGGAATCTTCATGGTGACAACGCTGTCCTCACCGGCGAGGCTGTGTCCGAATCCCACGGCCGTTGCCGTGGCTTCGCTGACGGACCAATGCGTGGAAATCATATCCTGAACATGGCGCAGGCCCTTGTCGATGACTTCAGTGCTGGGCGTTCCGGGGTAGCCGTCCACGGAGTGGATGCCCGCCCGTACGCAACCAACGGCGAAGGCGATGTTGCCCTGCATGACCACAGCGTCGCCAGCTGGTCTGGTACAGAACTCTTTAATGGGATTCATGACTCATTCTCCTTGAGAAGTGGCGCGTTAAGAAATCGTAGCGTGAGCCCGTGATCAGCTTGTGTTGAGTTCAGGACTATTTAAAGTATGACTTTTTGTCAACGGGCTGACAGTTTTTTTGTGATTAATATGCTATTTTTTCCATACGATATCCGAACTTATTTAGTATGGAATTCACGAAAAGGCTTTAATTCCGGGAGGTTATAAGAAGAGTGGTGGCGGCTGTGAGGATGGGCAAGGCATCAAATTAATTGTTTGACATAATGCCTATGATGTATCAGTTTACACTGGAAGGAGATTGACATGTCAGAGAAAAGCACGGTGGAGGTGAAGGTGCGCAGCGCGACACGTTGCGATGATATTGTGGCCTCGTTGAAGCAGGATATTCTGCTTCAAAAGTATGTCCCGGGGGACCTGCTTCCAAAAGAGGAAGAACTGGCGCACAGCTTTGGTGTGAGCCGCCCGATGGTTCGAGAGGCTCTCAGTATTCTTAAGACCAAAGGGTACCTCATTTCAAAACGCGGAAAGAATGGTGGGACGTTTGTCCAGAATGTGGTGGAATCCAAGGAAATGGGCAGTGTGTTTGAAGATCTCATCCTCATGGGGCGCATGAAGATAGAGCATCTGCTCAGCGCGCGCCTGCTTATTGAGCCCGAAGTGGCCCGCCTTGCCACCATGAACGCAACAACAACCGATCTGCAGCATCTGTCAGACCTTAATGAAAAGGTGGCAACAGGCGATGACCTCGCAGAAAAGACAGACAACAACATTGCGTTTCATGTCTACCTTGGCAAACTCAGCGGAAACCCGTTCTATGAAGTCTCCATAAGGAGTTTTATGAACTTTACCCGCATGTTTTCAGAGATGGTGGATTTTACCGAGCCGTACGTACATAACGACAAGGCACATAAGGAAATATTCCAAGCCATGATGCGACGCGACCCGCATCTTGCCTTTGAACGCATGTTTGTGCACGTCTCCAGCATGAAGAATGCTCTCACTTCGCAGGAGCATCTGTACCGCGACGTGCATTTCTCGTAATTTGAGTTTCGTATATGGAAGGGAATACGGGAGCAGGCTCTGCCTGTTCCCGTATTTTTGTTCTTTTCACAGCCTCGCCCCGCACCGTAGACGCAGTGGCGTTATACATCCCCATCGTCAAAGTATGACGTTATCCCTATAAACGCACCCATATTCCCCCGCGTCCATTCCCCGCCCGCACTCCAGCCTTCATATCACGCCATATCCGCGCACAACAGCAGGGCCTTCGCCTTCCGTTCGTTGGCCTTGTATATGGCTACAGAGTCAGAGAAAACGCCCTGTTGCGCAGTAGCACGTAAGGTATGGATTGACATATTTCACGTCCGCCTCCACATCGTGCACGCTGTGCCTGTTGCCATCCAGAATGCAGACTTGAGGGCGTCGCAACGTCTTTAATGTCAGACTTCATGCGGAGAGATTTGCCTCCGGCGGGTTAAGGGAATGATTCCCTTAACAATCCTCAGGTTTTTGGGTGCGGAAGCCGCCCCCAAAAAAAGGGCTTGCCCATGGGGCGGGAGTTGTCAGGGGTGACGGCAGTCCCCGCTACGCGCACCCGGCCTGTGCGCACGCAGGATTCTTAAGGACGGGAGTCCTTAAGCCACCGGAGGTAACACACGTGCGACACAAGCACACGGTTGGAGAAAGGCCGCCCCCAAAAAAGGGCTTGCCCATGGGGCGGGAGTTGTCAGGGGTGACGGCAGTCCCCGCTACGCGCACCCGGCCCGTGCGCACGCAGGATTCTTAAGCAATCGTATTGGCAATCAAGCGTTAAGTGCAGGATCCCAAGGTTTTCCCGTCCGTAAAATCGCATTACAAATCACGAGAAGCTTCCTTGCACAGGCAGTGAGGGCGACCTTTTTAGGTTTGCCCGCATCGCAAAGACGCTGGTAGAAGGCTCGAATTGCAGGGTTCCAGACAGTCGCTGAGATTGCGCTCATGTAAAGGGCGCTACGTACTTTTATTCGCCCACCCCAAACGCAGCGTTGCCCCGTTTTCTTGCCGCTATCCCTGTTGAATGGAGCCAGGCCTGCCAGAGAAGCTGCTTGCTTCGGCGTTAACGTCCCCAACTCAGGAAAGAAAGCAAGAAGAGTCGCAGAGGTTACAGACGAAATCCCTTTCATGGTTTCAAGCAAAGTTGCCTTGTCACAAAAATCTTTGTCACTGAGAATGTGTTTCTTGATTTCAAGTGACAAGCTCTTTTCTTGCGTTCTCAGAGTCGCAATAACGTCTTCAATGTAAGGGCGCACATCAGACGAAGCTCGCTGCAAGCGAACGCGCTCCCGGGAAAGGATTTCGACGACCTGCCGGCGACGGTTAACAAGAGCTTCCAGCTTACGCTGAGTTGCCCGGACTTTTTGATTTTCCCGGACAGGGACGACTTCCCCAAACTGAACAAGAACAAGAGCATCAATACGATCCGTCTTCGCCAACACTCCGAGGCTCCGGGCAAAGTCACGCACACGGCGAGGATTCACAACAGCGACGGGAATGCCTTGCTCCATCAAAAAATCTGCGGCGTCAGACTCATATCCACCTGTCGCTTCCACGATGACGAGCTCAACATTATGCGCTTCTGCCGTCTCAACGATTTGCTGAAAACCCAAAGGGTTATTTTCAACAGTGGACGTGCTGTCGTCACCAGAAATGGCGACATCAAGCTTGGCCTTCGATACGTCAATGCCCATGGTGCGTTTCATCGTAGTTCACTCTTCCTTGCAAATTCGAGCTTTGTGCTCTAACAATCATTCGAGTTTGTACTACATATTGCGGCGACCCAGCTTAAGAACGAGCTCGTAACTCAAGGGCGTACGGTCTGCCGCAACAGCCGCCTTCATGCCAGTCATGGAGGCGGCTTTCTTTTTTCTCCGCCTTTGGCTTGAGGGTCAATATACAAGGACGGGAGTCCTTAAGCCACCGGAGGTAACACAAGCGTGGCACCAGCACGCGGTAGGCCACACCCGGCGTCACCTGACGCCGCGTCGCGTCGCGCCGCGCTGGGTCTTAGCGGGAGTCTTTGGCGATGTCGGCGTAGGTAGCTGTGGTCAGGGCGAGGAGGTCGCTTGGGGCGAGTTCGATGTCCATGCCTCGGCGTCCGGCGCTGACGAAGATGGTGTCGTACTGCTCTGCGGAGGCGTCGATGACGGTGGGCAGACGTTTCTTTTGGCCGAGGGGGCTGACGCCGCCGAGAATGTAGCCGGTGGTGTTCTGGACGGCTTGCGTGTCCGCCATGGCGACTTTCTTGACGCCGAGGTGCTTGGCCAGCGCCTTGAGGTTCAGATGCTGCAGCACGGGAACGATGGCGACGACGAGGTCCTTGGTGCCGTGCGCGGTGACGAGCGTCTTGTAAACGCGCTCTGGGGCTACGCCCAGCTTCTCCGCGGCTTCCGCGCCGTAGGACGTGGCCGAGGGATCGTGGTGATACTCGTGAATCTGAAAGGAAATTTTGGCTTTCTTGGCTGCTTTGATTGCGGGAGTCATGACGGTGCTTGTGCGGTGGTTAGGGTGAATGTCCGGGGCCTGTGTAGGGGCCGTATAGCGTTTTTTGCGACGGCTCGGCAAGCAGGTGGCACAGGCCGGGGGCGAGAGGGTTGTGCCGCGTTTTGGGCCGGATATGTATGAAAATGTGCTCATGAAAGCATTTGGGGGATTGGGGCGGCATTTTGCGGAGTAATAATCAATACCGCAATGATTTCAGGCTTGATGCGTTGTGATTGTTGATATAGGTTGCCGCGTCGTAAATTTTCAATCGTAAGGAGTGAGTATGCAGCGTTATTTTCTGCTGGCGTGCTGCCTGATTACCGTTGTGTTGGCCTCTGGCTGCGCCACGGTGTCCAAGCCGGATGTCCAGAAGGTGCCAAAGTCGAAGCCGGTGGTGAGCAAGACCATCCAGGCGGAAAAGGCCTCGCCGTACAAGGGGCTGAAGCGCAAGGTCGCCATCGGGCGCTTCACCAACGAAACCAAGTACGGCCAGAGCTTCTTTATCGACAAGGACAACGACCCCATCGGCAAGCAGGCTGTGGACATCCTGTCTGCCGTGCTGCTTTCCACGGAGAAGTTCATCCTTCTGGAGCGCGCGGACCTGTCCAAGATTTCCAAGGAGCTTGAGATGGGCGACGCCTCGCCCCTGAAGAACATGGCCGACTACCTGATTGTTGGCTCTGTGACGGAGTTTGGCAGAAAGGAAGTCGGCAAGGTCGGCATCTTTAGCCGGACCAAGGAGCAGGCCGCCTTTGCCAAGGTCCACATCCGCTTGGTGGACGTGCGCACTGGCGAAGTCCTGTACGCGGAGGAAGGCGAAGGGTTGTCCTCGTCCGAGGCTGGCTCGGTATTTGGCGTTGGCGCGCGTGCCGGGTACGACTCCACCCTGAACGACAAGGCCCTTGAGGCCGCCATTGTGAACCTGTCGTCCAACGTTATTGAGAACCTGATGGACAAGCCGTGGCAGAGCTACATCCTGACCAAGGCCGATGGATACTACGTAATTGGCGGCGGTGCGACGCAGGGCATCAAGGCGGGTGATACGTTCCGCGTGATGCGCAAGGGCAAGACCATCACGAACCCGCAGACCAATATGCCGGTGACGCTGCCCGGAAAGGAAATCGCAACGATTCGTGTGGTGACGACGACGGGCGATACGCCCAAGAATGAAGTGTCGTTCTGCGAGGTTGCCAGCGGCTCCATCGCCAAGGGCGCGGACTTTTCGACCCTGCTTGTGCAGGAAGCCAAGTAAGGATGCGTTTGATTATGAAAAAGACACTCGTACTCATCGCTTGCGCTGTGGCGCTCTCGGCCCTGTGCCTTGGCGGCTGCGGCTATAAGGAAGGCACTGTTTCCCCGGACCCGAAGGCGTACTTGTGGTTCACGGGCGAGACGGAAGGCGTGCAGGCATACATCGACGGGCAGGGGCCTGTGGAGCTTGGCCCGCATTACTATACGGATTCCATGGGCAATAAGCGGGCAAAAAGCTCCGAAGTCCATTACGAAATCGACCCCGGCAAGCACACCATCCGCTTGGTCCGCGACGGCCAGACGATTTTGGAACGCGTGCTGCTGCTTGGCAACCACACCACCCGGGAGATTGAGGTTCCGTAATGAAAGCGACCACGATTGCTGTTTTTGCCGCTGCACTGAGCATCCTTATGCTGGCTGGCTGCCAGAAGACCGGAATTTACTACTGGGGCGATTATTCGGAAACGTATTATCAGTATATGCAGTCTCCTACCGAAGAAACGCTGGCGACGCATGTGCAGAGCATTGAATCCGTTATCGAGCAGTCCAAGAGGCTGAATAAGGCCGTTCCGCCGGGCATTTATGCGGAATATGGCTACTATAAGCTCAAGGCCGGGCAGACCGACGAAGCCGTGAAGTACTTTACGCTGGAAAAGGAACTGTATCCGGAATCCCGCATCTTCATGGAGCGCCTTATCGCCAAAACGCAGACCCACGAGGGCGACGCCGAAGAGCAGGTAGCCGCCCCCGCTGGCGAGGAGCAGAGCGAAGCTGGAACGGTTGCGCAGACCACTCCCGCGAAAACCACGGCAGAAGCACCTGCCGCCGAGAAGTAGGGGAGTGATGTAGAATGAAAATGCATATGTCTGTACGGCTTATGGCTGTGGTCCTGTGCGCCGTGCTCCTTGGCGGCTGCGCCAAGACGGTGACCAAGCAGGACCGCTTCCCCGGTATGTATGAGGAGGAGCCGACGTCCATCCTTCTTCTGCCGCCCATGAACCAAAGCACGGCGGCGGACGCCAAGCAGTATTACTCCACCACCATTCAGGAGCCACTGTCCCAGAGTGGGTACTACACGTTCCCCATGCCGATTACCGATGAGATTTTGAAGCAGGAGGGCGTGTACGACACCGAGATGCTGTACAACCTGCCTGTGAATAAATTTAAGGAATACTTCGGCGCGGACGCCGTGCTGTTTACCACCATCCGTAAGTGGGACCTTGTCTACATGGTCATCGCGGGGAATCTGACGGTGTCCTTTGATAGTGAAATCCGCTCCACAACGACCAACCGCGTGCTGTGGAAGTACAACGGCACCGTGGTGGTGGACCTGTCCGGTGGCGGCGGCGCGGATCCCCTCTCGCTGGTGCTAAAGGCTGTTGTGACGGCGGTGAATTGTGCGGCGGCGGACTACGTTCCCTACGCCAAGCTCGCCAACTACCGGGCCTACGCGGCGCTGCCTGTTGGCAAGTACCACGCCCGGCACATGAAGGACCAATCCGACAAAATCATCGACCAAGGCGCGGTGCAGCAGCCCAAAGCGGCTGAATAAACCACGCCCGGATACGAGAGCAAAGGGGACGCACCATGCGTCCCCTTTTTTTGTGCATGCCCGCGCCTTGGGCAAATGCCGCGTCTGTACAGCGTCCCTGTGCTGCTTCCTGCTTCCCCTCTCCTCGTCCCGATTCTCCTTCATCTGCCCGCATGATGTGGTACCCTGTGCACAAGTGCCCATGCACAGGATGTGCAGTGGGTTGCACATATTGCACATCCGTGCAGTCCGCTTGTGTTTTAATTCTGACTATAATAGTCGGGAATGAGGGCGTTTTCTGCCGCTGGCATGGATATTGGACTTTGGACGCCAAAGGGAGAGATTATGAATGTACTGAAAATATTGTCGAATCCGGCGGCGCGGGGAGGGGTTTTTCTTGCCCTGTGCGCCGTGCTCCTTCCTGTGCTGGCATCCGCACAGGAGGAAACCACACCCCCGGCTGACGCCGCCAAGGTGGGCCAGAATATGGCCGGGCGCGGGGAATTGCGCGAACTGCGCGCGTATCTGATGGAAGCCGCGGAGCGCAATAATGAGCTGCGCGCGGCGTTTTCGTCGTGGCGTGCGGCGGTGGAGCGGGTGACACAGGCCGAAAGCCTGCCGGACCCGCGCCTGAGCTTTGCCTACTACACCACGCCGCTGGAAACGCGCGGTGGTCCCGCCCGCTATAAGTACGGGCTGTCTCAGTCGCTGCCATTTTTTGGCAAGCTGAGCCTCAAGGGACAGGTGGCCCTGCGCGAGGCCGATGGCCTGAAAGCGAAGTTCGACGCGCTAAAGCTCGCAACCTTCGCCAAGGTGAAAAAGGCCTACTACGAGTACGCCTACCTTGCCCGCTCCATTGAAACCACGCGCGAAGCCATCGAACTCATCAAGTACATGGAGAAGATTGCCACGGTCCGCTACACCGCGGGCGCCGCCGGGCATGGCGAGGTGATCCGCACGCAGGTGGAGCTTGGCAAACTGGAGGACCGCCTTCGGTCCCTGCGCGCCCTGAGCAGGCCGCAGGCCGCAACGCTGAATGCGTTGTTGGACCGGCCCGCCGGGGAGGACATCCCCTTGCCGCCGTCCGTCCCCGTGATGCGCATCACCGAAGAGAAAGAAGGTCTGGTGGCCCAGCTGTCCACCCAGAATCCCGAGCTTGCCTACTGGGACACGGTGACGGCCAAGGAGGAAGCCGGGAAGCGCCTTGCCGAGCGCAATTACCTGCCGGACTTCACCTTTGGGCTGGAGTCCACGGAGGTGGACGACTCGCGCAGTCCCGGCATGACCGGGGGCGGCCAGAATCCGGTGATGGTGTCCATGTCCGTGAATGTGCCGCTGTGGCTGGATGCGCGAAAGGCCGCCGTGGATGAGCAAAGCGCCAAGCTGCGCGCCGCGCGCCGCAGCCGCGCCGGGTTGGAGCGCCAGCTTCGGGCGGACCTGGAATTGGCGCTGTACAACTACGAGGACGCAGGCCGCAAGATAGACCTGTACAAGAAGACCCTCATCCCCAAGGCCAAGCAGGCGCTGGGCGTGGTGGTGGAGGCCTTCATGACCGGGAACGGCTCCGCGCTGGACCTTATCGACGCGGAGCAGACCATATTGGAACTGCAGCTTGCCTACTACCGCGCGGTGACGGACCAAGCCCAGCGTATGGCGGAGATGGAAACATTGGTGGGCAGAGAGTTGCCGTGCGAGTTCCACGGTTCCCTGCTCCCGCAGGACTGATAACCACTGTGCTCCGGCTCAAGCCCCGGAGCGTGTGAAGGATAGAGAGTATGTCTGTAATGGGTTCAAAACGACGCATCGCCGTGGTGGCGCTGGTGTTGGCGGCTTTTGCTGCGGGCTACGTCCTGCGTGGCGGAGACGGCTCCGGCCCCGGAGTGGGGCGTCAGGACGCACAAAACGCCACCCAGAGCCACGAAGGCCACGGCGTGGACGTCAGTGTGACGGAAGAGGGGGAGGTCGTTTGGACCTGTTCTATGCATCCGCAGATTCAACTGCCGGAGCCGGGCAAATGCCCCATCTGCTTTATGGACCTTATTCCGCTGGAGCGCTCCGGAGATGGCGACCGCGCCAGCCTGCGCGAGATTGCCCTCTCGCCGGAGGCGCGAAAGCTGGCCGGGATAACTGTGGACGAGGCGCGGCGTATGGACGTTGCCGTGCAGACCCGCATGGTCGGCAAGGTGGAGTACGACGAAACGCGCGTTGGCAACATCACCGCATGGACCGGGGGCCGCATCGACAGAATGTATGTGGACTACACCGGCAGCGTGGTCAAAAAGGGTCAGCCCATGGTGTCCATCTACAGCCCGGAATTGCTGACGGCGCAGGCCGAGCTGATTCAGGCCATCAAGGCCGTGCGGGAATTGCAGGGCAGTTCCCTTGACCTTGTGAAGGAGAGCGCCGCGCGCACGGAAAAGGCCGCGCGGGAAAAGCTCCGCCTGCTGGGACTGACGCGGGCGCAGATAGACAAGGTTGCACGGCGCGGCGAAGCCAGCGACCACATTACCCTGTACGCCCCGCAGGGCGGCGTGGTCATCGGCAAGGATGTGAACGAGGGGCAGTACGTGAAAACCGGCGCCAGCATCTATTCCATTGCCGACCTTTCGCAGGTGTGGGTGGTGCTGGAGGCCTATGAAACGGACCTGCCATGGGTGGATATCGGCCGCATGGTCGAGTTTCAGACCAAGGCCTACCCCGGCAAGGTCTTCAGCGGCGAGGTCGTCTACATTGACCCGCTGGTTAACGAGAAGACCCGCACCGTACGCGTGCGCCTGTCCGTCCCCAACCCGGACGGCAGTTTGAAACCCGGCATGCTGGTGCATGCCACACAGAAGAAACCCGGCGCGGACGAGGACGGCGCCAAGGCGCCGCTGGTCATTCCGGCATCTGCGCCCCTCATCACGGGCAAGCGCGCCGTGGTGTACGTGGCCGACCCCGCGCGTGAGGGCGTGTTTGAAGGGCGCGAGGTGGTCCTTGGGCCGCGCGCCGGCGAATATTACATCGTGAAAAGCGGCCTTAAAGCCGGTGAGCACGTGGTGACCAAAGGCAACTTCAAGATTGATAGCGCGGTGCAGATTATCGCCCGCCCCAGCATGATGAATCCTGAAACCCCGGCAACTGCGGCAGGCGAGGTGCCGCCGCTGTTCGCCTCCAAGCTCATTCTGCTGGACAAGACCTTTACGGACGTAAAGCAGGCCGTTGCATCCAAGGACCTCAGCCAGACCCACCTTGCCTTTGGGCGCTTTAACAAGGAACTGCGTCTGATTGATGGCAGCGACCTTGAGGGCGACGCCGCGCGCATCTGGCGCGAGTATTCCATGCGCCTTGGCAACGACGCCATCCTTGGCGCGGAAGCCGCCACCGAGGAGCGCTTGGAGCACATCTTTGCGGAGATGCAGGGGCACTATGCCGCTGTGCGGGCGGCCTTTGGCGTTGGCTCCGCGGAGCAGGACCTCACCGCGCCGCAGGCGTTCCGCACCGGGCTTGGCGAGGCCTATGCGCATTATGACGCGCTGGCTCAGGCCCTTGCCGAGGACGACACCGACGGCGCAAAAGCCGCCGCCGCACGCCTTGCCGAGGCGCTGACCAAGCTGGACGCCGCCACCCTGAGCGGCCCCTCGCACGCGGCGTGGACGCAGGCTCTTGCCACCATGACAGGCGGTTTGGACACCATCCGCGACGCGCAGGGGCTGGTGGACATCCGCGCCGGGTTTGAGCCGGTTTCCGCCGGGCTGACGCAGGCCGTGCAGAAGCTGGGCGTGGCCGCTGATGGACCGGTGTACGAGATGTTCTGCCCCATGGCCTTCGACTACGAGGGCGCAACATGGCTCCAGCGCAATGAAACCGTGCGGAATCCGTACTTCGGGGCGGCCATGCTCCGTTGCGGCGAAGTCACCCGGCAGCTTGCGCGGTAGGGGAGGGGAAGCATGACACACAAAAACGACTCCCCCCTTGAGGCGCGAACACTGGCGGACAAGGTTATCCGCTTCTGCTTGGAGCAGAAGCTGGTGGTTATGCTGCTGGTGCTGTTTACCCTTGGCTGGGGCGTGATGGTTGCGCCCTTTGACTGGAACGTGCGCGACATGCCGCGCGACCCCGTCCCCGTGGACGCCATCCCGGACATTGGCGAAAACCAGCAGATTGTCTTTACCCAGTGGCAGGGGCGCTCCCCGCAGGACATGGAGGATCAGGTCACCTATCCGCTCACCGTGGCGCTTTTGGGCATTCCGGGAGTGAAGACGGTGCGCAGTTATTCCATGTTTGGCTTCTCCACCATCTACGTCATCTTTGATGAGGATGTGGAGTTCTACTGGTCGCGCTCGCGGTTGCTGGAGAAGCTCAACAGCCTGCCGCCGGGCACGTTGCCGCAGGACGTGCAGCCCACCCTTGGGCCGGACGCCACCGCACTGGGGCAGGTGTACTGGTACACGCTGGAAGGCCGCGACAAGGACGGCAACCCCACCGGCGGCTGGGACCCCGACGAACTCCGCAGTATTCAGGACTGGTACGTGCGCTACGCACTGCTGTCTGCCGAAGGCGTGAGCGAGGCGGCCTCGGTTGGCGGCTTCGTCAAGGAGTACCAAATTGACGTGGACCCGGACGCCATGCGCGCCGCCGGGGTGACGCTTCAGGATGTGTTCTCGGCTGTGAAGGCGTCCAACCTTGACGTTGGCGCGCGCAGTATCGAGGTGAACAGCGTTGAGTACCTCATCCGCGGCATCGGCTTTGTGAAGAAGCTGGGGGATATTGAAAAGGCCGTCATCAAGGTGGTGAACAACGTGCCCATCCGCGTGTCGGACGTGGCGCGGGTGTCACTTGGCCCTGCGCTGCGGCGCGGCGTGCTGGACAAGGGCGGCACCGAGGCCGTGGGCGGCGTCGTGGTGGCGCGCTACGGCGAGAATCCTTTGCAGGTCATTAAAAACGTTAAGGCCAAAATTGACGAGATATCCCCGGGCTTGCCCTCCAAAGTGCTGGAGGACGGCACGGTCAGCAAGGTCACCATTGTTCCCTTCTATGACCGTTCCGGACTGATTGGCGAAACCCTTGGCACGCTGGATACCGCGCTGACGCAGGAGATTTTGATCACCATCCTTGTGGTGCTCATAGCGGTGATGCATTTGCGCAGTTCGCTGCTTATTTCTTCGCTGCTGCCTATGGCGGTATTGATGTGCTTTATCGCCATGAAGCTCTTTGGCGTGGACGCCAACATCGTGGCGCTGTCGGGCATAGCCATTGCCATCGGCACCATGGTGGATATGGGCATCATCATTTGCGAGAACATCCTGAAAAAGTTCGAGCATGCGCGCGCCGGGGAGGGGCGGCTCGGCCTCATCTACAAAGGCGCGTCCGAGGTGGGCGGAGCCATTATGACCGCTGTAGCCACGACTATTGTCAGCTTCCTGCCCGTGTTCGTCATGGATGGGCCAGAGGGCAAACTGTTCAAGCCGCTGGCCTACACCAAAACCTTCGCCCTTATCGCCTCCATCATTGTGGCGCTGACCGTGCTCCCGGCCCTCGCGCACCTCATCTTCCAGCGCAGGAAGAAGCCCTGCACGCGCTTTGGCGAGTGGATGCGCTGCGCGCTGATGCTGGCCGCCGGTGTGACGGTGAGTGTGCTGGTCACGTGGTGGCTGGGGCTGCTGTTCATTGTTCCGGCGGTGCACAGGCTGATTGGGCCGACGCTTCCGCCGCGCGTTGAGCGCCTTATAGGCTACAGCGAGAACGTTGGCGTCATCCTGCTGGTGGGCATTGTGCTTGCCGAAAACTGGATGCCCCTTGGGCCGGAGAAGGGCGACCTGCGCAACATCATCTTCGTGGCCGGACTTATCGGCGGCGTGATGCTGTTTTTCCAGCTGTTCCAGCGAGGGTATCCCCGCATGCTGCGCTGGGTGCTGGACCATAAGGCCGCGTTCATGAGCTTGCCGCTTCTTCTGGTGGCCTTTGGCGGCATGATTTGGCTGGGCGCCGCGCCGCTGACCTCGTGGATGCCGGACAGCGTGCGTGCCTCGCGCCCGGTGGCGGCGCTGACGCATGCCTTCCCCGGGCTTGGCAAGGAGTTCATGCCCCCGCTGGATGAGGGCGCTTTCCTGTACATGCCAACCACCATGCCCCACGCCTCCATTGGCGAGGTGCAGGATGTGCTTTCCAAGCAGGACATGGCCATCCTTGACATCCCGGAGGTAGACACCGCCGTGGGCAAGCTGGGCCGCGCGGAAACCCCGCTGGACCCCGCGCCCGTGTCCATGATTGAGACCGTCATCAACTACGCGCCGGAGTACCTTGTGGACGACAGCGGCAACCGTTTGCGGTTCCGTTTTGACCCGGACCAAAAGGACTACTTCCGCGCCAAGGACGGCACGCCACTGCCCGCAGGGGACGGGCTGCCTTACCTTGTGCAGGGCTACTTCCCCCGGGATGGCGAAGGCCGCCTGATTCCGGATGCCGAGGACGGGAAGCCCTTCCGCGTTTGGCGCAGGGCGCTGGACCCGGCGCTGAACCCCGGACGTGACGCATGGCCGGGCATCCAGACCCCGGACGACATCTGGCAGGCCATCACCGATGCGGCAGAAATGCCGGGAACGACATCCGCGCCGCGCCTCCAGCCTATTTCAGCGCGCATCGTCATGCTGCAATCCGGCATGCGCGCGCCCATGGGCATCAAGATCAAAGGCCCCAGCCTTGAGGCTATTGAAGGCTTTGGCCTTGAACTGGAGCGGCACCTGAAGGAGGTCCCCGCCATCCAGCCCGCCACGGTCATTGCCGACCGCATTGTGGGCAAGCCGTATCTGGAAATCGTTATCGACCGTGAGGCCATTGCCCGCTACGGCATTAAGCTGACCAAGGTGCAGAGCGTCATTGAGGTGGCGCTGGGCGGCAAGGTGCTGTCCACAACAGTGGAAGGGCGCGAGCGGTACCCCATCCGCGTGCGCTATATGCGCGAGCTTCGCGACAGCATCGAGTCGCTGGATACCGTGCTGGTGGCCGCGCCGGGCGGGGAGCAAATTCCCCTGCGCCAGCTTTCGCATGTGCGCTATGTGCGCGGCCCGCAGATGATCAAGAGTGAGGACACGTTCCTCATCGGCTATGTGCTCTTTGACAAGAAACCCGGCCACGCGGAAGTGGACGTGGTGGAAAACGCGCGGGACTATCTGCAAAGCCTGACGGACTCCGGCGAACTCACCGTGCCAAGCGGCGTGTCCTACGAGTTTGCGGGCAACTACGAGAATCAGGTCCGCGCGCAGAAGCGGCTGTCCATTATTCTGCCGTTGGCGCTCCTTGTCATTGTCATCATCTTGTATCTGCAATTCCAGTCCCTTGGGACGACGATGATGGTGTTCTCGGGCATCCTTGTGGCGTGGTCCGGCGGCTTTTTGATGATATGGCTGTACGGACAGGAGTGGTTTTTGAACTTCTCCGTGTTCGGCATCAATATGCGCGACCTGTTCCAGGTCGGTCCCATTAACCTGAGCGTGGCCATTTGGGTGGGCTTTCTTGCCCTGTTCGGCATTGCCTCCGACGACGGCGTCATCATGGCGACCTATCTGGACGAGAGCCGCACCCGCCGCGACATGTCCTCAACCACGGCCATCCGAGACGCCATTGTGGACGGCGCGCGGCGGCGCATCCGCCCGGCGCTGATGACGTCGGCCACAACCATCCTTGCCCTTATCCCCGTGCTCACATCAACGGGCCGGGGTGCGGATATCATGGTGCCCATGGCCATACCGTCCTTTGGCGGCATGACCATCGCCATTTTAACTGTTTTTGTTGTGCCGGTTCTGTACTGCTTTGCCGAAGAAGTCCGCCTGCAAAGGCGCCTGCGGAAGGCTGGGGCAGATGCGGAAGCGACAGAACAGAATGAACCCCAAACCACGGAGTAGAACGAAATGAAACGTATGACCCTTATCGCCCTGACCATCGCCCTTGGCGTGCTGACCGCCGGATTTGCCTTTGCCTCGTCCCATGGCGGACATGACGGCCACGGAGAAATGAACGGCAAGGCCGACATGCACCAAGGCATGATGACCATGGAAAAGAATCTGGACATGATGATGCAGGACGTGGAGGCCATGGTGGACGCCGCCATGGATTCCCAAAATATGAAGTCCATGAACAAGCACATGATGGACATGCACAAAGGCATGATGGAAGTGCAAAAGGCTGCGGAGCAGTCCGGCCACGCCATGATGCAGAAGGCCATGAAGAAGGTGGACAAGCACATGATGTCCGCCATGAAGGGCATGGGCATGATGAAGAAGGACCGCGAGTCCGCCATCCCCATGATGAAGGATAGCCTGCATAAGATGAAGGGCGAAGTGCAGCAGATGCAGCAGATGATGGACATGTAGCGCCTAAGTATGGCGCATATCGCGTGACGCGACGCGTCCTGAGAAGGCGAGGCCCCACGGTGGTGGGGCCTCGCTCTTTTTGTTGGGATGCGGCTAGAGGCGCAGCATGCGGGCGTTAATGGCGACGATGACCGTAGACAGTGACATCAGCACCGCCCCGGCGGCAGGATTCAGCACAATGCCCCACGGGGCCAGCACGCCCGCGGCCAGCGGAATGGCAAGGGCGTTGTAGGCCGTGGCCCAGAAGATGTTTTGCAGCATCTTGCGCCGGGTGCTGTGGGCGAGGGAGATTATGGCAGGCACGTCACCGGGGTTGCTCTTCACCAGCACAAGGTCCGCCGTTTCCATGGCAACGTCCGTCCCCGCGCCAATGGCGATGCCGACATCCGCCTGCGCAAGGGCCGGGGCGTCGTTGATGCCGTCGCCCACCATGGCGGTGACAATGCCCTTGTCCTGCACCTTTTTGACCTTGTCGGCCTTGCGGTCGGGCAGCACCTCGGAAAAGTAGTCGTCCAGCCCGGTCTCGTGCGCCACGTTGTAGGCGGTTTTGTCGTTGTCGCCGGTAATCATCATGCACTTGATGCCCATGGATTGCAGCTTTTGGATGGCCGGACGTGCGGTTTCACGCACGGCGTCGGCAAGGGCAATGGCTCCGGCGGGCTGGCTGTCCACCAGCACATGCACAACAGTGCCCTCATGGTCCAGTGCCTTCTGTGGCAGGTGCTGGGCGGGGTCAATGTCCTGTTCTTCAAGGTATCCGGGGCTGACCACGGCAACATTCGCGCCGTCCACCGTGGCGCGTGCGCCTTTGCCCTTGATGGCTTCAAAGTTTTGCGGGGACGCGGGAGTGATGCCGCGTTCCTCGGCGGTGGCGGCAATGCCCTTGGCAATGGGATGCTCCGAATGCCCCTCCACAGAGGCGGCAAGGCGCAAAACGTCGTCCTCTTCGCGTCCGTCCACAGGGTAGACCGCGTCAACACGGAATTCGCCAAGGGTGAGGGTGCCGGTCTTGTCAAAGAGCACCGCGCCGATGCGCCGCGCCTGCTCAAAAGCCGTCCGGTTGCGGATGAGGAAGCCATGTTGCGCCGCAATGGATGTGGACACGGCGGCAACCAGCGGAATGGCAAGCCCAAGGGCGTGCGGACAGGTGATGACCATCACCGTCACCGTGCGCTCGAGGGAAAACACAAAGTCCCGCCCCGCAATGCCAAACCAGAACAGCAGCGTCAGCGTGCCCGAGGCAATGGCGATAATGGTCAGCCACAAGGCCGCGCGGTCTGCAAGGCTCTGGGAGCGGGACTTGCTGTCCTGCGCCTGCCGCACAAGGGAAATCACCTGCGACAGGTAGGAGTCGTCGCCGGTTTTGGCGACCTCGACGGTGAGGGAGCCTTCGCCGTTGACCGCGCCGCCGATAACGTCATCCCCCGCGCGTTTGCTCACGGGCACGGATTCGCCGGTAATCATGGCCTCGTTGACGGAAGATTCCCCCTTGGTAATGCGGCCGTCTGCGGGGACTTTTTCGCCGGGCTTAATGATGATTTCGTCGCCGGGGGCAAGGTCGGAGACGGGGACGTCCTCAACATCGCCACCGGATGTGCGCCTGTGCGCCGTAGACGGCAACAGCGCCGCCAACTTCTCCAGCGCGGACGATGCCGCCATGACGGAGCGCATCTCTATCCAGTGCCCCAGCAGCATAATGACGATGAGGGTAGCGGCCTCCCAGAAGAAGGTCTTGCCCGGCAGGCCAAGGGCCACGGCCGCGCTGTAGCCGTAGGCCACCGTGATGGCCAGCCCCACAAGGGTCATCATTCCCGGCGAGCGCTCGGCCAGTTCGTCCCGAAGCCCGGTGAGGAAGGGCTTGCCACCGTAGATGAAGACGGCCGTGGCAAACGCCAGCAGGGCATACTGCTCTAAGGAAAAACGGAGCATATCCCCAAGCCCGATAAGCGACTTGAATGCAGGGGACAGGACAAGGATGGGAATGGTGAGCGCAAGGCTCACCCAAAAGCGGGTGCGGAAGTCCTGCGCCATATGCTCGTGATGTGATTGGTGTCCATTCGAGTCGTCTGCATGATGGTCGTGCTTCATGATTCGTCCCGAGAGGTTGAGGTTCATAACCGAATCGTAGCCCTACGGTACAGCATCATGTGTTTGTTGCAAGGGGCTTACATTTTTGATTTACGCGCCACGCTGGAGACCTTCCACGGATTCCACTTGTCCCGGTAGGAGGCATGGAAGAAGAGTTCCATAATATGGGAATAGGTTCGGATAACGCGGAGGTACCAGCCTGTGTAAAAGGGCATGAGCGGCAGATAGATGGCCCGCTGGAGTTCGGACTCCCGGAGCGTTTGTCCGTACAGGAGGCACGCCATGAGAAACTCAATGCTGTTGCTCATGGTGTAGAGGATAATGTTTATGGTGACGACATAATGCAACACGTCCTGATTAAAGAATAAAATCTGGCCGATATATATCCACCATTTGATGTTGAAGACGAAGTTGTAGAGGATGTTGTCCACAACGGTCAGCGTATTGAAAATGTTGAAGTTTTTGTTCCGGAGCGAGAACAGGTCCTTGTGCTTGCGGAACCGAAAGCGGATGAGGGAGCGCTCCCAGCGGTAGCGCTGTTTGGTCAGCTTGCCGAATGTGGTGGGCACATTGGTGTAGCAGGCCGAATCCGGCGCATGCACAACCTTGTAGCCCATTTTGCGGATTTTGAGGGTGATGTCGCCGTCCAGCCCCGGGCCGGGGTCCCAGCCTTTGAGGCGATGCAGCAGGTCCGCGCGGAATGCGCCATACGCCCCGGAAACGATGCGCAAAATGCCAAGGGTGGATGCCACAGTACGGCCCGTGGAAAGGGCCTTCATGTACTCAATGCACTGGAGTGACGCGCACAGCGAGGCATCAAGGTTGGCAACGCGGATGTCGCCGCCAACGGCGCCGATGCGTCCATCAATGTAAAACGGGGCAATGATGCGCTCCAGCGCGTCGCTTTTCAGGTGAGAATCAGCGTCCAGATGCACGATGAACCGCCCCTTGGCGTAGCGCAGGGCAAGGTTTGCGGCGGACGCCTTGCCGCCGCGGTGCGTGTTGCGGAAAAAGCGCGTGATATGCCCCTGTTTGTAGAGGCGCTTGCAGATGTCGTAGGTGTTATCATCGGAGCCATCGTCGACGATGATGAGCTCAAAGTTTGTATAGGTTTGCTCCTGAAGCGAGGCCACCAGCCGTTGGATGTGCTTGCCCTCATTGCGTCCGGGCGAAATGACGGAGATAAGCGGACGCTCGCCAAAAAGCATCCCCCGCGCCGTTGTAAATTGCCGCGTTTGCACAAGGCGCTTGGACAGAAAGGCCATGATGACGATGCCGTCCAAAATGACGTAGCGCGTGAGCTCAAACAAAAAGAAGTACCAGAACAGCGAGAGCAGTTCCGAGGCGGAGCGCGAGGCGATGAATTCCAGCAGGTTATTCAGCATTGGCGTGGTCCATCACGCGTTTGATGAGTTCCGCGGTTTCTTCTTCCGGGTCTAGGGCGAAGGCGTGGGTGCGGATGTCTGCGTCGTCGGAGACATTGGCCTGCACCAGCGCCGAGATATTTTCGTCCAGCCGTCTGGTGGCAATCTGGGCGCCACTGAGCGGCGTTTCTGCCAGCAGGGCAAGGTAGGTTGTTTCATTGAGGGGGCTCACCACATCGGACGTACGCAGCGTTCCGGAAACGACGTCGGAAAGCTCGTTGAACACAGCCTTGGCGTTGTCGCCAAGTTCCATATGCAGGGTGCCAAGGTTGCGGATGGTAAAGTAGATAACGCTGGATTCCGACTTTTTGTAACGGCGGATGCGGTTGCGCTCTACCTCGGCGAAGACCCTGAACGTCTCAAGGTCCACAACATGCATTTTGCCTGTGAGCACCTCGCGGAACAGTGATTCCAGCCCATGCATGGCGGCGTTCTCCCCCAATGCCGTGATTTTGTAGCGGTTTATGGTTTGGTGGGTCATGTCCTCCGGTGGCGCGGAAAAGCTGCAATTAAAGCACACTGCCGAGATGTCCGGATCCTGAAAAATATGCCCGCAGTCCAAGCAGGAATAGACAAGGGAGGGCTTGTCGTAATCCGTGCCAAGGCCTGTGAGTTCGCGGCTGCATTTGGGGCAGGTCATGGCATTGCCCTGCTTGAATTCCGGCTCAGGGGCCACGTGGCCGCACCGGAAGTGGTGGACAAGGTCGTCCACCTTGAGGTTGGCGGAGTGGCAGTGCGGGCAGGTTTCGCGAAAGTTGAGAAAATTGCAGCCGCAGCGGGCGCAGGCGTAGGCCTTGTCGTGAAACTGTCCCTCTATAAGCGCCTGCGATTGCAAATATTGGAGCATTTTGGTCACGCTGATGTCGTCGTAGTCCAGAAACATAGACAACTTGGGGTAGTGGTAGCCGTGGATGGACCACACGCCACGGACGGGAAGAATATCCCCGCGCCGCACGTACATATAGCGCAGAATGCGCACGCCGAGGTTGGCGTCGTGGGGCGGACCTGCCTCGGCGCCGGATGTGGCGGACGCCATGGCGCGGATTTGGCGCAGGCGCTTGAGCCATGCAGTGAACTTTTCGCGGATATGCAGGCCACCGTAGGAACAGATGGTCTCACGCGAGGCAACTTCGTCGGCGGCCTCCACAAGGCGGGTGGAGAGTTCCGTTTCATCGCCCATGAGCACCACAGGCATGGGGTACACATCCGGCGAGCCATTCTGGCGCACCGCCGCCAAGGCAATGAGGGCAAACTCCTCCTGCCGCGCCTCAATGATGATGAGGTCCGCGTCCAAGGAGCGCAGATTGCGCACTGCGCCCGGAGTCATGATCTCGTAGTCCACCCCGTCGCACACTTTAATGTCCTTGCGGTCAGAGACCAAAATCAAACCACTCACGGTTCACCCTTATGTTGATGTCCATGCTGTCGTACTTGTGCCAGAACAGAAAGTCCTCGGTATTGGGGGCCAAGACCTCCACCTCCACGCGTGCGGGCGTGGTCTGTCCCGGATCGGGCGCGCTGGCCCGAGAGCGCGATGTGGAGGCGAATATCTCGCTGATGCGGGCGTGGATTTTGCGCCCGTCAGGAAAGAGCAAAAGCACGCCGCGCCCGGAAGCGAGATGCTTTAAGTCGTCAATGTCGAAAAAGGCGCGGATGCGCACCCGCGCACCCGTGGGGACAATGGCCATCAGGACATCTTCTTTGGTCAAAAAATCCCGCAGTTGCTTGAAGACAGCCACCACGGTGCCGCTGACGGGGGAGGTGAGAGCCGTTTCCGTTACCGGACGCAAGGGCAGGGGAACGTTTTGCGCCGCGGTCTGAAGCTGGGCGAGGTAGGCCTCCTCGTGCCGGATGTCCGCGCCAAGTTCCGAGGCGCTGTAGCGCAGGTCCTCAATGTCCCGCACCAGGCGCTGGGTCTCGGTGTTTTCGGCCAGCCGGAGTTCCAGCGCGCGTTCGTATTCCTCCTGCTGCAGTATGCCGCGAAGGCAGCGCTCCTTCTCCCGCAGGCGTGCGGTAAGCAGTCCATGGCGCGAGCGCATGCGGGCAAGATCGTTCATGGTGCCGAGGATGTCGCGCTGGATGGGTGTTACGGAGGTTACGCCGCGTTCCTCGTTCGGGTTGAGCGTCAGCGAGGCCACGATTTGCCCGGCGGAGACCTTTTCCCGCTCCGCCACGTGCACCGCGCGCACGATGCCTTCGCTTCCCGCGCCGACGAAAACGCGGGTCAGTTCCACGCGTCCCACGCCTTCAATGGTTAGGATGCGCATGGCCGCAAAGTGCGCCACATAAACAAACAGCCCCACCAGCAGTAGAATATACGCCACAGATGTCACTCTGATGAGCGGCTTTTTCGGGGGCTGCCCTTCGCGCCCGATGTTGAATCCCGACTGCTTTTTTCTCAGCTTCATGGGCGTATCCGTGCGGTGAGGTTCAGGTAGCCTTCTAGGTCATGCAGGGCAAAGCGCGCCACACCGGAGGAGTCCGCCAGTTCCGTCATGGTGGCCTCAAGGGCGGCTTCATCTTCAAAATCAGCGGGCCGCAGAGCTACAACGCATTCGCCGGGGGACAGGGTTGTGCGCTCAAGCACGCGGGCGATGCCTGCGGGCTGGGTTTTGCCGTAAATCATGACATACAGGCTGTCCGTGTGGTCAAGAAGCCCCCGCACCGTCGCCGGGGTGAGGCGCGGCGTAATGGACATGCTGAGGTGGACATGACGCGGCAGGCGCTGACGCAATGCCCGCGCGAGCGTCACCAGCGCGCGCTGATAGCGGCGGGTATTGTCCGCATAGTCCGGGAGCGTCCACGGCTCGATATCGAGGTGCACGTGCCCGGTGATGGCGGCGTCGCGGGTGATGCGCTCCAGCGCGCGGGCGTGGTTTTCCGGGTGAACCCAGTCGTTCACACTGTACATAAGCGCTACGTCGATGCCGCGCTTTTTGGCCTGCGTCAGGAATCGCGCCAGCTTGCCGGGGTGGGTGCGTTGGCTTGCGGAAACAAGGGCGCGGGTGATGTGCTTGATGCGGAACAATTCAAGAATGTAGTCATTGGGCGTGGCGTTGAACACCGTGGACCAGATGTACACGGACCGCTCGCCGCGCCGGGCTGCGGGGGCGCTGTGCCTTGGCTGCCACAGGGCAACCATGTCCGGGCTGTAGGCAAGGCCCCCCTCGGTGAACAGTTGCAGCAGGCGGCGGTAGAGGCTTTCCTTTACGCCCAGCAGTTCAATCTGCACCTTAAGGACTTCTGTTGCCTGCTTGCTGACCAGCAGCAGGTCCGGCCCAAGGCGGTCCCCGCCGGGCTGGGGACGGAGCGTGTGCGAGGCCAGCGCGCGGCGCAGGCGCTCCTTGGTGAGGAGCAGGCGGTGGTGCATGACGATGGCGTCGGTCAGCTTCTCGCGGTAGGTGCCCGCGCGCCGCAGCAGGTCGAGCCGCTGGTTGCGCCGTGTGGAGGCGAGGGCGACGCGCTCCTTGCGCATGGAGGACCGAAGCAGTCTTTCACTGCTGGAGGCTATGGGAATGCGCAGGTCCAGCCCGAGGCGGAAGTCTTCGTCCCGGCCATCGCGGTCCATCTGCGAGCCGATGTCCGAGAAGACTTCAAGGTCGATGTCGTAGGCTTTGTCGTATTTGCGGCGGAGGATGGACTCCTGCAAGGCCAACCGCTGGCCGTCCTGCGTAGCGATATTGCGTAGGCCGCCCGCGATGGCATCCATATTCAGGTCCAGCACTGGGGGATGCTGCGCGTGGGGCGGCGGCTGATACTGCGGCAACTGGTCCAGCGCATAGTGGATGGCATCGATATGGGCGGTTGTTTCGGCAAGCTCCCCCTGCGCCTCAATAACGTCATCCAAAAAGACACGCCCCGAGTGGTAGAGGGTGATGAGTTCGTCCAGCCGCGCCTGTTGGAGTAGGCGAAGCTCACCAAGAGGCCCAAGACGCAGCGCGGCAAAATGCATGGCCATGAGCACGTCGCGGTAGATAAACCGCTCGCCCTGCCGGGAGGCGTTGGCGTCCATCTGCGCCAGCCGGAATCTGTCGTGATAGTCCTGCGCCTCGCGCCGGGTATCCAGAAAGCCGTCGGCGACGACATCCCAAATGACGCCGAAGCGTATGGCGTTTTGGTCAAAGTGGTGGTTATCCGTCTGGCTGTCCCATGCGTTGTTGCGCCATGTGGCCCGCAGGTCCACGCCAAGGTCGCGCGGTGTTTCCTCCGCAAGGATGAGGAGATTGTCGACTGTGGCGTCGGTAATGCTGAGTCCGTCGCCGTCCATGGTCATAAAGTGTTCCAGCAGGACGTCGCCGTTCTGTTCATCCTCAGACGGGGCATTCAGCAGGCGCTGGGCCAGAACCAGCACCGCGTTGCGCCCGTCGAGGGGCAGAGGCGGGGGTGACGGTGTTGTGCGCTCGGCAGTCTGAAGGGGGCGAGGCTCGGACGCCGCATCACGCGGGGGCAGTGTTACGGTTGGGGCGCTTATTGCGCCGCGCGGCGCAGGCGGGGATGCGGCCCTCTTGGACGTGGGGCGGGATGATGTCGCCACTGTGGGACTCGGCCCCTCGGGCCTGCTGGGCGTGGGGCCCGCCTCGTTATGGGCCGCAGGCTCTGGCGTAGGGGCTGGGAGGGGTGAGCCGTTTGCCGCTGGCGTTGTTTTCCCCACGCGGCGCAGCTTTTCTGGGGCCGCTTGCGGCATGGACGGTGCGGCCGTGGCGGCGCGGGACGTTGGCGGGTAGAGCCGCACCTTGGGCGCAATGCGCAGGCGCTCCACCTTGATGGGCGCGTAGAGCAGCAGCCAGTCCTTCTTGCGCTCATCTAAAATGGCCGTGATGGCGGCTGTTGATGCCCGGTCCCGAAAGTCGCCAATGCGCAGGGCGTAGTACTTCCCCACCAGCTCCACGCGCAGAAGGTCATGTATGCGCTTTGGAAGTTGGGCCTTTAAGGTGCGGTACATGCTTCTTGCGCCGGATTTGTGCGAGTAGCTTCCAACTTGTATAGTGTAATATTCCCGGAGAGTTGTCGCCTGTGCAACCGCGAGGGACACACTCAGCATAAGGGAAATGCTGAGTGCTGCGGCGCGGCGGACAAAGGTGGCGGAGCATACCCGGATTTTTCTCATTATCCTTGGATTGTACTACAAAATCATAGGAGAACAACTGCTTTACGGGCTTTTTGCGGCAGCAGGCAGACTGTGTGCGGCGCGTGAAAAACAGCGGGCACGGCAAGAAAAAAGGGATATGGCAGGGCGAATTAAGCGCGCCATACAGCGAAAAGGCCGTCAGGTGAATTCTGACGGCCTTATGAGTTCCTGCGTGGCGTGGGGGGGGGAAGCGGCGCACTGCACTCGTCTGGCGTGCGGAGGGGACGCGCGGGGCGTCTGGCACTTCCGCGGCTTTATGCGGCGTGTGGTGCGCGGTGCCGGCGTCACGCAAGGCGCGGCAGACATGGAGAACGCGGGGACGGCGGGCGGGCGTTAGGCCATGATGTCCAGGTCCTTCATCTTCTTCCACAGGACCTTTCGGCTTATGCCCAGCAGTTCTGCGGCGCGCTGCTTGCGGTTGTCCGTGGCTTCCAGCGCCGCGATGATGCGGTCGCGTTCGTATTGCATCACGCCTTCCTCAAGGGAGAGGGCGCGGTCCTCGGGGGCTTGGGGGGCGTAGTGGGGGGCGGCGCCTTCGCACACGCGCTGGGGCAGGTGCCCAAGGCGTATCACGCCGTCCTGCGCCAGCAAAACAGAGCGCTCCATAATATTGCGCAACTCGCGGATATTGCCGGGGAAGTCATAGTGGAGCAGGGCGTTTTGGGCCTCTGGCGACAGCTGGACGCCTTCCTTGCCGTGGCGGGAGGCGTAGATGAACAGAAAGTGCTGCATCAGCTTGAGGATGTCGTCCCCGCGCTCGCACAGCGGGGGCAGGGTGATGGGAACGACGTTGATGCGGTAGTACAGGTCCTCGCGGAAGGAGCCGTCCTCAAGGAGCGTCTCCAGGTCCTTGGCCGTGGCAAAGATGCTGCGCACGTCCACGGTGATGGGCGTATTCCCGCCAATGCGCGTTATTTCCCCGTCCTCAAGGACGCGCAACAGCTTCACCTGCAGCGCGGGCGGCATGTCGCCCACTTCGTCAAAGAAGAACGTTCCGCCGTTTGCGGCCTCGAATTTGCCTATGCGGCGCTTGTGCGCGCCGGTGAACGCGCCCTTCTCGTGCCCGAAAAGCTCGGACTCCAGCAAATGTTCCGGCAGGGCGGAGCAGTTGATTTTCAGGAAGGGCTTGTCGTTTCGGCGGCTGAGGTTGTGCAGGGCGTTGGCGACAAGCTCCTTGCCCGTGCCGCT
Organism: Desulfobaculum senezii; assembly: GCF_054657395.1. Lineage (NCBI taxonomy): Bacteria > Pseudomonadati > Thermodesulfobacteriota > Desulfovibrionia > Desulfovibrionales > Desulfovibrionaceae > Desulfobaculum > Desulfobaculum senezii. The sequence continues at coordinate 1,720,903 of NZ_BAAHYU010000002.1, read as the reverse complement.
GGGGCCAAGGACCAGCACCGGCGTGCAGGCATCGGCCACGGCGCGGATGCGCTCAAAGACCGGCTGCATGGACTGCCCGCCAATCATCTCGTCCAGACCGTTGCTGGTTTTGAGGCGCGTGTTTTCCTGCTTCAGGTCGTGGTAGTTGAAGTAGCGCTCCACGGCGATGAGCAGACCCTCGTTGGAGAAAGGTTTGCAGAGGAAGTCAAACGCGCCAAGGCGCATGGCTTTGACGGCAAGCTCAATCTCCGGAAAGGCCGTGATGAGAATCATGCCTGTGCCGGGGTGTAGCTCCTTCACCGTGCCCAGCATGTCGAGGCCGGATTTGCCCGGCAGGCGCATGTCCGTGATGAGCAGGTCAAAGCTGCTTGACGCCATGGCCCGCAGGGCGCTGTCTGCGTCCTCGAAGGCCTCGACGATATATCCTGCCGCCGAAAGGGTGTGCTGGATGCCGATGCGCATCGACAGCTCATCCTCCACAACGATGATGCTCCGTATCATGTGTCTTTTCCCGTGCGCGGAAGGTGTATGGCAAAGATGCTTCCGCGTGCTGTGGATTGTACAAGCTCAAGCCTGCCGCCGTGCTGGTCCACAATGGATTTGGCAAGGGCAAGCCCTAGTCCTGTCCCCTTCTCGCCCTTGGTGGTGAAGAAGGGATCGAAAATCTTGCCCTGAATGGCGCCGTCAATGCCCGGGCCTGTGTCCGAGATGATGAAGGTGAAGCTGTCGTCGTGCAGCTTGCCCTCCAGCGTCACCGCGCCGCCCTCTGGCGTGGCGTGGATGGCGTTGAGGAGGAGGTTCACCAGCACTTGCTGAATCTTGGTGCTGTCCATCAGGATGGGCGGCGTTTCGCCTGGCAGGAGGGCGCTGAGGCTCACGCGCTTCTTTTGGCTGAACAGTTCCAGCAGGGATACGCTTTTGTGCACCACATCGTCCACGGCTGTCGGCTGCATGTTGAGCGACGACTGGCGGGAATAATCGAGCAAATCGCCCATAATTTTGCGGATGCGCGAAAGGCCGGAGTTGATGACCTCGATGTGCTGTTCGCGCCCGGCGTCGTCCAGATTGCCCTTCACCAGATTATTGAAGCACAGCATCACGCCGCCAAGGGGGTTGTTGACCTCGTGGGCGATGCTGGCCGTCAGTTGGCCGATGGTGGCCATTTTTTCGGTGTGGAAGAGCTTTTTCTTGGTCTGCGCGCGCTCCTGCTCCTCGCGCCGCAGGCGCTGCACCATCCATTCAAAGCTGTGCTGCAATTGGCCAATTTCATCCTTGCGCGGCGGCAGGTTGGGGAACGGCTCCGAAAAGTCGCCGTGCACCGTAAAGCCGACCATGGCATCGGACAGCTTCTGGAGCGAGGTAATGAGGTATTCCGCGCCAAATCCGACAATAATCAGGGAAAAGAGCAGCCACCCTGCGGAGATGGCCAAAATTTCATTGCGCACGGAAACGCGGGCCTTCTCAATATCGCGCAGGGAAAAGAGCAACTGGCATGCGCCCCATGTTTTGGACTCGATGGACAGCGGCTCCTGCACGGCAAGCACCGCGTCCGCGCCGGTGCCCAGCAGTTGTACGCTGGCCTGTGCCGGCACCTGTGGCGAGATTCTGGGCGCGGCGGCGTGGTCGCCGCCAGAGGGCGCCGCTTTGCTGACCACCTCCCGCCCGTGCTTGTCCACCACAGTAAAGGCGAGAATGCGCGGGTCCGTGCGCATAACGTCCGACACATAATATGACAGGTAGGCAATCATGTCTGATTCATCCAACATGTCCAACTCTTCATAGATGAACGTGTTGGTGAAGAGGATGGCTGAGGCCTTGGTGAGTGATGTTGCCTGCTGCCGCGCCGTCTGCATGAGCACGTCGCGCTCCTTCTCCAGCATATAATAGGCGGTGGAGAAGATGGTTCCCGTCAGGCAGAGCAGCACAATGCCGATGAATTTGAAGCGCAGCCCGCGCGGGGACAGCTTATGTCTCGTTTCCGTACCCATAAGTGATCGCGCAGTCTCGCAAGGTTCGTATTGATGCATAGTCATGGTCGGAAACCGGGGCAAAGCCGTTACGCAAAAGGGGTGTCCAGCGTCCGGCCAGGGCGGCCATGGCTGGGGTGGAAAAGTCCGTACTCAGCAGAAGGTGCTTCAGGCGCTGGAGCTGAGGTACCCCGGCCTTGCGGGCCACCAGCACAAAGCCGGGGTGCGGCCCGGTCTTGGCGATGGCGCGCAGGCCGGAATCCGCAAAGCGTTCAAAAGTCGCGACGGAGATGGCTCCGGCGTCGTGATTGCCACGGGTGACGGAGCGGACAACGGCCTCGTGCGTGCGCAGGTTGGTGGCTGTGGCAAAGTCCTGCTTGCTAACGCCGTGGGCGCCTAAAAAGCACAGTGGGTGCAGGTAGCCGGATGTGGAGTGCTTGGACGCAAAGGCAAAGGCCTTGCCGCGCAGGTCGCGCAGGGCGGTGATATCCGTGCGGGCCTTGGTCGTAAAGATAATGGTGCGGTGGGTGGGCGTGCCGTCCGGGGACAGCACCGCGCACAGCGGGCTGACCTCGGCGCTGGCCTCGCGCGCCTCGATGTAGGAAAAGCCGCCCAGCAGGGCGATGTCTATGCGGCCGGAGGTGAGGTCGTCAATGATGGTGGCGTAGTCCCGGGCCAGCACCAGCTCAACGGGAAGGCCCATCCGCTCCGAAAGAAAATCGGTAAAGGGCAGGTACTGCCGGTACATCATCAGCGGATGGTTCAGCGTAATGACGCCAAACGTGATGCGCCCGGGCGGCGGGGCCTGCGCGCTGGCCGGTGCGGCAAGGACAAAAAGCAGGCAAACGGTGAAAAGGACGCGTCGGATCATTGCATATGGCGCTTGTCTTAGGGGTTAACGGATTTGCCTCACATCGCAGGGGGCCTTGCGGCGCAGACAGCTGGTGAGGCTAAACGGGTTGGGGCGGCTGTGCTTGCTGCCCACGATGAGCATCTGGGCGTTATTCTCCTGCAACTGCTTGAGGATGCAGTACAGCGGCGACTGCCAGCCCACGTGCAATTTGTAAGGAATGTGCATGGCCTCCGCCCGCGAGATGAGGCGGGCAAGGCGGCGCTCCACCTCGGGCATCTCCTGCGTGCGGGCGTGGCGGATAAAGTCGTGCCGGTCGCCCTCGGTGGCAAGGGAATCTACCAAGCCATAGTGCGAAAGGCTAGACTCCACAACGTGCACAATGCCGAGGGATGCGCTGTTTTTGGCGCAGTAGGCCAGTGCGTAATCCTCGGCATTTTTACAACATTCACCGCCGGTGGTTGCCAAAACGATGGTACTTGTCTGCATAATCCCTCCCAAAGGGTGTTGGGGGAGCGCTCCCTGATGCGCTCCCCCAACGTTCGTCATAAATCGGCCTAGTTCATAATGATGGCCACAAACACCAAACCAATGCCGAGGAGGCAAACCATAAGGTCCTGTTTGCGGCTGGCCGAGAGGTTCTTTAATGCACGCAGCATGACTGACTCCCTGTGTTGATTCTAGTTGATGAAGTAGAGCACCGCGAGCAGGGCGAGGCCTGCCTTCAGCGACGCCACGGTGAAGCCCACAAGCACGCCGGTAAAGCCCGCGGCCTTGAGGTCGGCCAGACGGGTGGTCAGACCAATGCTGGCAAAGCCGAGCAGGAAGGCCCATTCCATGAAGGTCTTGGCCGTCTTCACGGCAGGGTCGCTAATCATGCCAGCCGTGTTCATCAGCACAACGATGAGGAAGCCAAGGACAAACACTGGGAACTTGGAAACGATAATCTGCCACTTGTTGATGGGCTCGCAGGACAGCTCGGAGGAGCGCTGGCAAGCCATGATGGTCAGCATCAGCACAACAAAGGGCAGGAAGATAACGCGGCCGATGTTGTATACGCCAGCGATAACGCCAGCATCGTCGCTAAAGCCAAACCCGGCGGCCAGCACCTGCGCGGAGTTGATGATGCCCACACCCGCAAACGCGCCATACTGCGCGTCCGTCAGGCCCAGCCACTGCCCCAGCGGCGGAAACACCACCAGCGCCAGCAGGCCAAACATCAGCACCACGGCGATGGAGTAGGCCATCTCTTCCTTTTTGGCGTTCACGGCCGGGGCCACAGCGATGGTGGCCGAAACGCCGCACACCGACAGCCCCGCAGCAAGACACGCGCTCAGCGAGGTGGAGATGTTCATCTTCTTGCCAATCCACATCAGCACCACAGCGGAGGCGAAGAGGAAAAAGGCGATAAGTCCCAGCGCCTGCCCGCCAACCGTCACCAGTCCCGCCAAAGAATACTTGGCGCCCATGACAACGATGCCGGTCTTGGTGAGAATGGTGGAAAACCGTAGCCCCGGGCGCAGCATATTGGGAACGCCCACCGTGTTGCGGATGGCGATGCCCACCAAGATAGCCAGAATAAAGTCCTTAATGGTCAAGTACGTTCTGAAAAACTCATAGTGTTTCAGAAGCGGCGCGGTAACGTGCGCGAAAACCGCCACAGAGATGACCAGCAGAAATCCCGGTATACTCTCCAGAATTTCCTGAAAAAAATCCCTGCGCAGTGATCCGTCCATTGCCTGAGTATTCGTTGACATGCAGTCCTCCAGTAATCGTGATGCTTTTCACTAAGCAACTTGCACGCCAAGCTGGGCTTTCGTTGTAACACACTGATTTTGATGTATATATTCTTCGTCCCAATTCTCAGTCATGCCCAAAACGTTCCCTCGCAGGAACGTCGTTTCCCTCCGCGTGTTCCCAAGGGGGAACACGCATCGTAAATGGCCGCCATACGGCGCATTTCCCGCATCCTTCGGGCTTCCTTCTCCCGGAAACCGCCTCAACTGCGCGGCCCTACGTCATGCCGCCCTCTGATTTTGCAGCAGAAAACGCACGGCTTGCACAGCATTGCGCAGGCGCAGAGCGGAAGCGCAGGTTCCCTTTTGTGAAAAGAGGATCCTGTGGTTCCCCCTTGGGGCGCGGGCAAGGCGGCGCAAGGGGCCTATGGGCCTTGGGATTGTGGCGATTTCTTCAGCGAGGGGGAAAGGGCGGCAACGGAGCGGTCCTTCCGCTTCCGCTTTGTGGCGACGTGTGCATAAAAAAGTGTGGTATTCATGATAGTTACACTTTGGCGCATCCTTTGCTGTTTGGACAGCGTCCCATGGTGGACATTTTGGCGCGCTTTTCGGCAGTGAGGCGCGTTTTCCCATAACGGCTGGAACGGTCCCGGCGGTGGCGGCTCTGCCCCTGCCGTCAGGACGGACAAGGAACGATGGAAGACATCATCGAGCAGGAAGACCACCCGCCCTTGGGCGGGGGGCAGGCATGCGCCGCGCAGGTGGCGCAACTGATTGAACAGACCACCGGGGCGACTGCGCCCATAGGGCAGCGCCGCCGTAGAAGGCCCCTCATGGTTGTGGGGGCGGCGCCGCGTGCCTTTCGGGACGCGCATTTTCCCGGCGTGAGCGACGACATGTGGAGCGACTGGCGCTGGCAGATGCGAAACAGGCTGACCAGCGCTGCGGATTTTGCCCGCATGGTGGGCCTGAGCCCAGAAGAGCGCAGGGCACTGAGTATGGACGGCCTGCGTCTGCCTGTGGCTGTGACGCCGTACTACGCCAGCCTGCTGGCTGGAGGCGACGGAGCACAAGCCCTGCGGCGCTGCGTTATCCCCGCGGAGGCAGAGCGGAGGACAGCATGCGGCGAATGCGGCGACCCGCTGGCCGAGGAGCACGACAGCCCGGTTCCGGGCATTGTGCACCGCTATCCGGACCGCGTGCTGTTTTTGGCTACGGACATCTGCTCCACCTATTGCCGCTACTGCACGCGTTCGCGGCTGGTGGGGCAAAAGGAAACCCGCACTTTCCGTATGCGGATGTGGGACGGGGCCATTGACTATGTGCGGCGCAGTCCACAGGTGCGCGACGTACTCATCTCCGGCGGCGACCCCTTTATGCTGCCGGACAGCGCACTGGAGTACATTGTGTCACAGCTGCGGGCGCTACCGCATGTGGAGATGATCCGCATTGGGACCAAGGCGCCCATGGTTTTGCCCCAAAGGGTGACGCCCGCTCTTGTGCGAATGCTACGGCGGTATCATCCGCTGTTCGTCAGCATCCACTGCACACATCCGGCGGAGTTGACGCCCGAGGCCGCGCAGGCGTGCGGACGCCTTGCCGATGCCGGTATTCCCCTTGGGAGCCAAACCGTGCTCCTGAAGGGCGTAAATGATGACGAACAGACCATCGGCCAGCTGATGCGCGGGCTGCTGCGGTGCCGCGTGCGGCCATATTATCTGTACCAGTGCGATCAAGTGGCGGGGACGGCGCATTTCCGGACGCCACTGGCGCGCGGGGTGGAGATTATGCACTCCCTACGGGGCTTCACCTCCGGCTATGCGGTTCCGCATTTTGTGGTGGACCTGCCCGGTGGTGGCGGCAAAACGCCTGTTCTGCCCCAGTACCTTGTGGGGCGCGATGGGCAGGAGCTTGTCTTTGAAAACTACGAGGGACGGCAGTTCCGCACCCTTGACCCTGCGCCCGGTCCGGTACCGGCAGCCTAAGGCGCTCAGGAGAATACTGTGAACATCGGCATGACGTACGACCTGCGCAGCGACTATCTGGCGCGGGGCTATTCCTTGGATGAAACGGCGGAGTTTGACAGCCTGCGCACCATTGAGGGCATTGAATCTGTCCTCATCGCCGCCGGCCACGCCGTAGAGCGCATTGGCGGGATTGACGCCCTTGTGGAGCGCCTTTCCGGCGGACGCAGGTGGGACCTTGTCTTCAATATTGCCGAAGGCTTGTACGGCTTTGGGCGTGAGGCGGCCATCCCGGCCCTGCTGGAGGCGTGGCGCATTCCATGCACCTTTTCGGATTCCCTGACGCTGGCCGTGTGCCTGCATAAGGCCACCACCAAACGCCTTGTGCGTGACGCGGGCATCCCCACGCCGGACTTTCGCGTGGTGGAGCACCTTGGCGATGTGGAGGGCTTTTCGCTGGAGTTTCCAGTCTTTGCCAAGCCCGTTGCCGAGGGCACAAGCAAGGGCGTGACCGGCGCCTCGCTGGTGGAGGACGAGCGCGCCCTGCGCAGAGTGTGCGAGAGCCTGCTTATGCGCCACGCGCAGCCGGTGCTTGTGGAGCGGTATCTGCCGGGGCGGGAGTTTACGGTGGGCATCCTTGGCTCGGGCGGCAGCGCCCGTGTGCTGGGCGTTATGGAAGTAGTGGCCGATGGTGGCGGGGTTGGCGCCGTATACAGCTATGTCGCCAAGCAGGAGTATGAGGAGCGGGTGTCCTACCACCTCGTCTCGGACCGCGAGGCCAGAGCTTCCGCTGAACTGGCCATGCAGGCGTGGGCCGCTCTTGGCTGCCGCGATGCAGGCCGCGTGGACGTGCGCCTCGACGCAGGCGGCGTGCCCATGTTCATTGAGGCCAACCCGCTGCCCGGCCTCAACCCCGACGACTCGGACCTGCCCATCATCTGTCGTTTGGCCGGAATTAGCTATTCGGATTTGATTACCGGCATTGTGCAGTTGGCCCTTAAACGTCAGGGCGAGGCGGCGGCTCCCATGGCGCGCGCGGAGGCGTGGCGGTGAGGCTGGCTCTTCTCTACAGTCCCCCGCCCGAGCGCTGTGGCGAGGACGACCGCGATACCTTGACGCAGCTGCGCGCTGTGGCCGAGGCGGCGCAAACGCTGGGGCATGTGGCCGTGAGCGTCCCCTTTACGCTGGACCTGACCGCCGTGCGTCAGCACCTCGCTGAGGTGCGCCCGGATGTGGTCTTTAATCTGTGCGAGGGGGCCGAGGGGCGGGGGCGGTTCATCCACTTTGCCCCGGCGCTCCTTGAGGAAATGGGCCTGCCCTTTACCGGGGCGGGCAGCACCGCCATGGCTCTGTCGTCCAACAAGCTTATGGCTAAGGTTGTGATGCGGGCGGCAGGGTTGCCCACCCCGGCGTGGCGCAGTCTGCGGCAGCTTGAAAGCGGTACCCGCGACGTGCAGGGGCGGTTTATTATCAAGTCCGCGTGGGAGCATGCCTCTAACGGGCTGGAGGCCGACTGTGTGGTGCAGGTGGGCGGGCGGAAGGCGCTTCGTGATGCGGTGCGGCGTTTGCGTACGCGCCTTGGCGGAGAATGCCTTGCGGAGCGCTATCTGGATGGGCACGAATACTGCGTAGCGCTGCTGGATTCTCCAGATGGACCGGAGGTTCTGCCCGCGGCGCGGATGTGCTTTGAGGAGCAGGTCGGCACGGTGCGCATCATTGGTTACCGGGCCAAGTGGGACGTCTCGTCCTCGGAGTATGTGACCGTGCGGCGCGACTTTGACGCCTGCCAAAGGTGCCCAAGCCTGAATGCGGACCTGCGCACCACAGCGTTGGCCTGCTGGCGGGCCTTTGGCCTGTCCGGGTACGCACGCATTGACTTTCGGACCAATACCCGTGGCGAGCTGAATATTATCGACGTGAACGCCAACCCGTGCCTGTCGCCGGATGCAGGCTATGCCGCCGCCCTTGAGCGCGCGGGGATAGCTTACACAGACGCCATCGCGCGGATTCTTGCCGCCACTTCGGTGGCAGGGAAAGCATCTGCCCTGGAGGCAATACAATGAAGCCGGAAATGGATGTGGTTCTCCGCAGCTGTGTACACGCAGATGATGAACAGGCCGTGCGCCGCATTGTGTCGTCCAGCGGATTCTTTACCGACTGGGAGGAAGACATGGCGGTCTCGCTGGTGCAGGAACACAGGGAAAGGGGCGCGGAAAGCGGCTATGAGTTTCTGTTTGCCGAGGTCGGCGGGCTGGTGGTCGGCTTTGCCTGCTACGGCCCGTCGGAGGAGAATCCGGCGCTGTTTGACCTGTACTGGATAGGCGTCCTGCAGGAATACCGCGGCCGGCACGTGGGGCGCATGCTCCTGAACCTTGCCGAGGATATGATCATCTTTGCCGGCGGGCAGACCGTGCGCATAGAAACATCCGCGCGCGAGCAATATGCCCCGACGCGTGCGTTCTACGAAAGCTTTGGCTACGTGGTGTCGCGCGAGGATGTGGACTTCTACGCCCCCGGTGAATCCCGCCTCACCTACACGCGTGAACTCGCCACGGGCTTTGAATCCGGCGACGCGTATAACGCGTGGGGAGAGTATTGCGCATAGCGCGCAGAATCATCATGAGAGAGGCTGACACAAAACCTGCATAAATGAGAAGAAATGTCTTGGCGTAGGGTCCGGAATACTCTATGTGGCTTTTCCTTCCGAGGAATTTGTCCACAATGCGCCTTGTTCGTTTGCCACGCAGCCCGTGGCGGCGCGGTGTGAAGCGGACTGTTCCACGTTTGAGACACATGGATTTTCAGGCCGCGCGGAAGGGGAATCTTCCGCGCGGCATTTTCTTGTGAGGGGGCCTTCATGGCTATGGAAAAGACAATCATTGGCTGGCGTGAGTGGGTGGCCCTGCCCGAACTGGGCATCCCAGCGCTCAAGGCCAAAATGGATACCGGCGCGAGGACATCGGCCCTGCACGCCTTCGACCTTGTGACCTACGAGGCGCAGGGCGTGCGGTATGTGCGCTTTGGGATGCATCCTTTGCGCAGGCATGCGCGGGTTGAAATCTGGTGCACCGCCCCTGTGGTGGACACACGCACCATTACCAACTCCGGCGGGCAAAGCGAGGAACGCATCGTCATCGCAACGCCGCTGCGCATTGGCAATGTGGTGCGGCCTGTAGAAGTGACGCTCACCAACCGCGAAGGGATGGGCTTTCGGATGTTGGTTGGGCGCACTGCCTTGGAAAATCACTTTCTCATCGACTCTGCTGCGTCATATGTGTGCGGCAAGCAACTGGCCGGAGCGTACCTCCGGGGGGCTGGAAAAGCATGAAAATTGGCATTCTTTCGCGCAGGCCGCAGATTTATTCCACCCGCAGGCTTGAAGAGGCCGCGCAGGAGCATGGGCACGATGTGCACGTCATCGACCCGCTTCGGTGCTATGTGAACATCACCTCGCACAGCCCTGCCGTGTACTACCGCGGCGAGCGCCTTGAGGGTTTTGACGCCATCATCCCGCGCATTGGGGCGTCCATCACCTTCTACGGGACGGCCGTGGTCCGTCAGTTTGAGATGATGGGCGTGTCCACGCTGAACAAATCCGTGGCCATTAACCGTTCGCGCGATAAACTGCGCAGCCTGCAACTGTTGGCGCAGAAGGGCATCGGCCTGCCGGTGACCGGGTTTGCCCATTCCACCAAGTTCACGCGCGAGCTTATCGACCTTGTGGGCGGCGCGCCGCTGGTGGTGAAACTGCTGGAAGGCACGCAGGGCCTCGGCGTTGTGCTGGCGGAAACCGACAAGGCGGCGGAGAGCGTCATTGAAGCCTTCCGCGGGCTAAAGGCCAACTTTCTTGTGCAGGAGTACATTGGCGAGTCCAAGGGCTGCGACATCCGTTGCTTTGTGGTCGGCAAAAAGGTGGTCGCGGCCATGATGCGCACCTGCAAGGAAGGGGAATTCCGCTCCAATCTGCACCGGGGCGGCACCGCCATCCCCGTCAAAATCACCCCGGAGGAGCGCTCCACAGCCGTGCGCGCGGCGCGCATCATGGGCCTGAATGTGGCGGGAGTGGACATTCTGCGCTCCAACCACGGCCCGGTGGTGCTGGAGGTCAATTCCTCGCCCGGGCTGGAAGGTATTGAAAACGCAACAGGCAAGGACATTGCCGGAAGTATTATCAAATTCGTGGAGGACAACGCGGCCGGCTGACCGCATCTGTCCCCATCACATCTGCAAGGGTGCGCGGCAAGAGGCCGGGCGCCCTTTTTTTGGGCGCGAGGGCGGAGGAGAATGGCGCGTTGCAGGGCCACTGCGACTGCTCTATGGCTGCGCGTGGTGGGGCGGTAAAGGAAATCGTGATGGGAGAAGGCGGGCGACCTCGCCCCTTGTCACAAGGCGTTGCATCCTGCGCCCAATATCATACAATGCTGTGTTGATTAAAGAGAATGACCCCGAGGACCGGGAGGACGTATGCACACAGCAGGAATGGTAAGCTGGGCGGCGCGGGCCTTTGTGGCGGTACTGCTTTTATGGCTGGCGCTCGCGGTGATGCGGTGGTTCAAAAGACGCCAAGGAGAGGATGACAAGGGCCTGCTGAGCGCGCTGGCAACTGCGCTCCAGCCGCGCCTTGTCCTGTTTACCGTGTGCGCGGCGTCGCTGTTTGTGCTGACGCTCCTTGTGCCCTTTCTCGGCCTTTCGGACGGGGCATGGAGTAGGCTGGTGAAGGCCTTGGACGTCTTGTGGATTGTCATGGCGGCATGGGCGGCAACCCTCGCCTCATGGGCGCTGCGGGTTATGGTGGACTGGAAGTATGACCTCAGCACGCCGGATAACCTTGTGGCGCGGCAGGTTCACACCAAGATCAACATCCTGCAGCGCATCGTTATCGTGCTTATCTGGATAGGCGCTTTTGCCGCTGCGTTAATGCTGTTCGACAGGTTCAGGATGCTGGGCGGGACGCTCCTTGCCTCGGCAGGGGTCTTGAGCATTGTCATTGGCTTGTCCGCGCAGAAAACCTTCGGCGCTATCCTCGCGGGCATTCAGGTGGCGCTGTCGCACCCCATCAACATCGACGACGTGGTCATTGTTGAAGGGGAGTGGGGGCGGATTGAGGACATCACTTTTACGTATGTCGTTGTCCGCATTTGGGATTTGCGGCGCCTTGTGGTGCCGGTGACCTATTTCCTTGAGACGCCGTTTCAAAACTGGACGCGGACCAGCGCTGAAATCATCGGTTCCGTCTTTTTGCATGTGGACTTTGCAACGCCCATTGCGCCGCTGCGCGCGGAGTTGGAGCGGCTGTGTCAGGAGTCTCCGGACCTGTGGAACGGCGCAACCTGCGTCCTACAGGTGACGGACACCGCCGCCGACTGCATGACCCTGCGGGCGATTATGAGCTCCCCCAACGCCTCAAAGGCGTGGGACCTGCGGTGCAAGGTGCGCGAAGGGCTTATCGAATTTCTGCAACGCCAGTACCCCGAGTGCTTGCCGCGGCGGCGGCTGGTTCTTGAAGAGCGGCGCGAACAGCGCGGGGAAAGGGCGCCTACGTCCATAGGGCCGGATATGGAGGGCTAGAGCAAAAAAACGGGCCTTTCTTCATTTGGCTGACGCCGCAGAAGAAAGGCCCGTCACAAAGGCTCTCCCGTGGTGGGATTAGTCCTGGCTTTCGTAGGCAACGGAGGTTTCGAGCTCGCCCGATTCGTCCGCTTTCTGCTTTTCAAAGTACTTGCGCGTTTCCGAGACCACAACCGGCGTCAGGAACAGCAGGCCGATAAGGTTCGGAATGGCCATCAGGCCGTTCATGGCATCGGAGATGTTCCAGACAAGGCTGAGCTTTGCCACAGCGCCCACACCCACAAAGCAGATGAAGACGATGCGGTAGGGCAGGATGGCTTTGACGCCAAACAGGTACTCAATGGACTTCTCGCCGTAGTAGCTCCAGCCAAGGATGGTGGAGTAGGCAAAGAGAATCAGACCAAGGGTGACGATGTGCTCACCACCGGAGAAGCCAGCGGCAAAGCCCATGGTCGTCAGCTCTGCGCCCGTTGCGCCGCTGGACCACACGCCGGTCAGCACCAGTACCAGACCAGTCATGGAGCACACGATGATGGTGTCGATGAAGGTCTGCGTCATGGAGATGAGCGCCTGCGTCACGGGACAGTTGGTCTTGGCGGCGGCAGCGGCGATGGGAGCCGTACCGAGGCCGGATTCGTTGGAGAACACGCCACGTGCAACACCCATGCGGATGGCCAGCATAATGGTGGCACCGGCAAAGCCGCCAACGGCAGCCGTGGGGTTGAAGGCCTGCTCAACGATGAAAGCGATGGCGCCGGGGACTTCGGCGGCATTGATAAGGATGATGTACAGTGCGCCGGCAACGTAGAACACAATCATAATCGGCACGAAGAAGGCGGTAACCTTACCAATCTTCTTGATGCCGCCAAGGATGACTGCGGCGGTACACACCATCAGCACCAGACCGGTCACAAGCGGGGAGATGCTGTAGGTGGCTTCCACAGCGTCGGCCACGGAGTTGGACTGCACCATATTGCCAATTCCAAAGGCCGCAAACGATGCGAACACAGCAAAGGCAACGCCCAGCCACGGCAGCTTGAGTCCCTTGGAAATGTAATACATGGGGCCGCCGCTCATCTCGCCGTTTTCGTCCACCACGCGGTACTTCACGGCCAGCACGGCCTCAGCGTATTTGGTGGCCATGCCCACAAGGCCGGTAATCCACATCCAGAACAGCGCGCCCGGGCCACCCACGGCGATGGCGGTGGCAACACCTGCAATGTTACCGGTGCCAACGGTTGCGGACAGCGCGGTCATCAGTGCCTGGAAGTGGGAAATATCTCCCTGCTGGTCAGATTCGTCCTTGCGTTTGACCAGAGCAAGGTAAAGGGCATGCCATAATTTTCTGAATTGCAGGCCGCGCAGTGCGATGGTGAGCACAAGGCCGGTTCCGACAAGCAGAATGAGCATCGGCACGCCCCAGGCGAAGGCCCCAGCTTTAGCCACAATTGCATCCAATGAAGTCATAAAGTCCATCTTATCCCCTTGGTTTCGAATCTCAGAGTCCCATATACGCGACTATCGAAAATTCCCCTTGCAACCGAAAATCGGCATGCCCCCGCCCACAAGAGCCAAGACCAAAGGCGCGGCGACGCCGGTGGCGACAGCCTTGTCAGTCTCCAGTTCAAGGGCGCGGCAGGCCGGTGCGGTGGCGCTCGTCCCACGGAGCGGCCTCATCCGACCTTTGCGTGCAGTTTCGATTACTTAGGGGAGTGTTGCTCTGCTGACGATCCTCGCGCGTTGCGGATAACGCGCAGCATATGATGGGGCTACGAAATAAAGGCTTACGTTGTCAATACTGTTTTCGGATATGAAAGCTCACAAGACACTAAAATACCTGCATTTTTGCTGTGTCCCGCGTTCTTTCTGTTTGGAAAATATACGCACCCTTTTCTTTCGAAAACTTAAAGATTAAGCCCTCATCTTTTCCACTTGCTACTAAATGGTCCCAAACAACCCGCGAACCTGCTCCATTCCTACGCTCCGCAATCTCCACCTCACCTTTGACCATTGCACCCGCCGCAAACCACCGCTATCCCCCAAATATCGTAATGGAAAGACTGTTGCCGGGGGAAGAGGCGGGAAGTGGACAAAAAAAGGGGAGGAAAAAGCAAAAAAATGAGGGCGAAAAAGAGGCCGGGTGGAATGCTGAGAGCGGCGAAAGTGGGGATGGCTGGCTTACGTGAAGGGTAAGGAGGCGAATGCGTAGGGGGCTGCGTCTACATAAGAAGCAAAATATGGCCCAGGATGGTCACTTTCGTGGATTTATGAGGAGACAATGGCATCCATGCACTTGAAATTGCATGGGTATCGCTTCCTTTGCACGCATTTTATGGTAGTCTGGAGCGGCTGAACTGCGCTTAAGCCGTCAGCATAATGGAAGAAGGGACCTAGAATGGCGCCGCCGCGTCACGTGCTGGAGAATTTTGCAGCATTGAAGCGTATCAAGGGTGCTGGGAGCGGAAACCGAGTTCAAAAACACAGTAAAGACGTGATGAGTCGTGTTTTCCGTGTGTTGCCGTCACCGTAGACTGCGAGAGCGAACCATCCAAGGAGAAATGTATGCCGTGGAAAAACGTCGCCTACCGTGGACCGGACATCATGATCAACTTGATGCGCGCTACCAACGTCCCCTGGCAACAGCGATCAATTCGCAACGGTCGGCTTATCAGCAATGCCCAGTACAGAGAGCGTTATCGTCCTTCAGATTTAACATGGTTGATGCTGTTTGCGCCGCTTGAGGCTGATACAAAATTCGGACACCTTGGTGAGCGAGAGTTGCGTAATCTTCACAGTCAATCGTCACGGAGAACGTCGGGAGCAATCGAAACCCCATACAGTAAGTACGTCTCCATGACGAGTTCGAGTGCAGACACAGGATGGGGAGAGGGCTTCAATCCTACAATTATATTCAAGTTTGACATCTGGCGCAGCGATGTCTGGAAAGGCAAACATGACCTTTCCCGCGACCCTGCACTTGTGCTTTGGCTTGTTGCCAATATTATGACCAAACCCTTGCAGCAAAGAATTGCTATCCTGTCGGAGCAAACACCGCCGGATTGGGACAGAGGGGTTGAATTTGAGTGGCTCGCTCTGGGAGGAACAAAAATCTACAATGTCCAAGAATCAACAGACGGCCAAACCTGGACCCCCTCAGTCGCCTCCAACCCCAATGCTGACTTCTGGTGGGAAACTTTGTAGGAGAGTTGTGTACTGGGGAATTACCCGGGCTTTAAGCACAATTTCCAAAAGAATCCCAGCTATCCCGACGGCGTACAGGAACGCCCCTACCATTTGGACCCGGCAGAGCAGCAGAAGGTCCGGCGGAATGCCGCCAGCCTTGATCCGCGCTTTGTGGTCTCCGACAATCCCGACGCCATAAATGGCCCGCCCATCGTCACCGATGCGGGCGTTGTCCTTGGCGGTAACTCCCGCGCCATGTCCATCCAGCTTGCCTACGACGGCGGCGACGCGGCTACGTACCGCGAGGCCCTGCGGCAGAAGGCCGTGCTGTTCGGTCTGGAGCCTGAGGCCGTTGACGGCTTTGAGCGGCCCGTCCTTGTGCGCGTCGTGGAAGGCGATATGGACGCGCAGACCATGGCGCGCCGGGCACGGCTGTACAATCAGGCGTTCACGCAGGGGCTGGACGCCAAGGCCGAGGGCGTCAGCCGCGGGCGCATGGTTTCGGAGCGCTCCATGGGTATTCTGGCCCAAGCGCTGGAAGGGCATGCGACGCTCCGGGAGTACCTGAATCAGCCCGGCTCGCGAAAGCTCATCGAATCCCTTGAGGCCGACGGCGTTCTGGAGGCGTCCCAAAGAGGGCGCATCCTGAATAAGGAAACGGGCCTTTTGAGCGACGAGGGCAAGCGGCAGGTGGAGCTGGCCTTGCGCGGGCGTGTCGTGGACGACTTCGAC
Organism: Desulfobaculum senezii; assembly: GCF_054657395.1. Lineage (NCBI taxonomy): Bacteria > Pseudomonadati > Thermodesulfobacteriota > Desulfovibrionia > Desulfovibrionales > Desulfovibrionaceae > Desulfobaculum > Desulfobaculum senezii. Next base: position 1,704,903 of record NZ_BAAHYU010000002.1, on the reverse strand, counting down.
CTGCTGGACGCCGCGCCGGCGCCCGCCCTGAGCAAGATAGACCGCGTGCTCCCCGCCGTCGCCAAGGTGCAGGTGCGCGGCGACGAGTGGGACATCTCGGACAAGCTCAAGCACGCGCTACGGCAGATCGTGCGCATGCGCGCGCAGGGTATGGCGGACCTGCGGCAGTATTTCGCCACTGGAAGCCTGCTGGAGGATGATACGTCCAAGGGCGACCGTTATGTGGTGCGGCTGGCATATGCCCTCGACGGTATGAAGCCCACGGCGTTCAAGGCCGCATGGGACCGGTACGCCAAGGATGCCGTCGCCAGCGTGCGCGGGCAGGGGCGCCTGCCCGGCGTGGAGACGCCCACGGCGGAGGAATCCTTTGAACGCGAGTTTGGGGACAAGAAGAAACGCTTCAGCCGCCGCCATTGGGACCCTGCTGCAGGCAAAGGCATTGGCGCGCAGCGCGTGCGGCGGGCTGTGGATGCTCTTCAGGCGAGGGCCGTGAATGCGCTGCCCCTTGAGGTCGTCCAAAGCGTTTCCGACCTACCGGAGGATATTCAGGTCAAAGCCCGGCGTGAGCGCGGCTCGGGACTTGTGGAGGCCGTGTATGACGGAGAGGCGGGCACAACCTATTTCATCGCAGAGAACATCGCCTCGGAGAACCGCGCGGTGGCGCTGTGGCTCCACGAACAGGGCCTGCACCACGGCCTGCGCGGCCTGTTCCCGGACGCCGGACAGCTCCGGCGCATGCTCAACGCTGTAGCGCGCTCCACGCCGAGGGATGCGATGCGGAGTATTCTGCAAGAGCGCGGGCTGGAGAATACGCCCAGCGGCCGCCGGGAAGCCGCAGAGGAGCACCTTGCGCGCATCGCGGAGCGGGTCAGCCTCGGCGACGTTCTCACTCAGCGGGAGAAGAGCCTGTGGCAACGCGTGAAGGCCGCACTGAAGCGCGCCGTCCGGGCTCTGGTGGGCCGTCGCCGGATGACGCTTTCCGAAGGCGAGATGGGACAGATTGTGGCCGATGCCGTGCGCTGGACGGTGCACGGACCGCGCGAGGCGATGGGTATGAGCGGGGCTCACCGCTTTTCCCGGTCGTTCGAAGCTGAGGACTTTGTCTTTCATGTTACGGAGGACGAAGGCAGTACGTTCTGGGAGACAGCAAAAGAAATGCGGCAGGTCCGTCTGCTCAAGGAGAAGGACATCGGCGTTCTCGAAAGGGTCATCCGGCAACCATATTGGATTGCCAAGGACCATCCGCAGTTCAGGACGTTCATGCATATCGAACTCAAACGTGAAGAAGCGCGGACAGAAGCACTGCTCCGGTCGTGGGGGGAGGTCAAAGAGCACTTCGATGGATTGAGTGCCCGCGAGCGGAAACTGCTTACTAAGGTTATCTGGAGTATTGAGGGGAAGAAGTTGGAGGGCATCACCGAAAAGCGATCGGTGGTGGTTGGCAAAGATGAGCGCGGTCACAACATTCGCCGCGAAAACATAAAGCACTATATCCAACTGGGGCAGGTTCTGCTGAATCGCGGCGTACCGATGAAGATTGCGAAAGCCGTAGTCGTTATCCGTCGGTCCCTCGATAACGATGTCCGCAAGGTCTATGACCGTTTGCGAACCATGCGAGAGATGCAGGCGCATCCGGGGGAGATAGAACGGTACCGCACGTCCATGGGGCGCATCCATAATTACTTCCCGCATATTCGGCGTGGTACGCACTATATCAAGGCGACGGACCCACGCACTGGCGATACGCTGTATCGTGAGCATTTCTTTGGCGGAACGTTGGGCGACATGAAAGCGGCGCGCCTGATGAAGGGAATCCGCAAACAATTCCCCGATGCGAAGTGGGACTATGGCAAAGTACAGGGGCTCCCCGAGGACGTCTATGACCATTCTATCCCCGTGGACGCCATGGAGCAGGTTATTGGTACGGCGGTAAAGCGCAGCGGCAAGGACCCGGCTGAACAGAGACAACTGCGCGACTTGCTGCACCGGTCTGTCTCAGACGTGCTCAAAACGCGCGGCTGGGGGCGGCATGCCGTAAAACGGCAGGATATACCCGGCTTCGAAAAGGACGACATTGAACGCATCCTGTGGGAGCACAAGAGCGGGCTGTACGGCTGGCTCTCCAAAATGGACGCGGCGCGGGCGTTTACGGATGCGCTATACAACATCGACGCCGCCAAACAGCCGCGGCTTTACGGCTACGCCGCGCGCTATGTGCAGGACATGCTCCAGAACTCCGACCGCGTGGACCACATCATTCAGGGTGTGAAATCGCTCATCTTCCTCAAGTACCTCGGCTACAACCTCAAAACCGCCACGCTGAACTTCACCCAGAATATGGTGGCGGGCGTTCCGAGGCTGTCGGCGGATACATCGTTTGCCACGGCGCATTCGTATTTCACGTCGGCCATGGACTACGTTGTGAAGGAGGTCGGGCGGGCTGGTGCGCTCAAGCAGGACGAGCGCAAGCTCCTTGAGGACTTGTACTACACCGGCATCACCAATGACCTCATGATGCGTGAACTGCGCGGGCAGGTGGCCGGGAAGGCGTATGGCCTCTACGGAAAAATCGTGCAGACGGCGGGCCTGCCCATGTCCGTGGCGGAGCGCTTCAACCGATGCTCGCTGGCGCTGGCGGCGTACCGCATCGCGCGGGACGGGAAGGTTCGGGCGAAGGATGTGCTTGAGGCGGCGGGATACAAGAAAGGGCAGAAGTGGCGCTACGAAGACGCCCGTGAATACGCAGAAACCGTGGTGCTGGACTCGCATTTCCTCTACGGCAAGTCGAACCGGCCCGAGCTCTTCCGGGGCGGCACCGGCAACAAGTTTCTGAGCACGGCGTACACCTTCCGGACATTCACCCACGGCCTGCTGAGCCTGTGGCGAAATCTCCTTATGAAGAAGGGCTGGCGCGGGAAAAGGGCAGTGGCCATGTCCCTTGGCGCGACGGCGCTGTTCGGTGGCGTCACGGCGTTGCCGCTCTACAAGATGTTTGCGTCCATCGTACGCCAGTTCTTCGGAGAAGACCCTACAGAGATGGTCCGGAGCTACTTCGAGAGCCCCGAGGCGCGCGATGCGGCCACCTATGGCGTGCCCGCGCTCCTCGGCGTGAACCTCTCCGGATCGCTGGGCATGGAACTGCCGGTGTTTGAGCGCATCGAATACGACCAGCAGCTTACGGATCAGGTCCTCGACAACAGCCTCGAAATCCTCGGCGTCCCCGTGGCGCTGATAGAGGACATCGGCCTCGCTGCAGGATACCTGCGCCAGGGCAACACGGGCAGGGCGCTGGAAGAAATACTCCCCGCAGGCCTCGCCAACATCCTCAAGGCCCACCGGCTCACCACCAAAGGCGCCTACACCCGCTCAGGCCGCCCCATAGCACTCCCCGGCGAAACCGAGGCTCACCGCCTCACCGCAGAGGAAGCCATAGCCCAGGCAATCGGCTTCCAACCCCTCAGCCGCACCAAAAGCTGGGACGCCTACTCCATAGCCGAAGACCTCAAGAATTTTCGGCAAAGCAAACAAAAACAGCTCGTCTACGACTACCTACAGGCCGTCAGATCAGGCGACGAAAAAGCACGACGCAAAGCCATGCGCGAGCGCCTTAAATGGAATAAGCGCATGCATGAGGCCGGGAAGGAGCAGTTCATGATTAAGCCGCTGCCGGGGTTAGTGCGGGGGAAGTTATCGCGAAATGCCCAGCACTAGAATGGACACACAATATGAACAATCAAATTGTGAAAACATCGTATGTAGAAGCCACGCCACAAGTATGTTCAAGTCCTAACTTCGTAGGTTATCTAATGTTTTTTGAATCCCAAAATTACCCACAAAAGCGCACAGCCACTGATAAATGCTAGTATTGGAGGCAAAAAACTATGAGCCACAACAATCCATAATTTTTTATTGCGTTTTGTAATCTTGTTTTTCATGCAAGATATTGATGCAAACACAAACTCTTCTTTCGTCTTTGCTGATTCCCATCTGTATGGCAACATGAATATTGGTTTGAGATTAGATTCATAACTTTTTTGAAAGATCACCTCTTTGCTTTTCCACTTTTTATCCCATAGTTCACCCAACGCTAATGCTGCCTTGTCTAATTCAACATCATAAGGAAAAGATATGACTGGCTCTTGCTTAAAGACGGGTACTTGAATTCTAAATTCAGAATTTAATAACAAATCTTTTGAAGTCCAGAGGCAGGCTGCGATCCAAACAATGCTCAATACAACCCACATCCTAAACAATCCACGTTTAATATTCATGATTCCCAGCACCCCGCATATAAAATTAAACTCCGTTGAATACACAAATTAAAAAGTAAAATATACAGACATACAGGCTATGCTGCATGGCCTCTAGACTGCCAATACTTATACAACATATAAGTGCTGTTACGCCGTTTTGCGATATGCATATTACTATTTAGCAATTACTAAACAAAGATGGGAAGTTTTTTTTATAGAATCGAATCATGGTACGTTCAAGGTCATCAATTTCACTAAGTATAGTTGGGACATGCCACATCATTAAAATCACATAGAGGAATACTACAAACAATATTGAGCAAAGATAGTCTCCAGCAGGCTCTCTCAAAAATGTGCAATCATGAGCGAGGGATATGCTCTTGAAGTAGAAAAATATTATGAATCCTATACTCGGAGCAACAATTCCATTATCAACTCTGAGATAGTAGTAAGAATACCTATTGCTTATTTCTTTTGAGATGGCACTTGTGTCTAGTGACACTTCTTTGTTGCTAATTTTATGACACACTTTTGTGCCTTTAATTAGTGCAAGTTTGTATTGTTTCAATTTGTGCGCATCTTGCATCCTGAAAGGTTTAAAATCATTAATTTCGCACAAGGCCTTTCTTTTTAAAATAAAAAAACGATTTTTCCTAAAAGGACTAAATAGCGTTATAGAAATTTGATGAACTATTGTTCCTAGTGGAAGTGCAAGAGTAACAAAAGATAGGCAAAATGCGATTACGCCCTTGCTGGTTGATATTCCACTATCAGCTAAATCCACATAAGGGTAAAAGAAAAGCAGGAACCATAACAAACTCGTCAATCCTGATATTTGAAAACGCAAAAACTGTTTCATAATCAGTCTCTATTTTTATATATTTGAAAATGTGATTTGCATTTGTGTCTACATTATTAGGTTCAACTTCAGGATAAAATTGCAGGGTAAAACCGATGAAGTTTATTATTCCAGATGTGTAATTCTACTACAGAGTTGTGGACACGGTGTTAATCCACTATCCTGACGACCAAACAGGAGACGTGGATGAGCAAAACTCACAGGACAGATGATGCAGAATTCAAACAAAACACTATACTCATGGTTGATAAATATGGGCGTACTACCCCATGACAGATGTCGCTGAGGGCCTTAGGTTTGGCGAAGATTTTATCTACCTTTGCGACGTGACACATGCCGCAGCATGGATACATCGCTTTTCTAGGCCAAGACAAATAGCCTCAATGAACAACGGTACATCAAGGAGCTTAAAAAGAAGCTAAAGGATGCTGGATCAGAATCATCTATAGTAAAACAGCGTTGGTCATCTTCAGCTTTCGTGGAGTTCCATCGTGTGACTGTGCCTAAAAATGTGCCCGAGAACTAACCTATTAGGTCGCTTACTTGACCCTCCATTCTTGTGTAGCAGGATCATATACTGGATTTTTTCTCTCGCACAGTGAGGTCGATCAAGATTACCTCAATCGCCTCGACTCTGGGGAAAGTACTGGCTATAGAATTCCAGTAAGTTTCAAGTTCCTCTTTTAGTTTCGCAAGTGTAACGTTACGACCGTCAATTTTCCAGCTCTGTCGTTCCGATCGGCCTTGCCAAATTAAAAGCATAACTCCACAACCTGCTGTTTCTGCACGCAAGTAGTCTCCAGCAAGTTGGTTGCGTAATCGTTCGCAAAGTTTTGGTCCAGTCCAATTCTTATCAAGTAGTTTCAACTCGATAGGGACTGAAGAAACACCCGGAACTTGAGTCCAGATATCCGGCCGTTGTCCATTGGGAAGCTCATTTTCTTGCGCACAACTATAGCGGCCTAAAGAATGGACATTCAGCCAACCAGCTACAAGATTGCGCATTTCTGTTTCGCCATCAGGCCTTTTCCACGTCTTGTATGGGCTATCATTTCCCTGTTCGAGCCAAGCCAGAAGATCATTCAATCGAGCAACAGTTAAATCGAATAGCTGGCGATGCGTTGCTGGTGTGATCGTTTGGTCTTGATCAAACTCACGCACCTGTGATGCGGACCATAGCTCTAGATCAGCATCCTCTTCAGCCCGCTTTAACGCCAGTTTAGCCATCCAAGACCGAGAGCTCGGGTCCGGGTGATCTTGCGCCAATTCAGAAAGCGCCTCATATGCCTGTTTGCCTCGTATCTGAGTCAACTCGGCAAACAAGTCATTTCGCGCTTCCTGTGCATCGTCGCGCAAAACCGGGGAATAAACGCCTGTACCCGCACGCTCGATATCGTCTTCTACCCGAATATACTGATGCATCATCACATAAAGATCTTTCAGGTGGTCTGCATTGCGGAAACTCCAATATGTAGCTCCAGTTTTCCCCAACCGACGCCCTCCCATCAGGCGTGTAATGAATAATTGTGCTGCGCGTGAGGCGTCTTCAAAATTCTGTTGAGATCTAAGCCATTCCTCCAGTTTAGGGATGCCATCCACGGCATCTACGTCTACCCAAATCGCATACCAAACCACCAGTTGTTCGACCGACCCGCCAGTATTAATTTTAGATTGGACCAGAGGGAGAAGGCTATGAATGGTAGCTCCCCCACTGGTCACGATCTGAATACAATGCCCGAGTGCTTCTTGATTCAATATTTCATTAGTCCCCATCCATTCAAGAAGCGGATTGACTAACGAAGAGTGCAACCATGGTGCATAGTAGACCAAATCATGTAAAATATAATGCTGAGATTGGTCCGATTCGGTATTCTCCAGTTCCCAAAACAGTTCTGTTAGCACCGCTTTTGATACGAGTTGCGGATATACCCGGTGGATTACCTCTAGCCAAGATGGGAACCCATTCAATTCCCAAACAATATACCGCAGAGCATGACGAATTTCATTTTCTTCAAGATAACAGGGGAAATCCTCCCTTTCGCGAGCTTCAATCTCCAACCCCGCCATCGCGAATATCAATGCGTACGGTACTGAAGTGGTATCATAACCCGCAGAACGCAATCCTGGTGTAACCTTGCGCCAACGGTCTACCGCAGCATTGCGGTAGGCTCGCGCCACATCATCCCCAAAATCAATGCATAACGTTTTCCAATCCGATCCATTATAATGACCTGCCTGCGGACCGCGGTCTCGGACTTCTTGAAGTAGCCAAGACTGATGATCAGTTATTTCATTAGGCTTCAAATCCGGAGGAGAGTTGACAGCATCCGGGTTTGCCTTCAACTCCTCAATCCACCTCGCGCGATTTTCGGCATGCTTAGCCTTCTTTTGTTCTCGTTTTTTGGCCCACTCTTCATCTTCTTGTTGAGACTCAAGAACACTCTGAGGTATTGTCGGATTTAAAAGAGTATCCAACTGTTTTTTCAAGGCTAAGGTTTCCTGAACAGCCATTCTTAAAGCACTTAACCAGTCTGAAGGCATATCCGAATCTGCAAACAGTTGATGTGCAAGCGACAGCGCAACTAACTTGTCATCTTCGACATCTCTTTGAGAAATGAAATGAAGGACGTCATAAAATCTATCTGATGAAAAACTCCAATAGTGCTCCATCCATTGCACTTGCCAATATTCAGTTAAACTTTGATTTCTATCAGTTGCAATCTGTGCCCGCGCTTCTTCTACAGTAACCCAAAACAACGCGTCATTGAGATCGGTCCAACGGGGGACAAGTTCATGTAGACGTTCCTTATAGTTGTCAAAATTGTCATCATCCCAAGCGCGTGACATAGGCACCTTGCGCATAATGGCCAACGCTTCTGCCTTTAAGGCATCCTTCTGACGCCATTCCACCAACCGTTCAACAGCATGAGTGGCAGGTCCAAGCAACCATTTATAAGTCTTTGAAACATGACACTCTCTCCGTTCAATATAAGGTCTTTTCTTGAGAAAATTATTCATCCCAATGACGAGCTGCATTAAGGGAGATGTGCCACTCGGAGGAGTCTCAAAGGGCACTCGATCAATAAACCCATGAAGAGCGTCTTTCACCCCTGATGAGTCAAAGCGCTGTGGAGCTTCTATCTTATCGATTGACTCGAGCAAGAGTGATACAGATAACTCATTAGCTTCGGCTTCTTCGATGATTTCTGCAAAAATCCTAAGAGGCAATCTCTCTTGCAATCCGATCAGCTTTCGCCACAGGTCCAGCTTTTGGTCTAGAGTGCCGCATGTCATCACAGCGCGTGTCGAGGCGATACGCGCGTAGATACCGCACGAGGAAGTGGTCGCAATCTGAGACAGCTTAGGTAAACAGTTAGACATCTCCCCTTGCCACACGAGCCGAGCGAGGAAAAAAATTGCATCGTCATTATTTTGATGGAGAGTAATCAAACGAAGTGCATCATCTTCTAAGTCGGCCTGGGCGATGCGAGCTATTGCGCTATTGTCACGTGCAGAATGTTCATCTGTATTATTGACTATTCTCTCAACAATATTTTCGAGCAATGCTTTCCGTTCTCTAAGAGGCAACTGTGCAGCATCGCCGCCTTCAACCACAACTTCCGGTGTAATATCAACGGCCGTACGACGAATTGCATCATCGAACAATATGAGCCAAGACAACACAGGCCGTAGCCGAGGTGTTATGACCTTATGCTTGTACTGTTCACGAAAAAAAAGTGATTCCACGGCACGATGCGAATTACCACTCCTTAAATGCTCATTGAACCATTCGGCCGCAAGCAACTCGCACACCTCTCGGTGTCGAAAACGAACCATCCCATAAAGCGCATCATTAAATATTCCACGTCCCAATAATTCATAGACCTCTGAAGCCTTCCAATCGTCCAGAACAGCTTCCGCATCAAGCCCCTCTATGGATTGATTTGTGTCGGGGACACAAATCCCACGTTTACCAGTCAAGATAACCGCTGCAGAAAGCAATCTAGCGCCACACCGTGCCTTATCGAGACTAAGGGTCTGGTCTTGCGCTCTGTCGGGATCAATCTCCTTCAAACGAAAATCAATATTGTGCCGCAACAATTCAAGCCGTCCACCCAACCGCTGATCCGATTCCCATTTCACAAGAATTCCATTAAGATCAAACGGCCTTCCTGCCAACGACATAAGATTTGCACGTTGAAGATGAATAATTAACTGGTCAATATTCAATACGTTGCGGTGCTTAGCAAAAACGCGAACGTCATCTTCACTGAGAGGATCTAAATAATAGACACATAGGGCACTTTTTTGTTCAGTATCTTTCTTTGGTTTCGTCTCTACAACATCATTCTGTTCAACACTTACAGCCTCTGTCTTTGGCCTTTCGAAAGGCAACAGCTTATTAAGTAGATCACTATCAGAGCGTGAACGCCAAGCATAAGGACGACTTGATATAATAATATGCGCGCGATGCTGCGCTGGTTTAATACGATTTGCAAAACGCTCAATCGCTTTTTTGAAAAGGCGTTGGTTCTTCAATCGTGCTTCATCTATTGAGTCGAGAAAAAACCAGGCCTCATCTTGAGATTGCAGCCATTTTTCGAAGCCATCCGCGCTACCAACCTCAAAAGCCGAATCGAATCCATCCTCAATGTCTTCTATTCGGATAAAAAAGGATGCTTTTCCAGCTTCATCCATAGACGTTGCACGTGTTTCCATTTCATAAGTTTTCCCTGCGCCAGCTTCTGCAAGGATAACTGTCCGAAACTCTTTTTCGATATCATCCCAATTTACGCGCTCACGACCACTCAGAAAATTTTGCAACTCCTGATCATTGGAGTCTGTATCCGATTTCCTTACAGGTGAAAAAAAACGAACTACTGGCACAGGCTGATCGCACAATTCGAAACGCCTCCTTCATCAATCAAACAAACATTACACACCACTGACTAGTCGCCTTTATGTCTACTAGTTTCAAGATTGTCGCAGCTATTCACAAGCTCGTAATTTCTCAACGACGCGTCACGTGAACTAGTACCATCACCAACCGCCCAAAGCATGGATAACTCCGCGTCCAAAACTCTGTAATAAAATCAGGATTAACATCTTTGGCATGAAAAGGAATTCTGCTCCATTTAACATCTGTGTAGCAGCCCCTTAATTTTATTCATTCCCCACCTCTCCATCCCCCGATGTTCAGCAGTCACATCCGCCTGCCGTGCAAGTGCGCCGAAGAGCGGCTCTTTCCAGTCTCCATCGCCCACCTTGATCCCAAGCGTAGACCGCATCTCTCCGGCAAAGATTCTTGGCTTGGCCGAGGCCGCAAAGTCCCAGAACGTGTAGAAGTGGGGGCGTGCGGCTTCGAGGGTGGTGATGCTGGGGATTTTGTCGGACTTCTGGGTGTTGATGCTGGGTTTGGACGGCATGAGATTCCAGAGGTCGTTATTGTAGAAGATAGAGTAGGGCAGGATGTGGTCCATGGCGAAGTTGCTCGCCCGGAGCTGGGCGTTTGAGTAGACGCAGCGAAGCTGCCCGAATCGGTCGAGGTACTCCAGGGCGACTTCACGGGCGAGGCTTTGATCTCGGGACTCGATTTCCTCGGTCAGAATCGCCGGGAGGATGTCCGTAAGGCTTTTAGGGGCATCACGCCGCGCTGAGAGGCGGACGCTCTCCTGAGCCCATTTTACGGCGATTGCGTCGGACAGGATATTGCCGAAGACTTTCATCTCGAAGAAGAGATCCACGGGCAACCGAATGGCTCCGCGGGTGGATATGTAATCGGCAAATGATGAAAGATTGTGGGCTATCGCGTAGAAGTGCCTAGCGGAGCTGACGAAGGTTTCCGGTCTTCCGGCGTGCCGCACGGGGCCTTCCATAATGGTTCTACGCAAACTGGTCATGAGCTTACGCGTAGGGCCGTAAAACGGCGAAGCCTGCTCAAACCCTTTCTTAAACTCCGCGATGAACTGCGTCATGGGGCAGAGACCGAACTGCGATTTGGCTAGCTTCATTACTTCGCGCAGTTCATCCTCAAAGGCCATGTTCGTTCCACGGGTAATCTGTGGAATGCCTTTCTCCACAAGAGGCCAGTAATACTTGATCCACTGAAGGCAAACGAGTCCGTAGGGGATGAAGGCGTAATCCTGCCCATCCTCGGTATGAAACTCGACAAGCTCGCTGCTCAAGCCCGACGCGATGTCCACGAGAGCCCGGAGTAGGGCGATTTTGTATGTGGCGACCTTGGAGTCGTCGTAAAGGATGGACGAGATTGTTTCGATACTGTTGTTTCTGGCAGGCAGAAACTGAAAGAGAAGCCCTTGGTCAGCGTCATCTATGTATTCAAATCCATAGGTCCGAAGCAGGAGCTTTTCGGAAATGTCCCTAGGAGCGGCAAGAATTCGGTCGCCGCTCTGGAGCTCACGCGCTTTGGCGTGCAGTTCAGACAGGGTGATTTCTGAAAGGGTGGCGGCAACGCCGTCAGGAAGTGGCGCAGACGTGCAGGTCATTGGTGCTCCTATGGCGCCAACGGTGAAGAGCTTGATGGCGTCTCGACGGGTCGGCATGAACTGGTCCTTGCGAGGAGAATCAGAATGAAGGGCAGTCTCAGCTCCTCGACGAAGAGGCTGCCAGCAGTTGTGTCAGCAAGGCTATACGGGCAGGCCTTCCCGTACCGGATAAGGACGATATATCTTTTGAAACGCTATATCAATTCCCAACTCATTGCTTGCGCAATGTTTGACACCAAGAAAAAGACCGTTTTGATAATATGATGAGAAGAGGAAGGGGAGAGAAATAGCCCTGAATGAGTGACCACTCAGAGGGCACGTGAAGGCGAGTCGGAGGAGCTTCGGCTCGCTTCTTTTTAGGAGGCGAAATGCACGTAAGTTGATTTTCGGTTTTTCAACTTACGTGAAATGCCATTCACCACCGATTCACCACCAAAAAAAGCCCTTGGACGAATCCAAGGGCTTGATTTTGTTGGGGTATCTGGTGGAGGCGGGGGGAATCGAACCCCCGTCCGAGAATGCTCCACACAAGGCGTCTACAGGCTTAGTCCATCATTTGTGTCTTACCGATTGCCCGCCGACGGACAGGCTTGCGCACGGCCAGTTCACCTTGGTTCTCGCCCTGATTCCGGCGAACGCGAATCAGTAGCCAGCCTGAAAGGGTTGTCACCGCTCCGATTTATCAGGCATCCATCGGTTAAGTGCTGGCTAATTAAGCTGCCAGAGCGTATTCGGTATCATTGGCATTTATAGCCTTGCCGCTTTTTTACGAGGCCAGCGGCGCCTCGGCCTGCAACCTTGGCTTCAACCATCCCCGTCGAAACCTGGTCGCCCCCAATCAAAGAGCTAGGGGGAATATAGGGACTTTTCAAGATTTGGCAAGGGGGTCATGGGGTGTTCGGGAAAATTCTTTGTGTGCCGGGAGGATGTGTTGCTCTGGGAATTTTGCATAAGGGGTATTCCTTCCGGCAGGATGCGTGTAGTATGTGTCCAACTCCCCATCCTGCGTTTGTAGGTGGGGCCCACAAGTGGGCAGGGGGGCATATGCTCCCTGCTTTCGGCGTTCCAGCCCGCCGAAAGCGTGAATACCCCGGCCGCATCGGGACTCCAGCGGCCGGGGCTTCGCGTTTTATGCCCCACCATCCACCACACACAAAGGGCGCGCCTGCTTCTTGACAGGCGCGCCCTTTTTAACGGCTGAAATCGTGCGTGGAGGCGTTTAACGCTCCAGCGCGGTCAGGTCTTCATATGTCTCACGGCGGCGCGCCACGGTGACGTTTTGGCCGTCTACGATGATCTCGCACGCACGCGGGCGGGAATTGTAGTTGGAGCTCATGGTAAAGCCGTATGCGCCCGCAGAGAAGCAGGCGAGGAATTCACCGGACTCCACTCGCGGCAGCTGTCTGTCGCGCGCGAGGAAGTCGCCGGATTCGCAAATGGGACCAACCACGTCCACATCCTCCTCCGGGCGCCCGGCCGGGGCAACTTCGGCGATGCGGTGGAAGGAGCCATACAGCGAGGGGCGGACAAGGTCGTTCATGGCGGCGTCCACAATGACAAAGTGCTTGCTGGGCGTCTGTTTGGTGTAGACGACCTCGGTCACAAGGATGCCCGCGTTGCCCGCGATGCTCCGGCCCGGCTCCAAAATGAGTGTGATGGGTAGGTCTGCAAGGCGCTTGGCAAGGGCTTCACCGAATTCGGCAGGGTGGGGCGGCTCTTCCTCGTCGTAGGTGATGCCAAGGCCGCCGCCAAGGTCGATGTACTCGATGCACAGGCCCATGTCGCACAGCTGCTGGTAGAAGTTGAGAATCTTCTCCAGCGCTTCAAGGAACGGCTCCACGGTGGTGAGCTGGGAACCGATATGGCAGTCAATGCCAACGGCCTCTACAGCCGGGAGTTCCTTGGCGCGGCGGTAGGTGGCAAGGGAGGTCTCAAGATCCAGCCCGAACTTGTTTTTCTTCATCCCGGTGGAGATGTAGGGGTGGGTCTTGGGGTCCACGTCGGGGTTGATACGCACGGAAATGCGGGCGGTTTTGCCCATTTCCTGCGCCACGGCGCCGATGCGTTCCAGCTCCTGCTGCGACTCCACGTTGAACATGAGGATATTTGCCTCAAGCGCCTCGCGGATTTCGGCGGTACGCTTGCCAACGCCGGAGTAGACGATTTTCTGCGGATCCACGCCAGCGGCGAGGGCGCGGTGCAGTTCGCCGCCGGAGACGATGTCCATGCCTGCGCCCATTTCGGCCAGCAGCTTCAGCACGGAGAGGTTGGAATTGGCTTTGACGGAATAGCACGTCATATGCCGCAGCGAGGTAAACGCCGAATCATACGCCTTAAAATGGCGGCGCAGGGTGGCGGCGGAATAAACGTACAGCGGGGTGCCGTACTCCTTTGCAAGGTCGGCGACCTTGAGGTCTTCCGCGTGGAGTTCTCCGTCCTTAAGAGTGAAGAAATGCATGCCGTTCTCCTGATATCCCTATAACGATTGAAGATTCAAAGAAGCAGTGTCATGGCGGTGTTGCTGTACCAGCGGCAGGGCAGGGCCCCGGCTTCTCCGCTGGCATCGAACGCCATCGTGCGCCACTGCGAAAGGATGGCGCACGTCTTCCAATGTGGCAAGCGGTCCTGCGTGGCGCGGCAGACGCCGGTTACGGAACCATCTGGACCTTGGTTGAGGTGCCCCGGATGCTTGTGTGGACATTGTCGGCGGTGACGCGCCACAAAAGCGGCTGGTCGCCAAGACCGCAGGCGCGCAGGGTGAGGCTGCCACCGCTCAGGGTCATGTCCTTGGAAGCACGGGTAAATTCAATGCGGCGCTCGGGCGTAAACGGGCACCCCGGGCAATCCGCGGAGGAGACCTCCAGATACACGGCGGCAACCTTGCGCCAGTTGCCGGTGACGTCGGCTTTGACGGTGACGCAGCCGTTTTTCAGCGTAGCTGTGGCGTTTTCGATGGCGAAGGTATCCTGAGAGGTCTGCGGCTCGGGCCAGACCTTTTTGCCGCAGCCACCAAGCATGACGGCGCAGAGCAGGGCGGCCATCAGACCGAGAAGCAGTCGAGACGTGCGCATGGGGTTAGTCCTTGTTGGTACCGGTGGCCTTCCACCGGTGTAAGAGGTTCAGGGCGTCGAGGGGCGTCAGGGCGTTCACATCCAGGCCGTCCAGTTCATCCAGAACGGCAAGGCGCTCCGGCTCAATGGCCGGGCCGCATTCCTCGTCGGGAATGGGCGCATCCGCCGGAATAAGCCCGGGGAGCAGGACGCTTTTGGTCTCCGGCTGGGGCGGACGGTTGCCGTTGGACTCGCGCGAGCGGCGCTCAAGGTCATGCAGAATGTCCTTGGCGCGGGTGACAACGCCACGCGGCACGCCTGCGAGCTTCGCAACCTCGATGCCGTAGCTTCGGTCCGACGGGCCGGGGAGCAGGCGGCGCAGGAAGATGATATCGCCCTTGTGCTCCTTGACCGCGATGTTGAAATTCGCCACCTGCGGCATTTTGCTCTCAAGCACGGTCAGCTCATGGTAATGGGTGGCGAAAAGAGTGCGGACGCCGCCCTTGCCGCGCGCGCACAGCTCCTCCACCACCGCCCAGGCGAGGGCGAGGCCGTCAAAGGTGCTGGTGCCACGGCCGATTTCGTCAAGGATGACGAGGCTTCTGCGCCCGGCTTGCCGCAGAATGCGGGCCGTTTCCATCATTTCGACCATGAACGTACTTTGGCCCTGCGCAAGGTTGTCCGATGCGCCAACGCGGGAGAAAATGCGGTCCGCAATGCCGATGCGGGCGCTGCGCGCCGGGACGAAGGAACCAATCTGCGCCATGATGGTGATAATGGCCGCCTGACGGAGCACGGTGGACTTACCCGCCATATTCGGGCCGGTGATGACCAGCAGGCGCTTGTTTTCGTCCACGCGCACGTCGTTGGGGATATAGTTGGCGCTGCCTTGCACGGCCTCCACCACGGGGTGGCGTCCGGCAGTGATGGCAAGCTCCAGCCCGTCGTGCATCTCCGGGCAGTTCCAATCGTTTTGGGCGGCGGCTTCGGCCAGTCCCTGCCAGTAGTCCAGCGCGGCGATGCGCCCGGCCATGTCCATGAAGCGGTGCCGCGCACCGGCGACTTTTTCCCGCAACTCGTTGAACAGGCGGTATTCCAGCATCTTGCGCTGGTCCGAGGCCGACAGGAGTTTGTCCTCCAACTCCTTGAGCTGGGGCGTGATGTAGCGCTCGCTGTTGACGAGGGTCTGCTTGCGCTCAAAGTGGTAGGGCACCTTGTCGGACAGGGTCTTCGGAATGTCGAAATAGTAGCCGAAAACCTTATTGAAGCCGATCTTGATGCGTTCCAGCCCGGAATCCTGTTTCACTTCCTCCAGCAGCGCCTTGAGGCGGCCTTCGCCGTGCTCGGTCAGGTCCATCAACTCGTCCAGTTCGGCGTTGTAGCCGTAGCGGAACAGGCCCCCCTCGGTGATGAGGTGGGGCGGATTATCGGCAAGGGCGGTAGCCAAAAGCTGTGCCCAGTCCGACAGGCTGTCCCAGCCTTTGAGCATTTGGTCCATGACGCGGGGCAGGGCGTCGCCTTCGGTGCCGCGCGCCTGCTCCAGCAGATTTTCCACATCGGGGAGCACCGCAAGGGAATTGCGCAGGGCGAGGAAGTCCTTGGGTGTGGCGCGGTTGAGGAAAATGCGGGTGGACAGGCGCTCAAGGTCGTACACGCTGTCCAGCTTTTCGCGCAGGTCCTCGCGGAGTTCTTCGCCGTGGAACAGGAAGGCGATGGCCTCCTGCGTTGCCACAATGGGCTTTTCGTCCTTCCACGGACGCTGAAGGCGCTCCGCCAGCAGGCGTCCGCCCATGGGGGTCATGGTGCGGTCCATAACGTGCCACAGCGTGCCGCGCCCGCGTCCGCCATCCAAACGCCGGAAAATCTCCAGATTGCGTTCCGTCACTTCATCCAGCAGCAGATGCTTGCTGAGGCTGAGCGGCCGGAAGGGCGCAAGGTGCGTGAGGTCGTGCTTCTGCGTCTGGCGCAGGTAGGCGAGGATGGCTCCGCAGCACTGGGTCAGCTGCGGCTTGTCGTCAAGGTCCAGCGCGTCAAGGTCGGCCACGCCCTGCGAATCCATAACCCGGCGCTTGGAGCCGGGCAGGTCAAAGAATGACTGCAGCGGCACGAAGTGGACCTTGGATTCAAGGTCGGTGAAGCGCTTTGGCACGTCGTATTCGCGGGTAAGCAGAATTTCGCGCGGGTCGGTCTTTTCCATCCACTGCCAGAGTTCGACCTCTTTGGTGCTTTGGATGCCGGACCATTCGCCCGTGGAAAAGTCCACCCACGCCAGACCGCCGGCGCCTGCCTTGGCGTCCCAGAAGAGAGCCGTCAAGTAGTTGTGGGTCTTGGACGTAAGGTTGGAGTCCTCCACCACGGTGCCCGGGGTGAG
Organism: Desulfobaculum senezii; assembly: GCF_054657395.1. Taxonomy (NCBI): domain Bacteria; kingdom Pseudomonadati; phylum Thermodesulfobacteriota; class Desulfovibrionia; order Desulfovibrionales; family Desulfovibrionaceae; genus Desulfobaculum; species Desulfobaculum senezii. Next base: position 1,687,864 of record NZ_BAAHYU010000002.1, on the reverse strand, counting down.
GATGCGCGTCACTTCGCGCTTGACAAGGCCCTTGGCCTGCTTGGGGTCCTCCACCTGCTCGCAGATGGCGACATTGTGGCCCTTTTCCAACAGTTTGGAGAGGTAGCCGTCGCAGGAGTGGTAGGGCACGCCGCACATGGGCACGGGCGCGTCAGCGTTGGGATTGCGGGAGGTGAGGGCGATCTGAAGGTCGCGCGCGGCGATCTCCGCGTCCTCGAAGAACAGCTCGTAGAAGTCGCCCATGCGGTAGAACAGCAGGGCATCGGGATATTCCGCCTTAATGCTCAGGTATTGTTCGAGCATTGGCGTCAGTTTTGTTTTGCTCACGTGCTCTTTCTGTATGCCCGGCGCACTCCGGGACGGGAGGAGCCGGACGCGGGTTATTCGTTGATGAGGGTGCGGTACGTGATGGAGTGCCAGCTCTGGCACCGGGGGCACCGGAAGAAGACCTGCTCGCGTTTCAGGCCGCAGCGGCGGCAGACAAAGCGTTTCAGCCCGCGGGCATGTTTGACGAAGAACTCGAGCTGCTGGCGAAACGCCGGGGACAGCGGCTGATCGTCCATGCTGATGGCTAAAAGTTCAAGGCGCGCGGGCCAAAAGTCCGGATTGAGCACAAGGGTTTTTTCCAGCCATGCGCGGGACTTTTCGCTGTCGTGACTACAGACCATCCATGCGGCGTAAAACTGCGCCAAAAGGTCCGGGTCGCGTTTTTCCAAAACGGAGAGAACCGCGTCGCACAGCTCTCTAGGTGGGTGATAACTGAAGGGTTTGTCCGTGTCGAGTTCACCTTCCAGCGCGTCGTGCTGGCGGGCGGCGGCGAGGATGCCTTCAAACAGGACAAAGGCGAGACTGTCGTCTACTTTATTCAGCGCCTTGTGCAGGTGCCTCGACAGGGTGGGCCAGTCCTCGTTGGCGAGGTCATGCAGCAGGTGGGCCTGCCACGCTTCAACGGAGCCGGGGTAGGTCTTGAGGGCTTTTTTGAGCCACTTGTTCCCGGCTGCGACGTTGTCGTCGTCGAAATGGTCCTGCGCAAGGCGGACCATGTAGTGGGCCTCGGCAATGTCGTTGCCAAGCTGGGCATAATAGCGCGATGCGCGTTCAAAGTCGCCTGTGTCGGCGGTCATGCGGGCCAGTTCGTCAACGATGGCGGGGTTGTCGCCAGAAATTTTGCGCGCCTGTTCAAAGGCGCCGAGGGCGCGGTCGATAAAGCCGCCGCGCTTGTAGTCCAGCCCCAGTTCGTACCATGTTTTGGCCTTGACGGCGTCGTCCAGACCGGGGCGGACGATGAGGTTTTGACGAATCTGTACCGCCCGCTCAATTTCGCCGTGCGAGCGGTACAGATTCCCAAGAGCCAGATATATTTCAACGGCGTCGGGATTGTCCTTTGCAACCTGACTCAGTTCCGCAATGGCGGCCTGAGTATCACGAGAAACCGGAGCAAAGCTGCCGGGGTCCGCGACCTCGGTGCCGCCGGAGAAGCTCTTGCCACCACGCAAGGGCAAGAGGCGAGTGAGCCAGTTCATGCAAATCCCTTGGCCGTTCCGGCCGTTTTTTTACTGTGCTGCGGGAGTTTCGGCTTCTGCGGCCGGGGTCTCTGCCGGGAAGTTTTTGTCCTCCAGCGGCAGATTGCGCAGGGAGGTCACTTCCTTTTCAAGGTTTCTGAGCTTTTTGCGGCAGCGGCGCAGCTCTGCACAGGTGCGGAACTTCTCATACAGGAAGTACAGCGTACACAGAATGCCACCCAGCACAAAAGCGGACAGAAGAATGAAATAGATGGGCTGATGGATCAGGAACAAATCCTGCCCAAACAGCGTCAGGCCAAGCTCAACCTGCTGCGACAGGGACTCCATGTTCTGTGCAAACAGCACCATGGTCAGGAAAAACAGGACAAGCAGGGCCAGAACTTTCAAGTAACGCATTAACTTTCCTCCTCCTTGGCGGATTGTTTCGTCTTAAACTCGTCAAAATAGGGTTTGAGGCTGGCATAGGTGTGATCAATATGTTCTGGGATGACGCGGGTTTCCGAGGCGAATGCCATGAAGGAGGAATCCCCGACCCATCGGGGGACGAGATGGAAGTGCAGGTGCTCTTTAATGCCAGCGCCTGCGGCCTCGCCCATGTTGACCCCCATGTTGATGCCTTGGGGGGAGAAGTGCGTTGTGAGTATGCGGGTGGATTCGTGCATGAGGTCCATCATTTCATGGTGTTCTTCCGGACGCAGGTCCACCAGACTCATGACGTGGCGGTACGGCGTCACCATAAGGTGGCCGTTGTTATAGGGGAAAATGTTCATGATGACAAAGGAATACCGCCCCCGGTACAGGATGCGGCGCGCGGCGTCTTCGTCCGTGTGCTTGGGCAGGCAGAAAGGGCAGGTGTCCGGCTTGGGGCCGAGGATGTAATCGAGCCGCCATGGGGCCCATAGTACTTCCATATGACGTACCTCTTGGTTGTGATTGCGCCCGGTTAGTGGGCGTCGTCCGCAATATGCCGCAAAGCGAGGTCCACGGCCTGCCGCGCCGATGTCGCGGCAATAACGCCTGTCATGTCCGCGTAGGCGCCAATGGCAATGACGGCTTTCCCGGCTTTGAGGGCAAAGCCCACCTCGGACAGGGTGCCGCTGCCGCCTTCCACCGCGATGACCACATCCCCGTTGGCGACAACGAGGGCGTTGCGCATTTGCCCAAGGCCAGTGGCTATGGGCACGTCGATGGCGCTATTTGCATCGTCCGGGCTGCTCCCGGGCAGAATGCCGATGGTGCGGCCACCGAGGTTCTGCGCGCCTTTGGCGGCGGCATGCATCACGCCGCCAAGGCCGCCACATACAAGGTCGCACCCCGCATCAGCGATGCGGCGGCCAACCTCGCGGGCGACTGCGGCGGTGGTTTCGTCGCAGTGGCCGGACCCTATGACGGAAATCCGTGGGCGGCGCTTCATAGTTTTGTCATCCTACCGGCATGTTGTGTGTCACATACGCCGTGAAAGCGAAACATTTACACGGCATAGGCCGCAAGGGCAAGGGGCGCGCTGTGCCCCCGGGCCAGAGGGACGGCGCAACGCGTCCCAACACGGCACAGAAATCATACAATCCTAGGCACAGACCGAAATGCACCACGCACCTGCGGCGTGTCCAGCGTGTCCGCCGCGCGACACTGCGGCGTCGTTGCCCGCGCCCTGCATGGGGCATGCGCCGGGCCTGCAATATTGGCCCCGTGCGCCGCGCGGATTACTCCGCGTCGGTCTTTGCCGCGCTGTCTGCCCCATCCTTTGACGTGTTCTCCCCAGACTTGCGCTCCGGCTCGTCCGCAGGTGCCCCCTCAGCCTCACCAGCTGATGAGGAGTTCCCTGCGGCAACTTCACCGGATTGAGAGCCAACCGGCGTAGCGGGAGCCATTTCAAGGCCCAGATAGTCCGGGTCGTCCACCAAACGGTGCGCGAGGGCCAGTTGGTCCTCGCGGCAGGAGGCCTGCCCGTCCAGCATTGCGGCGCGCAGCTTTTTGAGCACCGTGCCAAACTCCGGCCCCGGCTGGAGGCCCATGGCCAGCAGGTCGTGCCCGTCTATTTCCAATTCCTGCGTCTTGAGCTGGGTCAGGAACAGGGACATGCTCTTGCGGATATCCTCCTGATTAAAGCGCGCCATGATGTACAGGATGCCCTCAAGGGGCAGTGTCTCCAGCATAAAATAGAGTTCGCTGGCCGGGCCGCCCCGGTGCTTCCATTTCTTGTAGGCGTACACGGTGTTGTTCACCTGCGTCCGCAGGGCCAAAAGCTCCGTGGATTGCCGCTTGGTCAGATTAAAGCGCGTCGCAACGGACTGCACGTCCTCCTCGGGCATGCCGTTGAGCATCGCCATGAAGAAGAGCATCCAGTTGTGCGGCAGGTCGCCAAGGTAGAGCAGGCGGTGCCAGTCCAGCACCTTTTTAATTTCCTCCAGCAGGGTCTCCTGCGCCGGGGTCAGCGTCAGCAACGGGTGCATGGTCTCCAGAATTTTATAGTGCCGCATCTGTTTCAGGCACTCCACGGCGTTTTCCTCGTCAAAGATGAGGTTCATCTCGTGGAAAAGGCGCGTCCCGGAGAGCTTGGGGATCATATCCAGCTGCATGGCGTTGCGGATAAGGCGGTCCGTCTGGCCGCCAATGCGGAAATTGTAGCGCTTGGCAAAGCGGATGCACCGCAAAATGCGCGTTGGGTCCTCCACAAAGGACAGGGAGTGGAGCACGCGGATGACGCGGTTTTTGATGTCGCGCTGGGCTCCGAAGAAGTCCACCAGCTTGCCGAAGCGGTCCGGATTGAGCTGCACGGCAAGGGCGTTGATGGTGAAATCGCGCCGGTACAGGTCCATCTTGATGGAGGAGAGCTCCACCGTGGGCAGGGCCGCCGGGTACTCGTAGTATTCAAGGCGGGCCGTGGCCACGTCGATACGCTGGCCGTCCTCAAGGATGACCACGGCGGTGCGGAATTTATGGTGCGCGCGCACGCGCCCGCCCAGCTTGGCCGCAAGGGCGCGGGCAAAGTCAATGCCGTTGCCCTCCACCACAAGGTCAAGATCGGAGTTGGGCGTATGCATAAGGATGTCGCGTACAAAGCCGCCCACGGCGTAGACCTCCATGCCCATATCACGCCCAAGCTCACCGGCGCGGCGCAGGATGGAGAAAAGCTCCTTGGGCAGTCTGTCGCGTATCATGATGCGGATATTGCGCTCGCGGCGCTTCTCCGGCTGCAGGGACTCGGGAATGCGCGCGGGTTCTTCGATGAGGATGTTGATAAGGTCCGTGCGCGTCAGCACGCCAATCACCAGCCCGTTTTCAATGACGGGAACAAGGCGCTGCCCTCGGCCCAGCACGATTTCCATCACGTTGTACAGGTCCGACTCCGGGGCGACGGTGGCGTTGCTGCGGGTCAGGTAGTCCGTGGCGGGCAGATGCCCAAGGCCGTGGGCCACCGCGCGGTCCGCGATTTGATGCTCCAAGATGCCTTGGCATTCCCGTGTTTCGGCCTGCACCACAGGGGCGGCCTTCAACCCAAAGCGTGTCATGATTTCGCTGGCCTCGGTGATGGTCTTGTCACTCTCGATGAGGATGGGCGGGTGCGACATAAGCTGGCGGACCCGCTCCTGCGGGGCGATGTGCGAGAGCAGAAGGGCGAAAAGCTCGTCCTTCACCTGCGAGGGCGTTCTGTCCTTGATGCTGGCCGACGCAGCGGATGCATGCCCACCGCCACCAAAGGAGGCGCAAATCTGACTGACGTCCACCTCTGGACTGCGCGAGCGCGCCACAAGCTGAATGCGGTCGCCCATGCGGCCAAGGGCAAACAGCACGTTGATGTGCTCCATGTCCAGCATCTTGTGCGCCAGCAGGGCGAAATCGTTAACGTATTCCTCGGTGCTGACCTCCGTGACCACCACCGCGGTATTGCGGATATCGTGGGTTTGGGCGGCCTCCAGCATGGTGTTGAGCAGGGCGACCTGATCGGCGCTGAGGTCGCGGGTGATAAGGTCGGACACAAAGGTCACATCCATGCCCTGTTCCAGCAGCCACGCCGCGGCCATATAGTCGTGCACCGTGGTGGAATTGAAGGTAAAGGAGCCGGTGTCCTCATAGATGCCAAGGGCGATGATGTCCGCCTCCCGGCTCTCCACGGTGATGCCTTTCCTTTTCAGCTCGTGGCAGAGGATAGTGGCGGTGGAGCCCCAGTTGTTGACGATGCCTTCCGAGGAGTCCACATCGTCCGGGGTGTCCGGGTGATGGTCGTAGGCGTGGATGATCAGGCCCTCGTTCTCGAAAACCGGGGCCACGTGGTTCACGCGCGATTTTTGGCGGGTGTCTACCACCACAAGGGTGCTCACCGTGGACAGGTCAATTTCCTTCACGTTGCGGAAGTTGAACATGTACATCGCGCTTTGGATGTAGAAATTGCGCAGGTTGCGCTCCTGCGAACCGGGGAAGACAAGCGTTGCCCCGGGATACAGGCGGCTTGCGGCTATCATGGCGGCAAGGGCGTCAAAGTCCGCATTCATATGCGTGGTAATGATGGTGGGGGCGCTGATTTTATTGGACATGGTATCCTGTGGTTCTACTTTCGTGCGCGGCAGTGGCGCGGTGTTGTCATGCGTTGAGGCAAAGGCATTGATGCGGGGATGGCGCAGCCGCGCCCCACGCAAAACCTCAGGCGCGCGGGGAGGGCGCGCGGCCTCCCTTACCGTACACGCTTCGGGGCGAGAAGCCACCAAACGTCCGGGAAGGAAGGGTTCTGCCGAGGGTTATGGATTTCAGCTTTTTTTTCAAGCACCTAAGGGCAAACTTTTTGCGCCACGGCCTTGCTTTGTGCTCTGCCCGTCCTCTAGTATGGCACAGAATTGTCCCGTATTTCAGGCTGTTCACCTTTGCCCCGGAGGCACCGCATGCGCATTGCAGTCATTGGGCGAACCGGAAAACTCCTTGCGGCGGCGCGCCGCCTGCACGGGCAGGGCGCGCGGATTCCCGTGGTCTGGACCTGTCCACCGCAGGACTACGAAGGCACGCCGCCAGAAGCCTTTGCCGCCTTGGCCCGCGAAACCGGGGCGGATTACCGCCTCAGTCCCGACCTTACAGCCCCGGAGGCGCAGGCGGCCCTTGCCGCGGCGCGGTGCGATGTCGCCATTTCCATGGGCTACCTCTACCGCATTCCAAAGGCCGTCCGGGCGCTGTTTCCCCACGGCATCCTCAACTGTCATGGCGGCGACCTGCCGCGCTACCGGGGGAGTGCATGCGCCAATTGGGCACTCCTGCAGGGGGAGACGTCCGTGGCGCTCACGGTGCATCAGATGGCCGACGGCATCGACGCCGGGCCCATACTGCTCAAGGAATACCTGCCCATCTCGGATGGCACTTACATCGGCGACATTATGCAGTGGTACGAGGCGTGCGCGCCGGACCTCCTCGCCAACGCCGCTAGGGGCCTCCTGCACGGGGACATCACGCCCCAGCCGCAACCGGCGGACCCGGAGCAGGCGCTTCGGTGCTATCCACGCCGCCCCGAGGATGGCCGCATCAACTGGACAGCCTCCGCCGAGGCCATCTGCCGTCTTGTCCGCGCGACATCGCGGCCTTTTGCCGGAGCCTTCAGCTTGTATGAAGGGCGCGAACGCGTCACGGTATGGCGCGCACGGCCACACCGCCCGCGCCAGCCGTTCTTGGCCGTGCCCGGGCATGTGTGCCGAGTCGAAGGGGAAAATCCCGTCGTCGCCTGCGGCGATTCCCGCCAGATGGTGGAGATTGAAGAAGTCGGTATGGAAGGGAAAACACCCGCCGAAGCCAAAGCGCTATTGCGGCGCAGTGTACGCGCCCGCGTCGTCTGAGGGCTGGGCCGCGGTCTGGCTTTTGCCGTGGGTTATGGCGTCTGCCGCATCCCGCATCAATACGGCACCACGCTGCTGCGCCGCCGCGCAGGCCTCATGGAACCATTCCCGCACACCCGGCCCCTCGCCCGAGGCAACGTGCCTATTGAGCGCGGCCATATCGTGCTGGTCCTTTTTAGCGCGGGCATAATGCGCCATGCTTTGCGTATTTAAATAGATATGGATGGGATGGAAGAGCAGAACCACCGGGTCCTGCCTGCCGGGGTCGGCAAGGAGGTCCTGCGGCGTGCGCAGGCCATATTGCAGGCTGGCGCCGTCGCCAAAGTGGAGAGGAAACCGGACAAGTCCGGTATGGTGGACGTAGGGCGGCACTTCGGGGGAATCGTGCGCCATGATGTTGCAATCGTAGGACAACCCCGCCTTGGCAAACAGATAGATGCTGGTGCTGTCCATCCGGTAGCGGTGGTTTCGCACGCCAGCGGCATCCGGGTACAGGTCTAGCAGGTGATGCAGGGTGTCGCGGTCTGACGCGTCTGGCTGACCGAAAAAGGGATGCAGGCCAACCTCGTGCCCTTGTCTGGCGGCCCAATGCAGCGCGGGGCTGTGGTTGGTGGCATAAAACGTCGCAAGAATGCCGTAGGACTCCACAAGGCGCACCGCGTATTCCAGCACGGGTTCCGGCGCCCAATCCGCATCAAACGTCATGGCTACGGCCATTATCTGTCCTCCCAGAGGCGTGGCAGGTCTCGGCCCGCCCGGATGGCGTAGCCAGTGTAGAAGGACCGTACCACACCGCTGGCGCTCTCGCAAAACCCTCTATTTTTTCGCCTTCATACCGGAACGCGGATGGAATTGACTGTGCATACGCTTTAAACGGCCACTTTGCACGTGGGTATAGATTTCCGTTGCCGTGATGTCGGAGTGCCCGAGGAGGATTTGCACGGTACGCAGGTCCGCGCCGCCTTCCAACAAATGCGTGGCAAAGGAGTGGCGGAACGTATGCGGGGAAATATCGCGCGTGATGCCTGCCTCAAGGGCGTAGCGCTTCACGCATTTCCACACCGCTTGGCGCGACAGCCCCTTGCCGGAGCGGTTCAGGAAGACGAAATCCTGCTTGGGCGAAAACTGGGGGCGCCAATGGCGCAGGTAGGTTTCCAAATACTCCTGCGCGGCGTAATGGATGGGCACCAGCCGTTCCTTGGCGCCCTTGCCAAATATCTTCAAAACGCCCACTTGCGGGTCAAAATCAAAAGCCTTGAGGGCGATAAGCTCACTCACGCGCAGCCCGCCCGCGTAAAGCAGTTCCAGCATGGTTCTGTCGCGGTAGCCCAGCTTTTCCTCGGTGCGCGGGCGCTGCAGGATGGCGGACATTTCCTCCACGGACAGCACTTCCGGCAGTTTGCGGGGGAGTTTGGGATTTTCCAGATACTGGGACGGATTCCCCTGCACCAGCCCTTCGTCCTCCAGCCACGCAAAGAAGCCGCGCAGGGTGGAAAGATACCGCGCAAGGCTGCGGCTTTTCACGCCCTTACGCCGCAGGTGGAAGAGATACAGGGACAGACTTTGCTGGGTCACGCCCTCAAGAGGAGCCTTCTTCTCGTCCAAAAAGTCAGTAAATGCCGCAAGGTCGGCGGCGTAGGCGCTGAGCGAATTCTCGGACAGGCCGCGAACCACCAGCAGGTGCTCAAGGTAACTGTCCAGCCATGGATGCGCTGTGCGGCGCGGGGCGGTCTCGGAAGGGGTGGAGGTCATAATCTTTGTTGTGGTTGCAGGTTTTTCCATATGCTCCGCGACGATACACATACGCGCGGCGCTCCTCAAGTGGCGGTGGGTGGTTTGAGGCTGGGGGAGGGCGCAGCCGAAAAGCGGCGGCAGGCCACATCAAAACCGCAAAGGCGGCCCCGCATGCCACTTTGGCGCGGAAAACGGCGCAATACAGCGCAGCGGAGCAGAATTTGCGCATGCCCTCGTCCGCAAGGGGGCGTCTTTTCAGCATTCGCGGGTTTTGCAGCGCGCGGCGCAGTTGACATAGCCTGCGGGGGGCGGTTACTTTTCGCCCTTTACCACAGGGAATAACTGGATACCGCTTGAACTGGAAAACACCTTTGAAGGAGACATCTCGTGTCTGAATTCAAACTTGCCCGTCGTGTGGCCGACCTTCCGCCGTACCTTTTCGCCCGCATCGACAAGGTGAAAAAGGAAGTCGCCGCCCGCGGCGTGGATATCATCAGCCTCGGCATCGGCGACCCCGACCTGCCGACGCCGGACTTCATCATCGACGAACTGTGCCGCTCCGCAAGGAAGCCGGCCAACCACCGGTATCCGGATTACGAGGGGCTGGACGAGTTCCGCTCGGCTGTGGCCAACTGGTATGGCCGCCGCTTCAACGTCTCCCTCGATCCCGCAACCGAGGTGGTGAACCTTATCGGCTCCAAGGAGGGCATCGCCCACTTTGCGCTGGCCGTCACCGACCCCGGCGACGTGAACCTGGTGTGCACGCCCAACTATCCCGTGTACCCCATCGCCACGGACTTTGCCGACGGCGAAACCGTGTTCATCCCGCAGCCGGAATCCAACAACTTTCTGCCCCTGCTGGACTCCGTGTCCGACGAAATGTGGCAGCGCGCCAAGTCCATCTACGTCAACTTCCCGAACAACCCCACGGCCGCCATGGCCACGCCGGAGTTCTTCCAGAAGCTGGTGGACCGCGCCCGCGAGACCAATACCATCATCGTGCACGACGCCGCCTACACGGAAATCTACTTCGACGACAACAACAAGCCCCTGTCCATCCTTGAGACGCCAGGCGCCAAGGACGTCGCCGTGGAGTTCCACTCCCTGTCCAAGACCTACAACATGACCGGCTGGCGGGTCGGCATGGCCGTGGGCAATCCGCAGCTCATCGGCGCACTTGGCAACATCAAGACCAACGTGGACTCCGGCTGCTTCCAGGCCGTGCAGGAGGCCGCCATCCTCGCCCTGAACGAGGGCGACGCCGCCGTTGAGGAAAACCGCAAGGTCTACCGCAAGCGTCGCGACGTGATGGTAAAGGCCCTTGAAAAGGCCGGCATTGAATGCCGCGTGCCCGACGCCACCATCTACCTGTGGGCCAAGGTGCCGGAAGGCTACACCTCCGCCGAATTCGTCACCAAGATGATTGAGGAGAAGGGCGTGGTCATCACCCCCGGCAGCGGCTTTGGCGAGCCGGGAGAAGGGTTCTTCCGCATCTCCCTCACCGTGCCTACTGAGCGGCTTGAGGAGGCGGCATCACGTATCTCCAGCCTGTAACAGCCTATATCTGCCTCGGTTCCAACCTTGGCGACACCGAAGACAACCTCGCCCGGGCCATTACGCGCCTGGGCGAGATTTCCGGTGTTCGCGTGGACAAGACCTCATCAGTCTTCTTTACCGAGCCGCAGAATGTGAAGGAACAGCCGTGGTTTGCCAATCAGGTTGTGCGCGTGGTATGCGAGCCGGATGTCTCGGCGCATCGCCTGCTTGATGCACTGCTGACTGCGGAAAAGGATCTTGGACGTGAACGCGGCGAGGCGGCAGTCCGCTTTGGCCCGCGCATCATCGACATAGACCTGCTCCTCTACGGCAACGAAGTGCTCATCACTCCCACGCTTGAGGTGCCGCATCCACGTATGAAGGACCGCGCCTTTGTGCTGGTTCCCCTTGCGGAGCTGGCGGGCGATTTGCTCTTTCCGGATGGCGACACGCTGCGCGGCGCCTTGGGGCGCCTTGACTACCGCGTGGATGAGGCCAAAATCTGGCAGGACTAGCGCCGCCGCGCCCCTGCTGCGCGTCTTTTCAACCCCTTTAGCGACAGGCCGTGTTTTGGCCAAGTGGTGCGAACATGCTGAAATTCCTCATCGTCATCGTCTGCGCCTTTCTCCTCTTTAAGCTCATCAAGGGCGACCAGAAAAAGAAGGTCACCAAGGAGCAGAAGGAAAAGGAGACTATGTCCGCCACTGGCGAGACCGTCAAAGACCCCGTCTGCGGCACGTATGTGCCAAGTGACGCCAATATCCGCGTGAAGGATGGCAGCGGCGTTCACTGTTTTTGCAGCTACGAGTGCCGCGACAAATACCTCAAGCAGATTGAGGCCACTCCGGCCCAGTCCAGCGCCGCCAAAGGCGAAGAGGGCGCGCCCGAGGGCGACTAACGCCGCCACGGCATCCGCGGGGTAGGGCTTTGCCTCCGCCCCCATGTCCGATTCTTCTCGTATCCCCCATCGCACCCCGTGCGTGAAGGGGACACACAGCGCGTGCGACGCCGCGCCCGAGAGGGCATCGCGCCCCGCGCCCGTAGGCCTTCAAACGCCCCGACCAGACCAGCCCCACGGGCTCAGCGTCTGGCCGGGGCGTTTTGCATTTGAAAACCGCGCCCTTTATGCTAGGTTGGCGGGAAGTTTCCGCTTTTTAACCTCACAAGGGAGCCATACATGCGTTTTTTCATTGATACGGCAAATCTTGAGGAAATCCGGGAGGCCAAGCGCTATGGCCTGATTGACGGCGTTACCACAAACCCGTCGCTCTTTGCCAAGGAGTCCGAAAACTGGCGCACTCTGGCAGAGAAAATCTGCAAGGAAGTCAACGGCCCGGTCAGTCTTGAAGTTGTTGGGACAACGGCTGAAGAGATGATAAAGGAAGCGCGCGACCTCGCTTCCATCGCCTCCAATGTGGTGGTGAAGATTCCCATGCTCCTCGAAGGCATGAAAGCGGTAGCCCAGCTGTCGTCGGAGAACATCGCCACCAACGTCACGCTGTGCTTTTCGCCGTCTCAGGCGCTCATCGCGGCCAAGGCCGGAGCAACCTACATCAGCCCCTTTGTCGGCCGTGTGGATGATATGTCCTACGACGGAATGGAAATGGTGAATCAGATTGTCACCATCTACCGCAATTACGATTTCAAAACGCAGGTGCTCGTGGCCAGCGTACGCAGCCCCATGCATATCGTGGAATCCGCCCTCATGGGCGCAGACGTTGCCACCATTCCCTTCAAGGTCCTCAAAAGCCTGTCCCAGCACCCGCTTACGGACATCGGGCTGGAAAAGTTCCTTGAAGACTGGAAAAGAGCCCCCGGCGCCTCCTAGCGCCCCGAGTGGCGAATACAAACGAGCAAAGGACGCCCCCGCGCAAAGCGGAGGCGTCCTTTTTTATGTGTGGGTGGTGGAGCGGGCGTGACGACCCGGCAAAGAAGAAGATGCTCCGCAGGGTTAAGGGCCGCAGGCCCGTAACAATCCCGTTTAAACGCCAGTAATGCGTTCCGGACGAGCGGTCTCTCTCAGGCCCCGGCGTTGGCGCCACGCCTCCGCGGGCAACTGCCTAAGCGTGGAAGGGGAGTCCTCCCTTTTTTAGGAGGCCTGAAAAGGAGAGGCTATGCCGCCCAACTCTTTTTCGGGCGGGCTTCCAGCCCGAAAACCTAAGGATTCTTAAGAACGAAGTCCTTAAGCCATCGGAGATACCCTCTTGCCCCCGGCGCAACGACCCGGCCTGCCCCCTAAGCACCCCTTCGCCCTCGCTACCCTTTGAGCGCGTCGGCGAGGGTTTCGCCAGCATTGTAGCCCATTTCCATAAGGTCTTGATGCGAGGAGATGATGCCCCGGTCAAAGAGCGAAGGAACGGACATGGCGGAGACGATGTCGTAGCCGAGCGCTTCAAGGGGCAGACGCAGGGCGTCGAGGGCAAAGCCGAGTTCCTTTTCGTCGGGCTGCTCGCCAATAATGCCGATGACGGCCTTGCGCCCCTGTCCAGCAAGCCGGCTGGACCAACCGCGCGGGCGGGTGTCTTCGAAGTCATAATAACAGTACAGCCTGTCAATAAAGGCCTTCATCCATGCGGTAACATTGTAGTTGTGCACTGGCGAGATGAGAACAAGTCCTTTGGACTCCTGAATGCGTGGGTACAGAAGAGTCATTCCGTCCTGCAGGCGTGTGCACATCTTTTCTTTGCGGCATTTTTCACATCCGACACAGGACTCGTAGCGGTAATCGCGCAGATGCGCTGAAAAAATATGCCGGCCCTTGTCGGCAGCGCCGCTCAAAACGGCATCAAGCAATGCGTGCGAGTTGCCTTTCGCTCTGGGGCTTCCTTCCACTCCAAGAATCATATTTCCTCCTACGATAGCCGATAGATACGCATCGGCGCGCTCATTTGCGATACTCTCTCATGCATTTTGCCAGCTGAAACAAGAAAAGGCCATGCTGCACTGGGTGAATCCGGTGAAACCGTGTCGCAAATGAACACCGATGGCAGATAATGTGCGAAGGATTGAGGGCAACACCCTCACCCAACAGCGCAACGGAATCTCCAGACTCCCTCTCTCTGCGTCCATAGCAGAAACAGACTAAAGACCCCCCGTACCTTCCCCCTTCGTTCACACAGTAGCGCCTTTGCGGGCCTTTTCTCCTTTGCTGTAAGGGACACACGTCACGCAGACGTGAAAAACGCCGTACAAGGCGAATTTGCGCGTTTTAAGCCGCGCCAAGCACTCATGACACACAATGAACGCCGTCAAAGCCAAAAAAGCATGGACAGACAAGGCGGTAGGGGAGGGGAGCACGGCTTGAAAGGGCGAAGCTCCGTTCCAAAGTCTTTCGAGGAGGCGCATCAAGGGCCTTTCGCCGGAAAAGGGGCCTCAACATGGCTCAAAACCCCACAAGTGGCCCAATTCGAGGAACTTAGACGCAGAATGCGTGCAAAGTGACGACTCAAAAGCCAACAACCAATGAAAAAGCGAAAAACACAATGATACCAGAACAAAGTAGGCATTGAAAGCGGGCGGCAATCATCACAAGAAGCCATATTACAGCGCAAAAAGGCGCATGAAAGCACACACTAACGAGAAACAGACGACATATCCACATCCGGCAAAAGGAAATCCTGAGGCATGTTCGATACCAATGAGGGAAAGAGCCAACAACGCAGCACCACCAAGCCGTCAAAGAAAGGGCAACTGTGTCAAATCAGCACCCAGAGCCGCCTCAAGCCGTGTGGAGAACCTGTCGACGAAGCGTGGAAAAGACACCCACAAAACCACCTTGGCGCTGTTCGCCTAAGGCCTCAAAAACGCCGTGAAACATCGTGATAAAAGCTGCGCGAATACATGCCGGGATAGGGCGTCAAGGGCGGTGAAAAGACGTAGAAAGTGCCCCCTGTGAAGCGGAAAAAATGAGGCACCACGCGGCATTGAGTGGTGCCTCATAGGCCCGAGACTATGGCGCGGAGCGCCGGCGAGGAAGAACCGTCATAGCATGGGCGTAATCCGCCTAAACGCTCGCATATCAACGCTGTGAAAGCTGTGGAATTCAGCAGGAAAAGTCGTCGGCCAGAAGCCCTCAAAAGCTCAAGATCTGAAACTCAGGTGTCGAATCAGGGCGAAAACGCGCCAGACAAAGCGGCCAAAAACGGGGGCAAAATGCCGGGGCGAAAGCCCAATCACGGCCCGTTTTCGACTTGAATAAAAGTCTCATAATGTAAATTATGTTAACTTTAATAAACGAAAGGAAATGCGGGAGCCTTTTATCCATGAGGGTTTTGTGTTTTCACCCCTATCTGTGAAACACTTTTCCCACGTTTCACTTGAGGTTGAAGGATTTCCGGCGCCGCTGCCGCCATCTTGGACGTCAAACCGGAGAAAGACTGACCGGCCTCGCCGACGACTCTGACAAAATCGCCGCCCCAAAACGGCACACTTCTCCCTGTCCGCCTCTCTCAGGCTTCGGTGATTATGACGTAATTCATAGGCAGATTCCGCCTGACATGACCGGTGGGAATGCGTGCTCCTTTTTGCCGGACTCGAAGGCCCACACGCACGAACGGCAACGCCCCCATGCACCGTAGGATGGCTAGGCTCGCATTCTTTTCAGCTTCTCTCTTTCTGCTTTCTCCTTGGCCTGCACAGCCTCCAGTGCCCGTCTTCGTCTGCGGAATCCATACGCATTGCCCGGCCACAGGAGTCCGTGAAACGGGCGCTCCCCCTAGCTCCTGAGACAAGCACAAAACTCGCTCGAACAGAGTGCTTTTCACGCAAAAATATGCCTCATAATCTTCCCTTCGAAGGCCGCTGTCTCCGCATGCTGGGGATACGTCTGACTCCGCCAATCGGTACGCTTCAAGTACTCCAAGCGGGCCCTCTGAAGCGATTGGCACAGAGACAGCTTGCTGGCCGACATGGCGCCTCACTGTCTCGCGTGAGACGCCCCCTCAGAAGCCGACAAGTCCCTCCTGCACTTGGGGAGCCACACGAGAGCGCGCGGACGACTTGTGACTTGTGCTCCGCCTCCAGAGCGTAGGGAAGAAAAGCGTGAGGGGGCCTCCCGGAGCCCCCGTGGCGCAGGAGAAGGCGTCTAAGGCTCACGGGGGGGGCGCTGTTGGTATGGGCGATGACCACGGATGATATGTTCATGCGTCGGTAGGCGGAAGAAAGCAGCTTTCGCTTGGCCCCCATCACGCACAGGATGCATTCCAGCTGCTTGGCAAAGGGGAAGGCGGTCTCCACCATGGGCATCTGTCCCAATCATTCCCTTGGCGTAGCAGACAAGCGCCCGCGCAACGTCGAACGTAACGCCTAGACCTAAGGCGCACGCTCAACATACCGTCTCTACGCAGAGAGAAGGCAAAGCGGCCTGCTCAGGCAGGCGAATTTATCCTAAGGGAGTGTGGTCGGACGGGATGAAAAGAAAGGGACGGCTAGGCCACTCGCGCCAGATCCATACGGCTACGCGCACAACACCCTTGCCGTGCCCAAACACTCAACCGGGAGTGTGAGTCGTGGTGGTTTAGCTCGTTTTAAAAACTTAAAGTTGTACTTGAATCTACTCTTCAACATGCTGAATCTACACGATTTTTCTTCCAGCCCAGTAATGCCCTTGCCCTTCTTCCCGTCCTCTTGCCCCACTCCCCTTTCGGCGCACACTACCGCACCTGTACACATGGGGAGAGGGGAATCGGCATGCATTCTAAGGAGCAGGACTCAACATGTATTCGCCACTAATCTCAGATAATTGCGGTATTCTTCAAGTGACAATTGAATTTCGACTGTTCTTCCTATTTAATCCTAATTACTCACATCTTAGGGATTATTCCTCCGTAAATCT
The DNA here is from genome assembly GCF_054657395.1 of Desulfobaculum senezii. Taxonomy (NCBI): domain Bacteria; kingdom Pseudomonadati; phylum Thermodesulfobacteriota; class Desulfovibrionia; order Desulfovibrionales; family Desulfovibrionaceae; genus Desulfobaculum; species Desulfobaculum senezii. The sequence goes on along the minus strand of NZ_BAAHYU010000002.1, from coordinate 1,671,425 downwards.
TTATTTTACTCCAAATACATACACGGAACCTTTCCCGCAGCAGTCTCTTTCTGTTCACTTTTCCCCTACGACGCCCCGGTGAACCTGCCAGACCAATGCGCCCGGCGTCTTACCCCGCCGTTCCGCCTTCTGTTGTTCTTGTCCACGGCAAAGCCTGGCGCGAACAGCTGCAACATACTGAAATTATATGCCAATAGTCCTAACTTAAAGTAGAGCTTTAAGCCCACCCCGAGCCCCAATTCCCTCAGCAGGCTACTTCTTGGTCATGCGATACACGCCGTCCCAGCTCTCACCAGGCGGGACCGGCGGATTGTGCGCGTACTCTTCGCACCGCTTCACATACACCTCGGAGGGAGTGGTCTTGCCTTCTGGAACGCGTTCGAATTCTAGCGCCTCGGTGAAGCGCTTTTTGGCGGGTTCCCAGTCCATATTCAAATAGAGCTCCATTCCTTCGTCAAAGAGGGCAAACAGACGCTTCTCCTGCTCCGTCAATTCGCCCTTCATGGCGCACAGTTCGTACACTTTTACAGGCTCGTCCTTGCCCACAACGGCGATGGTGTCGATAAAGCGCACCTCCACCATATCGCGCACCACAGCCCCCTCCCCTGCAGGCTGTTCAAGCACAAACTCGCTGATGAGGTTATACACGCCATACTGCTTGGCTCCGGATTCCAGACGCGCCGCCAGATTCACGGCGTCGCCCATCATGGTGTAGTTCATGCGCATGGTGCTGCCCATGTTGCCCACCACAATTTCGCCGGAATTAAGACCAATGCGCGTTTTCATCTCGTGCACCACGCGGGGCCATTTATCGCCGGGGGCCCACTCTTCAGGCGGGAATCCCTTGAGGTTGCGCTCTGGCTCGCCGGGCTGAATGCGCTCCGCCTGCCATTTGGCGCGCAGCTCCAGAATGCTGGCCTGCATGCGCACGGCAATGCGGCACGCCCGCAGCGCGTGGTCCGGCACATCCATAGGCGCGCCCACAAACGCCACAATGGCGTCACCTTCGTACTTATCAAGGGTGCCACGTTCCGCGATGAGGATATCCGTCATGGCTGTCAGGTATTCATTGAGCAGTTCAACAAGCTGAGGGGCGGAGAGCTTTTCGGAAAACGTCGAAAAGCTCTGAATGTCGGAGAAAAACGCCGTAATTGTCCGCGCTTCGCCGCCAAGTTCCGGCATTTCCTTGTTCTCGAACATCTCGTCGATCAGTTCGGGCGACAGATAACTGGCAAAGGTGCTGTGCAGGAACTTTTTCTGCCCTTCTTCACGCCAGTATTTCATCAACGTCAGCAGGACAAAATTGCCGCCAATGGCGATGAAGATATACAGCGGCGAAATGGAATACCCACGCCCCCCCATGGACCACAGCGCCCCATACCACGCCCCGGCAACACAGACGCCAAGGGGGATAATGCTGAAGGCCGCGCTGGCCCATGTGAGCAGGATGGCCGCGAAAACGCCCGCGCCAAACGTGAGCGAAAGCTCCATCTCACGCGCCCATTCCGGCACATGCAGAAAGTCCTCCCGGAGAATATTATCCACCACATTGGCGTGCACCTCCACGCCCGGGAGCGTGGCGTCAAAAGGCGTGGCGCGCAGATCCAAAAGCCCTGCGGCGCTGGTGCCGACAAAAACGATTTTCCCCTCCAGTTCATGCTTTCCAAGGCTTCCGTCCAAAATTTTGCTGGCGGAGATGTAGCGGAAAGTGTGGCGTGGCCCACGGTACTTGCATAAAAACCGCCCGGATGTGTCCACCGGAACAATGGTGCGCCCTATCTTAACGCTCTCGAGGCCGTTTGGCCCGACCTTGAGCGTTGCTTGGCGCACGCCAGAGGCCTTCATGAGCGCCGCAAGGGAAAGGTTCGGATAAATTTCTCCCGCGTAATGCACCAAAAGAGGAATCCGACGCACCACGCCGTCAGCATCCGTTGTTGTATTGATAAAGCCGGACATATCCACAGCCCGGCCCAGCACAGGCAGGTTGCACACCACGGACGGCGCGCCCGTCAGGTACTGCTCATACTCGCCAGCACCCGCGGAGCGGATCACAGCGCGGGACAGTTCGTGCAAGGCGCAGTCCTGCGAGCCCGCGCCCTGTGCCTGCCCGGCAAAATTGAAGAAATAGCCCAAAACAAAGGGCCCTTGCCCCAATACACCGGCAAAGACCCTGTCATTATCCATCAGCGCCTCAGGCATGCCCGAGAACTCAACCTCCACATTCAAATCGCGCCGCAGGTCCTTCTTGAGCACCACGGGGGAGGTACGGTCCGCCTCCGCAAAGAGAATATCCAGCGCCACCACCCGCGCCCCGGCATCCCGCAGCCGCGCTAAAAGCAGGGCCACACGGTAGCGCGGCCACGGCCACTGGCCATACTTCGACAGCGTCCGTTCATCGAGGTCCACCACAACCGGCACCCCCGTTGTCGCCGGGGTATGCGTCTGCTGCAGCATGACGTCATAGAGCTTGAGGTCCAGCAGCCTGAGAAAATACGGCTGGCGCACATACAACCACGCCACAAGCACGGAAAACGCAAGGCCCGTGAGGAATACGGGCAGTCGCCCGCCCAGCAGGCGTTTCATCACCGTTTTGAAGCGCCCCTTCTCGGTCATGGTGCCCTCTCATCGGCTGGGGTGAAGATGAAAAACGTTGGCGCTGGGCAATTCTCGGCGGCATTTTCTCCGCGCAGGGGGCTTCTTCCACGGCCTCACGCGGTCAATCAGGGCCTCTGTGGACTCCCGCCGCTAAAGCGGCGTCCATCCGACAGTGACAGCAGGCCACAGTGGCGTCAGTCCACCAGCGCCATCGCCCAACAGACCAAGACGCTTCAGCATACCACTCCCCGCGCCAAAGGGCACCCCTTGGCGCGCCGGGTGGGAGGCGTTGCCCTCGTCGGCGGCAAACGCCGCTTCACAACCGCTCGCCCCGCGCTGCGCCACAAAAAAAGGCAGCCATTTGGCTGCCTTATGCTCTTCCTTCAAGTGGAACTTCAACTTTGAAGCAGTGGTCCGGAGTACTGCCAGCCTTCCGGGGGCTGGGTCTTCCATCTGCGGTGCATCCAGTACCATTGATCGGGGAATTTGCGGATAATCCGCGTCACAGCCCCTGTGTAAAACTCTGCGGCTTTCTGGACGCGCTCCTCTCTGGAGCCTTCCAGTTCGCGGGTATCAAGGTAATCCTCAGTGTGGATAACATAGCTGCCTTTCTCATCGCGGAGCATAAAAATGGGGCAAATGCAGGCCTTGGCGCGCACAGCAAGGAGCGCCGGCCCCATATTCACCGCCGCAAAGTCCTTGAGAAAGGGCAAGAACACGGCTTCGCTGGTGCTGCAGTTATGGTCCACCAAAAATCCCGTCATTCCGCCCTGCCGCAGGCAACGCAGCACCTTGGGGGCCGCCATGCGGTGCGCCAGCACGTCCACATCGGACTTGCTGCGCAATTCCGTCATCAGCCTATGCAGCGCTTCGTCCTTAGGACGCCGTACAACGATTTGTTTGGGGCTTCGACGTATAAAGAGTTGGAAAATGCCCGCAAGAAGCTCCCAGGCCCCCATATGGGCCGTTGCGGCGATGGCGGGCCTGTCGAGATCGCGAATCTTCTGGAAGGACTCTGGCGTGGCGATGCTCAGCCGATCCTGCACAAAGCGCCAATCCACGCGGCTGGAGAGAAATATCTCCAAAAACGAGCGGCCGCTGTTTCGGAAACTGCGGCGCGCCGTGGCTTCCGCAATGGGGCGCGGCAGGTCAAGGTGGCGCATCATGCCTTCCGTCGCCATTTTGCGGCGCTCGGGGAGCACGGTCCACAGCAGGTCGCCAAGGCGCTCCCCTGCGCGGGCCGCCGTCTCAAAGCTCATGGTCTGCCCTGCCCGGGCAAGCCCCTGGTAAACAATCTCTTTCATCTAGATTCTCATCCATGCGTAGAGGGCCGCTATGGTCTTGCGGCTGTAGATGGCAACGCGGCTTTTGAACCAGCTGGGGCCTTTTTTGCGGCGGACTTCCAAACGGCAGATGTGCGCGGGCGATGTTCCGAGCGCGACCGGGCCGTTCTCCAGTGTAAAGAGCAGGCGAAAACCTGCGGCCTGCGCGGCTTCCACCGCAATAGGATGCGCGGCGCCCCACGGCCAGCCAAGGGTTGTCACCTGCGCGCCAAAGCGCTTTTCCAAGTCGCCACGGCTGGCGCTAAGGTTATCCTGAACGCGCGCGAAAAATTCGTCGTCCGTCTCCAGACGCTCCTTGTCCGCCAGATACAAATGGGCGGTGAATTCCGGCACCATACGCGGCGGCTCGCCCTGCTCCAGCCCGGCATGCCAGCGCGCATAGGCCCAGTGGTCGGGCTTTTCCGGCTTCTGCCACGGGGGCATACTCCCCATAACGTGGGTGGTGGAGTGGCTGCCAATGGCAAAGGTGCCGTCCGCCATGATGGAGCGGATTTCACTCTCGCTCATCCACGCCCCGCGCGCACCAGTGACCAAAAAATCCCGGTGCGCCTCGTGCGCGATAATAGGCTCATCCACGCCGGATTCATCCTCGGGCCGGATGCGGTTGTTGATGATGAACACCGTGGCGTGCAGACCATGTTCACGGAAAAACGGCGCGACGCGGGTGTACAGGTCTCGAAAACCGTCGTCGAACGTGACGCAGACCGATGGCGCAGACAGTGCCTCGCCATCCAAAAAACGCTCCAGCCGGTCCAAGCTGATGGTGCGGATGCCATGCGCCTTGAGCCACAGCATCTGGCGCGTAAACGCGGCCCACGGCATGCCGTTGCCATCAATATTGTGATAGCACAGCACCGGCACGGAGGAGCGGCCAACGCACTTAGACCAGAGCATCCAGTTTTTCCTTGAGTTTACGGCGCTCCTCGGCCAGCACCTCGTCGGTGAGTTTGGCCTCGGACACGTGATACGGCTCGCCAAAGATAATGCGGCAGCTGGAAAACGGCAGCGGCAGGATGAATTTATCCCACGAGCGGTCAAAAACCTTGGCCCGGGAAGGGACAACGCGCGCCGGAACAATAGGCGAACGGGCTTTTTGGGCCAGATAAAACACGCCGTCCTTCACCTCGTGCCGGGGGCCGCGCGGGCCATCCACGGTGATAAAGCCCTGCCTGCCCTGCTTTCGCACCATGCGGCATGCGCCCATAAGCGCGCGCACTCCGCCGCGGCTGGATGAACCTTGGCAGATGTCCACACCAAGGTGATTCAGCATACGGGTAGCGATGGTGCCGTCCTTGCTGAGGCTGACAATACCCACCCACCTGCTGCGCGTACGTGCGCGCAGCTTGGGGAAGATAAACAGCTCGTTGTGCCAGCACGCCAGCACAATGGAGCCTTCGCGCTCCCAAATGTCCTGCAGCGGCTCCATGTTCTCCGCATGCACCCGGATGGTGGCCGTCCACAAACGGTACAGCCACGACAACGGCAGGGAGACGACTTCAGGATGAAGAGGGATTTTCATGGGCTATTCGGCCTCGTCCGGGGCCTCGCCAGAAGGTCCGGCATTTTTGAACTGCATGTTGTAGAGCTGGGCATACAGGCCGCAGGATTCCAAAAGCTCGGCATGGGTGCCCTGCGCCACGATGCGTCCGCTCTCCATCACCACAATCTTGTCCGCACCAAGAATGGTGGACAGACGGTGGGCAATGACGATGCTGGTCCGGTTGTGCATCAGGTTTTCAAGGGCGGCCTGCACCTTGCGCTCGGCGTGGGTGTCCAGCGCGCTGGTGGCCTCGTCAAGGATAAGAAGCTGCGGGTCCTTGTACAGGGCGCGGGCGATGGTCAAGCGCTGCTTCTGCCCACCGGAAATCTTGGTGCCGCGCTCGCCAAGCACGGTATCGTAGCCTGCGGGCAATTCTTGAATAAACCCGTCGGCATAGGCCATCTCCGTACACCTGTGTACCACGTCCGGGTCCGGGGAATCGTTGCCATAGGCGATGTTCTCCAAAACCGAGGCATTGAACAGGAACGTATCCTGACTGACGATGCCGATGTTCCGGCGCAGGGAGGCCAGCGTGTATTCGTCCACGTTGCGGCCATTTAACATAATGCGGCCGGACTGCGGCGTGTAGAAGCGCGGAATCATATTGACCAGCGTGGTCTTGCCCGCGCCGCTTGGGCCCACAAGGGCCACCTGCTCACCCGCCTTCACGGACAGCGTGACGTTGTCCAGCGCAGGAGCCTCGCACCCGGGGTAATGCAGGGTTACGCCCTCAAGGTGGAGTTCCTTGAAGTCGCCCTCCAAAATGGCGGAGCCGTCCTGTTCAATGGTGTACTCCGGGGAATCGAGGATGTCGAATACGCGTTCTGCGCCGGCAAGGGCGCGCTGAATCTCCATATTCGCGCTGTTCAGCTTCTTTACCGGGGCGTACATGAGGCCCACCGCGACGAGGAAGGAAAAGAACGAACCCGGCGTGGTCGCGCCTTCAATAACCTGCGTGCCGCCGTACCACATAACAAATGCGGTCCCTACAGCGCCCACAAGGTCCATCACCGGGGAGGACAGCTCGCTGAACACGACTTCCTTTCCGGCAATTTTGACCAGCCTGTTGTTTTCCTTGGCGAACTTTTCGGTTTCGCGCTCTTCGTTGGCAAAGGCCTTCACCACGCGGATGCCGTTAAAGATTTCCTGCAGGATGACGTTGATATCCGCAATTTTGCTCTGGTTCTTGCGGCCAATTTTGCGCAGCTTTTTACCAAAGAAAACAACCGGATAAACGGCAAGAGGAAAGCCAACAAGCGCGATGCAGGCCAAAAACGGCTCCTGATAGAACGCCACGCAAATAAGCCCCACCATTTCCAGCGCCTGCCGGATAAGCATAACGATGGACGGCAGGCTGTTGCGAATCATGGAGACGTCCATGGTTATGCGCGACATCAGGTTGCCCACCTGCTGCTCCTCAAAGAAGCCGACGGGCAGGTGCATCATCTTGTCGTGCAGCTCATTACGCAGTGTTTCCAACACTTTGAGGCCGCACATGCGCATTTCGAAATTCTGCAGGTAGCGGAAAACACCCTTGATGAGGAAAACCGCAACGTATGCTGCGGGGATAATAAGCAGGGCCTGCTCGTTTTTGTTGCCGAAGATATCGTCAAAGGCAGGCTTGACGAGGTATGCGGCCGCGCCGGAACAGGCGGCCACGATGGCCATGGAGATAACGGCCAGAAAAATGCGGAATTTGTATGGGGTAAAATATCCCAGAGAGCGCTTGAGAAGCGGGATGCTCTTGACCTTTCTATCGTATTGCTTTGCCACGTATACTCCCGAAGGATGATCTTGTCTTTGTGCGAGAACCGCAGGATGCGGCAACGCGCGCAAACGCGTACAGATAAAGGATTCCCGCCCCGAAATCCAGAGGAAATTCCGGAGCGCGCCCGCTGCGCCCGGGCATTTTGGGGTGCGGGGCTTGTGCGCGTGGGGCCGCGCGAAGGCGTAGCGGACATGTCCTTAAAGAGAAGAGGCTTCGCGGCGCAACCGGCGCATCCGCCGCCAGCCGGGGATATCCCTGCCCCGTGTCCCCCTACGCGTGCTCGCGCCCTGCCCTCCGGGCTGTCACGCGTTGGCGTGTAGGGCGGCTTCTCCACGCCCAATCACCCCGAGGTACAAACAAACGCCCGCGCCGCAAGGCTTTGCGCTGTGAGCAGGTTTGTCTATGCGTTTGGCACTTTGCAATCGGAACTATCAATTTGACCCGCTGGCATTCTCGCGTTTCCATACATGGATTAAGGAGACCCCGCATAATGACAAAGAATATACTCGACTGCAAAGGCCTACCCTGTCCGCAACCCGTCCTGACCGCGAAAAAGCATATTGAAGCCGAGGCTCCGGCCGAATTTGCCGTTATTGTTGATAATGAAGCCGCCAAGGAGAACGTGAGCCGGTTCATTGGAACCAAAGGCTATGCGGCTTCCGTTACGGAGACTGAGGGTGGCTGGATGATTACCGGGCGCCTTGAGGCCGCCGCGCAGGATGGCGCAGAATGCGAAGCCTGCCAGATTATGAGCTCCGCCGAGCTTGCCGCCGTGGACCAAAAGGTGACGGTGTTCATCCAGCGCGACGTGCTGGGCGGCGGTGACGATGAGCTTGGCTCCAAGCTGATGCTGAACTTTTTGGCTACTCTGCCGGAGTTTGGCGAGGAACTGTGGCGCGTTGTGCTCGTAAACGGCGGCGTCAAGCTGGCCATAGCCGGCAATCCGTGCTGCGAAAAGATTCAGGAGCTGGAGCGCATGGGCGCAACCGTGCTGGTCTGCGGCACCTGTCTGGACCATTTTGGCCTGCTGAGTCAAAAGGCCGTTGGCGAAACCACCAACATGCTGGACGTGGTGACGAGTCTTCAGCTTGCCACCAAGGTCATTAACGTCTAGTTACGGGGCATGCCCAAGAACACCCCGAAATCTTCCGGGCGTCCCGCCTCTGCGGAGACGCCCGCTTCCGATTCCCCGACATTGCTGCGCATCAACCGCGCCTTAGCCATGGCCGGAGTCTGTTCCCGCCGCGCCGCCGACGAATTGGTGGCCAGCGGAGCCGTGCGCGTCAATGGCCAGCCCGCGGACCAGCCCGGTCTGCGCATCGACCCCGCCACCGATGTGGTGGAGGTCAACGGCACTCCCGTGAGCATTCCCGTCCCCGGACAGGAAGAGCATGTCTACCTCGTCATGAACAAACCCGTGGAGGTCGTCACCACCGCGCGCGACCCGCAGGGCCGCCGAACGGTGCTGGACCTGCTGCCCGCGGCCCAGCGGGGACGCCGGGTCTTTCCCGTTGGCCGGTTGGACTACTACTCGCAGGGGCTTTTGCTCCTCACCACGGACGGCGAGCTGACCAACCGCCTCACGCACCCCCGCTGGCACCTGCCCAAGGTCTACAACGTCCGCGTCCGCGGCGGCGTTACCGAAGACAAGCTGGACGTGATGCGCAAAGGCATGACGCTGGCCGAAGGCGAACGCCTTGCGCCAGTGCCTGTTGAGGCCAGCCGCGACGGCGGCGAGGGAGTTCTGCTGACCATGACGCTCATTCAGGGCGTCAACCGCCAAATTCGGCGCATGTGCCGCGACCTTGGCCTGACCATCCTCCGGCTGGAGCGCATTGCACAGGGTCCGGTCCGCCTTGGCCGTCTGCCCAAGGGCAAGGCCCGCGAACTCACGCACGCCGAACGCACGGCCCTGCTGACTGCTGTGGACATGCCCGCCCCGGCCCCGTCGCAGGGCGGCGCTCCCTCCGGTGCGCCATCTTCCGAAAAGCCCGGCCACGGCGGCAAACAGGGCAAAGCTCCCCAAGGCGGCAAACCACGCCGCGCAACCGGTGACACTCGCCCTCACGGCGAAGCTCCGCGCGGAGGCAAAGGCCGTCCCACAGGCCCCCGCTCCGGCAGGCCAAACACAGAAAACCGGCGCGGCGCAGACCGCCCCGGCGATTCTGGCGGTGGCCGCCCACGCGGCGGACGCCCCACACGCCCGGGCAAAGGCAAACGCTCCGGCGAACGCTAGCCCAGCCGCTCACGCGTCTTTTTTTCCACAGGCCAAACGACAAAAGGCACCCACAACGGGTGCCTTTTCTTTATACGCGAGGAGCGCGGAGCACGGGTCACCCCACCGGATACCGGATGATGATGCGGCGGCGCTGGGGTGAGGATTTTTTGCGGTCTGAGAGGTAGAGGCAATGCAGTGGCCCGCACGGCGTAAAACCGCGTTCGGCAAGCGCGGCGCGCAAGGCGTGCACCGCTTGGGGCAGACTGTCCGGCGGGCCAACGTGCAGCATCTGCATCGACGCGCCCTCTTCCAAATGCTCGAAGCGCACGTCGAGGATGTCCGAGTTTTGTTTGCGCACGACGACCTCGGGCCGCACAGCCTCCACACTGCGCGAGGAGACGAATTCCGGCATACGCAGCAGGAGTTTCCAGTTACAGCGCTCCGGCGGCGTCTCCAGCACATCCGCCCCGCCATCGCCCCACCACAGGGATTCCAGCTTGGGCATGTAGAAGTCGCGGCCTTCCTCGCGCGCCAGATGCTTCACCCCGTAGGCAAGGGCCGTCACTGCGGCGGCCATCCGCTCAAACTCGTGCCCGCCCGGTCTGCCCTGTCCATTGGCGCACAGGTAGGCAGCAGGCGGAAAATCAACCAAATGCGGGCGAGGCTCCGCCGAGTAGTACTGCGGATAGGCCGTGGTCAAATCAAGTTTGCACACGCAGGGGCGCACCGTCCTATGGCTTGCTGTTCTCCACGATTTCCACGTCTTCCGGCGGCGTGAAGGTAAAATGTCCATCCGGAAAGTCTGGATTCAGATGCAGCTTGGTGAGGGTAACGTCGTTCTCATTGCCAAAAAAGTCGACAATAACCACCCGGCGCAGCAAAAAGCTCTCCGGCGTCAGCCACAGATAGGCCTGAACAAGATTGGATTCCGGCGTGTGGGGTATGAGTTCCAGCTTGATGTAGCCATCCTCGCGGCCTTGGGGCGTCACGTAGAATTCCTCGTCCAGCCGGGCCTTTCCGGATAAAAAGCGGAGCATGGTCTTGGAGCCGAGCACCTGCTCCACCGTGTAGCGGTAGGCCGTTCCTTCCTCGGGGAAATAGTCCCACACCGCATCCTGCCCCACCACAAGAAGCTCCTGCTCCGGTGTGGCCGTCTGCCAGCGCACCAGCGAGGGGTTTTTGAAGGCCAGCGCGCCGGTGCGCGTTTGCGTTGAACCGTTTGCAGCGTTGGTCAGGCGTTGCACGATGTCAGCAGAAAAGCCCGTCAGGGCCTCGTATTTCTCCTGCATGCGTGCGGTTATCTCCGCTGCATCGCCAGCGGGCGCGCTTTCCTGTGCACAAACGGCCCCGCCAGATGCCCAGAGCATCAGCGCGACCAGTATCGCCACGATACTGCGTTGGCGCATGTGTCCTCCGAAGTTCGTTGAGTTGTTGCAGTTCATAGTGAAAAGCTGTAAAAATTACAGTGTGTTTCCCGACAGGAATGCACGGGTTTCGTCCAAATGTCCAGATGCCACACCACGTGGCATGGCGCAAGGACGGCGGCCCGCGCCACTTTGATTGGTCTTGTGCATTTGCAACCGGAGGGAATCCATGACACATCCGCCGCTATCCCAGTTGGAGCGTCGCCGGGTGGAGGCCCAAATGATGGCGCGCATGTTTGCCGTGTTGTCACAACGCTTCGGGGACGAAAAGGCCCTCGCCCTCATCGGAGAAGCCGTGGACGCCGAGGCGGAGGCCGCCGGAAAGCGCTTTGCCGCCGCCGCGCCAAACGGCCCCAGCCTAGAACACTTTGCAACCTTCATCGACCTGATGCGCGCCGGAAATGCCCTGGATATCGACAGGCGCGAAATTCAGGGCGACGTCTTTGCGCTGGACATCACCCGCTGCCAGTACGCGCACATGTACATCAAGGAAATGGGGCTCTCGCCGGAGCTGGCATGGACCATCTCGTGCCGTCGCGACCTTGCCTTTGCCAAGGGCTATTCCCCGCATCTGCAATTGGCCCGCGCCACCACCATCAGTACGGGCGGGGGGATGTGTCCCTTCCGCTATGTCTGGACCGAGGACCGCACCTTTAGCGACGAGGCCCCGCCCACGCGCGCGGCTTCGTTCTCGTCCTCGCCTCCGGCAAGCTAGGCGAAAGCGCGGCCCCATGCGGGCGCCCTCCGGCAGGCGACTGGGTGCCCGTCCCAAACAGCCCGGAGCCAATGCGCCGCGCCGTCCACAACTCGGCATGCACAGCGGCTCCCACACCGTGGGAAGCTGCCCTGCTCCTGACGCGCCAAGCGCCCCACCCTCCGAAAAAGCAAACGGCCCGGCTACCATACACATGGTAACCGGGCCGTTTTATGTGTTTTCCAAAGGCAAACCGCTGGGCGGCGCGCCTATTCGCGTCCCACAATAACTTTGCGGGGCTTGCTGCCGTCGGCAGGACCAACCACGCCGTCCTGCTCCATCTGTTCGACAAAGCGGGCCGCGCGGTTAAAGCCGATGCGGAAGCGGCGCTGAATGAGGGAGATGGACGCTTTGCCCTGCTCCATCACGAATTCCACGGCCTCGGCATAGATGGGGTCGTCGGGGATGCCGTCGCCGCCACCGCCGCCGTTGCCACCTGCGCCGCCGTTACCGGCGTCGCCGTCTTTGGACCATTGGCCGAAGTCGAGGTCGAACTCGGGCTTGGCCTTGGCTTCCCAGTACTCAATGATATTGCCGATTTCGTCCTCGTCCACCAGTGCACCGTGCACGCGGTTGTGCTTGCCGCCACCGGGCTTAAAGAGCATATCGCCCTTGCCCAGCAGATGGTTGGCGCCCACGCTGTCCAAAATGGTGCGCGAGTCCTGCGGCGAGGTCACGGTAAAGGCAATACGGCTGGGGAAGTTCGCCTTGATGAGGCCGGTCACAACGTCCACGGAGGGGCGCTGCGTTGCCAGAATCATATGAATACCCGCCGCACGCGCCAGCTGCGCCAGCCGCACGATGGACGTTTCCACTTCTTTGCGCGCCGTCAGCATCAGGTCCGCAAGCTCGTCAATGACAATGACAAGGTACGGGATGGGCTCAAGGTCCTCGCAGCCCTCGGGGCGATCGGTACCCAGCTTTTTCAGCTTGTTGTTGTAGCCCTCGATGTTGCGCACGCCAAGGCGCGCCATGGCGTCGTAGCGCTTGTCCATTTCGTACACGGCCCAGTCGAGGGCGTTTTTGGCCAGCGCCATATCCGTGACCACCGGATGCACCAGATGGGGCAGCTTGGAATACACGGACAGCTCAATGCGCTTGGGGTCCACCAACAGCAGCTTCAGCTGCTCCGGTGCCGCCTTGTACAAAAAGCTGAGAAGCAGGCAGTTCAAGCACACACTCTTACCCTGACCGGTCGCGCCAGCCACCAGCAAGTGCGGCATTTTGGCAAGGTCGGCCACGCAGGGCTTGCCGTAGATGTCCTTGCCAAGGGCAAGGGTCAACAGCGACTTGGAGGACTTGAACGCCTTGGAGTCGATAATTTCCCGCAAAAAGACCGTCTGGCGGTTCTCGTTGGGGATTTCCACGCCCACGGTGTCGCGGCCGGCCAGCGGCGCTTCAATGCGCACCGCGCTAGCGCGCAGGGCAAGGGCCAAATCCTCAGAAAGGTTGGCAATCTTGCTGATTTTCACGCCCGGGGCGGGCTTGTATTCAAACATGGTGACCACCGGCCCGGGATCGGCCCCCTTCACTTCGCCCTGAATGCCGAAGTCCGAAAGGCAGGTCTCAAGGTCGTTGGCCTTGGTTTCCAGCACGTCCTTGGGGATGACCTCCGCGTCCGCCGGGGGCGCTTTAAGGAAGTCCACCTTGGGCGGGCCAGAGGTATCAATGGGTTTCTTGACCGGCTGAGGCTGGGCCTTTTTGGCCGCAGCGGGCTTGGATGCAGGATTGGCCTGCGCTTCCGGCTCGCCCTGCGCCTCCGGCTGGGTGGCGGACAGGGACGGGATGTACTCGTCCTCGCCCTCAGCCTCGGCCTTTTTCTTTTTGCCGAACTTTGGCGTCAGCAACTTGCGGCCCTTGCTCTTCTTCTCTGCCTTTGCGTCGGTCTTTTCGGCTTTTTCCGCTGCGTCGTCCTCACGCTTGCGGCGACGGCGCGCGGCGCGCTCGGTCAGCTTGGCAATGGCGTCCAGCCAGCGCATACGGATGCGCTTGGCAAATCCGGCCCACGTGAGGCCGGCCATAAGCTGCAGCGACACCAAAAAGGTAAACAGCCAGACAAGAAACGCCCCAAGGGGGCGCAGATAGTATTGGGCTTCGTTGTACAGGACGGCGCCGAGCAGGCCACCGCCGGAAATGGCACCGATGCGGATGTGCTCCCGTGCCCAGTCTGATGCGCCAAAGCTATTGAGCGCCACAAAGAAGAGATAAACCCCGACCCAGCGCCACCACACAGGGAACAGCCGATGGACAAAATTGCCCGCGGCCAAGGCGGCTAAGGCGATGGGGAACAGGTAGCTTGCCACGCCAAACAGCATGACCAGCAAATCGGCCTGATATGCGCCAATAAGCCCTGCTGCGTTGTGGACCTTGTGCCCACTGCTCACCGCATGGTTCAGGCTGGGGTCCAGCGGGCTGTAGGTCGCCAGGGATATAAACAGCAGCAGCGCCCAAAAGGCGAGTGCGAGGGCCATAATCTCCTTAAGGAGCTTGGCGCCGTTTTGTGTGCGTTCCTCCATGATATATGCGGGGGGCGGCGCGCCATGGCATCACGGCGCGCCGCTTCATTCCTTTTGCTTAGGATTCGCGGCCGATGTAGGAGCCGGAGCGGGTGTCAACCTTGATGGAATCGCCGATGTTGATGAACAGCGGAACCAGCACGTTCACGCCGGAAGACAGCGTGGCGGGCTTGGTCGCGCCGCTGACGGTGTCGCCCTTGATGCCGGGTTCGGTCTCGATAACTTCCATCACCACGGAGGCGGGCATATCGAGGTCGATGGCGCGGCCCTGGTAGACCATGATTTTCACTTCGGAGCCGTCCACGAGGAAGCCAGCGCTGGGGCCGAGCTGGTCGGCCTGCACTTCCATCTGCTCGTAGGAGGTCATGTCCATGAAGACCAGCGTCGAGGCGCCCTCACGGTAGAGGAACTGCATGCCGCGGGTTTCCAGATCGGGCTTGGCGACCTTTTCGCCGGAGCGGAAGGTCTTATCGATAACGCGGCCATTGAGCAGGTTGCGCAGTCTGGTGCGCATGACGGCGGCACCCTTGCCGGGCTTGTGGTGCTGGTGCTCCAGAATCTCGTAAGGGGTTCCGTCCATTTCGATTTTCAGGCCGTTCTTAAAATCAGTCGTTGAGTACATTCATCCTCCCAATATAGCGGAATATCACAAAAAATTTTAGACATCACCCTGCGAGAGCCGCCGCACGACGGCTGCCACCGCAAGGGCGTAGGACTCGATACCGAAACCGGCGATGATGCCGAGGGCGTGTCTGGCAATGTGGCTCGTGTGGCGCAGCGGTTCCTGCCGCGCCCAAACATTGGAAATATGCACCTCGACAAAGGGGATGCCAATCCACGCCAGACAGTCCGCCAGAGCAAGGCTGGTGTGCGTATACGCTCCGGCATTGAGCACCACACCGTCAATACCCTGCTCCCGCGCCGCCTCCAGCCTGTCGATGAGTTCGCCTTCGCCATTTTTTTGGTCAAAGGTAAGCTCCACCTCGCTGGCCGCTGGGCCAAGAAGCGAGGCGACAAGGTCCGGGACGTCGTCCATGCCGTGGCTGCCGTAGACTTCGGGCTGGCGCACGCCAAGATGCCCGAGGTTCGGGCCGTTGAGCACGAGTATCGAATATTTTGCCATGTTCGGGTATCCTTTGGAAAACGACAATGACGGCCGCATGATGCGTCCGTCCTAAGCGCCTCTGTATTATATGTTTCCCCTGTGGTTGGCAAATCCAAAGAATCCGGGCATACTCGCGCCCCGCGACTGGCCGCAAACCTTAGAACCTAACGAAAGCGCACCACGCGCAGGATAGCCCATATGCACCCGATGCTCGAACTTGAAAAGACAATCTACCTCATGAACCAGCTGGAGGAAATGCCCGCGCCACAGGTCGCCATGGCCGGACGCTCCAACGTTGGAAAATCATCGCTCATCAATAGCCTTGCCGGGCGCAAGAAGCTGGCGAAAATCAGCTCCACCCCCGGCAAAACCCGCAGTCTGAATTTCTATAAAGTCAAGCCCGACGACTTCTACCTCGTGGACCTGCCGGGATACGGCTACGCCAAGTGCTCCAAGACGGAGCGCGAAAAATGGGCCAAGCTCATCGACGCGTACCTCAAGCGCAACGAATGGCTGCGCGCCGTGGCCGTGCTGCTTGACTCGCGCCTGACGCCGCAGAAGATTGACCTTGAACTGGTGGGCTACCTGCAGGAACTGGGCATCGACATCATCCCCATCCTGACCAAGGCCGACAAGGTCAAGCAGAAGGAGCGCTCCCAGCGCCAGAATCAGTGGCAGAACATCCTTGGCGGCGCCAAGCCCATCATCAGCTCCTCCAAAACTGGCATGGGACAGGATCAAATCTGGACCGCCCTTCGCGAGGCCGCGCAGGACGACTAGTCCAGCCCGCCCGCCCCGCCACTCAACACCTTTCCGCAATTCGACATAAAAAAACGCTGCCGGAGCATCACTCCGGCAGCGTTTTTTATTGGCCCTTCCCTGCCGCGCCCTACGCGTTTTGGCGCGTAGGGATGGCGCACCATACAAGGCGCGCCCCGGCAAGGGTACAGAAAACAATATTACCCAGCCAAGCGCCGATGGCAGGCGGCAAAACACCATTCTGCCCCAGCGTCATACCAATCATGAAGACCACATAATACGCAAAGGTCAGCACCAGCGACAACGCAATGTTCAGATAGATATTCTCCGACAGGGTCACCAGCGCCATGGCAAGCAGCCCCATGGCAAGGATGGAGAACGCATACGACCATTTGCTGTGCCACGAGGTAAGCAGCACCTCCACATTGGAGCCGGATTCCTCCAGCTTGGAGATGGTATCGCTCAGTTGCCACAGCGGAAGCTGAGCGGGGTCCATGTCCGGGTCCACCGCCAAAAAGGCCTTGAGGTCCTGCTTGATGGGCACCGTCACTTCCGGACGCTTCTCATAGCGGAAGGTCTGGGGGTTCAGCACGCTTGCGTCCTGCAGCACCCAGTGGCCGGGCTTCGCCTCGGCGGAGGCGGCGTCGTATTGATGGGTGAGGGAGCGGCGGTCTTCGCTCAGCTGATAGATGTGTACGCCGCGCGCCTGACGCAGTGCGGGCACGGCCTCGGCGATTTCAACAATATAATCGCCCTCTTTTAGCCACAGGTTGCGCATGGTGGTTTCCTCCACCACGTTGCCGCGCACATCCTCGGACCAGATGCGGCTGGACATCTGTTGCCCATACACGCCCACAAACTGCGCAAAGACAAGCTGAATCACGCACCACAGCAGGGAGTAGGCAATGTAGAACGACGACAGGCGGCCAAAGGAGATGCCCCCTGCCCGCAGGGCAAGCAGTTCGCGGTGGCGCGCCATCAGACACAGCTGGGCCACCACGGACAACAGGAACACCGCAGGCAAAATCTGCGAAATAATCAGCGGCAGCTTCACCGCAAAATATGTCGCAATGGTGGACAGGCCAAGGCCCGCCTCCAGAAAGTCGTCCAACCTGTCGAACACGTCGGTCAGCAGGTACAGCCCCGCACCAACGGCAAGACATGTAAGGATATAGAACATGTTCTGCCGCAGCAGATAGGTATTGAGCGTCTTATGAAACATGTTCGGCCTTCCGTCCCAGCGTTCTCAGGTGTCGCATCCACTCCACCACGGGGATGGAGCGTTCATTGGCCGCTTGCCGCAGGCCATAGAGTCCAGCAAAGAAGAACAGCACGTCCGGCAGCCACAGCCCCACAACGGGGGACAAGACGCCGGTTTCGCCAAGGGACAGGCCAAGGGACAACAGCGTGTAGTACCCAAGGAAGAAGCCCAGCGCGAGGAGCAGCCCCCAGTGCCTGTGCAGGCCGCTGAACATGGACGCCATGGGAATGGCGAACAGCCCCAGCACCAGACAGGCCAGCGGCAGAACCACCCTCTTCTGGATTTCCACGCGGATTTTACGCGCCCAGTTGTCGTCCACGCCCTCGCTAATGTTTTTGTCATTCAGCTCATGCAGGCGCGTCCACGACATTTCCTTGGGGCGGACGTCTCCGGGCTTGTAGCCGTGGAACATGCGCGAAAGGTCCATGCGCACCTGATAGGTGCCAAAGCCGATAACGCTCAGGCCGTCCTTTTCGTGACGGTAAATCTTGCCATTTTCCAGCTGGAAAACGATCTCGCCCTTGTCCTTGTTGGTCTTGATAACGCCTGTCGGCGCAAGGATGGTTGACGCGCGCTCGCCGCTGGAGGCGTCCTTGACGAACACGGTTTTCAGCTTGCCACTCTTGGTGTCCGCATTCTGGGCATAGAGGGTCAGCCCCGGAAAATCCATATTAAAGACGCCGGGTTGCAGAACAAGCTGCGTCTTGGAGCGGGCCAGCTCCAGCATGGTGGACCGGAAGTTCTCCATACCCCAAGCAAGGCCGGAAAAGGATATCCAGAACGTCGCGGCGGTGCACATCAGCGCAAGAAGCAGCGGCGCGGGCAAAAGCTGATACAGGCTCACGCCGGACGCGCGCAGCGCCGTAATTTCTAGGTCCGTATTCATGCGCAGCAGCGTCAGGAACACGGCCAGCATGCACGCGATGGGTATGAGCAACAGCAAAAAAAACGGGCTGAGGTAGGCGAACATCTTGAGGATGTCCACAAATCCAAGGCTCTGACTGATAAGGATATCCCGCAGCTGAAGCAGTCTACCTATAAGAAGAAGCGACAGAAGCGACCCCGCACACAGCGCAAACAGCGTGGCGAGTTCCTTGAACATCTGTCGTTGCAAAAGTGATGGAAATAGCGGATTACGCAGGGGAGTCGTCCTGTTTCTTGAGGTTCTTTCTGTAGAATTCCACGAGGAGTTCCTCGTCCTTTGGACCAAGGTTGAAACGCATAGAGGCCTCTTGCACAAGGGCGTGGATGTCCTTTGGCTCATCCTCAAGCTGCTCACTCAACCAACAAACCGCACGGCGCAGAAGTTCACTCTCGGGCATAATCGTCGTCATAGTCCCTCCTTCCCGCCGGGTTGCGGGGTTCACTGGCATCTACACCATCACCGGGGTGCTTGCAACTTGTCCCCTCATGGGCTAGGCGCTGGTGACGGCGCATAACCGCCGCACATAACATATACTCTCAAGGAGACGAATGTGGAATCCATCGTCCAAGCCGCCATCCTTGGCGTTGTGGAGGGGCTGACAGAGTTCCTGCCCGTCTCGTCCACAGGGCACCTTATCATCACTGGGCACCTGCTCGGATTCACGGGGCAAAAGGCCAATACGTTCGAAGTGGTCATCCAGCTTGGCGCCATCCTCGCGGTGGTCGTGCTGTACTGGGAGCGCTTTTGGGGGCTTGTCCGCCCAACCGAGGAGCGCCGGTTTTCCGGAATATACGGCCTGTGGCTGCTGTTTTTGACCTCACTGCCCGCAGGGCTGGCCGGACTGGCCGCCCATGACTTCATAAAAACCCACCTCTTTGGCCCCTACACCGTCGCCCTTGCCCTAGGCGTTGGCGCGCTGGCCATTTTGTGGGTGGAGCGCAAACAGCGCCCCGCGCATACCAACACCCTCGACGAGGTGACGCCACTCTTGGCCCTCGGCATCGGCGCGTTTCAGTGCCTTGCCCTGTGGCCAGGCTTTTCGCGCTCCGCCGCCACCATCATGGGCGGCATGATTCTGGGGGCGCGGCGTACCGTTGCTGCAGAATACTCCTTCATCGCCGCTGTGCCCATCATGTTCGCGGCCACCGGCTACGACCTGCTCAAAAGCTACGACCTGTTCACCGCGGCGGATATTCCGTTCATGGCCGTTGGTTTCGTCGTCAGCTTCATTTCCGCGTGGCTGGCGATCAAGGTCTTCATCAGCCTGCTTGGCAAGGTGACACTGCGGCCTTTTGCATGGTACCGTCTCGCCATCGCGCCAATCGTTCTTGTCTGCTGGCAGATGGGGATTTTTTGAAAAAATCGTAATTTTCCCTTGCATTCAATTTTGAAACTCCCTATAAGCCAATTCCCGACGCGGTGAGGCAAAACTCACAGCGCGGCACCCATAAAGTGGCGAGGTAGCTCAGGTGGTCAGAGCATGCGGCTCATATCCGCAGTGTCGGAGGTTCAAGTCCTCTCCTCGCTACCACTGATTGCATAGCCCCTTCTGCGAAAGCGGAAGGGGCTTTTTCTGTATTTGGGAGCCTCGTCTCCTCCCCTCTCCAGCGCAACGCGCCCATCCACGCCCCTTCACGAGCGTGGCAAAGGCGCGAGAACACGCCCCTGCCCCCATCCACTCAAGGCCCAACCCAAGCACCAAACCGGACAGACATACGCCTGCCCGGTTTGGGTTGCCTTGGAAGCCAAGGCGGTTAGGGGGTGGAGTTGGTGGCGTTTGCAGGTGGCCAGATGATGCTGACGAATTCCGGGCAGTCGATGAAGGGGTTGCGGTTGCCCTGCGTGAAGTGGACCCGTGAGTTCCGTGTCCGTTCCCAATCGCTGACGGGGTCCTGCGTGTGCCACGTGAGAAGCTCGGCAAGGTTGCCCAGGTCGGTGCCATTGGTGCTGGTGGCATTCGAGGTCACAAGAGTCAGGTTCCCGGTGTTGCCGAATGCTCCATCGTACATCACATCCATGTAAAAGAGCGCCCGCGCCACGTCGCCCTTCACCTCGTCGGGCGGCTCAAATGTCGTTGCCGTCATCTTGTACGTTGTGCCGTTGAACACAAAGCTGGTGCCGCCCGGCGCGAAATCACGGTTCCCACGGTCGGCGTTGATTTTGCTGTTGGCGGGATACAAGTGGTGCAGGTCCACCGCGGCTTTGACATGTTTTTCAATCCACTTCTTGTCTTTCTTGTCATTACGCATTTTGCTGGTAGGCCAGAGGTGTTCTCTGTTCCAGCAGTACTGACTGGTGTAGGTATCGCTGCACTTGTCGCCTGTGGGAAGGATGTTGCGGCTATAGAGAAGGCGCACCGTGGCATTGGGACATCCGTCCGTCCAGAACAGCGAATTCCACGTTGAACCATAGCTCCCAAATGTCGTGTTTTGATGGATGAAGGTGTTGAGCGCGGTGCGTAGCTTTGTGCCATTGCCCTCGGTGTAGGCAAGGACGACAGCCGGCGGGTACAGATTCCGGGTTGCGACATCGAAGCATTGCGCCTGAATCGACGCATAGAAGGCCGCCGAAAGCGCACACAGGGCAAGCAGACTCCCGATGAGTTTTCGCATGATCCCTCCAAGCCGGCGCAGACGCCGGGTGGCGCGCCTCCGGCATTATGACGTGTTGGAATGCGCGGCCCGGTACAGGCCGGGCCGCGCGGCGGCTGCTAGCACTTCGCGGGGGTGATGGTCCACGCGTTGTCCGCGCCAAGGGTTGCCGTCATGTTGTAGACGTTGGGCGGGAACTCAACCACGGCCTTGTTGGTGATGGTTTCAACGTCCAGCACCTGCCCTTCCACGTAATCGCCGAAGGCCACCCAGTAGGTGGGATGCGGGATGAAGACTTCCGTCAGGTTGGGCTGCGCCTCCACGGCGAAGGACGCCTTACCGCCCATGGCGATGCCAACGGAGGCCTCGCGCAGCGGGATGGTGTCGTCCTGATGGATGTAGAGGTTGCCAGCCTGCGCGCCCTTGCGCTGGTCCAGGAAGGTGTACGCGCCGTCATAACGCGTGAAGTCCACGTGATTGGAGGTCACGAGGTCGGCGGGCCACAGCTGCTGGGCGTCAAAGACCACGCCGGGAATCAGCTCGCCCACTTCGCTCCACGTGAAGTTGTAGTCGATGCTCCACGTGAATTTCAGGCGGTAGTTCTTGGGATGGCAGCGCTTGGTCAGCCACGCCAAGGACAGAATGTTGGAGTTGCTCATATCCGGCGGCGTCTGGAAAACGCAGAAGTCGCCACTGTTGGTGGAATTGTTCACGAACTGGATGGAATACTGCATGGTGTTGTCTCCTTGTCGGGTTGGTGTCATTTGCCTTCGGTTACTTTTTGCTCCACGTGCCGCATAGGGGTATCACTTCATACGCACTCTCCTTGTTGCGTCTCCTCCACTCGTTTTTTCTGCAGAAAATAGTGTTTTCGATATTGCCCGGGTGTGACGTGGAAGTGCTCCTTGAACTTGCGGCAAAAGTCCTCTTCCTTGGCAATGCCGAAATGATTTCCCACCTGCTCCACGCGGATTTCCCTGTTGCACTCCAAAAGACGGCGCGCCCTGCGCATCTTTTCCCACTCAATGGACAGCCGCGCGAGGTGTCTTTTCTTTTCGCCGCACCGCTTATTGTACAGGCGGCAAAGATGCGTCGGCGTGATGCCGATATCATCCGCAAGGCTCTGCACTGTCATTTGAGAAAGCTCGTCGTCCCGTGCATTCATGATGCGAAACGCCGCTTCTTCCAGCCGGGTCCATCTTCGATTCTGATGTGAATTCTTTTTCTGCATATCTGTATTGCGCCTCTGGATTGATGTGCCGTACTGACTGCATTAAATATCCGTCGTGCAATTTCTGGAACCCCGAGATATAGACAAGCCTATACCCGCGCCGCGCCGCAGCGGCAATCAGGGCAACACACTGACGCATAGGGAAATTCACCACGGTGGATATGCAGAAAGACCGCACAGCGGCGCGCAAGGTGCGCGTGCAAATCCGTGCATCAAAAGCAAGGACGGGGAGATGCGTCCATGTTCCTTCTGTGGGCGAACACGCCCCCACACGGCGAAAAATGGGCTTTTTTTAGCTGGACGCGCCCAGAGGCGCAGGGCCAAGGCGGGGAATTAGAGACGGCCAAGAATGCAAAAATCCGCCCCCGGCAGTGCCGGAGGCGGATCGTTACGGCCAATGGATGGCTATGGAAAGAATTCGGACAAGGAGAGAACTACCAGCGCAGCAAGCGCCGCAAAAACCCTATTCCCGAGGCAGCGAGCAGCAGGACCAAAGCGGCGCACAGGGTGATGGACAGGAAATTCGTCTCCCCCGCCGTGCCCGCAAACTCCAAAAACAGGCGGCCAACGCCAATGAGCAGTATGCTCCCCGCGCCCACACCGCCCGTAAAGACGACAACGGCAAGGAAAACATTGCGCGAGCCATACACAAGAACAAGGATAAACAGCATCAAAATGCCTGTCAGGATGGTCATGGCGCTCTCTCCTTGTGCTTGAGGGAGGATTCCGCCGCCGGGAGGCGCAGCGCGCTGGCCGGGGCGTTCTCCACACATAGCAGATTCCGCGCTCCTGCGCCACGGGGACGGCGTGAGCTTGGCCCCTGCACTCGCCCTCACTCCGCGCCCTTGGGCAAAAGAAAAGCCCCCGGAGGCCGGGGGCTTGGAGGCGCGTCGTCAGCAGCGCGTGGCGCGTATTAGCCCTCGATGTAGGGCGTGATGGCTTCCACGAGCTGGTCGGGACAGGATGTGGACTTGCGGCCACAGCGGATGCCGCGCAGGCGCTCCGCCACTTCGGTCAGGGGCATGCCTTCCACAAGGCGGCCAATGCCGATGAGGTTGCCGGGACAGCCGCCCGTGAATTCCACGTTATGGAGCTTGCCGTCTTCAACCTCGAACCGGATCATCTTGGAGCAGACGCCCTTGGGGACAAAGACCTTGGCGGTATCGGCTTCCTGCGCGGACTGGGCCGCACCGGACGGAGTAAGTTCTTCAAGATTCATGAGGCACTATCTCTTTGCGTTACAGGTTCAACTTTGGCGGCCGATGTGGCTTTTGGCCTGCCAGCAAACGAGAACTATAGGCATCCACTGCGCCGTGTCAACACGGCCCGGCGTCCTCTGCCGCTTCCGCACGGGCATGGCGTCTTGGCGCTTGTGCGCGTACCATGGGGGCGCAACGCGGGCTGAGGACCGCAGGAGCAGAAATCCGAGGGCAAGGCTGGGAATACAGGCTTCATGCCGCCTATGGTTGACATGGCCGCACGTTGGAGTATGAGCTTGCCCTTTGCGTATGGAAAAAACCGGAGTGCTACTTTGAAGCTCAAGAAGAAGTCAGAGATCGCGCTGATGCGCGAGGCGGGTCAGCTGCTGTGGCAGGCCCACATGATTGGCGCAGACATGGCGGAGGCCGGAGTCACCACCGAGGCCATCGACGCCGAGGTTGAAAAGTTCATCATCGGGCACAATGCTGTTCCCCTGTTCAAGGGTGTTCCCGGCGAAGTCCCCTTCCCGGCCACGTGCTGCATGTCCGTGAACGAGGAAGTTGTGCACGGCATTCCCTCGTCCCGCCAGCTGGCGGATGGCGACATCATCAGCGTGGACATCGGCCTCAAGATTAACGGCTGGTGCGCGGATTGCGCCTGCACGCACGCCGTTGGCACCATTGACGACGAAAAGCGCGCGCTCATGGACGCCACCGAAGAGTGCCTGCGCATCGCCATCAAAGACATCCGTCCCGGCGTCAAATGGAGCAAAATCGCCAAGAAGATGGCCAAGCACGCCCGTAATTGCGGCTTCTCCGTCGTGGAATCCCTTGTGGGGCACGGCATTGGCGAAAGCATGTGGGAGCCGCCGCAGGTGCCCAACTACTTCTCGCGCAATTGCACGGACTTCCGCATCAAGCAGGGCATGGTCATCGCCGTTGAGCCGATGATCAATGCTGGCGTCAAGGAAGTGGAGACCCTCTCGGACCATTGGACCATCGTGACCAAGGACCGCCGTCCCTCCGCCCACTTTGAGCACACCATCGCCGTCACCGCCGCCGGCGCTCAGGTCATGACCTGCGGCCCGAACGGCGAAGGATGGGCACTGGACTAACTTTTTTGGACTTTTTCCCAAAAAGTGCTTGCAATATCCTGAGAAGTGCGTAGACGTCTTCTCCGCGGGTGACGGAACACGTCACACCAACAAAATGGCGAGGTAGCTCAGGTGGTTAGAGCATGCGGCTCATATCCGCAGTGTCGGAGGTTCAAGTCCTCTCCTCGCTACCATGATTATCAAACCCCTTCCGCTTCGGCGGGAGGGGTTTTTTGTTGTGCCCCGCTCCCCCCGCCCTGCCACACACAAGGAACGCCCCCGCAAAGCCATGCTCTGCGGGGGCGTTCCTTCCTTGAGCCCCTCTTCGGGCGGCGCGCCCACCCGTCCTGATGTGCCCCTTGGCGGCGCGCAATCCCCGCCTACAGCCCGTATAGCTGGATTTTGCGGTACAGGGTCGCCAGGCCGATGCCAAGGC
The DNA here is from genome assembly GCF_054657395.1 of Desulfobaculum senezii. Classification (NCBI taxonomy): domain Bacteria; kingdom Pseudomonadati; phylum Thermodesulfobacteriota; class Desulfovibrionia; order Desulfovibrionales; family Desulfovibrionaceae; genus Desulfobaculum; species Desulfobaculum senezii. The sequence continues at coordinate 1,646,666 of NZ_BAAHYU010000002.1, read as the reverse complement.
GCTTGGCGGCGAGGCGTTTGCCGCTGGTGGACGTGCCGAAGCGCTCCAGCGCCTTGGCTATGGCCTCGCGCTCCACTTCTTCCAACGGGCGGATATCATCGGCAACCTCAATGCGCGGGGCGTCGGTTTTGATGGCGTGCAGGAAAGCTGGCAGGCAGTCCGGCGTCACCTCGCCGCTGGCGGGCATCATATTCACAATAAATTCAATGGCGTTCTCAAACTCGCGGATATTCCCCGGCCACGGATAGCTGCGCAACATCTCCATGCACTGCGGCGAGATGTGCTCAAGGCGCTTGTTGAAGCGCTCCCCGTACTTGCGGAAAAAGTGCTCCGTCAGCATGTCCACGTCCTCCAGCCTGTCGCGCAGGGGCGGAATCTCAAAGGGGATGACGTTCAGGCGGTAGAACAAGTCGCTGCGGAACGTGTTGTTGGCGATCTGCTCCTGCAGATTGTCGTTAGTAGCGGCGATAACGCGGATGTCGATGTTGATGAGCTTGTTGGAGCCAAGACGGATGACGGTGCGCTCCTGCAAAACGCGCAGCAGCTTCACCTGCAGATACAGCGGCATGGAGCCGATTTCGTCAAGGAACAGCACGCCGCCGTTGGCCAGCTCAAACTTGCCCACACGCCCGGACGAGCGCGCCCCGGTAAATGCGCCGCTGGTGTAGCCGAACAGCTCGCTTTCCAATAGCGTATCCGGAATGGCGCCGCAGTTGATGGCGATAAACGGCTGGTCGCGGCGGTCGCTTTCCTTGTGGATGGCGCGGGCGAACAGCTCCTTGCCCGTGCCGCTCTCGCCCGTGATGAGCACCGTTGAAGACGACGTGGCAATGCTCTGCACGCGCTGTTTCAACTTGGTAATGACCGGAGACTCGCCAAGGATGGCCCCAAGCCCCTCACCGTGCGGCTGCGAGCTGATACGCGACATTCGCCGCATATAGTCGCGCTGGCTTTCAAAGATTACCAGCTTGGCAAACCGCGCATCGTCGCCCACCAGCTCCACGGTCCGCGCCATAACCGTCAGCTCCACGCCGTTACAGCGCAGGTCGTATTCCTCGGCGTCCTCCACGGTGTTGCCGGTGGGCGTCATGTCCACCGCGCGGGGCAGAACGTCCTGCCGCAGTTTCATCATGCGCCGTGCGTGGGAGTTCACGTATGTAATCTCCCCGTCCCTGCCGAACACGAACACCCCATCGGAATACGCATCCACCACGCCCTGCAGCATTCCCACCGTCTGCGACATGGCTTGCAGGCGCTTGGTATCCGCAATGGACCCCGCAACCATATTGGACATCAGCTCGATAAAGGTCAGGAACGAATCCCGCGTTTCCAGAATCCGCGCCCTGTCCTGCTCATTGAAGCAGATAATGCCAATGATGCCCTCCACCTTGCCATCCACCATGATGGGCGCGCACAGGGTGAGCTTTTCCTCGCAGGTATCGCGCTTTTTGCAGCCGTTGCAGATGGGGTGAAAGCGCGGCTTCTCCACATACACAGGATGCCCGGAGCGCCGCGCCGTGCGGTAGACCTGCCCGGCATCGATGATGCTGGTGCCCACTCCCTGGGCGTAGCGCCCCGTCCCCGCCACACGGGTAAAGGAGGAGTTGACCACCTCCACATCAAGCCCGATGACAATGGATATAACTTCCGCAATGCGGCGGATGGACGGCTCAATGGTCTCAATCATGCTCTGGCTCCGGTTCTCAAAATGAAAATAGCTTTCACGACATTTTTTGCTGGATGGAGGCTTCCGCCTCGGGGTAGTGGATGAAAAGCCCTGTCAACCAAGGCATTTTGGCTATAGCAAATGTTTATTCTCGATACGAGAATTATTTTTCAGTTTGAGAAGCAAAATCGCAGTGAAGCAAGGCTTCCAAATGCGGCAGAATATCGCAACACTCTGGAATACATACGCTTTTTAAAAATCACGCCATGTTGGCACCCTCCTTGCCTTAGAGAGTTTCACATCACGTTGAAATCCAAGGAGGTACAATGAAAACCGTACTCAATACCGATGCGGCCCCCGCCGCCATCGGGCCTTACTCCCAAGCTGTCATCAAGGACGGCACCCTCTACGTCTCCGGCCAGCTTCCGGTGGACCCCGCCACGGGCGAATTGGTCGAGGGCATCGAGGCCCAGACACGGCAGAGCCTTGAAAACGTCAAGGCCATCCTGAAAGAGGCTGGCGCCACCTGTGACAACGTCTGCCGGGTCGGCGTTTTTCTGCAGGACCTGAAGGACTTCGGCACCATGAACGACATCTATGCCGAATACTTCACCGGCGGCTATCCCGCGCGCAGCTGCGTTCAGGTTGCCGCACTGCCCAAGGGCGCACTGGTCGAGATTGAAGTCATCGCGGACCTTTAAGGATTCAGGACATATGAGCACAACACGTTTCATTGCCAACAAAACGGCCCGTGCGGCCACACAGAAAGTCGACGTCGATTTTCTGTCCGTCAAGCACGCCAAAGTGGCGCGCGACTTTTTCAGCACCATTGAAGGCTACGCCCCCACCCCGCTGGTAGGCCTGCCCGCCCTCGCCAGCGACCTTGGCGTGGCCAGCTTCCACGTGAAGGACGAGTCCAAGCGCTTTGGCCTCAATGCCTTCAAGGTGTTGGGCTGCGGGTTCGCCATTGCCAACCACATCTGCGAAGTGCTGGACACGCCCATCTCCGAGATGAGCATGGAAAAGCTCTGCTCCGCCGAAGTACGCGAGGCTGTAGGCGAAATCACATTCGTCTCCGCCACGGACGGCAACCACGGCCGCGGCGTGGCTTGGGCCGCCAATAGGCTGGGGCAAAAGTCCGTCATCTACATGCCCAAAGGCTCGGCCAAGGCGCGTCTGGACAACATCCGCGCCGAAGGCGCTGACGCCAGCATCACGGACATGAACTACGACGACGCCGTTCGCCTTGCCTGGCAAAACTCGCAGGAAAAGGGCTGGGTCATGGTGCAGGACACCGCATGGGACGGCTACGAGAAGATTCCCGGCTGGATCATGCAGGGCTACACCACCCTCGCCTTTGAGGCGCTGGAGCAGTTCGAGGAGCAGGAAGGCGCGCGTCCCACCCATGTTTTCCTGCAGGCTGGCGTCGGCTCCTTTGCTGGCGGCGTGCAGGGCCTTTTGGCCGCGCGCTACGGCGACGACAGGCCCAAGACCGTCGTCGTTGAGCCGGAGCTTGCGGACTGCATCTTCCGCTCTGCGCAGGCCGCAGACGGCGACCCGCACTTTGTCACGGGCGACATGGCCACCGTCATGGCCGGTCTTGCCTGCGGCGAACCAAACACCGTGGGCTGGGGCATCCTCCGCGACTACAGCGACGGCTACATCTCCTGCCCGGACTGGGTGGCCGCCAACGGCATGCGCATGCTGGCCGCGCCCAAGGGGAGCGACCCCAAGGTCATCTCCGGCGAGTCCGGCGCAGTGACCACCGGCATCGTGGAGTGCATCATGCACCGCCCCGAGCTTGCCGCCATCCGCGAAAATCTGGAACTGGACGATTCTTCCCGCGTTCTGGTCATCAGCACGGAAGGCGACACCGACCCCGAAATGTACCGCCGCATCACTTGGTACGGCGCCTACCCCGAAGTGGACGAATAAGGAGAGAGGCACGTGATACACGAGGAAGCAAAAAACGCCGTCGTCGCCCTGTGCGCCGATATTATCCAACAGCCCAGCGTCTCCGGCGAGGAAGCCGGCGTCGTCTCCGTCCTTGAAACCTTCATGAAGGAGTCGGGCTTCGACGAAGTCACCGTCGACCGCTACGGCAGCATCATCGGCTGCGTCAAGGGCAACGCCCCCGGCCCCAAAATCCTCTTTGACGGCCACATCGACACCGTGCCCGTAGACGAGCGCCGCTGGACCAAAAAGCCCTTTGGCGCGGAGATTGAGGACGGACGCATGTACGGCCGTGGCACCTCGGACATGAAGGGCGCAGTCGCCGCCATGGCCGTTGCCGCCGCCGAAATGGCCAAGCCCGAGAACCGCAACTTCGCCGGTGAAATCTACGTCGCAGGCGTGGTGCATGAGGAATGCTTCGAGGGTGTGGCCGGCCGCGAAATCAGCAAGAACGTGCAGCCGGACTACGTTGTCATTGGCGAAGCCTCGCAGCTAAACGTCAAGATTGCCCAGCGTGGCCGCGCCGAAATCGTGCTGGAGACCGAGGGCAAGCCCGCCCACTCCGCCTCTCCGGACGAAGGCATCAACGCCGTCCATAAGATGATGGAGCTGGTGCGCCGCGTGGAGGCCCTGACTCCGCCGGAGCATCCCATGCTCGGCAAGGGCACCAACGCCCTGACGGACATCAAGTCCTCGCCCTATCCCGGTGCTTCCGTGGTGCCCTCCGGCTGCCGCGTCACCTACGACCGCCGCACGCTGGTGGGTGAAACCAAGGAGAGCATCCTTGAGCCCATCCAAAACGCCATCGACGCCCTGAAGGCCGAAGACCCGGACTTTGCGGCCACGGCAAGCCTCGCCATTGATGAGGCCCCGTGCCACACCGGCGAGACCATCAGCGCGGAGCGGTTCTTCCCCGCATGGGAATACAGCAAGGACGAAGCCTTTGTGCAGAGCACCCTTGAGGCGCTGCGCGGCATCGGCCAAAGCCCGAAGATTGACCACTACGCCTTCTGCACCAACGGCAGCCACTATGCCGGTGAAGCAGGCATCAAGACCTTCGGCTACGGCCCGTCCCTTGAGACGCTGGCCCACACCGACGACGAGTACATTGAGCTTGATCAACTGCACAAGGCCGTTGAAGGCTACATGGCCATCAGCCGCGCACTGCTGCACACCTAAGAGGGAGTTCCTGCCATGACCAGCACTTTCTATGTCATCCTCGCCTACATGGCGTGCATGATCGGTATCGGCCTGTGGGTTGCCAAGCGCAAGATTCGTGAATCCGAGGACTTTCTCCTCGCCGGTCGCCAGCTTGGCCCGGCCATGATGGCAGGGACTCTCGCCGCCGCCGAAATCGGCGGCGGCAGTACCCTGGGTGTCGCGGCCAAGGCCTATGGCGAGTGGGGTTTCTCCGCTGGCTGGTACGTTGTCAGCGCGGGCATCGGCATTTTCCTCGTCTCCTTTGTTGCGCCGTATCTGCGCAAATCCATGGCGACGACGGTGCCGGAAATCCTCGGCCGCCGCTACGGCCGGACCTCGCACATCATGACGACCTTCTTGTCCATCTCCGCGCTGTTCTTCGCCACTGCGGCGCAGGTCATCGCCACCTCCACCATCATCCACGTTGTGACGGGCATTGAGCTGCAGAAGGTCATCATCCTTGCAGGCTGCGTCGTCACCGCCTACACCCTGATGGGCGGGCTTATGTCGGTTGCGTTCACGGACATCGTGCACATCCTTGTGATCACCATCGGCATGGCCGTCGCAATGCCCATCATCCTGCACAACGCAGGCGGTTGGGACCATCTGGTGTCCACTCTGCCAGCACACCAGATGAGCTTAACCAACGTTGGCTGGAAGACCATCCTCGGCCTTATCCTGATGTACTTCATGACCTTCTCCACCGGTCAGGAAGCCGTGCAACGCTACTTTGCCGCGCGCAATGCCAAGGTTGCCAAGATGGGTTCCTTCATGTGCTCCTGCCTGATGGCCCTGTACGGATTCATCCCGGCGGTCATCGGCCTTGTGGCTCTGTCCCACTTCCCGGACATCGACCCTAACAGCGCCCTGCCCACGGCCGCGCAGCACTTCGCGCCCACCATCATCGCGGGTGTGGTGCTGGCCTCCGTGGTCGCCGCCACCATGTCCAGCGCCTCGGGCAACATGCTGGCCGTGTCCACCCTGTTCACCAAGGACGTGTTCCAGCGCTACATCCGCCCGAACGCAACGGACAAGGACCTTATGACCTGGAGCAAGGGCGCCATCCTGTTCGTCGGCACTTGCTCCGTCATCATCGCCCTTGGCAACTACTCTATCATCTCGCTGCTCATTCTGGCCTTTACCATGCGTGCGGCCGGTCCGTTCGCGGCCTTTGTGTTCGGCCTGATGTACAACAACGCCACCGTCAACGGCGGCCTGTACTCCATCATCCTCGGCTCCGTTGCCGCCATCGCGTGGCAGCAGGCCGGTGAACCGTACGGCATCATGGCCATCGTTTTCGGCTCCCTTGTCAGTACGCTGTCGTTCTTCCTCATCTCCAAGATAGAGATCGCCATGGGCCGCAAGCCCGCCCCGCTGGCCATCACCAAGGAGCATGAAGAAGCCGCCGCAGCCGGAGAATAGTCCACCCCGCCGGAATGTCATCCCCTGCGTCAGCCCCCTCTATCAGGGCCAGACAGCAGGCCCCGACATCCGGCCCAGCCAGCCGCCCCGGCGCACCAGAGCGCGCCTGGGCGGCACCCTCCGGCGGCAGGAAGCAGCCGCCGGACATATTTTACCACCTCCCCTTGCAGGCCGCGCATGTCCACGCGCCGCAAAGGACCAGAAAGCGGGACCACCCGCCCAAGGAGACCGACCATGAAACGACTCATCCACAACGCCACAATCATCGACGGCACCGGCCAGCAGCGCTTTGACGGCTGCGTCATCACCGAAGACGAACGCATCATCGACGTGGTGCGCGGCCAGAACGTGGAAGGCGACTTTGACGAGAAGCTGGACGCGCAGGGCAAGGTCCTCTGCCCCGGCTTCATCGACACCCACAGCCACTCCGACCTGCTCATCTTCCGCCAGAAGCACGTCCCGGCCAAAACCCGTCAGGGCGTCACCACCGAGATTCTGGGACAGGACGGCATCTCCGCCGCGCCCATGCCCACCAAGTACGAAAGCCCGTGGCGCAAGAACCTTGCCGGTCTGGACGGCGATGTGGAGGAGCTGGATTGGTCCTACGAGACGACGGACGGCTACCTGAAGCTGCTGGAAGCCAACGGCAGCGCCCCCAACGAGGGCTACCTCATCCCCCACGGCAACGTGCGCATGGAGGCCCTTGGCCTTGGCAATGTCAAAGCCACGGACGACGACCTGCTGCGCATGCAGGACATCCTGCGCCGCGAGCTTGAAGCGGGCGGCATGGGCCTGTCCACCGGCCTCATCTACATGCCCTGCGCCTACAGCGACACGCGCGAGATGGTCGCCCTGTGCAAGGCCGCCGCGGAGTTTGACCGCCCCCTCGTCATCCACCAGCGCAGCGAGGCCGACACCATCCTTGAGTCCATGGAAGAGGTCATCACCATGGGCCGCGAGTCCGGCGTCAAGGTGCACTTCTCGCACTTTAAGGTCTGCGGCAAAAACAACGCCGACAAGTACGAAAAGGTCCTGCAGCTACTGGACAAGTGCAAGGCCGAGGGCATCCGCGTGTCCTTTGACCAGTACCCCTACGTGGCCGGTTCCACCATGCTGGGCGTCATTCTGCCCCCGTGGGCGCATGACGGCGGCACGGACAACCTGCTCCAGCGCCTCGCGGACGCCGAAGCCCGCAAGCGCATGATTCAGGACATCGAAAACGGCATCGACGGCTGGGACAACTTTGTGCAGTTTGCCGGGCTGGACGGCATCTACGTCACGGACGTGAAGACCGAGGCCAACGCCGACTGCATTGGCAAGAATCTGACGGAAATTGGCGAGCTGCGTGGCATGGACCCGTATCAGGCTACCTTTGACCTGCTGCTGCAGGAAGATAACGCCGTGGGCATGGTGGACTTCTACGGTCTGGAAGAGCATGTGGAAGGCTTTATGCGCCGTCCGGAAATGAACGTCTGCACAGACGGCCTGCTTGGCGGCAAGCCGCATCCGCGTGTGTATGGCTCCTTCCCGCGCGTCCTTGGCCGCTACGTGCGCCAGCGCGGCAGCCTTGGCCTTGAGGAAGCCGTGACCAAGATGACCGGCCGCCCGGCGTCCGTCTTCAGCATTCCCGAGCGCGGCGTCCTGCGCCCCGGCAACTTTGCCGACCTTGTCATCTTCGACCCCGAAACCGTTGAGGACAAGGGCACCTTCACGGACCCCTGCCAGTATCCCGAAGGCATCCCGCATGTCTTCGTCAATGGCGAGGCCGTGGTTCAAGACGGCGAAAACACCGACGCCGCCCCCGGCACGGTGATTCGTTTATAGTTTGTGACTCTTTTATTGCGTCACAACCCCTCTGGGCCCCTCCGCTGCACACGGAGGGGCCTTTTTGTCTTAATTGACGTGGTCGTCGCAGTGGTTGGCATGCTCGTCACAGTACTTGGCACGGATATCTCGGACCGCATCCAAGTTGTCAAGAAAGGCGTCCAGCACCCGCGGTGAAAAGTGCACTCCCCTGCCCTCGCGCAGAATGCTCAAGGCTTTGTCCTCGGGGAAGGCGTCCTTGTAGGGGCGCTTGCTGGTCAGCGCATCAAACACATCCGCCACAGCGCAAATAAGCCCGCACAGAGGGATATCCTCCCCGGCCAACCCCGCCGGATAGCCGGTGCCGTTCCACTTTTCATGGTGGGTCAGGGCAATGCTGGTGCCGATGAGCATATACTCCGAACTGCCCGCACCAAGAATCTTGCCGCCGATGGTGGTGTGCGTCTTCATCGTTTCCCACTCCTGCGCCGTCAGCGGTCCGGGCTTGAGCAAAATGTCGTCCGGAATGCCGATTTTGCCCACGTCGTGCATGGGGCTGGCCCTGAGGATAAGGTCCACATAGTGGTCATCCTGCCCCAAACTCTTGGCGATAAGCGCGGAATAACGGCTCATGCGCTTGATGTGGGTGCTGGTGTCCTCGTCCTTGTATTCCGCGGCGGCGGCAAGATGCAGAATGCTCTCAATATGCGACGTATGCAGTCGATTCAACGTGCGTTGCAGGTCGGCGGTGCGTTCCTCCACCATGCCCGCAAGGTCCTGCTGAAAGAGTTTAATCTCGTCCTGCTGGCGCTTCTGCCGCAGCATGGACGCCGTGCGGACCTCCAGTTCAAAGGCGTCCACGGGCTTGGTGATGAAGTCATTGGCGCCAGACTGCACAGCGCGCAGCCGGTCCGGCTTGTCGGACAGCGTGGTCACAATGATGACGGGGATGTCCTCAGTCTCCGGATTGCCGCGCAACTGCTCCACAAACTGAAATCCGTTCATCTCCGGCATCATGACGTCGGACAGCACAAGGTCGAAGGAGCGGTCCACAATCTGGAGCGCCTCAATAGGCGAGCTTGTGCCGACCACCTCGTGGCCCTGCTTCCGCAGCAGCTCCCGAAGCAGCAAAACGTTGTGCGGTTCGTCATCCAGCACAAGGATGGTATGGCTGTGTGTGGTCATGGTCAGCCCTCAATGAAGCCAGCGCAGGATGCGGGCATCGTTATCGTAAGCCATGTTTCATCGGTTGTGTCGGACGTTTCCATAGCGATGTCATACTGCATGGCGTCGGCCATGAGCCTGGCGGAATAGGTCCCAAGCCCTGTGCCGCCTGTTTTGCCGTATGTTTTGAACTTTTCGAAGAAATGCGTGCGCACTTCCTGCGCCACGGCGCCGCTATTGCGGACAACAGCGGTAAGTATCTCCTGCCCCTGCGTCATGCTGATGGAGATGGCCCCCTGCCGGGGTGAGGCCTCTATGGCGTTGTCCAGCAGGTTGGAGAACATTGTGTAGACGAGGCGCTCTTCACCACAGGCATACAGGCGCATGGCGGGCGTGACGGGCGCGCCGTCCAACTGCACGTTGACCTCCAACTGCTTCACCACCAACTTGTGGTGCGACTGGCCGAGCAGCTTGCGAATAACGGCGAGGATATCCACATCGCCGGGAATGTATTCGTACTCGCCCATTTCCATCTTGAGCAGGTCCACGGAAATATCCAGCATATGCAGCATACGTTTGCCGGAGTCCTCAATGGCGCGGACGATTTCGAGTTGCTCCTCGGTGAGGTTGTCGTCCATCGTCAGCACCTGCGGCAGGCCGATGAGGGTATTGAGCGGGGTTTTGAGGTCGTGACGCATAATGCGCTCCACGTCCTGCTTCAGCCGCTCAAAGTCCTTCTTGTCGGAGATGTCCTCCTTGACCGCCACATAGTGGGTGACGCTCCCTGCGTCGTCCACCACAGGTGAAATGGACGCCTGCTCCCAAAAGAGGGTGCCGTCCTTGCGCTTGTTGCAAATCTCGCCGCGCCACGTTTTCCCGGCGGATATCGTCGTCCACAGCTCGGCGTAGAAGGCGTCGTCGTGCACGTTGGAGCGCAGGATGCCCGTGGTCTGCCCGAGGGCTTCCTCGCGGGAATAGCCCGTTGCCGTGGTGAAAGCGGGATTCACATACTCAATAATGCCCCGCGTATCGGTAATGACCACGGTGGTGGGGCTGTTTTCAACGGAGCGCCAAAGCTTGCGCAGCTGGGTTTCATCGCGCTTGCGGCGGGAGACATCATATAAAATACCATGAAAATGCGTTATCTCGCCCTGCTCATCGCGGATTATCCACGTCATATCCTCCATCCAGCGCATATCTCCGTCGCGTGAGACAAGACGGTACTCCTGCTTAAATTCGGAGCGCTTCGCCTCGCTATGCTGGCGGATTTCCGCGGCCACGCGGTCCACATCATCGGGATGCAGAATGTCGGCGTAGGCAATGTGTCCGCCCAGAAAATCCTCCGGAGCATAGCCAAGGCCTGTGATGTTGTCCGACACAAACTCAACAGGCCAGCCCGGCTCGTTTTTCCACACAAAGGCGTACAGGGGGCTATTGTTCAGGATAAACGCCAACTGCTCGTGCTTGTGCAGTGCCGAAAGGAGACGCTGTTCGTGATGCTTGCGCTCGGTGATGTCCGTCACGCCCTCCAGCACACGGGTCACCTGCTGCCCTTTGTCAAAAACCGGAGCGGAATAGACCGAGTACCACCGCCCGGTCTCCGGGGAATAGCGCTCAAAAGTCGTTGGTTCACCAGTTCGGAATACCTCGCGGACGCCGCAGGTTACACACGGTTTTTCCTTGCCGTAATAAAAGCGATAGCACAGCTCGCCTTCCGGCTGGCGATTCGGAAACATGGCGCGGACATGGTCGTTGACCCATTCAATGCGCATATCCGGCCCGAGAAGTGTCAGGCCCGTGTCCAATGAGGCAAGGATGGCGCTGTAGCGCTGGCGCTCCTGCTCCAGCGAGCGCGCATAGGACTCGGGCAACTCATGCCCCTCCGGCGCCCAAGGCCCTATAGAGGAACAGTGGGCAGGGGCCGGCTGAGGCAAAGCTGGGTCCGCCGCGCGGGGCTGGTCCTCCAATTCCTGCACGCGGCGGCGGAGGGACTCGCACTCACCGCGCAGGCAAAGCAGTTCCATCTGCTCCGCCCGCCGCTTCAGAGCGGCGTCTATGCGGAGCGACATTTCGGTTTTGTTCACCGGTTTTTGCAGCACGGCTTCCGCACCAAGGGCAAGTGCCTGACGCAGGGTTTCGTCATCCACAACAGCCGTCGTGATAAAAAGGCCCGGGGAATGGATGACGTCGCATTCCTCCTCATTCTCCCCGGCTTGCTCCCCGTTATGGTCCCCGTTGTGCGCCCCCTTATGACGGAGATGCTCCACAATGTGCTCCCGCTTCGCGCTGGCGATAGCGGCATCCATCACAATAATGTCCACATCCTCAGGTATGCTTTCGGGGATGTCATGGTCTTCGGGGACGGCATGCACCGTGCCCCCAAGGGACGTGAGTACCGCGACCAAAAGGTGGCGGCTCATCTCGTCATCATCAATAACGAGGAACCGGCTCATGGATATATGGGGGGTACAATCTGCCATATGCATCATCCTGCAAAATCTTCGTGGGCCGCTTGCCCGGCGGAGGGCGGCGCCCATGCACCACCCTCCGCGCGGGTGCGGGAAGGGGAAGGGATGCCGCCAAGAGCGCGGCTAATTCTTACCGTTTGTGCGCAGTTCTGCGATAAGGTCGTTCAGTTCGCCGGACATCGTCGCCAAGCTCTCCAATGCGCGCGAGGACTGTGACATGCCGTCTGCGGTCTGATTCACAATGGTTGAGACTTCCTCAATGGCCTGATTGATCTGCTCGCTGGCCGAGGACTGCTCCTCGCTGGCCGTGGCGATGCCGTCCACCTGTCTGGAGGAATCCACCACCAACTGGACAATGCGCGTCAGGGCGTCTCCGGACTCGCCAGCCAGCTTTGTTGCCCGGTCCACACTGGTCACAGCCCGGTCCATGCTGGCCGCATTCAAGCGCGCTGAGTCCTGAATGGCGCTGATACTGACGCCAACCTCATGCGTGGCGCTCATGGTCTTTTCGGCCAGCTTGCGCACCTCGTCTGCCACTACGGCAAACCCGCGCCCGGCATCGCCCGCGCGGGCGGCCTCAATGGCTGCGTTCAGGGCCAACAGGTTGGTCTGGTCCGCAATGTCGGTAATCACGTTCATCACCTGACCGATAGCTTCGGCCTGCTGGCCAAGGGAGCGCATGCTCTCCTGCAGCTCCGAGGCGGATTCGTGCACTTCCTTAATGGCAGACACCGCGTCGCCAACAACGTTTGCGCCGCCCTCGGCGTGCTCGCGGGCCTTGCCTGTGCTCTCCGCCGTGTAGCTGGCGTTCTGCGCCACTTCCAAAACCGTGGAATTCATCTGCTCCATGGCCGTTGCGGTCTCGGTCATTCTGTCGCGCTGGGTCATTGCGCCTTCGGTCACCTGCCGCACCTGCACGGCAAGCTCCTCGGCCTGTTCGGACATACGGGAGGAAATGGTCTGCGCACGGCCTGCAATGTTTTCCATACGCCTATAGGCCTCCACAATATCCGTCTGGTCCACCACAACCTCAAAGGCGCCGACCACGTTGCCGTCGTCATCCAAGATGGGTGATGCGCTGTACTGAATCTCAAGGTCATTGCCGCCAGGGTGCGCGTCAGTTTCCGATGTTGCGGACTCCAACGAATCCATGGCGCGGGTGCAGGAGCACTGGGCTGTTTTGCAGTCGGACGTTTTGAAGAAGTCGTAACACTTCCGCCCTTCCACATCACCACGCTCCGCATTGCCAAGGCCGATACCAACTTCGTTCATGAAGAGAACGTTGTAGTTTTTGTCGATGGCCATAACCGGAAGCGGCAAGCCGTCAATAAGCCCCACAAGGCGATCCGCAAGCCTGTTCACCCCATCCACAAGCTGCTTAAATCCGCCGGAATAGCCACTGGCATCTGTGCGCGTATGCAGCTTCCCGTGCGAGACCTCTTGCATCATCACGTCCATTTTTTCGGTCACGCCACCTACAATGCCTGCAATGTCACGAATAGCGGCGGCAATGCGGCCGGTCTCGTCCTTTTGGTCCACATCAAGGTGCGCCTGAAAATCGCCCTTGGCCACGGCCTCGGCAAACGCAAGGGACTTGCGCAGGGGCCGCGTGATGGCGAGGGAAATCATCACGGCAAACAGAACGCCGATAACCAGTGCCGCGATCCCTGTGCTTGTCGCAAGGGTGACGGTGCGGCTATTCTGCGCCTGCAGAACAGGCCCTAGGGCGTCCTGATTCTTCACATAGCTGGTCTGAATTTGCTCAATGCGGTCAAGCAGCTGAGGGCCAAGAACATCCAAACTGCTGTGAAGAATCTCTTCTCGCTCGCCTTGGGTCGCGGCATTGGTCATGCGCTCCACAGATGCGGAATACTGTTTGGTCAACGCCTCGAATTCCTTCAGCAGGCGAACGCGCTCCGGGCTCGCGATGCGTTCACGGGCCTCTTCAAGATGCTCGTTCATATCCGCCCAGTTTTCTCTGAACGTCGGCAAAACCTCATCCTCGCCACGGCCATAGTCCTTCATAGCAAGGCGCGCGTTGACCAAGTGGTCGCGCACCTCGCTGGAGAGGTTGGAATTCCGTGCCCAGTTTCTGTAGGTTTCAAAGCCCTTGGCCCCGTGTTCAAGCCCTTGCAATGCCACAACGCCCATGACGACCATCAGGGCAAGAACGACGGCAAAACCACCTGTTACCTTTTTGGAAATCGACAAATCCTTGAGCATAATCCCCTCCCAAGGGTAATGGCCGGCGGTGCATTCTTCTACAATCTGCAGTTTTCCTTGAAGCTCATCCGCGCCACAATGGTGCGGGCCCTTCTTGTATGCACTGCGGGCCAATCATCTTTACAGGAGCAACAACGATGCCATTTTTTCATAGCCACGGTACATTTCAACACCTGCTGAAAAGCCAACCTCTTGCGTGTGTGACGCGCCTTCCACACTGTTTCATTCCCGTGCCGAAAGTGCGATAAAAACGGAAACGGACGAGAAAATCGCACACACTCCGAAAAAACCGGAAGACTGCACTTTCCCATCGAAAAGACGTATCGCCATGACGCACCACTCCCACGGCGGAGGGCAGCACGACGCCGGGCTAAGGGCGCAGCCGCAAGCCGTGCGCGCGGAGCAGTTCATAGAGCCGGGTCTTGGACAGCCCGGAAAGGGCAAGCGCCCGTTCAAGCGAACCTTGCGCCTCGTCCACAAGCATGCGCAGGTAGTCCTTCTCTCCCCGGGTAACTATCTCGCGCCGAAATTCCGCAAACAGGGGCAATGCGCCGCGTTCGGCAACGTGTTGCCCGCCATTTTCCTGCTCCGCACCATGCATCCTGCCCGCCACGGCCGCGCGGAGGGGCCTCGGCAAGTGCTGCGGGCGAAGCTGGGGCGCATCATACGCGGCGGAGACCGCCCGCTCCACAGTTTGGACCAATTCGCGCACATTTCCGGGCCAATGGTACGCCGAAAGGCACGCGACGAAGGCGCGCGACAGCCCCTTTACATCCACCCCGGCGCGGCGGCAAAACTCAGCGCACCAGTGCACGGCAAGGTCTTCAATATCGCCTTCGCGCTCCGTAAGGGGCGGCAAGGCCAGAACAAATCCCTGTATGCGAAACAGCACATCGGCCCGAAAACGCCCCGCGCTCACAAGCGCGTCCATGTCCTGATTGGTGGCGGCAATAAGACGAAAATCACTCCGCCGCTCCAAATCTGCCCCCACGGGCAAAAAGCGGCGCTCCTGCAACACGCGCAGGAACAAACGCTGTACATCAATGGGCAAATCGCCCACCTCGTCCAAAAACAGCGTTCCGCCGTCCGCCTGCGCCACCAACCCTTCCCGTGGCTCCTGCGCTCCGGTAAATGCGCCCCGCGCGTGGCCAAACAGCGTACTCTCCACCAAGGTTGGCGGCAGCGCGGCGCAGTCCACAGTAACAAACGGCCCATTTGCCCGCGCGCTATTGTCGTGGATGGCGCGGGCAAACAGCTCCTTTCCCGTCCCGGTTGCGCCAAGCAGCAGCACGGCGGCGTCGCCGCTGGCGGCCTCTGCCGCGCGCTCTATGCAGGCAAGCAGTCGCGGGCTGGAGCCAATAATGGCATCGCGCCCAAAGGCAGCACTGCTGCGCCGCGCCGTTTTGGATGCCTTGTAGGTTAACGCACGCAGCACCGTCAGGCGCAATTCAGCAAGGTCCACGGGCTTGCGGATATAGTCCCACGCGCCGCTGGTAATGGCCTGCTCCGCCGCGCGGCCGCCCTCCGCAGACGTGATGATGACCACCTCGGGTGCGGCAGGCAACTCAACCCAACGGGGCAGCGCCTCCAGCCCATTGCCATCGGGCAGCGAGACATCAAGCAGCACCACATCATACACGCCGCGCAGCACCTCGCGCTCCCCATGGGCCAGCGTCTGCACCCAAAATGGCGTACAGCCCATCTGCTCCACAGTGCGTGACAGCTGATGCCCTATGAGTTCGTCGTCATCGACGATGAGAACGTACCCCATCCTGCCCTCACATTTCCTCCCGCAGGCTCAGCTGGACATGGCTAAAGCACTCGGTAAGCTGCGGCAAAACGGTTTCCAACTCTCCCCATTGTTCGTCCCGGATAAGCCCCGACGCCCTCTCCGCCAACTCCGCAAGACGCCCCGCACCAATGGTCGCCGCGTTGCCCTTAAGGGAATGCGCCGCCCGCAGGGCGTCCTCAACATCGCGCGCGCGGCAGGCGGCATGCAGCGCCGCAAGGCGCGGGGGCATATTCCGCAGGAAGATTTCAATCAATTCCCCAAGGAGCACCTCGTTGCCATCAAGGTGCGAGAGCACAGCCTCGCGGTCGATAACCGCACCCTTCTTGGCCGCGTCCTCATGTGGCGCAGCAAGGCGCAGCGCCGCGTCAAACTCCCGAAAGTTCATGGGCTTGGTCAAAAAGTGGTCCATCCCGGCCTCGCGGGCCTTTTCTTCGTAGCCGGAAACGGCGTGGGCCGTCAGCGCGACAACAGGCACGGTGCGCGCCGCCTCGCCCGCCTCCCCAGCGCGAAGGCGGCGGGTGGCCTCCAGCCCATCCATCACGGGCATCTCAAGGTCCATCAGCACCACATCGTAGGCGCGCTCCGTGAGCAGCTTCAGCGCCTGTGCTCCGTCGCAGGCAACATCCCACGTATGCCCGAGGCGCTGGAGAAACAGCCCCGCCACCTGCACATTTTCCTCGTTATCCTCGGCAAGGAGGATATGCAGTCCGGTCACCGGCGGCTCATCCTGTGACGCAGGCTTTGCCGCCTGCCGCGCCTGGACCGCCCCCTCATCACCCTTGGGCAAAAGCAGGGAGCAAGTGAACGCGGTACCGTCGCCCAGCGTGCTGTCCACGTCGATAGTGCCGCGCATCATGGTCACCAGCTCCTTGACGATGGCGAGGCCCAGCCCCGCCCCCTCGCGCGCCGCCGAGGTATCGCTGCGGACCTGTACAAAGGCATCAAAGAGGGTTTCCAGATGGTGCTTTGGAATGCCGATGCCCGTGTCGCGAACCTCCAGCACCACGTGCACATCCTCGCCGCTTGCGGACTCGGACGAGGCCAGCACCACCGTGACGCCACCGTGCGTGGTGAACTTGAGGGCATTGCCCAACAGGTTGGACAGAATCTGCCGAAAGCGTACCGCGTCGCCACGGACCACAGGGGCGGCGGAGCACTCCACCTTCACGGCCAACCTAAGCCCCCTGTTGTCAAAGAGCGTGCGGTACGCGTCCGTGACCTCGCGCAATTCGTCCTCAAGGGAAAAATCCGCATCCGCAAGGACCAGCCGCCGCGCCTCAATGCGCGATATGTCGAGGATGTCGTCAATGATGCCCCGTAGCGACCCGGCGGAGCGCTTGAGGATGTCCACCATCCGCCGCTGCTCCGCATTCAGCGGCGTATGCAGCACGTTTTCCGCCATGCCGAGGATGGCGTTCATGGGAGTGCGTATCTCGTGGCTCATTTTGGCGAGAAATTCGCTCTTGGCGGCGTTGGCCTCTTCGGCCTCGCGCTTGGCCTGCTGGAGGGCCATCTCGCTCTTTTTGCGGTGGATAATGCGAAAGAGCGAATCCGCAAACAAGAACAGTTGGTTCACGTCCGAGGGCGTATAGTGCACGTCCTTGTTGCCGACACCAGCCACCGCCACCACACGCCCGCCAACAATAACAGGCACACTCATATGCCGGGTAACGGGGATATGCCCCTCAGGATAGCCATTCCGGTGCAGCGCGGCGGGATAATCATTGTGCACCACGGGCTTTCGCTTACGCACGCAGTCCGCCCATATTCCGGCGTGGTCGAGGGAATAGTGCTCGTTCATATCCATGGAGCACTGCTCGCGGGTCTTTTGGGACCATGAGTGCAGGTTGATTATGCCGCTCTCCTCATCCACAAAGTGCAGATAGCCTATGCGGCTGCGCGTCATGCTCACGGCCTGCTCCAGCGCGTAGTCCGCAATATCCTGCGCCGAGGCCGTCTCCATACGCGCCAGCTCCACCAGCGCCTCCAGCCGCTGCTGGTTAAAGCGATTTTCAACACGCGCCTTTTCCAGCAAATCCAAACTCGCCAAAAGCTCGCGGTTCACGGCCTCCAGTGTCTGCGTCCGTTCGGCAACCTTGGCGTCCAACTTGTCCGCCAGCTTCACCTGTTCCTCAAACATAAACGCACGCTTGAGGCCAAGGGTCACCACAAGGGCAAGAGACTCAAGAATGTCGCGCTTTGCCGCAAAATCGCGGGGAACGCCGCTTCCAACACCCAATACGCCAATGACCTCGCCCTGCTCCATAAGAGGCAGCGACGCCTGCGAGACAATCCCCTCGCGCGCGCAGAGCATTCCCGTACAACCCTGCGTTGACGGCACATCATTGATAAACGCGGGCGTGCCCCGCGCCGCCTCGGCAAGGCACGGACACAAACCATCCTGCTGCAAAATCTCGGACGCGGCGTTGGGGGAGAGGCTGAAGCCATGCATTCCACGCGGGACAAACGCGCCATTTTCCTTGAGGAGAATCATCACAAACGGCACGGAAAACGAATCGCTCACGCAACGCAGGATGGCACTCACCATCTCATCCAACCCCGGCGCGGCATTCACCTCGCGCATGAGTTCGGCAAGGGCGACCATGTCCGTTATGTCCCACGCCACGCCGCCCACCAGTGGCGGGCGGCCGTCCCGCTCGATGAGAAACTTGACCACCTGATGGACGAAGGACACCCCCTCCCGCGTGGTCAAGCGCTTTTGCCCGCGGATGCCCTCGCCAGCAAGGACGCGGCGGGACTGCGCCTCCAGTTCACGGCCTACGTCCTCGGGATAGTACTGCGACGGGGTCAGCCCCGTGGGGTCGTCTATCCCCGTTGCTTCGCGGAAAAAGGCGTTGGCGTACGTCAGGCGTATGTCTTCGTCCTGCATGAAGACAAGGGCGGGAAGCTGATCCATAAACAGCGCAAACAGATGCTCGGATTCCTTCAGGGCCAATTCTGCGGCCTTCCGTTCCGAAATATCGCTATGCGTGCCAACCATGCGCACCACGGCCCCGGTGTCGTCCACCTCCACCACCCTGCCGCGCGCCTGAATCCATTTCCAGTCGCCGGACTTGGTCCGCATGCGAAATTCCACATCATACGCTCTGGACGCCGCAATGTGGGCTTTAACCTCCCGCTGCGCGCGTTCCTTGTCGTCCGGATGCAGCAGGTCGCTCCACGTCTCGTACGTTGGCTCCAATTCGCCAGGTTCATACCCCAGCATAGTGTTGTAAAGCGGGCTAAAAAACGCCCAGCCCGATGGGATGTGCCAGTCCCACACGCCATCCTTCACGGCGTCGACAGCCATGGCAAACAGCCGCGCCTGCTCCGCTTCCGGCGAATCAGGATCCTCGCACTCCTGCTCCTCCGGAGCGGGAACGGCTGTCACGATGAAAACCGTCCGGCCATCCGACCATGTGCTTTGGGCGGCGGTAAAGGCAAAGGTCTCGCCGCCAACGGCAAGGCGCCACGATATGCCGGTTTGGTCATCGCCTTCGCTCCACGCCCGCAGCATGTCAGCGGCGCGGTGGGCACCAAGCACCTCGTCGAGCCGACTGCCAACACACTCGCCGCCAAAGGCCGCCTTGGCCGCCGGGTTGGCGTACTCAATGCGCCAGTTTTGGGCATCCACCACACAGACCGGCGCTGGCATCTGCTCCACAACCAGCTGCCACTGCTGCGCGGCGGCGCCACAAGCTCCCTGCTGACCGGACTTTGTCATGCATCCCCCTGCCAAACAGCCAAAACAACAGCATCCACCACAGCGCGCCACCTTGGCGCAAGGCCCGGAAAAATCGGCATCGCTCCGGCCCCATTTTCCGAACACACAACACACCCGCCAAGAATAACATACAAAGGACGGACGAAGTCAACTTGCGCCCGTCACAGCTTTGGCGCGGCGCAGAACGCGCCACAGGCGCGGGGCGAGGCCGCGCACACGCAGGCTATGGATATCTGGAAGAAAAGACGCCCCCGGCGCTGAATATGCATTCTCCTTTCGTACAGGAGCCGCGGCGCGACAAGGCTGGACAACATGACGCGCTTTCCTCAAAAAGTCCGCCACGATGCTCCCCTTTCATGGATGCATATGCTATTCTTGGTGAACGTCTGGGAAATCCGTCCCTGTACGGCGCATCCATCAGGCGGCACAGTTCGGCGCGTTTTGGACAATGCTCTGCGGAAATGTCGAAGCCATGCGGGAGGGCTTGGCATGTATCTGAACATCAAGGGTCAATACGAACGGTATTACTTCTGCCACATCAGAAAATGCGGCGGAACGTCGGTGAACAAAATCTTTCTGAATGCCTTCGACAACGAAAGCGGCTTCCTGTTTCAGGAAATCAACAAAGGCAATGTTGTCTATTACAACGGCCTTATCTTCTCAGGCCACACCCTGAACTACCTGAAGGAAGGCAAGTTCCTCTACGCCTTCTCGCACACGCCCCTGCACCAAATCGAACTGCCCGAACGGACCTTCGTCTTCACCTCCTTTCGCGACCCGTGCCAGCGCGTGGTCTCGCACTACAAAAACCTGCTGCGCTGGCGCGAAATTGAAGACGGCAACCCGGACCGGGAAAAGGAACTCACATGGCTTGGGGACACGTTCTCGGACTTTCTGGACAACATCCCCAAGGAGCACTTGCTCCGGCAATTGTACATGTTCTCGCCCTCCTGCAACGTCAAGGAAGCCTTTGAACGCATCCGCTCGCTCAATGCGTACTTCTTCCTGGAGGACATTGAACGCTCGCTGAGCATTCTGTCCACGGTGTTCAACACCAACCTGCGCAACGGCAACTACAACAAAAGTAAAATTGAGGTCAGTATCACCTCCAAGGAATCCGTCCGCCTGCGCGCCATGCTCAAGGATGAATACATCCTTATGAAGCGCCTGCGGCAAGGCTACAACACGCATTGCTTCCCCATGTCCGCCACCGCCGCGGGGCTGTAGCCTGCGCCTGACGCGGCGCCAAGGATTACAACGCAAAACGCCGCCCGGACCACTGGTCCGGGCGGCGTCTGTTTATGCCGTTCACGAAAGAGGGCTGCCTTACTGCTGCATGGCGGCTTCGATGTCCTCAATACTTTTGGGGATGCCGGGGCCAAGGATGCGTGCCCCATCGCCAGTGATAAGCACATCATCCTCAAGGCGCATGCCGCCAAAGTCCACGTATGATTCCACGCGTGCGTAGTCGATAAAGGCTTCGTGGCGGCGTTCGGTCTTCCATTTGTCCAAAAGCGCGGGGATAAAATACAGCCCCGGCTCAACCGTCACCACATGCCCCGGCTGCAAAGTCCGGGCAAAGCGCAGGGCAGACAGCCCAAACTGCGCGGAGCGCTCCACGCCCTCGCCATAGCCCACAAGGTCCTCGCCGAAGCCTTCCATGTCGTGCACGTCCAGCCCCATCATATGCCCCAACCCATGGGGGAAGAAGACCGCATGCGCTCCGGCGGCAACGGCGTCCTCGGGGTTGCCCCGCATGATGCCAAGCGCCGTCAGCCCTTTGGCAATGTGCCGGGCCGTCTTCAGATGAATATCCCGGAAGCTGACGCCCGGCGCACAGGCCTCGCACGCGGCGACCTGCGCATCGTGCAGGATGGAGTACAGCTCGCGCTGGCGCGTGTCGAAGCGCCCATTCACGGGGAAACTGCGCGTAATGTCCGAGGCGTAATGCTCCAAAGACTCCGCGCCGGAGTCGATAAGCAGCATGCGCCCTGCTTCAAGCACGCCATCATGGGCGTGCTGGTGCAGGGTCTCGCCATGGGTTGTGAGGATGGTCGGGAAGGAGTGCAGGCCCCCGGCGCGGGCCACAACGCCCGTCAAAGCTCCGGCAATGTCCCGCTCTGCAACGCCCGGACGCGCCATGCGCATGGCAACGTCATACATCTGGCGCGAGACCAGCTGGGCCTTTTCCAACTCGTCAATCTCCTCTGGCGCTTTGCAGCTGCGCTGGTCAATGACGGCAAGGGCCAACGCGCGCGAGGGAGCGGCGTTGACGGCGTCCTGCGAAATGCCAAGCATGGCGGCCATACGCTCGCGGTTTTCGGCGCGGTACTGCGGCAGCGTGTGCACCTGCCGCCCACCCTTTGTTGCCGCACGCAGCACGTCCATCAGCGCGCGGAGGGAGCCACTGCCCTGCGCGCCCACGCGCTCCGCCCGCTGCGCGACGCTGGGCAGCGGGCCAGTCCAGATAATATCGTCCATGGTGGCGTCCTCGCCCCACAGCACGGCTTCGCCGGTGTCGAGGTCAAGGGTGCCCCACAGGCCGGGGAGGTCGTGCCCGAAGTAATAGAGGAAGGTGCTGTCCTGACGGAAGGGATAACAGTTGTCGGTATAATTCATGGGCGCTTCAACATTGCCGGGAAAAACGGCAATGCCGGACAGGCCGCTTTGCGCCAGCCGCGCGCGGCGCGCGGCGTAGATGGTGCTGTCGAACATGACGGATTCCTTCTGCGGATTGAGTGGAGCAAAAAAGCGAGTGTCGCTGAATGCGCCACGATGTCAAGCTGGCGCGCGGCAATTCTCCAAGCACAAAGGCACGATACGGACAGCGTGCCCCGCGAAAGGAAGCAGACTCAAGCTGGGATCCGAATAACAGCACCAGTTGCAGGACGTGCAAAGGACGGGATTTCAAGCGTCAGGAAAGCTCGCTTTGTGCCCAGCGCCCCGCCGTCTGTCCACCTCTCCCCCTCGCCTTCAAAAGGAAAGGGCCGTGGTGTCCGCCACGGCCCTTTCCGGTTCCATAATCAACTGTATCATTTCCACATCGCTCAGAGGACGATTTGCCCCCGAACAAGCGACGCGGCGATTGCCCACATAATGGCGCAGGTGCACAGGTCCAGCACCTTCCACGCCTTGGCGCTTTGGAAGTACGGCGCCAAGAGGCGCGCGCCAAAGCACAGGGTAAAGAACCACATCAGCGACGCTGTGATGGCCCCAGCACCAAAAACAAACCGTCCGTGCCCCTCAAACTGGCCGCCAATGGCGCCAAGCAGGACGATGGTATCCAAATAGGTCTGCGGATTGAGAAAGGTCACGCCAAGGGTGGCAAGCAAAACAGCCCGCAGGGACTTTTTCTGCTCCTGCATGACGTCCAGCGCCTTGCCGGAAAAGGCGCTCCGCAGGGAGCCAAGGCCATACCAGAACAAAAAGGCGGCACCGCCCCACCCGGCAATGCGGGCAAGGTCGGGATTATTGGCCACCAGCGTCCCAAGCCCCGAGACCCCAAGCGTAATGAGAATGGCATCGCACATGCTGCACAGCAGGGCTATCTGCAAGGAATAATTGCCGCGAATCCCCTGCGACAGCAAAAAGGCGTTCTGCGCCCCGATGGCAATAATAAGACCCGCTCCGGTCCCCATTCCCTGAAGAAACGGCATGATGAACATTGGTGTACCTTGTCCTCCTACAAATGTTTGACTGGCCTCTATCTCTACGGTACCTGTTTGAATCAGTAAAACTCATTTTTTTCATCACCTATAAGTTTTGCTAATACCACTACGAAAGGACGCCAATGCTGGATTACAAGCACCTTGAGGCACTTGCGACGGTTATACGGGAACAAGGCTTTGATAACGCGGCCCGGGTTCTGCACATCACCCAGTCTGCGGTATCGCAGCGGGTCAAGGTGCTGGAGGAGCGCATGGGGCAGGCCCTTGTGGTCCGGGGCACGCCCGTCACCGCCACCGAGGCTGGGCACAAACTGCTCCGGCACTTCGAGCAGGTGCGCCTGCTGGAGGAACAAACGCTCATGGAGCTGTCACCTCAGCTTGTGGAGGGGCCGGTGACGCTGTCCATTGGTGTGCACGCCGACAGTCTGGCGACGTGGTTTCTGGAGGCCGTTGCGCCGCTGGCCTTCCGGCACGGCATCCTGTTGGACCTTGTGCTGGATGACCAAGAGACGACGCACCTCTTGCTCAAGCGCGGCGAAGTGGTGGGCTGTGTTGGTTCGCACGCATCTCCTGTGCAGGGCGGGCAGACCTTTCCCCTTGGGCGTATGCGCTACATCCTTGTAGCGGCGCCGGATTTCGCGCAGATGTGGTTCCCGGCCGGCGTCAGCGAAAACGCCCTCTCCCGCGCCCCCGCCGTTATCTTTAATCGCAAGGACGAGCTGCATTTCCGTTTTCTGGAGCAACACTACGGCCTCAGGGTGGGTGACATCCCCTTTCACATCATGCCCTCGTCCGAGGCCTTTGTAGAGGCAACCCTGCGCGGCATGGCCTACACCCTTGTGCCGGAATTGCAGGTTCTGCGGGAGCTTGAACAAGGCCTGCTCATCAATCTCGCCCCGGACAAATGTCTGGAACTGCACCTCTACTGGCACACATGGGGGCTGGACGTGGACGCCGTAAACATCCTGACCCAGCTTGTAGTCAAACACGCCCGCACTGTGTTGCCGCAATAAGCGGCGCGGGAGGGGAAGAGGTGGGCAGGCTACGTCATAACCGGAAGGGCTGGAATGGCAGGAGCAAACAGGCGAACAGGCAGGCGGAGAAACGGGCACACGGTGGCAGGACAAGAAGCCAGACGCGGGAAAGCGAGGCGCACCCGGCAGGACGAATAACGCACGCACCGCTCCCCCCTTCCGCCAGCCTCACAGTTCGAGACTTCACACGCAAAAAGACGGCCACAGCGCAGTGCTGTGGCCGTCTTTTTGCGTATCAGCCAGACAGTCCGTCCGGAGAAAACACGGGCAACTCGTGCGGCCCACTCTACGCCGCATCGCCCTCACGGGCTTGCAGCGCCGCCGCCCTAGGATGGTTGACGATGCCGCCATACAGCGCCGGAACGGTCTGTCTGTGGCCACCACGGATATCTATGCCCGTTCCGCCAAGCTCCTCGGGCCACTGGAGTACACGTGTGCGCGGGCGGTACATATCGAGAAAGTCAAAGTTCGCCGTGGTGAACCCGGACACGTCGTGCCCAAGGTTACGGGCAATGGTCAGCGCCTTGAGGAAGACCTCGGGCATAAGCACCGCAGACCCGATATTCAGGAGCGCCCCGCGGCCCATGCTGGCGATGGTCTCTGTTATGATTTCAAAATCCCGAAAAGACGTCGCCCCAAGCGCCGCGCCGTCGCACGCCGGGTGCTGGTGGATAATGTCGCCCCCCACGGCCACATGGATGGTGGCAGGAATGCCCAGTTTGTAGGCAGTATACAGGACACTCTCTTCCTTGTGGGGCAGGTTTTCGGCATCGATGATGCGGCCAATGCCGTACCCATAGCCCTTCCCGTCTGCCGCGGCCTCACATATGGCCCGGTTCATGAGCGCGCCGGTCTCCTCCACCATGCCAAAGCTGCCGTCGCGCAGGCCGTTTGGCACATGCTCGGAGGTTTGGCCGATGAGGGCAATTTCAAAGTCGTGGATGGACACCGCGCCGTTGCCCGAAATGTGATCAATAACGCCCCGCTTCATCAGGTCGATAAGCAGTGCGCCGCATCCTTCCTTGATGACCGCGCCGCCCATCATCACCACGACCTTGCCGCCTTCCGCCTTGGCGCGAAGCACATGCTCCACGAGGTCCTGCATGTTGGGCACCGTCTCCGGCGCTGCGGCGTCACCGGCGCGCAGCATCATGCCAAGGTGAAACTTGTTCTCGCGTTCAGCGATGGGAAACGTCTTAATCTTGGAAAAATCGAGCATTACGGCCTTCTTTGCATCAGGAGGCTTACGCCTTCCGGTGGAGAGTCTTCGGAAAAGGGCCTCGCGGCGCGCCAAAACCGCCGCGCGCATGAAAAAGGCCCCGGTCACAGTGACCGGAGCCTTGTCTTTGTATATCAGCCGAAACGTGCGCCACAGCGCCGCCCCGGCAAGGTCTGGCCAGCGGGAGTGGTATCAGTTCCACGTCCGGCGGGCAAGACGCGAGGCCGCCCGCTACTGCACCGTCGCGGCGGCCTCAGGCGCAGCGGACACAGCGCACAGCAGGCCAAACAGCTAGGTCTGTAAGGTTCTCACTCTCTCACTCTCTCTTCTCTTAGCCAAACACAATACAACCCCACACCACAGCGGCGAGGGCCAATGCCATGAACACAGCGGCGGAGCCGAGGTCCTTGGCGAGCTTGGAATATTCGTTCCATTCGGAGCCAAAGCGGTCCACCACGGCCTCCACTGCGGAATTCAGCAGCTCCGTGATGATCACCACCATCCAGCTTCCAATCAGAAGCGCCCGCTCAACACCCGTATCCCCAATCCACAGGCCCAGCACCACCGCCGGGACCAAAATGGCAAATTCCTCCTGCACAGCCTTCTCGCTGCCTAGTGCAGCCCGCAGGCCCTGCATGGAGTATTTCGTCGCATTAACGATGCGCTCAATTCTGCTGTTCATTCCAATCTCCGATATTGACAAACAAAAAGCCCTTTCTCCTACGCCGGAGACAGGGCAACCGTCAAGAAACCGTAACACTTCGTGCGGCAGGTGCCGCGCTGGCGCTCCTGTGGGTGGTTACGCCACGCTTGTATT
This sequence comes from Desulfobaculum senezii, assembly GCF_054657395.1. Taxonomy (NCBI): domain Bacteria; kingdom Pseudomonadati; phylum Thermodesulfobacteriota; class Desulfovibrionia; order Desulfovibrionales; family Desulfovibrionaceae; genus Desulfobaculum; species Desulfobaculum senezii. The sequence goes on along the minus strand of NZ_BAAHYU010000002.1, from coordinate 1,620,513 downwards.
TACCTCCGGTGGCTTAAGGACTCCCGTCCTTGTATATTGACCCCTGATCCAAAGGCGGAGAAAAAAGAAAGCCGCCTCCATGAATGGCATGAAGGCGGCTGTTGCGGCAGACCGTACGTCCTTGAGTAATGAACTCGTTGTTAAGCTGGGTCGCCGCAATATGTAGTACAAACTCGAATGATTGTTAGAGCACAAAGCTCGAATTTGCAAGGAAGAGTGAGCTACGATGAAACGCACCATGGGCATTGACGTATCGAAGGCCAAGCTTGATGTCGCCATTTCTGGTGACGACAGCACGTCCACTGTTGAAAATAACCCTTCGGGTTTTCAGCAAATCGTTGAGACTGCAGAAGCGCATAATGTTGAGCTCGTCATCGTGGAAGCGACAGGTGGATATGAGTCTGACGCCGCAGATTTTTTGATGGAGCAAGGCATTCCCGTCGCTGTCGTAAATCCGCGCCGTGTGCGTGACTTTGCCCGGAGCCTCGGAGTGTTGGCGAAGACGGATCGTATTGATGCTCTTGTTCTTGTTCAGTTTGGGGAAGTCGTCCCTGTCCGGGAAAATCAAAAAGTCCGGGCAACTCAGCGCAAGCTGGAAGCTCTTGTTAACCGTCGCCGGCAGGTCGTCGAAATCCTTTCCCGGGAGCGCGTTCGCTTGCAGCGAGCTTCGTCTGATGTGCGCCCTTACATTGAAGACGTTATTGCGACTCTGAGAACGCAAGAAAAGAGCTTGTCACTTGAAATCAAGAAACACATTCTCAGTGACAAAGATTTTTGTGACAAGGCAACTTTGCTTGAAACCATGAAAGGGATTTCGTCAGTAACCTCTGCGACTCTTCTTGCTTTCTTTCCTGAGTTGGAGACGTTAACGCCGAAGCAAGCAGCCTCTCTGGCAGGCTTGGCACCATTTAGCAGAGATAGCGGCAAGAAAACGGGGCAACGCTGCGTTTGGGGTGGGCGAATAAAAGTACGCAGCGCCCTTTACATGAGCGCAATCTCAGCGACTGTCTGGAACCCTGCAATTCGAGCCTTCTACCAGCGTCTTTGCGATGCGGGCAAACCTAAAAAGGTCGCCCTCACTGCCTGTGCAAGGAAGCTTCTCGTAATTTGCAATGCGATTTTACGGACGGGAAAACCTTGGGATCCTGCACTTAACGCTTGATTGCCAATACGATTGCTTAAGAATCCTGCGTGCGCACAGTCCGTTTGCGCGTAGAGAGGACTGTCGTCACCCCTGACAACTCCCGCCCCTCGGCCAACCCCTTATTTTTTGGACGGCTTCCGTCCAAAAAATACTAAGGATTGTTAAGGAAATTAGGTGAATTGCAATTCACCTAATTTCCTTAACCAGCTCTGCTATCTTGATCTCTAAGGCCCTCCGTCCTTTCAGGCCGAAGGACCTAAGAGCTCAACTCGCCGAAGGCATCTTCTCTTCTCGTCTTCCCTCTCCACTCCCCAGCCCCAACGCCCCACCACCAGACGCAAAAAAGCCCGCAGCGTGTGCTACGGGCTTTTGTCGTCTTTATGGTGCCGAAGGGGAGACTCGAACTCCCACGGCCTTTCGGCCACTACCCCCTCAAGATAGCGTGTCTACCAATTCCACCACTTCGGCACGGGGTATTGTCAGTTGGCGCTCTGCGCCGCTGACGGAGAGGTATCTATAAGATATGACGGCGTATCGTCAATCATTTTTTATGGTTCAACGTCATTTTTCCCGCCATCCGCCGCAAAACGGGTGGAACCGGGCTGGTCCCAGCGCATCACTTGCTCGCGGTGCCCGGTTGTTTCATCAAGGCGCTCCTGCACCAAGAGGAAGCCATGGCGCGCGTAAAAGCGGCACGCGGCGGTGTTTTCGGTGTAGACGGCAAGGCGCAGCACGGGTGAAAGGGTCTTGGCGTGGTTGAGCAGTGTCGTCCCCACTCTCCTACCCTGCCACTTGGGCGCGACAAAGAGTGCGGCGAGGTACTCACCATTCATGCTGATGAACCCGGCAACCTCCCCATTTTTCTCGTACACCCACGTCCGGGCAAGGGGCAGATAGACCTCGCGCATGGCTTGGACGTTTCCGCGCCAGAATGCAGCGTCGATGAAGGCATGCGAGGCAAGGGACGCGTCAAGCCAAATGGCGAGGACGGCGTCGGTGTCTTCTGTGCGGAATTCGCGAATCATGGCGCTTTCCTTTGGCCGAGATGGAGAATCAGAAAAAAAGGGGCACAGCAACCGCCGTACCCCTTGTTGTGTCTTCGTGATGCGCTCACTGCCGCAGCATGGCGTGGCTAGAAAATGCCAAGCCCTTTGAGCATGATGAGCACCGTCAGCACAGGGGTCACGAACTTCAGCACAAAGATGAACATCTTGGCCACACCATCAAGGCGCAGCAGGCCGTTATTGGTAAGGGCCTTGCGGAAGGCATCCGCCCCCCAAATCCACCCGGCGAACAGGCAAATCGCCACGCCGCCGAGGGGCAGCAGGATGTTCTGCGTCATGTAGTCGTACAGGCTGAAGAAGTTGAGGCCGAAGAAGGTCACGTCGGACAGCACACTCTCGGAGAGCGTGGCAGGCGCGCCCACGGCGGCAAGCAGTAGTACGGTAAGAATGGTGCCCTTGGCGCGGGACATGCCAAGCGTTTCGGTGGCGAAAGCAACGGGAACCTCAAGCAGCGACAGCATTGCGCCAGTGGCGGCCACGCCGGTCAGGATGAAGAACAGGGCCTGGAACACGCCGCCAAGAGGCATGGATTCGAACACCTTGGGGATGGTCACAAACAGCAGGGACGGCCCGGCTTCGGGAGCCATACCAAAGGCGAACACCGCCGGGAAGATGGCGATACCGGCCAGCAGCGACACGGAAAGGTCCGCCAGCATAACGCGCAGCGTGGTGATGGGCACATTCTGATCATCGCGGTAGTAGCTGCCGTATGTGGTCATGGTCCCCATGCCGACGGACAGCTTAAAGAACGCGAGGCCCATGGCCATAAGGACGGCGGTAAAGTTCAGCTTGCTGAAATCCGGCGTGAACAAAAAGGTCAGGCCCTCGGATGCACCGGGCAACGTCATGCTGCGCACGCCCATGGCGATGAGCAGAACAAACAGCACGGGCATCAGGCGCTTCACCGTGCCCTCAATGCCTTTAGAGACACCCATCATAATGATGCCGCCCACAAAGATAAGGACGAACCACTGCCAAAACAGCGACTGCACGGGGTCCTTGACCAAGTCGGTGAACATCTTGGCGGTATCAACGTTTTCTGGCCCGGAGAAGAGCATGCCGATGCTTTTGAAGATATAGGCGAAAACCCAGCCCGCGACGTCCGAGTAGAACGCCATGATCAAAAAGGCGGAGATAACGCCGCACACGCCGATAAGGAACCACGGCTGGCCCTTGGGCGACAGGGTCTTGTAGCTGGTGATGGCATTGGCCTTCACGTGGCGGCCAATGAGGATTTCCGCCACCATAAGCGGAAGCCCCACAAGAAAAGTGCAGAGGACGTAAATGAAGAGGAAGGACGCGCCTCCGTTCATCCCCGTCATGTAGGGAAATTTCCAAATATTACCGAGACCGACCGCAGACCCGAGTGTTGCAAGGGTCACGCCGATGCTCGATGTAAACCCGTCTCTGTTGCTCATATCACCCCTACCTCCGTCATCCCCCCCGGACAACGGACTGAACGTTGCGTACACGCTCCCAGCGACCATGCAGGGAGCCTACCTTGAGTAAACTGCGCCTTGTACCCTAGGACAACGCTGGAGTCAAACAACCCTCCTCCCATAACTCCTTGAAAAGATGCATCTTTATTACGCCGCCGTGCAACTGCAACACTACAGAACGCCGACTTCTTTACCGCCCGCTGTACAATACAAAAACGAGGGGCGCGACACGCTGCCACACCCCTCGTCAATGCACTACTTGTTCCGCACTTCACATGCATGAAGCGCTATGGAATTTTGTCACAATTTTGTGACTTTTTATGGTGCCAAACACACCGCAAAGCGTTCGCCGTGAGCGCACGTCTACAGAGCGCGCCACTGCATTCCCACACTATGCCTGGCAAGTTTTTATACCACGTCCTCCCACAGGACTGCTAGAAGATGCCAAGCCCCTTCAGCATGATGATCATGATGAGCACAGGGGTGACGAACTTAAGCAGGAAGAGGAAGCTTTTTGCCACCTTTTCAAGGGGCAGTACACCGTCATTGGTGAGGCTTTTGCGGAAGGCATCCGCTCCCCACACCCATCCTGCAAACACACAGACGGCCACGCCGCCAAGCGGCAGTAGAACGTTCTGCGTCATATAGTCGTACAGGCTAAAGAAGTTCAGCCCAAAGAAGGTCACATCGGACAGCACGCTTTCGGACAGCGTCGCGGGGGCGCCCGCAGCGGCCAGCAGCAGAACAGTCAGAGCGGTGCCCTTGGCGCGGGACATGCCAAGCGTCTCGGTGGCAAAGGCAACGGGCACCTCAAGAAGCGACAGCATCGCGCCCGTGGCGGCCAGCCCCGTCAGGATAAAGAACAGCGCCTGAAACACGCCGCCAAGAGGCATGGACTCAAAGACCTTAGGGATGGTGACGAACAACAGGGACGGCCCAGCTTCGGGAGCCATGCCAAAGGCAAACACTGCCGGGAAAATGGCGATACCAGCCAAAAGCGACACCACAAGGTCGGCCACCATAACGCGCAGCGTGGTCACGGGCACGTTTTGGTCATCGCGGTAGTAGCTGCCATAGGTCGTCATAATGCCCATACCGACGGACAGCTTAAAGAACGCAAGGCCCATGGCCATCAGAACAGCCGTAAAGCTCAACTTGCTGAAATCCGGGGAGAACAGAAAGGTAAGGCCCTCGCTGGCTCCGGGCAAAGACAGGCTCCGCACGCCCATGACAATCAGCAACACAAACAGCACGGGCATCAGGCGCTTCACCGTGCCCTCAATGCCCTTGGAGACGCCCATCATAATGATACCGCCAACAAAGATGAGGACGAACCACTGCCACAGCAAGGACCGCACAGGGTCGGCCACCAACTCGGCAAACACGGCTCCGCTGTCAGCAGTCGCCGGACCGGTAAAGGCCAGCACGATGCTCTTGAAAATATAGGCGAAAACCCAGCCCGCCACGTCGGAATAAAAGGCCAGAATCAAAAAAGCCGACAGCACGCCACTCACGCCGATAAGGAACCACGGCTGGCCCTTGGGCGACAGGCTCTTGTAGCTGGTGATGGCGTTGGCCTTGACCTTGCGGCCAATAAGAATCTCCGCAACCATCAGCGGAAGGCCCACGAGGAATGTACACAGCACATACACGATCAAAAACGACGCGCCGCCGTTCATGCCCGTCATGTATGGGAATTTCCAAATATTACCAAGACCGACAGCGGACCCCAGCGTTGCGAGGGTCACGCCAATGTTTGAAGTAAATCCATCTCTCTTCGTCATTTCACCCTGCCTCCGCCATCCCCCCAGGATAACGGGTTATGCATTGCTTCCACACCTCCCTGACCATTTGAGGAGGTCGCCTCTTGCCGAACGCGCGAATCTAGCTCATGACCGCCCTAGAGTCTAAGTCCTCTTTGTCATAACGCCTTTGGCAACCAGCGGCTTTTTCGCCACGGCTCCCCCTCGCCCGGCAGCGGCCTCCAGCACAGGAAAAATCCCCAAACGACTGCGCCCGCCTTCCTCAAGCAAGAAAGACGGGCGCAGAATATCAGGCGATTTTCGCTTCGCCTCGAGGTATGACGCTGACTACTGATTGCGCAGGTTGGCGATAACCGTGCCAACTTGTCCGCAAGGGTTACAAGCTCATTCACCGCGCGGGAGGACTCGTTCATGGCCTGCTACTCCGACGCCGGGTGCTGATGCCGCACTTGTGTTCCCTCCGGTGGCTTAAGGACTCCCGTCCTTGTATATTGACCCTCAAGCCAAAGGCGGAGAAAAAAGGAAGCCGCCTCCATGACTGGCATGAAGGCGGCTGTTGCGGCAGACCGTACGCCCTTGAGTTACGAGCTCGTTCTTAAGCTGGGTCGCCGCAATATGTAGTACAAACTCGAATGATTGTTAGAGCACAAAGCTCGAATTTGCAAGGAAGAGTGAACTACGATGAAACGCACCATGGGCATTGACGTATCGAAGGCCAAGCTTGATGTCGCCATTTCTGGTGACGACAGCACGTCCACTGTTGAAAATAACCCTTTGGGTTTTCAGCAAATCGTTGAGACGGCAGAAGCGCATAATGTTGAGCTCGTCATCGTGGAAGCGACAGGTGGATATGAGTCTGACGCCGCAGATTTTTTGATGGAGCAAGGCATTCCCGTCGCTGTTGTGAATCCTCGCCGTGTGCGTGACTTTGCCCGGAGCCTCGGAGTGTTGGCGAAGACGGATCGTATTGATGCTCTTGTTCTTGTTCAGTTTGGGGAAGTCGTCCCTGTCCGGGAAAATCAAAAAGTCCGGGCAACTCAGCGCAAGCTGGAAACTCTTGTTAACCGTCGTCGGCAGGTCGTCGAAATCCTTTCCCGGGAGCGCGTTCGCTTGCAGCGAGCTTCGTCTGATGTGCGCCCTTACATTGAAGACGTCATTGCGACTCTGAGAACGCAAGAAAAGAGTTTGTCACTTGAAATCAAGAAACACATTCTCAGTGACAAAGATTTTTGCGACAAGGCAACTTTGCTTGAAACCATGAAAGGGATTTCGTCTGTAACTTCTGCGACCCTTCTTGCTTTCTTTCCTGAGTTGGGGACGTTAACGCCGAAGCAAGCAGCTTCTCTAGCTGGCTTGGCACCATTCAACAGGGATAGCGGCAAGAAAACGGGGCAACGCTGCGTTTGGGGTGGGCGAATAAAAGTCCGTAGCGCCCTTTACATGAGCGCAATCTCAGCGACTGTCTGGAACCCTGCAATTCGAGCCTTCTACCAGCGTCTTTGCGATGCGGGCAAACCTAAAAAGGTCGCACTCACTGCCTGTGCAAGGAAGCTTCTCGTAATTTGCAATGCGATTTTACGGACGGGAAAACCTTGGGATCCTGCACTTAACGCTTGATTGCCAATACGATTGCTTAAGAATCCTGCGTGCGCACAGGCCGGGTGCGTGTAGAGAGGACTGTCGTCACCCCTGACAACTCTCGCCCGTGGCCCACCCTTATTTTCTGGGCGGCTTCCGCCCAGAAAATCCTAAGGATTGTTAAGGAAATTATTTCCTTAACTCGCCGAAGGCACTCTTCCCCCCACTCCCCCTGCCTCAACGCCCCCCTGCCATCAGACGCAAAAAAGCCCGCAGCGTATGCTGCGGGCTTTTGTAATCTCTGGTGCCGAAGGGGAGACTCGAACTCCCACGGCCTTTCGGCCACTACCCCCTCAAGATAGCGTGTCTACCAATTCCACCACTTCGGCATTATGTCAGACTACTCTGCGCTTTCCTCGGCCGGGGCGACGGGGATGTCGTCCGGCTTGGCAACGGGAGCGGCCTTTTCGGGAGCGGGTTCGGTCACGGCGGGGACGCTCGTCATGATGGACTCATCACCGGGCTTGGAGCTGGTGAGCACGTTGTAGACCAGCGAGGTGACCAAGAAGATTGCAGCGAGGAACGCCGTCAGCTTGGTCAAAAGTCCACCTGCGCCGGAGGAACCGAACACGGTGCTGGAGCCGCCGCCGAAGATGACACCCATGCCTTCCTTGCCGGACTGCAACAGAACCAGCACGATAAGGATGAGACAGGCAAGAATGTGCAGAGTAAGAACTAAGGATTCCAAATCAAACTCCCTTGAATCCCGCATCTTTGGCGGGTCGTGTTGCTTATGCCTTGACGATCTGGCTGAAGCTTTCAGCCTGTAGGCTTGCGCCTCCTACCAGCACACCGTCAACATTGTCAAGCGCTATGATTTCCGAGCAGTTGGCAGGCTTCACGCTGCCACCGTACTGAATGCAGATTTCATGACCTTTTTCGCCAAAGAGGTCAACGAGGACACTCCGGACGAAGGCGTGAGCATGCACGATTTCGTCCGGACCTGCAACCTCTCCGGTGCCGATAGCCCACACAGGCTCATAGGCCACGACGATATCTTCTGCCGGAACATCCTGCGGCACGCCGGAAAGGCCCTTTTCCAGCTGCAAGCGCAAAACCTCTTCCACACGGCCAGCCTTGCGCTCCTCCAGCAGCTCGCCAACGCACAAAATCATGCGCAGGCCCTGCTCCAGACCGTAGGCCACCTTGCGGCCGATGAAGGCGTCATCTTCGCCCATGACGTGACGGCGCTCGGAGTGCCCGGCAAGGGCATAGGAGCAGCATGCGTCGCGCAGCATGGCTGGCGAAATTTCGCCCGTAAACGCACCTTCAGCCTCGGGGTAGAAGTTCTGTGCGCCAAGGTGGAAGCCGGTTCCGTGATTAAACGCCCCGGCGACGGCATGCAGCGCGGTAAAGGGCGGGATGACCAGAACTTCGCGCCCTTCCGGCACCTCGCCGACCAGCTTCACCAGCTCGTCGGCGACTTCGCGGGCTTCACCGGCCGTCTTGTACATCTTCCAGTTGGCAGCCATCAGTTGCTTCATTGCGCTACTCCTTGAGTGCGGTGAATGCGGGCAGGTCCTTGCCTTCCATGAATTCCATGAAGGAGCCACCGCCCGTGGAGATGAAGGTCATTTTATCCGCCAGCCCCGCCATTTTGAGGCAGGAGCCAGTATCGCCGCCACCGCCGATGGTCATGGCATCGGCCAGCCCGGCAACGATTTTGGTCAATTCCATGGAGCCTTCGGCAAAGGCCGGGTTCTCAAACGCGCCGACCGGACCGTTCCAAACCACCGTCTTGGCGCCCTGGAGCACCTCGCGGTAGAGGGCAACGGTCTTGGGGCCCACGTCGAGAGCCATCAGGCCGTCGTCTATGCCGTCTGCGGCGTCCACGGTCTTCACCGCTGCGGCGGCGTCCGGCCCTTCGCCCAGCACAAAATCGAGGGGCAGAACCAGCTTCACGCCGCGCTCCTCGGCGGTGTGCATCACGCGCTTTGCTTCGTCCACAAGGTCCTTCTCCACCAGAGAGGAACCAACGCCAACGCCCTGCGCCAGCAGAAAGGTGTTCGCCATGGCGCCACCAATGATCAGGGAGTCAACCTTCTCCAGCAGCTTGTTCAGGATGCCCAGCTTGGAGGACACCTTGGAGCCGCCGGAAATAGCCACGTAGGGGCGCTTGGGGTCGGCAAGGGATTCGCCGAGGAACTCCCACTCCTTCTTGAGCAGGAAGCCTGCGCACTTTTCCTTGGCGTGGGCGGGAATGCCCGTCATGGAGGCGTGGGCGCGGTGCGCGGTGCCAAAGGCGTCATTGCAGTACACGTCGCACAGCTCGGCCAGCTGACGGCCAAAGGCGTCGTCACCGGCCTGTTCCTCGGGGTGGAAGCGCAGGTTCTCAAGCATCAGCACTTCGCCGGACTTCAGGCCGGCGACCATGGCGTTGACCTCGTCACCGATGCAGTCGGGGGCCATCTTCACGGGACGGCTCAGCAGTTCGCCAAGGTGCTTGGCCACCGGGGCGAGGGAGAACTCCGGCTTGACCTGCCCCTTGGGCTTGCCAAGGTGCGCGCACAAAATCAGGGCCGCGCCCTGCTCCAAGGCATGCTGCACCGTGGGCAGGCTGGCGCGGATGCGGTTATCGTCAGCGATAACGCCGTCCTTGATGGGGACGTTGTAGTCCACGCGGATAAGTAGTTTTTTGCCGCTCAGGTCAATTTGATCGATAAATTTCAACACGGCATCTCTCCTTGCCTGAAAGATTTCTTTGTACGTATGGCTCGGGCATCCGGATGAGTTTAGCCCCTGCCGGATGATTTTTCCATATCCAGCGTCATGAGAAAGGCGTCTTCCCCTGTGTCTGGATAGTATTTCGGGCGCACGCCCACTTGCTCAAAGCCGAACTTTGCGTACAGGCGCTGCGCCGGAACATTGGAAGCGCGAACTTCCAAATGCGCGGCTTTCATGCCCATTTTAGCGGAAATTTGCAATATCATACCCAGCAAGTGCGAGCCGAGGCCGGCCTCGCGCAGGCCGGGGCGCACGGCAATGTTCAAAATCTCGGCCTCGTCCGCCACGAGGTAGAGCGAGCAGTAGGCCGCAAGGGCGTCGCCTTGCCTAAGTCCAAATACATAAAAGACTTTTCGCTCCAGGCCCAGCCGAAATTGCTCCGCTCCCCACGGGTGGGAAAAGCACTCGGACTCCAGCGCGACAAGGGCGTCTACGTCGTCCGCGCCAAGCCTGTCGAAAACATATTTTACCTCAGTCACGAAAAAACCTTGTCTGAAAGTTGAATTTTCTCCCTCCCCTGCTATACACGGCGTATGCCGTCAACGCAAAACACCACTTTGTTTTCCTTAGGGAATACGACACCGCCGATAAAGCATGGAAGTGTGGAAATCGTGGATGAACACGACAACCCGCTCTGTGTGATAGCCCTGCCCGACGCCAGCCAGCAGACCCTGCGGCACCGGGCCGTCCTTGTTCTGGTCTACGATGAGCGCGGCCGCCTGTACCTGCAAAAGCGCTCACGCAAGAAAACCCTCTACCCCGGACGGTGGGACCTCTCCGCCACGGGCCATGTTGAAGTTGGCGAATCCCGCGAGGACGCCGCCATCAGAGAGCTGTACGAAGAGCTGGGCGTCCGCGTGACGGGCCTTCGCTTCGTGCACGATGTTCCGGCCAGCCACTCCACGGGCTACGCCTTTGTCTCGCTGTACTCCGCCGGACGCGTCACCGCGCGCCTCAAGACGAATCCCGAAGAAGTCTCCGGCGGCATGTACGTTGACGAGGAAGAACTCGCCCTGCTCGTCCGCGACTTCCGCGACCAGCTTACGCCGGCCATCGTCACCTTCTGGGAACTGGGCATGCTGTTCTAGCGCCCGCCCCACCCGGCCATCCCTTTACCACGCAGCGCGCCGCCCACAACTGTGGTCCGGCGCTGTTTTGATGCGGCGCAGGCTGACATATCGTCCGGCCTGCGCCGTGTCGTATCGTCTCTAATCGGTAATAAGGCCGCTCATGGCCTCGTGCAGAGGGCCATTGCTGGCAAGAATGCCGCCGCCGAAGGTGTACGGCGTGTTCGCGTCAAAAGCGCTGACGCGTCCGCCCGCTTCCTCCACCAGCAGCATGCCCGCCGCAGTATCCCACGGCTTCAGGCCGCGCTCGTAAAAGGCGTCCATCCGCCCACAGGCCACATAGGCAAGGTCCACAGCCGCAGCGCCCATGCGCCGCACGCCCTGACACGTGGCCAGCACGCGTTCCAGCGGCGAGATGATACGCGGCAGGTCTTCCTTGACCGTGTAGGGAAAGCCCGTCGCCACCAGCGCGCGTTCTGGGTCGGCCTCGGTGGTGACGCTGATGGGCGCGCCGTTGAGCGTCGCCCCTTGCCCGCGCACGGCGTAGAACAATTCATCCATCACAGGCAGCGAAACAACGCCAAGCTCGGGGCGGCCATCACGCCACAGGGCCACGGACACAGCGCACATCGGAATGCCGTGGGCAAAGTTCGTGGTGCCGTCCACAGGGTCAACAATCCACGTCAACGCCTGCGGTTCAAGGCTTTCCGCGCTTTCTTCGGCCAGCATGCCGGCCTCGGGCAAAATCTCGCCAAGGCGCTCTTTCAGCAGGTTTTCCACGGCCACATCGGTTTCGGTGACGAGGTCGATACGGCCCTTGTACGTGATATTGCGCGGGGTGTTCCACGCGTCGGTTACGATGCGCCCCGCCTCGCGCACGGCGGCGAGAGTACGGGTCAACAGGAGTGGCGTCACATAATCGGACATGGCTCTCTCCTTGAGCGTTGGTCAGGAAAAAGGCGGCCACTTGGGCCGCCTGTCAGAATGCATGAATATGGTATTTCGGGCTAGTTGATGTAGACCTTGCTGTAGAGCTTGGCCTCTTCCAGACTGCGGCCCGTTCCGCGGACAACGGTGGTCAGCGGATCGTCATCCACGATGACGTTGAGGTTCGTTTCCTTGCAGATGAGGCGGTCCAGCCCCTTGAGCAAGGCCCCACCGCCCGCCAGCAGCAGACCGTTGTTGGCGATGTCGCCCACCAGTTCCGGGGGCGTCTTCTCCAGCGAACGCTTTACGGCGAGCACGATGTGCGCCACCGGCTCCTGAATGGCGTGGCGGATTTCCTCGTCGGAGATTTGGATGGTCTTGGGCGTGCCATTGACGAGGTTCTTGCCCGAGACTTCGCCCGTCAGCGGGGCGTCCAGCGGCATGGCCGTACCAAGGGTCATCTTGACCCGCTCGGACATATTCTCGCCGATGAGCAATTGGTGCTCGTCCTGAAAATAGCGCTGGATGGCCTCGTTCATCTCGTCGCCCGCCACGCGGACGCTTTCGGCGTAGGCCACGGCGGACAGGGAGATGACGGCCACTTCCGTGGTACCACCGCCAATGTCCACCACCATGTTGCCGATGGGTTCCTCAATGGGCAGGCCTGCACCGATGGCGGCGGCCATAGGTTCCTCAATCAGCTTAACTTCCCGCGCGCCCGCCTGCAGGGCGGACTCGATAACCGCCCGCTTTTCCACCTGCGTGATGCCTGTGGGCACACAGATAACGATACGCGGCTTCACCAGCGACATGCCGGTGATGACCTTTTTGATGAAGAAGGAGATCATCTCCTTGGTCACTTCAAAGTCGGCGATAACGCCGTCCTTCAGGGGGCGGATGGCGCGAATTCTGTCCGGAGTGCGGCCCAGAAAGTCCTTGGCCTCCTTGCCGACGGCAAGAATGCTGCCGTTGTGTGCGTCCATGGCCACAACGGAGGGTTCATTCAGGACAATGCCGTCTTTCGGGGAGAATATCAGCGTATTGGCCGTTCCCAGGTCCATGGCGAGGTCTTTGCCGAGGAAGCCGAAAAGGCGTTTGAAAATCATCTATGTCAGCTCTCTTTTGCCGTAGTAGAGGTTGAATCCGCGTCATGCCTCATGTGAGGCTCGGTACTCTATACTCGATTCCCCCCGTGGCGGCAACGCCCGGGGGAAGATTCCCCAGCCATCCGCTAGGTTTCCTGCAGACGGCCTTTGAGGAAAAGGTTTTCCAGAAACAGGGCCAGATGGTCCGTAGCCATCTCGACAAATTCCCTGACTGGCGGAGTCACCTCCATTGGGGCCTCATTGGCGAGGACCAGAACGCCGCGTGTCCGCTTATGGATAATAAGCGGCATGCAGATGGAGCTTCGAAATTCCGGTGCACCCGAATTTTTCCCCAGCAGAGGCTGCGGCGCGCCCGAGGCGTCGCCATCACCGGAGTGGACGGCCTGCCCATTGGCAAACACCCACCCAACGAGCCCGGAGCGTATGGGAAAACGCCCGGACCCACTGCTGGGGCCGGAAATGACCGGAATATTGGCCCCTTCGACGAAGTACGACTCTCCCCGTTCGTCCCTCGCCACCAAAAAGCAATGCGAAAAACGCGTCGCTTCCACAACAATCTCCAAAAAGTGCTGGAGAAATGCATCCCATCGCGGAAACTGCTTCCGCAACCCTTGTATGAGTTGCAGGCTTTTGTAGAAGCGGTGCTCTTCCTGGTCCTTCTTCACCTGCGAAGCACCGCAATGGATGTCGCAGGCAAGGTCAGCAAAGAGCTGTAGGATTTTTTGATCCTTACCGCTAAAATTGTACGATCGGCGGCTATCCACGCACAACGCCCCTCCGCTGGGTCCCAAGGGGCAGCCCATGAAGGCCTTGACCTTGTTCTCCTCGTCGTTGGCGTAATAGCCCAGTTTGCTACGCTTGCGGTCGAAGTTGTTGATCAAGAGCGGCTCGTGGTTTCTGATAATCCAGCCCACAAGCCCCTGTCCCGGCGCTATCGTCGTGTCTTCACGAATATCGTCCCCAAGGCTAAACTGCGCCCTCAGGTGGTATTCTTTTGCATCCTCCCCCGGCAAAAAAAGCAGGGTGGAATAGGCGTCGAATACGCTACAGACGATACCCAGAAGTTTTTCAAGGCTGTCGTTAACCATATCCAACTTGAAGCGTTTGAGCGTTCGGCCCGGATTGACCGGCGCGGCCTAAGGTGTACGATACCGGGCCAGATTTTAACAGCATTATTTTACGCCTCCATCCGTGGCGGGGGCATCGGCATTTGGGGCCAGATAATGGAAGTCGAACGCGGTTTCCTCGTCCTCGCGGCGCAGGTTGGCCACGCCTTCGCGCTCCAGCCTGTCAAAGACTCCGGCGCGGATAAACGGGGTAAACATGTCCAGCAGCGTTTCCCACACGTCCCGCGCTCCCGTGCCGCCACCCGGCGGCGCAGGCGGTACGTCCGCCAAGTCGCACTCCAGCAGCTTACGCACCGTGGGGTACGGCTCCAGCCGCCCCATGAGCGCTGCGCGAAACTCCGCAACATCCAGCGCCCCCTGCGGCACAAAACGCGTGCGCGCCGCAAACAGGTCCAGCATCAGCCGCGTAAACAGCAACAGCTCCAGATAAACGAAAACGTCCTCACCCCGCTGCACGGCGCTGCTCATGCGCATGGACACCAGTTGCACAATGGGGCCAAGGCCATCCCACAGGCTTTTGCGCTCCACCACGGCCCGCACGCTGGCCCCGGTATAGCGCGAATGCTGGGCGGCCAAGGCGCGGCGGCTCATGCGGCGCACCTGCCGCACGGGCGCGTCCTCCACCCGGCGCAAAACGTATCCGCGCTCCGCAAGGCGGCGGCAAAAGGCAAAATCCTCATGCGTTGGGCCGCTGTGCGCGCCAAAGCCGCCCACAGCCGTCCACACCTCGCCGCGCATCAGCCAAATGTTCCCCGTTAAAAAGCCCGTCTTTTGCGGGTCAAAATCCAAAATGTCATACCGGGCCATATAGCGCGCGGTAGGCCCGCTTCCGGCGTCACACGTGATGATGCCGCCGACAAGGCCCACACCCTCCTCCGCCAAAAGCTCCTTGGCGCGCGCCACCCAATACGGCGCGGGGCGGATGTCGCAATCCACGGACAGGACCATGTCGCTGCCCGCCACGGCGGCAAGGCCATGAGCCTTTGCCCCTGCCGGGCCGCGGTTTTCATCCAGCCGTTCAATGGCGACAGGCGGCGCGCCCTCAGGGAGCTGCGGCGTGGCATACGCGGTAGCCGAGCCATCGTCCACCACCAGCACGCGCTGCGGGCGCACGCTCCACGTCGGCACGGACCTGAGCAGTCCGTCCGCCAAGCGCGCGTCATTGAACGTATAGGTCACCATCGTCAACTCATCGCCCACGGCTCCTCCCCTGCGGCTGACGCTGTCCACCGGCCATGACCGGCCTAATTGCCGCAACGTAGCAGAAACGCGGCCCTTTTACCATGCGCCAAGGCCGATTCGCGGGTCTGTCGTCGCCCCGCAGTGCCGCTGGGGCGGGAAAAGAGGAAAAAATGAAGAAATTTCCGCCCATGGCGGGACGAACTATTGTCATTCTTTCTGACAGGATGTAGACTTTTTCTGTTGACTATGTGCCGCCGGGCTCTGGCCACGGTACGACACGACACACCGAGAACGGAGGTGATTCTATCGCCATAGTCAACGCTACCGCCCACCTTTTTACAGGCCTCGGAGGCCTCTGGAAAACGGCATGCGCTTCAGTTGGGAACACGCTTTTAGTACATCCAAGGAATTCAACGCCCCAAGTGGCGACGACACAGACTTCACCCTCAACATCAGTTCGCTCTCCACCCTGAAGCGCTACCTTGACCGCGTTCACGTTAAGCATTGCCTGCTGAAGCCCTACTTCGAAAACGACGACTACCCCATTCTGGACTGGCGTGAACTGCTGCCGTCCTTCGAGTCCGACACCTTCGAGTACGCCAACCTGCCGGGATTCAGCATGGTCGCCCTTGCGCGGCCGCTCAACTATTTCAGCGAGCCGTTCCAGTTCGACATTCTGCACGACTTTCTGGAAGCCACAAGCTACGGCGACGGCTTCGCCTGCCCGCTGGAAAAGAACGTGATGGACCAAAACCGCCGCGTTCTGCTGGACCGCCTCCCCAAGCCCTATCAGGAAGCCTTCCGCCGCCGCTTTGGCCGCAAGGACTTCACCGCCATTGAGCAGTACCCGGACATGCTGGAGTTTCTGCTCAATCTCGACCGCGCGCATGTGATGGCCCAGAACCTTGACGGCAACTTCCATCTCTCGGGCATCTATGCTTCGCTGCCTTCGGACCTTGATACGGAAATCAAGCGCTTTGGCCTGCGCATCGGCAAATTCCGCGTGGGCGATAACGCCCGCTACGAGCGCAACAGAAATTTCGTCTATCAGTTCCTCATGGAGCTGTACGGCTTCCCCATCGTGTCCGAGCGCCGCACCTCCAGCGCGCTGTTTGCCCGGCGTCTGCACGCCATGGGCGAGAAGTTCCTCATCCGCGTGCTTGGGCAGTCCGACCGCACGCTGACCACCATCTACACGCATCCCTCCCAAAAGCGGTACCCGCGTGTGGAGAAAATCGCCCTTGTGCAGGTGGACGACAACCAGCGCGAAGCCCTCGCCAGCCTCGGCCGGGGCCGCTATTTCGTGGATAAGGAAAAGCGCGTGGTCATCATGCGTGTGGTGTACCGCCAGCACGTCTACTCCAAGGACAACGTCCGGCAGGACCGCGCGCTGTCCGTGCTGAAGCAGGAAATCATCCACCCATGGTCCGGCCGTGTGAACGACAAGGTGAACCTCATCAAGGACGCCACCAACATGGTCGTGCGCATGAACGACATCGCCAAAGGTGAATACATCGGGCGCATTGTCTATAAGCGGAACGAAGTGGTGGATAATACGGACACCCATGAAAAGCGCCTAAAATTCCTGTACGCGTGGCTGTCCAAGCATCAGCGGCGCATCATCGCCTATTCCGACGAATTCTATTCGTCCATGGTCAAAGTGCTGGACACCTACCTCCTTGACCCGGACAACTATGAAACGTTCAACACCATGAACGAGCTGTATCAAGAGGTTTGGACCAAATACAGCTACATCCAGCAGGCCCGTAAGGTGCAGCTGCTTGAAAACCTGCAGCACCGCACGTTCAAGGGAAAGCGCATCAACTATCTGGAAATGCTGGAGCAGACCAACGCCGTCCTGCATGATCTCAAGTTTGAAATCGTCAACTACTTTGACCAACTGGTGCAGAATGTACTAGGCATTGCAAAGAACATCCTGCGGGACTCCTACCTCGTGCGCACCTACGTCCGACCAAAGGACGAAGACCTCACGCCCTACGGGCAGGAAATCAAAAAGCGCTATAGGCGTCTTGTGTCGCTCATTGATGAATTCAAGTCCATCCGAAAGTCCCGCACAGACTCGGATGACAAAGGCCCGGGCACTGCGGTATAACAACGCCCCATGGCCGCTTCCATTCGCCCCCAGCTTCGGAGGAAGATTCATTGTCCAAGCTTTTGACCACGCCACTTCATGAGTGGCACGTAGCCAATGGTGCCAAGATGGTACCCTTCGCCGGTTGGGATATGCCCGTCCAGTACGCTGGCATCATCAGCGAGCATACGCACACCCGCACAAGGGCGTCCGTCTTCGACATCTGCCACATGGGCGAATTCAAGCTCAAGGGCGCCAAGGCCAAGGAGCACCTCTCCCGCCTTGTCACGCACAACCTGGCCACCCTCGGCCCCGGGCGCTGCCGCTACGGCTATATGCTCAACGAGGACGGCGGCATCATTGACGACCTCATCGTCTACTGTATGAGCGACGACGAGTACCTGCTGGTGGTCAACGGTGCGCGCACCATGACGGACTACGCGTGGATTAAGTCCCACCTGCCCGCGGACATGTTCTTTGAAGATATCTCCGAGCTCACGGCGAAGATTGACCTCCAAGGCCCCGCCGCATGCACCGTGCTCAATGCCGTCACCGGTGAGGACTGGAGCTTCTTGAGCTACTTCTCCTTCAAGAAGGCCGAGTTCATGAACGACCCGTGCATCATCAGCCGCACCGGCTACACAGGCGAACTCGGCTACGAGCTCTACATCCGCGAAGAAGCCGCCCTGCGCCTGTGGGAAGCCCTGCTCGCCCACCCGGACGTGGAACCCGCCGGACTTGGCGCGCGCGACACCCTGCGCCTTGAAGTCGGCCTCTCCCTCTACGGACAGGACCTTGACGACAAGCACACTCCGGCAGAAGCTGGCGGCGCGTTCTTCCTCAAGTCCGAGGCGGACTACATCGGCAAGGCCCACGCCTTTGATGTACGCGAGCAGCTCATCCCCCTCGAAATGGAAGGTCGCAAAGCCGCACGACACGACGACCCCGTCTTCCTGCCCAGTGGCGAGGAAGTCGGCCGCGTCACCAGTGGCTGCTACGCCCCCAGCCTCGGCCACGCCGTGGCACTGGCCTACGTCCAAAAGGACGCCGCCGAAAACGAGGAATTCCTCGCGGGCAAAGGCAAGAAGAAAATTTCCGCCAAACGCTCGGCCCTGCCCTTCTACAAGGAGGGGACAGCACGCCTTAAGCTGTAGGCATACCGTCTTCATTGCCCCAAGCCCCGGCCTGTCCCTGCTCCGTGCAGGACCACAGGCGGCGCTTGGGGCTTTGCTTTTTTGAACAACAAGGACACATTACGGTGAAAACCTTCTACATGCATCCGGACGACTGGCGCGAGCCATACGTCCTTACCGGCCCGGAAGCGCACCACCTTTCCCGCGTTCTCCGCCTGAAACCCGGCGAGGAGGTTCGCCTCTTTGACGGCTGCGGCGCAACCGGCACGTTTGAAATCGTCTCCGTCAGCAAATCCCGCGCGGAGCTGTTGCCCAAGCACATCGAGCACATCGACCCGCCCGCCAATCCCGTGACCCTCGCCCTCGGCTGGGCCAAGGGCATCCGGCGCGGTTGGCTTCTTGAAAAAGCCGTGGAACTGCAAGCCGGCGGCCTTGTCTTTTGGCAAGCCGGACGCAGTCAGGGCCGTGTGCCCGCAGGCAGCAAGGAAAGCTGGGACACCAAGCTCATCGCCGGTGCCAAGCAATGCGGCAACCCCTTCCTGCCCGAGATTCACACCTGCCCCGGCGGCGTGCAGGACCTCATCGCCCTCGGCAAGGACTACGACCACCGCTTCCTCTTGTGGGAAGACCTGTCGCGCCCTGCCGTGCTTGACTATCCTGCCGTCAGCACGCCGGGGAGCGTGCTCTGCGTCCTTGGCCCGGAAGGCGGCTTCGCCCCCGGCGAGGCCGAAGCCCTCGTTGACGCCGGATTCACCCCCGTCAGCCTTGGCGGGTCCATTCTGCGCTGGGAAACGGCGGCCCTTGTCTGTCTCAGCCTGTTCTGGTGGGGGAGGCATCATGTTGACGAATCCTAAAGGCCACGCTCCCGCTGGCTTGGGCGGCGGCTCCAGCCGCTCCACGGCCAAAACGCGCCCCCTTGCCGACCGCATCCGCCCTCACGAGTTCGAGGAGTTTGTCGGTCAATCGCACCTGCGCGAAAAGCTTGACGCCCTGCTGGCATCCGAGCGCGTGCCCAGTCTGCTGCTCTTTGGCCCGCCCGGCTGCGGCAAGTCCACCCTTGCCCTGCTCCTCGCCAAGCGCAGTGGACTGCCCTATCTGCGCGTCAGCGCGCCGGAGGCCGGGCTCAGCGCCCTGCGCAAACGCATTCAGGACGACGTCAAACTCCTCGTCCTTGACGAGCTTCACCGGTTCTCCAAGGCGCAGCAGGACTTCTTCCTGCCCATTCTGGAGTCCGGCGAGATTACGCTCATTGCCACCACCACGGAGAATCCATCCTTCTCCGTCACGCGGCAGCTGCTCTCGCGGCTCCACGTATTGCGCCTGCACGAGCACTCCCGCCGCGACCTGATGCAGGTCGCCAAGCGCGGCACCGAAAAGCTCGGCGTCACCATTCCCGAGGAGACCCTGCGCGTTCTCGCAGGCATCGCCCAGGGTGACGCGCGCTCACTGCTCAACCTCGTTGAGTACGTCGCCGACCTGCCCGAAGAACACCGCGAACCGGACCACCTCAAGACCGTGTTGCCGGACCTCGTTCTGCGCCACGACAAAGCCGGAGACTCGCACTACGAGCTTGCCAGCGCGCTCATCAAGTCCATCCGCGGCAGCGACCCGGACGCCGCAGTCTACTATCTGGCCTGCCTGCTCGAAAGCGGCGAAGACCCGCGCTTTGTCTGCCGCCGCCTTATCATCTCCGCTGGCGAAGACATCGGCCTCGCCGACCCCTACGCCATGCAGATGGCCGTGGCCTGCCAGCAGGCTGTGGAGTTCGTCGGCATGCCCGAAGGCTTCATCCCCATGAGCGAGTGCGCCGTGTATTTGGCGCTCACCAAAAAGAGCAACTCCACCTACGAGGCCTACCACCGCGCCGCTACAGAAATTCGCAAAAACGGCCCCAAGCCCGTGCCCCTGCACCTGCGCAATGCGCCCACCAAGCTCATGGAAGAATGGGGCTACAAAAAAGAATACAAGTACCCCCACAGCTTCCCCGGCGCGTGGGTACAACAGGACTACCTGCCCGACCAACTCGTCGGACGGCGCTTCTATAAGGATAAAGACCAAGGCGAAGAACCCAAACTCGCCGCCCTGTGGAAGAACCGTATGCGGAAGAGATAAAGAGAGCAGAGCTGGTTAAGGAAAAAATTTCCTTAACAATCCTTAGGATTTTCGGGGCGGAAGCCGCCCCGAAAATATTGGGGTTTGGGGTGTACGGTCTTGAGGGATCAGTCAGACCTCTTCTCTATGCCAGCGCGTCCAAGCCCGGCCCTCTCACGCTTCCCACCCGCCCAACAGGGATTCTCACCGCCCCGCCAAACCACCAGCGCCCCCAAAAAACTCCCTCCATCCACCCGGCCGAGAGCATATCAGGGGTGACGACTGCGCCATATAAAGGCAACCGGCCTGTGCGCACGCAGGATTGTTAAGCAATCGTATTGGCAATCAAGCGTTAAGTGCAGGATCCCAAGGTTTTCCCGTCCGTAAAATCGCATTGCAAATCACGAGAAGCTTCCTTGCACAGGCAGTGAGGGCGACCTTTTTAGGTTTGCCCGCATCGCAAAGACGCTGGTAGAAGGCTCGAATTGCAGGGTTCCAGACAGTCGCTGAGATTGCGCTCATGTAAAGGGCGCTACGTACTTTTATTCGTCCTCCCCAAACGCAACGTTGCCCCGTTTTCTTGCCGCTATCCCTGTTGAATGGTGCCAGGCCTGCTAGAGAAGCTGCTTGCTTCGGCGTTAACGTCCCCAACTCAGGAAAGAAAGCAAGAAGAGTCGCAGAGGTTACTGACGAAATCCCTTTCGTGGTTTCAAGCAACGTTGCCTTATCGCTAAAATCTTTGTCACTGAGAATGTGTTTCTTGATTTCAAGTGACAAACTCTTTTCTTGCGTTCTTAGAGTAGCAATGACGTCTTCAATATAAGGGCGCACATCAGACGAAGCTCGCTGCAAGCGAACGCGCTCCCGGGAAAGGATTTCGACGACCTGCCGACGACGGTTAACTAGAGTTTCCAGCTTGCGCTGAGTTGCCCGGACTTTTTGATTTTCCCGGACAGGGACGACTTCCCCAAACTGAACAAGAACAAGAGCATCAATACGATCCGTCTTCGCCAACACTCCGAGGCTCCGGGCAAAGTCACGCACACGGCGAGGATTCACAACAGCGACGGGAATGCCTTGCTCCATCAAAAAATCTGCGGCGTCAGACTCATATCCACCTGTCGCTTCCACGATGACGAGCTCAACATTATGCGCTTCTGCCGTCTCAACGATTTGCTGAAAACCCGAAGGGGTATTTTCAACAGTGGACGTGCTGTCGTCACCAGAAATGGCGACATCAAGCTTGGCCTTCGATACGTCAATGCCCATGGTGCGTTTCATCGTAGTTCACTCTTCCTTGCAAATTCGAGCTTTGTGCTCTAACAATCATTCGAGTTTGTACTACATATTGCGGCGACCCAGCTTAACAACGAGCTCATTACTCAAGGACGTACGGTCTGCCGCAACAGCCGCCTTCATGCCAGTCATGGAGGCGGCTTCCTTTTTTCTCCGCCTTCGGCTTGAGGGTCAATATACAAGGACGGTAGTCCTTAACCCGCCGGAGGCATGCCTTAACCGCCTAAGGCCCAACCTCCCCCCCCCCAAACGCACCACGCCCTCCAAACCGCAAGGCGGCCCGGAGGGCGTGGAAATGAGAAGACTGTGAGAAAAAGTTGAGACTATTTTGAGCCGTATTGCTTCTTCCATTCGTCGAGGAAGAGAATGGCGGTCTCGATGTCGGAGAGTTCGCCTTGCTGCTGGCGCAGGTTCCAGACGAGGTCTTCGAAGGACGTGTCCTGCGGCAACCCGAGGGACCCAAGCAAGCCGAGAACTTTGCTGCGGAGCTCTTCGGGATAGTCCTGAAAGAAGTCCACTTCGCCGCGATTCTGAGACGGCCACCCGTCGCGGCGGGCGGCGATAAAGTCCAACAGGGTCTGCATGCGAATGTCGTAGGTGTGGTCTGCCAGAACGCGCTTGCGGCCGCGCTCGATGTAGGCGGCGCGCTCTTCGGGGTTAGTGAGATAGTGGTCGATGGCGTCCTGCATCTCGGAGATGGTGGTAAAGGTCGCCAGCTCGTCGGACCAGAAAAGGTCGGGCATAAGGGCGCGTTCGTCCACCAGCTGAAATGCGCCGCAGGCGGCAAGCTCGAAGGTACGGGGGTTAACGAAGTCGCCGCCGGAGATAAGCTGCCGCGCACTGACGCTGGAGTGCAAATTCAGGTTAATTGTCGTGGCGTTAAAGATTTTCACGCATTCTTCTGGCGAGAGTCTACGCCCTTGCATCTGGACGAGCGGCTCCAGCGCGATGTCGCCATCCCACTCGGTGCCCCAAATCTTGAAGTTGTAGCCCACCAACTGCCGGAAGGCCGCCCGGCGGTTGGGGTAGCCTGCGCCCATAAAGGCGACATCCGCGCCCCACACCCGGCGGTCCACAGAACTGATTTCCATGGGGGCGTGGAATTCCGGGTCTGCGGCGAGGGGCAGATAAATGGCATTCTCCTGCCCCACGGCCTCAAGCTCCTCAAAAAACGGATCTTCCTGAATGATGCCGAAATAGTCATACTGCGGAGCAAAGGCCTTCCAGTAGGTAAAGAGGCGGTAGTCCTCGACAAACCACATGGCGGTCGCCACGCCATCGCGCCGCAACCGCTTGAGAATCTGCATGCTGAGGGGGGCCTGCGCCATGGTCAACACGAGGTCGGGCTGAAAGGTCTCCGCCTTGGCATAAATGGCTTGGGACACCACGTTCAGAAAGCCGTTTTCAAGGGAGCTGAGCCGCTCGCGCGAGACGTGCAAATCCTTCAGGGAGGTAAACGCGGGATGAAAATCCGGCGCTTCGAACACCTCCACGGTGTGACCAAGGCGCTTTAGAGCGCGAACGCAGTACCGCCCGATGGGCAGGGAACCGCCGTACAGAGGCAGGACGACCAGAACGCGAATGGGTGTATCCATAAAACCTTACTCTACCTGTTGTGAATCGTATGATAACTGCGCAGAACGCCGCGCGGGCGTGGGCTGCGTGTACTCGGTCCGGGGTGCGATGTCTCCGCGCCTGCCTAGGCTCCCGCCGCGGGGGTGCCTGCCTCGGGCGCGGGGGTGCTCTCGAATGATTCAAGGCGCGGTGCGCCCTGCTCCAGCATCCAGTCGGCCTCGTGGAAAATCCGGTGCACAAGGCTTTGGTCCGGGGCGGGGCCGAGAATATCGCGCCCAAGATGCTGGCCCACCAGCGCGCGGAAGGCCTGCCGCTTCTCGGCGGCAGGGTCCTCGCCAAGAACGGGACGATACGTCACGCCAAGGGGGTCCACGGCGCTGACGTACCCCACCAGCCCCTGCGGAATCTCAAACGCCGGATTCCCGGCAAGATGGCGCAACAGTTCGCGGTCGGCAAAGGCGGACAGACAGGCCACGTCATAGGGGCACGGGTCGGACTCCAAACAGGGCGCGCAGGACTCGTTCGTCTGCCAGACCCGGTGGCCGATGCCGTAGGGGCCGGTCTCGAAACACCACGCCGAGGAAAGAAAGAGCGCATGCACGGGCACCCCAAGATGCGCGGCAAGATGCATGGTCCCGGTATCCGGCGTGATAACGGCGTCCAGACCGGTGAGCGTGTCGATAAGACCCGCCCAGTCGGTCTGCCCCACTGTGTTCTCGGTCATGGCGGCAAGACGGGACGATGCCGCGCCCATAAACTCCTTGGCAAGGGAACGCTCGCCGCGGCTGCCCATGAGCACAATGCGCTCACTGCGCGTACCCTGCGCCACAGCGCCCGCGATGGTGGTGAGCATGGCTGGCGGCACACTGCGGCGCGATTCGCGCCCGGCCAGCACCACGCCGACGCCCTTGCCGCCGCGCCGGGCGATGGGATTCACCTCGCCGGGGGCGATGGGGTCGTCTGCAAGCTCGGCCCAAAAGTCCACAAGGTTCAGCCCGGCGGCGCGGCGAACGCGCGTCCAGCGCATGGCCATGCGCGGCCACAGGTCCGAAATCTCCTGCCCACCCTGCAATTTATGCCCACGAACACGCTCCGGAGCGAACAACGCAGAGAGAGCGAAATTCATGCCAGAAAGATTCAGGTTGTACACCTCGGCAAAGGGGATATCCCGCAACGAGGAGAACACGCCAAGGTTGGCGGCCAGCACTTCGGCAGGCGCGGGAGCGCCGGAACGGTGGGCCATAACGCCGTGGACCACGCACTGCGGGTACACCAGCTGGGCGATGTCCACCAACGAGCGGTCCACCACCAGATGGACGGTGCTCTCCGGGCGCGCAAGCAGCGTGGCGATAAGCCGCTTGGTCTGCAAAAGGTCACCGAAGCGGGCAAGTTGTATGATAAGGTAATGGCCAGCGGAGGCTGGGCGGGACGTTGGCATTGTAGGCTCTATCTCCGTGAAATGCGTGTTTTCGCGCAGTTTTTCCAGCGGCGAAGGTACCGCAGTTTGGCGTTGCGGGCAACAATCCGCAGACAATCCGGCCGGATAACCTTTTGCAGGCGGGGTGCACTTCTGGTATGACGCGGCCATGCGACATTATCCCGCATTTTTGAACCTGCACGGACGACGGTGTCTGGTGGTGGGTGCCGGTGAGGTTGGCCTGCGCAAGGTCAAGACACTTGCCTCGTGCCATCCTGCCGAAATCACCGTCATAGATACCGCGCCGCCATCCGAGGCCATGATCCCCTTGCTGGACGACCCCGCCGTGGTCTATAACCAGCGCCCGTTCAGCGATGATGACATCATGGGGCGCACCCTTGTTTTTGCATGCACGAGCAATGCCGAACTGAACGCGCACGTGGCCCGGCTGTGCAACGCCGCGGGCACCCTGTGCAATATTGCCGACGCCCCGGCCGAAAGCGGCTTCATCGTACCGGCCACCTTTTGCCGCGACAGCCTCGTGGTGGCGTTTTCCACGGGCGGAGCCAGCCCTGCCGTATGCCGCCGCATACGAAAGGAGCTTGAAGACACGCTCGGTCCGCGCTATGGCGGCTTCATCACGTTGATGGGGCGCATCCGGCCACTGGTTCTGGAGCAGGGCATGCCGACTTGCGACAACACAACACTTTTCAGACAACTCGCCTACGGTCCGCTTCTTGACGCCGTGGGGGACGGGGACAGCCAGCGCATGCAGGCCATCCTGCAGGATACACTGCCTAAGGCGCTGCATCCCCACATCGGAGAACTCATCGATGGAATTGTTTAACGCTCTGCCAATTGGCATCACGCTGCTGTATTCGCTGGGCGCCGCCCTGTTCATCGGCGGCATGCTCGGCGTGCGTCCCGGCCTGAAAAAGGCCGCTGGGGTCGCGTCCGGTGCAGGTTTTGGCCTGCACACCATCTCCCTCGCCCTGTTCTTCAACCAGATGGGCTACTCCGGTTTTCTGGAAGGCGGCTTTCACCTGAGCCTGCTGGGCTGGGTGCTGCTGGCTATCTTTTTCACCCTGTGGTGGCGCCTAAAACTCGACTTTCTGGCACTGGCGGCCTCTCCGCTGGCGCTGCTCCTCTATCTTTCGTCCGTCACCCTGCCCGGCTCCAAGGTGCTCATGCCCAAGGCGCTGGCGGGGTCATTCTTTATGCTGCACATCGGCTCGCTGTTTTTCAGCTTGGCCTTTTTGGCCATGGCCTTTGCCGCAGGCGTGCTGTTCATCCATCTGGAACGCAAGATTAAGACCAAGGAAAAGCTGACGGGCTTCCGCAAGGACCTGCCCTCGCTGAATACCTTTGACCGCGCCAACTACCACGCCGTGGTGTTCGGCTTTCCGCTGTACACCGTGGGCCTGCTGTCTGGCTTCATTTGGGGCCGCTTCGCGTGGGGGCGCATCATCACCGGCGACCCCAAGGAAGTGGTCTCCATTCTCATCTGGTTGGTGTATGCCTACCTGTTCCACCAGCGCCTCGCCGTCGGTTGGCGTGGGCGCAAGGCGGCACTGCTCGCCATTGCCGTGTTCCTGTTCAGTGTCCTTTCACTGGTCGTCGTGAACTTCATGATGCCCTCGCACCACAACTTCATGCAGATCTCATGAAACAGAAGATTTTTCTCATAGGACTCAACCACCGGACGGCTGGTGTGGAAATCCGCGAGGCATATGCCCTCAAGGACTGTAACACCGTGGAACTCGGCTTCGTGACCCCGGACGGTCGCGTGAGCGAGGCTCTCACCCTTTCCACCTGCAACCGTGTCGAAATGCTGGTCGTCACCGACGACAGCATGACGGCGGACGACATTCTGCACTTTTGGGCCTCGAACTGTGGCGGCAGCGTGCCGCAGCTGAAACCCCACGTGTATATCCACGAGGGGCTGGACGCCATCAAGCACCTGTTCACCGTGGCGGCCAGCCTTGATTCCATGGTCGTTGGCGAACCCCAGATTCTGGGCCAGCTCAAGGATGCCTACCGCAAATCCGTGGAGTACGGCTCGGCCAAGGTCATTGTGAACCGCGCCCTGCACAAGGCGTTCTCCGTGGCCAAGCGCGTGCGCACCGAAACGTCCATCGCCAGCTCCGCCGTTTCCATCAGCTACGCTGCGGTGGAACTGGCCAAGAAAATCTTCGGCGATATGAGCGACCACCGCGCCATGCTGGTCGGCGCAGGCGAAATGGCCGAACTTGCCGCCACCCACCTTATCAACGGTGGCGTGCAGGAAATCATGGTCGCCAACCGCACCTACCACCGTGGTGAGGAGCTTGCCCGCCGCATGAATGGTACGCCCATCATGTTTGAGGAAATGCACCGCAAGCTTGCGGACGTTGACATCGTCATCAGCTCTACCGGCGCAACGGAAGCCATCATCCGCGCCAAGGACTTGAAGCCCGTGCTCAAAAAACGCCGCAACCGCCCCATGTTCTTCATCGACATCGCCGTCCCGCGCGACATCGACCCCGACGTCAACGGACTTGACAACGTCTACCTGTACGACATCGACGACCTGAAGGAAGTGGTGGAGGAAAACCTTGCCCAACGGCGGGAGGAAGCCACCAAGGCCGAAGCCATTATCGACTCCGAAACCCGGCAGTTTGATACGTGGCTGGAGTCCCTAGAGCTCAACCCCACCATCTGCGACCTGCTGGACAAGGGCGAAACCATTGCCATGCGCGAGTTGTCCAAGACCATGAAGCGCCTTGGCGATGTGTCCGATGAAGAGCGCGAAGCCCTTGAGACCCTTGTCAAATCTCTGGCGCATAAGCTCTATCACGAGCCTATCACCTTCCTGAAACGCCGCACGCAGGAAGAAGGCGCGGCGCAGCGCTTTATCGACACCACACGCAGGATGTTCAACCTCGATGGCGAATCCATCCCGGAGAACGCCCACGCGGACCGCAAACGCAATGTGGTGCAGCTCCGCGCGGCCTGCGGCTGTAAGAAATCCGAATAGTCCAACGCCACCGGCCACGGACAGACACCGACACTTCCAGCGAGAGGACCATGCGCAACTACCACATCGACGAACTGACGACTGACGACATTGAGCGACTGCAAAAAGCCCTCGACGCCAAAGACATGAGCGGCTCCATGAAAGGCTTCTACTGGCTGGACCTGCCCCGCGAGCTCTACTCCGAGTTGCAGACCGAACACGCGGACTCCTGCGGCCCCTACAGCTTCGGCATCGAAGTGCTGGAAGACGGCCTGCGCATGGAACTGCTGGCCCGCGCCAGAAACATCATCCGCTGCGGCTGTGTCACCTACGCCACCCCGGACCAGCGCGACTACGCCATCAATTGGCTGGACGGCCTGCTCAAAGAACAGGACATCCCGGCCTAACGCCAACTTTTACTCCATACGCATGGCGGGCAGAGCCGCGCGCTCTGCCCGCCTTTTCGCACCCTAAGTAGCCACAACACACCGCATGCCCCCGCAAGCGCGAGGAGGCTGACCATGGCACTCCCCCACCGCATCCAAGATCTCGCCCCGGAACACGCCCGGTTCTGCCTGCGCGTCCAGCGCTTCATGACCGATGAACTCAGCCTCGACCTGCGCGGCGCGCGCATTGTCGTGGGCTTTTCCGGTGGCGTCGACTCCACGGTGCTGCTGGCTGCGCTGTCGCTGCTGTCGCGGCGGCTGGAGTGCACCGTCTCCGCCGCGCATCTGGACCACGGCCTGCGCGCGGAATCCGCAGAGGACGCCGCCCACGCACGCCGCACCTGCGAGGCATGGGGCATCCCCTTCACGCACCGGCGCGTTGACGTCCGCGCTATGGCTGGCGGGGCATCCGGCGTGGAAAACGCCGCCCGCTCGGCGCGCTACGGCTTTCTTGAGCAGGTTCGCGCGGACGGGGGGGCGGACTTCATTGCCCTTGGACACACCCTTGACGACCTCGGCGAAGATGTGCTGATGCGCCAGACGCGCGGCGCAGGCTGGCCCCAGCTGGGCGGCATGCGCGCCGTGGTGCCGGAACGGCACGTCATCCGCCCTCTGCTGCTCACCACGCGCGCGCAGATTGAAGCCTTTGCCACAGGCCTTGGCCTGCCGTGGGTGGAGGATGCCACCAATGCGGATACCACCTATACCCGAAACCGCTTCCGCCACGACATCCTGCCCCGCCTTGCTCGTGAAAACCCGAACTTTCTGGGCAGCATCGCTGAACAGTGGCGTCTTGCCCGCCTTGATGCGAATTTCTTTGCCGCGCAGGTGAGCGCGGCCCTGTCCGGAGCGGTTCAAGGCGACGGCACAATCTTCTTGCGCCGTGAAATCATTGAAGATACACACAAGGCCTTGCGGCTGCGGATTTTCAAAGCCGCGCTGGAGCGCCTTGGTCCCGGCCAGTCCCGGGCCGACGCACTCCACCGTTTGGATGCGCTCTTTCTCAGCCGCGAGGGCGGCAAGACCGTCCAGTTTCCGGGAGGCAAAACCGCCACGTGCTCTGCCGCCGGCGTCCTCCTGAAACCCCGCTGCGGCTAAGCTCCCAGCACTTTTTGCCTTCTTGCCGGGTCTTGGCATTGACAGCGGCTGGCGAGAAGGATAGAGCTTTGTGAAATTTTCAACTTGTGAAGGAGGAACCAGTGAATATTCTTATTTTCGGTCCCAATGGCAGCGGTAAAGGTACGCAAGGCTCCCTGGCTAAGCAGAAATACAATCTCGACCACATTGAGTCCGGCGCTATCTTCCGCAAGCACATCGGCGGCGGCACCGAACTTGGCAAAAAGGCCAAGGAATACATCGACAAGGGCGAGCTGGTTCCCGATGACATCACCATCCCCATGGTTCTGGACGTGCTGAATCAGTCCTCCGCCAACGGCTGGCTGCTGGACGGCTTCCCCCGCTCCATCGCTCAGGCCGAGAAGCTGTGGGAAGCTCTGGAAAAGGACGGCGTCAAGCTGGACTACGTCATTGAAATCCTGCTCCCCCGCGAAGTCGCCAAAGCCCGCATCATGGGCCGTCGCCTCTGCGCCAACGACCCGAACCACCCCAACAACGTGGGCATCCCGGTCATCGCTCCCGATGGCGACAAGTGCCGCGTCTGTGGTGGCGAGCTGACCGCCCGCGCCGACGACCAGGACGAGGACGCCATCGACAAGCGCCACAACATCTACTACGACACCGAGACCGGCACCCTCGCTGCGGCCTACTACTACAAGAACAAGGCCGACTCCGCTGGCTTCAAGTACATTGAGCTGAACGGCGAAGGCTCCATCGACGAGATCAAGCAGTACCTGATCTCCCAGCTGGACTAGCCACAGCCCGCATCAGTCTGTTGCGTTATACGGCCACCGGAGCTATAGCTTCGGTGGCCTTTTTCATTGCGGTGGCGGGGCCACGCGCCCACCGCCCCCAGCCGTTACGCGCAACAAAGGACATCTCAACATGACATCACCTCGCCTCAATATCGGGCAAATCAGCTATCTGAACGTGCTGCCCCTTTTTCAGACCCTCAAGCACCACTTTCCGCCGTCTGACGACATCCGCTACATTCAGGGGCACCCCGCGGAGATGAACGCCGGTTTGCTGGACGGCAGCATCGACCTGTCGCCCGGCTCCGCCTTTGAATACCTCGCCCACGCGGAGCGCTACCGCCTGCTTCCCGGCCTGTCCATCACCGCGCCCGCCGGCCCGGTCAAGAGCGTCCTGCTCGTCAGCCCCGTGGCGCTGGAGGACATCCCGCAGTGGATGGCCGACAACGGCCCCCAAATCCACGTGACCAAGGCTTCGGCCAGTTCCGTGGCCCTGCTCAAGACGCTGTGGCACTTCCACTGGCAATTCCCGCAGGCGGACTGGACGGCCATCGACGCCGGAACCGGCCACACCATGGACCGCCCGTTCCTTGAAATTGGCAACTACGCGCTGCGGCATTGGCTGCGCCCACCCGAAGGCTGGCACATCATCGACCTTGCCAACGAATGGCGGGGCTTCACGGGCCTGCCCTTTGTCTTTGCGGTCTGGATGGTCCGAAACGGCCTGAGCGAGGAACAGCTGGACCTGCTGGCGGACGTGCATACCGCCCTTGTCAAATGCAAGCTCTCCTGCCACGAAGCCATCGGCGAAATTGCCGAGATGGACGACATCTGTACATGGATTTCGCGCGACGGCATTGAAGACTACCTGTCCACACTGGACTACGAGCTTGGCCCCAAGGAGCAAGCCTCCCTGACCCTGTTTGCGGACTACTGCCGCAGACTCGGCCTTATTCCCGGCGCTCCCGGTCTGCGCTGGGCCCTTTAACTGCCGCCCTTGTCCTGCGTCCCGGTCCACAGCGCACCGGGACGCGGCAACGCGCGAGGCCCCGCAGCCCGTGCTGCGCGCCTCAAGGCATAATACGAGGCTGACGCCTTACTACACGGCGCGACTTCCCGCGCGCCTCCCTTTGGCGGCGAACGCTTGCCAGCCGCCCCGTCTGCGCCCCAGCCCGCGCCTTACTCCGCGACCACCTCTCAACACTTCACCGCCCACGCGCCACCTCTCAATGCGCTCACCCAACAGCTGCCGGCACCGCCCTTGGCCGCCACCAAGAGCACCGCGCCTGTGACGATTTTGTGACGAAAATCGTTCACACCACACATCTCCCGGCGTATACTATTGGCACACGTCGCGCCCCGTCGGCGGTTGCGTTTCGCCTCTGCTTGGCCCGCACACCCCTTCCATTTCGTGGCCGCGTCATCCCCTCGTCGCAATATCCCGCCATTTCAGCTCTTTTTCATGCATCAAAAGACTTGTACTCTGGACTTCTTTTTGCATAAATACAGGGCAGCAGCCAACGCTTTTCCTTGCAGGACGGGCAAATACGCACAGCGGCCAATTGCCGCGTCAAAAACCCGTCGCCCCAAACGCCACCGCGCCATGCTGCCACACCCCCGCCGCCACGGCGGCGCACAGCAAACACACTATGCTCCGAGGAGGAGCCAGAGAGTCCATGCAGCTTTCCCCCGACATTCTCACAGACAGCGCCCTGCCGCTCATCACGGCCCAGCGCGGGACTATCGACAAGTCCTTCCTGAACAACGTCCAGAACACCTTCGGCTCCTGGGGACTGTCCGGCGACACCTTCATCACGATTCTTGCCACGCTGAGCGTGGTCTTCATCGTGGGCGGGTGCGGCATTTTGGTGAACCACTACATGCGCTCGCGCAAAAAAACCACGCCCCCGTCATGGATTGTTGACCCCGGCGACATCGCCAACCTTTTTGACTCCGTCATGGTTCAGCGCAGCAAAATCGAACTGCGCTTTGGCGGCGAAAGCAACGCCGGCAACCGAACCTCCACCGCCTGTTCACTGGAAGACGTCCGAAACGGCCTGCTGGAGCTTGAAATCTCCGGCTTTGTCAAAGCGCACCAAGGCTGGCTGGAGCGCCCCGTGGAGTGCTTCTTCCGCATTACGAACCCCGCCCGGCCCGGACATTCCGACTTCTACACCTTTTCCACGCGCATCAAGGGCATCCGCAAGGTTTCCAAGGACGTCACCCTGCTGAGCCTGCCGGTTCCCGAGCATGTGGAACTCAGCCAAAAACGCCTGTCCCTGCGCATAGAGCCGCCCCTGCAATACACGCTTGGGCTGGCCCTGTGGCCGGACCCGCTGTCCAGAGACGGCAAACGCCTCACCCACATCAAGGACTGGGGCCGTCCGCCGCTTCTTGCCTCGCGCGATATGGCCGACAGGCCCATCCGCATCATGAATATCTCCTCCGGCGGCATGCGCCTTGAACTGCCGCACGAGACCGTGAAACAGTCCGGCCTGAAGTTTGAAATTGGCGAGCGCTACGTCGTCATGGCGCAGCTCTTTGACCCGGAGGCGTCCAAAAAGGTCACCCTGTGGTCCATGGTGCGTGTGCAGAACAGGTACGAAGAGTTCGACACCAAGCGCCTGGAGGCCGGAATACAGTTCATGGAACGCGGACGCCTGCTCAAGGAAGGCGGGGGCGAAATTGTCTGGCGGACGGTGGACGAAAACGGTATTCCCGCCGTCGGCAACTGGGTTGCACGACGTCATCTGCAACTCTACCGGGAAAAAGGCTTGACGTAGGCTTGCAACCTCTTACATTTTCGAAGAAGTATTACGCGCCAACACACCACAGGAGGAACCACGTTGGAAGACGATTCGGAAGGATTGTTCACCTCTCTTTTCAGTAGACTTTTCGGCCACAAGGGCAGCCAGATCGAAGACGCCCTTCTTGAGGCCAGACAGGACGGAGAACTCACGGCGACGGAAGTCTCCATGATGTCAAACGTCCTCCGACTTGGACGCAAACAGGTCTGCGATATCATGATTCCCCGCACGGACATCCAGTGTGCGGAGATTGAGGACCCGCTGGAAGACATTGCCGCCCTCATTATGGAGTGCGGGCACTCCCGCATCCCCATCTACAAGGAAAACCGAGATAACATCGTAGGCATCGTCCACGCCAAGGACCTCTTGCGGGTCAGCCATAAGCATGAGGACAGCACAGCCACATGCCGCGACATTATGCGTCAGCCGCTACTCATCCCCGAGACCAAGGCCGTGACGGATATGTTGCAGCTTTTCCGCTCCACCAAAAATCACCTCGCCATCGCTCTTGATGAATACGGCGGCACCTCCGGCCTCGTGACCTTCGAGGACATCATGGAGGAAATCGTCGGCGAGATTGAAGACGAATACGACCAGCCCCGCCCGGAAGACATCCAGACCGTTGAAGAAAACACCTTCATGGTCAGTGGACGCGCCCCCCTTGAGGAAATTGAGGAGCGGCTGGGGCTGAAGCTGGAGTCCGAACAGGTGGAGACCCTGAGTGGATTCATCTGCGAACTGGCAGGCCGCGTCCCCACCAATGGCGAAAGCTTCGCCGTCAACGGCGAAGTCTTTGAGATTAAGGACGCCGACGCCAAGCAAATCCACTGGATACTCATCAAGCCCCGCTCAGAGGCTCCTACAGACTCGGAATAGCAATTGCGCCACATCATCGCTACGCTCATTGCCTGCATCGGGGCCTGGATAGGATTTGCCAATCCATTTATTCAGGTCCCTTTCCTCATTCTCCTGTTCCCACTTGGCATCGCGCTGTGCGGCCTCTTTGCCGCCACCCCAGCCAAAGCCTTCCGCAGCGCGCTCATTGCGGGCGCACTGGCCTACGGCGGCTGCATGTACTGGGTGGCGCTGCCCGTGCACGACTACGGCAACCTGCCGTGGATACTGGCCGCGCCCTGCCCCATGCTGCTTGGGGTGTACTGCGGGCTGTACACGGGCATCTTCGCCGCTGGGCTCCGGCTGGTGCAGGGGAGGCTCCATTGGCTGGCGACAGGGCTTTTCGCCGCTGCGCTCTGGACCGCCCTTGAGGCCCTGCGCGGCTGGCTGTTCACAGGCTTTGCGTGGCTACCGCTCTCCAGCGCGCTGGTTCCCGTACCGTGGCTGTTGCAGGCGGCGTCGCTCATCGGCGCCAACGCCCTTGCCGGCCTCATTGCCGGAAGTATTGCCATGCCCGTGGCCGCGCGCGGCAAAGCCGCCGCCGTGGCGGTGAGCGTTGGCGTGCTGGCAACCATCAGTGGCTACGGCATGATGCGTACCGCCCAGCCCCTGCCTTCGGACGGGGCCATCAGCGTGGCGCTGGTGCAGGGCAACATCAACCAAGCCCAAAAGTGGGACGTCACGTTCCAAAATGGCACCGTAGACCGCTACGCCACCCTGACCGAGGGCGCACAGACCCGCGACGGCAATACCCCGGACCTCATCGTCTGGCCCGAGACGGCACTGCCGTTCTATTTTCAGGAAACCAGCCTCATGAGCGCCCGCGTGCGCAAGCTGGCGCGGGAGGGGCACACCAATCTGCTCACCGGCGCGCCTGCGTACACGCCCATTCCGGACGGCGGCGGCTACCGCATGCACAACCGCGCCTTCCTCATCGGTCCGGACGGCTCCAACGCGGGATTCTACGACAAGGAACACCTTGTCCCCTTTGGCGAATACGTGCCCTTTGGCGAGTATCTGCCCTTCCTGAACAAGCTGGTGCAGGGCGGCGGGGACTTTGTGCCCGGCATCAAGAGCACGCCCCTGCCCGCCGGGCAGATGGATATTGGCGTCCTCATCTGCTACGAAACAATTTTCCCGGAACTGGCGCAGGCCCGTGTGGCGGCCGGGGCCAACCTGCTGGTGAACATCTCCAACGATGCATGGTTCGGCCACTCGTCCGCGCCCTTTCAGCATCTGCAAATGTCCGCCCTGCGCGCCGTTGAGCAGGGACGCTGGCTGGTGCGCGGCACCAATACCGGCATCTCCGCCATCATCGATCCCTACGGACGCATCCACGCCCACAGTTCGCTCTTCCGCGCGGAAAGCGTTGTGGCTTCCGGTGTGGGCCTTCTTTCCGTTATGACGCCATTTCACCGCCACCGCACAGCCATCCTGACGGCCAGCTTCGCCCTTGCGCTCATCCTTGGCGGCGTCGCCTGCCTGCGCCCCGCGCGGGAGCAGGTGCGCGTGCTTGATTGACAGCCGCGAATCACCTATACTCTTGGGTTCTTCCAAGACATTCAATCCAAAGGATATATTTCCGACCATGTTGCAATATCACGATCTCAAGGCTCAAGGCGGCTCCCTGCTCAAAGACTTTGAAAGCCTCTGGGGGCGTCTTTGACCGGAACCAGAGCAGAGACCGGCTTGCAGACATAGAGATGGAGCTGTCGCGTCCCGGCGCATGGGATAACCCCGAAGCGCTGACGCCTATGCTTCAGGAAAAAAGCCATCTCTCCAGCCTGATGGAGCAGTGGGACGCCCTGCTGGCGGCCAAGGAAGACCTTGACGAATGGCTCCTGATGGCACACGAGGACCAAAGTCAGGATGTTCTGGAAGCCCTGCAGGAGCAGGTGAACCTGCTGGCCGAACGTCTGCAGGAAGCCGAACTGCGCACCCTGCTGGCCGAACCCGCCGACGCCGCCCCCGCCATCCTTGAAATCCACCCCGGCGCAGGCGGAACCGAGGCGCAGGACTGGGCCGAAATGCTGCTGCGCATGTACGTGCGCTGGGCCGAGGCCAAAAGTTTCAAAATCAAGACGCTGGATCAGCTTCCCGGCGACGAGGCAGGCATCAAGTCCGTCACGCTGCTCATCGAAGGCACCAACGCCTACGGCCTGCTCAAGGCCGAAAAGGGCATCCATCGTCTTGTCCGTATTTCGCCCTTTGATTCCACGGGCCGCAGGCATACGTCCTTCGCCTCTGTTGACGTCTACCCCGACGCCACGCAGGATGTGGAAATTGAAGTCCGGGACGAGGACGTGCGTGTGGACGTCTTCCGCGCCAGTGGCGCGGGCGGCCAGCACGTCAACAAAACCAGCTCCGCAGTGCGGCTGACCCATATCCCGACGGGCATCGTCGTCTCCTGCCAGAACGACAAGTCCCAGCACCGCAACAAGGACTCCGCGTTCAAAGTCCTGCGCGCCCGCCTCTATGAGCGGGAAATGCGCAAGCGCGCCGAACAGCGGCAGGCCGAATATGCCGACAAAGAGGCCATCGCATGGGGAAGCCAAATCCGCTCCTACGTCCTGCAGCCCTACCGGCTGGTCAAGGACCACCGTTCCAACACGGAAATATCCAATGTTGACGCGGTGCTGGACGGTGATCTGGATACCCTCATCAGAAACTACCTGCTGAGTATTCATGCCCAAAAATAAGGTTCATCTCCCAATTCCGGGGGAAACATAAAAAATTGAGGACAACGGAAACCCTCAGTAATCTCGACAGTTGCACAACAGACGAGAGCTACAAGGAGGGCACCGTTGTCCAAGGGCAAGATTACCCGGTTGTTGGGAGACTGGAAAGGGTATCGTGTTGGAACTGTTCAGCGCCTTGAAGCCAGCGAAGCTCGGAAGCACCCCGAAGTCTGGATCGAGTTGATTCCAATCAGGCGAAGGCGAATGAGATGCAGCGGGTGCGGCAGGCTTGTCTGCGCAGTTCACGACTATGTCGAACGCTGGGTTCGTGACTTGCCTGTATTCGACGCGGCAACGCATTTGCTCGTTATCCGGCGTCGGGTCCATTGTCCCGTCTGTGGACCAAAGCTGGAGCAGCTTCCTTGGCTCGACAGGTATTCGCGTGTCACAAGGCGGCTGGCCGAGTCCGTTGTTCGGCTCTGCCGCATACTTCCCATTAAGCACATCGCGGAATGCTACGGCCTGAACTGGAAGACCGTGAAGACAATCGACAAGCGGTACCTAGCGGAAAAACTCAATCCCATTGACTTGAAAGGCGTCAAGGTTGTCGCAATGGATGAGTTTGCCATCCGCAAAGGACATCGCTACGCCACGATCATCGTCGAGCCTTACACCAAGCGGGTTCTGTGGGTAGGAAGAGGCAACAGCCGGGAGAGCATCCGACCATTCTTTGAACTGCTTGGCCGTGATGGTTGTGCCCGAATTGAGGCCGTTGCAATGGACATGAACGGTGCGTATGCCGCCGAGGTGAAGGCGCAATGCCCGAAAGCCGAGATCGTCTACGATCTATTTCATGTCGTTGCCAAGTATGGCCGAGAAGTAATCGACCGCGTCCGAAACGATGAGGCCAATCGCCTCAATCATGACAAAGACGCCCGTAAGGTTGTCAAAGGCTCACGATGGCTGCTCCTGCGCAACAGGCGGAATCTCATGCGACAGGAAGATCGAATCCGGCTCTATGACCTGCTTCGAGCCAACAAAAATTTGATGAAGGTTTATATCCTCAAGGAGGATTTGAAGCGACTCTGGGACTACCGATACTCCAAAGCTGCCAAGCGATTTTGGAAAGGTTGGTACCGCCGCGCCATGCAAAGCCGAGTCGAGCCGCTCATTAAATTCGCTAAGCGCCTCAAACCCTACATCTCGGGCATTATCTCACACTGCCGATATCCGCTACACACCAGCCTACTCGAAGGGATCAACAACAAGATCAAGGTGATCAAACGGATGGCCTACGGCTTTCTCGACGACGAGTACTTCTTTCTCAAAATCAGAGCAGCCTTCCCCGGAATTGGGAGATGAACCAAAAATAAGACCGCCGCGACCATCGACGTCGACTACGACCCCCTTGTGCGGGAGCTGGAATCCCTGCGCAGGCTGGTGCACAGCACCCACGAGGACTTCTCCGCCTGTGACGCAAAGGACGGTGTGCTTGGCATACTGCGCCTGTGTCCGGGCTTGTCCTTGGACCAATGGCCCACGCTGGCGGAAGAATATGGCCTGCGCGAATGGCTCGCCCTGCCCTTTGGCGAGGGGGACTATCCTTTTCTGGAGCATCTCCAGCAGACGCTGGAAGAGCTGGCCTACCAGACGGAGCACGATCCGCTCACCAGCCTGTTCAACCGCCGCGCCTTTGAGCGCAGTCTGGAGCAGGAGCTGGAGCGCGCCCAGCGCGCCGGGTCGTCACTCTCCGTCGTCATGTTGGACCTTGATGACTTCAAAACCGTCAACGACACCTACGGCCACCCCTGCGGCGACGAAGTGCTGGTGACCCTTGGGCGGCTGATGCTGACCCAGACCCGGCGCTACGACGTTGCCGCGCGCCTTGGCGGCGAGGAGTTTGCGCTCCTGCTGCCCGGAACCGGCCTTATCAAAGCGCGCGCCATGGTGGAACGCCTGCTCGCGCGCATGCGCGAAACGCAGATCCCCTGCCCCGGAGTGGACACCCCCATCTCCGTGACCTGTTCGGCAGGGCTTGTCACATATAAAAGCATGGCCGAAGGCACGCCGCCAGACCTCATCGCTCTGGCGGACAAGGCGCTCTACTCCGCCAAGGCTGCCGGAAAGGACACGGTCGTCACCGCCCCGTTGCAGGATGTGGCCGCACCGTCCAAAGCGACGCTTGTGGAAACCAATGAAAAGAAATTCCTGTTCACGGGAAACTGATCCAAGGACATGGACATGACTGACAAAAAGAATAACGCGATCAGCTTCTCCATCGTCAGCGGCAAGGGCGGTGTCGGCAAAACCAACCTCGCCCTGAACCTCGGGTACGCCCTGCACAAAGCCGGGCACCCTGTTATGCTGATGGACTGCGACCTCGGGCTGGCCAATCTGGACGTTCTGCTCGGCCTCACGCCGGACAAAAGCCTTCAGGACCTGCTGACCGATGACGCCAAGGCCAAGGATATCGTCGTTCCCATCGAGGAATCCAACTTCGACTTCCTCCCCTCGGCGTCGGGTGTGCCCGAACTGATCGACCTTGACGAGGACCTGCAAGGCCTCATTTTCGATAAGCTCAACAGCATCATCGGCGGATATGATTTTCTGCTGATGGACATTGGCGCGGGCATCAGCAAAACCGTACTGCGCTTTGCCGCCATGTCGCAGGAGCGCGTGGTGGTCATCACGCCCGAGCCTACCTCGCTCACTGACGGCTACGCCCTTATTAAGGTACTGCACTCCGAATACGGCGTGGACACCTTCAATGTGGTGGTCAACCAAGCCGCCTCACAGTCCGAGGGCCGCAAGGGCTTTCAGCGCCTCAACGCCGCGTGCGAGCGTTTTCTTGGCATTACGCTGAACTACGCGGGCACCGTCCGCAGCGACCCGGCCGTGGCCGCCGCCGTTGTCCGTCAGGTGCCGCTCTTAAAGTACGCCCCCTCCTCCGACGCAGGGCGAGATATCCTCACTTTGGCCATCAAGCTGCGCCGCATGAGGGATAATCTGCTGCCCCATGTCGGCAATCAGGGGGTATTGCAAAATTTTTCCTCAAATGACGCGGAATAGGCTTGACGGAATTCCTCGAAATTCGGCATATTTGCATAAGCAAGAAAGCGCCTTTTTTTTGGCACCACGTGTATGGGGAACACGTATTTTCGCAACCGGGAGGAGACTATGAACAAAAGTGAACTCATCAAGACCCTGGCAGAAAAGAAGAATCTGCATGTTGACGAAGCGGCTGTCGTCGTCAACACATTCTTCGACTCCATCAAAAGCTCCCTCATCCACGAGGAGCGGGTGGAGATTCGCGGCTTTGGCAGCTTCAAAATCAAGGACTACGGCGGGTACATCGGCCGCAATCCGAAAACCGGCGAAATCGTCAAGGTCCGCCCGAAGAAGCTCCCCTTCTTCAGGCCCGGTAAAGAGCTGAAGGAATTCGTCAACAGCTAGGAAGCAATGCCCCGGATTCTCACACTCATACTCCTACTGGCTGCGCTCTCATTCAGCACTGCTTTCGCCGCTCCCCACGACGAGACTCGACTTCAGCTGGTTTACACATCGAATACCTACGGGCATTACGCACCCTGCCCCACCTGAGGCGGCAAGACGCTCGGCGGTCTGGACAGACGCGCCACCCTTTTCGCCTCCGTGAGAGACAATGACAAGCAGGGTGCCCGCTCGCTCTTTTTGGCGGGACCGTTCGAATTCACTCCCTGCGGGGAAGAACCGGACGGTCCCGCATCTCTTGCCCAGTCCCTCAAGGACGCCTACGACCTGCTGGCCTACGACATCGGCTACCTTTCCCCAAGGGAAGCCGACTGGCTTAGCGCAGCAGGCCTTTCGCGCCCAGAGGGCTGGCGCACCGCCTCGGTCCATGTGCAATTCTCTACCATGGACGTCAACAATGCCTCCATCGGCATCATCTACCTTCCCATGCTCCCCGCCGGGCAGACCTCTGTCCCCCGCTACCTCATGAAAAGCATCGCCGCCAAGGCCAAAAGCCTGCGCAGCCGCACCAAGCTCGTCATCGGCATCAGTCCGTGGGGCTTCATGACGGAAAAGCACTATCTGGACGCCGCCGGGCCTGTCCTCGACGTTCTGTTTGGCGCCGGCCCCGGTCCGGGCCTTGCCGGACGCGTGGAAACTGGCGGCAAAACCTTCTGGGTGCGCTCCTACAGCAAGGGCCGCGCCGTGCATGTTCTGCGCATCAACACGTGGCCACGCCACGACGATGCGGACTGGAAGTGGACCCCAAAGAAGAACATCGTCCTTGATTTCCGCCCCCTTCGCGACAACTCCCTGCCCGACAGCGAAATGGCCCGCACGCTGAGGAAACTTTTCCCCAATGCCCGCTAGGGGTTGCGCTTCCTCACAAAACGCGCCACACTGCACCCTTGTCGCAAACTCCCAACCATTTTTCGGATGAGTGCCATGAGCAAACATTCTGGAACTGGCGTGCCCTTCTTTAAGATGCACGGCAGTGGCAATGACTTTGTACTGATAGACAACCGCGCGCTGCGCCTGCCGCAGGCTGCCATGAGCGAATGGGCCGCCCACGTGTGCCCGCGCGGCTTTGGCATTGGCGCGGACGGGCTTATCTTCCTGCAGGACGCGCCCGAGCGGCAGGATGTCGACTACGTGTGGCATTTCTACAATGGCGACGGCTCCCGCGCGGAGATGTGCGGCAACGGTTCGCGTTGCGCCGCCCGCCTTGCCGCCCGCCTTGGGCTGGCTGGCAGCAGCCACGTCTTTGGAACGGACGCCGGCCCCATCCATGCGGAAGTCAATGAAGCCGAAGAACGCGTGAAGGTGGAGTTGACGCCGCCGCTGGACCTCGCCCTTGGGGCAAAGCTGGACGTGAACGGCCAGAGCCTTGATGTCCACTTTGTGAACACGGGCGTCCCGCACGCCGTCGCCGTGTGTGACGACGTTGCCGCCGTGGACGTGATGCAGCTTGGCCGCGCCCTGCGCGAGCATGAGCACTTTGCCCCGGCAGGAGCCAATGTCAACTTCATTCAGGTGCGCGATAGAGGCCGCCTGTACCTGCGCACCTACGAGCGCGGCGTGGAGGCCGAAACCTTCGCCTGCGGCACGGGTGCGGCAGCATCTGCGTACGTTGCGCATCAGCTTGGCCTTGTCGACACAGAGGTGGAACTCACCACGTCCGGCGGCGAGGTTTTGCAAATCTCTATAGAAAACGGTACGGTCTTTTTGCAGGGAAAGGCTGTTATGACGTATCAGGGCGAAATGTATCCTGAATCCATGGGCCTGACGCCTGTGGAATAGAACCGGCGCCTCCGCGCCGGACTGTTGACCCGAGGAGGAGCAGTATGCAGTTCCAGGGAGCGCTTAGCGCCCTTGTGACGCCGTTTCGAAACGGCGAGATCGATGAGGAAACGTTCCGCGAATTCATCGAGTGGCAGATTGAGCAGGGCATTGACGGACTCGTCCCCTGTGGCACCACTGGTGAATCCGCCACCTTGACGCACGCCGAGCATGGCCGGGCCATCCAGATTTGTGTGGATCAGGTCAAAGGCCGCGTCCCGGTTCTGGCTGGCGCGGGGTCTAATAACACCCGCGAGGCCGTCGAACTCACCAAATACGCCAAAGACGCCGGCGCTGACGGCGCGCTGCTCATCACGCCCTACTATAATAAACCGACCCCTGCGGGGCTTGTAGCGCACTACAAGGCCATTGCCGCAGAGGTGTCCATGCCCTTCATCGTGTACAACGTCCCGGGCCGCACGGCCTTGAACGTGAAGCCCGAAACACTGAAGGCCATCAGGGACGCCGTTCCGGAAGTCATTGGCGTTAAGGAAGCCACGGGCGACCTGCGTCAGGTTTCCGAGGTCGTTGAACTGTGTGGCGACGACTTCTGTGTGCTGTCCGGCGACGACTTCACGGTCCTGCCGCTGTTGTCCGTTGGCGGATGCGGCGTCATCTCCGTGGTGTCCAACATCATGCCCGCCGCCATGGCTGGCATGTGTAAAGCCTTTGCCGAAGGCGACATCGCCACCGCGCAGAAGCTACACTACCACATGATGCCCATGTGCCGCGCCCTCTTCTCCGAGACGAATCCCATCCCGGTCAAGACCGCCGCTTCCCTCATGGGCCTGATGACGGAAGAATTCCGCCTCCCCCTCGTCTCCATGCAACCCGACACCCACGCCGCCCTCCAGCAAACCATGACGGAGACCGGCCTCCTGGGCGCCGCCCTTGTGGACGAAGAAGACGAATCCGAGGGCGTTGCCGCTCCGACGGCGTAGCAAGAGCGCGCCCCAAACGGCCCGCACGCAGGCTGGCCCAAGCCTTGCATACAGCCACAAGGCACAGAAGACCAATTCACAAAGAATCCCCCGGAAGCACGACTTCCGGGGGATTCTTTGTGATGACTAGTAGGTCAACTTATCAAGTCAGTTCGCGCGGTATCCCGCAGAAGTCTTAACAATACCTTCTTATAGTTGCGATTCTCCGGACAAATCTCAACAGCTTTTTCAAAATAAAAACGAGC
Organism: Desulfobaculum senezii; assembly: GCF_054657395.1. Classification (NCBI taxonomy): domain Bacteria; kingdom Pseudomonadati; phylum Thermodesulfobacteriota; class Desulfovibrionia; order Desulfovibrionales; family Desulfovibrionaceae; genus Desulfobaculum; species Desulfobaculum senezii. Next base: position 1,577,526 of record NZ_BAAHYU010000002.1, on the reverse strand, counting down.
CGTTTGAGTATCCCCCTCTCGCAGGCATACCCCACCTAAAAGGTAGTGAATATGAGCGTCACCTACAAATTTCCTCAGCTCTTCTTGCAACAAAATTTTTGCACTTTGGACGATATCTTTTTCAAAACTGTATTGACAGGTAAACTTATCAGAATAATTAAATGCCATCAAATGATCAGGATACGCATGAACACAAACTTTAGCTCTCAACATGTCAAAAATTTTTGTCTGACTATCCCCGCACCACTTATGATTATATTCAGCAATTTGAATCAAAGGGTGCCAACGCCTCATCAATTCGTCGCGGCTCACAAACTTTGCCCGTTTTAAAAGGTTCATCTCCCAATTCCGGGGAAGGCTGGCAACGCATCGCACAAACATAGACTCAGGGACCAAAGGAGCCCAGCCTAAACTACTGAAAATATTAGCCCAATGACTCAGAGACTGACAATTAATTGTCCTACTAGCGTTCTTCTCTGACAGATTCGAGGTACTCGTTAATGGTTTCTATGGGACGACGTCCCATGTTTCTATACCCTTGGTGTGAGCGTTCAGTATTGTAGTAGGTCAGCCAGGTGTCCAGGTCGGCCTGGAGTGCTTCTACGGTCTCATAAAGCGTTGTTCTGAAGGCTTCTCGAAAGAACTCATCAAGCACAGTGCCATTAAACCGCTCGACAAAGCCATTTGTGTGAGGTGATCGCACCTTGGTACGGCGGTGTTCAATCTCGTTGAGGGACAGATAGAGTTCATATGGATGGGTGTCGGTGCCGCAAAATTCCCTGCCGTTGTCAGTAAGGACAGCGGAAACGGCAATTTCCTTTTCCTCGTAGAACGGCATGACGTCGTTGTGCAGGACGGAAACGGCAGCCTCTGGCCGCTTGCTGGTATGCAGAAAGCCGAAGGCATAGCTTGAGAAGGAATCGACGACGACATGCAGGTAAACTCGCCCCACTCCTTTGAGAAGTCCCACGTAAAAGGTGTCTTGGCACAACAGCTCCCCAGGGCGAGAACTCTCGACGTGTCGTTCTTTAAAAACGGGATTTTGTTTTTCAATGAAAGCGACCTGTTCGCCCGATAATTCAATGGGTTCGCCAGCTCGCTTCTGCTCTAGCTTAAGCCAGCGGTCGTACTTGGTGCCCATGCCATTCTTGATCAAGATGTTTTGAATGGTTGGGGAGTTCGCCGAAACCCCGATGAGTTTGAGCTGATTGGAAAGGCGAACGCACCCCTCAAGTAGGATGAGCCAGGCTCAATTCCAAGATTTGCTCGACCACCTCCTCGGAGGTGGTGAAAGGGTGGGACTTCGGAATAGGCGGCAGATCTTTGAGCCCTTCAAGGCCGTGAGTCTGGAACCGCCGCTTGTATTCGTAGAATTGACTACGGTGCATACCGCATCGCCGTCAGGCTTCGCTGACGTTTCCCAAGCTCTCTGCAAGCTCAAGCACACTCATACGCTGGCGGGCGACTTTCTCTGCAGCTTTCATGGGGCCTCCATCGTGAGACTGTACCCCAAAATCTGTCTGAGGACTAACCTAGTAGGTCAAATCATTCCGATTCCAACGGCACAAACTTTATGAACATTATTCCCAATATTATTCATAAGAACAAACTCCTACAAATTGAGCATTGTGTTTTATAATTGCCTTGGCAAGTTTATTTAGCTGTAAAATTTTCCGTTTTTGAATCTCATTAATGTGTAAACAATCAATTCGAAAGATCAATTTTAAATAGGACTCTACATCTCTTACCTGTAAAGCACATTGAGCAATGATAATCAGCAAATCAATATTACTATTTTTCGCTATATCGACATTCTCTTTAAAATATTTCAATGCTTTTTTATAATCACCTAGTTCGATCAAAGCAGAGACCAGCCGTAATTCAATATCATCTAAGCTTGGCATCAACTTCAATGCCTGCTCATAACAGACGCTAGCCCTGTAATAATTCTTAGCGGCAACACAAAAATCACCCTTTACTTTATAATATTTTACTTGAGCTTTTTTCCTTTCCAAAACTTCATGGTTGGCAAGAAAAGCCTCTCCGCCTATACAAACTTCCTTTTCTTTAATTAATTTTTCACACCAAAAATACTTCACAGGATCGTCTGTATACATATTGGTGATTTGTCCTTCTCCTGATAGCCCTCGCATGTTTCGCAAAAAGTACTTCGCAGTGACGACATCGACATGGTATAGATAATATAATGCCGCAATTCTACGAAAATAATCATAATCATCCAAAGCGCTTAAACGCTCATCCAGCCCCCCTACAGTTTCAAATATCTCCCGACTATGTATCACTGAAGGCCACGTGATCTCATTAGATTTTAGCAGTCGATGCATAGACGTTTGCTGTCGGAAAACGACCTCTTCATTGCAAACACTCTCTACTCCACGTGCATCTATAATAACATCTGTCTTGACTGCATTTGAATATGCGAACTGAATACCGGGAATATTTTCTAGAACCCCAACCAAAGTCTCAACATGCCATGGATAATACAAATCATCATCATCCAAATAGCATATGTACCTTCCCTTACTCACCTGCTGTCCACAATTAATTGCGCTAGGCTTTCCACAATTGTTTTCGTTATCAACGAAAACAATACGTTCATCATCAAAACTTGATATAATATCATGAATGGGGTCACCACCGTCCCTAACGACTATCAATTCAATATTTGAATAACTTTGATTCAGTACCGACTGCATCGACCGCCTAAGTTTACTACGACGATTATATGTAGCCATAATGACAGAAACAAGCGGTGCATTATTCTTATAACTATAATAATCTTTTCGAAGCGTTCTTCGATGCGCGACTATTGACTCACATTGCTTTTCAAAATACCGCAACATGGACCCAATGGCTTCTTCTATTCCACTCCGAACATCGGAAAGCACAACAGGTGTATCGTTTAGCAAACGTTTATTTTCAATATCCTCTTTCCATTTTAATACAAATTGCTTTTTTGTATCATTTGATATGACTGCATCTACACTTTTTGATGTACTGTACTCTACAGTAGGACACCATAAAATGTTCAAATTGTAGGGTTTACTCTTATATTCACCGCAATCACCAATCAAAATCACCAAATCAACGTCTAAATCAATTTTCCCCCACTCATTTCGGCAATGGATTACACACTCCACTCCACGCTTCCAAAATACATAACTCAAGACCCTCGCCTTATTAACAATCTCTTGCTCAACCTCAGTAGGATCCCATTTATTATAAACATTAATTTTAATACACACCTTGAAACCCTCAATAGGCCCCAAAGAATGAACATGTCGCTTACATTGAGCACGCCTATCGGACACAACCACCTCCACCGGCGACATTATGTCGCTCTATATTTCCCAGCAGATCCTTCGCCGCCTCTTTTAAACCAAGCCGGCCATATATTTTTGCAACCTCAATCAAAACCGCTTGGGTTGTGTTTAGACGAAGTCGCAAAATCAACCAATCCAACGCTTCAAAAGATCGCCCCGAATCTATAAGACGATTTGCAAGAAAGGAATACCCCTCGTACCAACATGGATAGTCCATAAGCAGACCATAAATCGTATTTGCAGATTTAGACTCGGCCAAACATGACTGAATTTCTTTTTTTTGTTCTTTCCTGAGCTCAACAACGAATTTGCCGCGACTATTTTCACTCCAAGAGAATCCCGCTTGCTCGGCGAGGTCACCTGCATCAGGGTACATATATGGAATAGCCCGACGAATTGCTAACGCGCTATTATAACTTTCATTGTCGTGTCGACCTGCAGACTGCCCTTCAAGATGATAAACCCGACTTTTAGGTTCACAACACATTTTTGCACCAGACCTTGAGACACGAACACATAGATCAACATCTTCAAAGCCGTTACGGTACTCCTCACAAAATCCTCCAATGTGTTCAAAAAGTCGAATTGGCATAATCATAGCTGCTGCAGTAACCGCCTGCAGAGCGCGTCGCATGTGAACAACATGATGGGACACAGGCCAATGCTGAAAAATGTGTAACAATTTTTTCTGCCCAGTAACTCCAACTCCAACATGTTGAATTCGATCGCCTACCCCCCGGTCCGGGTGCATAAGGAGCGGGCCGACTGCGCCGAGGCGTCTGTCGCTTTGCATCCGCGCGACCAACGGACCAAGCCAGTTGGGAGTGACGATGGTGTCATTGTTCAAAAAAAGGACGTACTGCCCTGTTGCCACCGATGCGCCGCGGTTGCAGCCTGCGGCAAAATTGAGGTTGCGTTCGCTACGCTCGTAGCGGAAAGCTCCGCCAAAAAGCCGGCGTCCCAAGACCTCGCATGCGCTGACGGTTTCATCGGACGAACCATTATCAACAACAATGACCTCGTAGCGAACGACTTCGTTCGCGGCGGCGATACTCTCAAGGCAGTCTTTCGTCAGATTCCATTTATTGAAAACTGGTATCACGATGGATACATCATAGTGTGCAGTCATGAGTGCGTCCCGGTTTATCTTCGTTCGTGTCGCGGTTCCTAGAGTGTGGTGCCAATAGTGTGCTCGCAGTTGTGCAGAAAATCAGGTCTGATGTCGCTACGCGTCTCAAGTGTGCAGTGCGTTTTTGGTCTACATACCGCTCTGTGCTGTAAGCCGCGCATCAGTCAGGAAAAGAGGCGCATTCTGTTATGAGGCGTTTTACAGAAAAACGTATATCGCCAAAGTGAACACGGTCTTCTCAACATCCTCCCAGAAAATTTTGACATTTCTCCTGCTCTGCCTCACATAAATGCACGATCCATACCAGCCCGCAACGATCGTCAGTGAATTTCCGCAGACAGCAGCCCTTCCCGAGGCTCGGCGCGACGTAGGGAGCGACACGGCAAGCAGACAGACCGTGGCTTCAGACGCGGGCGTAACATTCAAACCTGCGCAGAAGAGACTGCAAGCGAGACGTGTCGACACGCTGACACCATCCACCTATCGGCCACATAACGGCATAACAAAAGACCCGGCAGGAAATTCCTGCCGGGTCTGATGCGTGCTCTATTCAGTCAGACTGAACGGACTGGGTTAGGCGAAAGCCTTGCCCTGGAAGTCCGGAACAACCTGCTTCTTGCGGGACATGCAGCCCTGCAGCCAGAAGGAACGATCGCCAGCGTCCACGCCGAAAGCCTTCTTGAAGACTTCCTTGTCGTCGGACACGAAGAGCATCTCGGTGCCTTCTTTCATGATGTCGGTGAGCATGAGCATCACGGTGTGATGGCCCTTCTCGTCCTTGACCTTCTGAATCTCTTCGTACAGGCCGTCCACGTAGGGCTTAAGGATGTCGAGGTCCACAACTTCCAGCTGGCCGATGCCAACGCCGTTGCCGGCCATGTCGAAGTCCTTGTAGTCGCGGAACACGAGGTCGCGCATGGGGGCACCGTCGACGGCGCTCTTCACCTTGAACATTTCCATGCCGAGTTCGGTCACGTCGGAGATACCGGCGGCCTGAGCCATTTCTTCAACGGCCTTCTTGTCGGCGTCGGTGCAGGTGACGGACTTGAACATAACGGTGTCGGACAGGATGGCGCAAACCATGGCACCAGCGATGCTCTTGGGGATCTCGATGCCGTAGTAGTCGTACATGCCCTTGAGTGCGGTGCAGGTACAGCCAACGGGCCACACCCACATTTCCAGCGGATTCGGGGTAGCCAGGTCGCCCAGCTTGTGGTGGTCGGCCACGGCGACGACTTCCGCTTCGGCGATGTCGGCGGGCAGCTGCGTCAGCTCGGTGGTGTCGACGATGGCGACCTTCTGGCCAGCCACGGAGGTCACAACCTCAGGAGCGGTCAGACCGAACTTTTCCAGAACGAAAGCGGATTCGGGGGTAACCTCGCCCTGAGCGACGGGCTTGGCTTCCATGCCACGCTTGCTGAGCAGGTCGGCAAGGGCAATGGCGGCGACGATGGAGTCAGTATCAGGATTCATGTGACCGAGAACTAACATTGACAAATCCTCCTAACAATGGATTTAGCGCGAAAGCTTAGGCAAGTTGACGCTGTAAGTTTGTGCCAAATAGCACAAAGGTCTTGTCCTGCCAAGAGCCTACGCACTCAAAAAAAATGTATGGGAATCACGGGCCTTTTGGACCATTTCCCGCCAACCGGCGGCTCTGAGCCTACAAAAACTTTGCGCAAAAAGGAACAAGAAAAGCACGCCGCTTAAAAATATCGATAAACCGACAGATATCGGGCCCACAATCAAAAATCAACCCATTGACATAACGGAGTTTTTCGAAATCGCCCGCCTGTCCGCTCTCTCCTGCCAGACGCAAAAACGGCCCGCATGAGGGTACTCATACGGGCCGTTGGTCGCAGAAATTCTGCCGCAATTGGTCTGGGGGTTAAAACGTCCCCAGCGCCGCAAGCGCGGCAATGCCGCCGGCAAGGACAAAGATAAGGGCATAAGCCTTGGCGGAGCGCAGGGACAGCAGTGGCCCAATGGAGGCGGCAATCCACAAATGCCCCCACGTAACAGCGTCCGCGGGCAAATGCAGGAAGCCGCGCATCAGGAAGAAATTCACGATGACGATAAGCACCAGAACGCTGGCCTCAAAAAACGCAAACGACAAGACGCCCATCTGCATGATGGAGCGCCTGACAAGGCGACCCGGCGCGTAGTCGCTGGGGCTGGCGCTCAGGCCGACCTGCGCCTGCAAGCTATTGTAGGAGGCGTTCTGGAAGTTCCTGTGCAGGTACTCCACCCGCGCCGCTATCCACCCAAGGGGCAAGCTGAAGAGCAATGGGAACACCACCTCGGCGGGCGTGGTGAAGCCAAAAAAGTGCACCAAAGTGAGCGCGGCAAGGTTCGCCGCCGCGGCATTGGGAGGTATAAACGTCCCTGCGGGGATGAGGTCGAGCCAGAACAGCTCAAAAAATGCGGAAACACTGAGGGCGAGGGTCATATCGCCGGTGACAAGCCCCCAGATGAGGCCCTGCACCATGGGGCGTTCAATGATGCCGACAGTGACGGCAAAACGCCCGAGAGAGCTCAGGGCAAAAAAAAACCGACCGCCACAACCGTGGCAATGCTCGCAAGCGGAGTTCCTACCATGTTCGTCTCACATGCACGGGTTCCGTCGGCACGCAGCGGAAGTCGAGTTCCACGCCGGTGGACGAGAAATAGCCAAGACAGTCGTTGTCTTCCTCGGAGAGGGAAACGTGGGCACACAGTTGCTGTTTGCCCGGTCCGTAGTGCAGGTTGCCAAGGTTGAGCACCCCAAAGCCGAGGCCATCTTCATGGGCGCGGCGGGCGTCCTCGCACGAGGCGAAGAGGACCAACACATCGGGGTCCGGGTCCGGCCCGAACTTGGCATGCATAAACGCGGCGAGCCCCGCCACGTCCACAAAACACTTCTCCACCCCGTGTGGGATGGCAAGCCCCATAATTTCCTGCCGCAATGGGTCGTGGGCCACGTCGTCATTCGCCACGACAATCCAGCGCGACTTGGTGAAGGGGAGCCACGTTTCGATAATCTGACCATGGATCAGTCTGTTGTCCACGCGCACCCAATACATCTTAGCCTTCCGCGACTTTGCGCCGCAGAATTTCGCCTGCGACGACAATACCCTGACAGCCGGCGCTTGCGGCTTCGCTGGCAAGGCTTTTCAGTTTCATGGATCGGGTACCAAGCACTTTGAGCAGCATGGGCAGATTCACGCCGGTGATGACCTCCAGCGGCCCGGAGCCCATAAGGGACAGGCTGAGGTTGGTGGGAGTGCCACCAAACATGTCGGTCAGCATCAGTACGCCGGCGCCTGCATCGACGCGCTCCACGGCTTCGCGCAGGTTCTGGAGAATTTCGTCCATCTCCTGATCCACGCCCACACCGATGGCTTCGCAGTATTCCTGCTCGCCAAGGATGACCTCGGCGGCATTCAGCAAATGCTCGCCGTACTCCGCGTGGGTGACGATGACCACACCGACTGTCTTGGTTGTCTTTTCGCTCATGATACCCGCTAGCGCGCCACTTACGGCGCGAATGGAATTTCGTCCTTCACCCGCCTCATTCGAGGTCGAGATGCCTGTGCTCAAGAAATACGGAATACTCTGCCTGACGCAGAGAGTCAAAGACGGCTTCGGCCACGGCGACGGACCTGTGCCTGCCGCCGGTGCACCCAATGGCAACCGTCAGCCTGTACCGCCCTTCCCGCGCGTAGCACGGCAGGACATAGTGCAGGAAATCAAGCTGTTTCTCAAGATATTCCCCGCCCTCTGGCGAGCGCAGGACAAAATCGGAAACCGCCTTGTCACGGCCCGTGAGGCTCCGCAGGGACTTTTCAAAATACGGATTCGGCAAAAAGCGCAGGTCAAAGACAAGGTCCGCGTCCGTTGGCACCCCGTGCTTAAAGCCAAAGGTCACCAAATACACGTGCAGGCCATAGCATTTGTCCTGCAGGAAATTCCATTTCTCCTGCAACGTGCGGCGCAGGTCGTGGATGGAATAATCCGAGGTGTCGATGACAAGCTCGGCCAAATCGCGCACCGGGGCGAGCAGGCGGCGCTCCTCCACAAGGGCGCGGTCCAGCCCAACGCCCTGCTCCAGCGGATGCGGACGGCGGGTGGCCGCATACCTGCGGCGCAGGACATTCTCTCCCGCCTCAATGAACACCACGCGCGGCTCCACGCCGCTTTCGGCAAGGATACCCCGTGTCTGTTCCCATTTGGCAGTAAAGTCCGAGTGACGCACGTCCAGCCCAAGGGTCAATCCTCGGTGGTACACTTCTTTCTGACGGCGAAACAGGTCCACGAATTCGGGGATGACATCCGGGGGCAACCCGTCCACGGAGACGAAGCCAAGGTCCTCAAAAACCTTCAGGGCAGTGGATTTGCCCGCTCCGGAAAGACCAGAGAGGATAATGACGGGAAAATCCGGCTCGGTGGCCGCTCCCGGCACGACAGGTTCCATGCTTAGGCTCCCTTGATAAGGCGGACCAGTTCGTCCTTATCGCCAGCCTCCAAGAAGGCCGTGCGGAACTTCTCATCCTTAAGGGTACGGGAGATGTGGGCAAGGATGCGCAGGTGCATCCCGGCCACCTTTTCCGGCGCAAGCACAAGGAAGAAGATGTGGCAGGGCTTAAAATCCAGCGCATCAAAGTCAACGCCCTCGCGGCTTCTGGCGGCAACGACGACGATGTCGTCCAGCCCCTCCAGCTTGCCGTGGGGGATGGCGATGCCGTCGCCGATTCCAGTGGTGCCGAGGGATTCCCGTTCCAGCAGGACGTCCTTGGCCTGTTCAGGGTCAATGCCCTGCACATGCTGCGCAGCCCCGGCCACAAGTTCGGCCAGAACCGAAGACTTGGTTCTGGCCGAAAGTTCAGGGAATATCAAATCGCTATCGACAAAATCTCCGAGCTTCATTCGTACATCCCGGGATCAATGAGGCCGTACTCGCCGGTCTTGCGGCGGTAGATGACATTGACCCGTTCGGTTTCAGCGTTGCGGAACACGAGGAAATCATACTTGAAGGTGTCCAGCTGCATGGCGGCCTCGTCGGCCATCATGGGCTTGGGCGTGTAGGTGTCGGCCTGCACGATGACAGGGCCGGATGCGGCGTCCATGTCCTCGGCGTCGAATCCGCCAAGGGCGGCGACGTCCTCCTGGCGCACGGTATCGCGCGCGCGGCGGCGGTCCTTGTCCTTTTCACGCATCTTGCGGACCTGTGCGGACATCTTGTCCAGCACAAGGTCGATGGAGGAGTACATGTCTTCCGATTCCTCAACGGCGGACATGTTCATATTGTCCCCGGCAAGCGAGACCTCCGCGATGTGGCGAAACTTCTCCACACTCAGGTTGATCTGCAACTCGGCATTGCCGGTATCGGCGTACTTGATCAGCTTTTCAAAGCGCTTGCGGGCATACTGCTTGAGATGGTCCGAAGGCTCGAAATTCTTAAAGGTCAAGCTGATGTTCATCGACGATCCTCCTTAACTGCTGGGGTTGGATCGAATACTCACCATAGAGGAAAGTGTACTTGCATTCAGCCTGAAAATAAAGGGTGTTGTCGCCGCTCCGCCCCTCCTAAAAGACCTGCTTGCGTTTGGAGGAGGACGGTATGCCGAGGGAGCTGCGATATTTGGCAACAGTTCGCCGTGCGATGTTGACCTGAAGCCGCCCTTTGAGGATCTCGGCGATTTTCTCGTCCGAAAGAGGCTTTTTGGTATCTTCCTTTCCGATGAGTTCCTTGATGTGTGCCTTCACGCTCTCGGAGCCGACCTGCGATCCGTCGTCCATACCGAGGGCGCTGTTGAAGAAAAATTTCAGCTCGAACACGCCATGGGGCGTGGACACATACTTGCTGGTGGTAATGCGGCTGATGGTGGATTCGTGCATCTCGATGTCATCGGCCACATCCTTGAGGATAAGGGGCTTCAGACGGGTCACGCCATGCTCAAAGAACCCACGCTGGAAGCGCACAAGACTCTCCATAACCTTATAGAGGGTCCGCTGGCGCTGGTACAGGCTTTTCATCAGCCACTGGGCGGAACGCAGGCGCTCGTGCAGGTATTCCTTCTCCGGCGCGCCGCGCCCATCCTTCACGGAATCAAGATAGAAATCATTGACCGTCAGCTGCGGCAAACCGTCGTCATTGAGCACGATGACGAAGTCATCCTCGTACTTGTAGACGTGCACATCCGGGCTGACGTACTGCGCCTCGCCACTGCCAAAGGCAGCACCGGGCATGGGGTCGAGGGTTTGCAGAAAGTCGAGGTATTCCTTGAGGCCTTCAAGGGTGAGGCGGAACTTGCGCGCCAGCGGCTTGTAGCGGCGCTTTTCAAGGTCCTCCAGGTGGTCGCTGACGAGGGAGTGCAGGATGGGGTCGTCGTAGCCGTTGACCTCCAGCTGCACAAGCAGACACTCGCGCGGGTCGCGGGCGGCAACGCCCACGGGGTCCATGCGCTGGACGCGGTGCAGCGTTTCCTCCACGGCGTCCACGGAGCACTTGGCTTCCTCGGCGATTTCCTCAACGGTGCTTTGCAGGTAGCCCTGCGAGCCAAGGTTGCCAAGGATGACCTCTGCGATGTTCACCTGCTCCGGCGTCATGTCCGAGAGGCGGATCTGCCATTCCAGATGCCCTTCCAGCGATGGCTTGGACGAAAGGCGGGCCTCAAAGGACAAGCCCTCCTCCGGGATTTCCGCTTCACGCGCCGAGGACTGCCGCCCCGTGGAAGAGAACTCCCCGAGGTAGTTTTCCCAATCCGCGCCCTGCATCGCGTCCTGATCGCCAACGCCATCGGCCATGGCTTCGCCGTTATCTACGGCTTCTGCCGACCGGGCGTCCTGCTCGGCCTCGGCCTTCTCCTGCGACGGCTCGACGGCGGCCTCCTCCAGAAGGGGATTCTCGAGGAGTTCCTGCTGGACCATGTCCACCAACTCCACGCGGGAGAGCTGCAGCAGCTTGATGGCCTGCTGCAACTGCGGTGTCATGACCAGTTGCTGAGAGAGCTTGAGTTGTTGTCGTAGTTCAAGTGCCATGTTGGCTTATGTCTTCTTGCGAAATGTTGGCGTTGCAGATTCCGTATCAGGCTGCCCCGTCAAAGGGGGCGGAAGTGCGACAGTGCCTACGGCATCTAAAAAAAATGGTGCTTGTGCGGACTTCGTTACCGACCGCACAAGCACCATGCCACATTCACAACAAGCTTGCAACCAAGACTGGCAAGGTTCTTGAATATAGGGATTTATATAGAATTTCCGGAAGGTTACAGGCAGAACGTCTCGCCAAGGTAGACCCGGCGAGCCTTAGGATCGGCACAAATTTCTTCCGGAGTGCCGCTCAGGATGATGCGGCCTTCGTAGACAAGGTAGGCCCTGTCGCAAATACGCAGGGTTTCGCGGACGTTATGGTCGGAAATGAGCACGCCAATGCCCTTCTCTTTCAGCCCGCGTACAATTCCTTGTATGTCATCCACGGCGATGGGGTCAATCCCCGCAAAAGGCTCATCCAGCAGCATGAATTTCGGATTCAGAATAAGCGCGCGGGCGATCTCGAGCCGCCTGCGCTCACCGCCGGAGAGGTGCATGGCCTTCTGGTCCGCAAGGCGCGTGATGCCAAGCTCGTCCAGCAGCTGGTCCGCGCGCCGCTTCTGCTCTGCGCTGTCCAGCCCGCTCTGCTCCAGAATAATCTCCAGATTCTGCCGCACGGACAGCTTTTTGAAGATGGAGCTTTCCTGCGGCAGATAGCTCATGCCGAGGCGGGCGCGCTCGTGCAGGGGCAGCATGGTGATGGCCTCGTCGTCAAGGTGCACTGCGCCGCCGTTGGGCTTGATGATGCCCGCCAGCATGTAGAACGTGGTGGTCTTGCCCGCGCCATTAGGGCCAAGCAGACCAACAACCTCGCCCTGCGCCACATTGACGGCGATATCCTGCACAACCTTGCGCTGCCCATAGATCTTGCACAGATCATTGGCTGAAAGGACACTCATGCTACTTGCCGCCCCCGTCAGCCGGGGTGAAGAAGATGGCTTCCACGGGTGCGTCGCCGCTTTCCACTTCGCTACGGTTATCCTTGAGCCACAGGCGGATAATCTTGCCGGCGATGCTATTTTCGCCATCCTTGAGCACGGGCTTGCCGGTGAGGGTCAGCAGACCATCTTCGGCGGTGTACACAGCCTTGCGGCAGGTGCCGGTCTTGCCCTCGCGCTTCAGGCGTACGTTGCCGGTGGCGACAATTTTCCGGATGGTTCCGGGCGTATCCGGCGTATTGGACGGGGTGAGGTGCACTGTCATCTTGTCGGACCAGATTTTCATATCCGGCCGGGTGACGAGCACATCTCCCGTAAAGACGACGGTCTTGCCGCTTTCGTCGTAAACGGTTTTCTGAGAGGTGATTTTGGTCGGTACGGTATCGGCGGCCGCGGCAAAGGCCAGCGAGGCCGCTACGAGCACACCCGCAAGAGCGAGTGCGGCGGTGCGTGCAAACGTCTTCAAGGCTACTTCTCCCTGCCCGGGGCGGCCATGCCGTCCATGACGGACTCCACGCCCCCGGTGGCGGTGATGACATTGGTGGAAAGATCATAGACGACTTCCGGCGCGCGGAGGGTCATGCCCTCGCGCACAATGCGGACATCCTCGCGGAGTGTGATAATCCGCGCCTCGCCGTCATAGTTCAGACGCTTGGAATACACTGTGGTATCGCCACTTGTCACGACAACTTCGGGCCACAATTCCGCAGAACCCGTCGCCTGATCAACGCGCCCCTTGGGGGCAACGATATGCACAGGCTCGCGGCCCTCCTTGGTCCAGTCGATGACGGGAGCCTCAACCGTGATGCGGCCGTCCTGCTTTTCGTAGTCGGCGCTCTCGGCCTTGAGGGTCCACAGGGAGCCGTCACCGGCGCTGCGGGTGAGTTCCACGCCCTGCATGGCCATATCCACAGGCGGGGCGGTGATGGGCACATCATCCACAGATGCGCCGCTCCCGCGCCAAATGATATAGGCCCCGCCAAGCATGGTCACAAGGACCAGCACCGCGACAAGGAGCATACGCGCTCTGTTCATCGCTGTTTCCACTCCGCCCACAGGATGTCCAGCTTGCCCTGTGCATCAAGGATAAAGCGGATGGCGTCGCGCACTGCGCCGTTGCCGCCCCGGCACTCACTGACCCACACGGCCATGTCGTGAATTTCGGGCTGGGCGTTGGCCACGGCCATGGGCAGGCCCACGTTGGCCAGCGGCCCGGCGTCCACCCAATCATCACCAAGGTAGGCTACCTCGTCCATGGTAACGCCATGGGTATCGCAAATCTTCTGGAGCAGCGGAATCTTGGCCGTGTGGCCCGCGTAGTAGTCCTTGATGCCCAATTCGCGCACGCGCTTTTCCACGGCTTTGGACTTGAGGCCCGTAATGACGGCCACCACAAGGCCTGCGCCCTGCGCCAGCTTCACGCCAAGGCCGTCCTGCACGTTGAAGCGCTTGGAGACGTGCCCGGATGCGTCGTAGTACAGACCGCCGTCGGTCAGCACGCCGTCCACGTCCAGCACCAGCACGCGCACGTTCTTCGCGCGCTCCTTGGCGGCGGCAGTCAGCTTAGCACTCATGGGGCAGCTTCCATAGGTTGTCGAGGTCGCGGACAAGGGCGTCCAGCTTTGTCAGCGGCCACGAGTTGGGTCCGTCGCACAGGGCGGAATCCGGGTCGGGGTGCGTCTCAAGGAACACACCGTTTGCGCCAGCGGCAACAGCGGCGCGCGCCAGCATGGGCACGTATTCGCGCTGTCCACCGGAGCAGCCGCCCTGCCCGCCCGGAAGCTGGACCGAGTGCGTGGCATCGAACACCACGGGGCAGCCAAGGCTCTGCATAATCGCCAGCGAACGGAAGTCCACCACCAGATTATTGTAGCCAAAGCTGGCACCACGCTCGGTGAGCCAAATCTTGGAATTGCCTGTGGAGCGAACCTTTTCCACTACGGAACGCATGTCCCACGGGGCAAGGAACTGGCCCTTCTTCACGTTGATGATTTTGTCCGTCTTGGCGGCGGCCACCAGCAGGTCGGTCTGGCGGCAGAGGAAGGCGGGAATCTGCAGAACATCCGCCACCTCGGCCACGGCTTCGGCCTGCTCCGGGGAGTGGATGTCGGTGATGACGGGCAGGCCCGTCTCGGCCTTGACCTGCGCCAGCATTTCCAGCCCGCGCTCCATGCCGGGACCGCGGAAGCTGGTGACGGAGGTGCGGTTGGCCTTGTCGAAAGAGCTTTTAAAAATGGCCGCAATCCCAAGGTCCTTGGAGATTTCGGCCACTTTCCTGCCCGCTTGCAGGGCGATATCGAGGTCTTCCAGCGCGCACGGCCCTGCGATGAGGAACGGATGCGCGCACGAATGCGTGTAGAGTTCGGATGCAGTCATCATAAGCATACCCTTTTCTGCGGGGGAAGGAGGACGGGGCGCGGCGGAAGGAGTGCCGCAAGGGGCACCCAGCGCAGTGGCCCCGCTACAACCGGCGCACCGCACGCCTTCGCGCAGGTGGCGAAGGCGTGCGGGAGCGAGTCCGGTAAATGACTGGTCAAAGAGCTATTTGCCCTTTTTCTGGCCCTTGGCGGCCTTGATGAAGTCCCTGAACAGCGGATGGGGACGCATGGGATTGGACTGGAATTCCGGGTGGAACTGGCAGCCGAGGAACCACGGGTGATCCTTAACTTCCACAATCTCCATCAGCTCGCCGTCCGGAGAGGTACCGGAGAAGACGAGGCCGCTCTTCTGGAGCTTTTCCAGATAATCGTTGTTGAATTCGAAGCGGTGGCGATGGCGCTCGCTGATGTTTTCCTCAGCGTAGGCCTTGCCAGCAAAAGTGCCCGGAACGAGCTTGCAGGGGTACGCGCCAAGGCGCATGGTGCCGCCCTTGTTGCTGCTTTCGTCGCGGCGCTCCACGCGGCCGCGCTGGAAGTCGTACCACTCCTTCATCAGGTAGATGACCGGATCCGGCGTGTTCTGGTCGAATTCCTCGGAGTTGGCGGCGTCGATGCCGGCAACGTTGCGGGCGTACTCGATAACAGCGCACTGCATGCCGAGACAGATGCCGAAGAACGGAATCTTCTTCTCACGGGCGTAGCGGATGGCCTTGATTTTGCCTTCCACACCGCGGGAGCCGAAGCCGCCGGGGACGAGGATGCCGTCCAGGCCCTTGAGCTTCTTTTTGGCGATGCTTTCGTCCGTGATTTCCTCGGAATTGATGTAGGTGAGGTTCACGGTCACATCGTTGGCGAAACCGCCGTGGATGAGGGCCTCATGCAGGCTCTTGTAGGCTTCCTTGAGGTCCACGTACTTGCCCACGATGCCGATGGTGACCTCTCCCTTGGGGTGGTCAATCTTCTCGGCCAGTCCGGACCACTGGGCGAGGTCCGGATTTTTGGCGGGCAGGCGCAGCATGATGGCGATCTTCTGATCAATACCTTCCTCGTAGAAGGCCAGCGGCAGCTTGTAGATATTGTTGATGTCGCGGGCACAGAACACGGCGTCGGGGTCCACGTTACAGAACAGCGCGATTTTGCCCTTGAGGTGTTCGTCCAGCGCCACTTCGCTGCGGCAGATCATGATGTCGGGCTGGATGCCGATGGAGCGGAGTTCCTTAACGGAGTGCTGCGTAGGCTTGGTCTTCACTTCACCGGCGGCGGCAAGGTACGGAACCAGCGTCAGGTGGATGTAGAGGCAGTTTTCCTTGCCAAGGTCAATACGCAGCTGGCGGATGGCTTCGAGGAACGGCAGGCCCTCGATGTCGCCGACGGTGCCGCCAATTTCAATGAGGGCAACGTCAAGGTCGTCGCTGGCCAGGCTCAGGACGGCGTTTTTGATTTCATCGGTGATGTGCGGAATCACCTGCACGGTGCCGCCAAGGTAATCGCCGCGGCGTTCCTTGGTGATGACCTTGTGATAGATGCTGCCGGAGGTGTAGTTGTTCCTCTGGCTCATGGGCACGTCGATGAAGCGCTCGTAGTGGCCCATATCGAGGTCAGTTTCAGCACCGTCATTGGTGACGTAGACCTCGCCGTGCTGGAAGGGATTCATGGTGCCAGGATCGACGTTGATGTAAGGGTCGAGCTTCTGAATGGTGCACGTCAGCCCGCGTGCCTTGAGCAAAGCGCCGATGGAGGCAGCGGAAAGCCCCTTGCCGAGGGAAGACAATACGCCACCAGTGACAAAGATGAACTTGGTTTTCATTCGCCGGACCTGTCCTCTTTTTTGTCTTGAACTTAAGGGAGTTATCAAAAATACTTCCGGCAGTGACGCACGAAACGTTTATGCACGTGCTCCGTACCCCGCGAACATACATCAAATATCAACCCGCCGGAACATTTTCTGATCCCGGCGGGTCGATACGAGGCACTACTGCCGTAAAATCTCTAGCTCTACATATGTGCCCGATAATTGGGAGTCCATAATCAGTCTTTTTACGCTGTTGACGACACCTTTACGTGTCATTATGGTCCCACAGACCTTGGATACGCTAGTCGACGCCCTTGGCGGTGTCAAGACAACGGGAGGAATTTATGGCGGAGGTCAGAAGCCTCGTCATTACCGGCAACGGTACGAACTGTCATAAGGAATCGGCCCATGCGGCCGAGTTGGCGGGCGCGGACAGCGTCTCAACCGTGTACTTCTCCGACCTCATTGCCGGGCGCTGCCGGGTTGAGGACTACAACTTCCTGATCTTTCCCGGCGGCTTTCTGGATGGCGACGACCTCGGCGCCGCACAGGCCGGCGCACTGCGCTGGCAGTATGCCACCACTGAAAACGGCGATCCCCTCGTCAACCAGCTCAAGGCCTTCTTCACTGCCGGTGGTCTTATCCTCGGCATCTGCAACGGCTTTCAGCTGCTGGTGAAGCTGGGTCTTCTGCCTGCCGTTGACGGCAACTACTTCGACCGTCAGGTTTCCCTCTCGCACAATGATTCCGCAAAGTTCGAGGACCGCTGGGTGCACCTGAAGGTGAACAAAAACAGCCCCTGCGTGTTTACCAAGGACCTCGACCTGCTCGAAATGCCCATCCGCCACGGCGAAGGCAAGCTCATTGCCAAAGACGACGCCGTGCTGGACGCCCTGGAGCGCGAAAACCTTGTCGCCCTGCGCTACGCCCACCCCGAAACGGGCGAGCCGACGCAGGAATATCCCTTCAACCCCAACGGCTCACCGGGCGGCATTGCCGGACTGACGGACCCCACCGGCCGCATCCTTGGTCTGATGCCGCACCCCGAAGCGTTTAACCACCCCACGAACCACCCCGCGTGGACCCGTGGCGCACGCCCCACCCTGGGCACTGTGCTCATGGAGAACGCCGTCAAGTACATCAAGAGCCTTTAACTTCCCCAAAAAAGACCGTACCATTTCCGAGACGGACGCCACAGGCACTGCACGAAAATCGTCCTGTGGGCGAGTTTGTGGCGTCCGTCCGGAAACCTTTTCGCGTGAATTCTCACACAACAAACAAGGCCAGTTATCATGAATACGCCAATGGAGTTCCCGGCGCTTCCCGGCCAGTGGGAAAGCTGGGAGCAGGTCATGCGCCGTGCCCTTGAGCAGGCCCGCCGCGCCGCAGAGCGTGGCGAGGTCCCCGTCGGCGCCGTCGTCCTTGGTCCGGACGGCTCCATCCTTGCCGAAGCCGCCAACGCCCCCATCAGCCAAAACGACCCCAGCGCCCACGCGGAGATGCGCGCCATGCGCCTTGCCGCGGACAAGCTGGGGAACTATCGCCTCAACGACTGCATCGTTGTCGTTACGCTGGAGCCGTGCCTGATGTGCCTCGGCGCGTTTATCCACGCCCGCATCGCCGGGCTGGTGTTTGGCGCGCACGACCCCAAAACCGGCGCGGTCACCTCCCGCATGGACGGCGCGAACCTCGATTTCGTCAACCACCACTTCCCCGTGCTGGATGGCATCCTTGCCGATGAATGCGGCCAGACCCTGCGCGACTTCTTCCGCGCCCGCCGCAAAAAGCCAGCCGACTCCTAGCGCCCACCCCCTCACCACGGCGCAGTCAACGCCAACAGCCGCGCGGCGCATCCGCCCCGCGGGCTTTTTCGCGCGCAAAACGGGGCGCTTCGGACCATATGCCGAAGCGCCCCGCTCTTCTTCTCAGTGCTGGACCGCAGCGTTCACTTCAATTTGCCGCTACAAAACTCGCGCCGAAATTCCCGCATGCTCATGACCTTTTTGCCGCTTGCTCCGTCCTCGCACCCGCGCTTGCACATGGCGACAGACAGCGCCGCTGAAAAGCCGGAAAGGCCGTCCTCGCCCATCAGGCGCGGACCAAGGGCCTGCACCAGATAATCGCACCCACTCTGGTCCATCTGCCGTCCGCCGTCATAGCACGTTTTATAAATGGCGTAGACGTCCTCGCACGTCGCGTCCTCGGCGTGCACGCGGGGCGCACTCCAGCACAGGACCGCAACCAGTCCCCACGCGATGACCGCCACAAGAACCACCCGTTCACTTCTGCCCACAACTCCATCCCCCTTTGGCTCCACGCGCCGCAAAGGCGCGCTTCGCCGAGTACGCATCGCCTACGCTTCGCCCTTTTCCGGCGGCGTGGGCGCGCTGGCGTGCTCTTTGGCCTTCTCCGCGTCGCCCTTCTTGCCGCCGTTCTCGCCGTTCCGCGGAAAAAGCGGGCACACAGCCGCGCTCTCCTCCGTGTTGGACATGGACGACATCAGCAGGCACTTGCTGCGGTGGCAAATGAGCCAATAGCCAACACTCAGGGCCAGTATAACCCCGGCAAGGGAAAACACCTCAAGAAACGTGTTCACGGAAAAATCCAACACAATGACCTTTCGGGCCGCAGCCATAAGCGCCGTAGACAGCACCAGCTTCAGGTGAATCATTTCCGATTCCAAATACACGATGATGTTGGCGAAGATTTCAATGGCGATAAGCACGGCCATAAACGCGCCAAACGTGGCGAGGATGTCGTTGATGTTGAGCAGGAGCATGGGCGGGGTGGTCATGCGCTCATACAGTACCCAGATAACGTCCAGCATCCCCCAAAAGATAACCGCCGTCATCAGCACGGCCAGCGCCTTGACGCAGCCGCGGATAACCGTCCACAGGCGGTGAATCATGGCCGATTCCGAAGCGCTGTGCTCTGCGTCATCGTTATGGAAATACATAGTGCCTCCGCAGGTATGCCGTGTGCCGGATGATTGCCGATCCGCCGCCAAAGAGCTTTACCGCATTGTGCACTTCTTTTCCCTTTTTCGCCAAGCAAAGTCAAATGGATGCACGCGGATGTCATTCACCGCCCAAGCAGGACCACCGCGCCACACGGCCCGATAAAGGGGCCTTTCCAAGCATCCGCAGCGCCACATGTCGCCGCAGCGTCCAGCCAGCCCCAAGCACTGCCCGCACAAGAAAAGGGCCGAAGCGCCCCCACGCTCCGGCCCACCGTCCATGCATCATCCGCACCCGCTACAGCCCGGCTTCGGCTAAATCTTCCCCAAGGTAGGTGCGTTCGTTCTCGCCCAGCACGCCCATGGACAGGCAGATGAGCGTCCACAGGTGTACCACCGGGAAGTGCCCTTCGTAGAACTCGGACAGATCATGAATCTGCGAGTGACAGTTGTGGCACGGGGCAATGCAGTATTTCGCTCCGGTGGCGGTTATCTGATCGAACTTGCGCTTGCCGTAAGCGCGCCGCGCCTCGGTAAAGCCCGACTGGAGGAAGCCGCCGCCTCCGCCGCAGCAGTAGTTGTTGGTTCTGTTCGGGACCATGTCGATGAAGTTTCTCTCCCCGACCACGCTTTTCACGACAAAGCGCAGGTCCTCTGCGACGGGGTCGCCGAAGGACTTCCGGATAAGCTGACAGGGGTCCTGCAATGTGAAGGTGATGCCGAGGTCATCGTTCCATGCAGAGCTCACGGGCAGCCGTCCTTCGCGTATCCAGCGCGCGTAGCACCGGATGATGCTTTCAATCTCAAACTTTGGCGTAATGCCGAATTTTTGCAGTCCGGCCCGGACCGCGTACATTTCGTGGCCTCACTCGGTGTTGAGCCAATACTGGCATCCAAGCTCCTCCACTGCTTTGACTTTGTTGCGCACGACAGCTTCCCACGCCGCGTCATCGGCGAGGAACATGCAATAATTTTCCGCGGCCCAGCCCACGTCGCCGTAGGTCCAGTCCGCCCCCACAATGTTCAGAATCTTCCACAGGGGCACCATCTCGTCCGGTTCTGTCATGGGTTCACGCGAGTTTTGGTTCATGAAGTACTTCGCGCCCTTCTTGTTCATGGGGACGATGATGTCCTTGCAGGCCTCCTGCATTTCGCGCACCTCTTCGGCCACGTCTTCGATGACGAAGCGGAAGTCCTCCGAGGATGCGCCCATGGCGCTGTTGGTGGCGGTGCCCTGCGCCACATCGCACGAGCCGCGTATGCCCTTGGGGCGCTCCTCACGCGGCCAGCTTGCCCGCGCCTCGTACACCAGGCGCGGGATGTCGATTTTCATGGGGCAGGCATAGACGCACCGCTGGCACATGGTGCACATCCACACCCACGGCGTGGTGGTCACTTCCTCATCCATGCCGTAGGCGCACATGCGCAGGAACTTGCGGGGGTCCATATCCTCCAGCCCCGTGGCGGGACACCCGGCGGAACACAGCCCACACGTCAGACACAAATCAAGGTTGCCGCCGTCCGGCAGCATGGCCTTCACCTTGTCCTTGAAGGTCCCGGTCCGTTCGGGAGAAAGGATGACGGTCTCTGCCATAATGGCCTCCCGTATTGGGACCGGCGCCGGAGCATGGGCCGCAGCGCCGGTCCGTGCTGTCACAAGCCTTCGCCCACGCTTTCGCCTTCAGTCTTCTTGCTGTCCACAACCTGTCCGGACTGGTCGTACATCATGCCGCAACGCAGGTCGAAGTGGCGGTTGATGCTCATGGTCGGGCAGGAGGCGTTGAGCGCCACCTGAGCCACCGTGGAGCCAAGGAAGGCCTTCTCAGGGTCCTGCTCCTTGGAGTGGTGCGCCATGAGGATAAGGTCCGCCTTCTTCAGGCGCGCCAGCTTCAGAATCTCCATGGCGGGCTTGCCTTCCCAACACTGGTATTCAAAGTGCTGCACACCTGCGAGGCGTTCCGTGAATTCCTTGTCCATGCGTTCCAGCGCCTCGGCGGTCTTGCGCTCGATGACGGTCTGTGCGGGCATGTGTGCATCCGTAGCGGTGTCCACGTCCAAAACGTGCAGAATGGTGAGGCTGGCCTTGTAGTTGCGCGCCAGCTGGGCGCCGTAGTGCACCGCGCATTCGGCCTGCTCGGAAAAGTCCGTCGCAACCACGATGTTGCCGAAGGAGTTCTCGCCATAGGGGGTGCTGCGCGTGACGATCATCACCGGGCACCGGGCCTTCTGGCTGACCTTTTCCAAAGTGCTGCCCGCCATGCCCCACATCTTGGAGCGCGTTTCCGCGTAGTCCTTGGTATGCGGACCCATGACGATGAGATCGGCATTATGCTTGCGCGCGGAGCGCAGAATCTCCGCATGCGGCATACCCGGAGTCACCAGAACCTGACATTCGGGCACGCTCTTCAGCTTTTCCGCGTAGTACTCTTCAATGCTGCCCTTAATGCGGTCTGCCTCGCCGGACGGCACCAGATGCTCCACCGATCCCCAGCCCTGGGCCATGCCGCAGACGTGCAGCATGTAGAGCTTCGCGTCGAAGCGCTGGGCAAAGCCGATAGCTGCATCGGCGGCGCACTCGCAAATCTCCGAAGGCGTTACCGCCAAAATGATGTCCTTGAACATGACCTCCTCCTTTGTTTAGGTGTTTCCCGGCTCCACGGCGTCCTCAGCCCCTGCCGCAGGCGTCTGCGCGCGCTCCGCGTAGGAGCCTTTGGGTGCCATGTTTCTGCCGAGAAGCATCTCCTCCTCCGAAAAGCCCATGCCAAGCCCCAAAAGCTGGGTCAGGTACACCACGGGGCGTCCCTGCCGGGCGTGGCCGCCGCGTATGGCCTGTGCTTGGTAGGCCTCCAGATTCATTTGACACATGGGGCATACGGTCACGATAACGTCCGCTCCGTGTGCGGCGTCCAAGATGCGCCCCACAGAGACCAGCGCCGCATCCTGCCGCGTGGCCATCAGAGACGCGCCGCAGCACCGCGCTCCCATGTCCCACTGCAAAACTTCAGCCCCCAGCGCCGCAAGGATAGGCTCCATGCTCCGGGGCCGTTCCGGGTTGTCAAAGTCCGCATGCGGCCGCACAATCTGGCATCCGTAGTAGGGAGCAACCACCACCCCGCCAAGGGGCTTTGTGATGCTCTCGCGCAGCCGCTGCACACCTATGTCGTTCACCAGCACATCCAGAATATGCCGCACGCGCCCGCCCGCTGGTGCAAGGTTCAACCCCTCGGTCCCCAGCAGGTCATTCACGCCGGAGAGGGTCGCCCTGTCGGGCATAACGTCCTTCTCCACCCGCAGGTGGTTCAGGTAGCAGGCGCTGCACGGCACCAGAATGTCGGCCTCCGGCATCTGCCGCTGGGCAAGGGCGATGTTGCGCGCCGGGAGGGCATGCGTCAGCGTGGTGCTGACAGACTCCACAGCGCTTGCGCCGCAGCAGGTCCAGCCGTCTATTTCCCTGACATCGGCCCCAAGGCGCTCCATCACCAAACGGGTGGAGACATCAAACTCCTTGGCGCTCTCGGTCAGGGAGCATCCGGGATAGTAGGCGTATGTGGTCATGGCAGTCCTTCCCTTTCCCGCGCCGCGTCAAACAGCGCGCTCAGGTCACAGTCCACATGCTGTCCACCTATTGGGTGAACCTTGCCCTTGCCGAGCATCCGCAGACCAAGGGGGGCAAAGCGCATGGCAAGGCCGGGATTCCTTGCCGCCAGCAGATACCGCGCCATAAGGTCGGCCTCGCGGACGCGGCCATGCCGCCGGATATTGTCCACAAACGTGCGGTAGAACGCGGTATGCGCCGCCGCCCCCGGCGCCCCGCGAAGCTGGGCAAGGCGCTTGAGCGCGGCCATAGCGCTAGTCAACGGCAGACCGCGCGGGCAGCGCAGCGTACAGCTGTAGCAGGAGGAACACAGGTAGAAGGTGTTGCTCTCCAGCACCTCATCCTCCAGCCCGCACAGAATCATCCGCCACATGCGCCGCGGGGTCAGGTCCATGGCATGGCTGTTCGGACAGCTAGCGCTACAGGTTCCGCACTGCATACAGGCCCGCAACTCCTCGCGGATGTCCTTGAGCAGGCTTTCGGCCCGCGCCGTGTTCTGGGCTGTTTCGGCTCGCATCATCCACCGTCCTTTGTTTCGGCCACGAGGGGCCGCGTCAGCGCCGCGTCAATGACCTTCATCATCTGGGCGTCCCTGAATCCGCGCATGACGCTGGCGCTATTGGGGCACACCGCCGTACACGACCCGCACCCCTGACACAAAAGCTCGTCCACCTTGATGCGGTTTTCCGTCAGGTCCAGGCGCCGCGCGCCGTAGGGGCAAAAGTCGATACACAGGCCACAGCGGGAACAGAGGCTGTCGCGCACCTCGGCCACCACGTTGCCGCAGGTGAGGCGCTTCACGCTCAAAATGCGCACCGCGCGCTGGGCCGCGGCCTTGGCGGAGGCCACCGTTTCGGCCATGGACCCCGGTCCCCGCGCCAGCCCGCAGACAAAGACGCCCTGCTTCAGGAAATCCACGGGCCGCCACTTGGACTCCGCCTCGCGGAAGAAACCATTCTCGTCGGTCTGCACGCCAAACACCTCGGCGATGTCTGCGTTCTCTCCCGGCTCTATGCCTGTGGCCAGCGCCACGAGGTCCGGGCGTATTTCAATGTCGCGCCGCAGGACGGGGTCGTAGCCGCGCACCACCACGTCGTCGCCTTCGGCCTTCACCTGCGGGGGGCTGTCCACGTCGTAGCGGATGAAGATGGCTCCCTGCCTGCGGGCCTCGGTGTAGAAGTCCTCGGCAAAGCCGTAGGTCATGATGTCGCGGTAGAAGACGTAAACCTGCACGTCCGGGTTCTTGCGCTTGATGTGCAACAGGTTCTTGAGCGCACTCTGACAGCACACCCGGCTGCAGTAGTTGCGGTGCCCATCGCGCGAGCGCCAGCACTGCACCATCACCACGCTGCGCAGGCCGCCGGTATCCAGCGTGCCAGATGCGAGCGCGTCCTCCAGCTCAAGCTGGCTCAGGATGCGCTTGTCCACACGGTAGCTGTAGTCCCATATGCGCCCTTCGCGCCCGCCGGTGGCGATGATGGAGACGCCGTGCTCAAGGGGCAGCGCCCCGTCCGGGGTGGAGATAACGCTCATAAAGCGTCCGGCCCGGCCCATGGACAGCACGGCCCGCGACTCGGTCCGCACGGTGATGTAGGGGTGCTTCTCCACCTGTTCCACAAGCTCCGTCAGGTACTTTTGCGGGTCTTCGCCCTGCAGGGTGGTGCGCAGGTGACGGGCCAGCCCGCCAAGCTCTTCGCCCTCCTCCACCAGACAGACGTTGTAGCCGTGGTCCGCAACACTCATAGCCGCCGTCATGCCCGCCAAACCGCCACCAAGGACCAACGCCTCGCGCGCCACGGTCTGCGGCGGAGGCAAGGGCGAGGGGTCCGCGTCCTGCAACCGCACTGCGGCCATATTCAGGGCGGCAAAGACCTTCTCCTGCGTAGTGACGCCGTTGGCCTCAGCGTCATGGGCCAGTAGCGGCGTATAGATGTCCGCCACGTCCATAAGGGCGGGCTTGAGGCCTATGGACGCCCCAAGCTCGCGCAGGCGCGGCACATAGGCGTAGGGCATACACGCGCCAATGAGCAGACGGTTGGGCTTCACCTCGTTGGTCAGTGCCACGATGCGCTCCCAGCCATCGCCGGTACAGGCGCGCTCCACATGCTCCACCCGCACCACATTGGGCATGGCGGACAGGCGGCGCGTCAGGTCGTCCATATCCACACGCTGTTCAAGGATAGGGCAGGCGGAACAAAGGGCCAGCAGGGTTCGCGGCGTCTCACGCGAGACATCGCGGTATTCCGGTTCGGGGTCGGGCTGCTGCTCCTTGAGGGGAGCATAGATGTTTATCAGGCGCGAGGCTTCGGCCGCCGCCGCGCCGGCGGTGACGATGGTCTCGGCAATGTCTCGCGGCGCGCCGAAGGAGCCAGCCGCGTACACGCCAAGCCTGCTGGTGCGGGACGGATCAAAGTACTGGGTCTGGCACCAGCCGTGCTCGTTCAGGTCCACACCAGCGGCGTCCGCTAGCTCTCGCGTGCCCTTGGGGGCGCGTGCGCCAACAGCCAACACCAGCATGTCGAACACCTCACGCACCAACGTGCCGTCCGCGCCAAGGTACTCCACCACCAGCCCTTCGGCGGGGTCATGCAGGTTCACGGGCGTCACGGAATGGATGCGCGCAGGGATAAACCGCACCCCGGCGTCGTGCTCGGCGCTATGCCGGTACATCTCGTAATCCTTCCCAAAGGTGCGCATATCCATGTAGAAGATGGCGGTTTCCGTCTCCGGCCCAAGGCGCCTGCGCGCCAGCAGGGCTTCCTTGATGGAAATCATGCAGCAGATGCTGGAGCAGTAGGATGCGCGCTTTTGCACATCGCGCGAGCCAACGCACTGGAGCCACGCTATGCGCCGGGCGGGCCGCTCCGTCCCCGGCACGAACAAACGTCCGCCCGTAGGACCGGTGGAGCTGGCAAGGCGCTCAAATTCCAAGGACGTCACAACGCCGGGCACACTGCCGTAGCCCAGCACATCCGCCCCGCCAAAGGGGTCCGTTGCCGGGTCGTAGCAGTCAAAGCCCGCGGCCAGCACCACAGCCGCCGCCTCCACCGAGAAGGGCTCGTCCGTGACATGGCGCATATAGAGCTTATCCAGCCACGGGACAAAGTCGCCCTTTTCCAGCGGCGTCGGCACAAAAGCCCTAGCGCCGTCCTGCACAAGGGCCTCGGCGCGTTCGCGTTCCTCCTCACCGCCCATGAGCAGGAAGAGCATCTCCGGGTGCAGTTCAATACCGCGCGACACCACGCGCTCCACGCTTTCGCCCGGTAGCGCCATGCCATAGAGCACCATACGCGGCGCGGCCTGCTCACTCACGCGGGCCAGCACTTCTTCACCGGTGCGGGCACGCTCCACGGGGAAGTTCAGGCTCTTCAGCCACTCCTCAAGTTCGGCGTAGACCGCGTCGTCCGCCTCGGCGATAAGCACGCCAAAGCTCTCGCGCTCCTTGAACTTAAAGTCGATAGCGCCTGTGGGGCAGGCCTCGAAGCACTGCCAACACCTGCGGCAATGGTCGAGGTCCACGGTATAGTGGTTCGGGATAGCAAGCGGCATGGGCAGATACACCGCCGACCGTTCGCTCAGCCCGGCATTAAAGTCATCACTCACGGTAACGGGGCACACGGCGGAGCATTCACCACAGCCAATGCACCGCGACGGGTCCACAAAGCCGGAGCGCTTGGACAGCGTCACCTGAAACGTGCCGGGGTCGCCCTCCACCGCCACAAGGTCCGTGGACAGGTGGATGTCGATATTCTTGTGGAACAGTCCCTTGCGCAGGCAAAACTGGCTGGACGAATCCCTCTCGGTCAGGGGGAGCATCTTGCACATGCCGCAGTGGTCGTTGGGGAACTGATAATCAAGCTGCATCAGCAGGCCGCCGATGGTGGGACGCCGGTCCACCAGCGCCACCTTTTGGCCTGTCTCGGCAAGGTCCAGCGCGGCGCGTATCCCGCCGATACCGGCACCGATGACAACCGCTCCGTATCTCTTTTTCATGGCGTCCTCGCTTGCTGTGCGTCCGTGTTGGACCTAGTCCGTCCCGCCCGTCATGGCGGAGAATTCCTTCTCCTGAAAGACGGCCAGCGGTGGCGGCTCGTTAGGATCGCGCCCTGCCTCGTAGTCAAAGGCGGCCTGCGTCTTCTGCGCGGCGGAGCGGAACAGCTCCATAACCGGAATGTCGTTGGGGCAGGCATTGGAGCACTGACCACAGCCCACACAGGCGGTGCTCATATGCGCCAGCCGCGTCAGATGGAAGAACACCGTATCCGTCGGCATCTTGAGGGCGCCCTTCTGCCGGGCCCAGTCCATGTACTGCCACGGGTCATGGTCGAACACGTCGGTGACAAAGACGCACTCGCGGCAATAGCACACCGGGCAGGCCACGCGGCAGTTGTAGCACCCCACACAGCCGGACAAATACTGCGCCAGCCCGGCGATACTCCCCACCTGCCCGCGTGTTTCCTCAAACATGGCGTCGCGGAAGGCCTCCGCCCGGTCCACAACGGCCCGCAGCGCCTCGTCGCGCCCGGAGGCGGCCTCGCTGTCCGGCACCTCCAGCCGGCTCAGCAGGCCTTCGCCGCGCGGGGTCTTGGCCATAAGGGGAAGCCAGCTTTCGCGGTCCACACCAAAGCCGCCGATGATGATATCCGCGCCCTCGGGC
Source organism: Desulfobaculum senezii (assembly GCF_054657395.1). Taxonomy (NCBI): domain Bacteria; kingdom Pseudomonadati; phylum Thermodesulfobacteriota; class Desulfovibrionia; order Desulfovibrionales; family Desulfovibrionaceae; genus Desulfobaculum; species Desulfobaculum senezii. The sequence continues at coordinate 1,549,669 of NZ_BAAHYU010000002.1, read as the reverse complement.
GAAGGATGCTCACAGGCCATGCAGGCCTTGGCGAGCTTCGGCTCGCCCTCCCACTGCGTCTTCAGCGCTGTGGCCGCAAAGTCGCGGCTGGCGGCTACGGGGTCCCTGTCGCCCACAAAGCGCGTGTACTCGGCATTGGCAAAGGCCCCCGCACAGTCCGCACCGATAATCAGCAGATTCTCGATGCTGCCTTGGTTCAGCTTCACCAGCTCCACAAAGGCGCGTATTTCGCACGGGCGCAGAACCGCAGCCACCGTGCCGTCGGTTTCGCCCCGGCTCAGGCGCGCCACAAGGCGCGCGGCGTTCAGGGGGAACGACGGGGCAAAGGGGTCTGCCGTAGCCAGTTCCGCCGTATCCGTGACAAGGGAGGGCATCACCGGGCCGCCGCCGGGCATATGCCGGGGCACAAACACCGCCGCCACCTCGCCCTGCGCAAGGAGCATGGACAAAAAGTCCTGCACGGTCCCCAAGGGGTCCTTGTCCTTCACTGTGAGTTGTGCCGTGGTTGCCATGACGGGTCTCCTAGATGGCCTGAATGTCCCGGACCTCGCTTGGGCCCAGTTCCCGAATTTCGGCCACCAGATTGTTGACCGTTTCGGCGAATTCGTTGCCTTCGCTCGCCCCCACCCATGTGAGCTTCACGCGGCGCTCGTCTATGCCGTACTGCGCCAGCAGCTCCTGAATCAGCTTCACACGGCGGCGGGCCTTGTAATTGCCGTTGATGTAGTGGCAGTCCCCGGGGTGACAGCCGGAGACCAGCACCGCGTCCGCCCCGCCAAGAAGCGCCTTGAGGATATACTTGGGGTCCACCATGCCTGTGCACATCATGCGCACCAGGCGTACGTTGGGGGACTGAACCATCCGCGACGTCCCGGCAAGGTCCGCGGCGGTATAGGTGCACCAGTTGCAGACGAATGCCACGATGGTGGGTTCAAAGTCGCTCATGCCTTTCCTCCCGGATTCTCTGCTGCCGGAGGCGTCCGGCGTTTCGTCCCCAATGTGCCTGCGCCGGGACCAGCCCGGGCGCCGGCGCGCCATTTACGCCTTGGCCTGCGCCGCGTCTTCGGCGCCTTGTTCCGTCTGGGCCTCAGTTCCAGCCGGTGCGGGGCGCCGCGCAAGCAGGCCTTCCAGTTCCGCGAATATCTGCCGCTCCGTAAAGTGCTTGATCTGCGCCGCGCCGCTTGGGCAGTGGGCGGCGCAACTGCCGCAGCCCTTGCACATGGCTTCGTTCACCACGCTCACCCCGCGCCGCTCGTCAAACTCAATGGCGGAGTACGCGCACAGGCCGATGCAGGTCTTGCAGCCAATGCACACATCCGGGTTGATGTTCGATGTGGTGGGCGAAATGGACACCTCGCCCTTGGCCGCCAGCGACAGCGCCTGCGCCGCCGCGCCAGAGGCGTGGGACACCGCATCCGGGATGTCCTTGGGCCCCTGACAGGTGCCGCCGATGAACACGCCATCCGTTGCTGTGGACACCGGCCCAAGCTTGGGGTGCTCCTCAAGGAAGAACCCGTCCTGCCCCTGCGGAATGCCAAAGATGCGCGCCACGTCCGGGGCGTCCTTTCTGGCCTCCATGGCCGTACACAGGATGACCATATCCACCGGCACACGCATCACGCGGCCAAGGAGCGTATCCTCGCTCACCACTATGAGCTTGCCCTCTTCCTCGGGCGTCAGGGCGTGGCGGGTGACCTCTGCCGGGCGTCCACGCAGAAAGGTGACGCCTTCCTCCTGCACGCGGCGGTAGAACTCCTCGTAGCCCTTTCCGAAACAGCGCATGTCGATGTAAAAGTTGAAGATGTCCACATCATGCCCGACCTTGTCGCGGATGAGGTGGTCGTACTTGAGGGCGTACATGCAGCACACGCGGGAGCAGTACTCGTGGTGGTTCACATCGCGGCTGCCCACGCAGTGGATAACGGCAACGCTCTTCGGCGGCGTACCGTCCTTGAGCTGAATCTTGCCCCCGGTAGGACCGACGGCGTTATTCAGCCGCTCGAATTGCAGTGCCGTCAGCACGTTGTCGTAGCGGCCAAAGCCATATTGTTCGAGGCTGGTGGGGTCCAGGGCGTCAAAGCCCGTGGCAAGGATGATGCTGCCGACCTGGAAGGTCTCCGTGGTCTCCTGCTGGGTGAAGTCGATAGCGCCGGAGGGGCAATTCTTCTGGCACGCGCCGCACTTGCCCTTCTTGAAGTAAATGCAGTTGTCCGCGTCGATTACAGGCGTATTGGGCACGCTCTGGGGCGAATTGCGGTGGATGGCCTTGCGTACGCCCATGCCCTCGTCAAACTCACTCAGAACCTTGCGCGGGCACTTCTCAAGGCACAGCCCGCAGCCGGTACACAGGTCCATATTCACGTAACGGGGCATGCGGCGCACGGTGACGGTATAATTGCCGATGAAGCCGGATACCTCAGCCACTTCGCTGTAGGTCATCAGGTCAATATTCGGCTCCTGCGCCACGGCCACCATCTTGGGGGTGGAGATGCACGCCGCGCAGTCCAGCGTGGGGAACGTCTTGTCAAACTGCGCCATATGCCCGCCGATGGAGGGCGAACGCTCCACCAGATGCACCCTGTGCCCGGACTTCGCCACGTCCAGCGCGGCCTGAATGCCCGCAATACCGCCGCCCACCACGAGTACGTCCGGGTGCACGGCCTCCTGCCGCGAATAGAGCTGGGCATGCCAATTCACGCGGCTGACCGCCGCAGCGACCAGCTTCTTGGCCTTGTCCGTGGCTTCGCCCGGATCTTCCGTCACCCACGAGCAATGCTCGCGGATGCACGTCATCTGAAAGAGGTAAGGATTCAGCCCGGCGCGGGCGAGGGCATTCTGGAAGGTCTTCTCGTGCAGGCGGGGGGAGCAGGAGGCCACCACAACGCGGTTCACGCCCATCTGGCGGATGTCGTTGATGATAAGGTCCTGCCCGGGGTCCGAGCACATGAACTTGTAATCACGCGCCACCACCACGTTCTTGAGTCCGGCGGCGAACTCCGCAACGCCGGCGGAATCTACCTTTCCGGCGATGTTCGTTCCGCAATGGCAAACATAGACGCCTATGCGACTGCTCATGGTCGTTCCTCCTTGTCCTGTGCCGCTTGCGCGCATCCCAGGGAAGGGGTGGCTTACTACCACCTCCAGACCACGAATCGTGCCGCATTGCTGAAGGGTTGCCATTTCAAGCAGTTACCCGCACATCTCCCGACCCACGGCGCGTCTTCCGGCTCCAAAACAGGGAGAAAATGTCTTGCCCCGCAAGATTTTGTCCCACACGGCAAGACAGGAACCACCCGGCGCACAGCTGACGCCGAAAAGACCTGCGCCCACGAGGCATTACGGGCCGCAGCCACATGCGAAATACAGGCGCAGGACGGCGTCTTGCACAACAAGATTTGTCACCACCGGGCGCAAGCCCCTGCCGCATCGGGACTTTTGCGGATTTGACAACACCTGCCTTTTGGGAGCAGACAATGAAGGAAGGTCCATCAGCACACCGAGGAGGACGGCATGTGCGCAAAGGTCTCGCCGCCCAAGACAGCACAAGGCGAATGGCCCTGTCTTGGTCCCGGCTCGCAGCGGCAGGAAGCCTGCCAAATGGTGCAGCAGCTTCTGGCCGCCACCTCGGACGCCGCCGTCCTACTGGATGAGCGCGGCACCGTGCTCATGAGTAATGAGCGGCTGGCGCATATGGTGGGAACCAGCCGCAGCGAACTGAAGGGCCGCAACTTCTTCTCCCTGATGAACAAGGACGCCGGACGCTTTCGCAAGGCCATCCTCCACCAGAGCCTGCGCCTTGGCGAGCCTGTGGAATACGACGACATCTGCCGTCCGGGCCGCGTCTACAACGCCCGCATCATCCCTTTCTCCGACGGCGGAGACGCCTTCCGGCAGGCCGTGGTCTTCTTTACGGACATCACCCAGCGACAAAAGGCGGAAAAGGAACGCATCCGCCTTGCCACCGCCATCGAGCAGGCCGCGGAAGCCATGATCATCATGGATAGTGACCTAACCATCGAATACGTCAACCAAGCCTTTGAAGCCATGACCGGCTACCCCGCGCACCACATGCGGGGGCAGAAGGTGGACGTGCTCTACGAGGGCACGCGCCAAAAGCGCCAACTCCGGGCCATCCTGAGAACAATCCAGCAAGGGGAAACATGGACCGGTCTGTGCTGGAACACCGCCCGCGACGGGCGCACCTTCCAAACGGAAAAGATGATTTCCCCCATCAGGGGACAGCGCGGCGTGGTGCTGGGGTACGTCAGCGTCTGGCGCGACATGACGCAAATTTCCGAACTGGAGCGCCAACTGCGCGAGTCGCAAAAAATGGAAGCCATCGGCACGCTGGCAGGCGGCATCGCCCACGACTTCAATAACATCCTCAGTCCCATCATCCTGCATGCGGAGCTTGGGCTTGAGGCGTTGCCAGACAGCCACCCCGCCCACCACGCCTTTACGCAAATTCTCTCCGCATCGCGACGCGCCGCCGGGCTGGTGGAGCAAATTCTGAATCTGAGCCGCCGCAAGATAGGCAAGACCATGCCCTTTTCCCTGACCTCGTTGGCCAAGGAATGCTTCAAACTCCTGCGTCCGCTCATCCCTTCCTCCATTGAAGTGATCCTTGACCACAGCGGGGAGCGCGACATCGTCCTCGCGGACCCGGCGCAGGTACATCAGGTTATCGTCAACCTATGCACCAACGCAGTGCAGGCCATGCCCTCCGGCGGCACCCTGCGGGTGGAGGTCAGCGCGGCCACCGTCTCGCAGGATGCGCCAAACGGCTTCCACGCCCTCACCCCCGGCTGCTACGCCCTTCTGCGCGTGCGCGACACCGGAGAAGGCATGACGCCCACCGTGCTGGAACGCATCTACGAGCCGTTCTACACCACCAAAAAAGCCAAAGGCTCCGGCCTTGGGCTCACCGTTGTGCACAACATCATCGCGGAGCTTGGCGGCATGGTCCGGGCCGAAAGTACGCCGGGGCGCGGGACCGTCTTCCACGTTGCCATCCCCCTGCACGACGACCAAGCTGGCCGCAACGTCATCGACGCCACCACGGCCAAGCCCCAACCCGGACGTGGCCGCGTGCTGGTGGTGGACGACGAAAAAAGCGTCCGCGACAGCGCCCGCGCCGCGCTCTCGCGCCTTGGCTACCATGTAACCACCAGCCGTAGCGCCGCCGAGGCTATTACGCGGCTCGAACAGCGCCCGGACGCCGTGGACCTTGCCCTTATCGACGTCACCATGCCCGGCATGTCCGGCATTGAGATGACACGCCGCCTGCGCGTTCTCTGCCCGGACCTGCCCATTGTGCTGTGCTCCGGCTACAACGACACGCTCACCCCCGGCAAAGTGCGCCGCCTTGGGGCCAAGGGCTTTTTGGGCAAACCGTTTAGCCTGAGCGACCTCTCCCACGCCGTGGCCGAGGCGCTGGGCAAACGCCGCGCCCCCCGGCGGTAGAGCGCAAAAAGCCCGGCGCGCCTCACGGTGCCACTTTGCGCCGGGCCGGTTCACACCCGTTGTCCCTGCCCCAGCAGAGCCACACAGGGAGGATACATGGCCGCAATACTCATCGTTGACGACGACCACCTCTTCCGCGACGCCATGTGCCGCGTCATCGAAAACATCGGCCACACCCCCGTGGAGGCCGCCACCCTCAAGGAAGGGCTGGATCAGGCCGCCAGTGGGGACTATCTGCTGGTGCTCCTTGACGTATGGCTTCCCGACGGGAACGGGCTGGCCTCGCTACAGGACTTCCGCGCCTGCCCGTGCGAGCCGGAGGTCATCATCCTCACCGGCGCGGGGGACCCGGACGGGGCGGAAATGGCCATCCGCAGCGGCGCGTGGGATTACATTGCCAAGCCCGCCAGCATCAGCGACATCAAACTGCCCGTACTCCGGGCCATCGACTACCGCCAGAAGGCCCTTGAGCGCGAAGCTCCTGTCCTGCACCGCAGCCGCATCATCGGCTCCAGCCCCGCCATCCGCGCCTGCCTCGACGTTGTGGCGCAGGCGGCGGCCAATGACTCGGAAGTGCTCATCACCGGCGACACCGGCACCGGCAAGGAGCTTTTCGCCCGCGCCATCCATGAGAACAGCGCCCGGGCCGAAGGCCCCTTTGTGGTGGTGGACTGCGCCGCCCTGCCGGAGAAGCTGGTGGAAAGCACCCTCTTCGGGCACGAAAAGGGCGCCTTTACCGGCGCGGACCGCAAGGCCGACGGACTGGTCAAGCAGGCCAACCACGGCACGTTGTTCCTTGACGAGGTGGGTGAGCTTCCCCTCTCCGCCCAGCGCGCGTTTCTGCGCGTTTTGCAGGAGCACCGCTTCCGCCCCGTTGGCAGCAGGCACGAGGAATCCAGCGACTTCCGCCTCATCGCCGCCACCAACCGCGACCTCGACGCCCTTGTGGACCACTGGGAATTCCGGCGCGACCTGCTCTTTCGCCTTAAAACTATTCTTATCACCCTGCCCCCGCTCACGGACCGGCGCGAGGACATTGAGGAACTGGTGCGCCACTCCATCAGCCGCTACGGCTGGCGCGTAGGTAGCGGCACCAAGCGCTTTTCGCCGGAGTATCTTGAAGCCCTCAAAAGCTACGACTGGCCGGGCAACGTCCGGGAACTCCTCAGCGCGGTGTCCTGTTCCATCTCCGCCGCCAAAGGCTCGGGCACACTCTTCCCCCGGCATCTGCCAACGGCCATCCGCGTGCACAGGGCGCGGGCGCGGCTCAAGGACTCGCCCCACACACAAGAGCGCGAGATGGACCCACTGGCCGCAGACGACTTCCCCAGCTTTCGCGATTACCGTGCCCAGCGCATGGCCGATGCGGAACAGCACTACCTGCGCGAACTTATGGCCCTGTGCGGCGGCAGTGTGCCGCAGGCCTGCGATGTGTCCGGCCTCTCCCGCGCCCGCCTCTACGCCCTGCTCAAAACCCACGACATCCCGCGCGGAAGCAGTGCTACAAAAAAGCCCCCGCCGGAGCAGGGGCCGTCATCAGCTGGTACATAGCGGCGGGGATGTGGTGCAACTATGAAAATGATGGTGGATATGCAGAAGTGCGCGACACGCACTCAGGCGCGGGCCACAGCTTATGGCGCAGTATCGGCAACAGCACGTGCCCCCGCCTCTGGTACAGCTTTGGGCGCAGGACGGGGCGAAATCCCCCCGCCGTACGCTGCGGCGGACGAAGCAGGCCCCGGCACATGGCGCACCAGCAATACAGCGCCAATGCACGCCGTAAACGGGGCCACCGTCACCAGCCCAAAGGACCCCACCAACGTCTTGAGCACCTCCGCCGCCACATAAATAAGGTTAAAGGTATTGGCGAGGGGTACGCCCTGCGCCATAAAGGCCATGAGCAGCGTGATATAACTGCCGGAATACGCCAACAGCAGTGTGGTGGTCATGGTGCCGACCACAGCGCGCCCAACACGCAGGCCGGACCGCAGCGCCTCGGCGCGGGTGATGTCCGGGCGCTTTCGCACCACTTCATCCATGGAAGCCGCCACATCCATGGCAAGGTCCATCACCGCGCCCGACGCGGCGAGAAACACCGCCGCCACGTAAATCTCCACAAGGTTCAGGTGCCCAAAGCCCGAGTAGAGCAAGGTCTCCGCAAAGGGGAGCACCGCGCCGTGCAAATGCAGACGCTGCGTGAAGTACACCGCCAGCACACAGCTCGTCAGTACGCCAAGAAACGCACCAAGGAACGCCGTCACGCCCCGCCGCGATACTCCGGCCACAAGAAAGATAATCCCCCCGCACAGCAAAGCCGTAACGCCAAGGCTGACAAGGAGCGGGTCGTACCCATCCAAAAACAGCGGAACCAGCACCTTCCACACCATCAGCGCCGTAAAGCCAAAGGAAAGCAGCGCCTTAGCGCCGGTCCACCCGCCATAGGCAACGAGCAGTACCGCAAACAGTCCCAGCAACACCCCTTCCAGCCCAAGGCGGTAATGCGCCTGCGGGTTTACACTGGCGATGCCGCCATCCGGGTCGAGAGTGAGCACCACAAGGACGCTGTCGCCGGGGCGGAAGAGCTTGTCCCGGTCCAGCATTCCCAGCAGTTGGTTCACACCGCGCACCTCGCGCCCGGCGTACGCGCCATCCTCAAGGCGCAGGGTCACGTCCTGCTCGCCCTTGCGGATCATTCCAATAGTCATCACCTGACTGTCATCCACAGACAGCACCGTCCCCCGGCAGCGGACGGCGTCCTGCGCCACACGGTCCTCATAGCCTGTGGGCAACAGCCACAGCCCAACGGTCAACACGGCAAAGACGGCAACCAGCAGCATGTTGCGCCGCATTTCGGTCTTAATCTGCATTACGCCCTCTCTCATGGCAAAGCGGCGCGGCCAAAGGAGCCGCGCCGCACACGTTCATGGTGCCCGAACACGGCGCGCCTAGCGCTCGGCAATGTGCACGCGGGCAGGAACGCCCATAATGGCCATCACCTTCTTGGCTACGTCGGTATTGTCATACATGCCGTTGAAGGTCTCGGCGCCAACGCCCATGGCGGAGGTGGAGACAGGCACACCGGTGTGCTTATACGAGGTCCAGCCAAGGCCCGCCTTTTGGTTCAGGATGTGGGTGATGGTCACGCTCATGGGGTCGTATTCGCCATAGAGCAGGTACTCCTCTTCGCCGGATTTCTCCGACGAGCCGGAGACGCTGCGGCGGAAGGCATCCGCCAGCATCTTGCGCTCAAAGGGGGCGAGGACGAGGCGGTCCTTCGCCGGGTCGCCCGCAAAGCGCAGGCCGAAATGCTTGGTGATAAGGGGTTTTACCGCGTCGAAGCTGGCCGCCTTGCCTGCGGATTTCTTGAACTGCGCCATGACGTCCTGATCGAACTGCACGTACGAGATGTTCTGTTTGCTGAGCACGTCAAAGAAGGACTGGTACTTGGTTCCGGCAAAGCCAAGGGTCAGGCCGCCGCACTCGTGGTCGCCGGTAACGAGAATAAGGGTTTCATTCGGGTGCTTCTTGGCGAAGTCCACGGCCAGCTGCACGGATTTGTCGAACTCAAGATTGTTGGTCAGGGCGGAGGTGGCGTCGTTGGCATGGCAGGCCCAGTCAATCTTGCCACCTTCCACCATCATGAAGAAGCCCTTGGGGTTCTCCAGCAGTTCAATGCCCTTAGCCGTAAAGTCCGACAGCGTGATGTCCTGCGGGCGGGAGTCGATAACGTACGGCAGTGCGCCGCTGTCCTGCAGCCAGTCGTTCCACGCCAGCACCTTGCCGGAGCGCGGGGTCAACTGCATGAACTCGTCCTTGTCCGTGACGATGCGGTAGCCGTTTGCTTTGGCCTTGGCGATGGCGTCGCCCAGCGGCTTGTCGGACTTCTTGCCCTTGGGGTCCTTCAGTCCGCCGCCGCCAAAGTAGTCAAAGCCGCTTTCGCCCAGCGCGTGGTCAATCTCGTGGTACATCTTGCGGGTTTTCACATGGGCGTAGAAGGCGGCGGGGGTGGCGTGGTCGATGGACACGCTGGAGACAATGCCAACCTTCATGCCCTTTTCCTTGGCGAGTTCGGCAACGGTCTTCAGCGGGCGAAACTGCGGGTCTACGCCTATATAATTGATATTGGTCTTGGTGCCGGAGGCCAGCGCCGTGGCCGAGGCGGCGGACCCGGTGATGAAGCGGTCGTTGGCGCGGGTGGTGGTCAGCCCCTGCGCGGGAAAGGTATCCATCACCAGCGTTTTGCCGGAGTACGCCGACGCGGCGGCGCGCTGGGGAATGCCCATGCCATCACCGATGAAAAAGAACACGTACTTGGCGGGCGCGCCGCTGTAGAGGCCGCCACCTGCGGCATGGGCCGCGGTGAGCACCGGGGCAAGGCACAGAAGTGCAGCCGCCACCGCGCCTAAAAGCGCCGTGCGGGCCAAGCGGGACGAAATGCGGTTCATGGGAATCCTCCTGGGGCTTTCTGTTAAGTGAAACCGCTGGGAGAATACGACCACAACCCGTTGGCATCATGACGACTTTGTGTCGAATGGCAGACGGCTTGGTGATGCACTCCGCCCGCGGAACGCCCCAGCAGTCCTCTGGCCGTCACCCTGCGACGCGCATCGGTTTTCGCGCCGGGAAGAAAAGCGCCGAAAAAAATTCGCCAAAGATTTTCATGATTTTTTCTAACTCCCCACCCCAAAACCAGCCCCAAGCCTTTGGCAAAGCCGCATGTTCACCGAACGATATACGCCAAAACAAGCGAAACGGTGAATATTGTTCTGGATGGCATATTGTCAGAGACGAAAGTTCGGAATTTTGCCACTTTTCACTTTTCTCTTGAGTGAGATTGGAAAAAATCTTTTTTTCGTATATGTTATGCGCACTTCCCCACCCGGAAGAGCAGGCAATGCATTTCTGCAAGTCTGCACGGGACGTCGCATGCAACACCGACGCAACGGTGCCCCTGTCCCGCATCTAAGCGCGGCTTTTGCCCGCGCCTATGACGATATCTTTCAATCCCTACTCGCAGGAACGGAGCTTTTATGATCCAGACCGAGACGCTGATCACGTTTTTCATCTACCTTGTGTTTTTGCTGTCCGTTGGATGGTTCTACTACAAGAAAACGACCAACATTGAGGGCTACATCCTTGGTGAACGCGGTCTTGGCAGCTGGGTGACGGCGCTTTCCGCTCAGGCCAGTGACATGAGCGGCTGGCTGCTCATGGGGCTGCCGGGCGCTGTGTACCTTGGCGGCATGGTCAACGCATGGATTGCCGTGGGGCTGTTCATCGGCACTGTACTCAACTGGACGTGCGTGTCCGCGCGTCTTCGTTCCTACACGCAGATGACGGACACCCTGACGCTCTCCTCCTTCTTTGAGCGCCGCTTTGACGACCCGACCAGCCTCCTGCGCGTTGGCTCCTCGGTCATCATTCTCATCTTTTTCACCATCTACTCGTCCTCCGCGCTGGTGGCGGCGGGCAAGCTGTTCGAATCCGTGTTTCAGGTGGACTACAAGGTCGCCGTATTTACCGGCACCGCCGTCATCATGGCCTACACCTTCCTCGGCGGCTTTCTTGCCGTGTGCTGGACGGACTTTTTCCAGGGCTCTTTGATGTTCCTCGCCATTTTGGTTGTCCCCATGCTGGGCACCGCGAGCAACGGCGGCATCTCCGCCATTGAGGCCGACATGGCCGCCAAGAGCATCTCCACCAGTCTCTTCCACGACGGCAGCGGGCAAACACTGTCCATAGTGGCGGTTATCTCCACGATGGCGTGGGGGCTTGGCTACTTTGGGCAGCCGCATATTCTTGCGCGCTTTATGGGCATCACCTCCGTGAAGGAAATCCCCAAGGCGACGGTTATCGCCGTCACATGGGTGTTTATCTCCCTCGCCGGCGCAGTGATTATCGGCATGGTGGCGATTCCCATGTTCGACGGGCTCACCGGTGGCGATCAGGAAAAAGTGTTCATCTACATGATTGCCAAGCTGTTTAACCCTTGGGTTGGCGGCATCCTGCTGGCGGCTATCCTGTCCGCCATCATGTCCACCATCGACTCCCAGCTTCTGGTGTCCTCCTCCGCACTGACCGAGGACATCTACAAGAAGATTCTGCGCCGCGAGGCCTCGGAGAAGGAACTCATCCTTGTGGGCCGCCTGTGTGTGCTCATCATCTCCGTCATCGCCCTGAGCATGGCGCTGAGCCCGAACAAGACCATCCTCGACCTTGTGGCCTACGCTTGGGGCGGATTTGGCGCGGCCTTCGGCCCCGTGGTCCTCTTTGCCCTCTACAGCCGCAAGACCACGTGGCAGTCCGCCCTCGCCGGCATGATCGTTGGTACGCTGGTTCTGGTGTTCTGGAAGCACGCAGGCCTTGGCGAAACCATGTACGAGATTGTCCCCGGCTTTGCGGCCAACCTGTTGACCATTACGCTCATCAACGCCTTCTCGCCGCAGCAGGATGAGGTCATCCTCACCCGCTTCGACGAAATGCGCCGAAACGTCAAAAACGGGTATTAGCTCCACCCGGACGTCTCGTGACCGAAAGGGCCGCTGGATGCATCCAGCGGCCCTTTCCTTTTTCATGGCAGCCCTCCTGCGCGGCACAGCCTCCGCCATTTTCGGCCACCCCGCACCCAGCCCGGCGCCGTAAAAGGCATGCGCCCCCTGCGCGTTGCATTGCCCCGGCATCCTCCACACAGGCACCCCGCCCAGCACATAGACTGGTCAACCAACCAAGAGTCGCAATAATTTCAAGCATCTGCGCCCGCCGCCTTTTGTTGACCTTTTTGGGCGAAAATCTCCCAGACTTCAATTGACCTTCCACGCAATTTCGGCCACACTCCCTCTTGGTGCACAGCGTCTGTGCATAGCCAGACACCATGGACCGCACCCTGAGCCAAGCGCTATGGGGCTACATGTCCCCGATATAGAAAAACTTTTTTCAGTGCTTGAAAAGGTAGCGGACCATGGTGAATTCTGTTATCTGTTTTGACAGCCCTCCATCATTCCCCATCGCCATATGTGAGTCTTTGCACGCAGCACGCGCGCAAGGGCTTTTTTGACGTTTCGAGGGGAGAGGAGGAGGCCGGAAACCCCGTGATGCAATAGCATGAAGCTCACCGTGTGTTTCCCCATGGCCAGCACTGAGCGCGCACCGACGTTGGCGGCAGCGCCCAGCGCAAGGTACTTTCTGTCCGGCATGGGAAGGGGCCAACACTTTCCTTCACAGCTGTCGCCACCCTGTAGAGCCGACACAGGCGACGGCCCGCCCTATCATGACGAGGCAGTATCAACTGTTGGCAAATATTGATGTTGAGAGAAGCCAAGGATTAACAATGAACACCATTCCGATTTCTGTAGAAGGTTTGGCGCGAGTCAAAAAGGAACTTGAGGAGCTCAAGAAGGAGCGCCCCGAAGTCATTGATGCCATTGCAAAAGCGCGAGAAGAAGGCGACCTGCGAGAGAATGCAGGCTACGACGCCGCCCGCGAACGGCAGGGCATGCTTGAAGCCCGCATCAACTACATCGAGTCGCGCATTCCGCGGTTCAATGTCATCGACCTGCGGACCCTTAATGGCGAAAAGGTCACCTTCGGCGCCACCGTGGAGATCGAAGACCTCGACACCGGCGAGACCAAGACCTACACCCTGCTCGGCCCCGACGAAACGGACACCAAGGTCGGCAAGATTTCCGTCCTGTCCCCCGTCGCCAAGGCCATGCTCGGCAAGGAAGAAGGCGACGAATTCGTTGTGGAAGCCCCGCGCGGACGCATTGAATACGAAATCGTCTCCGTCTCGTTCCCGGGGGATGAGTAGACCTGCGGCTTTGAGAGGCATAGCACTATTTCAGAGCCATCTGATGTATGTTCAGCCCGGGTCGCAAGGCCCGGGCTTTTTCGTATTTCGCGCCCCTACCGCACAAAACGTGAGCGCCCGCCCAAGTTACACTTGGGCGGGCGCTTTCACTATGCCTTGGCGATGGCCCGGGGCGCATCGCTTGGAAACGGATTCTTTGGCGAGCAGGTGCTCGTGTGGTCAACTGCTGGGGCAGCACATGGCAAACGTACCGGGCAAAGCGCGCCGCGTGGGTACTTATTGGGATGTCCGCTCCGGGGCCGAAACCCCGGCATCCTTAACCCTCCACACAGTGCAGGACCGGACCGGTGGCCCGGCGGCGTTATGCCGTGCCCGCCAGCTTAGCTGGCCTTTTTCTGCTCTTTGGCCCGGTAGGCCACAATGTCGTCAACAGTCAGGACAGGGTAGCCGCATGTGCCGCCGAATTCCAAAATCTCCGGCAAGCGGGCCATAGTCCCGTCGGGGTTGGTGACCTCGCACAGCACGCCGCAGGGCTTCAGGCCCGCAAGGCGCATCAGGTCCACTGTGGCTTCGGTATGGCCGCCGCGCTCCAGCACGCCGCCGGGACGGGCGCGAAGCGGAAAGACATGGCCGGGGCTGTGAATGGACGCGGGGCTCGCATCTTCTGCGATGGCGGCCTTGATGGTCGTCACGCGGTCCGCGGCGGAAACGCCGGTAGTCACGCCTTCTGCGGCCTCGATGGAGACGGTAAACGCCGTCTGATAGGCGCTTTTGTTGTGCTCCACCATCATGGGCAGGCCAAGCTGCTTCACCTTGTCGTCGGTGAGGCACAGGCAGACAATGCCGCTGCACTCGCGGATAAGCACGGCCATCTGGTCCGCCGTCAAATGCTCGGCGGAGAAGATGAGGTCGCCCTCGTTCTCTCGGTCCTCGTTGTCGGTCACAAGGACACCCTGCCCATTACGCAGGGCTTCAAGTGCAGTTTCAACTCGCTCGATTGCTGTACCACAAAGGGTCTTCTGATTCATGGCAATGCTCCTCAAAACCATTTTCGATTACCAGAATCAGGGCGATAAGACAGACAGCTGTACGCATGACGAACAGCCACTGGACCTCGCGGGGGAGGTGGCAGGGGCGGATGCTAGGCTGTCTTACCCTCTTCCTTCCGGACTGTAACCGTCGGCTCTGGAGTCTCACCAGATCTGCTAGACCTTTTCCCGTCTGGAAAAGCGCTCGCGGGCTTCCCGTAGCAACTCGGGTTACCGCCGGTGGGGAATTTCACCCCGCCCTGAGAATAAGATGGGTCTTTGATGCTCCCAAAGAGCCCCGCTTGTCAATGAGTTTCTTGGATTTTTCCGCTCCCGGACGGGAGCTTTGGGGGCGTGCACCCTGTGCGCTCTGCCTGCCACGCACTGCGGCCCAAGCGCCCGGCTGCGTCCGCCGCACGGGACCGCGCGGCCCTCTTCCGGGGGAATCCCCCACGCCTTTTCTGTGGTTTTCTCCCTCTCTTTCCCGAATTTTTAGGATTTTTTCCTAGATTTTATGCTGTCTTTCATTGTGTGTCGCCCGTGTTTGTTTTACCGTTGTGTGACACAGAGCGCGTAACATGGGGGTTATCGCCGCTTTTCATGTCTGACAGCTGGAGGGGGCTGTGCAACAGAAAAAGACGCCGACGTTCTTCGACAGTGCCTTTCGGTACGTTTGGTATCTGTTTTGGATCATTGGCGCGGGCTTTGCCTTTGCCGATGTTGTGGACTACGAGCTTTCGGTCTTTGGCTTCTTTGCCAGCACGCTTCTTGGTGCGGCGTGGGGGTTCTTTGTCTGTGGCACTGTAGGCCTCATCCTTGGTCCATTTTTCCCCCACGACCCCTTTGGCATGAACCTCAGCAAACCGGAACGCGTGTCCGCGAGCATTGGCGCATGCATTTCCGTCGCCCTGCTGGTGCTCTACTACTTCACTGCATTCCGCCCGCAGCTCTTTGTGCGCAACGCCCACAGCCTCTTCTACCTCAGTCTCGGCGCGGCCATCCTCTCGGACATCTTCGCCCTTCTCGTCAGCGCCTTCATCAAGGGCTACAAGGAAACCAGACGCCCCCGCCGGGGCCTGTAGCCGCCCGTACCCCGTCCCCGTCACCTGCCTCCCGCCCAATGTCCCCAAAGCGCCCATGAGCCGCACCGTTTCGGCAAATTCAGCCGGCTTCTCACCCGCCTTTTCGCAATGCCGCCCCAGACGCCCAGAGCACGCGTTATCCCGCACCCCACGCTTTCTGTGACTCCCCGCCCCGCACGCGGCGCCTTGTGCACCGCGCTGTCCCCAATCACACGCCGCCCCAGAGGGGCCGCCCTCTCCACACCGCTCCCTACCGCGCATGCCCCCCCACAACCCTCGCGCCCGGTGTCTCCGGGCCATGCCGCTCTCTTTCATCCCTGAACAGTAACCCGCGCACCTCCTCTCCCCCATCAGGCCAAACTCCCAGCACAATCACTCCTCACAAAGCCCCAGCCACCCGTCTTTTCTGCAACTTTTCGCAAAAAGCGCAGCATCCTCTTTACTGAAAAATCAGGCGATGCTACTATGGGCCGCAGTATGTAAAATACCATTGGTATTCCACCAACAAGGAGACGTGTCATGCCCAACATGGACTACCCCGGCCCCTGCCCCAACTGCCAAATTCTTGAAGAGTGCGCCAGTGAAGAGGCACGCAAGAAAAGTGTCGAACATTACTGCAAGGGAATGGAGATGGAGTTGAATTCCTGGAAGGCACGGTTGTTCGACGTCTTTGCCGAAACGGACAAACACGCGGACATGAAGGACACCCTGGAACAAATCAAGTCCGTCCTGCGTGAAATTGAAATGCAGATGGAAAAGATGCGCTTTGAGTGCCCCACCTCCCTCGAAGGTGTGGAATCCGAAGTCGGCCGCAAGTTCGAGGACCTGCGGACGCACTATACAAAAGCCATGTCCGTCATCAGCCCCGGCTGGTTTGGCGGTTAGGTCATCATCGTACCTCCCTCTAGGCACCGTGGATGGGTGGGGTCCGTTGGCACAGTGTCGGACTCCGCCCGCCACACGCCCATGCACAAAAAGCGCCCCGGAGACCAGACCTCCGGGGCGCTTTTGCATGCCGTCTATGGCGCGGGGCGAAGCCGCGGCTAGGCGCTGGCTTCGGCGGGTGCCGCCAGCTTGTACCGCAGGCGGAGCACACCGTCTTCAAAACTGTGCGACACCATCCGAAACGCCCCAATCTCGCTGGTGTTGTCCACGTGCTCGCCAATGCAGGGGCAGGCGTCATAGTCGCCAATATCCACAATGCGCAGGGTTTCCCCCGCATCATCCGGCAGGCGCTTCAGGTTGAATTCGCGCGCGGCATCATCCCTAGGCATCATGCGTTCGGTCACATCCACGCCGCTGTCGATGACGGCATTGATGCGCCGCTCCAACTCCTGCACCTCGTCCTCTGTGAGGTCGCGGTCGAAGTGGTAGTCGCACTTGGATTTCTTTTTGTTGATATGGGCGCTGAACGAGCGGTCGCAGTCGAACAGTGTCACCATGGTCCGGTTGAGAATATGTTCGGCGGAGTGCATCCGCGGAGCGTAGCTTTTGGCCATGCCGTCTCCTTTGGCGATTGGGTTTCCAAGCGGCGGATGCTACCCCTTGAAGCCCGCACAGTAAAGGATTCTACGGCGAATTCCCCTCCGCGCAATCCACAAAGGGCAAGATGTCCGGCTCCTTCTGGTGCCGCCCGTCACAGGCAATCTCAATGGCGGCATTGCCCACGAGAATGCGCCCAATGACGTACTCCGCAACAATGGCGGCATCGGTGTCCGGGTCGTAGTACAGCAGTTCGATAGGGGTGCCAAGGGAGGATGGGCGGAAATACGGCGCGTACACAGGGTCAACGCGCAGGAGCGCCCCCGTGCAGGAAACATTGCGCACCCGCCCACTCAGCAGGTGCAAGTGCGAGTTGTTCGCACTCGGCAGCAACACATCCACATCAAGGTCAACCTGACGACGGTCGTCGTCCCGCCGGTTTGGTTCCATGTCCGCCTCCTTGCCATAGACACCAGCGTAGGGATTCTCATTCTTCCACAATTAACGCAGAAGAGTGCACCCCAGTCAATGGCAATTGGCAAAAACTGCGGCCATGGGCGCTAATCCGCCTGCGGCACTTCTAAAATGGCAATGCCGATATTATCAAAGCCGCCCACATCCAGCGCGGCCTGAACCAGTGCGTTCCCACGCACTTGCAGCGGCGCCTGCCCCGACAGAATCCCGGCAATGCGCTCCAGCGGAACGTCCTTGTGCACGCCATCGGAACACACCAAAAGCACGTCTGCGCCGCGCAGGGTCATATGCCCCACATCAGCGCGAAATGGTGCGACGCCAACGCATTGGTCCAGCAGATTGCGCATAGGGTGCAGTTCAGCTTCCTCCTCGGTCATGCCGCCGGAATCCAGCATATCCTGCACAAAGGTATGGTCCCGGGTGACCTGCTCCAGCACGCCGCCCCGCAGGACGTACAGGCGGCTGTCGCCGACATGGGCCCACCACACATTGCGCCCGCGCACAAGCGCTGCCGTCAGCGTGGTGCCCATACCGCCAAGATTGGCGTCCGCCCGCGCCTTGTCACGTATCGCCTCGCCCGCCGCATACACCTGCGCTTCCAGCGCCGCTTCCTCGTGCCCGGGTGTGGGGCGAAGTTCACGCAGTACCTCAAGGGCAAGGCGCGAGGCGACATCGCCGCCGCGGTGCCCGCCCATACCATCCGCCACAGCAAGGAGCATCCAGCTTCCCCCCTTGCCCCGGCCGCCATGAATACTGTGCGCCATGGCCGCATCGTCGTTGCGCTGTTTGGTAAGGCCGACATGTGTCGCCGCAAAGCTCTCCACATTCATCTCCGGTGTTGCTCTCCACAAGGTGCCGGGAGGGTTCCCGCCCCCCAACAGTAACCCGTTGCCCTGCCGGTTGCCACCATTTCCCCGCCCCATCCTGCTCCTTCACACACAGGCGCCGCCTCTGCGCGGTCCACCGCCGCCACGGCACCCAGCGCGCAGAAGCTGTCCAATCGTCAGTGAGATTATGCGCTCTCACGGCCTGTTATGGACAGACACGCCCCGCCCTGCCCAAAAGCGGCGGCTGAAAAACGGTTTGCCTTTTACGGGAAGACGCTTATTCTCGACCTGTTTCCCCACAACAGCAAACATCAACCGCGATGGAGGACGTCATGGCCATGGAGAAATGGGAATGCCCATGCGGCTACGTGTATGACCCCGAAGAGGGCGACCCGGACAACGGCGTAGAGCCGGGTACCGCTTGGGAAGATGTTCCTGAAAGCTGGGTGTGCCCCAAGTGTGGGGCCGAGAAGGAATACTTCGAAAAAGTCTAACGGCTCCGGCCACGGACACTTGAGCAAAGTCAAAGGGCGACCATTGGGGTCGCCCTTTTTTTATGTGCTGGCGGGCCCCGGTGACAACCAAGCGTCTTTTTGTGCACCCACTTGTCATTGCCGCGTATTTATGATGTTGTTTGAAAACTTTCGGCCGCAGGGCCGCAGCGTTGTACCTTACCGAGAAAACACGCACTTTGACGCATCCACAAAGGAGGATATTGCCATGAGTAGCGACAAGGAAGCACGACGCAAAAAGGTTATCGACATCCTGAACGAAGCCCGCGCCATGGAACTGCAAGCCATCAACCAGTACATGAACCAGCACTATGGGCTGGATGACATGGACTACGGCGAAATGGCCGGGAACATGAAACTCATCGCCATCGACGAAATGCGCCACGCCGAGCAATTCGCCGAGCGCATCAAGGAGCTTGGCGGCGAGCCGACCACCAACTACAAAAACAAGGTGGAACGCGGGCAGGAGGTTGGCGTCATCTTCGACTTTGACGCCGAGCTGGAGGACGACACCATCGACGTGTACAACCGCTTCCTGCAGGAGTGTCGGGAAAACGGCGACAGCGTCACGGCCAAGATGTTTGAACAAATCATCGACGAAGAGCAGGAGCACTACAACTACTTCGACAGCATCGCCGGGCATATCAAAGACCTTGGCCCGTCCTACCTCTCGCGCATTGCCGGAACCCCTTCCTCCACAGGACTGCAACCGCAGGGTTACGCCGTCAACAAGGGCGAATAGCCCGCGCCAACACGCAGACAGACCACAATGACAGCCGCCCCCGGAACCACGGTCCCGGGGGCGGCTTTTTCTCTTACGGCCAATGCGGCGGGGGGTGCTCCCCTCCTACTGGCGCTGCTTGCCTTGTGGGAGCCGCCTCCTGCGCCAAGGGGCGCAATGGAGCAGGCTCCCGAAGCGTTCTGGCCGCGCCGCCAGCGGGCGCACCCAAACAGGGAACCAGCACAACGCGTCCCCCCCGCCACGAGGCGGGCCACCACCAGCGCGCCTAACGGCGCGGGGTGCTGATGATAAGGGAGAAGTACTTGGGCGCGGGCATGCCGGGTTCCAAGTCGCGCACCACGCATTCGCCCTCCATGCTACAGTTGCTGACGAGCACGGCGTCCTCAAGGCGCAGGCCTTCGCTGAGGGCGGTGGTGATGTCGCCAAACTGGCGGTAGGTCTTGAGGACGACAAGGCTATCCGTACAGTCCGCAATGGTGCGGACCCTGTCGCCGCCCTTGGCGCCGGAGACAATGGTCAGACTCTCCTCGGCCTCCACCAGCACGGTCTGTGCGGCGGCCGCGGCAGCGTTGTAGGACGTAATGCCGGGAATGATTTCCACGGGCGCATTGGGCACCATCTCGCGCAGGGTGCGCAGCAGATAGCCAAAGGTGCTATAGGTCAAGGGATCGCCAAGGGTCAAAAAGGCCACATTCTCGCCGCGCTTCATGGCGTCCAGCACGGCTTCGGCGTTTTTGGTCCACGCGGCCCGAAGCACCTCACGGTCCTTGGTCATGGGAAAGTCCAGCGTCTGCACAGCCACATCGGCCTTCAAGTGCGGGCGGACAATATCATACGAGACGGAATAGGTATTCTTGGACGAGGCCGCGGCAAAGATGCGGTCCACACCACCCAAAACGCGCACGGCCTTCAGGGTAAGAAATTCCGGGTCGCCGGGGCCAACGCCTATTCCATAGAGGGTTCCGTAGTTCACGCTAGTCGTTCCTGTTCTTCATTCTGTTCGGGTGGAGGAAGCGGGCAAGGGTTTCCACAGCTTCCACAATGCGCGGTCCGGGCCGCGAAAACATCCGCTCGTCCACCACCAGCGTCCTGCCGGATTGGCAGGCGGAGAGCGTGCGGTACAAAGGACGCTCGGCCAAAGGCCGGGGGCTTTGATTCATCGGCCCCTGTTGAATGACGTAGACATCCGGGTCCAAGCCGATGAGCGCTTCCTCGCCCAGCCGGACCATTTTGCGGTCCACGCGCACGCAGTTGCGTCCGCCTGCGTGCTCTATGACATCGTTGACGATGCCGCCGAGTCCGGCACCAAGCAGATTCGGTGAGCGAACCTCAAAAAAGACTGTCGGCTTGTGCTGCACATCCTGTACACGCTCGCGGACGGCATCCAGACGGCTTTGCATGCGCCCAATAAGGGCCTCCGCCGCCGGAGCGCTTCCGGTCAGTGCGCCAATGGTCCTGATGGTGTCAAAAAGTTCGTCTATGGTCGCGGGACTCAACGCCGCCACCTTCACGCCGCGCTGGCGCAGGCGGGTTACGGTCTCCCCCGCGGCCTTGCGCCCGGCCAATTGCAGCACAACGTCCGGCCGCAACCCGACGATAAGCTCCATATTCGGGCGCATATGCGTGCCGATGCCGGGCTTGCCCTCTATACCCGGGGGAAACGTCTCGTTGCTGGTGCGCGCCACAATGCGGTCCGACAGGCCCATGGCGTGCAGTATCTCGTTAAACCCACCATACAGGGCAATGATGCGCTGCGCTGGCGCATCAAGGCGCACCGTGTCCCCCCGGCCATCACGGACGGTGACAACCTCAGCGCTGGCCGCAGACGCCGTCAGGCACAGCGCCAGCGTGACGAGGCACCATATGCACCTGCGGCGCGCCAGTGACGGGATGCGTCCCCACACGGATGCGCGTTTCGTAAATTCCAGAAAGTATCTGCTCATCAAAAACCGTCCCGGTCGCGCCCTCCGCCGCCACGGCGCCGTTCTTCAAAAAGATGACGCGGTCGCAGTACAGGGCGGCAAGGTTCAAATCGTGCACGGTAACGAACACCAGCCCGCCGCCATCGGCCATGCCGCGCAGCAGGTCAAACAGCTGTACAGTGCCGGACATATCCAGACTTGCCGATGGTTCGTCCAAAAACATCACGTCCGTCTCCTGCGCCAAGGCGCGGGCAAACAGCACGCGCTGAAACTCGCCGCCGGACACGGCGTCCGTGGGCCTGTCCCACAGGTGCCCCACTCCGGCGCGCTCCATGCACTGCCGCGCCACGGCGATATCCTCACGCCCATAGCCCGAAAATGCCGACAGATGCGGGTAGCGCCCCATCAGCACCACAGACGAACACTTCAGCGGAAACGCCGCCGAAGCCTTTTGCGGCACAAAGGCGATGCGCCGGGCGCGCTCCTTGGCGGACATGGCGAGCACGTCGCACCATCCGCCATCCTCCTGCAAATGCACCTGACCGCCCATGGCAGGCAAAATGCCGCCAGCGGCGGACATAAGCGTCGTCTTGCCGCTGCCGTTGGGGCCAAGCAGGCCAACCATCTGCCCGCGGCGCAGGGTTGCGGAAATGCCATCCAATACACGGCGCTGGCCGTAGCCGCAGGAGAGGTCCTCTATGCGAATCACAGGCCCATCTCCTTGGCGCGCCGCCGCAGCAGCAGGCAGAAGAACGGCCCGCCCATCAGCGCAGTGATGACGCCCACCGGAAGCTCCTGCCCCTCTGGGAGCAGGCACCGGGCCAGCACGTCGGACCACATCAGCGCCACGCCGCCCACAAGGGCCGAGGCCGCAATGAGCGGGCGGTGCTCCGCGCCCATGCGCATGCGCACCAAATGCGGCACCACCAGCCCCACAAAGCCGATAACGCCGGAAACGCTCACCGCCGCGCCCGTCAACAGGCTGGCGGCCACCAGCACTATAAGGCGGGTCCTGTCGGTATTCACGCCCAGCATGGCGGCTTGTTCGTCGCCCATGGACAGCAGGTCAATCTCGC
Source organism: Desulfobaculum senezii (assembly GCF_054657395.1). Classification (NCBI taxonomy): domain Bacteria; kingdom Pseudomonadati; phylum Thermodesulfobacteriota; class Desulfovibrionia; order Desulfovibrionales; family Desulfovibrionaceae; genus Desulfobaculum; species Desulfobaculum senezii. The sequence goes on along the minus strand of NZ_BAAHYU010000002.1, from coordinate 1,527,254 downwards.
GGGCGTAGGCCATAATGACAAGGCCGCCCACCAGCATATACGGCACGGCAAAGCCCACATGCTCCCAGCTTCGCCCCTGAAAACTGCCCATCACCCAAAAAACGATGCTGGACATGGACTCCTCGTCCAAACTCTTGAGGAGCGCAATAAGCGCGGAGAGAAACGTCGCCACCACAATGCCCGCAAGGACGACCGTCTCGCGCCGCAGGTGCCCGGCCACACGGCCAAGGGAGATAACCGCGGCCAGCGCGCCCAGCGCGCCAAGCATGGCCGCAAGGGGCAAAACGCCCGGACCAAAGACCGTGTGGACGCCCGCAAGCCCGAAGTACAGCGCGAGTGAAGCGCCAAAGGCCGATCCCGTGGACACGCCAATGGTGAACGGGTCCGCCAGCATATTCTGCAGAATTCCCTGAAACACGGCCCCGGCGGCGGCCAGCGCCGCGCCCACAACCCACGCAAGACACACGCGGGAGAGCCGGATATCAAGAATCACCACAGACAGCGTCGGGTCTGCGGGCGCATCCACGGGCAGGCCAAGAGCCGAGGCCAACACCGCAAACACGTCGCGTGCGGAAAGAGGCAGGGGGCCGAACAGGCAGCCCCCGATAACGGATGCGCACGACACCGCGGCAAGCGCGCAAAGCAGCACGCGCCGCCGCTTTCGGGCCGCACTTTCCTGCGCAAAGGTCTGCGTCAGGACCGCGTCGTTCATGGTTCCCCCTGCCATTACAGTCTACTGCGCCAAACGACTCAAGGCGTCTTCGGCGTGGCCAAGCCAAATGGCCGCGAATTCAGGGTACTCGGCAGTGCCCTTCAAAACACATTTCGGCGTAATGCCGTTGGCCTTGAACACGGACTTCCAAGAGTCGTCCTCGTCGCCAGCCATGTCGTTCTGGGCATGGTCGCCAGCCACGGACATCAGGGGCATCAGCCATGCGGTCTTGATGTCGCGAGCCTTCAGCTCCGCCACAATGGTGTCCAGAGAGGGCGTGCCCTCAACGGTGCCAACAAAGATGTTGGGGTCCTTCTGGGCAACATACCACTGCAGACCGGGGTAGAAAATGTTGCCGGAGTGATGCGTGCCGTGGCCCATGAGCACAACGGCTTCGTCAGCCTTGCGCTCGGCGGGGATGGAGGACTGAACGGCCGCAGTCACCGCCTGCATGTCGGCATCCGTCGCCATCATGGGGCTGCCCACCGTGACCTGACGGAAACCGCCGGGGCCACCGCTAAAGCGGCTGACCACACTGAGCACCTTCTGGTGGAATTCTTCGCCCGGGATGGTGTGCAGGGACTGCACGGCAACATGGGTGTAGCCGTCATCCAGCATTTTGGAGAGCGCGGTGGCTACGGAATCGAGCTCGCGGCCCTGCTTCGCCAGCTTGTGGCGGATGATGTTGGACGTAAACGCCCAGCGCACATCAAGACCGGGATGGGTCTTTTCAAAGGTGGCTTCAAGACCGTGCAGGGCCTTGTCGGCCTGAGGAACACTCGTACCAAAGGCCACGAACAGCACACCTTTCTTCACAGGCTTTCCCTCACCATGCGACGCAAATGCAGTGGAAATCGACAGGACCAGCGCCAAGAGGCACAGCGCGAAAACGCGCGTGCCAGAGAAACGGGATGTGAGCATCTGAACTCGCTCCAGTGAAACCGCAGGCGGGCGTCACCTGCCAATACAGGAAGAAAGCCGGCGCACAGCGCCGGAGTGCGTCAGGGATGTACCCCGAACATTCGGGATGAGGTCCATGCAGGCAATAGCCCTCGTTGCCGGCATGGCAGACGCAAGGCCCTGAGGCAGGTCTTCTGGCTTGTCCGAATTCCACCCCCGCCTTCCCGCCCGGGTGCGCGTTGCACGCACAGGGCAGTGGCATTGTAGGGGGTGCAAGACTCGTCCGCGCGGGCAGTGCCAACGCGGCGCCGGACTTACAGCGGCGGGTCCGCCCCGGATTTGCACCGGGTTCCCTCTTCAAGCCCCGCCAATACGGGGCTACCTCAAGACGCGGGAAGCATAGGCGATTTCACATCTCTTGTCACTGCACAAAACACCCGCGCAGCACCCGGCGCACCACCCCGGACGCCGTCAAAATTGCGCCGCCATGCCCCCACCGCCGGAGCTTTTCCAAACGATTTCACAGCACACCACAAATGGCCCACTTGATGCATTTCATAACACAAAGACAAAATCACGGCGCACAGAGGCGCGCCAATGCATCCACACCACACCATTTGGGAGCCATTATGCGGACCGTTATGACCATCATCCTCACCCTGTGCGGCATCTTTACCACCTCCACCGCCATCGAAACAGAATACGCCATCTTTGCTGAAACGACACAGCACCGCATAGCGCCCGTACAGCCCCAGCGGCACGTTGTCCGCATGGCCGTGAACGCGCCCACCTACTCCGCCACCACCACGCGGGCCATCCACGCCGCGTCCCCGGCGGCGCCAGACGGACCCGGCGGTGTCCAACGCCCCGAGGATTCCCCCGCGCCTAAAGCGCCTGAGGCCGCCCCGGCGCAAACCGCCGATGACGCCGTCACCGCACCGGCAGGGCTGACCCCGGACACGGACCACTCGCTTATCGCCAAGACCGTTGCCTCGCGCCTTATTGCCCTCACCGTCGATGCCATGCGCAAAAGCGCCCACGGCGAGCGTCTGGAGCGCGGCGTTATCGTTCCGCCCACCGCGCCATCGCCCGGTCCGCCGCCGCTGCCGCAGGGGTGCCTTATGGTATAGAAATGCACGCTGCAGGGGAGATTCGCGGCAAGGCCGCTCTGTCCTTGACTTTGCAGGAGACTTGGTTACCTTTGTCCTCTTTATTTTGGCGACTCTGTTTAATTTCCGTGGAGGACATGCACATCCATGAGCGACTATAAGAAAACCCTGCACCTGCCCCGGACCAAGTTCCCCATGAAGGCGAACCTGACCCAGAACGAGCCGAAGACGCTCAAATTTTGGCAGGACACTGATGTCTACAAGACCATGATCGAGGCCAATGAAGGCCAGGAGAGCTACACGCTCCACGACGGTCCGCCCTACGCCAACGGGCACATTCACCTTGGCACCGCCATGAACAAGGTGATTAAGGACATCATCGTCAAGCACAAGAACATGCAGGGCATCAAGGCCGAATACGTCCCCGGCTGGGACTGTCACGGCCTGCCCATTGAGCATAAGGTCGGGCAGGAACTCAAAGCCAAGGGCAAGACGGACCTCCCCGCGCTGACCATCCGCAAGATTTGCCGCAGCTACGCGGAAAAGTGGATGAAGACCCAGCGCAAGGAATTTCAGCGTCTTGGCGTTTTGGGCACGTGGGACAATCCCTACCTGACCATGCGCCCCAGCTACGAAGCCGCCACCGCCCGCGAGCTTGGTCGCTTTATGGCCAAAGGCGGCGTCGTCCGCAACAAGAAGCCCATCTACTGGTGCAACGACTGCAAAACCGCACTGGCAGAGGCCGAGGTGGAGTACGCGGACCACACGTCCCCGTCCATCTTCGTGCGCTTCCCCCTCACCGACGCAAAGGTGACGGACATCATCCCCGAGGCCGATCCGGCAAAGACTTTCGTCTGCATCTGGACCACCACCCCGTGGACCCTGCCCTCCAACATGGCTATCGCCTTCCACGCCGACTACGACTACGTCTGCGTCAAGAAGGGTGACGAGTTCTACATCCTTGCCGAAGAGCTGCTGGCCTCCTGCGCCGAAAAGTTCGGCTGGGACGAGTACACCACCGTGGCGACCCTCAAGGGTGAAAAGTTCGAAGGCCTGAAGGCCCGCCACTGCATCTACGACCGCGAGTCCCTGCTGGTGCTGGCCGACTACGTCACGCTGGAGAGCGGCACCGGCTGCGTGCACACCGCCCCCGGCCACGGCCCCGATGACTACATGACCGGCTACCGCTACGGTCTGGACATTTACTCCCCGCTGGACGACGAGGGCCGTTTCCTGCCCACCGTCGAATTCTTTGCGGGCCTGCGCGTTGACGAGGCCAACCCCCACGTCATCGACAAGCTCACGGAGCTGGGCAACCTTCTCGCCATGGAGAAGATTAGCCACTCCTACCCCCATTGCTGGCGCTGCAAGCAGCCCGTTATCTACCGGGCCACCACGCAGTGGTTCATCTCCATGGACAACAACGACCTGCGCCAGAAGTCCCTCAAGGCCATTGACGAGGACGTGCAGTGGATTCCCGCATGGGGCCGTGAGCGCATCCACAATATGATTGAAATGCGCCCGGACTGGTGCATCTCGCGCCAGCGTACGTGGGGCGTGCCCATCGTGGCCCTGCTCTGCAAGGACTGCGGCGAGGCATGGTTCGACAGCGACTGGGTCATGAACATCGTGGACAAGTTCGAGGAGCACGAAACCGGTTGTGACTACTGGTTCGAGGCCGCCCTTGAAGACATCGTCCCCGAAGGCCTGACCTGCCCGCACTGCGGCGGCAACCACTGGGAGAAGGAAGACGACATCCTCGACGTGTGGTTCGACTCCGGAACGAGCTTTGCCGCCGTTGTGGAACAGCGCGACGAGTGCTCCTACCCCGCCGACCTGTATCTGGAAGGCTCCGACCAGCACCGCGGCTGGTTCCACAGCTCGCTGCTGGCCTCCATGGGCACCCGTGACAAGGCGCCCTACAAGTCCGTGCTCACCCACGGCTATGTTGTGGATGGCGAGGGCAAAAAGATGTCCAAGTCCATCGGCAACGTGGTGGCCCCGCAGGAAATCATCGACAAGTACGGCGCGGACATCCTGCGTATGTGGGTTTCCTCCGAGAACTATCAGGCTGACGTGCGCATCTCCGACGACATCCTGAGCCGCCTCGTGGACGCCTACCGCCGCATCCGCAACACCATGCGCTTCATCCTCGGCAACCTCGGCGACTTCGACCCCAAGGTCAACGCCGTCGCCCCCGAGCAGATGCTGCCGCTGGACCGCTACGCCATGGACCTTATCCAGTCCATCCATAAGAAGATTGAGCGCTCCTACAACGAGTTCGAGTTCCACCGCGTGTACCATGCGGTGCACAACATGTGCGTCACGGACCTGTCCGCCTTCTATCTGGACATCCTGAAGGACCGCCTGTACGTGTCCGCCGCCGACTCGCAGGAGCGCCGCTCCGCGCAGACCGCGCTGTGGCAGATCTTCATGACCCTGCTCAGCGATATTGCGCCCACCCTGTCCTACACCGCAGAAGAAGCCTTCCAGCACCTGCCGGAAGCCCTGCACCCCGGCGTGCCCACGGTCTTCGCCATGCGCTTTACCATGGACGAGAAGTACCTGCTCTCCGAGGCCGAGCGCCACAAGTGGGACACCATCGCTGCCGTGCGTTCCGAAGTGAACCGCGCCATCGAGCCTGTGCGCAAGGCTGGCACCGTCGGCCATAGTCTGGATACCAAGGTCACCGTCTACGCCCGCGAAGAGCTGCTGGACGACTTGGCGACCGAAGGTCTGGATCTGCGCGAAATGTGCATCGTTTCCGCCATCACCACCGCTCCTCTGGCCGACGCCCCGGCAGACGCCTACGAGAGCGAAGAGGTGGACGGCCTGAAGATTGGCATCGAAGCCGCAGCTGGCGACAAGTGCGAGCGCTGCTGGATTTACTCCAAAGAGCTGGGCACCAGTACGGACCACCCCGGTCTGTGCCCGCGCTGCGCTTCCGTGATGGCAGCCGAAAGCAAATAGCTTTCGCGCGGCCCCCTCACCTTACGCCTTCATTTGGCCCGGGCGCGGCGCAGACCGCGTCCGGGCTTTTAACCATGGAGCACACGGCACCCCCATGCGCAACAGATACGCCATGGCCCTCTCCATCGCGGGCAGCGTCCTTATCCTTGACCAGCTGACCAAGCTGTGGGTGCAGGCCACCATTCCCCCGTGGCAGGGCTACGCCGTTATTCCGGGCTTTTTCAACATGGTCCATGTGCTGAACAAGGGCGCGGCCTTTGGCTTTCTGGATACCGACGCCATCGCGTGGCAGACCACCCTGTTTATCACTGTGGCTCTTGTCGCCGTCGGCGCTATTATGTACCTGTTGAAGACGGCTCATTTTACGGACAAGCTTTCCGTGTCCGCACTGGGACTTATCCTTGGCGGCGCACTGGGCAACCTTGTGGACCGAGTCCATCTGGGCGCGGTGGTCGACTTCTTGGACTTTCACTACAAGGCATGGCACTGGCCGGCGTTTAATGTTGCGGACATTGGCATCTGCCTTGGTGTTGGCCTTATGCTCATCACCATTGTGAAATCCGACACGGCGTCCTAGCCCACCCCACTACGTCACACAGGAGCGAAACACCACGATGTTCGTTGATATCAGCACCATTCCTCCGGCAATTATCGCCGCCATTTGCGGCGGCGCCCTCGTCTGCGTCGCGCTGAGCTTTTGGGCCATCTGGCACGCCTTCTGGCGCGTATTCCCTTACCCGCAGGAGAGGTTCATCTGGCTGGCAATCGCCGTGTTCATCCCGTTCTTCGGAGGCCTTATCTACCTCCTCTGGGGAGCAAAACGTGGACGGAGAAACGCATCATGAAACGCCTGCTCACACTCAGCCTTCTGGGCATGACCACCCTGTCCATGACCGCCTGCGTCAACCCGGACGACATCAAGACGCTGGACAACCGCGTCTACGACCAAAAAGTCCGCATCGACACCATCGAAACCAAAGTTAACGACCTTTCCAAAACCGACCCGCAACAGGCCGACATCTGGTCGCAGGTGCAGAGCATGCGCCGCGAGATGGGCGAGTTGCAGGACGAGGTCGCCACCCTGCGCCGCCAGCTGGACGAGCAGAATACCGCCATAGCCGCCAACACCAACGCCACCAAGGCGCTGACCGGCGATGTGCGCGACGTGCAGACCGGCTGGCACAGCCTGACCACCCAGCTGGGCGCGGACGTTGACCTCGACACCATCCGCAAGGAGCGCCTCGCCCGCGAGCAGGCCGCACAGCCTGCCCCTGCGCCGCTGCCCGGCATGGATGCAAACGCGACGGCCACGCAGCCCGCTTCCGGCGAATCTCCCGAGCCCGGTGCCCCGGCTGCTGACGCCAACGCCACGGCTTCCGCCGCAGGCGACGCCGCCGCACAGCCCGCCGCACAGCCTGCTGACACGGCAGCCAAGGCGGCAGACACCGACGCCGCCATCGCCAAGCAGGCACCGGCGCTCGACGCCGCCACCACGCTGTACGATTCCGCCCGCGCCGCCTTTGAAAAGCGCGACTACACCGAGGCGCAGGCCCGCTGGGAAGAGTTCGCAACCAACTTCCCGGACCACAAGCTCGTCTCCAACGCCATTTTCTGGCAGGGCGAATGCTACTACCAGCTCAAGGACTACGCCCGCGCTGTTCTGAAGTATCAGGAAGTGCTGGATAAGTATAAGAAGAGCTACAAGTACCCCACGTCGCTGCTCAAGCAGGGCCTGTCCTTTATGCGTCTTGGCCGGGTCAAGGCTGGCCGCCTGCTGCTGCACGACGTCATCGACAAGTTCCCCAAGTCCGCCGAGGCGCGCCGCGCAAAGGCCATCCTCAAAGGACTCTAAACCTCAGCCCCGGACACGCTTCCGGAAATCTGACGGATACCGTATGCAAGACGTCATCAAGGCACACCGGAAAATCGTCCATCTGTCCTTTCCGCCCGAAAACTCGGGAAGGCCGGTGGTCTGCAACCTGACACGGCTGTTTGACCTTTCGTTCAACATCCTTCAGGCCACAATCTCGCACCGGCAGGAAGGCTCCCTCACCCTGGAGCTGACCGGCAGCGAGGAGAACTACGACAAGGGCATCAAGTACCTCAGCGACCAGGGGATCAAGGTCGAGGTCGTTGCCCAGCGCATCTCGCGCGACGAGGACATCTGTATCGACTGCGGCATGTGCACGGCGCTGTGCGCCACCAAGGCCCTGTACTTGGACAAAGCCACCCGCCGCATCCACTTCGATTCCGAAAAGTGCACCGCCTGCGGCATGTGCACCCGCGTGTGCCCCGTCAATGCCATGAACGTTCAACTTGACGACACCGACTTCTAAGCACCTTCCGGAGGCCGAGCCATGAACACAGGAGAATTCTCCAGCGTCGCAACCCGCATCAGAGGATACATCCGCCGAATGGACTCGGCCTCCTCTCTTCCCATGCTCCACGAGCACATCGTGCCAACGGCAACGGAGGATCTGGACCTCTCCGGGGCCAATTTGCAGGAGCCCCTCGTCAATTTTCTGGAATCCATCAATTCCAAGCTGGACGCCCTGCTCGGCCTTATCGGGCAGGAGCGGCTGGAAACGGAATTTGACCACACCATCGAGGTGGTGGAGCTGTCCGGCGCTGGCCTTGCCTTTACCTGCGATGCCAGCTTCACGCCGGGAGACTCGCTGGAATTTGCTCTCCTGCTCGGACAATTCCCCTTGCGTGTCGCCGCCGCAGTTGGCAACGTAGTGGAGAAGCGACACCACGAAAACGGCGCGCCCATCTGGGCCGTGGACTTCACCTCCGTACGCGAAAGCGATCAGGAGGCCATCGTCCGCTTTGTCTTCCGCGAACAGCGCGAGCGCATCCGCGAGCGCAAATGGTCGGAATAGCCAATACCACCCCCGCCCAGGAGGCACTGTATGACCCCGAAGATTGAAGAACAGCTTGATCAGCTTGTTGAACAAGTCACCATGAGCGTGGTGTCCGGCCTCGACACCGTCATCAAGGACGCCATCGAAAAGGAAGTGACATCGGTTCTGACCAAGAGCCTGAACAAGGAGATCAAGGACGGCGAATTCTTCCGCAAGGTCAATGACGACATGCGCCACGGGCTGGAAGAAATCTACAAGGAAATCAAAAAGGCCAAGCGCGAGGAAGGCATCAGCGCCGCCCACGAGGTGGACACCGACCAACTCCTGTCCGAAGCCTCGGACCAGCTGGACCAAATCCTCCAATCCACGGAGGACGCCACCGTCCGCATCATGGACATCGTTGAAAAGCATCAGGAGATGATTGCCCACTCCGGCAAACTGCTGCGCGAATTCCGCAGCGGCGGCGCCAGCAAGGAGAACGTGAACAAACTCATTGAGCTGAACGACGCCCACACCGCCGACCTCATCGAAATCATGACCGCCCTCTCCTTCCAGGACCTGACGGGCCAGCGCATCAAGCGTGTGGTCAACGCCCTCAAGCGCATTGAGGAAGTGGTCTTCGACGTCTACATGTCCACCGGCCTTGCCGTGAAAAAACGCGACCAGACGCCGGAACGCGACGCCTCGGAAATTGCCGAGGAAGCCAAGCAGACCGTCTCCGCCCTCAAGGGCCCGCAGAAGGACTCCTCGCAGGAGGATGTGGACGACCTGCTCAAGCAGCTTGGGCTGGAATAGCCCCGCGCGGCGCATCCGCATATATTACGGCACGAAAAAGGCCGCTCCATGGTGCACATGGAGCGGCCTTTTTTGATGCTTTTCGTGGGCTTTCCGGTCCCGCCTCTGCCTTTCACATAAGAAGCAGCGACGACAGACCAAGGAAGGTCAAAAAGCCCGCGCTGTCCGTGAGCGTGGTCAGAAAGATGCTGGACGCCTGCGCCGGGTCGCGGCCAAGCTCCTGCAAAATGACGGGAATGGACGCACCGGCCACATTGCCAATGCACATATCCACGCCAAGGGCCACGCTCATCACGGCGGCCAGCTGAATGTTGGATGTCAGCAAAAACACGCCCAGCATAACCATAAGGCCCACAATCAGGCCATTGACCATGCCAATGCGCGCCTCACGCATGACGGCGGTCCACGCGCGCTTGCGGTCAAACGCCTCCATGGCGAGCTGACGGATGATGACGGCAAGGGACTGCTGGCCGGAGTTGCCCGCCTGGTTTGCCACAATGGGCATCAGGGCGGCCAAGATAGCCATCTGCGATATGGTCCCTTCAAAGAGGTGCACCACCCATGCGGACACTGCGGAGTTGGCCACATTGACCACCAGCCACGGCAGGCGCATCTTCACGGACTGGAGCCACGGGGTATCCGTGCTCTCGTCCTGACCGGCGCCGACCATGCCGAGCATGTCTTCGCTGGCCTCTTCATGGATGATGTCGATGACGTCGTCATGCGTCACCACGCCGAGCAGGCGCATTTCGTGGTCCACAATGGGCACGGCAAGGAAGTTATAGTGCGTCAAAAGGCGCGCGACCTCTTCCTTGTCCTCGTCAAAATGCGCGTAGATAAGCTGCTGTTTGCCCAGCACATCGCGCAGGCGCTGGCCCGGACGGCTGAGCATAAGGTTTCTGAGTGAAAGCACGCCCACAAGGCGGTCCGCCTCGTCCACGATGTAGGCGTAGTAGGGAATTTCCGTCTCTTCCGCGGCGCTGCGGATGAGCTGGATGGCCTGATCTGCCGTGAGGTTGCGGTCAAGGACTGTGACCTCGGTGTTCATCACGCCGCCGGCCGTGTCCGCGTCGAAGGTCAAAAGCGTTTCGATTTCAAGCGCTTCTTCCTGCTCCACGCGTTGCAGCAGCCGGAACTGGTGCGCGTCGTCGAGGTCGTCCAAAACGTCCGCCGCGTCGTCGGGCGACATCTGTTCCAGAAGGTCGGCGGCAAAGTCCGGCGGCAGGTCCTTCATCAGCCGGGCGCGGTCGTGGCGCTCCATCTCGGCGATGAATTCTGCGGCGTCTTCCGGCTCCAGCCTCTTGACCACCTCAATCTGTTCTTCAAGGGAAAGGCTCTCAAGCTGCGCCGCCCCGTCAGCCGGATGAGCGTACTCAAAGTCGGCTGCGGGGTCTGTCTGGGCTGTGAGATTCTCTTGCCCTTCCGGACCTTCGGGCCCGGGATGCGAGGTGTATCTATCCTTCTCTGTCATGGCGGTTGTCAGGTATCCTAAATGCGGTCTGAGGTCAAAAGATTCAAGCATCTTGACTCGCGCTGGCCGTTGCCTTACGAGCCGAGTACAGACACAACTCCAAGCCATACGGATACGCCATGAACCATACGCTATTCGACGCTTTTTTCCAGGGAGACGCCCGAACCTATCTTGACCGGGCCATCTCGCTGGCTCTGGAGGAAGACGGGCCGGACCTGACGTCCGAGGCCGTGTTTACCGGCAATGAACGCGCCCACAGCGTCATCATCGCCAAGGAGCCCACCATCTGCGCGGGGCTGCCCCTCATCCCCATCGTCCTCAGCGCATTGGAACACGAAACATCCCACGATGTAACACATTTCTTTGCAGACGGCGACTCGGTGGCCCCCGGCACCACGGTGGCGGAGTTCACCTGTCCGCCCGCTGTGGCCTTTAAGGCCGAGCGCGTCATCCTCAATTTTATCTGTCACCTTTCCGGCATTGCCAACCTGACCCGGCGCTACGCCGACGCGCTGTCCGGCACGCGCACCATCCTGCTCGACACCAGAAAGACCCTTCCCGGCCTCAGATATCCGGAAAAATACGCAGTCTTGCTGGGCGGCGGCAAAAACCATAGGATGGACCTCGCCGAGATGCTTATGCTCAAGGACAACCACATCGACCAAGCGGGCGGCATCAGCCCGGCGGTGGACGCTCTGCGAAAGACCTACTCCCCCTGCCCCCCGATAGAGGTCGAATGCAGAACCCTTGACGACGTCACGGAAGCGGCGAACCTGGGTGTGGACCGCATCATGCTTGACAACATGGCCCCCGACACGCTGCGCGAAGCGCTGGAACGCATACCCAGCGGCATCGAATCCGAAGTCAGCGGCGGGGTGAATCTTTCCACCATTGCGGACATAGGAAGGATCGGGCCGGATTACGTTTCCGTGGGTAGGCTGACCCACTCCGCTCCGGCTGCGGACTTCAGCATGCGTGTCCGTATAACGCACGGATAATCCTCATGACATCCAACTCCACCCAAATTATCACCGACATAAGGAAACAACGCGGCTCAAATCTGGTCATCATGGGGCACCACTACCAGCACGACCGCGTCATCCTGCATACCGATCTGCGCGGTGATTCGCTGGAACTGGCCCGGCAGGTGCCCTCCCTCAAGGCGGAGTACATCGTGTTCTGCGGCGTGCAGTTTATGGCCGAAACCGCGGCCATGCTCGCCGGTGAGGAGCAAAAGGTCATCATCCCCGCGCCGGACGCCGGGTGCATTATGTCCAACATGGCTCCCGCCCATATCCTCGACTGTGTCATGAGACGCCTCAGCGAAACCGACCGCCGCGTGATTCCCCTCGCGTATGTGAACACCTCCGCCGCCATCAAGGGCATTGTGGGCCGCTACGGCGGGTCCGTGTGCACCTCCGCCAACGCCAAGACCATGCTGGACTGGGCCATGAAGCGCGGCGACAGCGTACTGTTCCTGCCCGACCAGAACCTTGGCAACAACACCGCGGACGCCCTTGGCGTCCCGGCAGAAAAACGCATGGTGCTGGATATCCGCAACGGCGGCAGAGATGTGGACCCCGCCCAGACAGCGGACAAGCGCCTGCTGCTGTGGCCCGGCCTGTGCGCCATCCACGAACGCTTCCGCGAGGAGCACATTGACGAAATTCGCCAGCGCGACCCCGACGCCCTCGTCATCGTGCACCCGGAGTGTCGTCCGGGCGTGGTTGCCAAGGCCGACGCCGCCGGCTCCACATCCGCCATCATCAAATTTGTGGACGACGCCCTTCCCGGCTCCACCATTTACATCGGCACGGAGATTAACCTTGTGGAACGGCTGGCCAAGACCAACCGCGACAGCAAGCGCATCCGCCCGCTGCGCCCCAGCTCGTGCCGCAACATGGCGAAGACCACAGAGTCCCTGCTGGCCGAAACCCTCATGAATCTGGAGACCTCCGAGCCTGTCCGCGTCCCCGACGATGTGGCCTACTACGCGCGCATCGCCCTCGAACGCATGCTCGAAGCCTGCGCCTAGCACCCTGAACCACATCGAGCAGCACCCATGAACACCACCCGCTATTCCACTGAAGCCCTTGTCATTGGCTCCGGCATTGCCGGAGCCACCTGCGCCCTCATCCTCGCCGAGGCAGGACGGCACGTGACCCTGCTCACCGCTGACAGCGCGCCGGACAAAGGCAACACCGCCCTCGCGCAGGGCGGCATTGTCTACAAAGCCATCGACGAGAATCCGCGTGACCTTGAGGCCGACATTATGACCGCCGGCTGGAAACTCAACAATCCCAAGGCGGTACGCTTTCTGTCCCAAAAGGGACCGGACGTGGTGAAGCGGGTGCTGCTCGATACCTTGCACGTGGATTTCTCCACCACCTGCGACGGTGAGCTGGACCTTATCCGCGAGGGCGGCCACGGCAAGCCCCGCATCGCACACTGCGCGGACTTCTCGGGCCGCGCCATCATGGACAAGCTGGTCGCAGCGGTGGCGGAGCATCCGAACATCACCCTGCTCACCGGCCGCACAGCCATCGACCTGCTCACCAGCCATCACCACTCCACCAAACTGGAGTTCAAGTACCAGCTCAGCAACCAATGCTGCGGCGCGTATGTCTTCAATCAGGACCTTGCGCAGGTGGAAACCATCCTTGCAGACACCACCATCCTTGCCACGGGCGGCATTGGGCAGTTGTATCTGCACACCACCAACACCTCGTCGTCCATCGGGTCCGGCATGGTCATGGCCGCCCGCGCCAAGGCCAAGACCATCAACGCCGAGTATGTGCAGTTCCACCCCACATCGCTCTTTCACCGCGCGCCACGGCGCTTCCTCGTCTCCGAGGCCGTGCGCGGCGCGGGCGCAAAGCTCCTCAACGACAAGGGCGAAGCCTTTATGGCGCGCTACGACCCGCGCGCCGACCTTGCCCCGCGCGACATCGTCACCCGCGCCATTCAGGAGGAGATGCTCGCCACCGGCGCGGACTTCGTCTATCTGGACGCGGCAAACCACGTCTCGCGCGACATTGAGACCAGCTTCCCCACCATTGCCAAGAAATGCCGCGACATCGGCCTCGACATGACCAAGGAACCCATCCCCGTAGTTCCTGCGGCGCACTATTTCTGCGGCGGCATCCTCACGGACACCACAGGCAAGACCACGCTCTCGCGCCTGTACGCCGTGGGCGAATGCGCCTGCACCGGCCTGCACGGCGCCAACCGCCTTGCCAGCACCTCGCTGCTGGAGGGCCTGTTGTGGGGCGTGGCCGCCGCCGAGGACATCGCCAAGAAATCCCCGCGCCGCAGCGCACTGCCGCAGCGCCTTGCCGACGCCATGCCCGACTGGGTGGCGGCAGGCGACACCCAAAACGAGGACCCCGCCCTTGTTGCGCAGGACTGGGCCACCATCCGCACCACCATGTGGAACTATGTGGGCATCACCCGCACCACCCAGCGCCTCAAGCGCGCCTATGACGACATGCGCAGTCTCAACAGGCATCTGCAGGACTTCTACAAGCAAACGCCCATCTCCAAATCCCTCGTGGACCTGTTCCATGGGTGCTACGCCGCGTACATCGTCACCCTCGCGGCCATGCGCAACAAAAACAGCCGGGGCTGTCACTTCCGCAAATAGCCCCAGCCGCCCTCACACAGACGCAACACGGACGCCCCCCCCATACCGGGAGCGTCCGTTTTTCTTTGGCGCCACCTTCCGCCGCCAAATAGCCGCGCCCAATACAGCCGCATTGCCCCAGCCCCGCCACACACGGGCCGCAACCAGCGCACGAAAAAAGCCGGAACGCACGCGGCGTCCCGGCTTCATCGTTTTTCTTCACATCGCGGCTACTTCACAGGTGTCGCGGCCACGCGCTCCTCCTGCGACATTGCGGCAAGGCGCTTCACCTCGGCCATATCCAGCCCCAGCCCTTCGGCCACGCGGGCGCCGTAGTCCTCATCCGCCAGGAAGAAGAGCGCGCACTGCCTCAGCTGGATGGGCCTCGGGACGCTCCCCATATTGCCCACAATATTGCTGACGAGATTCGTCCGGTCCTGCTCAGACATCACGTGGCGGTACAGGTTGCCCGGTTGGACAAAGTCGTCGTTGGGGTGGTCGAACTCGTAGCGGTCGCCGGGGCCATGCTCTTCAATGGGCGGCTCGCCATAGGACGGGTCCGGCGCCGGGCCATGGAAGCTGTTAGGCCAATAGTTCGGCCCCCCACCGCCGTTGGCATCCACGCGCATGTTCCCATCGCGCTGGTAGTTCTGCTCCATGGCGTGCTTCGGCTGATTCACGGGGATGAGGTGATAGTTCGGCCCAAGGCGGTGCAAGTGCGTATCGTGATACGAGAACAGCCGCCCCTGCAGCATCTTGTCCGGAGACACACCAATACCGGGCACAAGGTTGCTCGGGTTGAATGCGGCCTGCTCCACCTCGGCAAAGTAGTTTTCCGGATTCCTGTTCAGCACCAGCTTGCCCACGGTGATGGGCGGCACCTCCTTATGCGGCCAGACCTTGGTGATGTCGAAGATATCCCAGCCAAAGTCCTTGGCCTGCTCGGGGCTGAGAATCTGCATCTCCAGCGTCCACGACGGATGCTCACCGCGTTCGATGGCGTCGTACAGGTCGCGCGTGGCGTGGTCCGGGTCCTTGCCACACATTGCCGCCGCCTCGGGGCCGGTCAGGTTCTTGATGCCCTGATCGGTCTTGAAGTGGTACTGCACCCAGAAATACTCGCCCTTGGCGTTGTACCATTTATAGGTATGGCTGGAGTAGCCATTCATGTTGCGGTACGTCGCAGGTGTGCCCCGGTCCGAGAACAGAATCGTCACCTGATGCATGGATTCCGGCGTCAGGGACCAGAAGTCCCACGCCATGGTCGGGTCCTTGAGGTTGGTGGCGGGGTTGCGCTTCTGCGTATGGATAAAGTCCGGGAACTTCAGCGGGTCGCGGATGAAGAAGACCGGGGTGTTGTTGCCGGTCATGTCGTAGTTGCCTTCCTCCGTATAGAATTTCACGGCAAAGCCGCGGGGGTCGCGCTCTGCGTCGGCGCTGCCCTTCTCCCCGCCAACAGTGGAAAAACGCGCGAAAACGTCCGTGCGCTTGCCAACCTTGGACAGGAACGCGGCCTTCGTATACGTGCTCACGTCCGCCGTTACTTCAAAATACCCGTACGCCCCGGCGCCCTTGGCGTGCACAACACGCTCGGGGATGCGCTCCCTATCAAAGTGCGCCAACTTTTCCAGCAGGTGCACGTCCTGCAAAAGCGACGGACCACGGGAACCACTGGTCCACGTATTCAAGTCGTTCCCTACAGGTACGCCAAAAGCCGTTGTCATCTTCTTCTTTGCCATGGAAAACCTCACAATGCATGGATTACAGAACAACAAAACCAAGGACATACGTCCAAGGTGGACTTTCTGATATTCCTCCCATGCATAACACACTCCATACGCAATGCAAAACACAACACGCGACATGCATACATCACGCAACGCACCCCATCCAGCTCCATCCTCCGCGCAGAAAAGAACAAAGCGGTTGCCGGTCTCTTTTCACCTTGCTACAGTAGGAACTTTGCACGCACGGGTCATCCGGGCGCGCGCCATACGACGCACAATTCACCGCGCAGACGCAAACAGCATCTGCGGCGGTCGCGTGCGTTTTTCCGGCCCTCCACGGGCAAACCCGCAGGAACATCTTGAAGGAAGGATAGCCATGACCAAGGAAGAACGCGAACAGATCGCAACATGCATTCGTGAGGAAATCGAGACCCTCCGCGAAACCGTCGCCCGTCTGGAAGACAGCGCCAAGACCGTTGATCTGGACCAACCCATCGGCAGGCTCTCCCGCATGGACTCGCTGACCAATCAGGGCATCAGCGGCAAAGTGCTGGCCGAGTCCAAGCGCCGAATGCTCGGCCTTGAACGCGCCCTCGCCAATGTCGACGATGAGGACTTCGGCCACTGCGAAGAATGCGGCGAACCCATCCCCGTCCGCCGACTCCTCATCATGCCCGAAGCCTCCCTCTGCGTGGATTGCGCCGAGTAGCCGCGCCTAATACGACACACAACAAACGGGCGCCGGGAGTAACACTCCCGGCGCCCGTTTTTTCATCTCGCCTCGCCTCATCGGCTTGCGGCAGAAGAGAAAGAAGCCTCCGGCGGGTCAAGGGCCGTGGGCCCTAACGTTCCCATTTCTACGCCAGTCATGCGTTCCGCACGACCAGCCTCTATCCGGCCCCGGCATTGCCGCCCCACCCACGCGGGCAACCACCCCCCACGCGAGAAAAGCGCCCACCCTTTTTTTTGGCTCATCTCCCAATTCCGGGGGAAACATAAAAAATTGAGGACAACGGAAACCCTCAGTAATCTCGATAGTTGCACAACAGACGAGAACTACAAGGAGGGCACCGTTGTCCAAGGGCAAGATTACCCGGTTGTTGGGAGACTGGAAAGGGTATCGTGTTGGAACTGTTCAGCGCCTTGAAGCCAGCGAAGCTCGGAAGCACCCCGAAGTCTGGATCGAGTTGATTCCAATCAGGCGAAGGCGAATGAGATGCAGCGGGTGCGGCAGGCTTGTCTGCGCAGTTCACGACTATGTCGAACGCTGGGTTCGTGACCTGCCTGTATTCGACGCGGCAACGCATTTGCTCGTTATCCGGCGTCGGGTCCATTGTCCCGTCTGTGAACCAAAGCTGGAGCAGCTTCCTTGGCTCGACAGGTATTCGCGTGTCACAAGGCGGCTGGCCGAGTCCGTTGTTCGGCTCTGCCGCATACTTCCCATTAAGCACATCGCGGAATGCTACGGCCTGAACTGGAAGACCGTGAAGACAATCGACAAGCGGTACCTAGCGGAAAAACTCAATCCCATTGACTTGAAAGGCGTCAAGGTTGTCGCAATGGATGAGTTTGCCATCCGCAAAGGACATCGCTACGCCACGATCATCGTCGAGCCTTACACCAAGCGGGTTCTGTGGGTAGGAAGAGGCAACAGCCGGGAGAGCATCCGACCATTCTTTGAACTGCTTGGCCGTGATGGTTGTGCCCGAATTGAGGCCGTTGCAATGGACATGAACGGTGCGTATGCCGCCGAGGTGAAGGCGCAATGCCCGAAAGCCGAGATCGTCTACGATCTGTTTCATGTCGTTGCCAAGTATGGCCGAGAAGTAATCGACCGCGTCCGAAACGATGAGGCCAATCGCCTCAATCATGACAAAGACGCCCGTAAGGTTGTCAAAGGCTCACGATGGCTGCTCCTGCGCAACAGGCGGAATCTCATGCGACAGGAAGATCGAATCCGGCTCTATGACCTGCTTCGAGCCAACAAAAATTTGATGAAGGTTTATATCCTCAAGGAGGATTTGAAGCGACTCTGGGACTACCGATACTCCAAAGCTGCCAAGCGGTTTTGGAAAGGTTGGTACCGCCGCGCCATACAAAGCCGAGTCGAGCCGCTCATTAAATTCGCTAAGCGCCTCAAACCTTACATCACGGGCATTATCTCACACTGCCGATATCCGCTACACACCAGCCTGCTCGAAGGGATCAACAACAAGATCAAGGTGATCAAACGGATGGCCTACGGCTTTCTCGACGACGAGTACTTCTTTCTCAAAATCAGAGCAGCCTTCCCCGGAATTGGGAGATGAACCTTTTTTTTCGGGGTGGCTTCCTGCCCAAAAACCTCGGGATTTTTAAGGGGTCGCACCCCTTAAACCATCGGAGATACCCTCCCGAACCCGGCGTGACGACACGGCCCAGCCAAGAAAGAAGCCTCCGGCGGGTCAAGGGCCGTGGGCCCTTAACGATCCCGTTTATACGCCAGTCATGCGTTCCGCACGACCAGCCTCTATCCGGCCCCGGCATTGCCGCCCCACCCACGCGGGCAACCACCCCCACGCGAGAAAAGCGCCTACCCCCTTTTTTCGGGCTGGCTTCCAGCCCGAAAAACCTCGGGATTTTTAAGGGGTCGCACCCCTTAAACCATCGGAAATACCCTCCCGAACCCGGCGTGACGACACGACCCAGCCAAGAGAGAAGCCTCCGGCGGGTCAAGGGCCGTGGGCCCTTAACGATCCCATTTCTACGCCAGTCATACGTTCCGCACGACCGGCCTCTATCCAGCCTCGGCATTGCCGCCCCACCCACGCGGGCAACCGCCCCCACGCGAGAAAAGCAACCACCCTTTTTTTCGGGCTGGCTTCCAGCCCGAAAAACCTCGGGATTTTTAAGGGGTCGCACCCCTTAAACCATCGGAGATACCCTCCCGAACCCGGCGTGACGACCCGGCCCAGCCAAAGGCACCAACCCCGTGCTACGACCCAGCCTGTCCGTGAGCGCCGTCCTGATCCCAGGTACGGGTGAGGTTGCGGTTGATTTTACGTTGGAGCACTTCGTTGAGGTCCATGCCCATCACGTTCGCCAGCTGTGCGGCGTAGATGATGACGTCGGCGATTTCGTCGGCCACGGCGTCGGGGTTGGCGTCTTCGGTCCACTGGAAGCACTCCAGCAGTTCTGCCGCTTCTATGGAAAGGGATACGGCAAGGTTCCTTGGCGTCTGGGGCCGCTTGGACTGCGCCCCGTACCAGCCATTCTTTTGCGCAAGGTCTGCTACGGCCTGCGCCACGTCGTCCAGTTGCATATCTCGCCTCACTTGGCAGTCTCTTGAATTTCACAGTTGCGCCGATGTAGGCAACGGCCCACCGGCGAGCCGAGGGTAGGCCTGTGAATCGTGAAAAGCAACCGGGGATACGAACGAAAAGCGGGGGGCGATGTGGAAGGAGAAATGACGGGGATGGGAGCGGCAACGCTGACGGGAGAAAGACAACAAAAAGGGCGTCCTGCCGCTGCTTCCAGCACAGGACGCCCTTCAACGTGCGTATTCAAGGAATACGAGCTTCACCCAATTGGCTCAAGGCTCCACCCGGCTGCGCCTCCGCCCGCACAGCGGCCGCACGTCTCACAGTGAGCACGCGCGGCGACTTGCGAGGCAGTCTTCTGCACGGAAGACCTCACCGCCTACGGAAAAACCCCGCAAGCGGCCGAATGACGCAACATACGGCGCTCTCCGCTTACGCGGAGAGCTTGCCGTTTTTAGATGGTCTCAAGGTATGCCTTAAAGGCAGGCAGAGCGGGCTTGCCGTCTGCAGTCGTCACACCATCCAGCCACTTCTCGTACATTTCCGGATGGTTCTTGACCCACTGCATGCCTGCTTCCTTGGTCTTCAGGCCATCGTCGTTGTGCAGAGCCACCATGATTTCATTCATCATGCTGATGGGGAAAACCAAATTCTTCAGATATTTTCCCACGTTCGGATGTTCATCCACAAAGCCGGCGCGCACATTGGTATAAATGGTAGCCGAACCGTTGTTGGGACCGAACGTCTCCGCAGTGCTGCCGTCAAGGTAGGTCATGTCGATGTTCTCGTTCATGCTGTGCGGTGCCCAGCCGAGGAACACGATCCACTTTCCAGCCTTGGCGAAGGACTGCACCTGGGCGAGCATGCCGCTCTCACTGGAGGGCACGAGCTTGAAATCACCCAGTCCAAACATATCATCCTCGATCATCTTTTCGATGACCGCATTGCCGTCGTTGCCTTCCTCGATGCCGTAGATGCGGCCTTCGAGCTTGTCGGCGTACTTGGCAATGTCGCTAAAGTTCTTCAAGCCACCTTCCGCGACGTAGGTCGGGACGGCGAGGGTGTACTTGGCACCGGGCATGTTGGCCACGTATTTGACCACAGTACCCTTCTTGAAAAACTTGTTGGCCATGGTCTCCATGGTGGGCATCCAGTTGCCGAGGAAGACGTCGGCTTCCTGCATGTCCATCGCCTTGTAGGCGATGGGCACGGACACCAAGAGATTCGTGGCCGAGTACCCAAGACTGTTCAGCATTTCTACTGCGATATCAGTCTTGATGGATACGCCCGTCCAGCCGATGCTGACGAAACGTACCTCGTTGTTCTTGGCGTGAGCCACGCCGGTGAAGGCGAACATGAAGAGAAGAAGCACTACTGTCATCAACTTCCTTGGGCCTTCATCAAACATCATACCTCCTATGTTGCTGTTAACGGGGCCATGCCCCGCTTGTGCCGTGCTCCGCCCAAAACAGTGCGCGCCGGAAAGCGGCGTATGCCGGAATCGTTCCGGTTCCCTGCGCCGCCGCGCCGCACGCTGTCTGGGTGACCAGCCGCCGCCACAATGACGAACCCGGCCGGACGCCGCGCGAAACGTTCCTTCCGCGCGGCACTGATGACGAACACTCCGCCAACAAAATGGCACGCCACGGACGGCTGCCTGTGCACAGAGGCACTTTGCCGGGGCTGCGTCCACGTTGCTGACGGCGTCCGCCACGGGAACACTCTCGTCCACATGAAAAAAGGGGAGAACACTCCTGTGCTCTCCCCTTTTGTGGTCTATTTACCGAACCAGTTCACTGGCTGGGTGTTGCTGTTCTGGAAGATGTGCTTCACTTCGGTGTATTCCTCAAGCCCCATGCGGCCAAGCTCGCGGCCAAGGCCGGACTGCTTGTAGCCACCCCATGGTGCCTGTGTGAAGTACACGTTGAAGTCATTCACCCACACGGTGCCGAAGCGCAATGCGCGGGAAACGCGCTTGATGCGGTCGGGGTCGCGGGTCCAGAAACCAGCGGACAGGCCGTAGACGGTGCTGTTGGCACGCTGAACGACTTCCTCTTCGGTGGAGAAGCGTTCCACGGTGATAACCGGGCCGAACACTTCTTCCTGCACGATGCGCATGTCGTTTTCGCAGTCGGCGAACAGGGTGGGCATGTAGAAGAAGCCCCCCTCCAGCGCCGGGTCGTCCGGACGCTTGCCGCCGCAAAGCAGGCGCGCGCCCTCTTCCTGACCAATGCGGACGTAGTCCTCAACCTTGGCCAGATGCTCGGCGGAGATGAGCGGTCCCATCTCGGTCTTTTCGTCGAAGCCGTAACCCACAACGATGCGGCTGATGCGTCTGTGCAGTTCCTCCACGAAGGCGTCGTAGATGTCGTCCTGCACAAGGATGCGGGCGCCGGCGGAGCAAATCTGACCAGCGTGGAAGAACACGCCGTTAAGCGCGTAGTCCACCGCAAGGTCGAAATCGGCGTCGGCGAAGATGATATTGGGGTTTTTGCCCCCAAGCTCAAGGGCCATCTTCTTCACGTTGCCGCTCGCGGCCTGAATGATCTTTTTGCCGGTGTCGATGCCGCCCGTAAAGGATATCAGGTCCACATCCGGGCTTTCGGACAGTTCGGCGCCCACGGCGGAGCCGGGGCCGAGTACGGTATTGACCACTCCCTTGGGGAATCCGGCCTCTTCGGCCAGTTCCGTGACCTTAATGGTCGTCAGCGGGGTGATCTCGCTGGGTTTCATGACAATCGTGCATCCTGCGGCCAAAGCCGGGGCCATCTTCCACGACGCCTGAAGGAGCGGATAGTTCCACGGGGAAATCTGCCCGCAGACGCCGATGGGTTCGCGTACCAGTTCACTGGTGGAGTCCGGAATGGGCGAAGAAATCACTTCGCCGCCTTCCTTGTCCGCCAACCCGCCAAAGTAGCGGAAGATACCGGCGATGTCATCCATATCCCAACGACTTTCTTCAACTGTTTTACCTGTGTCCAGGCTCTCCAGCCGGGCCAGTTCCTCGCGGTCGCGCTCTATAAGGTCCGCCAGACGGCAGACGAGGCGGCCTCGCTCGGATGCGGGGGTGTGCGGCCACGGGCCGTAGTCGAAGGCTTCGCGCGCGGCGGCGATGGCCTTTTTGGCGTCATCGCGGGAGCCTTCGGCCACCACGGCCACACCGCGCCCGTTGCCGGGATCGATGATTTCCGTGGTGCGGCCGGACTCGGCGTCCACCCACTGGCCGTCGATGTACATCTTTTTCTGCATCATATTGCAGGTCTCCTTGCGGTCTCGGGGTCTACTCGCCCTTTTCGTGCTTGTAGAACGGCGCGGGAGAAGCATCCAGCGGCGTGTTGCCGAGAATCTTGTCCGCGGCCTTTTCGGCGATCATCATGACCGGAGCGTAGATGTTGCCGTTGGTGATAAGCGGCATGATGGAGGCGTCCACAACACGCAGGTTTTCCACGCCGTGCACCTTGAGGTCGCTGTCCACAACGGCCATGTCGTCGTAGCCCATTTTGCAGGTGCAGCTGGGGTGGTAGGCGCTTTCGCCCTCGCGTGCCACAAAGTCCAGAATCTCTTCGTCGGTCTGCACATGTTCGCCGGGGGCCAGCTCGCCGCCGCGGAACTCGTCAAACGCGGACTGCGTCATGATTTCGCGGGTCTTGCGGATGGCCTGGCACCATTCGCGGCGCTCCTGCTCGGTGGAGAGGTAATTAAACAGGATGCTGGGGTATTCCTTCGGATCGGCGGACTTGATCTTCACATGACCGCGAACGTCGGTGTTCATGGGGCCAACGTGGACCTGATAGCCGTGGCCCTCGTTAGGCGCGGAGCCGTCGTAGCGGATGGCGATGGGCAGGAAGTGGTACTGCAGGTTCGGGTAGTCCACTTCGTCGTTGCCGCGGATAAAGCCGCCGGCCTCGAAGTGGTTCGTGGCCGCAGCGCCCTTGTGCAGGAACAGCCACTCGGCGCCAATCTTGGGCTGATTGCGGTACTTGAGTGCCGGATACATGCTGACGGGCTTCTTGCAGGCGTACTGGACATAGAGTTCCAGATGGTCCTGCAGGTTCTCGCCCACGCCGGGCAGGTGCTGCACCGGGTCAATGCCGAGGTTGGACAGCTCGTCCGCATTACCGATGCCGGACAGCTGCAGCAGCTGCGGGGAGTTGATGGCGCCACCGCAGACGATAACTTCGCCGCCGTATGCCTTGACGCCCTTGCGGAAGCGGGTATCGTACTCGACGCCCACGGCGCGCTTGCCGTCGAAGAGAATGCGCGAGGTCTGCGCGCCGCAGCGGACCTTGAGGTTGCGACGGCTGCGCACCGGGTGCACATAGGCACGGGCGGCGTTCCAGCGGCGACCCTGATAGATGGTGGCGTCAAACTTGGAGAAGCCTTCCTGACGGTAACCGTTGACGTTGTCCACCACGGGGTAGCCAGCCTGCTGAACAGCCTGGAAAAAGGCGTTGAACAGGGGGTTGTCGCACTCGGGGGTCGTCAGGTACAAGGGGCCGTTGGCACCGTCGTAGGCGGTTGCGCCGTCCATGCGGGTTTCAAACCGGCGGAAGTACGGCAGGCAACGGGCGTAGTCCCAGTCCTCAAGGCCATCGATTTTGGCCCACTTTTCGTAGTCCATCGCGTTGCCGCGGATGTAGATCATCCCGTTGACGCAGCTGGAACCACCAAGGACCTTGCCGCGGGGCTGATAAATGCGGCGGTTGTGCATGTACGGCTCGGGGTCGGACTCGTACCACCAGTTGTAGGTCTTGCCTGCGAGGGGGTAGGTCAGTGCCGCGGGCATATGGATGCGGAAATCCAGACGAAAGTCCGGAAGACCGGCTTCCAGCACCAGCACATTGTTCTTGGGATTCGCACTCAAACGGTTGGCCAGTACGCTACCGGCGGAACCGCCACCAACAATGATGTAATCATACATCTTTTTAGCCATGGGACCTCCTGCTCATGTCGTCCTGCCAGACGGCATGTTCGGTTCAGGGCGGCCCGCCGCGCATATCCTCTGCCAAGGAGCGGCGGGCTGTCCTTTATAGTGTTGCGTTGAATTCCGGCCCGTCCGTCGCCACACGCTGACGGGCCGTCCTTGCCGTGCGCGCGCCGCGTGCGCCCTTGTTTGGGCCGCGTTGTGGCGCGCTTTCTTTTGGGTGCCGTCATGGCCGCGATGCAGCCATAAACGCCGGGAGAATGGTTATGAGGAGAACGCACGCGAGAGGAGCGCTTCCCCGGCGGTCACCGTGGTGACCGGCTTTTCACGGCTTTCCTGCACAAACCGGGCGTCGCTGATGCTTCGTGGTACGGCTTAGGGCTGTCATGGCGCACACCTAGCGCAGCCTTTTCCACACACACATCCTGCCAGCCCCGGGCCGTCCGCCTTCAGCGGCGCCCGGTTTGTGCAAGAAACCCTTCTTCTCCCCTTCTTTCCTGCGCCCTTACGGGCGATGCTTCCCACTTTTCCTTGGCTGGATATGCCAGCCTTTTCGCCGCGTTGGCCCCACTCTGGCGCGGGCCGCGGCGTGCACTCCTCCGGCGGGGAGGCGCGGCGTCTGTGGAACGTGACATCCGCGCCTCCCCGTGCGGCACAGGGCAGTGCCGATGGCGCCGCCGGGATAATGGGCACGGCAGCGCCCGGAGGTGCAGTGCAACCAGTAGGAGAGTACCGGAAGTGCCTTAGGACGACGTCTCGGTTGCCTCGTCCGAGGACGTGTCCAAAAATTCCGTCACACCGGGGCGGCCTTCGGCGCTTCGCGCCTCCACACACCGGCTGAGCAAAACATAGTGATGACCGATGTACGACAGCGCCCGCAGCGTTTCGCCCTGCGCAATCTCGCGCGCGGTATCCGTCCAGTTGGAGACGGTGGCCTCACGGTATTCGGGCATTTCGTATAGCGCGAAATCGTGGGAGCTAAAGCCGGACTGCAGCGCACGCATCACCCACTCGAACACGGGATTATGCGCCATGTTCGCCAGCAGGATGTTGAGTTCCCTGTCCAGCTCGCCAAGCTGGTTCAGGTCCGGATTCGGCGCTTCCAGCATCTTTTCCAGACGGTGAGCGCCGTCCACAAGCTGCTGCTTCTCCTCATCCGTTGCGCGGGAGATGGCCAAACAGGTGATGGCCCGGTCAATGCTCTCGCGGAACTCGATAATGCGGTCGGGAGCCACGGAGTGCTGCTTCAAAAACAGCGCGAGGGACTCACTGACGTTGTCGACTTCTATCTGTTTGATATATGCGCCGCCCTTGGCGCCCTTACGGATTTCGATAAGCCCTTTCTGCTTAAGGGTTCGCAGGGCCTCGCGGATGACGCCGCGCCCGGTCTGAAACAGGCTTTGCAGCTCACGTTCGCTGGGCAGGTGCTCACCGGGCTGAATGCGCCCGCTGGTGATGGCCGCCTCAATCTGTAGGGCCACATCCTCGCTGGCGCGACCAATCTGCGCCGGAGTGAATGCCAAGACCTTTTTCATTTCTGTCTGATCCATGAATGGTATGACCTTTCTGTCCAAATATGCCAGCCGCCGGTATGGCGACGAAGCGTGCAGCCAGCCCATTTCTTGCGAAATCTTCACCAAACTCAGTTAACGTGCACAGCTGCACCATCTGCGCGGCATCCGTTGCCCCGTCAAATGGTCGGACCAAACTCTGCACAATACTGGAATCGCTGTCAACCCTTTCCCCGGAGTTTGGTCGGACCTTTCCACCATGCAGAATCCAGAAGGCGACATCGGCGAAAAGACTTATTTCAATAAAATCAGTTGCTTATGTATAACACATTATTCCAGTGCCACCCCGCACATTTTTTTCACATTGTTTTGGTCGGACCTTTACCTACCGCTATGGTCGGACCATTCCACATCCTCCCGGCATATGGGCACAAACAAAAACACCCCCGTGTCTGCCGCCACAGAGGACGAAAACACGGGGGTGGTATGGCTCTGACGGAGCAAAGCCCTGCTATCCGGGAAAAATCAGACCTTGAAGTCTTCCTTGCGGTAGCCGTAGCGCGTCATGAGCTTACGGAGCTGGCGCGGACTGATGCCTGCGGCCTCGGCGGTCTTGTTCATGCGCCCGTTGTGGGCAGCAAGCTGCTCCTTGAGGTAGTGCCGCTGCGCGCTCTCCTTGGCGCTTTCGCGGAACTCCGCAAGGGTTTGCGTCAGGTCCAGCGGCAGGCTGGCCGCTGGCGCGCCACTGGCGGCAATATCCACGGGGAAGCTCTCGGGCGTCAGCACATTGGAGCGCTCAAGGATATAGGCGCGCTCGATGAGGTTTTCCAGCTCTCGCACGTTGCCCGGCCAGTCGTATCCGGCCAATGCGCCCAGCACTGTGGGGTGAATGCCGCGGATGTCCTTCATGTGCTGCTCGTTCAGCTTGGTCAAAAAGAACTCCGCCAGCATGGGGATGTCGTCCGCCCGGTCCCGCAGCGACGGGATTTCAATGGGAAAGACGTTCAAGCGGTAGAACAGGTCCTTCCGGAACTCGCCCCGGGCGCACAGCTCGCCGAGGTCTATATTCGTGGCGGCGATGATGCGCGACTTCAGCGGAATATCCGCGTAGCCGCCCACACGCTGAAACACCTTCTCCTGCAACACTTGCAGCAGCTTCACCTGCGCGGACGGCGTCACAGTGCCGATTTCATCAAGGAATATGGTGCCGCCGGCGGCCACCTCAAAGCGGCCGAGCTTGCGCTTCACCGCGCTGGTGAATGCGCCCTTCTCATGCCCAAAAAGTTCGCTCTCGATAAGCGTATCGGGAATTGCGCCGCAGTGCACACTGACAAAAGGCCCGGAACTGTGCGCGCCAAGGGCGTGGATAAGGCGGGCGATAACGCCCTTGCCCGTCCCGGTCTCGCCCGTGAGGAGCACAATGGACGACGTTGGCGCCACAAGGCGCGCCTTGTCGAACACGGCGCGCATGGATGGCGTGCGCGTCCCCACAACCTGCATAAAGCGCCCCACGCCGACCTCCGCGCGGAAGTAGTCCATCTCGGTCTGGAGCTTGAGGCTTTCGTACAGGCTTTCCAGCACATAGCGGACCTCGGTACGGTCCAGCGGATAATTGAGGTAGTCGTCCGCACCGGCCTTCACCAGCCTGACGGCGGCGCGCAGGCGCTCCGGCGGCGCAAGGATAACGATTTCCGCATGCGGACTGGTGCGGGCAATGGGCGCCAGCGCATCCACAAAGGCCTGCGCATCGCCATTGGTGGGCGGCACATCCAGCATGGCAACATCCACAAACAGCGTATCGTACTGCCTGCGCGCCAAATGGTGGCCGAACTCCTCCCGCTTCAAGGCGGTATCTATGGTGGGCGGCGTGGTATAACTTTCGCGGATGATGCCAGATACGGCGGCATCCGGTGTCGCGACCAAAACACGTTTCATCGTACTTTTCTCCAGGAACTCCGGTGGCGGCACTGTACGTCCGGCCCGTCCCCCCTTGCAACCAAAATCAGCACCCCGCAGGCTGGGGCGCGAGAGGTCCGCCAGCTTCCTGCATTCAAAACAGCGGAGACCCCGCCGGCATTAACCTGCGGAGTCTCGTTCTGCGTGGGAAAAACCCTGACGGGTGGCGAGGATGCCCTACCAGTCGTCATCCTCAATCCAGTCGTCCAGCTCGGGCGCGTCGATGACATCGAAGCTCTGTACCGTCAGACTGAAATGATCGCGGCTTTTGCGCACCGCCCCCTCGGCACGGATGTATTCATCAACATAGTCGAGCAGGCGGACACCCGGACCGGCATGCTCCACCACATACTCCCTGTTCTCATCCGTAATGACCGACACCGTGACGATTTCTTCATTCTCGTCCCAACTGTACGGCCCAACATACCCCTCAATGGTCTGCAACCCCGAACGTGCCTTGGTCATTCTCATCTCCGAGGGTCAATTGACCCTTCTCTGGTAAAGATCACTTCTCTCAGTGCTTCCGGCGCACATGTACAGGCACGGGAACTACCGCGTGAGCGCCGGCACCAACCGGCACGGAAACACTCATCCGGGCGGCATGCGCGCGACACCACACCGCACACCGCATGACAATATCCGTCGTGGCCGCCATGGCGACTGTCACCGTCAAAGAGGTCGCAACCGTGGCCCCTCCAAGGATCATAGCCGCGCAGCCAAACAGCACGACATCGAAAGACAGATACACCGCACCGGCAGAGGCTTGCAACCTCTGAGACAGACATCTTGCGACAATATCCAGCCCGCCCTGCGACCCATGCGCCAGCAGCACCAGCCCGGTGCCAAGGCCCATCACCATGCCGGTAGCCACAGCGCCCGCCACAGGGTTTGGAAACGTTACCCGTACGTCGATGGCGTCTATGCCCAAAGACAGACACAGCATCCCGTACAGACTCACAAAAAAGAAGCGCCGCCCAACCAGCGCCCCGCCCAGCACAAACAGCGGTGCATTCAGCACCAGCAGCCACATACCGGGAGTCGCCCAATCAGACAGACGGTGCGCCAACAGCGCCGCCCCAGACAACCCGCCAAACACCACACCCTGAGGAATGGCCATGGCCTTGCACGAAAAAGCCGTGATAGTCGCCCCAAGGGTCAACAGCATAAGGCTTGCCGCCTCGTGGGATACATCCCGAAATTGCACTCTGCGCATCGCGTTCCACCTATTCATAAAAAACTCCCGCCAGGATGCGCTGTCCGGGCGAGGCGTCACGCAATGAGCACGCTCTGTGCCAAGTCTATTTAATCAATAAAAACAGCATGTTATACTTTTCCATTCTTAACAAAAGAGGAATTCGGGGTTCCGCTTTTACCCATTTCCTACCCCTTTTCTACCTGATAGGCACTCTAACATGCTTAAATATAACACTCTTTATTGTACCCAGCGCCCAAATCAAACCGGAACTTGCAGGACCGGATTTATGGAACGGGAACACTGGGTTCTCCTTTTTTTCGGCCCTCTCATATCCCATTCGTTCTCCGCCCCCAAAATTTTCAACCAGTTACACACATTTGGTCCTCCCCCCTGCACAGAAAAAGTGCAACCCACTGCACGCGTTGCACTTTTTCTGTGCGAACCCTTGCACCATGCACACTCAAGTAAACAGCCGCCAACCTTACAAGGGCTTAGAATCCTTCACTTTTCGTAATTGGCACGCCACTTGATAAGAAGAGGGACAGAAGGCACGGGAAGCCTTCTGCAACCATCAAGCTCTCTCACAACTTCCCTCTTCGACGATGCGGGCGAGGTCAGACCCTTTCCTCCAACCGTATCGAAGACATATAACCTCCTCCTAAATGGTGTAGAAAAAGAAACCGAAGCATCAAGCATCCTCTTGCGAAGGGCGGCCGAATCCATCCGGCCGCCCTTTCGCTTGTGGCAGTTTTTCCGCAATACCTGCGTGTTGCGGGTTGCGGGGTTTGGGGCATCCTGTTAGGGATATCGGCAAGCGGATGTTCCATTTTACCCGTGCTTTCAGCGTTATGCAGGTCAACGCCTCGCGGCCGCTGGACGCAGCGCGGCGCACCGCACGTCCGAATGCCCGGTGTGGACATCTGCGCCCCATTGTCCCGCGCAATACGCCGCGCACACGACCACTTTTTGGCGGTAGAGGACGGGAAAAGCACCAATCGGCCAACGGCACACCACACATTCGGTCCACCACACGACCTGCCGCTGGCCACGCCGCCACAAGACGCCCCGTTACACGTAACGGGGCGTCTTTCTTTACCCTCTTGCCCCTTTTGCCCAACCTTGGTACCACATATCCAGAGAGCTTACCCAGCGCGGGGCAGACGCCGCAGACACGGGACAAGGCCCGCGCTTTATCACAACGCGACCATCACCAGACGTCCGCCACGGACTGACGCCCGCCGCCCACGCGGCCACTCGCGAGACTTCGGGAGGTTATTATGGGAAAGACCAAGTGCCCCCACTGCCACCACGACATCACAACCGAAACTCGGTACTGCCCCTCGTGCGGCGTAGCCATTATTCCGCCGACGGTTTCCTCATACGGGCTGGATAGACCGCTGCGCGCCCTTGGCGTCTTTCTCGTCATTATGGGAGCGGCGCTCTTCGCCCTCAAGGCAGGAGAATCGCAGGACGCCATCACCATGGCCGGAGTAGGTCTCTGCATCGCCATCGCTGAGGGCATTGTTCATTTGTTTCGCCACGGCTAGCGCCTTCTGCCGGCCAAGACGGCGCCGCGCATCGCCTCCACGCGGCGCGCCTCCCCCGTGCGTGGGCGGATTCTCCGCGCGGTCTTTGCCCCTGCCCAGCCCCGCCCGCTCCCTTGCGCACTGCACCGCCCCTCTTCCGCATCACCGGCCATGTCCGCACCCCCGCAGGTCTTGCCCTTTCACCCACGCGGCGATATGCTTCTCCCGCGATTCAACACAGCGCACGCTCAGCCTTCACGCCTCAGCTACACGGACACCGTTCTCAGCTTTCCTCCTCCCTACGCCTTCACACACGCCACCACATGCGACGATTCACAGGCCCGCCCATCTGGCAGGGCCAGATTGTGAATATTGGCACGAGACAGAGAGATTCCTTGTTCCCCCCGTCCCCCAAAAGTACACATGATAAGTTTAAGGAACCTGGGAAGGGTACCGAAAAGACATCGTCACACCAGCCGACTTTGCGAGGGTTGGCACTCTATGAGGGAGCACAGGGGATAACAGCGCAGCCCCGGCAACGCCGGACGGGCTGCGCGGCATCGACGCCCCGCCGCGCATTCCACGTAGCGGCCGCCGATGCACAACCGGATGCTTAAGGAACTTTAAAACCGTACGGACAACAGTATGAAACTTCTCTGGAAACTCTCCATCCCGCAGGTCATCGTGGTGCTGGCGCTCGGGCTCGCCAGTTACATCACTATCTTCTCCTCGTTTAACGAGCTGAGGGACCACTACGTCGCCTCCACGATGGATCACCAGTACACGCGCATTTCCGAGGACATCGACAAGGCCTCGCGTCGCGCCAAGGAGCTTGCCTCCGTCTTTGCCCGCCTGCCCAAGGTGCGCGAGGCCTATGAAATCGCCTCCTCCGGCGACATTGACGACGCCCGCTCCCCGCAGGCCCAAACCGCCCGCGAGTTGCTGCGCTCTGAGCTGGCCCCAATGCTGGACAGCTACAAGGCCACCGCCGGCAGCCGTTTGCGTCTGCACTTCCATCTGCCCAACGGCAGAAGCCTTGTGCGCATGTGGCGCGACAAGCAAACCAAACGCAATGGCCACTGGGTGGATATTTCCGACGATATCTCCTCCTTCCGCCAAACCGTGCTGGACGTAAACCGCACAGGCCAATCCGTCAGTGGTATTGAACTCGGCCGAGGCGGCTTTGCCATCCGCGGCGTGGTGCCCATCACCGCCGCCAACGGCCAGCAGCTCGGCTCCGTTGAGGTACTGGAGAGCTTCGCCCCCATCCTTAACGACGTTCGCGACGAGTCCAACGACCTTGTCCTGTACATGAACGCCGACAAGCTCAGCATCACCAAATCCCTTCAGGATTCCTCCAAGTACCCGGTTCTGGATGGCGCTTACGTCCGCGCCACAGCGCCGCGCAACACCAGCTCCCTGACGCATCTCACCCGTCAGCTGCTGGACGACGGCCGCGACGGCTACACCCTGCAGATGCAGCCCGAGCTCGCCCTCGGCGCGGCCCCCGTGCGCGACTACAATGGCAACCAGATTGGCGTTATCGTCAGCGTGGTGGACCTCAAGAACATCGCCGCCATGGCCGCCCGTGCGGACACCACCCTCATTTTAATGCTGGCCGGGATGGCCCTGTGTCCCGTCATTGTTCTGCTCATTGTTCTGCGCAAGTTCGTCAGCGCGCCCATTCGCAGCATCACCCAAAAGATTGAAGACATCGCCGAGGACCGCGCCGACCTCTCCGAACAGCTGGAGAACACCCAGCGTGACGAAATTGGCGAGCTGGCCCGCACATTCAACACCCTCACCCACAAGCTCTCGACCATGCTGGACGAGATGCGCGGCTATGTGAACGTGCTGAACACCGTGCCCGACCCCATCTTCGTTGTGGACAACGACTACAACCTCAAGATGGCAAACAAAGCGACCCTCGACCTGCTCGGCATCACGCAGGACCAGTTGCACCAGTGCAAGTGCCACGAACAGCTCGACACCACTGTCTGCGGCACCCCCGGCTGCCCCATTGATATGGTCAAGCGCCTTGGCGGCCAGGCCGAAGCCGACATCATCGAGCTGAAGCACGGCGGCTCCAGCATCTACATCAAGCCCTCCGCCTCCGCCCTGCACGACGGCCACGGCGCCGTCGTTGGCTATGTGGAAGTCGCCCGCGTCGTCACCGACCTTGTGCAGTCCGAGCAGGAAATTCAGGACAAGCTGGAGCGCATCGCCAAAGTCAACGAGGCCACGCACGACGCCGCCCAACGCCTCACCGGCACCACCGAAGGGCTCACCCATGAGTTCAGTGGCGTGCAGGACGCCCTTGCCACCCAGCAGGGACGCATTCAGGAAACCGTTTCCGCCATGGATCAGATGAACGCCGCCGTGCAGCAGGTTGCGCGCAGCGCCACCGAAGCCGCCGAGCAGACCGGTGCCGCCCGCAGCGAAGCCGACAGCGGTGCCGGCGTCGTCAAGCAAGCCGTGGAGTCCATCCTCCGCGTTAGCGAACACGCCCGCACCATGCGCGAGACCATGCACGGCCTCGGTTCGCAGGCGCAGGAGATTGGGCAGGTTCTCAGCGTTATTACGGATATCGCCGACCAGACCAACCTTCTCGCCCTCAACGCCGCCATCGAGGCCGCACGCGCAGGCGACGCCGGGCGCGGCTTTGCCGTCGTTGCCGACGAGGTTCGCAAGCTGGCCGAAAAGACCATGCAAGCCACCAACGAAGTCGAAAAGGCCATTGTGTCCATTCAGCAAGGCGCACAATCCTCCATCGACGCCGTGGACCGCACCAACCAAATGGTGGACGAAGCCAGCACACTGGCCACCAAGTCCGGCGAGGCCCTCGAAACCATCGTCAGCCTCGTCAACGCGTCCTCCAATCAGGTGGAGAACATCGCCGCCGCTGCCGAAGAACAGTCCATGACCAGCGAGCACATCAACGCCGCAGTGGACGAAGTGGCCCAAATGGCCAACGGCGTGTCCGGCCGCATGAACGACGCAGGCGACGCCGTCACCCAACTCGCCCGCCTCGCCAGCGAGCTTGAAGAGCTCTCGGCCAAGTAGCACCGCCCGTACACACCAACCATACCGCCGCCCCGGAACGCCACCCGCGTTCCGGGGCGGCGTCTTTTTAGCGCCAGAGCCGCCATCCATCTTTTTTTCAAAAAGTTCCTTTTTCCTCCACCCGCAAAAGGCCCCGTCCACCAGCCTCATTGCGCCATGTGCAAGTTTCTGCATTTCTCGGCAAATGCAAAAAGCATTGTATGCCATGCACTACGGACAAAACCCATTATAGTAGCACGGAGTTGAGTTTTCTCACAGCGTTTTGTATTAGATGGAAAAGCACCTCAAAAGGAGGCACCATGTTTGACAACACCCCCCTCACCCCGTTTTCAATCAAGGTCGTCAACAAGTTGCTTTACCACCAGCGGCGCGTCAGAACGCCCCTCGTCCGCAAGGAGGACGCGCCGCAACGGCTGCTCACCTACCGCGAACTCTGCGAAATGCTGGACCGCGACCCGCGGCAGGCCTCTACACTCACCGGTCCCCTCGCCTGCATAGAAAAATGGTGCGCCGTCAACGACTGGCCCAACCTCTCCTCCATCGTCGTCAGTGAATCCACAGGCCAGCCCGGAAAGCACTACGGCAAGCACGCCCCCCGCGATGATTGGCACAGCGACGCCGTCGAGTGTTTGCGCTCCACGGACTACCCCATGTTCGTCAACTAAATCTTTCCTCCACACCCCCCTACGGCGAGGCCACACCCAGCCACCAGACGGCTCGTGTGGCCTCTCTCTTTGCGCCAGCGTGCGCTAAAACCCACGCGTTTTGTTGCTCCGCAGGGTTAAGGGGCGCGACCCCTTAACAATCCCGAGTGCGGTCATAGCGGGTGCTTATGGATGGATGACGGCGGCACCCCTGAGGGGCTTTCGCGGCGGGGGAAGATGTGATGGTTGGCAAAGGTTGGGGGCAAGGCCGAAGGGGCTGGTGGGACTAGAGGGGGAGCCGTAGTCAGTACGCGGTGGGAAAGCGGAACTCTTTGTGCTCCGCAGGGTTAAGGGTCGCGGCCCCTTAACAATCCCGAGTGCGGGCATGACGGGTGCTTGTGGATGGATGACGGCGGCACCCCTGCGAGGCTTTCGCGGCGGGGCAATATGTGGTGGTTGGCAGGGGTTGGGGGCAAGGCCGAAGGGGCTGGTGGGACTAGAGGGGGAGCCGTAGTCAGTACGCGGTGGGAAAGGGGAACTCTTTGTGCTCCGCAGGGTTAAGGGTCGCGGACCCTTAACAATCCCGAGTGCGGGCATGACGGGTGCTTGTGGACGAATGACGGCGGCACCCCTGCGAGGCTTTCGCGGCGGGGCAATATGTGGTGGTTGGCAGGGGTTGGGGGCAAGGCCGAAGGGGCTTCGGTGGGACTAGAGGGGGGAGCCGTAGTCAATACGCGGTGGGAAAGCGGAACTCTTTGTGCTCCGCAGGGTTAAGGGGCGCGGCCCCTTAACAATCCCGAGTGCGGGCATGACGGGTGCTTGTGGATGGATGACGGCGGCACCCCTGCGAGGCTTTCGCGGCGGGGATGGCTGTTTTTGGGGTGGGGTTGGTACCACTGATAAAGCCGTGAGAATCCCGGTTGATGTTACCCCTTTATGACCAGCCTCCCCCCTATTTTCAGGGGCGGCTTCCGCACCTGAAAATCCTAAGGATCCTTAAGGAAATTATTTCCTTGAGCCGCCGGAGGCAAATAAAAAGCCCCGGTTCCTGTTGGAACCGGGGCTGCAAACCGAGTATTGCTGCACGCTTTAGGCGGCGGCTTCTTCGGAGTCGTGCTCCAGGCTCGGGCCGAATCCCATGAGGATGGGGCTGGCAACGAACACGGAGGAGTAGGTACCGATGCCCACGCCGATGAGCAGGGCAAAGGCGAAGTCGTGAATGACGCCGCCGCCCAGCACGAACAGGCAGAAGACGACCAGCAGCGTGGTGCCGGAGGTCAGCAGTGTTCGAGACAGGGTTTGGTTGACGGAGGCATTAATGGTTTCGCCGAGGTTCTCGCCGACCTTATTGCGAAGATTTTCGCGGATACGGTCGAAGACAATGATGGTGTCATTGAGCGAGTAACCGATGATGGTCAGGAGCGCGGCCACAATGGTGAGGTCGAATTCCTTATCCATCATTGAGAAGACGCCCACGGTGATGATGACGTCATGAATGAGCGCCACAACCGCGCCGAGGGCGTAGTTCAATTTCAGATACCAGCACAAGCCCACGGTGATGAGCATCGCGGCGAGGATGAGCATACTCATGGGCAGATTGACGAGGCCGAGCAAATAAATACCGCCCGACAGCGCTGCGGCCATGATGCCTGCTGTCATCCAGCGCGCCTCGAAGCGGCCGGAGATATAGATAGCGATGAGCAGCACGGCGTAGAACATAGCTTCGAGGGCCTTTTCACGCAGGTCCGCGCCAACTTTCGGGCCAACCATTTCCTGACGCTGAACGGTGTATCCGGCGTCCATGTGGTTGGTGAGGGCGCTTTCCACGGCGGTACGCACCTGATCGGAGGTCACGTCCATGGCGGAGATGCGGATGAGGTACTCGTTATCCTGCTCCATGCCGAAGCTTTGCACGGTCATGTCTTTCATGTCCGTGGTGGCGAGGGCGTCCTTGAGGTTGCCGATCTCGATGCCTTCGTCGAACTTCACCTGCACGGTGATACCACCGGCGAAGTCGATGCCGTAGCGGGGTCCGCCGTGCATCAGCAGGGAGCCGATGCCAAGCAGAATCAGAAGGGTGGAGATAACGAAGGCAATCTTACGGAAGCCAACGAAATCGATATGTGTATCGGGCTTGATGAGTTGCAGTCCCATCTGTGTACTCCCCTAGATGCTCAGTCTGGCACCGGTTTTGGCCTTGGCGGCCCACATATCAAAGAGAATGCGGGTCACGAAGATGGCCGTGAACATGGAGGCCAGGATACCCAGGGTCAGCGTGACAGCGAAGCCGCGGATGGGTCCGGTACCGAACTGGTACAAGATGATGGCGGCCAGCACGGTGGTCACGTTGGCGTCAAGGATGGTCAGGGTCGCCTTGGCGTAGCCCTCTTCAATGGCGGCACGCGCGGTGAGTCCTCTACGGAGTTCCTCGCGGATGCGCTCAAAGATGATGACGTTGGCGTCCACGGCCATACCGATTGTCAGAATGATGCCCGCAATACCGGGCAGCGTCAGCGTCGCGCCAAAGCCGGCAAGACCGGCCATAATGAGCACGATGTTCATGACCAGCGCGGTGTCGGCAACGATGCCGCCGAAGCCGTAGTACACAGCCATGAAGAGCAGAACCACGGCGAAACCGGCCAAAGCGGCGGTAACGCCCTTGTCGATGGACTCCTGTCCGAGAGACGGGCCAACGGTGCGTTCTTCCATGACGTGAACGGAAGCGGGCAGCGAACCGGAACGCAGCACCAGAGCAAGGTCAGCGGCCTCGCTGTCGCTGAAGGAACCGGTAATGGAGGCGCGGCCGCCGGGAATCTTGTCCTTGATGGACGGGGCGGAGTACACCTCGCCGTCCAGCACGATGGCCAGACGCTTGCCGATGTTTTCACCGGTCACACGCGAGAAGATGCGTGCGCCACGGGAGTTGAAGTTCATGCTGATCATGGGCTGTCCGAAGTTGTCGTAGCTGACGTGTGCATCGGTGATGTACTCGCCGGACAGCACGGTATCCTTATGCAGAACGATGGGCTCGGTGGAGTAGGTCCCGTCCATACGATAATGCTTCAGGGTGGACAGTTCGCGTCCCGGAGCCAGAATGCCCTGCTTTGCTTTGGTCAGATCTGCGGCGTCGTCCACGATCTTGAATTCAAGACGGGCGGTACGGCCGATGACGCTGATGGCACGCTGCGGGTCGTCGAGGCCGGGCAGCTGAACCTGAATACGGCCGCCCTGCTGACGGCGGATGTCCGGCTCTGCCACACCGAACTGGTCGATACGGGTACGGATGGTCTTAAGCACCTGATCGACGGTGAGCTTGGAGACTTCGCGCTTGTATTCGGGGGTCATCACCAGGGTGTAGCGGACCTTCCCGTCGCTAATGTTCTCGCGGGCTTTGACCTTCAGCATGTTGAAGTGCTTATTCAGAAGGCCATCAAGCTTGGCACGCTGGTCGCTTTTGAGCAGCGTAAAGTTCAGCTTGTCCTTGCCTCGCACACTGGGCTTGAGGACGGCGATGCCCTCGTCACGTGCCGTGGTGCGAATATCCTGCCCCATCTGATTGAGGTTGTACTCGATAGCCTCAGGGATATCGACACCCAGGGTCAGGTGCACGCCGCCCTTCAGGTCGAGGCCCAGGCTGATCTCGTCGTCGGGCAGAGCGCTCCTCAGGGGCGATTCTTTCGCGATAAACGAGGGCAGCACGTAGACGAGTCCGAGCACGCCCACAAGCAGGGCGAGAATGATGCGGTAACGCAGGCTCCCTTTCATTGTTTCTCCTCGGGGTCCAGACACAAACACGGCGCAGGCCCAAATGGCCGCGCCAACTACCTCTGTAAGCTATTGATAACTACGTTGTATCAATAGCAAAGGCAAGCGCGCATATTGGTCCGAAACATTCCGGCCATCTGCATCGCTTGCCCTGAAAAGCGAGGCGCGGAAGAACTCCGCGCCATTGCTACTTCTTCTTGTTGCTGGAGGGGAAGGCCTTGGGAGCCTTGTCCAGAACACTGGAAATGAAGGCCCGGCTCATCACGACTTCATTGTTGCCGAGGTCGACGACGAGTTCATCTTCGCGAATCTCAACGATGCGGCCGTAGATGCCGCCACCGGTGAGCACCCAGTCGCCCTTTTTGATGGCACCCAGCATCTCTTTGTGCTGCTTGGCCTTCTTCTGTTGGGGGCGAATGAGGAGGAAGTAGAAGATGACGAACATCAGGATAAGGGGCACCATCCCAGCAATGGGGTTGGCAGCGCCCTCAGCGCCCTGAGCACCGGCACCCATGGCATGGGCGATGTCAGCGAAAAGCATTTGGCCTCCTAGTGAAGTGTTGGGAATCATCGTTTGCCGCCGGGACGCCCCGCGGCAAACGCAACGTACATGTATCACGCGGCCTGCAAAAATGACAGGCCGCAACGCCTTCAAATAAAGCCTCAGCACCCTTTCGTCAACCGTTACCGGTCGTTGGAAGCCCGCTTGCCGTGCCTTTTTTGCCCGTTTTGCGGGCCACAGGAAAAAACGGGGATTTTTCTGCCCAAAACGTCGCCTGCGCGACATGCAAAACACCCCCGCAAGCCCCGGACAGCACTGACTTTGCTGGACTTGAAAGTAACTATTGGCTATTACTATTTGTCCCGCAATTACAGATGCACGTCGGATGCGATATCCGGCCAAAGGGGCATGGCTTCCGGCCACACGGCGCGCCCGCGCCCCCTCCCGCCCCTTTTTCCTCAGAACGCAAAGGAGTCAGCAGACAATGTGCCGCTTGTTCGCCCTTACAAGCACCGACCCCGTATCCCCCATGGAGGCGGTCCAGGCTCTGGACGTCATGCGCGAGGGACACGACGGCTCTGGTGTGGGGCTGTATCTGACCGGTCTGGACGGCGCTTTCGGCAAAATGCCGGATACGCCCATCCTCTCCGCCATCGTCACGGAACAAGGCGAAGAACGCCTTATGGAATTCATGCGGCACCGGGGCTATACGCCCGGGCACAGACTCTCCATGTCGCACTCGGCCACCCTCCCGGCTGGCACGCCCGCGCGGCACGCCTACCTTGTCCAGGCCTTTGAGCCGCCCGCAGGCTGGGACGACCTTTCCAAAGAAGCGCGCGAGGAAGAGCTCCTCGCCACCCGCGTCGCCCTCAAAATCGCCGGGCTGGAGCATGACGACATCACGGTCTTTTCCTTTTGGCCGGACGTCGTCATGGTTAAGGAAATTGGCGACCCGCTGAGCGTTGGCGAATACCTCGGGCTGGACCATCACGACTTCTACGCCCGTACCATCCTTGCGCAGGGCCGCCAGAACACCAACTACGCCATCAACCTCTATGCGTGCCACCCCTTCTTCATTCAGGGCATCTGCACCATGACCAATGGCGAGAATACAGCGTTCGTCCCCATCCGCGAGTATTTGGAATCGCAAAACATTACGGGATACACGGGCTACCATTCGGACTCCGAAGTCTTCGCCCATATCCTCCATTATACGATGAAGCGCCTCGGGCTGCCCCTGCAGGCCTATAAGCACATCATCACCCCGTTGTCCGACGCCCAGTTGGACGCGCACGCCGACGGCGAGTTCCTCGCCCGGCTCAAGATGGTCTGCCGCAAGATGATCATCGACGGCCCCAACTGCGTTATCGGCGTCACCCCGGACCGCAGCATGTTCATGGTTCAGGACAAGAAGAAGCTGCGCCCCGGCGTCGTTGGTGGCCGCCCCGGCCTGTACGCCTTCTCGTCCGAAGTCTGCGGGCTGGACGCCGTTATCCCGGACCGCGACAAGAGCGCGGACTTCCAGCCCATGCACCTTGATACCGCCATTGTTTCGCCCCAGTGCGAGGAGATTGAGATATGCCGTCAGACGCAGCCATTACCCCATCTTCGCTAAGCCGCAAGGATCTGCCGTGGCAGATTGACTGGAACAAGAGCAAGTGCACGCTCTGCGGCCAGTGTACGTCGGTCTGTCCGGTGCGGGCCATTGAGCTTGGCGTCTTCCGCAAGCGGAAAGTGCGCACGCCCCTCGGGCTGACCAAAAAACCCGAAAACGACTTTTCCATCTATTATGGCATCCGGCAGAAGACCGCTCCGGCCACGGCCTGCATAGGCTGCGGCATGTGCGCACAGGTCTGCCCCAACGACGCCATCATGCCCTACCACAGCGACGAGCCGGACAAGCTGCGTATGCACCAAAGCGGTGGCGGCGGCGCACGTACCCGTGGCGGCAGACGCAACGACTCCGGCAGTCTGCTGGACGCCATCAAGTTCGTGCGCATCTCCATGCTGACGGACCCGGCGCTGGATGCAGGCCGTCACGAGTTTGACCTCAGCACGCTGATTGGGCGCGTCCAGTCCCCGGAGGACGGCCTGAAGGCGCAGCTTGAGGGCGGCTGGACCCCGCCCGTGCGCAAAATCTACCCCCTTGTCATCGGCGGCATGAGCTTTGGCGCGCTGTCGCCCAACATGTGGGAAGGCCTGCAAATGGGCGTTGCCTACCTCAACGAGGAACTGGGCATGCCCGTGCGCATGTGCACCGGCGAGGGCGGCTGTCCGCCGCGCCTGTTACGCTCGCGCTTTCTGAAGTACGTCATTTTGCAGATTGCCAGCGGCTACTTTGGCTGGGACGAAATCATTCAGGCCATCCCGGAAATGAAGGTCGATCCCTGCGCGGTGGAGATTAAATACGGTCAGGGCGCAAAGCCCGGCGACGGCGGCCTGCTTATGTGGCACAAGGTCAACAGCCTTATCGCCGCCATCCGCGGCGTGCCGCCGGGTGTGAGCCTGCCCTCGCCGCCCACGCACCAGACCAAGTATTCCATCGAGGAAGCCGTGGCCAAGATGATTCAGTCCATGAGCATGGCGTGGGGCTTCCGCGTGCCGGTCTATCCCAAGATTTCGGCCTCCTCCACTTCCCTTGCCGTTCTGAACAACTTAACGCGCAACCCCTACGCCGCAGGCCTCGCCATCGACGGCGAAGACGGCGGCACCGGCGCGGCGTACAACGTGTCCATGAACCACATGGGCCACCCCATCGCCTCCAACGTGCGCGACAGCTACCTGAACCTTGTGAAGCTGGGCAAACAGAACGAACTGCCCATCATCGCAGGTGGCGGCATCGGCAAAAACGGCAACCTTGCCGCCAACGCCGCCGCGCTCATCATGATGGGCGCATCCGCCGTACAGGTGGGCAAATACATCATGCAGGCCGCCGCAGGCTGTGTCGGCTCCGAGGCCGACCGCTGCAACGTCTGCAACATCGGCGTCTGCCCCAAGGGCATCACCAGTCAGGACCCGCGCATCTACCGCCGCCTCGACCCCGAGAAGGTGGCCGAACGCGTGGTGGACGTGTTTTTGTCCTTTGACCTTGAAATGCGCAAGATACTGGCCCCCCTTGGGCGCTCCACCACCCTGCCCATCGGCATGTCCGACGCGCTGGGCATTGGCGACAAGGACGCAGCGGAGCGGCTGGGCATCAAGTACGTCGTGTAGGCGCGGCCCGCATATCCCCGGCTGGCACCGCCAGACGCAGGGATGGCATCACGTTCAGGAGCTTTATCGGAGAATCATTGTATGGCCGAATCACACAACATCCGCGTGAGCGGACTTGAAGACGGCAAGCGCATCGAGTCGCGCATTCTGGAGGAACGCCTCCAATCCGCCGTACGCT
This sequence comes from Desulfobaculum senezii, assembly GCF_054657395.1. Taxonomy (NCBI): domain Bacteria; kingdom Pseudomonadati; phylum Thermodesulfobacteriota; class Desulfovibrionia; order Desulfovibrionales; family Desulfovibrionaceae; genus Desulfobaculum; species Desulfobaculum senezii. The sequence goes on along the minus strand of NZ_BAAHYU010000002.1, from coordinate 1,485,308 downwards.
CGGGCGCGGAACATATTGAGGTAGACGCCTTTGGCCAGCACGGCATCGGCGGCAGACTGTGGCAGAAAACCGCCCCCAAGCTGCACCTCTCCGTCTATGGATCACCGGGGCAGCGCCTTGGGTCCATGGGCTTTCCCGGCACCACTATTGAGGTCTTTGGGCCCGCGTCCGACGATACGGGCTGGCTGAACACCGGCGCGGACATCATCATCCACGGCAACGCCACCAACGGCACGGCCAACGCCATGGCGCAGGGCCGCATCTGGGTGGATGGCGGCCTTGGCGCGCGCGGCATGACCATGACCAAACACAACCCGCGCCACACCCCGCCGGAACTGTGGGTGCTGGGCGGCGTTGGCGATTCGTTTGCGGAGTTCATGGCCGGGGGCATCGCCGTCATCTGCGGCATTGACCCGGCAGACCCGGAAAATGTGCTGGGCTACCGCCCCTGCGTTGGCATGGTTGGCGGCTCCATTTACTTCCGCGGCCCGCACAAGGGCTTCAGCCAGACCGACGCCAAGCTCATCGAAGTGGACGACGAGCGCTGGGCTTGGCTCAGCGACAACCTGATGGTCTTTCTGGAGCGCATCGGACGCCCGGAACTCTTTGAAATCCTTGGCGACCGCAGCCAGTGGCAGTGCCTCGTCGCCCTCTCCCCGCACGAGAAGATGGGCAAAAAGCGCCGGAGCATGGCGGATTTCCGCGCCAATGCGTGGGACGCCGAGCTTGGGCGTGGCGGCCTTATCGGCGACCTGACCGACCTCGACCGCAGCCCCATCCCCCTCGTTCCCACCGGGGAGATGCGACGCTTTGTACCGGTGTGGGAGAACAGGCGCTACGAAGCGCCGTGTCAGGCCAACTGCCCGACGGGCATCCCCGTCCGCAAGCGCTGGAAGCTCATCCGCGCGGGCAAAGTGCAGGAAGCCATGGACCTGTGTATGAGCTACACGCCCCTGCCCGCCACAGTCTGCGGGCACCTGTGTCCCAACCTGTGCATGGAGGGCTGCACGCGCACCACGCAAAAACTTATCCCCGTGGACGTCAAGGCCATGGGCAAAGCCAGCCTCAAGGCGCGTGACCCGGAGCTTCCCGAACCATCTGGGCACAAGGTTGCCGTGGTTGGCGGCGGACCTGCGGGCCTCTCCGTGGCGTGGCAGTTGCGCCTGCTCGGTCATGAGCCAGTCGTCTTTGACCGCGACAGCGAACTGGGCGGCAAAATCGCCGCAGCCATCCCGGACAGCCGCATTCCCGCCGATGTCCTCGGCGCGGAGCTGGAGCGTGTCCAGCGGCTTGTGATGCACGTGCAGTTGGATGAAGAACTCGGCGCCGACGCCTTTACCCGCCTCAAGGACGACTTCGACTTTGTCGTGCTGGCAGCGGGCGCGCAAACGCCCCGCGTTCTGCCGGTTCCGGGCAAGGAGCGCCTTGTCACTGCGCTGGACTTCCTGCGCGGGGCCAAGCACGGCGGGCAGCAGTGCGGCGAGCGTCTTGTCATTATCGGCGCGGGCAACGTGGGCTGTGACGTGGCCGCAGTCGGCGCCACCCTTGGCGCGCGCGACATCACCCTCATCGACGTGCAGGAGCCTGCCTCCTTTGGCAAGGAACGCGAAGAGGCGGAGAAGGTTGGCGCAACCTTCCGCTGGCCCTGCTTCACCAAAGAAATCACCGCCGAAGGCGTGATGCTTTCCACGGGCGAAGTGCTCCCGGCGGATACGGTGGTTATCTCCATTGGCGACGCGCCGGACCTTGGCTTTTTGCCGGATTCCATCGCCACGGAGCGCGGATTTGTCACGGTAAACGACGTGATGCAGACCACGGACCCCAAGGTCTTTGCCATTGGCGACATTGTACGCCCCGGCCTCATCACGCAGGCTATAGGCGACGGCCGCCGCGCGGCGGTGGTCATGGACGCCATCCTCTCCGGCAAACGCCCGCTGGGCGACGCCGAGACCATGAGCGATGACATCCGCGCCCGCCTCGGCTCCCTTGACGACGAAGGCCGCCTGTCCGAAATGATTGACTACTCCCGCATCACGCTGGAGTACTTTGATCCGCGCGTGTCGCACTTTCAGGACCTTGACGACTGCGCGGCGCAGTGCTCGTCCTGCGGCGAATGCCGCGACTGCGGCCTGTGCGAAACCCTGTGCCCGCAGGGCGCCATCACCCGCCAAAGCCTGCCGGACGGCGACTTTGCGATGATTGCCGACCCGGCCAAGTGCATTGGGTGCGGCTTCTGCGCCGACGCCTGCCCCTGCGGCATCTGGGCGCTGATAAAAAACACCCCGCTCGGCTAACACGCCCCCCTCCACACCCATCAGGGCCGCCGTGGCATATGCCATGGCGGCCCTGTTTTTTCGCGGCTTTTCACGCCTGTGTGGAACGTGTATTCTTGCGGCATGTCCATACATAACATCATTCTTCCACTGACGGCCCTTGTCTGCCTCGCCTTGGCGGGGTGCTCCTCCACGCCGGACAACCTTGGCGGCGTCGACGGCCTGTCCCCATGTCCGGGGTCCCCCAACTGCGTCAGCTCCACCATGGATGATGGCCACGCCATCGCCCCCATCCGCATCGACGGCGATGTCGCCGACGTGATGGCGCGCGTCGAGGCCGCCGTGCGCAGCCTGCCGCGGAGTCAGGTGGAGCGACTCTCCGGCCCCTATCTGCATGCGGTGTTCACCAGCGCATTTTTCGGCTTTCACGACGACTTGGAATGCCTGTACGACGCCGAAAACGGCCTGCTACACATCCGCTCCGCCGCGCGCACAGGGTACTACGACTTCGGCGTCAACCGCCGCCGCGTGGAACGCTTGCGTAAACTGCTGTCCATCATCCCGGAGCCAGAGACATTGCCGGAAACGATGCCAAATGATGGGGCAGAATAAACGCAGGGATGCGTGAGGCTCAGGGAGAGGGTGAAGCGAAGGGAGCCAGAGAAGGCACAATGTTGCCCCCGGCGCAAATCGCCGCGGGGAGTCTTTTTGCTGACTGCCGAGCATCATCCGTACACGGAGGCGCTGTGCCCGAAGGACGGACACAGCGAAAGCCGTCGGGATAATGCGCGCGGAGCATTTGCGGCAAAGTACCGCCCCGTGTGAAAAGGATGTGGACCATAGGTCCCGTAGAGTGAGCGAAAGAACAGAGAAGGCCCACGGAAGCGAAAGAATGCCCCGGCGTAAACTGCCGCGTGAGGTCTTTTCGCAGCCTGATGAGCATCACCTGCCCACAAGGGGCGTCATTCTCGCAAGACGTCGGAGGTCTGCACAAGGAGATTTGCAGCAGCACTGCTCCCCCATGCGAAAAGGCGGAGGTCCACTTGCGGCAGAGGGCCATGACAAGGATTGGATTCCTAGCTGACGCTTCCGCCAGCCGCATCACTGCCGGACAAGACGCACACGGGCAAAGCGCTCCGGCATGTGGGAGTCATACTCGCCATGTGCGCGCAGCGCCCATCCCGCCGGGGGACTGAGTGTGCGGCCGTCCGCGTCAACGTGCTGAAAGCGTGAGCAGTCCACGCGCAGCGTATCGCCCTCGCGCGGCGTTGGTGCCGCGTCCGGCATAATCGCCGCCATCCCCGCCCACGGCGCGCGGACTTCCACAGTCCACCCACGGTCCGTATCCGAGGCATCGTTGAGCGTCCCGTCCACAGCCACCGCCGCCGTCAGCCCCGGCCAATCCCACTCCAAAAAACCAATGCGCAGCCCGCGCGGATGCACATGGTCGCCAATACCGGTCAGGCGCATGGTCCGTCCCGCCGGGTCCAGTGCGGCATGCCGTCCGTGCGGTTCATAGGCGTCATTCCACACCCACAGCACCTCATAAATGGTGCCCCGGGCGTTGATTTCAAATTCATAATACGCATCAGGACCAGCAATGAAGAGCTCCGCATCGTTCTCGCGGTAGATGGGGGCATCCCGCGCTGTCAGGTGCGCGGTCACGTTCGGCTCGGCAAAGCGAAAGGCAATGTACAGCGCCTCATCATCCCATAGCACGGCGCACCGCGAGTCCAGCCAGCCCGGCGTCCCATCCACAAGGTCCACGAACTGCCCCGACCACCCCCCAGCGTCCCAGCACGCCTCATCAAGCGCGCCGTCAATCACCGGAGCAACTAACGCATACCGCGCCGCCAACTCTGGCGTCTGCCCCATGGCATAAGGACACCCGGCAAACAGGACGCAAAGACTCAGGACCCAAGCAAAACGCTTCACAGCGAAGCACCTCCCTTCTGCACACGCGCCACTCTGCGCAGTCTACCCCACGCCAGCCCCACACCTCAACGCCCCGGGACAACGCGCTCCCCCAGCACACCGAACATCGCACAACAGCGCGGCTGGCACGACGCACAGCGGCCTCTCCCACTCTCCCCCCCACAGACACAACCGCCCTTCGTACTCCACGAAACGCGCCGTAGAGGGCGCCTCACCATACCAGCTTTACCCGCTCATGCCCGTCATCACCGCGCAATGCGTCAAGAGGACGACTGGCCCCTTCACTTCCGGACGCCGGGGCCCATACCGCCACCCTTCATCACGCACCTGCATTACCAGCGCAATGGAGCACGACGCACGGCGCCCTTCACCATGCGCCCCGCATAACAAGCGCAACGATGCACGACACGCGGCGGCCTCTCACACGCTCCCCACAGACACAACCGCCCTTCGTACTCCACGAAACGCGCCGCAAAGACCATCCCGCAATACCAGCTTTTCCCGATCATCTCCGGCACCATAGCGCAGCGCGGCGATAAGCCCACACTTCCCCACTCCACCGTCATCACCGCGCCTCGCCACATGGCCCCCGGGCACAGAACGCAAAAAAGCCCGCAACTTTCGCTGCGGGCTTCGTGATATGCCGTATATTTCCTCGCTTAGTAGCGGGGGCGGCGCTCACGGGGCTGGGCTTCGTTGACGCGGAGGTCACGGCCCATGAAGTTGTTACCGTTCAGTGCCTCGATTGCCTGGAGAGCGCCGTCGTCATCATCCATTTCGACAAAGCCGAAGCCGCGGGAGCGACCGGTCTCACGATCGAGAATGACGCGTGCGGACCGCACTTCACCGAACTCGGAGAAGAGGGAATGAAGATCTTCATCAGATGCGCCCCAGGCCAGGTTGCCGACATAAATGTTCTTAGACAAGAAAAAAACTCCGAAAAGAAAAAAGGAAAAAATCACCGGGTCGTCACTGTTTAGCCGTTACCCAGCTCGGGTGATGCGTAGCAGTACACCGTGTAGCTGCCGTTCCATCGCCCTCTCAATGTCGTTCTACTTATAATTAAACGTCCGTCCGGGTCAACAACTATTTTAAAATAATTTTGCATTTAATTGCGTAGCACTACAGATGCGCATTGAAGCACAGCAGCCCGCGCGGGGGCCACGCATCATAAAGCTGTTCATAACAGGGCCAAAACGTCTGCAAGCCCGCGCCTTCCGCCAGCAGAACCCCGCTCTTCCCGCCCGCAAAACAGACGGCCCCGGCAATGCCGGGGCCGTCCTACAATGTTCAATCTCTTTACCAATTCATCTTGGCCGCGCCGCCATCATTCGGCTTTGGGCGGATTTTTGTGCGCTGGGGCGATAACCACAAAGCGTTCGGATGCATCACGCAGCAGTTCCTGCACCGCGTCCGCCTCGTCGTCCTGAAAACTGCTGCGCAGTTCATGAATGTATCGCTCCAGCAATTCACGGACATCGTCCAATCCCGCTTCATCAAGGGGCATAACACCCACATCCGCGCCCGTAGCCAAGCGCCGCACCACGGAGGCTTTGGTAAAGCCATATTCCGGATACAGGCACTGGTAGATGACGCCGCCAGTCATACCGGCGCACATCCACGGTCCCGGGTCGCCCAAGACTACAGCGCGCCCGCCCGTCATATACTCAAAGGCAAAACCCTTCAGGTGCGCGCGGGAAGCCAGATTGCCGCTCTCGTCGCTGACCGGGGCGGTAATGCGCGCGCCAAAGATGGCGTCCGCACCGGACAGGCGCACGCACGCGCGCGAATCGGCATAATTCTGCACCATCAGCGTGCCGCCAATAGCGCCATATGCAAAGCTCTTGCCCGTGGAGCCATCAATGCGCTTGCCCTGCCAATTGGCTTCCTTAAACACGCCAACGCTGCCGCCAAAGCAGCCCTTGGCCGTTCCATCCTGCGTTCCGCCATTCACGATGCAGTCAATGCCCGGAATGTTGAACGCGCACAGGCCATTGCCCGGAACGGACGCATCGAAGCGCAGGTAGGCGTGGCGGTCGGTGCCCGGGCCGAATTCACGGCTCATGGCGCCGGCCAGATAGGTGCCCACGGCGCGGTCCACACTGCGGATGCCCTGCTCCGTATAGCGCACGCGGGTGGTCTCGTCCTCGCCAAAGGATGTCATGGCGATGTCGGAGATAAGGCGCGTCAGGTAGTCGAGGGGCTTTCGCGTGGTACGCACGGGCTCGGCCCCTGCGCTGGCGATGGCGTCGCACGGCGCATTGATAATGGAGGACAGGTCCACCGCGTCGTCAAGCATGGCCTGCGTCAGCAGGTCCGTACGGCCCACAACGTCGGCAAGGCGCCGCTCGCCAAGGCGGGCGAGAATGGAGCGCATTTCCTCGCCGATGTAGCCCAGCAGGCGGACAAGGTTGCCCGTCTCCGCCGCGACCTGAACGGGAGTGAACCCCTTCACGCCGCGCTCGGCGGCTTGCTCCTTGGTGCGCAGCTGGGTGGAGATGCCCTTGGGGCACTTGTCCAAATGGCACCGCTGGCAGCTGATGCAGCCAAGGCCCATAAGCGCCACAGTGCCAAGCCCAACACGGTCCGCACCCAGCATAATCATCTTCAAAACGTCCGCGCCGGAGCGCATGCCGCCGTCGCACCACAGCTCCACGCGCTCGCGCAGGCCGGATTCCACAAGGGCGCGGTGCGCAAGAGAGACGCCAATCTCGGCGGGCAGGCCAACGTATTTCTTGGCATGCTCGCGGGCCGCGCCGGTGCCGCCGTCAAAACCGGACACATTCACGATGTCCGCCCCGGCCTTGGCAACGCCAACGGCAATGGTGCCCACGCCGCTGGTGACGGGTATCTTCACGCTGATGCGCGCGCCGGGGTTGGCGGTTTTCAGCTCCGCAATAATCTGCGCAAGGTCTTCAATTGAATAGATGTCGTGATGGTTGGACGGAGAAATCAGCGCGATTCCCGGCTTGCAGTGGCGCGCCTCGCCCACCATGTCCGAGACCTTCTGGCCCGGCAGGTGGCCGCCCTCACCGGGCTTGGCGCCCTGCCCGATCTTGATTTCCAGAAAATCAGCGGAGTTGAGGAAGTCCATAAACACGCCAAAACGCCCGGACGCAATCTGCTGACCGCGGTTTTTGCGGTAGCGCCCCATCATGTCCGGAATTTCGCCGCCCTCACCGTTCATGCACACAATGTTCAATTCCTTGGCGGCCTCGGCGTAGGTACGGAACGAGTTCTCACCCTGCGAGCCAAAGGACATAGCCGGAATAACCAGCGGCATGGCGTGGTCGCCGCAAGTGATGTCCACATCGCTCATGGCCAATTCGGGCTGGTCCGCCTTGGAATGAAAATCCATCAGGTGGCGCAAGGCAACGGGAGATTCGCGCTCCACGTCGCGCAGCTTCTGAGCCATCTCGCGGTAGCCGGAGCGCCCCTCCGCAGCGGCGCGCAGAATGCGGCCTACCTTCACGTTGCGGCGCGGGTCGCGCCACAGGGGCCGGTCCTCGGTTGCCGTTGCGCGCTCAAGACGCTTTGCGCCCATGGCCTCAAGGCGGGCAAAGGACAAGCCCTTGCGCTCCGAAAAGCAGAAATTGGGGCAGCCAAACACGTCAGCAAGGTCATCAGCAAGGCCGATGGACGAGAAAATGCGTCCGTAGCCGCACAATTCATGAATGCCCATAGTGGACATGACCTTCTCGATGCCCTTCTGCAGCACGTCCATGGTCACACGGATAACGTGCTCCGCCGGGCGGGATTCCGTGGCGTGCTCGCGGGCCATACGCCAGATGAGGTACGGGTTCAGCGCGTCCGCGCCAAGGCCCAGCAGGAACATGATGTCATGCAGATTGCGGATGGCGGCGCTGCGCACCACGATGGAGCAGTCGCGCCGCAGTCCGGCGCTGCTCAGGGCCTGCCCAAGGCTGGCAACCACAAGGCCGGGGTCGATGAACACGCGCCCGCCCTCAAAGGTTGCGGCGTCGTCCACCACAAGGATAACAGCCCCGCCGCGCACGGCCTCGCACGCCTCATCGCACAGCGCATCAAGGCGCTGGCGCAGGCCGCCGCCCTTGGCATCAAACGTGGCGTCCATGACGTGGTAGCGCGAAGCGTCGCGGCGCTGGGCACTAAAGAAGTCCAGCACCTCGGCCAAGGTCTGCGTGCCAAAGGCGTGGGCAATGTCCGCCATTTCCGCATGGGAAACGGCGTCGCCGAAGCAGCCGCCCAACAGTAAAGGTGTACTCAGGCTCAAGCCCACAGGCGAGGGCGACTTGCCGCCCGCCGCATCCGGCCTGTCGCCAAGGATGACGCGCGTGGAGAAATGGTCCGCCTCGCGCTCGCGGTCGATGGCGGGGTTGGTCACCACGGCCACGTTTTCCTTAAAATACTCCGCAATGCAGGGCAGCGCGTCCTCGTTCAGGCAGGCCAGCGGGCCCATGTGGCCCATGGAGCCGATAACCGGACGGCCCGTGGTGGCGACCTTCTGGCGCATATCCACGTCGTACTTCTGCCAGCCCAGCGCCCCAAGGGCGTTGGTGGACACAAGGTCGTCCTCGGTATGGGCAGTGTCGCCGCGGCCGAGGAACTCCCGCAGGGACGGCATGGCGTCCTTCTGCGGCGGGATAGCGTCGTACAGGCCGCTCACTGCGCCCAGCACCTTTTTACGGCCCGTCATCAGCTTGGCAAGGCGGCGCTGGTAGGCTGAATAATCCAGCACCACGCCGCGCCGCTCGTGCCCGGAGATGATGGCGATCTTCTCGCCCGGAGCAAGGGGCTTGGGGTCTGCGGCGTTGAACTCGATGTCCACAACGCCCTTCTCCGAAGACAGAAAATAATCATAGTCGGATTCGCCAAACCACAGCGGGCGCAGGCCAAGGGCGTCCACACTGCCCATGACCACATGCCCATGCCGCGCGATGACCGCCGCCGGTCCCTGCGCGGACGGCGGGAAGAACCAGCGGTAATAGGCATACACGTCCTGCAGGTCCTTGTGGTAGGCCGCCACCTCGGAATGCACGGCCGGGAAGACCATGGCAAAGGCTTCCATAGGCTCAAAGCCGTAGATGTTGACGAGACCCTGCAGAATGCGGTCGAGGTCCTGCGAGTCGCTTCCGCCCGGCACCGGCTCAATGCCAAGGGTGCGGGCGGTGCTGCGCAGGCGCTCAATGGTGTTGATTTCGCCATTATGCCCCAGCATGGAAAACGGCTGGGAACGCTCCACCGTGGGCAGTGTGTTGGTGGAATAACGGCTGTGACCAAGGGTCATCACCGAGCGCGTCTCGGGATTCTGCAAGTCGGGATACACGCGGGGCAACAGGTCCGGAACGCCGCGCAGCTTGTAGACCACGCTGTCCGTGGACAGGGACGCGATGTGAATATCCGGAAGCTCCGCCTCCACCGTCATCTGCACATCAAACAGCACGCGCCCACCGGAATTCAGCTCCGCCTGCGGCAGAATGCCCGCCACCTGCCAAAACAGCGGCGCTTCGGCAGCGGCCAGCGGACCAAGCTCGGTATCGCGCGTGTTGCCGATGACTTCGTGCAGCAACTCCGCGCCGCGCTCGGCAAATAGCGTGCGCACGCGGGACATAATGGTGTCCGCGTTGTCGCGCGTCTGGTGGGGCAGCAAAATATGACCAACAAAGAAGCCACGGCTCTCGGCCAAATGGCGCGAGAGTCCGGCCTTTTCCAGACGCCCCGCCCATACCTCGCGCGGGATGTCCGTCATGACGCCGCAGCCGTCACCTTCGTTATTGATGTCGCCCGAGCGGTGGGCCATCTTTTTTAGGGCTTCTATGGTCTTGACGATGTTGGCGTGGGACGAGCGCCCGCGCTTATCGATAAAGGCTATGATTGCGCATGCATCTTGTTCTTGGGCGATTGGAGTACGTTGCATTGATTGTTCCCTCTTGCGGTACACCGAGGCTCTGCTGAAAAGTTTGAGGTCCATCGGTCTGCCCTCTTCCCATCGCACGTGGGGGCCGCCTCGCCGAGGGGCGTGCGCAGCCGGGGCAGACTCAGCAACTATCAGGACGCCCGGCGGCGGATGGCGGCGCGCCAAAGCCTGCACAAATTGCGGCACAACATGGCGCGTTGTGGGCCTTTTCCGCCAGCGGTGGCGGCAGGCCGCGCACAACAGCGCGAACCAGCGCCAAGCCGGGCATATTCCCCATTATCTCATGTAAGGGTCGGTCAGAATACGGTTTTCGCAGAACAGCGTCAAACAGAAAGAGAATTTTTGCCATTTCTGAAATTTTTGAAATAACAAAAATGGAAAACACAAAGCAAATCAGAATGTTAAACAGGCTTCACCGCACCTGCCACCACGGCGAGAGCGAACGCGCGGCGCTATAGCCGTGCATATAGACGTCCTCCAGCGAGGAGAACTCCACGCGGTTGCGAGGGGATATCTTTTTCACCCGGCTGTTGCCCGCCGGATAGGCGCGGTGGCTTCTGGCGTTGCCCACCCACGGTCCGCGCGCCACGGGCTGACCAAGCACGCGCGGCCAAAAACCGCGCTCGTGGCTGATGGCCTCGCGCTGCACAGCGATATAGCGCGAAATAAGCTCCGCCGGGTGGTCGGGGAACCAATACAGCGAGGCGTGCCCACTGCGTAAAAGTTCCTCGTTCACATTGGTGCCATCCAGCAGGATGATTTCACCAAGCACGCGCCCGTAGCGGTCTGCCCCGCGCCCAACAGGACGCACGTGAAACGGCCGCCCGCCCACAAGCTCCTGCAACGCGCCGCGCGAGCGGCCGGAATAGTACTGCCCCGGCGCGCCATGCTTGCCCGTTTCCGGCGCATCAATGCCCGTCAGCCGTACCCATGTGCCGCCAACCAGCTGAACGGTGTCGCCGTCGGGAATCCACTTGGCCCATGCCAGTTCATCCGCGGACGTCGTGCACCCTGTGCCGTGCCCCAGAACAAGGAAAAGCGCCAAAGCCACAGCGCATGCGACACCGCGCCATGCACGCTGCCTGCGCCCAAAGAACCGAATTCCACTCATACCTGCAAAATACTCCAGGCGCATCAATGCGTCAAAAAGCGCCCTGCCCTGCCAAACGAAAACGGCCCGCATGGTAAGCCATGCGGGCCGCGATGTCTGAGCAGGGAGGCGTAAGGCTAGTTTTCGTAGTACGACCTCAGCTGGGCACTCCTCACGGGGTGGCGCAGTTTGCGCAGTGCCTTTGCTTCAATCTGACGAATACGCTCTCGCGTGACGTTAAAGAGCTTGCCGACCTCTTCGAGGGTGTGGTCGCTCTTCTCGCCGATGCCAAAGCGCTTGCGCAGCACCTGTTCCTCGCGGGGGGTCAGGTCGGACAGCACTCCGGCAATCTGTTCGCCGAGCTTGGTATTGACCACTTCCTCTGCGGGTGCGGCGGCCTTTTTGTCTTCGATAAAATCTCCAAGGCTCGAATCCTCTTCGTCGCCGATGGGCGTTTCGAGGGAGATGGGTTCCTTGGCGATTTTGAGCACCTTCTTCACCTTGTCCAGCGGGTAGTCCATGCGCTCGGCGATTTCTTCCGGCGTTGGGTCGCGTCCCAGCTCCTGCACAAGGTAGCGCGAGGTGCGGATAAGTTTGTTGATAGTCTCTATCATATGCACGGGGATACGAATCGTGCGGGCCTGGTCCGCAATGGCGCGGGTAATGGCCTGACGAATCCACCACGTGGCGTAGGTCGAGAACTTGTAGCCGCGCTGGTACTCGAACTTGTCCACGGCCTTCATGAGGCCGATGTTGCCTTCCTGAATCAGGTCCAGGAACTGGAGGCCACGGTTCGTGTACTTTTTGGCGATGGACACGACAAGGCGCAGGTTTGCGCGGATAAGCTCCTGCTTGGCGCGGTAGGCCATGCGGTTGCCGTGTTTGATGCGCCACAGCACTTCTTCGAGGTCGTGCACCTGATGGCAGCACTTGTCCTCAAGGCGCTTGAGGATTTCAATCTTGCCGGAGATGATTTCCTTAAAGGAGAACATCTCCTCCACGGTGAGTCCCAGCTCGCCAGCGGCGACCACGGGGTTAATCTCGCGGGCGTCGAGCTGGTCGAACAGGTCGCGGATTTCCTGCGTGGGCTTACCGGTGGACAGCAGGTAGGCGGAAAGGTCGCGCTGACAGTTGTGCATCTGGCGCACGTAGTCGTTCACACGCTCGATGATGCCGTCGATAAGCGTCTTTTCGAGCTTGATGTCACGCAGCCTGTTAACGATGTTTTCCTTGTAGTCCAAAATCTCCTGCTGGAGATCGACCACTTTCTTTTCCGTGGTGGCGCACTCGTCCTGCTTGATGTACAGGTCGCGCTTGTCGATGTAGATTTCCCCGATTTCGTTGAGGAGGTGAATAACGCGCTGGCGCTGGTTCATCTCGTCTTCGCTGGGGTCGTCTTCCTCGATGGTCTTCACGACGTCCTTAAGCTTGACGCTGCCGTCCTCAAGGTCCTCACCGATGGAGACCAGTTCTTCGATGGCGACGGGCACTTCGACAAGGGCGTACAAGACGTCCAGCTCGCCCTCTTCGATCTTTTTGGCGATGTCCACTTCGCCGTCGCGGTCGAGCAGGGACACTGCGCCCATCTCGCGCAGGTACATACGCACGGGGTCCGTGCTGCGCGAGGCGTAGTCCGTAGAGCTTTCCTCGCTCTCGGCCAGTTCCAGACCGGAGTCGTCGTCACTGCTCTCCTGCGCATTGGCCAAGCGGATTTCGTCGCCTTCCTTTTCGGTGTCGACGATGGCGATGTCCATCTGCTCGAAGATGCCGATGACTTCTTCGATCTGATCCGGCTTGTTGATTTCGGAGGGCAGCGCCTTGCTGACTTCATCAAAGGTCAGAAAGCCCTTTTTCTTGCCCTGCGCGATCAACGCCTTGATCTGCTGGATTTCCTTAATGTTGCTCATCTAGCCTCCCTAAGATCTCCTGCTGCAACTGCAACAGCCGCTGCACTTCGGCGTGGTCGCCATTCATTTGCGCCCGTCGCAAGGCGTCGATGGTGAACCGCTTTTGGCAGTTCAGCTGGACGCGCGAAAGATGCTCGCACACATCGCACCACTCTTTGTCCACTTGCTCTTCGCTGTCTGGTCCATCGAGGTTGCATTCCACCCAATACCGCTTTTCCGGTTCCGTAAGCAACGCAAAGATATCGGCATCCGGATGGGTAACCATCTTCCCCCACAGACCATTGGCGAAGGGGGTTGAAAGAGCTTCCCCCATGCCCCTTGATTCCAGCTCCCGCACAAAGCGGGGGTTGCGTACGGCAAACCGCATGAGCTGGCGGTCAAGCTTTTCTCCCCGTGTGGACTGAGCGGTCCGGCGTGGCTGGTTTCCACCACCAGAACCCGCACCGCCTGAGGCGGCAGCCGCTTCCCGCGTGCTGGCCTGCAGACGTTTTCGTAAATCCTGTTCGTTTAGTCCTATATTGAGGGCCACCTCGGAAATCAGCGAGGATTTCCACTCCGGGTTTTTCAGCCCGCTCAGGAATTTGTGGACCCAGTCCACCATTTCCCGTGTTGAGGTGCGCCCAACGGTTCTCAGACAGAACTTGAGTCCGTCCTCTGCCGACTCCATAAGCTGCGCGAACGCGTCCGCCCCTTGCGTCTGCAGCAGGCTGTCCACGTCCTCGCCATCGGGCAGAAGGACTACGCGACACTTGAGCCCCTGTTCAAGAATCATCTCGCTGGAGCGCAGTGCCGCCTTGCGCCCTGCACCGTCGCCGTCAAAGACAAGGTACAGGTCAGAGCAGAAGCCACCAAGGCGCCGCACCTGATGCGGGGTCAGCGCCGTTCCCAGCACGCCGCAGGCATTGGTAAAGCCATACTGGTGCAGGGACAGAACGTCCGTATAGCCCTCCGTGAGTAGCGCGGTCTTCTTATGCGCTATGGTCCGGCGGGCCTGAAACAAGCCGTAGAGGTGGTCGCCCTTCACATAGATGGGCGATTCGCTGCTGTTGAGGTATTTCGGGTCGTTGCCTGTGAGCGTTCGCGCGCCAAAGGCAATAACCTGACCTGAAAGGTTATGTATGGGGAACATGAGCCGGCCGCGAAACCGGTCGTAAACATTGCCCCGTTCGTTCTTTACCAGCAAGCCTGCGGCTGCCGCGCGGTCCGGGGCAAAGCCCCGTGTGCGCAGGTGCTTTTCCAGCGCGTGCCAGTCGTCCAAGCTGTATCCCAGCCCAAACGCCGAAACCACTTCCGGCGAAAGCCCGCGTGAGACGATGTAGTCCCGCGCAATCTTGCCCGAAGGCGCGTCCAGATTCGCACGAAAAAACTCACCGGCCAGCGAGTGCATCTTGATGCTGTCGCTGCGCGCGCGTCGTCTGGCGTCCGCCTCCGGATCCGGCTTAACGGTGGCCAGCTCCACGCCGAGTTCCTCGGCAAGCTGCGTCAGCCCTTCACGGAAGTCCAGCCCGTTGATCTGACAGTAGAAATCTATCACATCACCGGAAGCTCGGCATCCAAAACAATAAAAATATCCGTCTGGATGCACCGTGAAGGACGGTTTGGTTTCCTGATGGAACGGACATGGAGCCATCCAACGTCCACCAGCGCGCTTGAGGTCCACATATCTGCGGACCAGCTCGACAATGTCGAGCCGCGACTTGATGGCTGCAATCACTCCAGAATCGAACTTTGCCATGCCCTTTCCTGAATGTTCTGCCACTCCCGGCTTCGGCGGCACTTGCGCCGCGCCCCGAGCGCAACACGTTCAGGGCGCTAGGGCGCCACATGCCCCGTCAGGCGGGACTCGCTATTTCAACTCCACAATGGTCATCCCATCGCCGCCCTGATCCTCTGGGGCCAGAGCAAAATGGTCGACCGGGGGAAAAGTCCGTAAAAAGTCGTGCACTTCGCGGCGCAGTGCGCCGGTTCCGCGCCCATGGATAATCTCCAGCCGATTCTGGCCGGACAGCACCGCGTTGTCCAAGTAGCGCGCCACCTCGGCCACAGCGTCATCCGCGCGCATGCCGCGCAGGTCCACCGTCAGGGCCGTAGGCGCCGAGGGCGCCACACTGCCGCCGGATGCGGCCTTGGGCTTCTCGGCATTTTTGGTGGCCGGTGCCAGCTCGGAGAATTTGACCCACACGGACACGCCGCCCATGTCGATCTTGACGCGCTTTTTCCTGTCGTCCTTCTCCTGCGCCACACCGCTCTTGCCCCAGGAGCCGTACACGTAGGACTCGCCTACCTCGACGTCCTCCCACTGGAACTGCTTGGGCTGCTCCGCCGTGGCGGATGCGGCCCCGCTTCCGGCGAGCTTTTTACGCTCCTCGGCCAGCTTTTTGCGGGCTTCCTTGTGACCGATGCGGCCGTCGCGCCATTCCTTCAGAACGGTCTGGGCCTGCGCCTGAATCTCATCGATAAGGGCGCGCTTTTCGCGCTCGAACCGCTCGTTGAAGCGCACGCGCTTGTCGTGGAGCTTCTTGCGTTCGGCTTCAAGGCCTTCCAATTCTTCAGCGCGGGACACGGCCAGCGCGTTCAGGCGCTCCACAATCTTGGAGGTGTCCGAACCGTCCAGCAACAGGTACTGTTCGGCGCGCTCCAGAATCTCTGCGGGCAGACCGTGCTCCTTGGCCACATCCAGCGCCTGACTGGCGCCCACCTGGTCATAGGCAAGGCGGTACAGGGGCTTTTTGGTCTGCGGATGAAAGAGCACCGACGCGGCGCGCACGCGCTCCTTACTCAGGGCGTAGGCCTTAAGCGCCGGGAAGTGCGTTGCCACACCAAGCCACGCGTCACGGTCCAGGATGGAGTCCACAACCGCCTGCGCAAGGGCCGCGCCCTGGCTCGGGTCGGTTCCGGCTCCAAACTCATCCATAATCACGAGTGTGCGAGAGTCAACTGCACCAAAGGCGCTGGACAGATGTTTTATCTGCGCCGTAAAGGTGGACAGCGAGTTTTCAATGCTCTGCTCATCGCCAAGTACAACGAAAACTTTATCCCACGCCGGAACGCAACTGCCCTCGGCGGCACTCACCGGCAAACCAGACAGCGCCATCAGCGCGCACAGGCCAAGGGTCTTGAGGCACACCGTTTTGCCGCCCGCGTTGCCGCCGCTGACCACCAGCGCCTGCTGGCCGTCCTCAAGCTCCAAATCAACGGGCACGGCGCTGCCGCTCTTCATAAGCAGCGGATGCCGCACATCGCGCAGACGCAGCGGGCTGTCCTCGCCAATTTCAATGGTGCGCCCGCCATACTCGCCCGCAAAGGCGGCCTTGGCGCACAGCATATCGCACATCACCACAAAGCCGTAGCTTGCCTGAAGCGCGTCAAACTCCTGCCGCGCAAGGTCCGTCAGATAACGAAAAACCTTACGCTCGGCTTCGCGCTCCTCCTGCTTGAGGTCCTGCAACTCGTTGTTGAGGTCCACAAGGAAAAGCGGCTCGCAGTAGCAGGTTTCCCCGGTCTGCGAGTAGTCGTGAATGATGCCGCGCACGCGTCCCTTGGCGTTCGCCTTCAGGGGCACCACGTAACGGTCGGACGAAATGGTAACATAGTCGTCCTGCAGAAAATGCGACAGCCCTTCGCCCTCTATGAAGTCCTTCACGCGCTTGGAGCAGCGGTTGTGGACGGAGCGAATCTCCTGACGCACGGAAAACAGCTCCGGCGACGCTTCGTCGCGGAGGTTGCCGTCGCGCCCGAGGCAACGCTTCAGGGCGGCGTGCAGCTTTTGCGGCCAGTCTGTTCCCGCCTTCTCGGCAAGAAGGGGGAAGCGTTCTTCGTCGGCCTCGGCGAGGCTCTCACGGGTTTCCTTCACCACGCCCAGCACATCGGCCAGCGCCCACAGGGCGTCCAAATCCAGAAGCGCCGTGGGGCGTTCCAGATACGCAAAAAGCCCATCAAGGGAAGGAAAACCGCGAAGCCTGAAGCGCGTTTCCGCACTCCAGGCCAGCCACTGCCTCATGACTTCGAGTTCCTGCGCAAGGGCAGTTTTATCCGCAAAGGGGCGGATGCCCTTCACGCTCTCGGCGCCGGGCTCGGATACGCAGTATCCGGCAACCAACGCCAGGACCTTGGGGAACTCAAGAAGCTGATATGTTCGAGAATCCATATGGTTCTAGTATTACTCTCGTGGCAAAAAATCAGGAATTAAGCTTGGAGCGGACAAGCGCGGACAGAGCCTTGCCGTCAATGCGGCCCTTGTAGGCGGCCGTGATGGCCCCCATCACCTTGCCCATATCCTGCATGCCTGCGGCACCGGTTTTGGCAATGGTTTCGTCGACGATGGCGGCGACTTCTTCCTCGGTGAGGGGCTCGGGCAGGTAGTCTTTCAGGATGGCCATCTCGCGGGCTTCCTGCTCGGCGAGTTCGGTACGGCCAGCCTGAGTGTACTGGTCCACGGACTCCTGACGCTGCTTGACCTGCTTGGTCACCAGGTCGAGCACTTCGCCTTCTTCCGGCTCGCGCTGGAGTTCTACCTGCTTGTTCTTTACGGCGGTCTTGAGCATCCGCAGAACCGACACGCGGTCCGTGTCCTTGGCCTTGTATGCGGCAATGAAGTCAGATTCGATTCGCTTGATGAGACTGCTCATGACATTCGGCTCCGTTGCGGTACCCTTTCGGACCCGCACTGCAAAGGATGGATAAACGGAAATGCGGGGCGGCGTCACCGCCGCCCCGCATAACTGTAAAGGGATCGGTCATGGTGCCCGCCTTACGGCAGACTGCTAGCGACCTTCACGGTATGAAGGGCTTAGCCCATGTTCATTTTGCGCATCTTCTTGAGGAGCCTTTTGCGAGCGGCAGCCATCTTCTTCTTGCGCTGCACGCTGGGCTTCTCGTAATGCTGGCGCTTCTTCATTTCGGACAGAATGCCGGCCTTTTCGACCTGCTTCTTGAAGCGTCGCAGAGCGATATCGAAGTTTTCAGTATCTTCGAGGGTTACTCCGGGCACGTAAATCACCTCCCCTTGGGTGCACGGACATGTGCCGTGCCAATGTAAAGACGACTTCTTTAGGTCATATTTACCCAAAGGGCAAGAAAAAATCTAGGGAAAAAGGGATTCTCACCTCTCCTCCACTCGCGGGCGTGGGCGGAAAAAGCGCTGAAAAAACAACAGCCCAGTACGCACTAGGCGCACCGGGCTGCTTCGTTCGTCGAGAGACCGGAGGACTAATGCGAATTAGCGCCGGACTTCGGGTTGGCGACAGTATCGATGTAGGCTTTCACAGCGGCGTAGCCAAGGGCGAGACCGAGGATGCCCAGAACCAGATACAAGGTTCCGAAAAATACAACATGGTCGGGGGCCCACCAGGGGAGATCCCAGGGCAGGGCGCTGTGAAGAGTTTCTCCGTGAATCATAACTGTCCTCCCTTAAGACTTATTTTACGGCGTCTTTCAGGAGCTTGCCAGGACGGAACTTAACAACCTTGGAAGAGGGAATCTCAATCTGTGCGCCGGTGCGGGGGTTGCGACCGGTGCGAGCCTTGCGCTCCTCAACCACAAAAGTGCCAAAGCCGGTCAGGGTCAGCTTGCCGTCTTTCACCAGCGTTGCTTCCACCGTATCCAGAAAAGCATTCAGGGAACGCTCAGCGTTGGCTTTGGTGATGTTGGCCTTCTCAGCGATTTTTACAACCAGATCAGCCTTCGTCATCAGTCCATTCCTCCTCATAGTAGTTAGTCTCTATCTCCCCAAAAACAACTTCCTATCACCATGTCTGCTTTCGACGGTGGGCCGTACGTTTGACGCGGCATCCTTTGCGCGTCGATGCGAGACTAGTGCAGCCTAATTGGGCGATGCGTTACACGCTTTTCTTGCCCCTTAAAGCATACAGGCGTTTATGTCCAGTAGTTATCAGGTTTTACCTGCTGCCTTTCGGGGGGCGTATATGGGCGGAGTCCGCATGGGGCTTTGCCTTACCGCCGCATTGAACATTGGCAACAGATTCTCAATCATGTCAAGCCATAAAATGAGTTTTTGTGAGAACTGACAAGGCCTGAAAGTGGTTTGGCGTCAAATCCTCGGGCCGAACTTTGGCGGAAAGGCCCTGCTGGCGGAACCATTCGTCCACTTCATCATTCCACAATGATTTCAATATCTTACCGACCTGCTTGCGCCTGTTCTGAAAACACAGCTTCACAAGGCCGGACAAGGCCCGTGGGTCAAAATGGCCCGGGTTCTCATGTGGGGTAAAGGACAGCACCGCGGATTCAACTTTTGGCCGCGGAATGAACACGTTGGGGCTGACAGTGAACTCGTAGCGCGGCTTCACAAAGCTCTGCACCCATACCGTCAGCGCGCCATAGGCACGCCCTCCGGCCTCGGCAACGAGGCGCTGCCCTACTTCCTTCTGGATCATGAACACGGCGCGTGTGACGGCGCGGCCACGGCTAAACAGCTCCCACATGAGCGGCGAGGCGATGTTGTACGGCAGATTGCCCACCACCTTCCACGAGGCATCAGAGGGCAGCCCTTCCCAGCGGATGGACAGCGCGTCCGCCGCCAACGGCTCAACGCCGGGACACTTGTCGCGCAGCTCCATGGCAAGCTCCAGGTCGCGCTCCACCGCGGCGTACAGCGCCGGATTGGCGTCAGCGATGTGCACGGACAGTGCGCAGTGTCCGGGGCCGATTTCAATGACCTTGTCCTGCGGCTCAATGCGCAGGGTCTCTACGATTTTTCTGGCGATGTTGGCATCGTGCAGGAAATTCTGGCCGAAGCGCTTCTTGGCGTAGCGCCCGTATGCTGGATTCTGAATCTTTTTCACGCTGTTCTACTCAGTTGTGGCGCGCACGCCGGATGCGAAAGGCTGGCGGGCAACGGGGCCGGCGCGCAGGGCTCCGGCTCATTCCTCGCTTGTATGGTAGTCCACGACCTCCTGCGGCGGAAAATCGTCCAGATGCTTGCCGAACGCCGCCTTGAGGAATGAATCAACCCACCAGTAGATGTCGAACTTACGAATCGTGGTTTGCATCTTGTGCATCCGGGAGCGCCTCTCGTCAAGGCTCATGTGATAGCCCCGGTAAATCGCGTCGGCCACGCCCTCCACGTCGTGCGGATTCACAAGGAGCGCCCCGCGCTGCAACTGCGCCGCCGCCCCCGCAAACTCGGAAAGCACCAAAACGCCGTCGCCAGTGACGTTGCAGGCGCAGTACTCCTTGGCCACAAGGTTCATCCCGTCGCGCAGGGGCGTGACCAGCGCGACCTTGGACGTCCGGTAGTAGGCCACCAGCTCATTGCGGTCGAGACTCCGGAAAATGTAATACACCGGCACCCATCCCGGCTCCGAAAACTCGCCGTTAATCTCGCTGACAAGGCTTTCGATGCGCCGCTTCATGTTCTGATATTCCGGCACCTTTTCACGGCTTGGCACCACCACCTGAACAAGGGATATCTTTTCGCGCAGCTCGGGATACTTGGTCAGCAGCACCCGCATGGCCTCAAGGCGCTCGGGGATGCCCTTGCTGTAGTCGAGGCGGTCCGCGCCCAGCACCAAATCGCGCCGCCGAAAGGCATCATGCACCTGATCGCCCAGCTCTGCGGCGGCGCGGGTGCGCGCCTGACTGGAAAAGTCCTTATAATCAATACTAATGGGGAAATACCCGGCCTTAATCACGCGCCCCTCGCCGCGAATCTGCACCACAGGGCCACGCCCGGAAGGCTTGTAGCCTTTGCACAGCGTGGTCACGCACTGCAAAAAATTGCGGCGGTCGCGAAAGGTCTGAAAGCCCACAAGGTCAAAGTCGAGCAATGCCCGGATGACCTGATGCCGCCATGGCAGCTTCAGGAAGATATCCAGCGGGGGGAAAGGAATGTGCAGGAAGAAGCCCGTCTGGCGCGTTTCGCCCTTCTCCTTCAGGCGCGAGGCGACGTGCATAAGGTGGTAGTCGTGCACCCACACGTAGTCATCCGGCGTGGAGACCTGGGCGATAACGTCGGCGAACTTTCCGTTCACATCGTAGTAGCTTTTGAAATATTCGGGGGCAAAATTGCAGCGGGACTGCACATCATGAAACAGCGGCCAGATGACTTCGTTGGAGAAGCCCTGATAGAAGCCCTGCACGTCATCTTCGGTCAGGTTGACTCCGTGCAGGGTGTAGCCTGCCTTCTTGGAATATTCCGCAAGATAGGGACCAAGGTCGACATCGCTGCCCGCTCCGGGCCAGCCGATCCAGTCCCCGCCCCTGTTGCGTAAAACAGGGGCCATTGCTGTGACCAAACCGCCCTTGCCCGATTCGATTTCCCAGTCGTCGCCATCGCGCTTGAGGGATATGGGCAAACGGTTTGAAACCACAAGCAAGCGAACTGCATTTTTTGGCATTGAACACCTTGGGAAGAGATTGCACAACGGGCGGGAATTACACCCGCCCCAAAAATCACTTCATTTTGTACAGAATACACTCCACAAATGCAAGGAATTCAAGAAAAAGACAACGCCAGCCCTTCCAACAGCCCAGCATCTGCCATCGTCATTACAGTGTGTTATCGACGGCGCTCAAGAAGGCCAACACTTCCTCCGGCGGCCGCAGAACCCATATTGCAAGGCTTGGACGGTCCTCGGCCTGCACTAAAATGCCAATCCCCTGTCCGGTAATGGCGGCGAAAGCGTCCTCGTCCGTGGCGTCGTCGCCAAGGTAGAACACCACATCATCGTCGCCGGTCTCCTCCAAGATGGAGAGTACGGCGGTATCCTTGGTGAATCCGGGGGACCGCACTTCCGCGCCCCCGTCAAAGGTGGCGAAAGTCAGCCCGCCGCCATCGGCCAAGCTCTGCCAATGGTTCGACACCCACGCAAATGCCTCCTCCTGCACATCTTCATCCAGGCTCCGCAGATGAAAGGCCACGCACCCCGGCTTCACTTCAAGATTGTCCACGTACCCGGCCTCGCGCGCCATAGTCTCCGCCCGCTTCAGGGCGGTTTCAGCCCCCGGCGCAATATCAAACAGCTGCCGCTCGCCACTTGGGAGCAAGCGCTCGCCGCCGTGGCTGCCCCACACCTCAGGCTGATGTGGCAGCCCCAGCAGACGCACAAGGTCATCGCAGGAGCGGCCCGTCACAAAGACCACCCGGCAGTGGGAATTCTCCATCAGGCGTTCCACCACCTCGCGCACGCCATCATAGGGCACGGCTTTCGCGGGGTCGGGGACAAAGGGGGCCAGCGTTCCGTCATAATCCAAAATAAGTACGCAGCGCCGCGCCTTGCTCAGGTCGCTCCAGAACTCCTCATCGCCTTGAATAACGGACCAGCGTTTCACAAACCTTCCTCCGGAAAGAGACTGTGGAGACACTTCTGCGAGTATGCCTGAAAAAAACATGACATTTCAAGTGGCAATACCACTTCGCCCCCGCACTCCCCTTCCGCGCGGCGCGCACAAAAAAAGCCCCGGACGTTCCGGGGCTTTACTGTGGGGCAAAAATGGCGCGGTTTATTTGGCCTTACGGCCAAGGCGCTTCCGCAGCAGCCGGAGCATCCGGCGCTTTCTGTAGCCCACCACCATGCGGCGGGTAATGAAATAGGTGGCAATGGACGCGGGGATGCCAAGCAGCAGCCCACCCGTCACCATCATGGCGAACAGTTCCCAACCTGCGGCGATGAGCTGACTCATCTCCAGATGCTTGGGGTCGAAACCCGGCCCGTCAAAGGGCAGAACCCAGCGCCCAACCAGATACAGGCCGTAATAGAAAAACGGCAGATCAATGGGGTTTGATATCCACGTGCCGAGGGCGGCGGCGATTTTGTTTCCCTTGAAGATAAACGCAAGGGTCAGCACCGCTACGGTCTGGAATGGCACAATGGGCATAAAGCCGATGAAGATGCCAAGCGCAAGACCGAGGGCGATGCAATGCGGCGTCGCCCCAAGGCGCATAATGCGCAAGTAGGAATAGCGGATCCAGCGCCGCAGCCGGACCCACCTTGAAACAAGCTCTGTATGCATATGTTTTCAGATAGAAATCCAGAAACTGGAGTTGCACTCACCCAAGGACGTCAAACCGGGAGAACTGCATCATCAGCCCCCCGCGTCCCTGTGTGACTGACCGAAGTTGCGTGGAAAACCCAAAAAGTTGCCGCAGAGGCGTCAGGGCTTGGACAATCTTTTGTCCATTCATATCGTACATGTTGTCGATCTTTGCCCCCTTGGTCCCAAGAAGGCCGATGACATCGCCCACGAAGTCGTCCGGAACGTTGACCTCTACCTGCATAATGGGTTCAAGAAGCTGCGGGCTGGCGCCACGCAAGGCTTCCTTAACTGCCGAGACGGCCGCCATGTGATATCCAACTGCGCTGGATTTGCCTTCCTCACGGCGCAATTCATCGATTGTCACCCGGACGTCCTGAACTGGATACCCTCTCAGCACCCCACTTTGCAAGCTATCTTCGATGCCCTCGGCCACAGAATCCAGCCACTGGTCGGGCCATTCCTCGGTGCCAAAGCCAAACCGCACGCTGCGGCCTTCGCCGCGCCCAAGTGGCTCCACGGTCAGGGCGACGTAGCCATAATGCGTGTCGTCGCCGAGTTCCCTGTCGAAAACGCCCTCTGCGGACGCCTTCTGCCCTGCGGTTTCCTGATACACCACCTGCGGATTGCCCACGCGCGGCTCAACGTGGAATTCGCGGCGCACGCGCTCCAGCACAACCTCAAGGTGCAACTCGCCCATGCCGGACAGCACGCGCTGCTCTGTGTCCTCGTCAGTGGTCAGGGCAAGGGTGGGGTCCTCCAGCAGGAGCTTCTCCAGCACCTCGTCCAGCTTCTCCGCCTCGTCGCTGTTGCGCGGCTCCAGCGCAAGGGAAATAACAGGCTTATAGCCCTCAATATGCTCAAGGATGACGGGCGTATCCTGCATGCACAGCGTGTCGCCCGTGCGGGCAAACTTCATGCCCGACGCGGCAACAATTTCACCGGCCACAGCGCGGTCCACCTTTTCCTTGTGCCCCGCGTGCAGGGTAAAGAGGCGCGCCACGCGCTCCTCCTTCTTCTGGGTGGCGTTGTAGACCACCTGCCCGGCCTCAATCTCGCCGGAATAGATGCGCATGAGCACCAGCTTGCGCCCCGTTTCCAGGGAGACCTTGAAGGCCAAAGCCGCCAGCGGCTCCTTGATGGAGGGCATAATGTCGATGCGCTTTCTGGTGCGCGCATCGGTAGCCTGCTGGCGCGCCACGTCCTCGGGGCTGGGGAGCAAGGCGCAGATGCCGTCAAGAAGCGGCTGCACGCCCACATTCCGCAGGGCGGAGCCGGTGTACACGGGCACCACCTGCAAATCCAACGTCAGCTGGCGCACGGCATCAAGGACCATCCCGCGCGGGACATCTTCGCCGCCAAGGTACAGCTCCATCAGGTCGTCGCTCACCTCGGACGCGGCATCAAAGAGGCTCTCCCGCCACGGGGTCGCCAGTTCGCGCTGCTCGTCAGTGAGGTCAAAGGACTCAAAGGAACCGCCATGGCTTGCCTCGTCAAAGACAAGGTACGTCATGTCGATGAGGTCAATCACGCCTGTAAATTCCTGCCCCGCGCCAACGGGAATCTGGAGCGGGAGCGGCGTCACGCGGAGCTTGTCGCGCATGGAATCGAGCACGGCCTCAAAGTCCGCGCCGATGCGGTCCATCTTGTTGATGAAGGCGAGCTTGGGAACCTTGTAGCGCTCGGACTGCCGCCACACTGTCTCGGACTGCGGCTCCACGCCGCCGACGGCGCAGAAGACGCCGACGGCACCATCCAACACACGCAGGGCGCGCTCCACCTCAATGGTAAAGTCCACGTGGCCGGGGGTGTCGATAACATTGATGGTCTTGTCGCCCCACTTGCATGTGGTGCAGGCGGAGCCAATGGTAATGCCGCGTTCCTGCTCC
This sequence comes from Desulfobaculum senezii, assembly GCF_054657395.1. Taxonomy (NCBI): domain Bacteria; kingdom Pseudomonadati; phylum Thermodesulfobacteriota; class Desulfovibrionia; order Desulfovibrionales; family Desulfovibrionaceae; genus Desulfobaculum; species Desulfobaculum senezii. The sequence continues at coordinate 1,460,325 of NZ_BAAHYU010000002.1, read as the reverse complement.
TCGGGCATGAAGTCCATGGTCGCGGTGCCGTCGTGCACCTCGCCCATGCGATGTATCCTGCCGCTGTAATAGAGGATGCGCTCGGTCAGCGTCGTCTTTCCGGCGTCAATGTGGGCAATGATGCCGATGTTGCGCAGAGACTGGATATACCCTTTGGGAATCGCGGTTTTCTTTGCCATTGATCCTTTCCTGTACAAGTCGGGGGCTGATTGAGAATCCACTGTGTTCTAAGGGAGTTTTACGCGGAAATACCACCCAATGCCAAGCCTGAAACGCTGAAAAAATCGCACGTCACACCGGGCCACGCCCAAACGCCCTCCTGCCCAGGACCAAAAGCCCGGCCCGCAAGCTCCGCCACGTCCGCAAAAAGGGACTCCGGCACATAGACGGCGTCGTAACCGGCGGCCTCAAATTCCTCCAGCGTGCCTGTATGGGCATCGCAGCCAGCCTGCGCGTGCGGGGCATTCCAGACATCTACCTGCGCGCCGGGATGCGCCCAGAGAATGGTCTCGGTGTCCCACTCGGGGGCGTCCTCACTATACCACACGCCAAGGCGCATCGCCTGCGGCAGCGTCAGCACCTGCGCGCAGCGCGCCTCGCCCTGCGCCGCCCCGCACACGGCAACGCGTTCGTCCCGGTTGCCAAGGACAACCACAGCGCCGCGCCCGGAGGCATTCAAATGCGCGATGACGCAGCACGCCTCGTCCACGCTCACGGCAAAAACATTCTCCATGCCGCACAGTTCCATACCCGCCAGCACGGCGTCCGCATCAGCGCCGCCCTCGCCAAGGCGCAGTGCCAAAACGGTCCGCGCGCCGGAAACCACAGCCGGAAGCGCCGCCGCCACAGCCTGCGGTCCGGACTGCACGCCCGCGCCAAGGACCACCACGGCAAAATCCGGAGCACTGGCTCCCTTTACGCTGGTGAACCCGCTGCGCCACGCGGCGCGCGACGTGGCGCGCGTCTGGGCGCTGGGCGCATCCATGGCGTACTGCTGGGCGATGAGTTTTTTCATCCACGCCCGGCGCTCGCCGCCCTGTCCGTCGTAGGCGCTTGCAAAATTGGCGTCGTCCACGCGGCGCTCTTCCAACCAGTCCGGAACCATCTGCACATCGGTCATGCTTCTCTCCTAAAAAAAAGGCCCGGCCGACGCGTCGGCGTCTGTCCGGGCCTCAAAAAGAAAACGGCCCTGCGAGGGGCCGCTTTATTCTACAACCATTTAAACCATTTTTTCCAACTGCCCTGCGCTTCTTCCCGCACGTCCTCGGACGAATCCTTTTGGAAGCGGAGGTAAGCGAGCTTGGAACGCTCGGCGGCGTAGTCAACAACCTTAGGCAGGTCGGGGAAATTCTTCGCGATAGATTCATAGCGCTGCCACGCGGCGCGGTAGCGCTCCGTGCGCCAGTAGAAGTCGGCGACGTAAATTTCATGGTCGGCCATGTACTGGCGGCATCCCTTGATGTAGGCCGTGGCTTCCTTGGCGTATTTGGTATCGGGGTAGCTTTCGCGCACGCGCTCAAAGTACTCAATGGCCTGAGAAACATGCTCCAGCGGCTTATCAATAGAAGAGAACTGGTTGTACCGGCTCTTGCCAATCTGGAAGAGCACGTAGGGGATCTCCTCGTGACGGGGGTGCAGCGCCTCGAATTCGATATAGGCGTCTGCAGCGGCCTCGTACTGCTCGTCCATGTAGTAGGCGTCACCAAGGGCCAGCTCGGCGGACGGCGTGTAGGGGCTGAAGGGGTACCTGTCGCGCAGCTTGCCAAAGTAGCCTGCGGCGTCCGCATATTCCTTGGTATGCATGGCGTCGCGGCCTGCCTCGTACAGCTCCTGCGCCGTATCTTCCGGCGGCTCAATGAAATAGGAGTCGATATAGCCACAGCCCGTAATGACAACGGCCATGGAAATAGCCGCAAAGAGGCGAAATACTTTCTTCATGTGTCCTGTTTCCGGATTCTCGGTGATCTCACGCCACGGCGTAGGCCGGGCAGTACTTGGATGACGGTGCGCGCGGCAAGAGCCTTGCACATCCAGTCACGGTACCTACAGGAGCTTACAGCACGCGGTCAAGCCCCGGCGCATCCCCATAGGAAAAAAGGGCGGACGGCGCACCGCCAATCCACCCTTTGTTGACACAGGCTTTTTTAAAAAAGCCACTAAATCTTAGAGCTGATCATTTCCTTGATGCTGCTCTTGGAGACAGCGCCGGTCACCTGCTCCACCACTTCGCCGCCCTTGAACAGGATAAGCGTGGGGATGGCGCGGATGCCGTACTTGCTGGGCGTGCCGGAGTTCTCGTCGACGTTCATCTTCACGACTTTGATCTTGCCGGCGTACTCTTCGGCCAGTTCGTCCACCACAGGACCCATGGCTCGACAAGGACCGCACCAGGGAGCCCAGAAATCGACCAGAACGGGCACGTCGTTCTTCAACACTTCAGATTCAAAATTGCCGTCAGTCACTTGCGAAGCCATATCGTACTCCTTTTCTTTTCAAGGTGGTGGCATTGATTGTGTTCCACCCTGCTCCTCGGTCATGCAGCCCATAGCCTTTATGGCTTTCCCACGACAGCACACCGGATAGCGGAGCGATGCAGTCTTTGACAGTAAGTTCACGGGTGGAGCCTGTCAAGACATCGCAACCTACCATAGCGGTCAGTCCTCTTCAACTATCCGCTGATAATCCCAAGGAATCGCCCGGCCACGGGGTATGGCCTCAAGGTCAAGATCATGCTTCCAGCCCGCCTGCGCCACCTTCTCGCCCGCAAGCGCAATCATTGCGCCGTTGTCGGTGCACAGCCGCAGGGGCGGCAAAACGCAGGTCAGGCCATGGCTTTCGGCAAGTTCTGTCATAACGCGGCGGATAACGCTGTTGGCCGCCACGCCGCCCGCCACCACAAGGCTTGTGACGCCCTGCTCCTTCACGGCATTAAGCGCGCGGTCCACCTTAATGCGCAGCGCATCGGCAATGCACCAGTTGAAGGAGGCGCACACCTCGGCGAACTCGTCCAGCACGCCGGCCTTGGCCAGCAAGTCTTCCACATCCTGTCCCGCTTCGGGCATATGCGGCAGACGCAAATGCGGATGCGCGGCCACATAGTTGACCACAGCGGTCTTTACGCCGCTGAAGCTGAAGTCGAGATTGTCGTTATTAACGTAAGGGCGCGGGAACATGGACTTGTCCGGCGTGGCGCGCTGGCCGATGACGTCAATAAACTTGCCGCCGGGGTAAGGGAAATTGAAGGTCTTGGCGGCCTTGTCAAAGGCCTCGCCCGCGGCGTCGTCAAGGGTGCGGCCCTGCACCTCAAAGTCGAGGGGGGAGCGGATGAGATAGGTCTGCGTATGGCCGCCGGACACAAGCAGGCCCAGCGCGGGATACGTGATGTCCATCTCAAGAGCGGGAGCCGTCAGGTGCGCCCACAGGTGATTCACACCCACAAGGCGCGCGCCCGTGGCAAGGGCCAGCCCCTTGGCAAAGGACAGGCCGACCAGCAAACTGCCGAGCAGTCCCGGCCCACGTGCAACGGCGATGTTGTCGATATCATCCAGCCCGACTCCGGCCGCAGCCAGCAAGTCATCCAGCAGCGGGGCCAGCACACGCAAATGCTCGCGCGAGGCCAGCTCGGGCACCACTCCGCCAAAGAGCGCATGCGCGTCAATCTGGGTGGCAATGCGCTCAGCAACAAGACGGCCATCGGCAACAAGTGCCATGGCCGTCTCATCACATGATGTCTCAATGCCAAGCGTCAGGCTCACTTCTGCTCCTGATGCTTGGTGTAGATTTCCGCCACCTTCTCCACGTCGTTGCGGGAGCCGATGAACAGCGGCACACGCTGGTGGAGTTCCGTGGGCTGGTAATCGAGGATGCGCTGGGTGCCGTCGGTCGCCAGACCACCGGCCTGCTCCACAAGGAAGGCCATGGGCGCGGCTTCGCACAACAGGCGCAGCTTGCCGCCCTTGCTGCCATCGTCAAGGGTGCGGGCGGGATACATAAAGATGCCGCCGTACAGCAGATTCCTATGGAAGTCCGCCACAAGGGAACCGATGTAGCGCGAGGAATACGGCTGGCCAAGGTTATTGGTGGTGCTCTTGAAATGGGCGAGCACTTCCTTGGTGGCCGGGTCCCACGAGTTCCAGTAGGCCTCGTTCACGGAGTAAATCTTGCCCTGATCGGGGATCTTCATGTCCTCGTGCGAGAGCAGGAATTCGCCGACGCTGGGGTCCAGCGTAAAGCCGTGCACGCCTTCGCCCGTGGTGTACACCATCATGGTGGACGAGCCATAGATGAAGTAGCCGGAACAGATCTGCTTATCGCAGGACTGGAGCACCTCGCGCATGGAGGGCTTGTCGCCGGTTTTCTTCAGCGGGCGGCGGTAGATGGAGAAGATGGTACCGATGGAGACGTTGACGTCAATGTTCGATGAGCCGTCCAGCGGATCAAAGATCAAAATGTAGTCACCGCGCGGCAGATCTCCAGAGATATGGATAAGATCGCCGTTTTCCTCGGATGCCATGGCGCACAGCACGCCGGAACGGCGCATGCGGTGGATAAGCACATTGTTGGCGAATTCGTCCAACTTGCGGACCTTTTCGCCCTGCACGTTGGTATCGCCCGTAAAGCCGAGGACATCCACAAGCCCTGCCTTTGTGACTTCTCGGGAGATGATCTTGGCCGACAGAATGAGTTCGTTAATCAGACTGGTAAAGCGCCCTGTCGCCATCGGCGTCTTTTTCTGATGCAAAAGCAGATGTTCGGTAACCGTTACCTGACTCATCGCAAGTCCTCCTACAGGAGTCGGTCGAGAAAGAGCGGCTCACAGATCATAAATAGCATTAAAATCACATTCATGGCAAAGTTTTACATGCCTTTTCCGGCCCGCATGGCCCGAAAAAGCGAAGGCCGAACGCCCAAACAGCGCTCGGCCCTACAGCAGAATATATTCCGCCGCACTGCCTTGCCGCAGAAAACTACAACACGTTCCAGAAACTGCCGGAATCGCTGACGGAACCCTCAGGGGCGCGCACAGCGTACACGATTTGCTTGTTGCCGATGTAGCGGCTCATCCAATCGTACTCGCGGCTGTCAATGGTAATGGTGCCCGCACTCTGCTGGGCGAGCATCTCGTCCCAAGGCCTGTCGAACAGCGCCTCGGCAGTGGCCTTGTTCTCACCCTCCCAGAGCATCTGCTCGGGCGTGAAGACCACCAACTCACCGGGCTGCGGACAAAAATTGATGACGCTGCGCATGTCAAAATGCACGGCGACAATACCGGCAAGGTCGTTGCCCTTGAACAGGGCGGTGCCCATGTACATTTCGGGACCAAGGGGGGTCTTGTCAATGAAGACCCGCAACTCGCGGTCGCGCAGGGCGTCGCCGTCCTCAAGCAGAGGGGCGATGTTCAGCGGCTTCATCGCGGCGTCGGGGCGGCGGAGGATAACATCACCGTCGAGCATGCTCGCGGCAACACCGTTCACCCAGGAATACTCGGAGAACAGCCCGTCAATCCACTTTTCACCGGGCAGACGGTCCTGCCGGTTTACGTAGATGGACAGCGACTCCAGTTGCGTATCCACAGGGGAGAACAACGCGGCCATACGCTCCTCGCGGGAGTCGTAGTCTCTCTGCTCAAGGTCCACCTGCGGGTCAACGTTGATATATTCCTTGTAGTATTCCTTGGTCGATTTCCATGTGCCTTGGAGCGTTTCACACCCCTGCAGCATAAAGGTCGCGGCCAGAACCGCGCATGTCAGCGCGAGCTTGCGTTTCAAAATCCAACCCCTTGTAATCGTCGTCAATGCATGCGGGCAGACTGCCCACATGTTGCCTTTGGGTGGTGTGACAGAAGATGCGCCTTTGGGCAAGCGCTATCTCTCCATAAAGGTCAAGCGGCAATGAGCCGCCGCCCCTTTCGGAGACGGCGGCGCAAGCCTTTTTGGAACATTTTAATGGGTCGCCCGGGCTTCAAGTCGCTCGGCCAGCGCTTCCAGCGTGCCAAGCAGCTTCTCCTTGCCGGGGAGTTCCGCCGGGGGCATCTGCTCCTCGGCGGATGCGCCCTTGGACGGGCCCTTGCGGATGCGCTTTTTCAGCCCGGCGATGGTGTCCTCTATCTCCGCCCGGTCCGTCTCGTCGTCGCAGACGGTGAGCAGTTCCTGATAGATTTCCACCGCGCCGCGGTAGTCGCCCTGCTCCGCCAGCAGATTCGCCATGGTGCGGGTCCGCAGGGTGGCTTCCTCCTGCGTTTCGTCCTCGCGCGGTTCCACCACGGACGGGCGGGGGCTGACCTGCGGCGGCGCCACACTGCCCTCGGTATCCGCAGCGGCGGCAAGCGTCTCGGCCACTATCGTGGCCTCGGGCAGACCTGCGGCTTCGGCCTCGGCAACGACATCAACGTCGTCGTCAAAGTCCTCGCCGTCTGCGTCCTGCGCTTCTTCGCGCGGGGCGGCTGTACCTGGCTGGGCATACAGAGAATCCAGACCGCGCTCAATGACCTGCGACCAGGAAATGCTGTTGCCCTGAAAATCCGCCGCAAGAAAGGACAACGCCAGCGCGGAGTCCTTGGTGCGCGATGCGCCGCTTTCGGCCCATGCCTTCCAGAACGCTGGATACGCGGACAGAACGGACGTCAGGGTCTCTACCTCGCCGGTGGTTTCATTGCTGCGGCCAAGGGCACTCAGCACTTCCACCAGCAGGAAACGGGCTTCAAGGTGTTCGGGATTGCGCTCCAAACCGCCCTTCAGGGTGGCGGCCGCCTCCTCAAGCTGTCCATCCTCAAAGTACAGACGGGCGAGAGGGAAGAAGACCTTGGACGCTGGTTCCAGTTCCAGCACTTCCTTGAACCATTTAATCTTGGTCTGCATCGATGGCGGCTCCTGGGTGCGTGTCAGGCGTATCGGATTGCGAATCCGGGAAGACGTAGACGATTTCGTCTCTTTCCAGATAGTTCATTCTCTTGCGAAGTGTATCCTTCAGGTAGTCGCGGTCAGACTTCAGCAGGCGGATTTCCCGCGACAGGTCGCGGGCGCGCTGCTCGGCCTCGGCAAGTCGCCGGGTCATCTGCTCGTGGTCTTCACGCAGTTCACGATAGGCTATAAGCCCTTGGTCGCCCACAAGCAGGCGATATCCAAGGGTTAAATTGAGCAGGATGAGTATGACAAGAAAAATTCGTCTCACTGCGCCGGGATCATTGCACCAGCTTCGGACGTTCTTCCTCATGGGAAGCCAGCCCGAGCGGCCCTCTCAGTTCTTCAAGGAAGTTGGCAGTAGCCCGCTCTATGCGACGCACGTCCTCTTCCTCAACGTCCACCTGATCGATGCGTTTCATAAAGGCCTTGAGCTGACTGAACTCATCCAGCAGCACATGACCAAGCTCCAGGCGCTCAAGGTCCTGTTCCAGCTCGATGATGGTTTCCAGGCAGTTCATCAGCCGTGTTTGCAAAATGGAAGTCTTGGAATCCATGGTTTTCCGTCAGGTTGAGGTCAGCTCCCGACGCCTTGCGCCGCTTTGTTGAACAATTCGTAATACAGCTCATAACCCTGAATGGCACTTTCTAGCAACTCCGGAGCGTTCTCTCCGTCGCTGGTGTTCATATAGAAATTCGCCCCATTGCGAAAGGCCAAATTCTGGTCAAGGCTCTTGGCCTCTGTGCCAAGGAGGATGAGATTCGTTTCGCGGCGCTTGTGGCCCGGCCACATGGCAACCTCGTCACGCAGGCGGCGCGAGCCGTCAAAATCTTCAAGGATAAGGACAGCGTAACTGTTCAGGCGCAATTTGGCTATGGCCTCCAGCTCGTCATCCGCGCCCCCGGCAAAGTAGCCTTTTTGCTCCAGCCACGCCTTGGCGGCGCTCTTCCAGCCGCCGTCCTGCACAAAAATAAACGCCGCTTCGGTGCCGGGCGGAATGATGTCCGGCTCCACAGCGGGCAGGTTCAACTCCGGCTTTGGCGGGGCCGAAACCTTTTTGGCCGGAGCCTCGCGCCGCTCCGTAGCGGGCGCCCCTTCCACGAGAATCTTGTTCGCGCAGTGGGGGCACTTGACGTTAAACCGGCCACTGGCCGGGATCTTCTCATCCGGAATATTCAGCACATTCTGGCATGACGAGCAGGTCACCTGCATAGCCGCCTCCCTGAAGCGCCGCAAAAGCGGCGGGCTACTCCTTGCCGTAATCGTTGTCAATCTCCAAGCCGGAGATATCCGTCACCTGATCACCGCGCAAGGTCTTAATCCTATCAAGCCGCTGCATCAACGCGGACTTGTCGGATGCATAGATGGTCGCCGTATCCTCGCTGATTTTTCCCTCCTCAAAGAGCCGGGCCAGACATTGGTCAAATGTCATCATGCCGAAGGTCTCGGAGGTTTCCAGCACGTTGTAGAACGTCTTCTCCGGCGTTTCGCCGTTGACGACGATGTCCTTGATGCGCAGGTTGTTGCGCAGGATTTCAAAGGCCGCCACGCGCCCGCCGCCCTCCTTGGGGCACAGGCGCTGGGAGACGACGAACTTCACACTTTCACCAAGGCGCTGGCGCACAAGGTGCTCTTCGGACGGCTCAAACATGCCGATGATGCGGTTAATGGTCTGCCCCGTGTCGGACGTATGCAGCGTGCCAAGGACAAGATGCCCCGTCTCAGCCGCCTGCATGGCGATTTCGATGGTTTCGTTATCGCGGATTTCGCCGACGAGGATGACCTTGGGCGCTTGGCGCAGCGCCGCGCGAAGCCCCGAGGCGAAACTGTCGAAGTCCTGCCCCATTTCGCGCTGGTTCACGGTCCCCATCTTGTGCGGGTGGACGAATTCAACAGGGTCTTCAAGGGTGAGGATATGGACAGGGAATTGGGCGTTAATGGAATCGATAAGCGCGGCAAGGGTGGTTGATTTACCACTGCCCGTGGAGCCGGTAACGAGGATGAGGCCAAATTTCTCCAGCGCCATCTCCTCAAAGATGCCCGGCAGTCCCAGCTTTTCAAATGTCGGCACGTCCGTGGACAACTGGCGCATCACGATGGACAGCGAACCGCGCTGGCTGAAAATATTCACCCTAAACCGCGCGCGGCCCAAAAGTTCATAGGACAAATCGCACGAGCCGTGCTGGACAAGGTCGTCATAGACGCGCTGGTTGCGCCCCATCATACAAAAGGCGCAGGATTCGGTCTGGTTTGGCGACAGCGCCCCAAGGCCGGGGTCCAGTTCCACATCGGTCAATTTGCCGTGCACCTCGGCCTGCAGCGGCTTGCCCGCCACAAAAAAGATGTCCGAGGTATCGGGATTGGCGTCCAGCACCTGCCCGATGACATGATCCAATTGCGAACGCAGCATGACAGCCCCTCCGTCAGCCTTCGGTGAAGTCGTTCGGGTCCTTTGTCAGGTACTGCTTGAACTTGCTCTTCTCCACCGCCTTTTCGTAGGCATCGTTGGGGTCGATCATGCCCTTCTGGAGCAGACGCAGGATTTCGTCGTCAAGCGTCTGCATGCCGTAGCGTTTGCCGGTCTCGATGACGGAGTTGAGCTGGAAGGTCTTGTTCTCGCGGATGAGGTTGCGCACGGACGGGATGCCGATGAGGATTTCCAACGCGGCCACGCGGCCCTTGGTATCCACGCGCTTGAACAGGTTCTGCGCCACCACGGCGCGCAGTGCCTCGGACAGTCCGGCGCGAATCTGCGCCTGCAGGTCGCCGGGGAACACCTCGATAATACGGTCCACGGTCTTTGCCGCCGAGATGGTATGCAAGGTGGAAAACACCAAGTGGCCAGTCTCTGCCGCCTCAAGGGCCAGCTGGATGGTCTCCAGGTCGCGCATTTCGCCAACGAGGATGACGTCCGGGTCCTCACGGAGCGCGCCGCGCAGGGCGGCGGAGAAGCTCTTGGTGTCGCGCCCGAGTTCACGCTGGTTGATAAGGCTCTGGTTGGGAGTGTGGACGAACTCGATAGGGTCTTCGATGGTCAGGATGTGCTGGCGGCGCATCCTGTTGCAGTAGTCCACCATCGCGGCGAGGGTGGTGGACTTACCGCTGCCGGTCGGGCCGGTTACAAGGACAAGCCCCTTGGGGAGCAAGCAGAGGCTGCGGAGCACCTCCGGCAGGGCAAGGTCTTCGATGGTCAGAATCTTCTGCGGAATTTCGCGGAAGACGCCTGCGATGCCTCGGGATTGGTTGAAGAAGTTCACCCTGTAGCGGGCGAGGTTCGGGACCTCGTAGGCGAAGTCGATATCGCCTGTTTCCTCAAATTCCTTCACCTTGGCTTCCGGGGTGATTTCAAACAGGAGCTTTTTGAGTTCATCATGCTCAAGCACCTTGTATTTCACCCGTTCCAGCTCACCATGCAGTCGAATGATGGGCTGGCTGCCACTGGAGAGATGGAGGTCCGACGCCCCCATCTCATGCATCATCTTAAAGAACGCATCAATCTGAGCCATACGGCACCCCCGCAGTTAACGCACTGCATTTATGGCACAACACAATGCTATGCCACAACCCCATGGCACTAGGCCTCACGCTCTTCATCTAACCAGTTCTTATAGAATTTGTACAGGTAATTCCCGCCAGAGAACACTGTGAGCACAAGCGCGATGTAGAGGAAGAAGGTGCCGATGCCGACCGGATCAAAGCCAAACCATTCAAAATGCAACAGCAAAGGACACAGTGCCAGAATCTGAATAACGGTTTTCAGCTTGCCGTACTTGTCCGCCGCAAGGACCATACCCATGTCCGACGCCACGGCGCGAAGGCCCGTCACCGTCGTTTCGCGGGCAACAATGATGATAACCACCCACGCGGGCACCCAGCCCAGCTCCACCAGCATAATCAATACGGAGCCGACCAGAATCTTGTCCGCAAGCGGATCGAGAAATTTGCCGAAATTGGTCACCATGCCCAGACGGCGCGCCACAAGGCCGTCGAACAGGTCCGTCAGGGATGCGATGATGAAGACCAGCATGGCCAACAGACAGGTCATCTTGGTGGGAAAATACAACAGGAGAACGATTACGGGTACACCAAGAATGCGCGCAAGGGTGAGCTTGTTCGCCAAGTTGAGCTCGATCATTAGGGTTTGCCGCCTTTGAGTCGTTTATAGATGGAAAGTACTTTTTGGACGTATTGCCGGGTTTCGGGGAAAGGGGGGATGCCGTCGTATCGCTCGACCTGCTTGGGACCGGCGTTGTACGCGGCAAGAGCAAGCGCGTTGTCGCCAAAGCGGCGCAGCTGCTCCTTAAGGTACTTCACCCCGGCCTCGATGTTGTCTTCCATGTCGAAAGGCTTTTTGAGGCCAAGGTCCTTGCCTGTCGCGGGCATGATTTGCATAAGCCCCTGAGCGCCCTTGTGCGACACGGCGTCTGGTTCAAAATTCGACTCCACCTCGATGACTGCGGCGACGAGGTTGGAATCCACCCCGTGACGGCGGGACATGCGCTTCACCACGCGCATAATCTCGTCACGGCTCTTATCCGGAAAATTGCGGAACACCGCAAACACGCTGTACGCGGTCGAGGAGGGCCGGTTCGTAAAGTGGAACCCGCCCTCCTCGTCAACGTAATAATACATCTTGCCCGCGCGAGCATCCGTGGCGGACATCGCAAGTGATGCCGCCAGCATGACACCGGCTGTCGCTATGGCCAGGGGTCGGCGCATACGGCTCCCGCAGGCTAGAGGCCCGGACCGCGCCCTACGGCGCAGGCGGACTACACGTGAATGGTGGACACCGCTTCGAGGCTATTCTCGGCGGCTTCGCTAATCTTCTTGGCGATCTTCAGCAGAGCGTCCTTGGCGGGGGTCTCCTCGTCAAGGTACACCACGGGCTTGCCGATGTCGCTGGCGACGACGGTGGCCGGGTCCAGCGGAATGGCGCCGAGGAACGGAATGCCGTACTTCTCGGCCAGCTTTTCGCCGCCGCCCTTCTTGAAGAGGGAAATCTCCTCATGGCAGTGCGGACAGACCAGCCCACTCATGTTCTCCACCACGCCAAGGACGCTGGCATGGGCATACTGCAGGAAATTGCAGGCCTTGCGCACGTCGGCGAGGGACAGCTCCTGCGGGGTGGTCACCACCACACACAGGGCGTCCGGGATGGTCTTGAGCACGGTCATGTGCTCGTCGCCGGTTCCGGGCGGAGAGTCGATAACCAAAAAGTCCAGCTCGCCCCACGTGACGTCGGAGATAAACTGGCGGATGGCGGACGTTTTCATGGGACCGCGCCACAGCACGGCCTGGTCCGTATCCTTAAGCAGGCTGTCCATGGAAACAGCGGAAAGATTCTCGTTGTATTCCTTGGGCTTGATGAGGCCGCCACGCTCGTCGCCGTCCAGCTGGCCGGACAGGCCGAGCAGACGCGGCACACTGGGACCGTGGATGTCCACGTCCATGATGCCAACCTTGTAGCCCAGCTTGGCCAGCGCGGCCGCAACGTTCACAGTGACGGAGCTCTTGCCCACGCCGCCCTTGCCGCTCATGATGAACAGCTTGTACTTGATCTTCTCCAGCGTGCTGGAGATCATCTGGTCCTGAATCATCTGCTTGGCGTTCGGCTTATTTTCGCCGCCGCCACCAGACGAACAGGAGCTGCATCCGGATTGGGTCATTGTCTCTCGCCTCTTCGTAGTTACGCTTTGACGTTCACACCGTAACGGTACCAGTACGTGTGCCGTCCGACATTCGGGCGGCGGTCAGTCCTCAAGGATAATGCCTCCATGGCCGTTGACCAGTAGGGGCGCAGAATCTTTTCACTGAACCGACTGAAATATGTTTTGGCCTGCGCTCCCGCAGGCTCCCCTGCCCGGCCAACGCGGCGCGCCGCCACACTGTGGTGCGGCCCGGCCTGCGGGTTTGGGCACACTGTGTCACCCGAAAAGTAACGCACTGCGGGGCCTGTCGCCTGCTACACGTGCGTACGAACGCGCGAGACGCGGTCCAGCAGCATCACCATGGCAAAGCCGACGGCCATCAGGAATACGGCAAAGAGGAAATCCCCGTCAAATGCCGGAAGCACGTTGGCATCACGCAGAACGTGAACTTTGCCACGGATGACCTGCGTCTCCAGCACCTCTTTCCACGGCCACACCTTGCGCGCCGCACCAAGCATAACGCCGGTCAAACACGCGATGGTCTGGGCGTGCCAGCGATGCAGGAACACATGCAAAAGGCGCGAGAAAGCTGCGATGCCAAGAGCACAACCACAGGCAAATACGCCGAGTGTCAGCAGATTATCAAGGACGAACGGATTGCGGAGCGCCCCTGTTATATACTCGTATTTTCCAAGGATCAAAAGCAGAAAGGCGCCGCTGATGCCCGGCAGAATCATCGCGCAGATGGCAATCATCCCGCACAGCATGACAAACCACCACGATTCCGGCGTGGTGACGGGTATCATCCCCACAATGAACCAACTGCCCACCGCGCCAAGAACCAGCGAAGCCACGGCCCCGGCGTTCCACTCCTCCACCCGGCGGCTCACCACGATGATGGACGCGGCAATCAGCCCGAGGAACAGGGACCAAATCTCCACCGGATGCTGCTTGAGCAGCGTATTCATCAGCCCCGCCATGGACACCAGCGCCGCACCCAGCCCAAAGAGCAAAGGCAGCAAAAAGCGCAGGTGCACCTCTTTGGCCGCGCCCGTAAAATTGAGGCGCAACGCGGCGCTGATGGCGCGCAGGTTCACCGAGCGGATGGCCGCGATGAGATCCTCGTAAATGCCGGTGATGAAGGCCACCGTCCCGCCGGACACACCGGGGACAATATCCGCGGCCCCCATGCAAAAGCCCTTGCAGGCCAGCGCAAAGGCGCGACGGGGAGAGTCCGGCCCCGGACCGGAAAGCAAGGCCTGAAGAAATGTCATGTTCTGTCCGTTGGATTCAGGTTCACGAGGAGCAGGCATGGCGCGCTACCAGCCGTGCGAGCCAATAAGATCGACAAAGACCACGTTCCCCATATTCTCCTGCGTCACCGCGCCGTTTTCCTTGCGGGCAACGATGAGGCTCTGCTGGCGGCGCGATGCGCCAACCGGGATGATGAGCTTTCCGGGGTCGGCCAGTTGGTCCAAAAGCGGCTGGGGCAGCTCCGGCCCGCCAGCCGTCACGATAATGCGGTCGAACGGAGCTTCCTCGGGCCAGCCAAGGGTGCCGTCGTCCAGCTTGAGGGAAACGCCAAAATACCGAAGGCGCGTCATCTTGTTTCGCGCGGCGACGTGCAACTCGCGGATGCGCTCCACAGTGAAGACCTCCGCCCCCATATGCGCCAGCACAGCGGCCTGATAGCCAGACCCCGTGCCGATTTCCAACACGCGCATTCCGGGCTTCACGTCCAGCAGTTGGCTCATCAGCGCCACCATATACGGCTGCGAGATGGTCTGCTTAAACCCTATGGGTATGGGATGATCTTCGTAGGCCTGCGCCTGCATAGCCTCATCCACAAAAAGGTGACGCTTCACCGTGCGCATGGCGTCCAGCACCGCCGGGTCGGTAATGCCCCGCCCTTCGATCTGCTCGCGCACCATGCGTTCCCTATTCCGTCGTAAATCAATTTGAACCATGCAGTTGTATCCTCAAAGAGTGCTGCCAAGGCGCCCGTTCAGACCATCCTGAAGCAGGGCGACTTTGGCGCGTGCCATGCTGACCAGATTTCTTCAATCAAGTCAATATACTCTGCCGCGCACGGCGCAAAGCACTTGACAGGAACAAGGGCGCAGGGAGACTATGATTCATGTAAAAAAAGGAGTCCCCATGCTGAAAGTCAAGGACCTGATGACACAGGACGTCTTTACCCTCCGCGAGATGGACACCATCAAGACGGCCCGTTCCATGATGTCCCTCGCCCGCATCCGGCACATTCCCATCGTCTCGGACGATATGGAATTCAAGGGCCTGCTGACACACAGGGACATACTCTCCGCCACCTTATCGCAGTTTGCGGAGGTGGACAGGAAAACGCAAGACGAAATCGACGCGGGCATTCCCATCCGGGAAATCATGCGGACCGACGTCACCGCCGTCATCCCGGAAACGCCCCTGCAGGACGCCGCAGAAGTTCTGCTCCACCACAAATACGGCTGTCTGCCCGTGGTGGACGAGGATAAACTCGTGGGCATCATCACGGAAGCGGACTTCCTGCAAATGACCATCCGCCTCATGGAAGCGCTGGACCTCGAAGCCGAGGACTAGCGCCAACGGCCAACGGCGACGCGCAGCCCTGTGCTTCCTGCGCCGCGGGCTGGCGCGGTTGCAGGCACAAAAAAACACGCCCATGTGCAGCGGCGTAGCGGCGCGGCAAAAGCCGCGTCGGGATGCCTTGTCCCGTCCGTCCCCGCATCCCCGGGGCCCCACGTGACCTCTCCGCGCACAGACGCCCCACCCCACTCACACAAGAAAACCCCCGCGTTACCATGACGCGGGGGCTTTTTCTGGAATTTTCATGGAGCGGCGCGCAGGGGCGCAGCCGCGCTACAGGTCGAAGGCGGTGTTTCCGAGGGGGCGGTCGCCAGCCAGCTCGCTCATCTCGTTGATGAGGTCAATGGTTTTGCGGGCTTCCTCCTCTTCGACCTTGCTGATGGCAAAACCGGCGTGCACCAGCACATACTCGCCAATGGCGGGCTTGTCCTGCATCAGCATAAGCGAACACTTCACAAAGGTCTGGCTGTCGCCAACCTGAACCATGGCCAGTTCTTCTTCAAGGAGTTCCGTCACCTTGCAGGGCGTTGCCAAGCACATATTCGCACCTCGTCCACTCGTTATGCGGGATTCTTCACGGCACACCGTCCACCGGCGGCCTCCACTTCCTTCACCGCCATCGCCATCATTTCAGGGATGCGCGACGTCAGCTCCTCGCTGATTTCGAGGGACGGCTCGGACTGGTAGTCCTTCGGTTCAATGCCGACGATAATCGCGGAGGGCTTGTGGCCGGTGATCAGCTCACAACAGCACAAGGTCTCCAACAGGTCCATGTCGTGCACGGAGTTCTTAAAGGCCAGCGACAGCCGCAAATCCTCGCCATCCAGCCGGTACAGCGTACCCGGCTCGTGGCCATTGATCACGGCATCAAGGATAATGACATGGTCCGCCTGCGAAATAAGGTCCGTCAGGATAAGACCACGCACTCCCCCGTCCACCAGCTGGACGTTGTCCGAGAACTCGTACTCTTCTTGGAGGCGCTCTACCACCCGTACGCCTATTCCTTCGTCGCGCAGCAGGATGTTGCCGCAACCCAGCACAAGAATCTTTGTCGTATCAGTCACTCGAACTCCTGAAGATCATGGAATAACAGAGACCCGGCCCGTGAATTCGGGCCGGGTCCATTGTTAAACGATTCAAACGTGATGTCTACCCTCTTTAGCAGACCTTGAACTTGTAGGTCTCGTTGCTTTCGGGATCGATCACATGCACGCCACAGGCGATGCAGGGGTCATAGGAGTGGACGGTACGCAGGATTTCGACTGGACGCTTGGGATCGAACACCGGAGTGCCGATGAGCGCTTCCTCAACGGGGCTGAGGGTGCCGTCGTCGCTGCGCGGGCCAAGGTTCCAAGTGGACGGAACGACCAGCTGGAAGTTCTTGATCTTGCCGCCTTCAATTTCGACCCAGTGCGACAGGGTGCCGCGCGGTGCGTTGACGAGGCCAACGCCGAAGGCCTTGTCGGGCATCTCAAAGGGAGCCACGATGTCAGTCTTGCCCATGGAGACGTTCTTCTCAAGCTGCTCGATCCAGTTGACCATCTCGTCGCCGATGACCTTGGTCTCGATGCAACGGGCGGCGGTACGGCCGAGGGTGGAGAACAGAGCTTCGGGGCCAACGCCGAGGGTGCTGAGCACCTTGTTGACCACTTCCACAGTGGGCTTGTGGCCGCGGCCGTAGGCAACCAGCACCTGCGCCAGCGGACCAACTTCGGTGGCCTTGTCGTTGTAGCGGGGAGCCTTCATCCAGCTGTACTTGCCGGTGTCTTCGGAGGTCATGCGGTCCATGCCGGTGTATTCCGGCTCCGTGACGCCGTGCCACGGATGCTTGGGATCGCCGTCCTTGTACCAGCTGTACTTGACGCTTTCCTCGATCTTCTTGAGGTCGAAGTCGTGGATGTTGGCGATGTCGCGGTTGTAGATAACGCCGGAGGGCATGAAGCGGCTGTACATGTCGGCTTCGTCGGTGGGGAACTCGCCGCAGCTCTGGAAGTGCGTGGTTCCACCGATGCCGCCCCAATCGAGGTAGTACGGAGCAACGGCCAGAATGTCCGGCAGGTAGGTGTTGTTCACGAACTCGATGGTTTCCTGATACAGCGCCTTGAACTGCGCCAGATTTTCCTTCTTCAGGGCGTCGTAGCAGGTGATGCCGCCCTCGTAGAGGCTCTGGGTATGCGGGTTCTTGCCGCCGATGATGGCCATCATACGTGCGGGCAGGATCTGAAGCTTCAGGGCCTGCAGGTAGTGATGGGTGGCCAGCAGGTTGAGTTCCGGCGGCAGCTTGTACGCGGCGTGGGGCTCCAGGAAGTACGCGTTGGAGAAGATGCCCAGCTGGCCGGAGCCAACGAACTTCTTCAAACGCGCCTGCGTCTCTTCCAGTTCCTTCACGGTGTGCTTGCGGTGGCCAAGGCCTGCGCCGTTGGCGAGGTCTGCCGCGCCCTTGGGGCTGGCGGACAGCGCGCTGACAACGTCGACCCAGTCGAGGGCATGGAGGTGATAGAAGTGGACAATGTGGTCATGCATAAACTGCGCGCCAAGGAGCATGTTGCGCAGGATGCGGCCGGACTCGGGGATGCGCTTGTCAACGCCGATGGCGTTGTCCACACAACGGGTGGACGCGAGGGCGTGCACGTGGGTGCACACGCCACAGGCGCGCTGAGTGAAGTGCTTGGCGTCGCGGGGGTCACGGCCCTGGAGGATCAGCTCCAAGCCACGGAACAGCTGCGAGCTGGACCACGCGTTCTTGACGCGACCGTTTTCCACTTCCACTTCGATGCGGAGGTGGCCCTCGATTCTATTAATGGGATCGATAACGACTTTACCGGTGTAATCCCCGACAGGAGTTACCGGGGCCGCTTTGGACTTACAACCAGCCATAACTTCCTCCTAAATGATAGTTCAAGCGTCTTCTGTTAACCAGTGTGTTCTACAATTCCACGCTAGTAGATGTCGTAGAACGGGCTCATCTCATCCCAGAAATCAGGCTCGGAGCAGCCGATGCAGGGATGGCCGGCCTGGATGGGGAAGCTGACCTGGTTGAACAGAACCTTCGGGCAGTTGTTGAACGTGTTGGGGCCTTTGCAACCCAGCTCGTACAAGCAGTAGCCCTTTCTGGCTTCTTCGGAATCGAAGGAGGGGGCGAAAAGTCCTTCCTCAAAGTATTTGAGGCGGGGGCAGTTTTCGTGAACAGTTGCGCCGTAGAAGAGGTAGGGACGGCCGTAATCGTCGAGCTCGGGCATACCCTTGGTGATGTAGTGCACCACGGTACCGATGAAGCTCATGGGGTTGGGCGGGCAACCGGGGACGTTGATCATCGGGGCGCCGCCGAGGGCTTCGCTGCAGCCCTTTGCACCGGTGGGGTTCGGGGCAGCCTTCTGCACGCCGCCGTAGGCAGCACAGGTGCCGATGGCGATGGTTGCCAGAGCCTTGGGGTAAATCTCCTGCAGGGTGGAGTACATGGTCTTGCCGCCGACCTTGCCGTAGATGCCGCCGTCCTTGGTGGGCACGCCGCCCTCGAGGACCAGAACGAACTTGCCTTCTTTCTCGTGGACGGTCTTGTGCAGGACTTCTTCGATGGCTTCACCGGCGCACTGCATGAGGGTCTCATGATAATCGAGGGAGATGACATCAAACAGAACCGTCGCGATATCCGGCTCGGTGCTTCGCAGGACGGACTCGGAACAGCCCGTACATTCGGCGAAATGCAGCCAGATAACCGTCGGCCGCTCTTTAGCGGTGAGGGCTTCCGCCACGCGGGCGGGAGTGAAGGACGCATCCGCAGCCATAGCGGCGGATACAGCGGCACAGAACTTCATGAACTCACGGCGTGAAATCCCTTTTGCTTTCAGGGCTTCCATGACGTCATGCTTACCGCTACCAATTGAACATTTCATAAGACACCTCCATAGTTACCAAACAGCGGCGGACCAATCCGCCAAAGAAAAACTGGCGTTCCATCCTACCGTTCAAGTGTTTATGGAATCAGCACTGCACGAATGGTATTTCCTGTTGAATGAGCACAAATACAGTACCCAGTCAATGGAATCGGCCATTTTTTTTCAGTAAAACGCCATATATTTGCGCATTTTGCATGATGGTTGAAATGGTATGTCAATCGGTATCACAACTCAGTAAATCGTATTCACTTCTTAAACGGCATTCACTGAATGCCGTATAAGCCTCTGATTTGAGTGAGTAAACAATTTTTCCATACAAGAGAACTATGGAATAATCCACCCCCTATCGAAATTTTTCCCATCAGTCGTACTACGTTGCCACCCAATGCGCGCATCATCGTAATTGCCTTTTTCCGCGTCGCACAGCAGTTTCGTCGAATATCCGACACCATGCTCTACCCGCGTGCGACAAAATGTTGCCGAGGGTTGGCATAAGCCCCTGAAAACGGTATCCATCAAAGCCGAACCCAACGGCAAACCGTCCTCGCAGAGGACTCGTTCAACCTGAAATCCGTCATTACAGAGCAATAGTAGAATGAAAAAACTCGTAACAGTCTCAATCCTCGTGTTTCTCCTTGCAGCGGTAGCCGTGGGCGGCATCCTCTACCTCAAGGACAGACGCGCCCCCGAGCTGACCCTGACACCCGGCGAAGGCTACCTCGGTGCGGAATCCTCGTTCTCCCTCACCGCCGTGGACCCCACAACCGGCATCAAAAACCTGTCCGTCATCGCCACGCAGAAAGGCCGCAGCGTTGCCCTGCTCAAGCAGGACACCTTCGCCAATCCGCTGGAAGCAACAGTGGAATTCGATCTCTCGCAGACCAAATTCCGCAACGGCCCGGTCAGCATCACGGTTTCCGCCACGGACCGTTCCATCTACAACATGGGACAGGGCAACACCGCCAACCAGACGTGGGAATTTGAACTGGATACCAAGAAGCCCCGCGTTGTCGTCCTTTCCGGACAGCACAACCTGAACAGGGGCGGCTCCGGCTGCGTTGCCTACACCGTCAATGAGGATGTCTCCAAGTCCGGCGTGCAGATTGGCGACGAGTTCTTCCGTGGGTACAAGCAGGCAAACGGCAATTACCTCTGCCTGTTCGCCTTCCCGCAGGATATGACCGTGGAGCAGTTCTCCCCGGTGCTCATCGCTACGGACAAGGCAGGAAACACCCGGAAGGACTCCTTCTACTACCACGTCAACGACCGGAAATTCCGGCACGACGTCATCAACCTGCCCGACCGCTTCCTCAACGCCAAGATGCCCCAGTTCGAGGACGAGTTCCCCAACGCGCCCACACAGCTGGAACGCTATCTGATGGTCAACCGCGAACTGCGCGTGAAAAACCGCGCGGCAATGCACAAGCTCGGCAGCGAAAGCACAGCGACCCCCATGTGGGAAGGCCGCTTCTCCCGCCTGCCAAACGCCGCCAACCGCGCCGGATTCGGCGACCGCCGCACCTACAAGTACGCCGGTAAGGACGTGGACCATCAGACGCACCTCGGTATCGACCTCGCCTCCGTGCGCCACGCGCCCATCCCCGCCGCCAACAACGGTAAGGTTGTGCACACCGGCTTCTTCGGCATCTACGGCGAAAGCGTTGTCATCGACCACGGCCTTGGACTTATGAGCCTCTACTCGCACATGAGCAGCATCGACGTCAGCGTCGGCGATATGGTCAAAAAGAACCAGATCATCGGTCGCACAGGCGCAACCGGCCTCGCTGGTGGCGACCACCTCCACTTTGGCGTCTTCGTCGGCGGCGTGCCCGTCAACCCCATCGAATGGTGGGATGGACGGTGGATTGACAACAACATCACCTCGCGCATGAACTAACCGACACCCTCACCCTTCCAAACGCATCAAGGGCGCTCCCGATACATCAGGAGCGCCCTTTTTTCATGGTGCTTTGGCCCACCGGGCCGGCGACGCCCACCCATTTTTCCCTCCGGGGGCATAAGGACTCCCGTCCTTGTATATTGACCCTCAAGCCAAAGGCGGAGAAAAAAGAAAGCCGCCTCCATGACTGGCATGAAGGCGGCTGTTGCGGCAGACCGTACGCCCTTGAGTTACGAGCTCGTTCTTAAGCTGGGTCGCCGCAATATGTAGTACAAACTCGAATGATTGTTAGAGCACAAAGCTCGAATTTGCAAGGAAGAGTGAACTACGATGAAACGCACCATGGGCATTGACGTATCGAAGGCCAAGCTTGATGTCGCCATTTCTGGTGACGACAGCACGTCCACTGTTGAAAATAACCCTTTGGGTTTTCAGCAAATCGTTGAGACGGCAGAAGCGCATAATGTTGAGCTCGTCATCGTGGAAGCGACAGGTGGATATGAGTCTGACGCCGCAGATTTTTTGATGGAGCAAGGCATTCCCGTCGCTGTTGTGAATCCTCGCCGTGTGCGTGACTTTGCCCGGAGCCTCGGAGTGTTGGCGAAGGCGGATCGTATTGATGCTCTTGTTCTTGTTCAGTTTGGGGAAGTCGTCCCTGTCCGGGAAAATCAAAAAGTCCGGGCAACTCAGCGTAAGCTGGAAGCTCTTGTTAACCGTCGCCGGCAGGTCGTCGAAATCCTTTCCCGGGAGCGCGTTCGCTTGCAGCGAGCTTCGTCTGATGTGCGCCCTTACATTGAAGACGTTATTGCGACTCTGAGAACGCAAGAAAAGAGCTTGTCACTTGAAATCAAGAAACACATTCTCAGTGACAAAGATTTTTGTGACAAGGCAACTTTGCTTGAAACCATGAAAGGGATTTCGTCAGTAACCTCTGCGACTCTTCTTGCTTTCTTTCCTGAGTTGGGGACGTTAACGCCGAAGCAAGCAGCTTCTCTGGCAGGCCTGGCTCCATTCAACAGGGATAGCGGCAAGAAAACGGGGCAACGCTGCGTTTGGGGTGGGCGAATAAAAGTACGTAGCGCCCTTTACATGAGCGCAATCTCAGCGACTGTCTGGAACCCTGCAATTCGAGCCTTCTACCAGCGTCTTTGCGATGCGGGCAAACCTAAAAAGGTCGCCCTCACTGCCTGTGCAAGGAAGCTTCTCGTGATTTGTAATGCGATTTTACGGACGGGAAAACCTTGGGATCCTGCACTTAACGCTTGATTGCCAATACGATTGCTTATGTATCCTGCGTGCGCACAGGCCGGGTGCGCGGAGACAGGCCAGTCGTCACCCCTGACGACTCCCGCTCCCACCGGCATGGCAAGCCCGCCGGGGCGGGAATGCCCTACGCTTTTTCCCCTCCGGGGGCATAAGGACTCCCGTCCTTATGTATCCTGCGTGCGCACAGGCCGGGTGCGCGGAGACAGGCCAGTCGTCACCCCTGACGACTCCCGCACCCGCCCCCTATTTTATGGTTCATCTCCCAATTCCGGGGAAGGCTGCTCTGATTTTGAGAAAGAAGTACTCGTCGTCGAGAAAGCCGTAGGCCATCCGTTTGATCACCTTGATCTTGTTGTTGATCCCTTCGAGTAGGCTGGTGTGTAGCGGATATCGGCAGTGTGAGATAATGCCCGAGATGTAGGGTTTGAGGCGCTTAGCGAATTTAATGAGCGGCTCGACTCGGCTTTGCATGGCGCGGCGGTACCAACCTTTCCAAAACCGCTTGGCAGCTTTGGAGTCTCGGTAGTCCCAGAGTCGCTTCAAATCCTCCTTGAGGATATAAACCTTCATCAAATCTTTGTTGGCTCGAAGCAGGTCATAGAGCCGGATTCGATCTTCCTGTCGCATGAGATTCCGCCTGTTGCGCAGGAGCAGCCATCGTGAGCCTTTGACAACCTTACGGGCGTCTTTGTCATGATTGAGGCGATTGGCCTCATCGTTTCGGACGCGGTCGATTACTTCTCGGCCATACTTGGCAACAACATGAAACAGATCGTAGACGATCTCGGCTTTCGGGCATTGCGCCTTCACCTCGGCGGCATACGCACCGTTCATGTCCATTGCAACGGCCTCAATTCGGGCACAACCATCACGGCCAAGCAGTTCAAAGAATGGTCGGATGCTCTCCCGGCTGTTGCCTCTTCCTACCCACAGAACCCGCTTGGTGTAAGGCTCGACGATGATCGTGGCGTAGCGATGTCCTTTGCGGATGGCAAACTCATCCATTGCGACAACCTTGACGCCTTTCAAGTCAATGGGATTGAGTTTTTCCGTTAGGTACCGCTTGTCGATTGTCTTCACGGTCTTCCAGTTCAGGCCGTAGCATTCCGCGATGTGCTTAATGGGAAGTATGCGGCAGAGCCGAACAACGGACTCGGCCAGCCGCCTTGTGACACGCGAATACCTGTCGAGCCAAGGAAGCTGCTCCAGCTTTGGTCCACAGACGGGACAATGGACCCGACGCCGGAGAACGAGCAAATGCGTTGCCGCGTCGAATACAGGCAAGTCACGAACCCAGCGTTCGACATAGTCGTGAACTGCGCAGACAAGCCTGCCGCACCCGCTGCATCTCATTCGCCTTCGCCTGATTGGAATCAACTCGATCCAGACTTCGGGGTGCTTCCGAGCTTCGCTGGCTTCAAGGCGCTGAACAGTTCCAACACGATACCCTTTCCAGTCTCCCAACAACCGGGTAATCTTGCCCTTGGACAACGGTGCCCTCCTTGTAGCTCTCGTCTGTTGTGCAACTGTCGAGATTACTGAGGGTTTCCGTTGTCCTCAATTTTTTATGTTTCCCCCGGAATTGGGAGATGAACCTATTTTATGGGCGGCTTCCGCCCATAAAATCCTAAGGATTGTTAAGCAATCGTATTGGCAATCAAGCGTTAAGTGCAGGATCCCAAGGTTTTCCCGTCCGTAAAATCGCATTGCAAATCACGAGAAGCTTCCTTGCACAGGCAGTGAGGGCGACCTTTTTAGGTTTGCCCGCATCGCAAAGACGCTGGTAGAAGGCTCGAATTGCAGGGTTCCAGACAGTCGCTGAGATTGCGCTCATGTAAAGGGCGCTACGTACTTTTATTCGTCCTCCCCAAACGCAACGTTGCCCCGTTTTCTTGCCGCTATCCCTGTTGAATGGTGCCAGGCCTGCTAGAGAAGCTGCTTGCTTCGGCGTTAACGTCCCCAACTCAGGAAAGAAAGCAAGAAGAGTCGCAGAGGTTACTGACGAAATCCCTTTCGTGGTTTCAAGCAACGTTGCCTTATCGCTAAAATCTTTGTCACTGAGAATGTGTTTCTTGATTTCAAGTGACAAACTCTTTTCTTGCGTTCTTAGAGTAGCAATGACGTCTTCAATATAAGGGCGCACATCAGACGAAGCTCGCTGCAAGCGAACGCGCTCCCGGGAAAGGATTTCGACGACCTGCCGACGACGGTTAACTAGAGTTTCCAGCTTGCGCTGAGTTGCCCGGACTTTTTGATTTTCCCGGACAGGGACGACTTCCCCAAACTGAACAAGAACAAGAGCATCAATACGATCCGTCTTCGCCAACACTCCGAGGCTCCGGGCAAAGTCACGCACACGGCGAGGATTCACAACAGCGACGGGAATGCCTTGCTCCATCAAAAAATCTGCGGCGTCAGACTCATATCCACCTGTCGCTTCCACGATGACGAGCTCAACATTATGCGCTTCTGCCGTCTCAACGATTTGCTGAAAACCCGAAGGGGTATTTTCAACAGTGGACGTGCTGTCGTCACCAGAAATGGCGACATCAAGCTTGGCCTTCGATACGTCAATGCCCATGGTGCGTTTCATCGTAGTTCACTCTTCCTTGCAAATTCGAGCTTTGTGCTCTAACAATCATTCGAGTTTGTACTACATATTGCGGCGACCCAGCTTAACAACGAGCTCATTACTCAAGGACGTACGGTCTGCCGCAACAGCCGCCTTCATGCCAGTCATGGAGGCGGCTTCCTTTTTTCTCCGCCTTCGGCTTGAGGGTCAATATACAAGGAAATTATTTCCTTAACCCGCCGGAGGCATTGACTTTCTCCCCCTTCCCCTACCCCTTTCCCTCTACCACTCGATAGGCTCCACCCCATGGCGCACAAGATCGTCATTCGCAAGGGCGAAGTGGTTGCAGCCGAAGAAGCCGCGATAGGCGGAGAGTGGCGAGGGGTGAGCGGCTTCGAGGACGAGATGCTTGGTGGTGTCGATAAGGGCGGCCTTACTGCGGGCGAAGCTGCCCCACAGGAGAAAGACGACGTGCTGATGCTGGTCCGAAATGGCCGAAACAATGGCGTCGGAGATGCGCTCCCAGCCGAGGCGGCGATGGGAGCCTGCCTTGCCTGCCTCAACGGTGAAGATGGCGTTCAGAAGCAAAACGCCCTGTTGCGCCCAGCGGGTGAGGTCGGTGGAGCACTGACGCTCTTCGCCGTTGTACACGGTGGCCTGAATCTCCTTGAACATGTTGCGCAGGGACGGCGGAACGCGGACGCCTTCGGGAACGGAGAAAGAAAGCCCGTGGGCCTGCCCCGGCCCGTGATAGGGATCCTGACCGAGGATGACGACCTTAACGGCGTCAAATGGCGTCTGCGCAAGGGCGTTGAATTCGAGGCCCTCGGGCGGATAGATGGTAGCGGACTGGCGCATGCTGTGAACAGTGTCCAGGAGCGCGGTGTGTGCCCCTTCGGCAAGAAGCGGCACGGCCTGTTCCCAGCCTGCGAGGGACGCTTGTGGAGTGGGCATATGGCGGTTTTCCCTATGGGTTGTCATTACGATGTGCGGGACGCATTGCGGGCGGCCCTTGCGGTGTAAAAAAGCCCCCCGGGCCGATGGTCCGGGGGGCTTTGCATGCGGATGCCGTACGGTCTCCGGTGTGCGGAGAACTAGGCCAGTCCGAGAGCCTTACGCTGCTTTTCCAGCGCTTTGATCTGCTCGTCGAAGTTGGCGAAGCCAGCCTGATGCAGGGCGTCGAGAACGGTGCTCTCCCAGTCCCAGCTGGCGTAGATAACCGGCTTGTGGAAGGTGGCACGGAAGCGCTGCATCTCCTGACGGTAGAACTCTTCCTTCTCGGCATCGAGATTTTCGCGAAGCTGCTCGGCAAAGCGGGCAAGCTCGCCCTCGTACCATTCGAGGAAGTCGGCAGGCGTCTTGTACTTCTTGAGGATGTGACCGTAGTTCTCCTCCTCAAGGAGCTTGATGAGACGGTTGAGGTGCTGCTTTCCAAGCCACTTGCCAAGGTTGGCGAGGGGAATGTTCAGCGCCTCGACAGCGGCCATCTCTTCCTTGGTCTGGTGGTAGGTATCCGGCACAACGGAGGCGGAGGTGATGCCGGCAATGGCAACCAGTCCGCGCAGAATCACGCTGTTGGAGACACCCTGACCGCAGAAGCCGACCTTCTTGGCGTACTTCTGACCGGTGAAGATGGTCACGAGGATGGCCCAGATAACGGCCGGGTCCTCTTCGTCGTAGATGTGCTGGAGTCTGGCGTTGTCACGGTCCGTAGCAAGCACCATCTGCGTCATGTCATTGGAGCCGATGGAGAAGCCGTCGAACTCTTCAATGAACTGCTTGGCAAGAATGGCGTTGGCCGGGATTTCGGACATGAGGATGATCTTGAGACCGTCCTCGCCGGACTTCACCTTGTGCACCTGCTCAAGGTAGCGCTTCATGCTGCGCGCTTCTTCCAGCGTACGCACGAAGGGCAGCATGATCTGGAGATTCTTGCCGCCAAACACGCCACGGGCGAGCTTAAAGGCTTCGATTTCCCAGTCATGGATATTACGGGAGACACCGCGGTAGCCAATCATCGGGTTGTCTTCGTAGCTTTCGAAGAGGTTGCCGCCGATGAGGTTGCGGTACTCGTTGGATTTGTAGTCGGTGGTACGGTAGACGATGTCCTTGCCATAGAAGGCCATGGCGAAGAGCGCGAGGCTCTGGGACAGGGTCTGCACGTAGTGTTCCTTGCCGTTGCGGTAGCCGCGGGACTTGATAAGCTCGCGGATGCGCTCGGGCAGGGTGCGGACTTCCTCAATTTCCTTAGCCAGACCGGTCTGGCGGGCGACTTCGCGGCGCATCTCGCCGATGCGCTGGAGGACGTCCTGAATGTAGGGGTTGTCCTTCACGAGCTGCATGTGCTCGTTGATCTTGGCCTGCAGCTCCTGACGGCTCTTGACGCTGTGCGTGTCGGAACCGGAGAACTGCTCAAGGGCGTCGGCCCAGCCCATAACCACGGCAACGTGGGCCTCAAGATCTTCGGAGGTCTTGAGCACGTCGAGGCGATGGGTGGCCTGCTCCAGATGGAAGTCGAGCTGCTTATCCAGTTCGCGCATGTGGCGATGGATGGCGAGGACTTCCTCGGTGCCGCCGGGAGTGCTTTCGCGTTCGGTCAGGGCCTGAATCTGCGGAGCGAGGTCGGTGATTTCACCGACGTAGTCGCGCAGCTTGAGGTCGAGGGTCCGCACGCCGGAAGCGAGCTGGTCGCGCACAACCTTGGTCAGCTGGGCGTCGAGGTCGCGGAGCTTCTTGTCCACGAGGGTGTCCAGCAGGCCGGAGTCGTAGGCTTCCAGCGCCATCGGGTGGATGGAGATGTTGCCCAGCATGAACTCGGCGCGCAGCAGGCCAACTTCGAAGTCCGGCACATTGCGCAGACGGGACAGGAACAGCGCCTGACCAACGTCGGCGAGAATGAGGCCAACCCGAGTCTTGGTCTGCGGCAGCTTGGCGGTATCAATCTCACCACCAACCTCAATGAGGGGCAACTTGCCGCGGTACACCTTGGCGCGGGAACCGTCGACCGTCACTTCCTGACCGTCGAGGTTACGCAACACTTCGGCGCGCTGGATGCCAATGATGGCGGGGATGCCCAGCTCGCGGGAGGTGATGGCCGCGTGGGAAGTGTCGCCACCCACATCGGCAAGGATGGCGGAGGCGATACGCATGCCCGGAACCATGTCCGGGTCGGTGCGCTCAGCCGCCAGCACGTCGCCCTTGTTGACCTTGTTCAGCTCAAGGGCGGAACGCAGGAAGCGGACAACGCCCTGCCCAGCACCGCGGGATGCGCCATTGCCTTCGATGATGACCTCGGCGCGGGTGAGCGCCTTGGGGTCCACTTCGAGGCGACGCATGAAAATGGTGTGCGGGTGCTGCTCGAATTCTTCGTTCCAGCGGGTCTCGGGGCGTGCCTGCACGAACCAGAGACGGTCGGAGGAATCGATGCAGAATTCGGTATCCATGATCATTCCGCCGTAGGCCTTGCTGATGCCACGGACGCCGCGGGCGACTTCCTCGGCCTGAGCAAGCGACAGAGACCACTGGTAAGCGTTGAAATCATCAACGCGCTCAATCTTGGTGCCGCCCTCGGGATCGTAGACAATCTTCTTGTCCTTGAAGCCCATGGAACGGATAACGACTTCGGCGTTGTCGTCACGCTTGAAGACGTAGAACTTGTCCGGGGTGACCATGCCGCCGACAACGGCTTCGCCGAGGCCATAGCTGGCATCAACGGAGACGAGGTCCTTGCGGTCGGTGCCGCGGCAACCGGTGGCGGTATCCGCGGAGAAGGCGGTACCGGAGATGACCGGATTGATCATGCGCATGATGCACACGGACAGGGAGGTATTCTCGATGGCCCACTCTTCTTTCGCCGTGGTGGCGATGGAATCGTCGCCGGTGGCCTCTGCCTCGGCAATGGCGTCGAGGATGGCTTCACGGCGGTAGGTCATGCTGCGCAGGTTGTAGGCGGAGGCGCAGTCCCAGTGGTAGGCTTCCACACAGTGGTTTTCGCCAACGATGTTCAGGTAGGTATCCTGAAGACCGGCGAACGCCTTTTTCCGGCTGTCCTCGCCTGCTGCGGAGGAACGGACGGCCACAGGCACGTCCTCAAGACCGGCTTCCTTGCAGATGCCGGTGTAGGCGGAGCGAACTTCGCGCTCCACGTCTGCGGGCAGCACCACGGAAAGGATGGCGGTCTGCACCAAGACGGAACGCTTGCGGAGCTGGTCGATGCCCTCGGGAGAGGTCGCAAAGCCGTCCACAACGTTATTCACGAAGGAACGCAGGCGGACCTTTGTGCCTTCGGAGTCGGACTCGCGCACCTTACGGGCAACGTTCCGCACAAACTTCTGAAGATAATCCGAATCCTTATTGACTTCTTCATCGCCCCAGTCGATGCGCTTGTACTCTTCCTCAACGGAAGAGCGAACCAGAGCGGCGTCGACTTTGGTTTCGTCGAGGAGCTTATGGAAAGCGATGGAGGAGATAGCCCGGAACTGGGGGGCCCTGATGCCTTCAACCTGGCTGATGATGGCCGTATTGTAGTTCTTGCCACCGACGAGGATCTCTGCCTCTTCGCCAATTGCGACGATATCCGCGCCGTTCAGCACGATCTTTTCTTTAAGAGCGTCCACTTTTGATGTCTGCTTTTTCGTGGGTTTGGCGGTCTTTTTCTCAGCGTCAGCTACCTTCTGCTGTCCTTTGGCCATTCTCTCCTCCTATGAGAGCGGATCGGGAATAGTGATCTGTATTTGCATGCGCAAAAGCTTGCGCCGCTCAGGCTTTAGATAATGAACGCGGCGTAGGTCAAGCACAATCTGCTAAGTGAATAATATAACCTGATTGTACATACCCCTACACCCCTCGCCTCGTCAACACGATTGCTCCGCAAAAAAACCGGGCAGGATGGACTCCTGCCCGGGTGCTTCGCTACTGGAGCTTCTGCCCGCATCCGGGACAGAACACGTAGTCATCCGCAGGGATATGCTGCCTGCATGTCGGGCAGGTTTTGGGAATGGGACCAAGCTCGACGAGCAGTTCCCCTTCCTTGACGGGAATCATTTTCCTGTCTTCCTGATAATCCGCCGCACGGAGCACGCGCTTAACGATGCCCGCAGCCGGCGACAGCACAGCTTTTTCCTGTTTCATGATGGAGATATTGAACAGCTCCTCGCCCTTTTCCACGATATCTCCGGGCTTGACGTACATCACCCAAAGGTCGCCATTGGACGGGGACCCGACCTGCATGGAATTTTTGGGGTCGGCAATTTCCATCCCCTCGGCTGCGGCGGCCTGCGCCTCGGCAACCTTCACTTCCATGCTCAGGAATTCCGAATCCAGCGAGTAGCGCACAATGCACATGCCCTGCTCGTCCGGCTCGGACATATGCAGGATGGTCATGGAGTGCGGCTTGCCGTCGGAGTCCTCAAAGAACATCTCGCGGCCCACTTCCAGCCCCTCGAACCAAACATCCAGCGGCAGGCAATTGCAGTCGCCGAACTTTTCGCTGAATTCGATGGTCTTGAGGGCGTCGCCGGGATGATTCAGGTACATCACCAGCTCCTCTTCCGTGGGCGTGCGGCGCAGGCGCTCGGACAAGGAAGCCTGCTCGGCGTCGATGTTCACGTCCGGCAGCGTTTCGAGAGGAGACGCCTCGGTGCGGCGGTCCAGCGCGCACTGATATTCCGGCCCGAAAGCGCTCTCGTACACCCAGTCCGCCGGGAAGCCCAGCGGCAGGCGGCCAAACTCGCCAAGGAGCAGGCTCCGGAACGCGTCGTTGGCGTCGCAATACAGTGCCAGACGCGCCTTTTTCATATTCTCGGGCAGCTCGTTTTCGGGCGTCTTGACCACAAAGTCCAGAACGTCCAGCAGTTCCTGCACCTCGCGCTCGCCGCCGCGCTTGTACGCGCCAGTCACAGCGAGAAAGGCCGTATTCCAGGTAATCTGCGAGCCGGGGGTCACGTCGTGATAGCGTACAATCTTGCGCGTTCCGGCAAGGAACTTCAGCATATACGGCAGCAGACGGATGTGCCCCTGCTTGAGTGCGCCCTCCTGCGAGGACGACGTGGCGCCGCCGGGCATGCCGTGGTCCACAACATCGTAGTCGATGCCCTGGAAGTACGGCGCGGTGTAGCGGTCGTAGTACGGCATAATCTGCTTCAACACGAAGTTGCAGGAGCGGATCATGTCCTTGTTCAGATTCGTCTTGAGGCCGAGTTCCTGCTCAAGGTAGGCGGCGGTGGACAGCACCTCGCCCTGCCCGTACCAGCGCACGGACGCGCCAATGGCAGTGTCCACAATGTGCGCCCCGGCCTGCGCGGCCGCGCCAACGGCGGGCACAAAGAGGCCGTCCGTAAAGTGGCGGTGGTAGTGCAGAACCAGTTCAGGATACTGCTTGCGGATGGCGCCGACCAGCTCGCGCATAAAGTGCGGCGGACACACGCCAGCCATGTCCTTGAGGCCAAGGATGATCATCTTCTCGGCCTGCTTCAGGCTCACACCCGCAACGTCACGCACAAGGGCCAGAATTTCCTCAACCACGCCCAGATAGTGCTGAACGGTGAAGCCCTGCGCCCACGACATGGAAATGGCCGGTTCAAAGACATTCGCCTTGGACGCCAGCGCCACCTCGGCAAAGGGCCGCATGTTCTCCACATGGTTCAGGAAGTCGAAGCAGCGGATGATGTCGTAATGCTCGTTGATCATCTCGCCCGTGCGGCGCATCAGGTTGCGAGGCTGCGGCTTGTAGCCCAGCACGTTGGTGGAGCGGATGAGAATCTGCTTCAACGTCTTGGGGGCGAACTGATTCCAGCGCGCGGCCTCGGTGAACGGGTAGGTCATGTTGGCCAGCATTGCCACGTGGAAATGCGCGCCGCCGCCGTTCTCCAGCGAGAAGAACCCGCAGTTGTCGAGGTACGGGCCAATGAGCTTATCCTCGGCCAGACGGAACCTGTTGCCGCTGTTGGACTGCGTGATGTCGCGCGCGGTGGTGTCCATGAAGTGGACATGGTCCGTGTCGCGCAGGTAGTCCAGCAGCGCCTTGCGGTCACCCTGCGGATAGGGCGATTCAAAACGCTTGGGATCAAGCTCCGGCAGCACCGGCTCAAAGCGCGCCATGCGCTTGTCCGTACGGCCCCGGTACTCGCCCAGCTGCACATAAGGGTTGTAGCCCTTGGCGGATATCTCGGCCACGAGGCGCGTCAGGCGGTGGGCCTCCGGCTCCTCATAGCGGTAATGCATGAGTTCCGGCGTCTTGGCGATGAAGTTGGTATCGTACTCGCCATCGCGGAACTGGCGGTTGCGGATGATCTGCCTGTGGAAAGGCAAGGTCGTCTTGACGCCGCCGACAAAATATTCACGAAGCGCACGCTCCATGACGCGCAGGGTCTTTTTCCACGTCTTGCCGTAGGCGACCAGCAGGCTGGCTGCGGAGTCGTACTGAGACGGGAATTCGTACCCGGCGCACACGCAGGAGTCGATACGCACGCCCGGACCACCGGGAGAGACGTAGCGCGTGATGAGGCCGGAGTTGGGCGCAAAGCCGTTCTGCGGGTCCTCGCAGTTCACGCGGACCTGCATGGCGTGGTTCAGCGGCTTGGTGTCCTCGTCATTGAAGCGCAGCTTCGCGCCAAAGGCGATGGCGATCTGCTCTTCCACAAGGTCCACGCCGTAGCGGCATTCGGTGATGCCATGCTCCACCTGCAGGCGGGTGTTCACCTCGATGAGGTAGGCACGCCCGTGCTGATCCACCAGAAACTCCACCGTTGCCAGCGAGTGGTAGCCAACGGCCTTCACAAGCTGACGGGAGTATTCCTTGAGCTGCTCGCGCAGCTGCTCGGTCATCATCGGCCACGGGGACGGAGTAATTTCCACCAGCTTCTGGTGGTTGCGCTGCACGGTACAGTCGCGCTCGTCAAAGGCGAAGACGTTGCCGTACTTGTCCGCGATGACCTGAATCTCGATATGGCGGATGCTGGTCAGCAGGCGCTCCACGTACAGACGCGGATTGCCAAAGGAGGCCTGCGCCATGGTGGACGCCTTGGCGAAGGCGTCTTCAAGCTGTTCCTGCTTGTAGACTTCATAGATGCCACGGCCACCGCCGCCGCCCTCTGCCTTCAGCATAATGGGGTAGCCAATGTCCTCGGCGACCTTGCGGGCCTCGGGGATGCTGACGGCGGAATCGGACCCCGGCACCACGGGCACGCCGAGTTTGCGGGCCAGTTCACGCACCTGCACCTTGTTGCCAAGGATGCGCATGGGTTCGGCCTCGGGCCCGAGGAATTCAATCCCGGCCTGACGGCACTTTTCGGGGAAGGAATCATCCTCCGCGGCAAAGCCCCAGCCGGGATGGATGGCAATGACACCCTGAGCTTTCGCTTTTCGGATAATGGTGTCGATATCAAGATAGGCGCGGGGATTATCACCCAGCAGTAACAGCTCCTGAACGCCGTTTGACGCCGGCGAGGTCTTGTCCTGCTTTGTGGCGGTCATCACGGGGATGGCACCCCACATTTCGCGGATGGAGCGAGCTATGCGCCGCGCGGGGATACCCCGGTTGGCCACAAGAATACGCTTGCCCCTGACATGTTCCAGGACCTCGGAGAAGGAGGTCGCGCGCGAGTTGTTCCCTGACAAGGCTATTCTCCCAATGCGTAACGTTTCTCCCGCAGGACGCGGGGCCGGAGGAGAACCCGGCGTTATGCCGGAGAGAGGCTTCCGGCGTAAAGAATCTCTTGGCGCCCATCACGCCTGACGACAAGCCCACCGTCAGGAGCAAGGCCGACAACGGTGACCCGAAATTCCTTTTCGGTTCCATGAATCAGAACGTCATGACCCACCCAGGCCATGCGCCCGACTATGCGTTGAAGAAATATTCGAGACGTGTCACCGCAGAGCGCAGTCTTGTACCAATATTTACAACGATCCACAAGTGCGGCCCACAGGGCTAAAGGCGTAACATCCCCGGACCACTCGGCAAGTGCGGCGGCGTGCGGGGACCATGGTTCGCGCAGTGTGCTGGCGGGCGGCGCGGCCACTATGTTGACGCCTATTCCGGCGATGACGCATCCGGCGCGCTCTTCTATAAGAATGCCGCCGACTTTACGCCCTTCCACCAGCAGGTCATTGGGCCACTTGATAAGGGCGTGGATACCGAAGGCGTCCAGCGCGTCGGCGCACAAAAAGCCAATGAGCAGCGGCAATACCGCGTCCCATTCCTTGTCCAACCGGGGAATGCGCAGGGCGCAATACATGTTCCCGGCAGGCGACGACCAATCGCGCCGAAGCTGCCCCCGTCCCGCCCACTGCGACTGCGCAAGCACACCGTCCCAGTCGCCAAGGCGCTCCAGAACGGCAGGATCACGCGCCACATCCAGCGTGGACGAACACGGTCCGCACAGCAGTGTTGTCTGCTGCCGGGGCCACGACGCAGCGGAGAAAGCCCCTTCTCCGGCATCGCGCCACGGCCCGTGCGCGGCAATGTCACGCTCCCACACCGGGTGCGAGGACGCAAGTGTTTGTGGGGTCAGGGGGTCGGCCAAGCCGTCCAGTCCCCGCCCCAAAAGAAAGAGGCCCTTGTTCGTGTTCATGCCGCAGCACTACTGCGCCGCGTCGCCATGGTCAATCCCACTGGCCCCAATTTCCAAGAAATGATACGCCGGAGGCATGAAAATATGCCTCGTAGGTGGCGCCGTCCGCGACATGCTCACGGGCCGCAGCGCCACAGATCTTGATTTTTTGGTGCTGGACGCCACTGCGGAGGAATTCCAGCAGCGCTTTCCCAGCGCGCGGCAGGTGGGCAAGGCCTTCCCCGTTTTCATCATGGACGGGCACGAATACGCCTTTCCCCGCTCTGCGTGCGCCCCGTGCTGCGGCAGTGGTCCCGGCGCGCTGGCGCAGGCCCAGCTTATGGCGGACCTCGACGCGCGCGACTTCACCATCAACGCCCTCGCCCTGCCCCTGCCGGACTATCCGCGCATACCCGCGCCGGGCACAGCGCTGTCCATGGTCATAGGCCACCCCCGCGCCGCGCGCGACCTGCGCGAACACACCATCCGCCCCGCCTCGGCGCGCGCCATTCAGGATGACCCGCTCCGCGTCTTCCGCGCCGCGCGCTTTGCGGCCCAACTGCCCCACTTCACCCTGCACGAGGAAACCCTCGCCGCCATGCGCGAGACCGCGGCGTCACCGGATTTTGCGGCCCTTGCCGCCCCGCGCATCGCGCAGGAAGTGCGCAAGGCCCTGCGTTCCCCGGCTCCGGGCAACTTTCTGCGCGCCCTGCACAGCGGCGGCGCGCTTGGCGTATGGTTTCAGGAATTCCTCTCCGCGCCGGGCATCCCGGCAGGGCCTTTGCCGTGGCATGACGAAGACGTTCTTGAGCATACGGCGCAGGCGCTGGACCGGCTGGCTGGCGACGAGGACTTCCCGCCCGCACCTGCGGACCGGGAGGTGGCGGCATGGATGACGCTGTGCCATGACCTCGGCAAAACCATGACGCCCGCAGACAAGCACCCCAGCCACCACGGCCACGACGACCTTGGCGAATCCCCGGCCCTGCGCCTTGGTGAACGCCTTGCCCTGCCCACGCGCTTCATCCGCGCAGGCGGCCTGAGCGCGCGCCTGCATATGACGGCGGGCCGCTACGCGGAGCTTCGTCCCGGCACCCGCGTGGACCTGCTCACCGCCGCCCATGCCCAGCAGCTGACATCCGAACTCTTTGCCGTGGTGAAGGCCGACAAGCATCACGACCACAGCGCCACGGCGCGTCGGGACTTGGACTCCATCCTTGCCGTGCACCTTGAGGACAAAGACCAAGACAACGGTCCCGCCTCCGGCGACAAGCTCCGCATGCTCCGCTCCGAAGCCCTCGCCCGCGTGATGCGGCAGGGTGGTGAGGAGAAGCCCGCCCGCACGCCACCCAAGGACGACTAAACGCCAGCGCGCCGCCCGGACTCATCCGCGCGGCGCGCTGTGCTTGCCCCGGCAACGCGGGGAAAAAAGACGACCAGCCTCCCTGCCCTTATGCACTCTGGGCGTCCTCCTCGGCGGCAAAACACACGCGAGAAGTCCCCTGCGCCCCCATCGCCGCCAACGCCGACGGCCTCGCCCACGGCAACACCTCCTGTCCGCCAGCCCCACTGGCCGCCGCCATTGCGGCGACAGCTGGCACATTTGTATGCCATGCACGCGGCCCAATCACCGCGCAAGGCGCTCCGCCTCGTCAAAGCTCCCCCGCGTCCGCGCCTCATCGCGCAAAAACGTCTCAACACCCTCTGTGTACTTGCGCAGTGAACGGAGAAATCCGTCGTTGTGCGGGCCTTCTATTTCCACAAACCGCCGCGGCGGGCGGGCGGCGTCGTAGAGGCGGCGGCCAAGGTCGTAGGGGACCACCTCGTCCTGTGGGCTGTGGATGACGAGCACAGGGCAGGAAATGGCGGCAAGGCGGCGCTCCGTGGCGTAGTGGACGCGCGCCAAAAGCCGCACCGGCAGCCAGCGGTAGACACGCACGCCAAGGTCCGGGATGGACGTAAAGGTTGATTCAAGGATAAGGGCGCGCGGCGCATGCTCCGTCGCCAGCCACGAGGCCACGCCCCCGCCAAGGGAGCGCCCCCAGACGATGACCTCCCGCGCCGGAATCTCACGCGCAATGGTCAAATATTCCCACGCGGCCTGCGCATCCTTATAGGTGCCCTCCTCCGTCGGCTCGCCCTCGCTCTCGCCATAGCCCCGGTAATCGAACAGCAAAACGGACAACCCCATGGACGCCAGCACACGCACGGTGTCCAGCCTATGGGACATGTTGCCCGCGTTGCCATGGCAAAACAGCACCACGCCGCGCGGCGAAGCATGGGGGATGTACCACGCGAGCAGCCGCACGCCATCGGATGTGGTCAGCCACACGCGCTCGAAACGCAGGCCCACATCGGCGGGCGTGCCCCGTACATCGGCGTCCGGGAAGTACACTAAACGCTCCTGCGTAACGTAAAGCCACCCCAAATACGCGCCCACGGCGACAATGACGGAAAGAGCCAGCTGCATGACCGTTTTCATTGAAAACCATATGTTGAGGAAAAAACCGAATTCACCGCGCCCACTTTCACCCAAAATCTTTGACAGATTTTAACCGTTCTGGCTATAAGATTGAATGTATAGCATACATGCATCTCCGCTTACCCCATGGCGGCGCAGAGCCACCACGGCAAGCTCCAGCAAGGAGGAACTTTCATGCGACTGCTTACCAGATCCGACTTCGACGGACTGATCTGCGCGGTCCTGCTTAACGAACTCGGGCTGATTGACGAATGGAAATTCGCCCATCCCAAGGACTTGCAGGACGGCACCATCGAAGTCACGGAGAACGACATCCTCGCCAACGTCCCCTATGTGCAGGGCGCCGGAATGTGGTTCGACCATCACTCCAGTGAGGGAGCCCGCCTTGGTGCGGACTTCGAGTACAAAGGCATGTACAAGATGGCTCCCAGCGCGGCGCGCGTTATCTGGGAGTACTACGGTGGGCATGAAAAATTCCCCAAAGACTTCGACGAAATGATGGAAGCCGTGGACAAGGTGGACAGCGCCAACCTGACCCGCGAAGAAATCCTCAACCCGTCCGGGTGGATTCTGCTTGGCTACATCATGGACCCACGCACAGGCCTTGGCCGCTTCCGCGACTACCGCATCAGCAACTACCGCCTGATGGAAGACCTCATCGAATACTGCCGCGCCATGCCGGTGGAAAAGATTCTGGCCCTGCCGGACGTCAAGGAACGCGTGGACCGCTACTACGAGCAGGAAAAGCTGTTCAAGCAAATGCTGCAGGATAACACCACCGTCCACGGCAACTGCGGCGTTATCGACCTGCGCAATCAGGACATCATCTACGCGGGCAACCGCTTTATGATTTACGCCCTGTATCCGGAGATCAACATCAGCCTGCACATCCTGTGGGGGCTGAACCGCCAAAACGTGGTCTTTACCGTGGGCAAAAGCATTATCAACCGCACGTCCAAGACCGACGTCGGCAAGCTCATGCTCCGCTACGGCGGCGGCGGACACGAAGCCGTTGGCACCTGTCAGGTTCCCGTTGAGGAATCCGAAGCCAAGCTCAAAGAAATCGTGGACCAAATCACCGCCGACGGCTAACGCCCTGCATCACGACACAAACACAAAGGCCGCATCACCCGGATGCGGCCTTTTCGCCTTTTTGGAAAGATTTTCCCCATGCTCACAACGCTTCTTATTACGCTGCTGGCCACGGTTCTTGCCCTTGTCGCGCTCTTCATCGGCGCAACAACACTGCTCTTCTGGTACGAGGCCATCAACGAGGGCGACGCCTCGCCCCTGCATCCCCTTGGCGGGCCGCGCGCTCTGGCGTGGACCCTGCGGGGCGCGCTCAACAGCGTGCGCAGTCAACTGACCATCCTGCTGACTTCGCCAGCGGCCATTGCTCCCAAACTCTGGCTGCCAAAGGCCAGTGCCGACGGCGCGCCGCGTGTGGTCTTCATCCACGGCATCTATCACAACGCCTCGGCGTGGATTGTGGCCTCGCGGCGCTTTGCGCGGGCGGGGCTCACGGACCAGCGCACCCTGAGCTACTGCAGCTTTGGGCGCGACTTCACCGCCACGGCCGACCGCCTTGCCCTGCGCCTTGTCCGGGAGCTGGACAAAGAGCCGCAGCGGCGCATTGTCCTTGTAGGGCACAGCATGGGCGGCCTGCTCATCCGCGCCCTGCTCAAATATCCCACCATCGCCCGCCACACGGACGCGGTGGTCACACTGGGCACGCCGCATCAGGGCAGTAAGCTGGCGGCCCTCGCCCTTGGCACGCTGGCGAAGGATATCCGCCTTAACGGACCGGCCATACGGGCCATCCGCAATGCGGAGCCTACGCCGCCGTGCCCGTGCCTAAGCCTGTATTCGCCTGTGGACGCCATGGTCCTGCCGGGGCGCGCCCTGCGCATCAGCCTGCCGAGCTGGACGGAACAGATGACCCGCCCCGTTAGCCACATTGGCCTGTTGTATGATGCTGAGGCCGCTCGGGCCGCAACGGCGTTCATCACACAGGCGTGCGCAGACGCTCACCAAGACGCCGGTACAGCCGCAGATAGTCCGCAACCATCCGTTCCCGCGTAAAGCGCGTTTGTCCGTGCTCGTAGCCGCCCCGCCCGATGCCGCGCGCAAGGCGGGGGCGCTTTAAGAGCATTGCCACCTGCGCGGCAAGGTCATTCCAGCGTCCGGGCGCAGGCACCATGCCCGATTCGCCGTGCACCATCTGCTCCGGTATGCCGCCAACGCCAAACGCCACGCAGGGCAGTTCCATACTCATGGCCTCCAGCACCACCAGCGGATGGTTGTCCGCCATGGTCGGATAGGCCAGCACATCCGCCGCGCGCATAAAGCACATCATGGTGCGGCGGTCCACGTAGGGCCAAAGCGTCACGTCGCCCTGCCGCTCAAAACGCTCGCCCCCAACCATAAAACACTGCGCCTCCGGGACCGCGGCCTTGATGCTGCGCCACACGTCATGCCATTTGCCCCCGGCCTTAAACGCCGCCTTGGTGCCGCCATGCGCCACAAAAAGCACCAGCTTCGCATCCTGCGGCACTTCGGCAATGCGGCGCGCCTCCGCCCGGGAGATATGGCCCCGCGGCCACGGCACGCCATTGGGGACAACGCGCACATCCGCCTGCGGAAACACCTCGCGCGTGCTGGCGGCAAGGTACCGCGACGGCGACACCAGCACCGGAGCCACGCGCCCCACGGCATCGCGCCGACGCCGGCACTCCGTCTCGGTCTCCGGGTAGGCCTGCGGGCACGGTCCGGCGCAGCCGGTGCGCCACTGCTGACACTCCAGCGGGGCATGGCACCCGCCGGTCAGAAGCGAAAAATCATGTAGCGTCACCAAAGACGCCGGATGCCCGGCCACACCGTCAAGGCATACCGTCCAATCTCGCGTGGCATGCAGGTGCACAAGGCGCGAGGGCGTCGCCTGCGCGCCAACATCCTGCGGCGCGCACAGCGCGGCGCGGCTGGCGTCGCCGAGTTCCGCCATCTCGAAGCCAAAGGTACTGTCGGCCTCCTCCCGCAGGAGCGACTCATGCAGCGCGCGGGCAATGGCCGTGGCCCCGCCGCGCGATTCCAACACACTATGAATATGCACAGGGGGCGCATCACACATCGGTCCGCTCCAAAAAATCATGCTTCAGCGCCCACAGCACGCCAAATTCCGCGTCCTCCGCGCCCAGCCCTTCGGCCTCGGCGTAGCGGGACACAAGCTCTGCGGCGTCTATGGGACGCCGCGCAAAAAAGACCAGCCGCCGCAGGGCCTCCGGTGAAATGCGCCGCTCTATGCCTTCATACATGGTGACAAAGTCGCGCCCCCGGTACACGGCCTGCCCGGACTGGGACCAGACAAGGCGCAGGTCGCCATCCACGCGCAGCGTCGTGTAGCCGCCAAACAGCTCCGCATAGGGCAGGTGCATGGGGTGGCGTACGCCGCGCAGGGCCTCGCGGTCCACGGGCGTGGTCCATAACTCGTCCCACAGCGCGCAGTGCTGGCGGACCACTTCATCCCAGGAAAAATCACGCGCCACGCGCTCCCGCGCCGCCGCGCCCATGCGTTGCCGCAGGCCTGCGTCCACCATCAGCGCCTCCAGCCGCTGCGCCATCACGGCCACATCCACGGCGGTCTGCTGCGCCATATGCAGGTGCGCCTCGGCGTCGGCCACAAGGGGGGCCGTCCTGTCGATGCTGCCACTGCGTACCGGGCCCACCGTGGGGACAAGGAATCCCGTCGCGCCGTCCACCACAAGGTCGCGGTAGCCGTCATAGGCCGAGGCCAAGACGGGCACACCCATGGCGCCGGCCTCAAGGAGCGTCAGGCCAAAGGTCTCCTGCGGATTGTCCACAGGCGACAGGAACACATCACTCGCCCAGAAGAGTTCGCGCTTTCGCGTGTCCGACGGGCTTTCCTCCAGCCGCCAGCCCACGCCGATATTGCGCGCCATCTCCCTCAGCATATTGGGAAAGTTCCCCACGCCGTCATTCCAGCCGCCAAGGCACAAGGTCACCTTGGAGAGGTCCATCCCGCCCCGCCGCACACGCAAAAGCGTCCGAATCAGAGGCAGAACGTCCATCTTGGAGTATGGCGACAGCCGTGCAAAGACGAGGAGCATCACTCCGTCGGGGTCCATGTCCACGCTGGCGCGGGCCGCAGCGCGCTCCTGTGACGTGGCCGGACGGTAGTAGTCCGCGTCCACGCCAAGGGGGATGCGCCGTACAGTGGGCCGCATGCCGCCGCGCAGACCATAGCCGGACTCCAACGCGCT
The DNA here is from genome assembly GCF_054657395.1 of Desulfobaculum senezii. Taxonomy (NCBI): domain Bacteria; kingdom Pseudomonadati; phylum Thermodesulfobacteriota; class Desulfovibrionia; order Desulfovibrionales; family Desulfovibrionaceae; genus Desulfobaculum; species Desulfobaculum senezii. Next base: position 1,419,235 of record NZ_BAAHYU010000002.1, on the reverse strand, counting down.
GTAGAAGCCGTCCACAACGTCCACGGCGGTGCGCGAAGTGGCCACCACGCAGTCGCGCGGGGTGGTCCCCGGCCACAAGTGGGCGAGGAAATCGCGCATATAGCGCTGATAGCTCAGGGAGTGCGTCGGCCCGGTGATGGGGAATATCTCACGGCTTTCGGCGTTACGCAGGGCCGCGAGATAGGCGGGATAATTAATGCAGTCCGACAGGTGAAAGGCGTGGTAGTCCGTCTGCGCCAGCGCGGCGGGGAGCGCCTCGCGCCGCCGCACGCAAAAGCGCCCGGCCTCAGCCATAGCGGGAAAGTCCTCCGCCAGCCGCGCCGTTACGCTGTCCACCTGCTTTTTTCCCGTCAAAAAGAAATGGTATTCGTCAAAGGGGTCGGCCCGCAGAAGCGCGCGCAGAAAGGCCACATTGGCCACACTGCGCCCCATGATGGCTCCCCCCTCATAAAAGGGGTCGAGGGTTCCCCATATTCGTTGTGATTTCATGAAGCTGCAAGGAGCACAGAGCACCGACGACGTCAAGGCCGTCTGGCGCGCCGCTCCGGTTTTGTCATCCGCACCGATTGTTCATCCGCGGATGATGGTCACTCTCCGGCTAGGGCTTGCGCTCCAGCCGCCTACGCAGAACGTCCTGCGCTATCTGCCTCAGCCGCCGCACATCCTCTGCCCGTGGAATAAGCCCGCGCCCAAACGGCGCCGCCCACGCTTCGCCGCGCATGACGCCGCGCGCCCACGCCGCCACCGTGGCCGGAAACACTTGCCTGTTGGCAAGGACAATGGCCGCCTTGGCCTGTGCATCGCGCAGAACCGCGCCGGACGTGAAGCTATCCCCGTGCACGCGGTACACATACAGCGCCTCGGGCACATGCGCGGCCGTGAACCCGGCGGCCACAATGCGCAGCCACATGTCCCAATCCTCGTACAGCGTGTCGCCCCGGAAGCCGCCACAGGCTTCATACGCCTCGCGGCGCAGGAGCACCATGGACGACACCACATTCTGCTGGCGCAGCACGTCGAGGGTGCACTCCGGCAAGGCCACATAGTGCGTCCCGTCCGGCGTTATGCGTACAAGGTCCGTGTACGCCAGTCCGGCGCGCGGGTCCTGCTTCAGGGCGGCAAGTGTTGCCTCCAGGAAACGGGATTCCAGCACGTCATCGGAATCCATGCACAAAAGATACCGCCCGCGGGCCGCAGCAAGGCCAACATTGCGCACCAGGCCGGGCCGCCCCTGCCGCGCAACGCGCAGCAGGCGGAAATCAAGCGCGCCCAGCGTCTCCCCCTCGCGCCGCGCCACGGTAACGGAATCATCCGTGCTGGCGTCGTCCACAAACAGCACCTCCGCCTCGCCAAGCCCGACACTCTGCGCGCGCAGAGAGGCAAAAAGTTCCGGCAGGTACCGGCTGTAGTTGTGGTTGGGGATAATGACCGAAATGCGGGGGCTCACGCGGGTTCTCCTCATTCTGGCCTAGGGATATGGGGGCAAATCCGTCCGCCCCGTATCGGCAGGTGGTGATGACTCCTCACTTCCACCATACCAGAAAAAAGGAACTTTTCACTGCGCCCCAGCGTCAAAAATTCAACGCTCCCCGGACTCTGCGACACAAGGCCCCTCGCCGCCGCCCCCCGCCAAGCCCGCGCGTTATGCGGCATTCCCCGCCATTGGCCCCGTTTTTGCTTCATTGGCCTCCAGACAGGAACTCCATTCCATCATTAGCGGGGACCGCACATGCAACATAATGACAACCGCACCGTCCTCTGGGGCTTTGGCCTCAACGACATTGACCGTAAAAAAATAGAAGCCGAAGCCGGAGACAGCTACACACTGCTCAACTGGCCCGGCTCCGCCCTGCCCGAAAACGGACAGGTTGAACGCGAACAGCCCTTTCTCGTCTGGATAGACTATGGCGTCTGGACCACGCTGGACGACGACCGCAAGGCCGCCATCCTTGATTGGGAGACCACGCAGAAGGTCATGGTTGTCGGTGCCAATGCGGACGCGCCCTCGCCGGAGGTCTTTCTGGACCACGGATTTCTATCCATGGTCACCTCGCCGCTGAAGACCGCCAGCATTCAGGACACCCTCGTCAAGGGCATTGAGGTGCATAACCTCTATGACGACATTATGCGCATGACGCGTGAAATCTCCCTTGAACGTGAGATTCTTTCCCGCAAGAACAGCTACCTGCTGTTTCTGAACCGCATCATGACGCGCGCCGTGGAAAGCCTGAACCCCGCAACCATCCTTGCGCAGGCCCGGCAGGACCTGAACATGCTGATGCCGGTACAGGCCGCGCAGTGTATCTTCTGGACCGAAAACGGCCGCGAGAACATCGAGGCCGAACTGTTCCTCGCCTTCCATGAGCACAACACCGTGCAGGAAGCGTGGGTGGAACTCATGCTCAAAACGGCGGCCAAGCTGTCCGGCAGCCATGTGGACAGCTACCAGCTCACCTTTTTGATGGACGCCGCCACAACCGACGAGGGCGAAGACCTCTCGCCGCGCCCCGGGCAGGTTGTTCTGCTGCCGCTCAAGGCGGGCGGCATCGACTTTGGCTGTCTGGCCCTGCTCACCAAGGAGCCGGTCCGCCTTGGCAAGGAACAGCGCGACGTGCTGCACTCCGCAGTCAACCACCTTGGCCTTGCCCTCAAAAACGCCCTGCTCTACCGCGAGGTCAAAATCCGCGCGGACCACGACGGCCTGACCCGCATCTACAATCGTCAGTATTTTGACGAACATCTGGTGGATGAACTTAAGCGTGCCCAGCGTTATCATCAGGAAATCTCGCTGCTGATGCTGGACCTTGACCACTTTAAGGCCATCAACGACACCTACGGCCATCAGGCGGGCGACCTTGTCCTGCGCGAGGTTGGCGCGCTGCTTCAGGAAACGCTGCGCTCCATGGACTTTCCCGCACGCTACGGCGGCGAGGAGTTTGCGGTCATCCTGCCGCACACCAGCGAGGACAAGGCGTGGAACCTTGCCGAACGCCTGCGCCACAAGATTGCCCGCATGCGCTTTTCGCACAAAGGGCGGGACTTTACGGTAACGGCCAGTATCGGCGTCGCCTCCCTCGCCCCGGGCGGATTCCGCAAGAATATCGACATCCTGCGTCAGGCCGACCGCGCGCTGTATCTGGCCAAGGCCTCGGGCCGCAACATGGTCTGCACCACGCGCGGCTGCCCCAAGGACGACGGGCAGGAACAGAGCGAAACGGGCTACTAACCCTTTCATCCCTCACAAAACCACACCGGGCCGCGGCACTTCGTGTCGCGGCCCTTTTCGTGTACAGTGCGTGCAGAGGCAAGCGAAGACTTGACCACCAGCGGCAAGGGGGATACTACTCCCGCCGTCCGGCAATCCCGCCGGGAAGGAGGCCGCCCTCCTTCTAAATCTAACTCCGGAGACAACAATGAACGAGATTCTTTGGCTCTCTTTTGCCGTGGTTGACCTGTCTCTCGTGGTCCTCCTGTTCCGGCATTTTGGTCGTCCGGGGCTGTACGCCCTCATCGTTTTCAACCTCATCCTCGGGAACCTTCAGGTCATCAAGACTGTGGAGCTTTTCGGGCTGACCACCACGCTTGGCAACATTCTGTACGCCAGCGTCTATCTGTCCACCGACCTCCTGAGCGAGTTTTACGGCAAGCAGGAAGCCAAACGCGGCGTTCTGCTCGGCTTTGTGTCGCTTGTCATCATGACGGGCTACATGCAGCTGGCGCTCCAGTTTACTCCCTCGCCGCAGGACTTCGCCCAGCCGCACCTTGAGGCCATCTTCGGCTTCATGCCGCGTCTGGCCCTTGCCAGCCTCACGGCCTACATCATCTCCCAGTCCCACGACGTTTGGGCCTTCCACAGGCTCAAGGAGCGCACCGGCGGCAAGCTGTTGTGGCTGCGCAACAACGTCAGCACCCTTGTCAGCCAGTTGCTGGACTCCGTGGTGTTCTGCTTCATCGCCTTCTGGGGCGTGTTTGAGATGAATGTCTTTTGGGAAATCGTTTTTACGACGTACCTCTTTAAGGCTTTTGTGGCGGCGCTGGACACGCCCTTTATCTACCTTGCGCGGCGCGTGAAGCCGCTGCCGCAGACCCAGCAGTACGCGTAATCCGTCTCCGCTCCCTTCCGCCGCGCGCGGCGCGTCGCCCTGCGGCGGAAGGCGGTTGACAGAAGCGGGGCATGTCTTATCCTATCCGGTACCTTTGACAAACAACTCCGGGAGGTTGACATGTTCCCGACTGCACAATCTGTGGACACGCTCATCGTGGGCCAAGGTCCGGCCGGTCTTTCGGCCGCCATCTACACGGCCCGCGCTGGCATAAAGACAGTCGTTGTCGGCATGCCCCCGAAAATTGACGGGGAATACGACATCGACAACTACTTTGGTTTTGACGAGACGGTCACCGGCTCCGAACTCATGGCCCGCGGGCGGCAGCAGGCCGAGCGGTTCGGAGCGGACCTCGTCACCGAGCGCGTGCTGGGCATCCATCATGGCATGGACGGCGCGTTTGAGGTCAAAACCGAGCACAGCACCTTTATGGCGCGCTCCGTCATCCTTGCGGCTGGCGTTTCCCGCGTGCGCCCCGGCATCTCCAATCTGGACGACTACGACGGCAAGGGCATCTCCTACTGCGTCAGCTGCGACGGCTTCTTCTACAAGCAAAAGCCCGTGATGGTGCTGGGCGAAGGCAACTACGCCGTCAATCAGGCCCTTGAGCTCAAAAACTACACCAGCGACGTCACCCTGTGCTCGCAGGGCAAGGCGCTGACCATGACCGACGACTTCCGCGCCCGGCTGGACGAAGCGGGCATCCCCATCATTGAAAAGAAAGTCACCACCCTTGAAGGCTCTCCCGCGTTGGAGCGCGCCATCTTTGACGACGGCGAAAGCATTGCCGTGGACGGCATCTTCATCGCCATGGGCGAGGCCTCGGCCAGTGACTTTGCATGGACCCTTGGCCTTGAGCGCGAGGGCATCTATATTAAGAGCGACGAGAACCAGCGCACCAACCTCCCCGGCATCTACGCCGCGGGCGACTGCGTTGGACGTTTTCTGCAAATAGCCGTGGCCGTTGGCGAAGGCGCGCTTGCCGCACGCCAAGCCATAAACCACGTGAAGAAAACCGCCAAGGAAGCCGCTTCCTAACAGGAAAAACTCCTGTCCCTCGCGACCAAATCCTTGACATAGCGGAATTCTTGCAGCTATAGAACCCGCTCGCACATCAAAGGGACCAATAGCTCAGTTGGCAGAGCCCCCGGCTCATAACCGGATGGTCGTAGGTTCGAATCCTACTTGGTCCACCAGCAATCCCAAGGGTTTGGAGAGATTTCTTAATCACTCCAAACCCTTTTTGCTACCCTCTTGCTACCCAAGCATACAGCCTAATCTCGAAACATCCCCCCCCCCTCATAACCTCCCGCAACTTCCCGCCTCATCCCGGTTATCCAATACGAAGTGGCTGGGCACACAAGGTTCGTCCGCGTCTGCCCTCCTCAAGCACGCCTTGGTGCTCATGCCACATCGCGCCCCCCACGCATCGACATTTGTTCCACACCGGTCTACAGGAAGGCTTTGCCATGCGGCCCGCTGCGCCCAGAGTGCGCCGCAGCGTCAGCCTCACCCTCAACGCGTTATCACTCCGCAAGGTCTGCCATGAAAGATATCCTCGTCGTCGCCCCCCTTCAGGACGTCTATGACAAGTCGGTCCGTATTGTTCAGGAATACGGATACGGTGATGTAGACGTGGTCCTCGCCACCATGCAGGAAGGGCTGGAAATGGCCCGCAAGGGGCAGGCGCAGGGTGCGTCCGTCGTTGTGTCGCGCGGGTGGACCTATAATATGATTGAAAACGAGCTGGACATCCCGGCGGTGGAGATACCGGTCAGCGCGTATGACATTGTAGAGAGCCTCGCGCCCATTATGAGCCAGATTGGGCAGGAGGAATCCATAGGCGTTGTGGGGCACAGCCACGTCATCTACGGGTTCGACATCCTCAAAACCCTGCTGCCCATGAACATCGTCAAGATCGAACTCCAGCGCAAGGATGACATCGCCACAGCCATTGCCCGCTACCGCGAGGCGGGCATCACCACCTTTATCGGCGACTCCAACGTCAAAACCGTCTCCGAGGAGCTGGGGCACCTCGGCATCCAGATTACCTCGCAAAAAAGCTCCATCCACCGCTCCATACAGGAGGCGCGCAAGCTCTACGCCTCCATCCGCAGCCGCCAGCAGCGCGCCCAGCAAATCCTCACCGTGACGGACTTTGTGCACGAGGGCATCATCGCCATTGACGAGGGCGGGCGCATTTCCATCTTCAACCACGCGGCGGAGAGCATCTTTGGCGTGCGCAAGGAGGCTGTCCTCGGCCGCATGCTGCACGACGCCATCCCCCAGTGCGAACTGCTGCTCACGCTGGAAAACGTCACCCCCAGTGTGGGACAGGTGCTGACCATTGAGGGGAACAACCTTGTGGTGAACCGCGCCCCCGTCCTCATCGGCGAGGAAGTCGTCGGCGCGGTGGCGACGATCCAGAACGTGACGGAAGTCCAAAGCGTGGAGCAAAAGATCCGGCGCGAGCTCTCGGACAGAGGCTTCACCGCCAAGCATACCTTTGACGACATTATCCACGATTCCGGCGCAATGGCCGAGTGCATCGACAAGGGCAAACAGTATGCCCTGTACGACACGCCGCTCCTTGTCACGGGCGAATCTGGCGTCGGCAAGGAGCTGTTCTGCCAGAGCCTGCACAATGCCAGCCCACGCCGCAACGGTCCCTTTGTCGCCATCAACTGCGCGGCCATTCCGCCCTCACTTATTGAGGCGGAACTCTTCGGGCACGAGAGTGGCTCCTTCACGGGCGCGCGGCGCAAGGGCCGGGCGGGCATCTTTGAGCTCGCCCATCAGGGCACGGTGTTTCTGGATGAAATCGGCGAAATTCCGCTGGAACTGCAAGGGCGGCTTTTGCGTGTTTTGCAGGAGCATCAAATCATGCGCATCGGCGGTGACAAGATTATTCCCGTGGATGTCCGCATCATCTGCGCCACCAACAGGCCACTGGAGCTGATGGTGGAGGAGGAAAAATTCCGCCGCGACCTGCTCTTTCGCATTAACGTCCTGACCCTGCACCTGCCATCGCTGCGCGAGCTTGGCCCCCGGGCCATCATCCGCCTTGCGGAGCACTTTCTGGCCCGGTACGCCGCCAAATACGCAAGACCCGTGCCCCGGCTGGCACCAGAAACCTGCGCCCAGCTGACCTCGCGCCCCTACAAGGGCAATGTGCGCGAGCTCAAGGGCCTGATGGAGCGCAGCGTCATCCTCGGGAGCGTCGCCAAGGCGCTGGAGGGCGAAACCTCGCCCCTTGCCGCCGCGGCCACAGCATCCGCCGCCCCGGCCGCCTGCTCTCCCCTTCCCGCCCCAGACGCCCCCTTGGACGCCCTCCCCAGCATGCGCACCATGATGCACACCTACATGCGCGGCGTCCTTGACCGCACAGGCGGCAATGTCCAAGAGGCGTGCACCATCCTCGGCATCAGCCGCTCCACTCTGTGGCGGCACCTCAAGCCGTAGCGGTTTCATATTGCGACATTCGTTTCATTTTGCGACCTCGCAGCGTCGCAAAATGAAACGTCACACACTGCCAACCTTGTAAGTATCTGAAATATAAACCGAATACACTTCGGCACGCATATTGTTACTGCTCCGGGAAATTCATAATTCTGGAGGAGTTGCAATGCGTATCCTGGCTTCAATCAAGAAAATTCCTGGCGGGTTGATGATCGTCCCCCTCTTGTTGGGCGTCATCGTCAACACCTTCTTTCCCGGCTTTCTGGAACTTGGCAGTTTCAGCACCTACCTCTGGAAAGACGGCGCCATGCCTATTCTGGCCTTCTTTATGTTCTGTACCGGCGCACAGATCAATGTCCGGCAGGTGGGCACTCCCCTCGCCAAGGGCGCCGCGCTCACGGCGTCCAAGGTGGCCCTCGGCGCGCTGCTCGGCGTCCTTGTCAGCAAGCTGTGCGGTCCGGCCGGCATCATGGGCATCGTCCCCCTTGCCGTCGTTGCCTCGCTGACCAACTCCAACAGCGGTCTCTTTGCCGCGCTGGCCGGTGAATTTGGCGACTCCAGCGACGTTGGCGCCCTGTCCATTCTATCCATCAACGACGGCCCCTTCTTCACCATGCTGGCCTTCGGCATGACCGGACTGGCCGAAATTCCGCTGGTTATGCTGCTGGGTGCGGTACTGCCCATCATCGTTGGCTGCATTGTCGGCAACCTTGATACCGAACTGCGCGACTGGCTCGCCCCCGCGGTGGACATCACCATTCCCTTCTTTGCCTTCCCCCTTGGCGCGGCGCTGAACCTGAACCAGTTCGTCACCGCTGGCGCTCCCGGCATTCTGCTTGGCGTGGCCAACACCCTTATCACCGGTCTTGCCGGCTACTTTGCCATGAAGCTCATCCGCTCCAAGACCCCGCAGGTTGGCGCGGCCGTTGGCACCAGTGCGGGCAACTCCGCCGCCACCCCCGCCGCCATTGCCGCGGCAGACCCAACCATTGGCGCTGTGGCCGCCGTGGCAACGGTACAGGTTGCCGCCGCCGTCATCGTCACCGCCATCCTCTGCCCCCTGCTTGTCACCTTCCTCGACAGGTACGAGCGGCGTAAGGCCCAGACCACTCTCACGGCCCACGCCTAACGGCAGCCCTACGTCATTTAACGCCGTGTGGTTCGCCACCCGGCCATGAACCCTACTCACAAGGAGACACTCCCATGAATGCAGCGTTGCACATGAGCAGCAAGGACAACGTCGTCACTTGCCTGCGCCCCATTCACAAAGGCGAAACCATCACCATCGACGACATCACCGTGACCGCCACCATGGACATCCCCGTGTTCCATAAGATTGCCATCGCGGACATCCCCGTCGGCGGCCTCTGCTACAAGTACGGCGAAATCATCGGCGACGCCACGCAGGCCATTGCCGCCGGCGACCACGTCCACGTTCACAACATCGAAAGCACCCGCGGCCGCGGCGACAAAAACAACGCCTAAAGGAGAGCGCAATGACCATTTACGGATACAAAAGAGCTAACGGCACATACGGCGTCCGCAACCACCTGCTGGTCATCCCCACCTCCGTGTGCGCGGCGGATACGGCATTCAAAATCGCCGCGCAGGTTCCCGGCGCGGTGGCCATCCCCAACCAGCACGGCTGCTGTCAGATTGGCTCCGACCTTGCCCTGACGCAAAAGACCATCACTGGCTTTGGCCTGAACCCCAACGTGGGCGCTGTGCTGGTGGTTGGCCTTGGCTGTGACGGCGTGCAGGCCAGCGCCGTGGCCGAGGACATCGCCAAGGTGGGCAAGCCCGTGGAGCATGTGGTTATTCAGGACTGCGGCGGCACCCTGAAGGCCATTGCCAAGGGCGCTGAGCTTGCGGCCCCCATGGCGCGCGAGCTGTCCCAGCAGGAGCAGGTGGAGTTTGACATCAGCGAAATCACCCTCGCCATGGAATGTGGCGGCTCGGACCCCACCAGCGGCCTCGCCTCCAACCCCTCCATCGGCTACGTGGCCGACAAGCTCATCGACCTTGGCGGCAGCGCCATCCTCAGCGAGACCACAGAAGTCATCGGCGCGGAACATCTCATCGCCGCGCGCTTTGAGGAAGACGACCAGCGCGCCAAGTTCCTTGCTCAGGTCAAGAGCGTGGAAGACCGCGCCATCATGATGGGCGAGGATCTGCGCAGCGGCCAGCCCACCCCGGGCAACAAGGTCGGCGGCCTGTCCACCATCGAGGAAAAGTCCCTCGGCTGCATGTACAAGGCCGGCACCGCCCCCTTTAAGGGCGCGCTGGACTACGCCGAGATTCCCGCCGCAGACAAACACGGCATGTACTTTATGGATACCCCCGGTCAGGACATCGACTCCATCACCGGCATGGTGGCCGGCGGCGCACAGGTCGTCGTCTTCTCCACCGGTCGTGGCACGCCTACCGGCAATCCCATCGCGCCGGTCGTTAAGGTGACGGGCAACCCCGAAACCTACGCCAAGATGCCCGACAACATCGACGTTAACGCTGGCCGCATCATCACCGACGGCGCCTCCCTGCCGGAAATCGGCGAGGAGCTCTTTGACGCTGTGGTCAAGGCCTGCAACGGCGTGAAGACCAAGGCCGAAAGCCTTGGGCATCATGAGTTCGGCATCTACAAGCTGACTGGCACGTTCTAACCTCGGGCACGTCCTCCCCCGAAAAAACGCCGGACTGGAGTTCCTCGCTCCAGTCCGGCGTTGCCATTTGTGCGGCGCGGGCCTCCCCGCATTATGATGTGGCCGTAATGCCAAGGGGCGCGCCAAGGCTGCCCGCGTGCACCATGTGCCCAAAGCCGTCGTCCACAAGCACAACCCGGCTCCCCGCCCGGGCGGTCATCGTGCCCGTGTCCAGCGCCCTGCCCCCAATAATGCGGTGCTCCGCCAAGGGCTCAAGAAGGCCGTTCTTCATCACGCCAACGCCTCCATCCGGCAAGGGGAAAAGCGCCGCATTGGTGGCCGCTGCCGCCGCTGTGCCCGCCCAGATGCTCTGCCCCTGCAAGGGGCCGCTCTCAGGAACAACCACCACGCCCGCGTCATGCGCGGCGATGTCGCCGCCGCCAAGGGGTGCGCAGCGGACCTCCTTCCACAGACACACCAGCCAATACTCGCCGTCCTTCACCGACAAAAACGGCCACAGGGCCACCCCCGCCTCAAACGCGCCGCCGGGCATAGCGGCATACTCCACACACGGCGCGCCGTCGCAGGGCAGTCTTTTCCCGGCCCCAAGCCGCGTATGGTGCACCGCCGCGCTGCGCAGGCCGGCATTGTCCTGTCCCTGCGTTGAGGGATGGACGTCAAACAACTCCGCCAGCAGGCCACCGCCAAAACCGTCTCGGGCATCCATCACGCCGCACACGCTGCGCCCCGGCAGCAGTACCGGGAAGTCCCGGACGTCCACAGGCTGGTGCGCCCGATGCCGCGCCCGCCCCTCATGAGACAGCACGCAGCTTCGTAGGGCATGGTCCAACGTATCGAAATCCAGCCACTGGAGCGATTCCCCCACAGCAAATTCCAACTCTGCCGCGTCAAGGTCGCGGCGGCAGGCCAAAGCGCCCGCACCGTCCACATTCCCCTGCCATGCCTGCCCGCGATTGCCCACAAAGCGAAGCGCTCCTGTAGCTGCGGGGTCCATACCGCGACCGGGGCGCAGGCGCACAGTACCGCCCCCGTCGGCGCAAGGGACGACGCCTGCGGGGACCAACTCCCCGCCGAGGAATCCCCCCGCATTGAGCCGCCCCGGCATGGCAAAGGGAAAGGCGGGCGCCTTATAGAAATGGAACTCGCTGATGCTGTACCGCCCCGGACCGTCCAGCCACAGATACATGTCCTTGTCCGGCGGACACTCAAGGGTATAGGTGAACAGCATATCCTCTCCGAACTGGCGGCCCAAGGTTTGCGCCTGAGAGGTCCGAAGATTCGCACGTCCGGGGCACTTTGGCATGCGCACCTGCATGCAATACATTGTGCCGGTACTCAGCCCCCATTGCGCTCCGGGCAGGCGCACAATGTGCGGGCCTTCGGTCGCGTAGTCGGCGTAGTACTCTCCGTCGCCCTTGTGCCAGACAACGCCTTCGGAGCACTCAAGCTCCATCTCCCCCTGCATAAGCGGCATGGGGCTGACGTCCTTGCCCAGGGTCTGCCAAATGCCAAGCACCTTCACAGTCCCCTGCGCGCCCCCTGCGCCGGTCCGGATGACAATGCTGCCCTCTCTGTCTCCAACAGGCAGCATCACCGGCACCTTGCCCGTTACATCCGCCGGGATATCGCACACCCGCGTGCGCAGGTTCCCGTCCGAATCCCGCATCAGCACATGAATGGAACCCGCCGTCAGCTGAACGTCCAGCTCCATAAGGTTTTGCGTCCTGTACGCCGTGCCCTTGGCCGTCACTTCAACCTCGCCATCGGCGCTCAGGTGCAGGGTCAGGTCCTCATCCATGGTGATGCCGTCAGGCGGTGTGGTCCAGACGAAGTTCTGCGACAGGTCATCCCAAATCGTATCCCCAAGCAGACACAGGCGCACCGGGTCCGAGGTATACAGCTCACGGTGGATGCGCTGATGCGGCGCCACATTGCCCACTGCGCAGCGCTCGCAGGTCGTCAGCACCATGTTTTCACTGCTGGTCGGGTAATTCGAGCCATAGGACGTGTACATGGGGTGCAGGGTCACACGGGTCTGGCGGAACCGCTCGTGCAACAGGCAGTGCATAACCCGGTAATGGTGCCCGCCCCACGACAGCGTTATCTGCTTGGCGTCGTCAAAGCCCTCCAGACTGCCTATCTCGTCGCCGGCGGCATACCCGTGCAGGAAGCCCTCCAGCCAGATGCACAGCGCCGTGCCAAAGGGCGTTTCCATGGTGTCCTTGCGCGCGCAGGCCCGGGCATCCAGTCCGGTGACGCACCACATCGTCTCCGCCGGGCGCGAGGCCGTGCCCGTCACAAGGTCCATTACGGCTTCGTGCAGAACGCGCTCCCCCGCGCCGCCCGCATCAGCAAGGGCGCGGGCTGCCGCCTCGGCGGCCTGCCGGGCCGCGTCCGCTTCGTGCGCGGCCTGCTCCTGCGCCACACGGGCCTGCACTTTGCTTGCGGCGGCCACATCGCTGGCGCGGCGGGCCTCGGCCTTGTCCTTGGTGCATGATTCCTGCGCGAGGCTGGCCGTTTCCGCCGCTGTGCGGGCCGTGGCGGCGTCGCTGGCGCTGTTGTCCGCCGCGGCAAGGGCCGAGGCATAGGCATGCTGGGTTTTGCTCAAATATTCACGCGGATTGTCATCGGACGTCACGTCCACCTTGACGCAGCGCCCAAGCTCCTCCTGAAGCTGCAGGCAAATGCGCGTGAGCTTGTCGTCGGATTTTTCAATCTCGCGCACATCAATGGCGTCGGCATTGGACCACGAGCGGTCCTGCGTGATGGGCACAAACTGGAGAATGGTCAACAACTCGCCCGCGGGCATAGGGTCGCCGCTGAGGGGATATTCCACAAGCCCTTCGCCCGCCTCGCCGTTGCCTTCAAGGGCATAATCCACGCCCCGCACCAGTTCGACCTGCTCCATAACGCCACTGCCGCTGCCCACAGGGCGGCGCAGATAGCACCGCAGGTGGTCGGCATCGTCGTAGACAAAGCCCACGGGAAACCGGCGGGCACTCCCGTTTCCCTCATAGCGGACCTTGCCGATGGTGGAATCAACACTCATGTGTCCATTGCTCCTTGTCTGGGGTTTGGCTGCACGCGTGGGACCACAGCGCCCATGCGCTTTACGGCCAGTTGTGCCATGGCAGATTTCCGGATGTATGCACATGTGCCATATGCCAAAGAAATTCTGCGAGGCCCTCCCTGCGCGTGCCCGCGCGCCAGCCCAATCCCCACGCCCGAAATCCCACACTTTCCTTGACCGCGCCCCGCCGCGTATGGCATAGACACCGTCCGCTCGGCATCCTCCGCCCGCAGCGCAGGCCACCGGAAACGCCACACAGCGTCCCCGGCCAGCTTGCGTGGGTGGTTTCTTTTTGCTATGAGATAGGGTGTTCCGATTGAAGAATCTTTCGCTTTTTGGGTGCGTTGACAAAAATACGTGCAACCGGACGCACCATGCCCCGGGAGACTGATGCCCAGCATCAACGCGCTGCATCCCGCACCGGCTCCGCCCCCCGGCCAAGCCGCGTAGGCAGGACCGAAGCGCCGCGCCCTCCCCTGGCACTATGCGATAAGCAGGTGCTTTCCTCCTGGCGAAGAGAGGGGAAGCACCTTTATTTTTGAGGGATACCATGGACATCCAGAACGTCATTGCCCGCATCGAACGCTCGGCCCCGCTTTGCGGCGCGGCCGAATGGGACAAAAGCGGCGTGCAGATTGCCGGGACAACCCGCAACATCACCAAGCTCGCCGTAACCCTCGACCCAACGCCACACGCCGTGGCCGAGGCTCTCGACTGGGGCGCGCAGTGCATCCTGACCCACCATCCCCTGTGCATGCAGCCCCGCTTTTTGGACACTCCGGGCCGTTTTTTGGACGTTGCCCGTGGGGTGCTCTCCCGCGGGGCGTGGCTCTATGCGGCGCACACTTCGCTGGATGTGCAGCCCGCTGGGCCCGCAGGATGGCTGGCTCGCGCCCTTGGCCTGACGGACCTCTCCATCATTGAGACCACCATCGCCGACGAAGCGCACCCCGCGGGTTTCGGCTTTGCCGGACGCCTGCCCCAGCCCCTTGGCTGGGACGACTTCGCCGCCACCCTTGGCGGGCTGATTGAGCGTGATTTTTTGCTGTCCATCGGTGCTGCGCCCGAGCGCGTGGAAACCGTGGCCTACTGCACAGGGTCCGGCGGCTCGCTCATTGACGCAGCGGCAGCCACCGGAGCCGACGTTTTCATCACCGGCGACATCAAGTACCATCTGGCGCTTGAATCGGATATATTCACCGTGGATGTGGGGCACTTCTCCCTTGAGGAGATTATGACCCGCATCTTTGCCGAGGAGCTTGCCCCCGATATGGAAAAGGACGGCACCACCGTCCGTTTCTTCCCGGGGGCGGAGCCGTTCTCTCTGCATACGGGCCCCTGGCCCACGCGACACAAGTGATCACAGCCCTTACGCAAGGGACTGAATACATTCACGGCAGCCGGCAGCCGGCCGCCAAAGGCAACTGCCGAGGAGGATACCCCGTTGAGCATGTACCTCAAGCAAATCGAGCAGCTCATCGTTCTGCAGAAAGTCGATGACGAGATCATCACCCTGGAAAATGAACTGGAGAGCCTGCCCAAGGAACTCGCCGCGCTCGAGGACAAGTATGAAAAGTTCAATGAGCGCCTGAACCAGGTCAAGGAAAAGACCGACATCCTTCTGCACCAGCAGCGCGTTCTTGCCGACGAGATCGAAAGCAACGAAGAAAAGATCAAGAAGAGCAAGGACAAGCTGATGATGGCCGGGAACTCACGCGAGTACCACGCCATGATGCGCGAAATGGACAACATGGAGAAGATCAACCGCACCCGCGAGGAAGAGAAAGTCGCCCTCGCCGAGGAGCTGGAACGTCAGAAAGAACTCCAGACGTCCATGGAAGAAGAAGGCGCAGAGCTGAAAAAGCAGCTGGACGAAAACAGCACCACGCTCAAAAAGCGCACCACTGCCGCCAAAAAGCGCCTGAACAAGCTGCAGAAGGACCGCGCCGCCGCGTGCGAAGTCGTCCCGCCGCGCGTGCTTGGCCGCTATGAATTCATCCGCGCCCGCATCAGCCATCCGGTCATCGTCCCCGTGGACGAGGCCGTCTGCAGCGGCTGCCACATCCTCATCCCCCCGCAGGCCTTCAACGACCTGCAAAAGGGTGAACAGATCATGAGCTGCCCCAACTGCCAGCGCTTGGTCTACTGGACGAATCACTTTACCGATCCGGACGCCGCGTAGCGTCCCGCAGTCCGGCCATGGCCGGGCGCACAATATTCGGGAGTTGGACAGGTCATCGTCGCGGCCCGCATGGGCCGGGGAGGAAAGTCCGGGCTCCGTAGGGCAGAACGCTGGATAACGTCCAGGTGGGGTGACCCATGGACAGGGCCACAGAAAGCAAACCGCCAGCACTCCGTGCTGGTAAGGGTGAAACGGTGGGGTAAGAGCCCACCAGCCGCCGTGGTGACACGGCGGGCTAGGTAACCCCCGTTCGGAGCAAGACCAAATAGGGAAGCGTTTGAGGTCGGCCCGACTGATGCTTCCGGGTAGGTTGCTGGAGGCCATGGGCAACCATGGCCCTAGAGGAATGATGACCGCCCCGCAAGGGGAGACAGAACCCGGCTTACCGTCCGACTCCCATCTCCGCAAGGACAGGCGGCGCGGAGGCGTTATCGCCTTCGCGCCCCTTTTGTATCCATCACCTTCCACCGCAAAGAAGACCGCTATGTCAGTCTGGGCCATACTTCTCGCCGCGGGACAAGGCTCCCGCCTCGCCGCATCGGGGCTTGCCACCAAGAAACAGTTCCTGCCCTATGAGGGCGCCCCGCTCTTTTGGAAAAGCGCCCGGACCATGGTCCGCGTGCCCCGCATCGCCGGATTCGTGTTCGTCTTCCCCGAGGGCGAAGCCGAGGACGGCGCGCGCACCGTCAAGGAGCTTGCCGCGCAGGACGACTTTTCCCTGCCTTGCCTCGTCGCCACAGGCGGCCCGCGGCGGCAGGATTCCGTCCACAACGGCCTCGCCATGCTCCCTAAGGACTGCACACACGTCCTCGTGCACGACTCGGCGCGCCCCTTTGCCAGTGCTCCGCTCATTGCCTCACTGCTTGCCGCCATGGACGCCGGGAACGACGCCGTCATCCCCGCCATCCCCGTTGCGGACACCATCAAGCGCGTGGGCGAAGACGGCACCATAGCCGAAACCCTGCCCCGCGCCGAACTGCGCGCCTGTCAGACCCCGCAGGCCTTTGCCTTGCCCCTGCTCCAGCGCGCGCACGACATCTGCCGCGACCAGAACCTCGCCGTCACGGACGACGCCTCCATGGTGGAAGCCATCGGTGAACGCGTCGCCACCGTTCCCGGCGAGGCAGGCAACATCAAGATTACCACTCCGGAGGACCTGCGCATGCTCACCACCAATGCGCCCGTCGCCTACCCCTGCGTGGGCTGGGGCTACGACGTACACAAATACGGCCCGGGCCGCCCGCTGAAAATTGGCGGCATCCCCATCGACGGCGACCTGCAGGTAGTAGCACACTCCGATGGCGATGTGCTGCTGCACGCCCTTGCAGACGCCCTGCTGGGCTGCCTTGGCAAAGGCGACATCGGCCAGCACTTCCCGGACAACGACCCCGCCTTTGACAACATCGAATCCGCCGTCCTCGTGGCCGAGGTTCTGGACATCGCCCACCGCGAGGCCCTGACCATCACCCACGCGGACCTGACCATCATTGCGCAGACGCCCAAGCTGTCCACCTACCGCCGCCGCATCCGCGACAATGTCGCGCAGCTGCTGCGGGTGGACCCCGCCCGCGTCAACGTGAAAGCCACAACCGAAGAAGGCCTCGGCTTTACGGGCAAGAAGCACGGCATCAAGGCCGTGGCCTGCGTCACCGGCATGCGGCAGCCGCAGAGCGCGGAAAATTAGGGCCAAAGGTCTTTGACGCCCTACTTCATTTGAGGCATGATTCCACCCCGCCCGGATAGTGTATCCTGCCGGGGTTTTACCAACATTATCAATCCGTTTGAGGACAAAACTGGAGTACGGCCAATGCAGCTCTACAACACAATGACACGTCGTAAAGAGGAATTCACACCGCTCAGGGACAACGATGTCCGCATGTACGCTTGTGGCATCACCGCCTACGACTACTGTCATATTGGCCATGCTCGTTCCGCCGTTGTTTTCGACGTTCTGGTTCGTTACCTGCGCCACCTTGGCTACAATGTCACCTTCGCCCGCAACTTCACGGACGTGGATGACAAGATTATCAACCGTGCCAACGAAAACGGCGAGGATCCCTCCGCACTGGCGCAGCGCTTTATCGAGGCGTTCCATGAGGACATGGACAAGCTGAACGTGCTGCGTGCGGACCTTGAACCCCGCGCAACGGAACACATCGGCGAGATGATCGCCCTGACGGAAAAGCTCATAAACGACGGCCACGCCTACGCCACCGAATCGGGCGACGTGTACTTCCGCGTCCGCTCCTTTGACGGCTACGGCAAGCTCTCGGGCCGCGACATTGACGAAATGCGCTCCGGCTCCCGCATCCAGCCCGGAGACGAAAAGGAAGACCCGCTGGACTTTGCCCTGTGGAAGGCCGCCAAGCCCGGCGAGCCGGAATGGGAAAGCCCGTGGGGCGGTGGCCGCCCCGGCTGGCACCTTGAGTGCTCCGCCATGAGCGACAAGCACCTTGCCCTGCCCTTCGACATCCACGGCGGCGGGCAGGACCTCATCTTCCCCCATCACGAAAACGAAATCGCCCAGTCCGAGGCCGCCACGCAGACCGAGATGGCGCGCTTCTGGGTGCATAACGGCTTCGTTCAGGTGGACTCCGAAAAGATGTCCAAGTCTCTTGGCAACTTTTCCACCATCCGCGACATTCTCGAAAGCTACCACCCCGAGACCCTGCGCTACTTCCTGCTGACCAAGCACTACAGAAGCCCCATCGACTTCACCCCGGACAACATGCTTGAAGCGGAAAAGAACCTCCGCCGCATCTACACCACCCGCCGCGACATCCAGACCGCTCTGGAGCGCAGCAAGTGGAGCGGGGCAGAACTGCCCGCCGAGTTGACCGAGGAACTCAGCACCCTTGAAGCCGAGTGGAACAAGTCCATGAACGACGATATGAACACCGCCGGCGCCCTTGGCCACGTGTTCGGCCTCATCCGCCTTGTTGGCCGCGTTGCGGAAAACAAGAGCTGGCGCAAGAGCGAAGGGGCCAAGGCTCTGTGGACGCGCGCCCTGTACCTGCTGGCCTCGTGGGGCACCGCGCTTGGCGTGTTCAATCAGGACCCCGAAACCTTCCTGCGTGAACTGCGCGAGGTAAAGGTCCGCCGCTACGGCATCGACACCGCCAAGGTTGACGAACTGCTGGAAAAGCGCGCAAGCGCCCGCAAGGAAAAGGACTTCACCACCTCCGACGCCGTCCGTGACGAGCTGGCCGCCATGCATGTGGACGTACACGACACCGCCACCGGACAGGAGTGGGACGTGCTGTAGTCCTGCCGGCACAATCACACTGATACAGGTCCATCCCCAACGGGGATGGACCTTTTTTTTCGTTGTGCCAACCGCCACCTGAGCCCTCTCCAGCCTCACACGCCTCCTACCACGCGCCCTTTTTCCCCCGCACTTTCGTCCTGCACCGCTTGTCCCAAACGGTCTCTTTATAGTACTCTCTACGTAGAACCTATACCTGTAATCGGCTTATGCTACGGGACAATTATGGAATTTGGACTGAAGCGGATACCGCACGGACACCTGCGCCATAAGCCAGCGCCCTCTCTGCTGGCTCTCAAGGCTCTGCTGACCGCGTGTGTACTCGGCCTCTTCCTCCTTGCGCCGCCCGCTGGGCGGTGTGCCCCGCGAGGCGACAACGAGACCATCATTGCCGCCGTGCCCGAGCATTTTCCACCGCATTACATGGTGGATGAAACCGGCAGGACCACCGGCTTCGCCATTGACATCATGAATCATCTTGCCAAGCGCACCGGGCTGAACATCCGCTACGATATCTACAAAAACTGGACCCTCGTTCACGACGCACTCCGCACCGGCAAGGCCGACCTCATCCCCAATATCGGCATCACGCAGCGGCGCTCCGATTTCCTTGAATTCACCGCCCCCATCGAAACGTTCAAGATTTCCTTCTTTGTACGCTCCGCCTCCACGGACCTTGAGACCCTTGAAGACCTTGAGGGCAAGGTCATTGGCGCAATCATGGTCAACGCGGGATATACCATCCTTAAGGACTTCGGCAGCCACAAAATCATCCTTGTCAAAAGCCCGCAGGACCTGCTCAGCCTGCTCATCTCCGGGCAGGCGGATGCCATCATCTATCCGGAGCCGCTTATTTGGCGGCTGGCGCGCCTTCTGGACATTGAGGACCGCATACGAACCATTGGTCCCCCGCAAAAGGAAATCAAACGTGGCATCGGTGTGGCCCGCGGCCGCACGGAACTGCTCAAACGGCTCGACAGCGCCATACACGACTTCGTCAAAAGCAAGAACTACAACGCCATCTACACAAAGTGGTACGGCAAGCACGAGTCAGCCATTGCGTCCAAGCGTCTCGTAACCACAATGTTCAGCATAATGGTGATCTTTGGCATTGCCATGGTGCTCTGGAAATACTTTGGCACGCGCGAAACCAACAAACGCCTGAAGGAAAGCATTGCCGAACGCGAAGCCGCCCAACAGGCGCTGGCCGAACGCGAGCGGCAATACCGGCTGGTGGTGGAAAACCTGCACGAAGGCATCTGGCTGGTGGATCCGGACCGGCACACCCTGTACGCCAACCCGCGCATGTTTGAACTGCTGGGTGTCAAGCAGAGCCAGCTGCTGCAAAGCACTGCGGACGACTACCTCCCCGAGGAGCACCGAGCTGACTTTTTGGGAAACCTTCTCACCATCAAGAATACCCTCCCCATCTCCACCGAGACGCAGCTTGTGCGACAAGATGGCGAGGTGCTGAACGTTATGATGTCCCTTGCCCCTGTCAGCGACGAGCACGGCACCTATACAGCCACACTCCTCAGCATCATGGACATCACGGAATCCACACGCCTGCGCGCGGAGCTGGAGGAAGCCAACAAGCAGGCGCAACTGGCCAGCCGGGTCAAGTCCGAATTCGTAGGCGTCATGAGCCACGAAATCCGCATGCCTCTCAACGGCCTGCTCAGCATGCTGCAGATGCTTGAGCGCACGCGGCTTTCCGCAGAGCAAATCGAGCCGACCACCCTTGCCCGCCGGGCAGGGAGCGGACTGCTGACCGTGCTCAATGATATTTTTGACATTTCCATGATGCAATCGCCCATTACCGGAATCTTGCACGACAGATTCACCCTGACCGCCATCATCACCACGGTGGTGGATTCCTTCGTTTCCGAGGCCAAGGTCAAGGGCATCGAAATCCGCACCAACATCGCGGACACCGCCACAGGCTCCGTCATTGGCGACGCGCGGCGCATCCGGCAAATCCTCTTCAACCTCCTTGGCAATGCCATCAAGTTCACGGAACATGGAACCGTGGACATTGAGGTGGCACCTCTGCCCTACCGCCCGGACGGGAAACATCAGGTGATTCTCTTCGTCATTACGGATACAGGCATCGGTTTCGCCGACGACAGGGTCGACACCTGCTTTGAACCTCGCCCCGCCACTCTCCCCTTTACGCCATCCGGGCAAAGCTCCCCAGAAATGGGCTTCGGCATCATCCGGCAAATGGTGGAGAGCCTCGGCGGCACGCTCGCCGTGGATTCCGAGGAAACCGTTGGAACAGCCATTTACTTCACCATTCAGGTCGAGCTGCCCGACTCGGCAGCGCCCCAAGGCCCGCCGGATCCCTCCGGGAACCGCAAGGCGTCATCACGCATGACACAGCAACAGGTGCTCATTGTCGGGGACGACCAAGTCAACCACTTTGCCCTTGAACGGCCCCTCGGCCACATGGGGTATTCACCCATCCGGGTCAGCAATCACGCCGAAGCCCTCCAAGCGCTTCGGGCGCATAGCTTCGCCTTCATCCTGCTTGTGGCCGGTCCCAGCGCGACGGAGTCCCTCGAAGCCCTGCGGGCTCTGCACGAGATCACGCCATCTCCGCCGCCCATTATCGGCATTCTCCAGCGCGAAGCCAGCGTGCAGCACAGCATCCTCATGGACAATGGCATCGCCGGCACCATCACCTACCCCATGCCGCCAGAGGCCCTGCAGGATATGATTAACTCCCTGCTTGCCCGCGCCCGCAACGGCGGCACCTAACTCCCCCCTGTCCGCACACAAAAAAAGGGACCACACCAAACGGCGTGGTCCCTTTCGTAATGCGTTGTATGGCGAAGGCGCGGTGCTCGCGGAGCTAGTCCCCCTTGCCGAACAGGCGCGTCTGCAACATGTTAATGGTCTTCGCTCCCTTGCCGCCGGACTCCGGCGCAACAATAGGCCCGTAGCCAAGGCGCTGGGCCTGCTTCATGCGGATGTCATGGCTGGCGACCGGGCGGACCTGCCCGTTGAGGTCAATCTCGCCCCACATCACCGCGGCTTCGGGAAGCGGCCGGTCATAGAAGGACGACAACACCGCCGCCACAATCCCAGCGTCCAGCCCCGGGTCCGTCATCTTCATGCCGCCACCGATTTTGGTGTAGATGTCCACACCGGAAAGATTCAGCCGCAGGCGCTTTTCCAGCACCGCAAGAATCAGGTGCAAGCGGTTGGCGTCAAACCCCAGCGCCGTACGGCGGGGAATGGACAGGAACGACTTGCTCACAAGCGCCTGCACCTCAACGGCAAAAGGCCGCTGCCCGTCAACGGCCATCACAAGGGCGGTTCCGGACAGGCCGGGGTCACGGTCCTGCAGGAAGAAGGTAGACGGGTCGTGCACCACTTGCATGCCGCTACCGCGCATCTCAAAGACCACAAGCTCATGGCTGGGGCCAAAGCGGTTCTTCATCACGCGCAGAATGCGGAACAAATGCCGCTTGTCCCCCTCCAGCGAGAGGACCGTATCCACCATATGCTCAAGGAGCTTCGGCCCGGCAATCTGCCCGTCCTTGGTCACGTGGCCCACCAGCACCAGCGTAATGCCCGTGGACTTGGCCCGCTCGATAAGCGATGTGGACACGGCGCGAACCTGACTGACGCTTCCGGGCAGGCCGTCCACCTCGTCCGAGGCCAGCGTCTGCACGGAGTCCACAATCATCAGCTCCGGACGGCCAGCCCCCTCCATGGCGGCCAGCACATCCTCCAGACGCGTGGTGGACATGGCCAGCAGGTTGGGGGACAGCAATCCCAAACGCTGGGCGCGCCCCTGCACCTGACCAAGGGATTCCTCGGCGGATACATACAACGCGCGCCGCCCACTGCTGCCAACGCTGCCCGTCAGCTGTAAAAGCAGCGTGGACTTGCCAATGCCGGGGTTGCCCGCCATCAGCACCACGCCGCCGGGCATGAGGCCCTTGCCCAAAATCTGATCCAGCGCATCCAGCCCGCTGGTGTAGGGCTCGGCATTCTCCTCGGTGAATTCCGTCAGCGCCACCGGCGCATGCATGGACGACACACTGCCGCCCGGCGCGGACGCCGCACGTGCGCCCGTGCCCGTGGCTTTCTTGGGCGCGGCCTTTTCCTCAAGGCAATTCCACATGCCGCAGTGCGGGCACTGCCCCTGCCAACGGGGACTGACACTGCCGCACTCGTTGCACACGTATATGAGCTTTTTCTTCATGATTCCCTATCGCAAAAGAAAAGGGCCGCACCCTGTGCGGCCCTCTGTAAAGCTTCTAAAGGTCTTCGACGTCCCGGACTGCGGCCACCTTGACCACAAACTCCGACACATTCTCCGATGGTGAGAAGAAGACAAACATGAACGGCACATCCTGTCCGGGTTGCAGGTTCACGTTGTTGGAGCCCACACCGGCCTCATCGGTCAGCGCGGTGGCAATCTCCTCCTGCCCCAGCACCTGAAGCTGAAAGAGCGAGAGCGTATTGCCGCAGAATTGGCGGGACGAATCCAGCACGGCGTTGTTCGCATCAAACAGGCTGGCCTCCACCTCGATAAGCTCCTTTGGGGCGTCCGAGGCATTGAGGGCGCGGCCTTCAATGACGAAAATCTTCCCGGCCTTTTCGTTGTCCACGTAATACTGGCGGATGCTCTCCAGCGATATCTGCTTCACCATCTCCTGCATTTTGGCAGGGTCCGGCATGCCGTCGGCGGTAGTGTTATCCGACGAGGAGCCAACAATGCCCCCAAGTAGCTGAGGCGCAAAGTAGTAGGCTACCCCTGCACCGCCGCCCAAAAGAACAACCACGGCAATAAGGGCGATGAGCAGCGTTTTGCCTTTGCCCTTCTTCTCCCCGGAAGGTGAGCTATCCAGATTGAAGTCGTAACTTCCCCCTGCATCGCCCTCCTGTCCCTGAGAAGAGGAAACCTCAGCGCCTGCGTCGTCTGCGGACGGCTGGTCCGCATCGTCTCCTGCACCATCGGTACCGGAGGGCAATGCGAAGACATGTTCGCATACTGTGCAGCGCAGCTTCTGCCCGGGCTGGGCAACGCTGTCATCAAAGTTGTATGTCGTGTGACAACTGGGACATTCAACGACCATACGCGAATCACTCTCCTTCAGCCTCCGCACCCGGAGCCAAATCCATGTGCTACCGCCGCGTCCGGCGGTGGATTATTCGACGAGCTCGTAAATTCCGTCAAGCTCCCTGTATCGTTCGGCAAAATCCATTCCATAGCCGACGATGTACCCTTTATCAAGATGGAACCCGGGAAAGTCAACCTTTACGTCCACTTCGCGGCGCTCGTACTTGTCCACTAGCGCGGCGATGGTAAGGCTTCTGGGCTTGCGTTCCTCAAGGGTGCGCATCAAAAAGTCCATGGACTGGCCGGTGTCCACAATGTCTTCCACGATGAGGACGTTACGGTCTTTGATGGAGATTTCCATGTCCTTGGTGAACACCAGCTCGCCGCTTTCCGTGCCGCGGCCATAGCTGGCCAAACGCACGAACTCCAGCTCCAGGTCGAGGTCGATGTGGCGCACGAGGTCAGCAAAGAACAAAAAGCCGCCCTTGAGCACACAGACAACGACGACAGGCTCGCCCTTGTAGCGCTCCGTAATTTCGTGGCCAAGGGTGGCTACGCGTTCCTGAATCTCCTCGGGGGAGATGACTACCTTCATATTCTTGGTCTTGTCGCTCAAACCTTGCATCCTTGTTTGCGGTCCTAGCCGTGGGCGCGGGCGCGTGGCCCGGGCAGCTACATCGTGATGAGCATGGCCGTTTCGTCGCAGTCCGGGAACTTGGGACAGTTGATGCAATCGGTCCACACCTTTTGCGGCAACACGTCCTTTTCCACTTCCTGAAAGCCCAGCCGTGCGAAAAAGCCGCTCACATACGTCAGCGTGAAGACCTTGTAAACCCCCAGCGTCACCGCCTCGGACAGGCAGGTCTCCACCAGACGGCGGCCCCAGCCGGTCCCCTTCATCTTTTCATGCAGGGCCAAAGAACGGATTTCCGCGTGGTCCTCCCAGAAAATAGTCAGCGCGCAGCAGCCAAGAACAGTTTCGTCCCCACGGTCCACCAGCACATAAAAATCACGCAAATGCCCATACAGCGAGCTAAGCGAGCGGGGCAACAGCTGCCCCTGTCCGGCGCATTCCATCAGCAGCAGGTGAATGCTCTTCACATCCTGCATCCGCGCCTTGCGAATATATACGTCCATGTCGTCCTACTTCTGTTCAAGGAGGGAATCGACCACCTCGCCGAGTTGGTCGGCGGTGACCATCCCCTCATGATTCACCACCAGCTTGCCCGTGGTGTCGTACACCATCACACGGGGTATGCCGGAAATCCGAAAGAAACGCGGCACCGACTGCTCGGCGCGGCGCACGGGATAAGTAAAGTCCTGCTCGGCCACAAAGTCCGTATAGGCCGCCTCGTCCTCATCCACGGAGATGCCCATCAGGAGCACATCATCCGGGGAATACTGCCCCCGCAGGTGGTTGAGTTCGGGAATTTCGCGGCGGCACGGCGGGCACCATGTGGCCCAAAAGTTCACGATAACCACGCGCCCCTCGGCGCTGCCCACCGTCCGGATTATATCCATGGCGGACACGGTGTCGCCCGTGGCTCCCGGCAAATCCGCCGTAGCGCGGACCATGCGCGCGGGAAGAAGCAACACCGTCACCAGCGCCAAAAGCGCCGCATAGCGCATCATGCATCGTCGCATACTGTATCTCCTTGCCGCCGGTGCATGTGCGGCCTGTATCCGGCGGCGCCCCGTAGCCCGTCCGGGCCATGCGGAAGCGCCGCCGGTGGTCGTTTGTCTCAAATAGCGAAGCCAGGCCACCCGCAGAGGCAAGCAGTCCGGCGCGGCCAACGGCTTGTCCTACGACGCAGCGCGCCGGGCGGCAAGGGTCTTGGCCACCTTCACGGCGTCCACGGCGTCGCGGGAGTAGCCGTCTGCGCCAATCTTGTCGGCGTAGTCCTGCGTCACCACCGCGCCGCCAACCATCACGCCGCAATCAAGGCCCATCTCGCGCACCAGCGAAACCGTCTCCTCCATGCGGATCATGGTGGTGGTCATCAGTGCGGAAAGACCAATGACGGCCGCGCCCTCTTCGCGCGCGGTCTCCACGATACGCTGGGCAGGAACATCCTTGCCAAGGTCGATGACCTCAAAGCCGTTGTTGCGCAGCATGAGAATGACAATGTTCTTGCCGATGTCATGAATGTCGCCCTCAACGGTGGCCATGATGACCTTGGTCTTTTCCTTAGCGCCGGAGCTGGCCTCAAGATATGGACGCAAGTGCTCAAACGCCGTCTGCATCGTCTCGGCGGACTGCAAAAGCTGCGGCAGGAAGTATTCCTTACGCTCGTACTTTTCGCCCACTTCGGTGATGGCGGGGATGAGGTCCGCGTCAACAAGGTCAAAAGGGTCGCGGTCTTTCTCCAATTCTGCGTCGATGAGGGGCAGAATTTCGTCGCCAACGCCAGCAATGACGGCGTCGCCAAGGCTTTCCACCTTCTTGGCGCCGCCAAGGTGGCTGTCGCGGCCGGGAAGCGGTCCGCCCGTGGGCTTCCACTCAGCAAAGTTCGCCACGTAGGAGCGCGCCTGCGGGTCGCGGTTCAACAGCACCTCGGAGGAGGCAACGCTCTCGATAAGACGCGAGGAACCGGGGTTGGCAATAAACGCCGACAGCCCCTGCGCCATGCCCATCACAAGGAAGGAGGCGTTGAGCAGTTCGCGCGCCGGCAGGCCAAAGGAAATGTTCGACAGGCCGCACACCGTGGCCAGATTCCACTCGTCACGGCAATGACGGATAACATCAAGGCACGCCTTGGCGGACTCCGGCTTGGACGACACGGTCAGCACCAGCGCGTCAACAATGATGAAGTGGCGCGGAATGCCAAGGGAGTCGGCTTCCTTGAGCAATTCCTCAATGACGGCGAGGCGCTCGCTTGCCGTGACAGGCAGCTTGCGGCCCTGAAGCGGCAGCATGATAAACGGTGCGCCATAGTGCTTGCACAGCGGGCCAAGCTCCTGCATGCGGCCGGGCTCTCCGCTGATGGAGTTCACAAGCGGGGAGCCGGGGTAGGCTTCAAGCCCGGCGCGGATGGCGTCAATGTTCGTGGAATCAAGGCACAGGGGCATCTGCACGCGGGAGACGAGGGACGAGACGAGGTCCGGGAGCAACGTCTGTTCCTCCACCATAGGCGCGCCAACGTTTACGTCCAGAATATGCGCGCCGCTCTCCACCTGCTCCTTGGCAAGGCGGAAGGCCTCGGTATACTGCCCGGCCTGCAACTCGGCAGTGAGCTGCTTCTTGCCCGTGGGGTTGATGCGCTCGCCGATGATTTTGCTGCGGCGGGACGGGTGCAGGGCCACGGACTGCGAGCGCGAGGTAACCACAAGGCTCTCGGCCTCCGTCGCCTGGGGCATGGTCCATGTGGCGTTCTCGAATTCCTTGCATGCACAGCGGATGTGCTCCGGCGTGGTGCCGCAGCAGCCGCCGATGGACTTGGCGCCCATCTCCACGAAGGGACGAATCTGCCGCGCGAAATCCTCCGGCCCAAGACGGAACACCGTCTGGTCGCCCTCAAGCTCGGGCAATCCGGCGTTCGGCTCGGCAAAAAACGGCGTGCGCAGGCGCGGCATCATGGCCTTGAAGACCTCCAGCATGCCCTCGGGACCAGCCGAGCAGTTGGTGCCGATAAGGTCCACGCCAAGGTTCTGCATGGTGTCCACATAGGTCAGCGGACGCGTGCCGGTAAGGCTGACGCCGTCCTCGAAGGTCATGGACGTGGCAACGGGCAGATCGCCGACTTCGCGCGCGGCAATGACAGCGGCGCGGCACTCGGCAAGGTCAAACTGCGTCTCCACAATGACGAGGTCGGCTCCGCCCTCGGCAAGGCCGCGAATCTGCTTGGCGAAGGCTTCCACAAGCTCGCGGAAGGTCAGGTCGCCAAGCGGCTTGCAGAACTGGCCCGTGGGGCCTACGCTACCGGCAACAAAGGCTCGGTCGCCGGCGGCCTTG
Source organism: Desulfobaculum senezii (assembly GCF_054657395.1). NCBI lineage: Bacteria > Pseudomonadati > Thermodesulfobacteriota > Desulfovibrionia > Desulfovibrionales > Desulfovibrionaceae > Desulfobaculum > Desulfobaculum senezii. The sequence continues at coordinate 1,391,467 of NZ_BAAHYU010000002.1, read as the reverse complement.
CGGGCCACGGCAGCCATCTCGCGGTTGAAGGAGAAGGCATCGAGACCGGAATCAAGTTTGAAATCCGTTCCACCGAAGGTGTTGGTGGTGACAACACGCGCTCCGGCGTTTATGTATTCACGATGGATGTCGGCGACGATGTCTGGATGGGCCATGCCGAACGCTTCCGGGGATTGCCCGGGCTGCAGGCCGCGGGCCTGCAAAAGCGTCCCCATGCCTCCGTCAAAGGCAAAGACGTTGCGTTCTTTGAGAAAACGGCGAAAATCTGGCAACGTTGTGCTCCGTGTTTGCTGGTTAAGCGGCCAAGACCGAATGTGCCCGTCAACCACGGATTCCGGGGCTTGCCGGGCCTGAGTTGTGTACTTAAAAACATTGAAAAGGACAAATAAAAACTCTATACTTCACAAACCCTGTGGCAGGCATTATGCCTTTTTTTTAGGCCTTTTGCCCCCTTCTGCGCCCTCGCCCAACCCCTGCCTGGTGGCACGGCCCGGAAAGACACAACAAAGCTGAAGAGTTTTATAACAAAGAATGGAAGATCACACCATTATCGACGAAAACGACATCGAGCTGGAAAGCGAAGAGACCGTAGACGGCGACGGGATTACCCCGGATGCAGCCGAGGCGCCGGGTGAGCTTGTTCTCAAGCCCGCCGGCAGCTCGGACCTTATGCCGCGCGACCCGCTCAGGCTCTATCTGCGCGAGATTAGCCAGTTTCCTCTTCTGGACCCGGAAGAGGAGCAGGAGCTCGCCCGTCGCGTGCGTGATGAGGGCGACAACGAGGCGGCCTTCCGCATCGTCTCGTCGCACCTGCGCCTTGTGGTGAAGATCGCCATGGATTTCCAGCGCCGCTGGATGCAGAACGTTCTGGACCTCGTGCAGGAAGGCAACGTTGGCCTGATGCGCGCCGTGCAGAAGTTCGACCCCGACAAGGGCATCAAATTCTCCTACTACGCGGCGTTTTGGATCAAGGCCTACATCCTCAAGTTCATCATGGACAACTGGCGGCTGGTTAAAATCGGCACCACGCAGTCCCAGCGCAAGCTCTTCTATAATCTGAACAAAGAACGGCAGCGCCTGCAGAGCCTTGGGTTCGACCCGGACTCGGCGACACTGTCCAAGAACCTCGGCGTGTCCGAGGACGTGGTAATTGAGATGGACCAGCGGCTCTCGCGGCAAGATATGTCCCTCAACATGCCTATCGGCGAAGAGGGCGGGGCCTCCCGCATGGACTTTCTGCCCGCGCTGCAGCCCGCCATCGAAGAAGATGTCGCCCAGGATGAGATCTCTCTCATGGTCCGGGAACACATCAAGACCATCCTCCCCAAGCTGAACGACAAGGAGCAGGACATCCTCAGCTCGCGCCTGTTGTCGGACTCTCCCGTCACACTCCGTGAAATTGGCGAGAAGTACGGCATCACCCGCGAACGGGTGCGCCAAATCGAGGCGCGCCTGCTCAAAAAGCTCCGGGAGCACATGGCCGAACACATCGCAGACTTTTCAGACGACTGGATCCATACGAATGAATGAAACACTCCGTAGAATGAAAAATGAGGCGAAGGTGCTCGCCGCCAAGCTGGACCAGCCCGCCTTCTACACGGAATGCGCCGCCGAGATCAGCCACTGCAACCGCAACTTCTTCGACAACCCGGTTATGCTGCGCCTGCAGGAAGACGTTATCCCCTTCCTGTACGACGACGCGAGCCACGGCGTCTACCACGCCAAAAAAGTCGCCATCGAGGCCGGAGCCATCGTCCTGTGCGAAACCCGCGGCGAAGACGTGGAGCGCAACCGTCACCTGTCCTATCTGGCGCAGATGAGCGGCCTGCTGCACGACACCTGCCGCCTGGAGGACGACCACGCCGCCAAAGGCGCGGAAGTGGCGCTCATGATCCTCAATGACTACCCCATCACCGACCGTGACAAGGAAATCATCACCTTCGCCATCAGCGACCACGAGGCCTTTCGCGAGCGCCGCTCCACCGACGACCCCGAGGCCGAAATCGTGGCCAACGCCCTGTACGATGCGGACAAATTCCGCTGGGGACCGGACAACTTCTCCACCACCCTCTGGGAAATGTGCGACTACAACGAACTCTCCGTAAAGGAAATTCTGGAGCTGTTCCCCGTGGGGCTGGAAAAGATCAAGGAAATCTCCACCACGTTCCGCACGCGCACCGGGCAGGCCTTTGGGCCGGAATTCATCGAGCAGGGGCTGTCCCTCGCTCCGGCCATCTACCGACGCCTTAAGGAAATTGAGCAGGAGCTGCTGGGCACCTAGGCCGCAATGCCGCCCTTGTCAGCGGATACGGAAACACGATACCGTGCTAGACGGTCCCTGTGGTCGGCCCCCGGCCCAAGGCGGACCACGCTGCGCCGTTGCCTGTGGCAAAGGGCGCAAGCATGTGGCGCCGCCTGCGGAAGCATCCTCATTCCAACCGGAGACACATGTCCGCTATGCCTCGACTGCTACACCTTCCGCTCGCCGCGATAACCGCGGCCCTGCTCTGCTCCTGCGCCGCCGGACCAACGGCGACGCCGCCAGAAGAGCCCGTTACATGGGAAATGACCCAAAAGGCGGAAGCATCCTATAGATTCATGCAGTTTGAAACAGCCCAGCGCCTCGGCCAGCACGACAAGGCCGTTGCCGCCATTGACAGGCTGCTCGAACTCTCGCCCACTCCACGCGTCTTCCTCGAAGGCGCCAACTTCTACTGGAGCCAGAACGACGTTGGCACCGCGCGCACACTGCTCAAACAGGGCATTGAACTGCACCCGGAAAACCGCGACCTCGTCCTGACCCTTGCCACCACCTACTTTGCCGAAAAGCGCTTCGACGCGGCGGCGGTGACCATTGAGGACTACCTCACCCATCACCCCGACGACTGGGGCGCGCAAAAAGAGCTGGCCGTCGTCCTTATCGAGTCCAAGCACTTTGCCCGCGCCCTTGACGTCTTAAAGCGCGTGCCCGACGACTCCCGCGACGCCTCCATGCTCTACTACAGCGCCAAAGCCAGCGCAGGCCTTGGCCTGAACCGTCAGGCCATCGGCAAGCTGTACCGCGCCGTGGAGCTGAAGCCCGAATTCGTGGAAGCATGGGCCGAAATGGCCTACCTCTTCGAGGTGGAGCGTGACTACGTCGCCGCCGAGGAGACCTACAACCGCATTCTGGAGCTTGGTGAAACCAGCGGCGAAGTGTGGTTGCGCCTTATTGACCTCAACCTCAAGATGAACAACCCGGACAAGGCCCTCAACCTGTTCAAGCAGGGCCCGGAGGACACCCAGTTCGCGCTGGAAGCCGCCACCATGTTCCTTGAGGAAAAGTTCTTCGACCAGGCCCACGCCATACTGGACCCGCTGCCTCTGGACGAGTCCGAGGCCGCGTCCCGCGTGTGGTTCTACAAGGCCCTGCTCGCCTACGATGGGGACCAGAACCCCGGCAAAGCGCTGAGCTTCCTCGAACGCATCCCGCGCGAGGACGTCCACCACGACAAGGCCATACGCTTCCGCGTGCAGCTGCTGGTGGACACCGGCAAAAGCGACGCCGCCCTCTCCCTTGTTGAGCACGAAAAAGAGCAGAACCCGGATATCAAGGACTACTGGCTCCTTGAAGCCAGCATCCACGAGACCCTTGGCCACAACGACGAAGCCCGCAAGGTGCTGGAAGGCGCGCTGAGCCATTGGCCCAAGGATTCCGGCCTGCTCTACACCCTTGGCATTGTTCAGGACAAGCAGGGGCTGCGGCAGGAAGGCATCGCCACCATGGAGCGTATCATCTCCATCAATCCGGAGCATGCAGACGCCCTCAACTATGTGGGCTACGCCCTTGCCGAGGACGGCGAAGACTTTGACCGCGCCGCCATCCTCATCAACCGCGCTCTGGAGCTGAAGCCCGAAAGCGGCTACATCATCGACTCGCTGGCGTGGCTGTATTACCTGCAAGGCGACTATGCCAAGGCATGGGAGCACATCATCCGCGCCGTGGAGCGCGTTGCCGACGACCCCACCATATGGGAGCACTACGGCGACATCGCCCGCGCGGCTGGCAAAATGGCCAAGGCCCGCGAGGGCTACCGCAACAGTCTTGAACTCAATCCCGGCAATCCTGCCGTTCAGGAGAAGCTGGACGCCTTATGATTCCAACCGTCAACGGCCCGCGGCACATGCCGCGGGCCGCTCTCGTCATGCTGGCTGCCATTGTGGCCGCCATGCTCGTTTCCGGTTGTGCGAAGCCCCGCCCGGCCGCTGTGCCCGTTGTGGACGCTCCGGCCCTGTGGGCCACCTTTCAGGAGCGCTCCCTTGCGCGGCAAGCGGAGAGCATCCGCGCCGCGGCCAGCCTGCAACTGGAAGGCCGCCGCACCGGACGCGTCCGCATTGAACTGTGGGGACAGCCGGGTGGCGCACTGCGTATGGACGTCAGCGCGGGGTTTGGCTCCCTTGTCGCCAGCCTGCGGCAGGACCCCGGCACCCTTGTCGGCTACATACCCGACCAGCGCACCGCCTATGTCCACCATGGCGGTGACGGTACCGCCGCCGCCCTTGGCGTTCCTGTGCCATTTGGCCTTGCGGAGCTCTCGCAACTGCTCAGCGGCCAATACGCAAAACTTGTCGCCAAATCGTACGATTCCGTTGAAATACAACCGGATGGCGGGCTTTGTTACCACTTTACAGGGGGCAAAGTGTCAAGCATAACCCTTGACGCAATGGCCCAACCTGTGGAACTGACCGGGCGGCACAAAAACAAAAACTGGACCCTTCGCCTTGAGCGGTATACAGACGAAGCGGACGCGGCACCCCGCGCCCGTCGTCTGGACTTACGCATTCAGCCCGGCGACCGGGCGGTTCTCAGGGTGAAGCACGTGGATACGTCCACACATGTTTGGCCCCGGGGCGCACTGGAACTTCCTCTGCCCCCCGGAACGGTGATGCGTCCTCTGGACTCGCTTGCACCGCTTGAACTCTGACATTTCTCAAGGAACTGAATGATGCCCGACGTCAAGATGGACAGAACGGATATTCGGCAGAAGAGCGACAGCGTGACGGACAACCTGATCACCGGCCTCAAGGTCCTTATGGGCGAACTGAAATGGCTCGTCCTCAAAGGCCTGCGCGCCATTGAAATCCGCCAACTGGAAAAGCGGCTCGCCAAAGAGTACGCAGCCATAGGCAAACAGGTTCACGAAACCATCATCCCCGGCGAAGACGGCCGCACGTCCACGGGCAGCATCCCTGCCGCGGACTCCGCGATTCACCTCTCGCTCAAGCAGATCGAGTTTCTTCAGGAAGAGATTGACTACCTTCGCGACCAGTGCACCCGCGCCCGCGAGGACGACCTGAAGACCCGTGCCAAGGACCTCGGTCTGGAATCCGGCAAATAGCCGGCCGTCTGCCACGAACCATCAAAACTCACATCACGAAAAGGGTGGCATCATGTCACAGAAAGCGGTCGCCATCGGCTCTGACCATGCAGGCTTCTCCCTCAAGGAGACCTTGAAGAAGCACCTGGAAGAGCGCGGCATCACCGTCCACGACGTTGGCCCGTTCGACACCTGCAGCGTCGACTACCCCGTCTACGCCAAGCAGCTTTCCCAGTACGTTCTGGAAAACGAATGCCTCGGCGTGCTCGTTTGCGGCACCGGCATTGGCATGTCCATGACGGCCAACAAGGTTTCCGGCATCCGCGCTGCGGTCTGCGCCAACTCCTACCAGGCCCTCATGACCCGCCTGCACAACGACGCCAACGTCCTGTGCCTTGGCGAGCGCGTCACCGGCCCCGGCGCGGCGCAGCAGATTCTCGACATCTTCATCGACACCGAGTTCGAAGGCGGACGCCACCAGCGCCGCATCGACCTCATTGAAAAGAGCTAATCGCAAGATTCTCCGGCTTATCCGGATACAAACCCAAACGCCTCCCCGGCGGAAAGGAAAATAGACCATGAAGACCGAGGTGATTCCCGCTCTGGATGCCAAGGCCGTGAACGTCCTCAAGGCATTGGTCATGGACGCCACCCGCAAAGCCAATTCCGGTCATCCCGGCGGCCCCATGTCCTCCGCGGATATGGCCTACATTCTGTTCAAGGATTTTCTCCGCTTCGACCCCACCAACCCCGACTGGTTCAACCGCGACAGGTTCATCCTGTCCGCAGGTCACGAGTCCTCCCTGCTGTACGGACTGCTGCACTTCTGTGACTACCTCGACATCGAGGACCTGAAGGCCTTCCGTCAGTTTGGCAGCAAAACCCCCGGCCACCCCGAGATTGAAATTCCCGGCGTGGAAGTGACCACCGGTCCGCTGGGTCAGGGTTTTGCCATGGGTGTTGGTGAAGCTGTCGCCGAAGCCATGCTCCGCGCCAAAACCGGCAAGGACGCCGTGGACCACCACACCTACGTGCTGGCCTCCGACGGCGACCTGCAGGAGCCCGTCGCCCTCGGCGCCGCCTCTCTGGCCGGCCTGTGGGGTCTTGGCAAGCTGGTTGTGCTGTACGACAAGAACGACGTTCAGCTGGCCGGCCCCACCGACCGCTGCGACTGCATCGACTACAAGGCCGTGTTTGAAGGCATGTGCTGGAACGTCATCGACATTGACGGCCACGACCACACCGCCATCCGCAAGGCCATCAGCGACGCCCAGCTCAGCTCGCGCCCCACGCTCATCATCGGCCACACCGTCATGGCCAAGGGCACTGCCACCCGCGAAGGCGACCACGAAACCCACGGCGCGCCGCTGCCGCCCGAGGAAATCGCCGCCACCAAGGAAAAGTGGGGGCTTGATCCCAAGGCCGACTTCCAGGTGCCCGAAGAAGTGCTCACCCACTTCCAGTCCAACTTCGGCTTCTACGAGGCCGAGGCCAAGAAGTGGAGCCGCAAGATTGTCGAACGCCGCGAAAACGACGCCGACTTCAACGCCCTGTGGGCCAGCGTGACCGCCGAACGCACCGACCTGAAGCTGAACCTGCCCGAGTTCGAGGCCGGCTCCTCCGTTGCCACGCGCAAGGCTTGGGGCGCATGCCTGAATGAAATCATGCACCAGCTGCCCCTGCTGGCTGGCGGCTCCGCCGACCTCGACCCCTCCAACCAGACTGCCAAGTTCCGCGACACCGTGGGCGTGTTCTGCGCCGACGACCACAGCAAGCGGAACCTTTCTTTCGGCGTACGCGAATTCCCCATGGGCGCCATCCTCAACGGTATGGCTGCACACGGCGGCGTGATTCCCTTTGGCGCGACGTTCCTCGTCTTCTCCGACTACGAACGCAACGCCCTGCGCATGTCCGCCCTGCAGAAGCTGCCCGTCCTGCACGTCTTCACGCACGACTCCTTCTACGTTGGCGAAGATGGCCCGACCCACCAGCCGGTGGAACACGTCAGCTCCCTGCGCCTGATTCCGGACCTGTTGGTCTTCAGGCCCGCCGACGCGTACGAAACCCGTGCCAGCCTTGAAATCGCCCTCACGCAGACCGACCGCCCCAGCACCCTGCTGCTGACCCGTCAGGGTCTGCCTGTGCTGGCTCCGGCCTCCTACCCCTCCGTGGTGGACGGCCCGGCCAAGGGCGGCTACATCCTTGAGGACTGCGAAGGCGAACCCGACGTGACCATCATGGCCTCCGGCTCCGAAGTCTCCCTCGCTATGGAGACCGCCAAGCAGCTGGACGGCCGCAAGGTCCGCATCGTCAGCATCCCCTGCCACGAGCTGTTCGACGAGCAGCCCGAAGAGTACAGAAACGCCGTTCTCGGCGGCGGCCTGCGCGTGGCTGTCGAGGCTGGTTCCACCGCGCTGTGGTACAAGTATGCTGGCATCGACGGCATCGTGTACGGCATGGACCATTTCGGCGCTTCCGCCCCCGCGGGCGAACTCGCCAAGGAATATGGCTTTACTCCCGAGAACCTGTCCCGCATTATCACCGAAAAGCTCGGCTAACCGAATACGGCGCTAGAAAGGAGAGTCACAGTGGAAGCCCCTGAACGCAATCTCGCAATGGATCTGGTCCGCATCACGGAAGCGGCGGCCCTTGCCTCGGGTCGTTGGCTCGGCAAAGGCAACAAAGAGGCCGGGGACCAGGCTGCTGTGGATGCTATGCGCCTGTCCTTTAACGCCCTGCCCATCAACGGCACCGTCATCATCGGCGAAGGCGAAAAGGACGAAGCCCCCATGCTCTATAATGGAGAGCAGGTGGGCGCTGGCGGCGGCATCGGCGTTGACGTCGCTGTGGACCCCGTGGAAGGAACGAACCTGCTGGCCTTTGGCCGCCCCAACGCCATCTCTGTCGTTGGTGTCGCGCCCGAGGGCACCATGTTCAATCCCGGTCCCAGCTACTACATGCAGAAGCTGGTCGTCCCCGCACCGGCCAAGGACGTCGTTCACCTCGACGCCCCGGTCAAAGACAACCTGACCAAGATTGCCAAGGCCCTGGGCAAAGACGTGGACGACCTCGTCGTCTTCGTGCTGGACAAGCCCCGCCACAAGCAGCTTATTCAGGAAATCCGCGCCGCTGGCGCACGCATCCAGCTGCACACCGACGGTGACGTGGCTGGCTCCCTCATGGCCATCAACCCCAGCTCTGAGGTTGACTGCATGATGGGCACCGGCGGCACCCCCGAGGGCGTGCTGTCCGCTTGCGCCATCCGCGCCATGGGCGGCGAAATGCTCGCCCGTCTGGACCCGCGCTCCAAAAAGGAAGAGCAGGCCCTGATGGACTCCGGCATCGACGTCCGCGAAATCTTCACCGTGCGTACGCTGGTGAAGACCGACGACACCTTCTTTGCCGCTACGGGCATCTCCGGCGGCACCTTCCTGAAGGGCGTCACCTACTCCGGCAGCGGCGCAACGACCCATTCGCTGGTCATGCGCGGCAAGACCGGAACCATCCGCCACATTGAAGCCTCCCACAGCTGGAACAAGCTGATGCGCTTCTCCTCGGTGAAGTACGACTAGTCCGTCGTCCTCACCAGCCCCATGTGGCGCTGATGACAGATACACAAAAGCCCCGGTTCGCCGGGGCTTTTTTTATGTCGGGTCGTCCTCGTCCGCGCCAAACATATTCTGCGGCGGCTTGCCTTCTTTCATGCGCCGGGCCATGGCCTCCCTATCCCGTGGCAGGCAGATGACAAAGGTTGCGCCTCCGCCTTCCGTGGATTCCACGTGGAAGGTCCCATAATGGTTTTGGCTGATGATAAAATACGACACGGACAGCCCCAGTCCCGTCCCAACTCCCGGCGCCTTGGTGGTAAAAAACGGCTCGAACACGCGCTTGCGGTGTTCCTTCTTGAGCCCCGGTCCGTTGTCCGCCACCTCGATGCGGACAGAGTCGTCCTCCTGCCGCGTGCGCAGGGTGATGCGGGGTTGGCGCCCGTGCGTGGTCTCCGCCATGGCCTGCGCCGCATTCTTCAAAAGGTTCAAAATAACCTGCTCTATCTCGGTCTGCGTGCAGACAATGTCCGGCAGTCCGTCCTGATACTCGCGCACAATCTCGATAAGCTTAAAGTCGTAGCGCTTCTTGAGGTCGTAATCACTGGAGGCCAGCTCTACCACCCGGTCGAGCAAGGCATTGATATCGCAGGGCGCGAGGGCAGACTCGCTCTTGCGGCTAAAGTCCAGCATATTATGGACAATACGCGCGGCGCGCTGACCCGCCTCCTTAATGGCCGCCACATACGTATCCACGCGGCGCTCAATCATATAGCGCTGCACGGCGGCAAGGTCCACGCCGCACTCCTGCGCCACCTCAACGTTCCTCACAAGGTCCGGACTCATCCGCCGCTCCAGATTCTGGGCGGATTGCAGAATGATGCCCAGCGGGTTGTTTATTTCATGCGCCATACCCGCCGCCAGCCCGCCAACGGACAGCATTTTCTCCGTCTGAATCATCATTTCTTCTATGCGCACACGTTCGGTCACGTCATCTATGCGGATAACCGCGCCCTCTACCCCATTTGTCACCAGCGGATACACGGTGACATCCTCATACACGGTGCGCCCGTTGTGGATGCTGGCCGCCTTGCTGGACGCCTGCACCTCGCGCTCGCGCAGGGCCTTGCGCACCCGGTCCATCTGCCGCTGAATGCGAGGGAACACTGCCTCAATGGACTGCCCAATGGCCTCTTCCGCACTGGTGCCGGTTTCGCGTTCCGCTTGGCGGTTCCACTGCGTGACCACGCCGTCACCATCCACTCCAACAAGCACCGAGGGCATAGAATTCACGATGTTCGCCAGCAGCTTGCGCAGGCGCTCTATCTCGTTGGCGGCGTGCACGCGCTCCGTTGCGTCGCGCGCCACACCAACCATCCCAATGGCCAACCCATCACGCATAATGGGCCGCTCGCTCACCTCCATCACGCGCCGCGAGCCATCCCTGTGCTCCATTTCTGCCAAGTATGGCGGCTGCGCAATGCCCGTAGTCAGCGCCTGCCTTGTCTGCTCTTCCACCTTGGCGTTCAGCGGGCTGTCCGTCAGCGTTTGCCTGTAATGCACCCGGAATTCTTCAGGCTTGTACCCAAGCACAGCCTCAACGCTGGGGGACACATACTCAAACACCCCATCACGGTTATGCCGATAGACAAAGTCGCGCATGGAGCTGAGCAGCAATTCGCGCTCCTCCACCACGCGGGCATACTCCTGCGCCTTGCGCTGCAGTGCCGCCGTGGCCAGCTTGCGGTCCGTCACGTCGGTAAGCGTGCCCACCAGCACCCTGTACTCGCCGTCATCCCCGCGAACGCCCTGCCCAATCTCATATATCCACTTTTCACCGCCAGTGGCCGTGATAATGCGGTACTCCAGCGTAAAGCGTCCGTCATAGTCCAAACCAGCGGCGACGCCATCCGCCACGGCCTGCCTGTCATCCGGGTGGATGATAGACCCATAACTCCGCCGCACGTTGCCCAGCAGATCCGCTACCGCGTACCCGGTGAGGGCCTGCACGCGCTCACTCAGGTAGCGCATGGTCCAGTCCTCGTCATTCACGCAGCGGTAGACAACGCTGGGGATATTCTCCACCAGCACCCGATATTCACGCTCCCGCCGCCGCAGACGGTCCTCCACCTCGCGCCGGATGCGTGTTGCGCGGTAATGGGTAAAGACAAAGACGCCCAGCACCACAAATATGCCCATAAACACTGCCGCCAGATGCCGCAGGCGCGTCTGCGGTACACGGTGCGACGCCGTGCCATGCAGAGCGTCCGGCTCGCCAAACAGGGCAACCGTCTCCCAAATGCGGGCCATATCAAGGGCCGCTTGCGCAGGCTGGCCCCCCACCTGCACATGCCCCGCCGGTGCCGCGAGGGCGCCCATCCCAGCACAAGCCGGCACGCTCCCCCACAGCGCGGCGCACAGGCACACCACAGCGCACAGCGCGGACATACCGTACCGTACCAGCCGCTGGCGGCTCCATATGGAATCCGGGGAATAGCCTGTACTCATCGGACTATTCTACCACAGACAGCGCACAAAAAAAGAGCCGAACCACTGGTCCGGCTCCTCTTTTACTCGCGGTATCCGCACTACGCGTAGGACATCATGACCTCGCGCAGAGCCTCGCGGTCCACGGTCTGCTCACCAAGGGGCGCGCCGTGCAAGTGCGGCAACCGTTCGTCAAAGCTGGGCTTCTCCACCGTGTACAGCACCCCGAGGGGGATGCGGTCGCCGAATTCCAAGGCCTTGTCCATAGCCGCGGCGCGGTCTGTTGGGTCATAGTCCTCCGGCAACTCGTAGCACCGCTCCTTGTACCACGCATGGGTGTTAATCTTGTTAAACGACACACAGGGCTGCAGCACATCAATAAGGGCAAAACCCTTATGGTTCATCCCCTGCCGGATGAGCTTGGTCAGATGCTCGCCGTTTCCGGAAAAACCACGCGCCACAAAGCTGGCGTTCATGGCAATGGCCACGGCCACAGGGTTGAACGGCTCAGCCGCAACGCCCCACGGCTGGGCCTTGGTCACATGCTCCAGCATGGTGGTGGGGCTGGCTTGGCCCTTGGTCAGGCCGTAGATTTGGTTGTCATGCGCGATGAGGGTCAGATTCATATTCCGGCGCAGGGCATTCAAAAAGTGATTGCCGCCCTCGCCGTAACTGCACCCGTCGCCGCTGGTGACCAAAATGGGAATCTCCGGATTGGCCAGCCGTACGCCCTGCGCCGAAGCCAGTGAGCGCCCATGCAAGCCGTTGTAGAAATTCACCCGCATATAGTGCGGCAGTTTTGCCGCCTGTCCAATGCCGGAGACGATAATGGCCTGATGCGGGCCATACCCTTCCTCCGCCAATGCCTGCTTTACGGACTTGATGATGCCGAAGTTGCCGCACCCCGGGCACCATGCCGTTTCAACGTCGCCAAAGTCCTGAACGCTAACCATTGGAGCCCTCCTTCTTCTCGCCTGTGCACCCCTGCTCTTCCAACTGTCCCACGATGAATTCCGCCGTAAACGGCAACCCGTCGTAGCGCAGGACCAGCGCGTCGCACACGAGGCCCGTTTCCTTACGCAGCAGCGCGGCAAACTGGCCTGTGGCATTGGCCTCTATGCAGACGACCATCTTGGCATCCTGCATCCGCTTCTTGAAATCGCCGGGGCGCAGGGGCCACACCTGCGAAAAGTGCAGCACGCCAACCTTGCCGCCACGGGCGCGGAAGACCTCCGCCGCCTCGCACGTGGCGTCCACGGACGAGCCCCAGCACACCAGCAGGCAATCCGGGGCGTCATCGCCGTAGAAGCTGGGGGCAACGGCGTCTTCCCGCAGGCCCACTTCCTTACGCAGGCGCTTTTCGTTCTGGGCGTTGCGCACGTCCGGGCGCTCGGTAATATGCCCGTCCGGCAGATGCTCGTGTGAGTCCGCCACAACGACATGCTCGCCGAATCCCGGCAACAAGCGCGGAGAGACGCCGGTCTGCGTTTCCGCATAGCGCTGGTACTTCTCCGGCACCTCGTCATGACGCGCGGGCCGCGCCACCTCGGGAAGCGCCTCAAGGTCAAAGGGCGCAATGGTCCGCAGGGAGTCCGCAAGGTATTGATCTGTCAAGATAATGACAGGCGTCTGATAGCGTTCGGCCTGATCCATGGCCCGGTAGGCAAGGTGGAAGCACTCCTCCACCGTTCCGGGCGTCATGATGGCGCGAGGGAATTCACCATGCCCGGCGTACAGGGCAAGGTTCAGGTCCGCCTGCTCGGTGTGGGTGGGCAGGCCTGTGGCTGGTCCCGGGCGCTGGGCAATGGCGCAGACCACGGGCAGTTCGCCCACTCCGGCCATGCTGACGCCCTCGGTCATCAGGGCAAATCCGCCGCCCGATGTGGGCACAATGGCCCGTCCACCGGCGTAGGACGCCCCAAGCGCCATATTGATGGCCGCAATCTCGTCCTCCACCTGCTCCACCACCACGCCAAGGCTTTTGCCCTTGGTGATAAGATTTTGGGCGATGGATGTCCCCGGCGTCATGGGATAGAAGGAGCAGAAATTGGCTCCGGCGGCCATAGCCCCAAGGGCGATGGCCTCGTTGCCGTTCATCAGCAGTTGGTCCTTGCCGCCGTCCACGTCGCCAAGGGGGGCAAATTCCGGTTTGTGTTCTGTAGCCCACGCGTAGGCGGCGTCCAGCACCTCGTGGTTTTGGGCCACAATCTTTTCGCCCTTTTTGCCAAAGGTCTGCTGCAGCAGGTCGGCAATGACCTGCCGCCCAATGCCCAGCACCGCCCCAAGCACGCCAAGGCCCACCACATTGTAAAAAATGGGCTTGGGCGCCAGCTCCTTGAGGGGCATGGACAGGGTGGCGGCCTCGTCCGAGGAGAGTCCCTCGCCCAAAATCACAAAACCGCCGGGCCGCACACGCGCGGCGTGCAGATCGACGGTTTCCTGATTCATTGCCACCAGCAGGTCAATATCCTCATCCGGTCCCGGGACCGGAGAGGCGCCCATGCGCAGTGCAAAGGTATTGTGCCCGCCACGGACGCGGGACATGTACACTTGCGTGACGGCGACCTGATACCCGGCGCGGGCCACACTCTTGGCCAGCAGCTGGCCCATGGTGACAAGCCCCTGCCCGGCGGCTCCGCCAATAACGACATTTACGAACCGTTCAGACATAGTGCCTCCTTGTTGGCAAAGCGGTGGCGCTCTGCTCAGGCGGTGTCCATTCCTTCGGTCTCGGCGGCTTTGACCCACCCGTGCGGGTCACTAAAATAGTATTGCAAATCCGTAAGCAGCAGGATGACTTCCTGTCCGGAGGCGATCATTGTTTCAATGAACCGGCGCTCCTCGTCCTGCACGGCAGCCTCGAACTGTCCGCTATAATAGCCGACGACGGCCTTTTCCATATCAAGGGCAAGCTCTACACTCTCCTGCTCGCGCTCAAGCGGGGGCGGCGCGGGCTCAGTCCGCGCCGCCAACCGCCGAAAAAGAACGCGCGGGGGCACGCCGCCCCCCACAGGATCAGGAGCCGCCGCCCACAGCTCTCCCCGCAGGGACAGCTTGGCAACATGGGAGCGCCAGACGGATGTCTCCTTCTCGCGGTGGAGAAAGGCAAACATCATACTGCCGAGCGGGTCACTACAGGCGGCGCTGGCTCTGTCGTAGAGCACGGCGCTTTTCCTGTTCATCTCGATGATGGTGTCGAGCATTGTGGTCCGGTCATGCATGGCGCAATCCTCCCATACTGCGGGCGGTTCCTTCCTGTACGACGCGCTACTGCGCCGTCGTCGGCGGCGTGAACACACGCTTGCCGAGTTCCTGATCAAGCATAAACAGGCCGCTGCCTTCCTTGCCCATCAACTTCAGGCGGTCCAGAACGTTGTTCACGCTGTCCTCTTCCTCCACCTGCTCTTCAACAAACCACTGCAGGAAGATATTGCAGGCGTGGTCCTTCTCGCTGATGGCGGTGTCCACCAGCTCGTTGATGAGTTTGGTGACGTGCTGTTCGTGCTTAAGGGTTTCCTTGAACACATCAAGGGTGTCGTCCCACTTGGACGGGGGCTGGTCGATGCTCTGCAGCTCAACCTTGCCGCCGCGCTCCAGCACGTAGTCGTAGAACTTGGTGGCGTGGAAGAGCTCTTCCTGCGCCTGCGTGCGCATCCAGTGGCTAAAGCCGGGCAGGCCCTTGTCCGCAAAGTAGCTGGACATGGAGAGGTACAGGTAGCTGGAGTAGAACTCCCACTTAATTTGCGCATTCAGCGCCTTTTCCATTTTTTCACTCAGCATGTGGTTTCCTCCTATTGGGACCATGCCGCGGGGTGCGTGCCCCGCTCGTTTTCGCAAAAGAAGCGCCGGGCGGCGCTCTCGCCCAATTGGGCGACTCTTCAAAGGATACACATGATTGCGATTATCGCAAGCAAAGCTGTACCGGCGCGGGTTTGCGGCCTGTGCGGGCGGCGCCCGGGCAAAAGCAGGGTTGCCCTCGGCGCGAGAATGGTGCACAAGGTGGTTCACCCTGTTGCGTCGGCCAAACGGCCCGCGCCACGTTCTCGAACCGAAACGGAGGATAGCTCCTGATGCACGACCAGCCGGTGTTCACCAACGCCCCGCGTGAAGCCAATACCCAAATGACGTGCAAATCGTGCAACGGCACGCTCCGCGTCATCCGCGCCTGCAAGGAAGTCTACATGTTCTGCGACACCTGCGGCGGACGCTTCGCCCTCGGAGAATACATGGAATTCTTTGATCAAATCGAAGAATTCATGGCCAACGTGCCCTTCGATCGCATCTGACGTCGCCCCCGTTCGTCACCCGCCAGCATACACGACAATTCCTTCCGTAGGGGCCTGCCCCGACGATTTCTTGCGCCTTTACCGCGCCCTGTCCGTCAGCCGACACACTCTCTCCTGAATTCTCGCCCCCCTGCTGCCCTTCGTTTGTTCGCAACGCGGAGCAGAAAGCCACTCCCGCACGCCCAGCTTGCGCCCTGCGCCCGCGGCCTCTCGTCTGCGCGGCCTCTGGCCCCGCGTGTGGCGACCGCCCTCACCCTGCCGCGCAACAACGCCGCCGCGCTGCATTCGCGCTTTCCTTCTCCCCATGCGCGCATCCGCCCCCGACCATTCACCTTTTGCCGCCACGTCGGGCACCAAAATCCTCAACTATCCTAAAGAAATCCTGCACGGGTCCGATAGGGCATCTAGATACTACGATGCACTTTTTCCAACAGGCGTCACCAGGAGAAGACCTGATGAAAAGACATGTGATACTCGCGGCCGCGCTAAGCATACTCGTGGCCACACCTCCAGTTCATGCGGAAGACAAGACGCCGACACCGGGCGAGCAGATGCTCGCGTCATCGGGCCAGCATACGCTGGGTCCGGGCAGTGGCGTGACCTCCAAATTCGGTGGCGTCATCCATAAGAATGGGGAAACCCACGGCCTGCGCAACCAAGGCACCATCCACCCCGGCGTGCTCGTCTCCGACGGCAAAGACGGCTATATCTGGCTGCACTCCAACGACCCCATGTCCGCCCCGCCGGAACATATGGCCGCCGCGCAGGAATTGCGGCTGAAAATCCGCGAACTGGCGGCGCAGCTGCTGGCCGATGGCCCTGACCTTGGCGGAGCGGTGACCATTCCCGTCTCCTTCGTCAATCAGGACAACTTTATGCGCACCTCGTCCTTTGGGCGTTTTGTGGCGGAGCAGATGTTCCACGAGCTGTCCCGGCGCGGCATCCCCGTGCGCGAATACCGCACCATGCCCACGGTAGCGACCTATCCCGCCAACGGCGAGTTTGTGCTGACCCGCGACATGGAGCGCGCCGCCCCGCAGGTGCAACCGGGCCTTGTCCTAGCCGGAACCTACTACTTTGACGAGAACTCGCTCTTTGTGAATGCCCGCCTGTTCCGCCCAACGGACGGCGTGGTGGCCCGCACGGCATCCGCGCTTATCCAGCAGACGCCGCTGACCAAGGCCATGCTGGCCAAAAGCGCGGCGCGCCAGCTGCGCACGGCGGAGACGGAGATGCGCTCCTATGACGAGATGAAGGACAAGACCAGCCTCGGCTTCATGCTGGAGCAGGACGACCTGCACTAGCCCCGGAGGAGAGAATGAAACGACTGCTTCCCATACTGCTGACCGCCGGGGTCCTGCTGGGCGGGTGTTCGCTGGGCGGGGTTTCGCCGCTCATCAACACCACCCGCGCCGACGCCCTGCCCTATAATGAACTGGCCCTGCGCAACCTTGCCCTAGGCCGGGACTATCAGGGCCAAGGGCGCTTTGAACTGGCGAGGGAGACCTTTCTGCAGGGGCTTGCCGCCGCGCAGCGCGAAGACATGCGCGCCGCCCTGACGGAAGAAATTGAAACAACCGACAGGCTCATCAGAACCAGACGATAGGACGGCACCATCATGCGACACATTTTTCTGATACTTGCCGCGCTCTGCATCTTTGCCACTCCGGCGCTGGCCGGAAGCATTCCGCAGACCGCCGACACGCTGGCCACCACGCTGGACGCCCAGCTGGCCGAACGCCTTGGCCTGGAACACGGCCCCGCACGCGGCACGGCGCTCATCGTCACCACTCCCGCCAACCTTGACGACCTTGAGCAAAGCTCGCCCCTCGCCCGCCAACTGGCCGAGGAATTGGCAACATGGTTTGTCGGCTCCGGCTACAAGGTGCAGGAAATCCGCAAGGGCAAGTACATCCTGCTCAAGCCCGGACGCGGCGAAATGCTGCTGACGCGCGACGTGCAACTGGCGGACAACCGCTACGTGCACAGCGCGGTGATGCTCACCGGCACCTACTCCCGCACCAGCAAGCACGTGCGCTTCAATGTGCGCCTTATCCACACCCCGTCCAACGAAGTGCTGGCCATGTCCAGCGCCACCCTGCCCCTCACTCACGAGGTCGCAGAACTGCTCAATATGGATGCCCGTGAGGAGATGAGCCGTATCAGGCCGTCGGTGGAGACCCACATTTTGCGCTCCGGCGATGTACAGACCACGCGCCGCCCAACCCCGCTCATCGTGCCGGACTCCATGGCGCAGGGGCCGGACACCATCGACCTGACCACGTATTAACCGTTATTGCGCACCAGACGCATTTCACGTACAAGCCCTGTGCCGCTCCACCAGCGGCGCAGGGCTTTTTTGTATAAACCCCAACCTTTTCGAGACGCCAATGCTTTACGCTCTCGACATATTCGGCACCTTTGTCTTCGCCATCTCCGGCGCATTCAAGGCCTCGCGCAACAGCCTCGACATTCTCGGGGCCATGGTCCTTGCCGTGGCAACGGGCGTGGGCGGCGGCATCATCCGCGATGTGCTGCTGGGCGCAACGCCGCCGACGGCATTCCATGACGAGGTGTACCTCTTTACCTGTCTGGCCGGCGCACTGATTGTCATCCTTGTTGCGCCGTATGTTGCGCGGCGCTGGAATATGGTCATGACCGCCGACGCCCTCGGCCTTGGCGTGTTTGCCGCCATTGGCGCGGCCAAAGCCGCGAACTACGGCCTTGGCCCCATGGGCATCGTCTTTATGGGCACCCTGACCGCCGTTGGCGGCGGCGCCATCCGCGACCTTCTGGCGGGTGAGGTTCCGGCCATCATCCGCACGGACTTCTACGCCACGGCCGCCATCCTCGGCAGCCTCGTCTTTCTCTCCCTTGGCGCGGCCGGGTTTGGGGAGTCCATTCAGGTGACCGGCACCATCGTCAGCGCCACCGCGCTGCGCATCTTTGCCATGCGCACCAATATGCACCTGCCGCGAGTGCGCCGCGCAGACTCCGGCGACGACGCCCAGCCCAAATAACCACACCGCTCCAAGACCTCCGCGCTACGACGCGGAACCAGTCCACCGCCGACGCGCAGAGCCAGCCGTTCAACGCTGCTGTGCATTGCGGCCCCGCTGCCTTGTCGGGGGCATCGCCTCATCAAGCCGCCGGGCTTTGTGGCTCAGGAGGGAGCCCAACACGCATCACGCATAGAAAAAGGGCCGGAACGACATTCTCGTTCCGGCCCTTTGCTTTGGCTGTACGCTTACCGCGCGCGGCGGTTAGTGGGCGTGACCGTTCTCACAGTTTTCCTTCATGAGGGTCTGGGAGATGGGGCCGACGTTGTCGCCCCGGCCACTGAATATCTGCTCCGGGTCGGGGCAGATAAGCGCGTGCTCAAGCACCTCATCCATATTTTCGACTTCAATGATCTTGAGGTCGCGCAGGATGCTGCCGGGCACGTCCTTGAGGTCCTTGGCGTTGTCCTTGGGGATGATGACGGTCTTGATAAGACCGCGGTGCGCCGCAAGGAGCTTTTCACGCAGGCCGCCGATGGGCAGCACGCGTCCGCGCAAGGTAATCTCGCCCGTCATCGCGAGGTCGTTGGAGACCGGGATGTTCAGCAGAGCGGAGATGATGGACGTTGCCAGCGTGATGCCTGCCGAGGGGCCGTCCTTGGGGATGGCGCCTTCGGGCACGTGCACGTGAATGTCGATGCACTTGTAGAAGTCCGACTTCAGACCAAACAGGTCGGAGCGGGAGCGCAGGTAGGAGACGGCGGCCTTGGCCGACTCCTGCATCACATCGCCGAGCTTGCCGGTGATGGACACCTTGCCGGAACCGGGCATAAGCGCGGTTTCCACCATAAGCATCTCGCCGCCGAGTTCGGTGTACGCAAGGCCGGAGCTGACGCCAACCTGCGGCTTCTCTTCCTTTTCGCCGTAGCGGTACTTCGCCACGCCAAGGAAGTTGGACACCGTCTGCATGGTCACTCGCATGGACTTTTCAAGGTCCTTCTCTTCCACCAGCTTCATGGCCGTCTTGCGGCAGATGCCGGCGATTTCGCGCTCCAGATTACGCACGCCCGCCTCGCGGGTGTAGCGACGGATAATCTCAAGGATGGCGTTGTCGGAAAAGACCACGTTGTCGTCCTTGAGGCCATGTTCCTTCACCTGCTTGGGCACAAGGAACTGCTTGGCGATTTTGCTCTTCTCCGTCTCCAGATAGCCGGGCAGCTGGATGATTTCCATACGGTCCTGCAGCGGCAGGGGGATGGAATGCAGGCTGTTGGCCGTGGTGATGAAGAAGACCTTGGACAGGTCGTAGTCCATGTCCAGATAGTGGTCGTTGAAGGTGCCGTTCTGTTCGGGGTCCAGCACCTCAAGGAGCGCGGCGGACGGGTCGCCCCGGAAATCCGTGCTCATCTTGTCCACTTCGTCCAGGCAGAACACCGGGTTGTTGTACTTCACCCGCTTGAGCGCCTGAATAATCTTGCCGGGCAGCGCGCCAACGTACGTCCGGCGATGGCCGCGAATTTCGGCCTCGTCGCGTACGCCGCCAAGGGACAGGCGAACAAACTCGCGGCCCGTGGCGTGGGCGATGGACTTGGACAGCGACGTCTTGCCAACGCCGGGCGGGCCGACAAGGCACAGGATGGGGCCCTTGATGGTATCCACCAGCTTTTGCACGGCAAGGTACTCAAGGATGCGCTCCTTGGGCTTCTTCAGGCCGTAATGCTCGGCCTCAAGGATGCCGCGCGCCTTGTCGATGTCGAGGTCCGTCTTCTTGTAGACGTTCCACGGCAGGTCCAAAATCCAGTCCACGTAGTTGCGCACCACGGTGTATTCCGCAGAGGACGGGGGAATCTGGCGGAGCTTCTTGACCTCGCGGAGAGCCTTTTCGCGGTTTTCCTCCGCCATCTCCTTTTCGGCCAACTTGCGCTCAATTTCGTCCACCTCGGCCATGGGGTCTTCTTCGCGCCCCATTTCCTTGTTGATGGCCTTGAGCTGCTCGTTCAGATAGTACTCGCGCTGGTTCCCTTCCATCTGGGACTTCACGCGGGATTTGATTTTCTTTTCAAGGAAGGCGATCTCAATCTCGCCCTGCAGGAGCGTATAGGTCTCCTCCAGACGCTTGACCGGGTCCAGCTCTTCCAAAAGGGTCTGCTTTTTGACGTAGTCCGCCTTCAGGTGCGGCATAACGGCGTCGGCCAGCCGGCCCGGGTCCGTCAGGGACGAGATGGCCATAATGGTCTCGGAAGCGAGCTTCTTATTGACCTTGCCGTACTCGTCGAGGGACTCGTGCATGGCGCGCACCAGCGCCTCGCCGCCGGAGGTGCTCTCCGCCTGCTCCTGCACGCGGGAGACGGACACCAGCGGGAACGTCACCTCATCGTCGTCGTCTTCCAGAAAGTCCTCGGGGAGGGGCTCAAAGCCCTTCTCGCGGGACCAGCGGGCGCGGTACAGCCCCTCGAACAGCACCTTGATGGTGCCGTCGGGCAGGCGCAGCAGTTGCAGAATCTTGCTAACGGTACCAACTTCGTACAGGTCTGCCGGTTCGGGCTTTTCCGTTTCCGGCGATTCCTGCGCGACGAGAAAAATCTTTTTGTTGAAATCGGACAGCGCGGTCTCGATGGCTTTGACAGAGGCTTCCCGTCCAACGAACAACGGCACGATGGACCGGGGGAACATGACCACCTCGCGCAGCGACATGAGAGGCAGTTGTATATGAGCGGAATGGGGATCGTTATCCACCATCGGGAAATCGGACATGCACTCCTCCGTTTCGGCAACAGGGTCTTGCTCCATCCGGGACGGATGGAACTCTTCTCAACCTAACTCCGTATCGTGGATTGTCAATCGCCAATGTCCGATTCATGTGCGCCCCGCTGGTCGGGACCGAGCGGGGCGCAGCGAATATCGGTATTGGCTAGGCTGATTTCACTTCCTGCCGGAAGATCAGCAATGGTTCCTGACCGCTATCCACAACGGCGGAATTGACAACGCACTCTTTCACACCTGTCAGTGAAGGGAGCTTGTACATGATGTCGAGCATGATGTTCTCAAGCACGTTTCGCAGGCCGCGGGCGCCGGTTTTGCGCTCCAGCGACTTACGCGCGATGGACTTGAGCGCGTTTTGGGTGAAGCGCAGCTGCACATCGTCCAGCTCGAAGAGCTTCTTGTACTGCTTCACCAACGCGTTTTTCGGTTCGGTGAGGATGCGGACCAGATCGTCCTCCGTCAACTCCTCAAGGGAGGTGACGATTGGGATACGGCCGACAAACTCGGGGATGAGACCGTAGCGGATAAGGTCCACGGGGTGCACGTCCCTGATAAGGGTGGAGAAGTCCTTCTCCTTTTTGGAGGCAACATTGGCGCCAAAGCCAAGGCCGCCGCCCTCTTCGCGCTGCTGGATGATCTTTTCCAGCCCGATGAACGCACCACCCAGAATGAACAGGATATTGCCCGTGTTCAGACGGATGAATTCCTGCTGCGGGTGCTTTCTGCCACCCTTGGGCGGGATGTTCGCCTCGGTGCCTTCAATGATCTTCAAGAGCGCTTGCTGCACGCCCTCGCCGGACACATCACGCGTGATGGACGGGCTGTCGCCCTTGCGGGCGATCTTGTCGATCTCGTCCACGTAGATGATGCCCTTGGAGGCGGATTCAATGTCGTAGTCGGCATTCTGCAACAGCTGGACGAGGATGTTTTCCACATCTTCACCAACGTAGCCCGCCTCGGTCAGCGTGGTGGCGTCCGCAATGGCGAACGGCACCTTGAGCACGCGTGCGAGGGTCTGGGCGAGCAGGGTCTTGCCCGAACCGGTGGGTCCGATAAGCAGAATGTTGCTCTTGTCCAGCTCCACATCGCCAGCCTGGCTGCCAGCAAAGAACACACGCTTGTAGTGGTTGTGAACGGCCACGGCCAAGGTCTTCTTGGACTGGTGCTGGCCGATCACATAGTCGTCGAGAAGGTTGCGGATCTCTTCGGGGGTGAGGAGCTTGCCGTCCTCAACATCCTCGGTGAGACTCTCCTGGGCAATAATTTCATTGCACAGGGAAACGCACTCGTCGCATATGTAAACGTCGGGGCCGGCGATGAGCCGCTGCACCTCTTCTTGGCTTTTGCCGCAGAAGGAGCAGCACAATTCCGGTGGCAGGCTCATCTTGGAATCAGACATAGGCCTCTTACTCCTTGCTATCTTCCGTAATATCCTTTCGGGATACCAGGATCTTGTCAATCAGGCCGTAACCCTTGGCCTCTTCCGCGCCCATAAAGTGATCGCGGTCCGTGTCCTTGACAATGGTGTCTAGGTCCTGGCCGGTGTGTTTGGCCATGATGCCGTTGAGGTGCTCCTTCATGCGGATCATCTCAGCGGCGTGAATCTCGATATCGGACGCCTGACCCTGCATGCCGCCGAGCGGCTGGTGGATCAGAATCCGTGAATTAGGCAATGCATAACGCATACCAGGCTCACCGGCGGTAAGCAACAGGGCGGCCATGCTGGCGGCCTGACCCATGCACAGGGTTGCCACGGGAGCCGAGATATACTGCATGGTATCATAAATGGCCATGCCAGCCGTCACGACACCGCCGGGAGAATTGATGTACAAAAAGATTTCTTTCTCGGGATTTTCCGATTCCAGGAACAGCAGCTGCGCACAAATGAGACTGGCCACATGGTCGTCAACGGGGGTGCCGAGGACGATGATGCGGTCCTTCAGAAGCCTCGAGTAAATGTCGTAAGCGCGCTCGGTGCGTCCGGTGGTTTCAACTACGATGGGTATCGTGCCCATGGATATCGCTCTCCCTTGTGTGCAGTTCGTGTAGCTCTGGTGAAAAGATTGTCTCAAGGAAAATAATACGCCAAAAGGACTTGGCAAGTCCACTGCCAAATCCCGACGATATTCTCAGAAGGCTTTTTGTCTCGGGAGGTTGCACCCGAATCCGTCATGAGGAGGAATATGCCGAGCCTGCAGCCAGTGGATGACAGCGCTGCCCGGCCCTGGCGGGGAAGGGGAGAAAACAGGCGGGGAGCACAGGACTCCCCGCCATGTATAGAGTGCTATTTTTCTTCCTTTTCGGCCTTGTCGGCGGCAGGAACTTCCTTCACATCAGCCTGTGCGTAGATAAGCTCCATGGCCTTGTCGGCGAGGAGACGGTCACGCAGGGCGAACATGAGGTTGTTTTCCTCGTAGGCGCGCTTGAGGGCCTCGGGGTCCATGCGCTGGCGCATGGCTTCCTGGAAGATGTAGGTCTCCACTTCCTGAGGATCGACGGACAGGTCTTCCTTCTTGGCAACGGCCAGCAGGAAGAGCTGGGTGCGTACGAGCTCTTCGGCCTTCTCGCGCTGCTCTTCACGGAGCTCTTCGGGAGTTTTGCCAAGGCTCTCCAGACGGCGGCCTTCGCGCTCCACGCGGTCCTTCACATCGGCCACGAGGCGGTCGATGTTCTCTTCGAGCAGGCTCGGGGGCAGCATGAACTCGGTCTTTTCCATCAGGCCGTCCAGCAGCTTCTTCTGGGCGTCGGCCTTGGCGAGATTCTTGCGGCTGGTCATGTAGGAGCTTTCGATGGTTTCACGCATCTTGGCTACGCTATCAAAGCCGCCGGCCTTCTTGGCGAACTCGTCGTCGACTTCGGGCTTCACGCGCTCCTTGATGGAGTGCAGGGTCACGCGCATGGTCACGGTCTGACCGGCGAAGTCCTTGTTGATGAAGTCTTCGGGGAAAGTGATGTCGCCTTCGCCCTTTTCGCCCTTCTTCAGCTTCTTGACGATGTCCTCGAAGCCTTCCAGAGCCTGACCTTCACCGATGGGAAGCTCGAAGTTGTCGGCCTTGATCTCGTCCAGCTCCTTGCCTTCGCTCCACGCATTGAAGCTGATGATGGCAACGTCGCCGTCCTGAGCGGTGCGATCTTCTTCGATCTCCTTGGTCTCGCTCATGTTGGTCCGGATGCGCTCAATGACTTCCTCGATTTCCTCGGGCTTGACCTCTACGGCCTCTTCCTCGACGGAAAGGTTGGAGTAGTCGGGCATCTCGAACTCGGGAGCGACTTCGAAACCGACGGAGTAGTTGAAATCTTCGTCACGGACGAGTTCCTTGGCGTCCACGTCCAGACGGGACAGGGGCTGCAGCTTGGACTCGCCGAGGATCTGGTTGATCTGCAGGTTCACCAAGTCGTTGGTGGCTTCCTGATACACCTGATCCTTAAAGCGGGACTCGATGAGGGAGGACGGGACCTTGCCCTTGCGGAAGCCCTTGATGTCCACGGAAGTCTTGTACATGGCGACAGTGGCCGTGATGGCGGCATTCGCCTCTTCAGCGGGGACGGTAACGTTGACCTTCCGCTCTACCGGAGAAATTTCTTCGACTGTATATTCCATTGGATGCTCTCCTCCTTGAGCCTTTTGGGCAAGCCCAGATGATATCTGTTATCCGTTGCCCGGCGGCTTCGCCCCGGGCTGATGTGGACGTTTTCCACGTGATGGTGTGCGGCCTTCGCCGCGCATGGCGCGGTTGGTGCGGCGGGCGGGACTTGAACCCGCAAGCCCGAAGGCACTGGCTCCTAAGACCAGCGCGTATACCAATTTCGCCACCGCCGCATATGCTCATGAGAGGCCGCGCGGGGAGGGTTTTCTCCCCGGACACCGCGCCCTGTACCCTTTCGGGCGCTCGGCGTCTATCGATAAAACGACAAAAAATCACCTCACGGCCAAAAAATTGGCCGGGGCAACAGTGGGCGCTGTCTTACAAAGTGGCAAACACTAAACTTCCGGCCCGTAACTGTCAATCCCTCAAACACCGTGCATGTTACAAAAATCACACACGGGATATTCAGGACTTCTGGCTGGTTGCGACGAGGGTGTCAAGGCACTTCATGGCATTGTGAAGGGTTGTGGCAAGGATGCAGACCGTGCCGCCCTCGCCCTGCCCTTCGCGGCTGGCGACCACCAGCGCAGGCGGAGCGGTCTCCAAGGCGCTTAGGCGCTCCTGCAGGCGGGCGCGCGCACCATCGCGGGCGGCGTCCGGGCTTTGACCGGGGTCCTGCACCTCTTCAAAGGCGGTTATGCCGCTGGCGGCAATGGCCTGTGCAAGGGGCGCGCTCCGGGGCATGCAGACACAGGCGCGCATGGATGGCCGCACCGCCTGCGCGGCGGCAAGAATACCCGTCATGCGCTGGGACACGCCAAATTCCGGCGCCCCTGCCACCAGCGTCCGCCCGGCCGGGTCCACAAGGACACCGCCGGACACGGCGCAGACGTCTTCCACGCCACGTGCGTGGACCGTGGAACAGGCAATATTCATACATCCCTCGCCCAGCAGGCAGCGCAGGCCGGCGCCGCCCTGCAAAGCGGCAAGCGCAGCGCGCATGCCCTGACGGCACTGCTCCCGGTCCTGCAGGCGCAGCAGCGGAATGCTGTGGTTGGGCGGTCCATAGCCCTCGCCCGGTCCAAACCCGGCGGCAAGGGCGCTGTTCAGGTACTGCTGGGCAGCGGTCACGGCGTCCCGGACGCTGAGCCCCTTTCCAAGGCCCGTGGCAATGGCGGACGACAGCGTACAGCCTGTCCCGTGGGTATGGTTCGTCTCAATCTTGGGTTGCTCCAGGGCGACGGGAGCCTCGCCGGGAATGCCCAGCCAGTCCACCATGCGCTCGCCCTCAAAATGTCCGCCCTTGAGGAGCACGGCCTTGGCGCCCATCTCCTGCAGGCGCTCTATGGCGCGGTGGATGTCCTGCTCCGTCTCAATCGTCATCCCGGCCAAAAGCTCGGCTTCCGGACGGTTGGGGGTGAAGACGTCGGCAAGAGGGATAAGCCGCTGGCGGATGACGTCCACGGCCTCCTCCTGCAACAGGCGGTGCCCGCTTTGGCTCACGCACACCGGGTCAACGACCAAGGGGAACGTGCGCGTGGCAAGGCGCTCGCACACGGCGGCAATGATGGGGCCGGAAAACAGCATGCCTGTTTTGGCGGCGGCTACAGGAAAATCGCTCAGCACGGCGTCCAGCTGCTGGCCGACAAAATCCGGCTCAGGCGCGTGGATGCCCGTCACGCCCATGGAATTCTGCGCAGTGAGCGCGGTGATGACGGACATGCCAAAGCCGCCCAGCATCGCCATGGTCTTGAGGTCCGCCTGAATTCCAGCGCCACCGCCGGAATCAGACCCCGCTATGGTCAGGATACAAGGTTGTGCAGTCATGCGTTATTTCTCTTTTCCAATGCGATTTCAGAAAATTCAGATTCCGGTTCCGATTCAGCTTTCGCCCCGGTCCGAAGCGCCTTCGGCCCGAGTCCATGAACAGTCATAAGTCCAAATGCGTAGAGCGCAAGGGGGATGTGGAACGCCATGTGGCACACAAGCGCAAGTGCCAGCGCCTTTTCACGCGGCACGCCAAACAGCGCCAGCCCGGCCACCATTACGGCCTCGTACACCCCAACGTTGCCGGGGGACGAGGGGATAGCCAGCCCGCCCGCACTGATGACAAAGACCGCCAGCACATCACCCGGCGACAGCGCAAGGCCCGCGCCCCAGACCAACAGCAGCCAGTGCTGCACCCAGTGCATCACCCACGGCCACAGCGACAACACGCCGATGAGCAGCAAAAATCCAAAGCGCATGTGCCCATTGAGCTGGCCCAGCACATCTTCGGCCAAAGCCCGCAAACGCGAGAAATACACCGCGCGCACCACAAGAGTGCGCAGCGCGGGGAAAAACCGCAGCAGGACCAAACAGCCCCACAGCCCCGCCGCCACCAGTGCCACCGGCGCAATAGCCAGCGCCCTGCCACTTGCCGCCGCGGCGGCAAGGATGAACAGCACCAGCATGTTCAGGTCTGCAAAACGCTCCCAGAACACCATGCCCATGCCGCTTCCGGCCGGGATATCGCTCTGACGGCGCATATAGAGAATTTTGGCGGCCTCGCCCATACGCGCTGGCAAAATGACATTCAGCCCGTTGCACAGCACACACGCGTGGATGGCATCCACCCAGCCCACGCGCCAACCGCTCACGGCCCGAAGCCGCAGGCCCATGCCGACATAGTCCACACACGCGGCAAGCAGCGTCACCACCACCGCCATGGGCGCCATATCCCGCATGGCGCGGCCAAGCTCGGCCACATCCAGGCCGCGGGCGACATACCAAATGCATCCGGCGGTCAGCGCGGTGCGCAGAATCGGCCCTGTCCAGCGCTTCATCGGCCCTCCCGGTCAGGTTGCGGTGGTGCGAGGCTCCAAAAAAATCTGGAGTCTTGCAGAGTACCGCAAAACCGGGACGATGAGGAGACCCTATCCGCAGAGCAAATCGTTAAAGGCTTCCTGAATGCGGTATTGCAGGTGGGTGAAGCGCTTGTTGCTGTCCTCGCGCGAGACGCCAATCTGCACGGCCTTGCGCCCGCCGATAAGCACGGCAAGGCGCTTGGCGCGGGTCAGCGCCGTGTAGATGAGATTGCGTTGCAGCAGCATATAGTGCTGAGTGACCACGGGCATGATGATGGCCGGATACTCGCTGCCCTGCGACTTGTGCACGCTAACGGCAAAGGCCGGGGCCAGTTCGTCAATGTCCTTCAGCTCATAGCTGACGACGTGCCCTTCAAAGTCCACCAGCATCTCCCCGCGCGTTGGCTCGATGGTCTTCACCCAGCCAAGGTCGCCGTTGAAGACGTCCTTGTCGTAGTTGTTGCGCATCTGGAGCACCCTGTCGTTCTTGCGGAAGGTATGATTGCCGCGCCGGATGCCGCCTTCGCCGGGGTTCACATGCTCCTGCAGAATCTGATTCAGGGTCTGGGTGCCAAGGTCGCCCTTGTGCATGGGCGTTAGCACCTGAATGTCGCGCATGGGGTCAAGGCCGTACATGTCGGGGATGCGGTCCGTCACCAACTGGACGATAAGGCGCTGGATGCGCGCTGCGTCCTCCTGCTGCACCCAAAAGAAATCATTGGCCGGGGCGGGTTTCGGCGAGCATTCGGGCAGTTGGCCGCTGTTCACCCGGTGGGCGTTGGTGACGATAAGGCTCTCCTGCGCCTGCCTGTAGATATGCGTCAAGCGCGCGCTGGGCACAGACTGGCTGTTCAGAATGTCCGCCAGCACGTTGCCCGGACCAACCGAGGGCAACTGGTTCACGTCGCCAATGAGCACAAGGCGGCACGTCAGCGGCAACGCGCGAAGAAGCGCAAGGCACAGCGAGGTATCAAGCATGGACACCTCGTCAATGATAACGGCCTGCGCCTTGAGTTTCTTCTCCTCGTTATGGGCAAATCCGCCGTCAGGCTGGTACTGGAGCATGCGGTGCAGTGTGGACGCGGGGTAGCCCGTGGCCTCGGCCATGCGTTTGGCCGCGCGGCCCGTTGGTGCGGCGAGCTTAATCTTGAAGCCCATCTTATCCATGGCGCGCACCATAACGCGGGTGATGGTGGTCTTACCCGTACCCGGTCCACCCGTGACCACAAAGACCTTGTTCTCGCATCCGCCAAGCACGGCGTCGCGCTGCTCGCTGGAGAGCTGGATGTCCTCGTCCACCTCAAGCTGCGGCAGCAGACGGCGGATCTTTTCAAGGTCCATGGGCGTCGGGTGCTCACACAGCGCAAGGAAGCGCGAGGCAATCTCCCTTTCGTGCCGGTAAAAATGCATCAGGTAGACGGCCCGCTCCACATCCTGCGCGGGCAGTGACTCCACGGCTACGCGCTTGCGCCCTTCCAGCGCAGACACGGCGTCCTCAATGCACTGCGGGTCCACCCCGCCGATGAGCTTGTCCACGGCGTCGATGAGCTTTTCAACGGGCAGAAACAGGTGCCCCTTCTCACTGGCGGAAAACAGCGCATAGATGACCGCGGCCTCCATGCGCTGGGGGGCTGTTTCGGCAAAGCCCAGCTTAAGGGCCATGCTGTCGGCGGTCTTGAAGCCCACACCGCGAATCTCGTAGGCCAGCTCGTAGGGATTTTCCTTGAGCTTCGCCACGGCGCCGTTGCCGTAGCGCTTGAAGATGCGCGCGGCGTAAGTGGGGGGGACGTTGTGGCTTTGCAGGAAAATCATGAGGTTTCGCACCTCAAGCTGTGCATCCCACGAGACCTTGATGGCCTCGAGCTTCTTGCGGCCAAGCCCTTCTACGGTGAGCAGCTTTTCCGGGTCGTTTTCGAGGATGTCGAGAACGTCCTTGCCAAAGGCGTCCACCAGCCGTGTTGCCAGCACGGGACCAATACCCTTGACCATGCCGGAGCCGAGATAGCGCCGGATGCCGTTGAGCGTGGCGGGCATGACTTGCTCCCACGTCTCCACCTGAAACTGACGGCCAAAGCGGGGATGCTCCTTCCACTGGCCGTGCAGGGTCATCATTTCGCCGGGGTGCGGTTCGGGCATGGTGGCAACAATGGTGATGACGCCGGGCTGCCCCTCGCTGACGACGCGCGCCACGAGGTAGCCGTTGGACGGATTGTGGAAGACTATATTTTTAATCTCGGCCTTCAGTGTATCGGACATGGCCGCAGGACTCCTGAAAGAATAAAAAGAAAAACCGGGGGATTCCCTACTTCTGGGAATCCACCCGGCTACGTCTCATGTGTTCGCGGACGCGTCAAGGACTGCGGCCATCACAGCTTCTGGCGGAACTCCAGCGACTGGCGGAGCGTCTCGCGGTCAATGTACTTGACCTCGGACCCCAAGGGAATGCCCTGTGCCAGACGCGTTACGTTCACGCCGGGGTAGTTCTTTTCCACCAATTCCTTGATGTAGGTTGCCGTTGCTTCCGCGTCGAGGGTGGTGCCAAGGGCGAGGATAACCTCGCGGATGCGGCCCTCGTCGAGGCGCTTGCGCAATCGGCCAATTTCAAGGTTCTGGGTGCTGACGTTATCCAGCGGGGCAAGCAGACCGCCAAGGACAAGATACTTGCCCTTGAAGAATCCGCCATCCTCAATGGCGATGAGGCTATCCCACTCCGCCACGACCATGAGTTCATCGTCGTTTCTGGCGGCGTCTGCACAGATGCTGCAGGGCGTAGAATCGGACAGGCTGGCGCACTGCTCACAGATGCACAGCTTTTCCCGCAGGTCGAGCACGCTCTGCCCAAGGGCGCTGGCGCGGGGCCGTGGCCACTTGAGGATGGTCAGCGCCGCGCGCAGAGCGGACTTCGGGCCCAGCCCCGGCAACTGCGCCAACTGGTCAACAACCGCCTTCAGCGGTTCCGGGAGCTGCTGCACGGTCGCCCCCTAGAACATGCCGGGGATATTGATGCCGCCGGTGAGGCCCTGCATCTCGGCCTGCTGGGTGTCCTTCCCCTTTTTCACGGCTTCGTTGATGGCGGCGAGGATGAGGTCCTGCAGCATTTCAACGTCTTCGGGGTCCACAACGGAAGGATCAATCTTAAGCGCCTTGACGGAACCGGAGCAGGTGGCCTCGACGGTCACCATGCCGCCACCGGCGGAGGCTTCAACGGTGCGGTCCTCCATTTCTTCCTGGAGCTTGCTCATCTT
The DNA here is from genome assembly GCF_054657395.1 of Desulfobaculum senezii. Classification (NCBI taxonomy): domain Bacteria; kingdom Pseudomonadati; phylum Thermodesulfobacteriota; class Desulfovibrionia; order Desulfovibrionales; family Desulfovibrionaceae; genus Desulfobaculum; species Desulfobaculum senezii. Next base: position 1,360,352 of record NZ_BAAHYU010000002.1, on the reverse strand, counting down.
GCGCTGCATCATCTGGGCCTGACGCATCAGGTCGTTCATGCCTTTCATCGTGTATCTCCTTACAAGCGGTATATCAATTGGCGTTGGGGCCAGAGCCGCCGTCCTGCGCCGCGTCCGTACGCGGTCCGGCGCTGACGACCTGTGCGTCGAATTCCTTCATCATATCTTCGACGACAGGGTGACGGCTCACCTCATCCTTGATTTGCGAGCGGTTTTTCCGCTCCTTGGTCTGGAACCGGAAGTCAATGGTGCACTCCGGTCCGAAAAACTCGCGAACCAACTCCTGCAAAAACGAAAAGGAGCTATCGGCCTTAATCTGCTCGCAATGGAACTTGTTGTTGCAATGCAGCAGCAAGGTCCCGCCGGACACAGTAGCCTTGACCTGGCGCAGGCCGGTAATGCCCCGCCCGGTTGCCTGCTTGGCCTCTTCCGCATAGTCCAAAAACGTCTCCCACGTCTTGGGACCAGCGGGGACCTGGGGCAGACCTTCGGTTGAGGCATAGGTCCGCGCCGGCTGCGGGGCGCTGCGGCGCTGTTCGCGGCGCGAGATGGCCGGGTCGCCCTGTTGGCGCGGCGTCTGGGCCGGAGCGCTCTGCTCCACCACCGGGCGCGGCGGTTCGGCCACAGCCACGGCTTCGGCCTGCTGCGGACGCGGCGGAGCCTGACGCGGCGCGGCCTGCTGCGGGGCAGTGGGCCGACTCTTGGGCGCGCTCTGCATGCCTCCGCCCTGTGCGGGCGGAGCACCAGCGCCGCCAGACGCCGGACTGGCCGCACCACTCGGCGCGCCGCTGCTCCCCGGCGCGGGGGCTGGGGGCGTGCTGCCGGTTCCCGCACTCTCCAGCCCAACAAGCTCGGGCAGGTAGGCAAGGTTGAGCAGCAGCAGTTCAAGGGCAAGGGCAGGCTCTAAGCTCTGCCGCACGCGCTGCTGCCCTTCCAATGTCAATTGCCAGCAGGCGTGAATATGCGCAACGGAAAAACGCGGCACCCACTCCATCCACTGGCGCGCTTCCTCTTCCGGAATGTCCAGAACGGTCAGCGCCCGCTCGCCGGATTGGGCCAGCAGGAACAGCGTGCGCCACGCTTCGGTGAGTTCGCGCAGGAAAAATCCAAGGTCCAGCCCCTGATCAAGAATCTCTGCCAGAATCTGGGACACGCCCACACAGTCGCGGGCGTGCAGGGCCTCCATGAGCCGGAACATGATATCGCGTCCGGCAAGGCCAAGGACAGTACGCACGTCGTCCGTGGTCAGGGTGTCGCCGCCAAGGGCCAGCACCTGCCCCATCAGGGACATGGAATCGCGCACACTGCCTGCGCCGCGCCGCGCGATAAGGGACACGGCCTCGGGCTCACAGCCAAGGCTTTCGGCCTGCAGGACGTTCGTCAGGTGCGCTTCCAGCCCCTTCTGCGTCAAGCGCTGAAAAGTGTAGTGCTGGCAGCGGCTGATGATGGTGGGCGGAAATTTATGCGGCTCAGTCGTAGCCATAATGAAGGTGACGTGCGCAGGCGGCTCCTCCAGCGTTTTCAGCAACGCGTTGAAGGCGCTTTTGGAAAGCATGTGCGCTTCGTCAATGATGAAGACCTTGTAGCGGCAGTCGATGGGCGCAAAGCCCACGTCTTCCTTGAGGCTTCGCACGTCGTCAACGCCGGTGTTAGACGCACCGTCAATCTCGGCCACATCCACGGCAGCGCCGGCGGCAATCTGGCGGCAGTGCACGCACTCGTTGCAGGGTTCCGCCGCGGGGCCGTGCTCGCAGTTGATGGCTTTGGCGAAGATGCGGGCGATGGTGGTCTTGCCGACACCGCGCGTGCCGGAAAACATGTAGGCCGGGGCAATCTTTCCCGTTGCGGCGGCGCGGGACAGGATGGCCTTGATGGTTTCCTGTCCGGCCACGTCGGAAAAGCTCTGCGGGCGGTACTTGTGCGTCAGGTGAGACTGGCTCATGTGGTCCTTGTCATATGCGCCGCGCCCGGGATGCGGGCGCGGCGCGGCTGTTCGTTTCGATATGTCCGGCTCGTGGTGTCCGGCTCAATATCTCCGGGCCGTCAGGCTATACCGTGTAGCGGTCCAGCCAGTGGGCGTAGTTCGGATTCTCGCCCTTCACGACCTTGAAGTATTCCGTTTGCAGATGCTTGGTGATGCGGCCACCGGTTCCGGCACCAATCTGGCGGCGGTCCACCTCGCGGATGGGGGTCACCTCGGCGGCGGTGCCACAGAAGAACGCCTCATCGGCGGAGTACAACTCATCGCGGGTGAAGCGCTGTTCCACGATCTCGTAGCCAAGGTCCTTGGCCACGGTGATGATGCTGTTGCGCGTCAGGCCGTCGAGGACGGAGGTCAACGGTGTGGTCTTGATGGTGTCGCCGCGCACGATGAAGATGTTCTCACCCGTGGCTTCGGACACGTAGCCCTCGGTGTCGAGCATCAGGGCTTCGTCGTAGCCGTCGGCCAGTGCCTCGCGCTTGGCGAGCACGGAGTTGACGTAGTTGCCGCTGGTTTTGGCCTTGGTCATCATCACGTTGACGTGGTGACGGGTAAAGCTGGAGGTCTTGACGCGGATGCCCTTGTCGAGAGCCTCTTCACCCAGATACGCCCCCCAAGGCCACGTTGCGATGATGGTCTGGATGGGGTTGTCGCCGGGGAAGACGCCCATAGCTCCAGCGCCGATGAAGGACAGCGGGCGGATATAGCCCTCGTCCATCTTGTTGGCCTGCAGCGTCTCAAGGATGGCGTCGCAGATTTCGTCCTCGGTGAAGGGGATCTGCATTTCCAAGATTTTGGCGGAGTTGAAGTGCCTGTGCACGTGCTCCTTCAGGCGGAACACGGCAGAGCCGCCGTCTGCCAGCTTGTAGGCGCGAATCCCCTCAAACACGCCACAGCCGTAGTGCAGGGTATGTGTCAGGACGTGAACCTGTGCCTCATTCCAAGGCACGAGTTTGCCGTCGAACCAGATGCTTTCCACTTGCTGAACCATTCGTATTTCTCCCTATGCGTAGCGTCGAGTTCTTGGCCCCGTCCACGGAAATCGCGAACGGGGCCTTCATCTCGGATTGTCAAGCAATCGGGAAACGGTATGAAATTCCTCTGGTCCGGTCAAGACGGCAAAACCGTTCAAGTGCCGGAGATGCTACAGAAAGCGCTACTTCTTCTTGTTCTTGTCGTGGCTGGAGCGGAAATACACCTGCATCGGGGCCATTTTAAGGCCAAAGGACTTCCGAAGCTGGTTCTCCAGATAGCGCTGGTAAGATGCCTTCACGAGGTCCGGATTGTTCACAAAGAACACGAAGGTGGGCGGCGTAATGTCCGTCTGCGTCAGGTAGTAGAACTTCGCGCGGCGGCGCTTGACCACCGGCGGCTGGTGCCGGGTGATGGCGTCCTGCAGGCTGCGGTTCAGTACGCCCGTGGTCACGCGAATCTGGCACTCCTGCCACAGCTTGTCCGCCAGCGGCAACAGTCCGCCAAGGCCAGCCTTGGTCACGGCGGAGGTGTAGACGATGGGCACATGGGGGGCAATGCGCAGTTCTTCCTTGAAGTACTTTTTGACCTTGTCGCGCTTGTCCTTGGGGATGAGGTCCATCTTGTTGACCACCAGAATAAGCGGCGTCTTCTCGCGGTCGAGGAACGACAGCAGCTTTTTGTCCTGCAGGGTCACGCCATCCTCGGCGTCGAGGGTGAGCACGGCCACCTGCGCGTTCTTGGACGCCTTCAGGGACCGCAGCACCGAGAAGCGCTCCAGCGAGTCGGAAATCTTGCCCTTGCGGCGCACACCGGCGGTGTCCACAAAGGTGTAGCGGCGGCTGCCACGTTCAAAGGTCACGTCCACGCTGTCGCGCGTTGTGCCCGCGCGGTCACTGACGATGAAGCGCTTTTCGCCCAGCATGGCGTTGCAGATGGATGACTTGCCCGCGTTGGGGCGGCCCACCATGGCAAGGCGAAGCCCGGCGTCTTCCTCGGCATTTTCATAGGCGTTGTAGTCAAAGCCGGTGCCGTCAATCAGTTCGCCAACGCGCTCCAGAAGGTCCGGCACGTTGTAGCCGTGGGCGGCGCTGATGGGGATGAGGTCAAGGCCGAGGGAATGGAACTCGATGGCGAGGTCTTCCTTCTCGTAGCCGTCAACCTTGTTGACCACCAGCAAAACGGGCTTTTCGCTTTCGCGCAGGTCGCGGGCGACCTGTTCGTCAACGGGGTTCAGGCCGTTTTTGCCGTCCACCACCAGCAGGATGACCTGCGATTCCGCAATGGCCTCGTGCGCCTGCTGGAGGATTTCCTGCTCAAAGTTTTCGTTCTCGTCCATGACCAGACCGCCGGTGTCCACAAGGGCAAAGGGCTTTTCCGTGGCACGGACTTCGCCGTAGATGCGGTCGCGCGTGACGCCGGGCAGGTCGTGCGTCAGCGCCTTCTGCCTGCGAATCAGTCTGTTGAACAAGGTGGACTTGCCCACATTGGGGCGTCCTATAAGGGCTATTGTCGGTAACATAATAATACCGTTGTACTCGAATTTTATGCGGTTTTGAACACGAAAGCGGGCCGGGACCGGGGTTTCCCCCTCCCGGCCCGCACCGTCGTCCTTAGGGCCGTGTGCACTTGGTGCGCACGGAAAGACTATACTGCGGCTTCCTCGTCGTCACGCTCTGAAAACGCGGCGGCGATGGCTGGTCCGAAGGGCGGACGCAGCACGCCGCGCTCCGTGACGATACCCGCTATCATCTCGGCGGGGGTCACGTCGAACGCATAATTGAACACCCCCACCCCATCGGGCGTGATTTGGTGGTCGCCAACGTGGGTGACCTCACGCGGGGTGCGGTCCTCAATGGGGATGTCGTCTCCCCTTGGCGTTTCCCTGTCGATGGTGGACAGCGGGGCCGCCACGTAGAAGGGAACGCCATAGTGCCGCGCAAGGATGGCCACGCCGCTGGTGCCAATCTTGTTGGCGGCGTCGCCGTTGGCGGCGATGCGGTCCGCACCCACCACCACCTTGTCCACAAGCCCGCGCTTCATGAGCAGGGAGCAGGCGTTGTCGCAGGCAACCTTCACCGGGATGCCGTCCTTGTGCAGTTCGTACGCCGTCAGGCGGGCGCCCTGCAGGAAGGGACGGGTCTCGTTGGCGATGACGCTGATGCTCTTGCCCGCGTCCACCGCGCCGCGGATAACGCCGAGGGCAGTCCCGTAGTCCGCCGTGGCCAGCGCGCCAGCGTTGCAGTGGGTCATCACCGTGTCGCCGTCGTCGAGGACAGCCGCGCCGTGCGTGCCGATAAGACGGCACAACCGCTTGTCCTCGTCATGGATATGCTGTGCCAGCTCCAGCCAAAAGGCGCACAGACCGGCATGGTCAAGCTCCGGACGCTCTGCCCACGCGGCGCGCATACGGCGCACGGCCCAGCGCAGGTTCACTGCTGTGGGGCGGGCGTTTTCAAGGTCCGTCAGCAGCTGGCCCAGACGCTCGCGCCAGCCCTCGCCCGCCGCCTCGCGCGCGGCAAGCCAGCAGCCATAGGCCGCGGTAACGCCAATGGCGGGCGCGCCGCGCACCACCATGGTCTGCAGGGCGTAGATGGTGCTCTGCGTGTCGGTGCAGGCGTACCAGTCTTCCCTGCCGGGCAGGTAGCGCTGGTCCAGAAGCATCAGGCACGCTTTCTCGTCCGAATACTGAATATGCCAATCCATGCTGTTCCTCCGGCTATTTGAGCTTGTCGGCCAGAATCTGATTCACCAGTTTGGGGTTGGCCTGTCCCTTGGTCTTGCGCATCACCTGGCCGACAAAGAAGCCCATGAGCTTCGTCTTGCCGCCGCGGAAGGCCTCCACCTCGGACGGGTTGTCCGCAATGACTTCGTCCACCGCCGTCTCAAGGGCGCTGGTGTCGGAAATCTGCACAAGGCCCTTGTCCTTGACGTAGGCTTCGGGGTCGCCGCCCTCGGCAAAGAGTTCGCCAAGCACGTTCTTGCCCACCTTCTGGTTGATGACGCCCTCGTCCACAATGCGCACCAGCGTGGCAAAATCCTCGGGCGCAAGGCCGCAGGACGCGATGGAGCCGCCGCATTCATTGACCATGCGCAGAATGTCCGTAGAAATCCAGTTGCAGACCTTTTTCGGCTGGTCATAGGCGGCCACGGTCTTTTCAAAGTAGTCGGCAAGGGCGCGGTCGCCGGTGAGCAGCTCCGCGTCGCTTTCCGGCAGGCCGTACTGCTCAATGAACCGGACGCGGCGCGCGGCGGGCAACTCAGGCAGACCGGCGCGGAGCTCTTCCACCCACTCGTGGTCCAGCACCAGCGGCACAAGGTCCGGGTCCGGGAAATAGCGGTAGTCGTGCGCCTCTTCCTTGCCACGCATGGAGCGGGTCACGCCCTTGTCGGCGTCAAAGAGGCGGGTCTCCTGCACCACGGCCTCGCCGTCGTCCAGCAAATCTTCCTGCCTGCTGATTTCGTAGGCAATGGCGCGCTGGACGTTGCGGAAGGAGTTCATATTCTTCAGCTCTGCGCGGGTGCCGAACTCTTCCTGCCCCACAGGGCGGATGGAGACGTTGGCGTCACAGCGGAAGTTGCCCTCCTCCATGTTGCCGTCGCAGATGCCGAGGTACAGCAGGATGGAATGCAGGGAGCGCAGGTAGGCCACGGCTTCCTCGGGGGAGCGCATGTCCGGCTCGGAAACAATCTCGATGAGCGGCGTTCCGGCGCGGTTCAGGTCCACGTAGCTGGCGTTATCCGCCTGCGAGTGCACGCTTTTGCCCGCGTCGTTCTCCATGTGGATGCGCGTGACGCCGATGGTCTTCTTTGCGCCGTCCACGTCGATGTCCACCTTGCCGTGCTCGGCAATGGGCAGGTCGAACTGGGAAATCTGATACCCCATGGGCAGATCGGGGTAGAAATAGTTCTTGCGCGCAAAGATGGAGCGCTCGTTCACCGTGCAGCCGATGGCGAGGGACATCTTGGTGGCGTATTCCACGGCGCGGCGGTTCAGGACCGGCAGGCTGCCGGGCTGGCCGGTGCACACGGGGCACACGTTGGAGTTCGGCTCCTTGCCGAACTGCGTGGAGCAGGAACAGAAGAGCTTGGACTTCGTCTTGAGCTGGGCGTGAACCTCCAGCCCGATGACGGCTTCGTACTGGGCCATCGTAACCTCCGCTCTATTTGGACGCGGCCTGAGCCGCACCGTACACGGCCGGGTTCAGGCTGGGATCGTTGTACATCTTGAACTGATAATAGACCTTGGGGCGCTTGAGGCCTTCGGCGTAGTCATCCACAAGCTCCAGAACGCTGCGGCGCAGGTCCGCGCTCTGCTCCTGCAGAACGGCCAGCTTCTGCTGGCAGGAGCGGATGTGCTCCTCGCTGACGTCCGCGCGCTCGGTCTGCTCGCGCATGTGGAACATCTTCAGGCTGATGATGGACAGTCTGTCCACCGCCGCGCCGATGGTTTCGGTATTGTACCGCTCGGCGGCATTCTGCGGCAGGTGCGGCAAAACAAGCTCCACAATGCAGGCGTCCACCTTTTCCATATAATCATTGCGGGACTGGTTCAGCCCGTCGATATCGCGCTTGCACTGGGCGATGATTTCGGGGCCGACGTCCTTGCGGCGGGCTTCGTCCTCGACGTGCCACAGGCGGTAATTGCGCAGATGCTCGCGCGCGATGAGGGCGCGAAGGGTCGCGGGCGTAGCCTCACCCTCGGGAACGTCAATGTCCTCGGGCTCGGCCGTATGCCAGTCCGCAACATAGGCGACCTGCTCGGCGAAGCATTCCTCAAGCGTCTTCTTCAACTCGGCGAAGCCGGGTCTTGTCATCGTTTCAGAACCTCTTTGCTTACAAGCATATACACGGAAGCCGGAGCCTTGATGTGTCCGGCAAAATATTCGACATCCGGGCCACTGCCGCAGTACCAGTCGAGCCGCGCGCCCTTGATGGCGCCGCCCGTATCCTGCGCCAGCCCCAGACCAGCGATGCGTTCGCCCTCCTCGCCCGGCGCCTCCGGCGGAAAGTCCGCCTCAAAGGCCAGCACCGAACCAAGCGGCAGAAACTTAGGGTCTGTAGCCACGCTAACCTTCGGCGTCAACAATTTCCCCATCGCGCCGTAGGGGCCATCGGTCCCAACTCGGAAGAAAACATAGCTTGGATTGGTGGCGAGCAAATCGGGAATTTCCTCGGGATGCTCGGCCAAATAGTCGCGAATGCTCTTCATGCTGACGCCTTCACGGGTCAGCATGCCTCGCTGGATGAGTATCTTGCCAAGGCTTACATACTTGCGTCCATTTTTTCCGGCGTACAGGATGTGGTGCTTGGTGCCGTCCGGGTAGTGCAGCAGGCCGGAGCCCTGAATCTGCAAAAAGAACACATCGACAATATTCTTGGCCCACGCCACTTCCTCGCCGCGTCCGCGCAGCGCGCCTTCAAAGTCGATTTCCTGACGGTCGTAGTACGGGACGGGCTTGCCGTTTTCCATGCGGTAGACAAGGCGCTGACCCTTCCAGCGATGGTGAAAGTCGCCAAGGTCCAGCGTGCGCAGGTCCTCAGGCACGCCATAAAGTGGATAGCGGTATTCCGGGGTCCGCACGGGGCTGGCCTCGATGTAGGGCGCGTAATAGCCCGTCATCAGCGCGCCCTGCGACAGGCGGTACCACCGAAAATGCTCCGCCAACAGGTCCGGCTCCGCGTCGAGGCGCGGCAGCACCTCCAAAAGCTCCTCCAGACTGCGGCGCAGCTCGCCCCACGTCAGGGAGAAGTCCTCCACACGCACCGCCGTCGCGCCCTGCGGCTTGACGGACACATACGCCAAACTGCGGCGCACGCCCTCCTCCATGTCCATCCACGACTGCATATCCTGCCCAGCCGGGCGCATGCGCTCTGCGGTCTGGCGGGCGGCATTGTCGTCGGAAACGAAGGTCAGCGGCGGCGCTGGGGGTTTGGCACAGCCAAAAAGCGAAAAGAGCAGAATCAGGGCCAGTAGCCTTGCATATCGAAACATTGTCGCTCCCGATGAGAGGTCAGAGGATAAGCGTGGTCAGCGGGTGTACTCTATAACACCCTTGGCGCGCAGGCGGGTCAGATATGTCGGGGCCTCCGGTTCCACGAGCAGCAGGCCCATTTCGTCCTTGTGCACGGTAATCACATCCCCCTGCCCAAGGGCGACGCACTCCTGCCCGTCGATGGTCAGGAACACTTCCGGGTCCGGGTCCTCCACCACCACTTCAATGCGGCTGGCGGCGGGCAGCACCATGGGGCGGAAGGTGTTCATGAACGGACAAATGGGCGTGACGGTGACAGCCTCGATATCCGGATGCACAATGGGACCGCCTGCGGAGATGGAATAAGCTGTGGAGCCTGTGGGTGTGGAGAGCACCAACCCGTCGGCGCGCATGGTGCCAAGGCTTTCGCCGTCCACGCGCACGGTCAGGTTGATGAGCCGCGCCAAACAGCCCCGGTTGGCCACAATGTCGTTGATGACGGTACCCGCCGTCTGCCTGCCGTCCGCGTGCGCCACACTGTAGGACAGCGCCAGACGCCTGCGGACCTGCATGCGGCCCGCCAGCAGGCTGGTCAAAAAATCCTGCCAGCTGTCGCGGGGGACTTCCGTCAAAAAGCCAAGCCGCCCGAGGTTTAGCCCCAGCATGGGCGACGTACCCGCCACCTCGCGGGCAACGCCCAGCATGGTGCCGTCGCCGCCAAGGACAAGGACAAGGTCGCACCCATTCACAGTGCACGGCAGACTGCCCAGCCCCCGGTGATGCTCCACGGTTTCGGAAGTGACGCCGTGGGCGTCCAGCCAGCCAGCTATCTCGACGGCGAGGTCCGCCGCCTGAGCGTCGCGGGCCTTCGTTACGATGAAAATCTTCTTGATATCATTCAGCATAGAAGTCCTTACCTAGACAAAACCCGTCTACTATTCAAGAATCGTGATCCTTTCCCGACAGGAATATACCCCCGGAATGAAATTTTTTCATTTTTCCTGTATTTTTTCCTAAAGATTCGTTCAATCCGTGCCGATACCACAGGCAAGAGGGAACCAGTACGTGACGGCAAACTCATATCAGCTCAAAACAATGCTTCGGACCTACGGGCGGCAACTGACCAGTGCCCGGCGTCTGGAACGCTTCAAGCAATCGCTTGCGGCGACTGCCGCCGAGGACGACGTCCAGATATCCCGTCTGGCCAAGCGGCGTATGCTGGTAGAGCAAGTTTCTCGAGAAATCATTGAAAACCTTATGGCTGCGGGTAGCGACAACACCGTTGTACAAGAGATTCGCGCCGCGCTTGAAGCCGAGTTCGGAAACAGCATTGAGCTGACCTATCCTCCGGGCGAGGCCGACATGCGCATCTACAAGCTCACTGAGGACGGCCCCGAAGAAGTCTCAATCGAAGAGCGGAACCTCATCATCAAGCGCCTGTGGGACATCACTCTCGAAAAGGTCGACGACACGATGCTCTAGCTGCAATGCGAAAAGGGGGGAGAAACCATGAAAATACTCGGACCGCTCACCGGGCTCAAGACCTATGAGCAGGTCGAGAAACCCGGTTCAGGCCCCGGCAAGGGGCGCTCATCCAGCGCCCATACGAAAAAGGGCGACTCCGTAGAATTGTCCTCTGAAGGCAAGCTCTACAGTTCCGCCCTGAGCGAGGCGCAGACGGCTCCGGAAGTCCGCCGCGCCAAGGTTCTGGCCATCAAGGCGCAGGTTGATGCGGGAGAATATGTTCCGGACACCCGCAAAACCGCGCAAAAGATCGTTGAGGAGGATCTGGACCTGCTGATCTAGTCGGCGGGTCCGGTTCCCCCGGTCTCATCCTTCTGCCCTGCCGAAGGCACCTCGGTGCCGGGCGCGGGAAGCTCCCCACCCTCTCCGTGAATGTAATACCTGCTGGGGTACTTGGAATCCACCTGCGGCACCTGCAGGCCAATGCGGGCCTGATGGTTGACCATAATGGGGCCCGTCAGGTTCAGCGCGGTATGCTCCGGCTTGCCCTGCGGGATGTTGACGGTCACCAGCACCGCCACCTGTTCCGCGCTGTCCAGCTGCAGGATTTTCTGTTCGGCGTTGCCGAGTTTGATGTTGTAGTCCTGCATAAACGAAAACGGGTCGGCCACAAGCAGGCCAAGCTCCGGATGCGTAATGCTCTGCAGGATGAGAAAAGGCGAATCCTCGCGAAGCTGCACAAGGCTGAACTGCTTGCAGTCCTCAAAGCCTATAAGCCCGCGCGGAAAGGCAATCACACGCTCCATGTCCACGGTCAGCGTACCGAGCCGTGTCTGGATCACTTTTTCTTCTTTTCTGTCTGCCATAGCTGTGTCGCGGCGAACAAATCCTGATCTGACAGTTGGAGGGCGAGCTTATTTTGCTCCTGAACCCGTAAATACACTTCCTCACGATACACTGGCAGATCATCGGGCACTTCCAGCCCGATTTTGATCTGCTTCCCCTGCACGCTGAGGACGGTTATCTTGATGTCGTCCCCAAGGTAGATGCTCTCCCCTGGGCGTCGTGTTAAGATGAGCATGTCATCCCGAGTGCGTAAAAGTTTACCATAAGCCGCCCGGGTTATACCAGAGGCGGCCGGGGCGGCGATTCATTACATGAAGTTCGCCAGACTCATCCTCATGATCATGGACGACGACCTGAGCACCGTCTCGTAGATGATTTGCTGGTTGGCCAGCTGGGTCATCAGTTCACTGACGTCAGCATCCTCTACGTCGGACAGTCTGCTCGTTTCGTTGTGCTTCAGAGCGCCGAGGGTGTTCTCGGTAATCTGCAGGCGGTTTTCCGCCGCGCCAACGCGGGCGGCATTGGTCAGGATGTGCTTGGACACAGCATCAATCTGCTCCAAACTCTCCTGACAACCCTGCTGATTGTTCGTCTCCAGATAGCCCACCATCTCCCCGATGACGTCGAACATGTTCTGGTCCAGAGGCAATCCGGTGGCAAGAGTGACTCCACTCCCGCTTGGTGATGCATATACACCGCCAAAGATATCTTTGCCAATATTATTTATTTCAATCGACTCGTTAGGACCTATTTGCAGATCGATTTTTCCCGAGCGCGGCCGGACGAGGAACTGGCTGTCCGTGGAAATGGTATCGCCCGCTGCGCCGCCGGCAAGGTCCAGGTGACCGCCGGGCACATTAAAGGTCAGTTCACCGTCGGCCGCCACTGTGGCGGTCTGGCCCGTCTCCCACGTTGCGCCGCCGTCCATGGAGTAGGAATACTCCACCGTGTTGCCCGCGGTCAGGGTATTGCCCGAGTCCACACGCACCGTCACGTTGCCGCCGAATACGCCCGCCGCGCTGGCGCTCATGCCCGCAGGCAGATTGCCAAAATCCTGCACGCTGATGGAGTCCACGTCGTCGCCCTTGTAGCGGGCCGAGGGACGAACCCACAGGGTGGTGCCGTTGTTGTTGGTGGAGTCCACACTGGTATCCACCGCGTCCACATGCATGCCGTCATTAAGCGTCAACTGCGCGCCGCCGATGGTGATGGTCTTGTCGCCCGCGCCCGCCGGGATGGTTCCGGAGGAGAAGGTACGGCCACCGTCAGTGGAGTACTCGTAGTTGATGGCGGAGCCGCCGCCGATGTCGCCGGTATCCAAAAAACGCACAATGGCGGAACGCTCCAGTCCACCTGTCACGGAGAACTGCGGGTCGCCGTTTGCGTCCGTGGAATTGCCATCGCTGTCCGTCACCCACAGGGCACGCTCATAGGCCTGCGTGTCCGTCTTGTGGCCGGAAAAGATGTAGTTGCCCTGATACTCGGTGTTGCCAAGGGCGATAAGCTCGTCCAGCAGCTGGCGCGCCTCGTAGCTGGCCTGCTCGCGGTTGTCGTCGCTTATGGTGCCCGTTGCGGCTTGCTCGGCCAGCCCGCGCAGTTGCGTCAGGATTTCGTTGGCCTTGGTGAGCTTGTCGTCGGCCACGGCCAACCAGCCCTTGGCGTTGGTGACGTTCTCCTGATACTGCGCGATGGAGTTCAGGGTGTTGCGGTGGTCCAGTACCTGCACCATACCGGACGAATTGTCCGAGGGCTTGTTGATCTTCTTCTGGGTGGCGGCCTGCGTGTTCAGTTCCATCAAATCGGCAAGCGAAGAATTCATGTTGCCGATGAAGAACGTGAAACGGCTCCTGTGTGAAACTCTGATAGGCATGACGTGAACCTTCCTAGTTCTTGAGTGCCAGCACGGTTTGCAGCATCTGGTCGGCGGTGGTTATCAGCTTGGCCGCCGCCGTGTAGGAATGCTGAAACTTGATAAGATTGCCCATTTCCTCGTCGAGGTTGACTCCGGAGACCTCTTCCTGTCGGTCTTCAAGATTCTGGGCCAGCGTGTTGTTGAACTTGTAGTTGTATTCGGCGGCCGAGGTATCCGCACCAACGGTTCCGACGATGTTGTTGTAGTATTCGTTCAGGGTCTGTTCCGTACGCCCCTCGCGGCTGGTGCTGATGCCAACGTCCTTGTCCTTGAGCTTGGCAATATTGGTGGCGGTCACGCGGTCACCGAGGTTTGCCTCGCCCGCGCCGTTGACGTGCCCCATGGCCAGCAGTTCAGGGTCCTTGACAATGGCGGCGTTCAGCTCAAGGTCGCTGGCGCTGCTGCCCTGAAAATACGTGTTGATGCCAAGGCCGGCCAACAGACCGGATGAGTCCGAACCAAAGGCGAACTCCACATCGGGGTCGTCGCTCTGGATGCGCAGCTGCCCGTTGGAGACGGACGCTGTCACGTTGGCGCCAAAGGTATTGTTGATGGCCGTTGCCACATCGTCCAGCGTATGCACGGCGGGGTCAAAGCTTGCGCCGCCGCCAAAGTCAAGCGCGCCGCTGGAAATCACGGAACCGTCCGTGGAGTCGTAGACGAACATCTCCACGTTGCCCTTCTGGAGCTTGTCGCCAAAGGCAAGGCCCGACGAGTTGCTGCCAAGGGCCACGGACGAGGAGTTGACGGTGTAGGTCCCCGTCACATCGGTGAACTTCTGCTCGCCAACGCCCTGCGAGTGCAGGCGGTTCACTTCCCACGCCAGCGACTTGGCAAGGGCGTCCAAACGGTCCTTGTACTTGCCCACGTGCTGGTCGCGGAAGTGGAAGTAGCCGGTCAGGGAACCGCCGGTCAGGCGACGCTTGTCGTCTGCGCCGTTGCTGTAGGACTGCGGCGTGATGTTCATGGCCGTGGAGGTATTCTTGTACCAGTACAGGCCCGCCTTGGGCACGATGGTAAAGGAGTCTCCGGCCGAAAGATCTGTACCGGGGGCGGTTCCGGCGTCGCTTTTTTCACCGAACCAGATGTTCAGGTCGCCGACGCTGACCTTGCCACCCTCGGGGCGGGCGGAAAAATGCTTTTCGTTGCCGTCTTCATCGGTCATCCACGTCCGGCCGCCGTCAAGGGACACGCGGAAGGTTGCCGCGCCTGCGCCGCTGGAGACGTCGCCATCAGTGAGCACCTCAACGGTGTACTCAAAGTCGTCGCTGCCTTCGAAGTAGATTTCGCCATCAAAGCCGGAACCGGGGGTCAGGTTCGCGACGGTCTTGGCGTTCTCCATCGTAATTTCATAGGTCTGATTGCCGTCCACGAGGGTGTGCCCGGCCTTGGTCAGCACCGTGAAGTTGCCGCCACCGTTGTCGATGTAATCGATGTCCATACGGTTGGCGAGATCGCGCACCAGCTGGGTGCGCTGGTCCAGCAGCGAGTTGGCGTTGTTCTTGCCGGGATCGTGATGGATGGCGATTTCGGCGTTCACAGCGGCAATGTCGTGGATGAGATTGTTGATATCTTCCACTTCCTGCTCAATGAAGCCGTTCATCTGCTGCTGCATGCGCTCCATGTCGGACTGCGCCGTGTGGATGGCGCTCAGCAGCGTGCGGGTGTTGCCAAGCAGCGCTTCGCGCTTGGCCTGCGCCGAACCGGGGGCGGACAGGTCCTGCCAGTCGTTAAAGAACTGGTCCATAGACGAGCTAATGCCGCGGGTGGAGCTTTCGTTAAACAGGCCATCGACGCTGCGCAGGTTCTGCCACAGGGCGTCCCAGCGGCTTCTGTCGGCAACCTTCACCGTAAACTGCTGCTCAACGAACTCGTCGAAATACCGGACAACCTCCGTAGCGCGAACACCCGTTCCCATCTGGCCGGGACGATAGTCAATGCTGATAGCCTCTTCGAGGTTAACGCGCTGACGGCTGTACCCGGGGGTGTTAACGTTGGAGATATTGTTGCCGGTGACCTCGATTGCCGACTGAGACGCGAAAAGACCCAGTTTACCGATGTCGAGAATCGAGTTGACTCCGGGCATTAGAGCCTCCCTTTAAGCAGCGCGGCCTGGGGGTGGTGCTTGGCGTAGCGTCCACTGCGGCCGTAGGTGTTTTCCTGCTTGGGCTGAATCTGCTGGTGCATGAACTCCAGCATGCTGGTGCTCTGCTCCACAAGGGCAACGGCAAGCTGGGCATTCTTCTCCGCCTGTACGGCGCAGACCTGCTCCTTGGCGTCCACCTCGTCCAGCACGTCCTGAATGGGGGCGGCCTCCTCGGGCGTCAGCGTGGCGGTCAGGTCGGCCATGTTCGCCGCCTCGGGGACCATTTCCGTAACCAGCTGGCGCAGGTAGACGCGCTCCATGGCAATCTGGCGCAACAGCTCCTGCAGGGACAGCTCGATGCTGGTCACCTGCTGGGGGTCGTGGCCCGTAAGATGGGAAAATTCTTCCTCAAGCAATTCATGGAGGAAATCCATCGCCTTGTTCTGGCGGTGTATGTTTTCCTTGATTCGGCTCAACATGTACGCGCTCCGTTTATGCGTTGTCGTCTGCGGACGCCACGGCCTGCATGGTCTCCCGGACGCGCTCCGGGTTCATGGCCTGATCGCCCTGGCGCAGTTCAAAGTGGAGAATCGTTCCGGGTGCGCTCCCGGTATCTCCCATTGTTGCAATTTTCTGACCAGCTTCGACAACCTGACCAATTTCAACCAAATTTTTCTGGTTGTGCCCATACATACTGCGCCATCCGCCGGGGTGCTCTATGACCACGGTCTGGCCGTAGCGCCCCTGCTCTCCGGCAAAAACGACCTTTCCGCCCCAGCATGCGGCCACGGGGTCGCCCTCGCGCCCGGCAATATCAAGGCCGGGGTGCCACTCCCGTGCGCCGGTCACCGGGTCCGTCCGCCACCCGAATTCGCCCTGCACCGTTCCAAGCGCGGGCCACGACAGGGCCCCCCGCTCCACCGGTGCGGCAGGCGCCGCAACGGGCTCGGCCTTCAGGTCCGGGGGCGCACCTGCCGAGGTGCGGGCGTGCTGGTACTCGATGCTCGCGGCAAGCTGCATGGCCTTGGCCATCAGTTCCGGCGGCGCGGCGGCTGGCAGGCGGTCCTTCTTGACGGACGCGACCACGGCGGCGTCATCAACCACGGCCTGCGGCTCGCGCACGGGTTCGGGCGCCGGGGCGGCGGGGCGCTTGGCCCCGCCCTCCTCCGGTTCGGAAACCACCTCAAGGGGCGGCTTCTTTTTGATATTGATGCCCGAGGCCTGCGCCGCATCCGCACGTTCCGGCATCTCCAGCGGATTCAGTTCCTCCGGAGACTTGCGCACGGTGCGCGCGGTACGACTGCCGTCAAGGAGCTGCTCGCGCAGCTGGTTGAACAGCATATCGCCAATGCCAACGCCCCCGGAGTCTGCGAGCTTTTCGGCCAGCTTCTGGTCGAACATGCCCACGTAGAACTTTTCCTCACGGCTATGGAGGTAGCCCTCCTGCGGGACATTGGTGCGCATCTGCTTCCACAGCTTATTGATGAACACCGCCTCGAAGCCCTCGCATGCCTTGCGGAGCTTCTTTTCTTCCGTCTCGCCGGTGGCGAGCTGGCGCCGCAACTGATCCAGACCCAGCTTACGCTTCAGCGCTTCGCTCTGGTCGGCCTGCATCATGGCGGCTTCGGCATTCAGCTTCGGGCCTACCATTTAGATGACCTCCAATTCCGCGTGCAGAGCGCCAGCGGACTTGAGCGTGCGCAGGATGGAGATAAGGTCGCGCGGGGTTGCGCCAATGGAGTTCAGGCCGTCCACCAGTTCCTGAAGGGTTGCCCCCTCCATGAGCATGAGGCGCTTGTTCTCTTCCTGCACGGCGATGTCGGTCTGCGGTGTAGCCACGGTCTCGCCGCCGCCAAAGGGCGCTGTGGGCTGGGACACGTCCTGTCCCTCGCGCACCACAATCTGCAGGCTGCCATGGGCCACAGCCACCTTGGACAGGCGAACGTCGCGCCCAAGCACCACGGTGCCGGTCTTTTCGTCCACCACAACCTTGGCCTTGCCCTGCGGGCTGACTTCCAGATTCTCAAGGGATGCCATCAGCGGGACGAGGTTGCCACGGAACTCCTCGGGAATGGCGAGTTTGATGGTGGCGATATCATCGGCGCGGGCATACTCCTGCCCCATGGTCTGGTTGATCTTCTCAACCACATCCATGGTGGTGGAAAAATCGGGGTTGTTCATATGCAGAACCATTTCGTCCTGCGTGTTGAACTTAAAGGGCACGGCGCGCTCCACTGTGGCGCCGTTGGGGATGGCTCCTACGGTGGGGATGTTCTTCTGCGCGGATGCGGCCTGTCCGTCAACGGACATGCCGCCAAGAACCATCGGCCCCTGCGCCAGCGCGTAGATTTTGCCGTCAATGCCCTTGAGCGGCGTCATCAGCAACACGCCGCCAAGCAGACTGCTGGCGTCGCCAAGGGACGACACCGTCACATCAAGCTGGGAGCCGGGACGGGCGGAAACCGGCATCTTGGCCGTCACCATCACCGCGGCCACGTTCTTGGGCTGGAGGGTGGCGCTGTCTACGGCCACACCCATCTTTTCCAGCATGTTGACCATGGACTGGATGGTGAAGCGCGATTTCTTCTTGTCGCCGGTGCCGCTCAGACCAACCACAAGGCCGTAGCCCACCAGCTGGTTGGAGCGCACACCTGCAAAGGTGGCCAAATCCTTCAAACGCACGGCCTCGGCCTTGGCGGGCCACAGGCAGCTTCCCGCAGCCAGCACAAGCGCCAGCGCAAACGTCATAATGTGCACCAGTGTCCTGTCGGCAGGACGGCGCGGAATCTGGCGGTGTGCGGTAATGCCTTGGTTCATGTCTCTCTCCGGTTTCTCGATGCGAGCGCGGCTAGAAGGGCCACGCATTATCCAGCAGACGGGTCAGCCAGCCGGGACGCTGCTTGTCGGCAAGCACGCCCTGACCGTAGTACTCAATCTGCGCATTGGCGATGTAGTTGGACGTGACGGAGTTGTCCGGGCGGATGTCCTTGCCGCGCACGAGTCCACGAACCACCAGTACCTGCGTCTCGTTATTGACCTTCACCTGCCGCGCGCCTTCAATCTGCATCAGGCCGCCGGGCATCACGCGGACCACGCGCGCCGCCACTGTGGCGGAGACGTTGGACGTGCGGCTCGTCTCGCCCGTTCCTTCAAAGGTATTGGCTACGGTGCCGCCAACGATGGGCGTCTCGCCCACGTTACCGATGCTGCCCACGCCGGGAAGCTCCGCCTTGGAGCGGCCCCAGAAGCCGGTGATGTTCATGCTCATGGTCGAGTCGCGGTCCGACGTGGTATCGGCGGTGTGCTTGCCGTTGGACGTCTCGACGATGTTCACCTGCACAATGTCGCCAACGCGGCGGGCGCGGTTGTCCGAGAACAGGAACCCCGCGTCATCCGGGCTGTACAGCGAGCCGGGGTTCACCTCCGGCGGCGGCGCCTGTTCCATGGGCCTGTTAAGCACGGGCATGGGCTGGCTGACTTTCTGCTGCGGCGTGCACCCAAACAGGGCAACAACGGCCAACAGGAGTATCACGTTCTTTCTCATTGTCTCCTTCCTCCATATTGGGCCGTGCTAGCGCACGACCACAGAACCGCCGTCGCGGACGACGCCGGACACCTCGCGGTTGCTTTGCAGATTGCGCACCACGATGGTTTCGCCGAAGCGGCCGTCCTCAAGGGCCTTGGCCGTCACGGCAAGCTGAATGTTCCGCCCTTCAAAAAGCAGCGTGACCTTGTCCCCGCGCGAGACCAACGGCACATCGTCGAGAATCTCGGCGTAGATGACCTGCCCTTCGCCCACGGAGCGCATCACTCGCACGCCCATGGTCTTGCCGTCCCACGGCGCGTTGCGCAGGTAGGCCACGTTCTTGCGCATGAAGGTCACCTTATCCGGCGTCACGGTTTCGCGGCGGTTCAGCGGCTTGGCCGCACACGCCACGGAGCGCCATGAGTCCACAAACGCGGTACCCGTCATGCGGCGGCACAGCCGCCCGTCCATGGTCATCTCCAGAATCTGCAGCGAAAGACGCCCCGGCTCTATATCGCCGGTGATCTCGTACTTCAGCGTATTCTGGCTGTCGCTCAGGAACACATAATCCGGCAGGCGGTAATCCCGCAGGGAATTCTCGCCGGGCATGGCCTTCAGCTTGGGCGTCAAGGTTTCGACGATGCCCTTGATGAGTCCATCGCGCCGCACCAGCCTGCCGCCCTTCTGGACCACGAGGCGACCGGGCAAAATGCACAGTTCGCCGTAGTCCTCAAGGTAGTAGTCCATGATGCGCTGCAGCTTTTCACGGGGGATGCTGGTCTGGTCGCCGCGCTCACGCGGGGCCTTCCACAATTCCGTGGCCGCCAGCACCTTCCACTCATCGGGCTTCAGGTTGCCCACGGGGGACGCAATCTCGCCAAGACGCACGACATCGCCCTGCACCACTGCGGCGTCCCGGACGGCGATGCGCCACGTTGGCCGCGTCTCCCCGGCCTGCGCCACGGCAACGAACAGCCAGCACAGCACAACCAGCGCCCCAATAAGGGTCGCCAGCACCGGAGCAAAGTCCGACAGCCTGCGTCCTGCTGCGGTGTCGCGTGTCATATTCATCGCATCCTCCTTGGCTCGGTCATGCTATCGCTTCAGCTGGTTGGCAATCTGGAGCATCTGGTCCGAGGTGGTCACAGCCTTGGAGTTCACCTCGTAGGCGCGCTGGCCAACGATCATCTGCACCATTTCGTCAACGATTTCGACGTTGGACATTTCAATGAAACCCTGAGCGACGGTGCCAACGTTGTCCTCGCCCGGGGTGCCTTCGGTGGCGTCGCCGGATGCCTCGGTCGGCAGATACAGGTTCTTGCCGATGCTGTTGAGGCCTGCGGGATTGACGAAGGTGTAGAGCGGGATATCCGTTGCCGCCAGTTCCTCGCCGTTCTTGTCCAAGGCCGCCATATGGCCCTTGTCCGTGATGACGATGTTGGCGGTGTCCACCGGCACGGTGAACTCGGGCTGCAGGGTGTAGCCGTTGGCCGTCACAACAGTGCCCTCGTTGTCCAACTTGAACGCACCGGCACGGGTGTAGGCCTGCTCACCGTTCATATCCACCTGAAAGAAGCCATCGCCCTCGATGACCATGTCCAACGGATTGTTGGTGTTCTGAAAGTCACCCTGGGTGAAAAACTTGTGTACCGTCGTGGGTTTGACACCCATACCAACCTGCAGGCCGGTGGGGGTGAAGCCGCCGCCGTCGGTCGGGGAACCCGCCATTTTGAGGTTCTGGTACATCAGGTCCTCGAACTCCGCCCGGCTCTTTTTAAAGCCAATGGTATTCACGTTGGCGAGGTTGTTCGAGATGACGTCAATGTTGAGCTGCTGGGCGACCATGCCCGTCGCGGCCGTCCATAAGGATCGCATCATGGTGAGTAGCCTCCTGATCAGACCTTGCCGACCTTATTGATTGCGTTGGAGTCCGTCTCCTTCGACGTGGTGATAACCTTCTGATAGGCCTCGAAGGAGCGCTGGGTTTCGATCATCTTGACCATTTCGGTCACGACCTCGACGTTGGGGGCCTCGAGGTAGCCCTGTGCCACCTGCGCCTCCAGTGCCGGTTCTTCAACGGCCTGACGGTCGGGGTGGATTTCGAAAAGGTTCTGCCCCACCTTGCGCAGGGCGGTCAGGTTGCTGACCGTGGACAGCTGGATGGCGTCCAGCGCCTCGCCGTCGGCGAAAATCTGACCATCCGCCGTCACGCTCAGGCGCGTGCTGGGCGGCACGGCAATGGGGCCGCCCTCGCCGAGGAGCTGATGCCCGTCCGCGTTGACGATGATGCCGTCCGGCCCCACGGTGAAGTGGCCGTTTCTAGTGTAGTAGTCGCCGTTGTCGTTGCGGACCTTGAAGAAGCCCTCGCCCGAGATGGCAAGGTCCAGCGGGTTGTCCGACTTCTTCATACTCCCCTGACTAAAATCAATGCGCGACTCCGCTATGCGGACTTTTGACAGATAGTCCGGTTCCGGGAAAAGCGGCTTGGAACGGACGTTCAAAACCGGTTCCCGAATCACGTCATGAGCGAAACGAACGAACACGTCACGAAAGGCCATCCGGTCGCGTTTGTAGCCGGTGGTGTTCACGTTCGCCAAATTATTGGCGATGGTGTTCATGCGGTGCTCTTGGGTCAAAGCCCCGAAAAGCGCGCTATACATACCGTCTTGCATTTTTCCGCCTCCTTGGCGCGAGTTTCCTGTGCCTAGAGAAGCAAGTACCGCGCCAAAAGGAATTCGGTATGCCACAGCATTTTTCTGCGTCTGCGCCGGCGCGCACCAAAGCCCGCCGCATGAGAACCATTCTCATACGGGATTTCTCTTTCAAAAGGGTTTAACCCTGTTCTATATTATGGTAATTGATTGCGTGTTGGCGGCTGCGCCCACGCAAAGCCGTCCGTGAATCCGGCATTTTTTCTGCGCGAGGCAAAATCAAAAATTACCGGATTTTACCCTGGACGCTTGACAAGGTGCCTCAATTTGGTATTTCGTCTCGTTCCGAGGCGCGGGTGTAACTCAGCTGGTAGAGTACAAGCTTCCCAAGCTTGGAGTCGCGAGTTCGAACCTCGTCACCCGCTCCAGAACTTCTAACCCCTCGGATCTATTCCAAAATGAGACGAGTGGACCTCGCGGTCCACTTTTTTTTTCAGGCAGATCACACTATGAACACACATCTGATTCAGGAACTTGATGACCTGATCAGGCCCATGGCTGAAGCACAGGGCCTGTGGTTGTGGGGCATCGACCTTGCGGGCAACGACAACCGCTCCGTCCTGCGCGTGTACGTTGAAACAGACGACGGCGTCACCATCGCCGAATGTGCACGCCTCTCCCGCGACCTCAGCGTGGCCCTTGACGTGGAAGACCTCATTCCAGGCAAGTACACCTTGGAAGTCTCCTCGCCGGGACTGAATCGCAAGTTTTTCTCTGCGGACCAGATGGCTGCCTACGTGGGCCAGGATGTGTCCGTTACCCTGCTGGAGCCTCTGGAAGGCCAAAAGGGATATACCGGAAAGCTCGTCTCCGTCGATGGGCAGACCATTACCATTAATGATGGGACAGATGCACTCTCGTGCAACTGGGACGAGATTAAGAAGGCTAACCTCCGCTATGCGTTTCCGGAACCCGGCGCCAAGGGGAGAAAAGGCTAGGACTTCAATCGGCAAGCCGAGCTTGGAGGTTTTTCCATGAGTATGGAACTGAAAAAAGCCATAGAACAGATCAGCAAAGACAAGGGCATCGACCGCGACCTGCTCGTCGATACCCTTGAAGAAGCCGTTCGCTCCTCCGTCGTACGCAAGTACGGCGATGACATCGACATCGAAGTCAGCCTCAATGAGGAAACCGGCGAAATCGAAGTATATCAGTTCAAAGCGGTTGTCGCAGAGGTCAACGACCCGGCAACCGAAATCACTATCGAAGACGCACAGGAACATGATCCCGGTGCGCAGGTTGACGACGAGCTGGGCTTCCGCCTGAACGTCGAAGACCTCGGACGCATCGCCGCCCAGTCTGCCAAACAGGTGATCATCCAGCGCATGCGCGACGCAGAGCAGGAAATCATCTACGAGGAATACAAGGACCGCGTCGGCGAAATCATCAGCGGCATCATCCAGCGCCGCGACAAGGCCGGCTGGATCATCAACCTTGGCAGAACGGAAGCCCTTCTGCCCAAGGACCAGCAGATTCCCAGAGAGCGCTACAAGCGTGGCGACCGCGTGCAGTGTTACCTCACCGAGGTACGCCGCGAGGGCCGTGGCCCGCAGGTCATCGTGTCCCGCTCCTGCCCGGAGTACATGTCCGCCCTCTTCAAGAGGGAAGTGCCCGAAGTGGCAGACGGCACCGTGCGCATTCTCGGTGTCGCCCGCGATCCGGGCAGCCGCGCCAAGGTTGCCGTCCAGTCCAGCGACAGGGACGTCGATCCCGTGGGCGCATGTGTCGGCATCCGTGGCTCGCGCATCCAGAACATCGTTCAGGAACTGCGCGGCGAACGCATCGACATTGTCGTGTGGAGCCCGGATGTAGCAACCTACGCTGTCAACGCCCTCTCCCCCGCCGTTATCTCCCGCATTACGGTGGATGAGGAAGAGAACATGCTTGAAGTCGTCGTGCCCGACGATCAGCTCACGCTGGCCATTGGCCGCAAGGGGCAGAACGTCAAGCTGGCCGCGCGCCTCTTGGGTTGGAAGATCGATATCTTTACTGAGTCCCGCTACGGCGACCTCCACGCAGAGCTCCAGCACCTGGAGCAGATTGCCAGCGTGGCCGAGGTCCCCGTGGAAGAGTTCCTTGCCGCTGGCTTTGATTCCGTGGACAAGCTGGATTCCGCAGAGGATGAAGACCTGCTCTCCATTGAGTCGCTGTCCGAATCCCAGATCGGTGATGTCCGCTCCGCTATCAACCTGCTGCGTTCGTTCCAGGCTGATGAAGCCGAGGGCGACGAAGAAGATGAGGTATCGGCGGAAGAGTTCGCCGAAGTCGCAGCCGCAGAAGGTGACGAAGTCACTGAGGAAACTCCCGAAGAGGAGTAACGGATGTCCGTCCGATGACGGATGCCGTATCGAACACGATGGAAACACGGAACAGACATGTCCCCGTACGCCGGTGCGTTATTTGCGGCCGGCGGCTCCCGAAGCACGAGCTTACGCGCTATGTCCGCTCGGACGGGGACACGCCTGCCCTCTTGCGGGACGAAACGGGCACACTGCCCGGCCGAGGGTATTATCTCTGTTCCGATGCAGACTGCGGCAAGCGGTTTCCCAAATACAAGGGCTGGCGCAAGAAAAGCCAGGGGGTTAAACATGGAAGAAAAATTTCGGGTTAAAGACATATCAACGGAGCTCGGGGTTACGAACAAGGATCTGCTGCACGCATGCCGCGAGCTCGGTATCCAAGTGAAGAGCCACATGAGCACGTTGACCGCCGACGAGGTGGCGACCGTTCGCTCCAAGATGCAGGATACGTCCGCATCCGGTGAGGTGGTTCGGAAGGAAGTACAGCCCGGTATGGTCGTTCGCCGACGCAGAAAAAAGGTCAAAGAGACCGATAAGCCCGCCGAGGCAACGGAAGAGAAGGCTTCCGAAGAGGCTCCCAAGCAGGCCGCAGCGCCCGAAGGCGCTGACGACTCGGCCAAAGCGCCACAGGCCGATTCCGAATCTGCCGACGCTCCCGAAGCCACTGAAGAGCCCGCCGAAAAGCCCAAGACCGCGGCCAAGGCTAAGCCTGCCAAACCCGCCAAGAAATCCGAGCCGAAGGTCAAAGTCATCAAGCCCAAGAAAGAAAAAACCCCTGAGCCCGAAGTGATCGTAGAAGAGAAAAAGCCCGCATCCGAAGCCGTGAAGACCCCCGACGCCGTTAAGGCAGCCCCCGCCACCGCCGCGCCCGAAGCCGAAGAAAAGAAGGCTGAAGGTAAAGACGCAAAGGCTGGCGCAGCCGCCAAAGCCAAGGCCCCCAAAAAGGACGCCGAAGCCGCACAGCCCGCAGACAAAGCGCCCGCTGAATCCGCCGACAAGGCCAAGGATTCCGAAAAGCCCGAGGCCAAAACGGCCAAGAGCGACGACAAGGCTGCCGCTGACGACGACAAAAAGGGCAAGAAAAAGAAGAAGACCAAAAAGAAGGACGCTCCCGTAGCGCCCAAGGTCCGCGTTATTTCCCGTCCTGACCCCAATGCGCAGCCCGCACGCCCCGCGCCCACGCGCCCGGCTGGCGGCGACTCCCGCAGAAACGGTCGCCCTGCTGGTGACAACCGCCCCGGCGGTCGTCCCGGTGGACCCGGTCGTCCTGCCGGTGGACGCCCCGGCGGCGGCGCTGGCCGTCCCGGTGGTGGACGTCCCGGTGGCGGCGCTGGCCGTCCCGGCGGCGGTGCTCCCCGTCCCGGTGGTGGTCGTCCCGGCGCGCCCGGCTTTACGCCCGGTGGTGCCCCCGCAACGCCGCCCACGAGTGAACAGCAGCGCCGCAACAAGAAGAAGAAGGACAAGCGCGTTGTCGACTTCTCCAAGAAGTCCAACGAGGATCACTTCGGCTTCCAGAAGCGCAACCGCAAGAAGAAAGGCCGCGGTGGCGCAGATGCTTCGCAGCATCAGGTCAGCACGCAGCCCATCAAGGCCGCAAAGCGTAAGGTCAAGATGGAGGAAGCCATCCGTCTGTCCGACCTCGCCAAGCAGATGGGCACCAAGGCTCAGGCGCTTATCAAGGTGCTCTTCGACCTCGGCGTGATGGCGACCATCAACCAGTCCCTGGACTTCGAGACCGCAACCCTCGTTGCCGCCGAATTCGGCTACGAGATGGAAAAGGTCGGCTTCTCCGAGGCCGAATACCTCGCGCCCGAAGAAGCGGATAGCCCCGAGACCCTCAAGCCGCGCGCTCCTGTCGTGACCATCATGGGCCACGTTGACCACGGTAAAACGTCTCTGCTGGACGCCATCCGCAAGTCCAAGATCACCACTGGAGAGGCTGGCGGCATCACCCAGCACATCGGCGCGTACGACGTGGAAACCGACCGCGGCAAGGTTGTCTTCCTCGACACCCCCGGTCACGAAGCGTTTACCGCCATGCGTGCCCGCGGCGCTCAGGTGACGGACATCGTCATTCTGGTTGTGGCCGCCGACGACGGCGTCATGGACCAGACCCGCGAGGCCATCAACCACTCCAAGGCTGCTGGCGTGCCCATCATCGTGGCCGTCAACAAGATGGATAAGGAAGAAGCCAACCCCGAACGCGCTCTGCGCGAACTGGCCGACCACGGCTTGGTTCCTGAAGACTGGGGCGGCGACACCATCTTTGTGAACGTGTCTGCCAAGACCGGCATGAACCTCGACACTCTGCTCGAAATGGTTCTGCTGCAGGCCGAGTTCCTGGAACTCAAGGCCAACCCGGACAAGCGCGCTGTCGGCCACGTTGTCGAAGCACGTCTGGACAAGGGCCGTGGCGCTGTCGCCACCGTGCTCATCCAGGGCGGTACCCTGAATCAGGGCGACGCCTTTGTCTGCGGCACCCACAACGGCCGCGTCCGTGCCATGCACAATGACAAGGGCAAAAAGATCAAGATGGCTGGTCCGTCCATCCCTGTGGAAGTTCAGGGCTTTGACGGTGTGCCGGAAGCCGGTGACGAGTTCATCTGTGTTGAGGACGATAAGGTTGCACGCCGCATCGCCAGCGACCGCCAGATCAAGGAACGCGAACGCGCCCTTGCCCGCGAGTCCAAGGTGACGCTGGAAAGCTTCCTCGCCTCCCGCCCCAACGCGGACGTGCAGACCCTGAACCTCGTGCTCAAGGCCGACGTGCAGGGCTCCCTGGAAGCCATTACCGAAGCCGTGCTCAAGCTCTCCACCGACAAGGTGAAGGTCGATGTTGTGCACAGCGCCGCCGGTGCCATCACGGAATCCGACATCCTGTTGGCCGCCGCATCGCAGGCCATCATCATCGGCTTCAACGTGCGCCCCACGGCAAAAATCAAAGACGTTGCCGACTTGGAGAACGTGGAAATCCGTTTCTACGACATCATCTACAAGCTCGTCAGCGACATCAAGGACGCCATGACCGGCATGCTCGCGCCTGTCATCACCGAGAAGTACCTCGGTCAGGCCGAAGTCCGCGAGACCTTCGGCATCCCGAAGGTCGGCACCGTAGCCGGTTGCTTCGTCGTGGACGGCGAGCTGCGCCGCAACGCTGGCATCCGCCTGCTGCGCGACGGTGTGGTTATCTACACCGGCAAGCTCAACTCCCTGAAGCGCTTCAAGGACGACGTCAAGGAAGTGCGTAAGGGCTACGAATGCGGCGGCGGTCTTGAGAACTTCAACGACATCAAGGTCGGCGACGTCATCGAAGCCTTCGAGGAAGTGGAAGTCGCAGCAACGCTCGACGACTAGCCACGGCCGCAAGGCTGAGGGTTCACCATGCACATTGGTACTCTCACCCTCACATTCAGACTGCACGGCAACCGCTCCCTCAAGGGAAAACGACGCGTTGCCGTCAGTTTGAAAGACAAGATACGACACCGCTTCAATGCAGCGGTAAGTGAGATACACGCCCAGGACAACCATCACCGGCTTGTCCTGGGCGTGGTCACTGTCTCGACAAGTGCTCGGCACACAGAAAGTCGGCTGGCGAAAATCCTGGAGATGGTTCAGGATGTGACCAGTGAAGAACTGGTTGACAGCCAGATGGAAATTTTCAGCGCCGGCGAAGACCCGGACACGCTTTTCTAGGATACATCATGCAACGTTCCAATTCCCGCAGAGCCCATAGACTGGGCGACCAAATCATGCGCGAGGTGGCTACCATCATCACGCAGGAAATCGGCGACCCCCGTACGGAGATGGTCACCGTAAGCGGCGTGCGGATGAACAAGGACCTGTCCATCGCCGAGGTACTCTACACCTCCTACGGCTCTGACGAGGACCGCGAAGCCGCGGCGCTCGCTCTGGACAAGGCAACCGGCCACATCCGCTCCCTCCTCGGCAAGCGCCTGAGGAACAAGTATCTGCCCAAAATCCGCTTCGTTTACGACGAATATCTGGAGGATATGGTCTATGACCACCCCCAGAACGACGATTAAAGACATCCTCGCCAGTGGTGAGAGCTTTCTCATTGCGGCGCACACCAGCCCCGACGGCGACGCCATGGGCTCGTCCGTCGCTCTCGCGCATCTGCTGACCCGCCTCGGCAAATCCGTCACCATCTACAATGCCTCCGGCATGCCCGACCAATTCGCTTGGCTGGACACGCCCGTCCCGGTCGTCACCGAACTGCCGGGCGAGTTGCCCCAGTGGGTCATCGCGCTGGACAGCGGCGACCTGCACCGCCTTGGCGACGCATTGGCCGCGCGCTTTACGCGCCGTGGAACGGTCTGCATCGACCATCACCTTGGCAATCCCGAATATGCCGAAGTGAACTGGGTGGACCCGTCCTTCTCGTCCGTTGGCGAAATGGTGGCGAACCTTGCTCAGGATTTGGACATTCCGCTCAGCGGCGGGCTTGGCGAAGGCATCTACCTTGCCCTTGTCACGGATACAGGCTACTTCAGCTACGGCAACACCTCGCCGGACACCATGATGCTGGCCGCGGACATCCTGCGCGAAGGCCTTGATCCGGAGTTCTTCAACGCCCGGTTTCTGAACCAGTGGTCCCTTGGGCGCATGCAGTTGTGGTCGCGCGTTTTTGGCGCGGCAAGTGTGCATCTGGACGGCACCATCGGCACCATCCGCATCACGGAAGCCATGCTTGAAGAAACCGGCACCTCCAGCGAGGACACCGACGGGCTGGTGAATTACGTGCGGCGCATCAAAGGCGTCAAAGCAGCCATCAGCCTGCGTGAGGACGGCCCGACGCAGACCAAGATCAGCTTCCGCTCCTCCGGCCTTGTCAATGTGCAGGCCATTGCCAGCACCCTTGGCGGCGGCGGGCACAAAAACGCCGCTGGCGCGCTCATCAAGGCCCCCATCGACGAGGCCGAACGCATCGTCCTCGACGCCACCCGAGACTATCTTTCCTGCAAGTAGCACCGCACATACATGGGCAAAAAAAGAAAACGCAGTAAAAATCAGCACGACGGAATTCTTGTTCTGAACAAGCCGTCCGGCCCCACATCGGCCCACTGCCTGAATATCATCCGCCGCAAGCTGGACCAAGGCCGCATCGGCCACGCCGGTACCCTTGACCCCATGGCGCAGGGCGTTCTGCTCGTGCTCCTCGGGCACGGCACCAAGCTGGCGTCATACTTGACAAATGGCGTCAAAACGTATTCAGGACAGTTTCGTCTTGGGCAAAAAACCGATACATACGATGCCGAAGGCACAATTGTTGAAGAATTGCCATTTGACCATCTCTCCCCTGAAAAGGTAGAAGAGGGTGTTCTTTCGTGGTTGAATCTTGAAACGCAGGACGTTCCGCCCGTCTCCGCGGCCAAGCATCAGGGCAAGCCCCTGTACGCCCTTGCCCGGGAAGGGAAGGAAGTCCCCATCAAGACGAAGCCCATACATATTTCCCACGCCGAGGTTCTGGAAATGGACCTGCCGTGGGCGCGCTTCCGAGTCAGCTGCTCCGCCGGAACCTACGTGCGGTCCCTGGTCCACAGCTTGGGGATTCGACTCGGCTCCGGAGCAGTGCTGACAGAGTTGATTCGGGAGAATTGCCATCCGTTCGGGCTTGATCAGGCGTTCGATTTGGACGACCTTGTCGAGCATCCGGAATTGCTGGCCGAGCGGGTTATCCCCATGCGGGATGCCCTGCCGCACTGGCCCGCCCTGCACCTCTCTGAGGCGCAAGCGGCGCAGGTGCAAAACGGTACATGGCTGCCTGTGACGTCAGTTGGCGAACAGGACCAGCCAGCCCTGCCCGGCACGCTCGCCATGCTCATTGGCCCAGACGAGACGCCTCTGGCGCTCGTGGAAGCCAAGGAGCGCGACGGGATGGTTCTTTGGTCAATACTCCGCGGCCTTTGGTAGCACTGCGAAGCCGCACCCCCGCATATAGCGGACACAACCCCCATTTTTGGAGGATATCGCTGTGGTTATGACACCCGAAGTCAAGGCTCAGATCATCGAAGAGTACAAGCAGCACGAAGGCGACACCGGTTCCCCCGAGGTTCAGGTCGCTCTGCTGACGTCCCGCATCCAGTACCTCACCGAACACTTCAAGACCCACAAGAAGGATTTCCATTCTCGTACGGGTCTGCTGAAGCTGGTTGGTCAGCGCCGGAAACTGCTGAACTACCTCAAGAAGAATGACGTTCAGCGCTACAGGGACCTCATCGCACGTCTGGGTCTGCGTAAGTAGCAATCATGGTTGGGAGGCCTTCGGGCCTCCCCCACCCCCGAAGCGTGTAAACAGCTGCGAGGTTGCGACAATGGGGCGACCCTTCTCCGCAACGCCCTATTCTTACAACTTTGCAGCGTTACTCGTACCTCGGGGGATACGGTCTTGTAAGGGTACAAGGCCGAAACATTATCAAGAGGTATCTATTACATGAGTACACTGACTTTCACTCCCACCCGCAAATCCGCCATCATTGGCGGCAACGAGATCTCTTTCGAAACCGGCAAGCTTGCTAAGCAGGCCCATGGTTCCGTTTGGGTCCAGTGCGGTGGCACCGTCGTCCTCGTGACGGCCGTGACCCAGAAACTGCCCGAAGACAAGGGCTTCTTCCCCCTTACCGTTGAATACAAAGAACTCGCCTACGCCGCCGGCCGCATTCCCGGCAGCTTCTTCCGCCGCGAAGTGGGCCGCCCCAGCGAGCGCGAAGTTCTCGTCTGCCGCCTGATCGACCGCCCCTGCCGTCCGCTGTTCCCCGAAGGATTCCGCGACGAGGTGCAGATCATCGCTCAGGTGCACTCCGCTGACGATGTGCACGATCCCGACGTTCTCGCCATCACTGGCGCGTCCGCCGCTCTGCACACCTCCAAGATTCCCTTCATGGGCCCCATCGCCGGTGGCCGCATTGGCTACATCAACAAGGAATTCGTGTTCAATCCCACCTACGCGCAGATTGAACAGAGCGAACTGAACCTCGTGATGGCCGGCAGCCGTGACGCCGTTGTCATGGTTGAAGGTTCCGCGCAGTTCGCCCCCGAAACCCTTATTGCCGACGCCATTGAATGGGGTCACCAGCAGATGCAGCCCCTGCTGGACGCGCAGGACGCCCTGCGCGAAGCCTGCGGCCAGCCCAAGCTGGAAGTCGCTACTCCCGAGCAGGACGCCGAAGTCCGCGCGGCCATCGAAGAGATTGCCACGCCGAAGCTGCAGGAAGCCCTCTTCATCCCTGAAAAGCTTGAGCGCTACGCCGCCAAGGACGCCATCAAGGACGAAGTGAAGGAAGCCCTTGCTGAGCGCTTCGCCGAAGCGCCGGAACGCACCAAGTGCCTCGGCGACGTCCTCAAGGACATCACCAAGCGCATCGTGCGTGGCCGCATCAAGGAAGAAAAGACCCGTATCGACGGCCGCGACCTGACCACGGTCCGCCCCATCGGTATTGAGGTTGGCCTTCTGCCCCGCACCCACGGCTCCTCCCTGTTCTCCCGCGGTGAAACGCAGGCCATGGTCACCGCGACCATGGGTAGCTCCCGTGATGAGCAGCGCATGGACTCCCTCGTAGGCGACTGCGTGAAGCGCTTCATGCTGCATTACAACTTCCCGCCCTACTGCGTGGGTGAAGCCCGCTTCCTGCGTGGCCCCTCCCGCCGCGAAATCGGCCATGGCACCCTCGCCGAGCGCGCCATTGCTCCGATTCTGCCCAAGGACGACGAGTTCCCCTTCACCATCCGCGTCGTGTCCGAGATTATGGAATCCAACGGTTCCTCCTCCATGGCGTCGGTGTGCGGTTCCTCCCTCGCTCTGATGGACGCCGGTATTCCGGTGAAGACCTCCATCGCTGGCGTGGCCATGGGCCTTATCAAGGAAGAGGACGACTACCTCGTGCTTACCGACATTCTCGGTGACGAGGACGCCCTCGGCGATATGGACTTCAAGGTGGCCGGCTCCCGCGAGGGCGTGACCGCCATCCAGATGGACATCAAAATCTCCGGCATTCCCTCTCAGGTGCTGCGCGACGCTCTTGGTCAGGCCAAGGCCGGCCGCGTTCACATCCTGGACCAGATGGACCAGGTCATCGAAGCGCCCCGCGACGAGGTTTCCGAGTACGCTCCGCAGCTGGAAATTGTTACGGTGCACCCGGACAAGATCCGTTCCGTTATCGGACCCGGCGGCAAGAACATTAAGGCCATCACCGCCGACACCGGCGCTGACATCGACATCGAAGACGACGGCCGCGTGTTCATCTTCGCCCCGACCAAGGAATCCCTCGAACGCGCCCGGGAAATGGTCCAGTACCATGACCAGACCGCCGAAGTGGGCAAAGACTATGAAGGCCGCGTGACCCGCGTCATCGACTGCGGCGCCATCGTGGAAATCCTTCCCGGTCTGGACGGCCTCGTGCACGTGTCCCAGCTGGACATCCAGCGCGTTGAGCAGCCCAGCGACGTGGTCAGCCTTGGCGACACCGTCAAGGTTAAGGTTCTGGAAGTTGAGCCTTCCGGCCGTGTCCGCCTGTCCCGCAAGGCCGTGCTGATGGAAGAAGCTGGTCAGACCGTTGACCTCGCCGACTTCACCAAGTCCAACAAGCCCCGTGGTGGCGGTGACCGTCGCGGTGGTGACCGTGACCGCCGAGGCGGCCGCGGTGGAGACCGTGGTGGACGTAACGGTGGTGGAGGACGCGGCGGACGCCGCTAATTCCAGCCGACAACGCTGATTGAATGGGGCCGTCTGCGCATCTACGCGCAGACGGCCCTTTTTCTTAAACGTGACCCTTTCCCCGTTCCACGGCACAAACGCCCGCAGCGGCGAAAATTCGCCCGCAACATGCCGTCGCCTCACGCCTTTTTCGCCGACTCCCCTGCCCACGCATCACCAAACAGCCAAAACGCCGCACGCGCCGCATCAGTGCCCCTCATGCGCATATGCCCATTTTTATCTCTCTCCATCGCCCCAAATGCCATTTTTGCCAAAACACGAAAAAGTGCGCCACGCCGCACCGCCATGCTGTGCACCGGATTGACGCCTTGGGCAAAAGCGATTACTCACTGGAATTCGCAACATTCTAGGGGAATTGCGCAAGGCATAGGGAAGCAGCGCCGCCATACGGCGCGGATACACTCATCTGATCAGAATTTAAGCATTTCATGGAGCTGATATGACGCAGTGGTCGAAAAACAATGATGTTCTTGGCTCTGTCAACCGTGGCAACGCCATCGAGTCCGGTCTGTGCACGCTGTGCCGCGCGGACTGCAAGGGCAAGTGCGAAACGTGGCTGTCCAGCCTAAAGGGGCGCCAGACGCTTTACCCGCGCGACTTCGGCGTGGTAACCGCCGGCAGCGGCAACACCACCCACGTTGGCGTGTCCTACAACTCGCTGCGCGTTCAGGGCACCAACTATGGCGCCGCTGCCGGCGGCGACAAGGCTGCGTGTGGCGACTGTCTGTTCACGGACGTCTCTCTGGAGACGACCTTCGGCAACGAGGTAAAGACCACGTCCCGCGTGCCCTTCATGACGGGCGCTCTCGGCTCCACCTTTATCGCCGCCAAATACTGGGACAGCTTTGCCATCGGTTGCGCCCTTGTCGGTATTCCCATTGTTGTGGGCGAAAACGTTGTGGGCGTGGACCGCGCCTCCCAGCTGAAGGACGGCCGCATCACCAGCGCCCCCGAGCTGGAACGCCGCATCGACACCTACCTGCGCTACTACGACGGCTACGGCGCCATCATCGTGCAGCTCAACGTTGAGGACGCCCGCAACGGCGTGGCCGAGTACCTCGCCGAGAAGTACGGCAACAAAGTTGTTGTGGAGCTCAAGTGGGGTCAGGGCGCAAAGAACATCGGCGGCGAGATTGAAGTCACCAGCCTTGAGTACGCCCGCTTCCTCAAGCAGCGCGGCTACCTCGTGGACCCAGATCCCGAGCGCCCCGAAGTGCAGGAAGCCTTCAAGAGCGGCTCCATCCACTCCTTTGCCCGCCACAGCCGCCTTGGCTACACGCACCTCAACAGCTATGAGCAGGTGCATGAAGAGTTCATGCACACCGTGGAATACCTGCGCAAGCTGGGCTTCAAGCGCATCACGCTCAAGACTGGCTCCTACGGTATGGAAGGCCTCGCCATGGCCATCAAGTTCGCCACGGAAGCCAAGCTGGACCTGCTGACCATGGACGGTTCCGGCGGCGGCACGGGCATGAGCCCGTGGAACATGATGGAATCGTGGGGCGTCCCCTCCATCCTGCTGCACGCCAAAGCGCACGAATATGCCTCTATCCTCGCGGCCAAGGGCCACAAGGTTGTGGACATGAGCTTTGCCGGCGGCTTTGCCAAGTGCTCCAACATCTTCAAGGCCCTCGCCCTTGGCGCGCCGTACACCAAGATGGTGTGCATGGGCCGCGCCATGATGATTCCGGGCTTCCTCGGCTCCAACATCGAGGGCGTACTGCGCCCCGAGCGCCGCGAAGCCGTGTGTGGTAACTGGGACAAGCTGCCCTCCACGGTCAGCGACCTCGGCTCCACCGCAGAGGAAATCTTCGCGGGCTACCACGACGTGGCGCAGAAGGTGGGCAAGGAAGAAATGCAGAACATCCCCTACGGCGCAGTCGCCATGTGGGGCCTCGTGGACAAGCTGTCCGCCGGACTCCAGCAGCTGCTGGCCGGTTCCCGCAAGTTCGCCCTTGACGAAATCACCCGCGGCGACATCGCCTCCGCCAACCGCGAGACCGAACGCGAAACGGGTGTCCCCTTCATCACCGACGTGCAGGACGAGATGGCCAAGCGCATCCTTAACAGCTAGGCCGCCCGCACATCCCGGCGCAATCCATAAAGCGCCCCGCAGACTTTATCTGCGGGGCGCTTTTTTGTCTGTACGCCTACGGTCAACAGAATGTCCTCCTCCTGTACCGTCCAGCCGCCATACTGCGACACCTCCCCCGTCACCGGCCTCAGGCCGCCCCACTCCCCTACGGACACCAAGCCCAAACGCTGAAGCGCGATGACGTTTCAGCCCACACCACGTCGCACATTGCGTCATGATTTCGTGTGTCAATCTGAGGCCCGCGCGCCGCCCGCACAGCCACCTCATTTCCGAAAGCCGCAGTCTCGCCCTATGCCCCCCCATCCGACATTCTGACCCTTTACGCTCCGGCGCAAAGAGCAGGGCATCCATCCCCCCGCCCGTCCTGCGCACAAAAAAGCGCGGCGGTCATAACTGACCACCGCGCTCTGGAGGCGTTTCAAATACTGAGGGAGTCCGCGACTATTTGCCGTCCTTCCCGCCCATTTCAGTGGCCGCGACGGGCACCGTGTAGGAATGGATGCTCCCGCCATCACGCACGATGAGGCGCACGGCGTTAATCTGGCGTTCCGCCGGGAAGTAGAGATATCCCACGCGGGTGTAGTCCGCCGGGACCGGCTCATCATTCCAGCCGTACTGGTCCAATTCGCGGCGGATAACGCGCTTGAGGTCGCGTTCGGAGGACGCGTACACGCCCCCAGCGCCGCCGACCAGTGCGCCGCCTGCCGCGCCAATGGCCGCGCCCTTCCAGATATTGTCGCCACCACCAATGGTGCCGAGAAGCGCGCCAAGCCCGGCACCAAGGAAGGAGCCAAGCGCCGCGGTCTTGCCCGCGTTGGACGCCGTATTGGAGAAGGTTTCGGAGGCGAAGACGAGGCGTGTGGCCTCTTCATGGTTGTAGGCAAGGTACTCGCCGTCCACACCCTTGCCGCGCGTTTCTTCCACGCGCACCACGGGGCTGGCGTCGCCCTTATTATGAAAAACGAGGAACACCGGGGCCAAGCCGGCATCGGCATAGTCCATGCCCTGCCCAAAATGCTCGTAAGCAACGGCGGCGATATCCCACTTTGGCGTGGTCACCGCGCCGGAAACCGTGGCCGGATTCACAACCCGGCGGGGCTGGGGCAAAGGCTTTGTGGGCTGGCAGCCCACCACAAGAGTAAACGCAAGCACCAGAAGCAGAATCTTCGCCGCCCCCGGCCGCAAAGCAGAAATCATGGTCACACTCCTTGCACCGCTTAGGATGCCAGTATTCCGGCGTAGCCGACCACTTTGCTGTAGTCGCCCGTCACATCGCCGGAGGTCGAATACGCCACAAGCCGGGCGCTGTTTGCGCCAAGCTCGCGCGCGAGGAAAAGACCAAGTGTCATCGGCAAAATGCCGCACATGGAAATATCCTTGGACAGGACCTCATGATACAGCGCTTCGGCGTCAAGGGCCACCGCTGCGTTCAGGGCGGATGTGTCGAGTTTTCGGGTTTCCACGTCGCTAAGAAAATGGCTCATGTCCGAGCTGACGACGATGCTGGCAGGTTGGGGATCCTGCTTGAGGGTGGCGGCAATGCTCCCGGCCACGGCCCGGAGCACGTCAATATTCGATTCCGCCACACAGATGGGCACAATCCCAACATCCGGGCGAACCGTGCGCAGGAAGGGGAGCACGACCTCCAGCGAATGCTCGTAGGCATGCGCCACAGTATCGGCCTCCAGCGCGGTGTGGCAGGCAATGACGCGCGCGGCGAGCATTTCGTCCACGGGCACCTCTCCACCGGGAATGCGCCACGCCCCATCTGGCCACACGGCCAGCGGGCGGCCATTGCCCGTATGATTGGGGCCCAGCAAAATCACGCGCGAGGCAAAGTTCGCCTCGCCCATGGTCTTGCCGCACACGCCCCCTGAAAAGGGATAGCCCGCGTGCGGCACCATGGCGAGCACGGTGCGCTCCGGCATTTTCCCTTCCGCGGTGGACATGCATGATGCGATGTCCTGCTTCAGGGCGTCCGGGTCATTGCTGTAGAACTGTCCGGCGACGACGGGTAGTCTATCCATACTCCCCCTCCGCCCCGCCAGCGCGCGCTGACGGGGATGCTTCCAGCGTTACTGCAACGTTGTTGCGTCTGGCTGATACTGTCGCGTGGCCTGCTCAAGACTGTCAAGCTTGAGGTCAGACGCGGCCATACGGCCATAGAGCGTATCCGGTGCGGAATCGGCCAGCTTGCCCAGCATTTCGCGCCACTTTTTGGTGTCGCCAATTTTTTTGTGCAGGCCCGCCATGCGGTAATGCAGGGCGCGCAGGCTTGGGTCGCCCTCAGGGATATGCTTTTCATACTCCTGCGACCACTTCAGGGCCTCGGGCACACGGCCGGAGCGCTCGGTCACATTCACAAGAATGCGCAAGGTATCGCGAATCTTGCTCTGGTCCTCGTCCCTGCGGAGCAAGGTATCAAGGGCCTCCTGCGCGTTGTTGTAGGCAACCTTAAGCTGCCCCTTCTCCTCGGCCTCAAGGGCCATGAAGTACAGGGCGTAGGCGCGCTGGCGCTCGTCAAGCTGGCGGTCCTGCGCCAGTTCCATCCACAGGGGACGGCTCTTGTCCAACTGACCAAGATTCTCGTGCGCAAGGGCTTCGGCGTAGCGCAGTTCGCGGCGATGGTCCGGGGAAAGCTCCCACTCCTTCACGGCGTCTGCAGTCTCCAGCACCTTTTCCCACGCCTGATTTTCCAGATACACGGACAGGGCAAGGCTCATGGCCATTTCCGAGGCTTCGGGAATCTGCGCCTGTTTCAGGAACGGCGTCACGATATCCAGCGCGCGCTCGGGATTGCCGCGCTTCCAGAAACTGAGGGCAAGGGCCATACGCGCGCCGGGTGAAAGCTGCTCGCGCTGTTTGCGCAGGAAGTCGTTTTCCTCCCACAGCTTGATAATCATGGGGTAGTTTTCCTCGCGCACCAGCGGTTCGACGAACTGGCTAAAGGATTGCAGCCCCACATCCATGGCGCGGGGGAGCAGCTTGTTCTCCGGGTACTTCTGGGCGAAGGCCCGCGAAGAGGCAATGGCGTCGAGGTATTTCTTGTTCCACATCTCCCAGATGCCGCGCTTGAGGTGCGCCAGCGGCGCAAGCGCGCTCTCCGGGTGGTCCGCGATGATTTCGTTGTAAATCTCGGACGGCTTGAGGTTCAGCGGCTTGTCAAAGATGCTGTACATCTGCTCCACGGTGGGAGCGTCGTAGATGCCTTCCTCGGCAAGGCGCATCTTGGAAATCAGCCCGCCCTCGCGGTCCGGGAACTCGGTGACGGCCTTTTGGTACACTTCGCGCGCGGCGGCGGGCTTGTCCGTCTTGACGTAAATATCGCCAAGGCGGGCAAGGATGATGTCCGCGTCGTCGCCCTTGGGGTCGATGTTGTAATACGACCAGTAGTAGTCCTTGGCGGCCTCGAAATTGTCCACCTGATAGGCGGCGTCGCCCTGCAACTGCAGGAACGGCGGGAACTCGATATAATAGCGCGGCCAGCGCTTTTCGATAAAGTCCACAATCTGGAAGGCCTGCTTGTCGTAACCCAGCTCCTTGAGGGACCGGGCCAGACCAAGGGAAGCCTCGCGCACGAACTGGCTGTCCGGGTAGACTTGGACAAGGTACTGGAACTCGTCCGCTGCGCGCTGGTAGTTCTTGTTTTTGAAATAGTAGTCACCCCAGTAATAATAGGTCAGGGGGACATTCAGGTCGTTGGGGTACTTTTTGCGCAGGCGGTTAAAGAACGCCGTCGCTTCGGGAATATTGCCAACCTTGAGGTTCAGCACGCCGCGCTTGAGGAGCGCTGTGGGCACGCGCTGGGAGTCCAGATTGGAGTTCATGGCGGTTTCGTACGCGCCGTTAATCTCGTCAAAGTGGCTTTCCAGCTCACCCGTGTGCTTGCTGTAGAGCACATCGGCCTTCATATAGAGCGCTTCCTCGCGCATGTCGTCGGGCACGCGGGTGTCGCGGGTCAGGATATCCAACTGTTCCAGCGCGGTGTCATACTCTCCCATGCTCTGGGCCG
The DNA here is from genome assembly GCF_054657395.1 of Desulfobaculum senezii. Taxonomy (NCBI): domain Bacteria; kingdom Pseudomonadati; phylum Thermodesulfobacteriota; class Desulfovibrionia; order Desulfovibrionales; family Desulfovibrionaceae; genus Desulfobaculum; species Desulfobaculum senezii. Next base: position 1,321,741 of record NZ_BAAHYU010000002.1, on the reverse strand, counting down.
TCTGCGCGCCCAGCATCACTTCCTCAAAGTCCGGCGTCTGCGTCGCATTGGTGGCGTTGGTGGCGTTGTCCTCGGCCGGAGTCATCTCCGCTTCGGCCACAACCGTTTCCTCCGGCTGCTGGGGCGATTCCGGTTCAGGCTGCACTTCCGGCTCGGGCTGCGGCTCTTCGGCGACGGGCTGCGGGAGCGCGTCCGAAGCCGCCCTCACGCCGGACATATCATCCTCAGGCGCGCTGAGGGGAGTTGCGTCGGCCTTGGAACCACGGTTCACCTTGGCGCGAACGGCCCACGGCATGGACTCGTCACGCAGAAAATCAGCCACCTTCTCGCGTACACCAGTGCCATTGGCCTTCTGCTCCACACGCTGCGACGGCGTCTTGGCGGCAGCGGAGACCTGCGGTTCCGGCGTGGCGGTGGTATTGGACGCCACAGGACGGCGCACGGCCTGCGGTGCCGTCAGCTTCTGACGCACCTCGGGGACACCTTGCCCCTTCACCACCCGGCCACGAAAAACATTGCCGGAATCCTTGGCCGCGTCGTCGCCACTGTCCACGCGTTGGGACATGGACTTCGACTCGGTCTGATTGGACGCGGCGGCGCGGGAGGGTGCGGTGGCATTGGCCTGAGTGGCATTGGTGCGGGATGGGGCGGCGGTACGGTTCCCCGTCGCATTGGTCTGTGGCGCGGCGGCGCGGCGTGGCGTGGTGGCATTCACCTTCGGCGCGGTACGCGTCGCGTTTTTCGCCTTGGGGGCGGGCTTTTTGGCGGGTGCAGGCGCTTTGGCCTGCGGCGCCTCAGCCCCTGCGCGCGGCGTCCACCGCGCGCCCAGCGGGTCCGGGAAGACGTCCACCACAAGGCGCGGCGGGTTCTCCAGCGTGAAGGCCACATACCCGAAGGCATCGGTCTTTAGCCCAAGGGTTGCCCCGTCCGGCTTTGGGGTGACGCTTCCCACAATGTTTGCCCCGCCAAGGTCCGGGCGGCCCCCGGTAACGGTGCCCATACCCTCCGGCGCGGCAACAGTCAGACTGCGCTTGCCGGTACGGACGACGTCATACTTTGGCAGGTTGTCTGGAAAGGTAAAGACGACGCGTTCCTTATCCGGGTGAAGCCCGAAGGAATACGACACGGCCCGGCCGGATGCCGGGAAACAAAGCCCCGCAAGGCTTGCCAGCAAGAGGATGCAGAACAGGCTGCTAATAGTACGAACGCTCACGACAACTCTTTATGCAACAACCATGCAAAACGCTTACAAATGCGTCCTGCACGATATGTCTTTGCCACGGGAAGCCCCAATCGGCGGGGACCGCTGACAGTCACAGGATTACAGGCCTTTCTTCTTCAACTTTTCGATGAGCGTCGTCCGTTTGATGCCGAGGATCTCGGCAGCCCGGTTTTTGACGCCATCGGCCTGTCCCAGGGCCTCCACCAGCAGCTTTTCCTCCACCTTGTCCAGGAAGGCCTTGAGGTCAAGGTCCTTGTCCACAAGGTCCTGAACCTGCGGCCATGCAAAGCCGGCAGGCACAGCTGGGGGCATTTCCTCCATGGGGCGCTCGCGTCCGATGTCCGACCAGATTTTCTCCGGCAGGTCTTCGGGCGTGATGGTATCGCCATCGCAGAGGATGGACAGCCGCTCCATGAAGTTTTCCAGTTCGCGGATATTTCCCGGCCATGAGTAGGACAGGAGCATGGCCCGCGCCTCCGGACCCAGCCTAAGCGGCGCGCAACCCTGTGTATCGGTGAAGCGTTTCAGAAAATGGTCTGCAAGCAGCGAGACGTCGTTCCCGCGCTGCCGCAATGGCGGCAGGTGCAAAGGAATGACGTTAAGACGGTAGAACAGGTCCTCGCGGAAGTTGCCCTTGTTGACTTCGTCCTCAAGGTCGCGGTTGGTGGCGGCAACGATGCGCACATCCACCTGTTGGGTTTTGCTTCCGCCAACGCGCTCGAACTCGCGCTCCTGCAGTACGCGCAGGATTTTCACCTGCAAAGAGAGGTCTAATTCGCCTATTTCATCAAGGAATATGGTGCCGCCGTCGGCCAGCTCAAACCGGCCGGCGCGCGAACGGATGGCATGCGTAAAAGCGCCCTTCTCGTGCCCGAAGAGTTCGGACTCCAGAAGTTCGCGCGGGATGGCCCCGCAGTTGATGGGGACAAAAGGCTTGTCCGCCCGTTTGCTGTTGGCATGGAGTGCGCGAACCAGCAGTTCCTTACCGGTTCCGGATTCACCCGTGACAAGGACCGTACTTTCGGTAGGGGCGACCTTGGCGAGCACCCCGAAGACTTTCTTCAGGGCCGGGCTTTGTCCTATGATACCACTCTTAACGATATCCATTGATCCTCCACATGAGCCCCGGTTGCCGGTCCCCCCTCTGACAAGCACCGGAAACAACGCGTAAAGACACACGCTATCAGCATATTGCTGTCAATACACTGACGCAAAGTCAAGAAAACTTTTAGAAAACCAGGACACACGTATGCCGAATACTGGCTACTGACGGTATTTTGTCAGCATTTTCGGCATCTCACACTTGATTATCAAGAAGCGTACCAAGCATTTCGTCCTGTGTGCGAACAACAGCAGCGGACGCTTCGAAGGCCCGCTGGTTGGACATGAGCGTGGTCATTTCCACGGCTAGGTCCGTCTGCGATGGGGCTGGGGACGGCAGGACGCCGCCCGCGGTGGGCACGGCACTGCCCTCCTGGCTGATATCTGCAACGGCGACGCCGGAATAGTCCGGGCGTTCCTCAAAGTCCGTGCGCGAGGGCATGAACTCCTCGGTATTCACATTGGCAATATTGTTCGCCGTCACGGCCTGCGCCGTGGAGAACGCACTGAGAGCTGATTGGGCTGTGCCTAGCACTTTCATGGGAAAACCGTCCTTTTCGGGTCACGAGGGCACACGAAGACCCCTCGCTGTCTATCAGGTTCTCACAAGTCGTTGTCCATTTCAATAATGGCATACGCGCTGTGATTGTGAATAGACTCCTGGCTCTCCACCTCGACCTTAAACCACGACACCTGCTCCAGCTGGCGCAGTTCGTGCGCCGCCGCGCGCACCACGTCTTCTACGAAGGCGGGGTTGGCGAAGGCGTCGTCCGTCACGCGGCGCTCATCTTCCCTCTTGAGGAGCGCATAAACCGGGGACGACCCGGCGCGTTCGGCAATGCCGATAAGGTCTTCTATCCACACCATACCCTGCGAACGAGTCCGAACCCGCACAATGGCGCGCTGGCTATGCGCCCCGCCACTTGAAATGGCAAGGGAGCACGGGCACACCGTCATAACGGGTACATCCACACCCAGTTCGAAGGTCAGATTCCCATTGTCCAATTCGCCTACCAGGCTGCACTGGTAGTCCATTGGTGCCGCGGTTCCCGTCTCCGGCGCATTGCGCAGAAGAAAGTACGGAAACCGAAAGATCAGGTGCGCACGCTCGGCCTCGAGCCGGGTCCGCACATCCCCCAGCAGGCGCATAAAGCTGGCGTAGTCCAGCTCCTCGCTCCACTCTTTGAGCGCTTCGATGAAGCGGCTCATGTGCGTACCCTTAAAGCGTGCGGGCAAATCGACGGAAAGGTCAACCTGCGCCACGGTATGCTGCACCTCGCCCTTGTTGTCCCGGTTTTTTACCAGAACGGGCAGGCGCAAATTCTTCACGCCGACTCGGTCGATGGGCAACGCCACATCGGCCGGGCCGCTTTGTACATCCTTCATTGGGTCTATACCAAGTCCTGTCCGGTAGTAGTCAGGCTCAGCTTGCCGTGCTTGACGCCCTTGGTCGAAGCCAGCCGCTGGCCGAGGCTGCGGATCCTGTCCGCAGGGCCTTTGAGGACGAGCACCTCAAGGCAGTTGTGATGGTCCAAGTGGACATGCAGCGTCGAAAGAATAAGCTCGTGCGCCTCGTGCTGCAACTCCGTGAGACGCTGGGAAAGGTTGCTCTGGTGGTGGTCATAGACCATGCTGAGCGTTCCGGCAACTTCCCTATCGGACTCTTCCCACTCTTTCTTTACCAGCGTGTTACGAATGAGGTCGCGAATGGCCTCGGAACGTGTTTGGTAGCTGTGCTCTTCGCAATGCTTGTCGAACTTGTCCAGCAGGTCGGAATCAAGCGAGACACCAAAACGGATCGTCTTTCCCATTGCGTCCTCCGAAATGATCGGGGTTTTCATACCAGACCGTTATGGTCAAGCATTTTTCGTTATTTCAAGGATATGCACGGTCACGGGGTGGCCTTCCCACTGCATGGTTTCGGTGACCACGCGCCGAAAGCTCCAGCCCAATTCTCGCACGGCGCGTTCAAAGGGCTTCGCAACAGCGCGGCCGGGTTCTGCAATCCATGCCACGCCATCCGCCGCCAGAGTGTGGTCCAAAAAATCCGTCACCGCGCCGATAAAGCGCTTTTCGTAGATAATATCCCCGGCCCAGATGAAGTCCGCCGCCCCTGCCGCACACGCGGCGGAGCGCCAATCCATCTGCACCCACAGGGGCTGGCTGACGCCGTTGAGCGGCGCATTGCCGTGGGCAAAGACCAACGGCTCATATTCATAATCAAAGGCCAAAACCCGCGCGCCGTACAACGCGCCCACAAGGGCGGTCAGCCCAAGGCCGCACCCCATGTCCACCCCAACGCGGCCCGCGATGCGCTCGCGGTTTTGCGCCAGCCAGTTGGCCAGCACCACGCTGGAGGGCCACAGTTCGGCCCAATAGGGCAGGCGCTCGTCCTGTCCAAAATCGTCCTCGCCAATGCTCTCCCACAGTGTTTCAAGGTCGGCCGTGCGCTCAATAAGCCACGTCCGCCCCGCCGCGGTCACCTCAAGGCGCTGGCGCGGTCCGTTCACATCAATGTGGGGGGTTTTGTCCTGCATAATCGTGTCACTTCCTTACAAACGTGGGATGCAGCAATTATTGCGCTCCACTCCACGTCCGGCGCTACACCCGCAGTAACACGATGTCAATAGACCCGGCATACAACGCACCATTTTTCACACGCAGAATATGACACCCTGCGCCGAAAGCGCGCGGATTTCGTCCTCTGGCGGGCACCAAAGGAGTATGCATGGCCCGGGGGAGGGCTCGGCATAATTTAATACGGCGTGGAGCGCAATATCAGCACGCCCGTGGACGCCTGACACAGGGCAAGCGCAACCAGCAGCACCATGCACAGCCCATGAAACACGGGGAGAAGAAGCCGCTTGGCACGGCGCACATGCATCAGCCAGCCCGCGCCGCCGCCCAGAACGAGCAGCGGCAGGATGTACCAAACCGCATTAACGAAGTGCCACCCCGTGCTGCCAAGCTCGCCGGTACGGTGCCACGCAAAATACATCCCACCCGGCATACCGAGCACCATCCCCAGCACCACCACAGCGCCAAGAAAAACGTGCCGCCCGTACGCGAAGCGTGCCTTGTGCCCAAAATGCAGCATTCTCGCGCGCTGCGTTCCCGTATAGAATACATACAGGGCCACAAGAATAAGCACGCCCATAAGGGCCGGATGAAACATGTGAAGCAGCTGATGCATGGTGCCTCCAGAAATCTTTCCGCCCCCGCGCATGAGGGCCCACACCGGGCTGGACTAGGGGGCGGGGCATGTGCAACTGTCTGTTCGCCCTACGACTTCAAGCGAGACTACCATAATGATAACAATCCACAACGTCTGCTTCAGCTACAGTGGCGCCCCGGCCACGCTTCAGGATATTTCCCTGTCCATCCCGGCGGGCAGCATCGTGGTGCTTGCCGGGGCCAACGGCTCAGGCAAAACCACCCTGCTTTCCCTGCTGGCGGGACTGCTGTCGCCGAAATCCGGGAGCATTGCACGCGGCCCCATCACCACACCCGGCGATGAAAAGGCCTTCCGGCGCAGCGCCGGGCTGCTGCTGCAGGACGCGGACCTGCAAATTCTCGGCTCCACGGTGGAGGAAGATCTGCTCCTTGGCGGGGCAGGACCACAGCGCAGCGCAGCCGCCCGCGACATGGCCCAGCGCTTTGACCTTCTCCAGCAATGGCAGACCCCGGTTCAGCACCTGTCATGGGGGCAAAAACGCAAGCTATGCCTTGCCGCAACTCTCCTGCGCGAACCGGAATTCCTGCTCCTTGATGAACCCCTCAGCGGGCTGGACTACCCCGGCATGCGCGAAATGCGCAGACTGATTGAAGACAGCAAAGAGGCCGGACTCACGCAGATTATCACCTCGCATGACCTTGCCCCGCTGGTGGACCTTGCCGACATCATCGCCGTGATGCACGGCGGAAGACTGGTGCGCGCCGGACGCCCGGAACAGGTGCTGGACGGCATTGCAGAATATGGCGTGCGTCCACCGGACAGCTGGACCTTGGACCGCACCCTGCGGCGGTGGGAATAGCTATGCAGGACGGAAAACGCCTTGCGCCCACAGCCGCCGCGCCCCAAGCCAGCGCTACACATGGCGGCCCCGCCCAGCCGCCCCACTTCGTGCTGGACCACCGGGTCCGCATCCTGCTGGCCCTTGGTTTTGGCCTGCTTATCCTCCACACCGGGGCGGTTGGCCTTGGCGTTTTTGCCGGAGCCGCCGCGGCGTTGACGGCGTTTCTCAGCCGCCGGTCTGCGGCTGACCTGCGGCTGACCGCTGCGGCGGGGATTTTTGTGTGGCTGTGGACCGTGGTGAAGTGCCTCGTGGAACTCTGGAGCGGTGCGTCCGTTGCGGCGGCCCTGACAGAGAGCGGCCTGCTTGGCCTACGGCTGGGGCTGCTTATTCTGGTGGGGCTGTGTCTTGCGCTGTCGTCTTCGCCGCGTAAGCTGGGGCTGGCCTTAGCGTGGATGCTGCGCCCAGTGCTTGGCCGCCGCGCGTGGAGCGTCGCCCTCGCCCTTGCGCTGATGATCCACTTTTTGCCGCTGACGTGGCAGACCTTTGCCCGCTTGCGGCAGACCATGCGCCTGCGCGGGACCAACGTGCCGTGGCGGCAACGCCTTATCCTGCTTCCGCAGGCCGCACTCCGCGCCCTCAGCCAAAAAACATGGAACCAGACCATAGCCATTGCCTCGCGCGGTCTGGACGAAGAAGCGGCGTGGCGGGAACCTTTCCCGGCCAACGCCGCTCATTGGTGCTTAGGAAGCGTCGCCCTTCTTGCCGGGTTCATCCTCGCCCGGCTGTGACGACTCCGGCTGGGCCGACTGGCCGCCGTCATCGCTGGCGGCGTCGCCCTGCCCGGCTGGGGCGGATTCCGGCGCGCGGGGAGCAGACTTCTCCGCGTCCGGCTCTTCATTCTCCGAGTCCGGTTTTGCGTCCAATTCAGCGTCCGGTTCACCCTCTGACGCGGCAAACTCAGGGCCCAGCGCGATGGGTTCAGGCGCGGATTCGGCCTTTGGCTGAGCGTCTGCCGCATCGCCAGCGCCTACCACTCCGTCAGCATCCACAGCGCGCTCAGCATCCCCAAACCGGGGAGCCGTTGAAGCGGATTCGCCAAGCGGCGTGTAGCCAGCGGGAAATGCGCCGCCATCCGCGGCCTCGCCTTTTCCCGCGTCCTGCGCCGCGCTGTCCAGCTCCGCCCACGGGTCGCTCGCTTGTCCCGTCTCAGCCTCCACGCGAGGCATTCCGGCCACAGCGCCCGTAGGTGCGGCAGACGGCGCATCCATCGTGGCGAGGGTTCTGCCACGACGCTGGGCACGGCGGATGTCGCGCTGCAAGCGGTGCGAGCGCACTTCTGCCGCGTGCTCCACAAAGCTGCGCCACATCACAAGGATAGACAAAACCAGCAGGGCGGTATCACGCCAGACCGAATACATCATCTCGCCCTTGGCGTCTGGGCGCACGGAAAAGCAGCCACAGCTGATGTCCAGCCCGCGGGAGACGTTGTACCACATGACAATAATGAACACCGTCAGCATGCCCGTAATAAGCACGGACGCGCCGCGCACGGCCACGCCGCACACGAGGGCCGCGCCGCACACAAACTCCAGCCACGGCAACACCATGGACACGGGGTTGATCGCCTCGGGCGGCAGGATTTGGTAGTTCTGCACCACCTGCGCAAACAGGCCCGGCTCCAGTATCTTCATGACGGACGCGGCCATGAACACCACGCCAAGGACGATGCGTCCAAAGTCTTCCACTCTGCTCATTCGCTCTGCTCCACGTCGCCCTGAACGTCCTGCCAGCCTTTGAATCCGGCCTCATAAATCAAAATATTGGTGTAGCCCAGCATCCGCAGGTTCTCGCCCAGCTCGTGGCTCATCATACAGCTGGCGGAACTGCAATAAATGACAAGGGTGGTTTCGTCCTCGGGCGCGCCAAGCACGGCCTCCACCTCGTCGGCAAACATGCCCGGGGCAATGTTCACCGCGCCGGGGATGTGCCCCGCCTCGTAGTCCTCAAGAAAACGGGCGTCCACAAACAGTGCGTCCTGCTCGGCATACAGCCGCAGGGCCATATCGGTCCCAATGGTGCCAAGCTCCTGCGGCTCCGGCAGTTGGTCCGCACTCTCCACGGCAACCTCCGGCCGCAGGGGCTGGCGCTCCCACGTCAGGCCCTTGGGGTGATGGTCGCTCAGGAGATGCGCGGCAACCACGGACAGCACAAGCAGCGCCACCATCTCATACACAAAGGTAATCTTCGGAGAAAACAGTCGCATTTCGCCTCAACTTGTCTGAACTCTTGCGGTTTTATCACGGAACCGGGAAATACTGCGTCACACACGCCCGATCATCAAGTCTTTTCTCCGGTTTTGCATGCGGGTGCGCTGCATGATACCATATCCCCTATGTTTCTCATCAAACTCATAGGCGGAATACGCAAAATGCTCTCCCAATACAAGGACATGTCCCCAGACAAAGCCCGCGCCTACATGGCGTCCAATGCCCAAGGGACCTACACCCTCCTCGACGTCCGTCAGGACTGGGAATATGAGGAGGAGCACCTGCCGGGGGCGCTGCATATCCCCCTGCCCCGTCTTGCCGAGGCCCTGCACACTATTCCGCATGATAAACCTGTCATTGCCTATTGCCACTCCGGCGGACGCAGTTCGGCGGCTGCCAGCATGCTGCGCAGCGACGGCTTTGGCGAGGTGTACAACCTTGTCGGCGGCATTGCGGCGTGGACCGGCGAGGGCGCGGTAGGCCCAGCCAGCGCAGGATTTGTGTTCTTTAGCGGCGAGGAAACCCTGTCGGAAATCATCGCCCTAGCCTGCCGCATGGAGGAGAACCTTGGCGAGTTCTACCAGCGCATGGCCGAGGACAAACGCGCCGAAGCGCCAGAAGTCGCAGACACCCTTGAGCGTCTCGCGGGCTTCGAGGCCAAGCATAAAACGTGGCTGCTTACCGTCTACCGCCAGCATACCGGCGAGGAATTGGACCAAAGCCAGCTCACGGCGTCCGCCCAGCCGCAGGACGCACCGCCCCTTGAAGGCGGCTTGACCGCCGATGAATTCATTAAGCGCAACATGCCTGCGCTCACCTCGCCAAAAGGCGTTGTGGAAGCAGGTATGATGTTTGAGGCGCAGGCGCTGGACCTCTACATGCGCTACGCCCGAGAGGCCGGGGTGCAGGAATCGCGCGAGTTGCTCCTCACCCTTGCGGATGAGGAAAAGCGCCACCTCAAGGCCCTTGGCACACTCATGGACCGCATGCAGCCCGCCTAACGGCCGCCCCATTGCAGACACAAAACGGCCCCGCAGGACAAACCTGCGGGGCCGTTTGACGGTGCGGCCTTGGCGCGCTGCCGTTACGCGTCCGTCTTTTCAGGCGCGGCTTCGGCGGCGTCCACAGGGCGGCGCATATAAATGATATATTCCTGATTGCCCTTGGGGCCTTTGATGCGTGAGGGGATAACGCCGACGAACTCCAGCCCCATATCCGCCACCAGCGCATGGACAACCTTGTCCACGGCCTGCTGGCGCAGGCGCTCGTCCTTGACCACGCCCTTAATGGTCTGCGACGCGCCAACCTCAAACTGCGGTTTGACGAGGGCGGCAATCTCGCCGCCGGGTTTCAAAAACCGCACACTCGGGCCCATGACCTTGACCAGCGAGATGAACGACACATCCGCCACAATCATGTCCACAGGCTCGGGGATAAGGTCATCAGCGGCGAGGCGCATATTGGTGCGCTCCAGGTTCACCACGCGTTCATCAGTGCGGAGCTTGGCATCCAGCTGACCGTACCCCACGTCCACGGCGTAGACGCGCGCCGCACCGTGCTGGAGCAGGCAGTCCGTAAACCCGCCCGTGGACGCGCCAACGTCCAGCGCAACCTTGCCCTCGCAGGACAGGCCAAAGTGCTCAATAGCGGTGAGCAGCTTATGCGCCCCGCGCGAGACAAAACGGTCCGCGCCCTTCACGGACAGTTCGGCGTCCTCGGCCAACTGCTGGCCGGGTTTGGACACAGGCTCCCTGCGGCCGTCCAGTTCAATGAAAACCTGACGCGCCATGATGAACCGCTTCGCTTTCTCGCGGCTATCGGCCAATCCCTGCTGGAACACGAGCTGGTCGGCCCGTACTTTTTTCTTTGCCATACATTCTTCGCACGTTGATGTTAATCGGTCCGCGCTCTCATTGCACAGACGGCGCCGGAGGGCAAGTGCGCGGCAGTATTCCACGCTTTGCAGCGTCTATTTGCCATAGCCGCTTCCGTGCTTTATCACTATGACATGAGGTAGGCGATTTGCATACGCCGTCCTGCGGCTCACCCTCCAGCCCAAGTGAAACTATGGCGGCACCACATTCTGCCACTGTCCGGAGCCTGACCCGAACCATCAAGCAGCGCATGTTGCTTCTTGCCGTTGCGGCCATGGCCCTCACCGGCGGACTGTGGATATACAGTGAATACGCCATGTTTCAGGCCACCTCGCAGGAGCTGAAACAACAGCATATTCTCGAAAGCCGCCTTGTCCTGCGCGAAGAAGTCACACAGGTGCTCGACTATATCTCCTACCAAAAAAGCACCACGGACACCCGCCTGCGTCGCGCCATCCGCGACCGCGTTGAAGAAGCCCACGCCATTGCCAGCCACCTGTACAGACTCAATATCGGCCCCCTTGGCCCAAAGCGCACCGGCGCCCTCATCCGCGAGGCCCTGCGCCCCATCCGCTTCAACTCGGGCCGGGGGTATTACTTTGCCACGGATATACACGGCGTGGAGCAACTCATGCCCGTGCGCCCCGAGATGGAGCACACAAACATTCTGGGCCTACGCGACCCCAGTGGCCGCAGTGTGGTGAAGGACCTCATCGATATTGCCGCCACCAAGGGCCAAGGATTCTATAGCTACCTGTGGCCAAAGCCCGGAAAGCCAGCCAGCCCGGAACCCAAAATAGCGTACGTGAAGCTGTTCCAGCCCCTTGGTTGGATTCTCGGCACCGGCGAATACTTGGAAAACGTAGAGCAAGTCATTAAGGCGGAGACGCTGGACCGCATAGAGCGCATCCGCTTTGACGAAACGGGCTACGTCTTCGCGCTGGATATGCACGGCATCATGCTGGCCAACGGCGCGGAGCCAAGCCTTGCCGGAAAGTCCATGAACGCCACCACCGATGAAGACGGCCGCCCCCTCATCCCACAGGTCATCCGCGCCGCAACATCTCCGGGCGGCGGTTTTTTGCGGTACGTGTGGGAGAAGCCCGCAGGTCCGGGACGCTACCCAAAGCTGACGTATTTTCTGCACGTTCCGCAGTGGAACTGGATTCTTGGCGCCGGGGTGTACCTCGACGACCTCGACAGCGCCATGGTCGCCATGGAAGCCGACCTGCGCGCCGACATCCGCGACCGCGTTTTGACCATTGGGGCCATCATGGCCGTGCTGCTCATCAGCATCACCATCATCGTCCGGGTGTTGACGGCCCGGCTCAACAGCAGCTTTGCCGCGCTGACCAACTTCTTTCGCGAGGCCGCATCAGGAGCCGCCTACATCGACCCGGAGGCCATGGTCTTTAACGAATTCCGCCAGCTGGCCGCCCCGGCCAACGAGATGGTCCGCGAACGTTCCGCCGCTCTTGCGGAACTCGCTAAAGCCCACAGCGAGCTGGAAGAACGCGTCCGCACCAAAACCGCCAAGCTCCGCCAAATGAACAACGACCTCCTCCAGCGCGAGGAGCTGTTGCGCGTGACCTTCAACTCCACTGGCGACGGGCTGCTGGTGACGGATACGGCGGACTACATCATCAAGACCAATCCCCGCTTTCATGAACTGTGGGGCATCCCCCCAAGCGACGCCCCCTCTGGCTTCAGTGTCCGGCGGGTGCGCGAGCGCATTGCCGAACAATTGACGGTGCCCCCGCAGTGGCCCCGCCCCACCGTTGCCACGGTGGACGCCGCTCTCTTTGACGAGCTTATCTGCACGGATGGGCGCATCATAGAGCGCGCCACCTACCCCCTCGTCAATGCAGACGCCACGCTGGGCACCATTTACAACTTCCGCGACATCACGGAAAAAAGGCGGGCCGAGGGCGAACTGAGCCGCCTGCGTCTGCTGCTGGGCAACATTGTGGACTCCATGCCCTCGGTGCTGGTGGCCGTGGACGAGTTTGAACGCATCATTCAGTGGAACCGCGCCGCACAGGACTATACGGGCATCGACATGCAGGGGGCACTCGGCGAAAAGCTGGACGATATCCTCCCGGCCATGGCGGGGCATATGCCCATGGTGCGCCACGCCATCCATCAAAAGGAACCACAGCATACCCCGCGCCTCGTCCATGTTGCGGACGGCGAACAGCGGTTTTACGACATCACGGCCTATCCACTCGGCACGGAGACGACCTCCGGCGCTGTCATCCGCATTGATGACGTCACCGAACGCGTGCGCATTGAGGATATGATCCTCGAATCCGAAAAAATGGTCTCCCTTGGCGGGCTGGCCGCAGGCATGGCGCACGAAATCAACAACCCTCTCGGCGCCATTCTGCAATCCAACCAAAATATCATCCGCCGCCTCTCCCCCAATCTGCCCGCCAACGCCAAGGCCGCCCGCGCCACCGGCGTGGACCTTGAGGCAGTGAGCGAATACCTCCACATGCGGCGCATTCCTACCTATCTGGAGGGCATTGCCGAGGCCGGCAACCGCGCGGCCACCATCGTGCGCAACATGCTCGATTTCAGCCGCCGCAACGACACCAACAAGCGCCCCTACCACCTCAGCTCCATCCTTGATGATGCCGTGGAACTTGCGTCCAAGGACTACCAGCCCGACAAGCAATACGACTTCCGCAACATCACCATCCAGCGCGACTACGACGCGGACGTCCCCCTTGTGCACGTCAGCCGGACGGAAATTGAACAGGTGTTCCTCAACCTGCTCAAAAACGCCGGGCAGGCGCTGGCGACAAAGTCATTCGAAAACGATACGCCGCACATTACGCTTCGTATTTCGCACGACACCGAGCGCGTGCGCGTGGAGGTGGAGGACAACGGCCCCGGCATGGATGCGGCCCTCAAACGCCGCGTGTTCGAGCCCTTCTACACCACCAAGGAGGCCGGCGCGGGGACCGGCCTTGGGCTGTCCGTGTCGTACTTCATCATTACCCGCAACCACGGCGGGGAATTCCGGGTGGACTCCCAGTCCGGCGAGTGGACACGCTTCACCATCACCCTGCCCGTAGGCGGCGAATAAAAAAAGGGACGCCCTCTCAGGCGTCCCCGTCATGTCGTCTCTCTGTATCCCGCTCTAGCGCGACTTCAGGCCAAGGCGATCCACGATGCTCGTGGCGCAGGCCTTGGTGTATTCGGCCTCGCTGAGGCGCTCCTTCTCCCCGGCGTCAATGACGCGCAGGGGGGTGTTGGTGCGCTCCGGGTCCGGCGTAATGCCGTACTCGGGCGGGAAGGCATTCTGGAAGTACATATCCTGAAAGCCAATGAACTTCAGCATATGGGCGGTGGCGTCCAGCACGGCGGTCTCGTCCTTGTGGATAAGGCCGGCCTCGCGCGCCTTCATAAGCCCGGCGAGGCATTCACCGCCCTGCGTGCAGGAGATATGTCCGTGGCGGTTGGCCAGAAGCATGCCCTCGATAATTTCCTGCTCCGTCACCTGCACCACCTGGAAGCTGCCCGCTCCGGCCACGGCCTCAAAGCGTTCAGCAAAGGAGCGCACGCGGGGGAAGGACACAGGATTGCCAATCATCGCGGCCTGCGCCACGCTGGGTTCCACCTGCATGGGCTGCCACTGGCGCTCTTCCGGCGCGGCGGCGTAGTACTTGAACACCGGGTCCGCGTGGTGGGACTGCACGCCAAACACACGCGGCAGCGCGTCAATCACGCCAAGCTCGTGCAGCTTGAGGAAGCCGCTCATGATGGCGGTAATATTGCCCGCATTGCCAATGGGCACAAACACGGCCTTTCCGGCGAGGTCCCAGTCATACCACTGGGCGACCTCAAAGGCGAAGGACTCCTGCCCGAGGATGCGCCATGCGTTCTTGGAATTGAGGAGCGCCACCTGATAGTTGTCCGCAAGGTGCTCAACAACCTTCATGCAGTCGTCAAACACGCCGGGCACTTCCAGCACCACAGCGCCACTGCCCAGCGGCTGGGCCAACTGCTGCGGGGTCACCTTGCCCTCGGGCAGCAGTACGGCGGACTTGATGGCGCTGTCCGCGTAGGAGGCATACAGCGCCGCAGCGGCGGAGGTATCGCCCGTGGAGGCGCACACCGCCAGCACTTCATCAAGGCCCTGTGTGCGGATGAGGTGGTTCAGGAAGCTGAACGCACAAGCCATGCCCCGGTCCTTAAAGGACGCGCTGGGGTTCTGGCCGTCGTTCTTAAAGGCCATCTTCTGCCCGCCCAGCTGGTCGCTCAGGCGGCGGCTGGAGTGGATAATGGGAGTGTTGCCTTCGCCAAGGTAGACAATGTCCCGCTCATCCATCACCGGAGCCATCAGCTCATAGAAACGGAAGATGCCTCGCAGGGCGTCGGTCTTGGAGGCGGCGCGGTCATCAAAGATGCTCCGCCACGTCTCGCCGGACGTCTGCTTGAGGGCGTCAAAGCCAGTGTCGCGCAGCAGGAACACGCCGCCACAGTCCGGGCAGGTGTAGTGCAACTGTTCGGTGCCATAGGTGGCGCCGCAGCCAAGGCAGTAATATTCCATGCGTCCCCGGTACTCCGGAAACGCGTTCCTCTCAGACATTGTCCTTTGTCCTTCTCGTTTCACACAGGCTAGAGGTTGGGCGCGGCGGGCGCGGGGGGTCGTCGCCCCGTGCGCCCCACCACACCGCAAGAAATGCCAGTTTACGCGGGCCAGACCGACCCGGCGGCGTACCACGCCATAACCACACCAATGCCGACCTTGCTCACAAGGCCAAGGAAGGTGCCATACATGGCGCCCACAGCGGCGCGGCGCGCGCCCTCAAAGTCGCGGCCGGACAGCCGCTCCGCGGCAAGGCATCCGCCAAACGCGCCAATAAGCGCGCCGGGCAGCGCCCCAACGCCCAGCAGGAACCCAGCGCCGAATATCGCGCCGACAATGGCCCCGATAACGCCGCCCCAGTTTCCGCGTGTGGACGCGCCGTAGCGGGAGGCCCCTTTCATGCGGATGACGAATTCCAGCGCCTCGCCAAGGGCCGCAAGGGCGGCAAGGCCGCCAAAGCCCAGCCACGAAAGCGCCATATCAGGATGCGTCACCTTCCACAGCCCCACAAGGATCAACACAATCCAGTTTGCAGGCAGCGAAAAGATGTGCAGCAGCAAAACGCCAAACATGATGACGATGAAGCCAACCGCAAGGAACTCAGCCATACAGTCTCCCTAGTACACGCTGCGCAGGTCCTGAACCCGCTTGGCCTTGCCTTCGCTCTTGGGCAGGCTGTTGGCCTCCACGAGTTCCACCTTGGGCGTGATGAGTATCTCGTTTCGCAGCGACGTCTGAATGCGCTTTTGCAGGGCATTCAGCGCGCGCATGTCTTCAATGAAAAATTCGCCCTTCACTTCCACCCGCACGCGCATGTAGTCGATGTGCCCGTCGTTATCCAGCTCAATGAGGTAGTTCTGGCCCACCTCGGGCATGGCCATGAGCACTTGCTCAATCTGCATGGGGTAGATGTTGACGCCCTTAAGGATCATCATATCGTCCGCGCGGCCCTTGATGCGGTCGAGGCGGCGGTGCTGGCGGCCGCAGGCGCAGGTGCCGGGAATAAAGCGGCACAGGTCGCGCGTGCGGTAGCGGATAATGGGCATGCCCTCGCGCTGCAGCGTGGTCATGACAATCTCGCCCACTTCGCCTTCCTTCACGGGTTCAAGGGTCTCGGGATTGATGATTTCCACGATGTAGGCGTCTTCCCACACGTGCATGCCGTCCTGATGCTCGCACTCGAAGGCAACGCCCGGGCCGTTCATCTCGGACAGCCCGTAGGAGTTGTAGGCCTTAATGCCGAGGGCATCCTCAATCTTGCGGCGGGTCTCCTCGGTGTGCGGCTCCGCGCCGATGAGCGCGACGCGCACGTTGAGGTCCTTTTTCGGGTCAATGCCGCGCTTTTCGAGGGCTTCGGCAAAGTACAGCGCGTAGGACGGAATGATGTGGATGGCGCTGGTCCTGAAGTCCTGCATCAGCTTAATCTGGCGCGAGGTGTTGCCCGCCCCGGAGGGGATGGTCAGGCAGCCCAGCCGCTCGGCGCCGTAGTGGACGCCGAGCCCGCCGGTGAACAGCCCGTAGCCGCTCATATTCTGAAAGGTATCGCCGGGCCGGATGCCAATCATGTGCATGCACCGCGCCATGAGGTCGGCCCAGGAATTCAGGTCGTTTTGCGTGTAATAGACCGCAGTGGGATTGCCGGTGGTGCCGCTGGACACGTGCAGGCGCACAAAGTCCTCGTGCGGCACGGTCAGCAGCCCATCGGGATAGCTGCCGCGCAGGTCGTCCTTGGTGGTAAACGGCAGACGACGCACGTCGTCGATGGAGCGGATGTCCGAAGCGGAAACGCCACTCAGCCTGTCCCTATACAGGCGCGAGTTGCGTGCACGCTCAATGGTGCTTTGCAGTCGGACGAGTTGAACCTTTTCGATGTCCTCACGGGAGTAGGTCTCGGCTTTGTCGAAGTACACAGTCGGCTCCAGATGCGGTTGAGTGTGACCTGCGCGGGGTATGTCAAGAGTTCGTGTAGTCAGCAGCTTCCGCGGGGACGGCGAGGTTCTCGAAGGCCGTGTGTTCCTTCATAAAGGCAAGGTCCACCGTGCCGGTGGGACCGTTACGGTGCTTGCCGATGATGATTTCGGCCACACCCTTTTTGGGATTGTCGTCGCTGGTGTTGTAGACCTCGTCCCTGTAGAGGAAGACGATCATGTCGGCGTCCTGCTCAATGGCGCCGGACTCACGAAGGTCAGAGAGCTTGGGACGTTTGTCCGTGCGCTCTTCCACCTTACGGTTCAACTGCGACAGCGCGATCACGGGCACCTGAATTTCCTTCGCCAGTGCCTTGAGCGTCCGTGAGATTTCGGAGATTTCCTGTTCACGCGAATCGATGGTGCGACCTGCTCGCATAAGCTGCAGGTAGTCGACGATAACCAGTCCCAGTCCCTTTTCCGCCTTGAGTCGGCGGCAACGAGCGCGAAGCTCCAGCGTGCTGATTGCCGGTGTGTCGTCAATGTAAATGGGACAGGCTGACATATCTTCGGCGGCGTCGTACAGGCGCGCCCAAGCCTCGTCGTCGATGAAGCCCCTTCGCATGTCTGCAAGGTTAACTCTTGCCTTGGTACAGAGCATACGCATCATCAACTGGTCCATGCCCATTTCCAACGAAAACACAGCGGTGGGCGTTCCGTAATCGGAAGCCGCCCTCAGCCCAAGGTTCAGGGCGAAGGAGGTCTTACCCATTGCGGGACGTCCGGCAATGATAATGAGGTCAGTAGGTTGCAGGCCCGCTGTCAGCTCGTCAAACTTGTAGTACCCGGTGGGTACGCCGGTGACGAGCTCCTTGCGGCTGTAGAGTTCCTGCAGTTTTTCAAAAACCTGGTTCACCAGCTCCTTGGACGCAACAAAGGATTTATTCGAGCGCTGCTCAGAGATGGCAAAGATGGACTGCTCGGACTCGTCCAAGAGCGCGTCCACATCACTGCCGCTGTCGAAACAGTTGCCAATGATGTCCGATGCCACGCCGATAAGCTGGCGCTGAACCGACCTGTTGCGAACAATCTTCGCATGGTAGAGGGCGTTGGAGGTGCTGACCGTGGAGTCCGCCAGTTCCGCCAAATAGACGGGACCGCCCACTTCGTCCAGCTTGCCGAGCATCCGAAGTTCTTCGGCGACGGTCAAGAGGTCCATGGGAATGGACTTACGGAAGCATTCCTGAAATGCCCGGAATATGATGCGGTGGGCCGGTGAATAGAAGTCGTCCTCGGACAGGACGTCCACCAGATCATGAAATACGTTGGACTTTAAAAAAACACCCCCCAAAACCGCCTGTTCGGCTTCGAGGTTATGGGGGGGGACTTTCCGCAGCATGTCGCCAGACGCCCTGGAAAGGGTATCTGCAACAGCGGAACCCCCGGTCCCCTGAGGGGACCGGGAGATATCGTTGCTAGGCCTGTTCGGATTCTTCGGCCTGTCCTGCGTCATTTACAGCTTCTTCTTCCGCTACCTCGGCCGGAGCCTCGGCGGGTGCTTCAGGTTGTTCTTCCAGGGCAGCCTCTGCCTCTTCGGCAGTGATGGGCTGGCCTTCGACCCAGTCGTGACGGACAACACACACGCTCAGTTCGCACTGCACGTCGGGGTGCAGCTTGACGGGCACGCCGTAGCGGCCCAGGGAGCGGATGGGGTCGCCAAGAATAATCTTTTTCCTGTCGACTTCCAAGCCCTGATCGGCAAGAGCCTGCGCAATGTTGGCATTGGTGACGGAGCCGTACAGCTTGTCGCCGTCGCCCACACGCATGCGGAGCACGATGGTGGCGTCCTCCAGCTTCTTGCCCATTTCTTCGGCGTCGAAGCGGATCTTGTCCATCTGTTCCTGGAGCTTCTTGCGCTCCAGTTCAAAGACTTTCATGTTGGCTTCAGTAGCCACCATGGCAAAGCCCTGAGGCAGAAGGAAGTTGCGGCCATAGCCGGGCTTTACGTCAACGACGTCGCCCAGGCGGCCCAAATTGTCGATATCTGCACGAAGAATCAGTTTCATGACAAGCCTCCCCTAGAGCGTCCTTTTCTTGACTGCACTGCTGTGCACGGCAGTGTAGTACAGAAGAGCCATCTGCCTTGCGCGCTTGATCGCAACGGTCAGGCGACGCTGGTGCTTGGCACAAGTGCCAGTGATGCGGCGAGGAATGATCTTGCCGCGCTCGGTCACGAAATCACGAAGGATATCGGGGCGCTTGTAATCGATGGGGAGTTCCTTGTCTGCGCAGAAACGGCAGAACTTCTTCCGCGGAGTGAATCTCTTTTTGAAAGCCATTATGCGTTCTCCTCAGCTTCAACCTTGTCGGCCAGACGAACGGTGACAAACTTGTAGATACCGTCGGTGATACGGACGATGCGTTCCAGCTCGGCAACGAGCTGGCCGGGAGCGGTGTACTCCAGGCGCACGTAGTAGCCGCGGGTCTTCTTGTTCACGGCATAGGCGAGGTCGCGCATGCCCCATTCGTCGACAGTGAGCATCTTGCCGCCTTCGCGGTCGACAACAGCGCCCAGGGTGTCGAGAACCGTCTGACGTTCCTCGGCTGACAGCTCAGGAGAGAGCAGCAGCAAAGTCTCGAACTTTCTCATGAATTACTCCTCATGGTCTATTGGCCCTTACCGCCATCGGCAAGAGCAAGGGAAAACGCAGTCAATAAGCCAACCACCACGCTCTGTCAAGCGTAGCGGCGCGGGTTCTGGCCCAGAAGGCAGAGTATCTCATAACTGATGGTTCCGCACCAGTCGGCGAACTCCTCGGCGCGCACGGCGCACTCGTCCGGGCCGCCCAGCAGCCATACGTCGTCGCCGCGTGTGGCGTCCGGGATGTCCGTCACGTCCACGGCGGTCATCTGCATGCACACCCGCCCAAGAATTTGCGCCCGCTGTCCGCGCACACACACCGCGCCAACGCCCGACATGGCGCGCATGTAATTATCCGCATACCCTGCGGCGATAACGGCAATGCGCATGCCGCGCTGGGCAGTGAAGGTGCGGCCATAGCTCACCGTCTCTCCGGCGCGGAGCCCGTGCGT
Organism: Desulfobaculum senezii; assembly: GCF_054657395.1. NCBI lineage: Bacteria > Pseudomonadati > Thermodesulfobacteriota > Desulfovibrionia > Desulfovibrionales > Desulfovibrionaceae > Desulfobaculum > Desulfobaculum senezii. The sequence continues at coordinate 1,301,664 of NZ_BAAHYU010000002.1, read as the reverse complement.
CTGGTAGATGCGCGAGCGCACATCCATGGCCGGGACCAAGTCGCTGCCAAGCCCGGCCTGCTCCGTCCCCCAGAAGGGGTTGCACCCGTACAGCGCCAGCCCGGGGCGCTGGGCGTCGTGGTGCATCTCCGGATAGGCAAGCAGCGCGGCGGAGTTGGCAAGGTTGGCCTCAAACTCATGCCCGCGCGAGCGCAACACCTGCACGGCGTCGCAAAACCGCGCGTTCTGCGCCTCTACCGCGGCCCTGTCCTGCGGCATATCCGCCGAGGCAAGGTGCGAACTCACGCCCGCCACCGTCACATGAGGCAGCCCGTCCAAGAGGTCCGCCACGGCCTGCGCGTCCTCGGCCCGAAAGCCAAGACGCCCCATGCCGGTATCTATCTTAATTGATATGGGCTGGACCACGTTCAGGCTTGCGGCCTCCGCATCCAGCCGCTTCAACTGCTCGGCGTCGGCGATAAACGGAATAATCCGGTGGCGGATGGCGGCGGCGAAGTCCTCCTCCAGCTGGGGACCAAGCAGGGACACAACGCGCCCCTCATACCCCATCCCCCGGATGCTGACGGACTCTTCAACGGTCCCGGCGCACAGCGTATGCGCGCCCGCGGCGGCAAGCGCCCGCGCCACTTCCCGCAGACCGTGGCCGTAGGCGTCAGCCTTCACCACAGCGTAGGCGTGGCCGCCCCGTGCTTCCAGCTTGCGCCAATTTTCAACGATTCTGCCTGGGTAAACGAGTGTTTCGAGATGATTGTAGGCGATAGGCATGTAGTCCTCGTCAAGTTGCGTGGGGCGGGTGGTTGCACCTTTGTGTCGGGTGCATGTATAAGAAATTTCCATCCTTATGCCTACTGTTCATTTCACCGGACCTATGGTACGTGCCCGGATGTCGCTAGGTGACGGCCGCTGTGCCTCTTTTCGCTTGTACCCTATAACGCACGGACGATCATGACTTCAATGATCCGCACTCGGCTCCCCCAAAAGGCCGTATTAACACTACTTTTGCTGACCTGTGTCGTGATGGCGCCCCTTGGCGTCGCCATTGCCGCGCCAGCAGGTGCAGACATGCCCACCCGGCATGAGGACCAGTCCGCCTCGCATGAGGCCTCCGCATGGCAGCTCAGCGCCGACCACCTCGCCGCCCAGCATGACCCCGAAATCATCGAGGCCAAAGGCAACGTCCGCCTCACCCAGGGCGATCGCTACCTGACTGCGGACTTTGCCCGGTATTACAAAAAAACCGGCTGGGTCTACCTGAAGGGCAACGTGGAAGCCGTCTGGACCGCGGACCGCATGACCGCGGACGAAGCCGAATTCGACCTCAACACCCAAGTTGGCTGGCTGAAGAACGGATTCGTCTACGTGGACGACGCCCACCTCTACTTCTCCGGCGCCCGCATCGAAAAACACGAGGGCGACACCTACAGCTTCCGCTCCGCTACGGTCACGGCCTGTGACAACCCGGACGACGCATGGTCCATCGACATGGACGAGGGTGAAGTCACCATTGAGGGCTACGCATGGCTCAAGAACTCCACCTTCAAGGTGGGGAACACGTCCATGATGTACTCGCCCTACCTCATCCTGCCCGCCAAGACCAAACGCCAAAGCGGCCTGCTGCTGCCGGAATTCGGTGCCAGTTCGCGTAATGGCGTGTTCTACAATCAGCCCATTTACTGGGCCATTGATGACGAACAGGACGCCACGTTCTACGAGAATTTCATGGCCAAACGCGGCCTGCAGCAGGGCATTGAGTACCGCAACACCCCGGACGCCGACACCAAGGGCGTCTGGCAGGCGGACTGGCTGCACGACAGCATCCGCGCCAACTCCGAGTCCGACGAGGACTCGCAGTTTGACGACGACGGCCTCATCCGCCCCAACCGCAACCGCTTCTGGGTGCGCAGCAAGTTCGATGGCCACCTGCCGAACCCCGACTGGAAGGTGAAGCTGGACATCGACTACGCCTCGGACCAGAACTACCTGCGCGAATTTAAGGCCGGGAAGACCGGCTTCGACCGCACCAAGAGCGTCTTCCTTGACGAATTTGGCCGCGACATCGCCGACGCCGACGCCGAAGAACGCACCTCCACCCTGCTCGTCTCCCGCTCGTGGGACCGCGTGGGCGTGGCGGGCCGTCTGGAATACACCCAGAACTTCGCCTACATGAACGACAACCACGATCCCGACGACAATCCCACCCTCCAGCGCCTGCCGGAACTCTTCGGCTTCGTCTGGAAGGATCAACTGCTCGAAGGGCTGCCCCTTGAGTTCATGATGGATTCGTCCTCGGGCTACTTCTGGCGCGCCAAGGGCGATTCCGGCATGCGTGTGGAAGCCGAACCGTCCCTCAGCCTGCCCTTTGAGGTTGGTCCCATCTCCGTCATCCCCACCGCCGGACTACGCGAAACCCTCTACATTGAGGATGAGTACGAAAGCGGAACCGATGCGGAAGACCTGCGCATGCGCCACCTGCCGAACTTCACCGTCAGCGCCTTCACAGAGCTGTCCCGCGTGTACGACCTTGGTTCCGACACGCTGGACGCCACCGAGGAAAACGACGGCAAAAGCGCATGGCAGCGCATCCGCCACTCCATCCAGCCACGCGTGGACTACGACTGGATGCCCTACGTCGGGCAGGAGGACAATCCTTACTACGACGACCTCGATAGGCTGGATGCCCAAAACGAAATCACCTACTCCGTGACCAACGTCCTTGACCGCAGGCGCGTGCGCATCACCCCGTACACCGACGGCGACACCACCGCCTACAAACCGGTTGTGGATTATCTGGACTTCCTGCGTCTGCGCCTTGAACAGAGCTACGACCGCCGCGAGGCCACCCGCGAGGACGAGCGCGACGAGTACGAGCGCCGCCCGTTCTCGGATTTCCTCGCCGAGGCCCAGTTCCGCTACAACGAAAACGTCAGCTGGACCAGCCGCACCATGTTCTCGCCCTACCTTGGCGACATGACCGAGCACGAGCACTTCCTGACCTACGAAATCCCCCAGATGATGCGCGCATCCTTTGGTGTGGACTTTCAGGAAGCGCTGGACGAGTACAAGCGGCAGGACCGCGAACGCCTGCGCCAGCTCAAGTTCGGCATGGCGTGGATTATTAATCCCAACTGGACCGTGGATTTCCTGTACCGCACGGATATCGAGGCCGCGACGGATCTGGAAAAGACCCTGCGCCTTATCTACACGCACCAATGCTACGCGCTGGAACTGCTCACCACGCAGACCGACGACGAAGCACGCTTTGAAGCGCGCATCACGCTGCTGGGCCTGTCCCTGTAGCGCGCGGCGCACACCACACCATCACCGGGCGCGGGAGCTTTGCTTCCGCGCCCGTTTTGCGTGGCGCGGCCACGCGCCCAAATGACATTGTCCATCCACGCGGCCATGGGACATCGTCCACCCACGCGGCCATGGGACAGCCGCCCACAAGCTCGTCACCCATACCCACAAGCGGCACGCCGTCCCCGCTTTTCTTCTGCTTACTGCGCCCGCGCGCAATGCGTACGGCGCGCCAAACGTCCATGGCTGAGTGAAGCGCCGACGCGCGCCGCCCGCAATCCCCTGAAACCACGCGTGCTTTTCCCAATATGAGAGCTTTCCACCCCATGGAACACAATGGTGGAAAGCTCCTGACGTTTCTTGTACAACCGACCCATGACCGACACCGCACAGACAGCCCTTACCAAACGGCCTATTCATATCCTGTCCCCGGAACTGCAAAACCAAATCGCCGCCGGCGAGGTGGTGGAGCGCCCCGCAAGCGTGCTCAAGGAGTTGATGGAAAACAGCCTCGACGCCGGAGCAACGAGCCTGACCGTCACCATCGAGCAAGGCGGGCAGGGGCTTATAGACATTCAGGACAACGGCTGGGGCATGACGCAGGACGAGATGCACCTCGCCCTCACCCGCCACGCCACCAGCAAGGTTGCCGACATCAGCGAGCTGAACACCATCCGCAGCTTTGGCTTTCGCGGCGAGGCGCTGCCGTCCATCGCCTCGGTGTCGCGCATGCGCATCACCTCCGTCCCCCACGGCGAGGACTCCGGCTCCTTTGTGGAAGTGGACGCGGGCCGCGCGGCGGACTCCGGCCCGGCCATGCTACGCGAAGGAACGCGCATTGAAATCCGGGACCTGTTCGCCAATGTCCCGGCGCGCCTCAAGTTCCTCAAAACCCCTGCCACGGAGACCCGCCGTTGTCAGGACGCCTTTTTCCGTCTTGCCCTCACGCGCCTTGACGTGCGCATGAAGCTGACCGTGGGCGGGCGCAAGGTCTACACCTTCAGCGCGGGGCAGGACCTTGCCAAGCGCCTTGCCGCCGCGTGGCCCCCGGCCATCACCGATGGCCTGATGCCCTTTGCCCACGAGCAAAACGGCTACCGCGCCCACGGCGTCACGGGCAGTCCCCGCACGGCGCAGGCCCGCGCGGACCGCATCCTTTTTTATGTGAATAACCGCCCCGTGACGGACAAGGTGCTCCTGCGCGCGGTGCGCGAAGCCTACACAGGCCGCCTGCTCACCCGCGAATACCCACAGGCGGTGGTCTTTCTGGAAGTGCCGCCCGAGCATGTGGACGTCAACGTCCACCCGGCCAAAACCGAGGTCCGCTTCCGTGACGAGCGGGCGGTGTTCTCCGTTATCCGCCGCGCCATCATCACCGCGCTGGACGCTTCGGCTCAGCCCCACCGCACCGAAGACGTCAGTATGCCAGACCACGCAGGGAACGCCCCCGGCCCCTCTGGAACCTCCAGCGCCATGGACTCCATGGATGCACTGCCCGATTCCTTTGGCGCGGCGTCAGGCCCGTCCACTGGCGCGCCGTCCTCCTTTGGCGCCACGGCCACTGCTAGCCCGCGTCCGGCGCACCAGTCCACCTCGGGACCGACCTCTGGCGGCCCCTCGCGCGCGGCGGACTTTGACGACACGCGCCCCGGCTTCTCCACCTATTCGGAATTTAAGCGCATGACCGAGCGCGAAAACTTCCTCGACCTTGCGCCGGATGCCTCGCGCGCCGCGGCCATGCATGAGCCTGCCGTGTCCAGCAACGCGGACCTATACGACTCCGTTGGCGAAACAGCCCCGCCCATCTTTGCCGCGCCGTCAAGCGATGGGAGTGAATACCTCGGCCAGTTGGCGGACACCTACCTCATCCTGCGCTACCGGGACGGCACCCTTGCCCTTGTGGACCAGCACGCAGCGCACGAGCGCGTGCTCTACCACACTTTTGAGCAGGCAGGAGAGCGCGGCGACAGCCAGCCGCTGGCCATTGCGCTGGAACTGGCCCTGCACCCCTCCGAGGGCGCGCTTTTGGATGAAATATGGGCGGACCTGAGCCGCCTTGGCTTCTCCCTAGAGCGCCGCTCGGATACCTTGCTTGCGGTAACGGCCATCCCCGCCCTGCTCACGGCGGCCCGGGCCAAGGACTACCTGCGCGCCGCACTCAGCGAACAAGCCAAGGGCATCACGGACCTGTGGGCCATGCTGTCGTGCAAAGCGGCGGTCAAGGCCAACCAGACCCTTGCCCGCGACGAAGCCCTTGCCCTGCTGGAAGCATGGCGCGCCACCCCCGGCAAAGACTACTGCCCCCATGGCCGCCCCGTGCAGGTACAGTGGGGCCTCAGCGACCTGGAGCGGCTGTTTAAACGCAAAGTGTAAGCGGGCGGACAGTTTCCTTCTTCGATTTTCCTTGCCTAAAGGAAAAAGCGGTGGTTAGGTAATCCTTTACACCACAGGATGCCTGTCATTGCGATGTGACCGGAGGAGACGATATGGAACTACGAATCGATATCGCGGGATACAAGAATAACGTGATTATCACGTCCATCCCGAAGCGCTTTGTCCACAAGATTTACAAGCACTGTCTCGGCAAGAACAACACGCCCTACTTCGCCAACAACTGTTTTAAGGGCATTCTCTACTTTGACGAGGAGCTTGCAGGAAAATTCGCGGAGGCTGTGGGCTTTTCGTGGTCCGGCTGGTGGAATGCCCACCGCCTGTACCACCGCGCCGCCTACTGTTTTGAAAACAGCCTCAAAATGACGGCCTGCATCGACGGCGTGCCAGAAGTTGAGCTGTACCCCGACAATGTCGCGGCCACGCCTTCGCCGGTGCACCTCAGCCCCTTCCTGACCCAAATTGCCAAGGACGAGGTGCTTATTCTGCTCGGCTCCGTGGACAAGGGCACACAGACCTTCACCCTGCCAGCCCTCGAAGGCGACTTCCGGTCGGCCCTGCTGAACGTCAGCGTGGATACCTTCACGGATTTCGGCTTTGACGAGCCGCTCATCACCAGCGTCACCTACGACGGTCAAGAGCTGACGCCTGTGGACGGTCCCAGCAAGGGCCGCCGAATGCTGGAACCACGCCTGTTCTCCAAGCTGGGGCACGAGCTGGACGCCGCGGACTTTCCGCCCGTGGAACTCCCCGGCCTGTAGCCGCAGACCACACAGCACACAAAACGCCGGATGCGCACTGCGCACCCGGCGTTTCCTTTTGTTCAACACGTGGCGGGCAAAGCCGCCCACGCCGCGACAGCGGCTACAAGTACGGATCGCCCGTTGCGAGGTAGTTCCCCACGTAGTCGGCAACTGCGTCCTCAAGGCGCGCAAAGTCCACCGGGCACCCGGCCGCGCGCAGGCGGCCCATACTGGCCTCGGTAAAGTACTGATACTTGCCGCGCAGGGTCTCGGGCATGTCGATGTACTGGATATCCTCCGGCACATCCATGGCGTGAAACACCGCGCGGGCGAGGTCGTTCCACGTTCTGGCGGAGCCGGTGCCAAGGTTGTAGATGCCGTTCACCTGCGGATTATTGAGCAGCCACCACATCACGTCCACGCAGTCCTTCACGTAGATAAAGTCGCGCTTTTGGCCGCCGTCGGGGTAGTCGTCACGCTCCGAGGCAAAAAGGCGCATGGCCCCGGTGTCGCCAATCTGCGAGAAAGCCTTGCACACCACGGACTTCATATCGCCCTTGTGGTACTCGTTGGGCCCGAACACGTTGAAGAATTTCAGACTGACCAGCTTGTCCGCCGCGCCCGTACGCAGGGACCACAGGTCAAACAGCTGCTTGGAGTAGCCGTACATGTTCAGCGGCTTCAGCGCAGGGATGCCCGCCGGGTCGTCATCAAAGCCCAACGCGCCGTCGCCGTAGGTTGCGGCGGAGGAAGCATTGATGAAGCGCACGTCGTGCTCAAGGCAAAAGTGCGCCAGCGTCATCGTATACCGGTAATTATTTTCCATCAGGTAATTGGCGTCGCGCTCCGTGGTGGAGGAGCACGCGCCCATGTGGATGATGGCGTCCACGTCAAAGGGCAGGTCCTCGTGCAGAATCATCTCAAGGAACATATCCTTGTGCACGAAGTCCATATACGTCCGGTTCACGAGGTTGCGCCATTTGTCCCCGGTGCCAAGGTCATCCACCACCACAATGTCATGAATGCCCATCTCGTTGAGCTTCCACACAAAGGCGCTGCCGATGAAGCCCGCGCCGCCGGTCACTATATACATACCATCTCCGTTGGTTGTGGTTTGTGCTACGCAAACCAGCTTTGTATACTCCCGCCCCATATGAGGGCAACCCCCACGCGCGCGGATGCGCTCCACCAGCACGCGGCGGCGCAAAACGGCGCGCGGCAAATCCCGCACTTGTATTGCAGCCGCATATTGTCTAATTTGCTGAGTTCTACGAAGGAGAAAGACATGCTCGCAATACTCGACTACAAGGCCGGAAACCAGACTTCCGTCCGCCGCGCCCTCGACCATCTGGGCATAGAATGCACCATCACGGACAATGCGGACGTTCTGCGCAGTGCAGACGGCGTCATCTTTCCCGGTGTGGGGGCGGCAGGTCAGGCCATGAATGAACTGACCTCCACCGGTCTGGACTCCGTTCTCTCCTCGCTTATCGACAGCGGCAAGCCCCTCCTTGGCATCTGCGTGGGCTGCCAAATTATGCTCGACTCGTCGGAGGAGAACAACACCACCACCCTCGGCATCATCCCCGGCATTTGCCGCCGCTTTGACGGCGACATGACCGAAGAGGACGGCACCCCCGTGCGCATCCCGCATATGGGCTGGAACGCCGTCACGCCGAAGAATCCCGACGAGCGCCTGTTCCGGGGCATTGAGCCGGGTGCGGAGTTCTACTACGTGCACAGCTACTACCCGGACGCGGACGCACAGTATGTTCTGGCCACCACCACCTACGGGCACGAATTCTGCGCCATGCACGGGCGCGAAGGCCTGTGGGCCGTGCAGTTCCATCCCGAAAAGAGCGGCAGGCCTGGCCTCGCCCTGCTCAAGAATTTCCACGACTACTGCCTGGAGGTCAAAAATGCTGAGTAAGCGCATCATCCCGTGCCTTGATGTCCGCGACGGCAGGCTGACCAAGGGCATCAAGTTCAAGGACAACATCGACATCGGCGACCCGGTGGACACCGCGCGCACCTACTATGAGGAAGGCGCGGACGAGCTGGTCTTCTACGACATCACCGCCTCGCACGAGCGCCGCGGCATTATGCTCAAGGTTGTGGAAGCCGTGGCGCAGGAAATCTTCATCCCCTTCTCCGTTGGCGGCGGCATCTCCACCGTCAGCGATATGCGCGACGTGCTCCTTGCCGGTGCGGAGAAGATTTCCGTCAACTCCGCCGCCGTAAAGAACCCGGACATCATCTCCGAAGGCGCGGCGGCTTTTGGCTCGCAGTGCATCGTGGTGGGCATGGACGTCCTGCGCGTTCCCGTGTCCGAGTCGATTCCCTCTGGCTATGAAATTGTCATCCACGGTGGCCGCAAGCACATGGGCATGGACGCCATCGCATGGGCGAAGCGCGCCGAGGCCCTTGGCGCAGGCGAACTCTGCGTCAACTCCATCGACGCGGACGGCACCAAGGACGGCTACGAGCTGAACCTGACCCGCACCATCGCCGACGCCGTGCACATCCCGGTCATCGCCTCCGGCGGTGCTGGCACGCCCGAACATATGGCCGACGCCATCACCGAAGGCCACGCCTCCGCGGCGCTCATCGCCTCCATTGTCCACTACGGCGAATACTCCATCCGCCAGTGCAAGGACGTGATGCAGCAGCGCGGCGTCAAAGTCCGTAGCGTCTGGTAAACGCCCACCCTGCCCCTTTCCGGCACTTCCAGCCCCCGTGCACCCGCGCGGGGGCTTTTTCGTCTGGGCGCATATTGCGCCCTGCCCCGCACAGAAACAGGCGAAACATGCGCCTTTTCAAAACCGGGTAAAATCATAACCACTTGTCTTCCTTGACTTTCCACATCCGGCACAGCCTTTGCTCACTTCAAAGCAACAGAGCAACACACAAAACAGGAGGTCTTTCCTCATGAAGTATGCAATCAGCAGTACCGGCCCGGAACTCACCAGCGCACTGGACCCGCGCTTTGGCCGCGCCCCGGTCTTTCTCATCCACGACACGGAAACCGGCCAGACCGCAGCCATTGACAACACCGCCGCCACACAGCCGCAGGGCGCAGGCATTCAGGCCGCGCAGACCGTTGTGGACGCTGGCGTACAGGCCGTTATCACCGGCCGCGTTGGCCCCAAGGCCGAAGCCGCGCTGACGCAGGCGGGCCTGCGCATCATCACGGTGAACGCCGCCACATGCAGCGACGCCCTCGCTCAGGCCGAATCCGGCCAGACCGCACCCAGCACGCCCCAGCCCGGACAGGGCCGCGGTCAAGGCATGGGCCAAGGCGGCGGACGCGGCGCAGGGTGCGGCATGGGTAGGGGCATGGGCGGCGGCCGAGGTGGCCGTGGCGGTTGTGGCCGCGGCATGGGCGGTGGCGGCGGACGCGGCATGGGTGGCGGCAGACGCTAACCCACAGCCCGCGAATCCACTGGCCCCGTGCCATAAAAAAAGACCGCCCACGGCGAGGCCGGGGACGGTCTATCGTATCATGCGCGCCGCAGCCGCCCGGCAGGGCAGCCCGGCGCGCACAGGCGCGGCCGGTGTCAATGCCACAAGCCGCGCCGTCTTGGCTTTTTCGCGCCGTTAGTCCACGAGGAAATATGCCTCGGGCTTGGCATTGCAGACAGGACACTTCTCCGTGGGCTTGCCTTCGTGCACGTGGCCGCACACGCTACAGACGTAGTATTCCGTGGCGGGCAGACCTTCGGGGTCATTCAGCGCCTTTTCGTACAGGCAGGCGTGCACTTCCTCAACGGCGTTGGCAAAGCCAAAGTACCGCTCTGCCGCGCGCTCGCCCTCGGCCTTGGCGTCCTCAATCATGGCCGGGTACATTTCCTTGAATTCATGCGTCTCGCCAGCGATGGCGGTCATCAGGTTCTCCTTGGTGGAACCGACGCCCTTGAGCAGACGCAGGTGCGCATGCGCGTGCACCGTCTCCGCAGCGGCGGCTGCGCGGAACAACTTGGCAACCTGCGCCAGCCCTTCCTTATCGGCCTTCTCGGCAAAGGCAAGGTACTTGCGGTTGGCCTGAGACTCACCGGCAAACGCCGCTTCCAAATTCGCTGTGGTCTTACTCATTTCACGTCTCCTTACGAGAGCTTTTTTGGGGATGGCAAACCGCTTGTGGTTTGCCGTTTTTCCTCAATCTGATGTAGCCTATTCGGTGATACATCAAAATTCATCCGTTGTCCGTCCACGCCCCGCACCAAGGAGGAGCCATGGACTGGTACCGCATAACGCTCAGCATGCAGGATGTCGCGGCCGGAGAAACCGCCCGGCTTCAGGACAAGTTCATCCACGCCGTGAATCAAAACACGGCAGCGGCCGATATGCAAATGTATGCCCTCAACGAGGACGACCGCCCGTACAGCGTCTTTTACTTTTCGCCCGGCTGCGGGGAAATTATCCTCAAGCAGTTTCTCGACTACCAGCCCGCCGCCTGCGGACAGCCAAACATTGACGACCTGATGCTCCTTGTCGGGCAGGGGCGCGCGGCGACGTAATACGCTGCGATGACACATCCACCGGCGACTGCGCGCCATTTCGTCATGCGCCCCGTACTGCGGCGCTAATGCCCCCGGCGCTTTTGCCGCCGCTTCTCCTGCCGCTCGGCAAAACGACGCTCCCGCAGGGCGTCGCGACGTTCCCGCGCTGCTTTCCTGCGCATCTGTTTGTCATCCAGATACTGCTCCTTGGCGGCATCACGCGCCTTGCTCACGCCGTGGGCGGCCTTGCGCTCGCGCGCTATCTCGCGGTGCTGGCGCTTTGGGTTCGCCGCCCGGCGCGTCCGCTCCTGCGCCGCAAATGGGCGCGAAAAAGCCAGCCGCTGGTACTGCGAACCAGTGGCAAAGGCGGCTATCTCCGGCCCGGTCGGCTCCGCGCCAAACACACGGCGCGCCACGCGGAAGGTGTCCTGATGCCGTATCTCCGCGTACCCGACCCAAAAGCCGTCTTCAAAAACAATGCAAAAGCTCGTGCGGTAGAACTCCATGCGGTTACCCCTTTGAATGGAATGCACATCCGGAAACGGACAACCCAAGGGGGGAAGGTTACTGACACGCAGGACACGTGCGCCCGGACTACCAACCGGACCGTGTTTTCTTTCCGGACAACGTCAACGTCAAAGCGAGCCACGGCGGCGCGCTTCTCTTGCAGGGGGGCCACTGCCGGGGCTTTGCAGCGTTTCACAGCGCTCAAGCCATCGCGGCGCGGCGGCTTTGCGCTGTGTTCGCACTTGCATGCCCTCGTTGGTGAACACCCTGTTTTGGCAACAACCTGCCCACCATACGAAACCATTGCGCAAAACAAAAGGGGCCGCGCGGCTTTGCCGCACGGCCCCTTGATGGCTCTTGTCTTTACGCCGTCCTAGCGGACGTCGTAGGTTCCGCTCTTGCCCCCGCTTTTGTACAGCAGGCGGCAATCGGAAAGAATGATGTCTTTCTGCACGGCCTTGCACATGTCGTACACGGTCAGCGCGGCCACCTGCGCGGCGGTCAGCGCTTCCATCTCGACACCGGTCTGGCCGGCAGTACGGGCTTCGGCCTCAATGACGATGGTCGAGGACTCCTCCAGCGCCGTAAACCGCACATCCACGTAGGACAGCGGCAGCGGATGGCACATGGGAATCAGCTCGGCCGTCTTCTTGGCGGCGAAAATGCCCGCAATTTTTGCGGTGGTGAGGGCGTCGCCCTTGGGCAAGGCGTCCTCGGACAGCAGGGCAAAGGTCTCGGGCGACAGAATGACCCGCGTCTCGGCAATGGCCGTCCGCTGGGTTTCCGCCTTGTGGCCCACGTCAACCATGCATGCGTTGCCGTCCTGATCAATGTGCGAAAGCTTGCCCGACATATGCCCTACTCTCCCATGGCCTTGCCAACGGCCTTCTTGAAGAACTGTTTGGCCCGGTTCAGCGGCTTGCCCTGCTTTTCCTCCTCAAGGCGAGCGAACTCGCGCAGCAGTTCTTCCTGCTCCTTGGTGAGGTCCTGCGGGGTTTTCACGTTCACCTCAACCAGCAGGTCGCCCTGCGGCTGACGGCCAATATGCGGCAGACCAAGTTCGCGCAGGCGCAGCACCTTGCCGCTCTGCGTTCCGGCGGGAATATGCAGGGTGGTCGGATCGTCGAGGGTGGGGACCTCCACAGTCTCGCCAAGGGCGGCCTGTGTGAAGTCGATTTCCAAGCGGTAGATCAGGTTCTGCCCCTGACGCTCGAAAACCTCGTCCTCCTCCACGTAGATGACCACGTACAAGTCGCCGTGGGGACCGCCGTATTCACCGGGTTCGCCCTCGCCGCGCAGGCGCAGGCGGGAGCCGCTGTCCACACCGGCGGGAATGCGCACGGAAAGCTCGCGGGTCTCAGGCACTGTGCCATCGCCCTTACAGCGCGGACACAAGGACCGGATGACCTGACCACGGCCATGGCACACCGGACACGGCACGGACACACGGAAGAAACCCTGCGACTGGACAACCTGTCCGCTACCGCCACACTGCTGGCACGTTTCCGGGCTGGTGCCCGGTTCCGCGCCGGTGCCATTGCACTCGGGGCAATGCACCTGCTTGGGGATGGTCAGGGTGACTTCGTCGCCCTTGGCCGCCTGACGGAAGGAAATGGTCAGATTGTAGCGCAGGTCCGCACCAGCGGTCGGGCGCGGACCACGTCCGCCGCCGCCACCGCCAAAGCCGAACAAATCGCCGAAGATGTCGCTAAACGACGAGAAGATGTCTTCGGAGTTGGAGAAGCCGCCGCCAAAGCCGGAACCGTTCATACCAGCATGGCCAAAGCGGTCGTAGGTGGCGCGCTTGTCGGCGTCCTTCAAGACCTCATAGGCTTCTGCGGCTTCTTTGAACTTGGTTTCCGCCTCGGCGTCGTCGGGATTGCGGTCCGGGTGGTACTGAAAGGCCAGCTTTCGGTAGGCCTTTTTGATCTCGTCCTCGCCGGCGTCGCGTGAGACGCCAAGCACCTCATAATAATCTCTTTGGGACATGGCTTACTTACTGGCAGCCTTAACGCCGACGTCTGAGAGGTCTTCCTCGGCGAGAACCTTGCCGGAGGCAATTTCACGCAGAGCAGTAACGACTTCCTTATTCTTGCACTCCAAAAGCGGATCGTAGCCCTCGCGGAACTGTTTCACGCGCTTGATGGCCATCTGTACAATCATGAAACGATTGTTGACCTGCTCCAGGCAGTCTTCGACGGTGATGCGTGCCATGTATGTCTCCTTGTTATGGCCTTGCGTCCACTTCGCAAGGCACGGGATAAACTGGTTCAGGCACCACTTCCGGCCTGCGTCAAGGCCGGAAGAAGCCCCTCCAAGTCAATCAGCATTCTGCCGTCCACGGGATAGCACTGGCTACCGGAAGACGGACGAACCCAGCACTGGCCCACAGGGAGTGCCGGGTCGCGGAAAAAGGCAATGTTCAGCTCAGCGCTGCCGGTTGTGGTGAGTGCCACATCCAGCGCCCTCGTCGCGGTGTCCGGCAACGGGGCGGGGCCAAGCTCATATTGCAGTGAAGTAAGACGCCAGAGCAGCATGTCAATACCTGCATGCTCTCTGTCGCCCATCTCGTTGACCCATCCGTCATCCCCACGCATAACGCCGTATTCCCGGCCCTCCTGCGTCAGGGAGACCTTGCTCACCGTACCGGGCAAAAACCCAAAAAGGCGGCGGTCAACAAGAGAAAAAGCATTTAAGTCTAATTTATGCAGGCCCACTTGGTCAAGGAGGAAGGATGCGGGCTGTCTGGACGAGCGCGCAAGCAGGCGTCCGCCATTCATAATGTAGATGCCAAGGTCATGCTCCGCGCCGCGCCCCTGCAAATGGATGCGCAGGTCCGGCTGGGCATCGGCGGGGACCGTCGCCTCACGCGCAACATCGGCGGTCAGCGATGAAAGGCGGTGCAGGAACAGCTCCAAAGCACTCTCCTGAATACCGTCCACGGCAAAGCGCTGTGGCCGGACAAAAACATAGCTGTCGTCCGTGCGGCGGGCTTCCCATTCGTCCCCGGCAAGGGGGCTGACCACCACCCGCTCAATGGAATCCACGTCAAACACCAACAGGCGATCATCATGGAACCACGACGCCGGGCGCAAAAACGCATCCTCAGTCCACTGCGGAAAGGCGTAGGCGTCCGAGCCATGCTCAAGGAACAGCCCCGCCGGCGTGGTGACCACATGGGCCGCGTGCGCGTCGTTGACGGAGAGAACCGCCACCGTCTCCGCCTTGTCATAAGGCAAAGCATTCGCGCTCAGGCGCTCCTTCGGGCAGGAGCCAAAAAGCATATCGGTAAACGCCGCAACACGGCGCTCATCTGCAAGCAGAGACGTCTGAAGCTCGGGGGAACGCACCCACCATGTGCCGTGCTCGCGCACAAGCGTATACCCGCCAGCGCGGCTGTGCAGGGCGATACCCGTCACATCCTTACGCTGGACAGAAGGCCACGGATGGTCCTGATCCTCAGCCCTGAAGCCAACACCCGGCCCCACAAGGAGCACGGCCATTGCCACCAAACCGGCAAAGAGCAGCAGCACCCATTTGTGCGCGCGTTTCACTCAACTCCCCCTCTTGCCGGATGCGGCGTTGAACTCTCCCCGCAGCCACTCCGGCAAAATCGGTCTTATTATGCTGCCACGTGGCAACTGTCAAGACAAATACACAAGCCTCTTGACGCAGTTTCCCATTGCGCCCCGGCCCGCCTTGTTTTATCCATTCCCAACCGAACTGGTCCGAAACCAACCCCGGCGGGCGTGCGCGTCTGCCCGGAAACCTTATAAGGATATACAAGCATATGGCACGATGGGGCAAACTCACATACGCCCAAAAGCAATGTCTGGGCGCAACGGGCAAGCTGATGCAGCAGACCGAGATGATTCAGCCCGGCTCGCGCATTGGCGTCGCGGTCTCCGGCGGCGTGGACAGCTGGGTGCTGATGAAAATTCTCACCATGCGCCAGCGCATCGTCCCCTTTTCCTTTGAACTCATGGCGCTGCACGTCAATCCCGGCTTCGACGCCACGAACCACGCTCCCCTCGTGGATTGGCTGCGTGAAAGCGGCGTCAGCGGGCATATTGAGGTCACCGACCACGGCCCCCGCGCCCACTCGGAAGAAAACAAAAAGCGCTCCGCCTGCTTCTACTGCGCCATGCTTCGCCGCAAGCGCCTCTTCGAGCTGTGCCGCGACTACAACCTGACGCACCTCGCCTTCGGCCACACCGCAGACGACCTCGCCGCCACATTTTTCATGAATATTTTCAAAACAGGCAACGTCTACGGCCTGTCCATGGCGGAAGATTTTTTTGACGGCCAGCTCAAAGTCATCCGTCCGCTTCTCTATATCGAAAAAAAGATCATCAAGAAAGCCGCGCGCGACTTCGGGCTTCCAGTATGGCAGAATCCTTGCCCTTCCGCCGGCAGCACCGAACGCAGCCGCACGCAGGACTGGATCGAAAAAACCTGCGGACACGACCCGAAAATGAAGCGAAATGTTTTGAAGGCATTGCAGCGTTGGCAGCTTGACTTGACGCTGAAAAACCAATAGTTTTTAATTGATTACCTACGTATACCGGATTTAACCCAACATCACGAAATAACAGGATTCTTCCAGAAGCCATATGCTTTTTCGGAAATATCAAATCGTCGTGTTCAAGGAAGACGAGGGCATCTCAAGCAAATTCCGCCTGCGCGGATGGATAGGGATGGCCCTTGCTGGTCTTGTTATCGCGCTTATCGCGTCCAATGTTTTTTTCTGGAATACCTTCGTCAACTACAAGACGGCGGACCGGAATCTGGACGACGCGCAAAAGACCGTTCAGGAGCAGAAAACCCAGCTCCTCGCCCTTGCGACAAAAATCAAAACGCTGGAAAAGGACCTGCTGCGCATCCGCGACTTCGACTCCAAGCTCCGCGTTATGATTAATCTGGACCAAGACCGCCGCATCAGCGATTCGCCCATCGGCGGGCCGGAATCCACGGATTTCGCCGACAGCTACCTGCCCATGCACCGGCAGGAACTCCTCGCCCGTAAGATGCACAACTTCCTGCATCAGCTCAATACCGAAGCCCGCCTCGAAGAGGTGCGCCAGCAGGAACTGATGCACGTTATCCGCAGCAATCAGGACCTCTGGGCCGCAACCCCCAGCATCTGGCCCGTCCAAGGCTGGGTGTCCTCGCCCTTTGGCGCGCGTACCTCGCCTTTTACCGGCAAACGCGAGTTCCACAAAGGCCTCGACATCTCCGCGCCCAACGGCACGCCCATCTACGCCCCGGCCAAAGGAAACGTCATCTTCACTGGACGCGACGGCGGTTATGGCCTCAGCATGATGATCGACCACGGCTCCGGCATCAAGACCCGCTACGCACACCTGCACTCCATCGCCATCAAGCGCGGACAAAAGGTCACACGCGGAGAACTCATCGCCTACGTCGGCAACACCGGCCGAAGCACCGGCCCACATCTCCACTACGAGGTTCGCCTCAACGGCGTTCCCGTCAACCCCATGCGCTACGTGCTCAACTAAGCACCCCGCGCAACACAAAGCACACCCAAACCGCCCTGCAGCACCACGCCGCAGGGCGGTTTTTTTCATCGGCAACTTGGTGTTGGTAAGGCTAAGGATGAAGGGCAGTGGTTCGAGGCAGAGGTTGGTGGCAGTGCGCCGCGGTGTGCTGCCACACGGTTGCCACCAGCACGGCCGGGTCGTAACGCCGCATGCGAGACGGGTGCTCCGCAGGTTTAAGGGCCTTGCCCTTAAAAATCCCAATATGGAGGAAGGTGGTGGTTTGAGGCAGAGGTTGGTGGCAGTGCGCCACGGTGTGGTGCCACACGGTTGCCACAGGCCAGGCCGGGTCGTAACGCCGCATGCGGGACGTGTGCTCCGCAGGTTTAAGGGCCTCGCCCTTAAAAATCCCAACATGGGGAAACGGGGGTATTTATCACTTCGTTCGCGCCGCGCCCCTGCCTACGGCCCTGCGCCCTTTGCTCCCCACCCTCGCCTCTCCTTGCGCCGCCCATCGCGCCGCCCCTCCACTCCCCCCCAAATAAAATTCTTCCCCTCTCCCGGCCAACGCTCCAACCCCACGCCACGATAGAGCCCGCCCTTTCCACAGAACACCGGTGCGTATGAACAGGATTTTTAAGGATGAAATCCTTAAACCACCGGAGGTCAAAGACTACGGCGCAACCACCAACACCAAGCCAACCCGCCCCCCGCAACGCCACACGGTTGCCTCAGGCAAGGCCGGGTCGTATCGCCGCGTGCGGGACGTGTGCTCCGCAGGTTTAAGGGCCTTGCCCTTGAAAATCCCAACATGGGGAAACGGGGTATTTATCGCTTCGTTCGCGCCGCGCCCCTGCCTACGGCCCTGCGCCCTTTGCCCCCCCTCGCCTCTCCTTGCGCCGCCCATCGCACCGCCCCTCCACTCCCCCCCCCAAAAAATAATTCTTCCCCTCTCCCAGCCAACGCTCCAACCCCACGCCACGATAGAGCCCGCCTTTTCCACAGAACACCGGTGCGTATAAACAGGATTTTTAAGGATGAAATCCTTAAACCACCGGAGGTCAAAGAGCACGGCGCAACCACCAACACCAAGCCAACCCGCCCCTCCCGTCACGCCAGACGGGTGCCACCGGCAAGGCCGGGTCGCAGCGCCGCGTGCGGGACGGATGCTCCGCAGGTTTAAGGGCCTTGCCCTTAAAAATCCCAACATGGGAGGAGGAAGGTGGGGGCTGAGGGCTACTGAAGTGGTTGGTCTTGCACTGGAAATCTGGACGCCCCCTTGCCGTGGCGTGTGATTCACCGTATGAAGAAGAAACCCCCTTCCATGCATCACGCTGGTCGACACGACGCAACCGGGAGCACGCGCCAGTGAAGCATCCGAGCATTGCCTACCTTGTCACGGAAGACTGGTATTTCTGGAAACACCGCGCCCCACTTGCCCGCGCCGCGCAGGCGGCTGGGTATGACGTGCATGTTATTGCCGCCCCGGGCGCGCATGTGGATGCCATCCGCGAGGCCGGCTTCACGTACCACCCGCTGTCGCTCCACCGGCGCAGCACCAACCCCCTGCGCCAACTGACGGCCATCCGCGCGCTGACAGCGCTGTACCGCGAAATCAATCCGACACTAGTGCACCACGTGGCCTTAAAGCCCATCCTTCTGGGGTCCGCTGCCGCCCAGCGCGCCGGGGTGCGGCATGTGGTGAATGCTGTGACCGGCCTTGGATACGTGTTCACGCGCGGCGGGCTGAAGCGAAGCGCGCTGCGCCTGTGCGTGTCGCGCTGGCTGCGCACGAGCCTGCACCCGGCCGGAACACGCGTCATTTTCCAAAATCCTGACGACATGGGCCTCTTTATTGCGGAGGGACTTGCGCGGGAGGAGCAGGCGACGCTTATCCCGGGGTCTGGCGTGGACACCTCGCGCTTTGCGCCGACGCCGGAGCCTGACGGAGCTCCTGTTATTCTGTTTGCGGCGCGCATGCTGTGGGACAAGGGTGCGGGTGAACTTGTAAAGGCAGCGCGACTGCTGCGGCTACTGAAATTACCGTTTCGCATTGTGCTGGCGGGGCGTCCTGACGAGGACAACCCCGCGTCCATTTCGCAACACACCCTGCGGGAATGGGCCAGCCAGCCGGATATTGAGTGGCAGGGCTACGTGGAGGATATGCCTGCCCTGCTTGCCCAGTCCCACATCGCCTGCTTGCCGACGACATACCGCGAGGGCGTGCCGCTGTCGCTGCTGGAGGCCGCCTCTGCCGCGCGGCCCATCGTGACGACGGATGCGCCGGGGTGCCGGGATATTGTCCACCACAATGTGAATGGCTTCCTTGTGCCGCCGCACGATGTGGAATCGCTGGCTGACGCGCTGGTCCGGCTTGTGACGTCCAAACGCCTGCGCGAGCAGATGGGGCTGGCGGGCCGCGAGCGTGTGCTTGATGGATTCTCCGTGGAGGCCGTCACCCGCCGCACACTGGCGCTGTATGAAGAAATGCTCGCAGGCGAGCACGAACGGAGCGTGGCATGACCCCGGCGCCGCGCGGACTGGTCTGCGTAACCGGAGCCAACGGGTTCATTGGCCGCGCCACGGTGGGCCGCCTGCTGGACGCCGGATACCGGGTGCGCGGCATCGTCCGGCGCCCACTGCCGCCTGTTGCGCCAACGGCGCCCGCTGACAAATACGAGCAGACCGAAGTGCCGGATGTTGGTCCGGAAACGGACTGGAGCGCCGCCCTGACGGGTGCGGACGCCGTCATCCACCTTGCCGCGCGCGTGCATAGAATGGACGAAAGCGGCGACGCGGCGGAAGCGGCCTTTGCGCGGGTGAATGCCAGCGGCACAGGACAACTGGCGGCGCAGGCGGCGGAGCATGGAGTGCGCCGGATGACCTTCATGAGCACGGTGAAGGTACTAGGTGAGGGCGGCCCGCGCGTCTTAACAGACAATGACCAGCCAAACCCGCAGGACGCTTACGCCCGCTCCAAGCACGACGGCGAAATGCTCCTGATGAACACGGCGCAGGGGACGAAACTCAGCGCCATTATCCTGCGCCCGCCGCTGGTGTACGGCCCCGGCGTTGGGGCAAACTTTTTACGGCTGATGAAGGGCATTGAGCGCGGCATCCCGTTCCCCTTTGGTTCCGTGGACAACCAGCGCAGCCTTATCTACGTCCATAACCTTGCCGACGCGCTTGTGGCCAGCCTTGGGCCGTCGCAGGGGACGGGAACGGCGTACCTTGTCAGCGACGGGCTGTCCTTTTCCACGCCGCACCTTATCCGCGCCATTGCGGATGCGCTGCATACGCGCGCCTACCTGACGCGTATGCCGCCATTCCTGCTCCGGGGTCTCGCGCGGATTGTGGGCAAGGGCGCGACCATGGACCGCCTCATCGGCTCCCTGACGGTTGACTCTTCACGATTCTGCAACGACTTCCAGTGGTCGCCGCCCTTCTCACCGCAGGAAGGGCTGACGGCCACCGCCGCATGGTACGCGGCGCACACCACCCGCGCCGGAGGGGCAGGGCATGGCGTATAAGCTGGCGCTGTGCGCCGTTGCCGCCCTTGTGTCCTTTGCCCTCACGGGCTGGTTTCGGCGCGCGGCCCTGCGCCGCAACGTGGTGGACATCCCCAACGCCAGAAGCTCCCACACCACACCAACCCCGCGCGGCGGCGGACTGGCTTTTATCATTGCCTTCGCCACGGCTCTCGCCATAGACGCAGCACTGGGCGGAGTCCTCTCCACCCTGTCCTTGCGCCTGTCGCTGGCGGTGCTTGCGCCGCTGGTCCTGCTGGGCTGGCTGGACGATACGCGCGGGCTGTCCGCCATCGTGCGCCTGCCCGTGCACATCGCTGTGGCGACGCTGGCGTGCATCGCCCTTGGGCCACTGTCCCTGCCCCTTCTGCCGCAGGAAGGAATGTGGAGCTTTGGCGCATGGACGGTGAGCATCCTTGCGGTCACCGCGCTCATCAATTTCTATAACTTCATGGACGGCATGGACGCCCTTGTGGCGGGCACCAGCGCCGTGTTCTTCACTTTTTGCGCCGTCAGCATGAACCAGCCCGCGTGGATTCTGCTTGCGGCGGCGGTGGTGGGCTTTCTGCCATGGAACCTGCCGCCCGCGAAAATCTTCATGGGCGATGCGGCCAGCACGTTCCTTGGCGGGTCGGTGTCGCTTGCCCTGCTGCATACGCCATCCACGCATGCCACCGCGGGCATGATTGCCGTCACCTTGCCCATAACGCTTGATGCCGCCTACACCGTCTGCCGCCGCCTGCTGCGGGGGGAGAATATCTTCCGCGCCCACCGCTCCCACGTGTACCAACGCCTGCATAGCGACGCGGGGTGGTCGCACGGACGCGTCAGCCTTGCCTACGCCGTGGTCAGCATTGCGGCCGCCTTCGCTGTAACCATGTGGCCGAAATTCGGCTCCCTGTGGTGCCTTGGCGGCGCGGCCCTACTCATCGCCCTTGCCGAAGCACGCATCCGCGCGCAGAAGTTGAAAATCCGGTAACACCCTTTCCCATCTTTCTGATATACAAGGAGCATAGGCCTGCGTTCTGCGCCGTGATGCCCCTTCACCACGCCGCACTGGGCGCCGCCCGCATACACGGACACAGCGCGAAAGCACCGCAAGAGAGACAGCACACGACCACACCAGCCAGAGAGGTGACGGCTCCGTGATTCAGCAGCTCCGGTCCATCAACTTCTACATCCTGATTCTTCTGGATGCCGCGCTTGTGATTGCGGCGCACGCCCTTGCGTACTTGACGCGGTTCGAGTTCGCCGTACCCGCCGTGCATCTGGAGCAGTTCACGTCGGTTCTGCCCGTGCTGGTGCCGCTGAAGATCGCCTGCTTTTTGTACTTTGACCTCTACAAGGGCATGTGGCGCTACACCAGCCTGCCGGAGCTTGTGGACATTGCCCGCGCCACCACCGTGTCCACGGTACTGCTCCTCGCCTACATCGTATTTTTCCGGAATTTCCAAGGCTTCTCGCGCTCGGTCTTTATCCTGGACTGGGTGTACACCATGGCCTTTGTGGCCGGAGTGCGCATCGGCATCCGTATGGTTTACGGCACGGGCTTTGTGACCCTGTCGCGGGTGCTGCTTCCGCGTCCGGGACAGAATCCTGACCAGACAACCTGCGTGCTGCTGGGCGCGGGCAAAGCCGGGGAAACCCTGCTGCGCGAGAGCCAGTCCAACCGCGCTTCGGACCTGCGCATCGTCGCCATCTTTGACGACGACAAGAGCATGCACGGGCACTCCATCCACGGCGTGCCCGTGGTGGGCGGGCTAGACGCCCTGCCGGAGTGGAAGCGCATTGAAAAGTTTGGCGTCACCGACGCGCTCATCGCCCTGCCCGATGCCTCGGGCGAAGAGATACGCCACCTGATGACGCTGTGCGAGCGCGCGGACCTCGCCTGCCGCCGCATCCCGTCGCTGACGGACATCGCGGGCGGGCGCGTTTCCATCAAGGACCTGCGCGACGTCGATTACAAAGACCTGCTGGGCCGCCAGCCCGTCTCGCTGGATGACCGCAAAATTGCGGGCTACCTGCGCGGCAAGGTCGTGCTGGTCACGGGTGCGGGCGGTTCCATCGGGTCCGAGCTCTGCCGCCAAATACTCGCCTACGGCCCCAAGCGCCTGCTCCTGCTCGACGCCAGCGAATACGCCCTCTACACCATCCAGATGGAGCTGGAGCACGAGCGCGATTTCCACGACTACGAAACCCTGCTGGGCAGCCTGTGCGACGAGGCGTGGGTGAAGCACATCATCACAGCGCACAGCCCGGACGTTATCTTCCACGCGGCGGCGTACAAGCATGTGCCGCTTCTGGAGGCCAACCCGTGGCAGGCTGTGTACAACAACATCCTTGCCACAAATGCCCTTGTGTCTACGGCGGTCAAGCGCGGCGTGCCGCGCCTGCTCATCGTCAGCACGGACAAAGCGGTTCGGCCGACCAACGTCATGGGTGCGTCCAAGCGCGTCACGGAAAAAATCATGCAGGCGCACTGCGGCAACGGTACGGCCATGATGGCGGTGCGCTTTGGCAACGTGCTGGGGTCCACTGGCTCGGTTATTCCGCTGTTCCGGCGGCAAATCGAACACGGCGGTCCCGTCACGGTGACGCACCCCGACGTGGTGCGCTATTTTATGACCATTGAGGAAGCCTGCCAGCTTATCCTGCAGGCGGGCAGCATGGGGGAAGGCGGGGAACTGTTTGTGCTGAACATGGGCCGGCCCGTGCGCATAGCGGACATGGCGGCGGACCTTATCCGCCTGTCCGGGCGCGAACCCGGAACGGACATCGAACTGCGCTACATCGGCCTGCGCCCCGGAGAAAAGCTCTATGAGGAGCTCATCACCGAAGATGAAGGCGTTGTCCCCACGCAGCATGACAAAATAATGGTCCTGCGGGGCCAAACCTGCGACGTGCTCACCCTCACCCGCCACCTTGAGGAATTGCGGCAGGCCGCGGACTCGCGCGATCCGGAGCGAATCCGCCAAAAACTTGGCCATCTGGTGCCCGAATACCACCCCGAAAAGGCAGGCTGACGCCGCCGGATAAGCAACCACGCGGCGTCTCAACTGCGGCCCGGAAACTGGCGCGAGTCTTGCTTATCCAGCCGCATGGACATCTTCAACTTCGACCCCGCGACATTTTTCAGCTTTCTCCTGACCCTGTTCCGGGTCAGTCTTATTCTCTTTGTCCTGCCCTTTTTTGGCGGCAACTCGGTGCCGACCACGGTTAAGGCAGCATTGTGCCTTGTCCTGAGTTACGCTGTGTGGCCTGCGCTGTCGTTTACGGGCGTGATGTTTCCGCGTCATCCCTTCGACATTGCGCTGATGATTTTTGGCGAGCTGCTCATTGGCCTTGTGCTGATGCTGGTTGTGCGCTTTCTGTTTGCCGCCGTGCAGATGGGCGGCCAGATTATTGGCTTCCAGATGGGCTTTGCCATGATCAACATCGTCGACCCGCTGACGGGCAGTTCCGTGGTCATCACCTCGCACTTTCTGTACATGACCACCCTGCTCACCTTCCTGAGCCTGAACGGCCACCTGTATTTGATTCAGGGACTGGCCGACAGCTTTGCCATCATCCCGCCCGGGGGCCTGC
Source organism: Desulfobaculum senezii (assembly GCF_054657395.1). Lineage (NCBI taxonomy): Bacteria > Pseudomonadati > Thermodesulfobacteriota > Desulfovibrionia > Desulfovibrionales > Desulfovibrionaceae > Desulfobaculum > Desulfobaculum senezii. The sequence goes on along the minus strand of NZ_BAAHYU010000002.1, from coordinate 1,277,617 downwards.
TTATTACGCCGGAGCTTGGCGAAGGCCTCATGAAGCTGGCGGGAAGCATCTTTACCCTTGCCGTCCGCATCGCCGCGCCGGTCATGGCCGCCCTTTTCATGGTGGACCTTGCCCTCGCCCTCATTGGCCGCGCCGCCCCGCAGATGCACGTGCTCATCCTCGGCTTTCCCATCAAGATTGCTGTTGGGTTCTTCTTCCTCGGCATCCTGTTTACCTATCTGGCGCAGCACGTTTCAACGTTCATCGCCGGTATGGGGCCCATGTTCCACCACCTGCTGCGCACCATGGCCGGCTAGCCGCGCCGCGCAAAGCACACAGGACGTTACGAAATGGCGAAAGATCCGAGTAAAACAGAAGAGGCGACACAAAAACGGAAAAACAAGGCCAGAGAAGAAGGCAATGTCGCAAAGAGCCAGGAGCTCAGCAAAGCGACAATCCTTCTGGGTGGTCTTATTGGTATGTACTTCTATATTGGCGTCATCGAAAAGGAACTGATGTCCGTCTTCACATGGTTCTGCGGCGAGGGGCTGAGCTTTCAGATCACCGAGCAAAGCGTGTATTCGCTGTTTGTGGACATGTCACAGCGCCTTGCCCTCATGCTGCTGCCCACATTTGCCATCCTCGCCGTAGTGGCCTTTGCCACCATGCGCATGCAGGTAGGCCGTCTGTGGACCACCAAAGTTTTCGTTCCCAAGCCTGAGAAGACGTTCAACCTTGCCTCAGGCCTCAAGCGCATCTTTGCCGACCCCAAGGTGCTGGTACGCCTCTTCAAAAGCATTATGCAGGCGCTGGCCATTGGTATTGCGCCCTACATCGTGCTGAAGACGGAGCTTACACACCTTGCGCCGCTGTTCTTCTCCAACGCGCAGGGCGTGGCCAGCTACATCCTGTCCATCGGCCTCAAGATGTGCATCTACGCCCTTATTCCCATGCTCATCATCGGCATTGCCGACACGTGGTACACGTTCTGGGATTACAAAGAGAACCTCAAGATGAGTAAGCACGAGGTCAAGGACGAACGCAAACAGGCCGAAGGCGACCCGCTGGTCAAACAGCAGCAGCGCGAGAAGATGATGAAGTCCATGGCCAGCCGCATGCTCCAGCAAGTGCCGGAGGCGGACGTGGTCATCACCAACCCCACGCACATCGCCATCGCCCTCAAATACGACGCCATGGAAGCCCCAGCGCCGCTGGTTCTGGCCAAAGGCGTGGACCACATGGCGGAAAAGATCAAAGAAGTCGCCCGGGAAAACAACATTCCCATCCGCGAAAACAAGCCGCTGGCACGGGCTTTGTATAAATCAGTAGAAGTTGGGGACGTCATCCCCGAGGAAATGTACCAGGCAGTGGCCTCAATACTGGCCCAGATATTCAAGAACCGCCCCCGCTAGCCTGAAAAACGCTTGAGATAGGATGTCAATTTTATGGCGAATCAGTCCTCTATCATGAACCTTGATTACCAACGCTTTGCCAAGCAGGGTGATGTCCTGCTGGCCCTTGGCGTCGTAGTCATTCTGTTCACGATGCTCATCCCGCTGCCCACGATCTTTCTGGACATGATGTTGACGTGCTCCATCTCGCTCAGCCTTGTGGTGCTCATCACCACCATGTTCATGAAATCCCCGCTGGAATTCTCCATCTTCCCCTCGCTTCTGCTCGTGGCTACGCTGCTTCGCCTTGCGCTCAACGTTGCCTCCACCAGACTCATCCTGCTCAATGGCGACCAAGGGCCAGGCGCAGCGGGACGGGTTATTGAAGCGTTTGGTCAATTCGTTGTCGGCGGCAACTTCGTGATCGGCATCGTCATCTTCCTCATCCTGTTTGCGCTGAACAAGATGGTTATCGTCGACGGCACCACCCGCATTGCTGAGGTGGCCGCACGATTTACCCTCGACTCCCTGCCCGGCAAGCAGATGGCCATTGAGGCCGACCTCAACGCCGGTCTCTTGTCCGAGGAAGAAGCCACCCAGCGCCGCGACGCCCTGCGAAAGGAAGCCGACTTCTACGGCGCCATGGACGGTGCGGGCAAGTTCGTCAGTGGTGACGTGAAGGCCGGTATCCTCATCACCATCATCAATATCATCGGCGGCATCTTCATTGGCATGGTCCAGCAGGACATGAGCTGGAGCGAGGCCGCACAGACCTATACCCTGCTGACCATTGGTGACGGCTTGGTCTCCACCATTCCGTCGCTCATCATTTCCACAAGTTCGGGCATCATCGTGTCCCGCGCGGCGGCGGAAGCCAAGATGGGCGAAGAGTTCATCGGCCAGCTGACCTACCACTCCCGCGCGCTCAAGCTGACCAGCTGCATTCTGGTCATCTTTGGCCTGATTCCCGGCATGCCGACCTTTGCCTTCCTGCTGCTGGCGGGCGTGCTGTTCGTGGTCTCCATCCTGTCCAGCCGCTTCCATCAGGCTGTTGAGGAAGCGGGCGGCCCGGCGGCCAAGGGCAAGGGCACAGCCGCACAGACCGGCGAGCTGGAAACCCCCGAGGAAGTCCAGAGCCTTCTGCCCCTCGACGCACTGGAACTGGAAGTGGGCTACGGCCTCATTCCGCTGGTGGACGAGGACCAGAACGGCAACCTGCTGGCGCGCATCCGCTCCATCCGCCGACAGTTCGCACTGGACATGGGCGTGGTTATCCCGTCCCTGCACCTGCGCGACAACCTGCAGCTGAAGCCCGGCCAGTACTCCGTGCTCATCAAGGGCAATCAGGTCGCCACCGGCGAAATCATGATCGACCACTATCTGGCCATGGACCCCGGCGACGCCAAGCACAGGATTCAGGGCATCGAGACGCAGGAGCCGGCATTCAACCTGCCCGCGCTGTGGATTCCCGAAAAGCAGAAGGAAGAGGCCATGCTCGCGGGCTACACCGTTGTGGACCCGTCCACCGTCATCGCCACGCATTTGACGGAAGTGTTCCGCCGCAACCTGCACGAGTTCCTCGGCAGGCAGGAGACGCAGGCCCTTCTGGACAACCTGTCCAAGCGCGCCCCCAAGGCCGTGGAAGACCTCGTGCCCGGCACGCTGCCCCTTGGCACAGTACAGAAGGTGCTGCAGAACCTCGTGCGCGAAAATGTCTCCGTCCGCGACATCCTGACCGTGGCGGAAACCCTGACCGACTACGGTACGGGCATCAAGGACCCCGACCAGCTGACGGAATACATCCGCTCCAAGATGGGCCGCACCATCATCAAGCCCTACTTGGACAGCGGCGGCACGCTGCCCATCATCACGCTGTCGCACAACGTGGAGCGCGCCTTCCAGGATGGCCTGCGCCAGTCCGAGCAGGGCACCTTCCTCGCTATGGAGCCGGGCCTTGCCCAGCAGATTATACAAAACATCAATGAGGCGGCGGAACGCGCCGTCGCCACGGATGGACAACCTGTCCTCCTCACGACACCGGTAACTCGCTCACACCTCGCACAGCTTCTGGTCCGGTTCATTCCGAACCTCCCTGTTATCTCTCAAGCTGAAATTCCCGCAGATGTGAAACTCGTAACTCTTGCAAACGTGGACATTGACTATGCAGGTTAAGACATTCAGAGGCAGAAGTTCTTTCGAGGCGCTCCAGCAGGTCAAACAGGTGCTTGGAGACGACGCCGTCATTCTCGGCACGCAAAACGTCAGCGAAGGCGAAAAGACGTGGTGCGAGGTCACCGCCGCCACGGACCATGCCGCACCGGAAAAGCCCGCAACCGGAGATGATCCGCAGACTGGCGGCGCGCCGGGCTGGAACGAGTGGCACCGCGAATGGGACCTCATCAAGTCGCACATGATGGCGCTCATCAAGCCGCAGCTGGATATGTCCATGCTGGCGCCGCGGCAGCGTCAGGCGCTGGAACTGCTGGAACGCGAAGGCGTGGCCGAAGGCGTGAGCCTTGCCCTGTACGATACGCTTCGCGGCGACAGGGAAAGCTCCATCCTTGGCGCGCTGGGCCGCATTGTCCGCCCCCACGCATGGAATTGGAAGAATTGGCGGCAGAAGCTGCACGTGCTGGCAGGCCCGAGCGGATGCGGAAAAAGCACAACCCTCTTGCGTATGGCGCTTGCATGTCATACCAAACGTCCGGACAGCCGCATCTGCATTGTGAACCTTGACGCCTCCGGCGGAAAGGCGCGGCAGTACCTGAAGTACTTTGCGGAACTCTCCGGTATGGCCTACAAGGACATTCGGAACGCCCGCGAGATGCTGGACCTTGTTAAGGACGGCCAGAAATTTGACAGGATTTTCGTCGACATGCCCGCCATGTCGGGGAAAACCACGCTGAATAGGTACCTCCAGCTTATTGGCCTTGGCGAATGCGACGACATGGCCGTGCATCTGGTGCTGTCGCCGCACTACGCGCCCGCCCAGCTGGAGCTGTTTACCCGCAAGTACGCCTCGTCCAAATGCGCATCGGTTATCTGGACGAAGCTTGACGAAGCCTGTAACTTCGGGGCTGTGGTCAACACGGCCCACGCTACGGGTCTGCCCGTGGCAGCCCTTTCAATCGGGTCCGGATTGCGTGGCACCCTCGTGCCCGCAGACACTGGCATGCTGTGGAGACTGATATTCAAGCGCCAGCTCCCCGAAAGCCCTCTCGAGGAAAAACGTGGCAACTACGCTCAGTAAAGACAAGACTCGCCCCTCGGCAGACAGCGGAACCGGTTTTCCGCACGTCATCTCCATCACGTCCGGCAAGGGCGGCGTGGGCAAGACCAACGTCAGCGCCAACCTCGCCTACCTGCTTGCCTCCATGGGCAAGCGCGTGGTGCTGCTTGACGCGGACCTCGGCCTCGCCAATGTGGACGTTATGCTCGGCCTCACACCGCAGAAGAACCTTTTTCACCTCTTCCACGAAAATGCGGGCCTGAGCGACATCCTCTATCCCACGCCCTTTGGGTTCTCCATCCTTCCCGCCTCGTCCGGCGTGTCGGACATGATGGACCTTGATACGGGACAAAAGCTGGAACTTCTTGAGTCGATGGATATACTGGAGAATGACATCGACTACCTGCTTGTGGACACAGGAGCGGGAATCAACGACAATGTCTTGTATTTCAACCTTGCGGTGCAGGAACGCATTCTCGTCCTGACCCCGGAGCCGACGTCCCTCACGGACGCCTACGCGCTCATCAAGGTGCTCAAGGCGCAACACGGCATCGAACGCTTCCGCGTGGTCGTGAACATGGCCAAGAACATGGCCGCCGCCAAGGAGATTTACCTCAAGCTCCACACGGCGTGCGACCAGTTCCTCTCGGGGGTTTCCCTCGATCTCTTGGGCGTGCTTCCCTATGACCAGTCGGTGCGCTCGTCCGTCATCAAGCAGCAGCCGTTTGCGCAGGCGTTTCCGGACAGCCCCGCGAGCCAGGCCCTCGCGGGGGTCGCACGCAGAATCAATGCTTGGAAGGCACCCACACAACTCGATGGAAACATTAAGTTCTTCTGGAAAAAACTCCTCTTCCAAGAATGAGCCTTGGAAGTTGCTGGAATCCGGCGAAGTGCGCTGGGATGACTTCTCCGCCTACGAGCGGGAGCTCATCGTCCGCCACTACGCGCCCAAGATTAAGATTCTGGCACTCCGGCTCAAAGGGAAGCTGCCGCAGCAGGTCGACCTGAACGAACTGCTTTCCGCAGGTACGCTTGGGCTTATTGAGTGCTTGGGCAAGTTCAAGCCCGAGCTCAACATTAAGTTCGAGACCTACGCGGAAAATCGTATCAAGGGCGCCATGCTTGATGAACTGCGTCGTATGGACTGGTTCTCCCGCGGTTTGCGCCAGCGCGTCCGTACACTGGAAGAAGCCATCCGCAAAGTGGAAAGCAGAACAGGACGCAAAGCCAGCAAAGCGGAGCTTCGGGAAGAGACGGGACTGTCGGAGAAGGAAGTGGAGGCAGGCCTTGGTGCCTTGCAGAATCAGTTGTGCCTTAGTCTTGATGCCATTCAGGACCACTTTTCGCCGGACCAGAACGCGCACCATGATAACGAGCCATACAAATCAACTGCCCTGCAGGACATCATTGACAAGATTGCCAGTCTCATCGACGAGTTGACGATGCGAGAGAAACTGGTATTATCCCTCTACTACACTGAAGAATTGAATATGCGAGAAACGGCGGAGGTTATGGGAATAACCGAAGGCCGCGTTTCGCAGCTTCATTCACAGGCACTTAAAAAACTGAAAAAGAAATTCCGCGCCTCTTATGGGCAGGAATAAAACCTAGCACGGGAGACCTTTATGGCTATTGATAAAAACATGCGGGTTCTCGTGGTGGACGACTTCTCCACCATGCGCAGAATCGTCAAGAACATCCTTCGGCAGCTGGGCTTCAACAACATCGTCGAAGCAGACGACGGCTCCACCGCATGGGAAGTCCTCAATAAAGACAAAATCGACTTCATCGTCTCGGACTGGAACATGCCCGAGATGCCCGGCATCGACCTGCTGCGCAAAGTCCGCGCCAGTGAAGAGTTCGCCGATATCCCCTTCCTCATGGTCACCGCAGAGGGCCTTCAGGAGAACATCATCGAGGCCGTGCAGGCCAAGGTGTCCAACTACATCGTGAAGCCCTTCACCGCTGAAACCATGAACCAGAAAATCGAAAAGATTTTTGAGGGATAAGCCGCTCCGCAACAGCGTTTTGGCTTGGTTTAACACAGAATGACCGACGAACTCGACGATCTCCTTAATGGAGAGGACGACTCGGCTAAAGCCGAACTCGATACCGATGAACTGACCGCATCCCTCCCCCAGGACTCGCAAAAGGTTGAACTCGACCTGGAAGACGCGCCCTTTCTGGAGGAGGATGAAGACGAGGACGAGGAGGAGCTTCCCGAAGAGGAAGCCCCTTCCGTCGTCGACGAGGAACCAGCCGGCGACCAAGAGCCGTGGTTCAAGAACAAGCGCATCGTCATCCCGGCTGCGGCCGTCCTGCTCCTTCTCCTTGCTGGCCTTGCCATATGGCTCTACACCAAACCCGCCACGCAGCCCGTGGCCGAGCCGGAGCCACCCGTAGAAGAGATTCAGCCTCAAGAGCAGCCCGCTCCCATGGTGGAAGAGGAAGAAGTGCAGGAATTCATCGTCTCCCTCGCCCCCTTTATGGTGGAAATGCGGGGCAAGGACGGAGAAATCCACTTCCTGCGGTGCAAGTTCGCCACCGTGACGGAAAACGAAAAGCTCTCCTTCGAGATTACGCAAAAGACCACCACCCTGCGCGATGCCGTGTTCTACTACCTGAAGAACAAAGACATGGCCTACCTTGCAGACATGGACAATGCGGATACCCTCAAGGCCGATATTCTCTCCGTCATCAACCAATATCTCAGCAACGGAAGGCTGGAGACCCTGCTTATCGAGGAATATCTGGTGAAGTAAAATGCCAACGAGCATCAACCTCCCTGTCTTGCTGGCGCAGCTGCCACATCTGTCAAAGCTGACCAGCGTGGAGCAGGCCCGCCCGGAAGCGCAAACCGCCCTTTCCGAACAGCGCGCCCGCGAGGAGGCACTTCGCCGTCAACACTCGGTGGAAGAAGTCGAAAAGCAAGAGCGCTCGAAAGTCGTAGACGACGAGGGCAAAGACGGCTCTTCCAAGCAGGGTCGCCACATGCGCGACAGAAAGGACCACAGCGCAGAGGAAGAGGACGACCCTAAGAAGTCCCCGTCCAAAAGCCCGTGGTCCGGAAACATCGTGAATATGAAAATCTGACGTCTGCACACCGCGCCGGCATATGATGGCAGGCGCGTTGCGGCACCGGCGGCGCATTCCGGGCGCTCCTGCGGCGTCAATCTTCTGCGCCTCATCGCCCGCACGCCCCTCCCCACCCGCCATGGCAGACATTTAACCCATACGACTGGCCGCACAATGACATCTTCTTTTCTCCTTCTGCTCTTTCTGAGCCTTTCCGAAATCGTGCTCCTCGGGCTGTTGCTCGTCTTCTTCATGCGCCTGCGCCGCTCGGAATCCGTGCTCAATTCCCTGCAACAGAATCAGGAATCGCTGCTGGCAAAGCTCCACTTCAACGCCGAGCTGGAGCAGGAGCTGGTTTCCTCCTTTGAAAAGCGGCAGGCCGAACTGTCCAAGCTGGACGACCTGCTGGAAAAACGCTCCGACGAGCTGCAAAAGCTCGTGAAACAGGCCGAACAGATTTCCCGTTCCCCGCAGTTCCTGCGCGAGGTCATCCTCTCCGGGCACCGCAAGGGCAAGTCCGCACAGGCGCTCGCCCTGTCCACAGGACTCAGCGTGGACGAAGTGGAACTGATTCTGGATCAGGCCGGACAATAGGACCCGCGCCATGCGCATTACCGGATATGGCTCCCGCGGCTTTGGCGGCGGCTCGCACGGCGACAAGGCCGCCCTGTTCCGGGGCCGCCACCGCGTTGGCGAACACCTGCGCGGCCGCCTTATCGAGTATGAGGCGTCTGGGCTTGCGCGTGTGGACTTTGAAGGGCTGGAGCTTCTGGCCCGCATCGAGTCCACTCCCGCGCCCAGCCCCGGACAGGTTGTGCTCTTCCGGGTCATGCGTTTGACACCGGAAATCGTCCTGCAGGAAATCGGCGTGGCGGACACCTCCGAAACCCCGGCAGGGCATGCTCTGCAAGCCTTTTGGGCCGCACGCGCCGCCTTTGAGCAGCACACTCACGACCTGCGCTCCGCCCTTGCCGCACAGGCCGCTTCCGCTCCTGTTACCGCCAAAATATGGACGCAGCGCCTTGCCGAGCATCCCGACGCACCGCCGCTGTGGGACGCCGTGCAAAGCGCCCTGCGTCTGCTGAATGCCACCCTTGGGGCCAACGGTCCGTGGCAGGCGGACTACCGCCCGTGGCTCCTCCCCGCCGCGCTGTCCGGCGAAATCGTCTACGACCGCGCCATGGACACCCCGCGCGGCGGTGAAGCCGTATTTTCCTTCTCCCTGCCGCAGCACGGGCAGTGCGAACTGCGTGTGTTTGCCTCGCCGCCAGACGCCACCTGCCGCGTCCTTATGGAACATCCCGCCGATGCGCCGGAGCTTGGCGAAGCCGCCAAGGCTCTTGTCCCACAGGGCCTGACGCCGACGGTACTGCCCCCGGCCAGCCTGCCGCAGGCCAGCCGCAGCGGCGCACTCACGCGGTTTGTGGACGCCACTCCCGGCCGGCGGCTGCGCCTTCGCGTCTAGTGCGCCGTCCCGGCCCCGCTTTTCTCCCTCCCGCCGCGGCGTACCCGCCATCCCTTGAGTTCCCCCGGGGGCAATGGTACACCGCTGACGTTGCGACGCCGCCACATGGCGGGTCTTTTCATTCCTTCATCCAACAACCGGTATGAACACGAAAAAACATCCACTCATCGCCAAGGACACGCCATGGCTCGCGCCGCTGGCCGGATACTCCGACCTGCCCTTTCGCCTGCTGTGCCGTGAGCATGGCTGCAAAATCGCCTGCACGGAAATGGTCAGCGCCAAGGGCCTTGTCTATGGCGGCCCCGGTACGGGCAACCTGCTGGACACCACACCGGACGACCAGCCCCTCGTGGTGCAGCTGTTCGGCAACGAACCTGAATTCATTGAAAAGGCCATGGTTCCGCTTTTGGAACAAGGCTTTGAATATTTCGACCTGAACTCCGGCTGCCCGGTGAAGAAGGTCAACAAAACCGGCGCGGGTGCGGCCCTGCATAAGGACGTGGACCGCCTTGAAGCCCTTGTCTCCACCATGAGCCGCCTTGCCCCGGGCAAGACCGGCGTCAAGTTCCGCCGCGGCTGGGCCGCTGGCGAGGACAACTATCTGGAGGTCGGCAAGCGCATGGAGCAGGCCGGGGCATCGTGGATGACCCTGCACCCCCGCTACGCGCGCCAAGGCTACTCCGGGACCGCCCACTGGGACGCCCTGCGCGAGCTGCAACAGGCCGTCAACGTTCCGGTCATTGCCAGCGGCGACCTGTTCTCCGCCGAGGACGCCGTCCGCTGTCTGGACGAGACGGGCGTTGCCGGGCTGATGTTTGCCCGCGGCGCGCTGTACAGTCCGTTCATCTTCACCCGCTTTGCCGCCATGATGCGCGGCGAGGACGCGCCCATGCCCACGGGCGATGACATCGCGGCCATGATTCGCCGCCATGCCCAGCTGGCGCGGGAGTACTTCCCGGAGCGCAAGGCCCTCGTCAAGATGCGCACCATTGTGCCGCGCTACGTGCGCGACCTGCCGGGCGCGCGCATTTTGCGCTCGCGCGTGGTGGGGTGCCAGTCGTGGGAAGAGCTGGACGACATTGTTGTTGAATTTCTGGCCATGCATATGCCAAACGACGCCGAGGACGGCGCCACCGCCGCCCGCCCCGAAAGCCAAGGAGAATAGCGCATGGAAGTCGTACTCGCCGATACCGCGGGCTTCTGCATGGGCGTCAGCCTTGCCCTCAAAAAGCTGAACGCCGTTGTGAAAGCCGCCGAGGGCATTCGCCACATTCGCACCCTCGGCCCCATCATTCACAACCCGCAGGTGCTGGAGCACTACGCCGCCCACGGTGTGGAAGTGATTGAATGCGCCAAGGACGCCGAAGACGGCGATGTGGTGGTCATCCGCGCCCACGGCGTGCCGCAGGCGCTTGAGGACGACATGAAAAAGCGCGGCGTGGACATCCACGACGCCACCTGCCCCAAGGTCAAAAAAGCCCAGCTGCTCATCGCGCGCGAGACGGAAAACGGCCGCACCCTGCTCTTGTACGGCGAAGCCGACCACCCGGAGGTCCGGGGGCTGCTGTCCTACGCCGGGCCGGACGCCGTGGTCTTTGAAACGCTGGAGGAGCTCAAGGCAGCACTCAAGCCCGGCACCGAGTACTTTCTTGCCGCCCAAACCACGCAGGACCGTAACCTCTTTGAAGAACTCAAAGAATATCTTGCCACCGCACTTCCCGCGCCCATTCCTGTGCTGGAGACCATCTGCGATGCCACGCGCATCCGCCAGCAGGAAGCGATCCGCATTGCGCGCGAGGTGGATCGCATGATTGTTGCAGGCGGACGCAACAGCGGCAATACGCGCCGCCTTGTTCAGGTGGTGCGCGACCAAGGCGTCCAGTGCGACCATGTGGAGACCGCCGATGAACTGAGCGCCGATGCCTACCGGGGGATTTCCAGAATCGGCTTGACAGCCGGGGCGTCCACGCCTGATAAAATAATTGGTGAGATTGTCGACAAGCTGAAGTCTTTCTAAACCCAGCGGCTCATCCACAACAGGAGGACCGAAGGAGCACTTATGTCCCATACGAATATTCTGCTCGAATCGGGAACCAACGAGCTCGAAATCGTTGAATTCTACATTAACGAGCCGTCCGAGGAAGGCGAACACTATCAAGGCTACTACGGCGTCAACGTCGCCAAGGTCCTTGAAATCATCCGCATGCCGCAGGTGACGGAAATGCCGGAAGTGACGCACCCCTCGGTGCTCGGGGCTTTTAATCAGCGATCGCACATCACACCACTTGTGGACCTCAGCATGTGGCTGGGCAAAGAGCGCACGGAAAACGAGCCGCCCAAGGTTATCGTGACCGAGTTCAACAGGGTCACCACGGCGTTCATGGTTTCCGGCGTTACCCGCATCCACCGCATCAGCTGGGAGGAAGTGGAGCCGCCGAACACCTACGTCTCCAACCTGTCCAACGACTCCATCACCGGCGTGGTGAAGATGGATGACCGCATCATCTTTATCCTCGACCTTGAAAAAATCGTCACGGAACTGAACCCGTCCCTCGGGCTGCGCCTTGACGAAACAATCCACTGGGAAAGCGGCGACAACCTCAAGGCGCTTATCTCCGACGACTCCGCCCTCATCCGCGAGATGCTCAAGGACCTGCTGCAAAAGGCCGGCTTCACCGTCGAGGTCACCCACAACGGCAAAGAAGCGTGGGACCGCCTGCAGGAGCTGAGCAAACTCGCCCTTGAGAACAACAAGCCCATCTGGGACTACGTCAACGTGCTGGTCTCGGACATCGAGATGCCCAGCATGGACGGCCTGAGCCTGACCAAGAACGTCAAGGAGCACCCCGTGCTCAAGGACCTGCCCGTCATGCTCTTCTCCTCCCTCATTACAGACCGCCTGCGTCACAAGGGCGATTCTGTAGGCGCGGACGACCAGATTTCCAAGCCAGAGGTCTCGCAGCTTGCCCTGCGCGCCAAGGACCTCATTGACAAGTATATGGGAGCCGCGGAATAACTCTTCCAGCCACGCAACTTCTTCAAAACCGCACTCCTTCCCGTCCGCCGGGTAGGAGTGCGTCCTTCTACGCATGAAATTCGCTCTGCTGCAGCTGAACCTGACCGTTGGAGATCTGGAAGGGAACACCGAGAAAATCGCCACCGCCGTCCGCGCTGCCGCCAGCAAGGGCGCGCAGATGTGCATCGCGCCGGAGCTGTCCGTCATGGGCTACCCCCCGCGCGACCTGCTCCTGCAAGGCGGCTTTGTCGAACGTGCCAACCAGGCGCTCACGCGCCTTGCCGCCACCCTTGCCGATACCTGCCCCGTTTTGGTGGGCATTGCCACGCCAAACACCTCCGGAGCCGGAAAACCCTACCGCAACAGCGCCGCCCTGCTTTCCGGCGGAAAAGTTGCGGACGTTTTCCACAAAAGCCTGCTCCCGTCCTACGACGTCTTTGACGAAGACCGCTATTTCGAGCCCGCAGACGGCCCCGGCATCCTGCGCATGGACGGCGTCCGCATCGCCGTCACCATCTGCGAGGATGTTTGGAACGACTCCACCTTTTGGGACACGCCGCGCTACTCCAGCGACCCCCTGAGCACACTGCCCGAGGACGGTGTGGACCTCATCGTCAATCTTTCGGCCTCGCCCTTTGTCATCGGCAAGCAGCGCATCCGGCAGGATATGCTGGCGTGGACGGCAAGGCGCTACGGCGTGCCCCTTGTCTACGCCAATCAGGTGGGCGGCAACGACGACCTCGTCTTTGCCGGGCGCAGCATGGCCTTTGCCCCGGACGGCCGCCTGTTCGCGCGCGGCAAGGCCTTTGACGAGGACGTTCTGATGGTGGATACGCAGGCCTGTACCGGACGCATGGAGGACGACGACTTCACGCCCGAAAGCGAGGCATGGCGCGCCCTTGTCCTTGGCGTGCGGGACTACGTGCGCAAGTGCGGCTTCTCTCGCGTGCTGCTTGGCCTGTCCGGCGGCATCGACTCGTCCCTTGTGGCCGCTGTGGCCGCCGAGGCCATGGGCCCGGAAAACGTGCTGGGCGTGCTGATGCCCTCGCCGTGGTCCAGTGACGGCAGCATTGCCGACGCCGAAGCCTTGGCAACGAACCTCGGCATCGCCACGCGCACCATCCCCATCGCCCCGCTGATGCAGGGCTTTGACGACGCCCTTTCCGGCGCTTTTGACGGCTTTGAGCGCGACGTCACCGAGGAAAATATTCAGGCCCGCATCCGTGGCAACCTGCTCATGGCCATGTCCAACAAATTCCGGTCGCTGCTGCTCACCACGGGCAACAAGTCCGAACTGGCCGTGGGCTACTGCACCATCTATGGCGACATGTCCGGCGGCCTCGCCGTCATCTCCGACGTGCCCAAGACGCTGGTCTTTGCCGTGTGCCGTTGGCTCAACATGACGCAGGGGCGCGAAATCATCCCGGACAGCGTCATCACCAAGCCCCCGTCCGCCGAGCTTCGCCCGGACCAGAAGGACGAGGACTCCCTGCCGCCCTACGAGGTGCTGGATGCCATCCTTGAGCGCCTTGTGGTCCAACGCCAGTCCCCCGAGGACATCGTGCAGGCAGGCTTTGAGCGCGACACCATTGAGCGCGTGCGCCACTTGCTACGCATTGCGGAATTCAAACGCCGACAGGCCGCCCCGGGCATCAAGGTAACAGACCGCGCCTTTGGCACCGGCTGGCGCATGCCCCTTGCCGCCGTTATCAAGTAATTTTTCATCAGCCAGTGAGCCAGTGAGCCAGTGAGCCAGTGAGCCAGTGAGCCAGTGAGCCAGTGAGCCAGTGAGCCAGTGAGCCAGTGAGCCAGTGAGCCAGTGAGCCAGTGAGCCAGTGAGCCAGTGAGCCAGTGAGCCAGTGAGCCAGTGAGCCAGTGAGCCAGTGAGCCAGTGAGCCAGTGAGCCAGTGAGCCAGTGAGCCAAAACAAAGCCCTTGCCGTCCGTGGATGGCAAGGGCTTTTTCTATGGTCTGCTCTGGGCGCTGGGACGGCGGGGCCGCATCAGCGCGCGGGGATGCGCCGGCAGCGCGTCCCGGCAGAGTGGGAAGGCGATTAGCAGATGCGCGGCAGCTGCTCGCCCTCCAGCATATTCAGCAGGCGTTTGCCGCCAAGGGGCGTCTGCAGGATGACCTTGCCCGCGTGGTCCTCGCTCACGCGGCCCACAAGGCAGGCCTCGCGGCCCTCTTCGCTGGCGCGCAGGACCTCAAGCGCCTTCTCGGCCTTGGCCTCGGGCAGGATGCACAGGAACTTGCCCTCATTGGCCAAATACAGCGGGTCCAGCCCAAGGATGTCACAGCCGGACTTCACGCCGGGATGCACGGGAATGCGCTCCTCCTCCAGCGTGATGCCCACGTTGGAGGCCTCGGCAATCTCGTTCAGCGTGGTGGCAAGGCCGCCGCGCGTCGGGTCGCGCAGGACGTGAATATCGCCTACCTCGGTGATAAGGGCCTCGGTCAGGTGGTTCAGGTTGGTGCTGTCGCTTTCCACGTGTGTGGTCAGGGGCAGTCCCTCGCGCTGGGCAAGGATGGTCAGGCCATGGTCGCCCATGGTGCCGGAGACCAGCACCACATCACCGGGGCGCGCGCTTTCGCCGCTGGGGTGGTTTTCCGCCAGCATGGTGCCGACGCCGGTGGTATTGATGAAGATTTTGTCCGCCATGCCCTTGGGCACAACTTTGGTGTCGCCCGTCACAATGGACACGCCAGCATTCTCCGCCGCACGCGCCATGGACTTGACGATGCGCTCCAGCACCTCAAAATCAAGCCCCTCCTCAATGATATAAGCACAGGACAGATACAGCGGACGCGCGCCCAGCATGGCCACATCGTTGACGGTGCCATGCACGGCCAGCGAGCCAATGTCCCCGCCGGGGAAGAAGATGGGGTCCACGGTGAAGGTGTCGGTACTCATGGCAAGCGGTCCGGCGATGTCGAGAAATGCGGCGTCGTCGAGCTTGTTCAGCACCGGATTGGAAAAGTTCGCCTTAAAGAGGTCACTGATGAGACGCTGGGAGGCCTTGCCTCCGCTTCCATAGTCCAGAAGAACCTTCGTATCGCTCATTGCTCTAGAGCTCCGTATGGTATTTGAAGTACGCGGCGCAGGAACCTTCCGTGGAGACCATGCACGGGCCCACGGGTTTTGCCGGAGTGCACGCCTTGCCGAAGAGCGGACACTTGTTGGGGGCGAGCTTGCCCTTCAAAACCTCGCCGCAACGGCAACCGGGGATGGGCGGCTCTTCATGCAGGGTGAGGCCCAGCACCTTTTTGGCGTCGAACCGCTCATATTGCGGCGCAAACTCCAGCCCGCTGGCCGGAATCTTCCCAAGGCCGCGCCACAGGGCGTCCGCCGTATCAAAGACCTCGTTCATGATGGCAACGGCTTTGGGGTTGCCTTCCTCGGGCACGGCGCGGGTGTACATGTTGACCACCTCGGCGCGTCCGTCATTACGCTGGCGCACCAGTTCCAGCAGCGCCTGCAGAATGTCCAGCGGGTCGAACCCGGTGACCACGGCGGGCAGCTTGAACTCGTCGGCAAGGAAGCCGTACGCGGCAGGACCAATGATGGACGTGACATGTCCGGGCATGATGAGGGCGTCCAAACGCAGTTCCGGGTCCGCCATAAGGGCCGCAAGCGCGGGCGGAACCAGCTTGTGGAAGGATACGACGTGAAAATTGGTCAATCCGGCCTGCTCCGCCATCTTCACGGTGGCGGCCACGGTGGGTGCCGTGGTCTCAAAGCCGATGCCAAGGAACACGACCTTGGTGTCCGGGTTGTCCTGCGCCAGTTTTATGGCGTCGAAGGGCGAATAGACGACCTGCACCCTTGCGCCCTCGGCTTGCGCGGCCTTGAGGTTGCGCCCACCGGGACCGGGAACGCGCATCAGGTCGCCAAAGGTCGCCACGATGACGTCGTCGCGCGCGGCAAGGTCCAAATACAGGGCGACCTCGCTCTCGTGCGTGACGCACACGGGGCAGCCGGGGCCGGAGAGATGAATTACTCGCTCTGGCAGAAGCGAATGCAGGCCGCTGCGGAAGATGGACACTGTATGCGTGCCGCACACCTCCATAAATCGCAGTTCACCGTCCAGCTCCGCATGAATCCTGTCCAGAAGGGAGCGGCAGAGCTTCGGATCACTGAACTTGTCGAGCACACTCACAGTCGTATCCTTTCGCCGGTTTCCGGTCGGGTTGCAGTTCCCCCAGAGGTCCCGGAAGCGCCGGAACATGGGAAATCCCCGCTCATTTCAACTTGTTGCGGGAGATTTCGGGCATACTACGAAAGCCCCCCAAAGCACAAGCGGACCCTTTATTTTTCCAGCTTCGGCTGGTAGAACGACTACGCGTTCGGCATAAGCCGGACTCCACCCGTTTTTCCCCAAGGAATTCTGTTTTCATGCGCTCATCCACAAGCAAGGAAACTGCCTGCACAGCCAAGGCATCTTCGCGCACAGGCAGGGATTTCCTCCCCACCCCGGATGAATTGGACCTTGCCGTCCCCTTCACGCCGGACGAGTTCTTTGTTCCAGACGACGACACCTGCACGGCCTATTGGGACCTGCGCAGCATGCCGGAGCACATCCGCAATCACTCGCGGCAGGTGGCCCGCGTTGCCACCGCCATAGCAGAGCGCGCAGCCCAGCGCGGCCTTATTGACGGCCAGCCCGCGGTGCGCCTTGTCCGCGCCTCCGCCCTGCTCCACGACATCGCCAAAATTTACTGCATCGAGCACGGCGGCCATCACAGCCAGCTGGGTGCGGCATGGGCCATGGAGCACACCGGCAATCCGCTGCTGTCGCAGGGCGTTTTGCACCACGTATGGTGGCCCTACACCGTGGACGTCGTCCGTTACTTTCTGCCCCTTGTCGTGCTCTACGCCGATAAGCGCGTGCGGCACGATGCCATCGTGCCCCTTGGCGTGCGTTTTGCCGACATCCTTGAACGATACGGCAAGAGCGAAATGGCCCGAAGCCGCATAGAACGCTCCATGCAGCAGACCATGGCCATTGAAAAAAGCCTTAACGAACACCTCGAGGTCAATCTCAATGCGTGTACTTTTGATAGCGGGAGGCTGGTCGACTGAGCGCGCCGTCTCCCTCAGCGGTGCCAAGGCCGTGCAGGAATCCCTGCTCCGCCTTGGTCATGACGTCACGTTCTTCGATCTTTCCGCGTCCTTCGACTCCCTCATCTCCACCGCCCGCGCCCACGACTTTGCGTTTATCAACCTGCATGGCGCTCCCGGCGAAGACGGCCTAGTTCAGGCCATCTTGGATACCGTCGGCTGCCCCTACCAAGGCTCCGGCCCTGCGGCGTCCTTCCTGGCCCTGCACAAGGCCGCGGCCAAGGGCGTGTTCCGCGAGCATGGCATCCTGACGCCGGACTGGGAGCTGGTCACCGACAAGCCCGGCCCCGACTGGACGCCCAGCATCGGCCTGCCGCTGTTTGCCAAGCCCAACCTTGGCGGCTCCAGCCTTGGCATGAGCATGGTCACCGACCACGCCGACCTCGCCCCTGCGCTGGCCACCATTGCCGACCTTGGGCAGGAGGCGCTGCTGGAACCCCTCATGAAGGGCAAGGAAGTCACCTGCGCCATCCTTGGCGACGAGGCCCTGCCCCTGATTATGATTCAGCCCAACGAAAGCGCGGCGTTCTTTGACTACGAAAACAAATACAAGCCCGGTGTTGCGCAGGAAATCTGCCCCGCGCCCATCGACGAGAGCGTGGCGGAGCCCATCCGCAAGGCCACTCTCGCCGCGCACAAGGCCCTTGGCCTGTACGGCTACAGCCGGGGCGACTTCATCGTCACGGACGACGCCGCCTACCTGCTTGAAATGAACACCCTGCCGGGAATGACGGCCACCAGCCTTGTGCCGCAGGCCGCCGCCGAGGCCGGATACTCCTTCGACGACCTCATCGCCAGACTCATCGACCTCGGTCTGTCCCGCTAGCCTAGAGAGCCTATGACACTCACCATGAAAACCCGAGCCGCACTCGGCCTCTACAGTGCTGTCTGGCCCCTTGCCCTTCCGGCCCTTGCCCTGTCCAAACGCATGCGTCAGGGCTGGCAGGAACGCATACTCCTCTCCGGCCCTGAAGGCCCTGTGGACATCTGGATGCAGGCCGCATCAGCGGGCGAGGCCTACCTCGCGCGTGAGATTCTGCTGGCCCTGCCGGACGACAGGCCCCTGCGCGTGCTGATTACCACCGGCACCAGTCAGGGCATGGACATCCTCCAGCAGGCCACAGACGAAGCCGAAAAGAACAACCTGCTGGCAACGCGGCTGGCGTACTTTCCGCTGGACATGCCCATGCTCATGAACACGGCCATGCAGCGCTTCAGCCCCCGCGTCATCGTTTCGCTGGAAACCGAACTCTGGCCCGGCATGCTCGCCGCCGCAAAGCGGCACGACATCCCGGTGCTGGTGGTCAACGGCCGCATGAGCGCCAGCAGCCTTCCCGGCTACCTTGCCGTGCAGGACCTGCTGCAGGACATAGCACCAGAGCGCATCCTTGCCATCAACGGCGCGGCGCGCCAGCGCTTCTCCCTTGTCTTTGGCGAGGACCGCGTCGGCGGCATGAACAATATCAAGTTTGACCGCTGCCCCACCACACCCCAGCAGGCGCACAAGGACACTCCCGTAGCGCGCATCCTTGGCGGCAAAACCTCCACGGCCGTTTTCGGCTCCATCCGGCAGGAAGAGGAAGCCGAGGTGATGGAGGCCATAACGCTGGTGCACGAGGCGCGGCCCAAGACGAATCTGGCTGTTTTTCCCCGGCACATGCACAGGCTCGACTTTTGGGCGAAAGCCCTGTATGAAGCCGGGTTGCCCGTTGTCCTGCGCTCGCAACTTTCCGAAGCACCGCCTCCGGGGACGCCCATCCTGTGGGATACCTTCGGCGAGCTGGGCGCGGCCTACGGGTTTGCGCGCGCCGTCTTTGTGGGCGGCAGTCTGCGCCCGCTGGGAGGTCAGAACTTCCTTGAGCCGCTCACCCACGGGGTTTCGCCCGTCATCGGCCCGCACTGGAAGAACTTTGACTGGATCGGCCGCGACATTGTGGACAGTGGCCTCGTCACCGAGGTCCCGGACGCCCGCACCCTTGCGGCCACACTTATCAAGAACCTGAACCGTCCCAAACCGCAGGACTCCGTGCAGCGCCGCGCCGCAGAATACATCGGCGCGCGGCAGGGCGGCACGCGGTCGGCGGTGGACTGCATCACCAGGTATCTGTAATGCCACAGCTTCCTCCCTGTTACGGCATCATCCCCGCGCGGTACGCCTCGTCCCGCTTCGAGGGCAAGCCTTTGGCGGACATTCTGGGCCGCCCCATGTTCTGGCACGTGTACCAGCGCGCCATCCAATGCCCCCTTTTCGGCAAAGTCGTCCTCGCCACGGACGATTCCCGCATCTATACCGAAGCCTGCAAGTTCAACGTGCCCGTGGTTATGACGGGCACAGAGCACACCAGCGGCACAGACCGCGTGCTGGAGGCGGCAGAGACCCTCTCCGTCCCGGACGACGCCGTGGTGGTGAACATTCAGGGCGACGAACCCCTGCTTGAGCCAGCCATGCTGACCGAACTGGTGGAGCCCTTTGCGGACCCGAACATCCGCGTGGCCACCCTTGCCACCAAGATTACCGCCGAGGAAGCGGCCAGCCCGGACCAAGTAAAGGTCGTCTGGACCAGAAGCGGCTCTGCGCTGTATTTTTCCCGTGCCCCCATCCCTCACCTGCGCGATGGCGGCGAGGGGAATTACTGGGGTCACATTGGCCTGTACGCCTTCCGCATGCGCACCCTGCGCCGCTTTGTGGCCCTTGGCCAAAGCGAGCTGGAACGGCAGGAAAAGCTGGAACAACTACGCCTGCTTGAGAATGATATCCCCATCTACGTCGTGCCCACGCAATTTCGCACGCACGGCGTGGACCGTCCCGAGGACATCGAAAAAGTCATCAACGCGTTATCGGAGAACAACTGATGAAAGCCATTTTAGCCCTGGAAGACGGCACCTGGTTTGAGGGCCGCTCCTTCACCGGCGCCGGGAATGCTGGCGGCGAGGCCATCTTCAACACTGGAATGACCGGCTATCAGGAAGTCCTTACGGACCCCTCCTACGCCGGACAGATGGTCTGCATGACGTATCCCCTTGTTGGGAACTACGGCGTCAATCTGGAAGACGTCGAATCCTCGCGCGTCTGGGTCGAGGCCTTCATCGTTAAGGAATGCTGCAAGGTCCCCAGCAACTGGCGCTCCAAGATGTCCCTGCCGGACTACCTTACGGAGCATGGCGTCATGGGCATTGAGGGCATCGACACCCGCGCCCTGACCCGCCACATCCGCCTGCACGGCGCGCAGCGCGCCATCATCAGCACGGACGACGTCACCCCCGAGGAGCTGGTGGAACGCGCCAAGGGCCTGCCCTCCATGGACGGCCAAAACCTTGCCGAGCGCGTCGCGCCCAAGGAGCCGTACACATGGGTGGACGGCGCCCCGCGCACCGTCTCCATCGCCGCCGACGGCACCTACGACTGGCCCGGAAACGGCCCCAAGGTTGTGGTGTACGACTTTGGCGTGAAGTGGAACATCCTGCGCCTGCTCGCCGCACAGGGGCTGGACCTGCTCGTCGTGCCCCCGCACTTTACCGCCCAGCAGGTGGACGCCGTGAAGCCCCACGCCGTCTTCCTGTCCAACGGTCCCGGCGACCCGGCCACCCTTGGCGACGTTATCGGCACCGTCACCACGCTGGCAAACAACTACCCCCTTGCGGGCATCTGCCTTGGTCATCAGATTCTTGGTCAGGCCCTCGGCGGCACGACCTACAAGCTGAAATTCGGCCACCACGGCGTGAATCATCCGGTCAAGGACCTCACCACCGGCCGCATTGAAATTTCCTCCCAGAACCACGGCTTCTGTGTGGACATGGAAGGGGTGCAGGACATCGAGGTGACGCACATCAACCTCAACGACAACACTCTGGAGGGCTTCCGCCACACCACGAAGCCCATTCTGGCCATCCAGCACCACCCGGAAGCCGGGCCCGGTCCGCACGACAGCCAGTACTTCTTCCCCCGTTTCCGCGAACTCATTCGCACCCACGCCGGAGTGTAACAACGTAAGCCCCAGCGTTCACACGCGATTTGCCCGCGGCGCGGAAAAAAGCCCCGTCATCAAGCACTTTTGACGGAACTGCCAATACTGGCAGCACCTTCCCCCGCCGCCGCCACAAAATCGCGTGTGAACGCTGAAACTCGCTTTGCATCCGGCCCATTTTTCCCCTACATCTGAAAGACATCCGACACTCAGACAAGGAAACGGCATGTCCACCGAGCTCATCAAAGCACGATCGCAACTTTCCGGCATTCAACGCTATCTCAAGCAGAAGAAGCTCCTTCCGGCCATTGTCAGCCTGCACGACGCCATCGGCATTATCCTGCGCACGCCGCTCATGGCGCATGAGAAGAAAGAATTCGGCACCAGCGTGGAGCAAGCGCTGTACACCCTCAACAACGACGCCGAATTCAAAAAAGTCTGCCCCATGGTTTTGGAATACAATGCGGGGCAGGAAAAGCAGCTCATGGGCACCCTGCGCGAACTGCTCGAAGACCTTCAGGGCAGCGCCGTGGACGAGGCCAAGCAGCTGCTGGCCGCCATTGAGGAGCAAAAGGTCACGGGCCTTGCCCGTGGTAAGGAACTGCTGGGACGCAAAAAGTTCAAGGACGCCAAGTTCGTCTTTGACAAGCTGGTTCTGCAATTTTCCGACGATACGGACCTGAAAACGCAGATCGCCGAACTGCTCCTCAAGGCCGAACGCCACGAGGACGCGCTGGAATACCTGACGCAGGCGCTGAAGGAATTTCCGGAGTCCGCCCACCTGTACAACCGCGTGGGTATGGTTCTGCGCAAGATGAACCGCTTTGACATGGCCGAGAAGTACTACGTCAAGGCGCTGAAGCTCGCCAAAGACGACCCGGGGCTGTATTTCAACATCGGCCGCCTGTACATCGACTGGGAGAAGTGGGACAAGGTCGCCCGCGTTGCCGCCATGGCGGTGAAGCTGTCGCCCGACTTTTCCGAGGCCAAAAAGATGCACACCTTCGCCAAAAAGAAGATGCGCAAAGAAGCCGCCAAGCAGGACAAATAGCCTGCACGCAACCACACCCGACCACAGGGGCGCCGTCGTGACGACCGCGCCCTTTTTTGCGCCCTCTGGCCCTCCGGCCCTCCGCCCAGCGTCCCCGCTTTGCGTCCAGTCAATCCCACCCTAGAGCACATCCCCGCCCTCCGTGAGCCGTGAGCCGTGAGCCGTGAGCCGTGAGCCGTGAGCCGTGAGCCGTGAGCCGTGAGCCGTGAGCCGTGAGCCGTGAGCCGTGAGCCGTGAGCCGTGAGCCGTGAGCCGTGAGCCGTGAGCCGTGAGCCGTGAGCCGTGAGCCGCACCTCGCCTGCGCTCATCATTCAGTCAACGAATATTTCGCCCGGCCCATACCGCATGCGGGAGTTCCACGAGCGCGGGTGCGCCCCGCTTCTTGCGCTCCCGCACCCCCTGAACGGAACCATACCCGGCAAAGTCTGCGCCAAAGTTTCGACACTTTTCCCCAGCCATTTTCCCAGCCCCTGGATTTGCTCACGGCTTTGACATTGGCCCCTGCATTGCATACAAACATTCAGTAGGTGAATGTTTAACGCGCTTCGCGGAGTGACCATGCTGCACCTTTCGGGACAATTTGTCCGTCCCAGCACAGAATACCGCACCCTCGCCATCCTTGAGGCGCTTGCGGAAACGCCACACCTCAGCCAGTCCGGGCTTGGGGAGCGCACCGGTATGTCCGGTGCCATGGTCAACAGCTACCTCAAAGATCTGCGCGGCAAAAACTGCGTCGAGGCCCGCCCCGTCAACGCCCGCAACTATGAATACCTGCTGACCGACGCGGGCGAGCGCCTGCGCCGCGACCTCTTCTCCGCCTATTGCGCGGAGGTTGTCCGCAGCTACACCGCCGTCAAATCCCTCGTCCGGCGCAAACTCCAAGTGCTGGAGGAACGCGGCCAAAAACGGCTGGTGCTCTTTGGCGCGTCCGAGACCTGCGAGATTGCCCTCTCCACCCTGCGGCACATGGACTGCACCGTCCTCGCCCTGCTGGACAACGACCCGGACAAACACAGCCAGCAGCTGGCCGGGCATACCATCTTTCCGCCCCACGTCCTTAAAACGCTCACCTGCGACGCCATCGTCATTACGTCCTTTGGACAGGCGGACGACATCTTTCAACAGATTCAGCCCCTTGCTGAAACCAGAAACATCCCCGTGGTGAAACTATGACCCCGCATCCCCCCATACAGCTTGCCTCCGGGCGACGCATCGGCCCCGGCCTGCCCTGCTTTCTCATCGCCGAGGTCGGCAACAACCATCAAGGCAGCATGGACATTGCCCGCCAGATGGTACGCGAAGCCGCCCGCGCCGGCGCGGACGCCGTCAAATTTCAAAAGCGCGACAACGCCGCACTGTTCACGCAGGCCGGGCTGTGCGCGCCCTACACCGGGGCCAACAGCTTTGGTCCCACCTACGGCGAACACCGCGAAGCACTGGAACTCACTCTGCCCCAACTGGCCGAACTCAAGGCCGAAGCCGAAGCGCTGGGCATGGTCTTTTTCGCCTCTGCGTGGGATATGCCAAGCCTCGAGGGGCTTATCGGCATGGATGTGGAGCTGTTCAAGGTCGCCTCGGCGGACCTGACCACCATCCCCATGCTGCGCCGCCTGAGCGCTGTGGGCCGCCCCGTCATCCTCTCCACGGGCATGAGCGACCTTGCGGACATTGACGCCGCGGTGCACGCCCTTACCGCCGGCGAGGCTCCGGTGGCACTGCTGCACTGCAACAGCAGCTATCCCTGCGCGCCCGAAGACACAGGCGTCCCCGTCATGGCGCAGCTGCGCTCGCGCTACGGCCTGCCTGTGGGCTATTCCGGGCACGAGTCCGGCCTTGCGCCCACTCTTGCCGCCGTGGCCCTTGGGGCCTGCATTGTGGAGCGCCACTTTACGCTGGATAAAACCATGCGCGGCACGGACCACAAGGCCTCCCTCGACCCGGCGGAGTTCGCCCAGCTTTCGGCCATGGTCCGCGAAACGCAGGCCGCCCTGCGCACCACCACCAAACGCGTGTTCCCGGCGGAGCAGCAGTGCGCGGCCAAACTGCGCAAAAGCATCGTCGCCGCCCGCCCCTTGCGCGCCGGACAGCGCATCACCGAAGCCGACATCGCCGCCAAGTGCCCGGGAACGGGCCTCTCCCCCATCCACTGGGACGCCGTGCTCGGACAAAGCCTTCTGCGCGACATCCCGGCGGACGCCCAGCTGTGCTGGGAGGATATGGAAACCGCGCAGCACGCCGTGGGGCGATAGGACAACGCCATGCGCATACTGATGATTGCCATCAACGACCCGGCGGGCACCGCCATCGGCTTTGCCAACGCCCTGAACCAGCACACGGAGCACTTTTGCCGCGTGGTCACGCTGGAAACGCGCTACAGCCACGCGTGGGACGCGGACCTGCATGTGCCAAGCCTCGATGCCGCCGGGATAGACGCCCTGCGCGACGAGCTGGAGCACGCAGACGTTTTTCACTTTCATATGACGGCGGACGAGCACCTGCGCCTAGGGCCGTTTGTCCCCGCCGACTACATGCGCGGCAAGGCCATCGTCCACCATCACCACGGGCACCCGGCCTTTCGCGGCAATCCCCAGCACTTCCGGGACAAGTACGCTGCCCTTGGCCGCTCCAACCTCCTTGTCAGCACGCCGGACCTTTTGCGCCTGCTGCCGGAGGCCACATGGCAGCCAAACCTCGTCCCGCAGGACGACCCGCTCTACATGCCCCTTGACCAGCGCGACGCCGCGCCCGTCCGCCTTGCCCATTCCCCCACGCGCAAGGACCTCAAAAATACGGACGACCTGCTCCACGTGCTGACCACCCTGAACGGCTCCCGCCCGCATCTGGAGCTTATGGATGACATTCCCCACAAGGAATGCCTGCGCCGCAAGCGTCAGTGCCACATGCAGTTTGACCATATGCAGGGCTATTACGGCATGAGCAGCCTTGAGGGGCTGAGTCAGGGCGTGCCCACGGTGGCGGGGCTGGATGAGTGGTGCACAGGACATATGCAGGACTTTGCCGAAACGCAGGACCTGCCATGGATTGTGGCCCATGGGCGGGACGAACTGGCCCACGCCATCACGGACCTTGCCTGCGACTGCGACCGCCGCAACGCCGTAGGCCGCGCCAGCCGCGCGTTTATGGAAGACCATTGGAGCGACCGGAAAGTCGTCGCCCACCTCAGCAGCGTGTACGCCACCCTTTCGTGAGGAACCACCATGCCCATCAACAGCGCCCTTGCTCCCCGGCACCTGCACATCATCATCCCCTGCCGCAACTGCGGCCAATGGCTTGCCCAGTGCCTCGCCTCCCTCGTCTCGCAGGAGCGGGACGACTGGTCCGCCACCGTCGCTGACGATGCGTCCACGGACGACACCGTCAACGCAGCGCGGGACTACCTGAGCGACCCACGCATCACCTTTCTGCGCCAGCGCACGCGCCTTGGCCTGATGGGCAACACCCTTAGCGGCATCGACGCCGCCGCGCCCGGCCCGCGCGATGTGGTCGCCATTCTTGACGGGGACGATATGCTCCTGCCCGGCGCACTTGCGCGGGTGATGCAAACGCACGCCCTTGGCTATGATGTGGTCTGGACGGATATGCAGATTCAGGGGACGGAGGGCTCCACGGGCGCGCCGTTGATACCGGGCATTCCGGTACGGCAACAGCTATGGTGCCTGTCCCAGTTGCGGACATTCAAGGGATATTTGCTGGAGGAGTTGGACCGGTCGGTCCTGTGTGACGACAGCGGCCAGCCCGTGCGCGCGGCAGGAGACTTGGCGCTGTACTTTGCCCTTATCGAACGGGCGGGCGCAGAAAAGACGGCCTTCATTCCGGAAAAGCTCTACTGGTACCGCCAGCACGCCGCCAACAACTGTACGGCCCTGCGCGAAGAGCAGCTTGCCAACAACGCCCGCCTGCGGGCCTTACCGCCCCTACCACGCCAGACGCAGCACTTTGACGTGCACATCACCGCGCTGGGGCTGGAAAAGCTGCGTCTGCGGGCATTTGGGCAAAGCCTGCGCGCCGACTATCCCCTGCCCTACTCCATCTGCGTGCACCACGACATCGGGCGGGAATCAGGGGACAGCTGGGCGGCCTATCATGACAAATGGATCGCCGAGGGCGTCTACCTTACGGCGCGTCCGAACCCACAGACGCCCGAACCCCTTCACGGACAAGACGGAGTGTCCGCCCCGACGGGTCACGGCGCATAAGCATCTTAAAAAACGATTCCTCGCGCTGGTGCTTCACGGCGCTTTCATGGGCAAGGCGCAATTCCTCCACGCCAGACTCATAGCGCACCACCTCAAAGTTCACCCGCGCAAGGTCCACGCCCAGCCGCCAGTTGTCCGGCTCGCGCAGGGACAGCGCCGAGGCAAAACCCAGGTGGTATTCGCCCGTGCCCTCCAGCGTGCCGCACAGATTCACCAACTGTTTCATCACCCGCATATCCTCCGGCGCGCAGGCCGAGGCGGCAATGCAGCACTCCACAGCAGCCTCAGGCAAACTCTGCCCCGGCACAAAGCGCAGGCCCGGACGGAACAGCAGCCCACGCTTACGGCACTCCCGCGCCCACGCCATGTACACATCGCACGGCGTTTCCGCCTTCAGAAACGACGAACCACCGTCAGTGACCTGCCGGTACCAGAACCCCTTGGCAAGGCCAACCTCACCAAGGCCCAACGCGCACATGCTCCCGGCAAAGTTCACCACAAAGCTCTGGTGATAGTCGCCGGAATCCATCAGCCACGCGCACAGTTCGCGCAAGTCCTCATGCTTTTCCAGCGACCATTCAAGGCGCAGGGTCCGCGCCACCATATGCTCATCCTCAAAGCCCTTAGCCAGTTGCAAAATGCGCTCGCCGTTGCCGCGCAGGTATTCAGCCTCCCACAGCATGGACAGTGTGGACGCCATATGCCACGCGGCGTCTTCTCCGGTCACGCCGTTTTGCCCGCACTGGGCCGCGTACTCCACAATCCGCTGCGCGCGGTGCTCTACAAGGTGCTCGCGCTGTACGCGCTCCCACGCGGCGTGGGCCATGGCCTCCGCCACTTCGGGATGACGCTTCACGTAGCGCACGTGCTCCTCAAGCTCCAACACGTCGCCGTATTCCAGCACTTCCTTGCCGGGTTCAAACAGCCCGGCAATGTCGGTGCCGCCGCGCTGGTTCAGCACAAGGCTTCCCACGCTCGCCCCTTCGAACAGGCGGAAGTTCACTTCCGCGAGGATGGACTCGTTGGGGATGACGCAAACATCGGCGTAAGTCTCATGAAGCTGGTCGTAGGGAATATTTTCATAGAAGGCCATGCCGTGGTGGATGGTCATATAGTCCACCAGCCTGCGCCGCACGGGGCGATAGCCGGACAGGCGGCCAATAAAGCCAAAGGTGTGGCTGCGCTCCTGCCACGGGCGGTAGGGGCGGCGCACGCCAAACCACGGCAGCCAGTACACGCGCGGCAAACCGCAAGCCTCAAGGCGCGGCACCCAGTGCTGCTGGGTGGTCAGCACCGCATCAAACAGCCGCCCATAATCCACATGCCACCATGCGTTCAGGTGTGTGTCCACAGACCAAAAGAGCTTGGTGCACGCTATTTCGTTCAGCCCAGTCAGGACAGGACGGGCGCCAAGGACCTCCACCTCCACAAACAATTCCGGCTGAAAATCATGCTCCGCAAGCAGAGCGGCAATATTCTGGATTCCCGGCTGCACGCGCAGGCCAAGCACATCATGCCCCATGGCGGAAAACGCGTCCGCCAGATGGGTGTTGTTCACTATACAGATTCGCATTGTTGCCTTGAGTCTCTTGGATGGAAGATGTTGTCTGTTTACACCGAATACGCGCGCGGCGCGGTGGCCTGCGTCAACCGTGTGTACAGGTCGCGGTAGGCCTGCACCTGCCTGCGTAATGAAAACCGCTCCAGCACCGTGGTCCGGCACCGAAGGCCAAGGGCCGGGTCCCGCTCCTTCATGGCGTTGGCCCACACAATGCCAGACGCAAGGTCGCGCGCATCATAGGGCCGGGCCAGCCAGCCCGTCGCGCGGTGGTCCACCATGTCCGGCATACCGCCTACATCAAAGGCCCCAACGGGCGTTCCGCAGGCAAGGGCCTCCAGCACCACGCTCGGCAGGTTGTCCTCCAGCGAGGGGATGAGCACCATGTCCGCCATGGAATACAGCGCGGCGAGGGTTGGCTCGTCATGCACGTAGCCAAACTCCATCACCGGGAAGGGTAGACGCGGCGCAGCGCCGCCCCACTGTCCAAACACGCCAAGCACGGCGTTTGGCACGCGGCCAAGGCTTCGGAGCTCCTCAAGGGCGCGCACCATCTGCCGGAAGCCCTTACGGTGGTTCGCCACACTGGCCGCGCCAAACAGCAGAACAAAGGCGTCCTGCGGCACGCCAAGCCCCTCGCGGATTGCTGACGCGGGCCATGGCTTAAACACCTCAGTATCCAACCCGTTGGGGATGACCCGTACACGCCGCCCGGAAAACAGAGGACTGCGCGAGGCCAACCCGCCGAGCCAACGGCTGGGGGTGACCACCTCGGGCCGCAGCGCGCCATAGGCCGCATGCCGCGTCCGCCACGCCGCGTGCGATATGTCATCACGCCGCGTGGAACCAAGGGCGGGGCACATGCCGCACCCCTCAGTCCAGCGCTCACACCCGGCAGAATAATGACAGCCGCCGGTGAAGGGATTCATATCGTGCAGGGTCCACACCACAGGGCGCGCTGAGAGTGCCCCAAGGGGGCGGGAAAAATCAATCATTCCGGCCACCCAATGCAGATGCACCACATCCGCCTCATGGATGCCGGGAATATCGTCCACATCCAGCGTGGAAGCCGTGTCCGTAAATATTTCCAGATTGCCGGGGCGCTCCGGGTAGTCCGCCAGCAGGGCCTGCCAGCGCCTGCCCGCATCCACCCACGCCTGCGAAATGTGCGTTACCACCCCATCCGGACCGGTAACGGCGTGCACAGGCTCGCCCTCGCGTGTCGCCACAGCAATGGCGGCATCATCGCCCTGACGGTTCAGCACGCACATGCGGCTGTCCACGCCCTGCGCCACAAGGCCCGCGTGCAGGCGATACGCCGCTGTTCCGGCCCCGCCATAGTGCTGCATGCACAGATGCAGAACGCGCATCAGGCCTCCTCCGCCGCCGTCACGCGGGCGCGGTCGAACCAGACGCCGTCGTTGTCGATGGGCCGCAGCGAAAAGCGGATGCCGCGCTCGGCCTGAAATTCCTCCATAGCCTTACGGCACCCCCGCCAAAAGCCGTAATCATCGGCCTGAACAAGGGCCTGTGGATGCAAGGCGTCGTAGAGGTTCTGCAAAATGTCGCGCGTGGATTCGTACCAGTCGCCATCCATGTGCAGGAAGGCGACCTCGCCCACCTCGGCGCGCGCGGCCGGGAGTGTTTCGCCAAACAGGCCCTTCACCGGGCGCACGATGTCCGCCACGCCAAGCTCGGAGCAGATGGCAAGCAGGCTCTCCTCCGGCGCGGCGCAGGTGCCCGTGCCCCAGCCCGTCTCCTCGGCGTGGACATCGCCGTGCACGTCCTCCGCCGTGGGCTCGGGCATACCCTCAAAGGTATCAAAGGAATACACATGGCGCTCGCGCGTGCTGTAGCGGCGCACCACAGCGGCCAGCAGCGCGCTGGAACCGCCAGCCGCCACGCCGCACTCCACAAAATTGCCGGGAACGTCCGTTGTGCACACCCGCCGCGCAAGGCGAAACAGCGAATGCAGCCGCGCCTCCGGCACCATGGTGTAGGGCTTGATACGCGCGAGGAGCTCCGCGAATTCCTCGCCGTACCGCCCGGCCACGGTGCCAAAGCCCAGTTCCTTGAGCTTCTCCAGCATCTCACGCGCGGG
Organism: Desulfobaculum senezii; assembly: GCF_054657395.1. Lineage (NCBI taxonomy): Bacteria > Pseudomonadati > Thermodesulfobacteriota > Desulfovibrionia > Desulfovibrionales > Desulfovibrionaceae > Desulfobaculum > Desulfobaculum senezii. Next base: position 1,247,452 of record NZ_BAAHYU010000002.1, on the reverse strand, counting down.
GGCGCTGTCCGGAGTGTAGCGCAGTTCCTCCTTCAGGGCCTCCACGGCGGATGGCGGGTCCTGCAAGCCGATGAAGGCCTGCGCCCGCAACAGGTCCATCCCCGCCACGGGAACGCGAAGCGTCTTGGCAAGGCTGGTCAGGCGCAGGGCGTCGCCGTACTGGCCGCTCTGGAGCAGCTGCTCCGTCATGGCGGCAAGGTCCACAAGAAAGGGGCGGACGCTGCTTTCCACAATGGACGCGCCCTGCGGGCTGTTTCGGTCCACACCGGCAAGGATGCGCCGGACGGTCTCGAAGGACTGTTCTATTCGCTGCAACATGATGCTTATCCTGTAGGTTTGGTGGCGCATTCCCCTGCGCACGCCGCTTCGGCAGGCTGCTTCGCCTGTGGCGCCAGCCGCTCGCGCACAATGGTGTCGAACAGTTTGGCCTTCTGCGCCATGGAGTGCTCACTGCGGCACCGCTCGCGCCCGCGCTGGGCGATTTCCTCACGCTCTTCGGGGTGGGCGAGGTAGTAGCCCAGCTTCTCGACCATTTCCTTGTCATCGCGGAAGGTTTCAATCTCGCGCCCAATGTCAAAATACTTGGACAGATTGTCGTAATGCTCCGTGAGCAGGAACGCCCCGCTTCCTGTGGCTTCAAAGATGCGCATGTTCGCGCTCTCGCGCCCGGCGAGGTCCTTCATGGCTCCGCCGCTTGGGGTGCCAATTCTGCCGCGCCCGTCAAAGGCGATGCGCCCGCGCGCAAGGGCCTCGTGCATGGCGCGGCCGTACAGGGCCGGACGGGCGTAGGCGGCGACCTCCGGCGTGATGGTGTGCACCTCGCCGCTCAGATGCATATCGCAGGAGTAGCCCTTGGCCGACGCCGCGCGGGCCACGGTCTGGAGCATGGCGTTGCGCCGCTCATGCTGGCCGCGCGTCCACTGCCCGCAAAACACAATGTCCGAGCGCTGATCGTCCGGCACGGCCTGCGGCATCAAAAATTCCGGAACACCCGGCGAAAAGTCCACGCCCTCGCGCGCGCCGATGCGTTCGGCCTCCTGCCGCAGGGCGGCAAGGCTGGACAGCATCACGTCAAAGCCGCGCCAATCAGTCCCCTGCGGGATGTCCGCCGCGCGCCAGCCAAGGGTCAACCGCGGCGTAAAGGACAGCATGTGCAGAAAACTGCCGTCAAAGGTAATAGGCTCGGTCAAATACACAACATCCGGGTGCAACTCCTCCAACTGCATCATGGCGATGTGGCGCACCCAGTCGCCCTTGGGCAAAGGATACCCCCGCTCACTCAGCCACGCGGCCTGCGTATTGGGATTGTTGGCGATGATGAGGTGGCTGTCGTAATCGTAATCCTTCAAATGCGGGGCCAGCATGTGGATGCCGCTGAAGCCGTCGTCCACCAACGCGCGGACCTGCGCCTCGTAACTGGCCTGCGCCAGCTTGGGGTAGCGGCCGTAGAACCACTCCAAATACGCCGGATAGAAGGTATGCACCTGCACCAGGCGCAATTTCTCGCGGCCCGCGCCCTCCTGCCGGACGTCCGGCGCGGCATTGTCCGACAGCAGCACGCATCCCGGCAGGCGCGAGGGATTCTGCGTCGGCACGCCCTGCTCCACTGCGCTACGCAGCGGGGCGACGGACTCCTTCACCGCCACAAAAATATCATTGGCGCTTCGCACCTCCACCTTGAACGAGTCCTCCCACATGAACATGGTGTTCACCTGCGGCGCGCGCAGGTAAATGAGCGCGGCAAAGGCCTTTTCGCGCGGGGACTCGGGGTGGGCGGTCATGTCCATGAGCACGTCGGACATGAGGCCCTTTTTGTCCTCTTCCGTGTACTCGGAGAAGACAAGAGTGCCGTGGATGTACTCCACCGCCCATAAATGGTGCGACACGCGCGCCATGTTGAGGAAGCAGTCCTTGGCGCGGGCCGGGGTTTCGATGTAGCCGCGCCGGGCAACGCGCATCAGTTCGCGGCAGGCCTTTTCCGGGTCCGTGGAGTGCTCCAAAACGTGCGAGCAGTAGGCAAAGTCAAAGCTGTTGTCCTCAAAGGGCATATCCTCCACCGGGCATTCAAACACAGGCAGACCGTCGCGGCGCTTAAAGGCCTTGCCCGCGCGCCCCACTTCGCCGTCGGAGAGGCTGATGTCCGCCAAATGCGTGGCCTTGGGGAAGGGAATATGCCCACTGCCAATGTCCAAAACGCTGTCGCCCTCCCAGATGGGAAAGTCGAAATGCCGCGACTGATAGAGGGCGTAGCGGCTTCGGTCCGTCAGGGATTCATAGTGGTCGTAGCAGGCCGCCAAAATTTCGACATGCATCTCCGGCCATTCGTTCAGCGTCTGCTCAAACACGTCAAAGGCTTCACGGAATTTTCCGCGCAAAAACAACCCGTTGGCTATGAGCACGCCTTCCGACGGGTCTTCCATCGTCACGGTGTGGGGGAGGCGTTTGTAGGGCATTTCAAACATGGTTTCGTCCTTTGTTTGCGCGGACTGCGCGGTATCAGGCTATTCCATGCAAAAGCGGTTCCGTGCCGCGCGCCTGCGGCGCATCAATACATAAGACACTGGTCCATGCAGAACTCCGGCGCGTTACCGCTGGCAATGCGCTGGCGGAAATCCCGGCAGTGTGGGCTGTTCCATATGTCCAGCACGTCCGACTCAAAAATATTGCCAAAATGGGTAAGGCCGTTGTGGTCGTAGCAGCACGCCACAACGGAACCGTCGAGGAGGATGGTCATCACATCGCGCGGATTTTGGCAGGCGCGCATGGCCTTTTTGCGGCCTTCCGGCGTCTCCGCAAAGGTGCGCTCAAAGGCCGCAATGCCCGAGGGCCGGAGTCCGGAGCCGTTGCGGATATACGGGGCCTTGAACATAGGCGACAGGCCAATGCCCCGGCAGAAGGCGTCAAAGTCCGCCATCTCGTGGGCATTGTGCGCAAAGACGATGAACTGCGGGCAAATGTTCACCCCCGCCCCCAGCGCCTGATTGAACCGCTGGAGCATCTCCAGCGCGTCGAGGGCCTTTTGCACGTCTCCGCGCCTGCGGTAGGTGCCGTAGACCTCCTGCGACACGCCGTCGATGGACACGATGACATCCGTCACGCCGGAGGTAATCAGCTCCCGCGCGCCGTGGGCTGTCATAGTATTGCCGTTGGTGCTGATATTGGTCTGCGCGTAGGTGGACGCGTGGCGCACCATAGGGATGATGTCCGGATTCAACAGCGGCTCGCCCCACAGATGCAGGTAGAGGTACGAGCAGTAAGGCGCTATGCGCTCGGCAATGCGCACATAGTCCGCGTAAGACAGCATGCCGTGCTTTCGCTCCACAATGCCTGCGCCCACGGCGCACTCCCGGCACCGCAGGTTGCACCCCAGCACGGTCTCCAGCGCAAAGATTGACGGAACAGTCTCTTTCATAAATCTACTCACTTGCCGGCGCGGCCTGCGCCATATCGGCTCCCGCGCGGCGGGAATCCAAGCCGTCCAGCCATATTTCCATGTTCACCACTTGCCACAGGAACATCATATGGTTCTCACGCGGGGCGCCCTCGGCCACAATGGTCCTGTGCTCCATAACAAGGCGCTCCACCTCCGCAGGGTCATAGATGCCGCGCTCGCGGAAGGCGCGGCCACGCACCATATCCATAAGCTCGTCGCCGCCTTCGCCGGCAAACCATACGTGCGCCGGTGCATTCCAGCCCGTTTTGGTCACGCGGGTGCGCGTTGCCTCCGGCAGAGTGCCATGCATGGCGCGGCGCAGCAGCACCTTGGTCACGCCGTTTTCAATCTTCATGCCATCCGGCACCCGGTACATGAACTCCACCAGCCGGTGGTCAAGGAAGGGGTGCGCCGCCTGCATGCCAAGGGCGGCGCAGTGCCTGTCCTCCGCGCGCAGGCAGCAGGGCATAGTCTCTCGCGTGAGGTCCTGCCACGTTCTGTTCTTGAGGCACGAGGGAAAGGGATGCTCCGGCTGCGGCGCGGGCCGCTCCAGCATGCGGCGCATATCCGGCGACAGCGCGGCGGCATAACGCGTCATGCGGTCAGTATCCGGCAGGCAGATGCCGGGACGCTGGGCGTCCGTCAGACGATCCATCAGCGCCATGGCCACCGCTGTGCTCTTGGTGTAGATGGGATGGTTATGGTGCTCCACCCATCCGGCAATCTCGCGCGCCAGGTCCGCATGCCGCCCCGCCCGGCGAAGCTCCGCAAAGTAGTATGGGAAATACTCGTACTCTCCGGCGTTAAGCTCATCACCGCCAAGGCCGCCAAACAGCGTGCGCACCCCCTGCGCCGCCGCATGCCGGGCCAGCAACCAGTGGGACAGCCACGTTGCCGTGGCAACGGGTTCATCGTGCAGGCGCACCATATCGCGCACCAGCGCCATCACGTCCGGCGCGTCCACGGGGACGCGCTCCCACCGCGACACGGCATGGTCCAGCATGGGCCGGATGTCTTCGGATTCATCAAAGGTCCGGTCCGCATACACAGTGGAAAACGCCACCTGCTTGGCGCGCACGCCCCGCGCCGCAGACGCCAGCACCGTTGAAGAATCCATACCGCCGGACAGGGTGAACCCAACCGCGGGCATAACGGCCATGCGCCGGTCCACGGCGTCAAAGATAAGGTCGCGGTAGCGCCCTGCAAGCTCGTCCTGTGTCCCTGTCAGTTCCGGCGCGTCCTCCACGCACCACCACCGCGTGGCGCGTTCGCCCGCCTCGGTAACCTTGAGCGCCGTTGCCGCCGGAAGCTGGGCAATATCCGCGTAGGGGGACTCCTCCGGCGCGTCGTCAAACAGCCGGTAATGCGCCGCAGCAAGGCGCGCCACGCGGTGCCCGCGCAACCTGCGCGACACACCGGGCAACCCAAACAGCGCACCGGGCCGCGACGCAAAGGCCACCAGCGGCCCCTGCCGCGTCCAGTACAGCGGGCGCACGCCCAGCCTGTCGCGCCCAAGCCACAGGGTGCCACGCGGCACATCATGCACCGCTACGGCAAAATCGCCCCACAAGCGCGAGAGCGCATCAGTAAGCCCATAGCGCAGGTAGAGATCCAGCAGCAGGTCCGCGTCACTTTTCTGCGGCTCGAAGGCGTCGCGGTTCAGCACCACGCCATCCATCACCACCAGCACTCCGGCCTTTTGCGCGCAGGGGGGCGCATCCACGCCGGACCAGCCAAGGGCGGCGCTGCCGCCATGGAGCACCCGCTCGCGCCGGTGTGGGGGCGCGCCGACGCGCTCCAGCATCATACGCAGCAGGTCGTGCCGCCGGGCCGCATCGCCCGGAGAAATCAGTCCGCAAATCCGGCTCATGCCGCCTCCTCGGTGTCATCACGTGTGGCAACAAAGAATGTCCAATGATGAGGGTAGCCGATGACGTCTTCCGGTTCGCCGCCGGTGCGCACGTCCACCACCTGACAGACGTGGAACCCGCGCACGCGCATAAACTCCATCAGTTCCGGAGCGTTATAGGTATTGACGTGCACACTCAGGTCCACGCCGGGGTCAAGGTAGGCGTCGCGCACGTACTCGTACCGGGCGGGCCTGTCCCACGCGGACTCGCGCAGAATGACCGACCGCCGCGCCATGCCCAGCATCCGCTCCAGCGGGCGGTGGTAGTTGTCGATGTTGGTCAGCACGTTCAGGCACACCACATGGTCCACCTCGCCGCAGGCATCCTCCAGCCGCAGGCACTGGAGCGCGTGCGTAGGCAGACCGTATCCGGGCAGAATGCTCTGCCCCAGCCGCACAAGGGACGGCGCTGCATCTATGCCCGTATAGCGCAGGTCCAGCCCGCGCCGCGCGATGCTGTGGTAGAAGTCTCCAGCCCCGCACCCCACATCCAGCACGCTTTCGCCGGGGCGCGCCACACGGGCCAACAGACTGGCCGCCTGCTTGTGGCAGGTCATTTCCTCGGCCTGCAGCAGACAGCGGCGGCTGTAGAGGTCCTTCACCACAGCGCTGTGCTCCCAGATGCAGTACGTGCCCCAGCCGTCAGCGCGAATCATTCCCGCCTCCCCACCAGCATGAAGGCCGAGGCCATAAAGTGCCCGCGCCAGTCCTCCGGGTTCTCCTCCAGCGCAAGGCTGGCGGCGCGAAAAGCCTGCGGCGCGGCCTCGCCCAGCATGGGCGGCAGGCAGTGAAAGTGGTAGAACAGCACCCGCACGTCCGCGAACCCCGCCCGCGCAAAACGCGGCGCAAGCTCCAGCGGGTTGTGCGTGCGCGAAAGCACTTCATCATAGCCCGGCTGACCATCCTCGCCCCGGCGCACCGGGGGCAGGTCCGTACGGAACATGGCCTCCAGACCGTCAAGAGCGCCCTCCAGCGCGCCGCGCTCCTCCCCTGCCGCGCGGGACAGCACGCCGCTACGGTCAATAAGGCGGTCCATGAAAAAGTCCCGGCTGTAGCGGTTGAGGGTGAAGAGTGAAAACAGTTCGTTACGCGCCTCCACCACGACCAACCCACCCGGCCGCACCGCCCCGCGCAGATTGGCGAAGACCGTGTCCTCTTCACCCTCCGGAATATGCGGCAGCACGCCAACGCACACCGCCGCGTCAAAGGTCTGCGGCCAGCCGCCGGGCGCGCTGTAGGCCGCCTCGTCCAGCACACTGCCCTGCCATATGCGCTCCGCCGGAACGCCGCGCTCGCCCAGCACCTGCCGCGCCGCGGTAACCATCTGCGGCGTGAGGTCAAAGCCGTAGAGGTCAAAGCCAAGGTCCGTCACATCCCGCAAAAAGGACGCCGGACCGCAGCCCGCATCAAGGAGCGTCCCGCCCTTGCGCGGGGCAAGGATGCGCCGGAGCAGGTCCCGGTGCACGGGCGGATAGGCCGCGCCCTCGCCGTAGTAATCATCGTAGTAGGTCGTACTCCACGTGCTGTAGCAGGCCCGGACGGCGTCCTCGGCTGTTCGGTGCGTCATGGATTCCTCCGGCTATGGCCCAAGGGGCCGTGGCCGCCGGTGCAGATGCTCCGGCGGGGTCAGGGCCACAAGGTCCTTGTCCTCAAAGCGCTGCAGATACTCCCGCAGGCGCATGTAGCTGACGCCAAAGGCCTCGGCGATGTCGAACACGGTGCGTGCCCCGTCAAAGGCGCGGGGGAGCCGGTCCTGCATCTGCCCAAAGCGGATGTCGCGCTCGGTCAGGTTCTTTTCCACCACAGGGTCCGGGCGCTCCACGTACAGGTCATAGCGGGGGTTGGAGAGCGCCACGAGACCATTGAACCGCCGGTGCACCACGCTGTCGGTCTCCAGCACGTCCACCATGGCTTCCAGCACCTCCACGGCCTGCTCCAGCTTGCCGGGGTGCATGATGCGCATGTCGTCATGGCTGGTGTGGTACTCCGGGTACGGCCAGCGGGAGAGGGAAATCATGGGCACCTCAATGCCCGGAGCCTCCCACACGGTTTCGTCGTTGCCGACAATGGTGCGGAACGCGCCGTCCGTGAACCCCGGCTGCACTTCCGCAAGGATGTGCGCCGCCACGCGGTCCACAAGGCTGTCGCCATAAAAACTGCGCTGGAGCGCGAGGGGGCCGCTGCTCCCCAGCATTTCGGCAAAGACGCCAAGGCGGATAAGCTCCAGCTCCTCTTGCGGCAAGGTCGCTGTATAGAACACCGTGCCAAGGTGCTCCGGCGCTAGCACCAAACGGTAGGACCACCGCGTGGAGCGCTCCCGCAGGCGGGAGAACAGCTCCAACAGCACAAACACGCCCGCAAGGTCATCATTGGCCTGACAGGGATGGCAGGTGTGGGCGTTGAAGGCCACGGTATCCGGCCGCTCCCCGGCGAGGTGCAGGTCCCCCACCAGCATGTCGCCGTCGGTAAAGGACGTCTCAAGGCGCACCTCGTACTCGCCGTCCTCCGGCCAGCCGCTATACTCCGTCCACGGCACGCAAAAGCCCCAATGCTCCTGCCATGGGCGGTAGTTGTACATGGAGTGGAAGGCGTAGGCGTCCGGCACGTCCTTGCGGCAGAAGACATGCGCGTCCAGTTCGCGCCGGGACAGCGTGCCGGAAAAGGACGAAGAGTAGCCCGCAACGGCCAGCGGATGCACCCTGCCGTCAAACAGCAATCGCCCGCCGCGGCGTATTTCGGCCACGTCCACGCTCCACTGCCGGGGCACCACCCAGCCGTTGTGCTCCAGCCCACTGGCAAAGCGCGAGATGCGCAAAGGAACAACCTGCGACAGCAGGCTCAACAGCCGCGCATTGTCCGGCTGGCACACGCCGATGTTCAGCTCCAGCGCCTGACGGAAACGGTCAAGGTCCACCATGTTAGTACAGGGGGTAGATGTCGCCGTCTTTGGGCCTCTTGCGCCGGAAAACGGCATTCACGATGCGCCGGAGAATGGTCCACAGTTTCTTCATGATGCGGCCTCCTTATGGTAGCCGAGCGTTTCCGCGAGGTACCTGCCCACATACTGCGCGCGGCAGGCGTTCCCGCTTTTGGAAAAGTGCATGGCGTCGGCGAAGAATTCCGGGTCGTTTGGAAAGTCGCGGTCAAAGTCGAGGACGGAGCACCCCTCGTGGCGCTCCAACTCCCGGACAATGGCATTGATGCGCGTGAGAAACGGCCGGTACCAGTCGTCCCCTTCGGCAAGGCGTTCGGTCATCAGTACCGTGGGGATATGCCGAAAGCGCGTCAGGGCGAGAATGTTCTCAAAATGGCTGCGGATGATGCCATAGTCGATGCGCCGGGCGATGTGGCGCACGGCAAAGTCCGTATCCCCGCCGATGTGGTGCACCTTGTGCCCGCCGCCAAGGGTGTGGAAGCGGATATTGAACTCCTCCGCCGGTACCGCCAGCGACGCGGCAAGGCGCGCCAGATGCGACCACCGCGCGCACCGGGGCAGGCGGGCGCGCACCTCCGCCGTGCACAGGGGCCGCAGCGAATGCGCATAGTCCGGGCGGATGGCATCCGGCGCGGCGTCGGTGTACAAAAAGGGCGTAATGTCATTAATGCCCTGATACACCACCGTCACATGCGGGCGCAGGGTGTCTACCCACGCCGCAAGGCGCACTGCGGATTGAAAGGTGGTAAAGTTCCCCACCCCGGCGTTGAATACCTTCACCCGCAGGCCCGTCAGCGCGGCCAATTCCTCCTGCAGCAGCACGGCAAAGGTGTCTGCGTCGTCATCCACGCAGGTGTCGTAGACGGTGCTGCCGCCAGCGAGGTACACACGCAGGTCAAAGGACTCCACATACTCCGGCGTAAACTCCTGCGCGTCGCGGAAGGAACTGGAATTATGCATGCGCCGCCCCTCTGGCGTCACAAACTCCGGGTCCGGCTCAAAGGCCGTGAACGGATGCCCCCGGTACCGCATGAGCGACGGGCGCGACAGTTCCACGTCCTGTGCGGACGTGAGCGCCGCCTTGCCCGTCAGCAGATACTCAAAAAACAGACGCTTGCGGCGCGGCACAAGGGTGCGCCAGCAGACGCGCGCGGCAGCCTCCGCCCCTGCAAGGCCGGCGCATGCCCACAAAAGGCCGGTAAGGATGCTCATGAGGCCTCCCGCTTTGCCGTGCAGACCAGTTGCCCAAGGCCAGCGTCGAACTCCGCCAAAAACCGCGCGGACACGGCGTCCACATCCCGCGCCGGGGTGCCCTCGTCCAGTGCGGCCACCAGCCCGGACACATGCTCCGCCATCATCCGCACCTGCCGCCGCCCCGCCTCAAACAGCGCCCCGTCGTCCGCCGCCCGCCAGATGGCGCACGCGGCGAGAAGCGCCTCCATGGCGCGCTCGTAACTCCACACATCAAACAGCATGCTGGTGCGCGACTGCGTGCCGTAGCGGAACGACTCCCGCGTGTACCAATAGATGACGGTACGGCGGCGGGCTTCGGGGTCGATGGCGAACCGCGCCCTGTCGCGCAGGTAGCGGCGCACGCTCTGCACCAGCCGCGCCGCATACGCTGGCGAGGTGGACACCGGGCGCTCCAGCGGCCGCTTTCGCTTCATGAGCACAAGGTCCCGGTAGGCCGCGGCAGAAAAGTCAAAGCCCGGATACTCCGCAAGAATGCCGCCCTCTCCTGCGCGCTCCAACATGTCCAAATACACCGCGAGGATGCGATAGGTATGAAACTCCGGAAAGCTCAGCATCTCGAACCAATACTGCGGCGGCATGGCCATAAGGTCCTCGCCAAAGCCAAACAGCGGATGCTCCAACGCGCTGCGGGTAAAGCCGATAATGGCCTCGGCCAGAAAGTCCTCCTCCGGCACATCCACGCGCGAGGTCTCCATAAAGGTGCAGAACACGCCCTCAGGGTCGGCCTCGCCCCGGTCAATCTGGTAGTAGTCCAACAGGGAGCCGCACCGCCCGGAGAAAGCGTCCGGGCTGACCAGCCAGCGCTCATACCCGCACTCGCCGCCTGCCTGTGGCAAATCGCCGCCAAGCGCCTCCATAACGGCGCTGGCAATGCGCCCGTGCAGGTCCGGGGTGGGGTGGCAGTAGTCCACAAAGCCCCCGTCGCCAGCCAGCGCGTCCACATCCACAACAGCCGCCCCGCTCTCCTGCGCGGCCAGCTTCAGGGCCTCGCGCCCTTCGTCCTTCACGCGGTACAGCGACGTATCCGCATGAAAGGCCGCCCGGTCGGCCTCGTCCGCGCCGCCGCGCCGCCCCTGCACGCGCAGGATGCGCGCCACGTTGTCCAGATAAAGGGGCGCGTAGAGGGGATGCTCCGCCGCCGCGCGTTCAAGGGTGCGCCGGGCTTCATCCACGCGGCCAAGCCCGGCAAGGGCCACTGCCGCGTTGTTTTCCGCCGCCGCGCGGACGCCGGGCGCATCGGCCCTTGCCGCCTCGGCGCAAAACTCCTGCGCCAAGCCGTAGCGGCCCTTCTCCAGGGCAAGGATGCCCCGGTACAGCCCGCCCACAACGCCGCCGTCCGGGTCATACCACTGGCGGATAAAGTCCGAGATGCGGTCCGTGCTGTGCGCGGCCTTGAACCACGGCGCGTTGGGCAGGCCCACGCCATGGGGAAAGCGCTTGTTGGCGCTGGGGATGACCACCACGGCGCGTCCTCCGGCAAGGCGCACCACCTTCAGCACCTGCCGCATGTTGAACAAAAAATCCTCCACGGTGTTGGCCGTGGCCGCCTCTGCCGGGTCCGGCTCAAAGTGCAGGCCGCCGCGCCCCCACCGCACCACGCCGCCACCGTTCGTTTCGGGCATCAAGGACTTGAGCGCCCGCCGCCAGCGCGTCAGCCCGCTGTAGCGCCCCTTGTAGCGCGAGGCCGCCTGCTCGTTGTTGCCAAGGTACAGGACAACAGCGCTGCCCGCGCCAAGCCCGCCCGTTCCGGCAATGTCGCGCACCAGCGCGGCGGCGTCCGTACTGGTAAAGCCCGGCACCGCACAATTCACCGCCCGCACCGGTCCACGCCCCCCTTCCGCGGCCAACGCGGCCACGCGGCGGGGGAAGACCTCGCGCCCAAGGCCAATGCCCGAGGCTGACGAGTCGCCAATGAACCATATCCGGTACGGCTGAATCATCAGGTGCCCTCCAGCTCCCGTTCCACTTCCAGCCCGCCCGTGGTGGTGTGGGACACACAGCGCAGGCAGTAGGGGTTGTCCATGTACCTGCGGCGCATATGCATACGGCGCAGGTCGCGGAATTTCGGGGAGTTCCACGCGTCATGCGCGCTCATGGCCGTCAGGTCGCCAAGGCGCAGGCCGTCCCAGCCAAAGACGTAGCCGCACGGCAGGGCCTGCCCGTTGTAGCGCACGTACATGCGCTGATTGATTTTGGCGCAGCGGAAGTCCTGCGGGACCTCGGCGTGCGGCACGCTCATGCCGTGGCGTTCCTCCATGATTTCGTAGTCCAGCAGGTTCTGGATGGAAAAGTAGTCCGCCACGTAGCGCCAATAGTTAATAAAGTCCGGAAGCTCATCGCGGTTGGCGTCCAGCTTCAAAAAGCTCACCCGCAACAGGGGGAAGTCCGAGCCGACCTTGTCGCGCTCCTCAAGGAAAGTGAAAATATTACGCATCAGGCGGTGGTAGTTGCCGCCGCGACGCACCTCGGCATACGTGCCCGGACTCACGGCATCCACGGAGACCTCCAGCCGCGTCAGCCCGGCACCAATAAGCCGCTTGGACATCTCCGCATCCAGCAGCATGCCGTTGGTGCCAACGCGGATATCCATCACCCCGCGCCTGCGGGCATAGGCCACCATATCCGCAAGGGCCGGATTGAGCAGGGACTCGCTCTCAAAGCCAAAGGTCATGGCTGGCAGGCCATGTTCCGCGCCCTCGTCCACCAGCTTGCGGAACAGGTCCATGCCCAAAAAGCCCTTCTGGCGCTTGGCGTCCGGGTGCAGATTGGTGGAAAACAGGCACATGCGGCAGCGCAGGTTGCAGAAGTTGTTGGTCTCAAAGTCGAGGCTGAGGGGAAACTCGGGGATGTGGTCGCCATCCTGCGCGGCGTACCAAGCGTGGCGGTAGGCGTCGTATGCCTCGCCAAAATGCCGCCGGAACACGGCGTCCAAATCCTTATAGGCAATCAGGCGCACCTGATCGGTCGGCTCAAGGTGGCTGTAGGCAAGGGTGCTCATGACGGTCCTCCTTGTGATGGTGGCATGGCAATGCGCGCGGACAGGCGCTTGCCCTCCGCCGAGTCTTCCATAGCGTCCACGAGGCGCTGCGCCTGCTGGACCATGCCGAGGCTGCTCATACAAATGACGCGCAGGTGGTCAAGGTCGCGCAGGTCCACATCCAGCCGGCGCGAGAGCGCGTGCGCCTCGTTCAATTCCCGCAGCGCCGCGCCATGGTCCCCGGCCTGCATAACCGCAACGCCAGAAGCAATCATGGCGTCCAGCACGGACAGTCCGGCCTTGTCCAAGGCATTCAGCACATAGGGGTCGTCATCCCGCAATTTTTGCGGCGCATCCTGCGCCAGTCCGGCGAGGAAGCGGGCAATCTCCAGCGACGGCTCATAGGCTTTGGCCCCGCGCAGATGCCCGTCGTCGATGTTAAAGACATCCAAGAGAACGCGGCGCATATGCGGGCGCATGGTAAAGGCCAACGGTTCGCGCAGGTGCTGGGTCACAAGGGCGGAGACATCGTCAATGTCCGCACGCGCCGACGACTCCCAGCCCGAGTCGTGGAAGTAGAAGTTCGGATTGGTGGGATTCTTCCCCTCGCCGTAGAGTTCCTCGCTGGTGACGAAAACCGAGGGAATGCCCAGCAGGTAGCTTTCCGCAAGGCAGGTGGAGCCGTAGTGGAAAAACAGCCCCGTGCGGCGCAAGAGGTCCGCAATGCGCACCGGCTCGCGGATGTAGAGGATATTCGGCAGGCGCGAGAAGGCATCCTTGTAGGGATTGTGGCGCTTGCGGTCGAAGATGATGTGCTCCACGGGGTGGCTTTTGACCACCACCAGAGCGTCCGGATTGCGGTAGGCCGTGCGCAGGATGTTGTCTATCCACTTCTGGCGGAACACCGCGCACCGCCGCGCGCCGTTGATGCCCGCCACCACCTCCTGCTGCGCATCCGGGGCCGATGCATCCACCAAATCCCCCGCGCGGACGATGTCCTCCGCCGAGTAGTCGGCAAAGCAAAAGTTGGTAATGAACGTCACCACCCGCTCGCGCGGGGTCGCGTCCATGCGCTCGCGGTAGGCCGCAGGCATGGTGTCTTCGGCGTCGTCCCACGGGCGGAAATAGACCTCGTAGGGCGGATAGCCGAAGACGCGGATGCGCTCGGCTGACGACAGCTTGCCACAGCGCACCAGTTCCTCCCCGGTCATCTGCGCAATGCGGCGGCTCCAGAACAGCTCATAGTCCACAAAGTCCGGCCCGTAGGGTTCCAGCCCCACCAGCCATGTATTCTTGTTGCCGTGGCGGTAGTCCAACTGCCCTTCCGTACGCAGGCACACGTTGAAGCACCCCAAAATATGCTTGAACAGATAGGACCGCACCGAACAGGTCCGCGCGGTGTAGGGATAGGACAACAGCACCTGCGGGCGGTAGCGCATCACCTGTTGGGTGAATGCCGGGTCCGTGGCGACGAAGGTCTCCAGCTCGCAGTCCGGCGCGCACTCGGCAAGGCGGGCGCGGACGGCGTCCATGGTGGGGCCTTCGCGCTCGGATTTGTTGAGAAGAGCCGCAATCTTGAATGTCATGCCGCCTCCTCCCCCGCGCCGGAGCGCGCACCGCCGCGCAAGTAGCCAAGGAGAGGACTCTCCACCCCATGCTGGCGCATCACCTGCGCGCGAAGCAGGTCCATGAACTCCTCCGACGCCTCGTTGTCATTTTCATCCACGCCGCAATCCGTGTCGCGGCACAGGGGGATGCTGAGGCGCCGCCCGCTGGCAATGGCCCGCCGCAGCGCCGTCAGCCGCCCACCGCGCCACATCTGCGCCAGCGACGCATCCGCCACGTTGCCAAGGCTGTACTTGCCCGCCACATCACAGCAGCAGGGATGCACCGAGCCATCCCACCCCACGAGCAGCCGCTGCCATGGCGAGGCGCAAAACGCATCCGGGTCATGCGGCGGCGTGTATTCGGCAAAGTTGGACAGCATCTCGCCAATAAGGATGGCGTCGGTCAACGGCTGGAAGGTCTCCACAAACTCGCGCCGCTCCCCGGCGGTGAGCCATGTGCTCACGGCGTTGATGCGCACGCGGGGAAAGCGCGAACCATTCGCCCGGCGGATATCGCGCAGGCGCTCCAGCTTGCGCACAAGGTCGTCGAAGCGCGCTGGGCGGCGCACGGCCTCATAGGTGCGGCCCACGCCGTCGGCGGAGATGACGATATAGTCCGTCTGCGCGGCAACAATGCGCTCCATCAGCGCTTCATCCAGCGCAAGGGCGTTGGTCAGGAAGGATATACTGCCGGAGAACCTCTGCCGCGCGTAGGCGAGAAGCTCCGCAAACTGCGGATGCAACAGGCACTCCCCGCGCCACGACAGACGGATGGAGTACGGGCGGCGCGCCGCCACCTCGTCCATCACGCGGCGGAAGAGCGCCGGGTCCATCACGCCGCGCGGCACATCGCCGCGCACGGTTTGAAAACACATGGGGCAGGCCATCTGGCATGCGGAGGCCGTTTCAATGTCCACATGCTCCGGAAAGGCCGAAACCCGACGCCACCGGGGCAAAAGCGACCACCGCGCCCGGTGCATCAGGTACCGCATGGCGTGGCGCTGGCTCATGGCGTACCGCGCCTGCCTCAGGGCGGACCCAACGTAGGTGATGTTTGGGTTGATGGTTCGGGGCACCGTACGCTCCCTGTCTGCTGTGGCCGTCACGCCCGCTTCGCGCGGCGGCCCATCATCCAGTCAAAACCACATCATCCTTCATGCCGTGCACAAATGCGGCCACGGCGGGGCAAAGCCCAGCATTCCAGCGCGTTGGAGCGAGGCCTACAGCGCCCACCAATGCGGGCCCATGCTGTCCGGCTCCAAAAACGCGCGCAGGGTAAACTTGCCGCTGGGCTCACGCACGCGCTCCACGGCAAGGGGTGAAAATCCGGCCCGCGCGGCAAGGATAGCCACAGACGCCGGCGAAAACACATGCAAATGCTCCACAAAGAATTCCTCGCGGTGCGGGCCTTCAAACAGCGCGGCCACGCCGTCGGGCACCTCCACATACACAAAGCCGCCCGGGGCAAGGCTCCCCCCCGCCGCCGCCAACATGCCGACGGGGTCCGCCACGTGCTCCAGCACCTTATTAAAGGTGACGGCGTCATACCCCGTCAGCTCGCTCATGGTGGCAAAGTCGCCGCACACGGCCTGCACCCCGGCCACCTGCGCCGCGTGGGTCGTCAACCGCTCATCCACGTCCACCACGGTGCAATTCCAGCCCAGCTGACGCATGGCGTGGGGAAACACCGCCAGCCCGGACCCAACGTCCAGCAGCCGCATGGCCGCGCCGGACGGGTCGCCGCCCCGGTAGCGCCCCTCCGCAAAGGTGATAATGCGCGACACCCGCCCCACATTGTCCGACTGCTCCGGGGGCAGGTTCACCACCCGCTCAAAGGACCGCTGCAGACCGTCCATACCGCCGTAGGTGGCCTCCACATAGTCGTGCTGGTACAGCCCGCTCAGGTTCATGCTCAGGCGCGCGGCCATATGCCCGCAGTATTGGCACTGCCAATACTCCCGGCGGTACTCGCCCGTGAGAGAAAAATGCGTTTCGCCCTGCGGCGGCGCGTCGTAGGCAAGTTCGCGCCGCATGTCGCTGCCCCCGCAGATGCAAGTGAGGCCGTTATCCACACTCATGGGCCGCCTCCGCGCTTGCTATGGCGTCCAGCGCATCCTCATCAAGCCGGCAGACCTCGGTCAGCCGTTCACTGCGCAGATAGGCGGCGTATTCGGCCTCGCGCCCGTCCTCGATAAGCACGATGAAATAGCGCCCTATGGTGCTGCGAAGGAGCGCAGCGCGCAGGCCAAACCCAGCAAGGCGGCCATTGATGGACGGTGTGGCGTAAAAGCCCCACGACTTACGCGCCACGTCGTACTCCGCGCCCGCGTCGGTCAACAGCGTCACCTGCTCATCCAGGGCAAGGCGGATGTGGGCGCAATCGCGCATTTGGACATCCTTGCGGCGGCCGGTTGTAAACTGCCGTGGCGGCGTGATGGTCTGTATTTTCATGTCCACTCCCATTGCGGCACCAAAAAGTCGGGTATCCACCACCGCTCCCCGTCCCACTGCCACACGTCCGGATTGCGGAAGCGTTGCGCCATGTCATAAAAGCGCGCGGTGGATATGCCCAAAAACTCGCTCATGGCGACGATGTCCGCGCGCGGCGTATCGTCCCCGCGCTGGCGGATGCTGGTCACGGCGTCCTCGCGCGTTATGCGCCCGCTGCGGATCTCCAGCGACAGATTGTCAAAGGTTCTGGTGAAGCCGAACTTGTACCATTTCAGCCAGTGGTGGACGCTGATAAACGCATCGTCCACGTCCGCATAGTCGTACAGCCCCGTTGCCGCGCCGCCCTCGCGGCGGGTGAAGCCGTGCGCCTGCGCCACGTCGCGCATACGCTGCGGGTCCCACGGGAAGAACCAGCCTAGAAAGACCGCGCGCACGCCGCTGGCCTCCAGTGCGTCCGGGTCCGGGCCGGTATACGGCGTCAGTTCGCGCGCAGTGAGGCCATGCTCCCCCACCCAGTCCGCCGCCGTTGTGCCGTGCATCACGCCGTAGCGCTCCAGCCAGCCGGAGGTCAGGCGCAGGCCCATATGCCGCCCATCCTCGGAGCCGTACTCCGTGGCCGAATTCTCGCCCCACACCACAAGGGGGATGGACAAGCGCACGGCAAGGTTCAGCGGTATGTTGAATATGGCCATATGCATGGGCAGCCCCGGCGTTCCAAAGCGCTCCATGGCCGCAAGGGTGAAGCGGCGCTCCACATCCGGCGCGATGGACACATCCATATGGTCCACGCCAAGGGCGATGAGGTTGTCCAAATTCCGCCGCCCAAGGGCTGTGCGCCCCGGTGGCCGCCATGTGACGCACAGCGGGCGCAAACCGTGCTCAAGGCAGGTCAGCACCTGCCAGTGGCTATCCTTGCCGCCGCTGACGGGGATGAGCACATCGTAGCCCGGACCGCTGCCGCGGACCTCGTCGCACAGGGCGGCAAAGCGCCGCGCCCTGTCGTCCCAGTCCACCTGCGGACGCGCGGCGTGGGTACGGCAGGCCGTGCACACGCCAGCATCGTCCAGCACAATGCCCGGACGCGTATCCGGCAAAACACAGCGCGAGCACCAACGCATCAGGCGTACTCCTCAAGGAACATCTTCACCCCCAAAAAGCTGAACAGAAATTTGCTGTCGCAGTTGGGCAGGGTTTCGCGGTCCAATAGGTCCTGCACCGCGCTGCGGCGCACCACATCAAACACCGGACTCTCGCGCAGTATCTCGGCGCGCGCGGCGGGGTCCGAGCGGTCAAGGAAGCCAAAAACGGGCGCGTTGAATCCCACCTTGCGGCGGTCATCCAGCACATGGTCCGGCACAATGCCGCGCATGGCCTCGCGCAGGACGGACTTGTTGTAGCCGTCGTGGATGAGGTGGCGCGTTGGGATGCGGCCACAAAACTCAAACAGCGCGCGGTCCAAAAACGGAGACCGGTTCTCCACGGAAAAGGCCATGGCGTTGAGGTCGTCCTCGTGCAGGATGACGGGCACAGCCTCATGAAATAGCTCGTTCTGCATGCGGCGGCGCAACAGGCCGCCCTCGTAGCCGCGCTCCGTAAACGGCTCCGCAAACGGCGCACGCAGATAGGAGGCAAAGCGCTCCGCATCGAGGTAGATATGCCGCCGTTCGCCCGGCCGCTTCACAAACACGTCCGGGTCCTGCAGGACAGGATTTCGCACCACCGGGGCCACATGGCGCATCCAGTTGTCCCGCGCCCTGCCATACAGCCCGGCATCGTGGTGGATGTCGTGCAGGTACAGCGCGTGGTGGTCGTAGTAGCCCGTAAAGAGCTCATCCGCGCCCGTGCCGCTCACGGAAATGCGATAGCCGCTCTCCGCCACGGCCTGCATCAGGAGCCAATGCGCGTAGTAGGTGACGGTATACACCGGGGCGTCGTGCTGGCGCACCGCGCGGCGCAGTCCATCCAGAAAGCCCCCCGTGCGCAGAGGCAGCGCCGTGTGCCGGATGCCAAGGTCCGCAACGCTTTTCTCCACCGCGTCCCACTCCGCATAGCGCTCGTCGGTATTGACGATGGTGAAGCCGTGCACGTCGTGGTCAAACATCCGCCGCGCCACTGCGATAAGCGAGCTGGAATCCACCCCGCCGCTCATGCAAAAGGCAATGGGCACATCCGCCCGCAGGCGCAGGCGCACGGCTTCGGTCAAGGCCTCACGCGCGCCGCGAACGGCCTCGTCCCGCGTCATGGCGTCATCCGGGGCAACGCACGGCGTCCAGTACCGGATGCGCCGCTCCTCGCCGTCCACCCCGCGCGTCAGCACATGCGCCGCCGGAAGCTCCTCCACGCCGGTGAAAAACGTCTGCGGCGTTTTGTACAGGCACTTATAGCCGTTGACGAGGAAGCGCCGCACGTGCGCCATATTCACCGGGAACCGCCGCCCGCACAGCGCCTCCAGAAATTTCACCTCCGAGGCAAAATACAGCCCGGTGGCGTCGCGCCGGATATAGAGCGGCTTTTCGCCAAATCTGTCCCGGCAGAGCGTCAGCGCGCCCGTGGCAAGGTCCACCGCCGCAAAGGCCCACATGCCTTCCAGCGCGTCCAGCCCGCCTGTACCCTCCACGTCCAGCGTGCGCGCCAGCACCTCGGTATCCGTGCGGGTATGGAAAACGACGCCCTCATCCTGCATAGCGCGGCGGCGCTCCACATAGTTGTAGACCTCGCCGTTAAAGGTCAGGGCGTGGCGCGGCGTCACAAAGGGCTGGTTGCCGCGTTCGTCGAGGTCGATAATGGCAAGGCGCGAGTGCAGCAGGCAGACGTTCATGCCGCCGGGAAGCTGACGGCGAAACACGCCGCTGGCGTCGGGCCCACGGTGGCGCATACGGCGCAGGCACGCCTGCACCGCGCCGTCCGCAACCTCCGCCCGTCCATAGTAGCCCGCTATCCCGCACATGATGTGTCCTCCCGGCCATCGGGGCCGGTTATTCCGCCGCCGGTTCGGATGCGGCCAGCGCGTCCTCACGCGGGGCCACGTCCTCCGGCAGAATCATTTCGCCGCGGCGGATGGTCCGCGTCAGCGCCCGGCCCAGCACAGCATCCTCGCCGCCAGAAGCAATGCCGCCGCCGGGGCGGACCCAGTCGATATGCTCCCGCGTCAGCACCGTCCCCACCCGCACATCGCGCGACGCCACCAAGGAGCGCGTCATTGCCGCGCCGCCGCCCTCTTCGCACGGGGCGGGCTGTTTGCGGCCCGTGCCCAACATGGCCTCGGCCCGCCGGATGCGCCGCACCAGCTGCGCCATCTCCTCCGGGTCTGCGGCGAGGGCATGATCGCGGAAGGAGGAATGCTTTTTGTCGATGGTAAAGTGCTTTTCCACGATGCGCGCGCCGCAGGCCACGGCCAGTACTGCGGCCTCTATGCCCAGCGTATGGTCGGAATAGCCCGGCTCCACGCCAAGGCGGCCAAGCTCGCGGATGGCGGCAACATTGGCCTGCTCCGGCGGCGTTGGGTAGGCGCTGACGCAGTGCAGGGCCGCAACGTCCAGCGCGCCGCCCGGGGCATGCCGGTGCAGATAGGCAATGCTCCGCCGCACATCCTCCAGCCCCACAAGGCCTGTGGAGAGGAGTACGGGCTTGCCCGTGGCCGCCACAGCCGCAAGCAACGGATGAAACGCATTGTCGCCCGAGGCAACCTTGAACGCCGGGACAAGCGCGTCCAAAAACTCCACGGCGTCCACGTCAAAGGGTGTGGACAAAAACTCCACCCCCGCCATGCCCGCCACCTGCGCCAAATGCCGAAATGTCTCCAGCGACAGACGAAACCGCTCCAACTGCGCCACGCGCTCACGCTCACGCGGGGACACCAGCCGCACCGGGGTAATGGTCTGAAACTTCACGGCGTCCGCGCCAGCTTCCGCCGCGCGCCAGACCATCTCCTCCGCAAGGACCGCATCGCCCTCGTGGCAGTTGCCAATCTCCGCCACGATGAAGACCCGGCGGTCCGTATTATGCCGTCCTATATGCATCAGCACTCCCCGCAGCGGTCATCCTGCGCGCCGTGATAGTGAAAAATCCGCTCCACCGTGACGGAGGCAAACCCCGCGCGGTGGTAGCACGCCATGGCCTGCATATTCTCGGCCTGCGTCACCGTGCGCATGATGGCAAAGCGCCCAAGCTCGCGGCTGGCGAAGGCCATCATGTCGCCCCCGGCGCGAAAGCCCCGGTGCCTGTCGTCCACAGCAATGAGGTCCAGCACCAGTTCCTGCCCCCGGCAGAGGAACAGAGCAAACCCCGCCACCTCGCCATCGGCATTTTCCGCCACCACCATGGCGTCCCCGCGCTGACCAAGGAAGAAGTTGCGCGCCCAGTCCTCCTTAATGGAATTCGCCACAGGCTTTGGAATCATGGAGTCGCGGTGGAAGCGCGAGGAATGGAAGCTCTCCCGGGCAATACGGCGCACGTCCCGCTCGTCGCTGGCGCGCGCCAGCCGGATGGTCAGCGGCCCGGTCTGTTCCATGGGGTCATCCAATGGCCGCTCCATGCTCACCGCCGTCACCACCGGCGTGAAGCCCATATGCCGCAGGACGCACCCCGTCCCCGCCGCATCGGCAAGGATGCGTGTGGACACAAACACCCGGTGCACGCACAAGAGTTCACCCAGCGCCTCGCGCAGGCGCATGGCGTCCAGCCCGGACAGAATGCATCCGTCCACGGCAAAACAGGGGCGGGCAAGCCGCAGCTCCAACCACTCGTCCCGCCGGATGAAATCAGCGGGCACGCAAAGCACATCATCCTGCACCGTCATTGCCGAACCTCCCGCACCCGCGCGCCGGATGCCGCTCCGGGCGCCGCTCCGGACGCCGCCTTGCCATGGCCGTTGCCATTGCCGTGACCAAACGTCTGCTTGTACCAGTTCAAATACTTTACAAAACCACGCTCCAGCGGCCACTCGGGCCGATAACCGATGGACTCGCGCGCCTTGTCCACGGACAGCGTCCCCCGGTCCGGAGTCAGCTTGTCCTTGGGCACGTAGCGCACACGCACATCGGGGAAGTGCTTGGCAACAATGGATGCCATGTCCGCCAGCGAGCGCGATTCCCCGTAGGTGAGATTGAATATCTGGTTGATGGAATTGTCGTTTTGCAGCACGCAGAGCATGCCGCTGACAAAGTCGTCGATGGAGGTAAAGTCGAGGCGGTCCGAGCCGTCGCCAAGCACGCGGATTTCCTCGCCGTGCAGAGCGTTCTCGATGAATATCTGCCCCACGCGGCGGCTGACGCACCGCTCGCCGTACAGGGCTGAGGGGCGGATGATGGTATACGGCAGGCCAAAGGCCTGATTGTAGGCGATGACCAGTTTTTCCCCGCCGAATTTCAGCGCGCCGTAGATGCCAATAGGCTCGCACGGCGTCTCCTCCGTGACGATGCCGGTGCGGAAGTTGCCGTAGACCATGCTGGAGGAGAAATAGATAAAATGCTCCACCCGCCCGCGCGCGCAGTCAAGGGCATTTTCAAGGGTGCGGAAGCTGTGGTCAAAGGTGCTGAAGGGGTCCTTGTTGGACTTGTTGGCGTGCGCCACGGCGGCCAGTTGAACCACCACATGCGGGTCTATCCTGTCGATGAGCTTGGACAGGGCGTTATAGTCCCGGCAGTCCTGAATAAACAGCGGCACTCCGGCCTGATGCAGCAGGTCGAGGCGTGTGTTGAGCATACTCAGGTACATGTCGCGGTGGGCCACATCCTGCCCGGCGGAGGCAAACGTCAGCAGGTTGTTCACCATCAGTCCGTCAATGATGGACACCTCCGCCCCCAGCGCCCGCAGACGCAGGGCCAAATTGTGACCGATGAATCCCGCGCCGCCCACGAGGGCAATGCGCCGTCCACGAATCGGGATGACTGCCATGGCTCACAACTCCTTGACGATGTTGCCGAAAGCGCCGGCTATGCTGTGCATCTCATCCGGGCCAAGATGCGGCCCCACTGGCAAAGCCACCGACGCATCACTTATGGCGGCGGCACGGGGATACTGCCCCTCCGTCCAGCCATATTTTTCTCTGTAATAGGCAAGGCGTGGCACCGGGTGCGGATAGTACACGCTAAAGCCCACCCCTGCCCGGCGCAGCGCCAGCAAAATGTCATCCCGCCGCGGGGCAAGCCGCCCCTCCAGCTGCGCCACAAGGCAATAGTGGCTCGGGCGCGAGTCCGGCAGGGTCGCCGCGATGACGCGCACGTCCTCCAGCGCATCAAGCGCTTCGCTCAAAATACGGTGGTTCTGCGCGCGGCGCGCCAGCATCTGGTCAGCGCGCTCCATCTGCGCCAGCCCAAGGGCGGCCTGCATCTCGCTCATACGGGCGTTCATGCCCAGCATGGTCACGTCGTACATGCCGGGTATGGCGCGCTCATCGTGGGTGCGGTCCACCCCAAAGGCGCGCTTTTGCGCGGCAAGGGCCGCTATCTGCTCGTTCGCCGTTGTGAGCATGCCGCCTTCCGCCGTGGTCAGGTGCTTCACCGGATAAAAGGAAAAGCACCCCGCATCGCCAAACAGGCCCACATGAATGCCATGCAGGCGCGCGCCAAAGGCCAATGCGCAATCCTCCACCACATACAGCCCATGGCGTCCGGCAATGGACATAATGGCGTCCATGTCGCAGGGGATGCCAAGATAATGCACCAGCGTAATGCCCCGCGTACGGTCCGTGACAAGGGCCTCCACGTGGTCCGGGTCGATATTGCCCGTTGCGGGGTCGCAGTCCGCAAAGACGGGCCGCGCGCCCATAAGCTCAATGGCGTGCGCCGTGGCCACATGCGTCATGGCCGGACAGATGACTTCGTCACCGGGACCAATGCCAAGGTGGAACCACGCCACATGCAGGGCCGCCATGCACGAACTCATGCTCACGCAATGCGCGCCCCCGCCCAGATATGTGGCAAAGGTCCGCTCAAAGGCCGCGCACTGCGGGCCGTGGGTCAAAATAGGGCCATCCAGCACCGCGGCCACGGCCTCGCGCTCGCGGTCCGTAATGCTTGGCCTGCCAAAGGGTATGCTCGGGCTTCGCGTCATACGTATTCCATCTCCATCTCTTCCCCGGTTGCGGCGGCCGTGTCGCACGCCAAACACACGCTGACAGCGTCGAACACTTCCTGCGTCATGGCCGCAAGGTCGCGGTCCTCGGCTATCCAGCGGACAAACTGTGTAAGCAGCGCCCCCTTGTGCTCGGGATGCGGCGACTCCGTGAAGGGCGTATGCGGCGTTTCGGGCGAGCGGCTGGTGTAGGCGCGCGCTCCGGCGTCGTCATAAAGCACCGTGCCCTTGGTGCCGTAGACGCGCAAAACATGCTGGTGCGGCTGTACACACCCAAAATTGGCGGCAAGCCGCCCCACCAGACCGGACGGGAACACCAGCTCCGCCACGGCAAAATCATTGAACCCAAGGCGGTGCGGATGCGAGCACAGGGCGTTGCCCCGGGCGCGCACAGCAACAGGCCGCTCCCCCGCCAGCCACAGCATCAGGTCCGCCATATGGATGCCGCCGCCCAAAAAGACCGAATAGTCAGGAATCTGCCCGCGCCATCCGCTCGTGATTTTCTCTAGCCGGCCGTAGAGGTATTCGCCATCAAGGGCGTACAAGGTGCCAAGGCGTCCGGCGTCTACGTCGGCCTTCACCCTTTGGTACAGCGGCGCGGCGCGCAGGATGTGATTGGAGAGCAGCTTCACCCGCCCCCCATGGGCAGACCACGCCCGGCGGATGCGCCGCAGGTCCTGCACCGTCAGGCAGGCGGGTTTTTCCACAAACACATGCTTGCCCGCCTTGAGGGCGGCCAGCACTTGCCGGGCGTGCATATCGTCCGGGCTGGCGATGACCACAAGATCCACGGCCCCGTCGTCAAAAATCTCCTCCACATGCTGGGCCGCCACGCAGTGGTGGGCGGTCGCCACCTCCCACGCCTTATGCGCGTCCGGGTCATAGACCTGCCGCAAATCGCACCCGGCCTCCACAAGGGCGCGGGCATGCACCTCGCCCACACCCAAGCCCAAAACAGCACAGCGCAGTGGCCCATCCTGAATCATTCAAGCCTCCCAAGGTTTGCCACGTCCCGCTCAAGGCGGCGCATGTCCGACAGCGTATCCACGGCAAGGCTCTGCGGCGTGGACACATCGTGCGGATTCACAATGTTGACGATGCGGTACATCCGGGGACGGTTGTAAAAATGGAGCGTCACATGCTCCCGCTCCTCATTGGAAAGCGAGGCGGGATCAACGGAAAGGAAGGCCTCCGCGCGGATCAGCTCCGCTGACTGGCCTTGGGGAAATGTCCGGGGGAAGACGTTGGTCACAATGTCCGCCGTGGCGGGGTCCGCGTGGCGGGCAAGCTCCGTCAGCAGACCGGGAAGCAGCAAGGGGCTGTCCGCACACACGCGGTAAAACCAGTCGCACGGCGATTCGCGCAGGCACCCACGAAAACGCCGGAACACATCATCCAGCACGCCGCGGTACACCTGAACGCCCAGCAGGCGGGCGTATTCCGCCAAGGGGTCATCGCTGCCCTCGGTGCTGGTGGCCACTGTGATGCGCGTGCGCGGCACCACCCGCGCCACCCGCTCCACCACATGCGCAAGGAGCGGCACCCCGCAAAACGGAGCGAGCACCTTGCCCGGGAACCTGCTGGAACTCATCCTCGCCTGAATGAACGCCCGAAACATCCCGCCACCTGCACAATTCGTCTGAATGTGATGCAACACACCGGAAAAAGCAGGACTTTTTCCACCATATTGCCATGTAGCAGAATATGAGCGCCATTTCAACACTGCTTCAAAATTTCACGGCATCTCAACACAGTACGATACATGCGCCGTGACGAGGCTGCACACCCTGCATCAATGCCCCATTGTACAGCACACCCCGTGCCGCAACGCGCTTTGTGCAGTATTCCAAACACCTGCCACGCGCGGCTTTTCGCAGAGTATTCCAAAGCGCCCCCTGCCCCGCCACCACGCCCGAAAGGCGCGGACCAGCCCTGTTCCCCTGCGCCGCACACGAGTTCACGCCCCAACCTAACGCCCCCAAAGAGCACAAAAAAAACGCCGAAACCGCAAAGCGGCTTCGGCGTCGAAAAAATGGCGCGCAGGGTGCGCGGGGGCTATCGTTTCCGGCGGGCGGCCACAAGGCGCTGCGCCCAGTCGATGGCGGCGGCAAGGCTGCCCGTATCCGCCACATACTTTCCGGTGATGTCATAGCCTGTGCCATGGTCTACGGAGGTGCGCACCACAGGCAGGCCAAGGGTCACGTTCACGGCTTCGGAAAAGTGCATGAGCTTGAGCGGCGCAAGGCCTTGATCATGATACATGGCCAGCACCGCGCTGTAGCGGCCCTGCACGGCAAAGTGAAACACCGTGTCCCCCGGCAGCGGCCCCACGGCGCTGACGCCTTCCTCGCAGGCCTGCTGCACGGCAGGGGCAATGATGCGCTCGTCCTCGGTGCCAATTTTGCCGGACTCGCCCGCGTGGGGGTTAAGGCCGCACACGGCGATGGGCGCGTCGTCAACGCCAAGGGCGCGGACCAATTCATGGGTCAGGTGCAGGCACTTGACCACACGCTCCTGCGTAATGAGGCCGGGGACGTCGGCAAGGCGGGGGTGGGTGGTCACAAGGCTGACCTTGAGCTTCGGCCCGCCCAGATGCATGCAGATATTCTCGCGCCCAGCGCCAAGGCGCTCGGCAAAGAACTCCGTATGACCGGGAAAATCAAAACCGGCGTCCTGCAGCATGGCCTTGTTGAGCGGACAGGTGACCACACCTGCGGCCGCACCATCGCGCAGCAGTTCGCACGCGGCATCCAGCGTGACGCCAGCGGCGTAGCCGCCCTCGGTGCGTGCCTCGCCGGGGTGGACGGGCACGTCCTCAAGGCCAGCAGGCACCAGCAGGCAGACAGACGCATCCGGCGCATCGGCAGGATGCGTCACCCGCGTCCAGAAGGGCGCAATGCCAAGGCGCTCTGCATGGTATAAAAGGCCCTGCTCCGGGCCAATCATCACAATGCGCGAGGAGGGGCGCTCCCCGCCGCCAAGCAGGCGGCAGGCCAGCTCGGGACCAAGACCGTTCGGGTCGCCAAGGGTAAGAAGCAGTGTATTTTCAGGCATAGCGGGAGAAGAGTACGCAAGCGAGCCCCCGCAGTCCAGCACCGGACTGCGGGGGCGCAAAATATCCTACCGCCACGAAACGCCCCGCCACCCCTGCGCGGCGCTACGTGGTCACGACAGAGTTCTCACAATCGCCAAAATTACTGCGGACGTACGTATCCGCCGCGTCATCATTCTCCCACATCTCTTTATCCAGCAGATAGCGGTACTGGAACGACTTCCCGGTTTCAAGGTTCAGCGTCACGGTAAAGGAGCCGTCCTTCAGGCGCTTCATGGGCGTTGCCTTTTCGTTCCACTCGTTAAACTCACCGACAAGTGTGGCGGAGCCCGCTCCATTGGCGGCTTCCTTGGGAAGCCGGAACGTCACCTTGCATACCGGCTTGCTCCGCAAATACATCTTCTTTAGGGACATAAGCTTCCTCCTTAGGGCATTCCTCGTGGAGTATACCCCAACCATCAATTTCGGTTCAAGCGTCAGGCGCGGTCACGCCCAATTTTTTATAGACGGCAAGGTATCCCTCGGCCGAACGCGGCCACGAGAATGACGCCTTCATAGCGCTGCTGCGCAGCTGGGTCCATTTCTTGGGCTTATCCCACACGGACAGAGCATCCATAATGGCGCGCAAAAAGGCGCTGGGGTCGCCGGGGGCAAAGGTAAAGCCCGTCGCGCCGTAGCGGGGGTATGGCACGATGGTGTCGCGCAGGCCGCCCACCGCGCTGGCAATGGGCACCGTGCCAAAGCGCAGGGAATACATCTGCGTCAACCCGCACGGCTCATAGCGCGACGGCATCAGAAAAATATCCGTCCCGGCCTGAATGTAATGCGCCAACTCCTCCGTGTAGCCAATGCGCGCGGCAAGGCGGCCCTGATACTTCTCCGTCAGCTCCATGAGCTGCGCCTCAAATTCAAGGTTCCCTTCACCAAGCACCACCACTCCTACGCCAATTTTCATCAGCGCGGGCAGGATATCAAGGAGCAGGTCTATGCCCTTCTGCCGCCGCAGACGGCCAATAAACCCAAGCAGCGGGCGCGTGGCGACGATGGGGTCCATACCGTATTCACGCAGCAGGTGTTCCTTGCAGATGCGCTTGCCCTTCATGTTACCGCGGCAATAAGGGTGCGGCAGATACTTGTCCCCGCGCGGGTCCCATACGTCGTAATCCGCGCCGTTCAAAATACCCGTCAAATCCGCCGAACGCTTACGCAGTATGCCTTCCAGCCCGCAGCCAAAGGCCTCGGTCTGCACTTCTTCGGCGTAGGAGGGGCTGACCGTGGTCACATGGTCGGCGTAGGCAATGCCAGCCTTCAGCATATTGAAGTCGCCCCAAAACTCCGCGCCGTCCATATTCCACGCCGAGGTCGGCAAGCCGCACTCCCAGAACAAGCGCGACGAATACCGCCCCTGAAAGGCAAGGTTATGGATGGTGAGAACGGTTTTAACGTCCTTCCAGAAGGGGTCAATCTGCCGCCAGTAGTGCAGGTAGGCCATGCTGAGCGCGGCCTGCCAATCATGGGCGTGAACCACATCCGGTGTGCGGCCCATAAACTTGCACCACTCCAGCGCCGCGCGGCAGAAGAAGACAAAGCGCTCGCAGTTGTCGAAATAGTCGCCGCGGTGGGTATTGTAATAGAAGCGGCGGTCGAAATACTCGCCCCGGCTGATGAAATAGACGGGAACGCCCTGATAGTCCGAGTGGAAGACCTCGGCCGTGGTCGGCGGCCACGGGTAGCCCACGGGAACATCAGAATGCAAAAGCCGGACAGGATAGCCGGCCGTGGAAAGACGGCCATAAAATGGCGTGACAACAGCAACGTCCACACCCGTCTCCGCCAGCGCCGGAGGAAGCGCGCCCAGCACGTCCGCCAGCCCTCCTGTTTTGGAGAAGGGGTACATCTCGGAAGTTATGTGGAGAATCAACGGCCTATCAGCCATCAACGCACCATGCCCCGCCTGGCCGGGGTGGTCTTCGCAGCCCTTATGTCAACGTATGCTCCCGAAGCCATTGCGCGAAGTCACTGACAATCTTCGCATGGTCAAAGGCTAATTCCGGAAGCGCGTCCAAAGGAAAAAACCGGGCGTCCCCTGCGTCGTCCCCCGCCTGCAAGGCATCCGGGTCCGTCGTTGTCCCGACAAAGGTGACGCTGAGGGTGTGCATGCGTGGGTCGCGTGCGGGGTCGGAATAGACCCCAAGCATCCCGGCAAGCTGCACGGCAAGGCCCGTTTCTTCAGCCAACTCGCGTACTGCCGCCTGCTCCACGGTTTCGCCGCAGTCAACAAATCCCCCGGGAAGCGCCCACCCAAGAGGCGGATTGCGGCGCTCCACAAGGACAATCCCCCTCTGCGGGGCATACACCACCACGTCCACTGTTGGGACGGGATTGCAGTACTGCTCAAAACGTTTTCCGCAATGCGGACACTGTGTCTCTTTCATCATCAGGCAATGCCTTCCAACACTGTCATCTTCTTCCCCTTGCGTCCAGAGGGTCGTGAATTTTCCTGTGGTTCATCATGACGCGCATGAGACATCCCCGTGACATTTGGGTACGTCATGCCCCACCCAAGGACAAGAAAAGTTTGCGCCATTTGCGTAGCTTCGCGCATGGTCAAATTTTTTGAACGGTCCCAAATGGTGACATACAGCGGATTTTCCGCACCCCCCTGCCCGTGCTTGCCCGGCTCGCACAAGGGCTCAGACCCCGGCGTGCGTATGCTCAGCCCGAGCTATTCCCATCTGGAATACCCTGAAGGATACCGGAAAACGTCTTTCCCGGGCCCGGCCAAGCACGGCGCAGCCCGCCCTGTATCAGGGCGCGCAGCCGCCTGAGCAATGAAATGGAGGAAGGAAAAATGCGGACGGGAACCGTCCTAAGCACCCGCGCAGACCGCGGCAGGGCATACAAAACAAAAACCGGCTTCTGGGGGCGCAACCCCAAAAGCCGGCTTCTGCAAAACAAAGAAGGTATTTTGAATAGAGCAAGTCGCGGGCCAACTTTGAAATTGTCAGTGCTTTTTCAAATAAATCCAGTAATAACGGGCAATTATAGATTTCACATCAAACCACCAGCAGCCTCGAACTGCCATTTTGGGGTCAAATTTTTTAAACCTCTGGAGGATTCTCCAGCAATCGCCCCAAAAGGAGTCAAAAATTTTTGACCACCCCCGGAAAAGGCACCGGAAAAAGGCTTGGCCTCCCCTTAAAAACATTGGCAGACCGCAAAAAACTCAAAAAAAAGCCCACGCTGCATGCGTGGGCTTTGTCGCTGCGGCACGGCGCGCCGGGGCGCGTGTCCTGCGCTAGGCGGCGGGCTGGCACACGGCAAAGCCTGCCGCTTCCAGCTCGGCGCGGGAGATGGCTCCCTCGCGGTAGATGGTCAGCTCGCCGGGGCGTTCGATGCCCACCACGGTGGACGGGTCGCCGCCGCGGGGCCATGGCTCCACGTCCAGCACATCGTCCACACCAGCGGTCAGGGCCGGATCAAGGGCCGAGGGGCGCGCGACGGCGCTTTTGCCGCTGATATTGGCACTGGTGGCAACCAGCGGCACGCCGGTGCGGCGCGCAAGTTCGGCGGCGACGGGATGCGGCGTCACACGCACGGAGGTCAACCCGCGCCGGTCCTGAATCTGCGGGGGCAGACCGGGCAGCGTGGGCACCAGAACGGAGAGCGGACCCGGCCAGAAACGCTGGCCCAGTTCGAACAGGTCGTCCGGCATCCAATTGGTAATAAGCGACAGCTGTTCCGTCTCCGCAATAATAAGCGGAAGCGGCTTGGAGTGGTCGCGATTCTTCAGGGCGTACACACGGGCTGCGGCGGCTTCGTCCAGCCCGCTACACCCAATGGCGTACAGGGTTTCCGTGGGGTAGACGAGGACGCCCCCGCCCGTAACCACGGCGCATGCACGCTGCATGGCGGTTTCTATTTCGTGCACCAGTCTTCTACCATTTCTTCAAGTGTTTCAGGGTCGTATGTGGGCTGGTCGTACATCCCCTTGGCCATGCGCTGCCTGTAGGCTTCGTACATAATGACGGCGGCGGCCACGGAAACGTTCAGACTCTGCACCATACCCTGCATGGGGATGTAAATCTGATCGGGAACCAACGCGTCCAGCTCCGGGTCCACGCCCCGGTGCTCGTTGCCCAGCATAAAGACCGTGGGCTGCGTGAGGTCATAGTCCATCAACGGGCGCGCCGTTTCGGAAAAGCCCGTGGACAGGATTTGGTACCCGTCTGCGCGCAGACCGCCAACAAGGCTTTCCGCGCTGCTATGGCGAACGCACTCCACCCACTTTCGTGCAGAACCGGACGACTTGCGCCCGATGTTGGGGAATGCGGTGTCAGTATAATACAGATGAACGCGAGGAACGCCAAAGGCGTCGCAACTGCGCAGGATGGCGGAAACATTATGCGGATCCCAGATATTGGCCATGATGAGCGACAGGTCCTTCTGCCTATGCTCAAGAACGTAGCGCATCTTTGCCTTGCGCTCCGGGGTGCGGCACTGCGGTATTTTTTTCATCCGTCTCCTCTTTTGTAAGAAGGGGTCACCCGGTGGCCCGGGCCAAAAGTTCGGTCCGCTCATTACACGTTTTTGCCCTAATTGAAAATAACCCGCCCACACCGCCATTTTTCATGAAATCCGTTCATATGCCAAAAAATACCCTTGACGAGCAACCCGTTAGTTTTGATAAACGTTTCTCAACAGGCGAGGCGCCAAAGCGCCTGCTCTTTTTTTCACAACTCAAGTGACAGCGCGGCGACACTGCCGCCGCATGCAGTCCCTGAAAAAAAGACGTACAATATAATTGATTTTTTCGGCATTAGCTGACAAAAGGATTTCACCGCCAATTGTTCTTTTTTTCTCAAGGCGTGCGCTTTTTTCCCTGTACGGAAGTGCCCTCTGTACAACGGAAATCCGCCGTCACCAGTTGAGACGGATTGTCAGCGTCGGCCACACAAGGCCGACACCGCCAATGCCGGGGGGACGCCCTTGCCGAAACCGCTTATCGGCCCGGGCGTATTGGAACAAATCCGACAGGGAGCATACCGCCAAACCGCGACCTGCCGCCTTTGGAGCCCGTTCGTGGACCGCTTGGTCCTACCGTCCGAACGTGCTTGCCGCATCCTCACGCACGACAACTCCGCCCCAACACGCGACGACAGCGCACTGTGCGCCGACGAAGAGTGCCCTTCGCGACGCATCGACACGGCTTGAGATGAGTGACGCAGTTGGACGGGCAAACGACGACTGTTTGCTTGCCCACCAATTCCCTTCGAAACGCTTGTTGTCTGATGGAGGATCTTGATGGTTGATAAAGCAAAAGCCGCCGTTCAAGAGGTGATGTTCGATAAGAGGCGATTCTTCGCCATGCTTACGGGTATTCTCCTTTTTGTCGTGGTGTACTGGTCCCCCCAGTGGGCCGACGCCATCGACCCGGCTGGCAAACACTTCGTCCTCACGCGTGAGGGCAAGGGCGCGCTGGCAGTATTTCTGCTTGCCGGCACCTGGTGGGTGTTTGAAGTTGTTCCCATCGGCATCACTTCGCTGCTGATTGGCATTCTTCAGGCGCTGTTCCTCATCCGCCCGGCTAAGGCCGCGTTTAAGGACTTCATGGACCCGTCCGTGATGTTCATCTTCGCATCCCTTATTATTGGCGCTGTCTTCACCAAGACAGGCCTCACCAAACGCCTGGCCTACAAGATGCTGGGCATCGTCGGTGAACGCACGTCCATGATTCTTTTGGGCACGTTCGTGGTTTGCGCTGCACTGACGCACATCATGGCCCACACCGCTGTGGCCGCAACGCTCTATCCGCTTCTGGTTGCCATTTACAGCCTCTACACCGACGAGACCAAGCCGACCAAATTCGGCAAGGCGCTCTTCATGGGTATGGCCTACGTGGCTGGTGCCGGTTCCATCGTCACTCTGCTTGGTGCAGCGCGCGGCGCGGTGGCCCTTGGCTTCTTCAAGGACATCATGAATCAGGACGTCAGCTTCTTTACCCTGACCTATTACATGGCGCCCATCGGCTGGACCATGACCTTCCTGCTGTGGGGCTTCTTTATGCTGCTCCTGCCGCCGGAACGCAAAACCATCCCCGGCATCCGCGAAAAAGCCGCCGAGCTGAACGCTCAGCTCGGTCCCATCACCCGTGATGAGATTATGGCGGCCGTCATTGTGGGTGGCGCCATCCTTACCATGAGCCTGCGCTCGTTCATCCCGGCTCTGCAGCCTATCGACAAGACCGCCATTATCCTGTCCTCCACCGTGCTGTTCTACGTCTTCAAGATTCTTGACCTTAAGAATCTCGAAGAAGTCCCGTGGAACATCATCCTGCTGTTCTCCGGCGCGATGAGCATTGGTTTCTGTTTGTGGGAGACAGGTGCCGCCAAGTGGCTGGCCGTCAACTGGCTGACCCTGTTTGAGCAGGCACACTGGTTCGTGTTTGTCATGGGCATTGCCTTCTTCGTCATGATGATGACCAACTTCATCATGAACGTTGCGGCCATTGCCATTTCCTTGCCTGTTGCGCTGGTTATCGCCCCCTATCTGGGCGTTGCCGGCGAAGTCATCCTGTTCTCCTCCCTGGTCGTGGCGGGCATGCCGTTCCTGCTCCTTGTGGGCGCGGCGCCAAACGCCATTGCATACAACTCCAAGCAGTTCACCAGCGGTGAGTTCTTCCTCTACGGAATTCCCGCCAGTATCCTGCTGATGGTTGTAACCGGCCTTGCGGTGATGTTCCTGTGGCCTGTCATGGGCATGCCCATTACCATCCCCGTAGGAGGATAAGAGGACATACACAGTACGCTATGCAGGGCGGCAGCGGCGGATTTCTCCGCCGCAGTCGCCCTGCCCAAAACATGATTCTGATGGAGAAAATCACAATGCCTCAGCTTCAAAACCTGTTGAACAACATCATCAACCGGGTCAACGTCAACCTTCGCGAATTTACGGACGTCGGCCCGCATATCAGACACCTTGTCGACAGGCAAAGACTCGCCGGATTTTACGCCTTCTATGGCCTAACCCAGCATCATCCGCTGTATTTCAAGTTCAATAAATCCTGCCTGTCCGGCACCTATCTCCTCGGCAAGTGCGAGGTAAACCGCTCCATCATCTACAAGAGTGACATCCGCGGCGACGAGCTCAAGCGCCGTGGCGATGTGGTCCCGTTCGGGGACATGAAGATCCGCCTGTTCCAAGACGAAATCATCTACATCCGCGACAGCTACCTCATCAAAACCCTCGTTCACAACCATTCCCACGACCCTGAAAACCTTGAAAAATTTGGCATCCGAAACACCGTTGCCCTGCACTGGTCCAACATCCACGGCGCGCCCGTCGAGGGCTGTTTCCTCGGCCCCTTCGCCACCGTGGACCTGACCAGCGCCCACAACTGTGTGTTCGGCACCTACTCCTATACGCAAGTCGGCGAGTTGGTGAACACCTTCGTCAAGCCCGGCCAGGTTTGGATTCGCACCAAGGACTTTGAATTCAACTACCAGTTCGACGAAGAAGTGCTTCGCCGTTATGTCGCTTACGAAACCGGCAAGGCCCCCTCGGGCATCCTCATGGACTACGTTGAGGAACGCAAAGCCGACTTCATGCCCATCTACAGCTCCATACAGGAGCACCCCGTTCCGGTGCCTCCGGGCGCATCCCTGTCGCCGTACGCGGTGGTCAAGGGCCAAACCCGCATCGACAAAAACGTCCTCGTAGCCCAGCGCGCCTACCTTGAGGAAGCATGGCTCGGCCATGGCTCCAACGCGCAGGAAAACTGCTACATCGTCCACTCCAGCCTGGAGGGCGAAGACGTCACCGCCCACGGCGGCAAGGTGGTCCACGCCCACCTTGGCAAGCACGTGTTTGTGGGCTTCAACGCCTTCCTGCACGGCACACCCGAGACGCCGCTTCAGGTGGGCTCGAACACCATCATCATGCCCCACACCATCATCGACGCCGAGGAACCGCTGGAAATCCCATCCGACACGCTGGTTTGGGGCTACATCCGCAATGCCGACGACCTCAAGCAGCACTCCATCGCCCTTGTCGATCTGGAAAAGATCACCGACGGCATGGAGATGGGCGCAATGCGCTTTAGCGGCAGCGGCAAGGTCTTTGCGGACGCCTTCCGTGGCCGCATCCGCCACATTCTGGAAGAGAACGGCGCATTCTTCGACGAAGCCAACAACGCCGGACACGCCCAGAAGAATCAGGAAATGGCCTTTAATATCCTCCAGCCCTACCCCTCCGGCGACCTTGCCGGACTCTATCCCAAGCTGGAGATTAAACCCACGGAACTGGAAACCATTGACGAGTTCTCAGCACCCTAGCTGGAACCTGCCTCAGCACAACAACGGCCACGTGGGAAACCGCGTGGCCGTTCTTTTTGCCCTGCCCCGTGGCATTTCCCGCTCCAGTTATGCTATGCTTCAACGCGCGGTTTCACATCAGCGCCCAATTTGAGCCCGCAGCAAGCTCCAAGGACAGGGCCGGTAAAAATCGCCCAAAGCGTCCGCGAGACGACACAAAACACATGATATGCAACACTGCGGCGAATACTGCAGCAAAACATCGTAGAATATGAGCCGTTTATAGTGTACAACACAGGGCTGTACCCCCATATAGCCAGCGCAAGGGAAGGCAAAATATGCACGGAGCAGAGCCTGCGCACACAGGCTTGTTCTAAACGTCACGAATTGCGTCAAACCGAGTGCTCACTCGGGTGGTGCGATCATATCCTATATCATAGGAATACCGCACCAATTCTGGATTTTTCGGACGGCAAGCTATTCACGAATGAGCACAAATAGGGTACAGATTTCTTTGCTTTTTGGGAGGAGGTGCCCCCAAAAAGAGAAAGGAGAGGAATCTTAACCAAATAATTCCGTACAGTTATAACCAAGGATTCGCTCATGGCCATTTCTAATGACCATCTTGGACGGCGGCATGGGCCTGCCGACAAGATAGGTGCGTCCGCCAAGCCGCGTAAGCGACGTGTCGGGCCCATGGTATCCACATTCGTCATCATGGCGATTGCATGGGTCATTCTCTCGGGAAAGTTCGACGCTTTCCACCTGACGCTGGGAGTCATCTCCTGTGCCATCGTCGCCTGGTTCTCCAGTGACCTGCTGTTTCCGCCCAAAGACGGCGTCAACGGCCCCACGGCAACCTGGCTTCGTTTCCCGCTCTACATCCCGTGGCTTCTGCTGGAGATCATCAAAGCCAACTTCTGGCTGATGTATCTCGTCTTCCACCCCAGGATGCTGGACAAGATTGACCCCAAGGTCATCAAGTTCGACAGCCGCCTGCAGAAAACCATGGCACGGCTCGCCTTTGCCAACTCCATCACGCTCACACCCGGTACCATTACGGTGTATGTGGACGTGGACGGCCGCTACACCGTCCATGCCATTGACGAGAAGTCCGCATCCGGTGTGCCTGGCGAGATGGAGGAAAAAGTAGCAAAGACTTTCGGAGAGTAACCTATGGATTCGTACTTTCTGTTTGCCGCCCTGTGCCTTATCGCCGTTATGATCGTCACCCTGTACCGCACGGTGGTTGGTCCTACGGTTATGGATAGGATGCTGGGCGTCAACGCCATCGGGTCCAAGACGGTGGTGCTGCTTGTCCTTTTGGGCTTCAGTTTCGATCGTGTGGACATGTTCGTGGACATTGCGCTGGCGTACGGCATGCTGAACTTCATCGCCGTTATCGCGGCCAGCCGCTACTTCCAGAAACGCAAGGGACTCCACGACGAGTCCTAGGGCAGCTTTTACCCTGCACAAAGGAGAAAAAAAGACATGATACTCGACATCATCGTCATGACGCTGCTGCTTTTGGGCATCGTCGTCTTCGCCGGGGCCGCCCTTGGCATCGTCCGTTTCCCGGACTTCTATTCCCGCCTGCACCCGGCGGGCAAGATGGACACTCTGGGTTCGGCGCTGATGCTCCTCGGTCTGGCGCTGTACAACCTGCATCACTTCGAGGTGGCAACCCTGCTGACCAGCCTCAAGATCATGTTCATTCTGGTCTTCGTCTTCATTGCCAGCCCTACCGCGACCCACGCCCTTGTGGATGCGGGCTTCCGCGCTGGTCTGAAGCCGTGGAAAAAAGGACAGGAAAGGAGATAGTCGCATGATCTGGCAGATAGACGAAGCAATTCTGGTTCTGGTCATGTTCTGTGCCATCGGCGCCCTGCAGGTCAAAGACCTTTTGGGCGCGGCGCTCGTCTTCGGCGCGTTCAGCTTCATGATGTGCGTCCTGTGGACGTCCATGGGCGCTGTTGACGTGGCCTTTACCGAGGCCGCCGTCGGCGCTGGCGTGAGCACGGTGCTGTTCATCGGTGCCGTCTTCAGAACTTCAAGGAGGTCCAAGGACTGATGATGAAGCATCTGAGTCTGGCAACCGTCGTCATCACCGGCCTGCTGCTGATTTACATCACCGGCAGCTTCCCGGCTTGGGGCGACCCGAACTCCCCCGCCAGCACGCACCTTTCGAACCACTACATCACCAAAACCATGGAAGAGACGAGTGTCCCGAACATCGTCTCCGCCGTTTTGGGCGACTATCGTGGATTCGACACCATGTTTGAAACCACGGTGGTGTTTTGTGCTGGTATGGCCGTCTTTTTCATGCTTGGTGCCTACAAGCGTGACCAACCAACGGTCCGTCAGTTCCGCCACACCGAAACCGGCGTGGTGCTGCGCTTCCGCAATGGCGCAAAGACCCCACGCGAGGGCGGCGCGTTTGAAGAAATCGATCCCACGTGGATACCGTACGATTTCATCGTCTCGCGCGTGGCCAAGCTGATGGTCCCCTTCATCCAAATCTTCGGCCTGTACGTCATCGCCCACGGCCACCACAGCCCGGGCGGCGGCTTTCAGGGCGGCGTCATCCTTGCGGCAGCCTTCCTGCTGCTGGGCCTGTCGCACAACATGCGCACGCTGATCAACCGCGTCTCCAACAAGGCGCTGGGGCTTATGTCCGCAGCGGGTGTGGTCATCTACGCCGGTTACGGCGCGCTAGCCATGATCTACGGCGGCAACTTCCTCGACTACTCCGCCCTGGCGGGCCTTCTGGGCATGGACCCGGTGGCCGCCCGCTCGTTCGGCATCCTTGTTATTGAGATCGGCGTGGGCCTCACCGTCATGTCCACGATGGTCATCATCTACAACAATGTCGCCTCTGTCGGCAGATACGACGAGGGCCTCTAGTATGCATGAACTGCTCGAAACCGTGATAACGGCCAAGTACAACTACTGGGCGTACACCGTGCTGATGATGATCGGCGTATGGGCGATGATTGGAAAGAACAACTTGGTCAAGAAGGTGATCGGCATGAACATCTTCCAGACCTCCATCATCCTGTTCTACGTCTCCATCGGCTCGAAAAAGGGCGCGACGATTCCGATCCTTCAGCACGCACACGGCGCGACGAACCACGCCGTGAACGCCGCGGACTACATCAACCCGCTGCCTCACGTGCTGATGCTGACCGCCATCGTCGTCTCCGTGGCGACCCTCGGTGTGGCACTGGCGCTTCTGCTCAATATTTATAAAGAGCACAAGACGCTGGAAGAAGACGAAATCTTAAAACACCTCAGCGAATAATGAACCAATATCCTGCGCTTATACTCATCGCACCGTTGTTGTCGGCCTTTGCCGTCGCCATCGGCGGATGGTTCGGCCGGCGGATCCACTTCCCCGTGGCCGTCGCCGCGCTGGGCGTGTCCGTCCTTTCCGCCATCGGCCTGCTTGCTCAGGTGATGGCAGACGGCCCATTCAGCTACCGCCTTGGCGGCTGGCCGCCGCCCGTCGGCATCGAGTACTATGTGGACCACCTGAACGCTTTGGTCCTGCTGCTCGTCGCCGGTCTGGGATTCGTCAACCTTATTGCCACCCGCGCCGACATCGAGCGCCGCTACGAAGGCAAGGTCCCCGTGTTCTACACGCTGTACCTCCTGTCCGTGGCCGGTCACCTCGGCATCGTCGTTACTGGTGACGCGTTCAACCTCTACGTCCTGCTCGAGATCGCCGCGCTGTCCGGCTACGCTCTGCTTGCCATGGGCAATGCCCGTGCGCCGCTGTCCACCCTGCGCTACCTGTTCATGGGTACTGTGGGTGCGTCGTTCTACCTGCTGGGCGTCGGCTACATGTACATCATGACCGGCTCCCTCAACATGCAGGACCTCGCCACCATTCTGCCGAACCTCTATGGCAACCCCGCCATCATCGCCGCCTTTGGCTTGGTGCTGGCCGGTGTGTTCGCCAAGATGGCGTTCTTCCCCATGCACGCATGGCTGCCCGGCGCCTACGGTGACGCAGGCAACCCGGCATCCAGCCTCATCGCCCCCATGACCACCAAAGTCATGGTCTACGTGATGATCCGCATGATGCTGACCGTGTTCCAGCCCGAGTTCGTGTTCTCCTCGCCCGAGGTGAGCCGCGCTATCGTCTGGCTGGCGGTCATCGCCATGATGGCAGGTGCCTTCTTTGCCTTGTCCAGCCGCGACCTCAAGCGCATGCTGACCTTCATCCTCATTTCCGAGGTTGGCTACATGGTCGGTGGCGCATGGCTCGGCAACCGCATCGGCATGTCCGGCTCCATCCTGCACATCGTCAACGACGCCGTGATGACGCTGTGCGTGTTCCTGTGCGTTGGCTGCATTGCCTACCGCCACGAGAACACCCACTTCGACAATCTGAAGGGGCTGTTCCGCACGCAGCCG
Source organism: Desulfobaculum senezii (assembly GCF_054657395.1). Classification (NCBI taxonomy): domain Bacteria; kingdom Pseudomonadati; phylum Thermodesulfobacteriota; class Desulfovibrionia; order Desulfovibrionales; family Desulfovibrionaceae; genus Desulfobaculum; species Desulfobaculum senezii. The sequence continues at coordinate 1,208,029 of NZ_BAAHYU010000002.1, read as the reverse complement.
TTCACCATGACGGCCTTTGTCATCGCCGCGCTGGCCATGATTGGCGTGCCGCCGACCTGCGGCTTCTTCTCCAAGTGGTATCTCATCCTCGGCGGCCTTGAGGCCAATCACTACGGCTTTGTGGCCGCACTCATTCTGTCGAGCCTGATGAACGTTGTCATGTTCTTCAGAATATTCGAGATCGCCTACTTTGAGCCGTTCGCCGAAGGTCACGGTCATGAACACGGCCACGGCCCTGCGCCGCAGCCCATCAAGGACGCGCCGTGGAGCATGGTGGTTCCGCTGCTTCTGGTGGCAGTGGGCCTCATCGTGCTGGGCCTGTACTCCGGCGACATCGTCACCCGCGTCATCGACTTCGCCATTCCGGCCAACATCGCCTAGGGGACTCGTATGCACTATGAAACTATAGTCTCTGTCAGACCGCTCATCGCCGTTCTGGTCTCCCTGGCGGTCATGCCCATCATCGCGTCGTGCGGCAAATCGCCCAACGCGCGTGAGGCATGGACGTTTATTGCGGGAGCCATCAAGCTGGCCATCGTGGCATCCATGGTGCCGGCCGTGCTGGACGGCGTTCAGTTTACATACACCATGTTCGAGGTGCTGCCCGGCGTACCGCTGGCCTTTAAGGTTGACGCCTTTGGCCTGATGTTCGCGCTGGTCTCCTCGTCCTTGTGGATTCTGACCTCCATCTACTCCATCGGCTACATGCGTGCGGAGCACGAGCACAGCCAGACGCGGTACTTCGCGTTCTTTGCGCTGGCGCTGTCCTCCACCATTGGTGTGGCCTTCTCCGCCAACCTGCTGACCATGTACATGTTCTACGAGATTCTCTCCCTGAGCACGTACCCCTTGGTCACGCACCATCAGGACCCCGAAGCCCGCGCCTCCGGCCGCAAGTACCTGCTCTACATCATGGGCACGTCCATCGGTCTGGCGCTTCCGGCCATGCTGGTCGCCTACTTCCAGGCGGGCACGCTGGACTTCGGTCCCGGCGGCTTCCTTGCCGGTCACGTCACCCCGACCATGGCCACCACCCTGCTGGTGATGTTCCTGTTCGGTTTCGCCAAGGTCGGCATCATGCCGTTCCACTCCTGGCTGCCCGCAGCCATGGTGGCGCCCACGCCTGTTTCGGCCCTGCTGCACGCGGTGGCGGTTGTTAAGGTTGGTGCGTTCTCCGTGCTGCGCGTCATCACCGGTGTGTTTGGCGTGGACCTGCTGGCCCAGATGAACCTGTCGTGGTTTATCTGCACGGCGGCAAGTGTGACCATCATCACAGCCTCGCTCATAGCGCTATCGCAGGACGGACTGAAGCGGCGGCTGGCCTTCTCGACCATTGGCCAGTTGTCCTACATCGTCCTCGGCCTTGGCCTGTTGGCCCCAAAAGCGCTCATTGGCGGCAGCGTGCATATTGCCATGCACGCCTTCGGCAAGATTACGCTCTTCATGTGCGCCGGCGCCATTTTCGTTGGCGCGGGCAAGAAGAACATCAGCGAGATGGTGGGCATCGGCAAGCGCATGCCCGTGACCATGGCGGCGTTCCTTATCGGCTCGCTGTCCGTCATCGGCATTCCGCCCACTGGCGGCTTCTTCTCCAAGTGGTACCTGCTGCAGGGCACCATAGAAGCCGGACAGTGGCCGTTCATGGTGGTGCTGCTGGTCAGCTCGCTGCTGAACGCGGCCTACTTCCTGCCCATCGTCTACAAGGCGTTCTTCTGCACGGCTGATGAATGCATGTTCAATGAGGGCGTCAAGGAAGCGCCAATCCAGTGCGTGGCACCCCTTGTCATCACAGCGGCGTGCTCCATTGGGCTCTTCTTCTACCCCGACGTGTTCATGAACCTGGCCAAGCTGGCCGTGGGCGTGACCCCCTAAGGAGAGGGACGATAATGAGCCAAAAGAAAGAATTCGACTGGTTCGACCATGACAAAAACAGGAAGCTTCTGTGGAAGCTCCTGTACGGCACCTGCGCCCTGACGCTGGTTCTGGAACCCATCGCCCATGTTCACGGCCACTTTGGCTGGGACAACTTCTTCGGGTTCTCTGCGCTACTGGGCTTCGGGTCCTGCGCGGTGCTGATTGTCCTCGCGAAACTCATGGGCTACGTGCTCAAGGTGAGGGAGGATTTTTATGATCGCTAACATCCCCCCGTTCTCGATACTCATCCTCGGCGCGATTCTCGTGCCATTCTTCCGGGGCAAGATGAAAAGCCTGTACGTGTGCCTTCTTCCGGCACTGGCGTTCTGGGTGATCACGCAGCTGCCCTACGGAGAATACCTGGGGGTGCACTTCTTCGGGTACGACCTGACGCTTCTGCGCGTTGACAAGCTGTCCAAAATCTTCGGCTATGTCTTCACGCTGAACGGCTTTGCGGCCTTCCTGTATGCCTTCTACTTGAAGGACAACCAGCAGCACATGGCTGCGCTGGGCTACATGGGCGGCGCGCTTGGCGTGGTCTTCGCCGGCGACCTTGTCACGCTCTACTTCTTCTGGGAGTGGATGGCCGTGACGTCCACCTTCCTCATTCTGGCCCGCAGAACGAAGAAGGCCTACGGCGCTGGTTTCCGCTACGTGCTGATGCACCTGTTTGGCGGGCTGGTCCTGCTGGCGGGTATTGTGATGCACGTGCAGGGCACAGGCTCCGTGGCGTTTGAACACTTTGCAGTGCGCGGCTGGGCCTCGTACCTCATCTTGTTCGGCATTCTTGTAAACGCTGCGGCTCCGCCCTTCCACGCGTGGTTGTCCGACGCCTACCCCGAAGCCACCGTCACCGGCGGCCTCATCCTGTCGGCGTACACCACCAAAACCTCCGTCTACACCCTTATCCGCGGCTACGCCGGGTATGAGGTGCTCATTGTCATCGGCTGCATCATGGCCCTGTACGGCATCATGTACGCCCTGCTCGAAAACGACATGCGCCGCATTCTTGCCTACTCCATCATCAACCAGGTGGGCTTCATGATTTGCGGCGTGGGCATCGGCACAGCCATGTCCCTGAACGGCGCAGCGGCGCACGCCTTCTGTCACATCATCTACAAGTCTCTCTTGTGGATGAGCGCGGGCAGCGTGCTCTACATGACCGGCAAGAGCAAATGCACCGAGCTTGGCGGTCTGTACAAGACCATGCCATGGACAATGATATTCGGCACAATCGGCGCGCTGGCGATTTCGTCCGTGCCGTTCACCAGCGGCTACACCTCCAAGCCCCTGATCATCGACGCGGCTGTGCACGAGCACTTCACGTGGGCATGGCTGGTGCTTGAGGTTGCCTCCGCGGGCGTATTCCTGCACGCGGGGATCAAGTTCCCCTACTTTGTGTTCTTTAACCAGGACAGGGGACTGCGTCCGGGCGAGCCGCCGCACAAGACGATGTTGGTTGCCATGGGCATCATGGCCTTCCTGTGCATCTTCCTTGGCGTGTACCCGGATCCGCTGTATGCCATACTGCCCTTCGACATGCCCGCGCATGAGCCGTACACCTTCGGCGGCGTGGTCAAGCAGTTCCAGCTGCTGATGCTGTCCGCTCTCGCGTTCTTCGTGTTCCTGAAGCTGCTGAAGCGTACGGACACCATCGCGATTGATACGGACATCTTCTGGCGCCTTGGCGGCCGGGCATTCTACAAGCTGATGGCAAGCGTCCTCAACGGCCTGAACGCCGTGTGTGACCACGTCATTGCCAAGGGCCTCACCGGTCTGGTCAACGGCTTCTTTGTGAATGCTCCGCTGAAGCTGACCCAGCTTGTGCTCTACCCTGTGCTCTCCGGGGCGCAGCGCGAGCGGCTGGCCAAGCAGTTCAAGGCTGGAGTGTCGCCCATCGGCCTCTCCGTGGCGGTATCCCTGCTGTACCTGTTTGGGATTATCGTCTTCATGCTGAACCGATAACATCCGATAACCGCGACCATCGAGGTTACAGATATGATTACGCTGAGCGATCTGAAAAACGTCCCCATGCTGCAAGGCCTTGGTGACGACGCCCTTGAAAAGATGCTGCCGCTGGCCAAGCTGGAGAACTACAAGGCCGACGAGGTCATCTACGAGTCCGACGCACCGGCAGATGACTTCTACATCCTGCGCTCCGGCAAGGCTTTGCTGGAAGGCGACATCAGCGAAGATGTCACCATCTCCCTCGCGTCCCTGAAGCCGGGCTACCTGTTCGGCTGGTACGCGCTGGTGCCCAGCTACAGCCACACCATGCGCGCCCGCGCCACCGAACCGACGGAAGTCATCGCCTTCCCCGGCGACGGCCTGCGCGCCCTCATGGACGAAAACCACGACCTCGGCTACCGCCTCATGAACCGCCTGTTCATGCTGGTCCGCCGCCGTCTGGACTACCGCAGTGAGCAGTTCATGAAAATCCTGTCCCGCCATCCCGACCTGTCCTCCATGGACGACTAGCGGACAGCGGCGTCGCGGCCTTGCCTGACGCCACAGACTGCATGCCACGCGGCGCATGGTTCTCCATGCGCCGCGTTTTTTTGCCCCTGATTCCCGCGCAGCCTCACGCCAATCGCGCCCACCCGCAGCCCCTCTTTCTCATGCCGCAGCATCAATTTGTTCCCTAAAACCCTTGCCTGACGGGGGCTGCGTGCCCTCCTTGGGGGATTTTCGCGCGCAAGGTGTGGCACATTTATAAAAAATATATTACGACAAAGGCCGTTCTTGCGGGACACCAGTTCCGCCCACGCTTAGTCCCGGAGGCATCCCTTGCGCCACATATCTCTCCGCACCCGGCTTTTGGCCCCGCTTCTCACGTGTCTTTTTGTCATGGCACTGGCCGCCCCCAGCTTTGCGCACAGGGTGACCATTTTCGCGTGGGAGGAAGACGGCATCATCCATACCGAAAGCACGTTCAGCGGGGGCAAAAAGGCCCGCCGCAGCACGGTTACGGTCTCCAACGCCAAAACCGGCGAAACCCTGCTCACCGGCACCACGGACGACGCAGGGCTCTTCTCCTTCCCCGTGCCGCCGCAGGCCGCCAAACAGCGCATGGACCTGCGCCTCAAACTCAATGCCGGAACCGGCCACGCCGGAGAATGGGTCATTGCTGCCGACGAGTACCTTGGCGCCAAGGATTGGCAGGAGGTCACCCCCTCCACGCCCATCACGGACGCCGAGCCCGCGCCGGTCACCTCCGGCGGGCACAACTCGCACCTCAGCGTGAGTGAAGCCGCTCTGGAGCGCATCGTTGAGCGCGCTGTGGACCGCAAGCTGGCGCCCATTGCCAAGCGCCTTGCCGCGCAGGAGACATCCGGTCCGTCCATGGCGGATATCTTTGGCGGCATCGGCTACATCTTTGGCCTGTTTGGCGTTGGCGCACTGGTCGCCAGCAGGAAGCGGAGCTAGCGCTCCATGCTGGACGAACGTTTCGCCTACGGCTCGTCCCCTTTGCACACGCTGGATCCCCGCGCCAAAATCTGCGCGGCCACGGCCTTTTCCTGCGTGGTTGCCGTGTGCCAGCAGCTTCCGGTACTCCTTGCGGCCCTTGGCCTTGGCGCGGTGGTCGTGCTCTCCGGTGGTCTGCCACTCCGGGCTGTTGGAAAACGCCTGCTGGCGGTGAACATCTTCATCCTACTGCTGTGGATTGTGGTGCCCTTCTCCATGCCGGGAACCCCCGTGTTCTCGGTGCTGGGCTTTACAGCCACGCAGGAGGCCATTGCCCTCACCACGCGCATCACCATCAAATCCAACGCCATCATCCTTGTGCTGACGGCGCTCATCGCCACCACGCCCGTGCCTGCGTTGGGCCACGCCCTGCGCGCACTGCATGTGCCGCAAAAGCTCGGCTGGCTGCTCATTTTCACCTACAGGCAAATATTTATCATCGCCAAGGAATTCCAGCGCCTGAGCGCCGCCATGAAGGTCCGGGGCTTTACCCCACGCACCAACATGCACACCTACCGCGCCTACGCCTCATTGCTCGGCATGGTCCTTGTCCGCAGCCTCGACCGCTCGGAGCGCGTGTATCAGGCCATGGTCTGCCGCGGCTTCAACGGCGCGTTCCACTCCCTTAACGGCCTAGCCATGACCACGCGGGATGTCGTCTTCCTCGCCCTCATGCTGGCCCTGACCTGCGCCCTTGCCGCCGGAGAACTGCTCATCCCATGACTGCCGCGCCGCTTTTTGAACTCAAGGACATCCACTTCGGCTACCCCGCACAGCCCGAGATTCTCTCCGGCCTCAACTTCTGCCTGCGCCCCGGTGACCGCTTTGGCATCATCGGCCCCAACGGCACGGGCAAAACCACCATGGCGCACATCCTAATGGGCCTCATCCAGCCAACGCAGGGCCGTGTCTTTTTCAAGGGCCAGCCCGTGAACGCGCCGGACATTCAGCAGCGACTGCGCTGCGCCGTGGGCCTGCTGTTTCAGGACGCGGACGACCAGCTCATCTTTCCCACCGTTATTGAGGATGTGGCCTTCGGCCCGCTGAACATGGGCAAAACCACTGACGAAGCGCGCGATATCGCCCAGCGCACCCTGCGCACCCTTGGCCTTGACGGCTTTGAGGACCGCGTGACGCACAAGCTCTCGGGCGGTGAAAAAAAGCTGGTCTCGCTGGCGTCCGTTCTTGCCATGGAGCCAGAGGCCCTGCTCCTTGATGAACCCACCAACGCGCTGGACGTGGACACGCGCGAGCGCCTTGTGCGCATCCTAGCGGACCTCAACAAGGCGCTGGTCATCATCTCGCACGACTGGGACTTTCTGGCCCGCACCACCCATGACATCTACGCCATGAAGGACGGACGCATCGCCTTTGACGGCGAAACCCACACCCACCAGCATATCCACGCCCACACGCACGGCACCATGCCCCATACCCACGGGGACTAGCCGCCGCTGGGCTCTGCGCCCTTTGCCCGCACATTCCGCCATCACCCGCGCGCCGACTACCGCCCGCGCGGGGCTTCTCCATTGTCCATTTCTCTGCTATGAATGGGACTTGCGCTGCCCCGTAGCGCCAATTCCCATCCACCACCATCAACGGACATTATGCAGAAAGGTATCCTCCTCGTCGCTTTCGGCTCAAGCAGACAGGCCGCGCATCTGTCGCTCAAGCGCTTTGACGACGCCGTCCGGCGTCGCTTTCCCGGCGTGCCCGCCCGCTGGGCCTTCACGTCCGGTGTGGTCCGCGGCAAGCTTGCCGACAAGGGCATGAAGACCGACTCCGTGCGCAAGGCGCTGGAGAAAATGTGGTTTGAAAAATTCACGCATGTGGCCGTGCAGTCCCTGCACATCATCCCCGGCGACGAGTACCACGACCTTGTGGAGGACGTGCAGCGCTTTCGCGGTGGCGAGCGCGGCTTTGAACGCATTGTCCTTGGCCGTCCGCTCATCACCAACGAAGGCGACGTTGCCGCAGCGGCAGACGCCGTTATGCGCGCCCTGCCGCCGGAGCGCCGCGCCGGGGAAGCCGTCGTGCTCATGGGGCACGGCACATGGCATGCGGGCGACTCCATGTACGACGCCCTGTATGACGAACTGCGCCGCCGCGACGACAACGTGTACGTCGCCACCATGGACGGCCGCCTCGTTATTGAGGACGTCACCAAGGCGTTGGCGGAAAAGGGCGTTGCCAAGGCGTGGCTTGTCCCCCTGCTGGCCGTCCCCGGCCGCCACGTCCAAAAGGACATGTGCGGCGCTGGCCCGGACTCGTGGGTCAATATTCTCAGCGCCGCGGGCATTCAGACGGAATGCGTCCTGCGCGGCACCGCCGAGTACGGCGACTTCCCCAACATCTGGCTGGACCACCTGAGCGAGGCCATCGCCAACGACGCCGAAGCCCCCTCCTGACCGGCCGCCCACTGCGCGGGCCGCTCTTTCTCAGAGCGCTCCCCCTGACGCCCAACCACGCTGTTTCAGGGCGCAGCTTCCGCCCGGCCCGCCACGCACGCCCAAGCCGCGTAGATATCTTCTCCAGCCCACGGCCCAACACGGCGCGGGTTCTGCGGCATTCACTTCTCACACGGGCGCGTGAGTTCCCGCCTACACAGACACGCAAAAAAGCGCCCCGGACCAAACGGTCCGGGGCGCTGTCATCTCAAGGTAAAACGGACTACCCTTGGTCCGCCCAGCGGATCAGGCCAAGGGAGTGCGGGTCCAACAGATTCTTGTGGCGCGGCAGCACACGTACGGTGTAGCCAAAACGGCCCGGCCACTGCGGCGCAAACTCGCCGGTATAGCGGCACCAGCCTTCCTCCACAAACTCGCCCGGCGTCATCTCCACAGCGGCGCGCTGCTTAAAGTTGCCATCCTGATCAAGCGCCCCGGCGTAGATTTCCACCAACACGTTGCTGGCCTCAATGCCATTGAGGTGCACTTCCGCTGTCACGGGGATGGGCACGCCCACATTCACCTCGCCCTGCTGCTGGGCCGCCACATTGCGGATATCCAGCCCATGCCACTTGGTCATCATATCCATCCGCCACTCGGCAAGCTCCTTAGCGGCCTGGAAATCATTCTGCGTCAGCTCCAGATAATTTCTGTACGCAGGCAGATAGGCAATGTTTGCATAGTCCTCCACCATGCGGTGCGAGGTAAACACCGGACCCAACTCCACCAGCGCGCGCTTCATCCGCTCTACCCACGCGCGGGGCAAATTGCCATGGCCGCGGTCGTAGAAGTCTGGCACCACTTCCGTCTCCAGCAGGGTGTACAGAATCTGCGATTCCACAAAATCCTGATGCCGCAGGTCGTCGTAGGTTTCCCCGCGGCCAATGGACCAGCCCACGCTGTTATCCGTGCGGTAGGCCTCGGCCCACCACCCGTCCAAGGTGCTCAGGTTGATGACGCCGTTGACCATGGCCTTCATGCCACTGGTGCCGCACGCCTCAAGGGGCACGCGCGGATTGTTCAGCCACACGTCGCAGCCCTGGAGCATATGCTCGGCAATGTCCATGTCGTAGTCCTGCAGAAAGACCATCTTGGGCCGGCAGTCGCCCTCGCGGCAAAACTGCACAATCTGCTGGATGATTTTCTTGCCTTCGTTGTCGGCAGGGTGCGCCTTGCCCGCAAAAATGAACTGCACCCCACGCTGGTTGTTGTGCAGCAGCTTAAGCAGACGGTCCCTGTCCTGCAGGAGCAGATTCGCGCGCTTGTAGGTGGCAAATCGACGCGCAAAGCCAATGGTCAGGGCCTGCGGGTCCAGCACATCCTCGGCGGCTTCCACCTCGCTGCGCCGCGCACCCTTTTGCAGAAGCTCCTGCCGCAGGCGGTGGCGGACAAAGTCCACAAGGCGCTCACGAAGCCGCTCATGCGTGCGCCAAAGTTCCGCGTCGGGGATGGCGTCGGCATTTTTCCACACACGCTGGCAGTCCGGGTCCTCGCGCCAGTTGGAGCCAAGATAGCGGTCAAACAGCAACCCAAGGTCATCAGCCACCCAGCTAGGATGATGCACCCCGTTGGTGATGGCCCCGATGGGCACGTCCTCGGTGGGGAATTGCGGCCACACGCGCTTCCACATATTGCGCGACACGTGGCCGTGCAGTTCACTCACACCGTTATTGAAGCGCGACAGACGCAGTGCCAGCACCGTCATGCAGAAGGATTCCGCATCGTCGCGCGGGTCCTCGCGCCCAAGGGCCATAAAGACCTTAAACGCAAGGCCAAGCTCTTGCGCGTACGGCTCCATATAGCGCTGCATCAGGTCCGGCGGGAACCTGTCATTGCCCGCAGGGACAGGCGTATGCGTGGTAAACACGCAGCTGGACGCCGCAAGTTCCACCGCCGCCTCGTAGCTCATGCCGCATTCCTTCATGAACACCCGAATGCGCTCCAGCCCGGCAAAGGCGGAGTGCCCTTCGTTCATGTGGATGATTTTGGGGTCCAGCCCAAGGGCCGACAAGGCCTTGATGCCGCCGATGCCAAGCAGCATCTCCTGCTGGAGACGCATTTCCCAGTCGCCACCATACAGGCGTGTGGTCAACTGGCGGAACTCCGGGGGGTTCTCGGGGATATTGGTGTCCATCAGGAACAGATTCACCCGCCCCACAGCCGCCTTCCACAGCTGCACCGTTACCTGCCTGTCCTGCAGGTCAAGGGTAAGGCGCACGGGCCGCCCGTTGTCGTCCTTCACAAGGGATATGGGCATCTGCTCAAAATCATACACGGGGTAGTGTTCGTGCTGCCAGCCGTCCGGGGCAAGGCGCTGGCGGAAGTAGCCCTGCTGATAGCACAGCCCAATGCCCACAAGAGGAATGTTCAGGTCGCTGGCGGACTTCAAGTGGTCACCGGCAAGGATGCCCAGCCCGCCCGAATAGATGGGCAGGGACGGACTGATGCCAAACTCAAAGCTGAAATACGCCACCACGGGCTCCTTGCCCAAGCTACCGGGAAAGCTGAATGTGGTCGCCACTTCCCCGACGTAGCCCTTGAGTTCGTCCACCGTCTCCTTCATGCGGGTCAGGAACAGGTCGTCCTTGGCCAGCTCCTCCAGCGTGTCCTGCGGCAGGCTGTTGATGAAGCGCACAGGATTACTTTCGCTCTTACGCCACAAAGCTGGATCTATGCGCGAAAAAAGGTCCACAACGTTCCCGTTCCAGGCAAACAGGAAATTGTAGGCGAGTTCCCAAAGCGGGCTCAACTTCTCCGGAAGTTTCGGAACCACGCTGAAAACCTGGATAGGTTGCATATCATACTCCTTGCATGGCGCTTGTCGTACACTCTTGCGTATCTACTACTCCGGCAGGTTATAACCTGCCAATGCACCCGCAAAATGGCAAGCACTCTCTTCTGCCCTGGGGCTCATCCCCGGGGCTGGTCTTTGACTTCCACGCCCTGCTGGACTACCTCTTTGCGTCATACTCTTTAATCGGCCGCCACCCGGCGGCCCCGTTTTGTGGAGCATACCATGTACAGCGACCAGAGCGCCCCGGGCTTCGGGAGCATCGACGTCGACTTCAAGGTGCTGCACCCGGTGCTGGAGGAGCATCCGCCTGCCTACTCCACCACCGGTTCCGCAGGGTTTGACCTGCGGGCCTGCATCGACGAAGAGACGCTGACCATCCCGGCCGGAGAACGGCGCGCCATTCCCACCGGAATCGCCATCGACATCAAATCCCCGTTGGTGGCCGGATTCGTCTACTCCCGCAGCGGTCTGGGCACCAAGGAAGGCCTGACCGTCAGCCAAGGCGTGGGCGTTATCGACCCCGACTACAGAGGCGAGATTATCGTTTCCCTGCTCAACACCTCGGACCAGACACGACGACTCCGACGAGGGCAGCGCATTGCCCAGCTCGTGTTTCAGCCCGTGCATCAGGCGCGGCTGACCAAGGTGACTGAACTTTCCGAAACCGCCCGCGGCGCTGGCGGATTCGGCCACACAGGGAAAATGTAATCCGCCACCCGGCGGCATAGGGAGAAACCCACCATGTCCGATGCACTCAGCGCGCTCAAAGAACGTGACACCGCTTCCATCTGCAACACCTACGCACGCTACCCACTGGCAGTGGAGCGCGCCTCGGGCACCCGCCTTTTTGACAGCTCCGGCAAGGAATACGTGGACCTGCTTGCGGGCATCGCCGTCTGCAACCTCGGCCACGCTAACGAAGAACTGCTCGGCACGCTCACCAGCCAGTGGTCCAAGCTGGGGCACGTGAGCAATCTTTTCCACCAGACGGAGCAGGTGGAGTTGGCCGAGCGCCTGCTGGCCACCTGCGGCGCGGACAAAGCCTTCTTCTGCAACTCCGGCGCGGAAGCTAACGAGGCCGCCATCAAAATGGCCCGCCGCTACATGCACACCGTCAAAGACCGTGACGCCTACGAGGTTATCACACTTGACGGCTCTTTCCACGGGCGAACTCTCGCCACGCTGACCGCAACCGGCCAGCCCAAGGTCAAGGACGGCTTCGAGCCGCTGCCCGAGGGCTTTATCACGGTGCCATTCATGGACATTGACGCCGTGCGCGCAGCCATTACCGACAAGACCGCCGCCGTGATGGTGGAGCTTATTCAGGGTGAGCGCGGCGTGCGGCCACTGTCGCAGGAGTATGTGGACGCCCTTGTGGCCCTGTGCCGCGAAAAGGACATCCTGCTCATAGTGGATGAGGTGCAAACCGGCCTTGGGCGCACCGGCAAGTACTGGGCGCACCAGCACTACGGCATCACGCCGGACATCTTCACCACGGCCAAGCCGCTGGCCAACGGCCTGCCCATGGGCGCGCTGCTGGCGACGGACACCGTTGCCGCGGCCTTCACCCCCGGCAGCCACGGAACGACTTTTGGCGGAAACGCCCTTGTCAGCGCAGTGGCCTGCACGGTACTGGATATTATGAAGCGCGACGGCATCTGCGAAAAAGCCGCACAGACCGGCGCCTACGCCCTTGACCTCTTCCGCTCGCTGCAGGAGCGCCACCCCGGCAAGATTGCCGAGGTACGCGGCCTTGGCCTCATTATCGGCATCGAACTCGCCATCCCCGGGCAGGACATCTGGCAGGGCCTCATGGATGCAGGATTTATCTGCAACCTGACGCAGGGCACCATCCTGCGCCTGCTGCCGCCGCTTATTATCGACCCGGCAGACCTTGAGCGTTACGCCAAGGAGCTTGACCGCCTGCTCGCGCAGGCCTAGCGCCGCCTTTTCACGCCGGGGCCCCGGCCCCGGCGTCCATCGCGGCGAAAGACAAAGACGCCCATGCCCATGACCACACCAGCCGCAAGCGGCCCACAGCCCCCAGAACAGCCGCAGAGCGTTCCTGCACCGCGCCAGTTGCCCCGGCAGCGTCCGGGTATAACGCCAGACGCGCCGCCCACGACCGAGCGCGTGCGCCGCGTGCCGGAGGCTGGCACAGGCCGTATTGTGGACAACAGAGTATAACACCACAGGAATTCATGAAAAATCTTCTGCAAATCGAATGCACGGTTCCGGACTCCCTCGTGGAGGACGTCACCTTCTACCTGACGGAAAACGCCCCCCACGGCTGGCAGGAGGAGCTCTCCACCCAGCACGAGGAAGTGCTGTTCCGCATCTACTTTGAGGAATCCGCCGCCGCGCATGACGTTATTCAGGGCCTCTCCGCCACGTGGCCAGACATCACCATCCACCGCGACAGCATTGAGGAACAGGACTGGGCCAGCGCATGGCGCGAGTTCTTTACCCCGGTGGAAGCCGGACGGTTTATCGTTCTGCCCCCGTGGCGGAAGGACGAAGCCCCCGAAGGCTCCATGCCCATCATCATCGAGCCGAAAACCGCCTTTGGCACCGGTCACCACGGCACCACGGCCCTGTGCCTTGAAGCCATCGACTCGCTGGTGCAAGGCGGCGCGGTTGCCGCAGGCGGCAGGTTCTTCGACCTTGGCACCGGCTCCGGCATCCTCGGCATTGGCTGCTGCAAGCTGGGCCTTTCCGGCATTGGTCTGGACATTGATCCCCTCGCCATTGAAAACGCGCTGGAAAACCGCACCATCAACGGCGTTGGCGATGAATTCGCCCTTGGCACCGGTTCCGTGGACGCGGCCGGCGGCGACGAGCGCTTTGACCTCGTCGTGGCGAACATCCTCGCCAATCCGCTCAAGGCCATGGCCGAGCAGATTATCGCCAAAGCCAAATCCGGCGGCTGCCTCGTACTCTCCGGCATTCTGAACGAACAGGCAGACGCCGTGGCAGAGGTCTACACCGGCCTTGGCCTGCCCGCGCCGGAGCGCCACTCCAAAAACGAGTGGACCGCGCTCATTTGGAGCAAGATGCACGCCTAGCGGCGCATCGGCGGATACCCCCGCAAACGCGGGACGCCGCCACACAAAAAGGCACAGCCACCGCGCCATAACTTGACGCACGGCTGTGCCCCCAGTGCGTCACCGCGCCGCGCAGAGCGCCAGCCCGCGCCCACGCCGTGACGAACATATCCGTACTTCCGGGCGGCGGGGCTTTGGCCCTGCCGCCCTTTTGCATGCCCTACCTGCCGATGTCCGTATTCACGCGGTAGGCCCGCGCCCACGGCGCGCGGTCCACCACCAAGGTGAAATACGGCTCAAAGGCCGCCGGGTCATCAAGAAGCATCTTTGCCATGAGTGAGCGGCGCGCCTCGCCATCCATGACCAGAATCTCCCCGCTGAGTTCGTTGGCCACAATGCGCACCCTGCCACCCGAGTGCCACTGGTACTGGTGAAAGCTCCCGTCCCGGCGGATGAAATCCATGGTCGCAAGGGGCACAACGCCAATGCCGTCAATGTGCGCCCGCCCATTCTCCAAATCAAAGCTCGTCCCCTGCAAAAGCCGCTTGGACGACCCGCCGCCCGCCGCGCCGGAGTCAAGCTTCCAGTGCCCGAAACGCGTTATCCATGTGGCGATGCGCAGGTTCTCCCACCCCACGGTCAAAAACTGCTGCCGCCCGGTCACGGGCCACTCCCGGCGCTCCCGCGCGAGGGATTCCACAAACGCCTGCGCCTTTTCCGCGCCCATCTGCGCAAGGCCCGCCACAGGGTCAAATGGCGCGACAGGAAGCCGCAATGCCTGCGGATACTGCGGCGCGTCGTCCCCGGCCGCCTGCGCCTGCCGCTCACGCTCCGCCGCCATGTAGCGCATAAACTGCCACGCCTGGAGAGGCGAAGGCGTGCTGTGCACCTTGCCAAGGGTATAGAGCACGTTGCCGTCCTGCCGCGCGCCGTCGCCTAGCGTGTCGCGCTCCGCGTAGTACTGCGCCGCGTAGCCAAAGTCCCACCACTGCCACAGCACAGCGTCGGGCTCGGCCAGCCGCCCTACGTCGTCGAGGGTTGCCGCGTACTGCGGCGTCACCACAGGCACGGGGTCAAAGGCGTCCACATTCATCACCGTGGGCAGGCTGACCACACACAACAGCCCCGCCTGAAACACCCAGTGCGTGCGCGCCGAATCACGGTACCGCACCACCAGCCACGACACGATGTACGCCAGCCCAAGGCCGACAATAACGCCGGAATACATGGTAAAGCGCGTCCCCAGCCAGCCGCCGACCACGCCAAGGGCCAGCATGGGCGACAGCATCAGCGCGGCAGGACGGCGCCACGCAAGGGCCAGATACCCCGCAATGCCCACGGCGCTCATGACCCAATTGCCGCTCATAAAGCGTAAAACAGCATCCGGGGCGGGGCGCGTGGCCTCGCGCACGCTGGAGATGACTGACGGCAAATTCAAATCGCCCCACGCCTGACGCACAGCCTCATCAGCAGGCCCAAGGCCCAGATATTTGGTCAGAATAATGCTTATGGTCGCCACATCTCCCTGCCGGACCAGAACAAGCGCGGCAAGGGCGGCTACGCCAAGGACCGCAGTCAGGCTCACGCGCCAGCGCCACACGGCCTCCGGGCGCGCCCGTGCGGCGCCGGCCAGCGCCGCCCCCACAATCCATCCAACCGGACCAGCCAGCCACGACGCCAAGGTCAGGGCGACGACAAAGAGACTATCCCCCCACAGGCCCCGCCGCGCCGCCACAAGGGCCACACCGCCACACACGCCGCACAGGCCAAGGGCAATCACAAAGCCGGAGCCGTAAAACCACGTGTACAGCCAAAGCAGCGCGCCAAGGCCCACCGCCCCGGCTGGCGCCGTACGCCGATGCTCCCACAGCCCGCGCTCTGCGTCTGCGGCGTCAGCGTCCGTAGGCGCAGACGCATCGGCCCCGCCACACCGCCACGCGCCGCGCATAAAGGGCGTCAAAAGGACATAAAACCACGCCGTTGCCATCAGGGGAAAAAACAGGGTCAGAATGTCCGTGTCGCAGAACCCGACACGTGTACGGATGAAAAAACCGGGACACGCCACGGCCAGAAATCCGGCGGCAAGTCCCGCGGCGGGATGCACCAGCCGCGCGGCCAAAAAGGCGGCAGGAAGCGCGGCAAGGGCGGCCACAAACGGCGGCATCCAGAAGGCTATGTCGCCAAGGGCAATGCCCGTGGCCCCATGCATCCACCCCAGCAACAGGCTGAGCGGTTGCCCGGCCAGACGGCTGGTGCCCTTGGCCCCGGCCATCCATGCGTAGGCGTCGTGCGTACCCACAATGGCCTCGCCGCCAACGCGCAGGTCCGCGCGCAGCCACGCCGGAACTTCCGCCATGTGCAGCAGTACGGCCACGGCAGAGGCCACCACAAAGGCCACCCAAACGCCCCAACACTCTCCAGCCGATGTCACCTGCCCGTCAACGCCGTGTCGTGCACATGTCATGATTCACCCGTTTTGCTGGATGGTTGCACAATTGCCGCGCGCGCATTAGACTTCCCGGATTCCCGACTGCGCCGCACCGGCGCCGGGACACGACGCGCACAAGGACGCACCCGAAATATGCCCAGAGAAGACCTGCTTCGCGATATGTACGCCGCCATGCTCACCGGCCTTGGCCCCAGCCACTGGTGGCCAGCCACAACGCCCTTTGAGGTGGCGGTGGGCGCCATACTCACGCAAAACACCAACTGGCGGAACGTGGAAAAAGCCATCGGCAACCTGAAGGCCGCCGGAATGCTGTCGCCGGAAGGCATCCGCAGCGCCCACCCCGACGAATTGGCAGAATGCATTCGCCCGTCCGGGTATTTTCGCATGAAGGCCAATCGTCTCAAGGATTTCGTTGCCTTCCTCGGCGAAGAATGCGACATGGCCCTCACCCAGCTGCGCGCCCTGCCGCTCGGCCCCGCGCGTGAGGCGCTACTTGGCGTACGCGGCATCGGCCCCGAAACGGCGGACAGCATACTGCTCTACGCGCTCGAAAAGCCGAGTTTTGTAGTAGATGCTTATACCAGACGCATACTTACACGTCACGCACTTCTTCCAGAAGACGTACTCTACGACGAAATGCGCGACTTTTTCATGGACGTTCTGGACCCGGACGTCCCCTTGTACAATGAGTTTCACGCGCTGCTCGTTCGCGTTGCGGCCACATACTGCCTCAAAAACACGCAGCACTGCACGGAGTGCCCTCTTGCCCCGTTCCTGCCATAGCCGTCCCGCCTTCGCGCTTGTCCTCGCCCTTGGGCTGGCCGTCGCCGCACTCTGCGCCGCCGCGTCCGCACGGGCCGAGGGCCGCTCGGACGCCCTGCGCCAATCCATCCGGCAGGAATCCAAGCGCGCCGAACAGGGCCGCCGGACAGTCGATTCTCTGACATCCAAGGAGCGCCGCCTTAACGCGGACCTTGCCAAGATTGAGGCCGACCTTGCCACCCTGCGAAAGCGCATTGCCAAGCGGGAAGACAGCCTTGCCGCACTGGACGACAAGCGTGCGGACCTGCTGCACAGGCAGGAGGGTGTGGAGGCTGAAAAGGCCCGCACCCGGCGTCAGCTGTCGCGTTTAGTGAATGCGCTGTGGCCTTTGCGCGTGCGCGCCAAGCAGGGCCGCTCTGCGTCCGACCCGGCATGGGCGGCCACGGACCGCCGCTTTGCATGGGGGGCCGCGCTTTACTCCCGTGTGCAGGCCGCCCTGCGTGAACTGGACGAACAGGACCAGAAATTGCAGAAGCTTGCGACGCAGCACCGCGCCCTGCGCGCCGAGGCGGAAGAGCGCATCGACGCCATCAATGCCGACAAGGACGACCTCGTGCAGCGCCGCCTCAGCTTCGTGCAGCGCCTGCGCAAGGTCCGCACCCGCCGCATCAGCGAGGAACAAGCCCTGTCGCAGATTCTGTCCGTCATCGACGACATGAACTACCGTCTCAAGGCGCTGTCCGAAACGGGCATTAAGCGGCGCAAGGGCACACTGCACATGCCGGTTTCCGGCAAGCGGTTCACCCCGCGCCAAGGCTCCGGCTCGCGCCTGACCATGGCGCCCGGACGCCGGGGCATCAGTTTTCATACCGTTGACGGCGCGTCGGTCAACGCCGTGTTTGCCGGGCGCGTTGTGCACAGCGACATCCTGCGCGGGTATGGCCGGGTGGTCATCCTGTCGCATGGTGACAAATATTATTCCCTCTACGCCTTTCTGTCGGAAAGCAACGTCATCCGTGGCGACACGGTAAAAGAGGGACAGACTATTGGCTGGACCGGTCCCTACCCCGCTGCGGATGGGCCCGGACTCTATTTTGAATTGCGTTTTGGGCAAAAAGCAATTAATCCTGATGAGTGGCTGACAGCCCTCAGATGACGGGCGGCGTCATGCTGACCGTCTGCTGCCGCAATGTCAGGCACAGGTCCGGTCAGGGCCGTTCCATCATACTCTAGCCGGAGGCTTACATGCGTTTAACCGTCTGGTTCTTCACAGCAATCCTGCTCCTCTCCATGTCTGTGTCCACAGGCATCACCAAGCCCGTGGGCGAGGACCTCTACGGCCCGCTCAAGCGGTTCAGTCAGGCCATGGACATGATCGAGCGTCAATACGTGCGCGACGTCTCGCGCGATGAGCTCATCAACGGAGCCATCAGGGGCATGCTGCAAGACCTCGACCCCCACTCCACGTTCATGACGGCAGATGAATTCAAGGAGATGCGCATCGGCACCTCCGGCGAGTTCAGCGGCATCGGCATTGAAATTTCGCTCCGCAACGGCCGCCTGACCGTCATCTCCCCCATCGAGGACACCCCAGCGTACAAGGCCGGCCTCAAGGCCGGGGACACCATCCTTGAAATCGACGGTGAAACCACGCAGGACATCACGCTCATCGAAGCCGTGCGCCGCATCCGTGGCCCCAAAGGCTCCGAGATTGTGCTCACCATCCTGCACAAGGACGCCACCGCCCCCGAAAAAATCAGCATTAACCGCGACACCATCCCCATCATTGGTGCCAAGGGCGAAGTGCTGGAGGACGGCTACCTCTACCTGCGCCTGACCCGCTTCCACGAGCACACCACGCAGGAAATGCGCCAGCTCATCAATGAGTACAGCTCCAAGCACAAGCTGGAAGGCATCGTGCTGGACCTGCGCAACAACCCCGGCGGTCTGCTGGATCAGGCCGTGTCCGTGGCGGACACCTTCCTGTCCGATGGCAACGTGGTCTACATTCAGGGCCGCAACCCCAAGAACCGCAAGGACTTCAACGCACGCAAGTCCTCCAAGGACATTACCGTGCCCATGGTTGTGCTCATCAACGCCGGCTCCGCCTCCGCTTCGGAAATTGTGGCCGGCGCACTGCAGGACCACAACCGCGCCCTGCTCATTGGCGAGCGCACCTTTGGCAAAGCCACGGTGCAGAGCGTTATCCCGCTGTCCGACGGCTCCGGCATCAAGCTGACCACGGCGCTGTACTACACCCCCAGCGGTCGCTCCATTCAGGCCGAGGGCATTGTCCCCGACCTGATCTATCCCTTTGAGCCCCCGCGCGAAAAGGCCGACAACGGCCTGCACATGATTCGGGAAAAGGACCTGCAGGGCCACATTGAAAACGCCACGCACGCAGAAGGTGCCGCCGCCGGTGGAGCCACCGAGGAAGCCCTCGAAATGCTCTCCCGCGACAACCAGCTGCGTCTGGCACTCCAGCTTGTCAAAAAGCTGCCTGACCTGAAGGCCATTAAATAGCGCGTACGCGCGCCCCAGAAGACATCACTACCTCAGCGCCGGACCCTCGTGTCCGGCGCTGCCATATGGGCATGACCGAAGAGACCACGAACGAGACCACTCGACTGACGCTGCGCCCCGCCTACCTTGTGGGCGTCACCATTGTCCTGCTTGTTGCCGTCTGCATCACGCTGTTCTTTCTTGCGGACAGCGGCGGCAATTCCGAAGTGCGGCAACCCGTTGCCGCAACCACCCAAACCGCTCCCCCACCGCCCGCCGAGGGCGGCGCACCGCCGCAGGGCGCAGCCCAAGGCGCCAGCCCCGCACAAGACCCCGCCGCCATTGCCGAGGACGACGAAGGCCAATACCACGGCTACGAGGAAAGCCTCGGCGCGCCGCTGGAACGCCTTGTCCGCAAGGTGGACTTTGCGCTCATGGAGAGCCTTATCCTCACGGGCTACGGTCCGGGGCATCTGGAATTTACGGAAATCAGCCTGCGCCGCTTCCACGGCGAGGCCTACCACTATCAGGCGCTGACCATTGAACTGGACAGCAAGCCGCAACGCTTCATCACCACACTGGAGCGCGCCCTTGCCAAATGGGCGCCGGTGAGCAAGCTGGTCCGCGAGCACGACGAATCCGGCACGCAACACGCCACCGTCATGCTCATGGGCCGCCCGACGCATACCCTGACCTTTACGATGACGCCCGCCAAAAGCCCGGAGGACCTCTCCGAAGGCAAGCTGGCCATCGTCATCGACGACATGGGGCAAAGCGCCAACTATGCGAAGAAGTTGGCCCAGCTGCCCTATCCCGTCACCTTCTCCATTCTGCCGCACATGGCCCGCGCCACACAGGTGGCCCGCATCGCGCATGAGGCGGGGCTGGATATTCTGCTGCACCTGCCCATGGAGCCAAAGGGCTACCCCGGCGTCCGTCCCGGTCCCGGCGCGCTCTTTACCACCATGGACAAGCGGCAGATTCTGGCCACACTGCACGATGACCTCAGGCAAGTGCCCGAGGCTATCGGCGTCAATAATCACATGGGTTCGAAGTTTACGCAGGACACGACCGGAATGGCCACCGTCATGGGTGAACTGCACAATAAGGGGATGTTCTTCCTCGACAGCCTGACCACGCCGGGAAGCGTGGCCATGCAGGAAGGACGCAATGCCGGACTGGCGCTGTACAAGCGCAACATATTCCTGGACAATATCCGGGACGTACGCTCCATCCGGCGACAATTGGAAAAGGCGCAGCGCCTTGCGGCGTCGCGGGGGCAGGCCATAGCCATCGGCCATCCCTACCCCGAAACGCTCAAAGCGCTGCAGGAATGGGGACAGCGCACCAACCGCACCGCGCGCATGGTGCCGCTGACCGCCTTACAACCTATTCGCTAGAGGAAGGGAACCCATGAAGCGAATCGTACCACTCGTCTTGACCGCGCTGCTGCTTGCGGCTTTGCCGCCGTCGCCAACCTTTGCCCGGACGTTCTCCGTTTCCGTCAGCCAGTTTGTGGAGCATCCTGCTCTGGACGCCGTGCTGGCGGGCTTTCAGGACGCCTTGAAGGAACAGGGCGTTGATGTCGACTACAGCGTGCACAATGCACAGGCGAACATGGGCACGGCAAATCAGATTGCCCAGACCATCGCCGGTGAGCGCCCGGACCTCGTGCTGGCCATCGCAACACCCAGCGCGCAGACCTGCGCCCAAATCATCAAAAAAGCGCCGCACATGGCCGACGTGCCGCTCATCTTCGCGGCCGTGACGGACCCGCAGGGGTCCGGCCTTGTGCCCAACCTTGAAACGCCCGGCGCCAACATCACCGGCGTGTCCGACTTAACGCCCGTGGACAAGCACCTTGGGCTGATGCTCGAAATTCAGCCGGACCTGAAAACCCTTGGCGTGGTGTACAACTCCGGCGAGGCCAATTCCAAAACGCTGGTGCGCCTGCTGCGCGAGGCCTGCGAGGCCAAGGGCGTCGCCCTTGAGGAAGCCACGGCCTCCAAGACCGGCGACGTGTACCAGTCCACCAAGAGCCTTGCCGGGCGCGCGGACGCCGTCTACGTGCCCACGGACAACACTGTGGTTTCCGCGCTGGAGTCCATGGTCAAGGTGTGCCAGCAGTATCAGATGCCCCTGTACGCGGCGGACGTTGGTTCCGTGCCGCGCGGCGCAGTCGCCGCCCTTGGTTTCGACTACTACCTGCACGGCAAACAGGCTGGCGACATGGCGCGGCGCATCCTTGTGGACGGCGCCAAACCCGCCACCACGCCTGTGGAATTTCAGGACGGGCTGACCCTGCACCTGAACCTGCCCGCAGCCAAGGCACAGGGCGTGGCCCTGCCGGATGACCTGAAGGCCAAGGCCGACAAGATTATCCGCTAGCCCTTTTCGATTCCCGAAGAATCCAACCACCGGGGGCGCGGTACGCCGCGCTCCCGGACATGCCTTTTCGGATAACGCATCATGAGCCTCTTCGCATTGCTTGGTGCCCTCGAACAAGGGCTTGTCTACGGTATTATGGTCCTTGGCGTGTACCTCACGTTCCGCATTCTGGACTTTCCGGACCTGACCGTTGACGGCAGCCTGCCTCTTGGCGCCGCCGTTTCCGCCGTTGCCATCACGCACGGCATGAATCCATACCTCTCCCTCGTCCTTGCCATGGGCGCGGGCTTCGTGGCCGGCATGATTACCGGCCTGCTGAACACCAAACTGAAAATCCTGCACCTGCTGGCGTCCATCCTGACCATGACGGCGCTGTATTCCATCAACATCCGCATCATGGACGGCCCCAACGTCTCGCTGCTTGGCGTGGACACGGTGCTGGACACCATGATGGGCCTCGGCCTGCCGGGGTATTATGCCTCGCCGGTGCTCTTTGCCATATTTGCGGCTGTGGTCGGCATCGCCATTGTCTGGTTCCTGTATACCGAGCTGGGCCAGACCATGCTCGCCACGGGCGACAATATTCAGATGATTACCAGCCAGGGCGTGGATACGGACAAAGTCATCATCTACGGCGTTGGCCTGTCCAACGCCCTTGTGGCGCTGTCCGGCGCGCTTATCGCGCAGAATCAGGGCGCGGCGGACGTGAACATGGGCGTCGGCACCATTGTGGCAGGGCTGGCCTCCGTCATCGTTGGCGAAACCGTGTTCGGCTGCCGCAGCATCCCGCGCGCCGTGTTTGCCGCCATTGCCGGTTCTGTGGTCTACCGCGTTGCCATCGCCCTCGCCCTTGGGCTGAAGGTGGGCAGCTTCTCCTTTACGCCCAGCGACCTGAACCTCATCACCGCCGTTCTCGTCGTGCTGGCGCTGACCATGCCCAAACTGAAAAAAAGGTTCGCCAGATGCTGACATTATCCGACGTGACACTCTCCTTCCATAAAGGCAGCGTCAACGAGGTGCTGGCGCTCAAAAACGTGGACCTCACCATCAACGAGGGCGATTTCATCACGGTTATCGGCTCCAACGGCGCGGGCAAGTCCACCCTGCTCAACACGCTGGCCGGAACCTTCATGCCCGACAGCGGCTCCATCACCCTGAAAAATGATGACATATCGCGGTGGCCGGAGTACAAACGCGCCCGGCACATGGGCCGCGTGTTTCAGGACCCGCTGCTTGGCACCTGCGCCTCGCTGACCATTGCGCAGAACCTTGCCCTTGCGCGCCGCCGCGGGGCATCGCGCTCGCTGAGGCAGGGCGTTACCGCTGACGACCGCGCCTATTTCCGGCGCGAGGTCCACAAGATTGGCCTCGGCCTGGAGGACAGGCTGGACGACCGCATTGGTCTGCTCTCCGGCGGCCAGCGGCAGGCGCTGACGCTGCTCATGGCGACCATGGTCCGCCCGGACATCCTGCTCCTTGACGAGCACACCGCCGCGCTGGACCCCAAAACCGCAAACTCCGTTTTGCTGCTCACGGAGCACCTTGTGACGGAGCTGGGGCTGACCACACTCATGGTCACCCACAACATGAATCAGGCGATAAAGCTGGGCAACAGGCTCATCATGCTCCATCAGGGCGAAATCATCATGGACGTTAGCGGCGAGAAGAAGCACTCGCTGTCCGTGAACGACCTGTTGGCCCAGTTCTATGCAGTCAAGGGAGAAGAGTTCTCGTCCGACAGGATGCTCCTCACCTAGACACTCTCGCGGGCCGCACTCACCCGCATGGACGATCTGTCCCACTCAACCAACACTCATTCGGAGGTACTCATGGAACGCACTTTCTCCATCATCAAACCCGACGCCGTCGAGCGTAACCTCATCGGCTCCATCTTGAAGATGATAGAGGAATCCGGTCTGAAGGTCGTTGCCACCAAGAAGATCCACATGACCAAAGAGCAGGCGCAGGGTTTCTACGCCGTGCACAGCGAGCGCCCCTTCTTCGACAGCCTGTGCGACTACATGTGCTCCGGCCCGTGTGTCGTGTCCGTGCTTGAGGGCGAAAACGCCATCACCCGCTACCGCGAGCTGATGGGCGCCACCAATCCCGAGCAGGCCGAGGAAGGCACCATCCGCAAGTGCTTCGCCAAAAATATCGAAGCCAACAGCGTGCACGGTTCCGACGCCCCCGAAACCGCAGCAACCGAAATCGCCTACTTCTTCAACCAGCTTGAGATTGTAGGCTAAAGAGAGTTTGACTATGCACACCGTTATCGGCGTCATCGGCCTTGGAAATATGGGGGGAGCCATTGTGTCCGGCCTTGCCGGGCGCAAGGATATCTCCATCGTTGGGTACGACCTTTCCGAAGACAACGCCCGCGCGCTGTCGGAGCGCTGCGGCATTGAAATTGCCGCCAGCCCCGAGGACGTGGCGAAGCGTTCGGACTATGTCCTTGTTGCCGTCAAGCCGCAGCACATGGAGCCGCTCCTGACCGAGCTTGCCCCGGTCCTGTCGCAGCGCGGCGCATGCCTGCTTTCCATCGCCGCAGGACTCCGGACGGACCAGCTGCGCGCCTTTACCGGCGGAAGCGTTCCCGTAGTGCGCATTATGCCCAACACCCCGGCCATGGTTGGCGCGGGCGTGTTTGCCGTCTGTCTGGACGACGCGGCGCTCACGGACGCGCATAAAGCCTTTGTGCCGGAGATGTTCGGCGCGCTTGGGCAGGTGCACATTCTGCCGGAAAAGCAGTTTGACGCCTTCACAGCCCTTGCCGGGTCCGGCCCCGCCTACGTCTTCTACTTTATGGAAGCCGTCATCGAGGCGGGCGTCACCCTTGGGCTGACGCGCCAGCAGGCCACGGAGATGACCGAGGCGCTCTTCACCGGTTCAGCCAAGCTGGCCGAGGAAAGCGACCACCATGTCTCCGTCCTGCGCGAAATGGTTTGCTCCCCCGCGGGGACAACCATCGCCGCCACCAACCACCTCGACGCCGAGGGCGTCCGCGCCGCCATTGTGCAGGCCGTGGGCAAGTCCTTTGCGCGCAGTGTGGAGCTTGGCAAGTAGCTGGGCGGCATAGACAGCCTATTTGGCGCGGCCTGCTCTGCGGGCCGCGCTTTTTTTCGCCCGCCGCCGCCCGCGCACACGCCGCCAGCATTCGCCCGCCACCTGTTCGCACGTTCCCTGCTCCCGCCTCCCAGCTACGGTTGCGTTCACATACCCGCGGCCTTCGCCCACCGTCCTTCCACACCGGAATCCCCTTCCCGTCGGCCCGCGGACCAGACCGGCCCCGGCCCAATGCCACTCCGCCCGCCAGCCGCACGGGCGCAGCCCTTGCCCCAATCACCGGGAAACGCTATGCATCCGCCACGCGCTGATACAAACCATCCCCGCTTCATCCGCATGCCAGAGAGGATTCCGCCCATGCGCCCAATTTGCGACTTCCCCCGCGACGCACGCGCCGCCGTGCGCTACGTGCTAACCGACATTGACGACACCCTCACCAACGACGGCCGCCTGCCTGCCGCCGCCTATCAGGCGCTGGAAGACCTGCGCTGCGCGGGCATCCGCGTTATTCCCATCACTGGCCGCCCCGCTGGCTGGTGCGACCACATCGCCCGCATGTGGCCTGTGGACGGACTGGTGGGCGAAAACGGCGCGTTCTACTTCCGCTACGATGAGGCACAGCGCCGCATGCTGCGCCGCTACGCCAAAACGGGCGAAGAACGCCGCGCCGACCGCCAGCGGCTGGAGCTTATCAAAAAGAAAGTCCTGTCCGCCTTCCCCTGCGCCGCTGTGGCCACGGACCAAGCCTACCGCGAGGCCGACCTCGCCATTGACTTTTGCGAGGATATCCCGCCCCTGCCGCAGGACGACGTACGCGGCATTGCCCGCATCTTCGCGGACTGCGGCGCGGAGGCCAAAATCAGCTCCATCCACGTCAACGGCTGGTTTGGCGGCTACGACAAGCTGTCCATGACCCGCATCCTGCTGGAGGAAGCCTTTGGCGAGGACCTCACCGCCATCCGCGAGCAGGTGGTCTACGCAGGCGACTCGCCCAACGACTGCCCCATGTTCGCCTACTTCCCCAACGCGGTGGGCGTTGCCAACGTCCGCGCGCTGGTTGACGACATGGACGCCCTGCCCGCATGGATTACCCAGTCCGAAGGCGGGCACGGCTTTGCCGAGCTCGCCGCAGCCCTTCTCGCCGCCCGCTCCTAAGCGCGCCGTACCGATGCTTCCCGCCCCGCGCCACCAGCCGTCCTGACGGCTCCCGGCGCGGGGCACATGCCCATCCCCGCCCTTTTCCCGCGCACACCAGCCTCCACCGCCTATTCCCCCAAAACGCCACTCCCCCCTTGACACATTTGGACAACAAATATAGACAAATGCGTATAGCTTCTCATGCTCGCTCGCAGAGAACGCGACACGCCGTCGTCATACGGTTTGGCATACGTAGACGATGACAGCCGCGCGCCGTAGCCGTACAGGGGATGACGGACGCGGCGCGCGGGCAATCCTCTCCACCCGCGCGAAAGGCACACGCGCGGGCATGACGGCATGCACCTTCATCGGTGTTGGTCCCCCCAGACCACCCCTTCCGCACCCAGCGGCACCCCGCACCGATGAAAACGCAAAGCGGCCCGAAGCCATAGGCTCCGGGCCGCTCTTGTGTGCGGGGAGATTGCGCGCCGGATCAGTTGGCGCCCTTGGTGGCAAGGCGTACCGCCTCCACCACATGGTGCACCGCGCTCAGGTTGTCCAGCGTGCGGTACAGGTGGGCGGAGTCGCGCACCTCGATGGTGAACAACAATTCGGAATTGCCGTCCACGTTGGACTTGAAACTGCCGGAATCAATATTCGCGCCCTGCTCCGTCAGCTTGGAGCAAATGGTCGCCAGCATGCCCGGCTCATTCTTACACACAATCTTGACCTTGGCCGGATAGGGCCGGTCCTGATCGCTCTCCCATGAGATATTGATGAGGCGCTCCGGCTCCATCTTGCCCATGTTCGGGCAATCCGTGGTGTGCACGGTTACGCCCTTGCCACGGCTGATATAGCCGATAATCGGCTCGCCGGGCAGCGGGTTGCAACACTTGGCAAAGCGGATGAGCACATCGTCCACGCCGTGGATGCGAATTTTGTCCGCGCTCTTGTCCTGCGTCTGCGCCGGGGGCTGTGATTCCTTGGCGCGGGCGTGCTGTTCCTGCTCCTTCTCTTCCTCCAGCTTGGGGTAGAGCTTATTCAGCACCTGCCGCGGGGTGAGACGGGAGTAGCCAACGGACGACAGCAGGTCGTCCACGGTCTTGAAGGAAAAGTCCTCGGCAACATGGTCAAATTGGCCCGCCTTCATGGCTTTGGCCACGTTGATGCCCATCTTGCGGCCTTCCTTCTCCAGCATCTCCTTGGCAAGAGCGATGGAGCGGGTGCGCTCCTCCGTGCGGATAAAGTGCTTGATGCGCGTGCGCGCCTTGGCCGTTTTGACGAACTTGAGCCAGTCGCGGCTGGGGCGGCGATTCGGATCCGTGATGATTTCTACGGAATCGCCATTGCGCAGCTTGCGCGAGAGCGGCACCAACCGTCCGTTCACACGCGCTCCGGCGCAGTGGTCGCCCACCTCGGAGTGAATGAGATAGGCAAGGTCCACGGCTGTTGCGCCGTCTGGCAGCTCCTTCACGTCGCCGCGCGGGGTAAAGACGTAGACCTCGTCCTTGAAGAGGTCAAAACGCAGGGACTTCATGAACTCGCGGGGGTCGGATTCCTCCTTCTGCCAGTCCATAATCTGCCGCAGCCACGAAAAGCGGTCCATGTCGCGGGCTTTCTTCTTGCTGCCTTCCTTGTAGCTCCAGTGCGAGGCCACACCATATTCCGCGATGCGGTGCATCTCCTCGGTGCGTATCTGAATCTCGATGCGCTCGCCCTCCGGGCCAATGACCGTCGTATGCAGACTCTGGTACATGTTGGCCTTGGGCATGGAGATGTAGTCCTTGAAGCGTCCGGGCACGGGCTTCCAATCCGCATGCGCCAGCCCAAGCACGGCGTAGCAGTCCTTGATGCTGGGCACCAAAACGCGGAAGGCAATCAGGTCATGCACCTGATCCAGCTCCAGCCCCTGCTGCTGCATCTTGTGGTAGGTGCTATAAATATGCTTGATGCGCCCGCTGACGCGGCCCTTGATCTTATTGGCCTTCAGCTTGTCTTCAATAAGGGCGATGACGTTATCAATGTACGCCTGTCCGTGCTGCGAGCGCTCCACAAGGCCCTTTTCCAGCTGGCTGTACATATCCGGACGCAGGTACTTGAGGCTCAGGTCCTCAAGCTCCACCTTGATGCGGTGCAGACCAAGGCGGTTGGACAGCGGCGCGTAGATGTCCATGGTCTCCTGCGCAATGGCCCGCTGCTTGTAGGGCTTCATGTACTCCAGGGTGCGCATGTTGTGCAGGCGGTCGCACAATTTGACCATCAGCACACGGATATCCTCGCTCATGGCCATGACCATTTTGCGGATATTCTCGGCCTGCGCGGCTTCCTTGGAGTCGAAGGACATCTGCATCTGGCTGATTTTGGTCACGCCGTCCACGATGTCCGCCACTTCCTCGCCAAAAAGGTTGTCGATGTCCTCAATGGCGGCCTTGGTATCCTCCACAGTGTCGTGCAGCAGCCCCGCCGCGATGGTGTAGCCGTCCAGCCGCATACCCACCAGCAGGTTGGCGACCTCCAGCGGATGCGACAAATACGGCTCGCCGGACCTGCGCGTCTGCCCCGCGTGCGCGGTGGCCGAATAGACGTAGGCCTTCTGAATAAGCTCCTGCTCTGCGGGGGAGAGGTAGCCCTTGGTCCTTTCCAGTATCTCGTGAATGCGAATCATTGTTGCTGTAGCCACCTGAGGCCGCGCCTAGGGCACGGCCGTGTAACGCTGTTTGTCCTCGGGAACCCACCACCACTTCAGGTTGTGGGAGATGCCCGCCGGGGCGGGCGTCACGTCCATGAACCGGGACGACACCACAGGGAGCGACAACGGACAGTACAGGAACAGATAGGGTTGCTCCTCGTGCAGGATTTCCTGCACCTTGTCGTAAATGGGTTTGCGCTCTTCATTGGTGATGGAGTGCCGGCCCTGAACCAGCAGTTCGTCAAGCTCGGGGTTCTTGTAACCAACAAAATTCAGCCCCCCGGGCACGGCCTTGGACGAATGCCAAACGTTGAAAATATCCGGGTCCTGCGGAATGGTCCAGCCCATAACAACGGCGTCGAAATTGCCCTTGTCCAAAAATTCCTTGAGGAATGCGGCCCACTCCACGGTGCGAATCTTCACCTTGATGCCAATGTCCTTCAGATTCGCCTGAGCAATGGTCGCAATCTTAATGCGCTGCTCGTTGCCCTGATTGGTCAGCAAGGTAAAGGCGAAGGGCTTGCCGTCCTTGTCCAGCCAGCCGTCGCCGTCGGAGTCCGTCCATCCGGCCTCGGCCAGCATGGCTTTTGCCTTGGCCGGGTCGTAGTCGTAATCGGTAATCGCGTCGTTGTACATCCACGTTCCGGGCTTGTACGGGCCGACGGTGGGCCGCCCAAGGCCAAAAAGCACGGCCTTGATCATGGCCTGCTTGCTTACGGCGTGCGCAAGGGCCTGCCGCACCCGCTTGTCCTGAAACATAGGGCGGCGGTGATTCCAACCAATAAAATTATACCCAAAGGACAGATATTTGAACTTGGTGTAAAACTTCTCCCACTCCGAGGTCGTGGTCTGGAACAGGTACTGCTGCGGCGTCAGGCCCATCATGTCCAGATTTCCGGCCTTCAGCTCAAGGAACATGGTGGAGATGTCGGGGATAACGCGGTAGACAATGCCATCAAGGTGCGGACGGCCCTCGAAATAGTCGTCGTTGGCCTCAAGGATGATGCGCCTTCCGGCCTCCCAGCGCTTAAACTTGAAGGGCCCAGCCCCCACGGGATGGCGGCTGTACTTCGTGTCCATGAGGTCTTCGCCCTCAAGCAGGTGCTTCGGCAAAATTTCCATCGCCCACGATATGAGCGCCTTGGCAAAAGGCTTTTCGTACTCGATCTCAACTGTATACTTGTCGAGCTTTGTAAATTGTTTTACGAGTTTGTAGTTCTCCGAATACGCGGTTGGTGTTTTCGGGTCGATCATGAGCTTGTAGGTGAATTCGACATCGTCGGCGGTCAGTTCTACGCCGTCCGTCCACCGGATGTCCTGTCGCAGAGTAAAGCGAAGGCGTCTGCCGCCGTCGAGCACCTCGTAGCTTTCGGCCGCGTAGGGTTCGAGTTCGATATCCTTGTTATAGCGAACCAAAGAGACGTATATGAGGTCTGCCACCTCATGCGAGGCAGAGTCCGACGCAAGTGGCGGGATAAGGTTGGAGGGTTCTCCAATGGTTCCCGTCACCAGCAGGTCCCCCTGCTCGGGCTGTGCCGGACGCTTGGCCGACGCTGTGTCGGCGGCGCGGTGCTCCACCTCGGTCTTTTGACCGGGCTGGTCACCAGAATCTCGCCCATCGCCGCCACATGCAGCGACACAGCACAACACGACGGCCAAAAGCGGCATGAGCAGCCTTCCAAAATTCATACGTGCTCCAGTTGTGGTTTCCGATTCGTCTGAAACCCGGTATGGTGTACTGCGGCGTGTACGCACCCGGGTCCGCGAGTATGAATGAGAGTTCCCCAAATGCCAAGGGACTCTTGAAAATCTAGCGCATATGGATATAATCGGCCAGTCTCATCGGGTCTGCACAACGAGCGAGCACTATGCGGCATAAACCCGGCGATTCAAATCCCAGTGAGAAGTGAGAGGCTATCGTTATTATGGATACTGCTGACGAGAAGGTTGTAGAGAGCCTTCTTCAGGAATTCACAAATTTTACAGTCCCCGAGTATATCGTAGACGGGGCGAAGCAGATTCTGGCCGAGAATGGGGTCCAGAAGCTCTCTCTCAATAAGCGGGAGGGCTACTGGGATGTGGAGGGCCAGATTGAAGGCGATGATTTTCAGGCCTACAGCGCCGAGCTGGGCCTGAATCTTAATGAAGGGACCATCAACTTCTACTGCAACTGCCCGGAGTCCTTCTCCGGCGTATGCAAACATGTCGCCGCGACCGCCCTCAAGCTGTTTCAGACCTTCGAGGTCAAAAACGAGGATGAACACGAACCCGTCCACTCCGACTGGCGGCAGACCTTTCGGTCCTACTTCGCCACGGAGCCGGAGCCCGAGGCCGGACGGCACTACCTCATCTTTCGCTTCTACCCGGAGCCGGGCAGGCTTCAGGTAGCGTTCTTCCGTGCGCGCCAGAATAAATCCGGCCTGTCCACGGTGCAGAACGAAGTCACCCTTGAACAAATCATCCGCAACGAGGAATGGGCCGAGCTTTCGCCCCGGCTGCCGCAGGTGGCCGAGCAAATCAGCCGTTACCTCGACTACGCCGGACACCGCGTGGACATCCCCGAGGGGCTTATCTCGTGGTTCTTCTGGGCCATCCAGAACGAATACTACCTGTTCTGGAAGGACACCGAACAGCCCGTCCGCATCGAGCCCAAAACCATGCGCCTCAAGGTCTCGCCCATCATCTCCGAGGACGGCGTTACCTTTGACGTGCTGCTGGACCATGAAGGCAAGGTCCCCTTCTCCATCAAAGGCGAAGAGGTCTACTTCTACGGCCAGCTGCCCATCTGGGTGTTCCACAAGCTGGGCTTCTACCCGGTGCAGACCAGCCTGTCGCCCGCGCTCATCCACGAGATGACCGCAACCCCGCCGATGATTTCCAACAACGACATCTCGGAATTCCTCGACAGGGTGTGGACCAAGCTCCCCGCCTCGGACCTGCACGGGCAGGACAAATTCATCGAAAAGATGAAGCCCTTCTTCGTGCCTGCGGAGTACGCGCCCAAGCTGTTCCTTGATGAAGAGGGCAGCCTGCTGACCCTGCGCGTGCACAACGCCTACGAGACGGAACACGGCGAAGCCGCCCTGCCCGGCCCGAATCCGGACCTGCAAACCGGCAGCTACGCCTACGGCGGCAAGTCGTACCTCATTCTGCGCCAGCAGGACAAAGAAGCCGAGCTGACCTCCACCCTCATCGATATGGGCTTTCAGCCGCGCGACAACGACAACTGGTTCCTGGAACCGGAAGAGGCCATCACCTTCCTGCTGGACTCGTACCCGTCGCTCATCGAAAAGTACCGCGTGTTCGGTGAAAAGAATCTGGCCCGCTACAAAGTGCGCCTCACCTCCCCAACCGTCGTGGCGGAAGTCAAAAGCGGCGACGAGGAAAAAGAGGACGAGGATGCAAAATGGTTCACCCTCGACCTGGAGGTGGACTACGACGGCCAGCGCGTGCCCATCGACAAGATTTGGGAAGCATGGACCAGCGGCAAACGCTACGTACAGCTCAAGGACGGCACCTACACCAGCCTGCCCGAAACATGGCTGGAAAAGCTGGGGCACAAGCTCAAGGCCATGGGCCTCAACCCCGACGAGCCGCCCAAGAAGCAGTTCGAGCAATACGAAGCCCCGGTGCTGGACCGCATTCTGGAGGACCTGCCCGAAGCCGTTACCGACACCTTCTGGGACAACCTGAAGGAAAAAATCCACAGCTTCGAGCGCATTACCCCCATCACGCAGCCCCAGAGCCTCAACGCCACGCTGCGCCCCTATCAGGAGCAAGGCCTGTCGTTTATGAACTTCCTCAAGGAGTACGGCTTCGGCGGCATTCTTGCGGACGAAATGGGCCTTGGTAAAACCATCCAGACGCTGTCGTTTTTGCTGCATCTCATTGAGAAGGGCAACGACAAGCCAAACCTCATCGTGGTGCCGACCTCGGTTCTGCCCAACTGGGAACGAGAGGCCGAGAAATTCGTTCCCATGCTGCGGCGGCTGGTCATCTACGGCGCACGGCGCGACCATCTTTTCAAAAAGATTGGGGAGTCCGACCTTGTGCTGACCACCTACGCCCTGCTGCGCCGCGACCTTGAGGAACTGCAAAAATTCGAGTTCAACGCCCTCGTCCTTGACGAAGCGCAGAACATCAAAAACCCGAACACCATCACGGCCCGCTCCGTGCGCAAGATTGATTCCGAACTGCGCGTGTGCCTGTCCGGCACGCCCATTGAGAACAATCTCTTTGAGCTGTGGTCGCTGTTCGAGTTTCTGATGCCCGGATTCCTTGGCTCGCAGCACTCCTTCCAGCGCGGCATCGTCAAGCCCATTAAGGACGGTGACGAAGAAACGCTGGAATACCTGCGCACCCGCGTGAAGCCCTTTATTCTGCGCCGCACCAAGAGCGCCGTGGCCAAGGACCTGCCGCCCAAGATCGAAAACGTGCAATACTGCGCGCTGGCGGATGAACAGCTGGAGCTGTACGCCTCCCTTGCCAAACGGCTCAAGGAGCAGGTCATGGCGGACGTGGACGAAAAGGGCATCGCCAAAAGCCAGATGTCCATCCTGGACGCACTGCTCAAGCTGCGCCAAATCTGCTGCCACCCGCGCCTGCTCAAGCTGGACATCCCCGGCGTCTCCACCAACCTGCCCTCCGGCAAGTTCGACGCCTTCAAGGATATGGTCACGGACATCATCGAGGAAGGCCACAAGGTGCTTGTGTTCTCGCAGTTCGTGCAGATGCTCCAGATTATCCGCTCGTGGTTGCAGATTAACGACATGCCCTTCTGCTACCTCGACGGCTCCAGCAAGGACCGCTTTGAGCAGGTGGACCGATTCAACAATTCGCCGGAAATCCCCATCTTCCTCATCTCGCTGAAGGCGGGCGGCACCGGCCTGAACCTGACCTCCGCGGACTACGTCATCCACTACGACCCGTGGTGGAACCCCGCCGTGGAAGCGCAGGCAACAGACCGTACCCACCGCATCGGCCAGACGCGTCAGGTCTTCTCGTACAAGATGATCTGCCAGAACACGGTGGAAGAAAAGATCCTGATGCTTCAGGACCAAAAGCGCGGCATCGCGGACGCCATCATCCCGGGCAAGGACTCCTGGAAGTCCCTCACCCGCGACGACCTCGAAATGCTCTTCGAAATCTAAGCGCCGCCGCGCCATTCCCGCTTAACCACAGCGCCCCCGGACAGCCGTCCGGGGGCGCTTTTTTGGCCGAGACTTCACGCGGGCCATCCTCTCTGGCTCACTGCGAGCCCTTGCCCATCCTTTCCAAAAAAATTCCGATGTCGCGGGTATGGTATCCACGCCCTAGGCCCCTGAATCCTTTGCCGGACTTCCGCCGCAACGCCCCGCCGCTCCCCGCATATGGCTACAGAGAAACACATTTCCTGCCTGCCCCCTTCACCACAACCGCCCATATATCGTACACTCGATACGAGTATGCAACCACTTCACCGGGGGGCCGGAATATGAATTTTCTTCGGAATATGACGCTCAGGGCAAAGCTTATTTCGCTTCTGATCGCGTCGAGCCTTTTGCCGCTCATCCTCTTAGGCGTCATGAACAGCAACCTCGCCGAGGACGCGCTGATGCGGAGTTCGTACAATCAACTCTCCGCCATAGCGCAGATTAAGAAAAACCAGATTGAGGGCTACTTCACGCAGCGTGGTGTGGATGCGGAAATCCTCTCCAACACCCGCAACGTCGCCGAGGTCTTCAGCATTCTGCACAACTACTCCATGGGAACGGTGCAGGATCCCAAAGGCCCTATGGATGTCGCCGCGCCGGAGTACCAGACAATCTGGAAAATCTACGAGGGCTTCTTTAACAACTACATCCAAAAATACGGCTACTACGACGTGTTCGTCATCGACGCAGACCGCGGACATGTGCTGTTTACCGCCGTTAAGGAAAATGACCTTGGCGCGAACCTCAAGCACGGTCCCCTGCGCGATTCCGGCCTTGGCAAGCTGTGGCGAAAGGTGACGGAAACAAACACGGTGCGGTATCAGGACTTCGCGCCCTACGCGCCCAGCGCGGGCGAACCCGCAGGATTTGTGGGCGCCCCCATCACCCGAAATGACGGTGAAATCATCGGTGTCTTGGCGCTGCAACTCTCCATCACCGCCATCAACAACGTTATGCAGGAGCGCACCGGCCTTGGGGAAACCGGCGAGACCTACATTGTCGGCTCAGACAAACGCATGCGGTCAGACTCCTTCCTCGACCCCAAAAACCACTCCGTCAAAGCCTCCTTTGCCGGAACCATCAAAGCGAACGGCGTGGACACCGAGGCCGTCCGAGAGGCCCTGAACGGCGACACCGACGCACGCATCATCACCGACTACAACGGCAATCCCGTGCTGTCCGCGTGGACGCCCATCTCCTTTAGCCGCGAGCGCTGGGCCCTCATGGCGGAGATTGACCTTGCCGAAGTCATGAAGCCCGTCCGCATGCTCCAACTTGAAATCACCGCCATTGCCGTGGTGGTGGCCATTATCGTCACGCTGGTGGCGATGTTCTTCTCCCGCGTCATTCTCAGCCCCATCCTTGCCATCCAGCGCTTTGCCAACACCGTCGCCAGCGGCAACCTGCACGAAACACTCAAGGGCGAATTCTATAGCGAGATGGCCCTCCTTGCCACCGACATCAAGTCCATGGTGGCGGAGCTCAAAAACAAGCTAGGCTTTGCGCAGGGCGTCCTCAACGGCATCACCCTGCCCTGCTCCGTCCTCAACAAGGACAACACCATCGCCTTCATCAACAAACAAAAGCTGGAACTGCTGGACCGCAAAGGCAGCGAGGACGACTACCTCGGCCAGACTTCCGGCGAGGTCTACTTTGGCGACCGGGACAAAACGACACTTGCCATGCGCTCCATTTCCGAAGGCACCAAGCTGGAAGAGGAGCTCTCCATTTCCAGTACGTCCGGCAAGCAGTTCCTCATCAATGCCACCTGCACGCCCATCTATGACCTCGACAACGACCTTATCGGCTCGCTGGTCATCTGGTACGACCTGACGGAAATCCGCGCGCAGGAACAAAAGGTCCTCCGCCAGCACGACCAGATCAGCTCCGCGGCGGACCGCGCCAATCAGGTTTCGGAGATGGTTACCGCCGCGGCGGAAGAACTGTCCGCGCAGGTGGAGCAGTCCACCCGTGGTTCGGACCTGCAACGCGAGCGCACCAGCGAAACCGCCACAGCCATGGAGGAAATGAACTCCACCATCATGGAAGTGGCCCGAAACGCCGGAACAGCCGCAGAAACCGCAAACAATACCAAAGTCCGCGCGGCCGAGG
Organism: Desulfobaculum senezii; assembly: GCF_054657395.1. Taxonomy (NCBI): domain Bacteria; kingdom Pseudomonadati; phylum Thermodesulfobacteriota; class Desulfovibrionia; order Desulfovibrionales; family Desulfovibrionaceae; genus Desulfobaculum; species Desulfobaculum senezii. The sequence continues at coordinate 1,172,071 of NZ_BAAHYU010000002.1, read as the reverse complement.
GCGGCGAGTTGATGCAGCAGGTGGTGACCTCCATCAATCAGGTGCAGACCAAGAGCCTGCGCCTCAAGGAAAGCATGGCCGAACTCGGCACCCATGCCGAAGGCATTGGCGAGGTGATGAACGTCATCACCGACATTGCGGACCAGACCAACCTCCTCGCCCTCAACGCGGCCATCGAGGCCGCCCGCGCTGGCGAAGCTGGGCGAGGATTCGCCGTGGTCGCGGACGAGGTGCGCAAGCTGGCGGAAAAGACCATGAGCGCCACCAAGGAAGTAGGCGACGCCATTTCCACCATCCAAAACGGCACCCGCTCCAGCCTGCAGGATATGGACGAAGCCGCGAGCCTTGTGGACACAAGCACGGAGCTGGTCAACAAGGCCGGGGACACGCTCAAGGAAATCGTCAATCTGGTGCAAACCACCACGGAGCAGATTTCCAACATCGCCACGGCGGCAGAGCAGCAGTCCGCAACATCGGAGGAAATCACCCGTGCGGCGGATGAAATCAACTCCATCGCCGCCGAAACCGCCGAGGCCATGACCCAGTCCAACGCCGCGGTGAACGACCTTGCCGAGCAGGCGTCAAAGCTGAAGCAAATCATCGACGATATGCAAAACAGCTAACCCCGCACTCCGGCCCCCACACGCAAAACAGGGCGGAAGGGAACATCCCCTCCGCCCTGTTTCTTTGGCATTTTCTCCTGTGTAGGCAGGGTCGCCTGCGCGCCTTACCGCAGGCCAAGGATAACAAGCCCGCCGGACACCGGGGCGTCCTTGGGTGCGGCGGTCTCTTCACCCTCCTTGAGGAAGACGCGCTCCGGCGGCACGCCGCCCGTGTCCAGCAGATAGGCCCGGACAGAGCGGGCGCGGCGCTGGGTGAGTTCGCGCACGGCTTCGGCGTCCGTGGCCACGCTTTCGCGGAACTCCTCTTCCATGTCCTCCACGGACGGATCCCACAGGCCGCCGAACAGCTTCTCCTCGGCAAAGGACGCAGCCTCGTAGGCGCGGCGCAGGTACTGGGGATATTCCTCCTCGGTCACCTGCACTTCGGCCACGGTGCGCGGTGCGTTGCCCGCCTTTTCCAGATCAATATACTTTTGCAGGCGCACGGCGTCGGCCAGCACACGCTCGGCAAGGGCCGGGGCGTCCACGTCCGCGTCGCTTGCGCCGCTGACCTCCAGGGTCAGGCCGGGACGTTTGTTCATGGCCTCGGCCACGGCGTCCAGCTTGGCTACGGCGCGCGGCGTCAGCAACACGGAACCCGGCTCAAAGGCGATCAGATTCACATCCTCGCCGCCGCCAAACATGTTGCCAATCAGCGTAAAGGGCGAGGCGACGACCTTGATGAACAGGTTGACGATGGCCTTCATCACCACCTTGCCAAGGCGGAATTCCGGGTCGTCCAGCCGCCCGCGCACCGGGATGTCCAGATCAATATTCCCCTGCGCATCACGCAGCAGCGACAGCGCAAGCCCTATGGGCAGGTTCGGCGCGTCCGGATTGTCCACCCGCTCCCCCACCGTCAGATTCGCCAGCCGAATCTGATTATCCACGGCAATCTCCATGCCCCGAATATGCGTCTCCAACGTGGCAAAGAGCTTGCCCGTACTCAAGGGGTAGGCAATGTAGCGCACCGTGTAGGGCGACAGGCCGGACAGCCCAGCGTTGTCCAGATGCAGCACAAGATTGGTGTCCAACTCCTGCCCAAAGGGGACAATGGAGCCAGTCAGCGTCACCGGGGCGTACCCGTCAACGGTGGCATTGAGGGACACATCGGCCGAGGCCCCCTCCTTGCGGGAAAAGCCCGTCACCTGACAGGAAACATCGCCCACAGAGGTGGCAAAGGCTGGCGAAGTCGTCTCGTCATGAAAGCTCACGCCGCCACCCGTCAGCGTCAACCGGTCCACCCGCATGAGGGGCGGCGCTGCGGCGCTGGATGCGGCGTCGGCAACGCTCTCCTCAGGAAGCTCGGCGGATGCGCCTTCTGGTGCCTCTTCCGGCAGCGCCTCGGCCACCACGTCAGCGTCCGGGGTTCCTGCGGAGCCAGCTTCTGCAACGGCGCCAGCTTCCGAGTCTGGTGCCTCTTCCTCGGGCGCGGGCTGGCCGAGCATCCGGGCAATATTCATTCTGCCGTCGGCCTCGCGGACAAGGTCCGCCGTTGGGGCCTCCAGCGTTACGGCGTCCACGGCAACGCCAAAGGGCGCGGTGGTCAGGGACAGTCCATCCACGGCAAAGCGTTTGAGTCCGGCGACCTTCTTGCCGGAAGCGCCATCGCGCAGCACCACGTCCGACACGCGCACAGCGCCGTCATAACGTACGCCGGGCGCAGCATCGCCGCTGAGGGCCCACGCACCGGACACATCAACCCGCCCCTGCGCAAGGTCGCCGTCCATCACATCCCGCAGATAACCGCCAAGGGGCTCAAGCGTCACACCCGCAAGGTCCACTTTGCCGGAGAGGTCCAGGGGTGCGAGGGTTCCTTTGCCAGTGAGATTCACCCGGCCTTCGCGCCACGTGGTGGCGGCAAAGGCCACCTCCACAGGCTCTTCAACATGTGAAGACGCGCCGCGCACGGTGATGTCCATGCCGGACACCGTGACCTCCACGGCCTCCGCCGGGGCGGTGTCGTGCAGGTGTACTGCGCCGTCCTCCAGCGCCACACGGTCAATGCCCACAGTCCACGGCATGGTTGCCGTCTGCGGGGTTTGCGGCGCGGAAGGCTGTGTGGCGGAAGAAGCCGCGTCGTCGCGGGGCTCATCCTCTGCGCCAGCATCCCTGACAGAGGCGGCGCCCTCCTGCGGCGGGGCCCCGGCGCTCAGCAGGCGCTGTACCTCCAGTCCATCGGCGTCGCGGCGAAGATACGTTTCAAGCCCCTTCACCGTCACATCCGAAACATGCACATCGCGCCGGCCAACATCCACACTGGTGCCTGTAACGGTGAGTTCCGGCAGGGAAACCAGCGGCTCGCCGCTTTCAGGCACGCTCAGCGCCAGAGTGCGCACCGAGGTCGCCACATCACTCAGCGTCAGGTGGTCCGGGTTGCCGTCCCCTGCCCACGCAAGGGACACATCAACCACGCCAGACGCCACATCCACAGGCGCGGCGTCCGCGTACAGCGGGGCATAGGTGATCACGTCCAGCCCGCGCAGGGTCAGCGTCCCGTTGTGCGCAAGGCTGGCCGGGGTCATGGTTCCGGCGATGTCGAGGCGCTCGCCGTCCTCCGGGCCACAGGTCACGCTGAATGTGGCCTCATGGTCCGGCGCGGTGTCCACATCCGCAATATCAATCCCAAGGGGACCAATCGTCTTGGCAAAGCCGCCAAGGGCGTGGTCCGTGTAGCGTATGGACGCCCCGGACAGAAGCAGCCGCGTCAACTGAATGCGCAGGGGCAAATCAAGGGACGCCGCAGGGGCTGCGCTCTCGCCCTCATCATCTAAAGTCTCTTCCGCCACAGCGGCGTCCGCCACCGGAGCAGGAACCGCCGGGGCTTCGGCGCCCTCGTTGACGTCTACCTCCACGCCCTTCTCTGCAGTGCCGTCTGCTACCGCAGGCGTGGCCGAGGTCTTGTCATCTGCGGAGGCTTCGGGCGCGGGAGCCTCGGACGGAGTAACGGCCTCTGCACTCGCCTCATCGGACGAGGGGGCGGACGGCTCCACGGCGGCGCGCTGCTGCGCGGGTTCCGCCGGGGCGTCAACAGACGCCGCACCGGGCAGCCAGTCCTGCGCTTCCAGCGTTCCATCCGCGCGGCGCACCACGTCCGCCCGCAGCCCCGTGAGGGAGCATGCGCCAAAGGCCAAAAGCTCACGCTGGGGGTTAAATTCATCCAGCCGCACGCGCAGCGCATCCAGCCCCAGCACCTCGCGCGGGGACGCGGACGCCTCGGCCCCTTCGGGGAGCACAAGGGAGACGTCATCAAGGGAAACATCACCGCTGACGGTGTATTCCGGCGCGCCGTCTTCATCGAGGACGAAGTCCACAGCAATGCGGCAATCCGCCGTGCCACGCAGCAGCGTGACCGGGGTCTGCACCGGGACGTACTCCCAATAATAGGGCAGTTCTGCGCCGGTAACGGAAAAGACCAAACGCGAGCTGACGTCCTCGGCAAAGGGGCGCGTTCCGCCCGTCATGGTCAGGGGCTTGCCATTGATGGTGGCGCTGAGTTCTGGCCGGATAAAGTGCTGCCTATCCTTGGGCAGGCTGGACGTCAGCGGCACGGACAGGTTCAGATGTTCAACGCGGTGGGTTTTGCCGCGCAGGGCGTCGTCCACCACCACGGTGCCATCCGTCAGCGCCACGGAGCGCACCACCAGCGGCAGCGGAAAGCCCGCCCCGCCGCCAGTGTCCGGCGCGCTGTCATCCTCTGCGCCGCCCTGCTCCAGCAGGTCGGAAAAATTGCTCTTGTCACCCGCAAGGCACGCATGCACGAAGGGCGCATCCAGCTGGATGCTATCCAAAACCAGCGTCAAGCGCGGCAGGGAAATCCACTCCGCATTCACGCTCAGCCGCTCAAAGGAGACAAACACCCCGTCCCCGTCCGGCTCGCGGACCTCCACTCCGTCCACGGTAACGGCCAACGTCAGTGGATTGAACGAGACGTCACGCACCGTCACGGGCCGCGACAACAGCTCCGGCAAGCGCGCCTCAAGCTGCGTCCGAGCTATGCGCGGCGCAACGAAAAATCCCAGCAGGGTATACACCACCAGCACGGCGGCGAGGACCACGGCGGTCCTTCCTCTATATGTCATGCGCTTCCACGACTGCATTACGCGTTCTTCTCCTTACGGATAACGGCCTGCGCCGATGATGGCGCGCCGAGGGGGGCACTGCGGCGCAGGGCCCTTCTACGGACGTCCAGTTTCGGCCCCATGGTAGCCGTCAGCGCGGCAAAAGCCAAATCCATCAGTCAGAAATCGCTGAGGAATTCCCTTCACCCACGGGTCCTGACGCATCCGCGCGCCATACGGCGGCGCGCACCTTGGCGCAGGGGGCGGCGTTCTCGTCAAACAGCACATCACCAATGGCGGCAACGGGCACCATGCCAATGAGGGAGTTGAGCACGTACGCACTCTCGAACCCGCCAAGCTCGGCCAGCGCCACGGGCTGCGGGGTGATGGCCAGTTCCTCGCGCGCTGCGGCAAGGGCGATGGACGGCAGCACACCTGCCGTGCGCTGGCCGCAGTCCACGGGCACGGGGGTGATGTATTTGTTCCCTGCGCGCAGCACCAGCGCGGCGGTTGCCGCCTCCAGCACATTGCCGTCCGGGGAACAGAGCACCGCATCGTCCAGCCCCTCGTGCACGGCGGCGCGGCGCGCCAGCAGATAGGGCAAATAATTGCCGCACTTGTGCGCGCCTAGCCACGAATGGAGCGGACGCGGGCACACGCCAAGGGTGCGGGATGCACCGGGCGCTGGCGGCGTATACGGCGCGGCGCATACCACAGGGCGCGCCGGACCGCTGGCTGGCGCCGACGGCGAGGCGTCCACAGGATAAACAACGTTCACCCGCGCGTAGTGGTCCTCAAGGCCGTTGCGGCTGACAACCTCCTGAATGAGCACCCGGCAGTCCGACACCTCGTACGGCACGCCAAACGCGCTAAGGCTGGACCATAGCCGCCGCATATGCTCGTCAAAGCGGCACACGGCGCTGCCGTTCCAGAGCATGGTTTCAAAAAACGAAAACCCATAGCGAAACGCCGGGCCGTCTACATTCAGGCCAATGCGTCCGCTGGTGAACTGTGCGCCGTCAAAATAGATCATAATCCCAGTATCCTGAAAAATTTTGATGCCTTGGCCAGCGTTTCCGTATGCTCGGCCTCCGGCTTTGAGTCTATCACGATACCGCTTCCGGCATGAAACCGAAAGACCGCATCGCGCGCATCATAGGTCGCCGTGCGGATGGCTATGTTCGACTCCATGTTCTGCTCATCCTGCACCACCACAAGGCTGCCGCAGTACATGCCGCGGGCGTGGGGCTCCAGCGCCTCAATGATGCGCATGGACGAATGTTTGGGGCACCCGGTAACCGACCCGCCGGGAAAGGCGTCCAACAGCAGGTCCAAGCAGGTGCTGTTCTGCCGCAGGCGTCCCGTCACATTGCTATACATCTGGATGAGGTTCTCCACCACAAAGGTCGACTTGTGCCCCGTCACCCGCACGGAGCCATACTCGCAGTGCGCGGAGATATCATTGCGGATGAGGTCCACAATCATGGAAAGCTCCGCGCTCTCCTTGGGGGACTCGGTCACGCGGGCGTCGAGGTCCGGGGTGTAGGTGTCAAAGGCGAGGGTGCCCTTGATGGGCTGGGACAACACGCACCCCGCCCGCACACTGAGAAACCGCTCCGGCGAGGAACTGATCACCGTCACGGCCCCAAGGCGATACAGCGCGTAGTACGGCGCAGGAGCCTCACGCCACAGGCGTATAAACAGCGCCGCCGGGTCCAGCCCCGGCACGTGCGCCGCATACTCCGACGACAGGCACAGCTGATAGCTCATCCCACTGCGGATGGCCTCCAGCACCTCTTCCACGCCGCGCATATAGCCCTCGCGGTCCAAACTCTCGCGCAGGGGCGTGTGCTGGGCGGCAAAGGTTTGCCCACTTGCCACCGGGGCCTGACGCGCCCCGTCCACCACCTGCCGCGCAAAGCCCGCGTCGCCCTCGGCGTCCAGCGTCTGCGCGGCCATGTCGTACACCAGCATAGCGCGGTACTTGCGGAAGCGTCCGGGCGGGCAGGGCGACACCTTGTCCGTGGCAATGCCCATACGCGCAAGACCGTACTCATAGGGCAAGCACCCCAGCGCCGTCCCCGGCGTGTCGAAGAGAAACGCCGCAATGTCGGCGCGCGGGGTGTGCTCCTGCACCACGCACTCCCCGGTTGGCGCTACGCCAATACGGCAGACCGGCGTATCCGCCCCGGCGCAGGAAAGAAACAGGTCGGCATCGGGCCGCGCGGCGCAGGCGGCGGCCAGCGCGGCAAAGCCCCCGCCGTCAAGCGAGTCCGCAATACGTGAAAGCATAATCGATGAACGCTCCACCATTTTCGGTCAAAAAGGATTCGGGATGAAACTGGTAGCCGATAAGGGGCCGCTGAGGATGCGCCAGCACAAAGGGCACGCCCTGCGCGTTGGTCGCAAGGACATCCAGCCCCGCCCCCACTGTGGAGACATACAGGGAATGATAGCGCGCCACGGTCCACTGGCGCTGCCGCCAGTGCATCACGTCCTGCCGCCCGTGCACGCAGCCCGCAAGGCGCGAGGTCACGCCGCCGAAGTGCGCATTGAGAATCTGCATCCCTAGGCACACGCCCAGCACGGGCACGCCGGAGTCCACAATGCGCGCGTAGCCGGGATACTCCTCCGGCGCGCCCGGTCCGGGGGATAGTATCACCATATCCCACTCTGCCGGGTTCACAGCGTCAATCTCCGCCACGGGGACGATGGCGGGCGGGCTTGGGGCCACCTGCGCCACAAGATGCTCCAAGTTCCGCGTAAAACTGTCCCGATTATCGATGATGACGATACGCATCGCACTCTCCGCTCCCGCGCAGGGGACTGGGCCGCCCGGCTGGGTTTGACATCCTTGCCGCCATCGCCCACAACCTCCTACGGGCCACGCGGCCCCAAGGAGTGCAACAATGCAGACAAGCGACATAGTGAAATTTGACAGGGAGCACATTTGGCATCCCTACACGTCCATGAACAACCCGCTGCCCGTCTACCCCGTGGCGCGGGCCGAAGGCGTCCGCCTGACGCTGGAGGACGGGCGCGAACTCATCGACGGCATGAGCTCGTGGTGGGCCGCCATTCACGGCTATTCCCACCCGCGGCTTGTTAAGGCGCTCACACAGCAGGCGCAGACCATGTCTCACGTAATGTTTGGCGGCATCACCCACCGCCCCGCAGTGGAACTGGCGCGCCGCCTTGTGGACATGACGCCTGCGCCGCTCCAGCGCGTGTTCTTTAGCGACTCCGGCTCCGTGTCCGTGGAGGTCGCCATCAAGATGGCCTTTCAGTATTGGCTGTCCAAGGGCGAAACGGGCCGCTGCCGCCTGCTGACGGTGCGGGGCGGCTACCACGGCGACACCTTCCGCACCATGAGCGTATGCGACCCGGAAAACGGCATGCACAGCCTGTTCGCCGGCGTGCTGGCCAAAAGCGTCTTCGCCCCCGCCCCCACTCCGGCCTTTGACGAGCCGTGGGAGGACGAACACTTTGACGCCTTTGAGCAGTGTGTCCGCACGCATGAGGGCGAGCTGGCGGCAGTGGTGCTGGAGCCCATCGTTCAGGGCGCGGGCGGCATGCGGTTCTACTCGCCGGAGTTCCTGCGCCGCGTGCGTGAAATCTGCACCCGGACGGGCATTTTGCTCATCGCGGACGAAATAGCCACGGGCTTTGGCCGCTCGGGCAAGCTCTTTGCCTGCGAGCACGCAGGGATAAGCCCAGACATCATGTGCCTTGGCAAGGCGCTCACCGGCGGCACCATGACCCTTGCCGCCACCCTCGCCACGGACCGCGTGGCTGACGGCATCTCGGACGGCGAACTGTCCGTCCTTATGCACGGGCCAACCTTTATGGGCAATCCGCTGGCCTGCGCCGTGGCCTGCGCCAGCCTTGACCTGCTGGTGGAAAACGATTGGGCCGCCTCCGTCAGCGCCATTGGCGACCAACTCCGGCGCGAGCTGGCCCCCTGCGCGGACCTGCCCACCGTGCGCGACGTGCGCACCCTTGGGGCCATTGGCGTGGTGGAGGCCACCCGCCCCGTGGATATGGCGGCGCTCCAGCGCTTCTTTGTGGAGCGCGGCGTGTGGGTACGGCCCTTTGGCCGCCTTGTGTACGTGATGCCGCCCTACGTTATGGAGCGGGACGACCTCTCGCAGATAACGTCCGCCATTGTGGACGCCGTGGCGCGCCCGGAGCTGTTGTCATGAGCACTCTGCCCCAACGGCTCTTCGTCACGGGAACGGACACGGACGCAGGCAAAACCGTCATCAGCGCCCTGCTGACCCTTGCGCTGGATGCTCACTATTGGAAGCCCATCCAAAGCGGCGTCAACGAGGACTCGGACACCCGCGACGTGCGGGCACTCACCGGCCTGCCGCAGGAGCGCTTTCTGCCCGAGGCCTACCGCCTGACCGAGCCGCTCTCCCCACACGAGGCCGCAACAATTGACGGCGTACGCATTGATTTGGACGCCATCACCCTGCCCGCCCTGCCGCAGGACGCGCCACTGGTCGTAGAAGGCGCGGGCGGCCTGATGGTGCCGCTGAATACCGAAGCCCTGATGCTGGACCTCATCACGCGTCTTGGCCTGCCCGTGGTCGTGGTGGCGCGCTCCGGCCTTGGCACCATCAACCACACCCTGCTGACGCTGGCGGCCCTACGCGCCGCCGGGGCCGAGGTTGCGGGCGTTATCATGAACGGCCCGCCCCACCCGGCCAATGCGGACGCCATTGCCCACTTTGGGCGCGTGCCCGTGCTGGCGCAGGTGCCCATGCTTGATGATCTCTCCCCGCAGGGCCTCAAAAACGCCTGCGCCCGGTACATTCCGTAACCGGACGCAGACAGAGAAAGACCTTCCGGCGCGCGGCGATCCTTCATGGCGCCGCGCGTTTTTTATCCCTGTGGCGCGCCGTCAAACACGCCGCTGACAAACAGCATCCGCCACGAGGCCACAACCTCGGTGCCGCCACCGCAAAGCTCCTCGTACCGGCGGCAAAACGCCGTATAGCGCGAGCGGGAAAACGCCCGCGCCGCTCCGGCCCCGGTCACGCCCGTCCGTTTCAGCTCGCGCAGAAAGTCGCGCACCGAGGGGTAGCGCATCTGCGCGTCCCACACCCGCGTCTGGCAGGTGACGCCCGGCGTGCCGCTGATTATCCATTCGTACTCCTGCGCGTCGCGCATGGGGACAACATGCCCAAAGCCCGTCTCGCGGCTGACCTGCGCCAACTCGGCAAGGGTGCCCGCCACAAAGATGACAAAGGAAAACCGCCCGCCCGGCCGCAGCAGGCGCAGATTCGCCGGGATGGAGCGCGCCGGGTCGCGGTACCACTGCATGGTGGAGGCGCTCACCAGCAAATCCGCCCGTCCCGGAGAAAGCGGCACCTCTTCGCCATCGGCAACCACAAGGTGCTCGCCGTCGCCCGGACAGTGCATGGCGGCAAGCATGCCGGGGGCGATGTCGCACCCAATGTACGTGTCCCACAGGACGTGCGGGCGCAGAAAATCCGTCAGCACGCCGCAGCCGGTGCCAATTTCCACCGTCACCGGATAATGCCCAAGGGGCACGGCGTCCGCGCAGTCAAAAGCCGCGCGGCGCTGAATGCGGGCCGCGCGTGAATATGTGGCCCCCGCCCTGCTAAAGGAGGCGGCAACCTGCCGTGTGCAGTACGACATCGGCAATGACCTCCTCTGTGATGAAATGTCCTGCGTCAACGCGCTGTAAGCTGGCCCCCGGCGCCATGGCGGCAACGCGCTCCGTCTCAGCAGGCGGGACGATGCGGTCCGCCGCGCCGCCGATGAGAACCACATTCGACAGGGCCGCATCGGCGGGAATCGCCTCCACCGTAGAGCGCGCCAAAAATCGCAGCCCCTCAGTCAACGCCGGGGCCTCGCCCTGCACCCAGTCTGTGGCCGCGCCGCGGATGCCGCAGTTGCGGTAAAAGCTGCGCACCGTACGCTGGGCCGCCGTGGTCATGTTGGCGGTCATGGTCTCCAGCACGTTGGCCTCAGCGCAGCGGGAAAACGCCGCAAAGGGCGCAACCAGCACAACGCAGTCATACAGTCCAGAAAGCCGCGCAAGGTCCCCTAGGAGGATATGCGCGCCCGTGGACCACCCCACCAGCACGCCGCCGCCCGTCAGCCGGGACAGCACCGCGCCGGGGGATGCGTCCACAAAGGGCGCAACATGCTCGCCCTGCGCGGTCAACCCCGGGAAAAACGCCGCCTGCCCGGCCCAGCCGGACACAACCGTTACGCGCGGCATACGCCACGCTCCTGCGCAAGGTCCGTAAACGCGGCGCAGATGTCATCCATGACCTTGTCCGAAATGTCCGCCCGCAGCGAAATGCGCAGACGCGCCGTGCCCTGCGGTACCGTGGGCGGGCGGATGGCCGGAACGTACAGCCCCTTGCGGCGCAGATACTCGCGCGCCGCGATGGCGGCGTCGTTGTCGCCAAGGATGACCGGGATAATCTGGGTGGTGGACCCGCCGGTATCAAAGCCCAGCCCATCAAGATGCCCGCGCAGGCGCTGGCTCAGGTCCGTCAGGCGGCCCGCTAAAGCGGTGTCCGTGGCGACACTGCGCAGGGCGGCGCGGTTGGCGGCCACCACGCCGGGCGGCAACGAGGTCGAAAACACAAAGGACCGCCCCCGGTTGCGGATAAGGGCAATGATGTCCTCATTCGCGGCGATGTACGCGCCGTAGGAGCCAAGCGCCTTGCTAAAGGTGCCCATCTGCACGTCCACCTCGCCAGCGCAGCCAAGGGCGTGGCTCAGCCCCTTGCCGTCGCCCAACACGCCCGTGGCGTGGGCCTCGTCTACCACCAGCAGTGCGCCATGGTCCCGGCACAGGCGGACAATGCTCTCAAGGTCGGCGCAGTCGCCATCCATGCTGAACACGCTGTCCGTCACCAAAATCTTCTGCGCCGCGTCTGCGTGCGCCTCCAACTGGCGGCGCAGGTGGTCCATGTCGTTATGCCGGTAGCGGACGTGGCGCGCGCGGGACAGGGTGATGCCGTCGATGATGCTGGCGTGGTTGAGCCTGTCGGAGAACACAGTGGCCGTGCGCCCGGCAAGGGCCGTCATAATGGACAGATTCGCCGCATAGCCGGAACCGACCACAAGGGCCGCCTGCGTCCCCTTAAAGGCCGCCACTTCGCGCTCCAACGCGTCGTAGGCGACGTCCGTCCCTGTCACAATGCGCGAGGCACCACTACCCGCGCCGCCCTCCAGCGCCGCGCGGGCGGCGTGGTCGCGCAGGGCCGCGTGGCCGGACAGGCCCAGATAGTTGTTGGAGGCAAGGTTCAGGAGCCGTTCCCCTTCATAGGTCAGGTACAGCTCCGCCCCGTGGTCTACCGGCGGCATCTCGCGCAGGAGCGATGCCGCGCGCAGGCGCGAAAGCTCCGACGTAATGTGCGTTTTCCAAAATTGATCCTGTGCCATGGGCGGGAGAGCTACCGCAAATACCGCCTTGAAGCAAATAGCCCCTGCCCTGCCGTCTTGCCTTTTTGTCCATTGTATCGGATGGTTGTGATGAATGCGGGAAATGTTTCGCAGGTGCGGGCAACGCGACGTCCCCGCCCAGCACTACGGGCTGGCCCAAAGTGGCCGATGCACGGCGCAAAATGCCCGCGCCCCAGCGCATCTCTCTACGATGCGAGAGCCGTGCAGGCAGAAGAGGTCAGCCCCGCAGAGTGCCGGTTTCAACAGCCATAAGGAGGCCGCATGTCCTTCACGCTTCCCCCCTACAAGCAGCCGGATTTCACACAGCCGCCCCTCACGGACGCGCCGCTGGCCCGTTTTGTCCCTGTGGAAAGCGCCGGCGTAGCCCCGCAGAGCTTTCACGCCACGTCCATCTATCCGGAGTACTTTCAGCTGGAGCGCGGCATGTGGGTCATGCCCGAAAAATCACGCATGGACTGCGTGGTGGTGCGCGATGGCGACACACTGCACGTTGTGGAACCGCGCCGCCTTGCCCCGGGCGACCTTGTGTGCGTTGGCAGGCGCGAGGACGGCGAGGACGGCATCTTCGTGCAGACGGAACCCTTTGGCGCCGTGGACGGCGGCGCGGAAAAGTTCGCCTTCCGCACCCGCATGACGCGCGAAAGCTCCTTCTCCATCGACTACGACGAGCTGTACTCCCTGCTGCAATACGAGCGGGACAACGGTTTCATCCTGTGGGTGCTTGGCCCTGCTGTGGTTTTTGACCACGACTCGCGCGAGGCCCTCGCCCGTCTTGTGCGGCAGGGCTATGTCCAGGGCCTGCTTGCGGGCAACGCCCTTGCCACACACGACATGGAGGCCGCCATACACACCACCGCCCTCGGACAGGGGCTGTACTCCAAGCGCTCTGCGCCCCTTGGGCACTACCACCATCTGGATACCCTCAACGAGGTCCGCCGCGCCGGGTCCATGCCCGCCGCCATAGAGTCCGGGCTGGTGCGAAATGGCGTCATGCACGCCATCCATGAAAAAAACATCCCCTACGTGCTGGCCGGGTCCATCCGCGACGACGGCCCCATGCCAGAAGTCATGGCGGACTGCTACGCCGCGCAGGATGCCATGCGCGCTCTGGTCCAGCAGGCCACCACGGTCATTGCCATGGCAACCCAGCTGCACTCCATCGCCGTGGGCAACATGACGCCCTCCTACACCGTAACCACACACGGCGTACGCCCCGTCTTCTTCTACTCCGTGGACATGAGTGAATTCGTCATCAACAAGCTGGCGAACCGTGGTTCGCTGTCCGCGCGCTCCATCCTCACCAATGTTCAGGACTTCCTGGTCACCACGGAACGCGGCCTGCGCGACTGGTGCCGCCAAGGGCCGCCACCGCTGGAAAAGTAGCCCCGGCCCCGCCTGCTCGGCCCCAAATGACTGCGGCGTCCGCCTCCCCGTCTTATGGGAAGCGGACGCCGCTTGTCTCTCACGTCTTCTCAGGTGGCGCCCTTGGCTCCCGCCGGTGCGCCGTCATTCGTTCAAAAACTCCTGCCCCGCTACAGCACGCCCTTACCGCGCAAGGCCGCGCGCAGGGCGCCATCAAGTGTGGCCTCTGGCGCCGCCTCGGCGCTGTCGGCGTATTCGTACACCACGCGCTGGGCGGGCTTGTCGATGGAGAGGAATCCCGTCAGCTTGGCTGGCGTTCCAAGCAGGACCATATCGCAGTCCACGGCGTTGATAGTGGCCTCCAGATCCGCCAACTGCTGCTGGCTGTAGCCCATGGCCGGGAGCACCGGCCCCACTTGCGGATACTTGGCAAACACTTCGCGGATGCTGCCCTGCGCGTAGGGACGCGGGTCCACAAGCTCCGCCGCGCCGTACGCCCGCGCGGCCACACTGCCCGCGCCAAAGCCCATCTCGCCATGGGTGAGGGTTGGGCCATCCTCCACCACAAGGACGCGCTTGCCGCGCACGGCCGCCGGGTCGGCCACAGACACCGGAGACTCGGCCAGCACCACCTGCGCCTGCGGGCTGTGCCGGGCGATATTCTCGCGGACCATGGCCACACCTTCGGGCGGCGCGGTGTCCACCTTGTTCACCACGGCAATGTCCGCCATCAGCATATTTGTTTCGCCGGGGAAGTAGGTCAACTCGTGTCCGGCGCGGTGGGGGTCGAAAACCGTAATCTGCACCGTCGGCTTAAAGAACGAGGTGTCGTTATTCCCCCCGTCCCACACGATGACGTCGGCCTCCTTTTCGGCCTCGCGCAGGATGGCCGCGTAGTCCACCCCGGCGTAGACCACAAGGCCGCGCTCCACCAACGGTTCATACTCCTCGCGCTCCTCCACCGTACATTCATGGGCGGTGAAGTCTTCAAATGTGGCAAAGCGCTGCACCACCTGCCGCGACAGGTCGCCGTAGGGCATGGGGTGGCGCACAACCACCACGCGTTTTCCCTCTGCCCGCAGAATGTCGCACACCTTGCGCGTGGTTTGCGACTTGCCGCATCCCGTGCGCACAGCGCAGACGGCCACCACCGGGCGGGAGGACTCCAGCATGGTATACGTCGCCCCTATCATCATAAAATCAGCGCCGCCCGCCATAACGGACGACGCCTTGTGCATCACGTCCTCGTGCCGGACGTCGGAATAGGAAAACGCGACAAGGTCCACCTTGTTGCCGCTGACGATGTGCTCCAGTTCGTCCTCGTGGCAAATGGGGATGCCGTCTGGGTACCCGGCCCCGCAGAGTGCCACCGGGTAGCTTCTGTTCTCGATGCCTTCAATCTGCGAGGCGGTAAAGGCCACAACCTCATAGCGGGGATTATCCCGAAAATAGACATTAAAATTGTGGAAATCGCGGCCCGCCGCGCCCATGATGACGACCTTCTCGACCATGTGTCAGGCTCCTGTGTTCAGGTTCATGCATGTCGATACATCCACGAAAGACCAGACAGGCGATATCGTCAAGGCTCTTTCCGTTTTTTCAGGCCCATGGAGGCGACACCGAAGCCGGGAGAGGCCACAAAAAACGGCGGGGACGCACCGTATGCGTCCCCGCCGCGGGAGTTTTTCGTCTGCGGCTTTTGGCCGCGCTGTGGGTTATTCGCGCATGTCCGCCGTGATGTTTTTCAGCTCCACGGCAAGGCGGGCCAGTTCGGCCACGGCCTCGGTGGACTGGGCCATGGCGTCGGCATTTTCGCTGGCGATGGAGTTGATTTCCTCGGTGGAGCGGTTGATCTGCTCACTGGCTGATGACTGCTCCTCCGCCGCCGTGGCAATGGCCCGGACCTGATCCGCGCCCGACTGCACCATGCTGACGATTTCCTGCAGGGAGCGGCCAGACTGCCCGGCGCGCTCTGTGGTTTCCTGCACGGCGGAGACGGTCTCCTCGGTGCTTTCCAGACTGCGGCGGGCGCTGGTCTGGATGCTTTCGATGTAGACCGCAACCTCACGCGTGGCGCTCATGGTCTTTTCCGCCAGCTTGCGGACCTCATCGGCCACAACGGCAAAGCCGCGACCGGCGTCGCCCGCGCGGGCGGCCTCGATGGCGGCGTTGAGCGCCAGCAGGTTGGTCTGGTCCGCAATGTCGGAGATAACGTCCATAATGCGGCCAATGCCTTCGGCCTGATCGCCCAGCTCGCCCATGATGGACTTGAGGCTTTCGGAGCGTTCGGCCACGGCGTCGATGATGCTGGCCATTTCGGACACGATGTGCGCGCCCTCGTCGGCCTTGCCGCGTGCGCCGTCCACCAATTCGGCGGCGCTGCCAGCGTTGCGCGCCACTTCCAGCACGGAGGCGTTCATCTGCTCCATGGCGGTGGCGGCTTCGGCAGTGCGGCGCAGCTGTTCGCCGGAGCCCTGATTGGACTCGTCAATCTGGGCGGCAAGCTCCTCGGACGCCGAGGACACCTGCTCCGCCACGCGGTCGGCAAGGCGCGCGGCCTCGGCCATGCGCTCGTGCTGTTTGCGGATTTCCTCTTCCTGCCGCTTCATGTCCGTGAGGTCGAACCAGATGACCAAGGCGCCAATGGGGTTGCCGTCAAGGTCATGAATGGGCGTGCAGGTGGAGTTAATCTGGAACTCGCGCCCGGAGGTGGTGGTCATGGGGATGTCGGCGCTCAGGCGCTTGCCCTGGTCCATGCTCTTCATGGCGAGGGTTTCGCGCGCGGCGTCGTGGAAGAAGAACTCGCCGGAGGTTTTGCCGTAGTAGTCTTCGGGCGTTCCGGGGAATTCCATCAGGCGTATCTTTTCGTCGTTGATGAACACCATTTCGTTTTCCGCACTGACCACGGAGCACGGCAGGGTGATGCCCTTGAGGACGCCCTCGGCAAAGCCCAGCTTGTTTTTCAGCTCCAGCACCATAGCGTTCACGGAGGAGACGGTGCGGCCAATGGCGTCGTCGCCGTCGTACTCGGAGCGCGCGTTCAGGTCGCCGGAGGCAATGCGCTGGGTCACGGAAGACAGTTCATCAAGAGGCCGCAGCAGCCGGCGCAGAAGCAGCACGGTAAACAGCGCCGCAGCCACAAGGCCGATGCCCACCATGCCAAGGCTGACCAGCATCAGCGTGCGGTCCATACCCAGCATCATGGAATCCTTGGCGATGGAGACGACCACCAGCCAATCCCACGGGGCAAAATACTTTACAAAGCCAACGCGCTCGCGGCCGTTGTTGGTAAAGGTCACAATGCTGTCGCGCGCGGAGGAGATAGCGCGCCACACATCCTTGCCGCTGCCGGAGAAGTCGAGCTCGCGGTCCTCGGGACAGTACAGCAGGTGGCCGTTGCTATCGCTGACAAAGGCGTAGCCGCGCCCGGCGACGGAAATCTCGCCCAGCATGGACTGCATGTGCGGCGACATAATCTCCGTCCCCACAAACAGCACCGCCACCACATTGCCGCCGTAGTCCGTGGCCGGGGCGTAGGCGGTAATGTACTCCTTACCAAGCACTCTGGCGCGGCCGTAATAGGTCTCGCCATTCATGACCGTTTGGTAGACGGGGCTGTCTTCGGGGATGTAGGTGCCAACGGCGCGGGTGCCGTCGTCCTTGGTGATGCTGGTGCTTACGCGGACCAGCTTGCCGGGCAGCACCTGAAAGATGGTGGCATGAAAGCCCGACATGTCGTGGATGCGGTCCACGATGGAGGTGTCGTTCAGGACGGTGGTGTCGGAAAGACGCAGGGAGGGAATATCCACCCGCTCCGCATCCATCGTCTTTTGATTGATGACGTTCATGGTCTCCACGTCATTTTTGGAGAGCCAGAACCCCATGTTGTCCTTCACCTGCTGGCTAAACCGCGCAACCTCATTGCGCAGCGCCATATTCATGCTTTCGTCCTGCATGCGCGCGGCGTGGACAACCTCTGTGGTTGTGTTTTTGAGGAATTCCTGCCCGAAGGCGGTGAGGGCCTTTTGGGATTGATACAGATTCACAGCCGCCTGCGTGCCCAAAAGCACGGCAACCGTAAGCAGTATCCCGGAGATGAGTTTCTTGTTGAAATTCAGTCGCATCAAGCACCCTATCCAAATGTTCGAGTGGGGCGGTTGCCTGACAACCGGAGCACACATGGGGCGCACCCGCCACGCATACGGCCTCCGCCATGAGAAGTGTAGAACCTAAGCCAGCCCGCTCAGCTGGCGTCGCAGTGGCGTCATGAATACGTCACATTGTCGCACAATGTCCAGTCGGATATCTGATAGCCTTTAATACCAGCACCTTTAGGGCATCACACGTCTTGCCTGCGTCTATCGGCGCTTGTGCGCAAAAGATTACCCCTACCCTCTGAAAAAGCACATCTTTCCCCCTTATCCGCCCATACGGCCCGCCAATGCCCACAGCGCGGCGCAGGCAGGGCTTGCCAAGGAAAACGTTTGCCGCTATACCCCATCTCCGCGTTTGGAAATCGGATGACGACAGCAGGAGAGACCGCCCGCGAGGGGGCGGCGCCGAAGAAGTAAATCTTTCAGGCAAAAGGACTGCTGTTCGACGAGCCTCTGGAGAGATTCCCGCAACGGGAACGCCGAAGGAGCAAGCTGGGATACCCCGGTGAAACTCTCAGGCAAAAGGACAGAGGGAAAATTCCACAGATGCACACCCCCATGTGCGTCTTGGCGTATTTTCCGCATGTATTCCCCTCCACTGGCCGCATCATTCATTTCCTGATTGTTGAACCTTGAAATCCATAAGGAAACATCAGAAATGGACTTGTTGCAGCTACTCGAAAAAGTTGACTCCTTTGTTTGGGGTCCCCCGCTTCTCATTCTTCTTGTTGGTACCGGCGCGTACCTGACCTTCCGCCTTGGCCTGTTGCAGATTCTGAAGCTGCCGCTGGCGCTGAAATATGTCTTCAGCCGCGAGAAGGACCAATCCCAACAGGGCGACGTGTCGCCATTTGCCGCCCTGTGCACCGCCCTTTCCGCCACCATCGGCACCGGCAACATCGTGGGCGTAGCCACCGCGCTGAAGGCTGGTGGTCCGGGCGCACTGTTCTGGATGTGGCTTGCCGCCTTCTTTGGCATGGCCACCAAATACGCCGAAGGCCTGCTGGCCGTGAAGTACCGCGTGGTGGACGAAAACGGCCAAATGTCCGGCGGCCCCATGTATTATCTGGAACGCGGTTTGGGGAACCGCTTTCTGGCGCGCATGTTTGCCGTGTTTGGCATTGGCGTGGCCTTCCTTGGCATTGGCACCTTTCCGCAGGTGAACGCCATTACCGAGGCAACGCAGGGCGCGTTTGGCCTGCCCAAACTGCTCACCGCGGCCGTGCTGACCGTGCTGGTCGCCATGGTCACCCTTGGCGGCATCCGCCGCATCTCCGAAACGGCAAAGCGCATCGTGCCCTTTGCGGCGGTGTTCTACATTGCCGCGTCTGTGATGATTCTGGTGCTCAACGCGGACAAGGTGCCCGCCACCGTCAGCCTCATCATCCAAAGCGCCTTTGCGCCCGAGGCCGCCTTTGGCGGCGCACTGGGCGTGACCATGCTCATGGCCATGCGCAACGGCGTGGCGCGCGGCGTGTTCTCCAACGAGTCCGGCCTTGGCAGCGCGCCCATCGCCGCTGCCGCAGCGCGCACCAATTCCTGCGTGCGTCAGGGCCTCATCTCCATGACGGGCACGTTCTTCGACACCATCGTCATCTGCACCATGACAGGCATTGTGCTGGTGATGACCGGCGCGTGGAACACCGACGGCCTCGCCGGTGCGGACATGACCAACGCCGCGTTCAACATGGGCCTGGGTACCGAAATTGGGCAGTACATCGTCACCATTGGCCTTGTCTTCTTCGCCTTTACCACCATCCTTGGCTGGAACTACTACGGCGAGCGCTGCACGGAGTATCTTGTGGGCGTCAAGGGCATCCGCCCCTTTAAAATCGTCTACATCCTGCTGGTGGCATCCGGCGCGTTCCTGAAGCTGGACACCATCTGGCTGCTGGCGGACATCGTCAATGGCCTGATGGCCGTGCCGAACCTCATTGGCCTGCTAGGCCTCTCCGGCGTGGTTGTCGCCGAGACCCGCGCCTACTTTGCCGCACGCTCCGGCGCCGGCAAAACCTGCTGCGCGCGGTAACCCCGCACGCATGCCACACGACACACAGGGCCGTCCCCGCTTGGGGGCGGCCCTTTTTGTATGCCGCGGCGCACCAGTGGGGATGCCGCGTTGGCCAAAGGGAGAAGCTCCGCACGCGTCGGGGCACCCCGCTCTGGCCTGTTCCGCGCGGGGCTTCGCGCGCCCCGGTCAAAGGGCACCCCCTTCCCGCTCAGTCTCCGCGCCAGCCAGGTCCTCACTCGTCTCCTCCCGCCCGGTCAACGGCATTCTGCCAAACCGCCGCGCCATCTCCACCACGCCTCGCCTCCATCACGCCTGGCATTCCCCTGTCTCCCAAGCGTTGCCGCCATGATGCCCCCTCACACAGCCATCACCATCGCGCACCGAACACCGCCGGAGCCCACTGCCAGCGCCACATCCCGCGCAAAGCCCTGCGGCGCGGGGCTATCCCTGTGGCTCCACCAGAGGCGTGTTTCGTGCTACCCTTGTCCCGCCCGGAAGCCCGGACGGCGTCCGGGCCGCCGCCACACTTGACACGGCCTCCATACCAAGGAAACACCAATGCGCCACGTGCACTCGCCGCTCTCAAAAATCATCAACGCCGCCCTGCCGGGTGCGGTGCTTTTTCTGCTGCTACCGCTCTTGGTCTATGTCACCAACCTCAATGACGTGCTTGTGCCCAAGGCGGATATCCTGACGTGGGGGCTTGTGGCGTGGGGCGGCTCGTTCCTTGTGCTGTGCCCCATTGTCGCCCTGCCGCGCACAAAACTGCCGCTCGTCCTCTGCGGCGGTGCCGGGCTGGGGCTTGCCGCCATTGTGGTCTTTCTGCCTGTAGACGCCCTGCCCCTTGCGGGCCACATCGCTGAGGCCCCGCGCCTTGCGGATGCGCTCTTTGCCATGCTGAAACTCGGCGCGGCCATGGGCGTGGGCATGCTTCTTGTTCACCTGCGGCCCGCCATAGCGGACACCCTCACCGGCGTGACCCTGCTGTTCACCATCGGCCTCGCCCTGTGGACCTCGGCCTTCGTCACCGCCGAGAGTGAACGCGCCCTCACCGAAGGCCGCCGCACCATGCAGGCCACCAGCACCATCGGCCATGAGCGAAGCATCGTTCTGGTGCTCTTCGATAACGTCCGTGGCGACGCGGCAGAGCGCCTTATCGCCACGCGGCCACAAGTGCAGCAGTGGTTTCAGGGTTTTACGCTGTACCCAAACGCCCTTGGCGTCGCCGGAAGCACCTATTTCACCGTGCCCGTGGTCTACGCAGGGCGCGCGGACTTTTTGCTCCGGCACAAGACCGTCAACGGCATCTTTGGCGCGGCGTATGCGGACTCCATCTTTACGGACGCCGCCTCCGCCGGATTTCAGCCCGCCGGGGCGTTCTACGCCTCCATGCCGCGCGGCGGCCTGCCCTATACCTCCTGCCTCGACTGGCACCGCGCCCCGCGCGCCGCGCTGGGCGGCACATATGCCTACGCCAAGCACATGGCGGTGTCCCTGCGGCGCATCCTGCCTGCGCCCCTTGTGGACGCCATGCGGAGCAGCGCCCACACCCTGCGCCGCCGCATCACCGGCCGTCCGCCGCGGGCGAAGCATGCCCGCCACACGCCGCAGGGCGTCACCCCGCATGATCTGGACATCATGCTCAAGTCGCGCCGTTCCCTCGTCAACTGGCGCGACGCACTGCGCGTTGGCGATGCGCCGTCAACACTGCTTTTCTTCCACTCCCTCGTCACGCACAGCCCTTATGTTTTTGGCGCGGACGGTAGGATTCTCCCGCGCCCGGACGAGGAAGCCACCACCCTGTACGGCCTGCGCCTCATGCATTCCATCATCACGCGGCTGGACACGCTTGGCGTTTTGGACAGCACCCTTGTGCTCTTTCTCTCGGACCATGGGCATGGGCTGGACGGCGGCAACTTCAATCCCCTGCTCATGGTGCGGATGCCGGGGGACAGCGCGCCATACCGCACGGACCCGGCCCTTGTCTGGCACGGGGACATCCGCCCTGCGCTCCGGCGGTTCATGGCTGGGGACAGCGGTGGGGTATTTTTGGATGCGCATCAGCGCGGACGGGATTTCATTGACGGCACGTTCTACCACGTGCCCACGACAGGACGCTTCATCCCCCCGGCGCAGTTGCCGCAGGTACGGATGCGATTCACAGGAAACCACGGCGCCATTCAGCGGGCGCTGGACGCCGCGTCCTCTCAGGACGAGTGAGGCTCGGCCAAATACAGCGTCCGCGTCCCACTGGGCAAGGGATGCGTCGCCGCAATGCGAAACCGCCGCGCAAGGGCGGCCTCGAAGTGCTCTTTGGTGTAGTCGGCATGGGCCTTACGCTTATTCTGCAGCAGGCGCATGGCTTGCGGGTCGTCCTTGGCAACAAACTCCACAATCACCGTGCCCCCAAGGTCCGCAAGGGCGTCCACCAGCGCCTGCACGGGAATATTCGCCGTAAGGCACAGGTGGTGCACCACCGCCAGCAGCAGGGTCAGGTCCGGGCGCGCCCTGTGGGCGAGGGCGGGGCGCTCGCGAAGGTGCCAGCCCATGGCGGGCGAAGGGTCGTGGAAGCGGTAGACAAGAGGCAGAACATTGCGCGGGCCGCCCTGCGTCAACTGCTCATAATGCGCGCCGCACACGGCCTCGTCGCTATCAAGGGCAAGAACGCACCGCGCGTGCTCCGCCGCCATGCGCGAAAAGACGCCCCGGTTGGCCCCCACATCCCACACGGTATCCCACTGGCGCTCCGCCACCCAACGCGCCACAATGTCCTGTTTTTCCGCCCACGACTCACCGCAATAGCTCTCGCTCTCGTCATAGGCCGTCCAGACGGACTCCGTCCGGCGCGAGCGCAGCGTCTCCACCACATACCGCAGCCGCCGCAGATTTGTGCGTATGGCCCCGGATGAGAATCCGGATTCACTAATGGCCCCGCGCAGGTCCCCGTTCCGCCCGGCGGCGGTCCGCGACAGGGACGCGTGCAAAAACACATGCGTCAGCACGCCGCGCCGCACCATATCACGCCAGCCAAGAAGCCGCGCCATCACCTCCGGCTCTATGCCCTCAATATTCCCGCGCAAAAAGGACTGATACGGAATATCGCGGTAGGCCTCTATGAGCAGAGGATACAAATACAACTGGCAAAACTGCCGGTACCCCTGCCACGTATCGCCCTCCTCGTGCCGCCGGAAGGAGGTTACGTCGATGAACACCGGGTGCCCGTCCTTCCACTGGATATTATAGGGCGTGGCGTCCTCGGCAAGAAAGCCGTCGCCAAGGGCGGACAGCAGCAGGTCCAGTTGCAGCATGGCCGCGCGGCGCAGCATGGGAAAGGGCCATTCGTACGGGTAGGTCACGGCGGGGACGGGCTCGTGCTCCACGGCGGTGACCCATGGGCCGCCCCCCTGCGTCACAAGCTCCCGGGCGTCCGCCGGTTCCCATGTGGAGACGATGCTGCCGGTCTTTTGCCCCAACTCCCAAAAGGACGCGCCGGAGAGCACGCGCCACGCCCGAGCGGTGTCGGCATCCAAAAAGCGCACCACGCGCCCCCCGGCGCGAAACACGCGGCTGCCCTCCTCGCGGTAGGACCCGGCAACGGGCCGTACATCAGGCATCGTCATCCTTCCCCATGCGGAAAAAGGCCTTAATGCGGTGCCAGAACAGCTTCAGGATGACCGCCACGCCTGCCAGTCCGCCAAGCAGAATCTGCAGCAGCATGCTCCCTGCGCCGGGGTCCAGATAGGCGTGGGCACAGGGCGGAAGCACCAGACCAAGGCCAAGAAGGCAACACCACAAACGCAGCGCCAGATGCAGCATGTCAACATTCTCCGGGGGCTTAGGTTCACTTCTCCACACAGTCTTGTACCCCGCCAGCGCGGGTAATGACAACCACTGCGCCACGTGTCCTGCTTGCGCGGCCAGCCCCGCCCCGGCGAGGCGCCCTGCCGTGGCGGCGCGCACCAGCCGCCTCCGCCGCCCAAAACGCCTGCCACTTCGCCCTTTTCCCAGGCGCCCGTTTCGCCCCCGTCCGCCGCGCCCCGCAGTGCGAATATGCCCCTAACGCCTTGACTTTCCAGACAGGCAAAGGAATAACGTAGACCCTGTTCATCAAATTCAAGATGTCGCGGCCATTACGCGTCAGGAGCGTGGCATGCAGATTACCAAGTTCGCCATACCGGAAATCATTTTCGGCAATGGCAGCATCAAATATCTGGCCCCCTGTGCGCATCGCCTTGGGGCGAAGCGGGTCTTCCTCGTCAGCGATACGGGATTGCAGGCCTCGGGCTGGGTGGAGCGCATCCGCGCCATCCTTGAAGCCGACGGGCTGGAATGCATCATCTTTAGCGAGCTTACGGCCAACCCGCGCGACTGGCAGGTCCACAAAGGGGCCAAAGCCTACGAGGAATGCGGCGCGGACGTCATCATCGGCCTTGGCGGCGGCAGTCCCATCGACGCGGCCAAGGGCATTGCCACCATTGTCGGCAACGGCGGGCGCATCCGCGACTACGAGGGCGCCAACCGCATCATGCGCCCCCTGCCGCCCATGATTTTCATCCCCTCCACCGCAGGCAGCGGGTCCGACGTTTCGCAGTACGCCATCATTACGGACACGGACCGGCAGGTGAAGATGTCCATCATCAGCCGCTCGCTGGTGCCCAACATCTCCATCATCGACCCGGACCTCTTGGTGACCAAAACACGCGAACTTATCGTCTCGTCCGCTGTTGACGCACTGTCCCACGCCATTGAGTCCTACGTGTCGCGCCTTGCCTCGCCCTTTACGGAAACGCAGGCGCTGAACGCCATTGGCCTCATTGCCACCAACCTACGGGCCGCAGCGGACGACAAGGATGCCGAGGCACTCAAAAATCTTTCCATCGCCAGCACAGCGGCGGGGATGTCGTTCAGCAACGCGGGGCTGGGCATCGGGCACGCCCTCGCCCACTCCCTTGGCGGACGCTATGACGTGGTGCACGGCATGGTGCACCCCATGCTGCTGCCGCCCATCATGCGCTTCAACATCCCAAGCTGTACGGACAAGATGGCCACCATCGCCCAAACCATCAACGGCGTGCGCCTCGCCTCGGCCAAGAGCCTTGCCGAACAGGGCTGCGCAACGCTGGAGCACATGTTTGCCGAACTGCGCATCCCCGTGCGCCTGCGCGACATTGTGCCCGATGAATCACGGCTGGAGCAGATATGCCGCATTGCCGTGCAGGACGCCTGCGCCGTCACCAACCCCCGGCAGGCCACATGGCGCGACCTTTACGAAATCTGCGGGGAGGCGTGGTAATGCAGAATAACAAAACATCCCTGCACGATCTCATCGGCATTGAGCACAGCAAGCTCAACTTCTTTCAGGAACTCCAGCAAAGCATTGAGGACCTCAAGGCCATCAACCGCGAGTCCGAAAACCAGCGCCGCGAAATTGCCGCCATCCTCGACGGCATCACCGACGTGATGATGGTCCTGTCCGAAGATATGCGCATCATCTCCGTCAACCACGTCTTTGAAGAACTGTTCCCCGGCATCAACCCCATCGGCAAGACCTGCCACAGCATCTTCCGCAACAGTTCAAAGCCGTGCCCGGAGTGCCCAGCCTTCCGCTCCTTGTCCACGAACTCCGTGTGCAAGGAGACCGCCATCTTCCACATTGGCGACGGGAATATGCAGTTCGACATGGTGGCCTCGCCGCTCAAGAGCCCCACGCGCTCGGAGCACCGCATCCTTATCTTTAAGCGCGATGTCACCATGGAGAAGAAATATCAGGCCAAGTTCTATCAGGCTGAAAAAATGGCGACCATCGGCGTGCTGGCGGCGGGCGTGGCGCATGAAATCAACAACCCCCTCGCCGCGGTAGCGGGATTTGCCGAAGGCATCCAGCGCAGGCTGGCGCGCCTTGACGACAGCGTGCCCGAAGACCTCGCCGACGACCTGCGCGACTACACCAACACCATCCTCAAGGAATGCCTGCGCTGTCAGGAGATTGTCAAAACCCTGCTCACGTTCAGCCGTCCGGTGTCGTCGGACTTTGTGCCCGTGAATCTCAATCAGGTGGTGGGGGACACCATGAAGCTGCTGCACCACCAATTCCGCAAGCGCCGCTCCATCACGCTCACCACCGCCCTTGCGCGCACCCTCCCCCACGTCAGCGGCGACGAAGCCCAGCTCAAGCAGGTGACGCTGAACCTTATGACCAACGCCATCGACGCCGTGGGCGACTGCGGCACCATTGGCGTGCAGACGGCCCGCTGCGGCGACCATGTGGAACTGCGCGTCTGCGATACAGGCTGCGGCATCCCGCCGGAATCCAAAAACATGCTCTTTGAGCCGTTCTTCACCACCAAGCCCGTGGGGCGCGGCATCGGCATTGGCCTGTCCACCTGCTTTAATATCGTCCGCGAACACGGCGGCGATATTGTCGTGGACTCCACCGTCGGCAAGGGCTCCTCCTTCACCGTCAAGCTCCCACTTCATCAGGAATCGCACCATGCCTGAACCGTACAACGTCCTTGTGGTGGATGACGAAGAATCCATCCTCAAGCTGCTGAGTAAGGAACTCGCGAGCCCGGAACGCACCATCCACGCCGCGGACTGCGCACACGCCGCGCGCGACGCCGTCCGCCGCCACCGCTTCGACGTCATCATCTCCGACATCCGCCTGCCCGATGGCGACGGGCTGGAACTGCTTACCGAATTCAAAGACATGGAGCCGGACGCCGAGGTCATCCTCATCACCGGGCACGGCAACATCGACAACGCCGTGGAAGCCATCCGCATCGGCGCGTACGACTACATCACCAAGCCCTTCCGGCTGGACCGGGTGGAGCTGGTGGTGGACCGCGCGTGGCAGCGCGCCTGCCTCCAGCGCGAGAACCGCAGTTATAAACACACCCAAAAGACCACCTCATCCACACAGATGGTGGGCAGCTCCGCCGCGGTGAAGCACATCCGATACCTCATCGACAAGGTCGCCCCCACGGACGTCCCGGTGCTCATCACCGGCGAATCCGGCGCGGGCAAGGACGTGGTGGCGCGCTGCCTGCACGCCGCCAGCCAGCGGGCGGATAAGCCCCTCATCGTCAAAAACTGCGCCACCCTGCAAAAGGAACTCTCGCGCAGTGAGCTGTTTGGACACACCAAAGGCTCCTTCACCGGGGCAACGGACAACCGCGAAGGGCTCATGAATTTCGCCCACACCGGCACCTTGTTCCTTGATGAAATCGGCGAGCTGCCCATTGAAGTGCAGGCCTCCCTGCTGCGCGTTCTGGAGTCGCACACCTACCGCCGCGTGGGGGAAAAGGACGAACGCACCGTGGACATCCGCTTCCTATTTGCCACCAACCGCAACCTTGCGGATGAGGTGGAAGCCGGGCGCTTCCACGAGGCGCTCTTCCACCGCATTAATGTCTTCAACATCAGCCTGCCCACCCTTGGTGAGCGCCGCGAAGATGTGCCCCTGCTCGTGGACTACTTCCTTGCCCAGCTGGGCCGTCAAAAGGGACAAGGGGAATACACGGTCAGCGAGCGCGCCATGCAAAGCCTGCTCTCCTACGACTGGCCGGGTAATATCCGCGAACTGCGCAACGTGCTGGAGCGCAGCATCATCCTGTCCGATAACGGCGTCATCACCCGCGCCTGCCTGCCGCGCGAAATATCCGACCAGCCCGCCAGCAGCCAAACCGGGGGCGTGCTCTCCCTTGAGCGCATGGAGCGCGAGCACATCGCCAAGGCGCTGGACTTCTACGGCGGCAACCGCCAACAGACGGCCAAAGCGCTGGGCATTGGCCGCAAGACACTGTACCGCAAAATCGAAAAGTTCGACCTGTAGCGCGCGGCGCGCCCATACCGCGGCGCTCTCCGCCCCCTCTCCCCAACCGCGCCCCACAACGCCCCATCCTCCGCCACAAAAAAGGACGACGCCACGCGCCGTCCTTTTTCTGTATGCCTTCCGGTGTGTTGCGCAAGCCTTGCCCCACACCGTCCGGCGCTATTTGACCCAAACCCGCTACAAAGCGGCGCAAACTGACACACCACCCCGAAAGCTCCCGCCATGGGCGAACTTCCATAGCTCCATATCCGCGAAAACGCACCACTTTTGACCCGAGTGCGCACTCTGTCCCACCACCGTGGGGCATTCTGCCCAGAGGCTCTTTTCCGTAAGTGTCCGGAATACGACACTTTTCACTTTGGCCCGTTCTTTGCCTCTAGGGAAGCAACTCGCGAGTTCAAGCAGTACGGATTGCATGGCATCGCAAACACACAAGCTAAGGACGGTGTGAAATGGCAGTACGGGAAGAAGTGAACGGTTTCTTTATCCCCAGTGTTACTCTTGTAGGCATCGGCGCACACAAGGAAATCCCCGCCCGCATCACGGCTCTCGGCGGCAAGAAGCCCCTGCTCGTCACGGACAAGGGCATCACCAAGGTTGGCATCACCCAGCAGATTGTTGACCTGCTGAAGGCGAATGGCATGGACTGCGTCGTCTACGACGAAACCGTGCCCAACCCCACCGACAAGAACGTGCACGACGGCGTTAAGGTCTATGAGAAGAACGGCTGCGACTCCCTCATCACCCTGGGCGGCGGCAGCTCGCACGACTGTGGCAAGGGCATCGGCCTTGTCGTCTCCAACGGCGGCAAGATTCATGACTTTGAAGGCATCGACAAGTCCACCAAGCCCATGCCCCCTTACGTCGCCGTGAACACCACCGCAGGCACCGCGTCCGAAATGACCCGCTTCTGCATCATCACGGACACCTCCCGCAAGGTGAAGATGGCCATCGTGGACTGGCGCGTTACCCCCGGCATCGCGCTGGACGACCCCACCCTGATGATGGGCATGCCCCCGGCGCTCACCGCCGCCACCGGCATGGACGCCCTGACCCACGCCGTTGAGGCGTACGTGTCCACCATCGCCACCCCGCTCACCGACGCCTGCGCAGAAAAGGCCATCAAGCTCATCTTCACCTTCCTGCGCCGCGCCGTGGCAAACGGACAGGACATCGAAGCCCGCGAAGGCATGTGCTACGCCCAGTACCTCGCCGGTATGGCCTTCAACAACGCCAGCCTCGGCCACGTGCACGCCATGGCGCACCAGCTGGGCGGCTACTACGACCTGCCCCACGGCGAATGCAACGCCATCCTGCTGCCTCACGTTGAGCAGTTCAACCTCATCGCCTGTGTGGAACGCTTTGCCGAAATGGCCGAGTGGATGGGCGAAGACATCTCCGGCATGTCCAAGCGCGACGCCGCCGAACGCTGCCTGCACGCCATCCGTGTGCTGTCCGCCGACGTAGGCATCCCCGCCAACCTCACCGAGCTTGGCAAGCGCTACGGCAAGGACGTCCAGAAGAAGGACATCGCCACCATGGCCGACAACGCTCAGAAGGACGCCTGCGGTCTGACCAACCCCCGCTGCCCCACGGACGACGACGTCCGCCGCATCTACGAGCAGGCCCTGTAGAGACACCTCCTGCCGGTTCCCGACACAGCGGGAACCGGCGCTCTCATTGTGTCGGCGGGCGGCCTGCTCCCCCCTTTGGCCGCCCGCCCACCACCACAGCAAGCAGGATCGCACCATGGAACCCGTCAGAGTCAACGACACATACGACCGGGACTTCATCGACGAAGTCCAACGTGAAAGCGGCCAAAACATCGCGCTGTGCTACCAGTGCGGCAAGTGTACGGCCGGATGCCCCGTGGGGTTCGCCTACGACATCCCGGTCAGCCAAATCATGCGCCTGTTGCAAAACGGCCAGAAAAAGCGCGTCCTCTCCTCCAGCGCCATCTGGCTGTGCGCCTCGTGCGAAACGTGCACCGCGCGCTGCCCCAACTCTATCGACGTCGCCCACATCATGGACGTGCTGCGCAACATCGCCGGGCGCGAGGGCGTCGTCTCCGAGCGCGACATCCGCAAGTTCTGGGAGTGCTTCCTTGAGTCCGTCGAAAAACACGGGCGCGTGTTCGAGGCAGGCCTTATGGCCTCGTGGAAGACGCGCACCGGGCGCTTTTTGTCCGATACGGACCTCGGCCCCGCCGTGCTTGCCAAAGGCAAGATTTCCTTCAAGCCGCACGACGTGCAGGGCCGCGAGGAAATCGCCAAGATATTCAAGCGCTACGCACAGGAGACGTCCAGATGAGCCGCTTCGCCTACTATCCCGGCTGTTCCGCAACGGGGACGTCCATCGAGTACGACGCGTCCACCCGCGCCATCTGCGAGCAGCTCGGCATTGGCCTTCAAGAAATTCCCGGCTGGAGCTGCTGCGGGTCCACCCCTGCCCACGCCGTAGACCCGGTCCTCTCGGCGGCGCTGTCCGCCCGCAACATCATGCAGGCAGGCACCATGGGGCTGGACACCATCACCACCCCTTGCCCCAGCTGTCTCAAAAACCTGCGCTCCACCAGACAAAAACTGCAGGACGACGCCTTCCGCGCCAAGGTGGAGCGCCTTGTGGACGGCGCCATCCCAACGGACATCCCCATTGTCTCCGTGCTGCAAATCATCTTTGAACACATCGGCGCGCAGGGCCTGAAGGACCGCACCACAAAGCCCCTGACCGGCCTGAAGCTCGCCCCCTATTATGGCTGCATGCTCAGCCGCCCCAAGGAGCTGATGAACTTCGGCGACCCGGAAAACCCCATGTCGCTGGACGTACTCATGCCCGCCCTTGGCGCGGAGATTGTTCCCTTCCCGCTCAAGACGGAATGCTGCGGCGCGTCCCTTGGCGTCACGCGGCGCGGTGTGGTCACGCGGCTATCCGGCCGCATCCTTGACGTGGCCGAATCCATGGGCGCGGACGCCATCGTCACCGCCTGCCCGCTGTGCCAGATGAATCTGGACATGCGCCAAGGCCAAATCAACCGCGATAACAACACCCGCCACAATATGCCGGTGTTCTACTATTCCCAGCTCATCGGGTTGGCCCTCGGCCTTGATGATGCCGCCCTCGGACTGGACAAGCTCTATGTCCCGCCCTTCAAGCTGCTGGACCGCATAGGTCCGAAGGCCGCAGACGCCAAGGCGACCGCCTAGGACACAGCGAGGAGAAAAACAGATGAGAATCGGAGTTTTCGTGTGCCACTGCGGCAGCAACATCGAAGGAACCGTGGACACGGCCAAGGTTGCCGGCGCCGCGCGCCTGTTCCCCGATGTGGCCTACGCAACGGACACCCTCTACGCCTGCTCGGAACCGGGGCAGGAGGGCATCATACAGGCCGTACACGACCACGCCCTCGACGGCGTTGTCGTGGCCTCCTGCACACCGCGCATGCACGAGGCGACCTTCCGCAAGGCCGTCCAGCGCGCGGGGCTGAACCCCTACATGTTCGAAATGGCCAACATCCGCGAGCACGTCTCGTGGATTGGCAAGGACCGGGACGCCAACACCGCCAAGGCCACGGACCTTGTCCACATGGCCGTCGCCAAACTGCGAAACGACAGCCCGCTGTCCTCTTCGCAGTTTGATGTGACCAAGCGGGTCATGGTCATCGGCGGCGGCGTGGCTGGCATTCAAGCCGCGCTGGACTGCGCCGAGGCGGGCCTTGATGTGGTGCTTGTGGAGCGTACCCAGACCATCGGCGGCAAAATGGCCAAGCTGGATAAAACCTTCCCCACCGTGGACTGCTCCAGCTGTATCCTTGGCCCGCGCATGGTGGAAATCGCCCAGCACCCGAACATCACCCTCCACGCCCTGTCCGAGGTGGAGCAGGTGGACGGCTATGTGGGCAACTTCACCGTCAAGGTGCGCCAAAAGGCGCGCTATGTGAACTGGGACGCGTGCACCGGCTGCGGCCTGTGCATGGAAAAGTGCCCTGCCAAAAAGACCGAGGACCCGTTCAACGAGGGGCTTGCCCCCACCACGGCCATCGGCATCCCCTTCCCGCAGGCCATCCCCAAAAAGGCCGCCATCAACCCGGAATTCTGCATCAAGCTCACCAAGGACAAATGCGGCGCATGCGCCAAATTCTGCCCCACGGAAGCCATCGACTTCACCCAGCAGGACGAAATGGTCACCGAGCACGTCGGCGCCATCATTACGGCCACGGGCTATGACCTCTTTGACCACACGCGCTACGGCGAGTACGGCGGCGGCCGCTATCCGGACGTCGTCACCTCCCTGCAATTCGAGCGCATGCTGTCCGCCTCCGGCCCAACTGGCGGACACATCAAGCGCCCCTCCGACGGCAAGGAACCACGGGACATCGTCTTCATCCAGTGCGTCGGCTCACGCGATAAATCCGTGGACCGGCCCTACTGTTCGGGCTTTTGCTGCATGTACACGGCCAAGCAGACCATCCTAGCCAAGGACCACCTGCCGGATTCCCAGTCCTATGTCTTCTATATGGACATCCGCGCTCCCGGAAAGAGCTATGACGAGTTCGTCCGCCGCGCGCAGGAAGAATACGGCGCGCGCTACATCCGTGGCCGTGTGTCCATGATTTACCCCTCCGGGGACCGGCTCATCGTGCGCGGGGCGGATACGCTTATGGGCACGCAGGTTGAGGTCGAAGCCGACCTTGTGGTGCTGGCCGTCGGGGCCGAGGCCGCCAAGGGCGCGCCGGACCTCGCGGAAAAGCTGCGCATCTCCTACGACCATTACGGCTTCTACATGGAAGGTCACCCCAAGCTCAAACCCGTGGAAACCAACACCGCTGGCGTCTTTTTGGCCGGCTCCTGTCAGGGGCCAAAGGATATCCCCTCCTCCGTGGCGCAAGGCAGCGCCGCCGCCTGCAAGGTGGTGGGCCTGCTGTCCAAGGACAAACTGGAAAGCGACCCGCAGGTTTCGCTGGTGTCTATGTCCCGCTGTGTGGGCTGCGGCAAATGCGAGTCCACCTGCCCCTTCGGCGCCATTGAGATGACGGACTTCCGCGGCCAGACCAAGGCATCGGTCATTGAAACGGTGTGTCAGGGCTGCGGCATCTGTACCTCCACCTGTCCGCAAGGGGCCATCCAGCTCCAGCACTTTACAGACAACCAGATACTCGCCGAGGTCAATGCGTTATGCCAGTTCTAAACGGCAAGGAACTGCGGATCATAGGCTTTTTGTGCAACTGGTGCTCCTACGGGGGCGCGGACACCGCCGGTGTTGGCCGCTTTAGCCAGCCAACGGACCTGCGCGTCATCCGCGTACCCTGCTCCGGGCGCATGAATCCGCTGTTCGTGGTCAAGGCGCTGCTCAGCGGCGCGGACGGGGTGCTGGTCTCCGGCTGCCACCCCAACGACTGCCACTACTCCAAAGGCAACTTCTACGCCCGCAGACGGCTGGAAGCGCTCAAATCCTTCCTGCCCATCATTGGCATTGCGCCCGGACGCTTTGAGTACACGTGGGTTTCGGCCTCCGAAGGGCAGCGCTGGCAGCAGGTGGTCACCACCTTCACCGAGCAGATTCACGCCCTCGGTCCCATCCCCACCTTCTCCCCCGGCGAGGCAGGTGCGGAGCTTGCCCGCTTCCAGGCCGCCACCCAGGCGCAGATGCCCGTCCACGCAGAAAAGGAGCCGCACAGTGTCTAAGCTCGATACCCTCAAGGACGCCATCCGCGAAGCCCTGCCCCGGCTGGATGTCGTGCTGGCGTGGGGCACGGGGCCGGACGCCCTGCACGCCGCGCCCCTGTTCATCCGCACGGAGGCCGATCTGGACCGCATGGTCCTTGGCCCCACGTGCGTGCACAACCTCGCCCGCTACCTCACGGACCTGCGCGGGAACAAGGTGGGCATTGTGGCCAAGGGCTGCGACAGCCGCACCATTGTGGAACTCATTCAGGAAAATCTCATCGACCGCGACGAGATTACGGTCTTCGGCCTCAGCTGCAGCGGTGTGGTCAGCCCGGCGGAGGTGCTGCGCCTTGCTGGATGCGGCCACGCGGACGCCATCAGCATGGACGGGGACGACGTCACCGTCACCTGCGGCGTAGAGACCCACGTTTTGCGGCGCGAACAGGTGCTGACGGAAAAGTGCCGCTCCTGCGCCTATCCGGACGCCCTGCTGGCCGACGAATTCATCGGGGAACGCAGTAGCGCGGTGGACGCCCCGCTCACGCCCGGACGCACCCTCGCCATGCTTGAGGATATGGACGAGCCAGCGCGCTTCGCCTTTTGGGAGGAGCAGATGTCGCGGTGCATCAGGTGCTACGCCTGCCGCAATGCCTGCCCGCTGTGCGTCTGCCGCGACCAATGCGCCGCGCAAACGCGCGACCCGCATTGGGTCACGCAGGAGGACCACCCGCGCGAAAAGCTGATGTTCCAAATCATGCACACCCTGCATACGGCGGGGCGGTGTACGGAATGCGGCGAGTGCGAACGCGCCTGCCCCATGGACATCCCCATCCTTGCCCTGCGCCAAAAGATGAACCGCGAAATCAACCGGCTCTTTGACTATGCGGCGGGGACGGATACCACCGCCACACCGCCGCTGCTCGATTTCCGCGAGGAAGAACCCACAATCAAGGAAAGGAGCTGGTAATGCCGACGCCCAAGTTCCTTGCCACGGAGAACCTTCTTCCGTGGCTGACCCGGCAGGCCGCAGACCGCCGCGTTCTGGCTCCCGTCCGGGAGGGGGAGGCCGTTGTGTTCCGCCCCTTTGCCTCGGACAGAACCCTGTGCCTTGACCAGCCCGCCACGGTTTCGCCCAAGACGGCGCTCATCCCGCCCAGCGAAACCCTTATGGCCTACCGCTACGTCAAGGACCCGGAAGACCCGGACAAGGTGGTGCTGGACGTGCACGAAACCCTGCACACCACGCCAACGCTCCTGTTTGGCGTGCGCCCCTGCGACGCACGCGGCGCGGCCGTTATCGACCGCGTTTTTGCGGACCCGGAAAATCCGGACAAATACTACACCGCGCGGCGCGACACCACCGTGGTGGCCAGCATTGCCTGCACCACCCCCGCGCCCACATGCTTCTGCAACTGGACCGGCGGCGACCCGGCTGGCACCGAAGGCTCGGATATCCTGCTGACGCCCGTCACCGGCGGCTACCTTGCCCTCGCCCTGACCCCACGCGGCGAGCCGTTCCTTGAGGACGAAAACTTCACCGCGCCGCCCGAAAGCGCGCAGGACGAGGCCGAAGCCGCCCACGCCACCGCGCGCGAGGCCCTTGGCGAAGCCACGGACCTGACGGGCGCGCCCGAGCACATCGCGGCGCTGTTTGACCACACCGAACTGTGGCAGCAGGTTTCCGACAAATGCCTCAGCTGCGGGGTGTGCTCCTATGTGTGCCCCACCTGCTACTGCTTCAACATCACCGACGAGGCCAAAGGCTCCGCAGGCACACGCGTGCGCTCGTGGGACAACTGCATGTCCGCCCTGTTTACGCTGGAAGGAAGCGGACACAACCCGCGCGCGGACAAGAGCCAACGCTTCCGCAACCGCGTGGGGCACAAGTTCGCCTACTACCCGCAAAGCCACGGCGGCGAAATCGCCTGTGTGGGCTGCGGGCGGTGCATCCGCAGTTGCCCCGTTTCCATGGACATACGCGAAGTCTTATGCGGCGTGCTCGCCCATGAGCCGCACACCGAGACGGAGGCGCAATCATGACCCATATGCCGCAAAAGAACATGGCCAATCTCTACCTGCCGGACATGGCGACCATTCAAGAGGTCATCGACGAAACGCCAAATATCAAAACCTTCCGCGTCACCCTCAATAATGAGGACCGCATGAAGGCCTTCACCTTCGAGCCGGGGCAGGTCGGCCAGCTGTCGGTGTTTGGCGTGGGCGAGGCAACCTTTGTCATCAACTCCTCACCGACGCGCATGGACTACCTGCAATTCTCCGTCATGCGCGTTGGCGAGCTGACGGGCAAGCTGCACCAACTGCGCGCTGGCGACCTGATTGGCGTTCGCGCGCCCCTTGGCAACTGCTTCCCGTATGAGGACATGAAGGGCAAGGACATCGTCTTCGTTGGCGGCGGCATCGGCATGGCGCCCCTTCGCACCCTGCTCCTGTACATGCTGGACAACCGCGGCGACTACGGCGACATCACCCTGCTGTACGGCGCGCGCAGCCCGCAGGACATGGCCTACCAGTACGAACTGCCGGACTGGCTGGAGCGCGGCGACCTCAGCACCATCCTGACCATCGACAACGAAGCTCCCGGCTGGGAGCACGAAGTGGGGCTTATCCCCAACGTCCTGCAGGACAAGGTCCACCCCGACCCGGCGCGCACCATCGCCGTCACCTGCGGGCCACCCATCATGATCAAGTTCACGCTGCAAGCGCTGAAGAAGATGGGCTTTGCCGATGAAAACATCATCACCACGCTGGAAAAGCGCATGAAATGCGGCGTCGGCCTGTGCGGACGGTGCAATATCGGTTCAAAATACGTCTGCAAGGACGGCCCGGTCTTCTCCTATGCGGAACTGAAGACCCTGCCAGCAGACCTGTAGAAATGGGGGTCACGCGCGGCGGGTACGCATGGCCGCCGCGCGATTGGCATAGTAGGTGCGACTTCCGGTCCGCGGACGGCGGGGAGAATGAGGACTCGCCCCGCCGTTCGCCCGGAAGTCGGACGGACACCGCGCTATACGGCGCGCAGAGGATAACGCCATGTTCTACGCCGATGAAGGCACGTTCGACACGCCCAGTTGGTACATATCGGGCCCCCATCCCGGCGACGCCGCCACGCAAAACGGCTTCACCCCGGACGAGAACCGCTTTCTGCGCATCACGCCCGCCTGCATTATGGCCTCCAGCCTGTTCCGCGCGGTGTGGGGCGGACGCAGGCCACATATGCACTGCCATCAGCTGGATATGCCAACGGCCACGCGCCGTTTCACCTTCACCGGCGAACGGTTCGACCAATTTGATCTGGACGTGCTGACGGCGTGCCTTGCCGCCGGAGACAGCGAATCCGGCGACGGCATCGTCCGCGTGCACATGCCGGACATCCTCGCCACCCTTGACCTGCGCAGCCGTCAGGACAACCGCCGCCGCGTGCACGCCAGCCTGTCGCGGCTGGAGCATGCCCGCCTCTCCTTAGAGGACGCGCGCTACCGTATTTCCTTCCAAATGATGCAGAGCCTGCTGTATGACCGGGTGGATGACACTTGCATCGCCCGCGTGCACCCCGCCGTGGCGGGCGCCTTTCACAACAGACCCGCCCTGCGCATGTTCCTGCGCGAGCGGGTCTTGCTGGCGCCCCACGGGCTGGCGAGATGGCTGCATGCCGCCCTTTGGGCCTGTGGCGGAAGCTGCGGCATTGCGCGCGACCGCCTGCTTGGTTTGTGCGCCGTCCCCGGTGAGGAGGCGCGCCTTGATGCGGAGCTGGACGCGGCGCTCTCCCATCTCGCCGACGTCCACTTGCTCCATGAATTTCATGACCGGGGCCGCGTGCTTGTCATTAAAGGCAACCGGCACGGGGCACAGCGCTCCCGCACGGTCTTTTTCCCGGCCCCGCACCCTCAGTGAGACACACCGTCCTTGAGGTCAAACACAAACTTGTCCTCAACCGGGGCGTTCTCATAGTCCGTCCACTTCAGGTCGATCTTTTCAGCCATCAGCCAGCGGATCACTTCCGCGTGGCTCTGCGGGATACCCGGGTACTCGACAACTTTCGTAATCACCTCGTTAAACACCGTGATTTCGACTGCTATCTTCATCCTGTCCCCCTGGTGAAGCTTGTGCCACGCGCCCTCGCCAGCGCGCGACGGACGTATCGACTCCTTCCAAGGGTAACGCAATTCGCAGTTGTCCGAAATCCGAAATGCACCGATGGGACAAGGCTTTTCCCGAGTTCAACACATTTTGGAGCAAAAGCTGAACAATTCCGGCCGCCCCGTTGCGGCACAAATCTGCGCCCCTTCCCTGCTGGGGCCGCACGCAAAAAGGGCCGGGAGGATATATCCTCCCGGCCCTTTCATTATTGCGGTATTTCTCGAGCGGGCTAGCTGCACTCTCCGGTGCCATTGCCGTTGCCGTTTTTCTCGGCCAGCTCATGGATTTCGTCGAGGGTTTTGCCGCGCGTGGTGGCAAGGCGTTGCCACTTTTTCTTTTCCTTTTTCAGCGCCTCCACGGTCTGCAACAGGTCGCGAATGGTATGCGCGGGGTAGCCGTGCTTGGCGT
Organism: Desulfobaculum senezii; assembly: GCF_054657395.1. Taxonomy (NCBI): domain Bacteria; kingdom Pseudomonadati; phylum Thermodesulfobacteriota; class Desulfovibrionia; order Desulfovibrionales; family Desulfovibrionaceae; genus Desulfobaculum; species Desulfobaculum senezii. The sequence goes on along the minus strand of NZ_BAAHYU010000002.1, from coordinate 1,134,306 downwards.
ACTGCCCCTTTCGCAATTCCTCATCGTTACGCTGCCGGAGGGCGCGCAACTGCTGCGCACTGAGTATCATGCATGAACTCCTGTGAAAACGCTCTCGAAAAGGCCGCTGCTCTCGCCCGTGCTAGGCGCTACACTCGCAGCCGCAGAAGGACTCCATAGCGTATTCCTTGCGGTCGCGATACTCTTCCTGCTTGCCTTTGTTCCAGCGGTTCACGGGACGGTAGTAGCCCACAACGCGGGTGTAGACTTCCGTGTCCTCACCGCAGGTGGGGCAGGAGAAGTGCTCGCCGAAGATGTAGCCGTGCTCCTTGCACACCGAGAAGGTGGGCGTCACCGAGATATACGGAATCTTGGTGTTGGACATGGCGCGGAGGAGGTAGCTCTTCACGCTTTCCTCGGAGGGCGCGGCCTCGCCAAGGAAGGTGTGGAACACAGTGCCGCCGTTATACACGGTCTGCAGCTCGTTCTGGTGCTCCAGCGCGGTCACCACGTCGGAGGTGATGCCCACGGGCAGCAGCGTGGAGTTGGTGTAGTACGGCACATCCTGACCGGAGGTCTTGATGTCTTCGTACAGGTCCTTGTCGATTTTTGCCAGACGGTAGCAGGTGCCTTCGCCGGGGGTGGCCTCAAGGTTGTAGAGGTTGCCCGTCTCTTCCTGGAAGTCCACGATGAGCTTGCGCAGGTGCTTGAGCGTACGGCGCATCAGGCGCAGACCGGCTTCGCTCTCGATGCCCTTGCCAAGAAGGTTCAGGCAGGCCTCGTGGCCGCCAATAACGCCGATGGTGGAGAAGTGGCCCTTGTAGCCATTCTTCAGGTAGCGGCGAGAGAACGGGAACATGCCCGCCTCAAGGTTCTGGGTGACGAGCTTGCGCTTGTACTCCAGGGAATCCTTGGCAAGGCTGGCGTACTCGGCCACGAGGTCGAGGAAGTCTTCCTCGTTGTGGGCCAGATAGGCCAGCTTGGGCAGGTTCAGGGTGACGACGCCGATGGAACCGGTCAGGTCGCCAGCGCCGAACAGGCCACCGGTCTTCTTGCGGATTTCGCGCAGGTCCATCTGCAGGCGGCAGCACATGGAACGCACGTCCTCGGGGTTCAGGTCCGAGTTGATGAAGTTCTGGAAGTACGGCGCGCCGTAGCGGGAGGTCATCTTCAGCAGCAGCTTGCCGGACTCGGAATCCCACGGAAAGTCGGAGGTGACGTTGTACGTGGGCACCGGGAAGGAGAAGATGCGGCCGTCAGCGTCGCCCTCAAGCATCACTTCGAGGAACGCGCGGTTGATCATTTCCATTTCCTCGGCGTAGTCGCCGTAGGTGGAATCCATCAGCTTGCCGCCAATGATCACGGCCTCTTTAGCCATGTGCTTGGGCGGCACGAAGTCGAAGGTAAAGTTGGTGAACGGGCTCTGGCCGCCCCAACGCGAGGTGGTGTTCAGGTTGTGGAGCAGCTTCTGCATCTGCTGCTTCACGTCGTGGTAACTCAGGCCGTCCTCACGCACAAAGGGGGCGAGGTAGGTGTCCACGTTATTGAACGCCTGCGCGCCAGCCCACTCGTTCTGCAGCGTGCCGAGGAAGTTGACAATCTGTCCGCACACGGCGTCAAAGTGCTTGGGCGGCGTGGAGGAGCAGCGGCCGCTCAGGTTAAAGCCTTCCAGCAGGAGGTCCCTCAGGCTCCAGCCGGAGCAGTAGCCCGCAAGGCCGAAGGACAGATCATGCAGGTGGAAATAGCCGTGGTTGTGGGCCTGCCGCACTTCTTCCGGGTACTTTTCCAGCACGTACCGGGCCTGAACGGAACCGGCCATATGCAGGATGAGTCCCTGAAAGGAATGCACCATATTGGAGTTCTCGTTCACGCGCCAGTCGGAGCGGTCCAGATAGCTTTCGATCATCTTGGAGATGTCGATATAGGCCTGATTCTGGTTGCGCATCTCGCGCCGCTTTTCGCGGTAGATGATGTAGCGCTCGGCCACGGAGTAGAGGCGGGCTTCCATCAGCACCAACTGCACAGTGTCCTGAACGTATTCCTGCTCCGGAACGTCCACGCCCTCGGCGTCGATATGCTCGGCAACCTTGCGGGCAAGGCGCTTGCCAAGGAGCGGGTCCTTGATGCCGCTGGAATTAAGAGCCTTCAAGATGGCGCCAGCAATGCGCTCCGTGGACCAGGTTTCAAGACAACCGTCGCGTTTGAGAATCTGTTTCGGCATCGGGTCTCCGCTGACGACACAAAGCGCCGGATCGCACACGACAAAACACATGCGACCACGATACTGCTTCAAGCCGTCGTGCCATGATTTTTACCCTGCGGCCCAAGATTTGCCGCGGGAGGGTTCGGGGGATGTATTTCTTGCCCGCCGTGGTATCCGCGTACCCCGGACGGTCAGAAACGCTTCAGGCAGGATGACTGGCTTTCCCTTCTCGCGCATCTCGGCGGCATGGCCGTGAAATGCTTGGGAATACAGCGGCGGGACCGCTCCGGACTCGCACCGGATTTCCATAATTGCCCTGCGGGCACCTGAAGTTCACTGCGTAATGAGTGAGCGGTACCTAGCAAAAACGTATATGGCCCTCAAGGCCGAATACTGCCAAATACTGCCCAAATTCAGGGAAAATTCTCAGCCCTCCACAGGGGCGAAACCCCTGTCTGGCACGGCTGACAGCGAGATGACACTCGCACCCCGCCCGGCAGGCGCGCGCAATTTCCTTCAAAAAACGCCCCCGCCCATTTTCCCGAAAATACCGCCCCATACTGACGTGGGAAAAGCGGCGCCAGCAGGGACTATTTGCGGATGTCTATCCAGTGCCCATAGCCGGGCTGACGCATGATGAGATACGTCTCAACGCCCGCCGCCTCCAGTATGCCGCGTAGCACATCGGGGTCGCGCCAGCGCATGCGTTCATCGTCGCTGTCCTCGCGCGCCCACGCCGGGCGCATCTTCTCCACGGCCTCTTGGGGCTGGTCCCGGCTGAAGCCGCACCCGATGAACGTGCGCCCATCGGGACGCAGCACGCGGTGCACCTCCGCCAGCACGCGGCTGCGGTCCGCCCAGAAGGGAATGGACCCGCGGCTGATGACAAAGTCCACACTCCCCGCCGCCAGCGGCAATGCATGCACATCCGCCGCCACAAGGGACAAGCGCAGGGAAGCCACGCCGTGCCGCTGACCATTTTCACGCGCCAGCCCGAGCGCCTCGGCGTTGTTGTCCACACCCACAAAGCGCATGCGCGTCAGCTTAGCCATCTCAATGGCAAGTGCCGCGCCGCCGGTGCCAAGGTCGAGGCACAGGCCCTCCGCCAATTCAAAATCCGCCACCACCTGCCGCGCAAGGCGCGGATACTCCGCCGCAAAACGGTGGGCATCATCGTAGCGGTAGAACGACATATCGCGGGGTGCGGGCATGACTCCTCCTTGCGCCAAAGCGGTTGGAAAACTCAATCATTACGCTACGCTTCCCAGCGCCTTCGCACAAGTGGGCGACAGAATTTGGAGGTGTTTCCCGCGCAACCCCGGCATGCGGCGTTTTCCTCGGAATGACGCACTGGATGCCGCGCGGCGCACCCGCGCGCTGTACGTGGCGCCCCGCCCTCTCGGCCCGCCACCGCCTCTGGAGCGGCGGTGGTGAAGGACGCCTCCTTGCCTCAAGAGCGGACAAAAGGGCCTAGATACTCCTCGCGTACCGGAACGGCATTGTCGTCGAGCGCCGACTGTCTTCCCCGCACAGCGGGTGGATCTTTCGCTCTGGCGCGTCAGGCGCAGCACCCCCTTGGGCCGAAGCCAAAAAAAGAGGGCGACATCGCTGTCGCCCTCCCAAATGCCTTGTGTGGCACCTACCGCTTCGCGGTTTAGAACGGCACGTCATCCATGCCGGATGCCTCGGACGGGAATGCCGGGCCGAGGTCTTCAGCAGGCTGCTGCTGTTGCTGCTGCGGCTGCTGCTGTTGCTGGCCGCCCCACTGCTGGGACTGCTGCTGCGGCTGAGCCTGCTGCTGGCGCGGAGCGTCGTAGCCGCCCTGCTGCTGCGTGTTCCGGGAATCCAGGAACTGCACGCGCTGGGCCTTGACTTCGGTGCTGTAGCGGTCATTGCCGTCCTGACCCTGCCACTTGCGCGTCTGCAGGCTGCCCTCAACGTACACGAGGCTGCCCTTGCGCAGGTAGTTGGCGCAGGGTTCGGCCTGACGGCCAAAGACGACGACGGAATGCCACTCGGCCTTGTCCACGCGCTCGCCCTGCTGGTTGGTGTAGGACTCGTCCGTTGCCATACGCATGTTCACGATGGGCTGGCCGGCCTGCGTGTAGCGCAGCTCGGGGTCACGACCAAGACGGCCGATAAGCATTACCTTGTTCAAAGAAGCCATGAGACTCTCCCGATTTCGTTTTCGTTTCTATCCCCGGCTATTTGGGTGCCGGAGCTTTCTCTTCCAGTGCGTCCAGGGCGTCTTCCAGCCGTACGCTGATGGCGTTGGCTTCCCCGGGATTCCAGTCGCCGAGGGCGGCGTCCAGATTGGCGACGAGGCCAAGGGCCGTATCCAGCCCCTCTCGCAACGTCGCCTTCAGTTCCTTGTCTTTAAGGCCAAAACGCACCTGGTCGTCAAGGGCTGTGACCAATTCCACAACTCCAGGCTGGCCGCCTCCGGCGGTCACCGGAGCGTCCGTTTCCGGCCATGCAATGGCAAAAAGTCTGGGCCACGCACGTTTTACGTCGTCCGGATACGGCGTGGAAGCCGAAACACGAATCTGAAGAATTTTGCCCACGGCGTCTCCTAGTTATGTTCTTCCCACTCACCCTGCACGCGGTTGACCACGTCCTGAATGACGGGGAGCAGGTCCTCGGGGCACACGCCAATGAGCGGCGCGCCCGCGGGGACGGATTCGTTATGCTTGAAGTACAGCGCGTAGATGAGACCTTCCGGACCGCTGTACGGCAACGGCGCCTCACGCTTCATGCGCGACATGATGAACAGGTCCATGCCTTCGCGCACGCGCACGCTCTTGCAGCCCGAGGCCTTGACCTTGGTATCCACATCCGGGGTGAAGTAGTACTTGGCCTGCTCCGGGGCATGGAACAGGTGCAGCGTCTTCTTGAGAATTGCGGCGATGACTTCTTCTTTGGTCAGGTAGTGGCGCAGGGTACACAGCAGGGTTCCCTCCTCCACAAACTGGCCGGAGTGCTCAAGGCATACGGCGTCCATCTCGCCCTTGAGGGGGGCGTGGATGGGCTTTTTGGTATTTTCACGCTCAAGGTAGGCGAGCAGCGTTCCCGGCTTCTCATCCCAGGTTCCGGACACGCCGGAAACTTGGGTGGCTGTCTCGGTCACTACGTACTCGACCACTCCGGTATGCGGTGCTCTGACCTCCACCATCTCATAGGGGGAGGCTTTCATTTCTTCCAGAAGAGCCTTGACGTCTGTCACGAGAGTGTCCTCTTGCGGTTCGTATGACGTTGACCGGAGCGAAAGCGGCGCGGGCCGCTTTCGCTCCGAAAGTGTCTATCTGTAGTACAGGTTGCGGCCACCCATGGTCAAAAGGGCCTGCTGGAGGTTCTTGCGAATCTCCCTGCGGTCCCAGATGCCCTGAATATGCCCGCGCGAAAGCGCCTGATGGCAGTCGTGGTAGTTGGGCGGAATGTCGATGCCCGTGGTCTCCTTGATAACGCCGGGTCCGGCAAAGCCGATGTTCGAGGAACGCACCGCGAACTGGTAGGGCGAGCAGCCAAGGAAGCTGGCCACAGGACCGGCGTAGGAGTTGGTGTCGTACAGCACCAGATACAGACCACCGGCTTCGATGTAGCGCCGCACGGCCATGGTGCATCGCGGCATCTGGATGACGCCGTTGACGCCCTCCTGAATGCGGATGCCCGCCGTGCCGTGCACATAGGCAATGAAGGGATAATGCTTCTTGCGCGCACGCTCGGCGGCGCGGATGAACTTCTCGCCCTCTGCCGCGCCAACGGAGCCGCCGCGGAAGTCCGCGATAAGCATAGCCACAACGCAGTTCACGCCATGGATGCGCGCCTCGAAGGTGGTGCAACCGCTCTTTTTGCCCGTCTTTGCCTTGGCCTTCTCAATCTTGGCGTCCAGCCCGTCGAAGTCCAGCGGGTTGCCGGCTTCGATATTGCGGTTGAACTCGTAGATGGAGTTCTGGTCAAAGACGTTGTGCAGGTACCACTGGTACTCCATGCGGAAGTGGTGCCCACAGGTGGAGCACACGCCGCCGAAGTCGCCAAAGAGGTCCGGCGCCCACAGGTCCACACAGCCATGCGTAGCGCTGTTGGGGCAGGTGACAGCGCGGTCTTCGCGCGCCTGCGGGCTGACGTAGTAGGTGCCGTTGCCCGTATCGCATTCCTCATCCCAGCAGGACAGCTCGGTGAGGCTCTTTTCGGTTTCCGTATCAATCGCGGTTTCGCCCTCGCCTTCGGAGATGCGGTTTCGCATCCACTGGAAAGGCGCGGCGCACCGGTCCTTGACGACCTGAATCTCTCCACCCAGCTCTTCCATAACGGAAGAAATCTTCTTCTGGTGCTTCCGCATAAAGTCGTACTTGAAGAACGAGTACACATCCCACCAGAATTCGCCGAGCACATTATTCACGCGTTCGGTGAAGGGAGAATCGTCGAGATAGGCCTTCTGCGCCATACGGCGGAAGCGCTGGTAGCGCCGCCAGACGAGGCGCTCCTTGGCGCGCGAGGACAGGTTCCAGCGCACGTAGATGTCTTCCGCACTCTTGCCCTTCTTGCGCGCGCGGCGCGAGCTGAGCGTCATGGCGCGGAAAAGGCGCAGGCCCTTGACGTTGAGCACCACGGTATCCGTGGCCGCAATGACTTCCTGACGCAGTGTCTTGAAGAAGTCATAGTCCTCGGGGCGCGCACCAAGCGACGGCTCATGCAACACTTGGTCGATGAAGCCCATGGCTTTGTTGTCGTCCGCCGTCATTTTAATCTTGCGTGCGCAACTCTCTATAAGCTCCACGCTGGCGCGCTGGCCATTGCGCAGACGGCCCTCGATTGCAGCGGCGCCCTCGGGGGAAATGACGGAATAGTAGCCATGGGAGAACATCATCCGGTGATCTGCAAGGCCAATGGCCTCCGCGCCGCCGGAGCCGCCCTCGGAGATGCAGGTAATGACCGGAACGGTCAGGCCAGCCATCTCGTAAAGGTTGCGGGCAATCTGCTGCGCCGCGCCGGGGTTGTCCTCAATGGGATAGGAACCGGGGGTGAAGACGTAGGTGTGGATGGGGATATTCTCGGTCTCGGCGACCTTCATATAGTGCAGCGCCTTGGCGTTGCCCCACGGCTTCACGGAACCGCCGTTGCGGAATTCCTGACCGTGTCCCTTCTCCTGACCGATGACCATAACGGGCTGGTTGTGCACCTTGCCGCCAACGCGGCGGGAGATGTACGCCCGGGCAATGATCATGCTGGGGTCGATGTTGTATTCGTCCTGTCCGCCCAGTTCGGTGTAGTTGTCATAGACGTTCTCAAGGATGTCCTTGAGGCAGACGCGCTGCGGGTGACGCACAATGCGCACCTTGTCCATGGGGGTGAGTTCACGTTCAAGCTTCTTTTCCAGGAACTCGAACAGGTCTTCAAGGGCGGAAAGCTGTTTGGCCCGTTCCGCGGGGGACACGGAGTCCTCTCGCGCAAGGAAATCATTCAGCTTGGACTGGAGAAGCTGAATATTCGCATTCTCCTTCGCCCCGAAGATGTCCTGAATATACTGTAGCCTGTCGCGCAGGCCCTGTATCCGCTTTTCAATGTCCATATACGTGTCTTTGGGATTGAGTGTCGGGTGGTGCCCAGCCGCGCCATGGCGCAAACGGGGCCGCATCATTATGATGCGGGGTCCGGCATCAGCTGAACTTCAGGAGGTCGGCCGTCTTCTCCCGCAGAAATTCCACGTTGGAGCGCAGCCCATCACCTGCGGAATCCTGCCCCTCCAGCACAAGGTTGTCAAGAAACGCCAATCCGCGCTCCTTGGCCTCGGCAAGGTCCTTGCCCCAGATGATGGCAAGGGCGAGGTTGGGGTCGAACTCCGTGGGAATCTGATACGGCTCGTCCGTTGGCACCTGCGTGTACATGGACAGCCACGACTCTTCCTTCCACGTGAAGGTGTCGATACGGCCGCACCACGGGGTGAACTTGTTGGCCGGGTCCTCCGCGATGATGCGGTATTCTATGCCAACACCCTCAAAGTTGATGTCGCCTTGTCCGTAGCCCAGCTTTTCGCCAAGGCCGCAACGGATTTGCTCCGCAATCAGGTCTACCACTTCGCTCTGCGGAGTGCGGGAGATAATGGCGGAAACGCCGTTCTCCACCTGAATGCGGGTGTTGACCTCCATCAGGAAGGGCTTGCCGTTGGGGGTGACAATCCACTCCCACGTTCCCACACTGTCATAGCCAGACTCGCGGGCCATGGACAGTGAGTGCCCGATAATCTCGTCCAAAAGCGCCTGCGCATCAAAGCCGTAGCCCAATTCACCGGGGGCGAAACCGGGGGCGACTTCTATGCGTTTCTGCCGACCAGTGCTTTGAACGGAACAATTGCGTGTGCCGAAATGTACCGGCTCGCTTCCGTGACGGTCTGCAAGAATCTGCACTTCCAGATGATTGAAGTCGAAGATGCGCTGTTCGACCAGCACGCCTTCGTCATTGAACTGCCGCTTGGCGTAGTTGCGGATGCGGCGATAGATGGAGCGGAAGGAATCCATATCGTGGATTTCCTCAATGCCCATGCCGCCACCGCCAGCCGACGCCTTGACCAGCACCACCGGATTCACCACGCCCTGCTCCGCCTGAAAGGCAAAGAGGTTCTCGGCGATTTCCTCGGCTTCCATCTCGTCATAGATGGGGCGGTCGGACCCGGGCACCGTGGGCACGCCAAGGCCGCGCGCAAGGCGCTTGGTGTTAATCTTGTCACCCAGTTCGCGGATGACGCGCCACGAGGGGCCAATCCAATGCAGACGGTTTTTACGCTGCGTTACGCGGCGGGCAAAGCGGAAGTCTTCCGCAAAAAAGCCGTAGCCAGGGTGCACGGCAGTTGCCTGCGCATCGTCGGCCACGGCCAGCAGTTCATTGGCGTCGTGGTAGGAGGATATGCGATAGAGCGCACCTTCGCCGCCGAGTTCCCGGGCCAGTTTGACATGGCCGGAGCCCTCGTCCGCGGCGGTATACACACAAACAAAGTCCAGACCCAGCTTTCGGCAGGCCTGGACAATCCGCATGGCGATCTCTCCGCGGTTCGCCACCAGTACCTTATGTTTGTTCAACACTGGTTTACGTTCCTTGTTTGTCCGCCTTCTTCCTGAGTGCGATCATGCGTTTCTGGACTTCCAGCACCAGCTTATCGAGGCGGGCTTCCTTTCGATAGTCGTTGTTCTCGAAATTGATGCCGATGATGCCGTTATCCAGCACCCGCATCACCCGCGCCTTCATCTCAGGAAGGAAGAGCTTCTTGTTAAGGAGCAGATCGAACTCCAGTTGTTCGCCTTCTGTGAATCCCTTTTCGGAATCCTTGAAGGCCAGCCCCATGGCGCTGAGGTCCAGCACCATGAAATGCCTGTCCGTAGACCTGAGGACGACCTCGAGCCCCGGAATCTTGGTCCGGAATGCTCGTCGTTGTCCGCCGTTGTCACCATTGCCCAGAGAGAACGAGTACTCGTCGATCATCCTATTTGCTCACGATCTTTTCAAGAACCAGTTCGACACGCCGGTTCTTGGCTCTGTTTTTGGCGGAGTTGTTCGGAAAGATCGGTTCCAGATCGGCAAGACCTGTCGCCGTCAACCTTCCCTGGGCGATTCCGAGTTGCATCAGATAGCGCAAAACATACACCGCACGCAAGCTGGAAATCTCCCAGTTGTCCTTGAACCTACTCCTCCGTGAAGGAGGTATGTCATCCGTATGTCCGACGATATTGATCTGCTGGTCGACGGATTTCACCAACATGTCGCGCATGGTGTCGAGCATTTTGCGCCCCTGGCTGGAGAGTTCCACCTGACCGGATTCAAACATCACATCGCCGGGAAGACGGAGAATAATCTTGCCTTCGTCGAACACCGCGCCGACCACACCTTCCACACCTTTTTTGGTGATGAAGGTCCGCACGTCGGAAAACACCCTGCGCTGGGACTCGATGAGCTGCTTTTGCATGCGCACCGTGTCCATGATGACGGCGTCCTCGCTCTTGACGCGCATGGTCATGAGTTCCTTGTCCTTTTCGCCAAGGGCCTGCTTCACGGCCAAAAAGGAGTCCGTGAACTTTTCCTCATCCAGCGTGGACATGGAAAAGAGCAGGATGAAAAAGACGAGAAGGAGCAGCGACAGGTCGGCGAATGTGGTCAACCACTCGTTGTTGTCGCCGCTTTCTTCCGGAGCGCCGAACATGTTCAGATCTTCATCGGGCACTCTTTCGCTCCTTGGGCGGCTCGAAGGACGAGAGCTTCTCGTACACCAATCTGGGGTTGTTGTTCTCCAGAATGGATTTCGCGCCTTCAAAGATGATTTGGAGGTGGAGTTCCTCCTGCGAGGTTCGCGCCTTCATCTTGCCCGCAAAGGGCAGGAACACGAGGTTGGCCATGATGGTGCCGTAGAATGTGGTCAAAATGGCCACAGCCATGGCAGGACCGAGGGTTGCCGGGTCCTCCAGCTTGGCCAGCATCTGCACCAGACCGATGAGCGTACCGATCATACCAAAGGCCGGGGCGAAGCCCGCCAGCTTTTGGAAAACATCAATGGAGATGCTGTGGCGGCGCTTCATGGTGCCAATCTCAATCATGAGCGTATCGCGGATGAGCTGGGGGTCGGCGTTGTCGGCAATGAGCTGGCAGGCTTTTTTGAGGATGGGGTTCTCGGTCTGGATGTTTTCCAGAGCGATAAGACCCTCGCGGCGGCTGATCTCGGCGATGCGGACCATGATGTTCACCACGTCCTCAACCTTGCCTTTCTTCTTCATGAACAGGGAAAGCGCGCCCTTGTGGGCATCAATGACATCCTGCAAGGGGAAGGTGACGCAGATGGCGGCAAAGGTGCCGCCAACGACAATCATCAGACCCGGGACGTTGATGAACAGTCCCAGCTGCCCCCCGACAAGGATGGCGCCGATGACAAGGACGAAGCCTATGATGGAGCCAAGAAGTGTTGCAATATCCATAATCTATAAATCTGCCTATCAAGAGCGGACGTTGACATGAAGGGGCATCCCGTACAGAATGACCGAACTTGGTGGCCCCGGACCATTACCTTTCCCCGAACCCCTCATAATTACTTATCAAAGTTTATGCAAAATCCCGAAAAAGTCCAGCAGGCAGCGGATTATATCCACAACAGCCTAACACGGCCGCACGCAGCGGATATCGGCGTGGTGCTCGGAACCGGCCTTGGCGACTGGGCCGAGTCCCTCACCCATGTCCAGTCGTTTGAGTATGCCGACATTCCCGGCTTTCCGCCATCCACCGTTGAGGGGCACGCCGGACGCCTCCTTGCCGCGCAGGTTGGCGGGCGAAACGTCTGGCTGCAGCAGGGGCGCTTTCACCTCTACGAAGGCAATTCCCCTGCCGACGTCTGCATGGGCGTGCGCACCATGGCGGCCCTTGGCGTCAGGACGCTCATCGTCACCAACGCGGCGGGCGCGCTGAACCCGCAGTTTGATGCTGGCGGGCTGATGTGCATCACGGACCACATCAATTACACGGGGGCCAACCCGCTTGTGGGCATCAACCACGATGCATGGGGCGACCGTTTCCCTGACATGAGCCGCGCCTACAGCCAGCGCCTTGGCGGCATCGCCATGGACAAGGCCCTTGAGCTGGGCATCCGCCTTGAAAAAGGCGTCTACCTCGGCCTTGTGGGACCGAACCTCGAAACCCCGGCAGAAACACGGGCCTTCCGCATCTGGGGAGCGGACGCGGTTGGCATGTCCACCGTACTCGAAGTTATCGCCGCGCACCATATGGGCGTGGAGGTCCTCGGGATTTCCTGCCTCACCAACAAGAATTTGCCGGACTGCATGGAGGAAACCTCGCTTGATGACGTCATCGCCATGGCGCAGGCGTCCACCGGCAAACTCTCGCAGCTCCTCGGTGCAGTCATTGGGGCGCTGTAGCGCCGCCTGAGGAGCACATTCATCAAACATATCGGCCAGAAAGGGATTTCCTGTACCCCTCTGGCCTGATTTTCCTTGAAAAAAAGGCCGGTACCTGTGTACCGGCCTTTCGTTTGGCTGTGTGCCGCCTACTCGTGGCTGTGCTGCGGGTAGACGGGGGTCACGTCGTCCATATTCATCACGCGCGTGCGGTAGCCGTCGTGCTCGATGGCGTAGCGCGTTAAGGTATTTTCGTCGTGGTCGAGGATATCAAGGCCGCTCTCCGCTCCCTCGCGCATGTGCTCCATCACCTTGATGACGAGAAGCTCCGCGTCCGGGTGATAGCCGTCATGGGCGATGGTGATGGTGCTGCCGTCGTATTCCACTTCATCAAAGGTAAGTTCCGGCTTCAGCGCCTCGTAGCCCTCCGGGCCGATGCCGTTGAACGTGCCGAAGATTTTTACGCCTGTTCGCATACACGCGCCTCCTGTTCTAACGCGGGGCCTGGTCTGCCGCCGCGGCTACTTCTTCACATCCCATTCGCGCTTCTTCATGTAGAGGAAGCGCACCAAGTCGTACTCAAACAGCGCGCCGTTTTCATAATAGTGGAAGAGAATCTGCTTGCGCACGTCAATGCCCTTGAGGGTGCCGTAGGCAATGCGCGCAGGCAGGGCGTGGTCCGGGTCCAGCTTGTCCATGACCGCGCTTTCCTCCATCCAAATGATGGTACTGTCCACGGCAACGCCCGCCGTGTCGCGCACGTTGGACGGACCAAACACGGGAAGCACCACATACGGGCCGGTAGGCACGCCCCAGACGCCAAGGGTCTGCCCAAAGTCCTCATCCTCATCATACAGCCCGCCGCGCGACGCCATATCCACCAGCCCGCCAAGGCCGATGGTGGTGTTGGTCACAAAGCGTCCAAGGGTGTTGGCCGCGCCCTCCACGTCCAGCTGCAAGACGCAGTTGATGAAGGTCGGCACCTCGCCGATATTGCTGAAGAAGTTTGACACGCCCTTCTGCACGGGCTTTGGGGTGACGGTCTCGTAGGCGTTGACCACGGGCATCAGCACGTAGTCATCAAGGCGCGCATTGAAATCGTAAACCCGGCGGTTCATCCGCTCCCACGGGTCGTACACGTAAAAGGGGCTGTCCGGAGACAGTTCGGCCTTCATGGGCGGATGCTGCACCGGGGCCGTAAAGTCCGTGACTTTGGTAGGCGCCTTGGCCGCGCAGCCCGCGCCAAGGGCCAGCACAGCGCCCAGGAGAAGAACGCGCAAAAGTGTCGTAGTGCGTCGCATCAGCGTCCCTCCCCGGCCTGCATAAGCCGCAGCATATCCTGCACGTTATCCCGGTACATGATGTTGCCGCAGTGCCCGCCCACGGGATAAATGATGCCGCGCGCGCCAAAGGTCCGGCGCAAAAAGTCGACCTCGGCGCCGTCGAGGATAGGGTCGTCGGCATTGGTCACCATGACAATTTTCTCCGAGCCGCGCAGGTAGTCGCGGATGCTCCTGAGACTGCTGTCGCGGATGATGGACTCCCGGGTGAGCGCCGGGTTGCGGTAGATGAGGTACGGCGCAAGGAATTCCTCAAAGTAGTCCTCAAAGCTGAGGCGCACGGTGGTCAGCAGATAGCCCAGCAGCGGGTCGCCGGGCACCGGACGCTGGCCCTGCGGCACCACGTAGCCCGCGCCCAGGGTCAGGTCCGTGGCAAAAATGATGCTGGCCGACGACATGCGAAACGACACCGCAATAAGCGTGCGCAGGTCGTCGCCGGGCACCTTGCGGAAGTTGTAGAGCCTGTAGAGCAGGTCGCCGCCAAAATCGACTTTGTCCTGACTGGTGTAGAACTCCGACACCGTCTTGAGCAGGCGGCTTGTGGTGCGCTCGATATTATCCTGCGCGCCGGGTCCGTCCACGTGTAGGGCGTCCAGCCGCAGGGCGGAGTTGTACAGGCTGACGGGCGGGTTGATCATCAGCACCCGCCGGAAGTTGAACGCGCCCCGCTCCTCATCAAGCCAGGACAAAAACGCGGACTGCGCGCCGCCAAGGCTGTAGCCGCCCACGCTGTAGTCCGTCACTTGGTCCGCAATGTCCAAATCACGAATCACCAGCTGCATGACCCGGTACAGGTCCCTGACGTCGTCGCGGATGTAGCCGGGCGCGCGGGACGTGGACGCGCTGACGATAAAGTTTGGATGCGTTGGCGAAGGCAGGCACACCACATGGTAGCCCGCGTCAAAAAACACCTGCTGGAGGAAGGCGTTCTTTTGCGAATTGTGCCCCGCCCCGGTCCCGGCGACGAGGAACATCAGCGGGGCGTCGCCATCCTGCATCACCACGGAGTAGCGCATCTCCTCGCTGTGCCAGAAAAGCTCCGGCGCAACGCGGTCGTCCACGCGCAGGGTATGGCCCACGGGCCGCGCCGTGCGCTTTGGGGTGTACATCATATCCGGCGGCGTTCCCACCACGGTGGCCACATACGGGTCGGTGTACGGATAGGCGTACTCTCCGGCCACGGCCGTCCCCGCAAGGCAGGCAATCAGCGCGATGGCGAGGGCTGCATTGAGTAATCGGCTCATCAGTCGTTCATCTGCTCCGGTTGCGCCCTTCGCCCCGCTTCGGCGTGGTGCCGGGTGGGCCGCAGGCTGTCATCATTTTCTGAAAGTACGCGAAACTAGCGGCAAGCGCCGCCGCTGTCGAGTCCTCAAAGACCGTCATTTTTCTGGCGCTTCTCCCCTGCCGCCCTGCCGCATCACGCCCTGCCCGCCCCGGAAGCGTTGCCACACCACGACCCTGCACTTTTGGCAAGGTGCTTGCTTTGTCACCGCCAAGCGACATCAACACGATTTTTTCCATACACGGCACAGTGACAGCCAAGGAGGAATTCAATGCTTTCTCTGCTGAAAAAGCCCCACAACGAACCCGAAAAGAGTGACAACCTGCACATTGCCAAGGACCTGTTCCTCTCGGGCAAGTTCCCGGTGGTAACCACAAAGGAAATCCCGTCCCGCGCGGTCAAACGCGTTATCGGGCTGGCGGCGTACAGGGGATATGACATGGAGCAGGCGTTCTATGGCATGATTACCCGCGCCATCTCCAACGGGGCCAACGCCGTTGTGGGCTACCGCGAAAACGTCGCCTTCCACCCCGATGGCAGCAAGTACATCTCCTGCTACGGCACGGCCGTGCGACAGGTGGAGGACAAGTAGCCGAAACGGCTCCCCTCCATACCGCGTCCAGTAATCACCAGAAAGGGAGCGTGCAGCACTGCTGCACGCTCCCTTTTGCCGTTTTTCTCACTCTTTCGCCTGGCGGCCTGAGGGCTTCACGCCGCCGGATGGTCCCGGCTCCGCCAGCCCCCTTCCGCCCTCCACGCGCAGCAAATCTGACGCAACTCGTCTCGTCAGCCCATCTTCCGGCCACGGCCCGCACGACCGCCGCGCGGCGCACGAGCAACCACCGCGGCCCCGCCCGCGGCTACTGCATCGCCTGTGACAAAACCTCTCCGTAGATGCGCGGCGCGGCAAAGGGCATAATGTCGCGTCCCTGCACGCGGAAACCGTCCAGCATCACGGCGTCCCGGCGGCTGCCGCCCGTGTCCACCTGCGACAGCGTCAGCATAAGCGTAGCGCTCGGGATAATCTCGTTGCCAAGGATAAAGTCGCGCACGTCGTACCGGAAACGCCCCTTCCCAAGGGGCGTAAAGCGGCGCTCCAAGGAATGGGCGCGGACAAAGGCGTCCATGTCCGCAAAATTGAGCGACCGCGCGCGGCGCATTAACTCGTCGCGGTGTCTCCCCTGCTTTTGCAGCTTGAGCAGGGCAAGGCGCATATCGCGCGGGTCCTTCAGTACAAACAGTTTGGACCGCAGCGACGACCGTACGTCGCCGGGGCGCTCGGCCTTTACGGCGTCTTTGGACGGCGCGGTCTGCGTCCGCTGCGCCTGACAGCCCGCCAAAGCGAGGACGCCCGCCAACAGAACCATCCACGCCACTTTCGCCATATCCGACATACATCCTCCCACAGAGAGCTTGCGCAACATCAGGGCCATGCTCCGCAACCATATACCGTCATGGAGCTTTTCGCAAAACAGTTGCCGCGCAAAACGGAGGCAACGCGGCCCGTCGAACTCCCTCTGCAGCGCGTACACCCTGCTACGCCCGGCTTTTCACCGGGCACCCGCCGCTTGAGAAAACCGCAAAAAAAAGACCACATCCCCCGGCGCAATGCCGACAGGATGTGGTCTGAATCACCGTATGAATTCGGCGCAAAAGACGCGGCGTTATGCTTCGGCGGCAACGCCGCGGCCATGCTCCTGCGGCAGGGGGATGGCGACCTCAAGGCGGGTGCCGTCCTCGCTGCCCATGATGGAGAATACGCCGTCAAAGGCGCGGGCGCGCTCGCGCATGTTGGACAGGCCATAGCCCGCGCTTCCGGCGGTGTTGGGGTCGAAGCCGACGCCATTGTCCACCACGGCAAGCTCCAGCCTGTCAGTATTCAGACGGAGTTGCACGTCCACCCGCGTGGCCCCGCTGTGGCGGGACACATTATTCAAGGCTTCCTGCACAATGCGATAAAGCGGCCCCTTCATATCTTCCGGGATGCGCTCCTCGCTGGCCGGGACCTCCAGATTCAGCTCAATGCCCTGCGTTTTGCGCACCTGACGGCACTTCCAGCGCAGGGTGGCCACAAGGCCTATTTCATCCAGTGTCGCGGGGCGCAGGTCCATGACGATGCGGCGCATATCCTCCAATATTTTGGTGATATGCTCGTTAATGCGGCGAAGATTGCCCACAGCCTCGGCCGTGTTCTCGCCCATGGCTCCAAGAATGTTGCCAATATGCAGGCGCACTGCCGAAATATCCTGACACACGCCGTCGTGCAGTTCTCGCCCGATGCGCGCCCTTTCGCGCTCCCCTGCGGCAAAGACTTGACGCTGGGCGTCGCGCAGGGCGGTTTCGGCGCGCCGCCGCTCCAGCATTTCGCGCTGGAGTTCATCGCGCGAGACGGTGACCACCTTGAGCCGCAGGGACATCTCGTTAAATGCGCGGCCGAGTGCGGACACCTCATCGTCGCGGCCGGGCACCGTGACTTCGCAACCAAGCTCACCATCACGCAGACACAAAACGCCCTTGTGCAGCTGCCGCAGCGGCGAAATGACGCCCTGCTGGAAAAAGCGCGCCCACATCAGGAACGATCCGCTCAGGACGACGAAAACGAACAGCAGCACTCCATTGCGCGCCGACTGCACGGCGGCAATGTTTGCACTGTTCTCTTCCAAAATCTCGTTGGCATCGGCCTCCACGGCGCTGAGCACCACGGAAAAATGACTGCGCAAAAACCGCCGCGCGGTCCACAGCTCCACGGTTTGTTCACGCTGGGCCAGCCGCGCCATCCTCACAAAGTCCACAAACAGCGCATCCGCCTTGGCAAAGTCGCGCTCAAGAGACTGCAGCGGCTCCGTGCTCTCAAACATGGCGGCAAAGAGCTCAATCTGCGCATGCAGCCGGTCCGCCCGCGAACGCCACTGCTCCTGCACGCGTTCAATGTTCGTATTGCTCAGTTCATTGGACAGGGTGTTTAGCTCCGCCAGACCACTCAGAATGGAAAAAGCGGAGTTGCCGCGGTCGAGAAAAAGCCCGATGCGCCACTCGGCCCAAGTAAGACTGCCCATGGCCAGGAGCAGCAAGAATGCCGTCCCGGCCATAAGCAGACGAAGTTTTCCGCGTATCGTCATGCGCAGTTACCTGATGATGCTCACGCTACCGGGAAAGACCTTTTCCAGAGGCTGATACTCAATCAGGTCCATGAAGTTGCGCGGCGCCGTGTGCGAGACCAGCTTGTTCTCAATGGCCCAGCCTTCCACGCTCTCAAAGTTGAGCAGCAGGCTCTGCTTGAGGGACAGGTTGTACTCCACCTCGTTCTTCACAAAGTTCAGGGTGCCCTCGTAGGAGCGGTGCTTCATGTCCGCGATGATGCGTGCGGCCTCTTCCTCGTGCCCCACAACCCAAGCTTCGGCCTTTTTCAAGGCGCGGAACATGCCCTCAATGAGTTCCGGCTCGGCGTTTACGAGATTGCGGTGGGCAAGGATGGGCACAGTCTTGCGGTCCAGCTGGGCGTTGGTGAACTTGATGGCGTTGCCGCCCAG
This sequence comes from Desulfobaculum senezii, assembly GCF_054657395.1. Lineage (NCBI taxonomy): Bacteria > Pseudomonadati > Thermodesulfobacteriota > Desulfovibrionia > Desulfovibrionales > Desulfovibrionaceae > Desulfobaculum > Desulfobaculum senezii. Next base: position 1,116,088 of record NZ_BAAHYU010000002.1, on the reverse strand, counting down.
CTTGGCCTCCGCCTTTTCAATGGGGGTGCCATGCTGGCAGATGGCGTCCACTTCACCGTTTGCAATGGCGCCGGGCAGCTGCTTCTTGGTCACGAAGGTAATCGACACGTCCTTCGGGGAAATGCCGTTATGCAGCAGGTATTTATACAGATAATAGTGCGCGGTGGTGGCGCGCACGGTGGCGATGCGCTTGCCCTTGAGGTCCTTGGGGCTGGAGATGCCAGCATCCTTGCGGCACAGCACTTTGGTCTGGCTGTCGGTGTAGGCCAACACGCCAAGCAGGGCGACCTTGGCGAAATCGATGTCGCTCAGCACAATGCCCACGCGGTTGGTGGTGCCGAAATCCACCTCGCCGTCCAGAAACGCCTTGAGCGCGACAGAGCCGTTGCGGTAAATTTTGTGCTCCACTTCAATGCCGTTTTCGGCAAAGTAGCCTTTGGCCATGGCGATGCAGACGGCGCCGTCCATTCCGCCAGACCCGGCAGAGACCGATACTTTGCGCAATTCCGCACTGGCCGGTACAGCCAAGGCGACAGTGAGAAGCAAAGCGGCGATAGTTCCTATAAAGCGTTGCATATGTTCCCCTCTTCGTGTTTGTTTCCCCAATAATTCCGGGATATTTTTCGGGATACGCTACACGAAGTTGGCCCTTCCTTCAATGGCCCTACCTCGCCCCGCAGAAAAGGCGGGCCCGTTAATCCGCCTCACTTTACGCATAATAAGCGAATTATTCCGGCTTCTTTCCTCGCGGCACCCTACCAAAGATCACCCAACACCCTACCTACAAAAGTAGGGTGCTCTGCATTTACACCCGTAGTCGAAGAACCCTATTTTGTTCACGTGCAGTCAACTAGTTTACTTAATTTTGAGGGGAGGCAATTATGTCATTCGGGGATATCATCAGCGCATGGATCCGTGAACAGGTGAATATGGGAAAACTTCCCAAAAGTATGGAAAACGGCTATGCATCGTGCAGCGATGTCAGCAGCCTAACGGACTACCTTTGCGATGCAATCCGCACCGCACAGGACGATACGCCCATCCAGCTGCTTGCCGCACATTTCGGGTATGCACTGCACCCCTTTGAGGGAGGGGGCCGGTGTAGCTCCGCAGCTCACGATGGTGGAGATTCTGGTGACGGCTCAAGTACGGATATTCATTGCTGAAGATCACACTCTCTTGCGAGAAGGGCTGAAGGCCCTCATAAAAACCAACCCGGACTGGGACGTCGTCGGCGAGGCCGCCGACGGTGTGGAAACGCTGGAACGGCTCGACCCTGATGCGGTTGACCTGCTCCTCATCGACCTGACCATGCCCCGGCTGACCGGGGTGCGTGTGATTAAGGAAGTCAAAGACAACTTCCCCTCCATGCGCATCCTTGTGCTGACCGGGCACAGCGATGAGGAATTCGTCTACGCCGCGCTCAAGGCAGGGGCGGACGGCTACGTGGTGAAGGACTCCACCAACGAGGACCTCGCCGCCGCCGTGCGCAACGTCATGAAGGGCAACGGCTACCTCAGTCCCACAGTGTCCATGGATGTTATCCGCGGCTACATCGACGGCAAAACATCCCCCGACCAGCCCCAAAGCAAAATTGACGCGCTGACGGGCCGGGAGCGGGAAGTGCTGGCCCTTGTCGTGGAAGGACACCCCAACGCGAAAATCGCCGAGCTTCTCTACATCAGCATTAAAACGGTGGAGAAGCACAAAACCAACATCATGCGCAAACTCAAGGTCGCCAACCAAAGCGAACTGCGCACACTGGTCGGGGACGCCCCGCTTCCCTGACCCCCTTGTCCACTGCGCCATATCCCACGCCCCCGCCGGACCAGACTCCCGGCGGGGGCTTTTTTCATCACGCCGCCCGCGGCGGGGCAGCGCGCCCCATCATTCCGCCCCGGGGCATTTTTTGCTACCCTGCCAAGTCAGAAAAACGCTACCGGCAGGACATGCAGCGCCAACGCCATACTCTGGAGAAAGAATGGGATCTACAAAGATATACCGCGACGCTTCCGACGACACGCTCCCCAATCTGCTACGCGAAATAGCCGACGCCATTGAACAGGGCGGCACAGACGCCGTGCCCGTCCCCGCAGGGTTCGACCGCCTCAAACTGAGCTTTCGCACCCGCTCTGGGCAGCTCTTCATGAAGGGCAAATTCAAAACGCCCCGGCGCGAGGATGCCCCGAACATGGACGACGTGGACTATGACGAAGACGACAAGCCCGGCTACTCCAGCCTCAAGTCGCACATGAAGACGAACTTCCGGACCATCCTGCGCCACGCCCACCGCGGGCAACTGCCCCCGGCGGAGGTGCTCTCGTCCTTTATGGCGGACTCTCGCCTGATGGTGACCTACCCCGGCTACGGCGACGAATTCTACCCGGAATACCTCAGCGCCTGCGAGCGGCTGGAAGCCGCCTACGCCGCAGGAGACGCGGCGGCCTTTCGCGCCGAAGCCGATACCCTGGCCGCACTCAAGGCGCGCTGCCACGACCTGTACGACTAATTGCACCCCGCAGGGCGCTGGGACGGGGCGCCCACGGCGCGGCGCGACCAGCACACCCAACATATTCCCGCAGGCGGGAGCCGCCTCCCGCCTGCATCATCCGCACACCCGCTCCAGCCTCCGCCGCCACGTTCTGTTAAGACTCGATTCCCCCGAATGCCCGCCCCCGCGTCGCATTCTCCTAGTAATCGGATAAGGATTACGCATACGCTTTTGCATCGCTTCCCCTGCAACGAATATTGACATCACGTATTTGAGCAAATAGTGTCACCCTTCAACCATTCGTGTGAAGGAGAGTTCTATGTTGCTCAGGTCGTTTCGGGCTGTTGCCTGTGTCTTTCTGGCCGCGCTGTTCCTTGCTCCCCATGCCCGCGCCGCGCAGGTGACCGACGCCCTCGGCGCCACTGTGGATGTGCCGGATTCTGTATCACGCGTTATCTGTTCCGGCTCCGGCTGTCTGCGCCTGCTCACCTATCTTCAGGGGCAGGACCTTGTCGTTGGCGTGGACGACATGGAAACCCGCCGCGCCCGGTTCGATTCGCGCCCCTACGCCCTTGCCACCCCGCAGTACAAAACCAAGCCTGTGTTCGGCCAATTTCGCGGGCACGACAACCCGGAACGCATTCTGACGCTGGAGCCACAGCCGCAGGTCATCCTGAAAACCTACGCCTCCAGCATGGGGCACGACCCCGCCGAACTGCACGCCAAGACGGGCATCCCTGTGGTGACGCTGGCCTACGCAGACCTCGGCCCCAACCGCCCCAAGCTCTACCAGACCCTACGCACCATGGGCGACGTTATCGGCAAGCGCCAGCGCGCTGAAGACGTCATCGCCTTTTTTGAGGACGCCATTGCCGACCTTGCCGCGCGCACGGCGGACGTTCCCGCCAGCGAGCGTCCCGGCGTCTACATTGGCGGCGTGGCCTTCAAGGGACCGCACGGCTACCACTCCACGGAACCGCTCTACCCGCCCTTTACCTTTGTGAATGCGCGCAACCTCGCCCACACGGGCGGCGCGGCAAAGGACCTGCGCCACAGCGACATCGCCAAGGAAAAGCTGGTGGAAATGAACCCGGAGGTGCTGTTCCTCGACCTGTCCACCGTGCAGATGGGCGACGCCGCGGGCGGCCTGCACGAACTGCGCAACGACCCGGCCTACCGCACACTCACGGCCGTCCAGCAGGGCCGCGTCTATGGCGTGCTCCCCTACAATTGGTACTCCATCAACTACGGTTCCATCCTCGCCAACGCCTACGCCGTGGGCAAGATTCTGTACCCGGACCGCTTCGCGGACATCGACCCGGCGCAGAAGGCGGACGAGATTTACACCTTCCTTGTCGGCAAGCCCGTGTTTGACGCCATGAATGCGGCCTTTGGCGGCCTTGCCTACAGCCCGGTGCCGGTCAACTAGCATGCACTTTGCCGACGGACGCATCCCCGAAGCCTACTGCCGCTACCTGCGCGCCAAGCGCGTCGTCATTGCCTCCGGCGCGGTCCTTCTTGTGGGCGCACTCATCATGGCCGTCTCCCTTGGGGCGGCCAACGTGCCCGTAAGTGACGTGGCCCGCAGTCTGCTGGGCCTCGACGTCTCTGCGCGCTGGGACATCATCATCTGGAACATTCGCCTGCCGCAGGCGCTCTCCGCCATGGTTGCCGGGGCGGGGCTGGCCGTTGCCGGGGCGACCATGCAGTCCATCCTGCGCAACCCCCTTGGCTCGCCCTTTACCCTTGGCATCTCGCATGCCGCCGCTTTTGGCGCGGCGCTGTCCGTGATGGTGCTGGGGGGCGGCATTATGGGCTCCTCGGCAGCGGACGCGGTGACCATCACCAATCCCTACGTCACCACCGCCGCGGCCTTTGGATGCAGCATTGGCGCGGCGCTGCTCATTGTTGCCATCTCGCGCATGCGCGGCACCACGCCGGAGGTGATGGTCCTCACCGGCGTCGCCCTTGGCGCGCTGTTCACCGCCGGGACCATGTTTCTGCAATACTTCGCGGACGACGTGCAGTTGGCCGCCATGGTCTTTTGGACCTTTGGCGACACAGCGCGCGCCTCGTGGGGCGAACTTGGCGCTCTGTCCGCCGTCACAGCGGTGTGCTGCGCCTACTTCCTCGCCAACGCGTGGAACTACAACGCCATTGACGCAGGCGACGAAACAGCCCACGGCCTTGGCGTGCGCGTGCAGCGCGTGCGGCTGGTGGGCATGTTGCTGTCGTCGCTTTTGACGGCCGTCATCATTTCCTATCTGGGTATTATCGGCTTTGTGGGCCTTGTAGTGCCGCACATGGTGCGCCGGGTCATTGGCTCAGACCACCGCTACCTGCTGCCCGCATCCATCCTGTGCGGCGCGCTGCTGCTGCTTGTGTCGGACACGGCGGCGCGGCTGATTCTCTCCCCGCACATTTTGCCGGTTTCGGTGCTGACGGCGTTTATGGGCGCACCGGCCTTTATCTATCTCATCATCAAGGGGCGGGGACGATGAAACTCGACGTAGCTGGCCTCTGCTTTGACTATGCCAGTCAGCCTGTGCTGGACGATGTGGACTTTCAGGTCCACGGCGGAGAACTCCTTGCCATCCTTGGCCCCAACGGCGTGGGCAAGACGACCCTGCTCAAATGCATTAACGCCCTGCACCGCCCCCGCAGCGGAAGCATACTGGTCTCCGGACGCGACGTGCTGGCCCTGTCGCCACAGGACATCGCGCGGACCGTGGGATACGTGGCCCAGCGCACGGAAACCGCTCGCCTCACGGTGTACGACGCCGTGCTCATGGGCCGAAAGCCGCACATCCGCTGGCGCGTGGAAACGCGCGACATGAAGATGGTGGACGCCGTCCTGCGCCGCACCGGACTGGCGGACCTCTCCCTGCGCTTTATTGACGAACTTTCCGGCGGCGAACTGCAAAAGGTCGCCCTTGCGCGCACCCTTGTGCAGGAACCCCGCCTCATGCTGCTGGACGAACCCACCAGCGCGCTGGACCTCAAGAACCAAGTGGGCATCCTGCACCTGCTCCGCCGGGTGGTGGATGAACACAACATCGCCGCAGTCATGACCATGCACGACCTCAACACCGCCCTGCGCTACGCGGACCGCTTCATCTTCCTGAAGGATGGATGCATCCACGCCTGCGGCGCAACGGACGAGGTCACCGCGCCTATGGTCAGCGAGGTCTACGGCCTGCCCGTCACCATCCACACCATTGACGGCAGCCCCGTTGTCATCCCGCAATGCCCACACACACCAGACGCCTCACAGGAGGACCCATGCCCTGCACCATCCCACAGCACGACCTTGACGCCGTCGTCGCCTTCCACGGGCACAGCTGCCCGGGTCTCGCCATCGGCATCCGCGCCGCAGAATTAGCGCTCAGCCACCTTGGTCACAACGATGACGCCGACCTCGTCGCCATTACGGAAACGGACATGTGCGGCGTGGACGCCATCCAGTTTCTGACCGGCTGCACCTACGGCAAGGGTAACCTCATCCACCGGGACTACGGCAAGACGGCCTTTTCGTTCTACAGCCGCAAAACCGGCAAGGGCTTTCGCGCCATTATGAACCCCGCCGCGCGCCAGCCCAAAGAGGACCCGACACCCACCGACGGACGCACCCTCATGCGCGAGCACTACATGACCCTGCCCCTTGAGGAGATGTTCTCGCTGGACTGGGCCCCCGCCCCGGCCCCGCGCCCGGCCTGCGTGCTGCAAAGCCTGACCTGCGAAGCCTGCGGCGAAACCATGATGGAATCGCGCGCCCGCCACTTTGGCGGCCAAACCCTGTGCATCCCCTGCTTCGGCAAGGTGGAGCAGAAAATCTAGCCCAACACACAAAAGCAGGGGACCAGCCACACATGGCCGGTCCCCTGTTGTATAGCGCCCTCTGCGCGCCAAGCGCCGCGGCGCCGTGCCTAGTCGATGGGCACAAGCACGCGCACACTGGGCGGCAGACGCTTGGTCTTCATAAAATTCTCAAGGCGCAGCAGCGCCGGGCGCGACAGTTCAGTGCCCTTGGCCATAATGTGCACCTCATCCTTACTCCACAGGGCGTCGTCCAAAATCATCCCCGGCTCCAGCTTGCCAAGGGCGATGTCGCGGCGGATGTAGCCGTCGTCGCGCGCGGCTCCGCGCTCTAGCGTATCCAGCACCCCATCGTCGTACCACCCTTCGCGCGTGCGCATAATTTCAAAGGCCGTGTGCTTGTCCTTGCCGCTTTGGACAAGGTCGTCATAGTCAAGGCAGGCCTTGAGGATGCGCGCTTCCATGAGCTGTTGCGGGTTCTCGGAAAAGCGTTCGTTCTGGTGCGTGATAATGGTGGAGACGCGGTTCATGCGCGGAATATTTGCCAACAAAGACGCCGTCACCGAGGGGTGCATGTCGTAAATCTGCTGCTCCTCGCTGGAGAGCTCCTCACCGGAGAAGAGCTTTTCCAGCACGTTGTCGGGGACCATGACGCACCCCACCTGACACAGCATGGACGCCAGTTCCAGATACAGCAGATTCTTGAGCCGAAGCTCCTTGCCCACAAACATGGCAAGGCGTTTGATGCGCTCGCTGCGGCCAAAGGCTTCGGGATTCACAAGGGCCAGCATATCCGTCAGCATCTTCACACTGCCGCGCAGGGTGCCGCGCAGCAGTTCCTTTTCCGACACTACAAGGGCATACTGCTTGAGGGCCACGTCCAGCGTGCGAATCATCTCGTCAATAGGGCTGGGCTTGGTGAGAAAGCGGAACACCGAGCCTTTATTCACAGCCTCAATGGCGGACTCCAGGTCCGCATGACCTGTCAGCATCACGCGCACGGTATCCGGGCTGGCCTGCTGCACCTTGGAGAGGAAGGTAATGCCGTCCATCTTGGGCATTTTGAGGTCGGAGACCACCACCGCGTAGGGCCCGGACGAGGTCACCTTCTCCAGCCCTTCTTCCGGCCCAAGGGCCGTATCCACGGCGTAGCGCTTGCGAAGCGATGCGCGGAAGGTATCGAGAATCTGCTGCTCATCGTCGACGAAGAGAACCTTATCCTTCATGATCAGCCCCCGTTAGCAACTGCTCAAGACAAATATCCCGCCATGTGACGAGCTTGTTCATCAGCCCAAGCTCATGCATGTACTCCTCATCCAGCTTGGTGAACGTGTAGTCCTCGCGAATGATGACCAACTCGTGCTGCAGGCTGTTGGCAACGTGCACCAAAAGCCCCGGCGTAATGCCCGGCCCGGCCAGCCGCGGTTCATGGTGCGCGCGCACGGCCTCCACCGCAATTTCGGACAGCCCCCACAGGCCAAGGAGATACGCCCCCACCCGGTCATGGGTGACGCCAAGCTGCCGCTGTTCCATATCCCGGACCACGCCCTCTCCGGCCTGCACGGCGCTAAGCACCTTGCGGTATTCGGCGGGGTGCGTGGTGGCAAAGACAAACTTGCCAACGTCATGCAGCAGCCCCGCCGTGTAGCAGTCTGCGGCCACATCATCGCCCAGCCCTTCGGCGCGGGCGAGGGCCTTGGCAAAGGCCGCTGTCTGGCGGCTGTGCTCCCACAACTTTTCCAATGAATAATTGGAGTACAGCGACGCATCAAATTGCTGGATGAGCTTGGCCCCCAGCACCAACCCCTTGGTGACCTCCACGCCCAAAAGCGTCACGGCGTGGGCGGGGCTGTTGACCTTGTTGAACACACCAAAAAAAGACGAATTGGCAATTTTCAAAAGCGTTGCCGATATGCCAACGTCCCGTTCCACCAGCCGCCCAATCTTTGCCAGTGAAGGGTCCGGACTCATGAGTTCCTGCTGAATCTGCAAAAACAGGTCGGGCAGTGCGGGCAGGGAGCCAAGGCGGCTCACGCCCTGACTCACGGCCTCATCCGTCAGCACATCGCGCAGGCGTTCCACCCGCTCAATGGTGCCGATAAGACGCTCCGCCCCGCAGGGTTTGGCGAGGAATTGGTGCGCAGGCTTCACGGAGCGCATAATGGGCTCCATCTCGGAATAGCCGGAGAGGATAATGCGGATAACGCCGGGATACTTGCGGCGCACCTCGGTCAGCAGGGTCGCCCCGTCCATGCCCGGCATGCGCATATCCGCAATGACGATGTCGAACGGCTCCTGCTCCATCAGGGCCAGCGCCGCGTCGCCGCTTTCCACAAACCGGGCCTTCCACACCTTTCGCTTGGAGTGCAGCACCACGCGAAAGCCCTGCAGAATATTCGGCTCGTCATCCACAAACAGAATCTTGGTCTTCATGGCTGTCCCTGCTGTCTGCTTCAATGCCGCCACAGCTGCGGCGGCACGGGTGCGTCAGGTTATGTCGCCTGCCGGGGCAGTGTAATGGTCATGGTCGTTCCCTTGCCCACCTCGGACTGCACGTCAATTTTCCCGCCGTGCTTGTTCACGATGATGTCATGGGTGATGGCCAGCCCCTGCCCTGTCCCTTTGCCCACCTCCTTGGTGGTGAAAAAGGGGTCGAAAATCTTATTCACGTTCTCCTTTTTGATGCCGCTGCCTGTATCCGCCACGCGCACGCGGACCGAGTGCTCGTCGTGGCTGGTGGTGATGGTGATGCGCCCCTTGTCGCCGCTGTCCCCCACCACCTCGCGGATGGCGTGGGCGGAGTTGACGATGATGTTGAGCAGCACCTGATTGATGTCGCCGGCAAGGCACGTCACCATGGGCAGTTCCGCATCCGGATCAAAGGAGAGTTCCGCCACGTACTTCCACTCGTTCTTGGAGATTGTAATGGTGTTGGCCAGCGCCTTGTTCAGGTCCACGGCCTTCTTTTCCTCATTGCCGGGGTGGGCGAAGTTCTTCATCGCCAGCACAATGGACGCCACACGCCCCACGCCGTCCAGCACCCTGTCGCACGCGCGCGGCGCTTCCTCGGCCACAAAGTCCATATCCGCCTCTTCGGCCAATTCCTCAAGGCGCTCCACCTCCTGCGCGGCAATCCCGGCATCCTTGGCGCGCTGGGTCAGCGCCGTGCAGGCGCCAAAGACCTCCAGCATATCCGCAATGGCCTCGCGCAGAAACCGCACGCTGTCGCCCGCGTATTGGATAGGCGTGTTAATCTCGTGCGCAATGCCCGAGGCCAGCAGGCCAATGGACTCCATCTTCTGCGCCACACTCAGTTGCCGCTCCAAATCCTTGCGTTCCGACACGTCAACCAGCACCACGGCCAGCCGCTCGTCGCCAAGGTGGAAGGCGAATTTATCCACGGGAACAATGCGCCCGTCCGCATGCTCCAGCACAGCGTCCTCAAAGGTGGCACCGTCCACAAGAGGGTTGCACACATACCGCCACGACTCCCCAGCCAAATGCGCGAACGCCTCGCCGCAGGGCATGCCCGTCACCTCCGCCGCCGTCACCTCAAGGAGGGTTTCGGCCACGTCGTTGCACGTGATGATGACGTTGCTGGCGCGGTCCACCACCACGTACGCCGCACGCATGCCATCCAGAAGCCGGCTCAAAAAGCGCTCCTTGTCCCGGGCTTCAGCCTCGGCGCGGGCGCGCTCCTGAATCTCCACCTCCATGGTGGCATTGATGGCCTGCAACTCCGCCGTACGCTCCTCCACGCGGTGCTCCAGCTCCTTGTTGCTCTGCTGGAGCGCGGTGTGCAGGGCGCGGGTCTCTGTCATGTCGTGACCCACGGCCTGAAATTCTTCGGCCTTTTCGTTCCCTTCAAGGTTCACAGCGCGGATGACCCACTGCACCCAGCGCTCATTGCCGTCAGCATCGCGCATACTGGCAGAGTTGGACGTAACATCATGCCCGGAGCCAAGGCTGGCAAGGACCGAATCAAGCCAGCCGCTCTGCGCGTCGTCAAACAGCACAAACCGCGCGCTCTCCACAAGCTCATCACACGGTTTGCCCGCCAAGGCGCAATAGGCGGCGTTGGCGAAGGTCAGCATCCCATCGGCGCGAAAGCGGCAAATAAAATCTGTCTGATCCTCGATGATGCCCTGTAGCAAAAGCTCCTGTTTCCGTAGCTGGGTGGACTTGAACTCCAGCAGGTTCATAATCTGCTCGCGCTCGCTGGCCTCGCGGCTGAGGGCAAGGTTTTTCTCCTCAAGCTCCCGGCCAAGGCCTTCCAGCTCCGCAAAAGGGGCCACAATAACCACGCGCCCAACCACCAGCATCACCACCGCCATAATGCAGGACGACCCCAGCATGGCCCACAGGGTGTGCTCCGCGTTGGCCGTCGTGGAATACAGCACCCCGCCCACCACCACGGCCTGCGCGGCAAGCACCAGCGTCATGAAAACCCAAAACATCCCGGAGATGGAATCTGAGCGCATGTGTTCCACCGCTTGCGTCCGCCACAAACCTGTACGCCCCATAGCCGTGACCGTGCGGAACCCGGCCACGCCGCGCCAAGACAATTCGCCAAACACATCTACACCATAGAATAATACACACCTTGGCCCATGTGTCCAACACCGCACGCACTTTTCAGGCGCGCCAGCGCCGCCCCGGCCAATGCGACAGCGCCCATCGCATAGGCCCCATCTATGCGCCACACAGCGGGCCATATCCATTGCGCTTTCTTCACTTTTTCTGCTACTTATCGGTGATATGGACACACTGCGCACCATCGACACCTTCCTGCGTCAACGCGGCTGGATTCAGCCGGAGAACGCGGACATCGACATACAGTTTCTGGCCGCCGGAGAGTACAACGCCAACTACCTCGTCACCACGGACGGCGGGGCGAAGCGCTGCGTCTTTCGCATCAACCACGGCAGCCAGCTGGGCCTTGGCGACGCGCAAATTGAATATGAATTTGCCGTGCTGCGGGCGCTGGAGCATTCCGGCGTGACGCCGCGCCCCCTTGCCTGCGACGCCAGTGCGGCGCGCGAAGGCCTTGGGCGCGGGGCGCTGCTTATGGAGTACCTGCCCGGCCGCCCCCTCGACTACACGCGCGACACGGACGCCGCCGCGCGCATCTTTGCCGCCGTGCACAGTCAGCCCGTGAGCGACGCGCTCATCGTGCAGGCCAATCCCGTACGGGACATCGCAGACGAAAGCCTTGGCCTCATCACCCGCTACGCCGACCATCCCCGCCCGGACCTGAAGGGACAACTCCTGCGCTACCACGACGCCATCCGCGCCCTTGCGGATGATGCCGAGGCCCTGTTTGCGCAGGACCCCATGGTCATCGTCAACACGGAGGTCAACTCCCACAACTTCATCGTAGGTGACGAGGGCAACGCGTGGCTGGTGGACTGGGAAAAGGCCGTGGTCTCCTCGCGCTTTCAGGACATTGGGCACTTTCTTGTGCCCACCACCACGCTGTGGAAGACCAAACACCGCTACACCGCTGAGCAGAAGCAGGACTTCGTGGCCGCCTACCTCCGCCACGCCGGGCTTGCCATGCCCATAGACGACGCCATGTACAGGGCGGACCTCATGGAGCGCACCATTTTGTTGCGCGCCATGTCGTGGTGCTACATGGCCTACCATGAGTACACCCGCAGTGACCGCGCACTGACAAACGACCACACCTTCACGACCATCCAAAACTATCTGGACAACATGGAATGCTTTTTCGCGCGCACGGCATAGGGAAGGACTACGAAGGCGCGCCCGTGCTGCGGGGGGTGGACTTCAGCGTGGAGGCCGGGGACATTGTGTCCATCATCGGCCCCTCTGGCGTGGGCAAGACCACGCTCCTCAAAATCATCGCCGGGCTGGAAACGCCGGATGCGGGCCGCCTGGAATTCAGCCGCCCCCCCAGCAAGGAAAACCCCGTCATACTCGTCTTTCAAGACTATGTGCTGTTCCCGAACCTCAGCGTATATGAGAATGTTGCCTTTGGGCTGCGTGTCCGGCGGATGCGCGGGGCCAGCGTCACCAAACGCGTCATGGAGATGTTGGACTTCTTCCACATGACGCAGCTTGCGCAGAAGTACCCGAACCAGCTTTCGGCGGGCCAGCGCCAGCGCGTGGCCATTGCCCGCGCCATGGTGGTGAACCCGGCCATGCTCCTCTTGGATGAGCCTTTTGCCAATCTGGACCGCAACCTCAAGCTGGAGACGGCGGAGTTCATCCGCGACACGCAAAAGGCGTTTGGCATCAGCACCATTGCCGTCACCCACGACCTTGAGGAAGCCTTTGCCATGTCCGACAAGGTGGGACTCATTCTGGGGGGCGAGCTTGTGCAATACGCACCGGCGGGGGAGGTTTACGCCCACCCCGCCACCATAGAGGCCGCGCGTTTTCTTGGCCCCGTGAATACCGTAAGCGCGCCTGTCGCCGCCCGCCTTGGCCTCAGCGGTTGCGGGGACAACGGCTTCATCCGGCCCGAGAGCCTTCGCATCATCCCGGATGAAAACGGCCCCGGCACCGTGGAGCGCGCCGTGTTTGCCGGGCATTACACGAAATTTACCATCAGCGTTGACGGCGAGCGCCTCACCGTTTTTGGCATGGACACCACCATCCGCCCCGGCACGCACGTGCGGGTGGAACAGGCCCAAAACACCTAACGGCGTGTTGGACTTCCCCCCAATACAGGCTGTAAAAATGGGACGCTGCTCGGCGCGGAAAAGCTCAGAACCAACGCTGTGGCAGGCGGCGCGGGGCGCTCCCGGTGCCCACGCGCCATACAGTGCTCTTTTCAACAGCCAGCTAACCTCAGGATGACACGATGAAACATCTCCTTCTGCTCTTTACGGCGGCGCTTCTGCTGTGCTCCTGCTCCGGACCTGATTCGGACACGGATGCCGTCTCCCTGCTGGACACGCCATGGCCCCAGATTGAAGCCAAGGCCAAGGACACCACGGTGCGCTTTTACATGTACGGCGGACTGGCCAGCACCAACAAATGGGTGGATACCTACGTCGCCAAGGAAGTGAAGCGCCGCTACGGCATCACGCTGGAGCGCGTGCCCATGGACGCCAGCGTCTTCGTCAACAAGCTCATTACGGAAAAACAAGCCGGAAAAACCACAGGCACCATCGACCTGTTGTGGATCAACGGCGAAAATTTCAAGACCACCAAGGAAGCCGGGGCGCTGTTTGGTCCCTACGCGGACAAATGCCCCAACTACGTCGCCCACGTGGACAAAGAGCTTGCCGCCTACGATTTCGGCTATCCTGTCGAGGGCTACGAAACGCCCTACGGCAAAGCGCAGTTCGTCTTTGAGTACGACTCCGCCAAGGTCGACGCGCCCCCGCACACCTTTGCCGAACTGCTGGAATGGGTGAAGGCGAACCCCGGCCAGTTCACCTACCCCCAGCCGCCGGACTTTACCGGGTCGGCCTTTATCCGGCAGGCGCTCTACGCCGTAACCGGCGGACACGAGCAGTACATGGCTGGCTGGGACGCGAAGCTCTTCTCCGCCACCGCACCCAAGCTGTGGGACTATCTGAACGCGCTGGAACCGCACCTGTGGCAGGGCGGCTCCACCTATCCCAAGAGCGCCGCCGAGCTGGACACCCTGTTCGCACGCGGCGAGGTGAGCATGAACATGTCCTACCACCCCTCCCACGCCCAGAGTAAAATTCTGGACGGCTCCTATCCGGACACGGTGCGCACCTTTGCCATGCAGGACGGCGCCATCTTCAACCTGCATTTCACGGCCATTCCGGCCAACGCACCCAACAAGGCCGGAGCCATGGTGGTGGCGAACTTCCTTATGTCGCCCGAGGCGCAACTCTCCAAGTTCCGCCCGGAAAACTGGGGGGACTATCCGGCTATCGATCTGTCCACGCTGACGGACGCCCAGCGCGAGGCCTTTGCCGCCGTGGACCTTGGCGAGCCCACGCTGTCCTCCGAGGAGCTGAGTGCCGTGGCCGTGCCGGAGATTCCCGCGGCCTATCTGGAAGCGCTGGAAAAAGGCTGGGAGGACAATGTCCTCAGGTAAGGCGCTGTGGGGCGAGACGCTTCTGAAGCTCTCGCCCCTGCTGATTCCTTTTCTTGCCTTGTTTGGCGGCGGGCTGGTGATGGCGGTGGGGCAATCCTTCGGCCTGTGGGTGCCCATAGCGCCAGACAGCGCGCTGGCGGGCTACCGGGCGCTGTTGTCGGAGCATGTTTTGCGTTCCGCCCTGCTCTCGCTGTGGGTGGGGTTTGCCTCGGCCTCACTGTCCGTGGCCCTTGGGGCGGTGCTGGCCTATCTGTTTTGGCGGCTGCCTCCGCATCTTGAGCGCTGGGCCGTGGTCGCCAAGGTGCCGCTTATCCTGCCGCACATTGCCGTGGCGTTCATCACGCTCATCTTTTGGAGCACATCTGGCGTGCTGTCGTCCCTTGCCTATCATCTGGGGCTGGTGGACGGCATGGACGCCTTTCCCTCCCTCATGTACGACGCCACCGGCACGGGCATGATTCTGGCGTATGTGTTCAAGTCCACGCCCTTTGTCATCATCCTTGCCATGGCCATGCTCCGCCGCCTTGAGCCGCAGCTGGTGGAGACGGCGACCATGCTGGGCGCGGGCGAGCTGACCGTCTTTTGGCGGCTGGTGCTGCCGCGCATCACCAGCGCGCTGAACACGGCGTTTATCATCCTCTTCCTGTACGCCTTTGGCGCGTTCGACATCCCCTTTCTGCTCAGCGGCAGTTCGCCGGGAATGTTGTCCATAGAGGTCTTTAACCTCTACTTTCGGCGCGACCTTGCCAACCGGCCCACGGCCATGGCCATCCTTGTGTGCATGTTCCTGTTCTCGCTGGCGTTCATTGTGCTCTACACCCGCACCGCGCGGCGCATGGCGCACCGGGAGCGCAAGTTATGAGGCTTGCCGCCAGTTTTGCCGCCCTTGCGGTGCTTGCGCTGTTTCCACTGTGGGTGCTGGCCTGTTACGCCCTTGCACCGGGGTGGCGCTTTCCGGAGCTTGTGCCCTCGCATATCGACCTGCGGTCCTTCGCCTATCTGGCATCGCAAGCGCGGCCCTTGGCCGGGCATATTGCGTGGTCCATCATGTATTCCATGGCAACGGTGGCGCTGACGCTGCTCATGTGCCTGTCCCCGGCCCACCACTTTGCGCGGCGCGAATTTGCGGGCAAGAGCCTGCTTGAGGGCGTGTTTCTTGCCCCGGCCCTTGTGCCGCCCATGACGTTTTCCATGGGCGTGCATTACCTGTTCATCCGCTTGGGGCTGGTGGACACCACCCCCGGCGTGGTGCTGGTGCTGACGGTGTTCAGCTATCCGTACATGCTGCGGGCGCTGACGGCGGGCTACATCTCCATTGGCGAGGAATACGAAATGTGCGCCGCCAATCTCGGCGCCAACTGGCTCCAGCGCACCCTGCGCGTGGACCTGCCCCTGCTCTTTCCCTCCATCATCGCGGGCGGGTCCGTGGTGTTTTTGGTGGCGTTTTCGGAATACTTTCTGGTCTTCCTCATCGGCGGCGGGGCCGTGGATTCCTTTACGGGCTACCTTGTGCCGTTTTTGACCTCCTCGGACCGCAGCATGGCGGCGCTGCTGACCCTCATCTTTATGGCCGTGCCCCTCACGCTCTTCCTGCTCATCGAGTACATCATGACACTCCTCTACCGCCGCAAGGGGATGTACTAGCGCGCAAAAAAGCCCCTGCCGGACCATATGGTCAGACAGGGGCGAATGCGTTGCTCTACGGGGCAAAGGTGGCCATGTGCGGAGATGCGGCGTTGCGGTCATGGCGTGGCGGCACCAAGGCAGGGGCAGTGAAACACAACGCCTCACAGCGGCCCAAGGGCGCCTCACACCAGCACCGCCCAGCCCCGCGCCACACGGCCCAAGGCTTATTTGGTTATGCGGATTTCCACATCCCCGCCGCCCACGCCCTTAAGCTCGCGGAGCATGCCAAGGATGGAGCCGGAGATGATGCCCCGGACAAAATCGTTCATGCCCACGGGGACGCCGCCGACGGTGACTTCCATGCCGTTTTTGCGCGCCTTGCAGGAGTTTTCCGTCACCTTGCCGGAGACGATTTCCCGCGCCAGCGTGGCGCAGTCCTCCCGTCCACAGGAGCCGCAGTCCAGCCCCGGCAGGGCAAAGCCCTGCTCCAGCACACAGTCCGCCAGCGCGGCAACGTCCGTCAGGTGCATCATGCCCGGAACGGACACCTCGCCATAGGTCGCCACGGCCAGCCCCTGATCAAGGGTCCCGGCGTCGGCAATGCTGCGCAGGAGCATCACACGCGGCAGCCAGCCAAGGCTTTTGCCGCCCTCCACCACAAGGACCTCACAGTCCATCAGCGGCGCGATGTCCGGCAGATAGCGCTTGCCGTCCCACGTGAGTATCGCTCCGGATTCCCACAGCCCCGCGCAGGTGCCGTAGGCCTCGCGCAGACGGGCGGTATCCGTCCCCGGCGCGTCCAATTCATGGTGCGAAAACTTCGCCGCCGCGGCGCGAATGCCCCGGCTACGAAGCTCCTCGCCCAGCTGGACAGCCAGCGTGGTCTTGCCCGTGTCCTTGTATCCGACAATGCTTATGGCAATCATGGGGTGTCTCCCGCGTAATGGTTCAGAGGTCCCACAGCCTTACAGGGAAGCGCCGGCTCTTGCAACGCCCGTCCGCGCCGGGGCTAGAAGGTATGCACTGCCTGCGCGGCAAAGCCAAGGTTCACGGCGTCGCCGCACGCAATGCCGGATTCCAGAAGAGTACGCCTGTCCAGCAGCGCCTTGAAGTCTGCCTCCGCACACCGCACGCCAAGCTCCACCATAAAGCCAAGGTCGCTCACCCGGCGCACCGTGCCCGAAAAGCTCACATACCCATCCGGGAGCGCCGCCCCGCGCGTGACGGCAACATCCTCAGGGCGCAGGGCGACGTGGGCGCAGCGCTCCCCAGCCGCCTGCGGCAACGGGCAACACAGCCCGCCAAACCGGGCCTCCCGCTGGGTAAATGTCGCCGGGAACACATTCTTCATCCCCACAAACTCCGCCACAAAGGGCGTGCTGGGCTGACAGAAAACCTCCCGCGCGCCGCCCACCTGCTCCAGCTGTCCGCCGCGCAAAACGCCAACGCGCTGGGCTAGGAAGAGCGCCTCGGAAAAGTCGTGCGTCACCATAAAAAACGTGGTGCCAAGGTCGCGGTGTAGCGTCCTCAAAAGGCCACGGATTTCCTCCCGGAAGTTGGGGTCCAGCGCAGACAGCGGCTCATCAAGAAGCAGCACGCGCGGATTCACCGCAAGGGCGCGCGCAAGGCACACGCGCTGTTGTTCGCCGCCGCTCAGGGCGCGCACGCCCCGCCCGGCAATGCGCGACAGGCCCAGCATCTCCACCAGCCAGTCCACACGCCGCCGCGCCTCGGCGCGGTCCACATCGTGATAGCGCAGGCCGTAGGTGATATTCTGCATTACGGACATGTGCGGGAAGAGCGCGTTGTCCTGATACACAATGCCAACGCCGCGCCGCTCCGGCGGCAGGTTCGTCACATCGCGCCCGTTGACGGCGATGCGGCCCTTTGCCTGCGGCACCAGCCCGGCGACGGACTCCAAAACCAGCGACTTCCCCGACCCCGTCGGGCCGATGAGCGCAAAAAATTCCCCGTCCGCCACGTCAAGGTTCACCCCCCGCACGGCAAAATCCGCAAAGGTGATGCTTAGGTCCGAGATGCGAATCATTGCGCCGTCCTCCTTTGCGGCAGGGTGATGACACGCAGCAGCAGAAACAGCACAAGGCACACGCCAATCAGCCACACCGCTACGGGCTGGGAATACTTGAGGCCGTAGGCCGTGAACCGCTCGTACATGAGCACAGGCGCAACCTTGGGATGATAGGCCACAATGATGATGGCCCCAAATTCGCTAACCGCACGGGCCATGCACATGATGACGCCCGCCAGCATATGCCGCCAGCACAGCGGCACAGTGACGCGGAAGAACGTCGCCCCGCGCCCCGCCCCCAAACTGCGCGACACATTCTCCAGCCGCACGGGCACGCTCTCGAAGCCACTTTTGGCGGCGCTGATGTAAAACGGCAGGCCCACAAAGGCCATCACGGCGATGATGCCCGTGGCCGTTCCCATCAGCCGCAGGCCCACCGCGCCAAGGGCCTCGCCCAGCCAGTGCCCCCGCCCGGCAAGGCTCAAAAGCGCAATGCCCACCACCGGGTGCGGCAGCATAATGGGCAGATCAATACAACTCTCCACAAGGCGCTTGCCCCAAAACTCCGTGCGCGCCAGCAGCCACGCCAAGGGCGTCCCAAGGACGAACACCCCAAGGGCTGCCGAGCTGGACGTCCACACGGACAACCAAATGGACGAGCGCACCTCCGGGTCCAGCGCCGTTTCCCACAGCACCTCAAGGCTCGGTTGAGAGACCATCTCGTACAGGGGCAGCAAGATGAAAGCCATCACCACCACCCCGCACGCCGAACACAGCCAGATAAAAAGCCCGCCGGGCAGGGCAAAGCCAGTGGCCTGCCCCGCCTGGCGGGTCAAAGTGGTCGTTTGTGCCGTCATGACGTCGCCTAGTTGCGAACCTCAACCAGCGGCTGCAGCTGCGTGGCAAGGCCATTCTTCATAGCGTCGGAGGACACGCGGGCCGGGACAAACGGCGGCTGGCCCATCTCGCGCAGGACCTTGAGGCCGCCCTCGGGGTCCAGCAGGTAGGCCATGAAGGCTTCGGCGGCTTCACGGTTGGGGGCGTCCTTCAGGATGGTGACGCCGTAGGTGCAGGACTTGCCCGTACGGGTCATGAACGTGCCGGGCTTCTTGCCGGTCACCTTCACCTTGGCCAGCTTGTAGAAGGGATCCATCTTGTAGTTGCCAAGGTTGATGTGGTCGTCGAGGGTGATGTACTTCAGACCATGCTGCACTGCCACGGACAGGTACTCCCACGCGTAGTCCATGTTGCCGCTTTCCAGCAGGGAGATAAGCTCCACGGACTTGGGCCGCACGTTTTCCTTGGGGCGGTTGGCGAGCAGGTCGTTGTAGAGGCCGTCGCGGTCATAGAACTTCTCGGCCAGCTGGAGCACCATCAGGCTGCGGTAGCCGCAGGGGTCGAGGTTCGGGTCGGAATGGCCCCACACCACCCCCTTGCGCTGGAGGATGTCCATCCAGTTCTTGTCGTTGATTTCGCCTGCGTACTTGCTCTTGTCCGTGTAGCACAGCACCAACTGGTTGGTGGCAAAGCGGATGTTCACATCGGTGAATTTGGGTACCAGCGTTTTGTCGATGACCATGTAGTCGGCGGAGGCCATCAGGTCGGCGGGTTTGCCCAGCTCGGAAATCATGCGCGCCATTTTGGTGCTGCCGCCAGCTTCACGCAGCACGTCCACCTTGGGGTATTTGGCCTCAAAATTCTTTTCAATGGTCTTGAAGGGCACGGACAGGCTGCCAGCATGGAAGATGGTGAGCTTGCCGGTAGGTTCGGCACTGGCCATGGGCGCAGCGCAGGCAAAAACCAGCGCCGCCACCGCGACGATGCGAAGTGTGTGTCTGATGCGGTTCATCACGTTAGGCTCCTTGTATCGGTTCAGGATCACACTGTCGAAATCGCCCCCGTCCTCAACACGGGCGGAAGCCATACCGCCATACCACCCTCAGGATTTTATGGTCAATTTGTTTCGGCCTTCGCCTAGTAGTCCGATAGGAGAAACCAATACAAACTCAAACCACCCATAAACGACACCTCTTCATCCACTCTTCCGCATAGACCGTCAAAACGCCCCCTCCCGCCGGGACGCCGCCCTGACGCGCCAAGCGCCAAAAAGACAAAAGACCACCCTCAATGGATGGTCTTTCACTGCTCTGCTGCGCCCCCGCTGGCCGCCGGTCTGGTGTGGTGAGATGAGCCTACGCGCGCGGAGTCCCTCACGCCCATGCTGCGCCGCCCTGTGCCCAAGCCCCTCGCGCGGTACCCTCACTCCGCCCCAAATCTTGGGCTTTTCAGACCGCTCCGGCGCACCCGGCACGGCAGGCCCACAGGAGGGAAAGGTGTAGGAAACGCGCGACAGCGACTGTACAACCCGGAACATGGGTAACACTTTTGTCCGGGAACATAGGGAACAGGTTCTGGTACGCACGGTGCGGCCCTCGACCCCTTCCCGGCGCATTTTTCCTTATGCTGACGAGGCCCGGTCAGCCTTCACGGCGGACTAGACGCCCTTCTCGCATCCGCACGATGGTGTCGGACACAGAGGTCAGCCAGTCCATGTCATGACTCACAATGACCACCGTTGCGCCCCACTCCTCGCGCGCCGCCTTGGCCGCCGCCTGAATGCGCTCTGCGCTCTCCTCGTCGAGACTGGCCGTTGGTTCATCCAACAGCAAAACACGCGGCCGCAGGATGAGCCGCGCCGCAAGGGCCACACGCTGGGCCTCGCCGCCGGACAGCTCGCGCCACGGCCTGCGCGCAAAGGACTCGGGGGCCAGCCCCACCATGTGCAGCGCCTCGGCAATGCGGCCCTCGTCCATGGCCTCGCCGCGCACCTTGAGGCCATAGCCCACATTGCCCGCCACGCTCCGCTTGAGGAGGTACGGCTCCTGTGTCAGCAGGGTCACCCGGCGGCGCACACTATTGCCCGCCTGCGTGACGTCCGCGCCGTCAAAGCGCACCGTGCCGCTCACCGGACGCTCCAAAAAGGCAAGGATGCGTAGAAGCGTGGACTTGCCGCTGCCGTTTGGTCCGGCCACGCCCACAATGCTGCGCTGGGCAATGGACAGGGCATCAATATGCAGCGCGTCGCGCGCGCCGTAGCGCTGGCGGACGTCTGTCAGCTCGTACATGGTGTTCATCGGTCATGCTCCGCAAGGCGCCTCAGGCCCGAGACGGCAAGATTCACGAGAAAGGCAATGCACAGGAGCACCAAACCAAGGGCAATGCCCACCGCAAACTGGCCCTTGCCCGTCTCAAGAGCAATGGCCGTGGTGATGGTGCGGGTATGCCACTTGATGTTGCCACCCACCATCATGGAAATGCCTACCTCGGACACAATGCGCCCATAGGCGGCCACAGCCGCAAGGGCAAGGTGATAGCGGGCCTCCCACAACGTGGTGACCAAAATCTGCCGCCGCGACGCGCCAAGGGTCTGGAGCGTCCAGCGCAGGCGGCGGTCCATATTCTCCACAGCGGTGGCAGTCATCGCGATAATGATGGGCAGGCCAAGGATGGTCTGGCCCACGGCAATGCCGGGCACGGTGAAGAGCAGCCCCAGCTCGCCAAGCGGCCCCTGCCGGGACAAAAAGGCATACACCAACAGCCCAATGACCACCGTAGGAAAGGAGAGCAGCGTGTCCACCAGCATCCGCAGCGCGCGTTTGCCCGGAAAGTCCGCATGCCCCAGCAAAAACCCAAGGGGCGCGCCAAGGACAAGGCTGCCAATGATGGACAACGACGACACCGAAAGCGTGGTGTAAATAGCGGAATACGTCTCCGCATCCAGCTGAAAAAGCAAGATAAAGGCCCGGACGAGGCCGTCGAGCAAGTAGTCCATATTCCTCCCGGTTCCGCCGTGGCGGACCGTCATCAGGCAGAGATGAAAAAGGGCCGGACGCGCGTCACGCTGCCCGGCCCCGTTCTCTACGCTGTAGCGGCACTGCCGCGCGGCGCTTTACTCTGCGTTGGGGGTGAAGAGCTGCTTGCCCAGCAGCCGGAAATCACCAATGCGCTTCTGCACAGGGGCGGAAGCCATCCACTTGCGGAACGTGGTCGCAAGGTCATACTTGACCGAGGAGCACTTGGCGGGGTTCACGCACAGTACGCTGTACTGGTTGAACAGAGCCTTATCGCCTTCAACAAGGATTTTCAACGGTGCGTTGCCGTTGTGGTTGGCTTCGTATTTGATGTAGGTACCGCGGTCGGTCATGGTGTAGCCGCCGCGCTCCGCCGCAACATTAATGGTGGCAATCATGCCCTGACCGGTCTGCACGTACCACTTTTCCTTGTCCGGAACGGGCATCTTGGCGGCCTTCCACAGGGAGATTTCCTTCTTGTTGGTGCCGGAGTTGTCGCCGCGGCTCACAAATTCACGGTGCTTGGAGCCGATGGTCTTCATGGCGTCCACCACAGACATGCCCTTCACGCCCGCCGGGTCGGCCTCGGGGCCAATGATGACGAAGTCGTTGTACATAATCTGGGTGCGGTCCACGCCGTGGCCTTCCTTCACAAAGGTCTTTTCCGCGCCAGGAGCATGAACGAGCAGCACGTCCACATCGCAATTGCGGCCCATAGCCAGCGCCTTGCCGGTGCCAACTGCGGTCCAGCGCAGTTCGATGCCCGTTTCGCGCTCGAAAACGGGGGCCAATTCATCCAGCAGACCAGTGTTGTCCGTGCTGGTGGTGGTGGCCATCATCAGTACAGGCTTTTCGGCCAGTGCCATCGTCGGCAGGGCAGCCGCCACAAACAGGGCCAGCAGCGAGAGTAGAAGCAGTCGTCTTTTCACCTTTACGCTCCTTTTTCGTCATTTTTTTCATGTGACGTTTTTAAGACACGGTAAATTACTACCAAATCAGTCATATTGACTTCAAGCCCCCACGTCTACCCCCTTTCAGATATACTCAAAGTTTGGCACCAACTTTTTGCAGAATACGCAGGGGCACCAACCCTTTCTGCCCTTATATGGCGCGGATTAGCGCTCCTATTGGTCTTTCAAATACAAAAAGTGTACTATGCTGAAAATTTCCACTATCAAACCGTTTTCAAGCAGGTGCTCATTTTATGTCCACATCCACCGACTCCCTTTTGCGACTTCTCGACACCAGATTGAAACAACTGCAAAAAAAGAATCATATCCCCGACGTCCTCACCGCCTTGGTGAAGGACGTCTTTACCATGCAGGTCCACGCCCGCGACGAAGCCGCCACCGCCCTTGACGAAAGCCTGCTCACCCCGCGTGAACAGCTGGGACCGGACGTGCCGCTTCTGCCGCGCGAGTCCTTCCCCGTGGACGAGGCTCTGGCCACACGGCTGTTTGACGACCTGCTCGCCCTTATCCTTGATGCCCCAGCACCCCTTGGCGACGCCGCCAAAACCATAGATGCCGCCCGAAAGGACGGCGCAGTGGACCTGCCCGCCCTATTCGCGGCCTACATCTCCGGCGAGGACGCCCCCTTTGCCGCATGGGCGGAGAAGACCCCGGACGCCCCACGGGCCATGGCCTTTTTGGTTCAATCCAGCCTGACCCCCGGCCTGAGGGCCGTTGCGCAGCAGGCCGAACAGCACCTGAAGCTGGACGAAGCA
This sequence comes from Desulfobaculum senezii, assembly GCF_054657395.1. Lineage (NCBI taxonomy): Bacteria > Pseudomonadati > Thermodesulfobacteriota > Desulfovibrionia > Desulfovibrionales > Desulfovibrionaceae > Desulfobaculum > Desulfobaculum senezii. The sequence goes on along the minus strand of NZ_BAAHYU010000002.1, from coordinate 1,092,502 downwards.
CGCGGGGGCAACTGTCCCGTCTGCGGAAGCCTGCCGCTCATCACCGAACTGCGCGAAAAGCAGGGCTTTCGCCATGCCACGTGCTCCTTTTGCCACACGGTGTACCGCATCCCGCGTATCATGTGCGCCTTTTGCGGCGAAACGGACATGGACAAGCTGTCCTACTTCACCGCCGAGGGGGAAACCGGCTACCGCGTCGACGTCTGCGAAAGCTGTAAGCTGTACATCAAGTGTGCAGACTTCCGGGAACTGGACCGCAAAACCCTTGCCCTTATCGACGATTTGGATTCGCTGAGTCTCGACATCCTTGCCGTGCAGGACGGCTATACCCGTCCGACGGTTTCGGCTCTGGGCTTCTAGACCACTCGCGCGGCGCGCCATGCGTCGCCGCGCACCATGACCACACGCTCAGCGAGGACTGACCATGAAAACGTCACCCACATCCCCAGCCGCCCCGCAGGAGGCCCGCCTGCGCGAGCTGACCTGCCGTCAGTACAAAAACGGCGCGTGGCGGGATTTTACTGACATCGTTACCCCGGAATACCCGGTCTATCTCCAGTGGCCGGACGCGCCCACGCGCGAACTGCTCACCTTCCCCGAAGGGTGCGACAGGCTGGCCTTGGGCCACGCCCTGCTGGAACTGTGCGCGCCGGGAGAGCACCCGGCCATAACCGCCACTGACGGCGACACCTACACCCTCGCACCAATTCCCGCGCCCGCCGCGCCGCAGCCGCCCACCCTCTCGCCCATCCCGGCGGAGACCATCCTGGACTGTATGAAGCGCTTTATCGCGGGTGAAGGCCGCTGGGAGGCCACGGGCTGTTTCCACCGCGCCGCAGTCTGGGACCCGGCATCCGGTGAATTCATCACGCAGGCCGAGGATATTGGCCGCCACAACTGCATCGACAGGCTGGCGGGCTGGTCCGTCGAACAGGGCCGCCCCCTTGCGGGGCTGATGCTATTCGTGTCGGCCCGCGCCACGACGTCCCTTGTCCGCAAGGCCGTACAGGCGGGCTTTTCCGCCATGGTCAGCCGCAGCGCGGTCACAACATCAGGCGTGGCCACAGCGCGCGAGGCAGGCATGACCCTTGCCGGTTTTGCCCGCGAGATACGCTTCACCGTCTTTACCGACCCGCGCGGACGATTCGACGACCCGGCGCGGCGCAAGGGCTAACCTATGCCGACACGTCTTCCCTACGGATTGGTCCTTGCGGGAGGCAAAAGCACCCGCCTTGGGACGGACAAGGTCTGCCTGTGGTACTCTGGGAAAATCATGCTCATGCGCATGCTGGACCTTGCCGGGCACTTCTGCGGCGAGGTGTATGTCTCGGGCCGCAACCCCGAGGAGTTTGAAATAAGCGCCCCGTGGCTGGCGGACGACATTCCCGGCATTGGCCCCATGGGCGGCATCCTGACCTGCCTGCGCCGGCTTCAGGCCCCGCTGCTGGTTTTGGCCTGCGACCTGCCGCTGCTGGACATCGCCACGGTGCACACCTTGGTGCGCGCACACGCCAAAGCGCCGGCGGACACCGTCATGACAACCTTCCGTCAACAGGAGACCGGGTATATTGAATCCCTCGTCTCCATCTATACTCCGGCAGCAATTCCGCTGTTCGAGGACTCCATCTCGCGCCAAAGCTACAAGCTCACCCGTGCGATTCCGGAGCATTTACGGCACCATGTCCCCTATTCCAGAGAGAATGCGGGGGTCTTTTTCAATATAAACTTCCCCGCCGACCTTGCCATGCTGCGGCAAGTGGAACGGGCACAGGATAACCGATGAAATCAACACGCGTATTGACAACTGTCACGTCTGGAGCGACACATTTCCTTCTGGCCCTCGCACTTGTGATGATTGTGGCTTCCGCCGCTGTGGCAAAGACGCCTGCGGCCATTTCCGCCAAGGGACTGCAACAGCTCATCCATGAAGCCAAAGGCCGCGTTGTGGTGGTGAACTTTTGGGCATCGTGGTGCGCGCCCTGCATGACGGAGCTTCCTGAATTCATCGCCCTGCGTGAGGCCCGGCCAGAGGACGACGTGTACATGGTTGGTGTCTCCCTCGACTTCGACCATGCCATGCTCACAAAGACCATGCAGGAGAAAGGCATCAACTATCCCGTCTATATCGCTGAGGAATCCGTGGCCCGCAAATACGATATCAAGGTCATCCCCAAAACGTGGGTGCTGAACAGAAAAGGCGAAATCTCCACGGACCATGACGGCCTGATGACCGGGCGCATGCTGAACAAAGCCGTCGCCCGCGCCCTAAACGGCCACTCCATCGCGGGAGAGCTTGAATGATTACCGACAGCCACGGGCGTTACGTCAGCTATATCCGGCTTTCGGTAACGGACCGCTGCAACCTCAAGTGTTTCTACTGCCGCACGGACTGTGCGGAGAGCTTCATAGACCATGACCACATCCTGACCTATGAGGAAATGATTCGCCTTGTGAAGGCCGCCCAGACCATGCAGGTGCGAAAACTGCGCCTGACCGGCGGCGAGCCTTTTGTCCGGAAGGACTTTCTGGCCTTTCTCGGCATGCTCAAGGAAGAATGCCCGGAGCTGGACGTCCGCGTCACCACCAACGGCACTCTGCTGGGCGGCAAGATTCCGGCGCTCAAGCACCTTGGCGTGCAGCGCATCAATATCTCGCTGGACACGCTAAACCGCGACCGCTTTACCAAAATCACGGGCCGCGACTTTCACGACCGCGTCATGCGCGCCATTGAGGACTGCCTGCACTACGGCCTGACGGTGAAAATCAACGCCGTCGCCATGAAGGGCGTCAACGACGACGAAATCGGCGCGTTCACGCGCTTTGCCCGCGACTATCCTGTGGACGTCCGCTTTATCGAGTTTATGCCCATTGGCGGCTGCTCGCACTGGAAGCGCGAATACACCCTACCCGCCAGCGATATTCTGGACCGTGCCCGCGAGGAAGCAGACCTGACGCCCATCGAGCGCCACGCGGACACCGACGGCCCGGCCCGGCTGTATTCCATAGATGGCGGCACAGGACGCCTTGGCGTTATTTCCGCCTTGTCCGACCACTTCTGCGACACCTGTAACCGCCTGCGCATCACCTCCGACGGCAGGCTGCGTACGTGCCTTTTTTCGGACAAGGAATACCGACTGCGCCCCATCTTGCGTTCGCCCAAGCTGGATGACGAGGCCCTGCTGCGCGTTATGACGCGCGCCACCCTGAGTAAGCCCCTTGGCTACAAACTTCTGGAACACCTGCAAGGCAACTCGGTCTGTTCCAAGGTCATGTCCTCCATCGGAGGCTGACCCACGTGCCACGCGCATATTGGCGGCGGGGCCGCAGCCTCGGCCAGCGGCCCCGCCACTGTTTTTTCTGATTCGGCGCTGTGGATGGTCCGTCCTGCCCGGTCCTCCCCGCCCTGCCCCGCCGCCCTGCGCGGGGACGCCCCGTGGCCACGGTCCAACACCGGGACCAGCGGCCAAAAACCGACAGCAGCACAAGACGACAGGTACGAATGGATTCCGCGACATTTGACGACATCACCCGCGACGAGGCCGCGGCACGGCGCTATCTGCTCAAGTTCTGCTGGAAGAACCACCAGCGCTTCTGCCCGCGCTGCCGCAGCCGCCGCAACTACCGGCTCAAGAATGGCCGCCGCAGGTGTGCCCGCTGCCGCTACACGTTCCACGACTTCAGCGGCCGCTGGGTCAACAACTGCAACCTCACCTGCGTGGAGTGGCTGCGCCTCATCCGACTCTTTGAGGACGAGACAACGGCGCGCACCGCCGCCAAGGAACTGGGCATCTCGTACAACACGGCCTATAAGGCCATGGCGACCCTGCGCTTTGCCATCATCGCCCACGCGCTGGACGCCAAACAGCTGCTGGGCAAAGGCTCCCCGCTGGAGCTGTCCCTCAGTGGCAGAATGTTCAAGGCGCCCACCGCAGGCGCCGCGCAGGACGGCCCGCAGCCCACGCCCGTGTTCGGTATTATGGACCGCGGCACGTGGGCCTTTGTTGACCTCATCCCCGGCTTCGACATTGAAACCGTGCTCCACTTCAGCCTCAGCTTCCAACTGAAGACCGTGCGCCTTGGCAACGTGGTCTACACCGACCGCTACCAGCGCTACGACACGCTCATCTGCTGTGTGGGCAACGACCCGGCGGCGGACTACTTCAAGCCCGGACCGCGCGGCCTGCCCATCGACGAGGAAAACCTCGGCTTTTGGCAGTTTGTCAGCTCGCGCCTGACCAAATTCCACGGGGTGACGCCACAGCGCTTTCCGCTCTATCTCAAGGAGCTGGAACTGCGCTACAACTCCCGCGGGAAGGACCTTTTTCCCATCCTCACCGGCTTTTTGTGCGATTTTGTCCCAACCGACTGATATTTCGCAACATCCACAGGCCGCGTCATGACTCGCTCATGGCGCGGCTTTTTCGTTCTCATTTCATCCCTTCGCGGTGTAGAACCGTAACCAAGTCCGTTTTCCGTTGCTCCCAATCGGCATACCTTATATAGGTTGATAGAGGTGTAAATCCATCACGGATTGCACGCTATCCACTACGAAAGGAGGTAAACGCCATGAAAACAGCCTGCCCGACTGCGATACCCTTCGCGGGGCTTGGACTCGACCTGAGTCCGGTCGCAGCGCGGGCCAGCCTGCTGGCTCCGCACCGGTGGCAGTGGACGAAGCCCGCTTCGCCCACGGTGCCTACCGTGCGCTGCGTTCCCGCCCCGTCGGGCTACGCGCTGCTCCTCGAGCTTTCGAGGGAAATCAGAGGCCGTTAGACCGCATTCATCACAAACAAGGAGAATATCCATGAAACGCAGAGAGTTTCTGAAACTCTCCGCCGTGGGAACCGCCGCCACTGCGTTTGGCGGCTTGGGCGTATCCCTTGCGCCCACCAAGGCGAGAGCACAGCTCCTGAAGACGAGCTGGGCCAAGCAAACAACCTCCGTCTGCTGCTACTGTGCTGTGGGTTGCGGACTTATCGTCCACACGGACACCATGAGCCAACGTGCCATCAACGTTGAAGGCGACCCGGACCACCCCGTCAACGAAGGCGCACTGTGCGCCAAGGGTGCTTCCGTTTGGGCCCTTGCCGAAAACGACCGCCGCGAAAAGAACGTCCTGTACCGCGCTCCCTACAGCGACAAGTGGGAAGTGAAGAGCTGGGACTGGGCGCTCACGCGCATCGCCAGACGCATCAAGGACACCCGCGACGCCGCCTTTACCGAAGTCAACGCCAAGGGCCAGCGCGTCAACCGCTGCGACAACATTGCCTCCGTTGGCTCCGCCGCTCTCGACAACGAGGAATGCTGGGCCTACCAGTCGTTCCTGCGCTCCCTCGGCCTGGTGTGGATAGAGCATCAGGCTCGTATTTGACACAGCGCCACTGTTGCGGCTCTGGCAGAGTCGTTCGGACGCGGCGCGATGACCAATCACTGGATCGACATCCAGAACAGTGATTGTGTGCTTATCATGGGCAGCAACGCTGCCGAAAACCACCCCATTTCCTTTAAGTGGGTGCTGAAGGCCAGGGACAAGGGCGCAAAGCTCATCCATGTGGACCCCCGGTTCACCAGAACGTCCTCCAAGGCCGACATCTACGCCCCCATCCGGTCGGGCTCCGACATCGGATTCCTGGGCGGCCTCATCAAGTACATCCTCGACAATGACCTGTACTTCCGCGAGTACCTCGTCAACTACACCAACGCCTCGTTCATCGTCCGCAAGGACTTCTCGTTCAGCGACGGTCTCTTCTCCGGCTTTGACGGCGAAGGCTCCTACGACAAAAGCTCGTGGAACTTCGAGTACGAGTCCGAAGGCGTTCCCAAGAAGGACGAGTCCCTTCAGCATCCGCGTTGCGTGTTCCAGCTGCTGAAAAAGCACTACCGCCGCTACACGCTGGACAAGGTCACCAGAATTACCGGCACGCCCAAGGACGACATCCTGTCCGTCTACAAGGCCTACGCGGCCACAGGCAAACCTGATAAATCCGCCACCATCATGTACGCCATGGGCTGGACCCAGCACACCGTGGGCGTGCAGAACATCCGCGCCATGGCCATCGTCCAGCTGCTGCTGGGCAACATTGGCGTGGCTGGCGGCGGCGTAAACGCACTGCGCGGCGAATCCAACGTGCAGGGCTCCACAGACCAGTGCCTGCTGTGGCACATCCTGCCGGGCTACCTCGGCATTCCCACAGCGTCCATGGATTCGCTGGACAAGTACAACACCACCAAGGCCGCGCCGCACCTGACCGGCGCACAGGACCCCAAAAGCGCCGCGTGGTGGCAGAACTATCCCAAGTACATGACCAGCTTCATCAAATCCATGTACCCCTCGGCCTCCGCCGATACGGGCTACGAGTGGCTGCCCAAGTGCGACGACGGCAAAAACTACTCCTGGCTCAACCTCTTTGAGGAAATGAGCAGCGGCACCTTCAAGGGCTTCTTTGCCTGGGGCCAGAACCCGGCCTGTGGCGGTGCCAACTCCAATAAGACCAGACAGGCAATGGCCGAGCTGGACTGGATGGTCAACGTCAACATCTTCGACAATGAGACCGGCAGCTTCTGGAAGGGCCCGGGCATGGACCCGAAAAAGGTGAAGACCGAGGTCTTCTTCCTGCCCTGCGCCGTCTCCATTGAGAAGGAAGGCTCCATCACCAACTCCGGCCGCTGGATGCAGTGGCGCTATCAGGGCCCCAAGCCCTGGGGCAACACCATGCCCGACGGCGAAATCATCGTCGAACTCATGGAGAAGGTCCGCGAGCTGTACGCCGAGGAAGGCGGCACCTTTGTGCATCCCATCCTTGGTCTTGGCATCCACCAGTGGGGCGGCGCCCACGGCAAGTTTGACCCGCACGCCGTCGCCAAGCTCATCAACGGCTACTTCCTGAAGGACGTTGAGGTGAAGGGCAAGAAGTTCAAGAAGGGCCAACTGGTCCCGAGCTTCGCCTACCTGCAGGACGACGGTTCCACCAGTTCCGGCAACTGGCTGTACTGCCAGTCCTACACGGACAAGGGCAACATGGCCGCCCGCCGCGACAAGACCCAGACGCCGGAACAGGCCATGATTGGTCTGTACCCCAACTGGGCATGGTGCTGGCCGGTCAACCGCCGCATCATCTACAACCGCGCCTCCGTGGACCTGAAGGGCCACCCCTACGCGCCCAAGAAGCCCGTCATCCAGTGGACCGGCGACAAATGGGTCGGCGACGTGCCCGACGGCGGCTGGAAGCCCGGCACCAAGTACGCCTTCATCATGAAGCCGCAGGGCCATGGTCACATCTTCGGCCCGGGCCGTGCTGACGGGCCGTTCCCCGAATACTACGAGCCGCTGGAGTGCCCGATCTCCAAGCATCCGTTCTCCGGCCAGCTCCACAACCCCACGGCCCTGCAGTTCGCTGACGAATACAAGGCCGTCTGCGACCCGAGGTACCCCTTCGTCTGCTCCACCTACCGTGTGACCGAACACTGGCAGAGTGGTGTTATGACGCGCTTCACCCCGTGGCTCATCGAGGCCGAACCGCAGATGTTCTGCGAAATCAGCCCCGAGCTGGCCAAAATGCGCGGCATTGAGAACGGTGAGAAGGTCTATGTCGAAAGTGCCCGCGGCAAGCTGTGGGCCATCGCCATCGTGACGCCCCGCGTGAAGCCGTTTGAGGTGATGGGCAACACCGTCCATCAGGTCGGCATCCCGTGGCACTTCGGCTGGGTGTTCCCGAAGAACGGCGGCGACGCGGCGAACCTGCTTTCGCCCTCCGTCGGCGACCCCAATACGGGCATTCCCGAAACGAAGGCGTTCATGGTCAACGTGCGCAAGGCACAGGAGGATTAGAATGGACAAGACATTCTTCATCGACCTCACCCGCTGCACGGCATGCCGTGGATGTCAGGTCGCGTGCAAGCAGTGGCACAAGCTGCCTGCCGAGGAAACACACAACTACGGCTCGCACCAAAACCCGGCGGACCTGTCGGTGCACACCTACAAGCTGGTCCGCTTCAACGAGCATATCGTTGACGGCAAGCTCAAGTGGCTGTTCTTCCCCGAACAGTGCCGTCATTGCATCATCGCTCCCTGTAAGGAAGTGGCCGATGCCTACGACGAAAAGGCCATCCTGCGCGACTCCGAAACCGGAGCCGTGCTCTTCACGGACCGCCTTGCCGCCTTTGACGACATGGAAAAGGAAGAAGTGCAGTTCGCCTGCCCGTACAACATCCCCCGCTTCGATACCGAAACGGGCCTGATGGCCAAGTGCGACTTCTGCATCGACCGCGTCCATAACGGCCTGCTCCCGGCCTGTGTTCAGGTCTGTCCTACCGGCACCATGAACTTTGGCGACCGCGAAGACATGCTGGAGCTTGCCCAGGAGCGACTGGCGAAGGTCAAGAAGACCAAGCCCAAAGCCGCCCTTGTGGACCCGGACGACGTGAACGTCATCTACCTCATCGAGGAAGACGCCTCGCTGTACCATGACTTCATGATGGCCGACGCCGGGGCGCATACCCCCGGTGGCATGAACAGAAAGCAGATGTTCGCCAAGCTGTTCTCACCGCTGAAGAACATCTCCTAACCCGCGCCAAGCGCAAGACAAAACACAGGCGGCCCGGACAGAAGTCCGGGCCGCCTTTTTCGTTATACTCGCCAACAAAAACAGCTTGGGATCAAGAACGCTGCCATGCGTGGAAAAGCATGCGGCCTGTCCACCGCAAAAACGCCTCCCACAGGCGCATCACAAGGGCGGGGCAGGGAGCGCGGCACGGCCCGCAGCGCAGCGCAGAAAAAGAGGTCTGAATCACGCGCAGCCAGCTAAGGCCGCTCGCGCGAGAACACCACCTCGCCAACGCCCGGCATCTGCATAACGATGCCGCCCCCGGCAGACAGGGCGCCAATAAGCACGCCGCCACCACGCGTGTGCAGCCACACTTCGTCGCCGCGGCGCTCCCATGTGAAGGCGATGTCCTCCTCATCCGTGGCCCATGTGCCGCGCCCGCCCTCATCAAGGACCAACAGCACCTCGCCACGTTGGGCCTGCGCCACGTACCGCCCGGACACGTCGTCCGTCTGCTGGCATCCGGCAAGAGCAAACACGGCGCAGCACAGCGCCACAACGCACCACCGCAGGGTCAAACCAGCGCCCCACTTCATGACAGGTCCTCCAGCGTCCACGAAAACCGGTTCTCCAGATGAAAGAGGGAATCAAAGAAAAAGACATGCACAGCCATGGCAAGCCAGCCCGCATCGCGCAGGGCCGTCAGCCAGCTTATGGGATCTTCCTGACTGTGAAAGCAGCCGCAGCCAACGGGGATATCCGCCACCAGCACCCACACCACAGCGGAAAGGAACATGACCAGCATTGCGCAGATAAAGGCGCACGCGGAGCGCGAACGCACCCCCACAATGAGCAGGATACCGCACAGAAGCTCAACCCACGGCAAAACCACGGCCATCACCCCAACAAGGGCGTACGGCACAATCTGATAGTTGGCGATGGATTCGGCAAACACCGCCGGGTACGTAATTTTGTAAATGCTGGCGTAGATGAACAGCCCGCCGAGATACAAACGAAAGGCCACCGCCAGCAAGGCATTGAGGCGCGAATGCGCAAGGCGCGTCCAGATGCTCATGGTCCCACCGGGTAGCCCTTCTCGCGCCACAGGGCCATGCCCTCGGCCATGACGCGAACGTTGGTGAACCCCTTCTCCGTCAGCCAGTAGGCGACGGCCTCATCATAGGGGCGGCTCACCGTGTGGCCGTACACAATAATCTCCCGCTCCCTGTCAAGGGACGCAAAGCGCATGGCGTACACAAAGTCGAACAGGTTCGACGGCGCATTGACCGCGCCGCGCACGTGCCCCTTGCGGTACAGCTCCGCCGGGCGGGCGTCCACGAACATTGCCCCGTCCTCAAGGCGCCGGAATGCGCGCTCCACCTCCACATGTTCGGCCTCGGCCCGCAAGAGGCTCTGGGGCACAAGGTCCACCTTGTTGGGGCTGTACTGGTTAAACAGCGCCCCCACAAGGAACGACAGCAGGATGATGAACACAAAATCCATAACCCGCACCTGCCCAAGGCGCGACACCTCGCGCCGCACCGCGGTCAGGATGCGCTCGCGCGATTCGGCGATGTTGTCCACCTCCACGCGGCAGGCGCTCACGTCATTAAGCAGCTGCTGGAGTTCCTCATTCTGGGTGGTGAGCTTTTGATTGCGCTCGGTCAGGGCTTGGTTCAGGTCCGTGATGATGCGCCGCTGGAGCGCGCGCTCTAGGGAGCCGGCAAGGATAACGGACAGGCTCCGCAGAAACTCGGCGTCCCCGGCGTCGTGGTCGCGTCCGGACTCTGGCGTCCCAAGCGCGATAAGCCCCACGGTCTCCCCCGGTCCCGTCCATGTGGACACAAGGCATACCCCGCGCGGCAAAGGCATGGTCACGTCGCGGCAACTGCCCTGCCGCACATCCTCGCCGGGAAAGGCTCCAATACCACGCACATGCCCTACAAGGGCCGCTCTGTCCTTTTCCAGCGCGGAGCGTTGATCGGGCGAAAACCCCTGCGTCACAAGCATATCCGCGCCGCGCTCTTCATCCACAAACAGCACCGCCCCGTGGCTGACGCCCAGCACCTCCATGCTCCGCGTCAGGAACACAGACGCCATCTTGGGCATATCCGCCAAGGGGACCAACGCGCGCGCCGTATCGTACAGCCCGCGCATGTAGGCCAGCTTGCGGTCTTCCGTTGGTGGAGGGGGCGGCGTGCGCCTACGGGATGCCGGATCCTCGTCCATACCTTACTCCTTCACAAAGGAGCGGATCGTGTCCAAAAACGCATCGGCGTCCTCAATGCGGCCCATGTGCGTGTAGAGCACGGTTCCGTCAGGACGGGCCAGAATGGTAAAGGGCGTGCCCGGCTCGCCAAGCTGCTTGTGCACCGCATAGTCCACGTCCGGGACGATGGGATACTCGGCGCGGTGCTCCTTGCGGACAAAGGCAATTTCCATGTCCGTGGCACCACTGGCAAGGGCAAAAAGGCGCACTTGCTTGGACAGCGCCGCATCACGCGTCAGGGCGCTGTAAAGCGTGCGGAGGGTCGGGGCTTGGTCGTGGCAGATAGGACAATACACGCCGATGACCTCAATCATGATGAGGCCTGCGTCAATGTCGGCCAGGGTAAAGGGGGATGCGCCGGGCAGGCCAAGGGCCTCACGGTCCCCGGCCTGCTTCGGCGCTGTAAAGCTGATGTCTGAGAGGGAATCGCCCTTGGCGGGCAGGTCTGCCGCCCATGCACCAGCGGCGCAAAAAACGGTGAGCACGAGGCTAAGCCACGCGGCGCTGAGACGGCGTCGGGAGTGTGCAGGCTTCATTACGTCTTTTCCCTCCATGAGAGGAGCACTACGTCAGGGCGCTAATGGCATCCTCTTCTGTGTCGTAAATTGTGGCAAACCGCGTGATGCCGACCATGTCGAACACCTTGCGGAAGTTTTCGGACAATCCGGCAATGGCAACGGGCGTGCCCTTTTCCTCGCTTTCCGTCAGCAACTGGATGAGCACGGCGATGCCTGCGCCGTTGATGGACGAATTCTCGTCAAAGTGCAGAACAATGCCGCCCGCAGACGAGAGGGCATCCTCATACTGTGCTATCAGGAACGGCTCTGAACTGGAAGTGATGTTGCCCTTTATCTCGATAACGGCAACCTCTTCCGCCCTGTGCGAGGCGATTTCGTCCACCTTGTCGCGCAGCAGCTGCAACCGTTCGTTGGCGCGCTTTAAGGCGGCATCAAGGTCGTTTTTCTGAATGGGCTTGTTGATGAAGTCCGTGGCGTTGAGATTCAGCGCCTGGATGGCGGTGTCCATGTCACCGTGGCCGGTGATGACGATGACCTCGGTCTGGTGGTCCACTTCCTTAATACGGCGCAGCACGTCCAGCCCGTCCATACCGGGCATTTTGATGTCCGTCAGGACGATGGCCGGGCGCTGGGCGGTGAACACCTCCAGCCCCTCCTCGCCGCTTTCGGCGGTGAGCACCTCGTAGCCATAGGCCCCAAGGAACAGCTCAAACATGGACAGTGTGGGCTTTTCGTCGTCGATAACCAGTATCTTGTTCATACGAATCCTTGCGTGCAATCAGGTTGCGGCCGGGAAGCGCACCGTAAAGGTGGTGCCCGCGCCAACCTGCGAATCTACGGATATATTTCCCCGGTAATCTTTCACGATTCCATACGAAATCGCAAGCCCGAGGCCCATGCCCTGCCCTGTCTCCTTGGTGGTGAAGAAGGGCTCGAAAATCTTGTCCAGTTGCGCGGGATTGATGCCGGCGCCCGTGTCGGACACCTGAATGGCAACGTCCTCCTGCGTGGTGAACGTGGTGATGGAGATAACGCGGTCGTCCGGGTCGCCGTCCTTCTCGGACCACATATTAATGGCGTCGCGCGCGTTGGAGATGAGGTTAAAGAACACCTGCTGGAGCCTGTTCCCGTGGGCCTGCACAGGCGGCAAATCCTCGGACAGATCCAGCTGGACGGTAATATTCTGCAACTTCAGCTGGTGCGAAATGATTTTCAGCACGGACTGCACCGGGTCGTTCAGATTCAGCCGCTCCGGCGTCAGCTCCGACTTACGCCCAAACTGGCGCAGCGTGTTCACAATGTCCGTGGCGCGCTCAATCTGGGTGCCTATCTCGCCCGTGACCTGCCGCAGGTCCTTCTCCGGGATGTCCTTGCCGATTTCCGTCATCATGGCGAGGTAGTCGCTGCCCATGCGGATGGCGTTGAGCGGCTGGTTCAGCTCGTGAGCGATGCCGGCCGACATCTCGCCAAGGGTGGTCATTTTGCTGGCCTGCACCAGCTGAGCGTCCTTTTCCACAATGTCCGTGATGTCCGTGGCCGAAACCACAATGGCCGCACGGTCGCCATAGGCGCTCTCGCAGGCGTGCATGTTCACGTACACGGGTTCGCCGTCCTTGCGGCGGTGCAGGGTCTTTGGGTACAGGATGCGCCCTTCGGCGCGCTCGCCCCGGGCGAAACTGCGCAGGGAGTCCTGCCCGTCCACATCCTCCAGATGGTCAAAGCGCATGGCAAGGAGCTCGCGCGTGGTGTAGCCGTAGACTTCCTCGCAGCGCTGGTTCACGTCAAGAATATCCAGCGTCTCGGCGTCCACCACAAAGACCGGGTCCGGCCCGGCATCAAACAGAGAGCGGTACTTGGCCTCGGACTCGCGCAGGCGGTTCCTGTACAGGCGGATAGAGCGCACCATGTACACAAAGGAGTCCGCAAGCTGGAGCACCTCGTCGCCAATCTGTTTGTGGCGGATAACGCACTCGCGGCAGTAGGACGGCTTGGCAGGCGGCGGGCTGTCCGGGGACACCGGGCCCATGGTCTTATCCACATGCCAGCACGGCAGGTCGGAGTTATGATAGGCCGGGCACCGCTCAAACCGTCCTTGATCGGACAGCAGGTCCGCGTACTGGGAGCCTAAGTCCAGCTTGAAGTTCAGGTTGCCCTTGGAAATTTCGTCGGACATCTCGATGAGCTTGGTCACCGGCAGGGTGATGTAGCTGGAGATGCGGTGGCTTATCCAGAAGATGATGGTACACACCAAGGTGATGAAGCCAAGAAACATAATGCGCAGGCGGCCGACAAGGGTATCGATATGCTGCTTGTTCAGGCCCACGTGCACGGTTGCCACGCGGTAGATGCCCTCCAGCATGGGCACGGCGATGTCCAGCGCCTTCTGCCCCGTCACCGTCACTTGCCGTACGCTGGGGCCGCCCTCTCCGCCGCCGCCACCGGCCACGGCCATACGCCGCAACACATCCGGAAACGGCTGGACAAACGTATGCGCCAGCACCTCGCCGTCCTTGTCCTCCACAAAGGCGTAGGAGACCAAGTCCCGCCGCTCGCCCAGCAGGCTGATATCAAACAGCAGCGCCGTCAGGTTGGGGCGGTCGTCATCCAGCACAAAGCCGCTGCCCCGGTCCGCAATGGACTCGGCAATGGCGACGCCGCGGTTCTCCAATTCCGAGGTGAGGCTCTCCAGCAAAATGCCGCGCGCCAAAAGCGCAATGGCCGCACTGATGAGCATAATCACCGCGAGGATGGAGAAATAAATCTTATTCTTCAGGCTGATATTGCGAAATTGTTTCATGGGCGTTGTTCCCGCCTTGTGGCGCGGCAGGTGGGCGTTACTGGGTGCTCTCCGTGCGCCGCAACTGCTCGCGCAGGCGGTCCCAATCGGTGATGATGGCGGGGTGGCCATCGACAAAGCGGGTCATGAACACATGGTCCAGCCCCTGATGGTCCACAATGCTGTACGACAGTGGCGTCCCGATGCCGATATCCATAGAGCGGATGGACTGCACAGCCTTGATGAATGCCGGACGGTCAAGCTCGCGCCCTGCCCGCTGCAGGGCCTCCACCAGCACCTTGGCATTGATGAAGCCTTCCAGCCCCACGGAGTCCGGCTCCGCCTCCGGGGCGTACTGCCCAAGCAGCTGCACATATTCCTGAACAGCGGCAAAGCGCTTCTGCGCGCCCGGCGCACTGGGTGGCGGCACCACAAGGGAGGCAAACACCCCTTGTGTTTTGCCGTCCAAATAGCGGGACAGCGCCTCCGCGCCCACAAAAGACAGCGCGTGGAACATGGGCGTAAAACCGCGCTCGCGGCACAGTTCGATAAAGCGCGCGCACGGCTCGGCAGTGCCCACCATCACCACAGCCTGCGCGCCGGACGCCGCAATGCGGTCCACAGCGTCGCGGACCTTGAGGGTGCCCCGGGCGTAGGTGCCGCGCGCCACAGGCCGTAGCCCATGCTCGCGCAGGGCGAATTCCGTGCCCTTAAGCCCGTCAAAGCCGTAGGCGTCGTACTGATACAGGACGGCGACTTTGGTCACATCAAGGTCATCCACAAGACGGCGGACGATTTCCTCGGTCTCCTGATAGTACGAAGGGCGGACGTTGATGATGTAGGGGTGGAACGGCTCGCGGAGCAGGTTTGCTCCGGTCAGCATGGCAACGAAGGGGATCCGCGCCTCCTGCACGAGGGGGATAACCTTTACGGTGGTGGCCGTACCCATATAGCTGAACAGGCAGAAGACCTCGTCGCTGATGATGAGCTTTTGCGTATTGCTCACGCACAGGGCGGGGGAATATTGGTCGTCGTAGGGCACAAGACGGATGGTGCGCCCATGGACGCCCCCCTGCGCATTGATGTGCTGCAGGTAGCACTGCACGCCGCGCAGCATGCGGCGGCCAAAGGACCCGGCATGACCGGACAGCGACAGCGAGGTCCCGACACGGATCTCCGTCTCCGTCACGCCCTGTTTGGTCCTGTCTTGGGCGTCGCCATGGCCGCTGCTGCCGCATCCAGCCAGCGACAGGCACAGGGCGATGACGAGCGCCGTCACGCACGATGTGTATTTCACTCTCTTCCCACTTTGTTCACGGCGGGGCATGATGCCCGCCATATCTCCGGCGGGGTGGAAAATAGCACATCCCCCTCCGGGGTCAAGAAATCTCGGCCCGCAGCCGCCCCCGGCCCCGCGCACAGGGAAGGCCACGCCGCCACCGGGGTGGTGTTGCCTTGGCCTGCGGTTCCCGCTACACTCCCGGCTGACTGATTACGCAAAGATTCCGCAGGGACACCACCCGCCAGCATAAGGATACGAGTCATGAAAAAGCTCCTCTCCACCAAAGAAGTCGCCCAATTCCTCGGCGTGAACGAGAAGATGATCTACTCCCTCATCTCCGAGAAGGGCCTGCCCGCCTCGAAGGTCACGGGAAAGTGGCTGTTCCCAAGCCACCTCGTGGAGCAATGGGTGGAAAGCAAAACCATAAACTACCCGGCCAAGGTCCAAAGCGGCTCCCTTGACGGCCTGTTGGTTGTCGCCGGGTCCAACGATTTGCTCCTTGAGCGCGCCCTGTCCCTGTACATGAAGCGCTTCCCCGACGAGGTCGCCGTGTTCGGCAACATGGGCAGCCTTGGCGGCATCAAGGCCCTGCGGCGCGGGGCATGCCATATGGCCTCCAGCCATCTGGCCGAGGAAAACAGCGAGGAATACAACTTCTCCTACGCGGCGGAAGAACTGCACGAGCTGCCCGCCGTGGTCAACTTCTGCCGCCGCGAGCAAGTCATCTACCTGCCCGCCGGCAACCCCAAGGGCATTACGTCCGTGCAGGACATCGTGGACAAAAAGCTCAGCGTGGCCAACCGCCCCCTCGGCACCGGCACGCGCCTGCTCTTTGACAGACTGCTGCAGGACGCCGGCGCGGTCTCCGCCACCATCAAAGGCTACGAAAACGAATGCGCCCGCCATATGGACGTTGGGCTGGAGGTGCTGGCAGGCCGCGCGGAATGCGGCCCCGGCATCAGCGCCGTGGCTGGCCTGCTGGGCCTTGAAACCCTGCACGTCGGCTGGGAGCGCTTTGACCTGCTCATCCCCAAGGACCGCTTCTTTGACAAGCCCGTCCAGCAATTCCTGAACATGCTGGCGGACGAGGAATTCAAATCCCTCGCCGAAGCCCTGACCGGCTATGACCTGTCCGAAAGCGGCAAAATGATCTTCCCGGGCGGCTGAGGCCGCACCACACCCGCTCCCCAAACGCCCCGCACGCCCTGATCTGCGGGGCGTTTTCTTTTGCGCCCCCACCTCTCACCCCCAAAAAATCAGGTTCATCTCCTAATTCCGGGGGAAACATAAAAAATTGAGGACAACGGAAACCCTCAGTAATCTCGATAGTTGCACAACAGACGAGAACTACAAGGAGGGCACCGTTGTCCAAGGGCAAGATTACCCGGTTGTTGGGAGACTGGAAAGGGTATCGTGTTGGAACTGTTCAGCGCCTTGAAGCCAGCGAAGCTCGGAAGCACCCCGAAGTCTGGATCGAGTTGATTCCAATCAGGCGAAGGCGAATGAGATGCAGCGGGTGCGGCAGGCTTGTCTGCGCAGTTCACGACTATGTCGAACGCTGGGTTCGTGACTTGCCTGTATTCGACGCGGCAACGCATTTGCTCGTTATCCGGCGTCGGGTCCATTGTCCCGTCTGTGGACCAAAGCTGGAGCAGCTTCCTTGGCTCGACAGGTATTCGCGTGTCACAAGGCGGCTGGCCGAGTCCGTTGTTCGGCTCTGCCGCATACTTCCCATTAAGCACATCGCGGAATGCTACGGCCTGAACTGGAAGACTGTGAAGACAATCGACAAGCGGTACCTAGCGGAAAAACTCAATCCCATTGACTTGAAAGGCGTCAAGGTTGTCGCAATGGATGAGTTTGCCATCCGCAAAGGACATCGCTACGCCACGATCATCGGCGAGCCTTACACCAAGCGGGTTCTGTGGGTAGGAAGAGGCAACAGCCGGGAGAGCATCCGACCATTCTTTGAACTGCTTGGCCGTGATGGTTGTGCCCGAATTGAGGCCGTTGCAATGGACATGAACGGTGCGTATGCCGCCGAGGTGAAGGCGCAATGCCCGAAAGCCGAGATCGTCTACGATCTGTTTCATGTTGTTGCCAAGTATGGCCGAGAAGTAATCGACCGCGTCCGAAACGATGAGGCCAATCGCCTCAATCATGACAAAGACGCCCGTAAGGTTGTCAAAGGCTCACGATGGCTGCTCCTGCGCAACAGGCGGAATCTCATGCGACAGGAAGATCGAATCCGGCTCTATGACCTGCTTCGAGCCAACAAAGATTTGATGAAGGTTTATATCCTCAAGGAGGATTTGAAGCGACTCTGGGACTACCGAGACTCCAAAGCTGCCAAGCGGTTTTGGAAAGGTTGGTACCGCCGCGCCATGCAAAGCCGAGTCGAGCCGCTCATTAAATTCGCTAAGCGCCTCAAACCTTACATCACGGGCATTATCTCACACTGCCGATATCCGCTACACACCAGCCTGCTCGAAGGGATCAACAACAAGATCAAGGTGATCAAACGGATGGCCTACGGCTTTCTCGACGACGAGTACTTCTTTCTCAAAATCAGAGCAGCCTTCCCCGGAATTGGGAGATGAACCAAAAATCACCCTCACGGACGAGAGCCGTCAGGGGTGACGACTGTCCCATCCACACGCACCCGTCATGACCGCTCTCGGGATTCTCAAGGGTCCGCGACCCTTGAGCCTGCGGAGCACAAAAAGTTCAGCCCTTCCCCCCCCACACAACGCCAACGCCTTCCCCAAAAACATCCCCACGGACGGGAGCCGTCAGGGGTGACGACTGCCCTATCCACGCCCACCCGTCATGACTGCCCTCAGAATTCTCAAGGGTCCACGCCCCTTGAGCCTGCGGAGCACAAAAAAAACGGCCCCGAAGGACCGTTTCGCGCATTCCACTTGTGCGACGCTTCACACGCGGCTAGTCGGCATCCTTGCCGAAAAGCTGCCGCACCACCTCGTCGTCGCCATCCTCGCCCACGTAGCGTTTGGCGTCCTCGGGCGAGTTGAAATTCAGCACAAAACTTTTGCCCTGAATCTTTTCGTAGGTTTCAAGCACCAGCACCAGCCGCCCCTCGGCGGTTTTGTACAGTTCGTACTGAAACACCGTGCTGCGTCGTGCGTCCCACGGCTTTTCGCGTGTGGCCCGCGCAACGAGCTTGCCCTCAAACTCCACAACCCGCCCACTGGTCAGCGTCACGATGAATCTCTCCATAACTGCCCGAGGTACCATCACTTCCGGATTGCGAGACCTACCACCATGCCCTCCAGTATTGCACAAATACAAAAAAGGCGGAAGGCAAATGCCTTCCGCCTTGCTTACGCCGTATTGGCTCAAACGTGCGGGATGGGGCCGCGGCGGAGGTGCCACGCGCACGGGGTGCGCATGTCGCCGGGGCGCGCCGTCCTCGCGGCTACTGCTTCGGCTGCAGGTCGGTCTGCACTTCCTGCATCAGCTGCATAGCCCGCTGGAGCTTTTCGTTCTGGGCATCGTCGCCCATCTGGGTGCCGAGGTAACCGGCCTTCTGAGCCATTTCCTGCAGCATGGTGCCAACGACCATGTTCTTGGTCTTGGCGGGCAGGTTCCGCAGCTCGGTCAGCTCGGTCTCCATGCCGGCAATCTTGCCGTCAATGCCGTCAATCTGCTGCTGGATGCCGGGAATCACGCTGACCTTCTGGGTCAGGCTGGTCAGATTCTGGTTGAGGCCAAAGAAGAAGACCACAAGCAGAATCACGGACATGATGGAAACAAACAGGGCAACCTTGCCCATGTCACGGTTGGTCTTGTTCATGATTTCCACTGCCTCCGGTGCAGGTTCCGCAAATGCGGCGGCCTTGGCGCCAGCCGCCTTGCCGATGTGATGGATTTTTTCTGCAGCGCTCATATCGTTCCTCCATTTCTTCACATGCTTCAAACTCAAGTTTGTTCCAAATAGGACGAATGGCACCTATACGCCAACCCGGCCATCGTGACAAGGCGTAGCGACGCACAACTACTGCAGGTGCAGTAATTTCGCGGCATTGCAGGTCCCCTCAAGAGGGTTCGGCCGTTCCATCTCCGATGACAACACAGTTTCGCCCCTGCGCCTTCGCCGCATACAGCGCACCGTCCACACGGGCAATAAGTGCATCCAGCGGCTCCGAGGCGCGCCGACCGGTCACACCAAAGCTGCACGTCAATGGCCGGTTCACTCCCGGCACACGCATGGCCGCCACCAGCCCGCGCAGGCGCTCCGCCATGGCGGCGGCTGCCGCAGGCTCCACGCCCGGCGCCATCAACAAAAACTCCTCGCCGCCCCACCGGGCCAACAGGTCCTGCGGGCGGATGTTGTCCGCCACAGCGTCAACAAGTGCGCGCAGCACCGCGTCGCCTGCATCGTGCCCGTATTCGTCGTTCACGGCCTTAAAATAGTCCACGTCAAACATCACCACGGACAGCGGCTCCGCCGACACATCGCACGACTGCATAACGCGCACAGCCATGGTCTCGAACCGCCGCCTGTTCAGCGCCCCGGTCAGCGGGTCTCGCGAGGCTTGGTCTTCCAGACTCTCCTTTTCCTGCACAAGCTCCGTAACGTCCGTCAGGGTAATGAGGTGCCTGTCCGGCATGGGAAAGGGCTTATGCGTCGCCACAAAGCTAAAGGGGGCATCGGGCGCGCCGGGCGGCGGGATGCGCACCACAGGGCGGTGGTCAATGCTGTCATCCAGTACGGCAAAGAACCACGGGCGCTCTGCTGCGTCCTCGCTGATGATGAATTCGCTCACGTCCCGCCCTGCGGCAAGGAGCGCCTCAAAGTCGGAAAAACCAAGAAAGCGGCACATGGCCTGATTGGCGTAGACGATGCGGTCGTCCTCAATCATGACGGCAAAATCGGGGTAGGCATCAAGGATGGTGCGCAGGGTGGTCTGCGCTTCGCGCACGGTGGCGCGGGTGGCAAGTTCCTGACAGGCCTTGCGCATGGCATGGATGAGAATATTCGGCAGAATGGGGCGCAGCAGAACGCCGTCCACGCCCTGCTCCACCGCGCGGGAGCCTTCCCACGGGTCGTCCACATCCGCGGCCACAATAATGAGGATATCCGGGAATTCCTCACGTATACGGGCGGCAAGGTCCAGCCCGTCCATGTCCGGCAGGCTGACCTCCGTAAACAGGATGTCTGGGGCGCGCTCGCGGCATAGCGTCAGCGCCTGCTCGCCCGTCTCGGCCATAAAGACGTTATGGGCGTGCGTTTCCAGCACGCGGGCGCTCTGCTCGCGCTGAAAGTGGTCCGTCACCGCGCACACGATGGAGCACCCCTTGAGGGGATCGCCCTGCGCCGAGGGAAAAAGGAGACCGGGCATGAAGGACTCCGCAGGCTAACGGATTGACTCATCCATCCCGCACGGCCCATGCCGCGCGGGAGTGCGCCCATGGGCGCCATGTGGCGGCGGCCAGCCCGCACACACGAAAAAGGGTCAATTCATCCAGCGGCCAGTGTCGTAGCGGAAAATCTCCGTGACGCGCACGCGCTTCACGGGGGTGAAGGGACCGTTGCGCACGGCGTCTTCGGACGTTCCGCGCGCTTCGTAATGATATTCATGATACCGCAAAACGCCAATGTAGGGACACACTCGCGACGAACTCGGTTTCACTTTGGTTTCAAGGCTGGCGTCCTGCACCTCGGTATACGAGGCCACCCACTCGCCCGCATCGTGCCGCAGCTGCATTTTGCTGGCGCGGTTTCGCAGGTTGCGCTGCACGCGCTGGACCCAGTTTTTGGCAAAGGATTCAAACTGCAGGGCCGCCTTCTCAATAGTCACCGGCCCCTTAGGGATCCGGACGGACGTCTTGGGCGCGCGGCGGGGCGTTGCGCGGGCGACCTTTTTGGCCGGGGCCGGAGTTTGCTCCGCCTTGGCCGCGGGCTGCGACGGTGTGGCGGCAACAGGCGGCGCGGCCTCCTGCGGCGTCTCAGGCAGTCTGCCTGCCCCGGGCGCGGCGCGGGACGCATCGGCATACTCGCCCAGCGCCTCCGGCTCTAGCGCAGGCGCGGCGGCGCCATCATCCTGCGCGGTGGGGGCATCCGCCACGTTGGGCTGAGCCGGGGCTTCGGCCTTAGGCCGCGTATCCGGGGCGTCATGAGAGGTCATGTCCACCACAAACCACACGCCAATGGCCACAGCCATGGCGACGACAAGAAGCATGACGGACGTGCCGCCAACGGATGATGCAATGCGTTGTTTTGGTTTCACCACTCCTACATAACTGGAGCAGGCAATATCATCAAGAGCAGAGCCGCGGGCCTCCCAGAAGGAAACCCGCGGCTCATGGTCATATTCGTCGTTTTTTGCCGGGTCGTCTACTTGTTGAAGATAATCTCGACGCGGCGGTTCAGGCGACGGCCTTCACGCGTGGTGTTGTCGTACTTGGGCATGGATTCGCCATAGCCCTTCACGCTCAGCCGCTTGGCGTCCACGCCCTGCTTGATGAGGTAGTCACGCACGGAGTTGGCGCGGCGCAGGGACAGGCCCATGTTGTATTCATCGGTGCCGATGTTACAGGTATGGCCTTCCAGGCGCATGGTGCCTTCGGCCTGATCCTTGATGATGCTTGCGGCCTCGTCAAGGATGGGAACCATCTGTTCCTTGATACGCGAGGAATCAAAGTCGAAGTTGACGCGCAGGGGAATGACTTCCTCGTCAGGCTCTTCCATGACGGGTTCGGGCTTCGGCTCCTTCACCATGACTTCGTCGTAGAACACGTCCTTGACGAACTGCTGCATGGCGGCGTCGTCCTCAAGCAGTGCGGTGCCGGAAACGTTCTGCGCGCAGGGGTTCAGGCCGGCGATGGCGTCCAGCGTACGCTGCCCTTCAGCTTCATCGGCAAAGGACACCACGTGGATGCACAGCTGGCCGGGGTACTTGGCGTACAGGTTTCTGGCTTCCTCAACCGGGTCCATACCGAGGTTGTTGCGGCCATCGGAAAGCAGGATGACGGCCACGTCCTTCTTCATGGAGGCGATGGAGCCGTCCAGCATGCTCAGGCCCTTGCCAATGGGGGTCAGACGGGCAAAGACGTCGTAGCCGGTGCTCAAGTGCTCCACGGAGCGGCCCATAATGTCGCGGTCGTAGTCGCCCTGCACCATTTCCTTATACGGGGCAAAGGTGGTCAGGCGGGCTTCGTAGGGTTCGTTCGGGACTGCGGCGTTGAACTTCTTCAGGAACTGCTTGGCAAGGACGATTTTCTCCTCGCCGAGGTCCTGATGCTTCATCGCCATGGACCCGGAATAGTCCTGAAAGATGACAAAGCTGTCGACCTTGGGCACAAGCTTTACCTTCGCGCTGGCAACACTTGCCGCGCTGAGCAGGAATACGCCGGCCACCGCAAGGATGAGCAAGGCTCTCATTTTCATACGTGTCATGACGTTGTTACTCCTCGTTCATGTCGGTTCATTGTATCCGGTCCACAAGCGGAAAAGCCGCTTGAAGCACAACCCTTCACGACGATACCAGAAAGCCGATGCCATTCAAAGCGCTGGCGACGGATTCCTTGGCATGTTTGCCGTAAAGGGAGCCGGACATCTATTGTCTACCGCAACCCAAGGAGTCTTTCAAACGAAAACAACGAGTTGAACGACAATTCATCCCCTTTTTCCGCCTGTGGCGGGAATTATGACGGTCCGCCCCGCCCCTGAACCGCGCGGCGCTTTGGGCAAAAAAAAGCCCGGCAGGGCCGGGCTTTACGAGCGCTAGCGCCGCATGGACGCTACTGCGAGGGCATATCGTCCGCATGGCGGAACCTCCAATGCTCGCGCGGAATCTCCACCATCATGTCCGCGCCCAGCTCTTCCACAGGAAAAATAATCGTGAGGATCTGCGTGCCTTCCATCCAGAACATGTGCCCCTTGAGCTTGGACGTCAGTTCCCGGGGCATCAAGCCGCAGTAGGCCGCGACCTCTTTCACCGCCAGACCAATGGTGTACTTGGCGTTGGCCGTGAATTCCACGTCCTCCAGCATCACCTTGTGCGCCTTTGGCACTCGTTTGTCCCGATCCAGTTCCGCACGGTCCGGCAGCCGGGTGTTCAGCGTTGCGTGTTCCATCACGCCCTCCTCGTGTCGCCTGAAAACGCCTTTCCACTTCCCACTGGTGCAGGCCGTCTTCGTAGACAGAGCGAAGCAAATGCAGTACCGAAATCGCGAAGACGCAGTATATTGAGCCGTTACCGCAACACCCAGCCAGCGCCCTTTTCTTTAATTTACATTTTCGGCAAAACATGCCGCATTTCGTGCAAAAGAGGACTTTGCAAAATCGGAAGAGCGATTTTTGCGCCATACTCTATACACATTCGAACACGTAACACATTTGTGCAACTCATCAATGATTGCAAGGCCTACGTCCACCCCTCCGCTTTGCATGCAGGCACCCGAATCAGTGCGTTTGCTTTTACATAAATGGCAATCCACACATTTTTCACATGCCGCCAACAGCTTGGCGTTGCGGCACTTTTCCCTACTCCTCTGGAATCATGAGGAAAACCGCTGTGCCGCCTCCGCCACCGGCTCGGCCTGCGGTGCAAAGGGCGGCATCCGCCTGAAATGACGCCGAAAGACCGATTGATATTCATGGCACGAACGCCCGTCCCCGCACGGGGCGGTGAGGGAACCCCCTGAAAAAACACAAGGCTCCCACCTCATTGCGAGATGGGAGCCAAAAAACAGGCTCAGCCGGTACGCCAACGCTACAGCGCGGCGGCAATGGCCTCATGAATGCGGCGCGAGGCCACCTCATCGCCAAGCATGCCCACACGCACGGACACTTCGGTCACATGCGGGTTGGTGGCGTCCAGACTAATCCAGAACGAGCGGTCCTGATCAGTGCCGCTGACGGAGCCGGAGCTCAGGTTGATCACCCGCTTGTCGATGCGCAGATTCAAACGGCGCGCGGCGCGCAGGGTCGCCTCGTAGGTGGAATCAATGTCGGCGTTATAGGACCGGACAAGATTGCCGGTAACATAGGCATAGGTGCCTCCGCCCGCCACCGCCCCGGCGGCGACAACAGCGCAGCCCTGCATCAGCGGCAGCGCGCACAGGACGGCAAGCAAACACAAACGTTTCATCATTTTCATATCCATTCTCCATGGTCTCGGCACGGCACAACAGTGCCGACCCAAATACTCATTCATTCCGCACTTCCATAGCGGATACCACGCCACAACTCAAGCGCCACGCGCACCGGCGCGAGCCGTCGAGACCACAATCCGGCGCAAGAAGACAGGGCCTGCCTGCGCCGGACGTTGGGGCACCTTCCATCGGGCCTGCCAAAACGGCGGGCGTCTACAGTGCTAATCCACCAAAACTCTTGGCTTTTCTGCTCCACCGCTTGCCACGCCGCCAAGCGCTCCCCTCATGCCGCGCCCACCCACACGCGCTTGGGCCGCCACCACAACGCAAAACATCCGCCATGCGCCAATTTCCTGACGCACAACAGCGCGCGCAAAAGCGTCGCCCATGCTCCACAACCTCCCGCACGCGAAAAACAGCCTATAGCAGCGCATTGCGCACGTAACTTGGCTATGTTTCACAACGGCAACGCTCTCCAACACAGATTTTCCACAAGACAACACACCTCATTTCCACACACTCCTTGACCCACACCGCGCATCGTGTTTTACTCGAAATACTCTGGACTGCCCTCAACTCTTTTTTGAAGGTACAACGATCACAGGGCATTTGATAACACGCAGAGGACAAACATAGGACCCTGAGCCATGTCATGCGAAAAGCACCGTTTCACGGCAGAATTCAAGACACAGGTCGCCCTTGAGGCGCTCTCCGGCTCGCTCAGCGTTGGCGAGCTGGCCAGCAAGTACGGCATCTACCCGCGCCTTGTGTCCCAGTGGAAGCAGCAGGCCGAGGCCAGCATTGCGGATTCCTTTTCCGGCACCGCGCAGGAAGTGCACCAGAACATGCGGGCGCAGTACCGCATGCGGCACAACCTCTGCGCCCTGCTGACCATGGAAGAACGCGAGTTCCTCCAGCATCCCTTCTCCAACATGTAGTGCCGCGCCTGCTCTTCGCTCTGCCCTGCTCTCTCCTCGCACCCATCCCGTGCCACCACCAGAGCCACTCCCGCCCAACCAAGCCTTCCCCACGGCGCGTGCCGCCTGTTCTGCGTTCCACACCAAAAAAGGGACGCACCTCGCGGTGCGTCCCTTGCTTACACTTTTTCTCCAGCCCGCGCCCTAGGACGCGCTGCCGCTTTGCCCCCAAAACAGGCGGGTGACGGCCTGCTGTGGCGCGCGGCCAAGGCGGGTGCCCACGATGAACGCCCCAAGCCCGGCAAACGTCGTCGGCACAATGGCGTGCATGCCGCCCATGTCCGGCTTAATCAGGGTCAGGGCCACAAAGCTGCCAACGCCCACCACAATGGACGCCACCGCCCCGGCGGCATTGGCCTTCTTCCAATACAGCCCCAGCACCACAGGCCACAGGAACACCGCCTCCAGCCCGCCAAAGGCGAACAGATTAATCCACACCAGCAGGTCCGGCGGCTGGATGGCGGCCACAAACACTACCACGCCGATAGCGGCGGTGGACATGAGGCTTTTGCGCTTCACACCCGCGGACGTCAGGCGCGAGGCGTCACCGCCGAGGCCGTAGTGGACATACAGGTCCTTCACAATGGCCGCCGATGCGAGGAGGAGCATGGAGTCCACTGTGGACATGATGGCCGCCAGCGGCCCGGCGATGAACACTCCGGCCCAAAATGGTGAAAGCAGCTCCACCATCAGTGTGGGCATGGCGAGGTCCCCGGCGGGGAGTCCGGGAATCACCGCGCGGCCCAGCGCGCCGGAAAGATGCGCGCACAAAATCATAAAGCCGATGATAAGGGTGCCAATGATCATGGCGTCGTGCATGGCGCGGGAATCGCGGTAGGCCATGCACCGGTGGGTGGTCTGCGGCAGGCCCAAAACGCCAAGGCCGACCAATATCCAAAAGGACAGCATAAACGGCTGGGGCACGGCCTCTGCTGGCCCTGTGGGCGTAATAAGGCCGGGATCAATATCCCGAAGCGCGGCAATGCACCGCTCCATGCCGCCGCCCGCATGGACCACGGCGTACAGCACCACCACCGCCGCCACCATCATCACCACGCCCTGAATGGCGTCGGTGAGCACCACAGCGCGGAAGCCGCCAACAGCGGTGTACAGCACCACGGACACCCCAAACAGCGCCAGCCCAACGATGTACGGATAGCCCGTCACCGCCTGAAACAGCCGCGCGCCGCCAATAAACTGCGCCAGCATGGCCGCCATGAAGAACACCAAAAGCGACACGCTGCACAGGATAACCACGGCGTCGCTCTGGTACCTTGCGCGCAGAAAATCCGTCAGGGTCACGGCGTTCGTCTTGCGGGCCATAATGGCGAAGCGCTTGCCCAGCACCCCAAGGGTCAAAAAAGTAGCGGGCACCTGAATCATGGCGAGCAGTACCCAACTCAGGCCAAGGCGGTACGCCACGCCCGGACCGCCTACAAAGCTACTGGCGCTGGTGTAGCTGGCGATAATGGTCATGGCGAGGACAAAGCCGCCCATGGACCGCCCGCCGATAAAGTAGTCCTCAAGAAAACCCTGTGCGGAATCCGGACGCTCGGCGCGCTTGCGGCCCCACACCGCCACAGCAAAGGACAGCGCCAGATACAGCGCCATAGGCACTATGGTGACGGCGTTTCCGCTCATGATGGCGTTCTCCCACCTGCGCCGGGAGTGTCGTCCGGGTCCGCGTCCGCCTCGTCCAGCGGCATATCCTCAAAGCAAAAACGCACCACCAGCCACAGCGCCAGCACCACCAGCGGGTAGCCGACAATACAGCTGTAGAAGAACCACTCCGGCAGTCCCATAATGAAGGAATAGCCCTCGGGGTCGCCATCGCCAAGGCCGTAGGCGCACCCGTACCACCACACGAAATACAGCGCGTACACGCCAAGGGCCAACAGGGCCTCGCGGTTGGCCTGCCTGTAGCGTTTATCCTCTGCCTTGTCCGTCATGCTCACTCTCCCGTTGCGCTGTTATGGCGCGCCGGCCGTACCCGGCGCGCCATGCAAAAGTACCGGCAACGCGCATAAACGTTGCCGGTACCTCAGTCTGTAGTCATCCGCAGTGCCCGATTACGCGGCCGAAAGGGGGGCGTATCGGCCCGCCCCGGCGCACTGCGGGAAGTGTCCTAGCCGAAGCGGAATTCCACGCCCATGGTGCCCTGCGGGTATTCCCACTTCTGCAGGATGGTCTTGCCGCACAGGATGCGGCAGGTGCCGCATTCCAGACAGCCGGCAGAGTCGAAGAAGAATGCGCCGCTGTCATCACGCTTGTAGAGGCCAGCGGGGCAGGCCGCTTCGAGCTTGGCGAATTCCGCGGGATCGGGATTCTCAATCAGCTCGATATGCGGGTTGCCTTCATCGACAAAAAACTTGTTCACGCCGAGTTTTACATCAACGTTGACTGTATTCTTCATATCGCTCTCACTCCTTTGATGCCGTCCTTAATCATGTTGAGGAAGCCGACCTTCTTCAGATGCGGCAGAGCCTTCTTGCGAAGCGGTGCGGAAGGACCGTTGATGGTGAAGAGGTCCTTCATGATGCCAGCGACCATCTGGGGGTAGTCGTTGAACATGCGCGGATTGTCGAGGAAGCCCGGCAGGTTCTTGTACTGTTCAAGGTCCTTCATCACAAAGCTTTCGCCAAGCTCGGCGATGTAGGTGCCCAGACCGGCTTCGCTGAAGTCGCCCTTCTCCTTGGCGGCGATGACGGCCTTGGCCGCGGCTTCGCCAGAGGCAACGGCAAGGTCCATGCCGCGCACGGTGTAGCCAACGTTCAGGCACAGGCCAGCGGCGTCGCCCGCGATGAGCACGCCGTCGCCAACCATCTTGGGCAGCATGTCCTGTCCGCCTTCGGGCACGACGTGGGCGGAGTATTCCACCTGCTTGCCGCCCGCGACGAGGGGCTTCACCGTGGGATGATTCTTGAAGTCCTCCAGCATCTGCGGGACGGACTTGCCTGCGGCCTCGATGTTGTGCAGGCCAAAGACCACGCCAAGGGAGATGGTGTCCTCGTTGGTGTAGAGGAAGCCGCCGCCCATGTGGCCGTCGGAGGGCATACCGGCAAACAGCCAAGCAGCGCCTTCGCCGTCGGCGCAGCCGAAGCGGTCGTTAATCTGCTCCTTGGACAGCTCGATGACTTCCTTCACGCCCACAGCGCAGTGGTGCGGGGTCACCTTGTCCACCATGCCCAGCTTTTCGCCGAGGATGGAGTTCACGCCGTCGGCCAGAATGACCACGTCGGCTTCCATTTCCTCGCCGGCGGCCACCACGCCGCAGACCTTGCCCTCGCGCACGATAAGGTCGTCCACGCGGATGCCGGGGACGATGCTGGCACCGGCCTCTTCGGCCTTGCCCGCCAGCCACTGGTCAAAGTTGGAACGCAGCACGGAGTAGGAACGCTCGGCCGGGTTCTCGGACTGCGGACAGGCGTAGTCCATGGTGGTGCTGGAGGTCTCGTCCATGAAGGAAACCTTCTCGTGGACGATGGTGCGCTCGATGGGCGCCTCCTCGGCAAAGCCGGGGAAAATCTTTTCGAGGCTGTGGCCGTAGAGCCTGCCACCGGTCATATTCTTTGCGCCGGGGAAGTTGCCGCGCTCAATGACCAGTGTTTCCAAACCGGCCTGAGCCAGCAGGTAGGCGCTGGTACACCCAGCAAGGCCAGCACCTACTATTATAGCGTCAAACTTGTCTTCCGACATAATTCACCTCTTGCACGGCGCGGAGCCGAAGAAATGTTTGTTGGTTACGCCTTGTTCAGCTCCCGCATGGGCGGGAGCCTTCCCTCTTGTTTCTATTCCAAGCGGACGAATCCGCTCTGTTCACGTGCTAAAACGGCAGCATTGCCATGACGTCGCGCCCAAGGAGCGTGTTGTAGGGCACAGCCCAGTACACGATGAGGAACGCCGACACCGCGACACCGGTTCCAATCATGAACCAGCCGTACATTCTGTCGCGGCGGTAATCGCTGGCCTTTTGCTCGGCGCGCGGCATGGTGTGCAGCTTTTGCAGAAAAGCCACCTCTTCCGCGCTACGCCGCTGCCCCCGCGAACCAAGGATGCCCAGAATCACACTCACGCCCACGCCGATGAAGAACGGGCCGAACAGATTCTCAAAGGGCAGCCCGGCAAACTCCTTCAGGCACTTGGCGATGAAGTAGCCAAAGAACCCGCCAACCATGGCGAAGAAGGCCCCGCGCTCGGTCAGGGACTTGCTCCACACGCTGGCAAAGGCCACATAGCCCCACGACGCCGCAATGATGGTGCTGGCAAACCATGTGATGATGCGGATGCTCGACAGGTTCAAATACGCCAGCCCAAGGGCAATAAGGCCCACCAGCAGCACAATGATGCGCGTCCACATCAGCTGGCTGCGGTCGTCCTTGAAGGACATGTTGCACACGTCGCTGGTCAGGCTAAAGCTCACCACGGAAAGGAATGTGGAAGCCGAGGACAGCCCGGCGGCCATGATGCCCGTCAGCATCACCACGCCCACCAGCTTGGGCATCACTTCATACGCGGCCCAGATGATGACGCG
Organism: Desulfobaculum senezii; assembly: GCF_054657395.1. Classification (NCBI taxonomy): domain Bacteria; kingdom Pseudomonadati; phylum Thermodesulfobacteriota; class Desulfovibrionia; order Desulfovibrionales; family Desulfovibrionaceae; genus Desulfobaculum; species Desulfobaculum senezii. The sequence goes on along the minus strand of NZ_BAAHYU010000002.1, from coordinate 1,062,486 downwards.
CTCCGGCTCCGCCATCCCCGGATGCAGGGGGATGACGCTCACCGCAATAAGGTACAGATAGAGCGAAAAGACGATGGTCAGCACAGCGGCCATGGCTCCGGAACGAAACGTCACGTGCTCGTTCTTGGCCATAAGATTGCGCCCTGCCTGCCACGGGCTCACGCCCACGGCGACCATCCACACAATGCCCATGGTCACGGCGTAGAACATAATATCCGTGACCGACCCGCCGCCCGTATTGCCGTGGAAATCCAGCATGCCTTGGGGCGTGTTCGGGTTCTGCGCCAAGGTGACCAGCAGGTCACCCAGCCCGCCAGCCGCGTCAAAGACGTACGGCCCGGCGATGATGGTGGCACCCAGAAAGAAAATGAACATGATGGTATCCGTCAGGATGACCCCTCGGGACCCGGAGTAAAACGTGAACAGGGTGATGCAGACCCAAGCGATCAAGAGGCATGCGCCCCGATCAAGCCCGGTCATGGTCTGCATAAGGATGCCGGTGCCCTGAATCACGCTCAAAAGATAGGCCGTCAGCGAAACAACCGTGGTCACGCCTGCAAAACGGCGGATGCGCGTGCTGTTGAACCGGTAGCCGAAATACGAGGGCATGGTCCGGACACGGGCGCGGCGAATATAGCGCCCAAACAGCAGCGCGCCGAGAACATACCCACACGCGCACAGCGTGTTGATAAGAATCATGGTGGTAATATTGCCGCCGTAGCAGTAGGCGGTGTCGCCCATGAATCCGTTGGTGCTCAGCATGGACGCAAACAGCGTCCCGGTGATTAAAATGGTCGGGGCATTTCTGCCACAGACGTAATAGTCTTCAACATTCTTGACTTTGAGGCCGGCATAGGTGCCGACAATCATATAGACAACAACGCTCAGCAGAACGCCTATTGTATACACATCCACAGCGTTTCTCCTGATTGTTATACGTTGTCGTGATCAAGCCTGCTTCGTCTCTGCTCCCTGTGGAGCGTCACATTCATGTAGACGCCAACAGCGATTAAACACCCCCCGATAAATAAGGAAAAAAGTATTTCACCCATAGGTACCTCCTGTTTCCCAGCCCCTCATGGCAAGCACCACACACATCGCTTGCCGTGTCCCGGACACCTTGGAAGACAAACACTATCCCCCACAACGTCCGCAAACAGTCTTGGCGGACGGAAGACCACACAAAAGAGGCATTTGGTTTGTCGAAACGCACAGTCCTGCCGAATGAAGCAAGAGCGTGCCGCGGCCTGCCAAGGAGTGCAGACCGCGGCGCCCTTTCAACAGGATACCGGGACAATGTGGTTCTGCATCGGAGCCAACAAAGCATGGCCTTGCCGGGACGGATGGAGCACCACAGCGTACAGCGGATGGAGCGCGGGGCGACGGATGACGAGGAAGCGGCGTGGAATTCTGGCGGAGGTCACAGGCAAGGGCCAAGGCCAAGCCTGAGCGTCGAGGTCGGGGATAAGCCCTGCGGCGCGCCGTGTAAAACGAAAACAGCACCTTCAAAAACCCAATACGCATCGTCATATATTCAAAGAACACACCCGCGGCCACAAAATGACCTGCGAGATACACGTGTTACAGCAGCGCCCCAGCCACCACACTGCGCCATGCAGCGGCAGTGCATCTGGCAAAGCGTTCACGCACTATGCGTCGCATCACTGCGCCCGCCCGCCATTTGCCCCCTGAAAGCGGGGCCGCACAGCAGTGCGGCCCCGCCCGGAGTCCCAGATGTCTACTCGCCTTTAAAAGCTTCGGTCAGCGCGGGCATGACCTTGTAGATGTCGCCGACGATGCCGTAGTCAGCGAACTGGAAGATGGGGGCGTTCTTGTCCTTGTTCACGGCCACGATGGTCTGTGCGCCGTTGGCGCCAACCATGTGCTGAATCTGGCCGGAGATGCCCAGAGCGAGGTACACTTCGGGCTTGGGCATAACGCCGGAGATGCCGATGTAGCGCTCGTGCTCCATCCACTTCTCGCCTTCGGCGATGGGACGGGAGCAGCCCAGCTCGGCCTCGATGGCGGAGCACAGCTGTTCGGCGATGGCGATGTCTTCCTGCTTGGCAATGCCTCGGCCGATACCCACAACGCGCTTGGCGCGGTTCAGGTCGACGCTGCTGCCTTCCTTGGCGCGGCGCTCAACGCACTTCACGGCGCACTTGGGCTCCACAAAGTCCACGGAGACGGCTTCGCCGGTCTTGGAGGCGTCGGCCTCGCCGCCAGCGAACACGCCACTGGCAACCACGACGATGGAGACGGCGGAGGTCACCTTCTCTTCGCCAAGGGCCAGACCGCCGTAGACCATGTGCTTGCCGGACACGCCTTCGGCGCCGGCTTCGATGTCGGCGGCCTCGGTCAGCACGCCGGCGTCCAGCTTCACGCCCAGCTTGGAGGCAAGGCCCTTGCAGCGGCGGGTGGCGGGCAGCAGGACCATTGCCGGGGTTTCACCCTCGGCGATGACCTTGGCCATGGTGTCGGCGTAGTCCTCGACGATGCGGGCGGAGTCCTTGTCGCCAAGGTGGTACACGGCGCTTGCGCCCAGGGCGAAAGCCTTGGCCACGTCGTCCTGAGAACCGAGGACGAATGCGGAGACCTTTTCACCAAGTTCGGCGCCGCCGGCGATCACTTCGGCCAGACGGGAAGCCGCATCACTGAATACCCATACGTTGGAAAGTTTGCTCATTTTCTTCCCCGTTTAGTTGATGACTTTGCGGAGGTTGCCGACGAATTCAGCGATCTGATCTTCGCCATCGCCTTCGATGATGATCTTCTTCCGTTCCTTCTGCTTGGGCGCCTGCACGGAGACGGACTCCACAAGCTCGGACTGCTCGCCAAGGCCGAGTTCGTCGGCGGTGAGCACGTTCACGGGCTTCTTGGCGGCCTGAAGGATGGCCTTCATGCCCGGAATGGCGGGAACGTTAATGTCGGCGGTGACGGAAACAACGGCGGGAAGAGCGATTTCCAGCACTTCCACTTCGTCTTCCAGAGCGCGCTCAACGGTGAGCTTGCCTTCCTCGGCGGAGACAATCTTGCTCACGCCGCTGACGGTGGGCACGTCCAGCTGTGCGCCAAGGCGCACGCCAACCTGCTGGGCGTACAGGTCGCCGGAGCCGTCGCCGCAGAGGATGAGGTCGTAGCCGACCTTTTCGGCGGCAGCGGCCATGACGGCGGCAGTCTTGTGCGGCAGAGCGCCCTTGAAGCCTTCGTCGATGACGGCGGTGAGTTCGTCCATGCCGCGGGACAGGATGTCCTTGCGGGCCTTGGTGTTTTCCAGCTCCTTGCCGCCAACGCTCAGGGCGGTGACGGTGGTGCCCTCAATCTCGCCCTTCATATCCACAGCAGCCTGCACGGCGTTGAGGTCGAACTGGCTGATCTTGGGAGCGGCCTTGCTGGTGTCGAGGCTGCCGTCCTTGTTGACAGCGATGTCCTGCTCTTCAGGAACCAATTTGCATCCAACGATGATCTTCATGCTTTCTCCAATCTGTCTCGTATACTTTTTGTGTCAGGGAGCGGCGCGCGCCGCCCCCTGACGGCCCCGGAGCAGTGCCCCGGAAGCAGTAAAAAGCTCAGCGCCCTACTTCCACTCGGCCAGAGCGTAGTTCAGGTACACGATCTCGGGGTTGTCGGCGTCAATCACGCGGAAGTGGATGGAATTGTCGTCCCACTTCCACATCTGGGTCTTGATCGTGCAGCCCGGGTACAGGGACTTGGTAATGCGGGTCTTGAAGCGGGTCAGGCGCTCCGGCTCGCCGGGGAACAGCGTGTTGATGATGTGGCGGCACGCCACACCGGCGGTGCTGACGGCGTGCAGATTCGGCTTGGGATGGCCGAACTCCTGCGCATAGGCCCAGTCGATGTGCTGGGGGTGGAAGTCGCCGGAGAGGCGGTAGATGAGGGCGCGGTTCAGGGCGATCTCTTCGCTCACCTCAAAGTCGGGCTCGCGATCGGGGATTTCGACAATGTCCTTGGGGGCCTTGGGGCCACCCCAGCCACCGTCGTAGAGGGCGCAGTCCCAGCTCTCGTTGGTGAAGAGCTTGGTGCCGTTCTCGTCGTAGGTGTCGCCAATGTGCTGCGCCAGCAGGCCACGGCCTTCGCCGCGGTCATACAGGCCCTTGAGCAGGACGTGGGTGCTCAGGGTGCCGGACAGAGCGGTCATGGGCTGGTGGAACTGCAGGTCAAAGCCCCAGTGCAGGGAGCCGCCCCAGTTGAAGCCGTAGTCGATCGTCTTGGTGACTTCGCTGTCCACAATGGGCATGGCAGCAAACATCGGCAGAACCTTCATGTCCTTCTCGTAGACGTACTGGAGGTCCGTCTTGCCGTCGTAACCGGCGCCGCAACCCAGTGCGAAGAGGCTCAGGTCCTTGAAATCATACTCACGCACGAACGGGCCGTAGGTCTTGCCCTGCATGTCCAACTTTAAAGCCATGTCGACCTTCCTTTTATGACTGTGATTATTACCTGCCGGGTGGTCACTTACTGATCACGATCAGGAATTTGCGTCCACGAATCCGGCGCGCTCAGCTTTCTGCCGCGCTGCGCACTACTGCGCGTTGGCGCTACATACGTTGGCAGCAGTCAAGCTGTTGCCTCCAACGCTTTCCATCTTCAGCACGTTCTTCTGGACCTTGCCGGAGCAGGACCGGGGGAACGACTTCCGAATCTCAATGTAGGAAGGCACCTTAAACTTGGCGATGTGCGCGGAACAGTAGTCAAAAATCTCGTCCACGCTCAGCGTTTCGCCTTCCTTGATGATGACGAAGGCCTTCACGGCTTCGTCGCTGATGTCATCGGGCACGCCCACAACGGCGGCGTCCACGATTTTGGGGTGACACACGAGAACGTTTTCAATCTCCGTCCCCGAGATGTTCTCCCCGGACCGCTTAATGAGGTTCATATTGCGGTCCATGAAATAAAAGTAGCCGTCCTCGTCCATGAAGCCGTTGTCGCCGGTGCGCAGCCAGCCGTCCTTGCTTAGCACGCGGGCGGTGGCTTCCGGTGCGTTGTAGTACTCCCGCAGGATGGTCTTGCCGGGAATACCCTTCACACAAATTTCGCCGAGGGTTCCCGGCTCCACCTCGTTGCCGCACTCGTCCACGATTTTGGCTTCGTAGGTCAGGCCCACGCGGCCGATGGACGGCCAGCGCCGCGCATCGCCCGGCCTGTCGCCAATGATGCCGACGATGGTTTCCGTCATGCCGTACGAGGTCAAAAAGCGAACCCCGAAGCGCTGCATGAAGGCGTCCTTCTCACTCTCCGCGAGGTCGAGGTAGAAGAGCACCTCGCGCAGACAGTGGTTGCGTTCCCACGCTTGTTCGGGCTGGAGCAGCAGGGTGCGGACCATGAGGGGTATACACTCCGTGATGGTGGCCCGGTGCAGACACACCTGACTCCAGAACCGGTGGGCGCTGTACTTCTCAAGCATGATGAACGCCGCGCCGGTGGTGAACGTCGGCATGGCCGCCGTACACTGAAAATCGATATGACACGCGGGCATCATGGTCAGATACCTGTCGTCGCTGCGCAGGCAACACTGCCACGAGGTGTAGCGCCCGGCGAACAGCAGGTTGTAGTGCGTGATGACCACGCCCTTGGGGCGCGAGGTGGTGCCGGAGGTAAACAGAATCTCGGCCACATCATCACTGGACAGGGGGACAATGGTTTGCAGCGTGTCCGGCTGCTGCGCCATCTCCCTGCCAAAATTCACCGTGCCGGGAATGTCCTCGCCGTGCTCCATGCGCGCCACGAGGATGGTCTCCAGCGCAGCGTCGCCCTTGCGCTGGATGGTGTCGTAAATTTCAAAGAACTTCTTTTCGATGACGATGGTCTTGATGTCGCACTTCTGCAGGATGTAGGCGCTTTCGCCGTGCAGATAGTGGGCATTGATGGGGACCATAACGCCACCAATCTTGGCCAGTCCGAACCAGCTCACGATGAATTCGGGGCTGTTGTGGAGCTGAATGGCGACCTTGTCGCCCTTTTTGATACCAAGCGAAAGAAACAGGTTGGCGGCCCTGTTGATCTCCCTATTGAGCTCGGCATAGGTGTATTGTCTTGTATTTCCTGAAATGTCTTCAAAAACCAGCGCCGTCTTGTTGCCATGCATGCAGGCCAGTTCATCCCACATGCAGCGCAGGTTTTTGTTGCCGATAATATCCATCGCTCGCACCTCTTCGCTCAGCTCATTCATCTTCAGGCCACAGCGGAAACCTTGTGCATTCCGGTCCGTCTTCGTTCATCTGCCGGAACCGTCTCACAGGAACTGACGTTCCACCGTGTGGTGACAGGAGGGACAGCCGCCAGGGAAACGGCTGTCCCTCCCCCACAACTTTAACCGAGTGTTAGTCGGCCTTGGGAGGATCGCTCAATTTGACAATGCCCTTGTCTGCAAGAGCGCTGATGGCTTCTTCCGTGTATCCGAGGTCGCCGAGGATGGCGGCGGTGTCCTGCCCGTGCTGGGGCATGGCGCGCCAAATCTTGCCGGGGTTCTTCTTGAACTTCGGCATGACGTTGGGGCCCTTGAACTCCTTGCCGTCCTGCGTTTCCCACTGGGTGAAGGATTCGCGGGCGATGTACTGGGGATTGGACTCCAGCTCGGGGACGGTGAGCACCTTGGCAAAGGCGATGCGCATGGAGCCAAGCAGCTCCTGCACGTCCTCAAGGGACATCTCGGCGAAGAGCTCGTCGAGCTTGTCCTCAAACAGACGGCCAGCTTCGCAGTCGCGCTTGATAAGCTGGCAGCCCTCGGGGACGTCCTCGGTGCCAAGCAGATTGGACAGGCCCAGCTTTTCGAGCATGCCTTTGACCTGCTTGACGCCCACCACTTCGGTGACGAAGTAGCAGTCTTTGCACTTGTAGGTACCGCAACCGGCCCAGATGGGGTCCTTACCCTTGGTCTGACGCGGGCAGACCTGACCACCGTTGAAGTAGTCGATCATGTAGTACTGGCCCACGCAGAGCATGGCTTCGTACATGGCGACGTCGATGCTTTCGCCCTCACCGGTCTGCTTGGCCTTGTACAGGGCGGCCAGAACGGAACTGGTGACGGTGAAGCCCGCAATATAGTCCGCGGTGTACGGGAAGGCGGGCATGGGCTGATCCACATCGCCATTCTGGATGAGGTAGCCGCTGAAGGCCTGCGCAATGGTGTTGTAGGCGGCGGAGTTGGTGTACTCGTCCACGCCGTACTGGCCGAAGCCGGACAGATGCGCGATGACCAGAGCGGGATTGTGCTCCCACAGCAGTTCGTCGGTGATGCCGCGGCGGGCAAAGGCGGGGCCTTTGCTGGACTCGATGAGGATGTCCGTGGTCTCCATGAGCTTCAGGAACGCTTCTTTGCCCTCGTCGGAGAACAGGTTCAGCGACAGCGCATGGAGGTTGCGGCGGGAGTATTCGGGATAGTTCGGCTGCACACGGATGGTATCCGCGTAGGCCGTGTTCTCAATCCAGATGACTTCTGCGCCCCACTCGGCGAGCATCTGGGCAGAGAACGGACCGGCGATCTCGATGGCCGAGAACACGACGCGTACGCCGCTCAGCGGGCCGAACTTGGGAGTCTGCACTTTATTCGACATTCTACTGTGTCCTTGGAAGTGTTGTACGATTTCCGGGCCAGTCGCCTAGCGGTACTGCTTGAGGACAGAACGACCAAGGGTCAGGATCTGCATCTCGTCGGAGCCGCCGGAAACGCGGTCAACACGCAGGTCACGCCAGAAGCGGCCCACGCGGTGGCCGGTGATGCCGATGCCGCAGAGAATCTGCATGGCGTCGTCCACAACTTCAAAGGCGGCGTTGGCGCAGTAGAACTTGCACATGGCGGCGTCGCCGGAGGACATGATGCCGTTGTCGCACTTCCATGCGGCTTCGTAGATCATGTTCTTCATGCTGTTCAGCTTGATGGCCATGTGGGCGAACTTTTCCTGAATCAGCTGGGTGCGGCCGATGGCTTCGCCAAACTGCACGCGCTGGTTGGCGTACTTGGCGGCGTCCTCAAAGGCGCAGTAGGCCACGCCGTAGTTGGTGCAGGCCACGAGGAAACGCTCGCCGTCGAACTCTTCCTTCACGCGGTTGAAGCCGTTACCTTCGGTGCCGAAGAGGTCCTTCTCTTCCAGCTCAACGTTGTCGAAGATGACTTCGCAGCAGCTGTCCATGCGCAGGCCCAGCTTGTCGAGGGGGTTCAGCTTGATGCCCGGCAGGCTCATGTCCACAAACCACTCGGAGAAGACAGGCTTCTCGGACTCGGAGTCGCGGGCCATCACCACGAGGTAGGGGCAATGGGCGCTGCTGGTGATGAAGCACTTGTGGCCGTTCAGGTACACCTTGCCGTTCTTGCGGGTGTAGGTGGTCTTCAGGCTACCCACGTCGGAGCCGGCGCTGGGCTCGGTGATGGCGGAGTTCCACATCTGCTTGCCGGTGCCGCGGAAGGCAAAGATCTTGTCAATCTGCTCCTGCGTGCCGTAGCGCAGAATGGTGCCGAAGCCGGGCAGCTGGTACAGAACGTAGGTGGGTGCGCCGTGGCGGCCCAGCTCTTCCCAGATGGCGGCCAGAGTGACCATGCCAGCTTCCATTCCACCGTGCTCTTCGGGCAGCAGCATGGTGTCGATGCCGAGGTCGGCCAGTTCCTTAACCCAGCGCTCGGGGTACACGTGCTTTTCGTCGCACTCTGCGAAGTAGGCTTCCCAGTTTTCGCGCTCCATCAGCTCGCGTACGCCAGCTACAAACAGTTCCTGTTCATCAGAAAGCTTGAAATCCATGTGGATTCTCCTTGAGTTTTCTTTTTATCTACCTGGTATCACTAGGGAACTTACCAGTTCCGCTTCTTTGCATCCTTAATGAAGGACGTAATGATCATGAGGTTGACGAAGAAGAGCGGGCAACCGCCGGCGATGATGGCCGTCTGCAGAGGCTTCAGGCCGCCAAGAGCCAGCAGGGTCACGCCGATGACGCCCACGAGGATGGACCAGCCAACACGGACCCAAACCGGAGGCTCGCTGTAGCCGTCGGCCTCGGTGCAGGTGGACATGGCCAGCGTGTAGGAGCAGGCGTTAATCAGCGTCACGGTCGCCACAAAGCACAGGATGAAGAAGGCGCCGATGGTCACGGTGCTCAGCGGCAGCGCAGCCCACGTTTCGATGACGGCGCGCGGCGCGCCGTGCTCGGCAACCAGCTTGGTAAGGTCCAGTGCGCCCTTGTGGATAAGGTCCATGGTGTTGCCGCTCAGAACGGTCCACATGAACCAGGTGGTGACGGTCAGGCCGGAAACCATGCCGACGCAGACCTGGCGGACGGTGCGTCCGCGGGAGATACGGGCGAGGAAGATGCAGGTCTGGATGCCGTAGATGACCCACCAGGCCCAGTAGAACACGGTCCAACCCTGCGGGAAGCCGCCGCCACCGATGGTGTCGGTGTAGAACAGCATGCGGCCGAACTTGTCGAGCAGCACGCCCACGGAGTCGGTGAAGTAGTTGGCGATGAAGGTAGTACCGCTCAGGGCCAGCACCCACAGCAGAACGCCGATGGTCAGGTAGCTGCGCAGGTCGGAGGCGAACTTGATGCCCTTCTGCAGACCGCAGGCAACGCAGATGGCGTTGAAGACAATCCATGCGGCAATGATGGCGGCGTCCAGACCAAGGGTGTGCTCAATGCCAAAGAGGTACTGCATGCACTCGGTCACCAGCGGCGTGGCCAGACCAAGGCTGGTGCCCATGGCGAGGATGAGGCCGACAATGTACATATTGTCGATGACGGTACCGATGATGCCCTTGCAGTTCTTTTCGCCGATAAGGGGGGCGAGGGTACCACTGGGGCGGATGACGTTGATTTTCTTCACGAACAGGAAGTAGCCGAAGGCAACGGTGAAGAACCCGTACCCAGCCCAGGGCAGCGGGCCCCAATGGAACAGGCTGTAGGCAAGGCCGTATTCCTGCGCCGTGACGGAGAAGGGTTCAAAGCCAAACGGCGGCGTAGCCACGTAGCAGTAGGCCTCGTAGGAGCCCCAGAACAAAACGGCAGCGGACGTGGAGGACGCGAACAGCAGGAACACCCAGCTTGACGTGCTGAATTCAGGTTCCTCATCCGGGTCGCCCAGCTTGTTATGCTTCCAGGGGCCAAAGACCAGCCATGCCCAGCCAGCCAGCATAACAATCATGTACCACTCAAACGCCCAGCCCCAAGAGTGGGTGACGTAGTGGAACAGAGAGTTGATGACCTTGTTCGCCGCGTCGAGGTCGCGAACAGTCAAGTAGCACAGGATGCCGACTATGATCAGCGACGGAAAAAAGACTTTCGGATCAATCTTGATTGATTTCCCTTGTTCAGTACCCATCCGGTAGATCTCCAACTGCAATTGAAAAATGTTCCTGAAGCCAGCCCCACGGCCCCGCGGCATGTTTGCTGGTCACGTACGCATGCGCCCATGCCAACCCATGACCCTCCGCGGATGGTGCTACCAGCTCCCCCTGACAGGCGAATGCCCCTGCCCCTAAAGGCCTTGCGTTCCAACCCGACATGAGCATTACACCGCATAAAACACGCGTTGCCGCACGGGGCTTATTGTGATGCGCCCCTCACGCAGCAACAGCTGGCGACATCGGGAGGACAACGCGGCCTGCTTCCGTCAGTTGGCGCTTTCGCGCCACCCTCCGTGGATACGGATGAATTTCGAACGGTCCGCTTCGGGCTCGCGCGCTTGCCACATGTGGCCTGCGCGCGTGTTCCACACGCCCTGTTGCGCCCTGTTCGCCATTCAACACATCCGGGGAAGTTCCATCCGGCACATGGCTGTGGCGGCGTTTTGCCGCCCGCGTTGTCAATCTGGAGGCGAAAACCGCACGAGTTCTGATCCAAGATCACCGCTACCAATGAAGCGTTGAGAGTGGTGCCCTACGATACGCTCGTGTTTTCAAATGGTTTGCTCCTCGCGGTGCGGTTGTCCATTTCCAGACAATCTCCCGTGCCGCGCTCGTGAAAATTTGCATGATCGCGATCATTTTGCAATCACATTTTTTTTATAACCACGTTCATAGACGGGATTTTTTGAGTGAAAAGCAGAGAATCCGGTGGGTTATCTCAAATGTTTTTTTGGCAGTTTTTCCAGCGTGGTCGGTATGCCACCATTTTGAGGGGGAGAATGCGGACGCAGGCATTTACTATAAACAGTCGAAATAATATGCTTTCCTTCAAGATTGTCCGATTCGTGACAAAACGCACCACAAACACAATCACGGTAAATTTACTAATCGTGATTATACCCTACTTCGCGCGGCCCCGCTCCCGCAGCACGGCCCTTCTCACCCACACGCCAATATCGCCTCGCATCCGGGCGAAATCATGACCGATGTGGACGCTAGCGGCATGTACCACCACGACGCAAAACCGTCTTATAGATGACAGAATATCCTTCCGGAGCGTTCCCCAACGTTTCAAGCGCGCCCAAAACGCCTTGCGTAGGACATACTGCGTACGCAGAAATTCCACTGCTGACAGGATACATGCGGCGCCCGCGGAGGAGCTTGCGCATTATTGCGCATAGGTTTTCATGATGACGGCGATGCGCTAGGATTGACTTTTCCAGCGAAACGGAATATCAAGTCGGCTATATTTCAGCAGATTGTGATGACGGGCACCGTGTGGGCGAGAGAACACGGCAGCCCTACCCCAAGAACGCGAGCGCCCTATGATCGCGCCGCCTCCACTGCTCCGCTAGTTCCACACACCATGCAGGGCACACTGGGCCATCACCACGCTGGCATCCCACATGTGGACCACCACTCCGTCTTCACGCACCCGGCATCACGCCCGGCAAAAGCGCAGCCCGCGTGCGACGTCGCCCCTGACAGACGTCGCGCGCTCCGTAGCGGGGCGCCCTCGTGCCCTGCGCGCTTGATGCCCCGGCACGGATAGGCGCAGCAGGTGTATGATCGTGATCTTTTTTTGGTATGTAGCGCCAAAAGTGGTATACGTTCATAGCCTGCGGCGGGATGCAGACGAACCACACCGCGCCAGCGCGCGGATGCAGCGTACGCCATACACCTTTTTTCCACACACCATGGGCGCAGCGCTCGCCGACCATGGAAAAGTATCGACCCCGGAACTGCGATGCTTCTCCGCTTGTCTCTGTCCTTCGAAGCGAACATGCACCAGACGCATCCGGTGCCAAACAAAAGGGAAAGCATGCGACAAACCAACGACAAGGCCAAGATCAAACAACAGCGCGTGATGAAATACTTCATCGACGCGGCGAACCACATCATCCAAGAGGAAGGCATAGAGGCCGTCACCATCCGCAAGGCCGCCGACATCGCAGGCTACGCCAGCGCCACGCTGTACAATTATTTCGAGAACCTGCCGCATCTGGTCTTCCTCGCGACCATGACCTATCTTGAGGAATACCACGAGGCCATCCCGCACTACGTCAACAAGTGCGAGGACTCCATTGAGCGGTACATGGCCATCTGTAAGTGCTTTACGGTGTATTCCCTTGCCAACCCCGAGATATACGAACTGCTGTTCTTCACCCACGGCAACGACAAGCTCGAAGAATACACCCGCCAGTACTACGAGCTGTTTCCCGAGCGCATCGTCAAGGACGCCCCCGCGCCCTTCAACAAAATATACGACATCAACAACCTCTACTCCCGCAGTTTCATCATGCTGAACGACTGTGTGGAGGACGGCTTCATCACCAAGGATATGGCCGAGGACTTCAACGATGTCGCCCTCATGGTCTCCAAGTACATCCTTGAAGACGTCAAAACCGGCGCTCTGGACAAGCGCGCCGGCACCGCCAAGACCATGAAGTACTACCGCCAGATCTTCCGCTGTTATGTGCTGCCCGAGCACCGCCACTTGGTGGAGAAAGCCGCCGACAAGTGGAGCTAGGGCAGCTAGCCTCACAGCCCCACCGCTTCCGTGCGCTACGCACCGCCACACCCGCAAAAAACAAGGCGCGAATTCCGAAATGACTCCGGAATTCGCGCCTTGATGTATGACGTCTTGTGCCGCGCGCCAGCGGGCGGGCGGCGTATGGCTCAAAGGACCCTAGCGGCGACGTCCCCGGAAGAACGGGTTGTGCGCCTTCTCATCGCCGGCGGTGGTCAGCGGACCATGACCGGGATAGAGCACCGTGGCTTCCGCCATGGTGAAGATGTTGGACTCAATGGAGGTAAACAGCGCCTTGGCGTTGCCCCCCGTGTAGTCCGCGCGGCCAACGGAGCCGGCAAAGATGAGGTCGCCCACAAAGGCCACGCCGTCATCCTCGAAGTGGAAGGTCAAGCTCCCCGGAGTGTGGCCGGGCGTGGCCAGCACGTGGCACGGGCGGCCAAGGAACTCGTGCGTGCCCGTATGAAGCGGCTCGTACACGAACTTTTCCTTCAGGCGGGGGTAGCCGGACTCGCCAGCGTTGCGGAGTTCCTCCGCGACGAGGATGGAATCCTTGGGGCTGGCCAGAATCTTGGCCCCGGTTTCGCCGGCCAGCTTCGGCGCGCCGTAGAAGTGGTCAATATGAATATGCGTAATGAGGATGTGCGTCAGCTCTAGCCCCTCTTCACGCAGGATGCTGGACAGGCGCGGGGAATTATCGCCGGGGTCGACCACCACAGCCTTGCCGTCCTCGGACAGCAGGTACCCATTCGTTTGGTATGGACCAAGAGGAAACTTCCGAATCTGCATTGCAACTCCCTTACACTCTGCACGGCGCCCGCGCGGTCCCTCTCCCGCACCGTGGTTTTCCAACCAGTAGCGTCAAAGGGCGCACAGCGCGCAACATGCTGATTTTCTTTCTATCTTACTCTTCGCTACAAACCAATACAGACGCGTCCAAACGTGGTTTCGCCGGGTGTGGAACGACCCCGCCGCGCTTCACGAAGCGACGCCTTGCGGCCTTGTTCCCCGCGTCCATAAACGAAAAACGCCTGCATGCAAACCTTTCGCCCCTGCATTTTAGTGGACAGGGGCGGAGAAATTGCCCCCGCAGCGCGCTGGCGGCGCCAACGCCGCACCCCGCCTCTCCGTCGCCAAAAGAGCCGCCCGCCAATGGCGAATCAGGGCAGCAAAAGGCCCCCGCGACGCATCGCGGAGGCCTTGCCGTATCTTAGTCCACAGCGCCTAGCGGCTTGCCTGCGAATCGTCCTTCAACTCACGGATAAGGGACGCCAGCCCGGAGGACTGCTCCGCCATCTCGCGCAGGGCAAGGACGGTTTCCTCAACGCTTTGCGCGGTGTCGTTGGTTATCTGGTTAATTTCCTCGATGGAGCGGTTAATCTCGTCACTGGCGGCGGACTGCTGGCCCGCGGCGGTGGCAATGCCCTGAATCTGCCCAGAGGATGCCTCCACGCCCGTCACGATCTTTTCCAGCACCTCGCCGGACTTGTTGGCAAAGGCCACTGCCCGCTCAAGGTCCTGCTCCGCCGTCTCCATGGACGCGATATTGCCGTGCGCCACCTTCTGAATGGACTCGATGGACGAGCCAACTTCCTTGGTGGCGGTCATGGTCTTTTCGGCCAGCTTGCGAACCTCGTCCGCGACAACGGCAAACCCTCGGCCCGCTTCGCCAGCACGCGCGGCCTCGATGGCGGCGTTGAGCGCAAGCAGGTTGGTCTGGTCGGCAATGTCTTCGATAACGTTCATGATATTGCCAATGCCCTTGGCCTGCGAATCCAAATCGTCCATGGCGCTGCGCAGACGCTCGGTCTGGCGCTTGGTGGTCGCCATGGCGTCAATGGACTTGCCAACCACGTCCTGCCCCTCGCGCGCGGTGTCGCGGGCGCTGACGCTGTGGTCCGCTGCGTCGCCGGCGTTCTGGGCCACTTCCAGCACCGTGGCGTTCATCTCTTCCATGGCTGTGGAGGTGGACTGCACACGGTCGCGCTGTAGCTCGGTGCCTTTGCGCATTTCCTCGGACTGGGCGGAGATTTCCTCCATCGCCGTGGAAATGCGCTCCACAACGCGCTCCAGCTTTTCCGCGGCCTGCAGCATGCCCTCGGCCTTGGCCTTTTCCGCCTGCTGGCGCGCCTCTTCGGCAATCTGCGTGGCGTGCTCGGCCTGGCGGGACTTCTCCTCGGCAATGCCCATCTGGCGCTCAATGTCGGCCATATTCTGGTGCAGTTTCTCCGCCATCACATTCACGGCGCTCTGCACGCCGGCCACCTCGTCGCGGCCTTCGGCGTCAAGGCGCACATCAAGGTCGCCCTCGGCAATGCTGTTCACTGCGGCGGCGGTCACCTTGAGGGGGCGGGCAATAATGCCGGCAACCACCCACAGGACGATAACCGCCAGCAGCAGGCACCCACCGCCAATCAACGCAGAGTGCAGAGCCATGGCGTTGGCCTGCTCGTAAATAAGCTTTTCCGGCACGGAGATGCCAACGCCCCAGCGGTCGCTGCTGGAGCCAAGGGTTACCGGCACCACGAGGTCATAATAGCCCTCGCTGAAATTGCGGTAGACTTCGTTGCGGGCAAGACTGCGCAGCACCTTGTCCGGATGGGTAAAGACTTCAGTCACCTGCTTGCCCGCGAGGTCGGGCTTGTCCGTCTGCGCGGCGATGGTCCCGGCATGGCTGACCAGCGTCACCATGGCGCGCGTACCAAGTAGGGTCATGGAGTCCGCAATCTGTTGCAGGAAGTCCACGGGCAGATCTACGCCCACCGCGCCAACGGGCCTGCCGTTTACGCGGATGGAGGAACCAAGGGTCACCACCATGCGGCGCTTGCCGCCAATGTTGTACATAACGGGCTTGGAGACCGTATCCGTCGTTGAACGCAGCGGCTTGAGGTACCAGCCCGCACGCTCCGGGTCGAGATAGCTGTCACCGCACGGTTCAAGGTGCAGGCCGCCAACCTTATTCCAGTACGGAACAAAGCGGCCCGTAGAGTCGTGCCCTTTGTCGTAGTGCTTATGTGCGGCGTCCGCGCCGTCCAGCGCGTCCGGCTCCCACACGGTCCATGCGCCAAGCAGGGCTTCGTTCCCCGCGGCAACCGTGCGGAGCATGCCGCTCATCTCATCGCGCGAGGGCGTTTGGTTGGTTTCGCGCATGCCCTGATAGCTCTGCGCCAGCGTACGCGCGGCATCAAGGCCCACCTCAAAGCGGCTCTTAATCTTCAGCGCCTCAACGGTGGCCTGGTCCTCCGCCTGCCGCAGGGCGTCCTTCAGGGCCTCCTGCCGCGTGGTGTACGTGGTGTAGGCAATGATCACCAAAATGGACGCGGCAAGGCACAGCCCCGACCATAGAACAATTTTCCCTTTAATTGACCGAAACGAATACACTTGTCTTCTCCTCAAAGAGTGCGCAATTCACAGGGGCCTCAGCCCCCCTTTTCTGCACGAATGCGCCGGGGAAACGACCTTTACCAGCGCGGTACAGCTCCACCCGCCGCCTTCCGGCCCCCAATGCAACAGCGCCCCGCCCCGACATCTCGGCACACTGTTTGATCGCATTGCATTTTATAATCATGATCATCCGCATGGTCATGAAAAAGCGGCTACGCGTTTTGCGGCCGCATCTGCAAGGCTTTTCCATCCGCCACCTTCCGGTGGCAGCGCCCACGTGGCGTTCCGAAAGTATACACGCCAGACTCTGGCACTATTGTCAACGCAATATCGAACTTTTTACCGTCAATTATCTGGCGGAAGAGGTGTTTTTCCGCCCTGTTGCCGCACTGCAAAGTTGGGCACCCCCCCCTCTGCACAGCCCTCGAATATCCCCTTTCCCACCCCGCCAGCACCTTGGTCAATATACGCCAGCCGTCGCCATACACATTCCCGCCGCACATGTTCCCCCTCTACGGCAGTACCACGCGCCCAAACGCTTCATGCAAAAGGGCCGCAGCATCGCCAATCGGCAACACTGCGGCCCGTGTTCGTCACGCTCTGTTCATTGCACCTAAGCAGGCGTGGCGGCGTCCTGCCCTTGTTCCCCGTCCACGCTGGTCACGTAGCCGGAGCTGTCCAGCTTGTGTTCGGCCTTGGTCACAGTCCATTGGCCGCTGACGCCCTCGCGGAATCCCTCAAGCTGCGCCAGCGCTTCAGCGCGCAGATCCGGACGCCCCGGCAGTGTAAGGGACAGCGTGGCGCGCCCGCGCTGAAAAGCCTCCAGCTTGGCGCGCGCCGCCTGCTCTGCCGCATCGCGCGAGGCATAGGGGTGGCGCAGGCGGTACACGGGTTCGCCGTCACCAACGCTTTCCTCACGGTCACACGCGCTGTCCGTATCGCGCCACTGGGCAACCACCCGGCGATAGTCGCCGCGCTCTGCCATTTCCACGCGCCAGCTTGTCACGTCGCCGGGGCTCAGACGCACCCGCGCCAGCGGCGCGCCGCTCACGGCCTTGCCCGCCGCTTTAGGCGTCAACACGAGGAAGCCGCCGCCCACCTTGGCCAGCACGCCCATCTCCGCGGCAAGCCGCGTGACAAGGTTCATATCGCTCTCGCGAATCTGATCAATGTGCCCAAGGCGGCGGCCCTCGACCTCCGCCGCAATGGCGGGCGTCAGGCCATGTTCTGCGGCCACAACCCGTGCAAGCTCGCCCAGCGTCCCCGGCGTCCACGACCGCGTGCGCTGGGTCTGAAGCTGGGTATACGTGCCGCTGCGCTCAAAGGGCGCGCCGCTGGCGGTAATGCTCAGCACCCGCGGCGGCCCGGACAGCGTGACGCCATCCACAACATACAGCCCCATATACTGCGCGCTGTCGCCATAACCCAACCACACGCGCAGTTCCGCGCCCGTGGTGGGAAGCACCACATGCGGCGCGCCATCGGAAAGGGTCAGCGACAGCGCATCGGACTGCATCCCCGCCTCATCAGTGATGGAAAGGGAAATCAGCCGCTCACGGATGACGGCGGTGATGTCCTCACCACCAGCTTCCACGCGGAACACCGGCGCATACGTGTTGCGTGCTAGTCCCACAGGCTCACCCCTTCATCAGGTTCCGGGTCCGGCAGGTCGGGCAAGAAGATTGCCACACCCGCCGCGAGGACCGGCCCCTTGTCAGCAAGGCCGGGGTTGGCTTCCAGCACAGCTTCCACAGTGCCCGCCGTCCGCCCGTAATGCCTGTGGCACAGGGCGTCCACCATGTCACCGTCCTTCGTGCGGTACCACATCGGCCCCTCCGTAGTACTTGAGCTTCAGGGTGAATTCCATACGGCGCGGCGTCCCGTCCGGGAAGAGTTCCTGCCGGGTTTCGTCCACGCCCTCCACAACCCAGCGGCCATGGATGCCCCCTTGCCCGTCCACGAATAGCAGCGGCCTGCCCTGCCCCGCCTCGGCGCGCAGGGCCGCCACCTGCGAAAGCCCGCCCCGAAAGTGCGGATACACCACACCGGAGACGCTGACGCTGTCCGCGCCCGGCCCAAGGTACTGCAGCGCCGCCTCCCGCCCGTGGCGCTCCTGCGCGCCCCAGCGATACGCCGTGGAGCGCGACAACCGTCCGGGCGCGGCCGTATCCACGGAAAACGTGTAGTCACCGAGTTTCATAATACTCTTCGACATAAGCCCTACCCGTCGTGTAGCGCCCGCCGCCGCGCCACGCGGCTGCGTTCATCCAGCCGTCGCAGCACCGCTTCCGCGATGTCGTGAACCGACTGCTGCGGCGTCGCATAGATGTTGATGGAATCAATATGCTGCGAGACCTGCGCCGGGGCCGCCCCAGCGCCAGCGGCGGCGGGAACTGCAGGCACAGCAGGAACGGCGCGCGGCGCGGACGCGGGAACAGACGCACGTGCCGCCGGAGCAAACCGCCGCGGCTCCCTCGCACGCTGGACAGGCTTTGCCCGTTTGACGCGCTCGTCCTCCTCATCGTCGTCATCGCCGCCCAGGGAGAAAAAGCGCCCCACAGCGCCGAGGAATCCGCCCTCGGTAAAGGCCTTTTTCAAGTCGTCCCAAATGGTGATAAGCCGCACCACAGCCAGCGTAATGCCCGTGATGACGAATCCGATAGGGTTGGCCGCAAAGGCGATGCCCACGGCCTTGATGCCAGAGACCAGCAGCGGAAACACCCGCCCCGCAATGCCCGACATCACGTTACCAATGGACATCAGCGACGCGCCAAAGGACACCACGCTCATCACAGTTTTTCCCGCCAGCACAGCGCCCAGCATCATGGCAAGGTTCTCAAACCCGCCAACGGCATCCGCCGCCCATGTCACGCAGCTTACCACGGTGGAAAACGCCTTGGCTGCGCCGCTGGCAAACTGCGCCACGGCCTCGCCAATTTTGCCGAATTCGCTCCGGTTTTCGCGCGCCCACTGGGCGAGGCGCGGACCCCATTCATTGAGCAGCGGAGCCAAAGCGCCGCCGATGACGCCAAACAGCTCACCCGTCACCGAGGACACCACCGTACTGAACCGTCCAAAAGCGGCTGTGTAGTTCTTGGCACCACTTCGGCCTGCCTCGGACACCACGTTCAGTTCCTTCTGGGTGGCAAGCAGTTCGCCAACGCTCTTGGTGCGCTCCGAAAGGCCCGCAGCAAGTTCGCCGCCACTGTCACCCATCAGCGCGCCCCCGATGTCCACCGCCTGCTGCGTATCCCCCAATGTCCGAAGCCTTTCAGCCACGCACTGAAGGCGTTCCTCCGGCGACATATCTTTGAGTTCGGCAAAGGACAGGCCAAGAGCGCCTAGACTTTCCTTCGCCCCGTGCGCCGCAGCGCCGCCCTGCTCCAGCTGGGTCATCGTGGCCTGCAGACTGCTGGCAACGCCGCCAATCTGGTCCGAAGTCAGGCCCATTTCCGCGCCAAGACCATTCCACGCGGCCAGTCCCTCGGTCGAAAAACCAAGAGACGCCGCTTGATTGGACAAACGCGTCATTTCACGGTTGGAGTTTGTGAGCGCGGCGCCTAGCGTCTTCGCATGCTCCCATGCGCCGCCGAGCGCCGCGCCAAGTTGGGTGGCCTGCGCCCCCGCCGCGCCAATGCCAGAGCCGCCCGCACCTGCGGCGGACGACGGCGCCGCAGCACTCGCGCCGGAAGCCTGCCCCGAACCGGCACCGCCGGACACCCCTCTTACCTGCGGGGCTGAGCCTCCACCGGGCGCCTTTGTAGACCGCAGCTTTCCCACAACGCGCCGATGCGCCCGGGAAACAAGCGACGCACTCTGCGCAAAGTCTTGACTCACGGCCTTAAAGGATGCGTCCGGCACAAGGCCAAACCGGATAACACCTGCTGTGCTGCCCCGCATTACGCCCTGCTCCGTTCATCTTTTGGGAGATATGACATCCACATCATAAGTTCCTCCACATCCATGCCGAAGAGCTCGTCGCGGCTCCAGCCCGTGTAATACGCAAGGGCCAAAACGCCGCGCCGGGCGGTCTCGGCGTCTACGACAAAAAACCCGTGTACGCCTGCTGGAGCTTGCGGTAGTCCGCCATGTCCAAGTCTTCCAGCACATCAACGGACACTTCGCACAGGTCCCCAAACAGGCTGATTTCCTTCTGCACGTCCGTGCCTTTGCGCTCCTCGTTGGCGGCCACGTCGCGCACCTTGGGCCGGCGCATGTCCAGCGCCGCAATCTCCTGCCCCTGCCACGTTACCGGATGATCCAGCGTAATCCGTTCCTTGTTCATATCGTCTCCTTGTATGGCTTTGCGCCGTGCTGACTTCCCCCGCACCACACTCGTTGGCGCACAGCACGGGAGTCCACAAAGGCCTCTGCCCCGTGGACTCCCTGCGCCGCGTCACGACGCGCTCACGGCTACCTACATGCCGCAGGCGTCGCGAAGTTCCTTCAGTTGATCCTTGCCGCCGATGACGCGCTTCATGTTCAGGGCGTCAATCTCGTGCAGGGTTTTGCCGCCCTGCTCGCGCTTGTAGTAGGTCAGCGCCACGGTCAGGGACAGCGTGGCCGCCTCGCCGGGTTTCCACGCGCCGTCCTCAACCTTGGTAACGGTGCCGCGCATCTGCACGACCACGGGCGTCACCGCGCCGTCCATGCTCTGCAGGCCGCCCCGGGCGGTCAGCTGGATGCCGCTGTTCTGGACAACGCCAAAGCTGCCGAGGATGTGCTCGCACTGCTTGGACAGGGTGAAGGTGGCTTCCATCTTCTCCATGCCCATGTCGATGGCGATGGAAGTATCCATACCGCCAGCGCGGTAATCCTCGGTGACAAGGCTCAGCGCCGGAAGCTGGAGTTCCTTGCATTCGCCGACGTAGCCGCGTCCGTCCACGAACAGGGCAAAGTTTTTCAGAATGTTCTCTGCGGGCATTAGTTGAAGACCTCCTCAATGTAGTCGTTGACCAGATGGCTGCGGAACGTGACGTGCTCTGCCGGATAGGGCGGCGTGAAATCAAAGTCGAAGTACACCTTGCCCTGCTGAACTTGATCGGGCGTGTTCAGCTCCGGGTCCGCCCAGCATGTGCCGCCAAGAATGGCGCCCACGGCCTCAAGGTGACGCAGGTAGGCGTTCACGCCTTCCACCACGTCGTCCACGTAGGTTTTGGTGATGTTCCGGTCCACGGCCCACAGATGCGCCGCGAGGATGGACTCGTTGATCATGTCCGCCGTGCGGCGCACAGACAGGAAGGACCACTTCGGATCGGTGCAGCCGGTGCGGTTGCCCCACAGGCGGTAGCCGCCTTCGTTGATGATGGTGGCGACGTTCTTCTCGTTCAGCATGTTGGCGCGGCAGTTGACGTCACCCAGGGTAAAGTCCACAGGGCGCGCGGTGCCGGAAATGCCCATCACCTGCCGATTGGACGGCGACCACCAAAAACCGCGGTCGTTGTCGGAACGGGCAATCATGCCAGCCACACGGGCGGATGCAGGCTCGGCAACGTATTCGCCGTCGCGGTAGACCTTCACCCACGGGTCCACCATGAACACGCGGGCGGTGCCGAAGTCGCCCATGGCGGCGATGGCGTCGGTGTCGTTGGTGTTCGGGCCATCCACGATGACCACAGCGCGCAGACGCTCGGCAATGCCTTCCAGTTCAGCGGCAACGGGATTTTTGAGGAAGGAACCGGGATTGTCCGCATCCTCGGCGCGCTGATGCGTAAAGCCGGGAGCCAGCAGAACGCGCGGGGTAAAGCCAAGGACAGACGCGCTGGCGCGCAGGGCCTGCACGCCCATGTACTGCCCGGTGGCTTCATCCACGCCGCCGACCACGTTGGTCATGGTCGCTGCATCATCCGCGCCCTCATCCACACGCACCACGACAACCATGGCCCCGGACTGGTCCAGAATGCCGTCCAGCGCGGCAGGCAGCGTACCCGCGCCATCGCCCACGGTATCCAGCTTGGCGGCCTCGCGGCGGTTGCCCGCGACAAGGACCGGAGTGTTCAGAGGAAAGGCGCTGGCGTCGGCGTCCGGAGCCGTGCCCACAATGCCGATGACGGAGCTTTTCACGGTACGAATGGGACGCGGACCACCATCAATCTCGACGACTTCCACGCCATGCAGAAACTGTTCAGGCATTAACTTAGACCTCACTGGTTGCAGGTTCAGATTCAGACTCACAAGACACACCACCACCCTCCACGCCAGACACCACAGAATCGGACGGAGCTTCGGGCCACTCGATAGAATTGGGGAAGCCGGGTTGATCAGGCACAACCTCCAGCGCATCAGCGTAGGCGTCCCATTCGGCAAGCCGCGCATCAATCCCAGCGACGTCATCCGACGCGGACAAGAGCACACGACGCTTGCGCAGGAGCTGCATCACGGCCGGATCGTACACCTCACGCATAAGGCGGTCCCGCTCGGTGCGGGCTTGTGTGGCGAGTTCGGCCTCGGTAGGCTCTGGCGGCGGGGGCGGGTCCACGGCAACGGGACGGCCGTTGACGTCGGGTTGAATGCGCTTGCCGCGAGATTGCGCGTTACGGAGCGCATAATATTCTTCGTCAGTTACATTTACGGCATCATTCGGAATGTTATCACCGTGCAGACAGTGACTATAAAAACTATTTGTTGTTGCACTGTATTGCATATACCCTCCACTAGCGCCCCAATGAAATCCACATAACGGAACCACCATACGATGTGTCATTCCGAGACTTCCAGCTTGAATGCCATTTGAATCCTTGTGATGAGCATGACTGGACCCGCATTCCTTCGGAGGAGGATCCACTATCACTACGCCCTACAGTCTCTCCCAGCATTACTTGTAGGCAGACATTGGGGTACGTGATTGGAAATACGTAATCGCCCTCGGCCTCGTTCCCAATACTTCCAGTAAGGAAGCTGCCCCACTGCAAAATCAGTCCACTTGGCATCTTTTGCCAACCGCTTTCACAAAGACTCTGCGTCCATTCCCCCTTGTCCACCTTATTCCCATTAATCGCCGCAACTTGGTCGGCGATTGCTATAAGGTCCACCTGCGCAGCGTTCACTGCGACGTCGGCGACCTTGATGCAGGGGAGGTGGTAGAGAGTTTTGGGGCGGTTTTCGTCGGCGGTGGTGACGACGCGGGAAGCGTCAATGCCGTACAAGTCTTCACGATTTAAACTCCCATCTGACAGATTACCTGCGTCGTACTGTTTTAGATAAAATGCCCCAGTTGGAGCCACGTTTTTTGCCCCGCCTAGGAATGTCCCAGTAATATTCCGAATCGCATCACCAGCCCAATCCCCAACCTCTTTCCCAACTTCACCCGGCCTCGCAGGAGCGATATACGCTCTCTCGCAAGGCAGAATAATATGCGTGTCGGTTATGCAGTATCGCCCACAACTCCCATCCTGTGCCGCCGCTTCCGCGTCCCACGCGGCCTCGTCGGTCAGGTAGTTCCCGGCGGCAAAGACGGCCTCGTCCAACTGCGGGTACGTCCCCCTCAGAAACTTCTGTTTGACGTTGGCGGGGACCGTTCCGGGCAGGGGTACGCCAAGAGAGGACCAGCACAGCTCCCCAACGGGGACACCTGCCACATTGCCCCACGCCACGCTGCCGTCCTCCTGCATCACCAGCACCTGCCCCGGCTCGCCGCCTTCGGGGATGGTGTGATGGGGATCGTCGGTGCGGGTGGTGTGGGTTTCCAGCAGGGTGCGGACTTCCACGACCTGCGTGTTCACATAACTGCGGCTTGCCAGCACCACCGTCGGGTCCACCTTCAGTTCCACGGCGGCGGTGTTGCTCACCTCCAGCACAAGGCGCACGCGCAGTTCCGCGGCGGAGCCTTCGGCAATCTGCGGTTTATACGTTTCGGGCAGGTTGCCCACGGCGAACAGGTCGCCATCAGCGTCAAAGACGCCTGCCTCGCGGATGGTCCAGCCGCCCTGCTCGGACGGGATGACCAGTTCGGCCACGATGTACGCCGGATTGTCCGGGTCCGTTTCCAGCGTGTTCAGCTGGGCACGGTACGTCTCGCGGACCAGCGCATCCTGCGCCGCGTCCGGTGTCACCTGCTGCCCCGCACCATCGCCAACGGCGCAGTGCGTCAGGGAGACGGTGCGTCCAAGCGCCACGGCATTCGCCAGTTTCGCCCGGCCCATCTCGGTGAGGATGACAAAGAAGTCCTTGGCCATTTCTTCCTCGCTAGGGTTGTATTGTTATTGCCAAAAAGGCTTGCAGCCCCGCTGCGGCATG
The DNA here is from genome assembly GCF_054657395.1 of Desulfobaculum senezii. Taxonomy (NCBI): domain Bacteria; kingdom Pseudomonadati; phylum Thermodesulfobacteriota; class Desulfovibrionia; order Desulfovibrionales; family Desulfovibrionaceae; genus Desulfobaculum; species Desulfobaculum senezii. The sequence goes on along the minus strand of NZ_BAAHYU010000002.1, from coordinate 1,037,988 downwards.
GACCGCAGCCTCCTGCGTCACGTCCTCCGGACGCCACGCATAGACCTGCAACGTTCCGCCGGTTTGCAGCGCGCCGCCAGCGTGGACGCTCCCGCGCGCCGCGCTCACGACATCAAATCCCCGAAGGTGCGAACGCGTGTTCTTCGCCGCCTCCACCACTCGCGTCAGCATGCCGTAGAGGTCGGCGTCCACGCCCCGGTCATCTACCTCCACCTCAATGGCGAATGTGTACGGCTCGCCCTGTGGGGTTTCCTCCCACCATTCGCGAATTCGCACCCGGTAGCCGAGGGCGCGCACCGCCCGGTCCACAGCGCCGCGCGTCCCCTTATGTCGGTGCACCCACACTGCGGCGCGGATAGCCTCGCGCTTTTGCGCCTCGGTCCAGCTTTCGTCCCACGCATCCACGGACAACGCCCACGCAAGCCAAGCAAGCAGCGGCTCCGGGCACTCATCAGGACGCCACACCGAACGCAGCGGAACGCCCACGTCGGACAGCCGCGCCACAGCTTCGGACAGAGCCCGTTCCGTCGCCGTCGCGCTTGGCGGCAGCAGATGCCTAGACACGCTCCACCTCCAACGCCACGCCCGTGCAATACGCGGCCTGATGCGCCGCGCAGGTGACATTGGCGGCAGGCTCATCCAGCGTCACACGTGCGACGCCCTCCACCTGCAACGACGCATAGACCTTAGACAGCGGCATCCCCGCGCCAAGCACGTGCCCCGCCTCGGCCACGGCCTGCATGGCCGCAAGGGCGGCATCGCGCACAGCCTCAGCACTGGGACCGGGCTGAATGGCAAGGGTTGCACGCACGGCGTAAGGCACCACCTCCGCCGCCTGCACGGTGACATGGTCCGTCAACGGACGCGTTTCCGCCGCCCCAAGCACGTTCTCCACCGCAGACACCACGGCAGGGTCCGGCGTTCCATCGCCCTCACGGCCCAGCACGTGGACCACCACCTCACCGGGCGCGGGGCTGCTCACCGCCGCGTCACGCACATCCGGCACCGTCAGGGCATGGAACACATACGCCCGGTCCGGCCCCGCCACACTAAAGCCCTCCGGCGCAAGCTGGATACGGCGGCGAAACTCATCATCGCCCTCCCACGTCGGCGGCACGGGCGGATAGGCGTCCGGGTCGCCGGGGGCCACCATCTTGCGCTGAAGCGGCACCAACGCGGCAAGCTGGTCAAGGTCACGGCCAACGGCGTAGGCCAACATCACACTGCGGGCCGCATCATTCACGCGCTGGCGAAGCAAGGTTTCGCGGTAGGCCGCAACTTCCAAAATTTTGTAGGCCGGGTCGGACTCCACAAGGGCAGTATGCTCCGGGTGCCGCGCATTAAATGCCGCCAGCATCTCCGCGAGCACGTCCTCTGCGCTGAGGTCCCGCACCACCTGCGGCGCGGCAAGGCGCGACAGGTCAATGTCCGAAAAACCGCTCATATGATGATTCCCTCCATGGTCACGGGTTTACCGTCCGGCAAATAAGTGCCCTGCACATCAATCGCCACGTGCCCCGCCCCGGCGTCACGCGCGCTCACGCGCTCCACCCGCAACCGAGGCTCCCAGCGGGCCAGAGCCTCCGCCGTGGCGGCGTACAGCTCCACCAGCGTTTCGCCAGTCAGCGGCGCATCCACCAGCCGGGGCAGGCGGGAGCCGTACTCCCGGCGCATCACGCGCGAGCCCACAGGCGTGGTCAGAATGTCGCGTACGGACTGCCGCAAATGCTCCAGACCGGACAACGTGCCGCCCGAATTCGCATCAACACCGCGCATCACTTCGGTCCTCCAGTTTCGCCGCCGTGCGGACATGGATGAACGTGCCCATTCAGCGACACCGCCGCACGCACATCCGCGTCCGTGCTAATGTCGCCATCGGCATGCAGATCGCCCTTCAAGGTGGCGTTGCCACCGCCCGAGCCGCCGCCCTGCGTCATGGGACCGTTCAGAAAAATATTGCCGCTCAGGGTAATCTGCGGCGCGGTGACCTTCACGGCGCTTCCGGCCAAGACATTGACCTCGCCGCCTGCCTGCACCGTTACGTCCTGTGCCGCTTCGCCCATGATGGCGCCGGGAACAACCGCGCGCAGGCAGTGGGCACTGCGGTCGTACTCCACCACGGCGCCATCACCGTAGACATGGCGGTCGACATCCGGCGACGCCGCAGGCGCGGGATGCGCGGACTGGAAAATGCTCCCCAGCACCACCCCTTGCGACGTATCCCCCGACGGCGCGAGCACCATCACCTGCTCCCCAACCTCAGGCGCCCACCACGTCCGGTCGCCTCCGGCGCGGAGCGTAAGCCACGGCAACCAGTCCGACACGGCCCCGCCAAGGCCGACGCGCACCCGCGCCGCGCCATAATCCGCCTCGGCCACGGTGCCGACCTGCAAAAGACTCGCAAGCCGCCGCTCCATATCAGAGACGCGAAAGTCCATCGGTCACCTCTGTGTAGCTCTCTTTATGTTCCAGCCCGATGCGGGGCGCATGCGAGACCAAAACGCTCTGGACAGGCACGCCCTCGCCACTCCACACACTCTCGCCAAGGGGCACGTCCTGCTCGAATTCCACGCGCCAACAGGCGACATCCGTTCCAACGGGAGCAGGCACATCCGCCTCAACCTTCACAAACCGCGCAGGCATGGCCTGCACCCCAAAACGGTTGCCGTGGACCAAAGCGGCCACCGCCGCGCTCATCTGCCGCAGTTCGCGCCGCGACTGCGCCGCGTCCAAGGCAGTGTCCTTCGCCACAACAAGGAACACGTCCCAGCGGCACTGCACCCACACGCGCTCCGTCCCGTCCTCGGGGTCTCCGGCGTGTTCCATGTCCGTCAGCCGGACCACGGCAAGAGGCGCTTCCATATCGCCGTTCGCGCCGTACTCCACCACCGCCCGCAGCCCCGGCAGGCCTTCCGCAAGCGCCGCGCAAATACCTTCGCATGCTGCTTGAACCATTCTTCCCCTCCTCTCAGCCGCCCGGATGCTTCCATGCGGATTCGCTCAACTTTACCGGGGACGTTCCGAGCTACGCGCCGTCGCACGCCGCGCAGCGCAACCGGTGCTCCGCCCCCTCGTTCGGCGCGCACAATAAAAAAGCGCCGCCACAATGACGACGCGTCCCTGTACAGATGTGCAGTGGTCCATTTTTATGAGGTGCTGACGATACGACCACGTCGTCATTGCCACCCTTTTTGTGCTCCGCAGGCTTAAGGATTTCATCCTTAAGAATCCTCTTCATACGCCACGTCCCTCACTCTCCACACGGCTGCAATCACGCCCACACACCAGCCCTGAGCAGTGCGGCCCACTGTCCCCACGCCCAGCGGGCGCCTACACCCCCTTTTTTGGGGTTCATCTCCCAATTCCGGGGGAAACATAAAAAATTGAGGACAACGGAAACCCTCAGTAATCTCGACAGTTGCACAACAGACGAGAGCTACAAGGAGGGCACCGTTGTCCAAGGGCAAGATTACCCGGTTGTTGGGAGACTGGAAAGGGTATCGTGTTGGAACTGTTCAGCGCCTTGAAGCCAGCGAAGCTCGGAAGCACCCCGAAGTCTGGATCGAGTTGATTCCAATCAGGCGAAGGCGAATGAGATGCAGCGGGTGCGGCAGGCTTGTCTGCGCAGTTCACGACTATGTCGAACGCTGGGTTCGTGACTTGCCTGTATTCGACGCGGCAACGCATTTGCTCGTTATCCGGCGTCGGGTCCATTGTCCCGTCTGTGGACCAAAGCTGGAGCAGCTTCCTTGGCTCGACAGGTATTCGCGTGTCACAAGGCGGCTGGCCGAGTCCGTTGTTCGGCTCTGCCGCATACTTCCCATTAAGCACATCGCGGAATGCTACGGCCTGAACTGGAAGACCGTGAAGACAATCGACAAGCGGTACCTAGCGGAAAAACTCAATCCCATTGACTTGAAAGGCGTCAAGGTTGTCGCAATGGATGAGTTTGCCATCCGCAAAGGACATCGCTACGCCACGATCATCGTCGAGCCTTACACCAAGCGGGTTCTGTGGGTAGGAAGAGGCAACAGCCGGGAGAGCATCCGACCATTCTTTGAACTGCTTGGCCGTGATGGTTGTGCCCGAATTGAGGCCGTTGCAATGGACATGAACGGTGCGTATGCCGCCGAGGTGAAGGCGCAATGCCCGAAAGCCGAGATCGTCTACGATCTATTTCATGTCGTTGCCAAGTATGGCCGAGAAGTAATCGACCGCGTCCGAAACGATGAGGCCAATCGCCTCAATCATGACAAAGACGCCCGTAAGGTTGTCAAAGGCTCACGATGGCTGCTCCTGCGCAACAGGCGGAATCTCATGCGACAGGAAGATCGAATCCGGCTCTATGACCTGCTTCGAGCCAACAAAAATTTGATGAAGGTTTATATCCTCAAGGAGGATTTGAAGCGACTCTGGGACTACCGATACTCCAAAGCTGCCAAGCGATTTTGGAAAGGTTGGTACCGCCGCGCCATGCAAAGCCGAGTCGAGCCGCTCATTAAATTCGCTAAGCGCCTCAAACCCTACATCTCGGGCATTATCTCACACTGCCGATATCCGCTACACACCAGCCTACTCGAAGGGATCAACAACAAGATCAAGGTGATCAAACGGATGGCCTACGGCTTTCTCGACGACGAGTACTTCTTTCTCAAAATCAGAGCAGCCTTCCCCGGAATTGGGAGATGAACCTTTTTTGGGGCTGGCTTCCAGACCCAAAAACCTCGGGATTCTTAAGGGGTCGCACCCCTTAAGTCGCCGAAGGCAACCTCTTGAACCTTACGATACGACCACGTCGTCATTGCCACCCTTTTTGTGCTCCGCAGGCTTAAGGATTTCATCCTTAAGAATCCTCTTCATACGCCACGCCCCTCACTCTCCACCCGGCTGCAATCACGCCCACACGCCAGCCACACCCACCCGGGCCACTCGCCCCACGCCCAGCGGGCGCCTACACCCCTTTTTTTGGGGCTGGCTTCCAGACCCAAAACCTCGGGATTCTTAAGGGGTCGCACCCCTTAAGTCGCCGAAGGCACCCTCTTGAACCTAGCGCTACGACCACGTCATCCAAACGTAAGACACAAAAAAGGACGCCTGATGGCGTCCTTCGTTGTGCGCGCTCAATCGCGAAGCAATATTCTCGATGTGCCCAATTCACCGGGGCAGAGCCAGAACGGCTGGACTCTTTGAGCAAGTGCGGGTATTTCTTTTCATCGCACTCACCGGCTCATGAGGGCGCGGCATCCACGCTGTGCCTCTCACGCGGAATTCTCTGCCTTGAGCTTTTCTCAAGCGACTTTTCTCCCCGCACATCCGGTCGAATACTGGCGCAGGCTCTTCTTGCGCTGTTTGGCGCGTTGCGCCCTATGGCAGCTGCATGCCAGCACCTGCCCGTACGCTGACTTCGGCCTCGGCTCCATACCGAGATATAAGGATAGACGCATGCTCAAGGTTGTTATCACGACGCTTCTCCCGCTGTTCCTGATGGTGCTCGCAGGCTGGTTTGCCCAGCGCAAAAGCATGCTGCCAAAGAACAGCTCCAAGACGCTTAACGACTTCGTCTTCTTCTTTACACTGCCTGCACTGCTTTTTTCCTCGCTGGCCACCACGCCCATTGAGGAAATCTTCCAAATACGCTTTGCGACGGCCTACACCATGTCGATGATCATTTCCTATCTGTGCATGTTTGGCATCTCGTCGTGGCTCTTCAAGGCCTGCGGGCCGGTGAGCTGTATTCGCTCGGCTTCGGCCAGCTTGCCCAACAGCGCGTTTCTTGGCCTGCCGATTATCATCTCTCTGTTCGACAACACCCACGAGACGTTGGTCATTGTCACGCTCTCCATCCTGCTGCCCACCGCAATTGTTATGCTCATCGTGACGCAGTTCGAGATGTATCAAAACGCTGATGGCAAAGGCCGAGCGGCGGTACTGCGCAACGTTGGATTCTCGCTCATCAAAACGCCGGGCATCTTGATGGCCTTCGCGGGCATTGCCGTGTCGCTTTGCGGCTTGCATATTCCGGCATTTCTCACAGACAGCATGCAGAGCTTTGGCATGGCGTCCGTGCCGTGCACGCTGTTCGCCATAGGCATGCTCATTGCGCAGCTTGACCCTAAGCTGAACCTGAAGAGCGTCCTCTCCGTGAACCTGATGAAGCTCATCATCCAGCCAGCCCTTGCCGCCACTCTGCTCTACGCCTTTGGCATAACGGGCAAAACCCTTGTTATCGGCGCCCTGCTCGCGGGCATGCCCAGCGCGCCGCTGGCCTGTGTGTTTTCGCAGGTCTATAACGCCGGAGAATCCGAAACCTCCGCAACGGTCTTCATCTCCATGCTCGTCTACATCCCGGTCTTCTGGGGCATCATCACCATCGCCAACGGATTTGGCGTGGCCTTTGGCTGATGACGCCTCCTGCGGTCGAGGTGTATGCCGTGGCCGCGACTAAAGCTCGCTTCGCGAACTGAAATCGCACAAAAAAAGGACTTCCCGATTACTCGGAAAGTCCTTTTTATTCTCATGGTGGGCAATGCAGGAGTCGAACCTGCGGCCTCTAGCTCCGGAGGCTAGCGCTCTATCCAACTGAGCTAATTGCCCGTGAAGGAGGGCTTAATATGCCCTGTGAGGGAATGTTGTCAAGCAGGATTTATCATATTTTCATGCCGCTGTCCCCGCTTTGGTCCCAAACCGAAGTCCGTCACACATCCCGCTGCCGCCCCGCGCAGGGCGCTGGAGCTCGGGTCCGGTTCGGCTTGTAAGGCTCTCTCGCCAATGGTATTTGCTGGGTATGACATCACACGCCGTACACCACACAAAAAGCCCCCGGCGCATCGTCCTCGCGGTGACCGGAGCAAGCGGCATGCCCTACGCCGCCACTCTCGCCCGCGTTTTAGGGCAAACGCCCGATATTGAACTGCACTGCATCGTCTCCGCCGCAGCAGGCGAGGTGCTCCGACTGGAAACCGGCGACGACGCGGAGGCCATCACGGCCCACGCTCACGCCGTTTACTCGCAGGACGACATTGGCGCGCCGCCAGCAAGTGGCTCGTGGCAGCACTCCGGCATGATTGTGTGCCCCTGCTCCATGGCGTCGCTTGCGGCCATCGCCACGGGCATGGGCTCCAACCTCATCCACAGGGCGGCGGACGTCACCCTCAAGGAGCGCCGCCCCCTCGTACTGGTCCCCCGCGAAACACCGCTGAACAGAATCCACATGGAAAACATGCTCCGCGCCCATGACGCCGGCGCCACCATCATGCCACCAAGCCCGGGATTTTACCTGAATCCGCAATCCGTCACCGCGCTCGTCAATCACTTTTGTGGACGCGTTCTGGATATGCTACACGTCCCCCACGACCTGTCAGCCCGCTGGGGCGACGAGACACCGAGCTAAGGAGAATCACACATGCCAAGCACCATCACCTGGTACTCGCACGCCAATTTCAAGATTCAGACGCCATCGCGCACGCTGTTTGTCGACCCATTTTTTGACGGCAACCCCGCCGCGCCCATTTCCGGCGCAGACATCACCGAGGCCGACGCCGTCCTCATCACCCACGACCACGGGGACCATGTTGGCAGCGCTGTGGACATCTGTACCCGCACAGGCGCGCAGTTGGTCGCCATTGTCGGCACTGCGGAAAAACTGCAGCAGGCTGGCGTTCCGGCAGGACAGATTGCCAACGGCATCGGCATGAACATTGGAGGGACGCTGGACCTTGGCGGAGTGCGCGTCACCATGACGCAGGCCTTCCACTCCAGCGAATCCGGCGCGCCAACCGGCTACATCATCACCCTGGAGGATGGCTACACCATCTACCACGCCGGTGACACGGGCATTTTCAGTTCCATGGAACTATGGGGACAACTCTATTCCATAGACCTCGCCCTGCTGCCCATCGGCGGCGTGTTCACCATGGACCCGGCGCAGGCCGCGCTGGCGTGTTCGCTACTCGGCTGCCGCAATGTCCTGCCTATGCACTGGGGCACCTTCCCCGTTTTGGAACAGAGCACTGCGGCCTTTGCTGACGAGCTTGCCACCCGCGCGCCAAAGACGACGCTCCTCTCCGCCACCATTGGCGAGCCGCTGACGCTGTCATAAACACACGCTGGCTTCAGACCGCCCCCACAGGCAGCGCCCATTATCATAAAAGAAAGACCGACACGGCTCGCCGCGTCGGTCTTTTTCATTCTTCTGCGCTTTTGGCGCGCCGCTAGGACTCCCCATCCACAGGGTCATCCGCCAACAGCGACGCTGAGGACGCCGGAGAATCCATAAGGTCGGCCAAGCTGATGGCTTCCAGCCCTTCTCGCAGCGCTTTGGACGCATGCATCCATGCGCTCCGTGTTTTACAGTCGTCCACGCGGCCGCAGGAGTTGGGATCCGCGCAGCACTTGGTCAACGAAATGCCGTCTTCCATAATCTCAACAATGCGGGCGAGGGTCACATCCTGCGGCTCCACAGCGAGGCTATGGCCGCCGCTGGCACCGCGCAAACTGTGCACCAAACCGCCCTTCTTCAGCGGCTTGATAATCTGCTCGATAAACTGAACGGAAATGCCTGTACGTTCAGCAAGGTAGGACGCCTTAATGGGGGCGGCGCCAGCATGCTGCGCCAGCTCCAGCAGGAGCCGGGCCGCATAGCGCGAACGGGCGGATAATTTCATCGGTCTATCTCTATTCGTTTCATACAATCCATGAAGTCTGCGACGCTGTAAGCCTGACGGCCCAGCAACCCGATTAAAACAATCCGAATTAGGCGTCAAGCCATCCACACTGCACATTGACAGAATACGCCGTGCTCCCGGCGCTATTCAGACTCCCCTTTGAGCTGGCGGAGGGCCTGATGCAGCGCCTCGGCGCGTTTGGGCCCCAGCCCCGGGACACGCCGGAGGTCCTGCACTGATGCCGCGCGCATGGCGTCGATGGAGCCAAAGGCGTCCCATAACTGCCGCGCCATCTTGGGGCCAATGCCGGAAAGGCTGGTCAACTCGCTACTGAGCATCTTCTTGGTCCGCCCCGCACGCTGGCGCCCAATAACGAAAGAATGCGCCGCATCACGCACGCGCTGCAGGAACAGGAGCTCCGGACTGCCAGCCTTGAGCGGAAGCGGATTCTTGCGCCCCGGCAGAAAAATTCTGTCATCCAGAGCGCCCGCGCGGCGGTCTGGACCGGCGCCCGGCTCACCAACGGCCTTGGCGATGCCTGCAATAGGCCACGCCGCCGGGCGGCCTGCCTCCTCCAGCGCGCGTTGCACCGCCGCAACCTGCCCCCGTCCACCGTCGATAAGCACAAGGTCCGGCGGCGGGGCATCGGACGCAACACGGCGCGTCGCCCACGCGGCAAGAGCCGCATAGTCGTCGCCGCTGCCTTCAAGTTCCTCGAAGGTATACGTGCGGTACTCACTCTTGGCGGGGCGGCCGTCCTCAAACACAACCTGCCCGCCCCGCATGCCCTTGCCGCCAAGGTGCGAAATATCAATACACTCCACACGCCGCGCAGGATGCGGGAGCCGAAGCGCCTTCATCAGCAATTCCTCAAGCGGGGCCTCACTTTCGGACGGCGCGGCCTGTGCGGCGTTGGCACGGGCCAGTTCAAGGAGCTTTTTCTCATCGCCGGAGCGCGCGGTACGCAGCCGAACCGGTCCCTGCCGATGCTCGGCCAAGACGTCGGCCAAAACCGGGTCGTCTGGCTCCCACGGCAACAGAATGCGTTCCGGTACAAACCGGCTTTGGGAGTAGAACTGCATGAGGAAGCCGGACACGGCCTCGCCCCCCTCCTCCAGCCCAAGGCCGGACCAGAAGAACGACTTGCGGCCAAGAAGCCGCCCCTGCCGGATAAACATCAGTGCCAAGCCAAGGCCGCCATGCGTCTCCGCAACAGCGACAACGTCAAGGTCGGAGCGCGTCTGCATGACCACGCTCTGGCGTTCCACCGTCATCTGCACTGCCCGCAGCTGGTCACGAATCTGGGCGGCTTTCTCAAACTCCAGCGCCTCAGAGGCCGCCTGCATCTGCACGGTCAAATCCTCGGTAAGCTCCCCGGTACGCCCGGCAAGGAAGAGCTCCACCTGCCGTACAACCGTGGCGTAATCCTCCTGCGGGACGACCTTCACACACGGGGCAAGGCACTGCCCAATGTGATGGTACAAGCAGGGGCGCACGCGGTTGGCAAACACCTTGTCCGTACATTTGCGCAGCGGAAACATACGCCCCATGATTTTCCATGTGGCGCGGGCGGCTGCGGCGGAGGTGAACGGGCCGTAGTACACGGAACCATCGCGGACAACCTTTCGCGTCATGGTCAGCCGCGGGTAGTCATGCCGCTTGGAGAGCTTCATAAGGACATACTGCTTATCATCACGCAGCACGATGTTGTAGCGCGGGCGATGCTTCTTGATAAGGCTCGCCTCAAGGAGCAGGGCTTCCTTCTCCGTGGCGGTATGAAGCGTCTCGATGGCGGCTATGCGTCCCACCATGATGCGTGTCTTGGGCGTCTGCTGGCCGGGACTGCGAAAATACGACGAAAGCCGCGCCCGAAGACTCTTGGCCTTGCCGACATATATAATGCGCCCGCGCGAATCCTTCATCAGGTACACGCCGGGCGACTGTGGATAACGTTTCGGGTCAAATTCGAACATACGCCCCATGTACACCAGTCCCCGCGCCTTGTCTTGTGAGCCCTTCCCCACCGACCTGTTACATTTTCGTCAAAACAGGCATTCTATTCCGACAACCAATTCCATCGCAGGCGAAGAGAGCCTGCTTCGTGTTCCAACCAACTTGCCCCCACGGAGCAATACAAGGCTTTTCCTCTTATCGCCACGAAATGAGGGACAAAAAATTATACGGTACAAAATTTTGTCCTAATGTCATTTTTTCCACGCTCAAAGGTTGATTCCTCAAAAAAAAACAGATAATCAACGAAGCTGAACTTGGGCGCAACCAGGTTCGCAAGATGGCAGACATCTCGTTATGCGATTGAAACGCAAAACAAAGAAGGAATCTAAAATGAAACGCATTCTGACTCTGGCCCTCGTGGCCGCTTTTGTCATGGGCGTGGCGGGCTTTGCTTCCGCCAAGGAAGTCCAGATGAAGGCTCAGTTCGTCCACAACCTGACCTGGTTGGACGAAGGTGACGACTTCAACAAAGAAGCCGCTGATGAAAACAACTTCAACGCGAAACAGCGTGTTCGCGTCTACTTCGACTACGTTTCTTCCGAGTCCCTGAACGCTGTTCTCGGTTTCGAGATCAACACCACTTGGGGTAGCGAAGCTGAAGGTGGCGACCTTGGCACCGACGGCAATACTGTCAAGGTTAAGCACGCTTACACCAACTTCATGGTGCCCGGCACTTCCGTGTCCGCCCGTGTTGGCCTGCAGCCCGTCACTTGGAAGGCCGCTTACGGCTCCCCCATCTTTGACGACGACGCCGCTGGCATCCTCGTGTCCTCCCCTATCACTGAGCAGGTTGGCCTGACCGTTGGTTGGGTGCGCGCCCTTTCTGATGGCATCACTAACGCCGATAGTCGTGATGAAAAGAAGAGCAACGACGACATCGATCTGTTCACTGCTATTCTGCCGGTTCAGGGCGAAGGCTTCGGCGTGACCCCTTACCTCATCTACGGTCAGATTGGCAACGACCTCTACAACTATGCCGCCGATGACGACATGGACCTGTTTGCCATCAAGGGTCTCGCCAATGCCGCTGGTGGTCCTGATACCCGTGTCGAAGATTCTTCCTCCGTCTGGTACGGTGGCATGAACTTCGAAGTTACCATGTTCGATCCCTTCACCTTCAAGGGTGACATCATCTACGGCGCCGTCAATGCCGACGACGAAGAAAACGACCGTTCCGGTTGGTTCATGGACCTCGGCGCTGAGTACAAGATGGGCTTCGGTACCCTCGGCCTCATGGGCATGTACGGCTCCGGTGATGACGAAGACGCCGCTACCGACGGTTCCAACACCATGCCTACTCTGAACGACTCCGGCTTCGCCCCGACCCACTTCGGCTTCTCCGGCGCTCAGTCCGGCGGCCAGGACAGCAAGCTTGCTGGCGGCGACCGCTACGACCTGTGGGCCATTGGCGCTTACCTCGCTGACTTCTCCTTCGTGGAAGACCTCTCCCACAAGGTGATCGTGATGTACGGCCAGGGCACCACTGATGGTGAACTGCTTGAAGACTGGACCGCAAAAAAGCGGAACGACAGCGCGTACTTCATCACTGACGAAGACTCCTTCTGGGAAGTCAACTTCGACTCCACCTACCAGATCTACGAGAACCTGGCCGCTATCGTCGAGCTCGGCTACATCAATCTGGACAAGGACGAAGACGTTTGGGGCGACGATCCGGCAGACGACGACGCCTACAAGGCCGCGTTCTACCTGAAGTACGACTTCTAAATCACATTTCGAGATTTAATGTCTGCCATCTCGGGCGGGGTCTTCGGACCCCGCCCTTTTTCTTTAGGTTCATCTCCCAATTCCGGGGAAGGCTGCTCTGATTTTGAGAAAGAAGTACTCGTCGTCGAGAAAGCCGTAGGCCATCCGTTTGATCACCTTGATCTTGTTGTTGATCCCTTCGAGCAGGCTGGTGTGTAGCGGATATCGGCAGTGTGAGATAATGCCCGTGATGTAAGGTTTGAGGCGCTTAGCGAATTTAATGAGCGGCTCGACTCGGCTTTGCATGGCGCGGCGGTACCAACCTTTCCAAAACCGCTTGGCAGCTTTGGAGTATCGGTAGTCCCAGAGTCGCTTCAAATCCTCCTTGAGGATATAAACTGACCTACTAGGTTAGTTCTCAGACAGATTTTGGGGTACAGTCTCACGATGGAGGCCCCATGAAAGCTGCAGAGAAAGTCGCCCGCCAGCGTATGAGTGTGCTTGAGCTTGCAGAGAGCTTGGGAAACGTCAGCGAAGCCTGCCGGCGACGCGGCATGCATCGTAGTCAATTCTACGAGTACAAGCGGCGTTTCCAGACTCACGGCCTTGAAGGGCTCAAAGATCTGCCGCCTATTCCGAAGTCCCACCCTTTCACCACCTCCGAGGAGGTGGTCGAGCAAATCTTGGAATTGAGCCTGGCTCATCCTGCTTGGGGGTGCGTTCGCCTTTCCAATCAGCTCAAACTCATCGGTGTTTCGGTGAGCTCCCCTACCATTCAAAACATCTTGATCAAGAATGGAATGGGCACCAAGTACGACCGCTGGCTTAAGCTAGAGCAGAAGCAATCTGGCGAACCCATTGAATTATCGGGCGAACAGGTCGCTTTCATTGAAAAACAAAATCCCGTTTTTAAAGAACGACACGTCGAGAGTTCTCGCCCTGGGGAGCTGTTGTGCCAAGACACCTTTTACGTGGGACGTCTCAAAGGAGTGGGGCGAGTTTACCTGCATGTCGTCGTCGATTCCTTCTCAAGCTATGCCTTCGGCTTTCTGCATACCAGCAAGCGGCCAGAGGCTGCCGTTTCCGTCCTGCACAACGACGTCATGCCGTTCTACGAGGAAAAGGAAATTGCCGTTTCCGCTGTCCTTACTGACAACGGCAGGGAATTTTGCGGCACCGAGACCCATCCATATGAACTCTATCTGTCCCTCAACGAGATTGAACACCGCCGTACCAAGGTGCGATCACCTCGCACAAATGGCTTTGTCGAGCGGTTTAATGGCACTGTGCTTGATGAGTTCTTTCGAGAAGCCTTCAGAACAACGCTTTATGAGACTGTAGAAGCACTCCAGGCCGACCTGGACACTTGGCTGACCTATTACAATACTGAACGCTCGCACCAAGGGTATAGGAGCATGGGACGTCGTCCCATAGAAACTATTAACGAGTACCTCGAGTCTGTCAGAGAAGAACGTTAGTAGGACACAACAACCGGGTAATCTTGCCCTTGGACAACGGTGCCCTCCTTGTAGCTCTCGTCTGTTGTGCAACTGTCGAGATTACTGAGGGTTTCCGTTGTCCTCAATTTTTTATGTTTCCCCCGGAATTGGGAGATGAACCTTTTTTTATCGGTATCAGGAAAGCACCCTTCTCCTCATCGCTCTCACTCCTGACCCGCACCTGCCTTCCCCTTTCAGACTCTTCGCTCGCCTGCCCCCCTCCTTGGCCACTCTCTTCCTGCTTCACACCCACCGCCACTTCCCCACACCGCCCCCCCTCCTGCTACCTCCAAGCTCCAGACGCACCCCCGCGCCTCACAAGGCTTCCCATCACCTCCCCATTCTCCTCCCCTCCCCTACACACAACATCCCCTCTCGACTTTTCCCCGGCTCTCTCCTATATCTCTCTGTCCAGACGTTACAACGGCGCGGCTTTTCAGGCCGCACATTCATCAATCCATCCTAAGGAGATGCATCATGCCCTGCCGGAAGATCGCCTATTGCGGTCCCGAAGATTTCGACGGTATCCGCCAGTGGCTGTCCGGACGCGACAATCCCGGACACGACGTTGACGCTCTTGTGCTCGACATCCTTGCCGATGTCCGGGAGCGCGGCGACGAAGCCATTGCGGAATATGGACGCAAGTTCGACTGCGACACCCTCACCGCCGAGCATCTGCATGTGCATCATCATGAATGTGAAGCCGCCCTGCGTGAGGTTCCGGCCGAGGACCTTGCTATCATTCGTGAAGCCGTCGCCAACATCCGCGCCTTTCACGAACGCCAGAAGGAAAACTCGTGGTGGACCACACAGGCCGACGGCACCATCCTCGGCCAGATGGTCACGCCCGTGGACCGTGTGGGCCTGTATGTGCCCGGTGGTCAGGGCGGGCAGACGCCGCTTATCTCCAGCCTGCTGATGAACGCCATCCCGGCGCAGGTTGCTGGCGTGCAGAATATTACTGTGGTGTCCCCGCCGCGCCCCGACGGCACGCTGAACCCCACACTTCTTGCAACAGCCCACATCCTTGGCATTACGGATATCGTCCGCGCCGGGAGCGCGTGGGGTATCGCCGCGCTGGCTCACGGCACGCAAACCATTACGCCCGTTGATGTCATCGCCGGGCCGGGCAACATCTTTGTCACCACGGCCAAACGCCTGCTGACAGGCCGCGTCGGTATCGACATGATTGCCGGACCGAGCGAAATCACCATTCTCGCTGACGCCTCCGCCGACCCTGAATGGCTGGCGGCAGATATGCTGTCGCAGGCGGAGCACGACGCCCTCGCCTCCGCCGTGCTTGTCACGACGGACGAAGGCCTTGCCGGGCGCGTCCGGGAAGCCCTGTCCAGACAGCTTCAGGAACTCCCCCGCACCGAGATTGCCGCGCAATCCCTGCGTGACTGGGGCGCCATCATTACCTGTGACAGCCTCGAAACCGCCACAGACATCGTCAACCGCATCGCTCCGGAGCATCTTGAGCTTGCTGTTGACGACCCATGGGCCCTGCTCGGCCACATCCGCCATGCGGGTGCCATTTTCATGGGGCACCACGCCCCGGAACCCGTGGGCGACTATTTCGCCGGACCGAATCACGTCCTGCCCACGCTGGGCACTGCGCGGTTCTCCTCGGCCTTGTCGGTTCAGACGTTCCTCAAGCGCTCCAGCGTCATTGCCACACAGCCAAGCTTCACAGCCGCCCATGGCAGCAAAATCGCCCGCCTTGCGCGCCTTGAAGGATTGGAAGCCCACGCGCGCAGTGTGGAGAAACGCTTCACTAAATAATGTCCAAGCCCCCGCTCGCCTGCTGAGCGGGGGCTTCTCTTTGCCGCCCTGACCAGATGCGGCACCCTGCGGAGCCACCGCCCCAACGCACCGGCCCCGCAATTTTTCTTTCCTGTCCTGCACAAAAGCGGAAATCACTGCAAAAACGGGGGTTCCAAACCGTTTCTTTTTCTATTATGCAGTGCACACCGCCAACCATCATATCCTTTATGAAGGAGAACGATTCCATGAAGGTCGTGACTGAGACTCAAATCAAGGAATTTCCCCTGACTTCACGTGGCAAGGTGCGTGACATCTACGACCTCGCCGAGGACCAGCTCCTCATCGTCACCACGGACCGCATGTCCGCCTTTGACGTCATCATGAACGAACCCATCCCGTTCAAGGGCGTCATCCTGAACCAGATCACCATGTTCTGGATGGAGATGTTCAAAAACATCGTCCCGAACCACCTCATTGCCTCCGATGTCGCCGACTTCCCCGAAGCCCTTGCGCCCTACGCCGAGGAACTGGAAGGCCGCGCCGTCATCGTCAAGAAGGCGAAGCCTCTGCCCATCGAATGCATCGTCCGCGGCTACATCACCGGCTCCGGCTGGAAGGACTACCAGCGCACGGGTTCCGTCTGCGGCTATCCCCTGCCGGACGGCCTGCAGGAATCCGAAAAGCTCCCCGAGCCGCTGTTCACGCCCTCCACCAAGGCCGAGCTTGGCGAGCATGACGAGAACATCACCCTGACGCAGGCCCGTGACCTCATCGGCGCCGACCTGCTGGACAAGGTGCAAACCACCTCGCTGGACATCTACTCCCGCGCCCGCGACTTTGCTGCGGAGAAGGGCATCCTCATTGCGGACACCAAATTTGAGTTCGGCATGGTGGACGGCCACCTTACCCTCATTGACGAAGTCCTCACGCCCGATTCCTCGCGCTTCTGGCCCATGCAGGGCTACGCTCCCGGCGTCACCCAGCCCAGCTTTGACAAGCAGTACCTGCGCGACTGGCTCTCCAAGCAGGACTGGGACAAGACTCCGCCGCCGCCCACACTGACAAGCGAGGTCATCGAAAAGACCGGCGCCAAGTACGCCGAGGCCTACCAGCACCTCACCGGCAAGCCGTTTACCACAGTCTAGCCGCCGCACTAGGCGCACGCCCCGCGTCCGCGCCCACAGTCTCCAAAGGCCCGCAGCCCCGCTGCGGGCCTTTTATCTCTGCGGCATTCCCCGCCTTTTTCTCCTCTACCGTCCTCCCTCCACGCCCACCACCACTGCGCCATTCCTTGACATCTGCGCCGCTGGGGTACATAACGGCGGTGCACATCCATTGCGCGCACTTAATTTCACACCGTGATGGTTGCGCAAGCAATTTAGTCAATACAAATTCTGGAAGGAGTTCCATGAAAATCTCCGAACTGCGCATGCCCGAGTTCAAGGTTCCTGAAATGAAGATGCCGGAGATCAAATTCCCGGACATCAAAATGCCGGAGCTGCACATCGGCGACCTTGTGGCGCGTATCCCCATTGTCCAAGGTGGCATGGGCGTTGGCATTTCGTTGTCCGGTCTTGCTTCGGCAGTGGCTAATCAGGGCGGCGTTGGCGTTATCGCTGCGGCCATGATCGGCCAAAACGAACCGGACCTGGCCCAAAACCCCGACGAGGCAAACCGCCGCGCCCTCGCGCGCGAAATCCGCACCGCCCGCGAAAAGACGGACGGCATCATCGGCGTCAACGTCATGGTTGCCCTCACCAACTTCGCCGACATGGTCAAGACCTCCATCAAGGAAGGTGCGGACGTCATCTTCTCCGGTGCCGGACTGCCTCTTGACCTGCCCAAATATCTCTCGGATGAGACCAAAACCCGCCTTGTGCCCATTGTCAGCTCCGGGCGTGCGGCCAAAGTCATCTGCAAAAAATGGCTCGCCAAGTTCGACTACCTGCCCGACGGCTTTGTTGTGGAAGGCCCCAAGGCTGGCGGCCACCTGGGTTTCAAGGCGGAAGACCTCGACAACCCCGAGTTCCGCGTTGAAAATCTTGTTGATGATGTTGTGGACGCGGTCAAACCCTTTGAGGAAGAACACGGCGCGCACATTCCGATCATCGCCGCAGGCGGCGTGTATACCGGCGCGGACATCAGCGCCATGCTGGACCGCGGCGCCTCGGGAGTGCAAATGGGCACCCGTTTTGTCGCCACCCACGAGTGCGACGCTGACCACGCCTTCAAGCAGGCCTACGTGGACGCCACAAAGGATGACATCAAAATCATCAAAAGTCCGGTGGGCATGCCCGGCCGCGCCATTCGCAGCCCGTTCATCGATGATGTGGAAAACGGCAAGCGCAAGCCCTTTAAATGCCCCTTCCACTGCATCAAGACCTGCGACTATACCAAAAGCCCCTACTGCATTGCCGTGGCCCTCGCCAATGCCAAGAAGGGCAAGCTGAAACACGGCTTCGCCTTTGCCGGTGCCAACGTTCACCGCATCAAGGAAATTATCTCCGTGCGCGAACTGATGGACACCCTCAAGGCAGAATTCATCGCTGCGCGGCAGGAGCCCGCTCTTGCCTAGCACGCCCCGCACCCCTTGCAGCGGCGTCAAAAGGGGCCTTCCCGCCCCAAAGGTTCTTGCCGCCGCCACGCACATAGCGTAAAGAATTGCAGTTTCCCATGGCCGCCCGGTTGCTTATCCGGGCGGCCACGTTTATGTTCGGTGCCGTAAAAGGAGGAACCACATGCTGCTTGAAGGGAAAAAGGCTCTCATCTTCGGCGTGGCCAACCAGCGAAGCATCGCTTACGCCGTGGCCAAGGAATTTAAGGCGCAGGGTGCCCGGCTGGCATTCAGCTACGCATCCGACGCCGTTCAAAAACGCATAGAACCCATCAACGAAGAACTCGGCGGCGAGTTCATCATCAAGGCGGACCTCTCTGACGACGCCGCCGTGGCAAGCGCTGCGGACTACGTTCGTGAGCAGTGGGGGGATGTGGACATCATCGTCCATTCCGTCGCCTACGCCGACCGCAACGACCTGAAGGGACGCTTTATCGACACCTCGCGCGACGGCTTTAAGCTGGCGCTCGACGTTTCGGCCTACTCCCTCGTTGCCGTCTGTCATGCCTTTGAGGACATGCTCAGCGAAAACGGCTCCGTGCTGACCATGACCTATCACGGCTCCCAAAAGGTCATCACCAACTACAACGTCATGGGTGTTGCCAAAGCCGCGCTGGAATCCAGCGTCCGCTACCTCGCCTCGGACCTCGGCAAAAAGGGTGTGCGTGTCAACGCCATCAGCGCCGGGCCCATCAAGACGCTGGCCTCGTCCGGCATCTCGGGCTTCAAGTCCATCCTCTCGCACATTGAGGAGCGCGCCCCCCTCGGCCGCAATGTCACGCAGGAAGACGTGGGCCGCGCCGCCCTGTATCTTGCCTCGGACCTTGGCTCCGGCACGACGGGCGAAGTGATGTATGTTGATGCTGGCTACAACGTGATGGGCATCTAGCCCGTCCGTCGCCGCCGCGCACATGCGCCGCATATCTCGGGGGAGGCCGTCAGGTCTCCCCTTTTTCGTTCCCCCTCCTCAACCGCCTTTTTCATCACTTCCGTCCTCTCGGCCCACAACGCTTACCCCATTTGCCAAAGCCCGTCCGCGCAGGTACACAGACCCCAGACCATAACCACAACCGCCATAGCGGAGTTAAAGCAATGGGAATCCCGTTCAATAGCCTCAAGGCGCAAACCGCGCCCTTTGAAAACGACCTGCGCGAAGCCTTCGAACGCGTCATGGGACGCGGCTGGTACCTCATGGGACCGGAGGTGGACGCCTTTGAAAATGAACTCGCCCACTGGCTGGGCCGCGACCACGCCATCACCGTTGGCAACGGCACGGACGCCCTCGTCCTCGCCCTGCGCGCCCTTGGCGTTGGCCACGGCGACGAGGTCATCCTGCCTGCGCATACGGCGCTGCCCTGCTACCACGCCGTCCTCGCCGTAGGAGGCGTCCCCGTCTTCGCCGAGGTCGACGAGGCCACATACACCCTCGCCCCCGCCAGCGTACAGCGCATGCTGTCCCAAAAGACCAAGGCCGTCATGGCCGTGCATCTGTACGGCCAGTCCTGCGACATGGACCCCATCGCGGAAATCTGCCGCGCCAACGGCGTCGCCCTGCTGGAGGACTGCGCGCAGTCCCACGGCGCCACCTACAAGGACCGCCTCGCCGGACAAATCGGCGATGCCGCGGCATTTTCCTTCTATCCCACCAAGAATCTCGGCGCCCTTGGCGACGGCGGCGCCATCTGCTGCGCCGACGCCGAACTGGACCAGCGCATCCGTCTGCTCAAGCAATACGGCGAAGCCAGCCGCTACGAGAGCGTCACGGCAGGCAGCAACAGCCGCATGGATGAAATGCAGGCCGCCTTTCTGCGCATCCGCCTTGGCAGGCTCGCCACCGAGAACGCCCAGCGCCGCGACATCGCCGCCATTTACGATACGCAGCTTGCCGGAACGCCCGTCACCACCCCGCACGAGCGCGAAGGCTGCACGCACGTCTATCACCTTTACGTCATCCGCGCCCCCCGCCGCGAAGAGCTCATCCAGTATCTGCGCGAGCGCGAAATAGGCACCGGCATTCACTACCCCATCCCCGGACACAAGCAGAAGCTGTTCGTGGACGGGACAGCCACCTGCCGCACGGACGACCTCGCCCTTACCGAAAAGATGGCCGGAGAAATCCTCAGCCTGCCCATTTTCCCGGGTATGGATCATGACGACGTACGCACCGTCTGCGACGCCATCAAGGCCTTCTACGCCCAGTAAAGGACGGTATTGACTCCCGGGGGGATTGACGCGCCATCAGGAGGATATACAGTCTGTGAAAGCGCGGCGCGATACCGCGCCGCCCCAAAACAGACGGAGGACCTATGGACGCACTCTGGACCCTGCTCCTCATCGTGGGAGTCTTCGTTGTCCTCAACAAAGTGATTTTGCCCAAACTCGGCATTCACGGTTGAGGCCCCGCTTCGGACAGCTGCAGTTGGCAGCCCAAGAAGAAGGACCAATCCGCCAAGGATGACACATCGTCCAAGACCGACTAAGCCCCCGGCTTTCAACTTTTTTTAAAAAATCCCGGAAAAGGGGTTGCAAAGCGCTCCCCTTTTCCTTAGAAGTCTTTCCCGACGCGGAGAGGTGTCCGAGTCCGGCTTAAGGAGCACGCCTGGAAAGCGTGTGTACCGAAAGGTACCGGAGGTTCAAATCCTCTCCTCTCCGCCAGATCGTCATCAAAAGGCTCTCGATTCTATCGAGAGCCTTTTTTCGTGCCTGTGAATTGGGTTAAGACGAGAAGTGAGAAAAGATGCCTCCAGCGACTTGAGCTCTTAGGTCATTCGACCTGAAAGGACGAAGGGCCTTAGAGATCAAGATAGCAGAGCTGGTTAAGGAAATAATTTCCTTAACAATCCTTAGGATTTTCAGGAGCGGAAGCCGCTCCTGAAAATAAGGGGGTGGGCGGGGTCTTTTGCCTTCTGTCTTTTCTTGCAACCACCCCAAACGGGGATTCTCACCGCTTGGGCCGAACCACCAATCCCCCCCCCCAATAAAATCGCTCCCATCCACACGGACGAGAGCCGTCAGGGGTGACGGCCGACCCATTCAAAGGCAACCGGCATGTGCGCAAATGGGATTCTCAAGGGGGCACGGTGAATTGCAATTCAAAACTGAACACAGCCCTCAAGCCCAAGCTGCTGCAGTTTTTCAATTGTCGAGCTATACCCAAACTTCTTGCGCGGCCTGTCTGCAAGCAGTCGGAGTTTATGTTTTAATTCAAATTCGCTTATTTTTCTGAAATCCATTTTGCGAGGGAAGAACTGCCGAAGTAATCCGTTTGTATTCTCATTCAGGCCACGTTCTTGTGGACACTGCGGGTGACAGAAATAGAATTTAGTCTCGTATTTCAACTGTAGGGCTTCATAGCCAAAGAACTCCGTACCTCTGTCAAGGGTCATAGTCCGTCTCAAGTCACCTGGAACATCCTTCATAAAACATTCCATAGCATGGGATACTGTAGCCTTTGACTTGTCCTTGCATCGATACGCTAAAGTAAGGCCGGTAAGACGTTCTACAAACGTGGCAATGAAACCTGTTCCTCTTTTTCCTGATATTAGGTCGCCTTCCCAGTCACCGAACCGAGCTCTTTCATCGACTACTGATGGACGCTGTTCAATGGAAGGCAAGGTGCGATTCACCTCTGCAGCGCTTCGGCTCTTGCCATGTCTAAAACTTCTTGTGCGTGCATGCTTCCGCCGAAGGTATTGCTTGTAGTGGACAAAATCTGTTCGAGGCGCACCCTTTGCTGGACAAATCTTATTGTAGATCGTTTTAAAGCTGATTCGCATTCGATGAGCAGTCGGGAAATCTTTTCTCAAACGGCCAACGATCTGTTCTGGAGACCAGCAGAAGCTGAGTTTTTCCTTAATATACGCATACAAAGCCGTATCTACAGGCTGGCGGTCTCTGTTGGCTCGAAGCCTACGTATCCGCGCTTTTTCCTGCGCCGACTTTGGAACATATCGCCCATCCTTCAAGCTGTTTCTCCGTACTTCCTGACTAATCGCTGAGGGGCTAAAGCCAAGAATATGGGCGATCTTTCGGATGCTCATGCCCTCAGAAAGTAATCGGGCTAGTATTTCGCGCTTCTCTAACGTAAGGTGTTTTTTGCCCATGCAGTTGCGCTCCCTTGTGGAGTTTTGGTCTGGTAACCAGCAGCTAGCATGGGCTTTTTTATTTGTTCAAGTCTGAGAAGGCGGCTTCCTGCCAAGTGTTCAGTTTTGGATTACAATCTGCCCACGCCCCTTGAGCCTGCGGAGCATGCCTTTTCCCCTTTCCTCCCCCCTACAGCATGCACAGCCTCCCTGCCCCGCTCGCGGCGCGCCCCTCCTGCCACAATTTCACGGTGAATGTGGACTTTTTGTCACTTTTCCCTTGCCAAGCGCCGCTGTTTTCTTTAAGTATGCCTCTCTCGACGCGGAGAGGTGTCCGAGTCCGGCTTAAGGAGCACGCCTGGAAAGCGTGTGTACCGAAAGGTACCGGAGGTTCAAATCCTCTCCTCTCCGCCAGCGAATATACAGCCCCGGCTTCTGCCGGGGCTTTTTTATTGCCTGCGAACGGGCCGGATGTGCCCAATCCCCCGTGCCTTACCGCGTGGCGCCCTTGCGCCGCCGATGCGCAAGCAACCCCTTGTCCTCCAATACGTGAAAAATCGCTTCCGCGGCGATATCATTCCCTTTGGGGTTCACGTGCACCACATCCCAATAAATCTCGCCCTCCTCGGCGTCGAAAATGCCTGAGAGGTCCACGACGTCTGGCAATCGACCCTGAAGCGCACTGTAGGTGGCGGCCACAAAATCGGCAAAGCCGGGATTGGCGGTCTCGAAGTCTTGTTCGTACCCGCGCTCAAGGTCTGTCTTGGTGCCCTTGGTGGCAAGCCGTGGCTGGAGCAGAAAGAGCACGGGCACGCCGCGCTTGGCGAAAAAGGCTTCCACGGCGGCCTTATCGCTCGCGTAACCGGCTACGAGCTCGTTGCGCCGCTGCTGCTTCTGCCGGTGGCTGAGCATGGTCCGCGGAGGCCGTGCAAACGAGGTGGCGCCTTTTGCGGGCCCAACCCACTGCATGATGCTGCGCCTGACATCACGGGCAAGGCGCGCGAGGCGGCTAGCCATAATGACACCCCACACCCGGCTGGTCATGCCGCGCTGACGCCCGCGGGCAAAATAGGTCTCGGAGTCTTCCTCAAATGGTGTGAGGCGCTGGTATCCGTACAGGAAAGCCGAGCGCACGTCGTTGGCCCCGTGGTAAAAGATGACCAGATTCGGCTGAATGCGGTCCGCAAGGCGCTGCGCAAGGGCGACCTCCTGCTGAAAGAAAAATCCCTCCACGCCGCAGTTGTAGACCTCCACATGGTGCGCGGAAAGCGCGGCGCGAAGGCGGGCTTCAAGCCGCTGGGGGATGGTGGCGTTGTCTGCCACACGCGGCCCCCACACTGTGGACCCGCCCATGACCATCACACGAAAGGCGCACGGCGGCCTGGAAGGCGGCACGTCCTGCGCGCGAATGCCGAGGCTGTTGATGGAGTACAGCGCCGTGGTGACGGGCTTATAGCGATACAGCACTGTCCCGGCCTCGCGCACGGCCCGCGCGCCAAGGTCGGCGTAGATGCACTGCAACTCACGCACGTGCTCGTGCGTCTGCGGAAACTGCGCACGAAGGCGCGAATCTCCATACCCGCCAAGGCGCAGTCCAATTTCTATCGCGCCGAGAAGCCCCCCCGCCGCCATGAGAATAACGCACACCACTCTCCATCCGGAGAGCTTTTGCTGACTTGCCCGTGTCACTTGACTGCTCCTGCCCGTGCTATGCCCGCGCCGCGTGGTGGCCGCACCACTGCGCGCCCTGCCAAGCGCCGCTCTTTCGCCACTCTCTCACAAATCATCCCTTGACAGTACCGCACAAATCAGCAATAAAGCCAGTCCGCGAGGGAAACCGGGCGGCAGGGACGCCGCCAACTCCGTCAGGCCCGAAAGGGAGCAGCGGCAACGGTTGTTTCTGGGTGCCTGGTTTCCCTAAAATGCGCCAATCCGAAAGGATTGGCGCATTTCTCGTTTATGCGGCACGCGCTCACCGCCGCATGTTCCCCGAGGCCATTTCACTGCAAATGCCGCCTCATCAGTCTGCTCTCTCTTCAGCCAAAATGCCTTCCCCCACAGCGCCCTACAGCGATGCGCCCCCCCTTTTTCCCTTTTTTTGCTCCATCCAATAAAAAAAGCCATCAGCTTGGACCGTTGCCTCACTCTCCCCCGTAGTGCCTCCTTGCACCACCCCTCGTCTATAAACCACACACCACAGAGTGCGTCACAAACGCTCTCCATTTCCTTGCGGCGCGCGGCTCTTGTGCGCTTGTACATCGAGGTGTCCTGCCACCTTCCATCCCCTGCTGCTTGCCTCACCCTTGCCTCTGCCCCGCAACTTTTTTTAAGCGCCCCACCTATATCTCTCGCATCCATTTCTCACCCCGATGCGTGATTCTCCTACTCCGGCGTAGGATTTCAGCATATCGTTCATACCGCTATTAATTTTGAGCCACCATTTACATACAATTTAAATTATCGTATGCAGTGCGAAACGGTTTCACATTCAAGGAGGCGATATGTTTCGGTATGTTTCTCGTGTTGTAACGGCTCTTGCCCTCACTCTGTGCCTGTGCGGAACGGCCTTTGCGCACTTCGGCATGGTTATCCCGTCCCAGCCGGACGCCACCATGCATCAGAAGACCATCGGCGTAACGTGTTCCTTCTCCCACCCCTTTGCGGGACAAGGCATGGAGCTGGTCAAGCCCGCACGGTTCGGCGTCGCCTTCGGCGGAACCGTTACGGACCTGAGCGGGACCCTGCACAAAACCAGCGTGATGGACCACACTGCATGGAAGGCGGACTACACCTTCAAGCGCCCCGGCGTGTACTCCTTCTTCATGGAGCCCAAGCCCTACTGGGAGCCCGCTGAAGACTGCTTCATCATCCACTACACCAAGGTCAGCGTGCCCGCCTACGGCGGCGACGAGGGCTGGGACGCCCCCATCGGCCTCAAGACCGAAATCGTGCCCCTGACCCGCCCCTTCGGCAACTACGCCGGTGGCATCTTCACCGGCCGCGTCCTGCGTGACGGCAAGCCCGTCCCCGGCGCCACCGTCGAGGTAGAGCTCTACAACAAGGGCCGCTTTGAGAACCCCACCGACTACCACGAAACCGCCGTCACCATGGCTGATGAAAACGGCGTCTTCTCCTTTGTCTGCCCGCAGGAAGGCTGGTGGGGCTTTGCCGCACTGACCGAAGGCGACAAGACCATGCCCGCCCCCGACGGCCCGGACAAGGGCAAGCAAAAGGGCATTGAGCTCGGCGCTGTGTTCTGGACCTACATGCACGGCTGGAAATAGTTCCGTACGCGTCTCCCACCGCGGGCTCCCACTCGCCCGCGACTGACGCCCACAGCCCCCCAAAAGAGACCCCGCAAGCCTCATGGCTTGCGGGGTCTACACATTCTCAAAGGAGAAGGGCGTCGCCCTTCTCGGCATTATGAAGAGGTGTCGTCATCATCCTGCGCTGGTGGCGGCACTGCGCCAGGATCCATGCGCTGGCTGCCAAGCAGCCGCCGCTGGGGCCTCCCGGCACGCGCGGCAGGCAGCCGCTCCACAACCAGCAGCCAAAACATCATATCCGCCACACCACCGGACAACCCGGCCAGCACGCCGCCCCCAAGCGCCCCGCAGGACGCCCACAGACGCAGTTCGGACCACTGTCCGGCCACCAACCCGCCAACGATGCCCAAAAACGCGCCAAACGCGCCAAACAGCATCACGCCGTCGGTTGCGTAGTCCGGAACCTGCTTGTGGCGCATCCAAGTCCACGCGCCGGACACCAGCATACCGGCAAATCCGCCACCATGCCCTGCAAGCAAAACGAAAAACGCCCCGAGCACTCCCGATACAAAGTACCCTTGCGACACGTCGCCATAGGCCACCCCCATGACTCCGGCCGCGCCACCGGCGAGGCACGCGCCAAGAAAACACTGGGTACGCACCCGCGCCTCGGTGTCAATGCGCGCCATGTGCTGCCCCCAACCCGCCCGGGGCCCCCGCGCTTCTCCCAGACAGGAAAATGCCTACCTGACGCCTCTGGGAAAATTGCCCATTGTACTTCCTGCGCCTTGCATGGCATAATCCGGTAAAACAATCGCTGTGCATGATTTAAACCTCAGTTGGAGTTCACCGTGCGAGTGCTCATCGTTGAAGATGACTTTACCAGCAGCAAACTGCTGGAACGCATTTTGGAACCATACGGTAGTGTGGACACGGTGGTAAATGGCAAGGAAGCCATAGACGCCGTCCGCCAGGCCCTTGCCGATGACGCCCCCTACGTCCTCATCTGTCTGGACATCATGATGCCAGAGATGGACGGGCAGGAGGCGCTGAAAGCCATCCGTAAACTGGAACACGAGCACGGCATCAGTCAAGCCAATGAAGCACGCATCGTCATGACCACCGCCCTTGACGACCCGCAGAATGTGGTGGAAGCCTATTATCGAGGCGGGGCAACGTCATACGTCCCCAAACCCATCGACCGCGAACTGTTCTTGAAACTGCTCAAGAACCTTGGCCTCCTTTAATACATCCCAACCGTCCAAGGACCGTCCATGCTGCTGACACCTCTCGACATTCTTCTTATCATCATCTGCATCTTTTTGCTTTTGCGCTTTCTGGCCGCGAAGAAGCACGACGGTGACGACTCCGCACAGGATGAAGCAATGAAGCGCCGTGCCACGGATGCCTACAAGCGCGCCGAACGCGCGTGGGACATGCTCCGCGACGAACCGGACGAAGACGAAGAGCCGGAAAACCGCGCGCAAGCCCTGCGCGGCGATTTCGACCCCAAGGAATTCCTCTCCGGGGCCAAGATGGCCTATGCCCGCATCCGCGAATCGTGGGACGCGCGCGACCTTGACGACCTTGTCCACTTTACCACCCCCCGCGCGCATGAGGAGTTCCTCCGCCGCGCCGAGGAGGAAACCCGCCCGCCCCGTGCGGAACTGCTGCTGGTGAACGCCAGCCTCGTAGAACGCCGCAACGACGGCGTCACGCAGGAGGCGACGGTCCTTTTCGACGTCACCCTGCGCGAGGGCGCAGACAGCGAAACCAAAAAAGTGCAGGACGTTTGGAAGTTCGTCTGCGGCGCGGACGATCCGCACTCCCACTGGAAGCTGGACGCCATGCAAAAGGTCGAGGACACCTACCAGTCCAAGCAGTAGGACATTCCCAATATGATTCACCGCATCGGCTGGGCCTGCGTCACACGCGGGCTCGGCCTGTCCACCAACCGCACCTTCCGTCTTTCCAGCCTTTCCCCGCAGCGCCTGCTGGACGCCGCAGAGCGCAACATCCGCGAGATGCGCGCCATCCTAGAATGGATGGAGCCGCGCGGCTTTCGCATGCTGCGCCTTGGGCAAAGCCTTGTGCCCTTTGCCTCGCACCCCGCCGTCCTCGGCAACCCGGAGTTCGACTGGGAAACGCCCCTCGCCCCGCTGCTTGCCGCCATCGGCGCGGAGTACGCCGCCAAGGGCTTTCGCTTTTCCATGCATCCCGGCCAATATGCCGTGCTCAACTCCCCGCGCGAGGACGTGCGAACCAGCGCGCAGGCCGAACTGGCCTACTCCTGCCGCGTGCTGGACCTGATGGGCCTTGACCCCAGCCACAAGGTCATTCTGCATGGCGGGGCGGCCTACGGCGAACCAGAAGCGTCCCTGACGCGCATGGGCGACGCCATCCTTGCTCTGCCTCAGCATCTGCGCCGCAGACTGGTGCTGGAAAACGACGAAAAGACCTACGCCTTCGACGCCATTGTTCAACTCTGTGAACGCACGGGTACGCCGCCCGTCTTCGATATCTTCCACCACCGGCTCTTGCCCTGCGACGACCTGCCCGCACTGCTGGGCCGCGCCGCCGCCCTGTGGGCGCACTCCCCGGAGCATGGCCGCCCCAAGGTCCACCTCTCGTCGCAGATGCTTGGCGCGCGAACAGGCAAACACGCGGACACCATCGAGGATGCCGACATCATGGACTTGTGCTCCACGCTCACCTTTGACGCCGACCTCATGGTGGAGGCCAAAGCCAAAGAAGACGCCGCCCTGCACGTCCAGAGCGTACTCGCCGGGGCGCACTGCCTTGCGGGCTGGTCCCACGAAAAGTGACCCGCGCGCGGGGCGGCGCGGCCCTGCCCCTTCACCCCAAACGGCCAGCGGCCCCGAAGTCCAAGGACTCCGGGGCCGCTGGCCGTTTGGGGAAATGTCATTGGTGCGGCGGCTGTCTACACCGCGCCACACGCGCGCCCATCGCCATTGAGTACGGCGTACAGCGCCATATACGCCTTGGCCATGGCTTCATCCGTAAAGAACTCCAGCCGTTTGGAGCCGCCGCGCACAAGCGCGGCGCAGGCTTCGCCGCCGCCCTGCAGGTCCGCGGCCATGCTGGCCAGCGCATCCGCCAGCGCCGCTCCATTGCCGGAGGAAAAGGCGCGGCCGTTCTCGCCGTCCTGCACCAGCTCCAGATTGGACGGCAGGTCGGATGTGACCACGGGCACGCCGCAGGCCCAGCCTTCCTTGATAACGCCGCTGGAGCCTTCGCCATCTACGCTGGGCACGGCCAAAATATCAAAGCCCGGAAGCATCTCACGGCTCTCGCGGTAGCCCGCAAAGTGCACCTGCTTACGAAGGCCAAGGTGCGCGGCGCGCTCTTCAAGCTCGCCGCGAAGCGGACCGTCGCCAACAATGATGCCTTCCCACTCCGGCACACCACTGCGCCCGGCAAGATCCGCCAGCGCGTCCAAAAACACAGTGTGCCCTTTCTGGGGCGTCAGCGCGCCGATAAGGCCAATACGCAAGGGACCATCCGGGCGTTCCTTGCGCGCGCCGTAGCGCGTGGGGTCAATGCCGCTGTGGATGACGGAAACCGCCTCTGACCGCAGCCCAGAGTCACGCAGGGACTGGGCAATCTCCGCGCTCACACCGACCACGGCGTCGCCAATGGCGTACTTTTTCCGGCTCCACCCGCGCCCCAAGCGGTAGGACACACGGCGTGAGTGCACAAGTAGAGGCCCACCGCCGCACAACACCTTGAGGGTCGCGCCAAGGGAGGCACTGCGCGCGCAGTGCGTGTGCAAACAGTCCACGCGCTCGCGGCGAATGAGCGTCCGCAGGAACAACAGCGTGGCCGGATGCCACTCGAACCGGGACGGCAGCGGAACGGTCTGGATGCCCTCCTCTCGGGCGCAATCGAGGAGCGGACTGCCGTCCGGCGCGGCTATCACGGGGCGATACTCGCGCGAGGCGGCAAGGTGCCGTCCAAGGTAGAGAACCTGCCGCTGGCCGCCGCGCCATTCGCGGCCAAGGTCCAGCTGGAGGATGGTCATCTGATGCTGCATGGTGGTCGAATTCCTGCGCCGCCCTCGCGGCCTTTGGACGATGACGCCGGAGCGGTCTCCCGCTCCGGCGCGTCGTTGGTCGTATGCTGTGCTTTCGCCGCATGGCGCGGCGCGGATGCAGGCCTAAAAGGCCTCGCCGTTTTCCTTCATGTCGTTCAGGAGCAGTTCACGCAGCTTCTGCGAAACCGGGCCGGGGCGCACGTCCTGAATGGGTTTGCCGTTATAGCGAACAATGCTCAGACAATCGCCCGTGGTGCCAAGGACCAGAATCTCCCGCGCCATGTACAGTTCGTTTTCCTGAATCTTGCGAATCTGCACAGGAATTTCGCCCTGAAGCAAATCAAGGGCGCGGAACAGCGTTGTTCCGGGCAGCGCGCGTTCAAACTCCGGCACAATGATGGTGCCGGACTGGTCCACAATGCACATATTCTCCGTGGCACCTTCCGCAAGGAAGTCGTGCTCGTCGAAGCAGATGGGGTAATCGTAGCCCTTTTCCGTGGCCTCGTGCTTCATGAGGGTATTGGGCAGGTAGTCCACGGACTTAATGGTGGCAATCCACCCCTGCTTGGCCGGATAGCTTGTCCTAAAGGCGGTTGCGCCCTTTTCGTACCACTCGGACGGCTTGGGCTGGAAGCGGTAGGCCACCACGTACAAGCTGGGGATGGGACATTCCCGAACATCAATGCCGAAGCCGCCGGGGCCGCGGCCAAGCAGGACGCGGACAAGGCCGTCGTCCTCGCCGGAGGCCTTGGCGACCTCAAAGATGATCTCGCGCAGGCGCTCCCACGTACAGGGTGGCGTCAGCTTGATGGATTCCGCCGAGCGCTGCATGCGCTTGATGTGCGGGTCCACCTGATACATCTTGCGGTCAAGGAACTTCAGCGTTTCGAAGACGCCGTCGCCGCGGTGGACGAGGTGGTCGTCCCACGGCATCAGCATGAGCTTTGGATCCGTACAAATGGCGCCGAGGCGGTGCTCGTAGAACGCCCGTACGTCTTCGGCGCCGGGGCGTCGTACGGACAGCATCTTCTTCAGGTAATCATCGGAATCCAACACGGGAATCATGTCCCTCTCCTTCTCTTGTACTACTTAGGGCACGCGGACGAGTTCGCGCTCCACGAGCGTCTCGGCAATCTGCACGGCGTTCAGGGCCGCGCCCTTGCGCAGGTTGTCCGCAACGATCCACATGTTCAAACCATTGGCGATGGTTTCGTCGTCGCGGATGCGGCCAACAAAGGTTGCGTCCTCGTCAACGGCCTCAATAGCCATGGGGTAGATATTTTCCTCGGGGTTGTCCTGCACGGTGATGCCGGGAGCCTGCGAGAGCAGCGCGCGGCAGTCACGGGCGGACAGCTTGTCCACGGTTTCAATATTCACGGACTCGCTGTGGCCGATGTACACGGGCACGCGCACCGCCGTGGGGGACACGCCAATGCTGTCGTCGCCGAGGATTTTGCGCGTCTCGTGCACCATTTTCATCTCTTCCTTGGTGTAGTCGTTCTCAAGGAAGCGATCGATATGCGGCAGGCAGTTGAAGGCGATGCGGTACTGGAAGTACTTCGGATCAATGGATTCCATGTCGAAGTTGTACATCTTTTTCACCTGATCGGTGAGCTCGTCCATGGCCTTCTGCCCGGCGCCGGACACCGCCTGATAGGTGGAGACCACAACGCGGCGGATGGTGGCGGCGTCGTGAATGGGCTTGAGCACAACCACCATCTGGATGGTGGAGCAATTGGGGTTGGCGATGATGCCAGTGTGCCAGTCGAGGTCATGCGGGTTCACTTCGGGCACGACCAGCGGGGTCTCCTCATCCATGCGCCATGCGCTGGAGTTGTCCACCACCACGCAGCCGGAACGGGCGGCGATGGGGGCGTACTCCTCGGACACGGAACCACCGGCGGAAAAGAGCGCGATGTCCACGCCCTCAAAAGAATGCTCGCCCAGCTCACGCACAACAAGCTCGTCGTCGCCGTAGGGCACCTTGGTACCGGCGGAGCGGCTGGATGCCAGCGGAATAATCTCACACGCGGGGAAGTTGCGCGCCTTCAGCGTCTTGAGCATCTCGCGCCCAACGGCTCCTGTTGCTCCGACGACCGCTACGACAAAAGAATCCCTCTCCATTGCGAATACTCTCCTTCCGCCGGTGTTGCGATTCCGGCGGGAAATCATGTTCAGGCAGATGCGCGCGGCACACTGCCCAGTGAGTCAACAATATCCAGAACGGCTTCAGCCTTGTTCAACGTATACAGATGGACGCCCGGTGCGCCGCCATCAAGCAGCTCGCGCACCTGCTGGCGCGCCCAGCGCATTCCGACTTCGTACGCCGCCTTGGGTCCGCCTTCGGCGTCCGCGGCCTCAAGCTCCAGCAAAAACTTGCCGGGGATGCTGGCGCCGCAAAAACCAAGAATGCGCTTGACGGACTGCAGGCTCATGATTGGCAGTACGCCCGGGATAATAGGCTTATCAACGCCCATATCCCGCATAAGGTCCACAAAATTCCAGTACAGCCTGTTGTCGAAGAACAGCTGCGTCATGATGAAGTCCGCGCCCGCGTCCACCTTGTGTTTCAGGTAGCCGTAGTCCTCACGGAAGGTCATGCACTCGGGGTGGCCTTCAGGGTAGCCCGCCACGGCCACGCCCATCTCCGGGCACCGGCCACGGATGAAGGTGACAAGGTCCGAGGCATGGGCAAAGGCCTCGTTATCGGGCGTAAATGTCTCCATGCCGTGCGGCGGGTCGCCGCGCAGGGCCAGCACATTGTCCACGCCTGCGGCCTGCAGCTCGGACAAAAACGCGCCAATGCGCTCCTCGTCCGCGCCAACGCAGGTCAGGTGCGCCATGGGCTCCAGCCCATGGTCCCGTTTCATCCGCCGGACGATTTCAAGGGTATTGTGCTGCGTGCCGCCGCCAGCGCCGTAGGTTACGGACACAAACAGCGGATGCACGGCTTTGAGGCGGTCCACCGTCTGGAAAAACGACGGCCACGCGCTCTCGTCCTTTGGGGGGAAGAATTCCAGCGAGAGGAATTGTTCGCCACGGGCGATAAGGTCCCTTATGCGCACGTCCTGCTCCTTGGGCAATTGTCCGCCAGTTCGGCCACAATTTCCGTATCCGCCTCCAGAAAGGGCGCGCCGTTTGTGGCTCCGGGCGTGAGCCACTGCCAGCGGTGCCCCTCATTGGCGACAATGTCGCCGGTGAAGGCCGTAACATGGAAAAAGAGGAGCCGCACACGGATGTGCTCGTAGGCGTGGGTCTTTTCCTGCCAGAAGGTGAACGCTGTGGGCGTGAGCCCCAGCTCCTCCTGCAATTCGCGCACAAGGGCGGCCTGCGGCGTTTCACCCGGCTCCACCTTGCCGCCGGGGAATTCCCAGTAGCCAGCCTGCGGCTTGCCCTCCGGGCGCTCCACGGCGAGGAACTGACCATCGCGCCAGAGGATTCCGGCAACAACGTCTACGGCGTCTGGCATCCAATCGCTCCGCTAAAAGTTGGTTAAATGAACAGGTGAGGTTAGGACGTAACTTCCCGAAAATCAAGCACCGCTCAGCGCCTCGCGCTCGGCCTCCAGCTTGGCGATTTCCGCTTCCAGCGCTTCCAGCGCCTCCAGCTTGCGCTCGGACACGTCCTGAAGCTCCTTAAAGCGCTTCATCAGCTCCGTGGAGCGCGCCACATCGGCGTAGACGTCCGGGTCGGCCAGCATCTGCTCCACCTCGCCCTGCTCTTCCAGCAGGGTCTCAAACTCGGCCTCCATGGCCGCATACTCGTCCTGCTTGGGCCTCAGAATCCGGTAGATGGCGTTGCGCGCCTCGGCCTGCTTGCGCTTCATGGCTTTGGCCTCGGCGCGGCTGAGGGGCTTTTCCTCCTCGCCGGGCGCGGCCTCGTCGCCGGTTTCGCCCTTGGCTTCGGCCTTTCGGGCGCGGTCGTAGCCCGTGTAGCCGTCAAGGAACACCTCCACGCCCTCGGAGCGCAGCCACCACACCTGCTCCGCCACCTCGGACAGCAGATGCCTATCGTGCGCCACCATCAGGATGGTACCGGGGAAGTCCTTCAGCGCTTCCATGAGTGCGTCGCGGCTTTCAAGGTCCAAGTGGTTGGTGGGTTCGTCAAGGATGAGCAGATTCGCGCGCTTGAGGAACAGCGTCGCGAGGATGAGGCGGTTCTTCTCGCCGCCGGACAGCTCGCGAACTTTGCGCTCCCAGTACTCCTCGCCCAGCAGGAAGAGGCCCAGCACGCTGCGCAGTTCCTCCTCCGTGGTGCGGGGGTCGGACAGGCGGCGGATTTCGGCAAGGGCGGGCTTGTCGAGGTCGAGGGTATCGGCCTGATGCTGGCTGTAGTAGCCCACCACCATGTTGGAGCCAATCTCCACACTGCCGCCGCGCGGCGGCAGTTCGCCCATGATGCACTTGAGCAGTGTGGACTTGCCGCAGCCGTTGGGGCCGGCAAGGGCGACCTTTTGGCCGTCGTAAATATTAAAGGAGAGCTTCTCCCACAGGCTTGGTCCATCGCCAAAGCCCATGCTGAGGTCCACCACGGACAGCGGCGTCTTGTTGCCGCGCGCGGGCGTGGGCCAAGAGAATTGGAGTTCCTTCTGCTTCTTTGAGGCAGGGCGCAGGCCTTCCAGTTCCTTTTCCATCTTGGCGACCTGTTTCTTCATGCTGTTGGCCTGTCTGGCCTTGGTCGCCTTGTACTGAAAGCGCCGCACAAAATCCATTTTGCGCTCAATTTCTTCGGCCACGCGGCGTTCTTCGCGCTTGCGCTGCTCTTCCGTCTCCGCATACCAGCTGAGGAACTGCGTAAACGTGCCGGGACGCACCACCGCGCGCTGGCCGCCAAGATAGAGCACATGCGTGGACACGCGGTCGAGGAAGACCCTGTCGTGCGCCACAAAGACAAGCGCACCCTCAAAGTCGCGCAGGTATTCCTCCAGCCACTCCACGGCCTCAAGGTCCAGATGGTTGGTAGGCTCGTCAAGGAGCAGCACGTCCGCCCCGGCAACAAGGATGCGGGCCAGCTTGGCGCGCTCGCGCCAGCCGCCGGAAAGGACTTCCAGCGTCTGCCCCCATTTCTCCTCGGCAAAGCCAAGGCCCGAGAGCACGGCCTTGGCCTTATGCTCCGGGTTGTAGCCGTACGTATGCTCCAGATGCGCCTGCTCCTGCGCAAGGCGCGCCAGCGCGGCCTTGTCGTCCTTGGCGGTGGCGGCTTCCCACTCGTCCCAGAATTCGCGCCACGAGGGCAGTACATCCAGCACAAAGTCCAAAACCGGCCGCTTCAGGTCCTCCGGCGCAAGCTCCTGCATGGAGTAGCCGAACTGCGCGCCCTTGGGCAGGTTGACGTCGCCGGTGTCCGACGCTTCCAGCCCGGCAAGAATCTTGATGAAGGTGGACTTGCCGCAGCCGTTGGGGCCGACAACGGCCAACCGCATCCCCGAGGTGACCTCAAGGGAGAAGGCTTCAAACAAATCGCGTCCACCAAAGGACTTGGACAGGTTCTGAATGGAGATTCTGGACATAGGTGTGTTGTGTTTCCTTGGAAATGGATTACCCGAAAGGCCGGGCGACCTTTCGGGTATACCGTTTTGCGCTTGTGTTCAACTCCCGGGACGCTGTGCGCCCCGAATTGTGCCGGAAAAATTTCTCCGGCCCGCGGTCACCCTTCCCTTCTATGCGTCGAAAAATGGTGTCGCTCAGAGTTGCCTGATCGTTTCGCCGTGCAGGCCGTCAAACGCGGCATGTCGCGGCAGCACGGGTGCGTCCCCGGCGAGATCGTCGCCGGGCAGTGGCGCTGCATCGCTCATGTACCCCTAGAGCGATGCAGCCATCGCGAATCGAAACCCGTGCAGGGAGCCGTCTCCCTTCCCTGATGTGGAGAGTGCGCCATGACCGCCCGGGTCACGGTGTTCTCCGGTATCTGCACCGGATGCGCCGGGGATCGCCCAGCGCGTCACAGCATATTTGGCGTCGTGCCAGGTCATGCGTCAACGGCCGCGCCGCTTCGTACGCCCGGGACTCCCAAAGGCGTCCGCCCGGAGCAGCGCGGGAGGACCAGCGGCCATACCCGCTGATCCCCAAAATCCTTTATGCCCCTGCGCGCAGGAAGGCGTTAACAACGTGGGTGCCCATCTCCGTACAACCGACAAGGGTCTTGCCCTCTTCCATAATGTCGCCCGTGCGGTAGCCCGCGGTGAGCACCTCGGAAACCGCCTGCTCGATGGCGTCGGCCTCCTCGGTCAGGCCAAGGGTCAGGCGCAGCATCATGGCCACGGACAAAATGGTCGCCAGCGGATTGGCCTTGTCCTGCCCGGCAATATCCGGGGCGGAGCCGTGGATAGGCTCGTACAGGCCGGGGCCTTCTGCGCCAAGGGACGCCGAAGGCAGCATGCCGATGGAGCCGGTAATCACGGAGGCCTCGTCCGAGAGGATATCGCCAAACAGGTTGCCCGTGACGATGACGTCAAACTGCGAAGGGTCGCGCACCAGCTGCATGGCGGCATTGTCCACATACATGTGCGACAGCTCCACGTCGGAATAGTGCTTGGCGGTCTCCGTGACCACATCGCGCCACACGCGGGAGACGTCGAGGACGTTGGCCTTGTCCACACTGCACACCCGGCCGGAGCGCGTGCGCGCGGCGGTGAACGCTACCTCGGCAATGCGGCGGATTTCGCTCTCGCGGTAGACCATGGTGTTGTAACCCATACGCTCGCCATGCTCCACGCTCTCGCCGCGCGGCTCGCCAAAATAGATGCCGCCCGTCAGCTCGCGGACCACCATCACGTCAATGCCGCGTTCCACGATGTCCTCACGCAGGTAGCACGCGCCGCGCAGCTGCGGAAACAGCTTGGCCGGGCGCACATTGGCAAACAGCCCCATGGCCTTGCGGATGCCGAGCAGGCCGCGCTCCGGGCGGATGGTAGGATCGTCGTCCCACTTAGGACCGCCTACGGCGCCAAGCAGCACAGCGTCCGCGCCAACGCAGGCGTCAATGGTCGCCTGCGGCAAGGGATCGCCAGTGGCGTCAATGGCGGCGCCACCGATAAGGGACTCCTCGGCAAAAAACCTGCGGCCAAAGCGCTCGGCCACGGCGTCCAGCACGCGGCGCGCCTGCGCGATGATTTCCGGACCGATGCCATCGCCGGGGAGCAAACGGATATTATACGGCTTCATGGCGTCCCTCCTTGCCTGCCAAGCGTTCACGCACATAATTGACCAAGCCGCCCGCGTTCAGCAGTTCCTGCATAAAGGGCGGCACCGGGCGGCAGGGGATTTCCTCGCCGGTGGTGGTATTTTTGATGATGCCTGCGTCGGTGTCCACCTCGATGGTGTCGCCGTCCGCGATGCGGTCCACGTCGTCGCCGATTTCGACAAGGGTCAGCCCCATGTTGAAGCCGTTGCGGTAGAAGATGCGTGCAAAGCTGTGCGCCACTACAACCGGAATGCCCGCGCCCTTAATGGCGATGGGGGCATGCTCGCGGCTGGAGCCGCACCCGAAGTTCGGGCCCGCGACCATGATGTCGCCGGGGGAGACACGCTCCACCCAGCCCGCTTCAAGGCCTTCCATGCAGTTTGCGCCAAGTTCGGCCTCATCCGTCGTCACCAAAAAGCGCGCGGGGATGATGGCGTCCGTATCAATGTTCGACCCGACCTTGTGGGCCTTTCCTGTAGAGTGCATACCTGTTTCCCTGTCTGTACCGTCTACAGCTTCGACGGGTCGATGATTTCCCCGGCGATGGCGCTGGCGGCGGCCACGGCGGGGTTGGCGAGAAAGACCTCGGACTGCAAGCTGCCCATGCGGCCCTTGAAATTCCTGTTAGTGGTGGCGATGGCGCGCTCCCCTCCAGCAAGGATGCCCATGTGCCCGCCAAGGCACGGCCCGCAGGTGGGCGGCCCCACCACGCATCCGGCGTCCATGAAGGTGGCAATGAGGCCCTCGTCCAGTGCCTGCTTCCAAATGCCCGGAGTGGCGGGAAGCACAATGCAGCGCACGCGGGAACTCACTTTGCGCCCCTTCAGGATGGCGGCGGCCTCGCGCATGTCCTCTATGCGGCCGTTAGTGCAGGAGCCAATAACCGCCTGATGCACAGCAACGCCGGAAGTTTCGCTCACGGGCTTCACATTCTCGGGCAGATGCGGGCAAGCAACCTGCGGTTCCATGCCATTCACATCAATATGGACCACGCGCTCATATTCCGCGCCGGGGTCGGTTGTCATGGCCTCGTCCGCTGGGCGGCCCGCCGCGCGGGTGTAGGCAAGGGTCTTCTCATCCACCGGGAACAAACCAACCTTGCCGCCTGCCTCAATAGCCATATTGGCAATGGTCATGCGGCCCTCTACGGACAGAGCATCCACCGTGGAGCCGCCGAATTCCAGCGCCCGGTACAGCGCGCCGGCAACGCCAATCTCGCGCAGCAGGCGGAGCATAATATCCTTGCCCTGCACGTGCTCGCCAAGTTCGCCTTCCACCTCCACGCGGATGGTGGGCGGCACCTTGAACCACGTTTCCCCAAGGGCCATGGCCCCGGCGATATCCGTGGACCCCATGCCCGTGGCAAAGGCCCCAAGGCCGCCATAGGTACAAGTGTGGCTGTCCGCACCGATGACCACGTCACCGGGGCCGACAATGCCAAGCTCGGGCAGCAGGGCGTGCTCGACGCCGACGTTGCCGCCCTCGTAAAAGTGCGTCAGCCCCTGCTCGGTGGCAAACTCGCGGACGACCTTGACCTGTTCGGCGGAGTCGATGTCCTTGTTGGGGGTAAAATGGTCGCACACAAGGGCGACCCGGTCCGTATCGAACACCGCGTCCGCGCCCATGGCGCGAAAGGACTTGATGGCAAGGGGGGCGGTGATGTCGTTGGCAAGGACGAGGGACACCCTGCATCGGACAATCTGCCCGGCCTCGCCAACGGTTTCGTCTGTGGCGCGCTGCAATATCTTCTGCGCTAAGGTGCGGGGCATTCCGTGGTCTCCTCCGTCTTCTTGGCCAACCTGTTCATGGCATTGATGTACGCCCGTGCGCTGGCAATAATGATATCCGGGTCCGCACCGCGACCGACGGCGGTGCGCTTTCCATCACGTATTTTCACCGTAACCTCGCCAAGGGCGTCCGTGCCGCCGGAGATGGCGCTGATGTGGAACCGCTCCAAAACCGGGCTGACGCCCACAATCTCGGCAATGGTGTTAAATGTGGCATCCACAGGACCGACGCCGAACTGTGCCAGTTTTCGCTCCTGTCCGTCTACCTCCATTATGACCGCAGCCGTTGCGGGCACACCAGTTGTCCCGGAATGTGTGGTCAGGTGCATGAGGCGGAACTTGTCGGGAATCCTGTAGATTTCCTCCAGCACAATGGCTTCCACGTCTTCATCATAGATGGTCTTCTTGATGTCGGCGAGGCGTTTTACCGCATCGGACACCATGGTGACATCCTCGGCAGAAAGGCGGTAGCCCAGCTCTTCCAGCTTCTGGTTGATGGCGTGGCGGCCGGAGTGTTTGCCAAGGACCATATCCGTCC
Source organism: Desulfobaculum senezii (assembly GCF_054657395.1). Taxonomy (NCBI): domain Bacteria; kingdom Pseudomonadati; phylum Thermodesulfobacteriota; class Desulfovibrionia; order Desulfovibrionales; family Desulfovibrionaceae; genus Desulfobaculum; species Desulfobaculum senezii. The sequence goes on along the minus strand of NZ_BAAHYU010000002.1, from coordinate 998,819 downwards.
CGGCGCGGCCCACACTCTCCGGCGTCATGATTTCATAGGTCTCGCGGTTTTTGAGCACGCCGTCCTGATGGATGCCGGACTCATGCGCAAAGGCGTTGGCACCGGTGATGGCCTTGTTGGGCGGGATGGGCTGACCAATCACATGCGAGAGCAGGCGGCAGGCCGGAAAGAGCTTTTCCGCGTCAATGCCTGTGGTCACCTTGTAGATGGTGGGGCGGGTGTTGATATTCATCACCACCTCTTCCAAGGCGGCGTTGCCCGCGCGCTCGCCAATGCCGGAGAGGGTCACCTCCGCCTGCCGCGCGCCGGCGCGGATTGCGGCCATGGTATTCGCCACGGCAAGGCCGAGGTCGTTATGGCAATGCACGGAGAAAACCGCCTTGTGCGCGTTGGGCACATTCTTCAACAAATAGCGGATGAGTTCCGCGAATTCATCGGGCTGGGAATAGCCCACCGTGTCCGGGATGTTCACGGTAGTAGCGCCGCAGTCGATAACGGACTGCGTCAGCTTGGCGAGGAACTCCCAATCCGAGCGCGAGGCGTCCTCGGCGGAGAATTCAATATTGGTGGTATACTGGCTGGCGTGACGGACGGCCTTCATCGCCATATCCAGCACTTCGTCCGGGGTTTTGTTCAGCTTGTGCTTCATATGCACCGGACTGCTGGCGATAAAGGTATGGATGCGCGGGTGCGCGGCGGCGCGGATGGCGTCCCATGCGCGGTCGATATCCGCTGGCATGGCGCGGCAGAGTCCTGCGACCTGCGACTGCTTCACCGTTTCCGCAATGGAGCGGACGGAGCAGAAATCCCCTTCGCTGGCCGCCGGAAAACCGGCTTCAATGATGTCGACGCCCATGGCCTCCAGCTGCCGTGCGATACGGAGCTTTTCGCGCAAGTTCATGGTCGCGCCGGGCGACTGTTCGCCATCCCTCAAGGTAGTATCAAAGATAAAGACTCGGTCGGACATGATGATCCTCCTGTCTGCTCTGTCAAAGACGTCCCTTACCCAGAATAGACAAGCCTATCTGGTAGGAGCAAGAAGAGTGTGTACGTGCGTTCCGGCCAGAGATTCACATCCTATGGATGCACTACTCCGGCGTGCCGTAGTCGCTCAGGACGGACAACCCTCCGCCTGGGCCGGGAATACGGAGATTCTTTTTACGAGAGCTTGCTGGAAGCCCCGCATAGCGCGCCGGAACGGCGTAGGAGCAGGAGGCTGAGGATAGGGCCGGAGACCACGTAGCCAAACATGCATACGAAGCCCAGCACCTTGGGTTCCGAAGCCACCAGCACAAACAGGAGCGTGACGGTGACGGCGGAGGAGAAGGGATGCGCCTTCAGGAAACCATATTCCTTGAAGGACACGTAGCGCACGCGGCTGACCATCAGGTAGGACAGCACGTAGGCGAGCACCAACGTAAAGATGGGGAGGACCTTCGCATACGCCTCGGGAACGTACGGAGCGAACAGAATAAGGGTCGCGAAGGTACAGGCCTGCGCCGGAATGGCAAGGCCGATGAAATACTTTTTGGAAGCCGTGGGCGCAGCCAAGTTGAACCGCGCAAGGCGCAATGCCCCACACGCGACAATGAGGAAGGACGCCATGAGACCAAGGCGGCCAAAGTCCTGCAAGGCCCACAAATACACGGTAACGGCAGGAGTGACGCCAAAGGCGACAAGGTCGGCAAGGGAGTCATACTGCACGCCGAAGTCGCTGGAGGTTCCCGTCAAACGGGCAACCTTGCCATCGAGGCCGTCGCACACCGCGCTGATAAGGATGGCCAGCGCGCAGTGCTCAAAGCGGCCCTCGAACGCCCACATAATACCAAGGAAACCCGCGAACAGGCTAGCCGTGGTAAAGAGGTTGGGCAGAACGTAGACTCCCTTTCTGGGAGATTTGGGCGCTTCGGCGTGCATTGTACCAATCACCTTATCTTATTGCTTTTTCTTGGCCAGAACGGTTTGCCCAGCGCAAACTGTCTGACCGACGTAAACATCTGATACATAATCTTCCGGCAGATAGACGTCAAGCCTCGAACCGAATTTGATCAGGCCATACCGGGATCCTCGGCTGAGGGAGTCGCCTTCCTCGGCCCAGCATACTATGCGGCGGGCGATAAGCCCAGCAATCTGCACCACGGTCCAGTGGTTGCCGTCTTCGTCCTCCACACCCATGGCGAGGCGCTCGTTATCCTTGGAGGCCTTGTCCAGCGAGGCATTGAAGAATTTGCCGGGAATGTAGAGCAGTTTCTTGACGGTGCCGGTAACGGGGATGCGGTTCACGTGCACGTTGAACACGTTCATGAACACGCACACCACCTGACGCTCCTCGCCGGTGATGGGGTCTGCCTCGCGCGAGACCTTGCAGACCTTGCCGTCCGCGGGGGAGACGGCCACACCGTCGTCCTGCGGCACCACGCGCTCAGGGTCGCGGAAAAAGTGGCCGACGAACGCCGTCAAAATAAATGCGATAAGCGCCAAAAACGGCAGTTCGCAAATGGCAAGGACAAGCGTCAGCAGGACGCAAAGCCCAAAGATGGGCATTCCCTCAAGGCTCATACCAATGGAAGGCTTCTTCATACTATAATCCTTAGTCCTTGTGAGTCCCGGCTTCGGGGCAAAGGTTGGCAAGTTCACGCTCAAAGGATTCGCGGTCCGTGTAGTGGATGGCATGCAGGCCAAGGGCGCGCGCACGGCGGATGTGCCCACCGTGGTCGTCGATGAACGCCGCCCGCTCCGGGGCCACGCCAAGGGCGTCCAGCATGCCGGTAAAGGCCGCCGTGTCCTTTTTGGTCACGCCGGTCTTCCACGAGTTGTGGACCACGTCGAACCTGCTGCAGAACGAGTGTCTCTCCTCCAATTCTTCCAGCCAGTTGGTCTGGTCACTGAGGATGGCGACCTTGTACCCGGCCTTGCGCAGGTTGTCCACAGCCGCAAACATGAACCCGCGCGGCACAAAACGGGAGAGGAGCTCTTCGCGCAGGTCGGCGTCGGAGCCGGAAACGCCCGTGCGCTCGCGGAATCTGCGCCAAAATTCGGCCTCATCAATGCGGCCTTCGCCGTAGCCGTCCTTGCGGACAATATCCACGGCGGTTTCGGCCACGTGTTCGCGGTCCTTGCCCGCCACCTCGGCAATATGGGCGAGGCCCTGGAAGAACCCTTCCTCGGCAAGCACGCCCCCAAAATCAAAAATGACCGCATCCACGGCCTTTTGCTGTGTCGTCATAGTCTGTTACCTCATCGCGTTCTGATGGAATGTCGAACGCTCATCCTTACGCACTCATCCCGCCTTTGACAACGAACGTCTTGCACAGGACTGGTGGGTGAAGTACGCATAAGACATGGATCCCGTTACGCACATCACCTCCGGCGCGCTTATGGCCCGCGCCTTCCGGGGCACCTTTCCCGGACGGCTTGCCGCGTTCTTCATCATCCTCGCCGCGTGGATTCCGGATATCGACAACTTTGTCGGCCTCAGTCCGGAGCAGTATCTGCTGTACCACCGCGGCATCACGCACTCCGTGTTCGGGGCCGTAGTGCAGGCCCTTGTGCTCGCTGGCGTGTGGAAACTCTTCCGGCGCGACGTCAGCGCCATGCGCGCCCTTGCGGCCATGTACGGGGCCATCATGCTCCACATCTTTCTGGACCTCATTACGTCCTACGGCACCCAGCTGCTTGCGCCCCTTTCGGATACGCGCTTCGAAATTGCCGGGGTATTCATCATTGATCCGTTCTACACCCTGACCATGCTTGCGCTGCTGGTGGCGTCCATCCGCTCGCGCAACTGCGCGCGGCGCCTTGGCGTCATTGGTCTGGCCTTTGTCATTGTGTATCCGCTGTGCTGTATTGGCGTCAAAAACACCGTGCAGACCATGGTCCCGAGCCTGCTGCGCCAGCATGACGTCGCTTACGAAAGCGCCACCGTCACCACGGATCCGTTCTCCCCCGTGTATTGGAAGCTCATCGTCGATGACGGCGAGCGCATCCGCGTGGCCAGCATTTGCGTGCTCACCGCCGCAGAGGACGACCTGCACTTTACGAACTTTGAAAAGGCGGACCGCAGCGTCCTCGCCCGCCTTGGCGAAAAGGTCTCCATGTTCCGCACGTGGAACTGGTTTGCGGCGTGGCCCGTTGTGGCGCGCTCCACCCGCTCGCCGGAGCAGGTGCTCACCTTCACCGACGCCCGGTTCTACTCCAATAACCCCGTGCTCCGGCGGCTCATCGGCGAGCGCGACGCGCCCTTTGCCCTTGAGGCTGTTTTGGCGCCGGACGGCACACTCCTCGAATACACCTACGACAGCCCCGGTAACGGCAAGGACGAACCGCACACCCCCTAAGCCCGGAGGCGTCATGCCCTGGCTCACGCTGTCTCTGACCACCGCCGTCATGAATGCGGCGGTGGCAACGGTTCTGCGCAAGCATTTCTCCACCCTGCCGCCGCTGGAAATGGCGGGCATTCCGCTGATGATGGGGCTGCCGCTGTTTGTGCTCATCTTTATGCTGACGCCCGCGCCGCCCCTGCAGGACGGCTTCTGGACCTTTTTCCTCCTGTGCCTGCCCATCAACGCCGCCGGATTTTACCTGCACATGCGCGCGGTGAACCTCTCGCCACTGTCCGTCACCATGCCCTACCTTGCGTTTACCCCCGCATTCGTCCTGCTGACGGGCAACGTCATCCTTGGCGAATTGCCCAATGTCTGGGGCTCATGCGGTGTAGCGCTTATCGTCTGTGGCAGCTACGTCCTCAACATTCCGCCCGCCATGGGCCGCGACCTTGCCGCCCCGCTCCGCGCCTTTTCAAATGAGGTCGGCGCGCGCAGCATGCTTGTGGCCTCCATCCTTTACAGCTTCTCCACCGTGCTGGGAAAGCGCTGTATCGAACTCTCCTCCCCGGTCTATTTCGCGACGCTGTTCTTTGCCGCCTTTGCCTGTTGCGCGGTGGCGGGCCTCGCCCTCCTGCGCCGCCTCCCCCTTGCCGCCGTGCGAAAGCGCCCCGGTCCGGCACTGCTCTGTGGCGGCTGCCTGCTTGGCGAGGTGGTCACCCACAACCTCGCCATCATCCTTGCGAAAGCCGCGTATATGATTGCCATCAAGCGCTTTAGCGTGGTTATCGCCGTCATCTTCGGCAAGTATTTCCTTGGCGAGACCAATATTCGCGCCCGCCTTGCTGGGGCGAGCATTATGTTTGCGGGGGCGGCGCTCATCGGCATACTTGGAGAATAATCAAAAAGCGCCGCCGGACGGGCATTTTCAGCCACGAGAGCCTTGCGCTTGCGCGGGGCAGTTCCTATATTCTGGGTATGGAATATTACCTCGCCGACGATATCACCCCTGCCCCGCCCGCGGTATCACAACCCGTTACGGGGCCGAACGTCACCCTGCTCCCGGGCGGCGAAGTGCGCGGCTCGCCCGCAGGATATGTGACGGTTGAGGGCGGCGGCGAAGTCAGCGTTCCGGGCAGTGGTCATGTGGTGGTCCCCGGTGCGGGACAAGTACGCATCCCCGAAGGGGTGCAAACCATCCCCCAGCCCTTCGACGTCCCGCAGGTTCCGGAAATGCATACCGGCGCCATTGTGGACCAGGTCGCCTAGCCTCAGGCGGTCGCCTGCCCCGTACGGGCGTCAACGCCCCTCCCGGCCACATCATGCCAACAAAAAAGCCCCCTTTTGGGGGCTTTCGTCATTTCTGTTCAGCAGAGCGCCGCGTTTACCACGCCGGAACGCAATACTTACGCCGCAGGGCGTCCACCACGTTCCGCGAGGGCGTATGCGGCACGTCCGGAGACATGGGCGGGGCAAGGCGCATCCCGCTGCGGCTGCCAAAGGGCGTGGCGCTGACAAGCTCATTCCACGCATGGGTCAGCAGCACTTCAAGGCTCACCACGTCCGCCGCGTTGTAGGCCAGCAGTGTTTCCAGCACATCCTCATTGCCCGTGCGCTGGAATTCATTCCACAGCAGCACGGCAAAGTAGCCGTCCACGCCGTCAAGGTCGTCTCGGCCAATGCCAACGGCTTGCTCGCACTTTTTCAGCCCGCCAGTGAAGCCCAGCTTTTTGAGAATATAGCGCAGGTCGAGGTGGGCCATATTGAGCTTCATGCCAAAGGTCCGCTCGATGAAGGGCGCGTCAAAGGTCTTGCCGTTGTAGGTGACAAGCAGGGAAAAGTCCCGAATGTCGTCCTGAAAGTCCTCAAGGTTGCGGCCATAGACGTAGGTCTTCACCTCGCCATGCCCGTACAGGGCAATGCTGGTGATATGGTCCTCGCCAAAGGTCAGGCCCGTGGTTTCTATATCCACGTAGGCCGCATGCTCGCGAAAGGCGCGAAACAGCCGCCAGTGCTGCGCCGATGGCAGCCCCTGCTGAAAAAAGAGCGCGTCCCCGGCCAGCAGGTGCTGGCGCGATGTCTCCACATGCTGGCGCACCCACCCCGCCTTGGAGCCAAGCACGCGTTCTGCCTCGGGCCGCATGATGTCGTCCCACGAGGCCAGCCCGTTCAACCAATATTTTTCTTCCGTCCCCACGCCAATGCGGGGGATATGACAAAAGGAGTGTTCGAGCATTGTTGCCTCGTCTCCGGTTATGCGTGTTGCTTCGTTGTGCGTCGATGCTCTCAATAGACGAGTGGGCCGCCATGAATCAAGCCCCGAATCCACCCGGCTCTCCCAGAAAACAAACGCGGCCCACCGCAAACGGCAGGCCGCGCACACTTCTTGGGAGCGCACCGGGCGTCCTTAATCCGGGAAGAACGGCGGACGCGGGCGCATGGCCCCGATAAGCTCGCTGTAGGTCAAATCCGACAGCCTAAAGTCCGGCGGAATGCGGTCTACATGGGCGTAATAGCGCATCAGCAGCAGGTACCGCCGCATCTGCTCCGGCAGCAGGAAGAACTCCCGCACATGCGCACGCCCGGCCTCGCACAGGCCCTGACACAGGTCCGTCTTTTCCATCACATCGTGCATGGACTTGGCAATGCCGTCCGTATCCAGCGGGTCGGTCACAAAGCCCGTCTGGCCGTCGCGCACCTGCGCCACCACCCCGCCCGCACGGGAGCCAATAACCGTTGTGCGGTGCCACAGTGCCTCGGTCACCACCAGCCCAAAGCCTTCACGCGTGGGCACATGGATGAAACATTCGGCCACATCCAGCAGGGAGCCAACCACCGCGTCGTTGTTTTCCACATTGGCAAGGAAAAAGATATCCGGGTGGCCGTCCGCGCGCTCCGTGAGGCCCTCCAGAATGCCGTCGCCTTCCGGGTCGTCCTCCGCCGTATTGCCAAGGAAGACAAGCTGCGGGCGCGGGTCATAGGACGTCGCGTCTACAAAGGCCTTGAACGCGTCGATAACCGTGGCCTGATTCTTATGGATGTCATACCGCGAGATGGCCGCAAAGATGGGACGCTCCGGGTCGATGCCCGCCTTGAGGAAGATGGGCTGGAGCACGTCGCGCGCCTCATCCGGCGTGCGGTCGATATTCTTGTCCGACAGCGGGTCGATGGAGGGCATAATCTGATACACGGGCACATGCAGGCCCGCCCCCACGAACTCCGGCATGGTAAAAATGGCCCCGGCGCAGTGGTTGATATACGGCAGCAAAAAGCGCCACACCACGGACGCGGGGTCCGAGGTATCAATATGACAGCGCCAAATGACGTTGCCATAGATAATGCCGTTCATAACCATGGCTGCGGGCTGTGGGTCGTGCACCACCACAAGGTCCGAGGTGATGAAGGCGTTGCGCACATTGTCGTCGATGGTGCCAAGGTAGGCGCCGAAGATTTCCTCCAGCTCCAATTCCTCATGCTGGCCTTGGAGCATGTTGTGGAACTTTTTGGTGACGCGGAAGAAGTCCTCCCCGCCCTCCATAACGTACCACCGCGCATCCAGCCCAAGCCCACGGGCAAGGGGGACGCTGGCGCGCAACAATTCCGCAACGCCGCCACCGACAAGGGCGGAGTTGACGTTCGCCCATCCCTTCCCCTGCAAGGGGGTGGCAAGGCGTACAAGCTCCTGCACGCGTTCCTCGCCAACTATGGGAACGTAGTCTTCGGGAGACCGGATGATTTCTGGAGTATGTTCCGTCAACGAGCAGGTCTTGTGTGCTGTCATCGCTACCTCATCGTCTGCGGGCTCTGTGGTGCCAAAAAGGTTGTCCGAACCTAGCACAGCTCGGCGCATCGCGAAAGGTGCAAAGCTGCGGCGCGGTTAAGCGAATTCGTCGCGGATGCGGCGGAAAAAGTCCACCATGTAGCGGGGGGGCACCTCCTGCCCATCCACGGCCATGGCTCCAAGGCACGCCACAATGTTGCGCATGGGCGTCAGCGTTTCGGCAAGGTGCATAACATATTCGCGCCCTTCTCCCGAGTTCCCCCGAAGCTGGACGGTCAGCTGCCAGTGGTCCTCGCCACGCGTCCACTGCACCTTCACCGTGCGTCCGCCACCAGCCCCCCGCCGCACATGCGTCAAGAACTTCCGTACGTTGAACCGCCGCCGTCCCCGGCTCAAAACGCCAAGGTATTCGCCCTCCGACGAGCGGATGACAAGGGGCAGGTCCAAAAACGATGAGGGGGGCGCCTTGCCGCGCGTTGCGCCGGTACCAATGGCGCTGAGCAGTAGCTGCTCCAGCTCGCGCTTTTCGGCCTTGAGGCGGGAGTTCTGCTCCCTCAGGCGGCCGATACGGCGCTCCGAGCCATTGGCGCTTCCGGCCTGCTTGCGCAGGGCGGCCACTTCCTTGCGCAGGGCTTCTACGTCCCGGGCCTGCACGGGCGCTCCTTCGCCGCCCTCGCACTGCCGCCGCAGCAAGCAGGACATACGCTCCACCACACGGGACAAAAACGCTGTGAAGTCCGGCGTGGCGCACTGGCAGCCGCCTTCCGCTGCCGCAAGGATATCCGCATAGTGCGCGGCAATGTGGCGCTCGACCTCATCCGTTGTTGCCATACGCTCGGACGCGCGGCGTATCTCGCGGACAATGTCCAGCGCCACGGGCGGATACACCCGCCTGTTGCCGTCGCGCTCAAAGGGGATGTAGTCGCCGAACCTGTCCTTGTAGGACGCAACAGTCGAAGACGGTATGTCCAGCTTCCGGGCTATCTCCCGCAGGCTCATGCAGCGCCTTGCCACGGAGCGCTCCTCCTTTGCTCCCTGTCGTGCAGCGTGGAACCACGGCCTCGAACACTTCTTCGTCCAGAATAGCCCGTCTGGATAAAAAGACAACGCCCAACCGCGCGCCGGAGCGGCTACTGCGGCAGGCGCAGGGCTTTCAGGGCGCGGCGCCCCTGCGGGAACTGGCGCATATTATTCCACACCACCCAAATATAGAGGAGGTCGCACAAAACGAGCAAAGCCGGCCCTTCCCAGCCATCCACAAAGCCAAGATACACGCCGCAGGGGATGGCAAAACCCAGCTTGGGCACCCACCACCAGCGCCCGCACACACGCATAAGGGCGCGCATCACGGGGTTCCTCTCCCGCCCGCCACGGGCAAGGATGCTGCGCGTGGACCACACGTCCAGCACCTGCAGCGCAATAAACAGCACAGTCAACATAATACGCATGCGTCCTCCCTTCATGCTGGCCACGGGCACAGGGTACAAAAAAAGGCGTTACGATATATCGTAACGCCTGAAAAGCGAAGTGGTGGGCCATCAGGGACTCGAACCCCGAACCAACTGATTAAGAGTCAGCTGCTCTACCAATTGAGCTAATGGCCCATATTTTTCCTGCGCTGTGCGCCGGAACGAGAAGCTTTTAAACCTCCACCACGGGGGATGTCAACTCACTTTCGACATTTTTTCGTCATATCCCCGTCACACCGCGACAACTGGCCAATGGCCGCCGAGAATGCACCGCGAGAGAGCGCCCTTGGCGCTCCATACGGCGACGCCCTGCAACGGACGAGGGCCCCACGATGGCGGCAAGCGGCCCTCAGCTTCCTGCCCCAAAAAACAAAGCGCCACGGTTTCCCGTCGCGCTTGCAAGGTCATAATGGTGGGCCATCAGGGACTCGAACCCCGAACCAACTGATTAAGAGTCAGCTGCTCTACCAATTGAGCTAATGGCCCACATTTCGTCGGCATGTCCGCCGAAGCGAGTGCGCTTTTATGCCTGTGGCCACCCAATGTCAACACCGGCCACAAACTTTTTTCCTTTTTCCCCTAGCGTTGCGGGCGGTTGGCTGCAAACCGGGGCACCTCCCTACCTCCTACCCTTCCTACAGGCACAGGGCCAGCGTGCACCGACGCACCCTGTTGCACTGATCTTTTCACATTTAAGACATAAAGAAATGACTGTGAACGCTACCTCACTCCTCCTACCTTGTATGAAAAACATATTCCTCAAGACGTCCTCTTACTGTGTGTCAAAAAGAACCACCCATCTAGAAACATGCCACCACCGATGGATTAAGGGTTTTCACAGATATTCACGTTCTCTTTCTCAGTTGAATCCTGCTATATTCTTTGCTCACAATCCTCAAAATGATTCGCAAAAAAAATTTCCCCCACAAACGTTGCTCATTACCAGACCACAGAGTCCTTTTAGCTACAAAGGCTGTCTGAAATACATTAAGGGACTGCGCGGGCCCAAGCATCCCTCCCAAAATATCTATTTCATCGTCTTTATCTTTTTTTCTTGTCGTAAATCCACACGTCCAAAATATGTGAAAAGTCCCAAACCACGCCACTTTTCAATTCTCACCGCCCCTCAATACATCCCCTTTATCTGCGCGCGCAAAAGAAGACTCTATCAATAATTTCACTTCTCTCTTTTCATGCTTTTCACCTCTCTGCTAGTGGCGCCAAAAGCTAGCGTGCGGTCTGTTTAACACTGGCATTCGCCACTTTTCACACACAAGAGAGCTTACGATGCGCTTCATTTATCTGACCCTTTTACTAGGGTTCACAGTCTTTCTCACACCTGCGTATGCAGCAGGGAACAATTATGTCAGCTTGAAGACAGGTATCGCTGCCATGTCCTACGACAATGTGCAGTCCCATGATGTCCCCTACGTGGATTTGGCAATGGACGATGTCTATGACACGGAGTTTGCCGCAGGCATTGCCATTGGCCGATCCCTGAAGGACGACATTGGCTACCCCGTCCGCATTGAGGCGGAATACATGTACCGGTCGTTTACCAGCTGGTATCATCACGGCTCCAAAATGCATAAGGCCGTGCAGTGGGACGTTGACGTGGAATGCAACGCCCAAACCTTCTTTGCCAATGTCTATTACGATTTTGAAAACGAATCGGCCTTCACGCCATACGTTGGCGTTGGGGCAGGCGTCGCCATCATCAAAGCGGAGCTGGACGGAACACTCCGCGTCGTCGTCCCGCCCTTTATTCAGGAGGAAAACGGCACCTTTTCGGACGAAGTGACGAACTTTGCCTGGAATGCAGGCGCTGGCTGCGCCTACGCCATCAACGATGACTGGACCGTGGACTTCGGCTACCGCTTTGTCCACATCGGCAAGGCCAAGCTCCACGTCAACGGCTACACCCTTGATGCCGACGGCGCCCTGCACGAAGTGCTACTCGGCGTTCGGTACTCCTTTTAACAGCCCGCTACCGCACGCAGAACGCAAAAAAAGGCGTTACCGGAAGGTAACGCCTTTTTACTTGCGTGGTGGGCCATCAGGGACTCGAACCCCGAACCAATGGATTAAGAGTCCACTGCTCTACCAATTGAGCCAATGGCCCACATATATGGGGAATTCGACGGTGTCCGTCGAAGCGAGAGCGTATTTATGCCGCACTCGCCTCCTTGTCAACGCCTTTTTTATCTTTTCCCATTTTTTCTCTCTACGCACCGCCCCCCCCCTCCTGCGGAGCAAAACGGGTGCGGCATAGACGACGTGGTCGCATCGCAGGGTTCAAGAGGTTGCCTTCGGCGACTTAAGGGGTGCGACCCCTTAAGAATCCCGAGGTTTTTGGGTCTGGAGGCCAGCCCCCAAAAAAGGGGTGCAGGCGTTGCCAGGCCTTGGGCGAGTGGACCGCCTTGCTCAAGGCTGGCGTGTGGGCATGATTGCAGCCGTGGAGGTCGTGGGAGACGTGGCGTATGGAGAGGATTCTTAAGGATGAAATCCTTAAGCCTGCGGAGCAAAACGGGTGCGGCACAGACGACATGGTCGTAACGCAAGGTTCAAGAGGTTGCCTTCGGCGACTTAAGGGGTGCCACCCCTTAAGAATCCCGAGGTTTTTGGGTCTGGAGGCCAGCCCCCAAAAAAGGGGTGCAGGCGTTGCCAGGCCTTGGGCGAGTGGACCGCCTTGCTCAAGGCTGGCGTGTAGGCATGATTGCAGCCGTGGAGGTCGTGGGAGACGTGGCGTATGAAGAGGATTCTTAAGGATGAAATCCTTAAGCCTGCGGAGCAAAACGAGTGCGGCACAGACGACGTGGTCGTATCGCACGATTCAAGAGGTTGCCTTCGGCGACTTAAGGGGTGCGCCCCCTTGTATATTGACCCTCAAGCCAAAGGCGGAGAAAAAAGAAAGCCGCCTCCATGACTGGCATGAAGGCGGCTGTTGCGGCAGACCGTACGCCCTTGAGTTACGAGCTCGTTCTTAAGCTGGGTCGCCGCAATATGTAGTACAAACTCGAATGATTGTTAGAGCACAAAGCTCGAATTTGCAAGGAAGAGTGAACTACGATGAAACGCACCATGGGCATTGACGTATCGAAGGCCAAGCTTGATGTCGCCATTTCTGGTGACGACAGCACGTCCACTGTTGAAAATAACCCTTTGGGTTTTCAGCAAATCGTTGAGACGGCAGAAGCGCATAATGTTGAGCTCGTCATCGTGGAAGCGACAGGTGGATATGAGTCTGACGCCGCAGATTTTTTGATGGAGCAAGGCATTCCCGTCGCTGTTGTGAATCCTCGCCGTGTGCGTGACTTTGCCCGGAGCCTCGGAGTGTTGGCGAAGACGGATCGTATTGATGCTCTTGTTCTTGTTCAGTTTGGGGAAGTCGTCCCTGTCCGGGAAAATCAAAAAGTCCGGGCAACTCAGCGTAAGCTGGAAGCTCTTGTTAACCGTCGCCGGCAGGTCGTCGAAATCCTTTCCCGGGAGCGCGTTCGCTTGCAGCGAGCTTCGTCTGATGTGCGCCCTTACATTGAAGACGTTATTGCGACTCTGAGAACGCAAGAAAAGAGCTTGTCACTTGAAATCAAGAAACACATTCTCAGTGACAAAGATTTTTGTGACAAGGCAACTTTGCTTGAAACCATGAAAGGGATTTCGTCTGTAACCTCTGCGACTCTTCTTGCTTTCTTTCCTGAGTTGGGGACGTTAACGCCGAAGCAAGCAGCTTCTCTGGCAGGCCTGGCTCCATTCAACAGGGATAGCGGCAAGAAAACGGGGCAACGCTGCGTTTGGGGTGGGCGAATAAAAGTACGTAGCGCCCTTTACATGAGCGCAATCTCAGCGACTGTCTGGAACCCTGCAATTCGAGCCTTCTACCAGCGTCTTTGCGATGCGGGCAAACCTAAAAAGGTCGCCCTCACTGCCTGTGCAAGGAAGCTTCTCGTGATTTGTAATGCGATTTTACGGACGGGAAAACCTTGGGATCCTGCACTTAACGCTTGATTGCCAATACGATTGCTTAAGAATCCCGAGGTTTGGGTCTGGAAGCCAGCCCCCCAAAAGGGGTACAGGCGTTGCCGGGCCTTAGGTGAGTGGCCCCTCTTGCTCAAGGCTGACGTGTGGGCATGATTGCAGCCGTAGAGGTCGTGGGAGACGTGGCGTATGAACAGGATTCTTAAGGATGAAATCCTTAAGCCTGCGGAGCAAAACGGGTGCGGCATAGACGACATGGCCGTAACGCAAAAAAAGGCGCGGCCTTTCGGCTGCGCCTTGGATGTACGTGGTGGGCCATCAGGGACTCGAACCCCGAACCAATGGATTAAGAGTCCACTGCTCTACCAATTGAGCCAATGGCCCACGTATTGGGGGCTTTCGCGTTTCCGCTCAAGCGAGGTGGAAAGTGCTCTTTTGGACAAAACTTGTCAACGGTTTTTTTTCAAATTACTTTGAAAACTATGAAACACACCACATTTCGCTCCATCGCGCCGCTTCTTGCCGCGCTTTTCATCATCGCATCCTTGGCCGTCGCCGCTGCTCCGGCGCATGCTGACGAGGCTCCCCTCCCGTACAGATGGGAGTTGTACTCCATGCCGTCAGACAGCCAAAGCACGCTCCTTGCCGTCTTGTGGATCACTCCTCCTGCCGGCACCCATGCTTATGGCAATCCCGCCGGCGACACGGGGCTGCCCACAACCCTGACCATGGCGGTGGAAGGTGAAGAGCCGCTTCCGGCGTTGTATCCTCCCGGCGACAAACAAAACGACATCTACGACCCGTCCAAAACAGTTTTCGTCTACGAGCACGAAACGCCCATCTTTGTGCCCCTTCCCGCACAGGTGGTGGAGCATGCCGACGCGCCACTCTCGGGGCGGCTGTCCGCGCTGCTGTGTTCGGACATCAACTGTCGCCCTATTAATACGGACATCACCCTCGACCTGAGCACGGCCGCCCCCGCGGACCTCCCCAGCGCCAAGAGTGCCGTCTGGTGGCCCCTGTATACCAGCCTTGCCCAAGGCGGCGACCCGGCGGCCGGCGACATTGCGGCGCCCTCCCCTGTCCTGTCGCTGACCGGTGACGCGAAGCCAGCCCCTGCGCCAGAGTTCCAGCCGCGCTATTTTAGCCCCGGGCTGGAGGTCACCAGCATTGGCAAAGCGCTCATCTTTGCCTTTATCGCCGGGTTCATCCTCAACTTCATGCCCTGCGTTCTGCCGGTGGTCAGCCTCAAGGTCTCCGCCCTGCTGGGCGGCGCAGGTGCGGAAAACGAGGCCCAACGCATCCACGCGTTCCGCGAACACAACGTGTTCTTCTCCCTTGGCATTTTGCTCTACTTTGGCTTCTTGGCCGCTGTGCTTAGCGCCCTTGGGCTGGCGTGGGGACAGCTGTTCCAGCAGCCGGGACTGGTGCTTGGCGCTACCGCCGTGGTCTTTGCCCTGTCCCTGTCACTGTTCGGCGTCTTTGACCTGCCGGTGGTAGACCTCAAAACCACCAACCCGTCGGGCAATCCGCGCATGCAGGCGATGTTTACAGGCATTCTTGCCACGTTGCTCGCTACCCCATGCAGTGGACCGTTTCTTGGCGGCGTACTGGGCTGGGTGCTCCTCCAGCCGCCAGTGGTCATTGCCGCAGTCTTCCTGAGTATCGGCCTTGGCATGAGTTCGCCCTTCCTGCTTATGGCGCTGCGCCCCGGCCTTGCCACGCACTTTCCACGTCCCGGCGGCTGGATGCGCTACCTTGAGGCAGGCGTTGGGCTGTTCCTTATGGCAACGTGCGTCTACCTGCTCAGCATTATTCCCGAGGCATGGCTCATCAGCGCCCTTGCTCTGCTGTGGGTTGTGGCTGTGGCCGCATGGATGTGGGGCAAGTGGACGAACCTGTCCCAGTCGCGCATCAAGCGCTGGTCCATCCGCAGTGTAGCTGTGGCGCTGGTGCTCATCGCTTGGCCGCTGCTTATGCGGCCCGCAGCGCCAACCCCCTGGCTGGGCTACACCCCCGCGGCCTTCGAGAGCGCCCTTGGCGAAACGCCCATCGTTCTGGACTTCACCGCCGACTGGTGCCCTAACTGTAAGGCTCTGGAAAAGACCACCCTCACAAACGACAACCTGACGCGCTGGACTGAGGAATGGAACGTCAGCTTCATGCAGGCGGACCTGACGGAATCGAACCCCGAGGCCATGGCCCTGCTGCGCAGTCTGGGCAGTCAGAGCATTCCCGTGGTGGCCATCTTCCCGGCCGGTGAGGACGCTACACGGCCCGTGGTCCTGCGCGATATCTTCACGGAGTCGCAAATGGACGCCGCACTGGCCGAAGCTCTTGGCGCGCCGTAGCCCTGCCCCGTCACCAAACGCACAAAGGGCGCGGAATGTTCCGCGCCCTTTTTTGTTCCGTCAGTCCCCAGCCGCACTCAGACAGGCGGGCCGCTACGAATCAATGCACACTATGTCGTGCATGTCACCGGTCAGGCTGACGCCGCCATCTGCAGTGACTTCAAAGGTATTCTCCACACCCACCATACCAACGCCGGGGATGCCAAACTTCGGCTCCAGCGCGAGGACCATACCCTCCTCCAGCGGCGTGCGGACCTTTTTCGCCACAGGCGGAAACTCATCAATCACCAGCCCGATGCCGTGCCCCACAAAGGGCACCTTGTTGGCACCAAGGCCCATAAATCCACCAGCAAGCCCCTCGCGCTCCGCCCACGCGGCGCAGTGCATATAGAGGTCTTCGGGGATGGCGCCGGGGCGCAGGTTTTCGGCCAGCCAGTCCTGCACGTTTTTGCAGAACTCATGCCCCGCGCGCACGGCCTGAGGCACCTCATCCGGCGTTCCGGCAAAGTAGACCTGCGTTTTGTCCGTCACATACCCTTCGAGGCAAAAGCCAATATCGCAGGCGAGCACTTCGCCCCGCTTCCACACCTTGCCCGCGTAGCCCATGACAGGAATGGCCGGATGCTCGCCGCGCAGGCCAAGGGGACCGTTGAAAACGCTGGGGTAGTTGCCGCTGTCTCCAGCCGCCACATGCCCAAGAAACGTCTCCTCGCCAGGATTCCCCATACGCAGGGGGCCGCCGTGCCCAAGCTCGAAGAAGACGTTCCACGCCGCGTGGGAGACCTCCCGCTCGGTCATGCCCGCGTGGAGCATCTCCGGCAGCACCTCGGCAAGGGCGAAGTTGTGCCGCTCGCCGCACAGACGCATCTTGGCAAGCTCCCACGCCGTCTTGCGCGAACGGGCGTAGCCCAGCGCGGCGTCTCCCGGCAGCAGTGTGACGCTCGCAAGGGCCGAGCGCAGCTTGTCGCCCATGGTCCACGGCAGGCCGTTCATTTCCACGGCCACCGTCGATGCCAGCGTGCCCCCGCATTCCGCCACCGCCCCGGCTATGTCGCGGTAGCTGCGGTATGGCGCCATGGCGGCAACGGACGATTCCAGCCGCGCCCGCTCCATACCCTTGCGCACAAGGAGCACGGGCTCCCCCTCGCGCGGGAGCCAGAACAGGCCGTTCATCCACGAGCCGGACAGCCAATAGATGGCCGTCCGCGACGTTGCCAAAAAGCCGCCCGCCTCGGGGGCCATCTGCGCAAGGGCCTCGCGGCAACGCTGCCAGCGCAGCGCAAGTTCCTCGCGCGGTATCGTTTCAAGCGCCGTTGTCATAGTGATTCTCCTTGGCAGATTCACAAAAATTTTCTCATGCTCTGCGAATGGCCCGTCATACGCCACAATGAACTGCATACGCAACCACTTGCACGCATTGGCATTCCCAGCCGCGCTTGCCATGGCTCCCGCGCTAGTATACGAACTCCCGTCCGCACAGCGACACTTTCCCCGGGCGCTTCGGCCCGCAGTACAGTATATTCGTCCCGACACGAGCATCCATCAGGAGGACATATGGATTTCGACTGGCTCATGAAAGCCAGAGACTACCTGCGTGTGGCCAGCCATACGCCCGGTGATCTCAAGATTAAGGTCAACCCCGCCATCCTTTCCGCCCCCGGCTTTTCGGGGCTGCCCAAGTTCGACGAACTGCCAAGCGGCATCGACGACGTGAAGGTAAACATCTTCACCCAGACCATCCACGTGCGCTACCAGCCAGACGTCATCCCCACGGAGCTGCTGGACGAACTGCTCTCCACCACGGATACCCAACGCGCCAAGGCCATTGCTACGGACCTGCAAACCCGCCTCGGCGTTACGCTCCTGTCCTAGACACGCTGCGGCACTCTGCCAAACACCATCCGGGGCCGCCCCGCGGCCCCTTGAATTCCCGGACGATTCCGCTACAGTCCGGGCTATGAAAGCCGTCACCACCCCCCGCACCCGTCTGCTCAGGAATATTTGTTTAGGCGCAGCCTGCGTCATTCTCCTTGGCTGCACCAGCTCCGACGCCTACCGCCTTGCCCGCATTGCCACCAGTGGCGACCCCGCCGCCGTGCAATCCCTTGCCGCGGAAAAGGCCGCCCGCTACGCCGCCAATCCCAAAAAGCTGAAGGCCGACATCCTCGCCTTCAAAAAACGCATTGAGGAATTCCGCGACGCCATCGACGGCGTGTGGGGCAAAAAAGAACGGCGCGAACCTACGCCAAAGACCTACGTCAAATATACCGAGGGCTACAAATCCCGCGCGCTGGTGGACTTTGACGCAGGGCGCGTCACCGTTGAAACGGTGGACACAACCGCCCCGCTGGACAGCCTGAAGCAGGCTGTGGTGGCAACGGTCCTCGCCCCGGGCGACCCGCGCGCCGTGGACCTCTACTCCGCGGGCGAGGTCACCTACGGCGCAACGCCCTTCCTGTACAAGGAAGTGCTGGATCAGGACGGCAAGGCCATCCGCTGGCAATGGCGCGCCAACCGCTTTGCGGAGCACCTTGTCAGCACCTCCCTCTCCACGCGCCGTCTGGACAACGGCCACGGCACGGCGCGTTCGGTCAGCTTTCCGCTGGTCAAGGACCACCTGCACATCCGCGCGCGAAAGTACGCCTCCCTTGTGGCCAGCCGCAGCAAGCGCTTTGGCGTCAGCCGCAACCTCATCTACGCCGTCATCAAAACGGAAAGCGATTTCAACCCCTTTGCCGTCAGCGGCGCGCCGGCCTTTGGCCTGATGCAGATTGTGCCCACCAGCGCAGGCGCGGAAGTGAACCGCATGCTCCACGGCAGCGCCACGCCGCCCAGCCGGGACTTCCTGTTCAAGCCGGACAACAACATCACCTTTGGCTCCGCCTATCTGCATATTTTGGATACGCGCCACCTCGCCAAAATCACCAACCCGCTCACGCGCGAATATTGTGTCATCG
This sequence comes from Desulfobaculum senezii, assembly GCF_054657395.1. NCBI lineage: Bacteria > Pseudomonadati > Thermodesulfobacteriota > Desulfovibrionia > Desulfovibrionales > Desulfovibrionaceae > Desulfobaculum > Desulfobaculum senezii. Next base: position 979,964 of record NZ_BAAHYU010000002.1, on the reverse strand, counting down.
CCGCCTACAATACGGGCGCGGGCAACGTGCTGCGTACCTTTAGCTCCAACCGCTCCACAGCGGTGCGGCGCATCAATGCCATGCGCCCGTCCGAGGTCTACGCCAAGCTGCGCGCCCACCTGCCCTACGCGGAGACGCGCCGCTACATCAAAAAGGTGCTGGACGCCAAAAAGCTCTTTATCGGCGCCTGACCCACGCCCCGCGGCGACACCGTCACGGCGGCCAGCACGCCCCTGCGACCGGAACCGCCCTTTCCCCCTCCACACGCAAAAGCGCCGCGCCCCGGATACTCCGGCGGCGCGGCGCGTCGTTTACGGCGCTCATCTCTGCAGCGGCTAAAAGCACCCGGAGGGCGGCAACGGCAATCGCACGCGCATGGTGGTCCCTTCCGCCTTGGTGGACGTGTAGGAAATACTGCCCCCAAGGGTCTGCACCACAAGGCGCGCGCAGTACGCGCCAAGGCCGGTGCCTTCCTTCTTGCCTTCGGTGATGAACTTGTCGAACAGGGTATCGCGAATTTTGTCGGGCACCATGCCCATATTGTGCACGCTGACGCAGCAGCTCTTGTCCTCGTCAAAATGAATGTGCACGTGCTCACCCGGAGGCGAGGCTTCCACGGCGTTTTGCACCAAATGATAGAGCAGCGCCCAGCACAGAAGCCGCTCGCCAATCACAAAGAACCCCGCTCCCGGCCCGGCCAGCACGCCGCGGATGCGGATGTCCGCCTTCACCTTGTGCGCGGACAGCGTGGTCTCCAGCTCGGTCAACACCTCGGCCAGCAGAGGCAGCAGGTCGATACGCTCGGCCTTTACGGTATAGGCGCCGCGCTCCATGCGGTACATCGCCAGCGACAGGTTGATCATATTCAGCATGGTATTGCCCGAGTGCTCGATAACACGCAGACTTTCCACCTGATCATCAGTCAGATTTTCATCATCCTGCAGCAGGTTGGCGAGGCCGACCACGGCGTTGAGCGGCGACTTGAGATCGTGGCGGGTGATGCGTTCCACTTCCTCGCGCAGGTTCTCCGCCATTTTGCGCTCCGAGATGTCCACCTCAAAGCCCATGGACGACAGGACATTGCCCTGCCCGTCACGAATCTGCTTCACGCTTTTGGACACCCAAAACGTGGACCCATCAGCGTGGCGGACAAGGCATTCAAAATCATCCACCGCGCCCCGTTCGGCCAGCGCACGTTGCAGGGCATCGCGCTGCTTCTGGTCGACAAACAGCTCGCTCGGGTCCTTGACGCCCAGCTCCATTTCATCGGGCGATGCAAAGCCGTACATCCGCGCAAGGCGCAGGTTCACGTGCTCGAAGCGGCCGCCCGTTCCGGTTTGGTAGATGCCAACGGGAGCCGCGTCGAACAGCGCACGGAACTGCTGCTCCGCCTTCTTTCTGTCCTCCCAGAACTGCATGCCCTGCGACATGTCCTCGCAGAACATGAGCACAAGGTCCGGCGGACACGCGGCGTAGGAAAAGCGCATGTGCAGACGGCGCGCAGGCTGGGTGCGCGTGGTATAGCGCATCTCGCGCACAATGCGCTCACCGCTGTGGTAGGCGCGTTCAAGATCGAGGGAAATTTCAGGATGGTCGGGATAAAGATTGGAGCTGGTGAAGCCGATGCGGTTATTGGAAGTGGTACCAAAGAAGTTCACGGCCTCGGCGTTGAAGTCCACAAGCACAAACTCGCCGTCCGTATAGCGCCACGTTACCGTCGGAAGGGGAATCCCGTTCAGGAGCGTTTGATACTGGCTGCTGCCCAGCGCATCGGCCACACCCATTCCCTGCTCGCGCCTCTGGGGCGGGCCGGGCAAGGTGTCGCCATTGCGCCGTCTAGCCGCTTCGCTCTTGTCTTTAGGTTTCAGGGCGATAAGAACGCCCTGCTCCATCTTGGGATCACTGGGCATCGCGCTTCCCCGCATCAACTGGACTTATGGCATTTCAACTCCTTGGAACAGACAATCGGCAATTGTTATCTGTAATACCATGAACAGCCCATCGTCACAAGCGGGCCGTGGGTTTCAGCTGTTGATAACAAGGCTAAACAACGGGCAATATGCGCCCGCAATTACGCGATGCTGCACAAAAATGGCGGCTGACGGGCAGATGCTACGGACGGGAGAGGAGCGCCGCGCATCGGGGCGTCACGGCAAGGATGAGCAAAAAGACGGGGAACAGGCTTCCGGCGGTGAGGTCATACTCAGCCACCAGCGCGGCAAGGGGCCGCTCAAACACCAGCCGCCCAAGGCCAAGGTGCAGGGCAACGGACAGCGCCGCCCACATCACCCCCATCCGCCACAGCAAGGCGGGCGCGGCGTCAAAGCGGCGCAGCAATCGGCGGGTCAGCAGCACCACGCACGCCGTCAGTGCCACCAAGTGCACATACTGCGCGCTCGGCCCCAGCGCAGGCTGGGTCCACGCCGCGCGCACCGCACCGGACGCCGCCCCAAGCAGGACAAATCCCGCCCAGAGCAGCATCCCACGAAGAAAAAACGCCGTGTGCACGGTTACTCCATCAGGGTGTAGTCCATGCGGCGACGGCATGGGGTGAACCCTGCGGACTCCACCAGATGGCGCAGTTTGCCCTCCGGCAGGCGGAAGTGCACGCCGGCGGCGGCCACCACGTTCTCTTCAATCATGGTGGAGCCAAAGTCATTGGCACCCCAGAACAGCGCAAGCTGACCGATAAGCGGTCCCTGCGTGACCCACGAGGCCTGCACGTTGTCAATATTGTCCAGATACAGGCGCGAAAGGGCCAGCATTTTGAGGTATTCCTCGCTGGAGGCCTCCGGGCGCGGCAGGCGGGTGTTGTCCGGCTGGAAGGTCCACGGGATGAACGCCGTAAAGCCGCCCGTTTCGTCCTGCAGTGTACGCAGGCGGTCCAGATGCTCAATGCGCTCCTCAATGGTTTCGCCTTCGCCAAACATCATGGTCGCGGTGGTGCGCAGGCCCTGAAGGTGCGCCTCGCGCATAACCTCCAGCCACTGGTCCGCCGTGGCCTTGCGGGGCGAGACGTCCTCGCGCACACGGTCCACAAGGATTTCCGCGCCGCCGCCGGGGATGGAGTCCAGCCCTGCAGCCACCAAGCGGCGGATGACTTCGCCGTGCCCAAGGCCGCTCTCCTGCCCCAGGTACCAAATCTCGGACGGCGAGAAGCCATGCACGGCCACCTGCGGGAAGCGCTCCTTCAAAAAGGACAGCATCCCCTCGTAGAATTCCATGTCGAGATCCGGATGCATGCCGCCCTGCAGCAGAATCTGATAGCCGCCAAGGTCCACGGTCTCCTGCACTTTGGCCGCAAGCTCCTCGCGGCTAAGGACGTAGCCGCCCTCGTCGCCCGGCGCACGGAAAAACGCGCAGAACTTGCACCCGGAGATGCACACGTTGGTGTAGTTGATATTGCGGTCAACGATATATGTCACCCGGCTGTCCGGATGCTTTTGCATCCTGCGGGCATGCGCCATGCGGCCAAGGCTGAACACCGATTCCTGCTTCAGCAGCGCAAGCGCCGCCTGCGGAGTCAAACGCTCCTGCATATTTGTCTCCCTCCCGGGTTGCTTGACGATTACGACAAATTCACGGACAACAAAGGCCCGGCGGGCCAGACATTGGCGCATCCGAAAGATTTTCGCAACCATGGAGTCGCGGATGATTCTCTTCGACGACACACTCAAAAACCTGCTGTCGCAGGTTCGGACCATTGCCATCATCGGTGCCAAGGACAAGGCGGGGCAACCCGTCGATATGGTGGGACGCTACCTCATAGAGGCCGGCTTTACCATCTACCCCGTGCATCCCAAGCGCTCCGGCGTCTGGGGGCTTGCCACCTATCGCAGTCTTGCGGACATCCCCGGGGAGATTGACCTTGTTGATGTTTTCCGCGCGCCCGCGTATTGCCCGGACCACGCCCGGGAGTGCGCCGCACTGCCAAAGGCCCCGCTCCTCTTCTGGATGCAATCCGGCATCGTCAGTAACGACGCCGTGGATATACTGAACAACACGCCGACCAGCGTTGTGCAGGACCGCTGCCTCATGGTCGAGCACAGGAGACTTCTTCGATGAACAAGGACGTCAAGGCGTTCGAGTGCCGCATGTGCGGCCACTGCTGCAAGGGAGAAGGCGGCATCGTTATGGCCGCCAAGGACCAGCGCCGTCTGGCCGACCATCTCGGCCTGCCGCTTGAGGACTTTCTCTCCCGCTACACCCGCACCTGCGGCGGCAAGATAATCCTTGTCACCGGAGACGACGACTACTGTATCTTCTTCCGGCAGGGCGAAGGATGCCACGTTCACCCCGGACGCCCCGACATCTGCCGCGCGTGGCCCTTCTTCAAGGGCAACATCGTAGACGCCATGAGCTGGGAAATGATTCAGGAATACTGTCCCGGCGTCCGCGCCGAGGCCGGACACGACGAATTCCGCAGGCAAGGCATCGAATACATCAAAAGCCTGAACATCGAGTGCGACGACAACGACGCGCCCGAGGCACTGACGAATATCATCCCGTCCTGAACCACCATACACCGGGGGCCCTGTGAACGTCCGTGACTGTTACAAGATTCTTCGTCTCAAACCCGGGGCGTCCTTGCACGAGGTCAAATCCGCCTACCGCAAAAGGGCCTTCGAACTCCACCCGGACCTCAATCCCAACAACCCCAAGGCCGCAACGGATTTTCAGCGCCTGAACGAAGCCTACGTCATCCTCACCGAGGCGCTGAAGGACCAGCCCCAGGAGCCGCCACGCAGCCGCAAAACCTCCGCCAGCGCAGGGCAAAAGGCCAAAGCCTCGCGCGAGGAAGGCGCACGCCGCTACAAAAAGCAGTCCGAGGCCAAGCCCCCGCCACCGCCACCCGGCGGCGCACGCCAAAAGCCCCGGCGCGAGGCCGAGCCCTCCGGCGGCTTCCACTTCAAGCAGGAAGACGTGCTGAAAAACATCCTCAACGACCCCTTTGCCCGCAAGGTCTTTGAGGACATCTACAGCCAAATCAAAAAATCCGGCACCGCCCCGCGCCGCAACGCCACCGTCAAGAACCGCAGCCTCAGCCTGCGCCTTGGCAGTGCGGAGATGAACCTCAACCTGCGCGGCGGCCCGGTACAGTGGGTCAAAGGCTGGTTGCAAAAGCAGATGGACGACGAGCAGACCGTCCATCTCCTTCCCAGCCAGCTTTTGCCCGGTTGCGTCGTGCGCCTGCAAATCCGGCGTGGATTCTCGGACAAGCCCATGACCATTGAGGTGCCCCTGCCCCCGGATTTCGTGGCAGGCCGCCCGCTGCGTCTGCGCGGCCTTGGCCGCAAGATAGGCCCCATCAAGGGCGACCTGTACCTCCGGCTGATGGCGCGCTAACCGGGGTGCACCCTGCTCGTCCACGGCCACAGCCCGCACACGGCACGGCGCACAGCCCCGCGGGCATGGCGTCAATTTTGTCCGTAAGTGGAGCAGCTTATCACATGGCGCCCCGCCCCGCGAAAAGCCTTTACGGAGAAGGGACACACCCCTTTCAGGGGATGCAGGACACTGTGCGCGCCACCACGCACAATGAAAAAAAGATTTGAAATCCTCCTTCGTCCATGCGAGGGAAGCGGTCACGCCTGCGCTCAAGCATTGAGCACAGGCCCACGAGAGTGAAGAACAGCAAAGGAGGGTGTTTCATGGCCGAGACTATCGACGAAATCACAATCAATTGGGAAGACGAAGACGGCCGTCTTGTCGTCAAGGAACTGAAAAAGGAAGTCCTGACCAAAGGCTCCTGGACCACCATCGTCTTCCTGTATCAGGAAATGGACAAAAGGACCGAAGAATACAAGGCCCCCAAAGTCCGCGTAGGACGCTACCAGAAGCGTGGTGGGCACTACATTCAGCAGTCCAAGTTCAATATATCCTCCGCCAAGCAGGCGCGTCAGCTCGTGGACATTCTGTCCAGCTGGTTCGACGATATGGACGCCGCGGCCTCCTAACCCCCCGGCGCACCGGCCGCCCGCCGCAGGCGGCACTATCACGATTCTACGCCTGCCGTGGTGACTGGCACCCGCCACCAGCACGGCATTCGAAAAAAGGCACGATGACCAAACGTCATCGTGCCTTTTTTCGGATTGGGCGCAGCGGGTAATGTGCGCTCAGGCGGACTAGTACTCCGCCGAGTTGCGTTGTGGATTGGGATGCGGCTCCCAGTACTCGCACGAGCCACAGGCCTCGGTGGGGCACTCCGCCCCGCCATCCCTGACAACCTGCTTGGGCCTGTAACGGCACAGTCCCTCGACGTCGCAGAGGATTTCCTTCCCCTCAGGAGCCAGCCAATACAGACAACGGGCACACAGTTTTCGCATGAATCCCCCCAACTGGCGAGGTGCCGCCAAAGCAGCCCCCGCATTCTTTTCGAAACCTACAATACCCAGTCCAGAACAAGGTGCGAAAAGTACCCAATGACCGCGGCGGCGTAGTACGGCGCCAGCACCTCAACCCCGGTGCCAAAAAAGCAATACGGCAAAAGCAGAATCGGAAGCGGCACGATGAGCATGGCCCACCATGTATGCGTCCACCCCCGGTGCTGCCCCACTGCCGGAAGCATGGCAACAAAGCCGAGTATCGCGGCCCAACGGTATTTTCCGAACCACAAAAGCGTAAGGTCCGCCACGACGAGAATGGCGTAGAACAGGCGCTGCCCCTTGGAATCCGTATCCACGTCGGGGAAAAGCGCCGTCAGCGTCGCAATCGCCATGAGGGCCACGCCCTGCACGGGTTCCGGCTGGTACATGGGCAACCACAGGGCAAGAGAAAGCCACACGCCGCCAGCGGCAAGCGTCCCGCCAACTACGTGTCCTTGATATCCGGGCATCAGGCCTGACCTCGGTCCGATTGTCTGGTTCTTGTCCAGTTCTGTGCATCCATGTTGACCTCTTTCCAGTCACACACCCGGGTGACCGAGTCAGACTTTTTACTCCTCCCGCTACACAAAGACAAGCGCGTCAGCCCCCTTTCAAACGAATTCCCGCCAAGTGCGAAATTTCACACGGTGGTGCCTTTTGATGGGCCGGGTCGTTACGCCGCATTCAAGAGGTTAGCTCCGCTGGTTTAAGGGCGTTGCCCTTAAAAATCCCAAGGTTTTCGGGCTGGAAGCCAGCCCGAAAAAAGGCCTCTGCGCGGCCGCACCCATGGACAGTCCCCCGCCCCGCTCAAAGCTGACGAAAGGCCATGATTGCAGCCGCGTGGACCGTGGGAGACGTGGCGTATGAACAGGATTCTTAAGGATGAAATCCTTAAGCCTGCGGAGCACAAAGAGGGTGGCAGAGACGACGTGGTCGTTACGCCGCATTCAAGAGGCTAGCTCCGCTGGTTTAAGGGCGATGCCCTTAAAAATCCCAAGGTTTTCGGGCTGGAAGCCAGCCCGAAAAAAGCCTCTGCGCTGCCGCACCCATGGACAGTCGCCCGCCCTGCTCAAAGCTGACGTAAAGCCATGATTGCAGCCGCGTCGGCCGTGGGAAACGTGGCGTATAAAGAGGATTCTTAAGGATGAAATCCTTAAGCCTGCGGAGCACAAAGAGGGTGGCAAAGACGACGTGGTCGTTACGCCACATTCAAGAGGTTGCCTCCGGCGGTTTAAGGGGTGCGACCCCTTAAAAATCCCGAGGTTTTCGGGCTGGAAGCCAGCCCGAAAAATGGCCTCTGCGCTGCCGCACGCGTGGACAGCGCCCCGCCCCGCTCAAAGCTGACGAAAGGCCATGATTGCAGCCGCGTGGACCGTGGGAGACGTGGCGTATGAACAGGATTCTTAAGGATGAAATCCTTAAGCCTGCGGAGCACAAAGAGGGTGGCAGAGACGACGTGGTCGTTACGCCACATGCAAGAGGTTGCCTCCGGCGGTTTAAGGGGTGCGACCCCTTAAAAATCCCGAGGTTTTCGGGCTGGAAGCCAGCCCGAAAAATGGCCTCTGCGCTACCGCACGCGTGGACAGCGCCCCGCCCTGCTCAAAGCTGACGTAAAGCCATGATTGCAGCCGCGTGGACCGTGGGAGACGTGGCGTATGAACAGGATTCTTAAGGATGAAATCCTTAAGCCTGCGGAGCACAAAATGGGCGGCACTCCCTCCACCGTCCGTCCAAACGAAAAAAAGGCGCCCCGGTCAGTTGACCGGGGCGCCTTGAGAAGCACGGATGCTCTGCATGCGTCGCTACATGGCGTCGCTGGCGTCGAGCTGGTTAATCTGCTCTTCGATGGCGGTCTGCAGTTCGCTGGGCAGGCCGTCCATTTCGACGTTGAGGAAGCCGCGCACGATGGTGGACGTTGCTTCGTCCTCATCGAGACCACGGGCCTGCAGGTATTCGATTTCTTCCTGCGCGATTTTGCCGACGGCGGCCTCGTGGGAGAGTTCCACGCCTTCGAGATGGCCGTCCAGCTCGGGGATGGCGTGAATGCGGCCATCGCCAAGGATGAGGCCCTTGCACTCCAGATGCCCGCGCGCGGGCACGGCTTTGGCGGAGATGCGTCCGGGGGCGACGATGGTGCCGCCGGTGGTCAGGGTGCGGGAAATGATCTCGCCGCGGGTGTCCGGGGCGTTCAGATTCAGCACGCCGCCGGAGTTCACGTAGGAGCCTTTGGGCGCGACGATGACGGAGTTGAGGCGCGCGCGGGCGCCGGCGCCGTCAAGGTCGATGATGGGGCTGGACTGCAGATTGCCTACGGGCTTCATGAGCACGTAGTTGTTCTGGAACTCGCCGCCAGCCTGAATGACGCCGCGCGTGCGGGGCCGGACGACGACTTCTTCGCCCCAGTTGTGAATCATGGTAAAGGTCAGCTTGGCGTTCTTGCCGATGTAGAACTCGGAAATGCCAAGATGGGCCGCGGCTTCGGTGGCGCTGGAAACGGCGCAACCGGTGATGAGGTGCAGCTCGGAATCGTCCTCGACGATGACGATGTTGTGCACGTTCTGGCCGACCTTGTTGCCCTTCATGAACAGACAGGACTGCACGGGCGCGGTAAGCTTGGCGCCCTTTTCGGTGCGGATGAAGTAGCCGCCGTGCAGATTTTCGCGGGCGGCGCGGGTGAACTCATCCTTGTCCGGGTCCATGAGGTTCCAGTAGTGCTGGGGCAGGCCGTCGTATTTCTTGAGGGCGGCCTTGATGTCCATGAGTTCAACGCCCTGCTGCGTGGTGGTGCAGTGCACGGCGCTATGGTTCATGTGCAGAAAGCTTCCGGCGCGGTCCTGCTCGTTGACATCCACACCTGCCATGAGCAGCCGCTTCTTGTCTGCGGGGTCCAGCGTCCGCAGGTCCTCAATGGACGCGGATTCCGCGCCCGAGAACGAAAAATCGGACAGATTGACGTCTTTCATATCTCTCTCCGCAAAGGCGTTGTCGTTATTTGGTCAGACAGCGAACGCATTCCTGATAGCCGTACTTGCCCACATGCTCCAGAATGTCGCGGGGGCGGGCCTCACAGCACAGATGGCCGTTGTACATCACCTGACCACGGTCAGCGTTGATGTAATCAAGAATGTAGCCGGTGTGGGTGATGATGAGTCCGGAGCGCTTGTGGCTGGACTTCATCTCCTTCATGGACAATTCGGGATGCGGGGTCACGAAACCGTCCAGCAGCTTGCGCGCGGTCTTGCCGATGAGCTTCATGTTCTCAAGGTCCACGCCGGATTCAGGCTCGTCAAAGAGGACGAGGTCCGGGGCCTGAGCCATGAGCTGGAGCAGCTCGGAACGCTTGATTTCGCCACCGGAGAACCCGGCGTTGATATCGCGGTCGAGGAAGCTGGAAAAATTGACGCGCTCGGCGAGGTCGTCAACGGGCGTGGTGCCGTTGTGCCCGTGGAGGCCACACATTTCCACGAGGTTGCGGGTCTTCAGGCCGTGAATCGTCGGCGGACGCTGGAACGACATGCCGATGCCAAGGCGCGCACGCTCATGAATGGGCGCGTAGGTGATGTCGTGCCCCTTGAACAGGATACGGCCACCCGTGATGGAGTAGTTTCCAAAACCCATCAGCGTCATCAAGAGCGTGGTCTTGCCGGAGCCGTTGGGGCCGAACAGGATGAACGTCTCACCCTCGGCAATGTGCAAGTCAATGCCCTTCAGCACTTCCTTGTCGCCGATATTTACGTGGAGATCTTCGATTTTCAGCATATCGCGGTTCCTTTCGGTGGTTTCTCGCAACGGCACGTAAGCCCGAAGCGCCCCAAAGACATAATCAGAATCTGAAAAATGTCCACTCTCGTATGGGCGCAGGTGGCCGTTTTCAATGCCGCCTGCGCGAGCGCGCGGCCCCGGGGTCGCCCTCGGGAATCCGGCAAAAATAGCACCGCCCCTTCATGCGAAATGCGGGCAATAGCACCATCCCCGCCACAAAGCCCCCAGCATGCGCCCACCACGCAATGCCGCCGCCCTGCTCCGGCGAAATGGCGGAAAACACCCCGGAAAAGAATTGTGAAAAGAACCACACGCCAAGGTACACAATGGCCGGAATCTCAATAATGAAGGGAATGATGACGATGGGGATAACGGTAATAACGCGCGCGTGGGGATAGAGCAGAAAATACGCTCCCATCACCCCGGCAATGGCTCCGCTAGCCCCCACCACGGGCACCTGCGAATGCAGGTTAAACAGCATATGCGCCACCAGCGCGGCCAGCCCGCACAGCAGATAAAAGAGCACAAACCGCACCGGTCCCATCACGTCCTCAATGTTGTCCGCAAAAATCCACAGCGTCCACATGTTGACGATGAAATGCATCCAGCTGCCGTGCAGAAACATGTAGGAAAAAAAGGCGTAGAAGCCGCCGGGCGGATAGCCCAAACTGCTGGCAAGAACAGGGTCGGCAAAGCGCGAGGGCACCACGCCCAGCAGATGAAACATCAGCGCGGCTTCACGCTCGGGCATATAGATGGTGAAGGCAAAAACAATGGTGTTCGCGACAATGAGCGCCCAAACCGCGTAGGGCTTGTGCACGCGGGGGATATTGTCGCGAATGGGGAACATGAAGGGCCTCCCTGCTTGCGTTACGAAATATTAAGCCAACGCCACGGGACGGCAGGAGCACGGCGCGCCCGGGGCAGGCGGCTTACCCGCCCGCCCCGGTCCATGCGCGCAGTCAAAAACCGTGCTCTACGAGGCTGTCGTGCCAGCGCCAGCGGATGCGTCTTTATCGCCGCTCCACAGCGCCATAATGCGCTTGTGCTCGCGCTCCTCGGCGGCGCGCCTGTCGGCGTCGATACGCTGGAGCAAGCGGCGGGCTTCGGCGTGCAGGTCGTCCAAGGTGCCGCCGTTTTCCACGACGTGAGCGCAGCGGGCCAGCTTGTCGGCCTCGGGCCACTGCCACGCTTCAAGGGCGGCCATGGTGGCCTCGTCCCAGCCCCGGTCTTCCAGTCTGCCACGGCGGACGGCTTCGGGGCAATGCACACCAACCACCATATCCACAATTCCCCGCTCGTCCCAGCCGCCTTCGACCAAAAGCGGCACCTCGGCAGCGGCAACGGGAGCGTCCGCGTGCTGCGACCAAAACTCCTCAAGCCTGTGCCGCACAAGGGGATGCACAATGTCGAGCACCTCGCGCCGGAAGTCCTCGGACTGGCGCATCCCGGCAAACAGGCGGCCCTTGGCCACAGGCTCGCCGTCCGGGGCGTACTCCTCGCCAAAGCGGCGGCGGACGAGGGTCCAGCCGTCCTCGCCGTGCTCATAGAGCGCGGCAACGGCATCGTCGGCGCTAAAGACCGGCACCCCGGCCTCTCGCAGAAAGCCCGACAGCGCGGACTTGCCGCAACCGGGCATACCCACCACGCCAAGGCGCACCGTGGTCCGCGCCAGCGTAAACAGCAGGCGGCGGAAATCCTCGGGCGGCTCAAGCACAAAGCGCATGTCCTGCCCCGTCGTAGGATGCGTAAAGCCAAGCCGCCACGCATGCAGCATCTGGCGGGGGGCAAGGGATTCGTCATGGCCGGAGTCGCGCAGCCACTCCTTGTGCTGGCGCGCGCCGTAGATGGCATCGCCCATGAGCGGATGGCCGATGTGGGCCATGTGCACGCGAATCTGATGCGTGCGCCCGGTGTAGATGTGCACCCGCACAAGACTGGCTTGCCCATCCGGGCTGGACCACAGGACTTCCCAGTCGGACAGCGCGTCGCGCCCGCCCTTGTCCACCACAGCCATCTTGGTTTTGCTTTTGGGGTCACGGCCGATGGGGGCGTCGATGGTGCCGGTCTGTCGGCCCGAGGACTCGTCCTGCGGCACACCATGGACAATGGCAAGATAGTCCTTGTCCACATCGCGCCCGGCAAAGGCGGCGCTGAGGGCAAGGCGCGTCTTTTCATCAAGGGCCACAAGCAGCAGCCCAGAGGTGTCCTTGTCGATGCGGTGGACAATGCCGGGGCGCTCGCCCTCCATGCTCATAATGGCGGGAAAGTGATGTGCCAAGCGGTTCACAAGGGTGCCGCTTGGCTGCGCGGGGGCGGGATGCACGGTCAATCCCCACGGCTTGTTCACCACCACAAGGTGCTCATCGGCGTGGATGACGTCGAGCGGCGCATCCTCCGGCGCAAGCTCCGCCGAGGGGAGGTCCACCGTAAGGGTGATAGTCTCGCCGCCGGAGAGCTTGAGCTTGGGCTTGCGGGCGACTTCGCCGTCCACGCTGGCGCTGCCGGACTTAATAAGGCTTTGAATCTTGCTGCGCGAGAGGCCGCCGTCCTTGAAGGCCGAGGACAAAAACACATCCAGCCGCTCACCGCCCATGGTCCGGGGGACCACAGCACTCCAGACGCCATTCTCGCTGACGTCGCCGGTAGGTCTATCGCTTTGCATATTCTGCTGTATCTCGTTTGGCTAAAGAGGGATGAGGCGCGCTACAAATACGCCTGCGCCACCGCGAACATGTCCTCATAGGAACAGCGCGTGCGCAGGGCCGTGGCAAGCTCCGCCGCCATGGCCATTTTGCGTTCCGCCTCATGCAGGATGCCGTCGTACCGGGCATCCAGACAGGTTTTGATAAAGCTCCGGTCAAAGCCGTCGCTGACGAGGGTCAATCCCTCGCGAAAGAAGACGCACCGGGAACTCTCGGCAAAGGGCTCAATGGTGCTTGTGCCCTCGTGCCGCGCCCAGATGACGTAAAACATCAGTTTGACCAGCAGCTGGTCGGCGGGCATGCGGGTATCCACGGTGACCAGATACTCCTGCGTGTTGCCCGCACGGGCCTTTTTGACCATCTCCAGCGCCATGCGGGTGATTTTTTCCTCCGGCATGTGCTGGCAGGGAAAACATGCGGCCATGCGCACCAGCGACTTGCGCGGGTTCTCCCCCGCCGCCATGGACAGGTGCGCCTCGCGCATAAGGCCAAGGCGCTGGCGCAGTCCATCAAGGGAGGTCTGCGCGCGGATGACGCACACGCGTCGAAACTGCTCGTCCGTCAGGCCGGTGAAGGCCGTCTCCAGCAAATATTTAATGTACGGCTCTTCGGTGCGCTCGGCTTCCTCCTGCGCGGCCTTGGCCGTGACCTTGGTTCCCATAATCTTTTTGAGGGACAGCCAATAGGCGGCAATTCCCTCAAGGGGCATTTCCGTGATGTCGACAGTCTGTTCAGCTTCCGCAGTCACGCCAGTCTCTCTTGCATATGATGGTCGAAGTTCATTGCCGTGCCTGAAAAAAACGGTATCCCATTTCCCGCCAAAAAAGAACCTTGTCGCTCCTGTGAGAAATCCCCACCTCTTTAGGCGAAAATCCTATTGTCCCTCATAGCCGTCTATGTCACACGCTTCCATATTCGCAGACTCAACCATGCAACAGGAACCATGACACAAACAACCGCTCACGCCACGCAACAACGCCCCAGCAGCATTCCGGACAGCCTGTACCACCTGCGTCCCGGAACACGCCTTGTGATCGACGCGGCAGGCCTCGGCAAACGCATTCCTACCCGCTACATCGGGCAGGACAGAGGGCGCTGCTTCATCGTGCATATGCCGCCGTCCGCCACACACCCGGATGTGTATGACCACACCTACACCGGAAATACCGTGGTGGTCCGCTACATCAAAGATGGCAACGTCTGGGGCTTTGTCACCACAGTGCAAGGGCGCATCGCCAAGCCCCAACGCCTGCTGTTTCTCGACTTTCCAACATCCGTAGAGTCCCACAACCTGCGCCAGCGCCATAGGGTGGAGTGCTCCTTCCCGGCTTCGGCTTGGCTGCGGGGGGAGCTGGTGGACACCGTCATCACGGACATCAGCACCGGCGGCTGCCGCATCAGCCTCACAGGCTCGGACCACGCTGTTGATATCAACGACGAAGTGGGCATTGAAAGCGCCATCTTCCTGGCCACCGGCCCCGGCAACCTGCTCACGGGCTGCGTGCGGCGCATCTCCCGCAGTGCGGCGGGCACGGACATCGGCATCCGCTTCGCGGACGTGCCGGAGCACGTCATGGAGCACATCGACGCCTATGTGGAGCGCGTTTCGGAACTGTTAACGCCCTAGCCACGCCCTCCCCCACCAGACGCAAAGCGCCCCGCCACGGCCATGCCGTATCGGGGCGCTTGTCGCATGCAGTGCCTGAGCGAAATGCTAGGCGGAGCAGGCGGGTCGGGCCTCAAGGTCGCGCCGGACACGGCGGACCGCATCGCGCAGTTCCGGCTTGTCTGGCAAGCCCTGCGCCAAGGCATCAAAGAACCCGCGCTCCAGCACCGCCATCTTGCTGGCGGCGAAATTGAGATCATACGTCCAGCTCATCAGCATAAGCCGGAAGTCGTTGAAATACTGCATCTCCGTGTACTTGGCCTGCTTGTGGGAGGCAAGACGCTCCAGCAGAACCGGCGTATACGATGCCGGGTCGTCCACAAGGCCGAGGGTCACCACGGAGTTTTCATGTGCGTCCGGGCTGAAGTAGGACAGCACCACACGGATGATGTCCAGCTTGTCCGCGTCGCGCACCACCCGCAGGGCGGTGTCTACGTCCGCAGGCAGACCACGCGGCATAAAACGGCGGTTATGCAGACAGACCACGGTCTGCACCAGCTTGCGCTGGTCCTCGGGCAGGTCCGCTATCACGCCTTCCTCCCGCAGGGCCTTGAGGCCAAGGCGGCCGTGATTCTCGGACACGCTGTCGTCAAAGGTGCGCCAGCGCGCATACTGTGGAAAGCGCCCAAGGTCATGATACAGCGCGGCCAAATGCACCAGATGCATAAGCTCCGCCGTCATGTTGCCGTCGCCGCTGAGGCTGGCAGTAATCATGCGGGCTTCATCCAGCACACGCAGGCTGTGGTCCCGCTTCAGGTCCACATTTTCCCTATCCTCGTCGCTGTCGCCACGAAACCGCCGCACATACTCGTCAAAAAAGGCAAGGTGCGGCGTTATGTCAAAAGTCTTCATGCGCGTTCAATCCTCTCTCGCTCGGCGGCATATTCGTCTTTCGATATCCGCCCCTCAGCCACGTCGCGCGCAGGCCCGCCAAGGCGGCCTTGCGCTGACGGCGCTCGTCTATATGCTCCGTGCCAAATTCCTTCGGCCGAAATTTTCCTTGTGGGCCGTACAGATACCGCAAAAAGAAAATGATGCCCGCAAAGGTCAGCACCATGGCCCCTATGCGCACGGCGGAGGCCAGCCACGGGTTCACCGTGCTGCCCGGTCCCGCCGCCATGGCCGAGGTGGCCAAAACCACGGTCAGAAAAAAAGAAATGCCGATGGCACGAAAGAAATCCATTATTTATCACTCCGCAAAAAATCGCACGCCACGGGCCTTCCCGGGCGCAGGCAAATGCACTTTACGCCCTCTTGCCAAGCATCTCAACCTGTTGGCGAATATTGCAACGCGCGGCAAAATCCTTTAAGGAACACATTACGCAGGATACTCACAACATATGGGGGAACCGATGCGATTTCTGATAGTCGACGACGACTTCGACAGCCGGCGGCTCATGCAGAAAATACTGTATCCCTACGGATACTGCGATGTTGCCGTTGATGGCGAAGAGGCGGTGGAGGCCTTTAAGCGTTCGCTCAACAATGACGAACCCTACGACCTCATCTGCCTTGACATCATCATGCCGAACATGGACGGGCAGGAAGCGCTTCAGGAAATCCGCGAAATCGAAACCGAACGCGGCATCTCAGATGAGGCCCGCATCAAAACGGTGATGATTTCCGCCCTTGACGATACCAAGGAACTGCACGACGCCTTCTTTCTTGGCGAAGCCACGTCCTACCTCGTCAAGCCCATCCGCAAGAAAACACTCCTCAACGAGATGCGCAACCTTGGGTTGTCCATCCAGCTCAAGGAGGGACAAGGCAAAGCCGTGGAGGCATAGGACGCCCGTTCTTTTCGTCCCCTTCACCACTCTTGTCAACCATAGAGGACGGCCGCTCCCGGCGGCACGTCCTCTTTCGGCGCGCTGTGCGTCCCCGCCTTTTCCGCGCAGCGTTCTTTAGCATCTCTCTAACACTCTCCCCTTGCACGCATTTCTGCAAAAGGATATGTCCGCAGTGTGCTCGGACGCGCTGTGTTTTGCGTCCTACGCCGCAACACGAGAACCCATCCGAACGGCCCATGCGCCGCAGCGCCGGGCCCCGGCCATACACCAAGGAGGTGCGACCGTGATTCCAAAGGACCTGCTGTACGCCAAATCCCACGAGTGGATACGCATAGAGGGCGAAACCGCCACCATCGGCATCACCCATTTCGCGCAGGAGCAGCTTGGCGACCTGACCTATGTGGAGCTTCCCGAGGTTGGCGAATCGTTTGAGGTTGGGGATGAAATCGGCTCCGTGGAGTCCGTGAAGGCCGCCAGCGAAATCTACGCCCCCGTCGCCGGCACTGTGGCCAGCGTCAACGAGGAGCTGGAGGACGCCCCGGAAAAGGTCAACGAAGACCCGTACGCCAGCGGCTGGATGTTCACCATCACCCTCTCCGCCCAGCCCGAAGGCCTGCTCACGCCCGAGGAGTACGAAGCCGTCGTCAACGCCGATTCCCACTAGCCTCAAGCCCCCGCAGGAGCACCACCATGCCGTACGTCCCGCACACCGAGGACGAAACAAGGCAAATGCTCGACACCGTGGGCGTTTCGTCCATGGACGAGCTGTTTGCCGACATTGGGCCACAGCTGCGACCCGCCAGCTTTGACCTGCCCGAAGGCAAGAGTGAAATGGAAGTCATGGCGCATATGGAGCGTCTGGCCGCCAAAAACAAAGTGGATGTCGTCAGCTTTCTTGGGGCGGGGTTCTATGACCACCACATCCCCGCCGCCGTCGACACCCTGACCAACCGTGGCGAATTTGCCACAGCCTATACGCCCTACCAGCCCGAAGCCTCGCAGGGCACCCTGCAAGCCATCTTCGAATACCAAACAGCCATCGCCAGACTGCTGGACATGGACTGCGCCAACGCCTCGGTCTACGACGGCGGCTCCGCCATCTTTGAGGCCATGATGATGGGCGTGCGCGCCACCAAGCGCACCAAGCTCGTCATCAGCGAGGCCCTCTCTCCCATCTACCGCATCATGCTGGCGTCCTACACGTCCAACCTCAAGCTGGACCTCGTCACCGTCCCCCACAAGGACGGCAACACCGACATCGACGCCCTCATTGACGCCGTGGACGACGCCACCGCCGCCGTGGTGGTGCAGAACCCCAACTTCTTCGGCAACGTCAACGACTTCACCGCCCTGTGCGAGCACGCCCGCTCGGTAAAGGCCAAAAGCGTCATCTCCGTGTATCCGCTCATGCAAAGCGTCCTCAAGACGCCGGGCGAGATGGGCGCGGACATCGCCGTGGCCGAGGGCCAGAGCCTTGGCATGCCGCTGTCCTTTGGCGGCCCGTACCTTGGCATCATGACCTGCACCAAGAAGATGGTCCGCCAAATGCCCGGCCGCATCGCCGGGCGCACCACGGACACCGAGGGCCGCACCGGCTACGTGCTGACCCTGCAAGCGCGTGAGCAGCACATCCGGCGGCAGAAGGCGACCTCCAACATCTGCTCCAACCAGTCCCTGTGCGCCCTGCGCGCACTGGCCTACATGAGCCTGCTTGGTCCCTGCGGCATGGAGCGCGTCGCCCTCAAGGCCTCGCACACCGCACACGAGGCCGCCCTGCGCCTCACCGCCCTGCCCGGCGTACAGATGCTGTCGGACGCCCCATTCTGCAACGAATTCGCCATCCGCCTGCCCGTCCCTGCCTATGAGGTGGTGGACCGCCTGACAGAACGCGGCTACGTGCCGGGCTTCCCCCTTGGCCGCTACTACAACGGCCTTGAGGACTGCCTGCTGGTGGCCTGTACGGAAAAGCATACCAGCGAGGATGTGGGCATCCTTGCCGAGATGATGGGAGGCCTGCTGCGATGAAAACCATGTTTGCCCAGTCCACCCCCGGACGCCGGGGCGTGTGCATCTCCAAGCCGGACTGCTGCACGGCGGACTTCCTGCCCGAAGGCATGCGCCGCTCTGCCCCCGCCGAACTGCCCGAACTTGGCGAGCTGGACGTGGTGCGCCACTTTACGCGCCTGTCCCACCTCAACTATGGCGTCGACAGCACGTTCTATCCCCTTGGCTCCTGCACCATGAAGTACAACCCCAAGTTCATGGAACAGGCCGCCGCCCTGCCCGGCTTCACCCGTCTGCATCCGCTGATGGCCCAGCTAAAGGGCGCGGGACACTTCACCCAAGGCGCGCTGGAAGTCATGCACGAGCTGGAAAACCTGCTCTGCGAGACCACAGGCATGGCCGCCTATACCCTGCACCCCATGGCGGGCGCGCACGGCGAACTGACGGGCGCCATGCTCATTGCGGCCTACCACGCCGACAAGGGCAACCAGAAGTCAAAGGTCATCGTCCCGGACTCCGCCCACGGCACCAATCCCGCTTCCGCCCACCTCGCCGGGTTCGACATCGTTTCCATTGAGTCCAAGGACGGCATGGTGGACCCCGAGGCCCTGCGTGAGGCGCTGGACGACGACGTCGCCGCCGTCATGCTTACCTGCCCCAACACCCTTGGGCTCTTTGAGCAGCACCTGCCCGAGATTGTGGAAATGGTCCACGGCGTGGACGCCCTGCTCTACTACGACGGCGCGAACATGAACGCCATCCTCGGCAAAATGCGTGTTGGCGATGCGGGCTTTGACGTGGTGCACCTGAACCTGCACAAGACCTTTGGCACGCCCCATGGCGGCGGCGGACCGGGTTCCGGTCCGGTTGGCGTCTGCGAGCGCCTGCGGCCCTACCTGCCCGTCTCCCGCGTGAAGAAGCTGGAGGACGGCCGCTTTGTCCTCGACTACGACCACCCGAAGAGCATCGGCTACATGGCCCCGTTCTACGGCAACTTCGGCGTCTATCTCAAAGCGTACTCCTACATCGTGCGGCTTGGCCGCAAAGGGCTTATCCGCGTCAGCGAAAACGCCGTCCTAGCGGCCAACTACCTGCGCAAACGCCTAGACAAAGACCTGCACGTTCCGCACAACCGCATCTGCATGCACGAGTTCGTGGCCTCGGTTACCGGGGACGACCTTGGCGGCGTACGCGCGCTGGACGTGGGCAAAGCCCTGCTCGACAAGGGCTACCACGCGCCCACGGTGTACTTCCCGCTCATCGTGCCCGAGTGCCTGATGATTGAACCGACGGAGACCGAAGCCAAGTCCACCTTGGACGACTTCGCCGACGCCCTCATCGACATTCTGCGCACCGCCCGGACGGACCCGGACGCGGTCAAGGCCGCGCCCACAACACTGCCCGTCTCCCGTCTGGACGAAACCAAGGCCGCGCGCCAAATGGTGCTGACCGATGACGCCTAGCCACCTCGTCCGGTACGACCTTGTGGTCATCGGCGCCGGTCCCGGCGGCTTTGCCAGCGCGGAGGAAGCCGCGCGGCGCGGGCAGTCCGTTGCCATCATCGAACGCGGCGAGCTTGGCGGCACCTGCCTCAACAGAGGCTGCATCCCCACCAAGCTCTTCCTCGGCGCCACGGAATGCGCCAGCGACCTCGCCGCGCAGGGCAAAATGAAAGTGGCCTCCGGCGACATCAGCTTCAACCTCCCCGCCCTGCAGGACCGCAAGGGCAAACTCCTTGCCGGAAGCCGCACGGGCATGGAAAAGAAGCTGGCGGGCCTTGGCATCACGCTTCTGCGCGGGCACGCGCGCTTTACCGCGCCCAGCACCATCGCCATAGACGGCGACGAAGCCACAACCATTGAATACGGCGCCTGCGTCATTGCCACCGGCAGCACGCCAACGGCCTTCCCCGGCATGCAGCCCGACGGTGACAAGGTGCTCAATTCCGACGCCCTGCTGGACCTGACGGACGTCCCGGAGCACCTGCTTATCGTGGGCGGCGGCGTTATCGGGCTGGAGCTTGGACGCGTGTTCTCGCGCCTTGGCTCACGCATCACCGTCGTCGAGGCCATGGACCGCATCGCCCCGTGGGAAGACCCCGAGGTCAGCAAGCTCCTTGCCGGCCAGTGCAAGCGCGCCAAGTGGAAAGTCCGCACCGGCCAGCGCGTTGCCAGCCTCGTCACCGAGGACGACCATGCCCTGCTGACGCTGGACTCCGGCGACACCATCACGGCGGACATCGCCCTTGTTGCCACCGGACGCGGACCGGTGACGGATGGGCTCAATCTGCCCGCCCTTGGCGTCACTCCGGATGCCAAAGGCTTTCTGCCTGTTGACGAGCACCTGCGTTGTGCGGCACACGTCTACGCCGTTGGCGACGTCAACGGCATGGCCATGCTGGCGCACACCGCCTCGCATCAGGGGCGCTACGCCGCGCTCCATGCCGCAGGCTGCGCCGAGGCGCCCTACGAATCCGGCCCGGTTCCGTGGTGCGTCTACGGCGCGCCCGAGAGCTTCCGCGTCGGCCTTATGCCCGAGGACGCCACGGCCAAGGGGATGACTGTACGCGTCTCGCGCGCCATGCTGGCGGCCAATCCCATCGCGCAGGCGCACGCCGCCGTGCAGGGATTCATCAAGGTCTGCTGGCATGATGACCGCGTATGCGGCGTCACCGCCGCGGGACATGGGGTATCGCACCTCATCACCCCGGCAACATTGGCCGTTCATGACGGCTGGACGAAAGACGACGCAGACCGTATCATCTGGGCGCATCCGACTTTGGACGAAGCCCTGCTTGACGCGCTGACTGCTGAACAGACAGACAACTAAGCATCACGACAATACATTAGGATTCAACCGGGCCGGGCACCTCCATGAGGCGTCCGGCCCGTGTTCTCCCAACGGAAAAAGACGAGCGCATGAATATTGAGCCCATCGTAGAGCCCGGTCCCTTCGAGGCCGCGCAGCGCATCATTCTCGCCTCCGGCTCCCCCCGGCGGCGCGAAATGCTGGAAAACCTCGGTCTGGAATTCGACATTATCCCCTCCCCCGGCAACGAACCCGCGCCAGCCCCCGACGAATCACCGGAGGACTACGCCCAGCGCGCGGCCATAGCCAAGGCCGAAGCCGTAGCCGAGGACTATCCGGACGCCGTGGTCATCGGTTCGGACACCGTCGTCACGCTGGACGGCGAAATCATGGGCAAACCCTCAGATCAAAACGAGGCCCTGCTCATGCTCTCCAAGCTGGTGGACAACACCCACCGCGTGGTGTCCGGCTGCGCCGTCTTTCATCCCCATGCGTCCCAGCCCGTCGCCTTCACCGTGGCGACGGAGGTCACCATGGGCCCCCAGCCGCTGGAAGTGCTGTTCAGCTACGCCAGCAGCGGCGAACCCATGGACAAGGCCGGCAGCTACGCCATTCAGGGCAAGGGCGGCTTTCTGGTGCAGAGCATCAACGGCTCCTACAACAATGTTGTAGGCATGCCGCTGGCTCATCTGGTGGACGTTTTGCAAGACATCCGCGCCATCCGGCCACGCGCCATGGAGCGCTAGCCGGCCCGCACACGCGCCAAACGGCCCCAGCTTTTGCCGGGGCCGTCTCTTTTTGCTCTGCACGCCGCCGCAGCGTAGCACAAAGACATGGCAAAGCGCCTTCCGCATGCCACTTTTCAGCGTCTGCACGAAGCGAAGACGCCCAAGTCCCCCGGGCGCTTCACCATTTCGCAAAGCCGCAGCGCACCTTGCTATTCCTACTGCGTCGGCGTAAACAACACATTCATTCCACAACATGCATTTGGACACGCTTTCATGACACACATTTCCCGCTCCGACAGCATTGCCACAGCATTCGCCACCCTCGGCCCCATCGGCCATCTGCCCAAGGCTCCCGGCACGTGGGGGGCCGCCGCCGCCGTCATCGCCGCGCCCTTTGTCTTTTTGCCCCTGTCGCCCACGGTGCGCTGCCTTATTCTCGCCGCGCTCTTCATAGTGGGCGGGCTGGCCGCCTCCCGCGCGGAAGCCGTCATCGGCAGCAAGGACCCCGGCAGTGTGGTCATTGACGAAGTGCTTGGGCAGTGGATGGTTTTCGCCCTCTTCCCCATCATGACCACGTGGCAGATTCTTCTCGGCTTTGTCTTGTTTCGCCTTTTCGACATCGCCAAGCCCTGGCCGGTTAAAGCCGCAGAAAACTGGCTCCCCGGCGGCTTTGGCGTGATGATAGACGACCTTCTTGCCGGATTGTACGCCGCGCTCTGCATGTGGGGCGCGCGCTGGGCCTATGTTCACTGGGTGGCCCCGCTCATGAACTAGCCCTTGCCTCCCGGTGCGGTTTCTGGCAGATTGCACCCGTTGTTAGGAATAATTCCTAACAATAAAGACGCAATCACCCGCCATCACGGCGTTTTACTTTTTCGAGGATACCATGACGAACAAAAACATTTTCACCCTGACCACGACCTTGGCAGTGCTGCTTGCACTTGGCCTTGCCCTTGCCGCCCTGCTCGGGCATCCGTCCATGACCTTTGTCGGCGCGGTCAGCTTTGCTGTCGCCGTACTGGCCTCCGCATCCTTTATGCTGGCCACGCAAGGCGCGTACGCCATGAATGAGGCCGTCGCCAAAACACTGGCCCGTCCGGCCAAGGGCGCCCAGCCGCAGCCCCTCGACATCGCCGCCAAGGAAGCCATCCGCCAGTTGGAGGACAACCGGAAGGAATATGAAGCCCTCGCCGCGCGCCTTGAGGCCCAGCAGCGCGAAGCCGACAATTCCATCCGCCAAGCCGCCGAGGCCTCCCGCGTTGCCGAGGAAGCCCGCGAACAGGGCATGACGGAAGTCGCCTCCAAGCTGGACACCATGGTCGGCAAGACCACATCCGCCACCGCGCACATCACGGACCTGACCGACACCATCGCCGAGGGCGCCAAGACCCAGCGCGAACGCATGCAGGAAACCGCCACCGCCATGGTGGAGATGGCCGCCGCTGTCACGGATATTTCCCGCAACACGCAGGAGACAGCCCTCAACGTCGAAAACACGCGCGAGCAAGCCCGTCAGGGCGCAGACATCGTCACGCAGGCCCAGCAAGCCATCATTCAGGTGGACGGCATGACCCACGGCCTCAAGGAACTCATGCACGACCTTGGCCAGCAGGCGCAGGGCATTGGACAGGTCATCGGCGTCATTAACGACATCGCCGACCAGACCAACCTCCTCGCCCTCAATGCCGCCATCGAGGCCGCACGCGCCGGCGAGGCAGGCCGAGGCTTCGCCGTCGTCGCCGACGAGGTTCGCAAACTCGCCGAAAAGACCATGACCGCCACCAAGGAAGTGGGCGAATCCATCACCGGCATTCAAAATTCCGCACAGGCCAACGTGGAGCGCATGGACGAAGCCGCATCCCTCGTCAACAACGCCGCCGAACTCGCCCGCGAGTCCGGCTCCGCCGTGACCGCCATCACCCAGCTGGCTGACGACAACCACATCATGGTTCAGGCCATCGCCGCCGCCTCCGAAGAACAGGCGCAGACCATGGTCGAAATCAACCGCGCCGTGGACGAAGTGAACGACGTGGCCGCGCGCATTGCCGACGGCATCATCAACGCCGCCAAGTCCGCCCACGAACTCACCGGCATGAACGAAGAGCTCAACGTCCTCATCGGCGACCTCAAAAACGTCACCAGCGACGTGCTTATCAACTGGACCTCAGACCTCTCCGTCGGCGTGACCGAAATCGACAAGCAGCACATGAAGCTCGTCGAACTCATCAACGCCCTCTACCGCGCCATGAAACGCGGACACGCCCGTGAGGTCACCCAAAAAATCGTGGACGAACTGCTCGACTACACCGTCTACCACTTCGGGCACGAGGAAAAATACTTCGACAAATTCGGCTACGAAGACACCGCAAGCCACAAGCGCATTCACAAGAAGTTCACCGACACCGTGGGCGAATTCGCCCGCAACTTCAAAGCCGGCAAGGCGGACGTCTCCAGCGATCTGCTCAACTTCCTGCGCGACTGGCTCACCGGGCACATCAAGGGCACCGACAAGAAATACGGTCCCTTCCTGCGCGAGCACGGCGTTAAATAGCAGCGCCCCCAACGCAGCAAAAATGAGCGGCCGCATCCCCGTAAGAGGATGCGGCCGCTTTTTGTGTGGTGCCCGAACAACCGGGACAGGAGGACACACAAATTCCGCTACTGCTCAGTAGGCAGTTCACATTCGGTAGAGCCGTCCGCTCCCGGCCCCGCCATAGGACGAAAACACTTTTTGGTGCCACCACAGATGGGGCAACGCCACGTATCCGGCAAATCCTTAAACTGCGTCCCCTTAGGAATCTTGCCCTTCCGGTCTCCCCTGTCAGGGTCATACACATACCCGCAATTCACCGTCTGGCAACGGTACATCTCTTCAGGCTGCGCCATAACTGCCTCCCCACGCTCATGTTGTCGCTAATAACTATCTTTACTATTTAGGCGCGCGTGGTGCAAGAAAAAATCGGCGCCACGCAGGTTGTGGAGCTTTGGCAGGTGGCGGCGTTGAAGATGAGCGTATTTTTGCTCCGCAGGCTTAAGGATTTCATCCTTAAGAATCCTCTTCATACACCACGCCCCTCACCACCCACACGGCCGCAATCACGCCCCCACGCCAGCCACGCCAGCCACGCCCACGCGGACCACTCGCCCTACGCCCGGCAACGCCTGCACCCCCTTTTTTGGGGCTGGCTTCCAGACCCAAAACCTCGGGATTCTTAAGGGGTCGCACCCCTTAAGTCGCCGAAGGCAACCTCTTGAACCACGCATAACGACCACGTCGGCCATGCCCCACCCATTTTATGCTCCGCAGGCTTAAGGATTTCATCCTTAAGAATCCTCTTTATACGCCACGCCTCTCACCACCCACACGGCCGCAATCACACCCCCACGCCAGCCACGCCCACGCGGGCCACTCGCCCTACGCCCGGCAACGCCTGCCCTCCTTTTTGGGGGCTGGCTTCCAGACCCAAAAACCTCGGGATTCTTAAGGTTCATCTCCCAATTCCGGGGAAGGCTGCTCTGATTTTGAGAAAGAAGTACTCGTCGTCGAGAAAGCCGTAGGCCATCCGTTTGATCACCTTGATCTTGTTGTTGATCCCTTCGAGTAGGCTGGTGTGTAGCGGATATCGGCAGTGTGAGATAATGCCCGAGATGTAGGGTTTGAGGCGCTTAGCGAATTTAATGAGCGGCTCGACTCGGCTTTGCATGGCGCGGCGGTACCAACCTTTCCAAAATCGCTTGGCAGCTTTGGAGTATCGGTAGTCCCAGAGTCGCTTCAAATCCTCCTTGAGGATATAAACCTTCATCAAATTTTTGTTGGCTCGAAGCAGGTCATAGAGCCGGATTCGATCTTCCTGTCGCATGAGATTCCGCCTGTTGCGCAGGAGCAGCCATCGTGAGCCTTTGACAACCTTACGGGCGTCTTTGTCATGATTGAGGCGATTGGCCTCATCGTTTCGGACGCGGTCGATTACTTCTCGGCCATACTTGGCAACGACATGAAATAGATCGTAGACGATCTCGGCTTTCGGGCATTGCGCCTTCACCTCGGCGGCATACGCACCGTTCATGTCCATTGCAACGGCCTCAATTCGGGCACAACCATCACGGCCAAGCAGTTCAAAGAATGGTCGGATGCTCTCCCGGCTGTTGCCTCTTCCTACCCACAGAACCCGCTTGGTGTAAGGCTCGACGATGATCGTGGCGTAGCGATGTCCTTTGCGGATGGCAAACTCATCCATTGCGACAACCTTGACGCCTTTCAAGTCAATGGGATTGAGTTTTTCCGCTAGGTACCGCTTGTCGATTGTCTTCACGGTCTTCCAGTTCAGGCCGTAGCATTCCGCGATGTGCTTAATGGGAAGTATGCGGCAGAGCCGAACAACGGACTCGGCCAGCCGCCTTGTGACACGCGAATACCTGTCGAGCCAAGGAAGCTGCTCCAGCTTTGGTCCACAGACGGGACAATGGACCCGACGCCGGATAACGAGCAAATGCGTTGCCGCGTCGAATACAGGCAAGTCACGAACCCAGCGTTCGACATAGTCGTGAACTGCGCAGACAAGCCTGCCGCACCCGCTGCATCTCATTCGCCTTCGCCTGATTGGAATCAACTCGATCCAGACTTCGGGGTGCTTCCGAGCTTCGCTGGCTTCAAGGCGCTGAACAGTTCCAACACGATACCCTTTCCAGTCTCCCAACAACCGGGTAATCTTGCCCTTGGACAACGGTGCCCTCCTTGTAGCTCTCGTCTGTTGTGCAACTGTCGAGATTACTGAGGGTTTCCGTTGTCCTCAATTTTTTATGTTTCCCCCGGAATTGGGAGATGAACCATTCTTAAGGGGTCGCACCCCTTAAGTCGCCGAAGGCAACCTCTTGAACCACGCGTTACGACCACGCCGGCCATGCCACACTCGTTTTTGCTCCGCAGGCTTAAGGATTTCATCCTTAAGAATCCTCTTCATACACCACGCCCCTCACCACCCACACGGCCGCAATCACACCCCCACGCCAGCCACGCCCACGCGGACCACTCGCCCTACGCCCGGCAACGCCTGCACCGCCTTTTTGGGGGCTGGCTTCCAGACCCAAAAACCTCGGGATTCTTAAGGGGTCGCACCCCTTAAGTCGCCGAAGGCAACCTCTTGAACCACGCGTAACGACCACGTCGCCCATGCCACCCTCGTTTTTGCTCCGCAGGCTTAAGGATTTCATCCTTAAGAATCCTCTTTATACGCCACGCCCCTCACCACCCACGCGGCTGCAATCACACCCCCACGCCAGCCACGCCCACGCGGACCACTCGCCCTACGCCCGGCAACGCCTACACCCCCTTTTTTGGGGCTGGCTTCCAGACCCAAAACCTCGGGATTCTTAAGGGGGCGCACCCCTTAAGTCGCCGAAGGCAACCTCTTGAACCACGCGTAACGACCACGTCGTCCATGCCACCCATTTTATGCTCCGCAGGCTTAAGGATTTCATCCTTAAGAATCGTCTTTATACGCCACGCCCCTCACCACCTACGCGGCCGCAATCACGCCCCAACGCCAGCCACGCCCACGCGGACCACTCGCCCTACGCCCGGCAACGCCTACACCCCCTTTTTTGGGGCTGGCTTCCAGCCACAAAACCTCGGGATTCTTAAGGGGTCGCACCCCTTAAGTCGCCGAAGGCAACCTCTTGAACCACGCATAACGACCACGTCGGCCACAAAAAAACGCCGCCGGTTTTCACCGGCGGCGTTTTTAACGTCGTATCTACCGTGCTCGTGGCGTCTTACTTAAAGAGCTTGAACTCGTCGCGACGGTTCATGGCCCATGCGGTCTCGTTATTTTCGTCGACTGCGGGGCGCTCTTCGCCGTAGGAAACGACCTTGAGGCGGGAGGAGGGCACACCGAGCACTACGAGGAATTCGTAGGCGGCGCGGGCGCGGCGTTCGCCGAGGGCGAGGTTGTATTCTTCGGTGCCGCGGTTATCGCAATGTCCCTCAATGAGGAGCTTCCAAGAGCTGTACTTCTTCAGCAGTTCGGCCTTGGCGGTCAGCAGTTTCTTTGCTTCGGGCTTCAGGTCGTACTTGTCGAAGTCGAAGTAGATCTTGTTGCCGGTGATCGCCTGTTCGGCGGCCACCATGGCCTGCTTTTCGGCAGCCAGTTCCTGCTCTTTGATGCGCTGTGCATCATCGGCGGAGCTGGAGTCTGCGGGCTGGGTTGCAGCGGGTGCGGGTTCTGCGCTCATCTGCTTCTTGGCACAGCCGGTGCCAAGGGCCAGAACAAAGGCCATCATGACCATAACCACCAGGAGTTTCGTTCTCATTACATCCTCCTCGATCAGATTCAGGGACTTTACTCCTAAAAAAGGAAAAACCTTTGCGTCGTCATCAGGTACGAAGGGCGCACGCGGCCCTCGACTTTTTCAGGTCTACCCCGCCATAATACGAAAATCAACAAAAGAACAAGTCATTTCTTGAGAGTTACAATGGTGTCAACGCCTTGGCGCGGGCATTATTCACCGTATCTCGGGCCGAACACTGGATGCGTTGCCGCACCGTCACCTGTGGGCAACAGTTTGGGCTGCGCACCATGCCGCGTGGTAAGATACAGTTTATACTCTCCTGACCTGTTTGATGCAAAGCAGATGAAGTACCCGTCGGGGGAAAATGCGGGCTCCTCATCGCTACCGGGGCCGAAGGTCAGCTGACGTTCCTTTCCGGACTCCATGTCATGCAGAAAGATGCGGTGCCCGTCGGGGGTACGGCGGGAAAACACAATAAGCTTTCCATCGGGGCTGATGGACGGGCTGGTGTTGTATTTGCCGTCGTAGGTCACGCGGGTGACTTTGCCGGACTCCATATCCTTCACAAAGATGTGCGGGTTGCCGCGACGGTCCGAGGTGAAGGCCATGGTGGAATAATCCTTGGTGAAGCACGGCGACACATCGATGGACCAGTTTTGCACCAGCGTTTTGTGAATACGCCGCAGGTCGCGCGTCAGCTCGTAGATTTCCATATTGCCGCGCGTAAGGGCCACGACCACCCGGTCGTCCTTGCTGAATGCGGTGCCGCCGATGGTGGTACCGGGGAGCTTGGACCGGAAAATACGGTTCTCCTTGGAGTCCCAAATGCCGAGGGTGTGGTCGTGGTCGCTATGATGCGCAAAGGCGAGATAGCGGCCCGTGTGGGACCACGCCGGGCTGATGCTGGCGCCGTGCAGATAGGTCACCTGCCGCAGTTCGCGTCCCTGCGGGGTGACGGTCCAAATCTGCCTGTTGCCGTCCTTGCCGGTTTTGGAGAAGGCGATGATGGAGCGGAAGTACTCATCGCGCCCGGTGAGGGCCTCCATAAACGCGGCGCAAAAGAGGTCCGCCACGCGGGAGATATTCTTTTCGTTGACGCCGGAATAGGCCTTCCCCACCACAAGGCGGGAGGTGAAGGTCTCGTACACGCGGCACTCAAGGCGGCTGCCGCCTTGGCCATTGGGCTTCCAGCCCGTGGTCATGACGAGGTCAACCTTGCTGAGCTGAAAGCGCTTGAAGTCGATGCCGCTGCGGGAAACTCCGGCAAGCTGCACACCGCCGAGAACGTCCGTCGGCGCTACTTCGCGGATAAAGGGCAAAAAGGAGAAGTTCTGGCTCACCAACTGCCCGAAGGCAGGGGCAAGGGCCGGAACGGGCGCGGCGTCGAGGCCTTTGGGCGCGGCCTGCGCCAGGTTGACGCGGCTCTGGCCGGGACCGTAGATATCGATAGTCAGCGCCTCGGACGCCCACGCGGTGGCCGAAAGGCAAACCGCGAGGACGACGGCGAGGGCCAACGTCTTAAGCATTTTCATATCACTGCATGTCCTGAAGATTGAAGTTGATGCGAATCTGCCGGACGGTGCCGGGCGGGGGCGGCAGTTGCCGCGTTTCCTGCACGGCCTTCATGACCGAGGAATCAAAATCGGGGCGTCCGGACGCCGCCAAAAGGCGCGACTCCGTAATGCTCCCCTCGGGACCAACACGCAGATACACCGTCGCCACAAGGGCCGCATCCACAGGAATAGACGGAAAGCGCCAATTCTCACGAATAATGGCCTTGACCTGCGCGGCGTAGATTTCCTCCAAACCGGCGGAGACGCCTTCTTCGCTTTCGCCGCCAGCGCCGTCGGCCTGGGTGGCGTCCTGCTTGGCAACCTGCTCACGCAGGGCCGCCAGTTCGCGCTCCACGGTTTTCCGCTGGAGGTGCTTCTTCCACTGCACATCCTTCTTGGCCTGTGCAAGGGCTTCGTTCAGCAAGTCCTGCCGGGACTTCTGGGGCTTCTCCGGAGCTTTTTCCTTGGGCTTCGGTTCTGGCTTTGGTTTGGGTTTCGGCTTGGGGGCCGGTTTCGGCTTTGGCTTTTCCGGGGCTTTTTTGGCCTCGGGCTTTGGCTTCGGCTTCTCCACCTTGGCGGCAATTTCGTTGGCCTGCGGCTTGGGTTTGGGCTGGGGCTTTGGCGCAGGCTTGGCCTTTGGCGGCGGAGCGGGCTTGGCGGCGGCCTTGGGTTTTGGCACGGCCACGCCCTTCTTGGGCGCCAGCTTCACGAGGTCCACCTGATAGACGGGCACATCAAGGTTCACCTTCATGGGAGAAGGTGTGGCCAGATATACCGCCATAAGCAAGATGCCCCCGTGAAGGGCTATGGAAAGAATCCAACTGAGCAGTCGCATAGTGCGCGGCCTAGACTACTTCTCGCCCGGTCGCGCAGGCCGGGTGTCTTCGGGCTCCGCCACGACGCCGAGGCGGTCAATCCCTGCGGATTTCACCTCGCCCATCACGCCGACCACCACGCCGTAGGCCACGGCCTTGTCAGCGCGGATGTAGAGGAACTTGTTCTCGGCCTTGACCAGCCGCTGAAGATGCCCGCCCAGTTCGCCCTGCGGCACCTTGTATTCATCCAGATAGATGGTGCCATCCGCACGGATGGTCAGCACCATGTGGTCCTTGTCTTTCGGCAGGGTCCGCACGGTTTTTGTCTGCGGCAGGTCCACCTCCAGCCCCTGCGTCATCAGCGGCGCGGTGACCATGAAGATAATGAGCAGAACCAGCATGACGTCCACAAAGGGCGTCACGTTGATTTCCGCAATGAATCCCTTTTTATGGGGATTAAAGTCCGCCATTGTCCTCACTCCTCCTGCGCTGCTGGGGCGCATCCACCGTATCGCCGGACAGCTCGCGCTGTACGGTGTTCAGGAACGCACCGGCGAAGTTCACCAGTTCCGTTTCGATGGATTGCAACATGCCAAGGAAGAAGTTGTAGGCAATGGTCGCCGGGATGGCGACGGCCAGCCCAACGGCCGTGGCAATGAGGGCTTCGGAAATGCCCGGGGCCACGGCAGCGAGGGCCGCGGTCTTCATCTGGCCGATGGAGTGGAACGAATGCATGATGCCCCACACGGTGCCGAACAGCCCGATAAAGGGCGCGGAGTTGCCGCATGTGGCCAAAAAGGACAAGGACCGCGACAACCCGCCAAGCTGAGAGCTGACGCCCTGCCTGAGGGCGCGGCGCAGGTTGTCGATGACCACGTCGAGATTCTTGCAGGTGAGCAGGCCGGAGCTTTCCAGCCGCCGCAGTTCGTTCATGGCGCTGACGCCGGAACGGTAGACGGGCGAGGTCTGGTCGCGGCCAAGGGCGCGCATGCCCTCGCCAAGGTCACTTGCGCCGACAAACTTCGTATAATCCTGCCGGGCGCGGCTGCGGGCCTGCGCCAGCACAAACACCTTGAACAATATGATGCTCCAGCTCACCAGAGACATGCAAACGAGCAGTCCGAGCACGAACTTCACCGTCAGCGTCGCGTGGGAAAGCAGAGCAATGACACCGGTCTGCGGTAACATCTCCATATCGGGGTATCCTCGTATCGTGAAAAGTCGATCCGGACGCGCGAGACGCGCCCCGGCATCCATAATCCGGGCGCAGCTTCCGGCCCGGACACACTAGCGTAAAATCACTGTAGTTTAAACCCTACTGGTGGGGCATATCAGGAAACGGCGCAATCATAAAGAAGCGGCAGAACCTCTTGCGCCGGGGCGTCAAAGCGCACATCGGGCAAGGCGCCGTAGGCCGTGGGGCCAAGATTCACCTCAATAACCGCTCCGCCCGCGTTCTTGACGCGGTAGGGGAATGTGTTCGCGGGCATCACGTCGCCGGAGGTGCCAACCACAAGGATGCAGTCCGCCGCGGCAATGAGCGCCTCGGCCCGCCGCCGGGGCTGGTTTGGAATCCCCTCGCCAAAGAACACCACATCCGGGCGCACCACGCCGCCGCAGGATGGACACGTCGGCACGCCAACGCCGCCCAGCGCGGCAAGGTTCACAGCCTCGTACGGACGCGCGCAGCGCATGCAGTGGAAGCGGTCCGCACTGCCGTGGAACTCCACAACCTCGCGCGAACCGGCGCGCTGGTGCAGGCTGTCGATATTCTGGGTGATGACGCCGGTAAGAAGGCCCGCGCGTTCCATGTCCGCCAGGGCAATGTGCGCGGGATTGGGCGACGCCGCGCCGAACATGCCGTGCGCCTCGTGCATGAAGGCCCACACGTCCTCCGGCGCTGTGCGCAGCGCCTGAAGGCTGGCGACCTTTTGCGGGTCGTAGCGCGACCACAGGCCGCCCGGGCTGCGGAAATCCGGAATACCGCTGGGCACCGAAATGCCCGCGCCGGTAAACGCAACAGCGGCGCGAGCTTCCCGCAGAAGCTGCGCCGCCGTTAAAATGTCATCCTGATTGAGCCGCGAGGCCCGTTTTTTCCGGCTCACCGCCCGCCTCCGATAAGCGAGGAGATAATGCGCCGGGACGCGGCCTCTGCCGCGCGGTATTCCTCAATGCTCAGGCCCGCGCCAAGGGCGATGCTGCGCCGCATTTCCTCACCCACAAGGTCGCCCGGTTCATGGGCGTCGTTATTGATGACGAGGGTTGCGCCGTGCTCACGGGCAAGGGCCGCAACATGGCCGTTGGTCAGGCTGTGCCCCTTGCGGGTGGTAATCTCCAGCGCCACGCCCTTTTCCGCCGCAAGGCGAACCTCTTCGGGCGTAATAAGACCCGGGTGCGCCAGCACGTCCACACCGGCTTCAATGGCGGCAAGGTTGGTGCCCTGCTCCACCGGCTCGGCAATGGTTTCGCCGTGGGCCACCACAATGTCCGCGCCAAGCTCGCGGGCGCGGGCCACGGTGTCCGGGATGAGTCCCGGCGGCACATGCGTGACCTCCACCCCGCAGAACAGATCAATCCCGGCGTAGGGGGAGTAGCTCTCAGTGACGCGGCGGACGTTGGTGATGATGAATTCCAGATTGGAGGCATCGGCGTGGTCGGTCATGGCGAGGGCCTTATATCCGGCCACGCGGGCACGGCGCGCAAGCTCCGCAGGGATGAGCGCGCCGTCACTAAAGACGGTATGCGTATGCAGATCTATCATCGGGTCAGGTTCCTTTGGTCGTTGGCCGATGCCATTCGTTTGCGGTGGCGGGGCCAAATGTGTTGCCCAGCGCGCACCCACAGGCATGCGGCCCGAGAAGACAGGCTCGGGCTAGTGCGTCACATAACGCGGAGACGTGGTGACGGTGTCACATCTTGTACTTGGTGTCATCCTCGGAAAATCGCTCCAGAATCTCGCTCCACTTGTCGGAATCTTCCGTGGAGAAGATGGGGCCTTCTCCGGTGCGCACCTCGGTGCTAACCTCGTCAAGGATGGCCTGCGCCACAAAAATGGGACACCCTGCGCGCAGGGCAAGAGCCACCGCGTCCGAAGGGCGGCTGTCTATGCGCCGCTCCTCGCCTTTCATATCCACCACAATTTCCGCATAGTAGGTTCCGCTGTCGAGGCGGGTCACATCCACACGCTGGATGAGTCCGCCCATACCGTTGGTCATGTTGAGGAGGAGGTCGTGGGTCATCGGACGCGGCAGATGCACCTCGTTCAGCGCAAGGGATATGGCCATGGCTTCCATGGCCCCTATCCAGATGGGGAGCGTTTTGGTCTCCTCCAAATCCTTGAGCACGAGGACGGGCACCTGCGCTGTTTCATCCAGCGCCAAACCGACTACCTTCATCTCTACCATGGTTCCCCCACCGCTTTTCCCCACAGGGAATGTTTCTTGGCCGTTTCGATCCGCACGCGAACCAGCTTTCCGGCCAAATCGCCCGCCTCCTCCGGCCAAAGGAAGTTGACGACGCGCCCGTGGCGGTCGCGGCCACGCCAGGAGACGTTCTCTCCCGCGCCCTGCACCTTGCTACGCGATTCCACCAGCACCTCGGCCTCGCGCCCCACGCTGGCGGCCAGCGCCTTGGCGGTCAACTCCTCCTGCAAGGACTGCAACTGGATGAGACGCTCCCCCTTCACGGCTCGGTCGATTTTGAAGGGCATCTTCTCGGCGCGGGTTCCGGGACGGTCCGAGTACATGAACGAAAAGCTCGACTCAAAGCCCACCCGCTCCACGGCGTCCAGCGTCTGGCGGAAGTCCTCGTCCGTCTCGCCGGGGAAACCGACGATAAGGTCCGTGGTGAGCGCAATATCGGGACACGCCGCACGCAGTCCCTCCACAAGGCCCATGTAGCGCTGCATATCGTAGCCACGACCCATAGCTTTCAATACAGTATCTGAACCTGCCTGCATCGGCAAATGCAGTGAGGGACAAAGTGCGTCCAACCGCCCAAAGGCCTCAATGACTTCCGGGGCAATGTCCTTGGGGTGCGAGGTGGTAAACCGCAGGCGCGTCAGCCCCTCAATGCCCGCCACCTGCTCCAAAAGCTGGGCAAAGCTGGTGCCGTCGCCGTGTTTGTCCAGCCCAAAGCTGTTCACGTTCTGCCCCAGCAAAGTAATTTCCCGCACGCCGCGCTGGACAAGGGAACGGCACTCCGCCACCACGTCCGCCGCCTGACGCGACTTCTGGCGACCGCGCACGTAGGGAACAATGCAGTACGCGCAGAAATTGTCACACCCCTTCATGATGTTCACAAACGCCTGCCCCGGCAGATGCGATACCGGACCGTCCTCGGGCAGCACGGCGTCCTGCGCCGGATAGCCGTCTTCAAAGTCCAGCAGCGCGGTGCGGCCCTCGCCGTGCTCGGCCAAGCGGTCCAGTTCCTCGGGGACGCGCCCGGTCTGGTCCGTGCCGAACACAAGGCGCACATACGGATAGCGCGCAAGGAAATTGCGGCCAATCTGCTGCGCCACACAGCCGCCCACGGCCACAAAACGATCCGGGTGCGCCTCCATAATGGCCTTCAGGCGGCCAAGCAGGCTGTAGACCTTCTGCTCCGGCTTCTCGCGCACACTGCACGTATTCACCACGATGACCCGCGCCTCGCCCTCGGGGACCTCGGTCCACCCCCGCGCGGTCAGGGCGCGCGAAACCCACTCGGAATCGTGGACATTCATCTGGCATCCAAAGGTCATCACATGAAAGGTCTTGCTGCTCATATCATATATCCTTGAGGCGGCGATGGCTCGCCGGTGGAAGTCGTCTTGGGCGCGACAGCCGCGCCGAGGCTTCGTGCTTATGAAAAACTGCCGCCGTTGGCAAATCCGCAGCGGCATATCCTCCTCTTCCGGTGGGACATGCCCCAGCCCCTTTGGCCCGCGCGCAGCGCCAAACGCCAAGCGCAAACCAGCCGCCGAAAGCGCCAAGGCTTCCGGCGGCCAGTCCTCAATTGTCATTCAAAGACGGCGGTCTACAGCGAACGCAGCCACTCCCGCACAAAGGCCATGGTCCGGCGGCGGGTTTCCTCCTTGGGGATGTCGTCGTTGGCGATGATAAACTCTGCGCGGGGATTTTCCTCAAAGGGCACATCCACGCCAATGACCTCCCCGAGGCCTTCAAATGCTTCGCCCGTTTCCTTGCGGCGCAGGGCCTTTTCATACAGCCCCGCCATCACCAGCCCGGCGGGGCGCCCCGCTTCGCGCTGCATTGCATTGTCCAACGTGCACTGCACATGCACCTCGGCAAAATGCGGAATAAGCTGGCGGGCGTAGTCGCGCATGGCGACCTGATAGGCGGAGCCGTCCATGACGACGTTGACGCCGTTTTGGACCATCTGCGCGGCCTCCTCGGCAAACATGCGGTAGGCGGCCTCGCGCTCCTGCGCTGTGTACTGCGGACGCGGGAAATACACCTTGCGGCGGGCGTCCATTTGCAGCCACTGCACGGCGTACCCCTCCTTGCGCAGGTCATCCACGATGCCGCGGGCAAGGTTGGACTTTCCCGAACCCGGCAGCCCCACAACCCATATCGCCCAGCACACTTCTCCACACGCGCCAGCTCCGCTCATGGCTACTCCATATACTTATTGATATTGCGCCAATCAAAGCTGTCGTCCTCCAGCACATTTTCAATGAGCCGGAACAGACCACGTCTGACCGCGATGGGATGGTCAGGATACCACTCCGGGGACGCCACGACGAGGGCGCGGAACACATAAAACGGCGCGATGACCTCCAGCATCTGTCTATCGCCCGTTTCCTCCAGATAGGTGTCCCACAGCGTGCGGTACAGCTTTTCAAACGCACCGGACAGGCGCGGCGTGTCGTACAGGCCAAAGAGCAGATAGTTCAGCGTCATGGTCGCCACATCGTCGGCGGGGTCGCCCCACTCGCCGCGGCTGCGGTCCAGCACGCCAAAACTCGGCGGCTCGCCGTCCTGCACCAGCACATTCCACGGGTGGAAGTCGCCATGCACCTCGGCCAGGCGGTCCGTGTAGCCGCGCAGCTTCCAGCGCCAGTCAATCAGCCGCTTTTCCAGCGCCACAAAGCGCTCGGGCGGAAATTCCGAATACGGATGCGGGTAGCCGTCCGCAATGCCAAAAATGCACTCGCAGTCGCCCACAAGGTTGCGGATGCGGCGGATGTACAGGTCGGGGTCGTCGTTTTTGCGGGAATGGATGCGGGCCAGCCAGAGGGCAAACTCGCGGGCGAGGTGCTCATCCTGCGGGCGGAAGTCGCCCTCGCGGATGCGGTAGAGGTCGAGAAAATAGTCCCGCCCCTGAATCTTTTCGTTGATGATGAAGAATTCCTGTGGGTCCGTCACGGGCACCATATGCCCCGAGGTAT
Organism: Desulfobaculum senezii; assembly: GCF_054657395.1. Classification (NCBI taxonomy): domain Bacteria; kingdom Pseudomonadati; phylum Thermodesulfobacteriota; class Desulfovibrionia; order Desulfovibrionales; family Desulfovibrionaceae; genus Desulfobaculum; species Desulfobaculum senezii. The sequence continues at coordinate 943,089 of NZ_BAAHYU010000002.1, read as the reverse complement.
CCACATAGCCGAGGCCCAGCGGGCGGACGTGGCGCTCCATCTTTGGCCCGGCGGCATGCTGAAAGAGCAGAACACGCGCCCTGTCCCAGTAGCCCTGATGCCCGTAACGGTCGCCACGCATCATGGACAGCACGGCCTGCCGCGTTTCGCCGTTTTCCTCCCAACTGACCAGCAGGGGCTTGCCGTAGCCAAAGTCCTTCATGCCCTGCTCGTCCAGCGAACCGATTTCCCCTACGCCTGTCAGCTTCACACCAGAGCCAAAGGTGTCGCGCAGGTAGCGTTCAACGGCTTCCAGAGTCAGTTCGATCATGTGGCCTCCCGTTTTCAACCGGCAGCCCACAGCGGGGTGCCGGAGTGTTCGGCGGGGACTGACGGCCACGCGGAGGCATTGGCACTTCTGGCCGCTGGGCGGCGCTGGCCCCCGCACGGGGCGGGGGCCACGGGTCCGCTTAGTCCGTCTGTCCGAAATTCTTCCTATAGTGCTCCCAGAACTCCTCTTCTGTAAAGGAATGTTCCTGCGTCCCCATGCACTCAATGCACCACGTGGCGCAGCACGCGCCAATGCGGGCGGCTTCGGACAGGTCCTTGCCCATGGTGATGCCCTTGAGCAGTCCCGCGCGGAAGGCGTCGCCAGCACCGGTGGGGTCCACCACTTTGCCGACAGATGCGGCGCGGATTTCCGTCACGTCGGACGTCTCATGCACAGTGCAGCCCTTTTCGCCAAGGGTCGTGATGATATTCTGCGTGCGGTTCATCAGCTGGTCCAGAGACAGGTCCGTCGCGCGCAGGATCATTTCCAGCTCGTAGTCATTGGACACCAAAATCCACGAGCCGGTGATGGCTTCCAGCAGCTTTTCGCCGGGGATGGCGGTGATGTTCTGGCCCGGGTCAAAGATGTAGCGCATGCCCATCTCGCGGAATTTCTTCGCAAGGCCAATGGTGTCCTCGTGGTTGCCGGGGGCGATGATGGCGATATCCTTTTCCGGGTCCGCACTGGAGAAGTCGTACTCGCAGGGGAAGCCCATGGCGCCGGGGTTGAAGCAGGTAATCTGGTTGTCGGCAAGGTCGGAGGTGATGTGGCAGTTGGCCGTCAGGGCCTCGTCCACGATGCGGATGCCTTCGGTCGTCAGGTCCAGGGCCTTCAGCCGCTCCTCATATCGACCAAAGTCGTCACGCCCCGCAGACGAGACGATGACCGGCTTCTCGCCCAGCAGCGACATGCTGTAGGCAATGTTGCCCGCGGTGCCGCCAAAGCGCTCCTTAAGGCCGTTGCCAACGAAGCACACGTTCAGGATGTGCAGCTTGTCGGGCAGGATGTGGTCCGAGAATTTGCCGGGGTAGGTCATGATGCGGTCAAAGGCCAGAGAGCCGAAGACGAAGGTCTGCATGTATTCTCCTCTAGGATGGTGTTGAGTCCGGGGTTGTGGATTCCGCAATCCAGCTGAGGAATTGCGGATCACCCGCCGCCACGGGCATGGCAATGATGCACGGCGTGTCATAGGAGTGCACCTCGCGCACGGCGCGGGCCAGCTCCTCGAAACGGGAGCGCCGGGTTTTGGCGATGAACGCGGTTTCGCCCTCGTCTTGCACCGCGCCGTCCCACCAGAACATGGACTGAATGGTCCCAAGGATGTTCACGCAGGCGGCAAGGCGGCGCTCCACGAGCACCGCGCCGATACGGCGGGCATCTTCCGCGTCCGAAGCAGTCATGTAGACAAGAATCGTGTCCATGTAAAATCCTCACAACGTTGCAGGTTATCCAATATTTTCCGCCACGGGCACCAGCGGGGCCAGACGCACCGGGGACTTTCCCGCATGCACCACCCGCCACACCGCATGTGGAACAATCCCAGAAATATCATTTATTCGCCTGCTGACGGCGCGCAGAACACAAGCGCAGCACCACTCGCCCACGGCACGTAAACGTGGTATCCAAGGGGCCACATCACAGATGTCAGCCGCCGCAAGGGCGATTGGTTCACTGCATTAGCAGGGGGAGGCTCCATGTTTCCGCTCCACACCACATCCCACCGGCAGACGCCTTACACGCCGCCGCCACGCTGCCGCACACCAAGCGGCGGATTCTTCCACATCACCACGACGCTTTGCTTTTTCCGCGAGAGGCCAATGCTGGCGCGCATTTTGGCTTGACCTTGTAAGCCTTTGCGGGTAAGGACGACAAGATTTTGCGCCACGCATTTTCCACGTCATAAAACAACCCCACAAAGTAAGCCTAGGAGATACCATGGCAGTTCATGTTGTGGACCACCCGCTGGTCCGGCATAAGCTCGGCCTGCTGAGACAGGTCGGCCTGAGCACAAAGGATTTTCGCGCCCTTTCCAACGAAGTTGCACGTCTGCTCACCTACGAGGCCACGCAGGATCTCGAAACCGAGCTGGCCACCATCGAAGGCTGGGCCGGTCCCACTCAGGCGGACTCCATCAAGGGCAAGACCCTGACCGTTGTGCCCATCCTGCGCGCCGGTATCGGCATGCTGGACGGCGTGCTGGACATGGTGCCCGGCGCCAAGGTCAGCGTTGTTGGCCTGTTCCGTAACGAGGAGACCCTCGAACCCGTCGAGTACTACACCAAGCTCGCCAACAAGATCGAAGACCGCATGGCCCTTATTCTGGACCCCATGCTGGCCACCGGCGGCACCCTCATCGCCACCATCGACATCCTGAAGAAGGCTGGCTGCAAGAACATCCGCGGCATCTTCCTCGTGGCTGCGCCCGAAGGTCTGGAGCGCCTGCACGAGAAGCACCCCGACGTGGAAGTCTACACCGCCAGCGTGGACGAGCGCCTCGACGAAAACGGCTACATCCTGCCCGGTCTTGGTGACGCGGGAGACAAGATCTTCGGCACCAAGTAGTGCCACACCTGTCCCCCACGACATCATATAACCATACAGCATAGCAAGAAGGAGAAGGATATGGCCGCGACGGATTATGCATTCCGCCTGAAAGACAGCCTCATCGGCGCGCAGATGCTCTTTGTGGCGTTTGGCGCATTGGTGCTGGTTCCCCTGCTCACAGGGCTTGACCCCAACGTGGCCATGTTCACGGCCGGTGCCGGAACGCTGCTGTTCCAGTTTGTCACCAAACGCAGTGTGCCCATTTTTCTGGCATCCTCCTTCGCCTTCATCGCGCCCATCATCTACGGCGTGGAAACATGGGGCATCCCCGCGACAATGAGCGGCCTTGCCGCAGCCGGCGTCTTTTACGTGCTGCTGTCCGCCCTCATCAAGTTCCGCGGCGCGGGCATTTTGCACCGCGTGCTGCCCCCCATCGTCACCGGCCCGGTTATCATGGTCATCGGCCTGCTGCTCGCCAAGACCGCCATCTTCATGGCCGTCGGCAAGTCCGGCGACGGCTCCCTGGAGCTTATCCCCCGCGACACAGCCCTGACCGTGTCCATGATTTCCCTCGCCGTGACGATTCTGGTCTCCCTGCTGGGACGAGGCTTCTTTAAGCTTATCCCCATCCTGTGCGGCATTGTGTCCGGCTACATCGTCAGCCTGTTCTTCGGCATTGTGGATTTCTCCGCCGTTGCCGACGCCCCGTGGCTGGCCGTGCCGAACTTCGTCACACCTGAGTTCAACATCGAAGCCATCCTGTTCATTGTGCCTGTCGCCATCGCCCCGGCCATTGAACACTTTGGCGACGTGCTGGCCATCAGCTCCGTCACCGGAAAGGACTACATCAAAAGCCCCGGCGTTCACCGCACCATGCTGGGCGATGGTCTGGCAACCGCGCTGGCCTCCTGTCTCGGCGGTCCGCCGAACACCACCTACTCCGAGGTCACCGGCGCCGTCGCACTCACCAAGTCCTTCAACCCCGGCGTGATGACATGGGCCGCACTGACGGCCATCGTTCTCGCCTTTGTGGGCAAGCTGGGCGCAGTGCTGCACACCATCCCCACCCCGGTCATGGGCGGCATCATGATTCTGCTCTTCGGCGCTATCTCCGTTGTTGGCATGAACGCCCTCGTCAAAGCAGGCGACGACCTCATGGAACCCCGCAACATGGCCATCGTGGCCGTTATTCTCGTGTTCGGCATCGGCGGAATGAGCTTCGGCGTCGCCAAAGTCACCTTGACAGGCATCGGACTCTCAGGTGTCATCGGCGTCGTTTTGAACCTCGTTCTTCCACAGACCAAGCACTAGGCGGAATGATTCCATGCAGTTCTACAAAGGCAAAAAGGTCATGGTCACCGGCGGCTGCGGCTTCATCGGCTCCAACCTCGTCATCCGACTGGTTGAAGCCGGGGCCGACGTCACCGTTGTCGACTCCATGATCGACGAATACGGCGGCAACCTGCACAATATCGCTCCGGTTAAGGACGATATCCGGCTCAATATCTCGGACGTGCGCGACCGGGTCGCCATGCAGTACCTCATCCGCGGGCAGGAGTTTATCTTCAACCTCGCCGGACAGGTCAGCCATATCGACTCTATGCACGATCCCTACACGGACCTTGAGATTAACGCCAAGGCCCAGCTGGGCGTGCTGGAAGCCTGCCGCTACTACAACCGTGATGCCAGACTGGTGCTCACCAGCACCCGCCAAATCTACGGCAAACCGCACTACATGCCCGTTGATGAAAACCACCCCCTCGACCCCGTGGACGTCAACGGCATCAACTGCATTGCCGGCGAATGGTACCACCTGCTCTACAACAAAGTGTACGGCATCCCCGCCGCCGTGCTGCGGCTGACCAACACCTACGGGCCGCGTCAGCTGCTCAAGCACAACCGGCAGGGCTTCCTCGGCTGGTTCATCCGACTCGTCGCCGAAGATAAGCAAATCCAGCTCTACGGCGACGGCGCACAGCGCCGCGATATGAACTACGTAGACGACGTCGTCGACGCCATCCTCACCGCAGGAAAAGACAACCGCGCCGCAGGACAGGTCTACAACCTCGCCGGCGATGAGCCCATCAGCCTCAAAGACATCTGCGAGCGAATGATCGCCACCGCTGGCAAAGGCAGCTTCAAGCTCGTCCCGTGGCCAGAGGAAAAAAAGAAGATCGACATCGGCGACTTCTACGGCGACTGCTCAAAGATCACCAATGACCTCGGCTGGGCACCCAAGGTCTCCATCAACGAAGGCCTCAAAAAAACCTTCGACTACTACGAGACCTGCCTCAACGAATATATCAAGGACAGCGGCGAACATCCCCTCAAGCCCTAACCGGCACCAAGGACGCCCTCCCTGAATCGATATGCTCACCACAGCGGCCACCCAACACGGGTGGCCGCTTTTTTTGGGGCCAACACGACGAAGAGAGAAGAGAGCCTCCGGCGGGTTAAGGAAATAATTTCCTTAACAATCCTTAGGATTTTCAGGAGCGGAAGCCGCTCCTGAAAATACGGGGTCGTGGCTGGTGAGCTGAGGAAGAAAACTGTGGCGCGCCCTATCCCGGCTCAAAAACTCGTCGAGGAAGCTTCGAGTGACATTATAACGAGCACGCCACATCTCCCCACCAGGAACTCGTCTTTTCGGGGCGGCTTCCGCCCCGAAAAGTATGGGGATTCTCAAGGGAATCATTCCCTTGAGCCGCCGGAGGCCCTCTTTCCTCTTTGCTTCGCCTTCCCGCCGGAGGCATCCCCCCCTACCAGCGCCGCTGTGCTATCTTGACAAGACATAGCCACGCGGTCAGTCTTTGTGGCCCCGCATTTGGGGAAAGGGAAAACCATGCAACGCGATTTTTTACAAGAACTTGCACGCCGCCGCATTGTGGCGGATGGCGCGATGGGGTCGCGCATCCACGAGAAGGGTGTGGGCGCGGAGTCGTGCTATGACGAATTGAATGTGACCCAGCCGGAGCTGATTATTGCCATCCATGATGAGTACATCCGTGCTGGGGCAGAGTTTATTGAGACGAACACGTTTGGCGCGAATGAACTCAAGCTGGAGCGCTTTGGCCTTGCGGACAAGCTGCACCTGATAAACCGGCGCGGCGCGGAGATTGCGCGGACGTGCGCCGGAGACGGGGCGTGGGTTGGCGGCTCCATGGGGCCGCTGGGCCGCCTTGAGGACATGCCCTCGCCTGAGCGCATCGGTGAAATGTACACGGCGCAGGCCTTGGCGCTGGCCGAGGGTGGCGCGGACGTGATGGTTCTGGAGACCTTCTCGCGTCTGGACATGCTGCTGCCTGCGGTCACGGCAGTGAAACGCGCTACAGGCCTCCCTGTCGTCGCGCAGATGGTCTTTACAAGTCAGGGTGGCTCCTTTAGCGGCAAAACGCCTGAGGAGTGCCTGCACGCCCTCGTGGAGGCCGGTGCAGATGTGGTTGGCATCAACTGCGGCACGGGGCCGCTTGGCGTTCTGGAAACCTTGCGCCGCGTGGGCGACCCGGGCGCTCTGCTGTCGGTCTTCCCGAACTCCGGCTACCCGGAGCGCTCCGGGGACAGATTGCTGTACGGCAGCGCGCCGGACTACTTTGCGGAAACGGTGATGCGCTGCGCCGAGCTTGGCGCGCGCCTGCTGGGCGGGTGCTGCGGCACAACGCCGGAGCATATTGCCGCACTGCGCCGCCTGCTGGACGCGGCGGAACCTGCGGCGAAGGCTCTGCCCAAGGCCACGCCCCGCGCCGGCGACTCGCAGACGCAGGACGCCGCTCCGCGTTCGTTGCCGCCGACGCTGTTCAGCCAAAAGCTGGGGCGTAAAAAAATGGTACTGGTGGAGCTTGACCCGCCGAAGCATCTTGATGTGTCGCAGGCCTTGGAGGCGACAGACGCCATAGCCAGCGCGGGCGCGGACGCCATCACCATCGCGGAGAATCCGCTGGCGGTGCCGCGACTGTCAAACACCATCCTTGCGGGCATGATACGCCGCCGCACGGGGTGTGAGGTAATTGTGCACCTGACGGGCCGCGACAGAAACCTCATTGGCATGCAGGCTACGCTGATGGGGCTGGCTGTAGATGGGCTGTCCAATGTGCTGGCCGTAACGGGCGACCCGCCCCCTGCCGGCGCTGACGATGTGGTGAAGGGCGTCTTTGACGTACGCTCCTTTGACCTCATCAGCCTGACGAAAACATTCAATGAGGGCGTGAACCACCACGGCGATTCCATGCGCCTGAAGGCGAACTTCTGCACGGGCGCGGCGTATAACCCGAATACGCGCAACAAGGCGCTTCAGGTGCGGCGCATGGAGCGCAAGATAGAGTGCGGGGCGGAATACTTCCTGACGCAACCTGTGTACACGCGCGAAGCCATTGACGAGGTGCGCGAACTCACGGCGCATATTACGGTGCCCATCTTCCTTGGAATTATGCCGCTTGTCAGCTCGCGCAATGCGGAGTTTTTGCACAACGAGTTCCCGGGCATCAGCATCCCGGACGACACCCGCCGCCGCATGCGCGAGGCAGGCGACAACGGCGCGGCCGTGGGGACGGAAATTGCGTGGGAACTGATGGAGTACGCGTGGCCGCACTTCTCGGGCATCTACATTATGCCCCCGTTCAACCGCTACGCCATTGCCCGCGACCTGATGCAACGCCTGCACGAGGGCGGCTACTGGACACCGTAAACTGGCGCAAGAAGACACTGACCAGAGAACGCAAAACCGCCCCGGAAGGCACAGCCTTCCGGGGCGGTTACGTTGTGGCGTGATGCCGAGGGCTAGTCTGCCGCCGCGCCCGGCTCAAAGCCGATGGCGGAGATGGCGTCCTTCACCTTCTGCATATCGACGGGGCTGTCCTCCTCAAAGGTCGCCTTGGCGTCTTCGAGGCTGACGTTCAGGTCCTTCACACCCGGCACCTTGCTCAGTGCGTCGGTAACGGAAGCAACACAATGCTGGCAGCTCATGCCTTTGACTTCAATGCTCTTGGACATGGTTCACTCCTTGAGTGGTTTTACGCGCTCTGGGCGTCGATCCATTCGTGGGCCTCGGCGAGATCAAGGGTGCCTTCGTAGACGGCCTTCCCTGTGATAGCTCCTTCGAGACCCTGCCTACAGAGGGGGTAAAGAGCGCGGATGTCGTCCATGGTGGCAACGCCGCCGGCGGCGACAACGGGGAGCCTCGTCGCTTCGCACAGCTTGGCGAGGGCGTCCACGTTCACGCCGGACTGCATGCCGTCGCGGCTGATGTCGGTGTAAATGATAAAGCTGGTCCCCTGCTCTTCAAGGCGGGGGATAACGTCGAACACGGTGTAGCCGGAATCCTCCACCCAGCCCTTGGTCTTGAGCTTGCCGTCCACGGCGTCGAGAGAGACGCCGATGCGGCCGGGGAAGGCGGCGCACAACTCGCCGTAGAGGTCCGGGTCCTCAAGGGCCATGGTGCCAATGATAAGCCGGGACACACCGGCCTCAAGGTAGGCCGCGGCGGTCTTGATATCCCGAATGCCGCCACCAAGCTGCACGGGGATGTCCAGCTTGGAGCAGATGGTGGAGATTTGCTCGTAGTTGGCGGGGTGGCCGTCAAAAGCGCCGTCGAGGTCGACGATGTGCAGATAGCGCGCGCCGTGCTCCAGCCAATGCATGGCGGCGTCCACGGGGCTGTCGTTAAAGACGGTGACCTTGTCGGCCAACCCTTGCTTCAAACGGACGCACTTGCCGTCCTTGATGTCGACTGCGGGAAAAACGATCACAATCCGAGCTCCTTCACGCCACGGCTGATGCCTTCGCGGGCCAATTCAGTTGCCGTGATCCACTTGCCTTTACGTTTGACGAACTTGTCCGCTTCCAAAATATTCTCAGTGAGCGAGAGCTGCTCCTCGTCGAAGTGATACCGCGCCGCAATGGTGCCAGCGTTCACGTCCACAAGGAACAGGTCCAAGACAACGGCGGCTGGCTCACGGACGGCCACTTCACTGCCGTCGCGCTCCTGCCAGTAAAGCAGCTGGGGCACCAGCAGGTAGTCCACCCCAAGGCACATGCCAACGCCCACCCACTGGTCCAAAGACGCGGTGGCGCGCACGCTGGCCAGCCGGGAAATAACAATGTGCGTGCACCGCAAGGCCGCGCCGGGCCGCACATAGTCCGTGGTCCCACTTTCGGCGAGGGCTTCCCGCAGCTGCATATCCAACCCTTCAAGCACCTCGGTCTTTACGGGCTTGGCATTCTCGGGAATGTAACCCGCCAGCAGTTCACTTGAAGTTTCGGGCTGGTTGAAGAAGACAACGCCAATATACCCTTGCGGGCCTTCCACCGGGACATTGGCCCGCTGGCAACCGGCAAAAAGGAGCACGGCGACAGCCGCGAGCATCAAGAAATAGAGTGATTTCCGCGTCTTCATTAGTCAAGCCTCCCTTTTGTGCTCAGCACCCCACTGCGCTCGCACGAGGCCGCCTGACGAAACGCCAGACCAAAGCCCTTGCAGGCAGATTCCAAAAGATGATGGGCGTTGCGGCCATACAGGAACTGCATGTGAAGATTCAGGCCCGCGCGGAACGCCACGGACTTGAAGAATTCGCGCCAGACGTCCTTTTCCTCGCCAGCGACGAGGTCCGGGACAACGGCGTCGTCATAGACCAAATAGGCGCGTCCGGAGATGTCGAGGTCCACCTGTGTGATGGCCTCGTCCATGGGCACACGGGCATTGCCCACGCGGGCGATGCCTTCCTTGGAGCCAATGGCGTCGGCAATGGCCGCGCCAAGGCACAGGCCGACGTCTTCAAGGCTATGGTGCGCGTCAATATGTGTATCGCCCTCGCATTTGAGGGTCAGGTCCCACCCCGCCCAAAAGGCCATCAGGGTGAGCATATGGTCTGCAAAGCCAATTCCGGTGGCGATGTCCGTGGTTCCGCTGCCGTCGAGGGTCAACGAAAGAGTGATGTCCGTCTCGCGAGTGGTGCGCGTAATCTGCGCGGCGCGCAGTGCCATGAGCTTCTCCGTTTCATGTGGTGTTCAAGGGAGTTACCAAACCCTATCCTGCACCCAGTAGCATGCCTGTTTTCCCCTGCAAGGTCAAAGCGAGATGCACAAAACAGCCCCTCAGGCCAGCACTTTGCGGCTGCGCGCAAAAAAGCGCCCCCTCCCGGTGGGAGGGGGCGCATAAAGGTCGCTTGGGCCATCTGGGCGCGACGAGGCGCACCCGGCGGCGCTAGGATTCGGATTCGGCGGCCTGCTGCTTTCTGGGCTCGGCCTTGCCAAACATCCACGCCACAACAATGCCCAGCTCATACAGGATGATGAGCGGTCCGGCCATGAAGCACTGGGACACGATGTCCGGCGGGGTCAGCACTGCGGAGGTGATGAAGGCCACCAGCACGAAGTACTTGCGCTTTTCGCGCAGCCACTTGGATGACACCATGCCAAGGCGGGCGAGGAAGAAAATAAACAGCGGCAGCTCAAAGGCCACACCAAAGGCCATGAGCAGCTTCAAACTGAAGGAGAGATATTCCTTCAGGCTCGGCAGCGGCTTGATGAGTTCCGTCTCAAAGCCCATGAAGAATTCAAAGGCGATGGGGAACACCACAAAGTAGCCGAAGCATGCGCCAGCTGTGAAGAAAATTGCGGAAAAGAGCGCGACGGGAATACCCCAGCGCCGCTCCTCCTTGTACAGTCCGGGCGCGATGAAGGCCCAAATCTGATAAAAGAGGTACGGACTGGTCAAAAAGAGTCCGGCAAAGGCCGAAAGCTTGATGTACGTGAAGAAGCCTTCCGGCAGGCCCGTGAAAATAAGGGTGGAGCCTTCGGGCAGGATGGGCTTGAGCGGCATCAGCAGATAGTCGAAAATCTGCTCGGCAAAGCCATAGCACGCAAACAGGCCCACAATGACGGCAATGACGCACCGCGTCAGCCGAATGCGAAGCTCCTCCAGATGGTCCAACAGGCCCATCTCCACAAGCTCATCGTCCTCAGCGCCTTCTTCTGCCGCGTCTTCTGCGGCGTCGTCAGCAGCGTCTGCGTCCTGAGCGTCCTCGCTTGCGGCGTCAGCGTCGGCTGTGGATTCGGTTGTGGTGTCGTCGTCTTCGGGGAGTTCCGCGGAGGGGTCGCCGTCGTCCTGACCATCCACGGGCAGATTCTGGTCCAAATCTTCAGGCTTGCGATCGTTCTCGCTCATGTGCTGGGTTCCCGCTTAGGCGTTCTTGGAGTCAGCCGCCGCGTCGGCGGATTCCGCCGTGGCTGCGGCGGTGGGCTTCTCGCTGTCTTCGGCCTGTTCGGCCTTGGGGCGAGGGGCGTCCTCGGGCTTGAGTTCGGCCTTGGCGCGGGAGGTCTGCTCCTGCTTTTCCACGCGGTCGACTTCGGCGTCGATGGTGCGCTTGACGTCGTTGGAGACGCGCTTGAATTCGCCCATGGCTTTGCCAAGGCTGCGCGCCATCTGCGGGAGCTTCTTGGGGCCGATGACCAGAAGCGCAATGCCCAATATCAGAAGAAGTTCGGTGCTGCCGATTCCAAACATGGTCCGACCTTGGTTGCAGAGTTAAAGGCGGCGACGCTGGCCGCGCCGCCGCCCTGTCAAACCGTGATTACGGTCTTATTCCCATTCGATGGTTCCCGGAGGCTTCGACGAAACGTCGTACACCACGCGGTTGACACCTTTGACTTCGTTAATGATGCGGTTGGACATGCGTGCCAGCAGTTCGGAAGGCAGGCGGGTCCAGTCCGCGGTCATGGCGTCGATGGAATCCACCACACGCAGGGCGATGACATGTTCGTACGTGCGATCATCTCCCATAACCCCGACAGTCTTCAAGGGCAAGAGGACAGCGAAACCCTGCCACACTTTCCTGTACCAACCGGCGGCGTGGAGTTCGTTCTGCACGATCTTGTCGGCCTTGCGCAGAATCTCCAGACGCTCCTCGGTGATCTCGCCAATGACGCGGATTGCCAGGCCGGGACCGGGGAAGGGATGGCGCCAGATGATGGAATCCGGCAGACCAAGCTCCACGGCCACGCGGCGGACTTCGTCCTTGAAGAGTTCACGCAGCGGCTCAACGAGGCCCATCTTCATCTTCTCAGGCAGGCCACCCACGTTGTGATGGCTCTTGATGACCACGCTGGGGCCACCCTTGAAGGAGATGGATTCGATGACGTCAGGGTACAGCGTGCCCTGCGCCAAGTACTTCACGTTGGGGATCTTGCTGGCTTCGCGGTCAAAGACCTCGATGAAGGTGTGGCCGATGATCTTGCGCTTTTCTTCGGGATCATCCACGCCCTTCAGCTTGTTCAGGAACTCGTCCTGAGCCTGCACCCACACAAGGTTCAGGTCGAAGTGCTCGCGCAGGTAGCCGATGACTTCCTCGCCCTCGTTCATGCGCAGCAGACCGTTATCCACAAAGATGCAGGTCAGGCGCTTGCCGATGGCCTTGTGCAGCAGCAGGGCAACCACGGTGGAGTCAATGCCGCCGGACAGGCCGCAGACCACGTGTTCGTCCTCGCCGATGGTGGCGCGCATGTCGGCCACGCAGGAATCAACGAAGGAGCTCATGGTCCAGGAGGCCTTGAGGCCAGCGACCTTGAACAGGAAGTTCGTCAGGATGAGCGTGCCGTCGTCGGTGTGGGCCACCTCGGGGTGGAACTGCAGGCAGTAGATCTTGCGATCAACGTCCGCCATGGCCGCAACGGGAACGTTGGGCGTGCGGGCCATGATCTCAAAGCCCTCGGGCACAGCGTCCACATGGTCGCCGTGGGACATCCACACAACGTGGTTGTCCTTTTCCGGCAGGCCGTCCCACAGGGGGCAGGAACCGGACAGCTCCAAGTCAGCGCGGCCGTATTCGCGGTCCTCGCTGGCGGAGACGCGTCCACCAAGATTATAGGCCAGAAGCTGCATGCCGTAGCAGATGCCAAGGACAGGCAGGTTCCAGTCGAGGATTTCCTTGTTCAGAACGGGGGAATCCTCGCCGGTGACGCTGGCGGGGCCACCGGACAGAATAATGGCCTGAGGGTCACGGGCCTTGATCTCTTCAGGGGTCGCCTCGCAGGTGAGGATCTCGGAGTACACGCCAGCCTCGCGCACGCGGCGCGCAATAAGCTGGGTATACTGGGACCCGTAGTCGAGGATGACGACTGAATCCACGTTTTGCATTGAGTAATCCGCCTTGTCTTCAGGGACGGGTTAGTAGGAATCCACCCGGTAGTTCGGGGCTTCCTTGGTAATGATGACATCATGCACATGCGACTCGCGCAGACCCGCAGGGGAAATGCGCGTGAACTGTGCCTTATCCTTGAGTTCCTGAATGGTGCCGCAACCGGTGTAGCCCATGCCGGAGCGCAGGCCGCCGAGCAGCTGATAGATGCTGTCGGTCACCGGGCCCTTGTAGGGCACGCGGCCCACAATGCCTTCGGGCACCAGCTTCTTGGAATCGTCGGAAAGTCGACCACCGGAGACAACGGCTTCCTGCTGTTCGGCCTGTGCCTGCTTCTCCTGGAAGTAGCGGTCGGAGCTTCCCTCGCGCATGGCGTCGATGGACCCCATGCCGCGATAAATCTTATAGGTCCGGCCCTGATAGAGAATAGTCTCACCCGGGCTTTCTTCGGTACCGGCAAACAGCGAGCCCATCATGCAGCAGTCCGCGCCAGCGGCCAGCGCCTTGACGACGTCGCCGGAGAACTTGATGCCGCCGTCAGCGATGATGCAGCGGTCAAATTCCTTGGCGGCGCGCACGCCTTCCATAATGGCGGAAATCTGCGGCACGCCCACACCGGCAACCACGCGGGTGGTGCAGATGGAGCCGGGGCCGATGCCAACCTTGACGGTGTCTGCGCCTGCGGTGAACAGGGCCTTGGCGCCGTCGTAGGTGGCCACGTTGCCGGCCACAATGCGGGCCTTGGGGAACTGACCACGCAGCGCCTCAACGGAGCGCAGAATGTTGGCGGAGTGGCCGTGGGCGGAGTCGAGGACGAGGAAGTCCACGCCGGCCTTCAGCAGGGCTTCGGCGCGCTGGTCCCTGTCCTTGCCAACGCCAATGGCGGCGCCAACGCACAGGCGGCCGTGCTCATCCTTGCAGGACATGGGATACTTTTTGATCTTCTCAATGTCCTTAATGGTGATGAGGCCGCGCAGCTTGTTCTGGTCGTCCACGACGAGGAGCTTTTCGATGCGGTTGGCGTGCAGGTGCTCTTTGGCTTCCTCAAGGGTGGTGCCGACAGGCACGGTGACCAGGCGTTCCTTGGTCATCACGTCGCTGACGGGGGTGTCCAGCTTGGTCACAAAGCGTACGTCGCGGTTGGTGAGGATGCCCACAAGCTGGTTATTCTTCACCACCGGCAGACCGGAAACGCGGTAGTCGGACATCACGCCCAGAGCCTGACCGACGGAAATTTCCGGGGGGATGGTGACGGGGTCGAGAATCATTCCGGACTCGGACTTCTTGACCTTTTCGACCTCAAGCGCCTGCTGCTCGATGGTGATGTTCTTGTGGATAACACCAGCACCACCATTGCGCGCGAGAGAGATGGCCATCTCGGACTCGGTCACGGTGTCCATGGCCGCACTGACCAGAGGGATGTTGAGCCGCAAGTCATTCGTCAGCTTGGTGCTCACGTCGACGGAATCCGGCAACACCTCGGAGTAGGCGGGCAGAAGCAGGACATCGTCGAAGGTCAGTCCTCTCAAAACAACTTTTTCCATGATTACGTTACTCCATGCGTCCTTGAAAGGTGGGGTCTGGGGCACGGGCAAGCACCGAAAGGGCGGGACCGACGCTTCAGTCCTCGCCAAGGTAGGCAGCCCGTACCTTTGGATCGTTCAGGAGTTCCTCGGAGGTCCCTTCCATTATCACCTGCCCCGTAGCAAGCACGTAGCCACGGTGGGCAACGGAAAGCGCCATCTGCGCATTCTGCTCCACCAGCAGCACGGTTGTTCCGGCGCGGTTAATTTGTCTGATGACCTCGAAGATATTTTCCACAACGATGGGCGCGAGTCCCAACGAAGGCTCGTCCAAAAGCAGGAGACGTGGCTGTGCCATAAGCGCACGCCCTATGGCAAGCATTTGCTGCTCGCCACCAGATAAAGTTCCGCCATGCTGACGGCGGCGCTCGCGCAAAACGGGGAACAAATCGTAGACCATGTCCGCATCGCGGCGAACGCCGTCCCTGTCTTTACGCAGATATGCGCCCATACGCAAATTCTCTTCCACCGTCAGTGCAGGAAAAATCATCCGCCCCTCCGGAACTTGCGTTACGCCGCGCGCCACAATCCGTTCCGAAGACATCCGGGTGATGTCGTCTCCCTCAAAAGTGATGCGCCCCTCGCGGACCGGGGTGACGCTGCTGATGCTCATAAGCGTTGTGGTCTTGCCCGCGCCATTGGCCCCGATAAGGGTCACAACCTCCCCGGCGCCTATGCGCAGGCTCACACCACGCAGCGCGTGGATGCTGCCGTAATAGGTGTGTATGCCATCCACTTCAAGCATGCGCGGCTCCCCGTCCAAGATAGGCTTCCACCACTTCCGGTGCTCTGCGTATCACATCCGGCGGCCCTTCGGCCAGCAGAATGCCGTGATCAAGGACCACCAGCCGCTGACAAATGCGCATAACCAGCTTCATGTCGTGCTCTATGAGCACCACGGTAACCCCGGCGTCCAGTATGCGATACACAAGGTCCACCAGCATTTGCGTCTCCTGCGGGTTCATGCCCGCCGCAGGCTCGTCCAGCATGATAAGGCGCGGGCGCGTCGCCAGCGCGCGGGCAATCTCCAGCCGCCGCTGGTCGCCATACGGCAAGGACGCCGCGCCGCTCAGCGCCACGTCGCCAAGGCCCACAAAATCAATCCACCGCATAGCCTCGGCCACAATGCGCCGCTCCTCCTCCCGCTGCGAAGCCGTGCGCAGCACCGCGCCCAAAAAGCCCCCGCGCGAGCGGCAATGGCACCCCACCCGCACGTTATCGAGCACCGTCAGGTCCGTGAACAGACGAATGTTCTGAAAAGTCCGCGCCACGCCAAGGGCGGTCACCTTCTCGGGCTTCATGCCATTCATGCGCACCGGGCCGTTTCCAGCGTCAAAAAGCACATCGCCGCGCGTTGGTTTATAGACGCCGGCGATGCAGTTGAACAGCGTCGTCTTCCCCGCGCCGTTCGGCCCGATAAGGCCCAATATCTCCCCGGGGCGCACGTCAAAGCTCACCTCGGCAAGGGCCATCAGGCCCCCAAATCGCTTGCACAGGCCATCAACCCGCAGCAGTGGTTCCACCGCTCTCCTCCTTATGCCGCGCGCTGGCGGCCCGCTCCTCAGCCCACAGCCCCTTGCCCCGTCCGCCGTCGGCAATGTTGGGGAAAAAGCCGCTGGGCTTAAACCGCATAATCAGCACCATGATGAGACCATAGGCAAGAAACCGCACCTCCGGCGGCATGCCAAGGGCGGGGAGCACCTCGCGCAGGACCTCGCCAAGGCAGACGAGAATAACCGCGCCCACCAGCGCCCCGCTCACATTGCCAAGTCCGCCCAGCACCACCATGCACAGCACAAGGAACGACTCCCAAAACTTAAACATGTCCGGCGACAGGAACATGGTCCACCGCGCAAAGAACGAACCGCCAAGGGCCCCAATACCGGCGGAGATGGCAAAGGCGAGGACCTTGTAGTTCAGGATATTCACGCCGCAGCTGGCCGCGGCCAGCGGGTCCTCGCGCAGGGCAAACCATGCCCGCCCAAGGCGCGAATCCTCAACCCGCCGCACAATGACGTACACCAGCGCCGCCATCGCCACCGCCAAGTAGAAATAGGGCCGCTCGCCAAAGAACTCCCAGAACCAGTCCTCATTGAGAAAGCTCAGGTCCAAGGACACCGGATCAATCCCCGGCAAACCAAGAGGACCGCGCGTCAGCCAAATTTCGTTGGTGAGGAACAGCACCACAAGCTCACTGAACCCAAAGGTGACAATGGCGAAATAGTCCCCGGTCAGCCGCAGGGTCGGCGCGCCAAGCAAAATGCCCCACAGCGCGCCATTGAGCGCAGCAAGGGGCACAATGAACCAAAACGGCATGCCATAATGGATGGTGAGCAGGCCCGAGGTGTACGCGCCAATGCCGTAGAACCCCACAAAACCAAGGTCCAGCAGCCCGCAGAAACCGGGAACGATATTCAGCCCCATGGCCAGCACCATGTACACCAGCACCAGCGTCATGACATGCATCACATACTCACTGGCCCACGGCAGCGCGGGATACACCAGCGCAAGGGCAAGCCCCACGCCCATCACGCGGCGCAAGATGCGCGTTCTGGCCGTGGTCATGACCGCCCTCCCCCTCTGCCAGCACTGTTCATACGCGTTGCTCCTTGTGCGCTTGTGGCATGCGCCCTACGCCTTATCCACAATGGACTTGCCCAGCAGACCCGACGGCCTGAACAGGATAACCGCGATCATCACGGCGTACGCCACGCCGTCGCGGTACAGCGACGACACGTAGCCCGCGCCCAGCGCCTCGGCCACGCCAAGGATAACCCCGCCCAGCATCGCACCGGGCACGGAGCCAATGCCGCCAAGCACAGCCGCGGCAAAGGCCTTCACCCCCGCCACATAGCCCATGGTGGGGTACAGCGTGTTGTAATAGACCGACACCAGCACCCCGGCCACCGCGCCCATGGCCGACCCAAGGGCAAAGGTGAAGCCGATGACAAAGTTCACGTTGATGCCCATAAGCGCGGCGGCGGTCTTGTTCTGCGCCAGGGCGCGCATGGCCGTGCCGATGCGCGTCCGGGCGATGATGAAGTACAGGACGGCCATCATGGTCAGCGTCACGCCGAAGATGAACACCTGCAGCCACGTCAGATGCACGCCGCCCATGTCGAGGGCTGTGGCCTTGAGGTAGGCGGGGACGGCTTCCTGCGCGAAGGGCTTGGGACGGCTCCCCCAGATGACCATGGCCAGATTCTGCAGGAAGATGGACATGCCAATGGCCGTAATAAGCGCCGCCAGACGCGGGGCCTTGCGCAAGGGGCGGTAGGCGACAATATCCAGCAGAATGCCCAGCACCGCGCAGCACCCCATAGCCAGCACCAACGCCAAATAAAACGGCATCCCAAACGCGGTGATGAAGGTGACGCAGAAAAACGCGCCCAGCATGTAGATTTCACCGTGGGCGAAGTTGATAAGCTCAATGACGCCGTAGACCATGGTATAGCCCACGGCGATGAGGGCGTAGATGACGCCAAGGGTCAGGCCGTTGACGAGTTGGGCGAGGAATTGCTCCACGGGGCCTCCTTGGCATATCGGTCACAGAGTCAAGCCGCAGGGAAAGGACGCAGAGGCGGCGGTTTTCCGGTCCGGCGCGGGGCGAGTCCACCCCGCCAACGCCGCCGCGCACCCACGACGGGGGACACAGGGACAAAGGAACAAAAACACAAAGCGCCAGCCCCCGCACCACCGTGCTCAGAACGTGCATGGGGCGGAAAGCGCCAAAGGGCCGGAAAGCAGCCGCTCCCCGGCCCCGTGCGTTACTGCATTTGCTCGGCGGGAACGAACGCGCCGTCCTTGACCATCTTCACGAAGGCGGGCTTTTGCGCGTCGCCATGTTCGTTAAAGTAGGTCAGCCCGGAGACGCCCTTGTAGCCCTTCTCCGGCGTATTCATCCCGGCCAGATAATCACGGACCTTACGGCGGTCCGCTCCGGCTTCGCTGATGGCCTGAAGCAGGATGCCCGCGGCGTCGTAGGCATTGGCGCTCATGTAGTCCACCTCGCGGCCAAAGCGGTCGCGGAAGGCGTCCATAAACGCCTGCGCCTCGGGGCCGGCCTCGGAGGCAAGGAAGGGCACCGTCAGGTACGTGCCCTCGGCGGCCTCCTTGGCAAGGGTGATGTAGTCCGCGTTGTCAAAGCCGTCCGCGCCAAACTTCAGGACGTCCAGCCCCACTTTTTTGGCCTGCCCGGCAATGAGCGCGCCTTCGTTGTAGTAGCCGGAAATAAACAGCCCGTCCGGACCAGCCGCCTTCAGCTTGGTCAGCTGCGGCGTAAAGTCGGGCGTGCCTTTGATGTAGGCTTCCTCACCCACAATGGTCAGCCCCAGCGCCATAGCCTGATGTTTAAAGGCGTCCTTGAGGCCGATGCCGTAGTCATTGTTCTCATAGAAGATGGCAATACGCTTGAGGCCCAGCTTTTCAGCGGCGTAACGGGCAAGAAACTTGCCCTGAAAGTCGTCGCGGTACACATCGCGGAAGGACCAGACCAGCCCCTTTCTGTCCTTGTTCTGATAGCTGATGGTCACGTTGGTCGCCGTGGGGGATATGGTGGGGATGCCGCGGCGGACGTAGGTCGGCAGCGCCGCAAGGTGCGCCGAGGAGCACAGGTGCCCCACCACGCCGACGATGTCGTCGTTACGGGCAATCTTGGCGGCGACGGTGGCGGCTTCCTTGGGGTCGCAGAGTTCGTCAAGGTAGACCACCTCTACCTGCGCACCGTTGATGCCGCCTGCGGCGTTCACTTCATCGACCTTCATCATCACCCCGGCCTTGACGTTGTCGCCATACGGAGCAAGGGGACCGGTAAAGGGCGAGGCACAGGCAATGGTCACCGTTTTCGCCTGAGCGGCCCCAGCCAGCACAAGCAGTCCCACCAGCGCAACACACACTCCCAACAGACCTTTCATCCGCATAACGCTCTCCTCCGCGCGGCTTCGCTTCCGTCCGCGACCAGTCAAGATTGCGCCGCCCCAACACACAGGACAGGCTCTGAAGACGGGGTACACTTTTCCACCATGTATAGTGGTGCCACACCGCCCACACCATGTCAATCGGAGTAGTCAAAAATCAACACAGATACAGGACACTTGCGCCACACTCCACGCACAAAAAAACCTACACAGCATTTAATGCAGACAGCACAGCGCATGAACCACCCAAAACAACGCCTCACAGCGTGCACGAACGCCCGTTGACGTTCACCATCCTTCTTTAGCATCCGAGGCGCAGGCCCATATGCGCCTCTGCGGCCATTGCCGCGCGCTCCCGTCCATCGCGAACAAAAAAAAGGGAGGAACCGTCAAACGGTTCCTCCCTGCTCTTCTTCAGCGCTTCGCGGGGGATTAGTGCAGGTGCTTCAGCTGCTCCTGCGCTTCCTTGCGCGACTCGTCGGGGACGCCCTCGCCATTGGCGACAGCCTCAAAGTGCTCCCGCGCTTTCTCGGGCTTTTCGAGGAAGTGGGCGTACACAATGCCGAGGTTGTAGTGCGAAATATAATCGCCGGGCTCCAGCGCCACCACGGTTTCAAACTTTTCCGCGGCTTCGGCGTAGTGCTCCATGTTGAACTCCGTCAGCCCAAGCAAACGCAGAATCTGCTTGTTGGCGGGTTCCACACTCAGGCCGCGCTCCAGCAGGGCCTTGGCGCGGTCCCACGCCTTCATGCGCATAAACTGCTCGCCCAGGGTATGCAGCACGTGCACGTCCTTGGGGTTTTCTTCCAGCTTGGCCATCAGGGCCTTAATCATCTCCATGGATGCGCCGGACATGGCCTGCCCACCGCCCTGCTGCGAGCCGGTGTGCTCCACATGCTGCGTCAGGGACGGATGCTTGGCGCGGTAGACGAGGGAACCGGCGAACAGTGCCACCAGCCCTACTGCCATCAGCAGCAGGAGAACCTGTCGGCCGCCCGGCCCCTGCGCATTCTGCGGGGCGGAGGCGGTGTCATTGGCCGTCGTTTTCTTAGCTGTCATCGTGAATGTGCTCCATCTGCCGAAGCCGGGTCTCGAAGCGGCGCTGCTTTGCGCCAAGCAGCAGCAAATAGCCGCCCACTCCAAGCCAAACAGCCACATTGGCGGTCAAAAGGTATCCGGTGTAATCCATGACGAACTCCCCGCCCCCACTTCGTCGGAGGCCGTGTGTTGTCGTTTAGTGCATTCCGCCCTTGGCAAGGGCGTCGAGTTTCTCTCCGGCTGCAAGCTGCCGCGCGCGGATGGTAGTCACGCACAGCCACAAAAGGCCATAGGCGGCAAGGGAGACAAAGAGCGTTGTCAGCATTTCCGGCTCCAGCCCGCCACCCTGCTTGGCAAAGACTGCCGGATGGATGCTCCGCCACATACGGGCGGAGTAAAAGACCAACGGCACGTCCAAAAAGGCGACAATGCCCACCACGGCGCAAACCGTGGCGCGGCGCTCCTCGCCAATGCCGCTGGCGCGCAGGATAAGGTACGCGCAGTAGACGAACCACATAATCAGCGTGGTGGTCAGACGCGGATCCCACGTCCACCACACGCCCCATGAGGCGCGGCCCCATACGGAGCCCGTCACCAGCGCAAGGCCCGCAAACAGCACGCCCACCTCGGCGGCCGCACCGCCCAGATGGTCAAAGCGCGATGTCCGTTTCAGCAGAAACAGCACCCCGGCCACAAACACGACGAAGAAGCTAAACAGCGCCCACCATGCAAGGCCAAGGTGAAAGTAAAAAATCTTCTGGACCGGACCAAGGGTCTCCTCCACGGGGGCGTACACCCAGATGAACCACTGGCTCACGGCCATGGCCAGCGCGCAGGCGACTGCGGCAAAGGGAAGCCAGTTCGTGCGGCTGTTCACTCGTTCTCTCTCCGTTTGGGTAGGTCGTCGCCCCCCGTCCACAGCACGCTGCGCACGCGGGGCGGCCAAACTGTATTCAATGCGTCGCCAGACGCCCTTTAGCCTTCGGCCCCGTACACATGCGGGAACAAAAACAGGGCCGCGCCCGTAAACAGCGCGTCAAAGGCACCTGCCAATCCCAGCCAGCCCATCAGGCCGCTGGTGCTCTCTCCGGCAAAATACGCGCCGCCAATGCTGACGCCAGCCAGCAGGAGCGGGATAAGCAAAGGGAATAAAATCACCGTCAGCAGCGATTCCTTAGCGGCCTGTCCCTGCGCCAGCGCGCCAAGCAGCGCGCCCAGCACCACAACGCCCCAGTCCACGGCAACAAGGGTGGCCAACATCACCAGACAGTCCGCGTGCACGTCCTGCCCAAGGAAGACCACCGCCGCCGGAACAAACACAAGCTGTGAGGCAAAAAGGAGCACAAAACCCGCAAGGGCCTTGCCCAGCCACACCCCATGCACAGGAATGGGCGACAGCAAAAGCGCCGTCCGCGCGCCGTTCATCTCCTCCAGCCCATAGAGGGTGTTGAAGATGAGCACCTGCGAGAAGCACGACGCCAGCCAAAAAATACCCGCCGCGGCCTGCGCGGGAACAAGCTCCCCGGCGGGACGCGACGTGCTGAACACAAAGATAAGCAACAGCCCAAGCAAAATGGGCTGCGCAAGACCAACGCCCCCGGACAGCACAAGGCGCATATCCTTGCGGGCAATGGCAACGGCGGAAGCGAGCATTACGCGCCACCTCCCACAGCCACAGCCCCGGTCGGCACATAGTCCGCCGCCGGGCCAAAGTAGCCCACGGTGCGGCCCGCTATGGCAAGGACGGTGTCCGCGCGGTGCAGGTCGCCCGCCACATCGTGGCTGACCCACACAATGGTCGCCCCGCGCTCACGGGCCGCGGCGATTTCGCCGTACAGCACCTCCTGCGAGCGCACATCAAGGCCCGTTCCCGGCTCGTCGAGGAAGAGCAGTTCCGGGTCCAGCATAAACACGCGGGCCAGCGACAAACGCTGGGCCATCCCGCGCGAGAAGGACCCCGCCTCCTCAAAGGCCGCCGCCTTCAGGCCCACCCGGTCCAGCATGCGCACAAGCGTGGCCTCGCTGGTGTCCGCGCCATAAAGCTTGGCCCAAAAGGCAAGGTTCTCCACGGCGCTGAGCTTGGGGTAGATGAAGGTCTGGTGTCCCACGTAGGCAACGCGGTCCTGCGAGGCGGCGCAGTGGACGGACCCGGCGGAAGGCCGGGCCAGTCCGGACAATATTTTCAGGAGCGTGGATTTGCCCGCGCCATTCTCGCCAACCAGCAGCAAGACGCGGCCGCGCTCCAGCTCGAAGCTCATCTTCTTAAAGACGAGCTTCGAGCCGTAGAACTTAGCAACATTCTCAAGTCGAAGCATCATGCCGACTTTCCTACGCTTTTCTGCGGCGGAAAGCCAGTAGCGGCAGGATGGACATCAGGGTGCCGCCAATCCAAATCCAGTTCACCAGAGGATTCACGCTGATGCGCAGGGAGACGCTCCCTTCCTTGGTGGACCCGATAAGGGTGGCATAGATTTCATCGCCAAGGCCCGGAATAACGGACACTTCGGCAAAGACGTTTTTGTTGTTGCGGTAGGCCCGGCGCTGCGGGGTCAACTCGCCCACATGCTTACCGTCCTTGTCCACGGACAGCAGCACCTCAAAGTAGGCCATGCCGGGCGTGGAGACTTCCTCGCTGTCCTTGTAGGTCACGGTGTACTCGGCGACCTGCATGCTCTGGCCGGGCTCCAGAACCGCCTCGTTCTCCACCTTGTAGGGACCGGAGAAGGCGATGCCCAGCGTCATCAACAGCAGACCAACGTGCACGCCGTAGGCCCCAAGGGAGGACGGGTTGCGCAGCATCTCGCGGCGGGTCATGAACAGGCCCACAATGCCTGCAAGGCCCACACACGCGGCCACCGCGCCCATCAGGGCCACGGGGTGGCGTACGCCAACCATCCAAAAGAAGCCCGCTGCCGGCAGGGTGGCCGCGCATACGGCGTAGAACATCTTCTTGTCGCGGATGCCGCCCTTCCAGCCAAGCCACGGGCAGAACACGAGGAAGACCGAAATCAGCGCAAACAGCGGCAGGCAGACCTTGTTGTAGAAGTCCGCCTCAAGGCCGATGGGCTGCTGGCTCCAAATGGTGGAGATAACAGGCCACAAAATGCCAAGGAACACCACAAAGCCGATGGCGAGGAACATCCACGCGGCAAGGAACAAAAGCCCCGGACGCGAGAACAGATCGTCCAGCGGACGGGCGCTGTGCTCCTTGGCGGAGAAGGTGGCGATAATCGCCACAATCAGGCCGCCCACCATAAACAGCAAAATCGGCTCGCCAAGTTCGCTGGTACCAAAGGCATGCAGGGAGTCCACAACGCCGCTTCGCACCACATAGGTGGCAAAGATGCACAGGAGGAACGTCAACGCGATGAAAAAGACGTTGGTCCGGTGCAGGGAGTTGCGACGGGACTGGATGATGGCCGTATGCACAAAGGCCGTCGAGGCCAACCACGGCACGAGGGAGGAGTTTTCAACCGGGTCCCATGCCCAGTAACCGCCCCAGCCCAGCTCCATGTAGGACCACCACGCGCCAAGAATGATGCCTGCGGTAAGGAACATCCACGCAAACAGCACCCACTTGCGGCCATGCTCCAGCCACGGCTGCTGCTCGCGGTTCACCCACGACGCCAGCGCCAGACAACACGGCACCGTAAAGCCGCCATAGCCAAGGAACAGCAGGGGCGGATGGAAAATCATGCCCGGATTCTGCAGCAGCGGATTCAAGCCGTTGCCCTGTGCGGGCGCGGGCGACAGCTCCAGAAACGGATTGGACGGGCCGGAAAGAATATACAGGAAGAAGGCCGACACCGTGTGGTGAAACAGCCAGAACCATGTCTTGGTCTGCGGGCTCAGGCCGCGGTAGTGCTCTGTGGCGGAGTACACGGCGCCGCAGGCCACAACCACGAGGGCCCAAAACAGAAACGACCCGGCCTGCCCGGCCCAAAAGGCCGTAACCGTATAGAACATGGGCAGGAAGGTATCGGTATATTGCGCAACGTATTGCAGGGAGAAATCGCGGCCAACCAGCGCGCGAAGAAGAACGGCACTGGCGGCGACCACAAGGGCCAGCATGGCCAGCTGACCACGCTCATGCCATACGGAGAACCCGCGTTTGCCGGTCCATGCCGCGTACAGGGAAAGGCCACCAAGCCCCAGCGAAAAGAGCAGAGCAGCCAACAGACAGTAATGGGCGAAAAGATGCATCGTCACCTCGTCAGAGAAGACCCGGCCGAGGCCGGGCGTGAGAGTGGCGCAAAGGAGGGGGAACAGGTGCGCATCAGCCGTTCTGAGCTTTTTCCTGCTCGCGCTGCTTCTTGTATTTGGAGGGGCACTTGGTCATGAGGGTCCGCGCGCCAAAGACGCCGGTAGTGGAATCAACTCCGCCTTCGACAATGACTTCGGCACCGGGCTTGAAGGTGTCGGGCACCACGCCGTCGTACTCCACCGCGATGGAGTCCTTGTTGCCGCTTTTGTCCAGCAGGCGGAACTGCACGCCTTTCTGACCGGGACCGCCAACCAGATCCTGATCGGCAACCGTGCCAAACAGGCGCACGTTGGAGAGTTCACCCACGGGCATGGCCCGGGCCTCGGAAACGTTCAAAAAATACACACTGTTCTGGGACAGGCCGGAATACACGAGCGATCCCAGTCCGCCCACGAGAAGGAGCAGGGCCACAATGTAGACTGTCTTGTTCGTTTTCTTCGCCATATATGGTCCTATCTGGATTTTTTCACCGCCCGGGCAAGCTCGGCGCGGCGTTGACGGGCAAGTTCCCGCATGTCTGTCACTTCGTCGGTCTCGTCCACGATTTCCTTACCAAGGATTTCCTCAAGGACGTCCTCCAGCGTTACCACGCCGGACAGCCCGCCGTATTCGTCCAGAACCACACACAGGTGCGTGCGCGATCCCAAAAATTTACCGAGCAGCCTGTCCAGGGTCAAGGTATCCAGCACAAAGAGCACAGGCTTCATGAGGTCCATCAAGCGGCGGTCCTCAAGGTCCTCGGCGGCGGCTTCCAGCACGTCGCGCCGGAAAACGATGCCCACGATGTCCTCGGGGTCCTCATCGTAGACGGGGACGCGGCTGTGCGCCCAGCAGTGGGTGTCCTCTCGCGCCTCAGCCACAGTCATGGACGAAGGCAGGGACGACACCACAGTACGCGGCGTCATAATCTCGCGAACCACCTTTACATCCAGTTGCAGGATGTTGCGGATGGACTCTTCCTCGTACGGCTTCAGCACGCCGGAGCGGCGCGAGAGCGCGGCAAGGGCGGTGATGTCCTCTTCCGTGGCCGAGGGGCCGGCGGACTTGGGCTCGCACAGTCTGGACACCCAGCCCAGCACCCAAATGGCGGGTTTGAGGAGCCAGACCAGCCCACCCATGGGCCGCGCCAACAGCGGCGCAAGGGTCCGCGTATACTGCACACCGATGGTCTTCGGCAGAATCTCCGAAAACACAAGGATGATGACGGTGAACACAAGCGTGAAGTACAGCAGATTCTCGGAGCCAAAGAGCTTGTCCGCCGCAGCGCCCGCTATGGCCGCGCCTGCTGTATGCGCCACCGTGTTCAGGGTCAAAATAGCCGCGATGGGCTCGTCAATGTTCATCCTGAGGGCGTAGAGGCGGTGTCCGGACTTGGAGTTCGCCTTTCTCAGCCGCTCTATAACGCTCCACGGCACTGAATACAGCGCCGCCTCGCTCACCGAGCAGAACATGGAGACCCCGGTGGCGAGAACGATGGCCAGAATGAGTTCAAGCACAGCGGACTCCACCGGTTCCGGCTTCTGAATTTTTTTCGCTAATCAAGCATTGGTGCGGTTTCACAGGTTCCTCTTTACTGTTTGGCTGTCTACCAGAGCTACGCGCCTGCGCGCAAGTGATAATAGTTGCACATGGCCCCACTCTTGACGCCGCGCCTGTTGTGGCTCACAAAGAGACGCGTAACGGCGAGACCGCCTATACCCTATCTTCTTCTTATGGAAAACATCGAAAACGTCATCCTCGACCGAGACGGAACCGTCATCGTCGACAAGCACTACCTGCACGATCCCGCAGGCGTTGAACTTCTTCCCGGTGCGGGAGAGGGGCTTGCGCTCTTGGCGCGCGCCGGAATACGCCTGTTCATTGCCACCAACCAATCCGGCATTGGCCGGGGCTATTTTCCCGAGGCGGACTACCACGCCGTGGACGCCCGCCTGCGCGATATGCTCGCGGACTACGGCGTCAGCATTGTGGACACCGCCTTCTGCCCCCACGCCCCGGATACGCCCTGCAACTGCCGCAAGCCCGCAACGGGCATGTGGTCGCGCCTTGCCGCTGACCATGGGCTGTCACCGGCGAACACGGTCATGATTGGCGACAAGGACGCGGACGTGCGCTTTGGCCTTGAAGCCGGGCTGGCCGCCAGTATTCTGGTGCTGACCGGTAAAGGTGCGGGGGAGCTGGACAAGTACGCCCTTGGCGCGCCGCTCTCCATCTGGACCCGGCCTTCGCCGCGCCCTGCGGGCGCGCCCCACGTCGTTGCCCGCGACCTTGGCGCGGCATGCGATTTCATTCTACATCATAACGCCACAATCGGCGAATCAGTCACATGATCAAAATCGGCATCTGGAACACCGCCTTTCTTGGCGATGCCATCCTGACCCTTCCGCTTCTCCACTCCGTCTCGCAGGCTTACCCCGAGGCGGAGCTTCACTTTTTTGTACGCAAAGGCGTGGACAGCCTGTTCACGGCCCAGCCGGAACTGACATCCGTGCGCGGTTTTGACAAGCGCGGCAAGGAAAAGGGCCTTCGCGGCGCCTACCGCCTTGGGCGCTCGCTGGCGCAGGAAGGCTTTGACCTGTGGATAAGCCCCCACACCAGCCTGCGCAGCGGCCTCATTGCGCGCTGGACGTCGGCAAGCCGCCGCATTGGCTACAATTCTCCATGGTTCAACAATTGGCTCTACACCCACACCGTGGACCGCGCCTTTGACCAGCTGGAGGAAATTGAACGCCTTGGCAAGCTCCTTGAGCCGCTGAGCATTCCGTCCACCACCAAGCCCACGCTGGTGCTGCCGCCACAGGCGCGGGTGCGCGCGCGAGACTTTTTCGCGGATATCGACGCCCCCACCCTTGGCATCCACCCCGGCTCAACATGGCCCACCAAGCAATGGCCGCTGGAATACTTTGCCAGCGTCATGCGCAGCGCCGCGGACGCGGGCATCCACGTCATCCTCTTTGCCGGACCGGACGAAATCCACCTTGCGGAAGAGGTTCTGCGCCTGTCTGGCGTCTCGCCGGACAGTGGTCAGCTCTCCAACCTTGCAGGACAGTTAAGCTTGCCTGAGCTTGGGGCGTATATCGCTGGCGTGGACTGCTACCTGTCCGGCGACTCCGGCCCCATGCATCTGGCGTGGGTACAGGGCACGCCGCTGGTGGCCATCTTTGGCCCCACGGTGCGCGAGCTTGGATTCTTCCCGCGTGGACAGCACTCCACGGTGCTGG
The DNA here is from genome assembly GCF_054657395.1 of Desulfobaculum senezii. NCBI lineage: Bacteria > Pseudomonadati > Thermodesulfobacteriota > Desulfovibrionia > Desulfovibrionales > Desulfovibrionaceae > Desulfobaculum > Desulfobaculum senezii. Next base: position 915,086 of record NZ_BAAHYU010000002.1, on the reverse strand, counting down.
AAAATCCGCTGGACTGCCGCCCCTGCTCCCTGCACGGTCCCCGGCAGTGCCCCAAGGGCCACCACGACTGCATGCGCGGCATCACGCCCGACGCCGCGTGGGACGCTGTGCGAACCACACTGGAGCAGACGCGTGGCTAAGGCGCTTCCTACCTCATGGCTTGTTGTACGCATGTCCGCCCTTGGCGACGTGGTCCTGACCACAGGCGTTCTGGACCACCTGCATGCCACACGCGGCTGGACCTTCCATGTGCTGACCAAAAAGCCCAACGCCCCGGTGCTGACCGGCCATCCAGCCATAGAAAACACCGTCATGCCCGAGGACGCCTCCCTCAAAGGCCTCAAATGGGTGCAGGCCGCGCGCGAACTGGCCGCGCGCTACGACGGCTGGGGGCTCCTCGACCTGCACGGCACCCTGCGGTCTATGGTACTTGCCACGTTCTGGCGCGGTCCGGTGCGGCGGTATCCAAAATTTTCGCTGGCGCGGCGGCTGTTTGGCCGCTTCGGCTGGCAGTGGGCAGGGGACAGCCTGACAACGCTCAATGTGCCCCAGCGCTACGCCCGCGCCGTGGAGCGCGGCGCCGTCCCGGCCTCTGCCGTACGGCCCATCATTCACCTGAGCGAGGCCGAACGCGCCGAGGCGCGGGGCATTCTGTCCCGCCACAGCCTCGCGGCGCCCATCGCCGCCCTGCACCCCTACGCCACGCACGACGGCAAAAAATGGCCGGACGCCTCATGGCGCGAGCTCACGGAGCGGCTGGTTGCCGCCGGATGGCGGTGCCTCATTGTCGGACACGACCCCACTCCCCTCTACGGCGCATCCGCGCCGGACGGCGTCACCGACCTCACCAGCGCCACCACCCTGCGCCAGACCTGCGCGCTGCTGGAGCAGTGCGACGTGCTGGTCACGGGTGACTCCGGCCCCATGCACCTCGGCACTGCTGTGCGCACCCGCACCGTGGGCCTGTTTGGCCCCACCACGCGGCACTGGGGCTTCTTCCCCAGCGGGGAGCATGACACTGTGCTGGAATCCGCCCTGCCCTGCCGCCCCTGCTCCCTGCACGGCGGACGCGGCTGTGACCGCGGCGTCCAGTGCATGAGGGACATCACTCCAGACGCCGTGTTCCACGCCGTTACCGCGCCGCAGCCGTAACACGACACCACTTTTGCCAACGCGAAGGGCCGCCTCCGGTATATCCGGAGGCGGCCCTTCGCGTGACGGCATATGGTGCCAGCACAGCGCTAGCGGAAAATGCGCTTCTCTGTCAGTTCCACAATCTTTTTGGCCTTGGCGAGGCTTTTGTCGGCGTCGTAGGCCTGTTTGGCGTAGTCGTAGGCTTCGTCGTACTTGCGCCACTCAATGTACATCTCCGCCATGTGCAGCAGAGTCTTGGGGTGTGACCCAAAAGTCCGCAGGGCGTAGCGGTACATCTTTTCCATCTTGGGATATTCGCGGGCATTCTTGTAGGCCTGCACGGCGTAGGCAAGGGCCTTGCTGTCACGCGGATTGAGCAGCAGCGCCTTTTCCAGCACCTCTCCGGCCTCAAAATACAGCCCGGCCTTGAGCATCCGCGCCCCGGCTTCACGCAGGACGCCTTCCTCACGGCCAAACTCCTCAATGGCGTGACGGAGGAGGCTTTTGCCCTTGGGGAATTCCTTTTTGTTGAAGGCCTGCTGCGCCTTGGCAAAGAGGAGCTTCTTGCGCTGGGCGCGCTTGACCTCGGCGTCCTCCTCGGCTTCCTTTTCCTTTGCCTCCAGCACCTCAAGGGTCTTGACGAAAAAGGCGAAAATCTGCCGCTCCGTCCCCCGGCGGAAGGTAACATACGGCCCGGCCTTCACACCCTTGGACCGCATAAAGGCCTTAACCTCGGGATGCCGGTTGAAGTCCTTAAGGAATTCCTGCAGGTGAACCTCCACCTCGAACCGGGCACGCCCGAATATTTTACGGGACATCATTTGCCGCACTCCAGAGGCCGCATGGAGCAACGCCTTCGCGATGTTGCCCTTATGCAGTGCACTTTTGGCGCGTGCAAAGTCCTCACGCACCCTTTTGTCTGGAGTATCAAACATGGCATCTCCCGCCACCGGAAATTCCCCGCGCGGAGAGCGTTTCCAGCTTATTCATGAATTGCACATCCGGTAAAACTATTCAAGGCTGAGGCACGGGTTTGCGCCGCGAAGGTTCTGGCCTCCCTTGGTTTTCGACGCATTTGTCCCATATTGAGCCCAGCCGTCTGATATACAATATTTTTGCGGCAAACAACCGTTCGGCCACGCTTTTTGCCGCAAAGGGGTGCTGGGGCGGCATTTTTCCGCCCCGTTTTCAGGCCGCGCCACGTCCCGGCACAACGCCGCAGCGCGCCATGCGCCATGCACAGCACGCCCACAACGTGCCACCCGTAAAAATGCCGACGCACCAAGCCCCAAATTTCTTCTCCACATTTTGGAGATTACAGAATGTGGGACTTTGGTCTGTTTTTCTTCACAATGCATTGCCCTTGGCTGCGACATTATGCATACTCTAGGCCATCTACAGCCACTGCGGAACATGGAGCAAGACTATGGAAGCACTAGGAGAAGTCATCCACGCCACGGGCAGCACCTATGCCACATCTGAAACTGGTCTCCGTTTTCTCTCCACAGGATCACCAGTTTACCCACAGGAAACGCTTATCACAGAAGACGACAGCACACTGTGCGTCACATTTGACAATGCCGCGACCCTCCTCCAGGCGCAAAACAGTGCCGCGTCGATTTTCACCGCAGCGCAGGGCGATGTCGTCGCCTCGTCCCCTCTCACTATCGCCATTGCGGCAGGAGTCTATAGGGCTCTCGTAGAAAAAACCGAAGATTCTTCGGCTCAGCACCTTCATATTGTGCTCCCGGAGGCCGATATTTCGCTGCACGAAGGCGGTGTGGACATTGCCGCAGGTGGCGCGGACACCTTTGTGGGCTGCTTTGCTCCGGCGGAAATCCCTGCCGCCATCACCACGCCCACTGCGCAGGCGCACCTGCTGGACCCGGGACTGGCGCGCACCATCACACCGGGCGGCGACATTTCTCCACTTCGCCCCTACACGCCGGACGAAAGCGCCCTGTTCCACAACGAAGCGCCCCTGCCGGACGACCTCGCTTCCCGCCTTGCCCTTGAAGGCTCCACCGATGATGACACTCTCACCACACAGGACCTGCTGGATGCCATCAACGACCTGGAGGACGCCGCCGCACCCGAGGAAACCACTCCAGACCACGCCCCCACAGACACCCCCCTCTCGTCACTCGCTCCTGCAGACACTAAGGCCCCCTTCGGCCCCGAAACAGGCGACACGCATCACAATATCCCCACACCAGAGCCCTTTACTTATGCCATGGCGGAACCAACCGAACCCAGCCCCATTGTCGACCACGACAACGCCACATCCCTCGCCGACTCCCCTCTCAGCGCGCTCACAGACACCGAATCCGACGCGTTCCCTCTCTTCGACGCACCTACATCATACGACGCCACCCTGCTCCCAGACCCGGCAGACCACGACATGGCCCCCACTCTCACCGACGCCGACCTCCCGGACACCGACGTCACCTAACCCAAACGCAATAAAAAACGCCCGGAGCCTCACGACTCCGGGCGCACAAAACATTGCACCCCAAACCCATCCCCCCAATAAAGGATTCTTAAGGATGAAATCCTTAAGCCACCGGAGGTATTGAACCATGGCGCAACACCTCCACGCCCAGCCCCAACACCTCCACGCCCAACCTACCCGCACCCCCACACACCGCTCAACTCCCCGGCATGCGTCCGCATCAGCTGCTCCACGCCATCCGGCACAAGAGCGCGCACGCAGCGGCCGGCGCACCACTTTTCGCGAACCTGCGACGAACTGATGTCCAACCGTGGCACGTTGGCAAAGGACAAGGTCCGCCCCCCGGCAAACCGCCACGCGCCAGTGGCGTCCTCAATGGCGTCCGGCCACGCGCTGCCCACAAAGGCGCGGACGTCCTCTAGGTCGTCCTCCACACGGTTGGAGACAGCCAAATGCGCCAGCGCCGGAATCTCCATCCCGCGCTCCCAGTTGGGCAGCACGCGCAAGTCGCTGGCGCCGAGAATGAACCAAAAATCATCCTCAGGGCGCATGTCGCGCAACAGATGCAGCGTATCCACGGTGTAGGACGGGCCGGGGCGCTTGGCTTCTATACAGTTGACGCCCAGCCCATCAATGCCGTCTACGGCGGCGCGCACCATCTCGACACGCCGGGCAAAGCTCAGCATGCCTTCGCCGGGCTTGTGGGGCGGCACGGCGGCGGGCATGAGTTCCACGCGGTCCAGCCCCAGCTGTTCCAGCATCTCCAGAGCAAGACGCACGTGCCCGTTGTGGATGGGGTTGAAACACCCGCCCAGCAGTCCGACACAGGCCATCTATTCCCTCACCTGCCCTGCGCCCAGCACGACATACTTGGAACTGGTAAGCTCCGTCACGCCCATGGGGCCGTAGGAATGCAGCTTTGAGGTGCTGATGCCGATTTCCGCGCCAAGGCCAAGCTCGCCGCCATCGTTAAAGCGGCTGGAGGCGTTGACCGCCACCATAGACGCATCGGCCTCGCGCAGAAAGCGCATGGCGCGGTCGTGATCCTGCGTCAGAATGATTTCGGTGTGGTTGGAGCCGTGCGCGGCAATGTGGTCCAGCGCCTCGTCCATGGAATCGACGACCTTCACGGCAAGAACAAGGGCGTGGAATTCCTGCCCCCAGTCATCGTCTGCGGCCGGAACGGCCATGGACCCAAGAAGCGGCAACGCGCGCGGACAGGCGCGGAAATGCACACCATCGGCCGCAAGACGCTGCCCAATGCGGGGCAAAACGGCCTCAGCCATGGAAGCATGCACCAGAACGCACTCAAGGGCGTTGCAAACGCCGGGGCGGGAGACTTTGGCGTTGTGGATGACCTTCACGGCGCGGTCCACATCGGCCCCGCTGTCCACGTAGGCGTGGCACACGCCCTTGTAGTGCTTCAGCACGGGCATGGTGGCTTCGGCCACAACAGCGCGGATAAGGCCCTCGCCGCCGCGCGGGATGATAACGTCCACATACTCGTCCAGCTTGCACAGGGCGGTGACGGCCTCACGGTCCGTGGTGGGGACAACCTGCACGGCTTCGGCGGGCAAGCCGCGCTCCTCCAGCGCCCGGTGGATGAGGGACGCCAGAAACTGATTGGAGTGGTAGGCTTCCTTGCCGCCGCGCAGAATGGCGGCGTTGCCTGCCTTCAGGCAGAGAATGGCGGAATCCACAGTGACGTTGGGACGGGACTCGAAAATCATGGCCACAACCCCGAGGGGGATGCGCATCTTGCCCACCTGCAAGCCGTTGGGGCGCTGCCACATGCGCTCAATTTCGCCCACCGGGTCATTTTGCGCGGCAACAATGCGGCAGGCCTCGGCCATGGTGGCGATGACCTGCGGCGTCAGACGCAGGCGGTCCATACGCGGGGCATCCATGCCCGCGGCCTCGGCGGCGGCAAGGTCCTTGCCGTTGGCGGCGGCAATGGCGTCGCCTTCCTGTTCAAGCAGGGCGGCAAGGCGCTCAAGCACGGCCACCTTGTCTGCGGCGGACGCCACAGCCATACGGCGGGCGGCCTGCTTGGCGCTGCGTCCGAGGCCTTCCATCAGTTCACTGGTTCCCATATGCATCTCCTTGAGCCGCAGGCAGCGGCAACACGGTCAGGCTTCGGGTCAAAAAACGCACCCTCGTGGCGCTGCCGAGCGTAAGTCGTGAAAACTCCTTGAAATCCAATCAAAAAGGGGTACAACAAAAATGACGCAAAACCCAGTAGACTTCTTTTGACATTTCTGTAAACCATCAGTAAAAATACAGTCCCTTTAATCGGGGTCGCTTTGTTTTTTTGCGAAATCCAGCAAGCAAGTCAATACGTACGTAATGGAGGATAGACCACAATGACGGACAACGCACCAAGCACACCGCAGGGCGCAACTGCCGAAGAACTTCTTGAAAATGCCCCTGAGGCGCTGCATCCCGTACTTCAAGCCATCGTCGATAACATCCGGTTCATCCTTGCCGGCATCGCGGTCCTCATCCTCGCCGTGGGTGGCACCGCCATCTACAAGCACGTGCAGGAAGGAAAGCGCGCCGAGGCCGAAGCACAGCTGGCATCCATCATCGCCCAGCCCGCTGCCGAGCGCGTTGAAGCGCTGGTGAACTTTGAAAGCACCGCCCCCGAGGGCATGCACACCGGCATCCGCCTGGAACTGGCTGGCGCACTGTCCGAATCCGGCCAGCATGAGCGCGCCGCCGAAGAGCTTGGCAAGATTGCCAAGGCAGGCAATGGCCTGTCCACCGTCGCCGCCATCGCGCAGGCCAACGAGCTGACCAAGCTGGACCGCACCGAAGACGCCATCGCCATTTTGGACGGCGCAAAGGCGACGGCTCCCGAGTCCTTTGTCTCCATCATCCTGCGCGAGAAGGCCAGCCTCTCCGAAAGCATCGGCGACCTCAAGTCCGCCCTTGCCGCTTACGAGGAACTACTCGCCGAGGCGTCCCCCCGCAACAAGGGCTTCATCGAAGGCAAAGTTGCCGAGCTGAAGGCCGCACTGTCCACAAACTCCTAAGGGTCCGCAACACCCCGAAGGTTTTTTCGATACACTATGCATAGGGAGAATCTGTAACATGTCTCATCCGCTTCTGAATTCGGACGGCGGACAGCGGCATCTGCTCTTGGGCAACGAAGCCATCGTGCGCGGCGCCCTTGAAGCAGGTGTCGCTTTCGTCAGCTGCTACCCGGGCACGCCGTCCTCCGAGGTGCCGGATACCTTCTACCGGCTGGCCCCGGACGGGGATTTCACCTTCGAGTACTCCGTTAACGAAAAAGTGGCTCTGGAAGTCGGCGGCGGCGCAGCCCTTGCCGGCGCGCCGACCCTTGTGACCATGAAGCACGTGGGCGTCAACGTCGCGGCGGACCCGCTGATGACGCTGGCCTACATCGGCACTCCCGGCGGCCTTGTTCTGCTGTCGGCGGACGATCCAGGCTGTCACTCCAGCCAGAACGAGCAGGACAACCGCTACTACGCCCGCCTTGCCGGGATGCCCGTCTTCGAGCCCTGCTCTGCGCAGGAAGCCAAAGACATGACGCGCGACGCCTTTGAACTGTCCCGCAAGCACGAACAACCCGTGATGCTGCGCACCACCACCCGTGTGGCGCATGTTCGCGGCCCTGTGGACTTTGGCCCGCGTCCGGGCGCCATCCACGGCCCCGAGTTCACAAAGAATCCGGGACGCTTCGTTCCCGTTCCCGCCGTGTCGCGTGTGCGTCACGGCGTTTTGCTGGAGAATCTGGACGCCATCCGCAAAGACGTGGAAGCCTCGCCATGGAACAGCGTTTCCGGCGATGCCTCCGTTGGCGTTGTGGCCTCCGGCATGGCGCGCGCCTACGTGGACGACGTACTGGCCGAAGACCAGTTCGACGGCGCGTGCAAGGTGCTGCGCCTTGGCCTCACCTATCCCCTGCCCGAAACCATGCTTACCGACTTCCTGCGCTCCGTGGACCGCGTCCTCGTGGTGGAGGAAGGCGAGCCGCTGGTGGAAGACGCCCTGCGCACCCTCGCCCAGAAACACGGCATCAGCGTGGAGATTTCCGGCAAGGGCACGCACCTGTCCCGTCAGGGCGAATACTGCACCCGTATCGTGCGCTCCGCCGTTGCGGCCTTCCTTGGCGACACGGACACCAACACCGAGTCCCCCGCGCCCGAACAGCTGCCCATGCGCCCGCCGAACCTGTGCGCGGGCTGCTCGCACCGCGCGCTGTACTACACCGTGCGTCAGGCCTTTGGCGATGACGCGGTGTACTCCTCGGACATCGGCTGCTACACCCTTGGCATTTTGCCGCCCCTTTCCGCCGCGGACTTCCTGCTCTGTATGGGCTCGTCCGTCAGCGCGGGCAGCGGCTTTGCCGCGGCGCAGGACAAGCCGGTTGTGGCCTTTATCGGCGACTCCACGTTCTTCCACTCCGGCATTACCGGGCTGGTGAACGCGGTGTACAACCAGCGCGACGTGCTCATCGTCATCCTGGACAACCGCACCACCGCCATGACCGGGCACCAGCCCAACCCCGGCGTGGAGGTTACCGTACACGGCGAAAACCCCTCGCAGGTGGACATCGAGGCCATCGTGCGCGGATGCGGCGTCCAGCACATCCGCCGCGTGTCTCCCTACAATTTCAAAAAGACCAGCAGCACCATTGAGGAACTGAAAGGCATGAAGGGCGTGCGCGTCCTCATCGCCGAAGAGCCTTGCGTGCTGTTTGCCAAGCGCACCCTGCGCAAGTCGCGTCCCAACGCGGCCTATGTGACCAAGCAGACCGAGGCCGTGGCCAAGTGCCTGACCGACCTTGCCTGTCCCGCCTTCCGTCAGGATGAGAGCGGGGTTTCCATTGACGAACAGCAGTGTGCGGGATGCATGTTCTGCCTGCAGGTCTGTTCCGACATCAAGGCACGGAAAAGGAGCTAGCCATGACCAAGACACGAGTCTTCCTCACCGGAGTCGGCGGTCAGGGCACCCTCACCGCGACCATCATTTTGGCACAGGCCGCCATGGACAAGAACATCCCCGTTACGGCGGGCGAAGTGCACGGCATGGCGCAGCGCGGCGGCGTGGTGGAATCCACCCTGCTGCTGGGCGGCTACCGCAGCCCGCGCATCAGCCACGGCGAGGCGCACGTCCTCCTCGGCTTTGAGCCGCTGGAGACCCTGCGCGCCCTGCCCTACCTCGTCCCCGAGGGTGGCACCATCATCTCCAATGAAGAGCCCATCATGCCCATTGGCGTGACCATGGGCCGCGAAAGCTACCCCGACCTCGGTTCCATCCGGGAGCGGGCCACAAGCTGTGCGGCGCAGGCGCATTTTCTGCCCTGCCGCACCCTTGGGCTGAAAGCGGGCGCACTCCAGTGCGGCAACCTTGCCCTGCTTGGCGCGGCTTGCGCCAGCGGCGCACTGCCCCTGACGCCCGAAGACCTGGCAAACGCCGTGAAAGCACGGCTGAAAGCAAAAATCGTCGACATGAACCTTAAAGCCATCGACCTTGGGGTTCAGGCCGTCTCATAACCATTAAATGCGGGGAGCCGCACTAGCTCCCCGCACAACACAACGAAACGATGACACGTCAAGCTATCACGCCGGAGCGGCAGGCCGCGTATTTCGACACGCTGATCAATATCGTGGAGGGTCTTGGTCCACAGGGTGTAGTCCAATCCGGACTCAAGGCGCTGCTGCGCACCCTGTGCGAGAACCACGGCTACAAGCGCGCCCTTCTTACCATCTTCGACCCGGAGACGAACTCTCTTAAGCTGAGCATCACCGTCGGTTCCCAGAGGTATTCCGAGGTGTCCTACCAGCCCGGACAGGGCGTGACAGGACAGGTCATGAACACCGGCGAGCCGGTCATCGTTCCCATTCAGAAGGACCATCCGTCCTTTCTGAACCTCGCCTTTGGCCGCACCAAGGAAGAGATGGAGCACCTTGGCTTCATCAGCGTTCCCGTGCGGCATCTGGATGCGGACGAGCACACCGAGATTCTGGGCACCCTGTCTGTGGACGTCCCCGCCGGGGACCCCGAAGACCTGCAAACCGACACGAAGTTCCTGCAGGTGGTCGCCTCCCTTGTTGCCAAGGAAGTCGCCAACATTCAGGAAGAAATGGCCATGCAGCGCCACCTGATGTCGCAGGGTATGCCCCCGGCGCAGCAAGGCGGCGACGATGCCATTGGCCACCCCAACATCGTGGCGGCATCCAAGCCCATGCGTATGGTGCTCCAGCAGGTTTCGCAGGTTGGCCCCAGCCGCGCCACAGTGCTGCTGCGCGGCGAATCCGGCACCGGCAAGGAACTGCTGGCCGAGGCCATCCACGGCGTCAGCCCGCGCAAGACCAAGCCCCTTATCAAGCTCAACTGCGCGGCCCTGCCCGCCGAACTTGTGGAGTCCGAACTGTTCGGCCACATGAAGGGCGCGTTCACCGGCGCGGTGAGCAACAAGAAGGGCCTGTTCGAGCTTGCCGACGGCGGCACCCTGTTCCTTGACGAGATTGGCGAGCTGTCGCTTGAGGCGCAGGCCAAAGTGCTGCGCGCCATTCAGGAGCGCGAAATCCAGCGCATAGGCAGTGAGCAGACCATCCGTGTGGATGCGCGGCTCATCACCGCCACCAACCGTCCGCTGGAAAAGATGCTGGAGGAAGGCACCCTGCGCGAAGACCTGTTCTACCGCATCAACGTCTTCCCCATCTTCATTCCGCCCCTGCGCGAGCGCCGCATGGACATTCTGCCCCTGTCCGAGCACTTCATGCAGCACTACTCCGAGGAGTACAGCAAGGACGTCAAACGCATTTCCACCCCGGCCATCGACCTGCTGCAGCAGTACCACTGGCCCGGAAACGTGCGCGAACTGGCCAACTGCATGGAGCGCGCAGTCCTCATCTGCGATGAAGAGGTCATCCGCACCTACCACCTGCCGCCCAGCCTGCAGACCGCCGAGTCCTCGGCCACGGACACCAGCCTGTCCTTTGGCGAGGCGGTTTCGCGCTTCGAGCAGGAACTCTTGGTGGACGCCCTCAAAAAGGCGCGCGGCAACATGCTTCAGGCCGCCCGCGACCTGAAGGCCAGCTACCGCATCATCAACTACAAGGTGAAGAAATACCGGCTGGACCCCAAAAAGTTCGCCGTGGGCAAATCGCGCAAGCGCTAGCCCCTTTCTCCGCCTTACGATTCCACGCCCCTGCCTGCACTCCGCGGGCAGGGGCTTTTTGGACGCCCGGCATACGCCAAGAGTTTGACGCGCCCGCGCTGCCCTCATCCCCGCGCCCACTGCCTCTGCGCCCCTGCCCTTCGCCCATCCCCGTCAAAAGCCCCAGCCATCCGGTGCTTTTTGCGGTCCGTCCTTAATCTGCCCGCCGCTCCGCCGCCGCCCCTGCTGGTGGTGGCAGAGTCTTTGCAATGGTTCTGCCGGTATATTGCGCCACCAAACACACAAACCACACCGGACGAGGAGGGTGCATGGAACTCTACCGGTATCTCGACACCAATATCGCCGCGCTGAAGCAGGCGAATTCGCCCGTATTGCCGTGGCTTTTGGAGGAAGGCGACGCCTACCTCGCCCTTGCGGGCAAGGTGGGGCCAAACCGCCATGGCGTTGTGGACCTGCCAAACGGCGACGGGGGCACGCTGTTCGACGCCCTGTCGCCTTCCGCCTGTTACGGCGCGTTGGACCTTGGCGACGCGCCGCACAAAAACGCCTCCATCCTCGTCGGCACCAATATCGGCTACGGCCTGCTCACGATTCTGCAGTCCGCCCCCACAACGCATCCCGTGCTGGTGATGGAACCACGGCGCGAAGTGCTTGGCGCGTGCCTTGCGCTGACGGACTATTCGCAGGTGATTGCCTCCGGACAAGTGACCTTCCTGCCGCCGGACGAAAAGCTTATCTCCCATCACCTTGGGCAACTCAGCCTGCAATTCACCCATGGCGCGGTGAAAATGCACTCCGACTTCCCAAGCAGACAGCTTGGGCCGGAATACGCCCGCTGGACCGACATCATCAAACACATGTTGGAAGGCATTACCGTGCAACTCAACACCCTGCGGCGACGGCAGGAGGACATGGTCGGCAACGAACTGCACAACTTCGCCCGCTCGTTCCACGACGGCACCCTGCGCTCCCTTGAGGGCAAAGGGAACGGCGTAACCGCGCTGATGGTTGGCGCGGGGCCATCGCTTAATGAGGTTGGGCCGCGCATTGCGGCCATGGAGACGGACGCCCTCATCGTCACCTCCATGCAGACACTGCCCGCCCTGCAGGCCGCAGGCATCACGCCGCACCTGTGCCTGGCCATCGACTACAGCGGCGGCATGCTCAAAATCTTCAACAAGCTGGATATGGACTGGGCGGCGGACATTCCGCTCATCTACTCCACCAAGGTGCGCCCAGATGTGGTGGAGCGCTACCCCGGCCCCACGCTGCCCCTGTGGACCGTGGGCGGGCTGGCGACGTTTGTGCTCAACAAGACCGAACCCGTCTTTGATGCGGGCGGCAACGTCAACGTCGCACTGCTGCGCTTTTTGTCCTGGTGCGGGGTGAAGGACTTTGTGCTGGCCGGGCAGGACTACGCGTGGAGCGCCGAGCGCAGCCATGCCGCAGGCCACCACGCCGCGCGCCCAACACGCGTTTTTGACCCCAAGCGGCACATCAAGGAAAAGGACGCGGACGGCAACACCATTTACTCCACCATGTCCTACCTGACGTCCAAGCGCGACATGGAGCGCGACATCGCCCGCCTCGGGCTGAATGTCGCCAACATCTACGGCGGCGGCCTGCCCATCGCCGGAACACGCCGCGTCACCATTGACGAAGCCGCAACCCTGCTGACGGACCTACCCACCACCCACGGGCGCATCAGCGCCTGCATTGCGGCGGCGCGCGGCAGCCTGCCGCGTCCGGTGTTCGAACGCCGGTTCGAAACGTGGCGCACCTCCCTCAAGGCGGCAACAAAACGGCTGGAAAAACTCTACAAAAAGCCAACACGCAACAAGAGCGCCATTTTGGAGCAGCTGCAAAGCCTCGTCTACTTCCTGCGCCAAGACCCGCTCTATCTGCCCTACCTCTACAACGAGGTCATGGACATGGCGGGCATGGCGCGGTTTACCCAGCATCCCGTTCCGGCGGACATGCGGCGGTTTAAGGACATCACCGGCCGCGTGCTGGACAAGGTAGCCCTGATGGACTCCATCCTTGGCGCGCAGGCCAAAACCAGCGCGGCCTAACGCGTCCCGCGCAGCCAAAGCGCGCCCCAAGGCGCGCCGCCCCGGCCCTCAAGCACGACAAAACGCCCGGCACCACTGGTGCCGGGCGTTTTTTTGGACGCCTCTTGCAAGGGACAGGGGCACAATGTATACCCAAGCGACATCCTTCACCTTCAACCCCACAAAAGCCAATGTCCCAAAAGTATTCGGTACCGATGCTCTGTTTGTGGGCCGCATCCGTCGTCGGCGTGTGCTGGCTCTCCCTTATGCCGACGCCCCCGCGCCCCATCGACCTTGACCACATCGACCTTGTGGAGCATGCCCTTGCCTACGGCTGGTTGGCGCTTTTGGCCCTGCGCGCGTTCAAGACGCGCGGGCCTGCCATCACCGCCGCGTGGAGCATGGTGCTGCTGGGCGCGGCTCTTGAGGTGGGCCAACACTTTGTGCCGGGGCGCTACACCTCATGGTCCGACATGCTGGCCAACACCGCAGGCGTCATCATCGGCATCTGGATTGGCGAGCGCATCAAGCAGTATGAGTATTTCGACGGGCTCAAGCGCGCCCTCGGCGTTAAAGATCAATAAGGTGCACCTCCAGCCGCTTCTTGCCAAACTGCAGGGCGGCGTCGGTGTCGAACATAAAAATATCGATCTGATTGCGCTTGTGCTTGGCCATCAAGTCGTCAATGGTGAACACGCCATAGTTCTTAATGTAGACCTTCTTGCCAAACACCCACCCCGCCTTGAACAAATCGCGCGAGACGGCAACGATGCCGTGCCGCACCCGGCGGTTGGTGGCGGTGTAATTGGGGCTGTCGTCAGTTTCGCCAATGCGCGGGCTATAGGCCGTCACCGTCAAAAGCCGTGAACGCCGAAGCTCCTGAATGCTCTTGTGGTTATTCACAATGAAGCGATAAAAGAGGTCGGCCATGTCGTGCTTCTTGGCGACTTCAAGCTCCAGGGATTCCATTCTGTACTGCGAGTCCGCAAGCTCCGCCGCAAGGCGGGTCACACTACGGTGCTGCCAGACCAGACCTACAGCCAGCAGGACGATTGCGAGAGTCGTAAAAAACCTGTACATCTTCATCTCCAAACGCAAAATACTCTTCAGCATTCCGCAGCGTTGCCGTCCATAAGACCACGCCGGGTTCTGTGCTGTTCACACTATAGGAAAACGTTCAAGGCATTGCATCAAGAATCTGCCATGGCGGCGGCGTCTCCTCCTGCGGGCACATCGCGCCCACGCCTCGCCGTGCTTGCCACGGCTATCTCCATGCCCTATAAGCGCCACATGCGAACACACACCCCATTTTGGCATTTTGTGCTCGGCTCACTGCCGGTACTCGCTTTGGCGGCGGCGCTTCCCTACGCCTTCGGCGGGGAAGATGCCCTGATGCAAAGCGTACGGATACACAAAAATACTCACGAGGCCCTGCGCCTCACCGCAAACGTCATTACCGACTGGGGCAACCCCGCGTGTTACGTCACATTTCTTGGCATCCTCGTTCACGGGGTGCGCACCAAGAATACCGACCTCACCCGCTTCGCCCTGACCTATGTGGCCTTTCAGCTGCTCATCAACCTCGCTCTGCTCAACATCACCAAAATGGTGCTGGGCCGTCCGCGCCCCATGACGGGCGAGAGCGTCTTCCACATGCTGACGCTGAATCCGCATTACCACTCCCTGCCCTCCGGCCACACTGCCGACTTTACCACATCGGCGCTGGCGCTGGCCTTTTGGCGGCGCAAGGCGTGGCTGACGCTGGCCCTCGGAATGGCTCTGGCGCTTATGGCCCTGACACGCATCTATCTGATGCAGCACTACCCGTCCGATGTCTTCTTCGGCTGGATGTACGGCGCCTTTACGGCCTGGGCCATCTATGCTTTCGGACTCAAAAAGGAAACCACAGCCCATGAATAAGTTCCTCTCGCGACTGTGGAGCGTGTCCGCACTGCTCCCACTGGCGATACTCGGCCTGATCCTCGCGGCGCAGACCCTGCCCTCTTTGGACACCCGCGCCCTGTGGTTCTCGGATGAAATCCGCTACGCCAACGTTTTTGAGCATGTCATTGACGCGCACAAGTGGCTTGTCATGTACCTGAACGGCGTGCCCTACCCGGATAAGCCTCCCGTCTACTTTTGGTTCCTCACGGCGTTTTTGCCCATCTTTGGCGGGGCCAAGCCCGCGCTGTTCTTTGCCGGCGCCGCCGCCAGCGCGCTGGTGGTGCTGGTGGGCATGCTGTGCATGAACCATCTCGTCCTGAAAGGCGGCAGGGAAAATGGTCTGGCCGCAGGCCTTATCCTGCTCACCTGCTTTTACTTCGTAGCCCTGACGCATTACTCGCGCATGGACCTTCTGTTTACAGGACTTATAACCTTTTCGCACATCTGTCTCTTCCGCGCGTGGCAGCAAGAGCGCGCCATGGGCTGGACCGTGGCGGGCTTTGTGCTTGCCGCCTTGGCGACCCTCACCAAGGGTCCGCTGGGGCTTGTGTTCCCGGTGCTGGCCTCCGTGGTGTATCTGGCATGGAGCGGCCGCCTGAGCCGCCTTGTCCGCCGCGACGTGCTGGTGGGCTTTGGCGCGGCTGTGGTCATCCTGATTGGGTGGATTGCCGCCGCGTGGTTCTCCGGCGAACACGCCCTTGTCGAAAACATCTTCTACAAGCAGATTTACCGCCGCGCTGTGGACGCCTCGCACCACGAGCAGCCCTTCTGGCACTACTTTGCCACGTTCCCGGCCGCGTTTTTGCCGTGGACCTTCGTTGTGGTGCTGCTGCCCTTCAAACGGCTGTTTACCCTCTCCTTCTGGAAGGAGCTGTGGTACGCCCGCAAGGCTGATGTCTGTTCCACGGGCTCTGGCCTCAGCTACCTGTGGTGCGCGCTGATTTCCGGCTTTGTTCTGCTGACCTGCCTCAGCACGAAGATTGTCGTCTACCTGATGCCGCTCTTCCCCATCCTTGCTCTGCTCACCGCGCGCACCGTTCTCGGCTTTGACGCGGCGCGCACGCGCAAGCTGGTGCTTTTTGTCGCCGGGCTGTTTGCCGTGCTGGGCGTTGGCGTTGCGCTGGCGAACCTGTTCACCCAGTGGCCCATCGTCCTCAAGGGCATCTACGTGCTGGCGGTGGTCAACATCATCATCGCGGCCCTGCTGTGGCGCTTTGTGTCCCGCTGGGATATCCGCCCTGCCCTGCTGACCCTTGGCATCCTGATGACCATCTGGGTGCAGCCGTTGGCCTTCATTGCCGTGCCCGAACTGGACGCCGTGATGAGCCCCAAGGAACAGGGCGAGCTGATGGGCGAGTACATCGCCGACGGCTACACCCCCGCGGCCTACAAAATCTACTCCGGTGTCTACACCTACTACTGTGGCACCAACATCCTTGAAACGCAGGACCTGCCGCGCCTTGCCGAAATGGCCCGCACCGAGGACAAATTCGTCCTTGGCATGCAGCGGCGCTACTGGGACTCGTGGGACAACCGCCCCGCCAACCTGCGCGTGGTGCATGAGCAGTGGGTGGTGGACCGCCCCTACGTGCTGCTGGTGAACACTCCCGAAGGCGGCGCACCCGCCGAAGCCCCGGCTCCGGAAACCACTCCTGTGCTGGAGCAGAACGCCACCCAGCCCGCTCCCACGCCGCAGCCCAAGGCCGCACCCGCGCCCAGCGCGCCTGCGGTACAGCCTGCACCTGTTCAGCCTCCAGCGGCGCCCGAGGCCCCCAAGGCCGCGCCAGCGCCTGCCCCGCAGCAGACGGCCCCGGCAGGAAACACCACCAGCGCCCCCGCATCCAATGCGCCCGGCGCCACGGTGACCGTTGGCGGCAACGATGGCGCCATGGACATGCCCGCAACCACAGGTCCGGGCCTGACCACCGCACCGGCGGAAGCAAACGCCACGCCCGGCGCGCTGGCCAAAACGTGGGCGGCCATCACGGACACCTTCTCCGAGTTCTGGGAAACCTGGAACACGCCCGAAGGTGAAGTGAAAAAGGACAACGAAGGCACCGGCATGTTCAAAAGCGCCATGAAGTGGCTCTCCGACGTCACCAAGGGCGGCGCGGCCGAGGAAGACATCCTTCCCGCCGACACCCTGCCCGCAACGGCACCGAACGCCACAATTCCTAACGCCACGGACTCAAGCGCCCTGCCCGGCGTCGCCCCGGCTCCTGCCGACGACGCCATTGCGCCCGAAGGTGACGCGGTCCGCCCCGTCACGCTTCCTGCGACCATCGCGCCGGAATCCGCTCCGAAACAGGCCCCCAGCGCCGCCACTGAAAACGAAGCGCAGGACGAACAGTCCAACGCAGCGCCCGCTGGCGAGGCTACGCCCGCGCAGGACGACCAGAGCGCCCTGCCCACGGCCCCGGCCGCACCGGAAGCCTCCGTCGTAGACAAGGCCGCACCGGCCACCACCAACGAGGCATCCGAAGCCGCCGCGCCTCAGGCGCCGTCCGCTCCGGCTCAGTCCGCCACCAACGGCTAACGCCACACGCGGCCAACGCCCGCGCTCCGGGCCTACGCCGCGCGACACACACCCTTCAACCACCATCACCTCCGGCCCGTCCACTGCGGACGGGCCGGAGTTTTCAACGGGACCTTATGGGGAAAATCGCTCGCATCCTCTGCATCGCTCTTGTTCTCGGCGCGGCCTACGCCGGGGTAAATGTGTATCTGCACCCGTCCAGCGCGCCTGAGCAGCGCTGGTATGTGCGGCAAAGCGTCTCGCACACCGTCATCAATCCGGACTCGCTGTTCTCCATCCCCTCTCCGGACGACGCGGCGCAGCCTGCGCGAAACGGCGCAACCTTCACTCCGCGCCATCAGCCCGGCGCGTCGGCCCCCGAGCACGCCGCCACGGCATCAACCATCCCCGGCGGCGCCATCACCGATGCGTCCATCATCACCGGCATCAACTTCACCGAGAGCGGCTCACGCCTTGACGTGCACATCGCCTCGCGCGGCGCTTCCCCACGTTTTTCCGCCTTCGCCCTCGACAATCCCGCGCGCATCGTGGTGGACCTGTTCGCCCAAAGCGAGCTTCCCCCGGCCATGAAGGAGCTTCCCGTCTCCTCCACCCACGCCACGCGCATCCGCACCGGCGTGCATCCGGGCCGCAGCGTCGTGCGCACTGTCATCGACACCACGCCCGACCAGCTTGCGCATTATGACGTTCACGCCTGTGAGCACGGCATTCGCGTGCGCCTTGGCAGCTAACGCGCTCTCCCCGTCCGCACCGCCAAACGCACAAAACGCCAGCGCCCCGGAAGCTCACTGCTTCCGGGGCGCTGGCGTTTTCAGCCCACAAGGGCCGCTTTTTGACTCTCTTCTTCTCTTGCCTACGACGCGGCAAAGACCTGATTGCGGCCCTTCTGCTTGGCCTTGTACAGCGCCTTGTCCGCTTCCTTCAGCACGTCCTCGGGCGACTGGCGCGAGTCCGTACGCTGGGCAACGCCGATGGAAATTGTCACGGAGACCGTCTTGTTCCCCGCATTCTTACTGCTCGGCTTCTTGGGCTTGGTTTCCGGACGGTTCTTGGAGCGGAGAGTAAACGGCGCGTTCTCGATGGCCGCGCGCACCGCCTCAAGGTGTGGCAACGCCTCCGCCGCATCAGCGCGGGGGAACAGAATCGTAAACTCTTCACCGCCATAGCGGTACGAGCAGCCGCCGCCCGTCACGCGGTCCAGCTTGCTCGCCACCATGCGCAGGACCTCGTCGCCCACGTCATGGCCATACGTATCGTTAAATTTCTTAAAGTGGTCCACGTCGCCCATGGCGACGGCGTACCGGCCGCCTAACTTTTTAAAGTCCGCCACCAGCGACCGGCGCGACGGCAGTCCCGTCAGTTCATCCAAGAACGCCATGCGGTACGAGTCCTGAAACAGCGGCGCGATGAGCGACGCCCCAGCCGCCGAGAAGAACAGCGCCGGAGCCTGCCCGCTGCCCGCATAGTGAAGGCCCGCGCCAACGCCAAGGGTCAGCCCCCAAAAGCCGCCGTCCAGCGGCTCCTCACGTACGATGGTCAGTATCAAAAAGACACATCCCGCAAAGAAAAACCCAACCAGCGCAGGCTGTGGCAGCCACGTCCAACTATCCGTCCACGGCGGCAGGACGCGCGCGTGCAGCATCTTGGCAACGGCCACCTGAATGCCCGCCACGCCCTCATAGCTCATCAGGCCAAAGAACCCGTCCGTCACGGCAAAAACGCATGCCGTGAGCAAGCCGGCCGTTGAAAGGTACAGAATGCCCCATGGCGTCACGAGGCCACGGTCGCCCATAATCGCCAGCAGCAGCCCAAAGACCGGAAACGCACACGCGTACGCCGCATAGGCCACCTGCCCCAGCGCATCCGTGCCCACGCCCGCCTGCAAAAACGTGTTCACAAACCAAAAGCCCAAGGCCAAAAGCGCCATGGCAAACACGCAGCGGCTGCGCTTAAAACGCCAACTCAGCAGGCCGCCCAGTACCGCCATCACATACGGCGCCGTGGACGCAACCTCCGGCGGCAAGCCAATATCCAGCGCAACAACCGCACCAGCGGAGGCCAAGAACAAAACAGGGAACATGAGCAAAGACAGTATTCGCATGGAAGAACTTTCTCCTGTATCGGCGGCCTTGTATCATGCCCCGCCCGCCCTGAAAAGCCCGTATCACGTGACATTTATGGCAAGCATGGCCGAATGGTGGTGGTTGCGCAGGGCTTTTTGAACCTCCGGCGGGTTAAGCTCTTAGGGTATTCGGCCTGAAAGGACGAAGGGCCTTAGAGATTAGGATAGCAGCGCTGGTTAAGGGCCGCGGGCCCTTAACGATCCCATTTATACGCCAGTACTGCGTTCCGCACGACCAGCCTCTATCCGGCCCCGGCATTGCCGCCCCACCAACGCGGAGCACAGGCCACGCGTACTGCCTGAACCCACCCCACCCTATTTTTCGGGCGGCTTCCGCCCGAAAAATCCTGGGGATTCTCAAGGGTATCATACCCTTGAGCCGCCGGAGGCCTCTTCACTCTCCCAGCCTCACGCCCACCCCATCCCAACGCGCAACTTCCCGCCCAAAACGCTGGCCCCCTCTTGCGCCAGTGTGATGCATGGCGTATCCTGTACGCTTGCAACAGCACTCTGTGGCGGCCACCGCCACGAAATGGAGCAGGAGTCACATATGCCCGGATTAGCAGGAAAACGCGTTTTGATGTTTGTTGCGGACACGTACGAGGACCAAGAGCTGTGGTACCCGAAGTACCGCCTTGAGGAAGAGGGGGCGGTGGTGACGCTGGCTGGCCCAGAGGGGCAGACGGTGTACATGTCCAAGCATGGATATCCGTGCATGTCGGACGTTGCGGTGGACGACCTGAAGGCCGACGACTTTGACATGCTGGTCATCCCCGGCGGCTTTGCCCCGGACAAATTGCGGCGGCTGGACAGCGTCAAGCGCCTGACCCACGACATCCACGAAGCGGGCAAGCTGGTGGCGCACATCTGCCATGGTGGGTGGATTCCCATCTCGGCGGGCATCATGGATGGCTTTGACTGCACGTCGACCCCGGGCATCAAGGACGACCTCGTCAATGCCGGGGCCTCGTGGTTCGACAAGGACGTTGTCGTGGACCGCAACCAAGTTTCCAGCCGCAAGCCGGACGACTTGCCCGCATTCATGAGGGCCATTATCGAGCTGGCGCGAAAGCTCTAGCGCGGCGGAATTTCCCAAACCATCAGGCAGGAGGAGCGCATGCACACCCTCACCCGGCATCTGGACCGGACCATGACGGCGGAGGACATTTCCGTCTTTCAAGTGAACGTTGGCCTTCGCTGTAATCTGGCCTGTCGGCACTGCGAGCTGGACTGCTCGCCCGACAGGCGGGAGATCATGGGATGGAGTGTGCAGGAAGCAATCCTCGACGCGGCGGACAAGGTGCACCCCGCGCTGGTGGACATCACGGGCGGCGCACCGGAGCTCAACCCGCACCTTAAGCGGTTTATCCGCCTTTTGCGGCAGTCGCACACCGTGCAGGTACGCACCAACCTTACGGCTATGACGGTGGAAGGACTGGACGAACTGCCGGACTTCTTTGCGCTGCACCGGGTGCACCTTGTGGCGTCCATGCCCTGCTACCTCGACGAAAACGCCTGTCAGACCAACGGCAACGGCATGTTCAAAAGCAGCCTCGACGTGCTGCGCCGCCTGAACCAACTGGGCTACGGCACAGACGAGCACCTGCAACTGGACCTCATCTTTAACCAGCCCCTCGGCCCCTTCGTCACCGAAGCCCAGCAGCGCATGGAAAACGCCTACCGCGACGAACTCAGCGAGCGCCACGGCATCACCTTCAACCGCCTTATCACCTCCACCAACGTCTCCCTTGCGCGGTATTTAGAGCTTCTGCGCGTTCACGACATGGAAGAGGAATACATGCAACTGCGCGAGGCCTCGTGCAACGGCTCCAATATCCCCGCGCTCATGTGCCGCCACCAAATCAACATCGGCTGGGACGGCACCCTCTACGACTGCGACTACAACCAAGCCCTCAACCTGCCCAGCAACCACGGCGAAGGCGCCCATATCAAGCTCTTTGACCCAGACGCTATGGAGCACCGCCGTATCGTCACCGGCACCCACTGCTTCGCCTGCGCCTCCTGCTGTACGCCGGAAGCCTTGCCAGAACTGAGTTAAGGGGGAGGTTCCGCCCTCCTTTTTATGCTCCGCAGGCTTAAGGATTTCATCCTTAAGAATCCTCTTCATACGCCACGCTCCGCACTGCCCACGCGGCCTCTATCACGCCCCCGCATTGCCGCCCAACCAACGCGGGCTACTGCCACAACACTCCGCTAAAACTCACCCCTATTTTTCGGGCGGCTTCCGTCCGAAAAATTCTGGGGATTCTCAAGGGTATCAGGTGAATTGCAATTCAAAACTGAACACAGCCCTCAAGCCCAAGCTGCTGCAGTTTTTCAATAGTCGAGCTATACCCAAACTTCTTGCGCGGCCTACCTGCAAGCAGCCGGAGTTTATGTTTTAATTCAAATTCGCTTATTTTTCTGAAATCCATCTTGCGAGGGAAGAACTGCCGAAGTAACCCGTTTGTATTCTCATTCAGGCCACGTTCTTGGGGGCACTGCGGGTGACAGAAATAAAATTTAGTCTTGTATTTCAACTCTAGGCCTTCATAGCCAAAGAACTCCGTACCTCTGTCGAGCGTCATCGTTTTTCTCAAGCCACATGGAACATCTTTCATAAAGCATTCCATAGCATGGGATACTGTAGCCTTAGACTTGTCCTTGCATCGATACGCTAAAGTAAGGCCGGTTAGACGTTCTACAAACGTTGCAATGAACCCTGTTCCTCTTTTTCCTGATATAAGATCGCCTTCCCAGTCGCCGAACCGAGCTCTTTCATCGACTATTGATGGACGCTGTTCAATGGATGGCAAGGTGCGATTCACTTCTGCAGCGCTGCGGCTCTTGCCATGTCTAAAGCTTCTTGTGCGTGCATGTTTCCGCCGGAGGTATTGCTTGTAGTGGACAAAATCTGTTCGAGGCGCACCCTTTGCTGGACAAATTTTGTTGTAGATCGTTTTGAAGCTGATTCGCATTCGATGAGCAGTCGGGAAATCTTTTCTCAAACGGCCAACGATCTGTTCTGGAGACCAGTAGAAACTGAGCTTTTCCTTAATATACGCATACAAAGCCGTATCTACAGGCTGGCGTTCTCTGTTGGCTCGAAGCCTACGTATTCGCGCTTTTTCCTGTGCCGACTTTGGAACATATCGCCCATCCTTCAAGCTGTTTCTCCGTACTTCCTGACTAATCGCTGAGGGGCTAAAGCCAAGAATGTGAGCGATGTTTCGGATGCTCATGCCCTCAGAAAGTAACCGGGCTAGTATTTCGCGCTTCTCTAATGTAAGGTGCTTTTTGCCCATGCAGTTGCGCTCCCTTGTGGAGTTTTGGTCTGGTAACCAGCAGCTAGCATGGGCTTTTTTATTTGTTCAAGTCTGAGAAGGCGGGTTCCTGCCAAGTGTTCAGTTTTGGATTACAATCTGCCTCATCCCCTTGAGCCGCCGGAGGCATCTTCTTGCCTCCTGCGTTACGACCACGTCGTCTTGGCCGCACTTTTTATGCTCCGCAGGCTTTAAGGATTTCATCCTTAAGAATCCTCTTCATACGCCACGCTCCGCACTGCCCACGCGGCCTCTATCACGCCCCCGCATTGCCGCCCCATCAACGCGGGCTACTGCCACAACACTCCGCTAAAACCCACCCCTATTTTTCGGGCGGCTTCCATCCGAAAAATTCTGGGGATTCTCAAGGGTATCATACCCTTGAGCCGCCGGAGGCATCTTCTTGTCTCCTGCATTACGACCCGCCCCATCCCCCACTTCTCACTTGACGCCAACGCCAATTTCAAACACTGTTTGAAACAGCATTTGAGAGAGACAAAGAGATGAGGAGAGGGTGAGGGACATGGGACAGGTTGTGGAGACGGACGGCGGGACCAAGGCAAGAATCTTGGCCGCCGCCTCTGACGTATTTACGCAAAAGGGATTTCGAAAGGCGACGATACGGGATATTTGTTCACGCGCGGGCGCCAATCCTGCGGCGGTGAACTACCACTTTAGAGACAAGCGCTCGCTCTACACGCAGGTGCTCCGCGGGTGGATTGAAAACCTGAACAGGTCGTACCCGTACCGCACGCCGGCGGTTGAGCGCGAGCCTGCCGAGGCGCGGCTCCGCTTTTTCATCAATGCGATGCTGCGGCGCATCTTTTGCGGCGCGCTGGAGGACCGCGAAATGTGGATCCGGCGCACGCGCATCGTGCTGATGGAGCTGGCGGAACCAAGCTCCGGCGCAACGCTTCGTGTTGAGGAGTGGTGCGAGGAGGAGCGGTACTTCCGCGCCATTGTCGCGGAGCTTTTGGGGGATGCGCCCGAGCGTGTTGTCCACTTTACGGCGGACAGCATTGTCGGGCAGTGTATCCAGTATTTTCTGGGCATCGCCCACATCCCGGAGGAAGTGGTTGCCCTTGCAGAGGAAGACAATCTCGCCCAATTGGCGGATCACATTATTGCATTTTCGCTCGGAGGAATCCGGGCCATTAAGGAGTTGAACCAATGCCGCTGAGACTACTCGGCCTTGCGTGCTTGTGCCTTGGGCTTGTTGCCCTTGGCGGGTGCGGCAGCGCCGAATCTACCGCGCAGGACCAGACTGCGCCGCCGGAAAAGGTGGGCGTGAATATCCGGGTCCACACGGTTGCCCCCACGGCCCTGCGCGACGCCATTACCCTGCCGGGACAAACCGAGCCCATCGCTGATGTCCGCGTTGCCGCTGAGCGCGCGGGCATGGTGGAGTGGCGCGGCGTCCGCAGGGGCGAGTCGGTACAGTCGGGCCAGCCTATTGCGCGTATTGACGCTGTGGCGCTTGGCGCCGCGCTGGAGCGCGCCAAGGCGAACCTGCGCCTTGCCGAGGCCAAGGAAACGCGCCGCCGCGAACTGTTTGAGGCAAACGTCCTCTCCCGCGAGGAACTGGACGGCGCCACAACGGAGCTGACGCTGGCCCGCGCCAATGTCCGCGAGGCCGAGTCGGACTACGCCAAGGGCGTCGTGGAAGCGCCGCTGTCCGGGGTGGTGGATGAAGTCTACGTGGACCCCGGGGAATACATTCATGAGGGTGACCCGGTGGCGGACCTTGTGGACAGCTCCACCATCCGCATTATCGTAAACGCCCCGGAAATGGACGTGCGCTACCTGCGTCCCGGCGATAAGGCCGCTGTGCGCATTGATGCATGGCCGGACCGGACATGGGACGGCGCGGTGGACTTTGTGGCGAGCAAGGCCGACGAGGCCACCCGCACCTTCCGCGTGCGCGTGGTGGTGGATAACGCCGACGGCGCAATCCGCCCGGGCATGATGGCCCGCGTAACGCTGACGCGCCGCATCATCGAGAACGCCATCACGGTGCCCCTTGCCGTTATTCAGGACAAGAACGGCGAGCGCGTCGTGTTCGTGGAGGACGGCGGCATGGCCCGCGCCCGCACGGTGACGACAGGCGTCGTCAACGGAACCAGCATCCAGATTCTGGACGGCCTGAGCGAAGGCGACCGCCTTATTGTCAGCGGGCACGCACAGGTTGAGGAAGGAACACGGGTCAACGTGCAATGATCATAAATACCGCGGCGCTCAAACGCCAATCCGCAGTGCTGGTCCTGCTGCTGTTCATCGTCACGGCGGGGGCTACGGCCTATGTATCCCTGCCGCTGGAATCCAGCCCGGACATCACCATTCCCTACATCTTCGTCTCCACCGCCTATGAGGGCGTGGCACCGGAGGATATGGAGGAGTTGGTCACCATCCCGCTGGAACGCAAGCTGCGGGGCCTCAAGGACGTTGAGGAAATCAAATCCACATCCATCGACGGGCAGTCGGTCATTTCCATCAAATTCCTACCGGAAGTGGACATCGACGACGCCATGCAAAAGGTCCGCGACAAGGTGGACCAAGCCAAGCCCGACCTGCCGTCGGACCTGCCGGACGATCCGGTGTTGATGGAGATGAACTTCTCGGACCGCCCCATCATGAACGTGGTGCTGTCCGGTCCCTTCTCCCTCAAGCGCCTCAAGAGTTTCGCCGACGACATGGAGGACAAGTTTGAAGCCGTCCCCGGCGTGCTGGACGCAGAACTCATCGGCGGTCTGGAGCGCGAAATCCACGTGCTGTTCGACCTTGACCGCGTGGCGTTCTACAACATGCCCTTCTCCGAACTGGTGGGGTCCATCGAAAACGCCAACGTCAACATGCCCGGCGGCTCCATGGACATTGGCTCGTCCAAGTACCTGGTGCGCGTGCCCGAGGACTTCGACAACCCTGCGGAAATCAACAACATCGTCGCCTTTGTGCGCAACGGCAAGCCCGTGTACCTGCGCGACGTGGCCGCCATCAAGGACGCCGCCAAGGACGAAACATCCCGCAGCCGCTTTGACGAGGAACCAAGCGTCACCATCGCCATCAAAAAACGCAGCGGCGAAAACGTCATCGACATCACGGACAGAGTGAAGCGCATTGTGGACGAACTGCGCGCCGAAGCGCCGCCGTCCCTGCGCATTGATATCACCTCGGACCAGTCCAAGGACATCCGGCTGATGGTGACGGACCTTGAAAACAACATCATCTCCGGCCTTGTGCTGGTGCTGGCCGTGGTGCTCGTCTTCATCGGCGGGCGGTCCGCGCTGTTTGTGGCGCTGTCCATTCCGCTGTCTATGCTCATTGCGTTCATTTTGCTGCAGGCGGCGGGCATCACGCTGAATATGGTGGTGCTCTTCTCGCTCATTTTGGCGCTGGGCATGCTGGTGGATAACGGCATCGTGGTGGTGGAGAACATCTACCGCCATATGCAGGACGGTTCAACGCGCCAGCAGGCCGCCCTGTCCGCCACCAACGAGGTGGCGTGGCCGGTTATCGCCTCCACCCTGACCACGGTGGGCGCGTTTGTGCCCATGATCTTCTGGCCCGGCATTATGGGCGAGTTCATGAGCTTTTTGCCCATCACGGTCATCATGGCGCTGTCCGGGTCGCTGTTTGTGGCGCTGGTGGTCAATCCCGTGCTCTCTGCGCGCTTTCAGACCATCCGCCCCAGCACCGCCCCGCCCACACGCGTGGAACGCCTTCTGGGGTGCGCTCAGGCGCGTTATGCCCGCGTGCTGACGTGGAGCCTAAGCCACCGGCTGGTGATTATGAGCATTGCCGTTGCGGCGCTTGTGTCCTCCGCCATAGCCTTTGGCATGTTTGGCAAGGGCATTGAATTTATGCCGGACTCCGACCCGAAGCGCGCCTATGTCACGGTGAAGGCGCCCGTTGGGACGAACCTTGACGCCTCGGACATCATTGTGAAGCAGGTGGAGGCCATCGTAGGCACGTGCGACAACGTCACGCACACCATCACGGAGGTTGGCACATCGGGCGCGGACCCGTCGTCCTCGGACGGTTCGGGCACGCATGTGAGCACCGTAACCATGGAGTTCAAGGACTTCCACGAGCGCTCCCGCTCGTCCATCGCAGACGTCAACGCCCTGCGCGAGCGCCTGCAACGCGCCATTACCGGCGCAGAGGTCCGCGTGGAGAAGGAAGAAAGCGGCCCGCCCACCGGCTCGCCCATCAATATGGAAATACGCGGCGACGACATCCACGAGCTTGGACGCATTGTTACCGCCATTGAAGAGCGCATCGAGGACATCCCCGGCCTTGTGGACCTCAAGGACAACTTTGTGGAAGGCAAGCCGGAAATCCGCGTGGATGTGGACAAGGAAAAGGCCGCCGTTATGGGGCTGTCCACAGCCACCATTGCCAATACGGTCAAGGCCGCCATCGGCGGCATGAAGGTCGGCACCTACCGCGAGGGCAAGGACGAATACGACATCGTCGCCAAACTCCCGGACAGGGACCGCACCAGCATCGAAAGCATCCGCCGCCTCACCGTCTCCGGCCCGGATGGCGCGCCCATCCCGCTGACCAGTGTGGCGACTGTGTCGCTCACCAGCGGCCTTGGCGGCATTCAGCATATCGACCAGCAACGCGTGGTCACCGTCTCCGCCGACGTGGCCGGACGTCTGGCCGGTGAAATCATCCGCGACATCGAGGCCCGCCTTGCGGACTTCCCATGGCCACGCGGCTACGCCTACTCCTTTACGGGCGAGCAGGAAGAACAGGCCAAGGCGACGGCCTTCCTCAGCAAGGCATTCACCGCCGCGCTGTTCCTCATCTTCCTTGTGCTGGTCACGCAGTTTGACTCGCTCGCCATGCCGCTCATCATCCTGACGTCGGTGGTGTTGTCATTCATTGGCGTGTTTGTGGGCCTCTTAGTCACGGGCATGCCCTTCAGCGTCATCATGACGGGCGTCGGCGTTATTTCGCTGGCGGGCGTGGTGGTGAACAACGCCATCGTGCTCATCGACTACTACCTGCAGTGCAAGGCCGAGGGCCGCTCCGCGCATGAGGCCCTGCTGGAGGCAGGCAAAACGCGCTTCCGCCCAGTGCTGCTGACGGCCATCACCACCATCCTTGGCCTGATTCCCATGGCAACAGGCGTCAGCTTCGACTTCCTCAACTTCTCGTGGGAAATCGGCAGCGAGTCGTCCCAGTGGTGGGGACCAATGGCCGTGGCCGTCATCTTCGGCCTGCTGTTTGCCACCATGCTCACCCTGGTGGTGGTGCCGGTGCTCTGCTCCCTGGTAGATGATGTGTCCCAAAGGATGAAACGCCGCAAACAAGCCGCCTAACCCGCGCCACTGCGCCCAAACCACCGACGCGGGGAAGGGGGGGCCGAGACGACGTGGTCGTTACGCAGGGTTCAAGAGGTTGCCTTCGGCGACTTAAGGGGGGCGACCCCTTAAGAATCCCGAGGTTTCGGGCGGGAAGCCAGCCCGAAAAAGGGCCTCGGCGCTACCGCACCCATGGACTGTACACCGCCCCGCTCAAGGCTGGCGTAAGGCCATGATTGCAGCCGCGTCGGTCGGGGCAAATGTGGCGTATGAAGAGGATTCTTAAGGATGAAATCCTTAAGCCTGCGGAGCATAAAGAGTGCGGCCAAGACGACATGGTCGTTACGCGGGGTTCAAGACGTTGCCTTCGGCGACTTAAGGGGGGCGGCCCCTTAAGAATCCCGAGGTTTCGGGCGGGAAGCCAGCCCGGAAAAAGGGCCTCGGCGCTACCGCACCCATGGACTGTGTCCCGCCCCGCTCAAGGCTAACGAAAGGCCATGATTGCAGCCGCGTCGGTCGGGGCAAATGTGGCGTATGAAGAGGATTCTTAAGGATGAAATCCTTAAGCCTGCGGAGCATAAAAAGTGCGGCCGAGACGACGTGGTCGTTACGCAGGGTTCAAGAGGTTGCCTTCGGCGACTTAAGGGGTGCGCCCCCTTAAGAATCCCGAGGTTTCGGGCTGGATGCCAGCCCGAAAAAAGGTGGGGGCCGTACTCGGAAGGCAGGCGCCCTGCTCCACAAAGAAGAAGGGCGCTCCCCGTATGGGGAGCGCCCTTTTACATGCTGTTATTCAGCGCGCTGGCAGTGCCGGCTAGTTGTGGGAGCCGTAGGAACGGCTTCCACCACGGTCGCGGTCATTGCCGTTGCCGCGGTTGTCATAGCGGCGCTTGCCGCCATTGCCACCGCGGGGACCGCCGCCGTTGCCACGGGGCTTGAAGCCACCGCGGGGGCCACTGCGGCCACCGCCGCCGCGACCCTGACGGGAGCGGCGCACCAGCGGCGGAGCGCCTGCGGCGAGCTTGCGGAAGGTCCGCTCGATGTTCTCGGCTTCCTTCTCAGGAACCTGGAACACGGCGTGGCGGGCCATGATGCGTACGCCCTGAATAAGGCGTCCGCTGATGCCGGCCTCGCGGGAGACGACGTCCACCAGCTCACGCGGGGACATGCCGTCGGCGCGGCCGCTGGCGCAGAACATTTCGGCGCGGCCGTTGCCGCCGCCAGCCATGGAGCGCTGCGGTGCATCGTCAATTTGACGATAGCGGGACGCGTCGAGGTCGTCGCGGTAAGCCATCTTCAAAACAGCGGCCAAAGCCTTCTTGGGATCGTCGTCGATCTCCAGCAGTTCCTGCGCGAAGGCTTCGAAAGGCTCCAGACCTTCCTGCTGCATGGCAGCCATAACGCCGGACTTCAGGCGGAGCTTGCGGGCGGAGATAACTTCCTCCACGCGGGGCAGGCTCTGCTTTTTAATCTCGCCCGGGGCGTTACGGGTGATAAAGCGCATCTTGCGGAACTCATTGGGGTTGATGATGGTCACAGCGTGACCGGTACGCCCGGCGCGGCCCGTACGACCAATACGGTGCACGTAGGTCTCGGGATCCTGCGGGATGGCGTAGTTCACCACGTGAGTCAGCTCCTGCACGTCGATACCGCGGGCGGCCACGTCGGTGGCGACCAGCACGGTCACGGTCTGCTTGCGGAACTTGTTGAGCACCTTTTCGCGCTGGGCCTGCGACGCATCGCCATGCAGACCTTCGGCGGCGTAGTTGCGCTCCTGCAAACGTGCGGCCACGTTGTCCACGTCCGCACGGGTGCGGCAAAAGACCAAACCGTAGAAGCCGTCGTTGGCGTCGATGACGCGGCACAGGGCTTCAAAACGGTCAGACTCCGCCACTTCGTGGAAGATCTGTTCGGTCAGCGGCACGTCGCGCTGTTCGCGCTTGACGGCCACGTTCTCGAAGTCATTCATGTACCGCTTGGCAATGCGCAGGATGTCCTGCGGCATGGTCGCGGAGAACAGCAGAGTTCTTCTGTCCTCGGACGCGGCGGCCATGACGGCTTCGATGTCGTCGATGAAGCCCATGTTGAGCATCTCGTCAGCTTCATCAAGGACGAGGAAAGAGATGTTGGACAGGTCGAGGCTGCCGCGCTCGATATGGTCCAGAACGCGTCCGGGCGTGCCGACAACAATGTCAGCGCCGCGGCGCAGACCCTGGAACTGCGGGCCAAATGCCTGTCCGCCGTAAATGGGCAAAACGTTGATACGCTTGTTTCCCTTGAACGACTCGATTTCATCCGCCACCTGGACAGCGAGTTCACGGGTCGGTGCCAGAACCAAAGCCTGAACATGACCTGCGCCCGCCTCAATGGACTCAAGAATGGGAAGACCGAACGCCGCAGTCTTACCCGTGCCGGTCGCTGCCTGACCGACAACGTCACGCTCACCGCTGAGCAATCTGGGGATAACCGCCTCCTGAATGGGGGTCGGTTCGCTGAAACCTTTGCGCGCAAGGGCGTCACAAATACAATCCGAAAGGCCAAGGGCCTTAAAACACTCCATAATACCTTACCTTTTTAGGGAAATACGAGACTCGATGCAGCACGCGCGTCCATTGGGATGGGATGATTGTCTGAGCCATGACCGAAAGGTCAGCTTGCGATGGCGTTCTGCGGCGAGGGAGGCCCTTCCTACCGCAAATAGCTTCAGACAGCAACCCCGGCGCGACATTTGCAAAAATTCTTCGACTTCGCCTTTTTGGCATGCGCACGCGCATACAACATGCTGAATTCACACCACATTGCATACGCAATATCCACCAAAACTGCCGCCCCTGGCACCACCCCAGAGCTTGTGATTGCATGCTCAAGCAGGGGAATCGCCACTCGTGCCACAGGGTTATGCGTCTTTTTTATGCAAAAATAAAAAAAAGACGGCCCCCAAAAGCAGGGGCCGCCCTCTTATGAAGCCCGTGTTCTGGTACGGACCTAGAACCGTTCGGTCTTTCGCTCCCAGTCCTGAATGGCGGAGGTGTCCTCTATCTCCTCCCAGCCCGTGAACATGGCCGTGATGTGCGCCCATACGGTGTGTCCCGTGGTGGTCATGTACACATGCACGATGAGGAATACGAGCAAGGCAAAGGCAAGCACGGTGTGCACCAGCGCCACCGCCTCAAGGGTCAGCACGCCCTGCATGCCAATGGCCGCCCAGTCGTTGTAAAAGAGGTACAGCAGACCAGAGGCCATCTGCACCGGCAAGAGCAACGCGGACAGGGACAGGTAGGTGATGCGCTGCAGGGGGTTATGCTTGGCGCGGATGGTCTTGGGGACGGGATGCGCCTCGCCGCGGAAGATGCCTATGGCGTAAAAGTGCGCCACTTCCAGCACCTTTTTCGTGGTGGGCACGTACTGCCGCCACTCACCCGTGGTGATGACCCAAAACACAATAAACGCCCACAGCACCACCCAACTCCACGCGCTCAGCACGTGGATGTCGTGCGCCTTTTCAAAGCCAAACAGCGTGTACGAGCCGTGCAGTTCAAAGCCCGTCACGCCAAGCAGGATGATGAGCGCGCCCTGCGCCCAGTGCCAAAACCGCTCGAAGCGGGTGTAGAGGTATATCTTGTCCATTCCTTTCATGGCGCTACTCCTTCGGCTCGCCGTTTGCCCACCGCTTGCGGGAGACAAGCCTGATGAAGCCATGGATGCCGACACCCACAAGGCTTGCAAGTGCTGCGGCCCAGCCTATCCAGTCCACGGCCTGATTATGGTCGCGTCCCGGCATATAGAATCCGACCAGATTGGCCAGACGCCCCTGGCGCGAATGGCACTCGCTACAGGCCAGCGACTGCTCTTTGGGCGCCACCATGTGCGTGGTGGGGAACACCCATTCGGTGTCCACAAAGCCGTACTCGCCGGAGTAGTCCAGCCCCACGTAGTCCATGCCCGCCTGAATGGCCTTGGCCCAGTCAAAGTGCTTCCAGTAGGCGGTGTCGTCCTTTCCGAACAGATGCGGTACCACCATGGTGTTGTGCCCCTTGTCATAGGGCGTCTTTCCGCGGTGGACCTTAAAGGGCATGATGCGCGAGCGCGGGTCGTCTTTGTCTCCCTCAGGCCATGACAGCTTCACCACGCCGCTGGGGTCGATGGTATCCGTCACGCGCAGGGATTCAATAACGCCGTTGTACCAGTAGTATTCCGGCACCACATTGGTGCCCCACACAAAGCTACCCTTCTTGGTGACGTACGAGGCCTTTCCGAGCGGCCCTTTTTCCGTATAGGGCTTGCCGTCCTTCATCTTGCCCGCCGTGGACCAATCCCACGACATCTTGGTGGGATTCTCCCGCGCAAAGGCCGGGATATGGCAGGACTGACACGCCACCTTGTCCGTATGATCGTTGGCCTTGTGCCCGGCCTTGTGCGGCGTGGCGCTATGGCACGACTCGCACATAATCTTGGGCAGCAGGTCGTCTTCCAGCAGGCTTTTGCGCTCGGTGGCCGCCGGGTTGGAATAGATGCGCCCGGCAATGTCGTGAAGCGTGGTAGTGTGACAGCGCACACAGGTGAAGTTCTGGCCGTCCACACCCATGTGCACGTCCAGATTCTTGGTGGGTGTAAAGAGGGAGGAATCCAAATCGCCGTGCTTCACCCCATCGCCGCCGCCACCGTAAAAGTGGCAGGTGCCACAGTTTTTGCGGCCCGGACGGCCAACGCTTTGCGAAACGGCCTTGTAGTCCGGCGGATAGAACTGCTTCTTGCCCGCGAACTTTTTGGGCTTCTCCACAGGATAGCCCGCCATGGTGGGGAATTTTTTGTAGGTGCCTGTCTGCTCGTGGCAGACGAGGCAATCGACCTTAACGGGGTCGGAAAAGTCAAAGGACTTGTCCTTCCACCCGTAACCGGCATGACAGGAAGTGCAACGAGCCTCGTTGCTTTGGATGTTCATTCAAAAGTTGTTGATGACAAGTCCGCCCTTGCCAACCTTCAGCGCGGGGTCTTCCAGCGGGTCCAGCCACGTCCAGTGGATGGTCTTGTGGAATTGCACCGCCGCTTCGGTATGGCAGGTCAGACACGCCGCGGTCACTTCCTCCGGCTTTTGAAAGTCCTGCTTCAGGACCTCATGCTTGGAGTGGTCCGCGGTAATCCACAGCTCCGGCGTTTGTGTGGCCTTGCGGGCCATGGTCCGGCCCGGCGCTGGCGCCGGCGACACTGCCGCCTGCGCCGGGGCAGAAAGCCCCGCCACCATCAGCGCCAACAGGATGAGCACGCCGCCGCGTGCAAGAGCAGAATGCCTCATGCGTCACCCCCATAGGTTGCATCTCTCGTCATCCCGGCGGACCGGAACCATCTCCCGGTCCGTCCGGATCACCTCGTCTGCATATGGGGGCGCGCGTCACACCCCCGTCAGGAACAACAGTTGATGCCTTCGGCGTGGCTTATCTGGGACAGCTTAATGGAGTCGAGGATGGAATTCATGGCGCTGGTCGCCTCCACCCACACTGCGCGGACGTTGCAGGTTCCTGCACGTTCGCACTTGGCTGCGTCCCCCACGCAGTCGGTCAGATTGATGCCGCCTTCCAAAAGGCGCACCACCTCGCCGACGGTAATCTCGTCCGGCGACTTGGTCAGCCTGTGCCCGCCCTTGGGGCCGCGCACGCTGTCCAAATATCCGGCGCTCTTCAGCGGACGGATAAGCTGCTCCAGATACTTCACAGACACTCCAAGCCGTTTGGACATGTCACTCACGGACACGGGCTTGCCGTTGCTGTTCTGGGCAATATCGATCAACATTCTGGTTCCGTAACGACTCCGTGTGGAGAGTTTCATCCTCTATGCTCCCGGCCAAATCTGTTCTGTGGACTCGGCTGTCATCCGTATGAAAACAGCCTTTCCGTTTGCCGGGAACATACCCCTTTCGATAGATTTTTCCAACCTTTTTCCCTACAGACAGTAGGGATTTTAACATGCCGGGTTTGTTGGATTTCGTCGGAAACTTCGCTCCCTAAAGCGCGCTGCTGCGCGGGCGGACATAGGGCTGCCGCCCGGCAAGGCGCGCGGCCAATGCCCCAAGGCCCAGCCCCATGGCCGCGCCAAGGTGCGTCCAGTCCACCAGCATCACCGTGGTGGGCGAAAAGAACACATCCGGCATATTCTTAAAAACCCGCACAAACCCCGTGCCCACGAGGGTCAGCAAAAACGCGGCGCGCACCACGCCGGTCCACGTCAGCCGCCAGCGCCGGGCAAGGGCGTAGCGCGTCAGGTGCATAAAAATGAGCACCAACAGCACGGCGGCAAAGGCATAATGCATGGCGTGGGTCAGGGCGAAGTCCGCCGTCCAGCCAAGGCCGGGGATGTCCGCAATGTAATAGCGCTTAAAGATGGGCATCTGCGCCAGCCCGGTCACGGCAAGGGCCGCGCAACACAGGATGTAGAGCCGCACTGTCCAGCGTGGAGTCCTGAGCATTACAAATCCCCCTTCTTCATGGCAGCGGCAAAGGTCAGCACGCCAGCGGCAATGCCCACCAGCGGCGACACCACAACGGCGCGGGCAAGGGCCTCATCCTTGGCCATCACATCCTGCGCGGGGCCAAGGTGCGGGCGGCCCGGCCCGGTCTCCACCGCTTCGGCCAGCGCCTCAAAGGGGACGGGCGACACATAAAAGGTATTGGTCCCGCCGTTTTCATGCTCGCCATAAATATACCCGCCGATTTCCTCGGCGCGGGCGTGGGCAAGGGCCAGCATATCATCGCGCGGCCCAATGGTCTGCACCTGCATGGGACATACCTCAATACACGCGGGCACGCCGCCGTCCGCCACACGGTCGTAGCACCTGTCGCACTTGTACATGACGCCGTTGCCCGCAAAGGCAGGCATCAGGTCCAGATACAGTCCAACGCCGGTCTGGCGCTGGGGGATATGCCACGGACACACGGCCTTGCACTTGGAACCGCCAAGGCAGATGTCGTCGTTGATGCGGACAATGCCGTTTTCCTGCTTCAGGGCCGCGCCCCACGGGCACAGATTGGCACAGGGCGGATTCACGCAGTGCAGACAGCGACGCGGGATGAAGATTTCCTGCTCCTCGCCGTCCACCTCCACCTGCGCCGTCTGGATGTACAGCCAGTTGTATGGGGTCAGCCTGTCGTCCACGTCGCGCCTGTCCGACCAGTCCTCGGCCTTGACGCGGGCGGGGTACATCGTGGGAAAGGGCTTTTGCGGCTCGGGCTTCTTGGCGGCATTGGCGTCGCGGCAGGCCTCCACACATGCGCCGCACCCGATGCACTGCGTCAGGTCCAGCACGGTGGCGAGTTCCGGTCGACGCTCTGCGGCTGCGGCGGGGCGGGGAGCGGCGGCTTCCGCCGCCATCAGCCCTGCGCCACCTGCGGCCAAGGTCTTGAAAAAGGTACGCCTGTTCACGTTGTGTTCAACCTCATCTGTAATCTTGAGACTTTTCTTATTGTCCTGATTTTTGCAGGGTATGTGCCGAAACGCAAGCCCCGGGGACCACTGATGATGAATCCCCGCCCCGTGCGGACTCCCGCCGCATGGCTCCCTTGTGACAGCGTCCAGACCGTGGTACACATTTTTTACACCTGTTCAAACATGCGTTCAAAAGGTGTCCAAGAAATGCACATCGACCCCATCAAGAACTCGCTGGAAGATATTCTTGAGACCATGGCCGAGGGGCTGATGATTATCGGTCCCAACGGGCGCATCCGCATGGTCAACGACGCCATGGCCGCCATGACGGGCTACAGCCGCGAGGAACTCACAGGCCAGCCCTGCACCATGCTCCAGTGCGACGTCTGCGCCATTTCCCGCCAGAAGGGGCGCGAGCACTGGTGCGCGCTCTTCGACACCCGGCGCGAACCGCGCAAGCGCTGCCGCATTATCCGCAAGGACGGCGCCTCCGTCCCCGTCATTAAAAACGCCCGCCTGCTCATGGACGGCGACAACGTCATTGCCGCGGTGGAAACCCTGACGGACATCTCCGAACTGGACGCCCAAAAGCGCCGCATCGACGAGCTCACCCGCCTGTTCGACACAGGCTTTCACGGCATGGTGGGGCATGCTCCGGCCATGCAGCGGCTCTACGGCATCCTTGAGCGGGCCGCAGCCTCGGACGCGCCGGTCATCATCTCCGGCGAATCCGGCACCGGCAAAGAGCTGGCCGCCTACGCCATCCACGCCCTTGGCCCGCGCAGTAACGGGCCGTTCATCCAGTGCAACTGCGCCGCCCTTAACGAGAGCATCCTTGAAAGCGAACTCTTTGGGCATGTGAAGGGCGCGTTCACCGGAGCCATCCGCCACCGCGAAGGGCGCTTTGAGGCCGCACGCGGCGGGGATATCTTCTTGGACGAAATCGGCGACGTGCCGCTGTCCATACAGGTCAAGCTGCTGCGCGTTCTGGAAAGCAAACGCATCGAGCGCGTTGGCGACAACCGCCCCATCACCGTAGACGCCCGCATTATCACCGCCACCAACCGCAATCTGGAGCGCCTGACGCAGGAGGGCCGCTTCCGGCGCGACTTCTACTACCGCATCAACGTCATCCCCATCCATATTCCGCCCCTGCGCGAACGCGCCGAGGACATCCCCCTGCTGGCGGACTTTTTCCTGCACGACATCAGCCAGCGCTCCGGCGCGGACATTGCGGGCATTGCGCCCGAGACCATGCGCCGCCTCATGGCCCACCGCTGGCCGGGCAACGTGCGCGAGCTAAAAAGCGCCCTCGAATACGCCTGCGTCATCGCAGACGCCGGCCCCATCCTGCCGGAACACCTGCCGCCCTCCCTCATGGGCGCAGACGCGGCATGCCCGCCGCCAGCGGATGCCACCACGCCCCAGCCTCATAACGACGCAGAGCACGCCCAAAGCGCCCCGCCGCTTCGCCCCGCCGCACCACACGAGGGGGCCCCGCACCACCCCGCAGGCCCACGCGCGCAATTGGTGTCCGCCCTGCGCGCCACAGGCGGCAACAAGGCCGCCGCCGCGCGCCTCTTGGGCGTCAGCCGGGGCACGGTGCACAACCGCATCCGAAAATACGCTGTGGACGTCAGCACCGTTATTCTCGATTAGGCGCCGGAGGCCATCATCCGCCGCCCTTCGCCACCGGCCCCTCTGCCCGCTCCGGGGGCGCAGTTTCAGGGCGGTCCGGGCTGTCCAGTGCGCCATGTACCACCTTGCCGCGGTTCGCGGTGTTGCCGATGAGGCGCAAGTGCATGGGGAGCAAATGCTCCAAGCTGTAGCGGCTGACTGCTGTCTCGCGCGCGCCGCGCCGGAGGCGCTCCGCATAGGGCGCATCGTCCAGCACCCGTTCAATGCCCGCGGCAATATCCTTCGGGTCCGTCAAATTCACAAAATGCGCGCTCTCGCCATCACGCATGGCCTCGCGTACGGGGGACGTATCCGAAACGACAAGACAGCAGCCGCTGGCCATGGCCTCAATAGCCGACCACGACAGCACAAAGGGCCGCGTCAGGTACACATGTACCGAGGATGCCGCCAGCATCCGCCGGTACTCGCCGTAGGGCAGTGCCCCCACAAAGTGGACGCGGTCCTGCGGCAGGTCCAATTCCTCCAGCATGATGGCCTTATAGCTTTTGCCGCTGGGGTGCGGGGTGCCGTAGCACACCCGTTCCGACCCGGCGATGACGGCGTGCGCCCCGGGCCGACGGCGCAGGACCATTTCCAGCGCGGTGAGAAACTGCGGAAAGCCCCGGTACGGTTCCATGCCGCGTCCGGCAAAGGTAATGACCTCCCGCACGCCGGACAGGTCGCAGTTTTTCAACTGCATGGGCGTCCCCGGCCGTGGACGGAAGAGGTTGGTATTTACGCCGTCGTGCAGGACGGCCATTTTATGATGGTATTCGCCGGGAAACTGGGAACGCTGCCACAACGTAGGCGAGAGGCCCTGCTCGCAGGCCCACAGGTCATTAAATATTGCCGCATTGCGCGAGCGCAGCGTTTGCGGCGGGGCCAGCCCCTTCTTAGGCGGAGGCTTTCGGCCAAAGCATGCGTCCTCGCCAAAGGGATCATAAAACCACTCGAAATAGCACATGAGGGGCGTCTCGGGCCACACGTCCTTGAGGTAGAGGCTCGGCCCCCAGCCAGAGCTGGCGTAGATGACGTCGGGCGTAAAGCCGGAGCGCTTCATCCTGTGGGCCAGCCGGTACATGGCCTCGCCCTGCGCGGCGGCGTCGCGAAACGGCGTCACCAGCCGCCGCAGGGCCTGCTGATGGGCGTCGCCATCCTTTGCTTCCGCCTCGGCCTTGAGCGGAGAGAACACCGCTTTCTTCACGCCGGGGATGGTCCAGTCCGGGCGCGGGTTGGTGGTGGCAAAGACCACCGTCGTCGCACTATCCGCGCCAAGGGCGCGCGCCACGTGCCGAAACTGCGCAGGGAAATTGGGATGCACCAGCAGCACGCGCATAGTCATCGCTCCTGCATGGCCTGCCCCATGGCGCCAAGGAAGGGGTCCGTCAGGTATTCCAGCACAGTGCGCTGACCGGTATGGATATACGCCATGACCAGCATCCCCGGGATGAGGCGGTACTGAAAGTCGCCGTGGGAAAAGCCGTCGCCCTCGGTCTCAATACGCACAGAATAGAAAGTCTGCCCCTCCGGCGTGGTAAAGGTGTCCGGGCTCACATGCACCACGCGCCCATCCAGCTTGCCAAAGCGCGCCGCATCCGCCGAGGCAAGGCGTACAATGGCGCTCTGCCCCTCCTGCACGTAGCCAATGTCCGAAATGGGCAAATGCGCCTCCACCACCAGCCTGTCGCTTGAGGGCACAATGTCCACAAGGGTCATGCCCGGACGCACCACGCCGCCGCGCGTCACCACGTGCAGGGTTTTCACCACGCCCTCCACGGGGGAGCGGATAACCGTCCGCCGCAGACTGTCGCGGAATTTCTTGAGCCGCTGGGAGAACTCCTCCAGCTCCTGCCGGGCCTTACGCAAGTCCTGCTGTGCCTCCTCGCGGTAGGCGCGCTCAAGGCGCACCAGCCGTTCACGCGCCTCGGCAAGGGACG
Source organism: Desulfobaculum senezii (assembly GCF_054657395.1). NCBI lineage: Bacteria > Pseudomonadati > Thermodesulfobacteriota > Desulfovibrionia > Desulfovibrionales > Desulfovibrionaceae > Desulfobaculum > Desulfobaculum senezii. Next base: position 876,035 of record NZ_BAAHYU010000002.1, on the reverse strand, counting down.
ACTGCGCACGCGGCAGGGCCGCGCGGTCCTGCTCTATGCGGCTGACAAGCTCCGACTGCTCGCGCAGGTAGGCCAAATGTTTATACCGGGTGGTCAGATTATCGCGCAGCAGCTCTTCGGACAGCGCTACCTGCTCACGCACAAGGGTGAGGCTCTGGCGGTTGTTCCTGAGGCGGGCGCGGATTTCCTTCACGTCCTGCTCGCGCTGGATGATGTTTTCACGCTGTTCGGTCAGTTCGCTTTCAAGGCGCCGGCGGCTGGCTTCAAAAAGCGTGGTCGCCTGCCGCGCGAGCTTGGGATGCGCTGTGGCAAAGCCATCAGGAAAGGCCGGGGCGTCCAGCATGCGCGCCTGCGCATCAAGGCGCGCGACCTCCGCCGTCAGAGAGGTCGTCCGGATGGCTATTTCCTCCACGCTGGCGCCGGTGGACGTCTCCTCCAAAATGACAAGGGGCTGACCCTGCTCCACGGCGTCGCCCTCGCGCGCCAAAATCTCGCGGATAATGCCGCCTTCCAGGTGCTGCACGCTTTTGACCTTGGTGCTGGGGATAACCTCGCCCTGCGCCATGCTCACAATGTCCAGCCGAAAGATGGCCGCCCAGAGCACAAACACCGCCGCGCCCACAACACACAGCCACAGAAAGCTCCGGGCCGCCCGTTCACTGCGCCGCGCCGCACTGTCGGCGCCGTGTTCCGGCTGTACTGGCGTCTGTGTCATGCGCTCTGCTCCTTCCTGCGTTGCCGCCCGGGTGAGGCGGCCCACACAATTTCCGGTTCCGGCTTGCGCCCAAGGTCCAGCCGAACATGCGCGTCCGTCAGGACGTCCGGCGCGTCCGCGCAGACAACGATGGTCCGCCCCTGCCTCGCGCAGTCGCGCAGCACTGCCGACACCACGCCCACGCCGTCCTCGTCCAGCCCTTCAAAGGGGTCGTCCATCACAACCAGCCGCCCCTGCGTGGTCACCGCGCGGGCAAGGGCCACGCGGCGGCGAATGCCATAGGACAGCGTGCGCCCCGCCTGCGTCAGCGGCGTCTGGAGCCCCTGCGGCAGGTCCGCCACAAGCGCCGTCAGCCCGCACAGCCGCACCACCTCCGCCACGGCCTCGTCGTCCATGTCCGGGCGCATGAGGGTGATATTCTCGCGCAGGGTGCCGCTGACGAAGGTTGGCTCCTGCGGCACGTAGACAACTTGCGCCCGCCACCACGCCGGGGCAAGCTGGCGCAGGGTGATGCCGTCCGCCAGCACATCGCCGCGCGTTGGCACCACAAGCCCGGTCAGCAGGCGTGCAAAGGTCGTCTTGCCCGCACCGCTTGGCCCGTGCACCACGGCCACCGTCCCCGGCGGCAGCGAAACGGTAAGGGATTCAAACAGCGGCGCACTGCTGCCGGGGTAGGCAAAGGCGACATCCCTCAGACTCAGACGTCCGGAAAATTGCCGAAGCGCGGTACCACTGCCCGCCTCTAGGGGCACGCGCGACAGCTCGCGGATATCGCGCAGGGCCTGCCTGCCACGCGCCAGCCGCATGCCCGTGCCCACAAACTGCGCCACAACAACAAACGCCCGCGAAACAAGAATATTCGCCGCAATAAGCCCCGCCACGGTCAGGTTGCCCACCACCACTTCCTTTGCGCCCACGGCGTACACCGCCACCCGCGCCAAGATGGGAATGGTCATGGCCGCATTCATACCGCCAAGACGCATGCGCTCCACCGCCATGTTCAGGCCGCGAACCGTAGCCCCCTGCCGCGCGCAGCGATCCTGCACAAACACGCCGCCCCCAAACAGACGGACGGTATCCGCGCCGCGCCGGGCGCTGTCCACCATGCCGCGCAGGGTCATGTCCTCCCGCAGGGCCTCGCGCATGGTGCGCTGCTGCGCGCGCGTTGCGGCAAGCCCCTGCCCTAGCAGCGCCGCCGCCCCCACAAGGGCAACCGCCCCAACCCACGGACTGAGCCACCACGCCGCCGCAATAAACGCGAGGCAGAACGGCGCATCGAGCACGCTGGTAATACTGGTGGCGCTGTACGCCTTGCGCACCGCGTCGAGATGCGCGGGGATGCTCCGCCGCAGCGCCTCCGGCACCCGCCACAGCGCACCCATGCGCGCCCGCGTCAGCACATCCGCCACGCCCGCAGCAAGGCGCTCGTCCGGGGCCTCGCTGACGGCGGCGGCCATGGCCGTACGCACCTGCTTCAAGGCCACCTGCAAGGCCATCGCCAGCACCATGCCCACGGCAAAGGTCACAAGGGTGCCGTCAAATCCGGTATTGGTATACTGCCCAAGGATGAGCATCACAAACAGCGGCGAGGCAAAGGATAAAACATTCACGCACACCGTCGCGGCCAAAAGGCGCATGGTCAGCGGCGCGGCCTGCGTCAGGCGGGCGGTCATCTCTTTCATTGCCGCACCTCCTGCGCGCCGGACGCTGGGGCGGACCGGGCGGCGGCGCGCACACGCGTAAACGCGCCGTCAGCAAGGTCCAGCATGCAGGTTGCGCCCTTGCGGATATGCGGATCGTCCGACGCCACAAGAATGGTGCGCCCTTCCCGCGCCATGGCATTGAGCGCCGCGTACACGCAGGCGCGCCCCTCGGCGTCCATGCTCTGCGTTGGCTCGTCAAAGAGCGCCACGCGCCCACCGGACGCCAGCGCCCGCGCAAGGGCCAGCCGCCGCCGAATCCCGCGCGAGAGCTTGGCCCCGCCACCGGTCAGCACCTCGGACACGCCATGCTCGCTGGTATCGATAAAGCGCCGCATCCCAGCCACTCCCAGTGCGGCCTGCATCTCCACGGCGTATTCGCCCGGCGGGCCAAGGGTCATATTCTCGGCAATGGTGCCGTCCAAAAACACGGCCTCCTGCGGCATGACGCATATCTGCTGCCGCCACCACGAGGCAGGCACCTGCGCCAAACGCGCGCCGTCCACCCGCACCGCACCGCCCTGCGGCGCAACAAGCCCCGCCACCAGCCGAAGGAGCGTGGTCTTGCCCGCGCCGTTCGGTCCCGTCACCAGCAGAATATCTCCGGGCCGGACGCTGCAGGACAGTCCCGAGAACAGCGCACTGCGCCCCGGCCATGCAAAGCTCACGTCCTCAAGGCGCAGCGCGCCGGCCCACTGCGCCGGCGGCTCGCCCTGCTCCTCCTCGCGCGGCAGGCTCCAAAATTCCTCCAGCCGCTGCCACGCCTGCCGCCCCCGCATGATGCTCTGCCACGCCTGCACGGACTGCGACACACCGCGAAGGGCCAGCGCCCCCAGCATACTGACGCCAATAAGCGCCGCCACGGACAGCCCGCCCCGGACCACATACGTTGCCCCAATGCCAAACACGCCAACGCGCAAGAGCGCAGACGCCCCTTGCGTCAATGCGGTCCCGGTGCCGCCCACATGCGCTGCAGCGCGCCGAAGCTGCGCAAGGCGCTGATGCGCGGCGGTCCATGCGCCGCGCACCAGCGCCCCGCCGCAAAAGGCGCGAACGGTCTCCCCCGCGTCGGTCATATTGGCCACCACACGCTGCGCCCGGTCCGCAGCACGCTCAAGGCGCGGCGCAAGCGCCACACCACGGCGCGCCGTCCACATCCCGCCGCCACAGGCCACAGCGCAGCCCACAGCCACCACCACGGCCATCACCGGATGCAGCATCCACACGGCCACAATGAACAGCACCACAAATGGCGCGTCCAACGTGGCGCAGAGATTTTGCGGGCCAAGGGCGGCGCGCACAGCGGCAATATCGCTCATCAGGCCCCGCCCGCTCACGCTCTCCGCCTCCAGTCCCGAAACCCGCGCGGTAACCAGATGCTCCATGGTCCGGGCCTCCACCGCTTCGGCGCGGCCCATGTCCATGGCGGCGGCCAGTCGGTTTCGCGCCCGGCGCACGCCCCACAGCACCAGCACCGCCACCAGCGTTCCTCCGGCCAGCAGATACAGGGTTCCGTCCAGACCATGCGCCACATACCGCCGCAGCACGATCATCACAAACACGGTATCCACAAGGGCCAAAAGATTCATAAGCAGAGAGGCCGCCAGCAATTCAGCGGCGCGGGCGGGATGGCGGGCCAGATGCCCCGTCAGGGAAGGAAACGGCGTGGCGTGGGGCAGAGGAAGACCTCCTTTGGTCCAAATGCAACAAACCGACAGGCCCATGCCGTGGCATGCAGTCTGCCGGTTTGATCCGTGCGTGGGCCGCGGATGAGCGCCCGGCACAAGCGGCTTTGGGGCGCGTCACCCACCGTGGTGGGCGCTAGGGCGCGGCGAACAGGTCAAGCTCCAGCTCACCCATGGCATACAGCAGATTGAATGCCGCAAGGTCCTGATCCACCTCTGCGGAGATGGCTCCGCTCAGCGCGTTGTTGTAGTTGACCTCAGCGGTGAGCACGTCGAGCAGGGAGCGGTTGCCCAGCTTGCGTTCCTTGCGCGCCAGCTCCAGAAATTCCGCTTCGATATTGGCCTGGTTGCGGAACCACTCGGCCTTGGCGCGGGCGGTGAGCAGGTTTTGCCAGTTTACACGGACCACTTCCTCAATGGTGCGCTCCTGATCCTTCAGGGAATTGGCGGCGTTTTGCTTGTCGCTCTTGGCGGCGCTCAGGGCGGCCATGTCGCCGCCACCGGCAAAGATGTTGTAGGCAAATTCCACACCCACACGCTGCTCAATCTTGATTTCCTCAACGCCGGAGTCGTTCTCCTTGCGCCAGTATTCGCCGTAGGCATTGAAGCTGGGGTAGAACATGGACCGCGCGCTGGCGATTTGGTGCTCGGTCAGGTCCACATTCTTCTGGAGCATGGTCAAATTCGGATTGTCGCTGATGGCCTGCGCAATGGCGGACTCCAGCGTAACGGGCACGTTGTCGTAGGGGACATCGGGACGGATGAAGGATTCAATCTCGTCGGCGGTCACATCGCGCCCGAACACGGCGCGGAAGCGGTTGCGCGCGTTGACGAGGTCGCCCTCGGCCACAACGCGCAGGGCGGCCACGCCAGCAAGCTGCGATTTGGCCTGCAACACGTCGGACGACAGCCCAGCGCCGCGCTTGACGAGGGATTCCTCTATGCCGGTCTGGTGCTTGATGTTTTCTTCGGACTGGAGGGCAAAGGCCAGCACCTTGCTGGCGCGGATGCAATTGAGGTAGGCGGCGACCCCTTCCTGAATCAGGGCCTGCCGGACGGCGACGCGTTCGGCCTCGGACAGCTCATACCCGGCCCGGCTGGAGCCGATAATGCTGTTGGTGCGGCCAAAGTCCCACAGCAGCTGGGTGGCGCGCAGCTTTTCGATATTGCGACCGAGGGACGTTCCGGCAACGCCGGTCTTTTCGATGTTTTCCTTGGTAACGTCGCCCGTGATGTCGAGGCGCGGATACCATGCGGCGCGGGCCTGCCGCAGGCGGTACTGCGCGGCGTCCTCGCGGCTTTGCGCGGCGTGCAGGCGCTCGTGCTCCGCAATCATTCCGGGCAGCAGTTCGCCGAGCGTTGTAGCCCGGGCACTGTGCAGACCTCCACCGATTACCACCGCGAGTACCAGCGTACCCAGAATGAGGCGTTTCAAGGCATCCCCCTCAGTGCGTCAACACGTTAACATGCGAAGAACACTCATTGTCTTGTGGTATGGTGATACAGAAAAAAAGTCAATACCACCTCCACAATACACGGGATAAATCACGCCTTTTTCAGGCAGACAGCAGGCACTGTGGACGAAAATGCACTGCACAGCGAAAACAGATCTAGGTCACGTGCCCGCCCGTACGCACATGGTGTAATGCCGCATGCGCCGCACCCCACAGCCCGGAGGCCTCGTTGGCGTTCAGCATAACAGGAATGCGTTCCATCACAGCGGCGTGAGTTTCGGAAAAGCGGAAGGCATCGCCAAAGGCGGGATGGGTGACAAGTTCCGGCGAACGGGCCGCAACGCCGCCGCTGATGGTCACCCCGCCAAGGGCAAGGGTGCTCAGGGCAAAATTCCGGCAGGCGCGGCCATAAAAACGCGCCGCCCACGCCAGAATCTTGGACTTGGAATAAAACCCCGCGGTCACTTCCGCCGGGGCGAGGCGTTCGCCGGTGAAGAATTCATGCAGCAGGCTCAGCCCGAGGCCCGTCACCACAAGGTCGCCGATAACCTGACGGCGGCCCGTCCTGTCGCGGACAAAGTCCATAAAGTCGAATTCCTCACGGCTGACAAAGGGGAAGAGGCTGTGGCCGCCCTCAGTGGGCATCACGCGGTAGCCGCCCGCGCCGTCGGGGACCAGCGCGGCCATGCCAAGGCCTGTGCCCGCACCGATAACGGCGCGCGTGGTGTCCGGTTCGGCCTTGCCGGGCAGGATGAGAAGCGCCTCGTCAAAGACGGGCGTCATGCAGGCGCAGGCCTGCGCCGTAAAGTCGTTAATGAGGGTGAAGTCCTTACACAGCAGCGCGTCGCGTCCGGCAAGGTCCACATCCCACGGGATATTCGGCGGGTCGCTATACGTCCGCCCATGGATGGCACCGGCAACGGCCAGCCCCACCACATCGGCATCGCGCGGGAGCAGAGGGAACTTCTCCACCTCCAGTTGCCCCACCATGTCCGCAAAGCTGGCAAAGCGCCCGGTCTCCAGCCAGATGCTTTCGCCCATGACCAGCGCCCCGTCCCCATCCAGGGAAAAGACGGCGAAACGTGCATTGGTGCCGCCGATGTCCGCCGCAAGAATGCTGTCCATCTCACCCTCTCCTCTCCACAGCATGTGGGGATGGGCCGGGAGGCGCGCTCCCGGCCGTTACGGGATTACTGCTGACCGCGTATGCTTTCGCCGCCGCCAAAAGGCAGCAGCCTATCAATCATCCATGTATCCAGTTCATCTGGGTATGGCTCCCACAGTACGAGGACGTCGCGGCCAAACTCGCGCACCAGCTGGCGCTCGCGCCCGGACAGGAAGCGGGGCTTGCCCTCGCCATTCACGGCCGCCACGGCGCGGATTTCAAGATCACCCGCCGCCACGGCCTGCATCACAGCGGCCTCCAGCGCGGTATAGCCGCCAGCGGGACCGCCATTGACGTCGCCCGCGGTGTAGGTCTTGCCGGAGCGGGACACAACCACCGCACCGCCGCCGGGGCCACGGTCCGGGAAGTATGCCGCGCCGCGCGCGTCCTGCGCCTGCTTCAGCATGGCCTTGAGCTGCTCCGTGCTGAGTTCGGGCACAAACCACTTGCGGTAGATGCGGTCGTAGGTGCCGTTGGCCATGATGCGGTTGAGGCCGCGCTCAATGGTCTCGCGCAGTTCGGGCTGGCCCTTGTAGACGGCAAAGTACACAGGCACGCGCCTCAGCGAAGCGCCAACGGCCCGGATGTTGGTATAATTTTCCCGGCGCATCATGTCGTAGGTAATTTTCTGCGCGCCGAAATAGGCGTCCACCTCGCCTTTGGCCAGCGCGGCAAGGGCCTTGTCGCCGTCGTCGTACAGCTTGACGATAACGCCGCCAAAGTCCTGAAGCAGACGCTGGTACAGCGTATCACGGATTGTCGCCACGGTCTTGCCGCGAATCTGGTCCACCCGCTGCACGTCCGAGCCCGTCTGCACAAAGAATTTCAGATAAAAATTCACCGTGGGCGTGCGGGGATAGATGAACAGCCTGTCGCGCAGGTGGGTGCGCGTCATACCAGCGGCCACATGGGCCACGCCGCCGGCAAGGTTGGCCTGCGCACGGTCCCAGTCCTTCATGGGCGTGTAGCTGATGCTCAGCCCCGTGCTGTTGAGTGCGGCCTTGAGGATTTCCACCTCGAAGCCCATGGGCTTTTGGTTGCGCACGTAGGACATGGGCACAAAGCGGCTGTCGAACACAAAGGACACCTTCTGCGCGGCCACGCCCGCCATGGGCAGGGCCAGCAGCATACAACCGGCGAGCATTGCGGCAAGTGCGCCGCGCCTGAGCGAAGAGGACATATGGTTGGCAACTCCTTGTTGACTCAATTGGGGGGTTCGCGCCGCCGGGGCGTCATAGCCTACGCGTTCTAACGCGCTGACAGATGACGCAGACGGCCCAGCGCCGTGGCACTCCCCTGTCTTTTCGGCAAATCGTCCGGAATTCTTTACCAATTCCGCCAAGGCAATCAAAGCCCTTCCTTCGCATTCCTCTTGACCATACCAAGACAAACGCCCACGGTGAAGGCTGGACGGCCTGGGAGTGAGACCACAACGCAACACGCCTGCCTTATCGCAGAGGCGCAACGCGGAGAACCTGTGCGAAACGACGACCACCTGCTGACCATACGCCCCGTGCCAGAACTTGTCCGGCGCATCGCGCTGCCCGCGAGCATCGGCTTTTTCTTCCACACCATGTTCAACATTACGGACACCTACTTCGCGGGGCTTTTGGACACGCGCGCCCTTGCCGCGCTATCGCTGTCCTTTCCTGTATTCTTCATCATCATTGCCATGGGCAGTGGGCTGCAAACCGGCGCAACCGCCCTCATCGGCACCGCCATTGGCGCGGACAACATGAAGGAAGCGCGCACCCTGTCGCGCCAAGCCCTTGTCTTTGGCCTGCTGGTGGCGGGGGCCATCACGGTGGTGGGCATTGCGGCCTCGCCCCTCCTCTTTCGCACCCTTGGCGCGTCCGGCGCGTATCTAGACGATTGTCTTGCCTATATGCGGCCCATCTTTGCCGGGTCCGTCTTCTTTATCCTGACCTATATGTTCAACGCGGTCCTGAACGCTGTGGGCGACACAAAAACCTTCCGCAACGTCCTCGCCGTGGGCAGCATCCTGAACCTCGCCCTTGATCCTTGGTTCATCTACGGCGGGTTTGGTCTGCCGGCCCTCGGCATCACAGGCATTGCCCTGGCCACAGTGGTCATTCAGGCCGCGGGGGCGTGCTATTTGGGCTGGCGGGCATGGCAAACGGGCCTGCTGGACGGCTGCCTGCGTTCCGGATGCAAGCCGCAGGCAAGGCCACTGGCGGCCATTGCGCATCAGGGCTTTCCCGCCGCGTTCAATATGGTCACCGTGGGCCTTGGCATCTTTATCATCACCTACTTCATCGCCTCCTTCGGCAAGGAAGCCGTAGCCGCCTACGGCATTGCCACCCGCGTGGAGCAAATCGTGCTCCTGCCCACCATCGGGCTGAATGTGGCCGTCCTGTCCATCACCGCCCAAAACCACGGCGCCGGGCACTTTAACCGCATCCGCCAGACCCTGCGGACGGTCCTCCTTCACGGGGCATGGCTGATGGGCATTGGCGCCGCGGTTATCTTCCTCGGCGCGCACACGCTCATGGGCCTGTTTACGGACGACGCCGCCGTTGTAGCCGCTGGCACACAATACCTGCGCATTGCCGCCTTTGTGCTGTATTCCTATGTTGTCCTCTACGCCCACGTGGCGTGCATGCAGGGCTTAAAGCGCCCCATGTTCGCCATCTGGATAGGCCTGTTCCGTCAAATCTTCGCGCCCGCCGCCGTCTTCTGGCTGAGCATCCATGTGTTCGACTTTGGACTGGCCGCCATCTGGTGGGGCATCTTCGGCGTGACATGGTCGGCCGCCCTCTTCGCCCTCGTCTACGCCCGCACGGTGCTGTACGGCCTGCCCCACACGGATAACGCCCCGCCCCCAACAGCCTAAAAACGCCCCGCTTCGCGCGGGGCGAAACGGGGCGGCAACAGCGTATCGGGCTGGCACAACCGTGCCGGACAAGCTCTTCTACTTGCCGTACTCCACGGGAGTGTCTGGCGTTTCCACATCCTTGGGCAAGGAGGCGAAGGGGAAGGGCTTGGTGTTGGAGTTGAGGGTCATGTAGCGCAGGCACAGGTAGGCGTAGCGCGACATGGCATTGCAAAACGACCGCAGCGGCTCGCTCTCCTTCTGCGTCACAAGCACGATGCCATACTGCACCAGCGTACCAAGCTCCGCCAACAGGCGCACCACTTCAAAGGCAATGAAGATGACAATGGTGTACAAAAAGCGAATCAGCACGGCTTTGCGTTCAACGGGAGTATCGGACATGGGATGAACCTCCTCTCAGGACAATGAAACGTGTTTGAGCATATTTTCACAGACAGCGAATTGCTTCCATAGCCGCTGCCCGCCGTCTTGTCCAGAGCCTGCACGCCGTGCACAAGACGTCCATTGCGTACGCACTGTTTTACGCCGCCTTCGTGCAGTCCCCGCGCGATGCCGCACCGCTTTCACTCTGCAAGACTGCACCATGGCGCACGGCGCGGCGCCGCCATCCCCCAACCTCTCCGCGCCATAGGCAAGGCGCGTCTCCCCCCCCCCAAGACTGCGGACACCACGCAACGACAGGCCCGCCCCGTCATACAACGCGGGCGGCCCGCACACCAGTGCAAGCCGCCCTTTTGGCCGAGGCACCTGCGCGTTATTTTTCGTCGTCAAGGCCCTCGGTTGCCACGGAAAGCAACACATCCACTATGCTTGCGCCGTCACCGGCAAAGGTGCTCTCCAGCGTTGCCAGCGCCAGATACACCAGTTCCTGCCGCCGCGCCTGCGATGGTGACAGCGCGTCCGGCGGCGTGAGCAGCAGCATCCGCAGATGCCGCTCCGCGCTTGCCAGCTCCTGCCGGAACTCGCGCACCATCTCGCGCGACTGGAAGGAATAGTAGGTGCGGAACAGGGCGGCCAGTTCATCGGCCATTTGCTCCCGCTTCTGATCGTCCGGCAGTGCGGCAAGCACGCGCTCAATGCGTGGCCTGCTGGCGGCAAGCTCACGCCGCATCTCCGCCGTCATGCGCTCGTCCAGCGCCGCCAGCTCGGCGTCCAGCGGCGCGGTAAAGGCGCTGAGCATCTCGGCGCGCAGCTGCGGCAAACGCGCCACCGCGGCCCTTGAAATATCCTCCACCCCACGGGGAACCTCCTCCAGCAGGAAGTCGCGCACAAGGGGACGCGCCTTGGGCAAGACTTCCACTTCCGCGTAGTCGCCCAGCATGGAGGCCATCTCGCCCTCGTCCATCATCTGCCCCAGATTGGAGTAAATCCACCCCATGTACCACCACACGCCCACAAGAAGCACGATGCCCAGGACGATATTACGCGTTTTGGCCTTGCGCTCACGCGCAAGCTCGTCGTCCAGTCGCGACTGCATCTGCTCCATGGATACGAATTCTTCATGTCCGTGCGCCATGCGCCACCTCCTCGCAGCCAGTCCACCCGGCACTCACCCGGCCGGACCGGGAAATATCGACAGCGCGCCTAGCGGGCATACGGCCCGGCCATGAGCGCCATAAACGCCTGAATAAAGCGCGAACTGTGCGCCGGGTCGTCACGCATCAGGGTCACGCGCGCCCGCACCTCGGGCATTGCCAGCAGCTTTTCCATACCCTCAAGCGACGTTTCAATGCCGCGCAGTTCGTCATCCATCACCCGCGCCACGGTCCGGTCCAGCACGGCGAGGATGTGCTCCTCCACATCGGCCCTGTACTCCGGGTCCGCCAGTTCAGGATATTGCCCAAACAGCGCGGCGCCGTGGGTGTCGAACTGGCGCTTCACAAAGCCGTTCACCCGGTTGTACATGACCACGCTGGCTTCCTCGGCCAGGCGGGAAATTTCGCGGTCCAGCGCCTCCGCCACCAGCGGGGCATTACGCTGCACGGCTTTGTCCACACGCCGCAGCGTTTCCTCGCGGTTTTCCTCAATCACATCGCGGAGCATCACCTCCGCCTGCGGACGCAGGGCCAACACCTCCCCGCGCAGCGCCGCCACAAATTCCTCCTGATTGAACTGCGTAAACAGTCCGGCAATCAGAGAGCCGTACACCACAAACAGCCCCAGCACCAAAACGCCGGTCAGCCGCTTGATGCGTCTGTTTCGCGCCTGCACGTGGAGATATTGCCCAAAGAGCTGCATCACCTCCGCAGCCGCCCCAGGCGCAGCCCCCGCGCCGCCCTGCGCATCGTGTCGCCGTTCTTCTCCCATCGCTGGCCTCCTTCGTTCACTCTGCCCTTTTAGGCCCGCCACAAGCGAAAATTCGGGCGGAGCCTGTACGGGATACTATCACCACACATGGCCCGGGCAAAGCAAAAGTGACGAAACACCGCAGAGGGCGGACCTTGACAGCGCCTTCCCACTGCGTGACAAAAGCCGCAGGAGGACCACGGTGAACGATCAAGATTACAAGCCCTTTGCGGCACTGAAAAAGGCAGGCCTCAAGCTGAAGGACGACGAAAAAAAAGGCGTCCCCAAGCCCGCACCTCAGCCGAAAAAGCCCGATCCCGAGGTGGAGAAAGCCAAGGATGACGACCTGTTCCTCTCCGCCATGACAGGCACGAAACCCATGAACACCACAAAACGCGTGCCCCCAAAAAATGCTGCGCCAAAGCCCGCGGCGGCCAAGCCCAAGGCCAGCGCCCCGGAAAAGCCCGCGCCCAAGAAAACCGCCCAGCCCGCCCCCACGCCCGCAGCCTCTGTGGACCCGGACGCCGAGGCAGACGTGTTCCTGAGCGCCATGTCCGGCGTCAAAACGCTGGACGGCGAATCCGGCCGCGCCGTGCCCAAAAAGACCAAAGAGCCGGAAGCGCCCAAGCTCTCCACCGAGGAAGCCCTCAGCCGAGAGCGCGTACATAAGCTCCTGCACGACGATATCGCCTTTGATATGGACTACGCCGAGGGCTACCAGTACGGGCAGGTCCAAGGTCTGGACCCCAAAATTTTCAACAAGCTCAAGGCCGGAAGCTACGACATCGAGGCGCGCCTTGACCTGCACGGCATGACCGTGGACGAAGCGTGCCACACGCTTCTCGACTTCATGCGCAAGCAGTACCAGCTGGGGCACCGCTACCTTCTGCTGGTCACCGGACGCGGCAAAAACTCCCCCATGGGCCGCAGCATCATCCGCGAGGAGATGCAGTATTGGCTCACCCGCGACCCGCTGCGGCAGGTGGTGCTGGCCTTCGTGTCCGCCCAGCCCCGCGACGGCGGCCCCGGCGCGCTGTACGTTCTGCTGCGCAAATACAAAAAATCCATCGGCAAGATTAACTGGGAAAAGCTCCCCGGTGACTGGAACGACCTGTAACGCCGAGTCCTCGCCTTACCGCACCAAAAAAGCGCGGCCCCCTCGTTATGAGGAGGCCGCGCTTTTTTTTGCGGGGAGCGCCAAGTGCTCCCGGCGCTACTTGCGAAAGATGGAAAACAGCACCGACAGGACAATGCTCACGATAATGCATGTCACAATGGGGAAGGAAAACCGAAAGCCCTCGCGCTGGATGTTGATGTCGCCGGGCAGGCGGCCAAAGGGAATGCGCCCCCATGGCAGCTTGTCGCCAAAGACCAGCAGCACGCCAACGGCGGCAATAGCCAGCCCCAGCCAGATGAGCAGTTTTCCCGTTTCGCCCGTCATATAACATCTCCTGCGCTCTTCACCAGCATAAACAGCCCAAGGGCAAACAGCAGGCCGATAAACACCGTCCGAAAGCCCCCTTCGCCAAGGCGGCGGTAGGCAAGGCGGCCACAGGTGGCCCCAAGTAGGACGCCGGGCAGGCACAGGGCGGAAAGCTCCAACGTGTCTGCTGTAATCAGCCCCCGCCACGCCTGCGCCGCGATGACCAGCACCCCGGAGGCAATAAAGAAGCTGATTGTTGTGGCCTTCACCCGGTCCTTATCCCACGGCTGAAGCGCAACGTACATCAGCACCGGCGGCCCCTGCGAGTTGAGCGCGCCGCCAAGACACCCGGCAATGAACCCTGCCACCACAATCCACGCCTTGCCAAGCACGCGGGGCACCGGGCGGGCAAACCACATATACAGGCAGTACAGCACCAGTATGATGCCAAGGGTCCCCTGCAGGACGTACACCGGCAGATACTGGAGCATAGCCACGCCCACGGGAATACCGGGCAGGGTTGCCGCCGTCAGGGGCAGCACGTCGCCCCACTGCGGCAGGCTACCGTGCTGTTTGAGGATAAGCAGGTTCATCACCTGCGCCATCAGTACAAGGATAACCACCGAGGTCTGAAAGTCCAACACCAGCGAGATAATGGGCAGGCTGAAAAAGGCAAAGCCAAAGCCCGCCAGCCCTTGGGTAAACGCGCCGATAAAGACCACCAGCGCAACGATAAGCGTTGAGGAAAGCATGAATCCCTTCTGCCTACAGCATGTTGACGGGGTCGAGGTCGAGGGAGACGCGAATCTTGGAGTGCTGGGACAGGTGCTTTTTCACATGCGCGTAGACCTGCCGCACGGACGGCCAGTCTTCGCCCTTCAGCAGGCACTGGTAGCGCTTGCGCCCACGCAGAAACGCCAACGGCGACGGCGCGGGACCAAGCACCCGCACGCCCCGCTCGCGCCCCACCGCGCCAAGCTGGCGCACCAATTCCATAATGCGCTGCTCGCCCTGCGGCCATTCGGCGGGAAAGCTCATACGCACAAGGGCAAGGCGCGAGAACGGCGGATAGTTGTACTTGCGGCGCAGTTCCACCTCGCGCTCAAAAAAGCCGCTGTAGTCATTGCGCCGGACAAAGTCCCAGCAATAGTGGTTGGGGTCGCGCGTTTGGATGAGCACGTTGCCGGGTTTGCCGCCACGTCCGGCGCGCCCCGCCACCTGCACCAGCAGTTGGAAAGTCCGCTCCGCCGCGCGGTAGTCCGGCATATTCAGCCCCATATCGCCGTCAGGCACAATGACAAGTGTCACGCTGGGAAAGTGGTGGCCCTTGGACAACATCTGCGTGCCCACCAGCACCTGCGCCTCCTCCCGCGCAAAGGCGTCAAGGATGGCCTCCATGCGTCCGGGGCGCCGGGTGCTGTCCCGGTCCAGCCGCAGCACGCCGGTTCCGGCGGGCAGGATGGTGTTCAGCGTCTCCTCAATGGATTCCGTCCCCTCGCCCATGGGCAAGAAGTTGGAACTGCCGCAGGTGCACGTGCAGGGAAATTCCTTACTTGCGCCGCAGTAATGGCACACGAGGCGTTCGCGGTTCTTGTGGTAGGTCAGGCCCACGTCGCAATTGCCGCAGCGCATCACCGCCCCACAGCTCAGGCAGTACATCAGCGGTGAATACCCACGGCGGTTCAGCATAATGATGGCCTGCTCGCCCTGCTCCACCACATGCTTGAGGGCGGCCGCCGCCGTCGGCGTGAGCGGTCCCATGGACGGGCGCTCGTTCTTGAGGTCCACCAACGTAATCTCCGGCAAAGTGCCCTCGCCCACGCGGTTAGCCATGGTCACAGCCTTGATGGCCCCCTGCCGCGCGGCCTGAAAGGTCTTCACGTCCGGTGTGGCAGAGCCAAGCACCAGCACGCCGCCGTCCTGACGGGTGCGGAAGTGCGCCACCTCCTTGGCCTGATACGGCAACCGCTCGTCCTGCTTAAAGGACGTGTCGTGCTCCTCGTCCAGCACAATGGCGCCAAGGCGCCCCACCGGCAAAAAAAGCGCCGAGCGCGTGCCCACCACAAGCTCCGGCGCTGTGGACGTGGCAAGGGCGCGGAAGGTTTCCTCGCGCTTCGCCGGGGGCTGGTAGCCGTGGTACAGGTGGACGCTTCGCTCGGTAAAGTGCGTGCTTACGGCCTTGTACAGATGGCAGGCAAGGGCCACCTCCGGCGCCAGCAGCAGGACGGAACGCCCCATGGCAAGCGCCTTTTCCGCAAGGCGCAGATAGACAAGGGTCTTCCCGCTGCCGGTGACGCCAAACACAAGGCGCGTCTCCGGGCGCTCGCTCTCAAGGGCGGCGATGAGGCCGTCCACACTCTCCTGCTGTTCGCCAGACAGGTCCGGCACATCAGCGGTAACGGCGTCCATAACGCAGGAATCCGGGTCGTGGTATGCGGGGGGCGGGCCGATGTTCACCACGCCGTTGGTCACCAGCGTGTTCAGGGCGTTGGACACCTTGGAGCCAAGGTCGCGCAGGACGGCGGGACGCGGCGAGGGGCCGTTGTCCCACAGGTATTCCAGCACCGCGGTCTGGAGCTTGGCGGTAGGACGCACAGGCCACGGCGGGTCCTGCGTCAGAAAACAGTATTCCTGCTCCTTTTGCGCCACACTGCGCGCGGCCACCTGCATACGGCCTTCGGCCCACAGCGCGGCCAGCGCCGTGCGGTCCTCCTGTGACAAGGCGGCGAGTTCCGCACCGCTCATGCGCTTGGGGAAGCGGGAATCGAATATCTTGAAGGAAATTTTGACAGTTCTGTAGCCGTGGGGGAGCAGCGTCTCAAGGATGCGGCCAAGGTCCACCATCTGCCGGGTGGCAAGGTTCTCGGCAAGGTCCATGAAACGGGCGTCAAGCAGTGGCTCCTGCTCGGCGGGCCAGGCAATCTCGCGGATGGAAACGCCCTTGGGGGCGGCGTCCGCCTCACGCACGATGACCCCAAGGCGCGAGGAACGGCCAAGGGGCACCACCACGCGCTGACCGGGATGCAGGGCATCCGGGGCAAGGCACGCGGGATGGGCGTAGGTCAGGATAGAAAACGGTGCGCACGGAAGCGCTACATGCCAGAGTTTCATGACAAAAAAATACCCCCGCCGGACGGATTCCGGCGGGGGTCAGAATGTCCGGTCAACGGATTATTTGCAAGGCAGGAGTTCAAGAAGGTTCGCCACGAGACCGTCGTGGAGTTCTTCATCCTGCAATGCGAAGTAGATGTTGGCTGTGAGGTACTCCGCCCAGTCGCCTGCGTCAAACCGGCGGCCACGCATGCGCACCGCCAGCAGGCGGTTTTCCGCAGCAAGGCGTTCCAGCGCGTCCGTCAGCTGAATTTCGCCGCCAACGCCCGGCTCCACCTTGTCCAGATGGTCAAAGACCTCGGGCGTCAGCACGTAGCGGCCAACGATAGCCATACGCGACGGGGCGTCCTCCACGGCGGGCTTTTCCACCACACTGCGCACGCGGAAGATGCCGGGGACGTATTCTTCGCCGTTGATGATGCCGTAGCGGTCCACCTTTTCCTGCGGCACTTCCACCACGCCCACAACGGCCATACGCTCGGCCTTGGCCACATCCACCAACTGCTGGATGCCCGGGTCAACGCCAAACATCAGGTCATCGCCCACCATAACGGCAAAGGGCTCGTTCTTGACGACCTCGCGGGCGCAGAGCACGGCGTGCCCAAGCCCAAGCTGCAGCTTCTGCCGCACGGAGATGATATTCGCCATCTCGGCCACGTCGCGGATTTCCTTGAGCAGTTCGTGCTTGCCTTTGCGCTCCAGCAGATTCTCAAGGATGAAGTTGTAGTCGAAGTGGTCTTCGATAATCTTTTTATTCTGGTTGTTGACGAAAATGACATCGGTCAACCCAGTTTGGATGGCTTCCTCCACCACGTACTGCACCACAGGCTTTTTGTAGATGGGCAGCATTTCTTTGGGAATGTTCTTGGTGGCGGGGAGTGAACGGGTTCCCCATCCGGCCACGGGTATGACGACTTTCGTGATGTCCATGCTGGTCTCCTTACTGGATCGTATATATAAGACGATGATATACTATCTTTTTTTCGACTTAGCGCAAGTGTTCGCGCAAAGTCTCGGCCAGCTGACTGGAAAGCCGCTCAACGAGGGTGTCATCCTGCCCCTCCACCATAATGCGCGCCACGGACTCGGTTCCCGAGTAGCGCAGCAGCACGCGACCGCGCGAGCCAAGCTCGCTTTCCGCGCCGGCCACAGCGTCTATAACCGCGGGGGCGGAGTCGAAGGGAATTTTGCGCTCCACGTGCACGTTGGTGAGCTTCTGCGGGAAGGGCTCAATAAGGTGCGCAAGGTCAGAGAGCGGCTTGTCGCGCTCCACCATGATGCGTAGGAGCTGCAAGGCGGCAAGGATGCCGTCCCCCGTGGTGGAGTGGTTCAAAAAGATAAGATGCCCGGACTGCTCGCCGCCAAGGGTTGCCCCCTCGCGGCGCATGGCCTCCACAACGTGCCTGTCGCCAACAGCGGTGCGCAGCAGGCTGCCACCGCGCTCCTGCATGAAGACCTCCAGCGCCATGTTGCTCATGACCGTGGCGACAAGCTGCTTGCCCGGCAGTTCATCGCGCTCCATCATATCCATAGCGCACAGGGCCATGATCTGATCGCCGTCGAGGATGCGGCCGTTTTCGTCCACCACGATGAGCCTGTCGCCGTCACCATCAAGGGCAAGGCCGATGTCCGCGCCCTCGCGGCGCACGCAGTCAGCCACCACCTCGGGGTACAGAGAGCCGCACTTGTCGTTGATATTCAGCCCGTTGGGTTCCACGCCCACCTTAATGACCTCGGCGCCCAGCTCTTCAAACACGCGCGGGGCAACCTTGTAGGTCGCGCCATTGGCGCAATCGAGGACGATTTTTACGCCGTCGAGGGTGAGCGCGGACGGGAAGGTATGCTTCAGCGCCACAATGTAGCGCCCGGTGCTGTCGCCAATGCGCTTGGCTTTGCCCACGTGCTCCGGCTCCGGGTAGTCCCACGCGGTATCGGGGTTCATGACCATGGCGGAAATCTGGTCCTCCACCTCGTCGGGGAGTTTAAAGCCCTTGTGGTCAAAGAACTTGATGCCGTTATCCATGAAGGGATTATGCGAGGCGGAAATCACCACCCCAAGGTCCGCGCGCATGCTGCGGGTCAGGTACGAGATGGCCGGGGTCGGCATAGGACCAACCAGCAATACATCCATGCCCGCCGCGCAAAAGCCCGACGTCAGCGCCGTCTCAAACACGTAGCCGGACACGCGGGTGTCCTTGCCGATGAGCACGCGGTGGCGCTTTTTGCCATTACGAAAGTATTGCCCGGCGGCAAGGCCCAAACGCAGGGCCAGTTCCGGAAGCATGGGGAAAATATTCACCTGACCGCGGAGGCCGTCGGTGCCGAATATGCGTTGCGTCATGTGTATCCTCGTCAGATCA
Organism: Desulfobaculum senezii; assembly: GCF_054657395.1. Classification (NCBI taxonomy): domain Bacteria; kingdom Pseudomonadati; phylum Thermodesulfobacteriota; class Desulfovibrionia; order Desulfovibrionales; family Desulfovibrionaceae; genus Desulfobaculum; species Desulfobaculum senezii. The sequence continues at coordinate 857,282 of NZ_BAAHYU010000002.1, read as the reverse complement.
GGAGGCGCCGCGCCGGTGGCGGGCCGTATGATAGGGGATTAGCCACCCTCTGGTGCAAGGCGGCGGCTCACCCGCAGGTCTACCTTCTGCGGGACAGCCTTAATAAGCGTACAGCCCGGTGGCAGCTTGGTGCGGTATTCCACCACATGCCACCCCGGGTCTATGGATGAGTTCAGAAGAATGAAGGTGGAGAACAGGCTTTTGAAGTCCTCTTTATCAAGAAGGCTCACCGGAACCTCCACATGAAGCTGAACGGTCTTTGGCTTTACCTGTACACCCGCACTTTTGGCAAGGTTTTCAGGCAGCACCTTAAGGGGCAATTTGACCCACAGCTTTTCCGTCTTTTCCGCAAAGCGGAAGCTCGCTTTCACCACGGCGGGTTCTGCCACCACGGATTCGGGCAGGTCAAGGCCCAGCTCCCGTTCCATGGTGCCTGCTGTGGTCACATTGCCTGCCAGCGGCAGGGTCGGCACAGCGGTGAGCGCGTCCACAAGGTCCTGCGGGCCACGCACCTTCACCGCCGCAGGCACGGTCCATGCCTCCAGCAGGGAATAATTCTTTTCAACGCTCCCCTTCCACTGCGGCTCCACCCGCACGCGGCGGGTGACCATCCTGTCCGCGTCAACGGTCAGACGGGGCGGGTCAATCTCCAGCACCTCCACCGCCTTGGGCACGGGGATGCGGTTCGCGTCGAAATTGAGCACAACGGTCCCGGCGCGCAGGCCGGAAAGGTCCAGCGGATAGGCCAGACTGCGGGCATCCAGCCCACGAAGCATCGGCTTGGAACCGCGCACACGAACATTGATGCGCGTCTTCAAGCCGGACTGGATGGCGATATCCTTGGGCGCGTTGACAATATCCACCGGCACCTCAAGCCACGTCTCCACCTTCTGCTGGCCCGTCACGAGGTACCAGCAGGCAAATGCCAGAACGAGGGCGAGAAGCCTGTATTGCCAATTGCGCAGCATAATTACTTATTCCATACCCGTTTCAGCACGCGCTTCAGGCGCACTTCGTCAAGGCTGGCCGTCAGGCGGCCGCCAACGGCAAGGGATATCTCGCCGCGTTCCTCGGAAACCACAACCGCTACGGCGTCGGTTTCCTGCGTAATGCCAATGGCCGCCCTGTGCCGTGTGCCATAGTGCTGCTTTTTGCGGATGCCCACCGCCAACGGCAGAATACATCCCGCAGCCACAATGCGTCCACGGCGGACAATAACCGCGCCATCATGCAGCGGCGTATCCGGATGAAAAATGGTGAGCAGAAGCTCCTTGGTCATTTCGCCGTCCACTTTCACGCCACGCGCCACAAGGTCCCCGAGGGGGACGTTCTTCTCAATGACCACCAGTGCGCCAATGCGCTTTTCGGCCATGGAGAGCACAGCGGCGGCAAGAGTATTGAACTCCTGTTCCGCCACCGGCGCGCGCCGCCACATCCGCCCTGCCCCAAACTGCGACAAGGCGTTGCGGATATCCCGCTGGAACAGGATGATGACGACAAGGAAGATGGAGCCGAGGAACTTGCCCAGTAGCCAGTGCAGGGTGGTCAGTCCCAACTCGTCGGAGAAATAAAAGATGATGAGCAAAAGCACGAGGCCCGTGAACACAGACAGCGCACGGGTCCCCTTGATCAGCAGGATGAGCCGGTAGAAGATGACCGCGACAAGCGCGATGTCCACCAGCTCAATCCACGAAATGCTGAATCCGCCAAGCTCCAGCATGCAGGCTACTCCATGTAGTGTCGGCGCGCGGTGCGCCTGTCCATGGCCTGCACGATGCGAAGCGTCTCCACGGTGGGGGCCACCTCATGCACGCGGTGAATCTGCACGCCGCGTGCGGCCAGAAGGGCTGTCCCAACCTGCGTGGCATTCTGGCGGCTGTCCACATCCAGTCCCAGCAGGTCGCCCCACAGGGATTTATTGGACAGGCCCATGAACATGGGCAGACCAAAGCGGCCAAAGGCCTCGATGTTGCGCAGAATCTCCAAATTGTGCTCCAACTTTTTGCCAAAGCCGATGCCGGGGTCCAGAACAATGTTCTCCTCGGCAAGGCCGGCCCGCGTCAACTGACGCAGACGCTGGTCGAAAAAGTCGGAAATCTCGTCAACCACGTCCACGTAGGAGGGGTCGTTCTGCATGCTGCCAGGCAGGCCCTGACAATGCATCAAAACATACCCGGGCTGATACTGCGCCAACACGTCCATAAGCTCCGGATCAAAGCGGCAGCCGGACACATCGTTGACCACTACCGCACCAGCTTCAAGAGCCGCCGCTGCGGTCGCAGCTTTATAGGTGTCCACGGAGATAGCGGCGTCCAGCTCATTCTCGCGGATGTATTTGGCCAGCTCGCGCACAACGGGAACCACGCGGCGCAGTTCCTCGCCGGTGCCCACGCGCTCGGCCGTGGGCCGGGTGGACTCGCCGCCCACATCAAGGATGTGCGCGCCGTCGGCGATGAGCTTTTTGCCGTGCTCCACGGCGGCCTCATGACTGTCGTGCGATCCCCCGTCGTAGAACGAATCCGGGGTAACGTTGACGATGCCTACAACAAAAAAGGGGGCGGGGCCCAGGACCCTACCCCCCGTAACGTTCCAGTGAACGCGACCATGCATTGCTAGTTGTCCTTTCCTTGCTTGTCGGATGTCCCATCTTCTGGGGACTCTTCGGGCTCACCCGGTTCAAGGGTGAACTCCTCGCCCTCATGGGCGTCCTTCAGCGTGTCATCATCCTCGGGGCGTGTGGCCTCGGCGCTGTGGCCCTCCTCGGCGGGCGCGGGCTGCGCGGCGCTCTGGGCAGGCTGGTCGTCAAGGTCCTCGCCAGTGGTGGTCTTGCCCTCGGCCGCGGCGGCAGCGCCGGGCTTGCGGACGGCCACACCGTTCTCCATGGGCGGCAGGGGCTCGCCGGCCATCAGCTTGTCGATGTCTGCACCGGAGATGGTCTCGCGTTCCAGAAGCGCATCAGCCACGGCATGCAAGATGTCCAAATTCTCCGTGAGAATGCTGTGCGCCCTGTTGTTGGCTTCCTGAATCACGCGGGTGATTTCAGCGTCCACCAAGCGGGCAGTCTCTTCGCTGAGGCTCTTATGGCGGGTCATTTCCCGGCCGAGGAACACGGAGTCGTCCTTCTCGGCGAGGGACAGCGGGCCAATGGCTTCGCTCATGCCCCACTGGGTCACCATCTTGCGGGCCATATCTGTGGCACGCTCAATGTCGTTGCTGGCACCGGTGGTGCGCTGGTCGAAGATGATGTCTTCGGCGGCGCGGCCACCAAGCAGCATGGCGAGGGTCGCGTCGAGGTAGGTCCTCGAATAATTGTGTCGGTCGTCCACGGGCAGCTGCATGGTCACGCCAAGCGCGCGTCCGCGGGGGATGATGGACACCTTATGAACAGGGTCCGTTCCCGGGATGGACTTGGCGACGATGGCATGGCCCGCCTCGTGGTAGGCCGTGGTCTTCTTTTCCTCTTCGGACAGGATAACGCTACGGCGTTCCTTGCCCATGAGCACCTTGTCCTTGGCCGTCTCAAAGTCCGCCATGACAACCTGATCGCGGTTGAGCTTGGCGGCCTGCAGGGCGGCCTCGTTGACGAGGTTCTCAAGGTCCGCGCCGGAGAAACCGGGCGTACCGCGGGCGATGGTGACGATGTCCACATCGGGGCCGAGGGGCGTGCGGCGCGAGTGCACCTCAAGGATGCGTGCGCGGCCACGCACGTCGGGCGTGGGCACCACAACCTGCCTGTCAAAACGGCCGGGACGCAGCAGTGCCGGGTCCAGAACGTCGGGGCGGTTGGTGGCGGCGATGAGGATAACGCCTTCGTTGGACTCAAAGCCGTCCATCTCGACGAGGAGCTGGTTCAGCGTCTGCTCACGTTCATCATGCCCACCGCCAAGACCGGCGCCGCGCTGGCGGCCAACGGCGTCGATTTCGTCGATGAAGATGAGGCACGGGGCGTTCTTCTTGCCCTGCACGAACAGGTCGCGCACACGGGAGGCACCAACACCGACGAACATTTCGACGAAGTCGGAGCCGGAGATGGAGAAGAACGGCACGCCAGCCTCACCGGCGACGGCGCGGGCAAGCAGCGTTTTACCGGTGCCGGGCGAGCCGACAAGCAAAACGCCCTTGGGGATGCGACCACCAAGGCGGGTGAACTTCTTGGGCTGGGACAAAAATTCCACAACCTCGGAGAGTTCTTCCTTGGCTTCGTCCACACCGGCGACGTCTTCAAAGGTGACCTTGGACTGGTCCTGACTAATCATTTTGGCCCGCGAGCGGCCGAAGCTCATGGCCTTTCCGCCGCCGGACTGCATTTGCCGCATGAAGAAAATCCACACGCCAATAAGCAACAGCATTGGGAACCATGATATAAATAACGTCATGTACCAGGGGGATTCCTCATCAGGTTCCGCCGTGACCTGCACCTTGCGGTCGATAAGCCGCTGGACAAAGTTCGGGTCGTCAGGGGCGTAGCTGACAAAGCGCTGGCCATCCACGACGGAGCCAGTGATGCGCTGTCCCTGGATTTTCACTTCAACCACGTCACCCTTGTCCACGCGCTCCAGCAGTTCCGTGTAACTGAACTTCAGCTGGGGTGTAGGCGGCTGGTTAAACAGGTTGAAGAGGACGACCATAACGAGACAGATGGCCGCCCACAGAAAGAGGTTCTTGGCGAAGTTGTTCAAGTTGGAACTCCTCTATGGCATTGGCGCGTTTGCGCTGATTCGCAGGATATCCGGTAGTATAAGTTCTGATGGTACGGCAGGCAATGGCCTGCGGTGCGTTTTTTCCATTTTTGCCTTTTCGTGCAAGGCGTATCGTAAAACGCTAACATACACCCATGGCACTGTCCACGCGCAGGCCGGGGCAATTCCTGCTCTGGGCGGGCTGGCGCGGCGGGCCGAATTGCCTTTCCGCTTGAAGAGTTGGGCCAAACCTGTTACTTCACGCCTACCCATGCGGAGGGACGTCTCATCCGGTGATGGGCGCGGGCTTCAAACCCGTAGAATCGTTGAGAAACGATTGGCAGGTTCGACTCCTGTGTCCCTCCGCCACGAAAAAGCAGTCAGCCTTGAGCGCAGAGCATCTTGTACCAATCCGGATTCCCTGATATTTTCCCAGAGTGAAATTGCATCCGCATTCGGCTTCAAACCACGGCGCAACGCACCGTGGGCGCCTCTGCATACAGGGCGCGGCACCTTGACGAGCGTCCGTGCATGTTGTAGGCGCTATCGGTCCACACTCCATCATGTGTGGGCACATTACTCTTAAAGTCTGGCATCGCTGTCACAGCATGCTCGTGAATATTGAAATGGAGGACATATGGCTAAAGAAGAAGCAATTGAAGTACAGGGCGTCGTTGAAGAAGCCCTCCCCAATGCGACGTTCCGCGTGAAGCTTGAGAACGACCACGAAGTGCTGGCACACATCTCCGGCAAGATGCGCAAGTTCCGCATCCGTGTTCTGCCCGGCGACAAGGTCACCGTGGAGCTTTCTCCCTACGACCTGAACCGCGGCCGCATTACCTTCCGCCCCCGCTAGTCCTCATTCCCTTTCGCACGGCGAAGCCGGAGAAAGGGGGAGAGCCTGTCTCGACACAGACAGCCTCTCTCCCTCTCTCCGGTTTTTTGCAACCTCAGGCCGACACACTCAGGTTGCACGACAACGCCCCGCAAGCCTCCCTTCCGGCTTGCGGGGCGTTTCTCATTGGTATGTTCTCACTTGTCGCTGCGAGAGGGCGGCGCGAACGCCTCGCCCAAATCCAGCAGCCTCCATATGAGGAGACCGTGCGACGCCTTCAAAGCATGGGCGAGATGCCGCATGCTGGAATGCAAGGTGTTTCTGTACGCGCCGCGCTGTGTTCGGTCAGTGGCCTTTTAGGGTTTCTCCTCAAGGGGCAGTTCCACCATGGTCATCGGCGCGGCCGTCCCCGCTCCGCCGATGGGCGTCAGGCGCACATAGTGGCCCTCTACCTCTTGGCAGCACGGGGCGACATGGTCGAACAGGCGCTTGAGCGCCCGGTTGTCATTAAGATACTTGTAGGCCTGCCGGCGCGCGGCGTCGGAATCCGCCGTGGCCAGCGTCACCAAACGGTCCATGACGAACCGCACCTGCTCGGCCTTCTCCTGACTGGTGCGTATCTTTCCCGTGTTCATCAGCAGCTTCACCATGGGCCGGTGCCCTGCGAAACGCCGTACGAATTCCCGTCCAATACCGGGGCCAGACAACACATCTTCACGCTTCATGGTCAATACTCCGAGGTTGAAGGGGAGAATCTGTCACCATAATGCCGTTATAGGACGGGACGTTACATTTCGCAACCGCTGGAATTTTTTCCTTTTGCATTCCTCCAAAAACCGCACACCGTCGTCATAAAATAGCCTTTCCCCTCCCCTGCTGCGCGCAAAAAGACGCAAAAAAAGGGACGCCCCGTTACCGGAGCGTCCCATAGCGTCATTGCTGCCTGAACGGCGGCTAGTCCATGGACGTCAGCCACGCGCGCAGCGTTTCAATCTGGCGGGTCACGGAGTTCGGTCCCGTGCCGCCGGAGGTTTCACGGCGGGCGACGGCCGTCTCGTAGGCCAAAGCCTCAAAGACGTCCTGCTCGATCATATCCGAGAACTGGCGCAGTTCCTCAAGGGTCAGATCCTCAAGGCCCTTGCCCTGCTTCTCGGCGTAGCCCACGGCAGAACCGGTTACGTGGTGCGCCTCACGGAAGGGCATGCCCTTGGACGCGAGGTAGTCGGCCAGCTCCGTGGCGTTCAGGTAGCCGCGCGCGCAGGCCTGACGCATACGGTCCGCGTCAAAGCCCAGCTCGGCCACCATATCGGCCATGATGCCCACGGACGCACGCACGGTGCGGTCCGCGTCAAAGAACGGCTCCTTGTCCTCCTGCATGTCGCGGTTGTAGGCCAGCGGGAGGCCCTTCACCAGCGTCATCAGGGTGGTCAGCGAGCCGTACACACGGCCGGTTTTGCCGCGCATCAGTTCCGCCACGTCCGGGTTCTTCTTCTGCGGCATGATGCTGGAGCCTGTGGCGTAGGCATCAGGCAGCTTCACAAAGCCGAACGCGGGGTTGGACCAGATAATGATTTCTTCGCACAGGCGCGACAAGTGCGCCATGATCATGGACCCGGTGAACACGGCCTCGATGACGAAGTCACGGTCGGACACGGCGTCCATGGAGTTGGCGAACACGCCGCCCATGCCCAGCTCCTCGGCCACGGCCTCGGGAGCAAAGTCATAGGTGGTTCCGGCCAGCGCGGCGGCCCCAAGGGGCGACACGTTGGCGCGGCGGGCGCAGTCTCCTGCCCGGTCCGCGTCGCGCATGAACATCTGGGCGTACGCCAGCAGGTGGTGCGCCAAACTCACGGGCTGAGCGGGCTGCATATGCGTGCAGCCGGGCAGCAGGGTTTGACGGTGCTCATCCGCGCGGCGGCCAAGGGAGGCCACAAGGTCCGCCAACAGGCCACGCCACTCATTCATGCGGCGGGTCACATACAGGCGAAAGTCCAGAGCAATCTGGTCGTTGCGGCTTCTGCCGGTGTGCAGTTTGCCACCGAGGGGGCCGATGATTTCCGTCAGGCGCGCCTCAATGTTCATGTGCACGTCTTCCAGCTCGCGCTTCCAGACAAAGGCGCCGGACTCAATCTCCTCGCGGACCTGATTCAGGCCGGAGGTGATGGTCTGCACTTCCTCAGCGGTCAGCACGCCCTGCGCGCCCATCATGTGCGCGTGGGCAATGGAGCCGCGGATATCCTCGGCGTAAAGCTCGCGGTCGTACTGCTCGGAAGCGGTGTACTGCTCCACGGACTCGGCAGTCTTGGCGGCGAAGCGGCCGCCCCACATTTTCGTCTCAGACATGTGGTGCTCCTACTTCTTGGCAAAGCCTCTCAGGCGAAGCCCCTGCAAGGTAATGAACCCGGCGGCGTCGGCCTGATTGTAGACGTCCTCGGCCTCGAAGGTGGCGAGGGAAGCATCATACAGGGAGTACGGGGACTTGCGGCCCAGCGGGATGGCCTGTCCCTTGTACAGCTTCAGGCGGACGGTACCCGTCACGTGCTCCTGCGACTTGTCGATGAAGGCCTGAATGGCTTCACGCTCCGGCGCGTACCAGTAGCCGTTGTAGACCATCTCGGCATAGCGGGGGATAAGGGAGTCGCGCAGGGACATGAGTTCGCGGTCCATGGTGACGCCCTCAAGGTCGCGGTGCGCAGCAAACAGAATCGCGCCGCCGGGGGTCTCGTACACGCCGCGGGACTTCATGCCCACAAAGCGGTTCTCCACCATGTCCACACGGCCAATGCCATGCTTGCCGCCCAGCTCGTTCAGCTTCAACATGATGCTGGCCGGGGACAGCTTTTCGCCGTCGATGGCAACCGGGTCGCCCTTTTCAAAATCAATGGTGATGACCTCGGCCTCGTCAGGAGCCTCCTCCACGGACACGCACATGGCGTGGGAGAACGGTCCCGGCTCGCTCCACGGGTCTTCCAGCTCGCCGCCTTCAAAGCTGCAGTGCAGCAGGTTTCTGTCGCAGCTGTAGGGCTTGGCGTGGCTCATGGGCGTTTCGATGCCGTGGGCCTCTGCAAAGCTGATGCAGTCCGTACGGGACTTCAGGTCCCATTCGCGCCACGGGGCAATGGTCGTCAGGGTCGGGTCCAGAGCGGCGGTGGCCAGCTCAAAACGCACCTGATCGTTGCCCTTGCCGGTTGCGCCATGGGCCACGGCCTGCGCACCCTCGGCGTGGGCGATTTCCACAAGGCGCTTGGAAATCAGCGGACGTGCGATGGACGTGCCGAGCATGTAGCGGCCTTCATAAATCGCACCGGCGCGGAACATGGGGAAGATGAAATCGCGGGCGAATTCTTCCTGCAGGTCTTCGACGTATGCCTTCACAGCGCCGGTTTTCAGCGCCTTTTCGTCAATGCCGTCCAGCTCTTCACCCTGACCAAGGTCTGCGGTGAGGGTCACGACTTCGCAGTCGTAGGTTTCCTTAATCCACGCCAGAATGACGGAGGTGTCCAGACCGCCGGAATAGGCGAGGACCACTTTCTTGATGTCTTTGCTCATTGCTTCCTCTACTCAAAAATACTTAGTCGGAAAAAACCCATTCAAGGATGGCCTTCTGCATATGCAGGCGGTTCTCGGCCTGATCAAAAATCACAGACTGCGGCCCCTCGATAACGGACTCGGACACTTCCTCGCCACGGTGGGCGGGAAGACAATGCAGGAACTTCGCATCCGGTGCGGCAAGCGCCATCATGGCGTCGTCCACCATAAATCCGGCAAAGGCCTTTTCTCTGGCCTTCTGCTCTTCCTCCTGCCCCATGGACGCCCATACATCAGTATTAATGTAATGGGCACCGGCGCATGCCTCGCGCGGGTCGCGGGTCAGCGTTATCCGCGCGCCAAGGCCCTTTGCCCGCTCCACGATGGCGGGGTCCGGGTCGTAGCCCTCAGGCACGGCAAGCGCCAGCTCAAACGGAAAATGCACAGCAGCATTGATAAAGGAATGCGCCATGTTGTTGCCGTCGCCAACCCACGCCACCTTCAGGGACGAAAAGTCCGGCGTGCGCTCGTACATGGTCAGCATATCGCTCATGACCTGGCACGGATGGTATTCGTCAGTCAGGGCGTTCACCACGGGGATGCTGCCCCACGTGGCCAGCGCGTCCACCTTCTCCTGACCAAACGTGCGGACCACCATGCCCGCGCAATACCGCGAAAGCACCCGCGCCGTATCGCACAGCGGCTCGCTGCGGCCAAGCTGCGACTCCGCAGGCGTCATGAACAGAGGGGTCCCGCCCAGATGACGGATGCCCACCTCAAAGCTGACGCGAGTTCGGGTGGACGCCTTCTCAAAAATCATAGCAACAGTCTTGCCAGACAGAAGGTCACTTCGGTAATCCACCTGCTTCATCTCGTGTGCTCGTCGCACAAGGGCGTGGGCGTCGGTCTTCTCCAGGTCGAGAATGCTCAAAAAATTCCTGGGCATGGCAATCCCCTGTTCTAATGATCTATTCCAGAGAGCTCTAGTCGCGAAACAAACGGCCATTTAACGCCGAACGTATGGCAATGTAAAGCCTCGTCCCCGCTCAAACCGTCTAGGGCGCCATTTTTCACCATTTTGGCAAATTGCGCGTGGCGTACGGTGGAGGCTCTGCCACCCTCTTTATGCTCCGCAGGCTTAAGGATTTCATCCTTAAGAATCCTCCTCATACGCCACGTCTCCCTCGCCCCACCCGGCTGCAATCACGCCCCCACGTCAGCCCCGGCCACAGCGGACAACTGCCCACCCCTCTCGAAAGCACCCACCCCTTTTTTCGGGCTGGTTTCCAGACCGAAAACCTCGGGATTCTTAAGGGCCCATGGCCCTTAAGCCGCCGGAGGCACCCTCTTGACCCCGGCGTTACGACCACGTCGGCTCTGCCACCCTTTTTGTGCTCCGCAGGCTTAAGGATTTCATCCTTAAGAATCCTCCTCATACGCCACGTCTCCCTCGCCCCACCCGGCTGCAATCACGCCCCCGCGCCTGCCACGGCCACAACGGACAACTGCCCACCCTCTCGAAAGCACCCACCCCTTTTTTCGGGCTGGCTTCCAGACCGAAAACCTCGGGATTCTTAAGGGCCCGTGGCCCTTAAGCCGCCGGAGGCACCCTCTTGACCTCGGCGTTACGACCACGTCGGCTCTGCCACCCTTTTGGTGCTCCGCAGGCTTAAGGATTTCATCCTTAAGAATCCTCTTCATACGCCACGTCTCCCTCGCCCCACCCAGCTGCAATCACGCCCCCACGTCAGCCCCGGCCACTGCGGACAACTGCCCACCCCTCCCCGCAAAAGCACCCACCCCTTTTTTTCGGTTCATCTCCTAATTCCGGGGGAAACATAAAAAATTGAGGACAACGGAAACCCTCAGTAATCTCGACAGTTGCACAACAGACGAGAGCTACAAGGAGGGCACCGTTGTCCAAGGGCAAGATTACCCGGTTGTTGGGAGACTGGAAAGGGTATCGTGTTGGAACTGTTCAGCGTCTTGAAGCCAGCGAAGCTCGGAAGCACCCCGAAGTCTGGATCGAGTTGATTCCAATCAGGCGAAGGCGAATGAGATGCAGCGGGTGCGGCAGGCTTGTCTGCGCAGTTCACGACTATGTCGAACGCTGGGTTCGTGACTTGCCTGTATTCGACGCGGCAACGCATTTGCTCGTTATCCGGCGTCGGGTCCATTGTCCCGTCTGTGGACCAAAGCTGGAGCAGCTTCCTTGGCTCGACAGGTATTCGCGTGTCACAAGGCGGCTGGCCGAGTCCGTTGTTCGGCTCTGCCGCATACTTCCCATTAAGCACATCGCGGAATGCTACGGCCTGAACTGGAAGACCGTGAAGACAATCGACAAGCGGTACCTAGCGGAAAAACTCAATCCCATTGACTTGAAAGGCGTCAAGGTTGTCGCAATGGATGAGTTTGCCATCCGCAAAGGACATCGCTACGCCACGATCATCGTCGAGCCTTACACCAAGCGGGTTCTGTGGGTAGGAAGAGGCAACAGCCGGGAGAGCATCCGACCATTCTTTGAACTGCTTGGCCGTGATGGTTGTGCCCGAATTGAGGCCGTTGCAATGGACATGAACGGTGCGTATGCCGCCGAGGTGAAGGCGCAATGCCCGAAAGCCGAGATCGTCTACGATCTGTTTCATGTCGTTGCCAAGTATGGCCGAGAAGTAATCGACCGCGTCCGAAACGATGAGGCCAATCGCCTCAATCATGACAAAGACGCCCGTAAGGTTGTCAAAGGCTCACGATGGCTGCTCCTGCGCAACAGGCAGAATCTCATGCGACAGGAAGATCGAATCCGGCTCTATGACCTGCTTCGAGCCAACAAAAATTTGATGAAGGTTTATATCCTCAAGGAGGATTTGAAGCGACTCTGGGACTACCGATACTCCAAAGCTGCCAAGCGGTTTTGGAAAGGTTGGTACCGCCGCGCCATGCAAAGCCGAGTCGAGCCGCTCATTAAATTCGCTAAGCGCCTCAAACCCTACATCTCGGGCATTATCTCACACTGCCGATATCCGCTACACACCAGCCTACTCGAAGGGATCAACAACAAGATCAAGGTGATCAAACGGATGGCCTACGGCTTTCTCGACGACGAGTACTTCTTTCTCAAAATCAGAGCAGCCTTCCCCGGAATTGGGAGATGAACCTTTTTTTCGGGCTGTCTTCCAGACCGAAAAACCTCGGGATTCTTAAGGGCCCATGGCCCTTAAGCCGCCGGAGGCACCCTCTTGAACCCGGCGTTACGACCCGGCCTGCCAAAACGAAAAGAGGACGCCGATCCCGGCGTCCTCTTTTCATTTCTCGTACTATCGTTCCGCATGCGCTCTGGCGCGGCGCCTCAGCAGTTGCTGTAGTGCATGGCGACGGCATCAACGGCGCCTTCGGTGAGGCCTTCCATTTCGGCACCGTGAGGGAGCCCTGCAAGATGGAGAAAGGCGTGGGCCAGCAGGCGGGCGAGATGCTCTACGGGGCGCTGCCCGTAAAGGTCGGCTTCGCGGGCGCAGGTCTCGGCGGAAAGGACCACTTGGCCGATGTAGTCGGGGCGCGAGGCGTCCTTGTCCGGAAAGGATAGAACGTTTGTCGGCCCGACGCGGCCCTTGAAGGAGGTATGATACCCGGTCATGGCCGCATCATCGACGATGATAATGTCCACCTGCGCGCCATCCATGCCAAGCACGCCGAGAACGAGCTCGACGAGCGGAAGCAGTTCGCGGCGCGAGAGCGGCATGTCGGGGCGAATGGCGGCGCGCGTTTCTAAAGTGATGCGCTGGGCGTCCTGCTGCATTACTGGCTCCCGAGGCGCGTCTTGGTGAACTTGAGCTGAGGCCCTCCCTCACCGTCACGGCCCATGATGAGCCGTCCGGACATGTCGAGGGTGTACTCGCGCTCGGGCACTTTTTCGAGCTTGTCGCCCTTGTCGGCGCTGTCCTTCTTGGACGCTGCCACCTTGGGCTGGTCCTTTTTTGGGGCCTTGTCGGCGGACTCGGGCTTGCCCGCGGCGACGGGGATGGCTGGTGCATCGTCCTTTTCGCGGGCGGCGCAGTGCGGGCACTCGGCGTGCGCCTGCGGTTCGGGCTTGGGCTGGGCGGTGCCGGGATACTCAATGCGCTGATGGAATATGCCGGTGAGAATGCGATGGAACACGTCACTGATGTGATGCAGGTCCTTGAGGGTCAACTCGGACTCGTCAAGCTGCCCGTCGGAGAAAATGCGCTTGATAACGGTCTCGATATGGCCCTTGATGCGCGAGGGAGTGGGGTCGGACAGCACGCGGCTGGATGCCTCGATGGCGTCGGCCAGCAGAATGAGTCCGGCTTCCTTGGTCTGCGGCTTGGGACCGGGATAGCGGAATTCCTCTTCGCGCACGTCCTCTTCGCCACGCGCCTCGGCCTGCTCCTTGGCCTTGTGGAAGAAGTAGGAAATCAGGGTGGTGCCGTGATGCTGCTGAATAATGTCCTCAATCTCGGAGCCGAGCTTGTGCGCGCGGGCGAGTTCCACACCCTTCTTGACGTGGGAGATGAGGATCAGCGCGCTCATGGACGGCGTGAGCTTGTCGTGCTTGTTCTTCTCGCGGGAGAGCTGGTTCTCGATGAAGTACTGCGGCTTCGTTATTTTGCCGATGTCGTGATAGAGGGCGGCAACCTTGGCAAGAAGCGGATTGGCGCCAATGGCGCGGGCTCCGGCCTCCACCATATTGGAGACGACAAGGGAGTGATGATAGGTGCCGGGCGCGGCAACCATCAGCTCCTGCAACAGCGGCTGCTCAAGGTTCATGAGCTCCATGAGCTTAAAGCGCGAGGTAAAGCCAAGGAAGAACTCCACGATGGGCGACAGGGCAAGAACGAGTAACAGCGAGGTCACGCCGGAAACGATGACGTACACACTGCCGATGCCGATGGCCCAAATGTCGCGCGCCTCCACGATGGCCGCGCCGGACCACGCCAGCAGCAACCCGCCGAGCAGCGGAAACACACTGCGCAGCAGTTCGTAGCGGGTGTGCGAGTTCTTGATGAGGAACATCTCAAACATGCCGCCAAGGAAATAGAACGTGAACAGCGGCAAATGCCCGCCAAACATCCACGTACTCACCAAGGCGAGAATGATGGTGGCGTAAAAGCACACGGCGTAGGGGAAAAAGAGCGCAAGAACGCCCGATGCCCCCGCGAGGGGGAGACAATAGGGCAAAATATCGCGCGTCCAAGCCCCGGCGGAGAGCGCCAGCGGCGCATCCAGCAAAGACAGAAACTTCGCCATACCGCCAAACAGCAAGAGCACGATGGAGACAAGGACCAAATCGCGCCCTGTCAGATCGCGGCACAGGCCAAAGCGGGTGCACATGATAACGCCCATGACAAGGAGCGCGCTCAGGACAAAGATGCCGATGGCGCGGCCCAGCCCGTAGGTCTGGGGCGTGTCGGCAATCATGGCCTTGAGTTTCATGTACTGGGCTTCGCTGACGGCCTCGCCCTGGCGGACGATAATCTCGCCTTCGCGGACGTGGAAATAGACCGGCTCCACAGCCTGCATCACCTGCCGCCGCAGTTCGGCGGATTCCTGCGCGTTGAGCGTCAGGCTGGGCTTGGTGAGCGGGCCGACAAGGGTCCAAATGTCGCGGCGCACCACAAGGGGCTTTTTCAGTTCGCCCTTGAGGAAGCGCGTCAGCGCGCGGTGCATGACGTCAAAATCCGCCACGCTGGAGGTATCCACGCGCAGGGACTCAATGCCCGACACACGGTTGCGCACAAGGATGCCGGAATCGTAGCGCGACAGGGCCGCGCTTTCGCGCACGACGCCCTCGCCGAGATAATTCTTCATCCACGGCAGCACGCGGCCAAGCACGAGGTTTTGGAAATCCTCGCGCCGCCAGCGCTGAAAGGTGGAGACGCCAATTTCCGCGTTCAGGTCCTCGGCAATGCTCCAGCGCACGTCCTCCAGCTCGGCAACGGGGGCCGTGTTCAGGGTCTCGAAGACCTGATACACGTCCTGCTCCAGCTGCTCGTAGGAGTCGTCCGTCAGGTCAAAAACCTGCGGCTGGGCTGCGGCGGCCTGCTTGCGCTTGATGCGTGTGGCGCGGGTGTTCTCTACAAGGAACTCCCGGTCGGCCATGATGTCGCGGTCTGCAATTTCGCCCTCAAGGTACAGGCGGGGACCGGAGGAAAAATCCGCACCGGCCAGCGCGCTGAGGACCAACAGGACCAAAAGCAGAAACAGCGTGCCAAGCACGCCGCCATCCGCACCGGAAAACGACGGGATAAACCGCGCCGTCCAAGAAGGGGGTGTCCCCTTCTTGCGCTTAGCGGCGCTTTTCTTTTTCTGATTTTTTATGGCGTTCATAGGCTTGCACTATCCTTCCCACGAGCGGGTGTCTTATGACGTCACCGTCATGGAAATGGACAAAAGAGATGCCCTCCACATCGGCCAGACAACGCGTGGCATTGATAAGACCGGACTCGGCATGGCCGGGCAGGTCTATCTGCGTGACGTCGCCCGTTACAACGGCGCGGGAGCCGAAGCCGAGGCGGGTGAGGAACATCTTCATCTGTTCCGGCGTGGTGTTCTGCGCTTCATCCAGGATGATAAACGCGTCGTTAAGCGTGCGGCCTCGCATAAAGGCCAGCGGCGCAATCTCGATGATGCCCTGCTCCATCATCTCCTGTACCTTGCCGAAATCGTAGAGGTCGTGGAGTGCGTCGTACAGCGGTCGCAGGTAGGGGTCGATTTTCTCCACGAGGTCGCCGGGCAAAAAGCCCAGCTTCTCCCCGGCTTCCACAGCCGGGCGGGTCAAAATAATGCGTTTGACTTCCTTGCGGACCAGACTGCCCACAGCCATGGCCACAGCAAGATAGGTCTTGCCGGTGCCGGCGGGGCCAATGCCGAAGGTCATGTCGTTTTCACGAATGGCCTGCAGATAGTCGCGCTGGGTCAGCGTGCGCGGGGTGATGCGCTTTCGCGGCGTCACCACGAACACTTCGCCGTCGAACACATCCTTTATATTGGCGGACGGTTCGCGGCCAAGAATGCCGAGGGCGCAGTCCACATCATCCGGAAACAGGCGGTTCCCGGCGCGCAGGTGGTCGTACATCTGGATGAGAGCGTTGGCGGCAAAGGCCACCATTTCATCGTCCTCTCCACGCAGAAGCACGCGGTTGCCACGCGATTCCACGCGCACACCGGTCTTCTGGGCCACCGCCGCAAGGTTGGCGTCCTGCGGGCCGAACAGCTCGCGCGCAAGCTCAAGCTCGTCGAACTCCAGCGCCTTTTCCACACACTGTGCTTTTGGCATAAAATCCTATCTTTTCGGGCCGTTATGCTCAAAGCGAGCAAACACGATACCCTTTTTGTCCGGCCCCGTCCAACCGGGGAATTTGTCCAGTCATTCAGCAGACGAAGAGGTCGTCCTGTATGGTGGGGTCAAGGTCCACATGCAGCGTATGCTCCACACGGTCCACGGCGACCTGCCCAAGGGCCGCACCCTTGGTCTTGCGCACGTACTTCACGAGGGCGCACATGACCTCGGCCTTTCCGGCACTGCCGTAGTGGCTTTTCAGCCCGGCAAGCGCGGCGGCCTCGGCAAGGCTGGAATCCGGCACGTCCTGATCGGGATAATCGCGCTTGAGTACGGCGTGCGCGCCGGGGCCGTTGGCGGCATGGAACCATAAATCAAAAGGACTGGCGAGGCGGGACAGAATCTCATGATTGCCCTTGGCGCTCTTGCCCCGGTACACCGTAAAGCCATCCGAGGTGCGAAACGCCGCAACCTGGAGGCCCTGCAACCGCCCGCGCACTTCGCGCTCGCCTGTGGTGCGTGGGGCCTGCTTGCCCTCCTGCACGGCGGCGGATGTGCCATCCAGCGCCTGAAGCTCGCCCTCAAGAGCCTTGCGGCGCTCCACGGCAAAGCCGAGGCCGCGCCGGCCTTTGGCGGCCAGCTTGAAAAACCGGTCCATGTTTTCCCGCACAGTGCGGCGCGGGTCCAGTTGGATGCGGACGTCCTCGCCCGTGGCATCCGGCAGGTCCACGTAGGAACGTTTTTCGTCCTTGTCAAACATATAGAGCCAGCCCTGCAGCAGCTGCCCCTGCTCCGCCTTGGCCACAAAACCGCGCATACGGTCTTCCTCCGCGTCCAGCTTCTTCAGCGAACGCTTGAGCTTGCGGCGCTGGGCCTTGATGCGCTCCAGCTCACCGGCAACGGCCAACCGGGCAAGTTCGGGAAAAAGTTCCGTCCGCCCCCACAGGTCCGCGGCCGTGAGCACGTCGTCACACACCTGCTCCTCGCGCCCGGCATGCAAAGGCTCGGGCAAACGCCAGACCAGCGCCTCGCCGCCGCGCGTGTTCTCGCCCTTAGGATAGACGAAGAACTGACCGCATCCGCCGCGCTCCAGCGCGCCAATCATGGCGGCGGCGCGGGCTTCGGACAGTGCGCCAATGGTGCGGCGCAGGGCCGGGGAAATCTGCGGATGCTCGCGCCAGACGTCGCGGTCTGTCAGCACGCGCTGCGGGTCCGGCCACGGGGCCTCATCGCCAAAGGCAGCGGGAAGCTCGTCCACGAGGGCGGGTTCCTTTTCCACATTGAGCAGCAAATAGCGCCCTTCGCCGGGAGACAGCTCCCACGCGATGCTGCGCTGTTGCCAATCAACACAGGCGTCAAGAAGCCTGCGCCCCTCCAGTCGCTTGCGCATCCACATGCAGATGGCCGTAGGCTGGGGCGGATTTGCTGGTTTTTCCTTGGAAATAAAGAGCAGGCCGCCCTTTTTGGACGCCCTGAAAACAAGATAGGACCCCGCGCCAGAGCGGGCCTTAAAGGTCCACACCCCCGGCGCGGGGTTAAAGATACGGTCGATGCGTCGTCCGGCGAGGGTCTCCCCCAACCGGGGCGCGAGGCACCGGAAGAAATTTGCTTCCATATGAATGACGCGCGGGTGTCGTGCCCGCGCACAGCCCGGGGACTAAGGGCTTAATCCCCGCGCACTTTTTCCTCTTCTTCCTGACGGCTCTTGCAATTAATGCACAGCGTGGTCACGGGGCGGGCCTTCAAGCGGGGTACGCCGATTTCCTCGCCGCATTCCTCGCATTCACCGAAGGTACCGTCCTCAATGCGTCCAATAGCCGCCTGGATCTTTTTGATGAGTTTGCGTTCGCGGTCGCGAAGGCGCAGGGTAAACGAGCGGTCGGATTCCGCAGTGGCGCGGTCTGCCGGGTCCGCATAGCTTTCATGTTCGTCCGTCATGTCGACTATGGTTTCCTCACCCTTGCGCAGGATGTCATCCAGCATTTGATTGAGCCGGGTGCGGAACATCTCGATATCTTTCTGATCCATGATCAACCCTCCGAGCTTGGCTGTCCACTGGCGGTTCCGATGCGGAACGTGCGGGATTGAAGACGAGTGCATATAACAGGAAGCAATGAAAAGTAAAGCATTGATGACGCATTTCGCGGGTTCGTCCCCCCAGGCCGCGACGCGCGCCACCTTGCAATCCCGTGTGGGCAGACGTATGTCCAATCGTTACAGATATTACTTTCTGCTCCGGAGAATGCAAGAATGAACACCCATTTTCTTGATCAAATTGTCGCTTCCGCCACGGCCGAGCCCGATGCTCCGCTCGCCCGGTCCGTCATCGGGTCCCACATGGTGGGGGTTTTGGGCCGCCGGGCTGGCATTGCCTCACGCGTGGACCATCACGCCCCGGGCGGGGCCGCCTCCCTTGCGCCCCTGCCGGACGCCCTGCCGGGCACGCTCCACGCCATGGCCGCCCACCTTGCCACGCCGCAGGCGGACCTGCCCCATCCACAATACCGCTCCCTCGCCCTCGCGGCGGTAAACGCCCTGCTGCCCGTGCCGCAGGCCTCCAGCCGGCGCAAAGGGCAGGACCTCATCCGCGAACACGGGCGTGGACGGCGCGTTGCCGTCGTGGGACATTTCCCCTTTGTGGAGCGCATGGCTCAGGAGGATGGTCTCTTTGCCGCCTTCTCCGTCCTTGAGCTGTCCCCGCGCCCCGGTGACCTGCCCGCCACAGCCGCGCCCACGGTTCTGCCGCAGGCGGACTGCGTGGCCATTACCGGCACCACGCTCCTCAATGGAACGCTGCCGGAACTGCTGGCCCACTGCCGCCCGGACGCCTATATATTGTTGCTTGGCCCCAGCACGCCCTTTTCGCCCGTATTATTTGATATGGGCGTCAGCGCCATTGCCGGGGCTGTGGTGGAAAACACCGAGGACGCCTTCCGCGGCATAGAGGCGGGCAGACCCTTCAAACGCCTCGGCGGAGTGCGCGGCCTTGTCTGGGAAAAATCACAGGAAAAATGAACTTTTTGAAAATTCCCTGTTGACAGCAGTCCCGAGTTTGCATAGACACCTCCTCACCGCAACGACGGCGGCTCTTTCAAACGAGCGGGAGTAACTCAGTGGTAGAGTGCAACCTTGCCAAGGTTGAAGTCGCGGGTTCAAATCCCGTCTCCCGCTCCACCGAAAACACCAACATCGGTAACACGATGTTTCACCGCCCCAACCGGGCGCATGACACCCTTGCCATGCAGCGCGGCCCGGGGTAGGCTCCTCACCGGGGTTGGCGTTCTTCACGCCGGAGAAAAAAGGCATTGACTGATGCTTTTACACGGACTATACGCTAACTCCTCGGTTGATGAGGCGGCATAGCCAAGTGGTAAGGCAGAGGTCTGCAAAACCTCCATTCTCCGGTTCAAATCCGGATGCCGCCTCCAACATTTCGCGGGAGTAACTCAGTGGTAGAGTGCAACCTTGCCAAGGTTGAAGTCGCGGGTTCAAATCCCGTCTCCCGCTCCACCGATCATAAAAGCCGGCCTTTTTGGGCCGGCTTTTTTTTTGCCTTCACGGCGGGCGCACGCCGCGCCTGCCCCAGCCAGATTAAGGAGGCCGAATGCCCAGCTCCCTCCCCTTCTCCCCGGACGCGTCCCTCGAGGAACTGCTCGACATCGCGAGCCAGCGCTACGAGGTCCGTTTCGAGCCCGTGTCCGCCGGAAACCACACCCTTGATATCCTGCAAATCGCCAATATGGCCGAATATGTGGAACGCATCTCCAGCGCCGCACCCAAGGACGGACTGGACCTGCCCTTCTGGGCCAAGGTGTGGCCCGCGTCCATGCTGCTGTCGCACTTCATCTGCACCCTGCCCTGTGACGAAGGCGCAGAACTTTTGGAAATTGGCGGCGGCGTTGGCATCTGCGGTCTTTTTGCCGCAAAGTGCGGATTTTCCACCACCATTACCGACATTTCGCCCGACGCCTTGCTCTTTGCCCGCATCAACGCCCTGAAAAACGGGCTTGCGGACCGCGTCAACGTACAGTACGCGGATTTTTCCACGGACAGGCTCGGCAAGCGCTTCGACTACATCGTCGGGTCCGAGGTGCTCTACGTCGAAAAGCTCCACCGCGGGCTGGTGAAATTCATGCAAGCCCACATCGCGCCCACCGCGCAGGCCGAGGTCATCCTCAGCCGGAGCTTTAACCGCAAGTCCGTGCGCTTCTTCAAGCTGGCCGACAAGGAATTCCACTCCGCGGAAAAAACCGTTGGCTGCAAGATGACCGGAGAAAACGGCGAGGATGAAAAGCACCTGTGCTCCATCCACCGCTTTAAACCGCGCAAACAGGTCGGTTGACGCCCATGATTGATATCACCAGCTGCCCCAAGGCCTATTCCCGCGAGCAGGACAAAGCCTGCCCGCCCGAAGAAACCGTCTCCCGCGTGAAGGAGCGCCTCGGCGCTTTTGGTGCGGATATTCTGGCCGAGGTCCGGCGCATCGACACCGGCCGCCTTGGCATTCCCGTCTATATGAGCCTGTGCGGCGACGCCGCGCGCGGCGTCATGCCCACGCGCAAGCAGATGGGCAAAGGCGCATCCCCCATTCAGGCCGAGGCCTCGGCGCTGATGGAACTCACGGAGCGCTACAGCTTCTTCTCCTTCTGGAATAACGACGAGCAATTCGAAAAGCTCACCCTGTCCGAAGCCGAAGCCAAGTGGCCCGGTCAGGTCATTCCGATTGAGGAACTCATCGCCTCCGCCGGGGACAGCATCAGCCCGGACGACGCGCGCACCGTGATGGACCTTGTGCGCTGGCGCTTCTACCCGGCCACGGACGTTCTGGATGGCCGCGAGGTCTACGTCCCGCTCGACTGGTTCAAAAAGCTCAACGAGTTCAACGGCTCCAGCGCGGGCAACACCTTTGCCGAGTCCATCCTGCAGGGCGGCTGCGAACTGGTGGAGCGCCACGTCTGCACCATCGCGGACCGCAGCGCCCCCACCATGGCCACCATTGATCCGGACTCCTCGGATGATCCCGTGTTGGCCGAGCTTGTTGCGGCCTTCCGTGACAATGGCATCGCGTTCTGGCTCAAGGATATGAGTTTTGGCATGCCCGTGCCCACCGTAGCCGCACTGGCCTACGATCCCAAATCCTTCCCGGACTCCAGCGAGATTGTCTACACCGCCGGCACCGCGGCCTCCCCGGCCAAGGCCGCCATCCGCGCCCTGACCGAGGTCGCCCAACTGGCCGGCGACTTTGAGACCGGCGCCAACTACGAGGCATCCGGCCTGCCGAAATACCTCCGCATTGAGGACACCGCGCATATCACCGCCGGGGAGACCATTCCCCTGTCCGACCTGCCCAGCATCGAGGCCGACGACATCGCCACAGAGCTGAAAAACCTGTGCGCGGGGCTGAAGGCCAAGGGCCATCCCCTGTACAGCGTGTCCACTCAGCAGGAGACTCTCGGCATTCCCACCAACTACAGCTTCGTGCCCGGCTTCCTGTTTCGCGAGCGCACGCCCGAGGCCAGCATTGGCCTGTTCGTGGGCCGCATCCTTGCCGAGGACGCGGAGCTGGATGACGCCCTCGCCGGACTGGCCGTGCTGGAAGCCGTGTACCCCGGTGCACATTTTCTGCCGTTTTTTGAGGCACTCATCCGCCTGCGCATGGGCGACACGGACGGCGCAGCCACGCTGTTTGCCGAAGCCGAACCGCGCCAACACAGCGCGGACGACAAGGGCCTTGCGGCCTTCTATCAGGCCTACGCCCTCACGCAGTCCGGTGACTTCTCCGGCGCGGAGCCGCATCTGGACCGCGCCATTGAGCACTGCCCGGAGGTGAAGGAATACTTCAACCTTCGCGGCGTTACGCGCTTTAAGCGCGAGGCCTACGCCGACGCCATTTCGGACTTTAAGGCCGCCCTTGATCTGGACAGCGGCTCGGCGATGGACCTTGCAAATCTTGGCATTTGTTACAAAAATCTCGGCAGCACCGACGAGGCGATCCATTGCCTTGCCAGCGCCCTTGAACTGGACCCCCAGCTGGAGTTTGCCAAAACCCATCTTGACGAGATTCTCACTGGTGGGTAAGCAGACTTTTGGGACCTACAACCATGCAGAGTTCAACTCGATTTGTGTCCGAAAAGGATTGACAAAAAAGAATGCGTGGTCGTAGACTCCGCCGAGTTTTACGCACGGCTAAACGCCGTTTATCTAGCAGTTGAGCAGCGGATCGCTGCTTACTATAGGCGTGCATCTCCCTCTTCCGCTTGATTCGAGGAGATGCGCAGGAACGGTTATCGTTCGTAACCATCCTAAGGAGGACGAAACATGGCTACTGTTGAATTCCAGGGTAAAAACTTCGAAGTCGACGAAGACGGTTTCCTTCAGCGTTTTGAAGACTGGAGCCCCGAGTGGGTTGAGTACGTTAAGGAATCCGAGGGCATCAAAGACCTCACCGACGAGCACCAGAAGGTCATCGACTTCCTGCAGGACTACTACAAGAAGAACGGCATCGCCCCGATGGTCCGCATTCTCTCCAAGGTGACTGGCTTCAAGCTGAAGCACATCTACGAGCTGTTCCCCTCCGGACCCGGTAAGGGAGCCTGTAAGATGGCCGGCCTGCCCAAGCCCACCGGCTGCGTCTAAATCGACACATCGATTTGGCCTTATAAGGCGGAAGCTTTTGCTTCCGCCTTTTTTTGCGCCCTACGCCCGCCAGCGTGAGCGGCGTTCACGACGTGGTCGTAACGCTGGGTTCAAGAGGTTAGCTCCGCTGGCTTAAGGGGCGCGGCCCCTTAAGAATCCCGATATTTTCGAGCTGGAAGCCAGCCCGAAAATGGGATGGATGGGCTTTACCTCATGTGTGGACGGTTGCCCGCGTAGATATGCCGCCGTTGCTTGGGCCGGATAGAGGCCGTGTGTCCGGGACGCATTACTGGCGTATAAATGGGATCGTTAAGGGCCCTCGGCCCTTAACCCTGCGGAGCAAAAAAAGCGCCGCCCCAAAGGACGGCGCAGAAGACGCAGTACGCGTGACGCAGACGCGCCATTATAGCCATTTCGGCCACGGGGTCAGGTTTGCCCCTTGGCGCGCTCAAAGAGTTCTTTCTTGCGCTTCTCAAAGATAATGGCCGTGCGCAAGGTGGCGAGGATGAGCGCCACAACGGACAGAATAATCACCAGCCCTTTCTGCAAGGCCCAGCGCTGCCCCTGAATAAGCTCGCGCAGCCAGTTCATATCTTGCACTTCCGCCACATATACCGCCGCAGGCACCAGAATAAGTGCCAGACCGAGGCATATGATTTCCAGCCACATAAAGCCCTTGCTCAAAATAAGGGCGAACAGTGTGGAGTCGCGCACAATTTTCAGGGTGACAAGACGCATGCCCAGCCGGTTCAGCTTCTGCTCCACCTCGTCCAGATACTCATGGCTCTTGCGGAAGTTGCGCGCCACCTGAAAGTGCTGCTGGTGAATCCAGTTCAGCTTGGTCACGCAAAAGTTGAAGTCCTTGTTAAACTCACGCAGGGCGCGGGGGAACGGGAACCATGAAATCTCATCATTGATGGTCTTCAGCCGTTCACGAAATGTCTTCCCCTGCTTTTCAAGGAACTTGATCTCCGCATTGATTTTATTCTTGAGCTTGCGCGCCAACTGCATGCGGCCCTTGATGATGCGGGTGAACACGACAAAGTTGTTGGTGCCGTCAAGCTCCATGAGCACCGAGGTCTGGTGCTGCATTTCCTTGTTGAAGTCCTTGTCCTTGCCAAACCAGTCATCCAACTCCTCGGAAAGCTGGCTCAGCTTTTCAAGGGCGTCCTTGGCTCCTTCCTCGGCCATGACCCAGCGGTCCCACAGGCTGGACATAATCTGTACGTGCCCGCGCTCCATCTCCGGGTCCACAAGGATGCGGTTGAAGATGTGCGGGCTCTCGTCCACCATGTCGTCCAGCAGGCCCACAACGTGCTCCGAAAAGCCCATTTTCACCAAGCAGGCGCTCTGCCTGTAGCGCAGTTCCACCCACTTGGGGCACATGGCCCCGGCTTCCTTGTACAGGGCCATGGCCTTGTCAAAGTTGCCCAGCACCTCATAGCCGCGTCCCTGCAAATACTTGTGGTAGGCATACTGGAGGGAGGTCTCGCCCAGCAGTTCGGCATCCTTCCAAAAGCTGATGGCGCGCTCTATCTCGCCGCGCTCCAGCGCAAGAAAGCCTTGCAGAGTCCGGTACTGATAATCGCGCGGATTGCGCAGCGCCCCTTCCTTGGCCATTCGCTCGGCCTGCGCCGCGTCCCCCTCCTGCAGCAGGGTCAGGGCGCGGATGGGCGTGGTGCTTTCGGGCGGGGCCAGCTTGTTCAGCCCGCTTGGCAGTTCCTTGCCGAGGCTACGCCATATAAGCGGCACCATGCGCAGTTGCGAGGGGGCGTGCATCTCGTAAATGACCTTGGTCACGTGCGAGGCCGCATCCTTGCCATTGAGCAACTGCGGCAGCATGGCCACCGCATCGTCCTTAATCTGCGACCCGGCCTGCGCAAGGGCTTCGTTCATTTCGTCAAGGTCCATGTGCGCGAGAACCTTCCACACCTCCGCGTCCATGCTCACCAGCGACTTGCTGGGGCACTCGGCCTCGGTGTGGTTGCGCATGCCGCAGTAGAAGCACGGATGCTCCTCGCCCGCCAACATACCTACGGGCATGACCATGGGGAGGGAACCACTTGCGCCCTCCTCGCCGTCGGTAAGCATGTGCACATAGCACCAATCCGAAAACCGGCTGCGCTCAAAGCTGTAGCTGACGTCCTTAATCTTGAACGGCTCGCCCAACATAAAGGCGGTGGCGTAGCTCATGTGCGGAAAATCCGGGGCCATCTTGTCCCAGTCCACCGCCACCTTTTTGGGCAGTTCCTCATTGAACTGGTACCCGGCCTTATCCACTGCGGCCATAACCGTGGGCCAATAGGCAAGGTCGTCATTGCTTTTGACCTGCTGCACGAGATTGAGAATCTCCTTGCACCAGGTCTTGAGCGCGCCGAAATTCTCCAGCGAGAAGATGAGGAACTCGTCCTTGATGATATACTTGAGCTTCAGGCGCTTGAGGATGCCCTCCACCTCCGCGAAGTAGGCGCGCCAGCCCTCCATGAACTTTTTATCCTGTGGATTGCCAAGGGGCTTCAGGATAAAATACCACCCAAGGGACGACTTGAACCCAATGCGCGGGTCACCGTGCAAGAGCTTCCACGAGGCGGCGGCCATGCCGGTGATATTTCTGTCGTAATCCTCCAGCGTTATGCCGGGGATGCTCTCCACCACGGCGCGCAAGTCCGGGTGCACCAGCACCTGAAAATCGTCCGGGGGCATCGTTTGTTGACCAAAAAGGTCCGAAGGAATTGACAGCGCCTGCTCAAGCTGGAATCCTACCTGCATCGAGGTGGGCATCACCTGAATGAACACAGGCAGAACGTTCAGCGTGGCCCAGACCTGAAGCCGCCCCATGGCAAGAAAAACGTCGGTGGTAAAGAAGAACCACAACGACTGGTTTTCCGCCGTGGAGACTTCCATTCCGCCAAAGTCGCGGAAGGTGGAAGGTATGGCGCTGGACAGCTCTCCAGACCACACCATCCACACCGCATAGCCCTTGGAGGACATGCGTGATTCATGAATGGACGGTTGGTCCTTGAGCAGTGTCGAAAACTTGTGCATTGCCACTTTTCAAATCCTCTAACGCAACAGGATAGTACAAATGGACCTTTCCAAGACTATAGCAGAACTGAAAAAGGACCCTGAATTCACCAAAAACGTCGGCATGGTGCTGTGCCACAACGGCATTGTGCGCGCCACCTCCCGTGTGTCGAACGGGGCTGTGGTGACGGGTGTGGAAATCACCACCGATCAGGACAAAGTTGACGCCCTGTGCGCCGAATACCAGCAAAAGCCCGGCATCTGGCGCTGCATCGCCAAGGGCAACTCCGGCATGATGAAGCCCGGCGACGACGCCCTGTTCATCATTGTGGCCGGCGACTTCCGCGAGAACGTCAAGGCCACTCTGTCTGAACTGCTCGACCGCATCAAGTCCGAAGCCGTAACAAAGAAGGAAACCTTGGCCTAACCGGCCAGCGCCGCCATGCGTGGCGGCTCTCCTTCACAGCGTTCTGGGGCGCGCGGGCATTTTTCGCCTGTGCGCCCTTTTTTTCCGCACCCGGAACAGGCAAATCCTACCGCCTGTCCGGCCCTTCCCGGCCCTGCACAACGCACAGGCGCGGCCGGGGAGAACGCGGCAATCCGCCCCATGTGGGCCTTGCCGCCGCGTGCCGCCTGCCCTGCGCCCGCCGCCAAAAGGCCGACGCCGCAAAAGAGGCTACGCAGCATCTTGCAATTCCTGTGCAATATCCGTACTAGGCCACATGCGCATCATTCAAGTGGTCAACGTCCGGTGGTTCAACGCCACCTCATGGTATGCCCTGTTCCTCAGCCGCCTGCTGCAGGACGCCGGGCACGACGTGCTCGTCGTCGCCCTCGAAGGGACGGAAACGCACGACAAAGCCCTCGCCTGGGGCCTCAACGTGCAAACCCTCCCCCTCAACAGCAAAAATCCCTGCACCATCCTGCGCGTTATCGCGCGCCTTGGCCGCCTTGTCCGCTCCTTCAAGCCGGACGTGGTCAACTGCCACCGCGGGGAATCCTTTGTGCTGTGGGGCCTGTGGAAAATGCTGGGCGGCGGCTTCCGCCTTATCCGCACGCGCGGCGACCAGCGCCTGCCGAAGGACAACGCGCCAAACCGCTGGCTTCACGGCTCCTGCGCCGACGCGGTCATCGCCACAAACTCCGTCATGTACTCCCATTTCCGCGATGTATTCGGCATCAACACCGCGCGATTGCATTGCATCCTTGGCGGTGTGGACCGCGAGAAGTTCGCCTTCACGCAGTCCGGGCGCGACGCCGTGCGCAAGCACTACGGCTTTGACGACAGCCACCACGTGGTGGGCCTGCTGGGCCGCTTTGACGAGGTTAAGGGCCAGCGCGAGCTGATTCAGGCCGTGGCCACCATGCGCGGCAACGGCGTCAGCGCCGTGCGCCTGATGCTTATCGGCTTCGAGACCGCCACCACAGAGGCCGAGGTCCGCCAGTGGATTGCCGACGCCGGAGTGGACGACATCACGGTCATCACCGGACACTGCCCAGACGTGGCCGCCTGCATCAGCGCCTGCGATGTTGGCGTTATCGCCTCCAAATGGTCCGAAACCATCGCCCGCGCCGCGCTGGAGTTCATGTCCTGCGGTATCCCGCTGGTCAGTACGCCCGTTGGCGTCATGCCCGACCTGCTCACCCCGGAGGCTCTGTTCCCCTCTGCGGACGTGAAGGGGCTGGCTACCATCCTCACCCTGACGGCCACCACGCCGGAGTTTCTGCTGAAGCTGCGCGCCGCGCAAAACGCGCGCATCGCCACGCTGTCCGGGGATGATTTTCTCCAGCAGACCCTTGCCGTGTACGGGGAGCAGTCATGAGCGCGCGCATTGCCGTCATGCTGCCCAAGCTGTCGTCCTACGGCGGCGCGGAGGGCTTTTCCCTGCGCCTTGCCACCACCCTTGCCCAGCGCGGCTACGCGGTGGACTTCATCTGCGCGCGGCAGGAAGTGCCCGCGCCGGAGGGCGTGACCCCCGTCATCGTCGGGCGTCCGCCGCTCACGCGCGCCTGCAAGATTGCATGGTACGCCTACGCGGCGGAGCGCGCCAGAACCCGGCGCGGCTATGACCTGTCCTTCTCCATGGGCAAAACCATCGCGCAGGACGTCCTGCGTATGAGCGGCGGGCCGCTGTCCGTGTTTTGGCGGCTGTCCCAGCGCGCATGGGAGGCCGGATTCCCCCGCACGTGGAAGATGGCGCGCCGCCGCCTTGCCCCGGCCAACGCGCTTATCCGCCAGCTGGAATCCACAGCCCTGCAGAACCAGCGCGTGTGCGTTACGGTGTCCCACCGCGTGCGCGACTGGCTTCTTGAGGCGCACCCCGGGCTGAGCCAGCGCGACCTGCGCATTATCTACAACAAGCCTGACCTCTCACGCTTCAACGCCCCCACAGAAGATGAGCGCGCCGCCCTGCGTAAGGAGTACGGCCTTGCCCCGCAGGATATCGCCATCTCCTTTGCCGGAACGAATTTCGCCCTCAAGGGCCTTGGCACCCTGACGCGGGCGCTGTCCATGCTGCCGCCGCACTTTAAGCTGTTTGTGGCGGGCGGGCGCAATCCGGGGCGCTTTGGCGCGCTGGCCGAGTCCCTTGGCGTTGCGGAGCGCATCCATTTTTTGGGCCGCGTGGAGGACATGCCCGGCCTGTACCGGGCCAGCGACATCTTTTGCCTGCCGTCCTTTTACGACACATGCTCCAACGCCGTGCTGGAGGCCCTTGCCAGCGGCGCGCGCGTTATCTCCACCCGCGACAACGGCTCCAGCTTCTTCCTCACCGAGGACCGTATTCTGGAGGACTCCGCCGACCATGAAGGCCTTGCCGCCATGTTAGACCGCGCCGCGGACAGCCCCCGCCCGGACGCCTTTGTCTGGCCGGAGGAGGTCAAGGCGGGCTTGCCGCCCTATCTGGACCTTGTGGACGAACTGCTCGCCTGATGCGTTCCGCCGCGCCCAGCACTTGGGCGCGGCGTTTTTCTTTAGCGCTGCCCATGCGCCGCCAGCCGTCAATTTTCCCGCGCAGGACGGGGCGCAGCGCCGCGCGCCCCATCGCGCGCAGTATGCGTTGCACCCTACGGGCCTGACGTGGCATACTTTCCTGCGATCAGGGACGGCTTTTGCATCATGCCCCGCAGGGCATCACCCCCGATGCCAACCACCAAGGACACCGGAGTCGCCACCCCATGTTCCGTCAGCGCATCACGCTTTTCAGCCTTGTTCTCGCCATGGTCTGCGCCCTTGCGGCGTGTGGCGGCCAGCGCCGCGCCCCGCAGGCGTCCGGTCCTGTCTCCGAAGCGCCCTACACCGTGTTCAACGGCGAATACGAAAACACAGACGCGCTCCTGACCGCCCCGCCGCGCACCGTAGCCGTGCTGCCTTTCACGGGTGCGGACGACGCATGGCGGACCCTGCCCGCGCAGGAGGACCCACGCGCCATTGTGCGGCGCGGCATGTACCGCCACTTTGCGGCCCTGCCCTACAAGGATATGGAGCTCCTCGACACGGACGCCGCCCTCACCCGCGCGGGCCTGCATACGGCGGAGGCCGTGCACCGCGCCCTTGGTGACAATCCCGCCCGCCTCAAAAACGCCCTCGGCGTAGACGCCGTCATCCTCGGTACGGTCACGCATTTTGACCGCGCCTACGCGGGCCTTGTTTCGCAGGTGTCCGTCGGGTGCACGGCGCGCATGGTGCGCCTGTCCGACGGCGCACTGCTGTGGCGGGCGGAGCACGTCAGCCGCGAGTATGGCGGCGGGGTGTCCATCTCGCCCATTGGGCTTGCCATGGGGGCTTTTTCATCCCTGTGGAACCTGCGTGATGTGCAACTGCTGCGCGAAACCGACGAGCTGTTCCGCGAGATGGCCGCCACCATCGCCACGCCCACCCAGCGCCTTGCCGTGGACGCCGCGCCGCCGCGCATTGACCTCTTTGCCATTGCAGGAAACCGCCGCGCCTTTCGCGAGGGCGACATTGTGCCCCTGCGCATGGCGGGCGCGCCCGGATGCAGCGCCTACGCCCGCATGACGCCAGACGGCCCGGCCATTGCCATGGCGCCGGTGCCGCAAGCCGTGAAGGCCGACCTGCGCGGACAACTCCTCGCCACCGTGCGCGACCGCTACGCCGCCGCAGGCCTTGCGCCCTCGCCGGAGGTGCTGGCGGACACCCTCGCCCGCATCGACCAGCTGGAAATTTACGAAGGCACATGGGTGCCCACCCCGCAGACGCAGACCACACGCCTGCGGCCACGCGGTTTTCTGCTGGCGGATACCGGAGCACGCGCCGAGGCCGTGGCTCCAGCGCCCATCACCATCGACACCATGCCCCCGCCCGCGCCCCAGCGCCTGACGGCAGCCTCCATGCCGCAGGGCGTGCGCCTTGCGTGGACCGCCCCGGACGCGCCGGATATCGCCGCCTATGAAATTTGGGTCAGCCATGCCGGACAGTCCGGCTTCACCAAACGCGCCACGGTGCAGGACACCGCGGCCACCTTGCGCGGCCTGACGGATTTTCTGCCCGTCTTCCTGCGCGTACGAACCCGCGACCACGCGGGCAACACCAGCGGATTCAGCCCCGCGGAAAAGGCCGTTCCCGCCCCGCGTGAGGACATTGTGGACGCCGCCGCCACATCCAGCACCCTTGGCGGCACGATTGACGGCATGCTGTTTTTACCCGCTGAACGTGGCCCCTACACCGTCAGTGCGCCGCTGGAAGTCATCCCCGGCGGTGAACTGCATATCGGTCCCGGCGCGGCTCTGCGCTTTGCTCCGGACTGCGGGCTGACCGTCCGCGGCGGCTCGCTGGTCTGCCACGGCGCGCCCGGTACACCTATTCACCTCGGCCCTAATGCCGCCACAGCGCGCCCCGGCACATGGCCCGGTGTGGTCCTTGATGGCGCGCAGCGCTCCAGCCTGAGCCATGTCACCATCACCGGCGCAGCCACGGGCCTCACGGTCCGCAACTGCGCGCCGGAGGTCACGGGACTGCGCATTGAGGATTCCTCACAGGCGGGTGTCCACCTTGGCGCGGGCGCGCGGCCCAGCATTACCTGCACCCTTATCCACGGCAACGGCGGCATGGGCGGGCTGGTCATGGAAGGCGCAGGCTGCGCCCCGCGCATTGTCCGCACCAGTTTTTCCGCCAACACACCCTTTGACGTACAAAGCTTTACCCCCGTGGCCGTGGACCTGACAGGCAACCATTTTGCGGCGGGGCCGGATGGCGGCACCATTCTTGGCCGCGTCATCATCCACCCCGCGCTGGACGCCCGCCCATCGGGCTGCCCCGCGCCATAACCGCCCCCACGAGACACGTCGGGCAAATGCACACAGCGCCGCGCACGGGGCAAGACTCACGATCCGCTGGAGCCCCTCTTGGCGAACACAAGGATAGCCTTTTGAACAAAAACGCACCCCATTGCCACCAGCACCATAAGGACGCCGCCATGCGATACGCCCCCATTCCGCGCCCTTGCGCCATTGTGCTGGCCACGCTCCTGCTGGCCGCGCTGTGCGCCCCGGCCTTTGCGGACCCCACAACGCAGGAACTCATCGGCACCATGGGGTATATCGACTGGAACCGGCAACGCGTGGTGGCCACGGGAACGGGCATTCCGCCGCATACGGCAACGGACCCGTCCCACGCCCGGGCCGCAGCGCGCCGCGCCGCCGTGCTGGACGCGCGCCGCAACCTGCTGGAAGTCATCAAAAACGTGCGTATAGATTCCAGCACCGTGGTGGACAACCTCATCGTCTCCAGCGACACCGTCAAAAGCACCATCTCCGGCCTGCTGCGCGGCGCGGTGGTGGACCGGGAAAATCAGCGGGCAAACGGCAGTATGCGGGTCACCGTCAGCCTGCCCCTCACCGGCGCCCTCGCCCGTGACCTGCTCAGCGCCGCACCCGGCGCCCACGCCGCAGCGCCGGGCACTGCCCGCCCCAGCACCAACCTGCCGGACGAGGCCCGCCTTGAGCGCCGTTTCAGCTCGCTGGAAGATCAACTCCTCGCCATGCAAGATATTCTATCCCAGCTGCAACAGGTCCCCAAGAAGGCCGCCACAGCCCCGGCGAACGGCACCACAGGCAAGGACCGCGTCATGCACCGCCTTGAGGACATGGCCCAGCGCCTGCGCGCCCTTGAGCAGCAAGCCACCGCGCCATCGCAAGCCTCCCCCCGCAGCGGTCCCAAGGCCCCGCGCGCGCCCTCGCAGGCGGCAGGCCCGGCCACGCCAAGCGCGCCGTCCACGCCGCCAGCGCCTCGCCTTGCGGCCAACGCTCCGGCGCCGGGCGCCGGAGCCATTCCCCTGCCCTCGCCCGAATCCATTGCCCGGTCCGTGCAGGCCACAGGCATCGTCATTGACGCGCGGGGAACGGACTTTTTGCCCTCCCTCAAGCCGCGCCTCACCTCCGGCGGCAACGTCGTCTACCCGGGACCGGGTACGGACTTCACCACAGCCGTCAATTCCGGCTACGTGCGCTATTACCGCGACATCGCCACGGCCCAGCGCTCCGCCCGCGCCGGGGCCTCGCCCCTGACCCTGCGCGGCACCGGGCGCGGCTCAGACATCGAACTTTCCGCGCAGGACGCCGCGCTGCTGCGCTCCCTTGCCAGCGCCAAGGGCGGCAACGTTCTTGACCAGTGCCGCGTGGTCGTGGTCTTTTAGCGCCCCATGACCAGCCCGAGACATACCAGCACCCACCGCGCCTACCGCAGCGGCGTCCGCGCCCGCGACGGCGAAGCCGCGTTTCAGGTCGTTGTCGAAGAGACGGACCTGTTTCTCGTTGCGGGGCAGGACCTTGCTCCGCAGGCCCTCGACGCCGTGCACGACCTGCGCGGCCAGCTCAAGGCGTGGATGACCCTCCAGCCGGACTTTGCCGCCAGCCTCACGCCCGTCCCCGTGCCGGAGACCGCGCCGGACATCATTCAGCGCATGGCCCACGCGGCCAGCCTGTGCGGCGTAGGCCCCATGGCCGCCGTCGCCGGAACCGTTTCGCAAATGGTGGCCGAACGCCTTGCGCCGCTGAGCCGCGATATTCTTGTGGAGAACGGCGGCGACCTGTACATGCGCTCATCGCGCCCGCGCACCTGCGCCATTCTTTCCGACCCCAGCGGGGAAGCCAGCATTGGCCTCGCCCTTGGCGCGGACGACTTTCCGCTGTCCCTGTGCGCCTCCTCCGCCACCATCGGGCACTCCCTCAGCCTCGGCAGTGGCGACCTCGTCGTCGTACGCTCCGCAAACGCCAGCCTTGCCGACGCCGCCGCCACAGCCCTGTGCAACATCCTCCGGGACAAGCGCGACCTCAAACGCGTCACCGACATTGCCCAGTCCCTGCGCAAGCACGGCATTGACGGCGTTTTCGCCCAGTGCGGCGGCTCCATCACCGTCTGGGGCGACATGGAACTCACCGCCCTGTAGCGCGCACGTCCCCGTTTTCCCCAACAAAAAAGCCCCGGCATAAACCGGGGCTTTCGTTTTTCTTTGCGTCGTCTGTTCGGGCTATTGGGCCGCGCCGAGGGTGTCGGCAATGGCCGTCACCGCCTTGTAGGCGGAGGAGATGGCGAGGCCACAGCCGCACTTCTCGCGCATCCAGTCCTGATGCGCAAGGATGGCGCCGCAGGCGTAGAGGTTGGCGTAGGCCGCCGCGCCGTCCTCGCCGAGGGGGCGGAAGCATTCGTCGGTTTCCACGCCGCAGCGGTTCACTGCGTGGCCGCCGGGGCGCAGGAAGTCCTTGTCATGCCATGCATGGCGGTCTTCCGGCTGGGTGACGGGCAGGCCAAACACCGATTCCGTGATGTTGCGGCGCTCAGCAAACAGGCCGCCACCGAGGAAGCGACCGGTGCCAAGGACCACACAGCGCGCGTGCACCGTGTACTCCGGCTCATTGAAGCCCACTTCCATGACGAATTCGTCGGCGTCCGCGTCGTGGCGCACGGAGAGGACTTTCTTCTGGCGGAATAGGGACACGCCGTCATCAACGATGCGGCTGTCAAAGGCTTCCTTCAGGCGAAGCCCCGGCACGCTGGGCGGCAGGGACGGAATCTCGAACACCGGCACGCCAAGACGCTCGGACAAATCCGCCATCACCTCATGGGGATGGTAGATGCCAAGGATGGCGGGCATGCCCACGGCCTGCGCGTCGCCAAGATGCGGGCGGATGGCCTCGGCCAGTTCCTCGCGGTTGCGGGAGAACTCCAGCGCCTGCGCCATCTGCTGGGGGAAAATCTCGCCCTTTTCCGCGCTGCCGGGGAATTCCACCACCGCGCCGCGCAGGCCGGGCCAGTTTTCGCCCTGCACGGACGCGAGCAGGTCCGGGCTAAAGCCCTTGAGGCCACGGAAGCCGATGAACAGACAGGGCTTTTTGTCGCGGCGCACTTCGGCGCCGGCCCACATGGTCTCGGGGATGGCCCAGCTGCGCTTGAGGGTGCCCATGGCGGTGAGCACGTCGCTGTTGCCGGACTCCGCCATGCGGTAGGCAAAGCCCCGCTCGTCAAAGAAGCCGAGGAACTCGCCAAACGCGGCGCGGACCTCATCCTCGCTGAGGCGGGAATAGGGATGGCGCGGGTCGTCCTCGCTCACGGCGCGCATGGCCGCGAAAGGATCGTCCCACAGCTTGCCTTCGCTCACGGGGTGCACGGCCATAACGTCCATCACGCCGCTGGTGTAGACGCTTTCGCCGGTTACGCCAGCCTGCGCCACCCGAAGGCCGCGCTGTTTGGCAAAGACGGCGGCGGCCATACCGGCAATGCCGCGGCCGATGACCATCACGTCACAATGCAAAATGTTTTCTTCAGGCATTACTCCTCCCCTGCGCCTTTCTCAGTGCGAAGTTCCAAATCGAACAGGCCGCAGTGGATAGCCTCCTGCAATTCGGCCTGAGCCAGCTGCGGGCCCCACAGGATGGAGCGCTTGCCGCGCCAGCGCTCGCCAATGAACTCGCGCAGCCCGTCAAGGTCGTCCGGTCCGGAGTAGATGCCGCGGTCGTACATGTGGCCGGTCAGGCGCAGGCCGCACATGGCGCCCTGACAGCTGCCCTTGCCCACACGGCTGCGACGGCCAACGGCCTTCAGCCCCGGCGTCACACCGTTTTCGGTGTTCAGGGAGTCGATGATTTCATCCACGGCGGACTTTGGCACCATCTCGCATTCGCACAGCAGGTGGTCGTCGCGCTCGTGGCCCTTGAGCCAAATCTTCGGCGCCACGCCCGGCTCGGTCCAGCGGGCGGCGGAGGCCTGCGGCAGCGGCTCCGTGCGCGTCCGGCACGGCTCGTTCACGCCAAGGCGCTGGCACACGAGGTCGGCGGTGCGCTCGGCCATCAGGCGATAGGTGGTCAGCTTGCCGCTGGTGATGGTGATAAAGTTGTCCAGCCCTTCGTCCTCGTGCCCCAGCAGGGTGTAGCCACGGCTAACCGTACGGTCACTGCCGCTGCCGCCGCTTTTCACGAGGGGGCGCACGCCGGCGTAGGCGCGCACGTAGCGGGTGGTCTCAAGGGAGGGGATAAGGGGGAGCATCTCGTCGATGTTCCGGTCCACTTCGTCGATGGTGGGCCGGATGTCGTCCAGCTTCTCCACACGCACCGAGGTGGTACCAAGGATTGACACCGTGCCGCCGGGAACGAGAATGTCGCCGTCGCCGGGCTTGCGCAGTCGGTTCAGCACGCGCTGCGACATGCGCGAGTGCGTGATGAGCAGTGTGCCCTGCGCGTACAGCATTTCGATGTGTCCGCCAGCCATGGCCGCCACTTCGCCGGACCACGCGCCGGCGGCGTTGACGATAACGTCGGCCTCCACGCGAAGTTCGCGTCCGGTGCGGGTTTCCACAAGGTTGGCGGCGGTGATGCGCCCGCCCTCGCGCTCAAAGCCCGTCACCTTGGTGCGGCGCAAAAAATGCGAACCAAGGCTGACAGCGTGGGCCATATTGTCCAGCGACAGGCGGAAGGGGTCGATGGTGGCGTCTTCCACCTGCCATGCGGCAATGACCTTTTCCGACAGGACGGGTTCCATTTCGCGGGCGTCCTTGGGGTCAAGGGCCGTGGCCGAGAGGCCGGCCTTCTGGCAGTAGGAGCCGAAATCCGCGGCGTAGGCTTCGTCGTCGCCTTCCACAGCGGCAAAGATGCCGCCCGTCTCTTCAATGCAATGGGGGGCCAGCCGCTTGAGGATGTTGCCTTCCTCGCGGCATTCCGCGGCGGCCTCGGGGTCGGTGAAGGCGTAGCGGCCGCCGGAGTGCAGCAGGCCGTGGTTGCCGCCGGAGGCCCCGGCGTTAATGTCCCGCGCCTCGGCCAGCACGCAGTGGACGCCGCGCAGGGCGAGGTCTCTCGCTATGCCGGTGCCTGTGGCGCCGCCGCCGATGATAAGAACCTGTGTGCGCACGATTATCTCCTTATGCACATCCATTCACGGCGTGCATCCGCAAAGGATAACGCCCCCGCCAAGGCGAGGGCGCATAGTTCTATGGTATGATATAGATTCACGTTTTGGAAGGGATATTGCGCGTCATCGCGGGACTGTCAACCTCATTTTCTCCTCCTCCGGGCGCGGCAAACAGGCCCTGCATGCTCCTCTGGGGCGGCAGTGCCAACCCGGAGCATTCGCCAACCGTCCACGCCTTAGCCTCTGCGGGACGCTTTGGCCTGCGCTACGGTCACTGCAAGCTCCGCCGCCGCCCCGCGCGGTGAAGGCGCGGCGCATATGGCGGAGACCACGGCCACGCCATCCGCGCCGCTTGTCACCACATCCGCCGCGTTGGCGGCATCAATACCCCCAATGCCAACGAGAGGCCGCTGCGTCTGCGCCTTCAGCCCGCGCAGCCCTTCAAGGCCCCACGGCGCGGCGGTGTCGGTCTTG
The DNA here is from genome assembly GCF_054657395.1 of Desulfobaculum senezii. Taxonomy (NCBI): domain Bacteria; kingdom Pseudomonadati; phylum Thermodesulfobacteriota; class Desulfovibrionia; order Desulfovibrionales; family Desulfovibrionaceae; genus Desulfobaculum; species Desulfobaculum senezii. Next base: position 820,455 of record NZ_BAAHYU010000002.1, on the reverse strand, counting down.
GTGGGGGTGGCAAACACGGGGCTGACGCCGTAATAGTCCACGTCCAGCGTCTCGGCCACGCGCACGTCGTCCAGCGTCTCCACGGACAGGCCGATGATGGCGCGCGGGCCCACAAGGCGGCGGACGTCCTCCACATGCATATCGCTTTGCCCCACGTGCACGCCATGCGCGCCGCAGGCAAGGGCCACATCCACACGGTCGTTGATGAGCAGGCGCACATCCGTACCGTCAATGGCGGCCATCAGCGCGCGGGCGCGGTCCACAAAGTCGCGCGTGCCAAGGTGCTTCTCGCGCAGTTGAACAAGGGTCGCCCCGCCCGCCACGGCTTCGCGCACCGTGCGCTCCACGCCGCGCTCGCCGCATAGCGCCGTATCCGTCACCAGATACACGCCAAGGTCAAAGGTGTACCGCGCGCTCATGCCCACTCCAGCCGCACATGGGCGCTGAGGTCCGCCTCGGTGAGGGTGTAGAGCGCGTCCAAAAAGTGCACCTGCATGGTGCCCGGGCCTTCGGCGCGCTGGGCGGCCATACTGCCTGCCGTGCTCATCACCGCCATGGCGTCCACCGCCGCCTCAAGGGGCGTTCCGCCAAGGGCCGCATACGCGCCCACAAGGCTGGTGGCCGTGCACCCAAGGCCCGTCACGCGCGGCATCAGTGCGTGCCCGCCGTGGACAATGCACTGGGCCTCGCCATCGGTGATGACGTCCTTTTCCCCGCTCACGCAGACGACTGCGCCGGTTTGACGCGCCAGCGCCATGGCCACGGGAGCCGCCGCCAAGGTCTCCTGCGTGCTGTCCACGCCCTTGGTCGCGCCCTCTTCCGCTCCGGCAGGATGCACGCCAAGCGCGTCCGCCAGAACCAAAATCTCCGAAGCATTGCCCCGCAAAACCGCCGGGCGCACCTGTTCGGTCAACTCCCGCGCGGCCTGCGTTCGCAGGCGCGAGGCCCCCGCGCCAACAGGGTCCAGCACCACGGGAATCCCGCGCGAGAGCGCCTGCTCGCCGGCGCACTGCATGCTGTCCAGCCACGGACGCGACAGGGTGCCGATGTTCAGCACCAGCGCATCCACAATGCCCACAAGGTCCGCCATCTCTTCCGGCGCGTGGGCCATGATGGGGGACGCGCCAACCGCCAGCAGGGCGTTGGCCGTGGTATTCATCACCACAAAATTCGTAATATTATGCACCAGCGGCCCGCGCTCGCGCACGCGGCACACGCTGGACCAAACCTGTGAGAGTTCCGTCATTGGCGTCTCCTTCGCAAAGTGTTGGGGGGCATTTTACACAGCATCCCCAGCAGTTGGAAGCGCCCAGCCCCCACAATTCCCACCCGCCCCCCGTGAGACAGCTTGTCTTTCACGCCGAGATACTGCACAGTCAGCCCCCGCAAGGGGCAGCGCAAAACGCTTCGGCATCACTGCCAATTCTTCCGCAGCGCCCTTCGGACGGGGCTCTTCCCCGCCCGATTGCTTTTGAGCATGCCCCCCTGCGGCGCGCCCCGCGCCTTTCGCCATAACGCAACGACAGAGCCGGACCATCCGGCGCACAACCACCGAGACTATGCTCCACATTCACACGCACCTTCCCCACACCCTCCGGCGCATTGCCCCTGCCCTGCTGCTGGTTTTGATTCTCATCTTTGGCGCGGGCGCTGCCCATGCGGCCGCCCTCACCGTTGCTTACAGCGACGACGCGCCATGGAGCATGAAACAAAACGGCGCGCCCACGGGCATCGCCGTGGACATCCTGCGCGAGGCCGCATCCCGCGCGGGCGTTGACCTCAGCTTTACCCACACCACCCGCAAAAAGTGCTACAGCCTGCTCGCCAAGGGCGCGGCGGACCTGATGTTGGAAATCCAGCAGGAAAGCGGCGTTGACCGCTTTGCCGACCTCATTACGCCGCCCTACCTCACCGGACGCAACCACGTGGTCTACGCCCTCAAAAAGACCGCCGACCAGTATCCGAGGTATGAAAAACTGCGCTGGCACTATGTGGCCGTACAGCGCGGCAAAAAAACCTTCGAGCCATTCGCCACGGACCGAAGCATTGCCAAAAAGCGCTACAACTCGCTGGACACCGCCTTCTCGCGCCTGCTGCACAGACAGGTCCACGCCGTAGCCACCACCGAGGCCGAAGGCGGCTACTGGCTGGCCACACATCAGGACGAAGCCCGGCGCGTCGCCCGCACAGGCATCCGCTACAAGGGCTATGCCCCGGTCTACTTTGCCGTGTCCAAAAAATCCAAGCACCAGAAGGCCGCCCGCACCATCGGTCCCGCCATCATTTCCATGATTCAGGATGGCAGTATCGAGGACATCCGCGCCCGCTACACTATGGGCTATTAGTCCGGCGTCCCCTTTTCGCACAGACAAACGCCCCGGCATCGGTTCATCCGACGCCGGGGCGTTTCTTTTGGGGAATGCGGCCAGCCGCGCAGGCGCTCTGTCCCGCCCCGCCAAACTCGCGCGGGGCGCCTCCTTCCCACCCGCACACACCGCGCGCGGGGACTTCCAACAGCTAGTCAAAGTCCGCGAGCAGTGCGCCGATATGCAGACCATCGCCAAGGCTCACCGAGGCGTACTGCCGCTTGATGCGCCACACGGCCTCCTGCAATTGGTCGGAGGTAATGCCGTTTCGCACGGCGGTGTAGGCTTCCACAAAGGCCGCAAGGTGGTCGCAGACCTTGATCATTTCGCCGTCTTTGGGGTCAAAGGCCGCGCTGTCGTACTGGTGGGCCAATTCCTCGCGCGTCACGCTCACGGGTTTGCCGCCCACCCACGCCGTGGCGGTGAATTCCGAGCCGGTCTTGATGCCAAGGTAGTATTCCAGCCGGTCCGCAATATCGCTGTAGTCCCCACTGCGCAGCCGGGCAAACACGCGGCGCTCCAGCTCGCTGTCCTCATACTCTTTGATGAGGTCGGCAAGAGGCTCCACGGACTGCTTCACCGGCGAGATGATATCGCGGGTGAGCACCTCGGGCAGGTCGTGATAGAGGGCGGCAAAGAAGTTGTTCACCCGCTGGGCGCGCCCGGCATCGGAGGCGATGCTGAAAAAGTAGGAATACGCCGCCACGGTAAACAGGTGCCCCAGCACCGAGGTTTCGGGGATGCGCGGGGTCTGCGACCATCTGGTCTGAAAGCGAAGCTGCCCGCACAGGTGGGCAAAATGGGACAGGGTGGGCTTTGTTGCATCCGGCGATTCGCCGTTCAACCCCAAGCCCTGACTCAATTCGCTGACGCCTTCAAGATCGCTCAGCGCCTCCAGCTTTTGGGCAAAGTTCTCGTCAATCTCCGCCTTTTCCTCATCCCACGTGCCAAGACCGCGGATAAGGCCAAACTCCCAGCTGGATGCGTAGAGATGCGCGGCCTCAAGGATGCGGTCGGCCAGGTCCTGCCCGTCGCGCTCCGTGGTCAGGCGGGTTTCAAGGCGCTTCCAAAACGAGCCGCCAAGGGGCTGAAGGCGCGGGGAAAGCTGCTCCAGCACCCACAGGGACAGCTGGCGGTAGTGCTGGGGATTCGCCTTAATCTTGTAGAAGACGGGCGGCTTGATATCGGTTATGACAAGGCGGTAGAGGTAATCGATCAATCCGCCCTCGATAACGCGCAGGCCAAGGGCTATGCGCTCCTCCTGCGGCATATTCCGGGAGTTGAGGACGTACAGCACCCACGCCACCATCATCTTGTGCCCCTGCTTATCCAGCTCGCACAGGTTCATGGGGCGGAGCTTGTCGTTCCAGCGCTTCATGTATGCGCCGGAGAACACGAACTGCAAAAGACTCTTGCGAATGCTTGGCATAATCCCTCCAAAGGGGGTTGTAGACGCGGGAAAGAAGACGATACGTCGCCCGAAAACAAAGCTCAAGCGCCGGAATCGTTGAATTTTCACTTTTTTGCCGTGGGGGCTTTTCAAACGGAGGGGTTTCAGTTACCTTGTCCGTCCCGTTACAATTTTCGTCGCGCTGTCGGTGCATTTCTCGTCCGGCAGTGATATAGAACGACATATGGCACTTCGTTCCAGCACGAGCGAGGAGAGATTTTACAATGAAAACGTACAGCCCCAAGCCTGAGGAAGTCACCAACGACTGGTTCGTTGTGGACGCCGAAGACAAAATCCTTGGCCGTCTCGCCACCGAGATTGCCACCCGCCTGCGTGGTAAGCACAAGCCCGAGTTTGCGCCTCACGTAGATTGCGGTGATTTCATCGTTGTGGTCAATGCCGAGAAGATCAAGGTGACCGGTCACAAGCTGGACCAGAAGATGTACTACCGTCACACTGGCTACCCGGGCGGCATCCGCGAGGCCAACCTCCGGACCATGCTGGAAACCAAGCCTGAGGACGTCATCATCAAGGCTGTTCGCGGCATGCTGCCGAAGAACCGTCTCGGTCGTCAGATCCTCAAAAAGCTCAAGGTCTACACTGGTTCTGAGCATCCCCACGCCTCTCAGCAGCCCAAGCCCCTGGACGTTTAGTCCGGTACAGTGAGGGAGAAATACATTATGAGCAACGAATTTTTCTACGGTACCGGTAAAAGGAAGACCTCCGTCGCCCGCACCCGTCTTTACGACAACGGCAGCGGCCAGATTGTGGTCAATGGACGTCCTTACGAGGACTTCTTCCCCCGCGCCACCCTGCAGATGATCATCCGCCAGCCCCTGAACCTGACCAAAACGATCGGCAAGTTCGACGTTAAGGTCAACGTTTCTGGTGGCGGTCAGGCTGGTCAGGCACAGGCCGTCCGCCACGGCATCGCCCGTGCGCTGATGGAGTTCGATCCCGAACTCCGCGGCCCGCTCAAGAAAGCTGGTCTTATCACCCGCGACGCTCGCGTCAAGGAACGTAAGAAGTACGGCCAGCGCGGTGCACGTGCCAACTTCCAGTTCTCCAAGCGCTAAGATTTTCTTACGCTTCGATTGCTGCTATGAGGGCGAATTCGCTATGGCGAATTCGCCCTTTTTCACGGGCTTTGGCCCACACATAACTTTTTGAGGTGCAGTAGCCCATGGCTTCAAGCAAAGTGCGGCCGCGTCTGCTCTTCGCCGACGAATCCGGCCAGATATACGACCATCCCGGCCTGCTCATGATGACCCGCCGCGGTGACGAGTTCGCCCTGCCCCGCCCGGATGAACTCACCCCCCTGCCCAAGGGCAGCGACGTTTTCCTTCTGCCCGGACGCAGCGCCGTCGGCTTTGACGAAGAAACCGGCGAAGCCATCTGTCTGGACGAAAACGCCGTGGCGGCCTTTGTCTGCCCGGCCTACACCATCACAGGCGTGTCCTCCTACGTCACACAGGACGATGCCCCCATCCTGCCGCTGGTGGCCTACGCCGCCGTAGGCTACGCCAACGGACGCTTTTGGGTGGCCGCCAAAAAAGTGGACGAGGATATGCGTCAGGTCTTCTCCGGCATCCCGGACGAGCGCATCGAAAAGGGCGCGCAAAAGCTCCTAAAAAAGTATCCGGACAACCGCCTGATGGGGCATCTGGCCCGGTGCGCGCTGACCTTTGGCTGCCCGGCGGCCAAGAACCTCGCCCTTGGGCGCTTTGAAGCGCCGCTGCCCACCTCCCAGACCTGCAACGCCCGCTGCGTTGGCTGTATTTCCCACCAGCCCGAGGATTCCGGCTTCTGCTCGCCGCAGAACCGCATCTCCTTCCGCCCCAAGCCGCAGGAAGTGGTGGAAGTGATGCTGGAGCACAACAGCCGCGAGAAAAAGCGCCCGGTCTACTCCTTCGGGCAGGGCTGCGAGGGCGAACCCCTCACGGAAGCCCGCCTGATTGAGGATTCTATCCGCGCCTTCCGCAAGGCTGGCGGCACAGGCACGGTGAACATCAACACCAACGCCAGCCGCCCCGAGACCATGGAGCCGCTGGCCAAGGCCGGACTCAACTCCATCCGCGTGTCCATGAACAGCGCCAACCCCGGCCTCTACAACGCCTACTACCGCCCCGCAGGCTACGACGGGCTGGAGCAGGTGAAGGAGACCATCCGCGAAGCCAAAAAGAACGGCCTGTTCGTCTCCCTGAACTACCTCTTCTTCCCCGGCGTCAACGACACCGAGGGCGAACTCGGCATGCTGCAGGACTTCGTGACCGACCTCAAGGTGGACTTCATCCAGCTACGCAATCTTAATCTGGACCCCGAGCTCTACCTCGACATCGCCCTGCCTTACGCCCCCGGCGCAAACATGGGCTTTAAGCATTTCAAGAAGCGGCTGAAAAAGGCCGCCCCGTGGCTGAACTTCGGCTACTTCAATCCGTTCCTCGGCTAAGCCGCAGGCGGACACACCACGCGTAAAAAGAACGGGCGGCATCCACTGGATGCCGCCCGTTCTGCGTTGCAGGACAACACATACCCGCCCTGCCGCTTCTACACCTGCCCTGCCACGCTGAATTCCACCCACGCAGCAGCCAGCCTCTGCGCGCCGAAAAGCGGCCGCCCCCTGCTACGCTTTGCAGTCGCCTGACAACTACGCTGAGCAGGAACCAGTCCTTGCACAGCACTGTGCCTGTGGCCCCCGCGAATCAGCCGTGTACGCCTCTGTGGCACTCTTGCAGTGCACCCTACGCATCACGGCTCCGCACGCAACACCGCAGATGCAGAACGCCACGCACCAGACGCAAAAAAGCCCTTGCTCCAGAGGAGCAAGGGCTATACTTGCGGTGTGTGGCAGGCCAGGAGGGATTCGAACCCCCAACATGCGGTTTTGGAGACCGCCGCTCTAGCCGTTAGAGCTACTGGCCTGCGCTGCACAGAAGCGTTCTAAAGGACCGTTGTTCAACGGCTTTTCCCTCAGCGCGCTTGCGGAAAATCCACGATTACCCGCTCTTTGTCAACCTTTTTTTGCGATTTAATTTCGCCGATGACCCAGGCGCTTTCGCCCATGCCCTTGGCGCGGTTGACAACGTCCTCGGCTATATCCTCGGAAACGATGAGGATGTAACCGATACCGCAGTTGAAAATCTGCAACATTTCGGGCCAGCTCAGCTGCCCCTCTTCCTTCAGCCAGTTGAACACCGGAAGGATGTCCCAGCTGTCGAAATCGATGGAAGCCACCACCCCGCGCGGCAGAATGCGCGGAATGTTGTCGTAGAAGCCGCCGCCGGTAACGTGGCACATGCCCTTAATGGTCATGTCGCGCATCAGGCCGCGCACGGTTTCCACATAGATGCGGGTGGGCTCAAGGAGCACGTCCGCAGCGGTTCTGTCGGTGCCGGGGAAGGTGTCGTCACCCTTCAGGCCGGCCTGCGTAGCCAGCTTGCGCACCAGCGAATACCCGTTGGAATGGACGCCGGAGCTTCCAAGGCCAATGATTTTGTCGCCGGGGCGGATGGACGAACCGTCCACAATGTTGGCATTATCAACAACACCAACGCAGAATCCGGACAGGTCGTACTCGCCGGGCTTGTAGAAGTCCGGCATCTCTGCCGTCTCGCCGCCAAGCAGTGCACAGCGGCTCTGCTTGCAGCCATCAACAATACCCGCGACAACCTTCTCCGCCGTGCCGACATTCAGCTTGCCGGTGGCGAAATAGTCGAGGAAGAAAAGAGGTTTGGCTCCCTGGACAAGAATGTCGTTGACACTCATTGCCACAAGGTCGATACCGATTGTATCGTGCCTGTCGTACTGAAAGGCGAGGTTGAGCTTGGTGCCCACGCCATCGGTGGAGGCTACGAGAACGGGATTTTCCATGGAATTGGTATCCAGCTTGAAAAGACCGCCGAACCCGCCGATATCGGTCACGACCCCGCCTGTAAAGGTCGAGGAAACCATGGATTTGATCCGGGAAACAAACTCGTTGCCGGCGTCAATGTTTACGCCAGCTTCGGTATAGGCCTTGGCCCTGTCTGTCATGGGATGTGCTCCTTGCGGTGAAAGCGGCTTGCCGCCTTGGTCGGGAGTCGCTTATATGGTTTTCAGTGCCGAAATTCAAGGGAGATTTTTTCATGCTGCACACGCGCTTTTCTCCACCGCGCCTTGCCATACTCGCTTTTGCCGTGCTTTTTGTGGCTGTTATGGTGCCTGTGCCAGCCCAGTGCGACACCTCACCACAGGCCCCCGCCCCCAGAAAGGACCGCGTCTTCGGCACATCCGACGAGGGCATCCACATGGAGCGCCGCGATGACACCGGCGACCGCATCATCCGCGTGCAGCCCGCCCCCCGCCATGACGAGACGCACCAGCAGGAATACCACATCCCGCTGACCATTGAACCCAACATTTCCATTACGCCCAAAAACAGCACCACTCCCGGCCAACGCCCAAAGGAGTAACCATGCGACAGGCGCAGCTTTGGAAATCCATCAGCGGCGACCGGGTACAATGCCGCCTGTGCAGCCACTTCTGCATCATTGCGCCGGACGCGCGGGGCCTGTGCGGGGTGCGCGAAAACCGCGGCGGCAGCCTCATCACCTACGCAGACACCATCGCCGCCCTGCATGTGGACCCGGTGGAGAAAAAGCCGCTCTTCCACTTTTTGCCCGGCACGCTGACGTTTTCCTTTGCCGCCATGGGGTGCAACTTCTCCTGCGCGTGGTGCCAAAACGCCTCACTCTCGCAGCCGCCGCGCAGCGGACAGCTCCCCTCCGGCCAGCCCGCCACACCGGAAAGCCTTGTGGACGCCGCCATCGACCGGGGGTGCCGGTCCATTTCCTACACCTACTCCGAGCCCACCATCTTTTATGAATTGATGCTCGACACCGCCCGCGCCGCCCATGAACGCGGCCTGAGCAATATTCTTGTCTCCAACGGCTTCCAAAGCCCGGAGTGTCTCGACACGCTGGGGCCGTACATCGATGCCGCCAATATCGACCTCAAGGCCTTCACCGAGGCGGCCTATACAGACTTCTGCGGCGCACGCCTCAAGCCTGTGCTGGACAACCTCAAGCAGATGCGCCGTCTTGGTTGGTGGCTGGAGGTCACCACCCTCCTCGTCCCGGACGTCAACGATTCAGACGGCGAAATTGCGGATATGGCGGCCTTTATCCATGACGAGCTCTCCCCGGACACGCCGTGGCACCTGTCACGCTTCCACCCGGACTACACCATGATGGACCGCCCACCCACGCCCGTTGCCACGCTGGAACGCGCCATCGCCATTGGGCGGGATGCTGGGCTTCAATACATTTATGCGGGCAACGTGCCCGGCCATAACACCGAAAGCACCATTTGCCCCGCGTGCGGCCACGTCGTCATTGCGCGCCATGGCTTCAGCCTTGGCGCGCACAACACCAAAGGCCTTTGCCCCTCGTGCAAGCACCCAATACCCGGCGTCTTTTCCGCCGAGTGAAAAAAATGAAAAAGTTCGCCCTTAGGGCTTGCCATGGGATTTCATTTTCAGTAGGTGGTTCTTCACGACACGACGCGGGAGTAACTCAGTGGTAGAGTGCAACCTTGCCAAGGTTGAAGTCGCGGGTTCAAATCCCGTCTCCCGCTCCACTTTTTCTCTTCCCTCGGGGCGTGGCGCAGTCTGGCAGCGCGCCTGCTTTGGGAGCAGGATGTCGGGAGTTCAAATCTCTCCGCCCCGACCAAGACAATACAACAGCTTACAGGTTTTTTCCTGTAAGCTTTTTTTGTGCGCGGCTACCCTATGGCTACCCCAGCTCGACTTTTGCTTCTCATCACTCTTCCCCTTGGTCGGCCTGCGATCATGACGCGGACGCCCTGCCGTCCGCGACCGCCGAAGGGCGCCGCCTTGGCCGCTCCCCCCTTCCCCCTCACATAAAAAGCACTCCAATCGTCCATTGCGCCTGCATCACGCGCTCGCGCCGCCAAGGTACTTCCGAAGACTCCTACCGACAGGGGTCGTATGCAGCGCGGTGTGTTTTTGCGCGTGGTTTTTTGAATGGGCGGGACAATGGGATTTTGGGGTGTTTCACGGAAAGGACGATTGGCGCGCATTCTGGCCTGACTTCTGCCGGAGGTGCCTATGTCTCCTAAGAATGAACAGCGCAAAGACGTGTACCCCAGGCCCGCTCAGGGCGAGGGGCAAGGCGCACAGAACCCTACCGGAGATATAGATGGTGCGCCGGCAGCGACCACGGGCAACGCGACGGCGGCAGCGACCACGGGCAGCGCGACGGCTGCCACAGTTCCTGCGGCAGCGGCTACGGCCAGCGCGAACACGGGCTTGGCACACGATGCCGCGTCTGGTGTGTGTGAAGACAATGCAAACAGCGCTGCGCCCGGTCCATACGAAGACCACGCTCCCGCCGCCCCCGATCACGCCGCCGGCGCGGAAGGTGCGGCGCAGATCGGGGGCGGGGATGGGGCGTGCTCTTCCGCTGCGGCCTCTACTACTCCCGTAGCCCCTGCAGCCTCTGTAGCCTCCGCACCCCCTACAGCCTCTACAGCCCCTGCAGCCACCGCCGCCGAAAGCGCCGGCAACGTGACTGACCTTGCGGCCATGCGTGAGAAGGTTGCCGCGCGCCGGGCCGAGGAGCTGGGGAGTGATCCGGACGAGGATGATCCGCAGCATGGTGGCGGCGGTGGCGGCTCTAACAATGTGGACTCCGCGTTTGTGCTGGCGTGCTGCGAACAGGAAGACCTTGGCCTTGGGCGGCTGTATGCCGCCATGCACAAGGGGCACTTCCTGTACGTTGGGCAAGGCCGGGAGTGGTTGCGCTTCAATGGGCACCACTGGGACATGGACCCTCACCCCGAACGCGCCCGCGCCGAGGTGGAGGCCGTTTCCGAACGGCTGCTTGACGAGCATTCCAAACTCGGCACCGCCGCGACGGAAGCGGAACAGGCTGGGGACAAAGACCTCGCCAAGTTCCACCGCGCGAAGCAAAAGCTCATCATGAAGCGCGTGTCGCGCATGCGCCGCCAAAACGGCCCCGGCGTTGTGCTGGAATTCGCTGCAGGCGGCCGCAACGGCCTCAGCATTTTCGGCGACGAACTGGACAACGCCGAATGGCTGCTTGGCTGCGCCAATGGAGTAGTGGACCTTCGCACTGGATTGCTGCGAGGGGGGCGGCCCGAAGACTACATCTTGAAGGCCTCCCCAACCGAGTTTGTCTATAACGCCCCGGCCCCGCGTTGGGAGCAGTTCCTGCGGGAAATCCTCTCCGATGATCAGGACATGGTGGACTACACCCGGCGACTGTTTGGCTCCTGCCTACGCTGCGGAAACAAGGAACACGTGCTGCCTGTACTCCATGGCAAGGGACGCAACGGCAAGTCCCTGCTGGTTGAGATGGTGCAGCACGTCCTTGGCCCGCTGGGCGGACCAATCCCTGCAGAAATGCTGCTGGACCAGAACGCCGCACGCAACGCGGATGCGCCCTCCCCATCCATCATGGGACTGCGCGGCATGCGCGCCGTCTTCGCGTCCGAGACTGACGAAGGCAGGCGCTTTTCCGCGTCGCGCTGCAAGTGGCTCTCGGGCGGCGACACCCTGACGGGGCGCTGGCCCAATGACAAGCGCTCCGTGACCTTTGCGCCGACGCATACCCTCTTCCTGCTGACCAACCACAAGCCACACGCCCCGGCGGACGACTTCGCCTTTTGGGAGCGGCTGCACCTTATCCCCTTCGAGCGGTCCTTTGTTGACCGCGAACCCAAGGACGAAACCGAAATGCGCCGGGACGACGGCCTGAAAGCGGCCCTTCTCAAGGAAGCGCCCGGCATTTTGTCCTGGCTGGTCCAAGGCTGCCTTGAATGGCAACGGGATGGCCTGAATCCCCCCGCCAAGGTCCGCGCGGCCACCGAGGACTACCGCCGCGACGAAGATCTGCTTGCCCTGTTCATAGACGACTGCTGCGAGTTGGTGCCCGCAGACGAAAACGACACCCGCACACGGACCAACGCCACGGAGCTATACGACGCCTTCGTGCGCTGGTTTGCCGTGAACATCTCGCGCAAGAAGCAATTCCCGCAGCGGAAGTTCGGCGCGCTGGCGCAACAGAAATTCGCCAAGCGCAAAGTCGGCGGCAAGAACTGGTACTACGGCGTGCTTCTGACCACCGAGGCGCGGGAGTCCATGCAAGGCTCACTGTAGGCAGGACCAAGGACCATACGCAGGAGCATTTGCCGCGCACTGCTCTACAGCGAAAAGCCCGGAACCACGGGGCCGGACAGGTGCGGCAGGACCATAGGATGAACCATGTGGAATCCGGTCTATTGCGGGGTTTTGGCTTTCAGTGGTGAATATCACCATCTTTCTTCCTTTCATCCTAGAGAAAGAGAAAAAGGATAGAATATGAAGATCTTAGAGACAGGACCAACAACAGGACGATGCAAGGACGAAGGTAGGACCATGAGGACCATGGCAAAAAATCGCGTTTTTTCCTTGGGTGGAGGGGGGCGGCGATGAATGTGCTGGAGCTGCTGCGGGCTGACGGCATCGTGCCCAAGAAGGCCGCCGACACCAAGGGCGGGGAGTACCATAGCCCCTGCCCGGCGTGCGGGGGGCGGGATCGCTTCCACTGCTGGCCCGCGCAAAACGACGGCGAGGGCAGCTGGTGGTGCCGCATGTGTGACGCCGGGGGCGACGCCATTCAGTACCTGATTGAGTTTCGGGGGCTGGACTTCAAGGCGGCAGCGCAGGCCGTGGGCCGGGACATCATCCCGGCCGCGCGGCGCACGCCCCCGGTGCGGCGGTCAAGCGCGCCGCGTCTGCCCAGCGCGCCGGCGCGGGAGCCAAGCGAGGCGTGGCGCGAGAAGGGCACCAAGCTGGTGGACAGCGCCCACGAGACCCTGCTGCGCACGCCCGAAGCGCTGGCGTATTTGGCAGGGCGAGGCATCACCGAGGACGCCGCGCAGCGCTACCGCCTCGGCTGGCTGCCCAGCGACGTGTACAAGCAACGCCCCGCGTGGGGGCTGCCCCCAAAGGAAAGCGCCAGCAAGCCCGGCACCATGACCAACACGCTGTGGATTCCCGCCGGCCTCGTCATCCCGGTGTACCGGGACCGCCAGCTGCACCGCGTGCGTGTGCGCCGGCCAAAGCCCGGCCCGTTTGGGCCACGGAAATACTACTGGGTGCCCGGCAGCGGCAACGGCACCTACGTCCTCAACCCCACGGCACGCGCCTTTGTGGTGGTGGAGGCGGAGCTGGACGCCATGCTCTGCGACGCTGCCACCGGTTCGGACGTGGGCGCCCTTGGCATCGGCACGCTATCGGCCAAGCCGGACCGCGCGGTGCATGAGCTGCTGACCAACGCCCTGTGCATCCTGAACGCGCTGGACTTTGACGCGGTGGACGCCGGCGTAGGCGAGGCCAAAGCGCAGGCGCAGGCCAAACTGCGCGAATGGTGGCAACGCGCCTATGAGCGCGCCCAGCGTTGGCCCGTTCCGGAAGGCAAAGACCCCGGCGACGCCTTTGCCCTTGGCGTGGACATCGGCGCGTGGATCCGCGCGGGCCTCCCGCCGGTGATGCTGCTGCCGCCCAAGACGCAGCGCCCTGCCCCAACTCCGGAGCAGACGCCGCAGCCCACGCACGCGCCTGCCCTGCCCGCCAACCTGCCCGCGCTGCAGCGCCTGCTGCGCGAAACGGGCATCGCGCTGACCTTTAGCGGCTCGCGCCCCTTTGCGGTGCCCAAGGGGCTGCAGGGGCATCACGGCATCATGAGCAGGCTCAAGGAGCTGTGCTTTCATGATGACGAGCTGGGCCAGTATCTGGACAACCACCCCGCCGGAGTCATCACGGCGGAGAACCTGACGGTGAGGTGACGATGACCACGCAGCGCACATTCAGGACGCTCAAGGACGTGGGGGCGTTTTTGGAGGGACAGGGCTTTGTGGCGAAGCGCTCCACCCTGTCGCGCCACAAGAAAAGCGGGCGCATCCGGCCAGAGAAAAGCGGGCACTACAGCGAAAAGCGCGTTCTGCAATACGCGCGGGACTTCTTAAAGCGCGCTGAAACCGGCCTGCGCGAGGCCGACGAAAACAGCGAGATTGCCCGCGAAAAGCAGCGCGAGGAAGTGCGCAAGCTCCGCGCCCAGGCAAACGCTGCCGAGTTCGATCTGGACGTAAAGCGCGGCAAGTACATCCCGCGCACGGAGGTGGAGCTGGCCTTTGCCGCGCGGGCGGGCGTGCTGGAAGCGCGGCTGAAGCAGCTGTTCATGGCCCGCGTGTCGGACTGGGTTTTCATGGTGGGCGGGGACGCGGCACGCGCGCAGGACCTGTTGACCACGCTCCAGGAGGAGCTGGACGCAGCCATGGACGAATACGCCCGGACGCAGGAATTCGAGGTGGAATTTGATGAAGCAGACTAGCGCAAAAACGCCAACACGCATTGTTGTTTCCGGCAAGTGGAAGCCCGAGGGCGCGCCGCGCGTGCACCGCTTTTGCCCCGCATCTGCCGAGCGCAAGGCCCTGCGCCGGCGCCGCGCCGTGCCTGTCTCAAAATGGGCGGAGCGGCACCGCGTGCTGACCATGTCCAGCATGCCCGGCAAGTGGCGCAACGACGTGACGCCCTACCTTGCCGGCATCATGGATGCCTCGTTTTCTCCCTGCGTGCAGGAAGTGGACGTGTGCGCCGCCCCGCAGGTGGGGAAAAGCGAGCTGGTGAACAACTGCATCGGCTACGCCATTGACCGCCAGCCCGGCCCGGCCATGTTCGTGTACCCGGACCAGATTACCGCCAAGGAGAACTGCATGGACCGCGTGCTGCCCATGATCTCCGCCAGCACGCGCCTGTCCACGTACCGCACGGGCGTGGCGGATGATGAGGCCTCCCTGCGCATCAACCTGCAGCATATGCCGCTGTATTTCAGCTGGGCGCGCTCCGCCAGCCGGCTGTCCAACAAGCCCGTCCGCTACATGGTGTGCGACGAGGTGGACAAGTACCCGGACACGGCAGGCAAGCGCGAGGCCGACCCCATCAGCCTCGCCAAGAAGCGCACCACCACCTACAAGTGGAACCGCAAAATCTGGACGCTCTCCACGCCTACCACGGAAAGCGGCCCCATCTGGCGCGCGCTGAATGCGGCGCAGGTGGTGTTCCACTTCCACGTGCGCTGCCCCAAGTGCGGGGCGTGGCAGCTGATGAACTTTGACCAAATCCGATTTGACAAGGACTGCCGCGACCCGGAGCGCATGGTGGCCGAGCACCTCGCCACCTACGAGTGCGAACTGTGCGGCGGGCACTGGGACGACGCCATGCGCGACCGCGCCGTGCGCCTTGGTGAATGGCGCGACAGAGTGACGGGCGCGGAGCTGCAGGCCTACCTGCGCGCGCACCGGCCCCGGCACGTCGGCTTTCATCTGCCAAGCTGGCTGTCACCCTTTGTGTCCCTGTCCGAGTGCGCGGCGGCATTTCTGCGTGGCCTCAAGGAGAAGGTGGCTATGCGCGACTTTATGAACGCGCACAAGGCCGAGCCGTGGGTGGAGTACACACAGGAGCGCAGCGAAGACCGCATTCTCCTCCTTCGCGACGACCGCCCACGCTATCTGGTGCCGGGCGGCGGGCAGGTGGCGTGCCTGACGGCAGGCATTGACACGCAGTCCGGACGCGGCGGCTATTTCGTCTACGAGATACGGGCGTGGGGCTGGGGCATGGCGCACGAGTCCTGGCAGATCTGCGAGGGCGAAATGGGCAGCTTTGAAGCGCTGGCCGAAGTGCTGTGGGGGCGGCAGTACCTGGACGCCGCCGGGCAGCGCTACCTTGTCCGCCTCGCGCTCATTGACGCCATGGGCCACTACACGGCCGAGGTCTACGACTTCTGCCGCGCGAACCGTGGCCGCATCCTGCCGCTCAAGGGCGAACGCACCATGAACCGGCCCCACGCGTTTACGCAGGTGGACACCTACCCCGGCACAAACAAACCCATCGCCGGCGGCCTCAAGCTGCTGCGCGTGAATACAACGCACTTCAAGAACGCGCTCAGCTCCAAGCTGGAAGTGCACCCCGCCGACCCTGGCGCGTGGCACCTGCACAGTGAAGCCACGGAAGACTGGGCGCGGCAGCTCTGCGCCGAGTACGTTGACGACAAGGGCCACTGGGTGTGCCCCGACCACAAGGCCAACCACGGCTGGGACGTCTCCGCCTACAACCTCGCGGCGGCTGATCTGCTGGGTGTGAAGGCTTGGACGCCGAGGGCGGCAAAGCCCAAGGCAGCCCGCACCGCACCGCACAAAACCGCAACACCGAACCCGTACACGGGCGGCCTCAACCATTTCAGGAGGTAGTCGGCATGAAAAAAGCCATCGTCATCGCCATGAGCAAGGCGCGAAGTGGGGTGGACTACTCACGCAAGGGCGGGGCAGCCTGCCCCCTGTGTGGCAAGCGTGTCCGCGTCTACTCCTCGCCCGCGTGGTCCGGCGGCATCAAGGTTCGCTATCACCATTGCGAAAATCCGTCCTGCCTGCTTAGCCAAATACGCACGACAATCAAGAGTATCGAAGCCGCTTCCGAAAGGGCTACGGGGTAAAGTATGCCGAAAATCGCACACAAAGCGCTAACGTTTTTACTTAGAAAAAATGCCAATTCCAGCACAAAAGTTGAAATCTACCCCGCCGAGCTGTGGGAAGGGCGTGCCGGTGCGGAGCCGGGGCTTTTCCGCGTCCGTGTAGACCGCGTATGGGACCACGCTACTGGCAAATGGACATTCCGAGATCTAGACGGCGTGCTTTCGCTACTGCGTGAATTAAGCATTACAGCCCTGGACGGTGAGCAACCAACAAAAGAAGCGCCCCCAGACCTGCCGCGAGGTAGCCGTGTGCGTATCCCGTCTGGTCAGGATGAGTTCGGCAACCCACTGTATACGCGCACCATGACCACAACGCCGCCGTTTCTAGCAATTGATGGGCATTGGTATTCGTTTGTAATTGGCAGCGAATTTACAAGCGCCAATGGTGAGTTGAGGCCCGTTCGTGTTGCTTCTATGAAGCCGTGTCAACCAGTTAAATTACCTAGTAAGTAACGACTTCCTTCACTTTCTTTTTTTCGCATGTGTAACGTGCCCCCAACTACACGAAGTTGGGGGCTTTTTTATGGCGAGTCTTTCCGAGCTGCGAGCAAGGTTGAAGAAGTTTGAGGACTGCCGGGATGCTCTTTTGGCCGGGTATCAGTCGTACTCCGTGGACGGGGTGCAGTATACGCGGGCGGGGCTGGGGCGGTTGAATGAGGCGATTGCGGACCTGGAGCAGCGCATAGAGATTGCGCGGCGCGGTGGGCGGTTTGGGTGTTCCACGGTGGTATTTGGGGGGCGGCGATGATTGGGCGGCCCCGGCCAGACCTGTGGACCCGACTTGTGGGCCGCACCATTGGCGTGCTCTCCCCCGGCCGCGCGTTGTCGTGGTCGAAAAAACGCATGGCGCTGCTCTCGTACTACGGCGGCGCAAAGTCCGGGCCGAACCGAAACTGGCGCCCCTCGCGCGGATCCGCCGATGAGATTATCCGCCGCGACTGGGTGGAGGTTGTCGCCCGTGCCCGCGACCTGGTGCGTAACTCCCCCCATGTGTCCGGCGCGCTGGACCGCGTTGTTTCCAACGTTTGCCACACGGGCATTCATCCGCAGGCGCGGCTTGTCGATCAACGCGGCGACCTGTTGGCCGAGCAGAACGCCGAGGTGGAAAAGCACTTTCGCGCGTGGGCCAAGGCCGTGGGGTGGCAGGACATCGTGGAGCTGGTTTTTCGTCACGACTGGACGGACGGCGAAAGCCTTTTGCATTTTTACCCTGACCGCGACCTGCTGGCGCGCGGCATCGTTCCCCTGGGCGTGGAAGTCATCGAGGCCGACCTGCTGGACGACTCGCTGCACGGCACCCTGAGAAACGGGCACACCGCCCGCCGGGGCATCGAGTTTGACCAGCAGGGCCGCGTGGTGGCCTATCACCTGCGCACCGCCCATCCCGGCGACCCGCAGGGGACCAGCCTTGAGGTCCGGCGCGTGGACGCCAGCGAAATTGTCCACGTGTTTGAACGCCGCCGCGCCAGCCAGACGCGCGGCATTTCCCGCCTTGCCGCCATGATTCAACTGATGCGCAACTATGACGAGTATCAGGACAGCGAGCAGATTGCCGCGCGTCTGCTCTCGGCCTTTGGGTTCTTCATCGAATCGCCCTACCCGGAAGCGGGGGCAGGAGCCCTCTGCGGCTTTGGCCCCGATGGCTACGGCCCCGGCGCAGGCGCTGACGGCGACGCCGCCACCGGGAACGTGCCGGACTTCGTGGAGCCCGGACGCATCTGCACCCTTCCCTCCGGCACCAAAATTCAGACCGCCGGAACCAACCGACCCAGCCAAGCCTACGAGCCGTTCTCCAAGCAGCAGCTGCGCACGGCCAGTGTTGCCGCCGGCATGAGCTACGAGGCCTTTTCTAACGACTACACCGACGCCAGCTATTCCTCGGCGCGCTCCGCCGCACTGGAGGAGCGCCGCAACTACGCGCGCCAGCAGAACTACCTGGTCCGCAAGGCCTGCGAACCCATGTGGACGCGATTCACCGCGTACCTGTCGGCGTTTGGCATTGCCAGGGGCATCCCGGCCGAGGTGCCGGTGAGCTGGCAGACGCCGGGCTGGCCGTGGGTGGATCCGCTGAAAGACGCCAAGGCAGCCGAGCTGGAACTCGGCCTCGGCCTGACCACGCGCCGCAAGCTCTGCGCCCAGCGCGGCGAGGACTTTGACGAGAACGTATCCCAGCTGGAGCGCGAAGAGCGGCGCATGCGCGAGGCAAACATTCCCCCCAAGGACAAGGAGACAGCATGAAACTGAAACCGAAGCCCGGCGAAAGCAAACAGGACTTTTTGCGCCGCTGCGCCGCCGCCTACACGGACGACGGCATGGCCCCCGAGGACGCCCTGCCCCTGTGCACCGCAGGCTGGAACGAGGCGCGCATGCAGCGTCTGGCCGCGTTTGTGGACGATGGACAGGCCACGCTGGCCGCGCCGGATGTGACCCTGCTGGAAGCGCCAACGGGTGACGACGCGGACACGGACGCGCCCCGGCGATTCTCCATCCTCGCCTACACGGGAAAGCTCATCGACTGGGGCTGGATGGGGCGCTTCATCATTGATCTGGACGGCATGCAGCTGGCGCAGGCCAAGGTGCCTGCCCTGCTGAACCATTCACGCGAGCAGATTGTGGGCACCATTGACCAGTCCACCACCGACAAAAACGGCTTTTACGTGTTTGGCGCGTTCTCAGCCGTGACGGACTGCGCCAAGGAAACGCTGGCCCTCGCCGAAGAGGGCGTCCCTTGGCAGGCCAGCGTGGGCGTGAATGCGCTGGAAATTACCCATCTGGAACGTGGCGCCAGCCGCGAGGTGAACGGCATCACCGTCGAGGGACCGGTAGACATCTGGGAAAAGTCTGAAGTGTTTGAAACGTCGTGGCTCCTGTTCGGCGCGGACGACGACACCGCAGCAACGGCGAACATGAATGCGGGCGGCACGCCCCGAAACCCTAACCCCAAGGAGGCTGACGTGAAGATCAGCAAGGAAATGCGCGCGGTTTTGGAAAAGGCCGGGCTGCCCGCCACGGCGTCGAACGACGAGGCCGTGCAGTTCATGGCCGGGCTGGATCCGGAGAAACTGACGGCCGCACTGGCGGCGCAGAGCGGCGAGGAACTGCAGCAGCCGAAGACCGGGCCGGCGCCCTCTCCGACTCCGGCCCCGGCCCCGGCCCCGGCAAACGCACCCGGCTCGGCCGCCACCCTGTCCGGGCAGGACGTGCTGGCCCTGCAGCAGCGCGGCAAGCGCCTTGGCCTGACGGATGAGCAGGTGACCAAAGCCCTTGGCGACCTGAACACCACGGTCGGCGCGGCCACGGACGCCCTGTTCACGTTGGCCGCCAAGGAAAACCCGCCGCTCTCCCCCACCATGCCCAGCATGGAGATGGGCGCCACCGCCCGCGACAAGCTGGTGCTGGCGGCATCCGACGGGCTGGCCATGCGCGTGCGCGGCGTGCAGCTGGAAAAGCCTGCCGACGGCGCCGAGGACTTCCGGGGCATGCGCCTGACGCGTGTGGGCGAAGCCATCCTGAGCGCCAACGGCGTGAATGTGAGCCGCTTGTCCGACAGGCAGGTGGCAGACATGCTGGTGGGCGCAGGTAGCCGCCAGCTCTCCAGCACCATCGGCTCCAGCTCCAGCGATTTTCGCCAGGTGATTTCCGCCACGGCAAACCGCGTGCTCCTCTCCGGCTATCAGCAGGCCGCCAGCACGTGGGAAGCCTGGTGCGCCATTACCGACGCCACGGACTTTAAGCCGATGGTGGGCGTGAACATTTCCGACCTGCCGGAGCTGCAGCCCGTTGGCGAAAACGGCGAGTACCAGCACGGAAGTCTGCGGGACTTTGCGGAACAGTATTCCGTGAACAAGTTCGGCATCAAGTTCGCCCTGACGTGGGAAATGCTCATCAACGACGACCTGCGGGCCTTTACCCGCATCCCCCTCATGTTCGGGCAGGCCGCGCGCCGCAAGGAAACGGAACAGGTTTACGGCAAGCTGGTCGCCAGCACGTGGATGATGAGCGACGGCAAGCCGCTGTTCCATACGGCGCACGGCAACGTCGCCACCACCGGGCTTGGCCCGGTGTCCAGCGCAGGCCTGACCGACTGCCGCAAGGTGATGCGCACCCAGAAAACCCCGCAGGGCGCCATCATGAACGTTGCGCCGGAATACCTCATCGTGCCCGCCGCGCAGGAAACGCAGGCGGACGTGCTGATGCGGTCCCTGGCGTCCACCGAGGGCGGCAAGAACGAGGGCGTGGTGAACCCGCACGCCGGCAAGATGACCCCCATCGTGGAGGGCTATCTGGACCAATTCAGCGAAAAGGCCTGGTACGCAGCGGCCAGCCCCTTCGCTACCGAACACTTTGAAGTGGCCTTCCTTGACGGGCGGCGCGAGCCGGAAGTGTTCGAGCGGGAGGCCTTCGACATCGACGGCATTGAATACAAGCTGCGCCACGTGTTTGGCGTGGGCTGCATGGGCTATCGCGGCCTGTTCAAGAACCCCGGCAAATAAGGAGAACCCCATGGCACAGAACCATATCCAAAAGGGCGCGGTGATGCCCTACGAAAATACGACCGAGCAGGACATTGCGTCCGGCTCCGGCATTGTGGTGGGCGCGCTGTTTGGCGTGGCCCTTGGCGACATCCCCGCCGGAGGCTGCGGGCAGGTGGCGCTGGAGGAAGTCTTTGAACTGCCCAAGGCCGACGCCGTGGGCATGACGCAGGGCGCGGACCTGTACTGGGACGCCACCGCCGGCGTGGTGACCACGGAAACCACCAGCACGCACCCCTGCGGCGTGGCCTTTGCCGCCGCCGACGCGGCCGACGACACGGTGCGCGTGAAGATTAACGCGTAGCTGTCCCAACGTGCAGGCTGCTCAAAAATGGTGAGATACAAGGCGCGAGAGAAGTTCAAGGCCGACGCGTATATGCAATACGCGAGGGTTTGGACTTGCCGAAGCAACGCCGCAGATTGCCGTTTTGGGGCAGCCTGACCCCTCCCCGGTCCGGCGCTTCGTGCTCCTGCCGGACCGGGGCTGAGGCGGGCGGCGGGCGGTGGATCCGCCTCCCCCCTCAGTGTGAACCGCAGCCCCGGAGGCCCCCACGTGACCGGACTTGAAACGACTCTGATTTCCGCTGGCTCCTTTGCCGTTGGCGTGGTGGGCACCATTGCTGCGATGCGGCGGCAGTTCGTGCCGCGCAGTGAGTGCGCCCTGCGCCACCAAGGCGTGACCGACAGGGACCGGGCGATTCTGGACGAACTGAAAAAGATCAAGTGCGGGCAGAACGTCCAGTTTGAAATGATCCGCAAGATCATTGTGCGGCTCGGGCTGGACCCCAAGGAAATGGACGAAATCCTCAACGTGAGAGGTGACGCATGAAGAACTATTTCAAGGCCCACGAACTGGAGTGCAAATGCGGGTGCGGGCGGGCCAACATGCACCCCGAGACCCTGCTGCGCCTGAACACTGCGCGGCAGATTGCGGACGTGCCCTTCATCCTGACCAGCGCCTGCCGCTGCAAAGCACACAACGCCCGCGTGGGCGGCAGCGCGGAGTCCGCGCACCTCGCCACGGATGAGCATGAATGCCACGCCGTGGACATCAAGGCCGTGGGCAGCCGGGCGCGGTTCCTCATCGTGTCCGGCCTCATCGCCGCCGGGTTCACGCGCATTGGCATCGGCAAGGACTTCGTCCACGCGGACGACGACCCGGACAAGGACCAGCGCGTGACGTGGCTCTATAGCTAGGAGGTGGGCATGAATCTGCTGACGACGGCAAAGAACCTTCTTTTCGGCGGCGACGGCAAGGGCGCTGTGGGGTCCATCATCGATGCGGTGCAGGACTACTTTCCCCCAAGTATGAGCGAGGCGGAAAAGGCCCAGCTCTCCATGCGCATCAAGGACGCCGAGCACCAGCGGAACATGGACCTGATGGACCGCGCGGCGCAGATGGTGGCGGCATTCAATGACCGCATCAAAGCCATGGAGGGAACGGCCAAAGACCTTGCGCAGTTTGGCCTTATTGGCCGGGTGATTGTGTTTTTGCGCGGGCTTCAGCGCCCGGCCTTTGGCTTTATGACGTTGTGGGCGGACGTTGGCGTATTTACTGGGCGCATATCCATCACCATGCAAACGCCGTCCATGTTCCGGGATGGGCAGTTGGTGCCCGGCTCGTGGACGCCCGAGGGTGTGGCCTTTGTGGGGCTGAACTTTCTTGTGCTGACGTTCCTTTTTGGCGAGCGGGCCATCAAGAACGTGATGCCCATTGTGCTGGAATTCTTCCGCGCGCGGGGGCTGATGCGTGAAGAAAAGGCGGCGGCGAAATGACGACCCCGGACTTCATGCGGCGTGACGCGCGCGTGATTCTTGGCGGCCCCGGCGCCGAAGCGGTGGTGTACGCGCCCCGAGGCGGCAAGGCCGCGAGCGTGCCGGCACTCCTCAACCGGGAGCCGGACATGGCGTCCGCGCCGTCTGGCGTTGCCAACGAATTCGGCTACGCGCAGGCCTTGTGGGCGCTGGCCCTCATCCACGCCGAGGACATCCCCACGCCCCGGCGCGACGCCGACACCCTGACCGACGAAAGCGGCGCGGTGTGGACCGTGCGCCGGAGCGGCCCGGCCATGTGCGGGGCTATGTGGCGGCTGTGGTGCTCCCGCGGTGAACGCGGAGGGCACAGGTAAATGCTGCGGCAAAACACCGGGCTGCCCGCACCGGGACGCGGGAACACGCTGGTGCGGATGGACGGCGACGCCGGGCCATTCATGCATTGGCTGGCCGAAACCTTCCCCAAGGAATTTGACCGGGCCGTGCGCTCGCAAGGCTACTGGCTGGCCGGACAGATCAAGACCGCCATGCGCTCCGGCGGCAAGACCATCGGCCAGCGGTGGGCGGACCGCTCCCTCATTAGCGTCTATCGCCCCATTGAACGCGGGCAGCGCGGCCTGATCAAAAAGAGCTGGAAGCGCAAGCAAAAGAGCTGGAGGCGCAAGAAACTGCGAAACGCCGGCAGCCTTTCCGCCGCCCTCACCACGGGCAATCCGTACCGGCGGCTGGGCCGGCCTGGGCATAAGCAGGCCTTCGGCTCCGGCAAGATGATTGGCAGGGGCGGTGTACGCTACAACTACAACCCCCAAAAGATGCAGCTGACCGTGGGCTTTCTGGGACGCACGGCGCCCTTTGCCAAAATGCTGCAGGGCGGCCTGCTGGGCGAGGCCGGGAGCTTTCCCTTCAAGCGCCGCCAGCCTGTGACGCCCGCCATGCGGCGCATGTTTTGGGCTGCCGGCATCCCCATCGCCAAGGAAACCACATTTATCGAAAACGAGCCGCGCCCGCTGGTGGCGCCGCTGTTCGCGCAAAAGGAAAACGAAATCGTGCAGCGCGTGGAGTACCGCATACAGGCCTATCTGCGCGGATTCCACGCCCGCGAGGCCTCGCGCTACGTCAACAGACTGCTCAAGGAGGGCGCATGAACTTTCCCAAACTGACCGACATCACCGGCGCGTGGGTGCAGGCGCTGCAAACAGACGCAGCGCTGAGCGCCTTTGCCGAGGCGGAGCTGGGCAAGCTGCCTGTACTCTTTGACGGCTCCGACAGCCGCCACCCGCCGTCCGTAGAGGATTGCCCATGGATTGCCATTGAGGGCCTCGCCGACAGCACCGGACTGGAGAACGCCCGGCCCTCGTACACGCTGGTGGTGGTGTGTTGCGTGTCCGCCGAGGAAGCCGGACGGACGCCTGCAGGAGACGACGGGCGAGTGGTGGTCTACCCGGCCATCGGCCAAGTGGAGGAGCTGGCCGCGCTGGTGCTGGACGCCCTCTCCCGCACGCCCTACCTGCCGCAAACGGTGGAGGGAGAACTTTTCCCGGATGCCTATCCGCTGGTGATGAAGGGACTGGAAATCACAACCGCAACCGACGCCGTGCTCGACGGCTCGCGCGACTGGTAGGAGGTACGCGTATGAATCCGCAGGCCAGAGGCTACAAAAGCCGCATCGCTCTCGACTTTGAAAAAGCATTCCGCACGCCGCCGGACATCCCCGGCGCCGTGGTTGTGCCCATTAACGGGTACAGCGTGCGGGGCAGCCGCGCCAAAAACAACAGCGACACCATCACGGGCACGCGCAACCCCGTGATGCCCTTTGACGGGAATCTGGATGTATCCGGCCAGGTGACGGTGCCCGTGGACTCCTGCGCATTTTGGTACTGGCTGACGGCCGCCTTTGGCGCGCCCGAAACCACGGGCACGGGACCGTACACGCACACGTTCACCGTAGGCGACTCCCAGCCGAGCATGATTCTGGAGAACCGCTTTGCCACCACGCCCGTGAGCTACGCCACCTGCGCGGGGTGCAAGGTGGGCAGCC
The DNA here is from genome assembly GCF_054657395.1 of Desulfobaculum senezii. NCBI lineage: Bacteria > Pseudomonadati > Thermodesulfobacteriota > Desulfovibrionia > Desulfovibrionales > Desulfovibrionaceae > Desulfobaculum > Desulfobaculum senezii. The sequence goes on along the minus strand of NZ_BAAHYU010000002.1, from coordinate 795,706 downwards.
TGTCCATGAGCGTGGGCGGCGACGGCGAGCTGACCGCCGGGCTGGACATCATGGGCGCCACCGAGGAGTTTTCGCCGTCGCCCTATCAGGCCGACCCCACCCCGCTCTCCCTGAAACGCCTGAACAACTTTCAGGCCAGCGTGAAAGAAGGTGGCCAGGTGCTGGGCATCGGCACGGCGATGGACTTTGACATCAACTTCAATCTGGACGGCGACGGCTACGTGATTGGTGGCGGCGGCGTACGCGGGGACATCCCCGAGGGGCTGCTGTCCGTCTCCGGCTCCATGACGTGTCTGTTCACGGATATGACCCTGCTGGACAAGGCCATGACCAGCGAAGAAACGAGCCTTGAAATCACCTTTGACGGCGGCGCGGACTCGCGCCTGACGTTTGCGTTTAACGAGGTGCAGTTCTCCCGCCAGACGCCGGGCGTGGACGGCCCCCAAGGCATCCGGCTGGAACTGCCGTGGCAGGCCTATCTGGACGACCACGCGGGCGGCTCCGCCGTTGTGGTGACCCTGACCAACAATGACGCCCACGAGGTGCTGTAATGGATATTACCCTGACGAACGGCGAGGCCTTTTCCATCGCCTCCCTGAGCCGCACGGACGCCAAGGCCATGAGCCAGCGTGAACGCGCCCTGGACCGGACCGACGAAGACGCCGTGAACGACCACGTGGACGCGGTGCTGCACGCCGCCTACGGCGAAGCCACGTGCCAGACGCTGAGCGAAAGCAACCGCGACACGCTGGCGGTGTATCACGCGACAATCGCCTTCACCTATGGTGCCACCGAAGAGGCCATAAAAAACTTGTTTCGGTCTGGGAATGGGAGTCCGACCCAGACCGAGCAGCCTACTGCGCCGACTGCCGAAAGCACCACCTAGGCCCGCCACACTGCGCCGGCTGCGAGTGGCTGGACGGCCGCCCGCAGCTGCACGCAGACAACGCCGAGGCCTACCGCCTGTGGCGGGCGGCCTGCACCCAGTGGCGCGCCACGGGCTTTGGCGTGGTGGGGCTGGACTACCCCGCCCTCTTTGCCGTGGCCGACATTGTGGACGTGGACGTGACGCCAAGGGTGCTGGAGCTGGTGCAGGGGTTGGAACGGTTTGAATTGCAACGAGCGAGTGAGAGGAACGAGACCACATGAGCAACCTGCATACACGCATCATTGTCTCCGCGCGAGACACCGCGACGGCAACGTTCCGACGCACCTCGGCCAGTGTGCAGGGGCTGACGCGCAACGTCATGTCCTTGCAGGGCGCGCTGGTTGGCCTTGGTGCGGGCGTAGCCCTGCACCACGTGCTGGACCAGTTTGCCACGCTGGACGACGGGCTCATTGGTATCAAGAAGACCACGGGCATAAGCGGCGACGCGCTGGCCGGACTGGGTGACAACATCCAGCAACTGACCACCACCATTCCAGCCACCACGGCGGAGCTGCTGGGCATCGCCCAGGCAGCTGGTCAGCTGGGTGTGCAGGGCAAGGACGACATCCTCGCCTTTACCGAGACTGTGGGCATGCTGGGCATGGCCACAGACATGCAGGGCGAAGAGGCAGCGACCACACTGGCCCGCATGCTGAATGTGGCCGGCGAAGCCGCCAGCGAGGTGGATACGCTGGGCGCCGTTATCGTGGCGCTGGGCAACCAGTTTGCGGCCACGGAAAGCGAAATTGCGGCCGTGGGCACCGAGGTGGGGCAGGCCACGGCCGCTTTTGAAGTGAGCAGCGCGGAAGCCGCCGCCCTGGGCGCTGCGCTCAAGAGTATGGGTGTGCGCGCGGAACTGGGCGGCTCTGCCGTTGGGCGCGTATTCCGCGCCATCGACTCTGCCATTCGCGCAGGCGGCGACCAGCTCCGCGAGTTGGAACGCCTGACAGGACGCACCGGGACGGAGTTGCGCCGCATATTTGCCACGGACTCGCCCGAGGCGTTCCGCCTGTTTGTGGCTGGTCTTGGCGGCGTGATTGACAGCGGCGGCAGTGCGGCGGCGGAGCTGGAAAAATTTGGCCTCAAAGGCGAGGAAATCCTCAAGGTGCTGCCGACCATCGCCACCCGCAGCGATGAAGTGGGCCGCGCCCTGCGCATTGCCCTGCAGGAGGTGAAAAACGGGACCGCGCTGACCGACGAAGCCACCGAGGCCTCCAAGTCCTTCCGCAAGCAGATGGACCTGACGCGCAACACCCTCAACATGGCCGCCGCCGACATCGGCGAAGAGCTGGCGCCGGCTGTGCTTGAAGCGTCGAAAGCGTTTCGGGAATTTGTGACCGAGAATAAGGGCGAATTTGCTGAGTTCGCCAACGACGCTGTGCGCTTTTCCGATTCCCTCGCGCCGGTGGCGTCGGACATTTCCGACCTGACCAGCAGCGCAGTGTCCGGCTGGAATTCCCTGCCGGACGAGGTGAAATCCGTTGGCTTCATTGGTGCCATAGTCGGTGGCAAGAAGGGCGTGGCCGTCTTGGGCATGTCCCTTGCGCTGATGGACACATTGAGGAACTCATTCCTTGGCATACGCGCTGCTGCCGCAGGCGAACTCTCTTGGGACGATGTACGAGATGCCAGCCCCGAGGAAATGGTGGACCTGCTCCACAAGCTGGAAATTGCCCGCAAAGACCGCGCCCTCATGAACAGCGCGCCGACGCGAGGACGCGTCATTGATAAGGGGGCGCTTGAAGCCGAATTTAAGGCGCAGCAAAAGCCCAAGAAAGACAAGCCGCCAAAAGACGCCCCCAAAGAAACATCAACGAGCACCGCGCAAGACAGCTTCACCATGTCCCCGGCGCTCTCCGGATACTTTACCGACCATCCCTTTGACGCGCGCAAGCAGGCCGAGGACACGGCCTTTGCCGACGCCCTTGCCAAGCAGAAACAGGCCCTCGCCGACTTCCACACCGAGTACACCCGCGTGACAGAGGGCGAAACCGCTCTCGCCGAGGAGGCGGCCCGCGCGCAGGCCGAGGCGTGGGAGCGGGCTGGGGCTGACAGGCTGCAGGTGCAGGAGTGGCTGTCCGCCAAGCTGGAGGGCGTCGAAGAGCAGCGCCTTGCCGCCTCGCGCGAGGCGGCTGACGGGATGGCGCGGGCGCTGTCGCGGTATGTGGACGAAGCATCCAACTGGGGCGCGCAGATGGAGACCTTTGTGGGCGGCAGCCTGCATTCGCTGGAGGACCAGCTGGTGAACGTGACCACCACGGGCAAGTTTGCCTGGCGGGACATGGTGTCGAGCATGGCCGCTGATTTGTCGCGGATGCTCATTCAGCAGCAGATTACCGGGCCGCTTGCCGCGCTGCTGGGCGGAGCGTCATCGGCCGAGGCTGGGGGCGTGGTGTCCATGTTTGCAGGCCTGTTTCACAGCGGCGGCGTGGTTGGCGAGGGGGGCATGTCCCGCGGCGTCTCTCCTGCCGCGTTTGTTGGCGCGCCGCGCTACCACTCCGGCGGCATTGCGGGCCTCGCCCCTGATGAGGTGCCCGCCATACTGCGCCGGCGCGAGGAGGTGCTGACCGAGGACGACCCGCGCCACCGCGACAACCTGCGCCCGGCCAGCACCGAGCCGCCGCAGGTGAACGTGCGTGTGGTGAATGTGGTGGACGAAAAGGACACGGCTGCGGGCTATCTGGGCAGCGCCGAGGGCGAGCGCACCGTGATGAACATCATCCGCAAAAACCGCCAGACCCTGAGGGAGATTGTATAGATGGCATTCGAGACGGGAACGGCCACGGACTACAAGGACATGCTGGCGAAGCTGAAGGCCTTCGCCGTGGCGCAGGGCTGGACGGCCCTGCGCTATGAGCAGGGAGCGGGACACGAGCCGGACGAGCTGGTCCTGCGCGGGCCGGACAGCGGCGGCCAGCAGGTGTACGTGGGCGCACGCACGGAAACCAATGAGATTGGCGGTTATAACTGGCGGCTGCAGGGCTTTACGGGCTTTGACCCGGCGCTGACCTTTGACGCACAGCCCGGCGCCATAGACAGCTACGCGCCGCGTCTGCTGCTCATGGATGGAGGGCTGCGGTATTGGCTGAGCGTGAACGCCCGGCGCATCGTGGTTGTGGTGAAGGCGAGCACCACCTATCAGGTGGGGTATTTGGGCCTCATTCTGCCCTACGGCCCGCCCAGCAACTTGCCCTATCCGCTGCTGATTGGTGGGTGCAGTGACCGCAATAGTGCGTGGAATGTGCAGGAAGAGTACAACTCTGCATTCTTCAACCCGTTTGATCCAAAAAGCACACTGAACAAGAAAGGTTCATGCAAATTTCTCCACGGGACGTGGCTTTCATTCATTAATTATAGGTACGGGACGAGCCGCCTTGACCTCCTCAACGTATGGCCTTCCAGCTTTGAATACAGAAACGAAACACCAAATGGCGAAAGAGTGCTTTACCCCTTCATACTCTGCTCACGGCAGGCGAATGCCAAAGGTATTTTTGGCGAATTTGACGGTGTTTTCTTTTTGGGTGGAACGGGGGTGGCCGCCGAGGACGTGATCACGCGGGCGGACGGGGAATACATTGTGTTCTCCGGCGGACATAAAACTGACGCCAGATCGTATATGGCGCTGCGCAAAGCGTAAGGAGGCCATATGCCCTACTTGCATTTGACGGACATTCAAAGCCCCCATGTGTTACTGGAGGCCATTCGGGATTTTTTGACCGCTAATGGGTGGTCGCTCGACAAGTGGGCGCACGACGCGTCGAGCTACGCTACATATTCTGGCTCGGCTTCCAATGAAGGATACCGACTCCATGTACACAATGGGGATGTCTATCTGCACCTTCGGTCGGCAACTCGTGCAAGCGTCTATTCAACAGGGTCTTGGTCAAACGGAACGATTGATGGATATACGCAATACCGTCGCCAGTTAACTGGTTTGGCCCTGTATCCTTCCGATGGCTTTAACGCTGAGTTACCGTGGGACACACAAGGGAATTATCCCCGGAATTATTACACTGATGAGGGCACAAGCGTTGGCTCTGCCATTCGCATCGAACCCGGTGTGACGCCGGCGTGCCATGTTTTCCTCTGCAATAATCCTGTCTCTTTGTGCATTTCCGTCGAGTGGAGCATTGGGAAGTGGCGGCACTTGGTGGCCGGCGATGTACACAAATTCGGCCAATATGACGGTGGGCTTTTTTGTGCAGGGTCTGCTAAAAGCCTTGAGCTACTTTGGCCTAGCTATAATGAATACTTCATGAGCGAAATGAGTGGCGGGTGTTACATTCCCTCTTTATGCCCCGCTAACGCCAACTCCGGAGGCTGGGTGTATTTCGATAAGGGTCTTAATGACCCTCGGCTCTCCAACGCAGCCTTGACTGAAAGCCGCTTTACCGAGGCTTTGCTGCGCTACTCGGCCCCGAGCTTTGCGGGGATTCATCCGCTGTTGCCGCTGTATCTGCACGCCTACGAAAAATCCGGATGTTCCGTCAAAACCTGCATTCTCGGCGAAGTGCCGGGGATGCGCATTACGCGCTCCGATGTCTACAAAATGGGTGAGGTTGTCCGCCTTGGAGATACGGCGTGGATGATTTTGCCTGTGTCCACGGCGAGCAACCTACATGCCCTCGCACTCCTTTATGACGGAGCATAGGCCATGAGCTCGTACGCTGGTTTTCAAATTCCATCTCTGACCGGCGGGGCACCTGCCGAGAGTGCACGGAGCATTCTGGAATGGCCGGGAATCACCGCTTTCGGCATGCCTACTCCGGCGCCCGTCAACGGCCCGCACCATAGCGCCCAGCCCACCGCCGCCGTGCCGGACGCGCATGGCGGGGTGTATGTAGGCTCGTACTTGGACCTGATTGCCGATCAGGTGCATCTGTCGCCCATCCGCATCGACTGCGGGAACATTGTGGGGGAGCAGGTGCACGCTGTGAGCCTGTGGAACACCCACGCCGCGCCCGTAACCTGCACAGCCCTTACCAGCGCACAAGGCGGCGAGGTGGAGCTGATAGGGCCGGAGGCGCCCTTTGCCATCCCCGCGCTGGGCGAGGCAACGTACACGGTGCGCGTGCCCCTTGATGGCGCGGCGGGCTTTGAAACGCGGCTGACGTGGGAATTCCCCGGCGCGGCGGTGACACTGACCGTGACCGGGCGGCGCATTGTGGTGTGGGCGTGGCGGCCGCAGCAGCCCATAGTGGAGTCGCTGGAATGGCTGACACGCGTGCGGCGTACCCATGCCGGAGACGAGCAGCGCACCGCCCTACGCGGCGCGCCGAGGCAGGGCTTTGAATACGCCACGCGTCTGGCCGACGAGGCCGAGCAGGCGCACATGGACGCGCGCATCTGGGCGTGGCGGTCGCGCGTGTGGTGCGTGCCCATCTGGTGGGAGCTGCGCCGCAGCGCGGGACCAGTCCGCGCAGGCGACGCGGCCGTGCTGGTGGACACGGCGCATGCGGACTTTCGCGCCGGGGGCGTGGCCGTACTGTGGGGCAGTGACCGCCGCAGCGAGGCGGTGATGGTGTCCGGCGTCACCAGCGGGGCGCTGGACCTTGCCCAGCCTGTGCAGGGAGACTACCCCGCCGGGTGTTTGGTGCTGCCCGGACGCATGGCCACCCTTGCCGAAGACCCCACCCACACCGAACGCGGCGCCGGACTGCGCGATACGCGCGTGCGCTTTGCCGTGACGGAAAACGCTGCCATCCCCGGCTACACGCCGGAACTGACCTACGACGGCCTGCCCGTGCTGGCGCAGCCGCCGCGCCTTGCCGGCGGCACGCTCCCCCGCACAGTGCACCGCGACATGGACGTGGTGGACTACGCCACCGGCCCCGTGCTGCTGACCAGCGGCTGGCGGCACGATGTGGTGGACAGCGCCCACGGGGTGCGGGCCGACTCCACCGCCGCCGTATGGGCGCTGCGCCAAATGCTGCACCACCTGCGCGGGCGCTCCCGCACCCTGTGGGTGCCCACCTGGAAGGACGACTTTCACCTGCTGGACCCTGTGGGCGTGGACGGCGTGAACCTGCGGGTACGCGGCGCGCACCACAGCGGCTATCATCTGGACCCGCGCCGCCAGCACCTTGCCGTGCTGGACCGCGCCGGGAACATCATCGCCATGCGCCGCATTGTGGGCGTGGCCGCCGCCGGGGCAGACGTGGACATTGTGACCATTGATACCCCTGTGGGGCGCGAGCTGCACCCTGGTGCCGCGCGCATCTGTTACCTCATCAAAAGCCGCCTGACCGCTGACCGCGTGGAGCTGACACACCACCGCGCGGGCGTGGCCGAGGCGTCTTTGCATTTTTCCGGAGGCGTCTTGTGATTCTTGAGCTGTACCGATTCCGGCAGGGACTGCGCCGGTGGTGCTACACCAGCGCGGACACGCCCGTGGACTACAAGGGCGAGACCTACGCGCCCGCCCCCATTGAACGCGGCGACATCCGGCGCGCCGCAGAAAGTGCGCAGTCGCAAATAGAGATTGAAGCGGCGCACACCCTGCCGCTGGCGCAGGCCTTCATCCCCGGCGTGCCGCCCGGACGCGTGGAGGTGGAGATTCTGTCCGGCGACGGCGCGGCGTTTGCCGTCATGTGGTCCGGCATTGTGGCCGGGGTGCAGTTTGGGCGCATAACCTGCCGCATAGCTTGCGCCACCTACGGCGACGGGCTGGAGGCCGGGGGCGCTGTGCGGCGGCTGACGCGCGGTTGTTCGCATCCGCTGTACTCAGCGGCCTGCGGCGTGCTGCGCCAGAACTGGCGGGTGGACGCCGTGCTGGCCGAGGTACGCGGCAGCGTGATCCACGCCCCGGAGTTTGCCAGCCGGACCGACGGCTGGTTTGTGGGCGGGGAACTGGTGGCCGGTGAAGAGCGGCGCATGATTGTGGCCCACGCGGGCGAAGCCGTGACCCTGACCGGGGGCATTCCCGGCCTTGGCGCGGGGGCCAGCGTTGCCGCCTACGCCGGGTGCGACCATACGCTTGCCACCTGCAAGAACACCTTTGCCAACACGGCAAACTACGGCGGCTTTCCGTGGCTGCCGCAGACCAACCCCTTTACCGGGTCCATCGTCTAGGAGGCGAGTATGTGGGGATTCATCGCACTGGCGGCGCTGTCCGTGGTGACGTACGTAACGCGGCCCAAGCCGCCAAAGCCCAAAGTGCACAACGCCAAGGCCGCCAGCATCGAGGACTTTGACATACCTATGGCCGAAGAGGGCCGGAGCATCCCCGTGGTGTTTGGGCGGGTGATTATCACCTCGCCGTCCGTGGTGTGGTTTGGCGACCTGCGCACGCGGGCCATCCGGAGGAGCACATGATGCACCATGACGCACTGACTGCGCCCCTTGCGGCCCCGGACCCGGCGCGGGTGCGCGTGCGCCTGCGCCACATGCGCGCCATGCGCTACTGCATGCGCGGGGTGCGGACGTGGTTTGCGGCGCGGGGTTGGGACTGGCGCGAGTTTCGGGAGCACGGACGCGCGGCGGCGGACTTTTTGGCCGACGGCGACGCCATGGCCGGCGCTGTGGCGCAGGCGGCCCTAAGCGAGGCGCAGGACACATGGCTGGCGGCATGGCGCACGTGGTGCGCGCGGCAACTGCCACGGGAGGAGAACTAGATGGGCGGCGGCGGAAAAGGCGGCGGTGGCTCCACCACCTACACGGCGGGATACTGGTACGGGCTGGGCATGCACATGGTGCTGTGCCACGGTCCCATTGACCGGGTGCGGCGGCTCATTGTTGGCGAACGCGTGGCGTGGGACGGCGACTGCACAGGCGGACGCATCACCGTGAATGCTCCCAGTCTGCACGGCGGCGAGGACCGCGAAGGCGGCGTGCAAGGGGCGGTGGATGTGCTGCCCGGCGGGGCCGGGCAAGGGACAAACGACTACCTTTCCGCAAAGCTCCCCAAGGTGGGCGGCGAGCGCGCAGCCGTGGCCTTTCGCGGCGTGGCGTCGCTGGTGCTGCGCTCGCCGTGGCTGTCCGCCATGAGCAGCTACATCAAGGCGTGGTGGGTGGAGGTGGAGCGCCAGCCCAAGGGGTGGAACGGTCCGCACCGCGTCATCGGCGCGCACGGGGACGCGAACCCGGCGCACATCATCCGCGAATGCCTGACCGACCGGGTGTGGGGCCGGGGCTTTTGGCCGTACCAGATAGACGACGACAGCTTTGCCGCAGCGGCTGAGCGGCTGGCTGAAGAGGATTTCGGCCTGTCCTGCCTGTGGGATGCCAGCGGGCCTGTGGCGTACTTTATTGACGAGGTGCTGCGGCACATTGACGGCGTGCTGCGCGAGGACGCGGCGGGACGCCAGCAGCTTGTGCTTATCCGCGACGACTACGACCCGGACGCCCTGCCGGAATACGGCGAGGGCGAGATTGAAAGCGTGGCCGACTATTCCCGTCCGGGCTGGGGCGGCATCCCCACCCGCGCCACCGTGAGCTACACCGGGCGCGAGCTGGGCAAAGCCGCCACCGTTACCGTCCACGACATCGCCGCCGAGGCCATACAGGGACGCGGCGAGCCCATGGACCTGTCCTTTCCCTTCATCACGGACCCGGAGCTGGCCGGGCGTATTGGCTCGCGCGAGCTGCGGCAGGCGGTCTCCATGCTGGCGCAGGCCACCATCACCGGGGGCGACGCGCTGGCGCATCTGCGGCAGGGGGACGTTTTTGCCCTGCGGTGGCCGCCCCTTGGCATTGAGCGCATGGTGGTGCGCGTGGCCGAGGCCACACAAGGGCGCCTGACCTCCGGCGAGGTGCGCCTGCGCGTGGTGCAGGATGTATTTTCCTCCACCGGGGCCATCTATGGCGCACCCGTGGACGGCTGGGTGGACCCGGTTTCCGACCCGCAGCCCGCTCCGGAGCGGCTGCTGCTGGAACTGCCTTATTATGAGATTGTGCGGCGCGTCGCCAGCGAGGAATGGCTGGCGGTACTTGCCAAGGCTGGCGAGCTGGACGCCGAAGCCGGATACGTGCTGGCGCTGGCGCGGCGGCCAACAGCGGACGCCACGGGCTACCGCATTGAGGCGCGGGCGGCGGGGATGGAGTTTGCGGGGGCTGGCGTTGGCGCGTTTGCGGCCACGGACAGCCTGTCCGCTCCCGTGGGCGTGCAGGACACGGTGCTGCCGCTGGCCGGAGGCCTGCGCGGGGAAGGCGTGGAGTTGCCCGCCGTGGCCTACGTTGGGGCCGAGGCTGTAGAGATTGTAGAACTGATGGACGCGGGCGCTCGGGTTCACCGTGGCGTGCTGGACACAGTGCCGCAGGCCCATGCCGCCGGAGCGCGGCTGTGGGCGCCGGTGGCAGGTGGCGGCGACGGCGTGGTGCAGCGCGAGTGGACCGCCGGGGAGGAGGTGCAGGTGCGTCTGCTGCCCATGACGGGCAAGGGCGTGTGCGCGGCAGAGGACGCGCCCGTGGACGCGCTGGGCATGGACGCCCGCGCCGCGCGGCCCCTGCCGCCGGGACGGCTGCGCATCAACGGCGAGGCGTGGCCCGAATCCATTACCGGAGACCTGACCGTTAGCTGGGCGCACCGCGACAGGCTGCAACAGACTGCCACCCCTGTTCCGCAGGACGCCGGAGACATCGGCCCGGAGCCGGGCACAAGCTACGTGCTGGAGATCACCGGCGATGGCGGCAGGACGCTGCGGCGCGTTTCGGGTGAAGCGTGGGCCCTGAGCATCGTCAACGGCAACGCCGAGGCCGGAGACCTGACGGGCTGGGCCGTTACGGCCGGGGCAGCGGAAGTGCGCGAAACGGCCCCCACCCCGGCGGAGGGGGCGGCGTGCTTTGTGCTTGGCGGTGGCGCGGTGCTGGAGCAGGACGTGGACCTTGCCGCAAGCGGCGTGCGGCTGGCTGCCGTGGACGCGGGGCTGGCCGAGGTGACGGCGGCGTGGCGGCAGGTGGCCGTGGACGACGGCGCACGGGCCGCCCTGACACTGACATGCCTTGGCGCAGACGGCGCAGAGATTGGCGAACTGGACGCCGGGACGGAAACCGCCGGGGCGTGGCGCTCACGCTCCATCACCCTGCCGCTGCCAGCCGGAACGCGGCACGTGCGCCTGAGCCTGCGGGCCGAGGGCGGCGCAGCGGGCGTGGACGGCGCACAGGCGCAAGCCGCAGCCAGCGCCATGCTGGGGAACAGCTTCACCTACACCGAAGCCATGGAACGCGCGGACTCCGGCGGCGGCCTGAACGCGCGCCTCGGCGTGCGCCTGTGGAGCGAGCGGGACGGGTACGAGAGTTGGCAGGCGCAGGAATGGGAGGTGATGCGGGGGTGAAGGATGGTTTGCGTTTTCCCGGCAAAGTGCTTATTCTTCCTGTATGAAAACACGAAACGTCTATACCCTTGCCACGAGGAAGCGTCCCCAGTCTCGCCGGGAGGTTATGGCCCGGCGTTTGCGGAATGCTATCGCGTCGCTGGAGATTGAAGGTTTGCCTCTGACGGATGAAGAGATAGCCGTGTTTGAGGAATGTGTCCGCGAGGAGTGCTCTTCCGAACAGATGAAAAACAAGCTGAAAGAGCGATTCCCAAGCTATGATAACGCGCTACTCGCATGATGACGTCTATACGTACGATGACTCTCCGGTCCTAAAAAACAAGGCCGGCCACAAGACACAAGAGGCGCTCGACAGGTTCGAGCGCCTTTCTACTGCCCACCGTATGCTTGAGGACTTGCCGGGCGGCGCCTTCGACTATGACCACCTCAAAGCTCTGCACAGGCATCTTTTCCAAGACGTTTACGACTGGGCAGGTGAAGAACGGTGCGTCTCCATACGCAAGGGCGCGTCCCGCTTCGCCTTGCCTCCACATATTGCCAGCTTTGTGACGAACCTCCTCGCGAACCTGCAGCACGAGGACTGTTTGCAAGGCTTACCGCCCGACGACTTCATCCCCAGAGCCGCCCACTACGCACTGGAACTCAACGCCACGCACCCCTTCCGCGAAGGCAACGGGCGCGCCATACGCTGCTTCCTTTCCCTGCTGGCCGAAAACGCGGGGTACGAACTGGACGAAACCACACTCAAAAACGGCTGGCTCGACGCCTGCATTGAAGGTTTTTCCGGCTCTGACACGCCGATGCAAGAGGTTATAGCGCAGGCGCTGGTTGTGCTTGAGGAATGAGACAAGAGTGGAATTCAGGAATGTAAGGGCCGCCAAGCGCGGCCCTTTTCTTTTGGGCTGCGCTTTTCATACACACCGTGTGTAACCCTCTTGACATATATACACACGGTGTGTACTTTTGTCTCATGAACAGCAGGGAAATCATCAAGAAGCTCAAGGCGGCAGGGTTTGAAGAGGTGAGCCAGAAGGGAAGCCACTTGAAGCTGAAGCACCCAGATGGCCGCAGCGCTGTCGTGCCGCAACCGAAAAAAGACATGCCACTCGGAACCCTGCGAAACATTGAACGAACCTCACAAGTACAACTTACATAGGGGGCAAAAGCCCCTGAGGGGGAACCTATGTTGTATCCAATTGTTATTCATAAAGACGAAGATTCCTGCTTCGGTGTCAGCACTCTGGATTTTCCCGGATGCTCTACCGCTGGGGATACCATGGAAGAGGCGCTTGCAAACGTGCAGGATGCTATAGAGTTGTGGATGGACGATGTTGACGAACTGCCCGACCCCACCCCGCTTGAAAAGGCTGTGCTCAGCGAAGAGGCCGAGGGCGGCGCGGTGGTGCTGGTTGATCTGGACCTGGCCTTCCTTGACCGCCGGGCAAAGCGCATCAACATCACGGTGCCGAGCTACGCTTTGGCCAAAATCGACCGAGCTGCCAAGAAGGCCGGACAAAGCCGCTCCGAATTTTTGGTCAACAGCGCCCTGCGGTATACCCCAAAGCGCGAGGCTGTGTAGCTGGTTTGCCTCCCGGACTGGGCTGTGAGGGGGTAAGTGGCCCGGTCCGGGGGCGGCAGTTTATACAAGAAGATGAGGTTAGGCTGCGGACACAGCGCCTTCGGCTTTCTGAGCCGCCGTGCGCAAGGTCTGCGATTCCCGATACTGCGCCGCTTCCGCTTCCATCGTCCAATGAGCCTCAATACCCATTTCTTCAACAAGCTCACGGATGCGCGTAATGCCTACATTGAAGAACTCTTTGCGGTTGTTAACGAGGTTCACCTGCTGGGCCTCAAATTCATGATGCAAGGCGTTCTCAAGCGCCGGAGCATCTTCACTGAAGAGCATGGCGTGGACATCAAACGGGAACGGAACGCTGGCGTCGCCGAGTTCGCGCACACGGTCGAATGGTTCAAGTCGGCGAGTCATGCCAATCTTGAAGACCTCTTCCCCAAACGACCCCACATTTGAAATAACGTATACATGGCCACGCCTCGTTTGCTGGGCCATGGACAACGCGCGTTCGTTCTTGGCTTCTGCCTCGGCCAACTTTTCTTGCAACTCCTGCAGCTGCTGCTCAAAGGCCACCCGCTGCTCCTCGTTCGCCTCTTCAAGTGCCTTCTGCGCCTTCTTCATCTTGGCGACGATATCCTTTTCTTCCTTCTCAGCCTGCTTTCTAGCCTTCTCGTACTCGCGCCGCGCCTTTTCCTCTTCCCGCATGGCCTCTTTGATTCGGCGTTGTTCTTCGCGTGCTTCGAGCTTGAGTTCATTCGTCGTCACAGCCCAGCGCAATTCGTCTAAGCGTGCTTCAAGGTAGGCAGGTTCGATGCGGGCCTTTCTGAAAGCCTCTCCCGTTCGATTCACAAGGCTGAATGCATCCAAGATTTCCTGCTTCAGCTTGCCGAGGTTGTCGTGCTTAACCTTGGCGAGCGTCGTATCCACCTTGCCGTTAAAGGCATCAAGCACAAAACGGATTGCCGTTTCTTTTTTGTTCTTCTCGACATACTCGCAATTTGCCGCCAACCCTTGCTTGATCATCTCGCGCGTGTGCTTGCGCGCGGCTTTCAACTCCTGCCCTGCCTGTTGGTGGTCAAACTCCTCGGCCAACGAATCAAGGATACTCCGGTTGGGTACAAGGTACTCATCCCCGTATCCATTGATAATATTCCGCATAGCGCGCACGGTTTTTTCGTACATATCGGCCTTGCCTTTTGCCTCAAAGGCATCTCCTGCTATGCGTTCTGCCTCTGCTTTGGCTGCGGCTTCAATGCGCTGCGCCTCCTGCACGGTGGCATCAAGCTGCGCCTTGGCACGCTCCCGCATTTTCTTCGATTCGTCCTTCGCTGTGGTCAGAATCTCTTCGCTACGGGCTTCCGCATCGCGGATCACTCTGTACTTGCTGAGGGAGAGCACCTCTTTTTGCTTCTGCTCCAGTTCACTCGCCAGTCGCCCTTTCTCCCGCGTTAGCTGCTCCTTCTCCCCTTGTGCCTTGTCCAGTTCATCAGCAAGGCGCGCAACATCTTTAGCCAAGGCCTCGGCTTGCTCCTGCGTTGCCTCCAATTCGTTCCTTAATTTACTCGCCGTTTTCCACAAAGGCACGATGACGACAACAAAAAGGACACCCACCAAAAGAACATACTCCATCACAGACTCCTCAATTCGGATTCAACTCTTCATGCATTAACCACAGTGCAAACACACAAAGCGATACAGAAAATCCATTCACTGGGCAACCTGTGTAGGCGTAAGATTGTGTAATCTCGACGCAAATACACACATGGCCGAGTCTTCCGGTTTGGCGCATTCTCTGCCAAGAACAACGGCTTATGAGCAAGCCTGCCCAATCCTGCAAAATTCGGCCGTATGCCGACCTTTTGCGCTCCGCGCCATGGCTGCCCGCTGCACTTGTGCGGGTCTGCCTTCGCGCGCCGGCGCGGCGGGAGCCGGTGTTTGTGAGCGAGGCGTATTGCGCGCTCCTTGGACGGGAACGGGAAGAGGTGTTCGTGGGTGGCGACTTGGGGCAATGGCGTGAGGTGCTGGCCGGGCCTGAGGAGCGGCTGCGGCTGCAGCGTGCGATTTTGGAGGGCGAGCCTGTTGGGACGAACACCGTTGTACGGCGCCCAGATGGGGAACGGGTGTTGTGTCAGTGCTTAGTTCTGCCGGCTGGGGAGGCCTGGGCGCGGCTGGTGGTGGAGTTTCAAACCACGCGCGACGGGCCGGCCGTGGAGATTGCCGCACCGGATATCCTGAAAATGTTGATGAAAACTGTGTCGTCGCAGAACTAACCGTAAAGCGAACAGTGGCACGCTTGCACGATATGCGGGCATGGTATATCAATTTCCCGTTTACCCTAACACATACACCGTTGCCCTTCGCTTCTATTGCGCAAGACTTTTGAGGAGCTTTCCATGCAGTCACAACCACGCCACATTCTTTTCACCCTGCTTTGTCTCGCCAGTTTCTCTTTTGGACTGGTCTCTCCGGCACAATCGGCGACAAAGGAAAACATCCTTTTCGGTGATTGGTATGGCCAAGTTGATGAAGACGTAATGACAGGCAAAAAAGACTATTACATCTTTTCGTATTCCGAAAACGCCCTGCAGGGGTGGCTCAAGAGAAACCGCCTTCTGCTTGGGTATTCCAACGGTTTTTACCTACGAGCCAATGACGTGGGATTGGCATCCGAAGTCAAACATACGTCTTACGGCTATCATAAGATTCAACGTTGCCGCTTGAAGGTTGATGACAACAGCCCCAAAACGTTCGAATTCGATGTATGGGATAAGAATAATGACGGGATGTCCTTAGCAACCCATGAAGACAAAAAGCAAAAGAAGCTCATCCAAATGATGAAGGCGGGGAATACTCTTCTGTTTGAGGTTGAGCTCTTCATGACTAAGGGCGAGAAGCAGATTGCCCGCTTTGGCCTCAAAGGCTTCACCAAGGCCATAAACTGGCTACAAAAGAACAGCCAGTAAACGCATTAAACCGCGCACCCCAAAAGCCCCCGACACGACTTGTGCCGGGGGCTTTTGGGGTGCGCGGTGTGGGACTCGCCTAAATCAGGCTATGGCAAATGCGCAGGACACGGCCGAGGACGTGGCAGGCGTCGGCGGGGATGGGTGGGGCCGCTGGGTCTGTGGCTTGGAATGCTGGCCCCTTGGGGCCGATGGTCTGCGTGCGGATGAGGATATTGTTTGCAACCACGATTGCATACATCGCGCCACTGATGGACCGGGTTTGCCCGAGGTCCAGCAGCAGCTCGTCCCCTGATTGGATGGTTGGGGCCATATCCAAGGCTGCTGAACGCATCCAAACGAGCTTGCGCCAGTTGTCCACCATTTTGTCCACGGTGCTCCGGCGCATGGCGATAGCGGCCATCTGATCTGCCGGAACGACCTGCCCTTCATCCCCCAGCCACGGCTCAATGAAGGGGATATTCACGAACCCTTCCACGTGGCGCACCTTCACATATTCCGATCCGTAGACAATGCCCGTGGGGGCCTTCTCCGGTGGCAGATTGAGGCGCGAGTTCACCGCGCCGAGCATGGTCACCGTGGTGGAGCCATCGCGCGGGATGCGCGGCCCGTGGAGGCGCTCGTCTTCATCCTCCCCAAGCCCTTGCATGATCTCCTGTTCGCGCTGCCGCTCCTCGCCCGTGGGCGCGGTGAGGACCATTCGCACGCCGTCGTAGCCGGGAAGGTAGGCCTCGCCTTGGCCGGTGCACAACCACTCTGGGTTGACGCCCCTCGTCTGCTTAAGCGTCTTTATCCACGTCTTCGGGACAGCCCCACGCTTCTTGGCAACTGCAATCGCCTGCCTAGAAACATCAAGGAGCCGAGCAAGGTCACTAACAGACGTTAAACCAGTCGCTTCGACCATACGAGATACAATCTGTTCAAAATCCCCCTGCTTCGTCGTCGCGCCATTTGCGCCCTCTGAGAACAGGATTACATTTTCGTAACCCTCAAGCCGTTTCTCGCCTTCACCAGTCATCACCCATTCAGGGCGAACCCCTCTTCTCGCCTTTAATTGCTTAAGCCAACTCTTGGGCACAGTTCGCTTACGCTTCGCATTATATATAGCCTGTGGGGTTATTTCGAATTCTTGAGCGAGGTCCGTGTCTGAAAGGCTACCAGTAGCCTGCATGATACGGCTCATTATAGCTTCAAAATTTTCCTCTGACTCGACCACGCGCGGCATTCCAACCTTCCTTGTAACTTAATTTACAAAGTTACATGAAAATGTATTGACAACAAACCAAACCGCGCTGTAATTGTTTTGAAACCAGTTAACAAGACAACCACACTCGCGGGGGCATTATGGCACTTTGTAAACCCGTTGACAGCACAAATGAAAAACGACGTCAAGCACAACTCAGGGCTTGGTTTATCGAGCGAGAGACCACGCAAGTCGAATTCGCCAAACGCGTAGGGGTTTCTCCGTCTTACCTATGTTTGTTGCTCCAAGGAAAACGCAATAATAGCAAAGTGTTCAAGGCACTACTTGAAGAGGGCGTGCCTGCAAACTTGCTACCCAAACCGTTCATACAGGCTGATCGTTAAAGTAAACTAAATTTATTGTCTGTTACAACGTGTAAGCCAAAGGAGTTGACACAATGACGACCAGCACAACGAACGAGACGGCCCATCACTCCAACACCCTTGAAGCCCCCACTCCGCCACAGAAAAATGCACCGAAGGCGGCTACCAACGGTGCGCATAAAGACGGATTCACCCACATGGGGAGTCTCAACCTCAAGCATCAGGTCGCAATCGAAGCCGAAGAGCTCTCTGGCAACCTCCAACGCGTCACCATCCACCGTCGCATCCCGTCAGAGTCCAACCGGTCAGAAGCCGACTTCGCGTTATTCAAGGCCCTCTGCAAATTCCTCGGGTGGAATGGCCCAATTGCCCAATCTGTCGGCAAAAGGCTGCACCTTGAGGAGGCTACGCGTCGCGTTGAAGAAGCAAACGAATATCATCAGTCGTTAGCTCACGCGTCTGCTGGGGAGTCCAGTGGTACAGGCTGCTCGAATTTCTAGAGCGTTCGACAGCCACAGATAAGGCGTCAAGAACAGACGCCAAAACAAGAGCCCTTTCGCATCAATCGAACAAAAGGAGCTTTCTCCATGCCGACCAGCACCACGAACGAGACGACAGAACGGACCATCATCCCTCCAAGAAACTTCGACACCTTCGAAGAGTTTGTCGAAGCCAACCTCACCGACGAACTCCGCGAGTGCATCCAGCTCCTGCAGGATGAAGGCTTCATGATGGACGGCAACAAGCTCGGCTGGACCCGCACCTACAATACAGAGGGAACCCGCACTGGCCGCGTGTACGTCAGCCTTTCTCTCACGCCCAAGGAGCCTTGGCCCAATAAGCTCACGGCCAGACGTAGCTTTTACGGCACTGACAAAGATATCCCCGACATCAATGCCGAGTGGACGTTTACTCGCCATGATGCCGGGGAATTGAAGGTGGCTCTTGCCAGTGTGAAGAGGCTTTACGCCTAGGCGTAATAAATTTCCTTCCAACCGTCTTCGTCGGAGAGGCTAGGCATGTCTTGTTTTACCTGCTCATCAAGTTGGTCCTTTGCCTTCAACAGGAGGTTAAAAATGCTCCCAAGATGTGCCATGGCCTCAGTCGCATGTTTGTCTTTGTCGGAATATGAGGCCGAGATCATGCCCCTCGCTCCCTGCACTTCATCGTAAATGATTTTAATTTTCTGCCCTAATTCTCGGTGCTCCTCTAGCGTCAAAGGCTGCTTCTTCATTTCTAACCCTCCGAACATGTTTGAATAGTTAAATTTATAAAGCGTTAGACCACCACAGATACACCGTCAAGGACACGCGCCAAAACAAGAGGCCTTTCGCATCAATCGAACAAAAGGAGCTTTCACCATGACGACCAGCACCACGAACGAGACGCCCCCTCGACGCGACTTCCCCAGCTTCATTGAAGCCAATCTTACTCCCGAGCACGAGGCCTGCATCGCCGTCTTGCAGGAGCACGGCTTCTCTATCGGCTATGACCGGACAGACTGGACTCGCGTCTATGAATCAAAAGGCGAACCACTTGGCCGGGCTTGCGTTTATTTCAATGTCTTGGACGACGCCACCCACGCGCCCATACGCTTGAAAGCCGGCTCCTATGACAAGCCTAGCGAGTGCCCCCGCGTCCGCGCCAGCTGGGAAAGCCACACCGTTGACCCCGACCAGCTGCGATACGCCTTGAACACCATCGAACAGCTCTACCTGCTGCAGTCCTAATTAGGAGATGCTCCCAATGCGCCCTTCCACCCTCACAGGCATCCTCCAGCTCATCGCCCAGCGCTTTGGCGTCAAGCGTCTCGCCGCCCGCGTTGGGCGGGGGTATCAGACGCTGCTCAATGAGCTGAACCCGGACTACTCCACGCACAAGCTGGGCGCCGATCTTGTTCTGCCCATCATGCACGCCACCGGCGACAACGCGCCGCTGGACTGGCTGGCCCGTGAGCGCGGGGGCGTGTTTGTGGACCTGACCGGCGTGGCCGAACGCCTTGGCAACGCGCCCAGCACCGTGACCATGCAGTGCGTGGCCGCCACCAAAGAGTTCGGCGACGTGGCGCACGTGGTGCACGACAAGCTGCAAAACGGCGGCATCACCCGCGATGATCAGGAGCGGCTGTCCAAGGAGATCAGCGAGTGCGTGGCCGCGCTGCTGCTTCTGGACCACATGGCCAAACGCGCCGCCGGCGTCATCGAGGACGAGGAGTAGCACACGAATTTCCCGCCGCTGGAACGGCGACTCCGGGCGGTCCGGAGCGCCTGTCTTAATCAGAAATTGCACTGAGACAACACTCGTAATGCCAGCGGCGGGTGGTGTCCCCGGCCCCGAACATCAACCGCAACACGGAGGGGCTGCCTATGGGCTAGCAGACGACATCGTGATTGAGAGTGCGTTCAGATGAAGCAGATATGGAGCGTCGCCTTCAGTTTGGTAGCTCCACCCGCCGCGAGCGGTCCCACAGACGGCTCGCGGCGGGGCAAGGTGCCAAACACCCCCGGCACGGCCGGGATGATCTTTGACACAGCAACACGGATTCGCGGCCCAGAGAGGGAACCTCTGCATGGTGCTCCTTCTGGAGGGCTTGGCAAGCGGGGAACACCGGGTTCCCCGCCCCTCTCCGGGCCGCGAGTCCTTCCCCTTTTCCGGGCGGGCAGGACCGTATGCACAACACCTCCCAGCACTGCACCATCCCCGCGCCCGCCCGGTGCTTTCTCCGCCTCCAAGCCAGCGCGGCCGAGGGTTAGGCCGTGGCGATCATGCGGGTGGTCCGCATGGGCAGAGTCAGCGGCCGGACCGGTGGGCCATTCCCGGTCCGGCCGAAACACAGGAGGACCATGCACATGCAAGGAAGCCTACTGAGCCTTGAGGACCTGCAGGAGCAGGCGCTGCGTCTTTTAGGCCGCATGGCCGTACACCCAGACGCCACGGACGGCGCAGCCGCCATGCTGCACGTTGCCGGCATCGGTGTGCGGCAGGCCGTCAAGCGCTCCCGCGAGGCGCAGCAGACGCCGCAGCAGGCGCGCCAGCGCGTGAACCGCGAACTGGACCACCGGGAGCGGCAGCTTCCCGTAGGCGACCGCTAGGGGCGGAGCGACGGCAGGACAGCACCAGCTCGGTGCCCTTCATTCTGGACGGAATTACAACATCTGGAGCACGACATGGACGCGACACTCACGCACCCCACCAGCAACGAGACACCCCACGACGAACACCGCCGCGCACGCGAGCAGCGCCAGCCGAGGCGTGAAGCTCTCACCGGGCCGGTGCGGCTGCAGGTGACGGCCGAGCACCGAGACGGCCAGACCATCTCCGAAGCCTTCACGATTTTTAACGAGGCGGACCTCGCCACACTGCGCAGCCGACTCGCGCGGTGCGGCTTTCGCATCGTCAGCGCGCAGCGGATCGCCACGGGCGACGCGGCAGTGCAGGTGGCGCGGGAGGGGGCGGTATGAGCTGGGGGCATGAATTGGACACCGTCATCGGCTTATTGTTCGCCATTGCGCTGGTGGCCGTGCTGGCCGCTTTGGTCGGCTGGCACAAGGAGCACCGCGTGGCGCGGATGATGGGCCAAAGAAAAGCGCCTCTGGGGGCAACCAGAGGCGCAGGAAGATAGACGGACATAGGGACACACAGTCCGCCCATCTCGCTATAGAGCAGACGGGCGGCGGGAAGTCAAGGAGTACGCATGATGCAGAGCACTGTAGACATTGCACGACAAGCCCGGACAGCAGCGCGGGCAAACCTTCTTCACGCCATGGTGACACTACGGCGCTTGGACGAAGGCGACGCGCACGGAAAGGAACACAGATTTGCGCAACAGCGCGTTGTGGACGCCCACGCGGCGCTCTCGGAGGCTGAGGTGCGTTTTGAATTGGTCCAGCTTGGCATGGGTGAGGAGGTGGCGTGATGAGCCTGATGACGGAAGAGCAAGCAAAAAGGAAACGGTGCCCCATGACATCCGTCAAATGGGGTCGGTGCTGTGCCTCTGAATGCATGGCGTGGCGGTGGGGTAAAGCCCCTATCATTCGCCGTGAAAAACTCGCTCACCCCGATTCTCTGTCCTCTAGAGAACTCGAAGAAATTCTCGCGGCAGCAGATGCCAAGCACATTGAATCCTTCATCAACGACGTGAGAGCAAATTTTTTCGCAGCCGAACGCCCTGACAACGTGCCAGACAACTATGAGCGCTGGTTTGAAGATGTAGAGTGGTTCGGATTTGGAGACAAAGCCCCATATGGCTGGATTGAACCAGAGAGCGAAGCAAGGGCGCGCGCTGAGAAAAAGCGGGCAGGCTATTGCGGCCTCGCCGGCAAGCTGGGGGTGGCATGATAGTTCCTATTCTTTTTAGCGGCCCCATGGTGCGCGCCATCCTCGACGACCGGAAGACCATAACGCGGCGGGTGATCGACTTGAAGCAGATCGCGGAGCAGACAGGCTGCACCCGTGGGCAGCTGGCTTGGTCTACCTTGCTGGGTGGCTGGGCTGTCTTCGATGGAAATGGCGCTGCCGATCTTTGTGAGGTGAAGGCACCCTACGCCGTCGGCGACGTGTTGTGGGTGCGTGAGACGTGGCGCGTTGGTGCATGGTCACATGCAGTCAACGGTATAGCCGTGGACTACAAGGCGGATGGTTTCGCACGGTGCGAATGGCTGCATCCAGACGAAGCTGATTTTCTGCGCTATGCGGAACAATCAATGCGGGACGCAAAGACGGCTGGTCTGGTGCCGAATGATGATGGGCAATTCGTTTGGCCTGTAGGCGCCAGCCCAACGCGCTGGCGCCCCTCAATCCACATGCCCAAGTGGGCTTGTCGCCTCTTCCTGCGCGTGACCGACGTGCGCGTAGAGCTGCTACAGGACATCAGTGAAGCAGACGCCGTTGCCGAGGGTATTGGCTCGACCTACACCCGCGAATGCGCAGTCCCCCAGTTTGCCCGCCTTTGGGACTCTCTCGCCCAAGACGGGGTGCGCTGGGAGGATAACCCGTGGATATGGCGCCTCACCTTTGATCGCTGCGAAGCACCAGCGGGGTGGCCCAATGCCTGATACCTTCATCTGCCCCAACACCGGGACCATCATCACCACCGCCGAATGCCTGCAGCGCCAAGCTGCGGGCTTTGGCAGTTTGGGCAGCCCATGCGAGTGGTGCGAACGCGGCCGCGAGCTGGCCCGTATGCAGGGCGGGGCTGTTGGGCCAGTGGTGCCTGCGCGCCAGTGGCGGAAGCGTAGCGAGATCGCGACGCCGAGAACAGGCGGACGCGAGCAAGCTGAGACGGAGACGGGGACAAAGGCGAGGCAAGCCAAGACAACCAAGCCCAAGCGTAAGGCCAGCAAACGCCGGCGCATCTTGAGCAGCAAGCCGCCATATCAACGGCTGGCGTTCGTCCTCGACGCCCTCCCCCAGAGCTGCACGCGCCGGGGAACGGTGGGGCTGAAATTTCTCACAGATTCCTACAACGACGTGTCACCGGCCAGTCAGCGGCTCGGCTACGACGAAATGCCCCTGCTCCTTCACGGCAAGGGGCTGACACTCAGTCGCGAAGGCCTCGCCCCCGGCATCACCGTTCTGGTGCTGGATGAGGCGGTGGCCAAGTACATTTCACAGTGGAAGGTGGCGGCGTAGGCCGTACAGGAGGTGAAACATGCGTGCTCATGAGCAGAACAATGAGGCCCCACAAGCAGCTGGCACTGCGCTGGCGCACATGGAGTTTCAAAAAATAGCAACTTCGGTTTTGGAAGCATCTTTTTCCAAGGCTGCGCGTATTGCCGAGTTAAACCAAAAGGAATTGCTCACAACCGAGGAAGTCGCCGAGGTCTATGGATATAACGTGGGCACCCTTATGAACTGGCGAAGACAAAAAAGAGGCCCTGCCTACGTCAAGGACGGCCGGATTATCCGTTATCGCAAAGAAGCCTTACGGAACTACTTTGAATCTAAAGAGGTGCGGACTCTTGATCAACGCTAACCAACGAGCGCACAGCCTGGCGCCGAAGATCAGGACACAAATGTGCATAGCGACGGGTCATTGCTTCGGACCCATGCCCCATCAAATCACCGATGACGTACAACGGAATTCCATCTATGGCCAACCACGAAGCGAAAGTATGGCGCAACGTATGAAATACAACTCGTCCGCGTGTATCCGCCACGCCCCTATTCAGCCCCAAGCGTTCTACCGTTCGCGGGAATACCGAGCTAATACGCTCGGAACGTCCGCCACTTCGCGAAGGAAAAACCAGTTCGGCAGGAGGAAGTTCGCCCAAACCTTGAAGCATTTCAACCACAGTAGAACACATCGGGACATCTCGCGATTTGCCCCCCTTCGCGTCCAGGATATGAATCGTTTCAGCGGCAAGGTCGATTGCTTGACCACGAAGAGAAAATATCTCTCCAGCCCGCAGGCCTGCATAAAGCCCAAGTACGCACTGACGCCAAGTCTTCAAACTGCACTTTCTAATTTCATTCAAAAGTTGCCCGGCCTCGTCGCGAGAGAGATAACGAAAACGCTCATTGTTCACAGTAGGCATCTTAAGGCCATCCGTTGGGATCGGCCCAGAGTAATGCCGCCACGAAATAAGTTTGCGGTACACCCGGCGCACCAACGCCAAAATATGCTTCACAGACTGAGGAGAAAGCCCTGCCGAAAGCCGCTCATCTCGCAGAACTTCCATATCATGGAGAGTGATTTGCGACAGCTTTTTGTGTTGAAGACGATCACGAAGATGATTGCGATACAGACCCCTATCTGTGTACGCATTAGCGATAGCAGGCAGATAGTCGCGATCATACATTTCCCAAGCTTGACCAAACGTCAGCTCCTGACGAGTGTCAACCAGTTCGCCATTGCGAACCATACGAAGACGTTCAGCTCGAATTTGGGATGCAAGCTGAGCCGAATACCCCTCGGATCTCCAGCCCACCTTTTCCCAGACCTTCTTGCCATTGGCCTTGTATGTGATTTCATAGTAAATGTCCGGGCGCCCCTCAAAGCGCCTCAGGCTGCTTGTACGGGTGTAGACTCCGGTCAGTTTGCTCCGCTTTCTGGCATTCTTTTTATCGCTCATCGCGGCTACCCTATGGCTACCCTGGCACGCATTTTTGTACCCTATGGCTACCCTAGCGCGTTGACTCAGGTTTGTTCGAGTGGGCTCAATCTCCTTGTACTGCGCCATTTTACACACGTCAATGCACTTGAATTATCTCACGTGAGCACCCTTTGCATGGCTTTGGGAGCAGGATGTCGGGAGTTCAAATCTCTCCGCCCCGACCAGAGATACCAATGGCTTACAGGATTCTTCCTGTAAGCTTTTTTGTTTGGGATACATTTTGAGATACACTGATCCCTCATCCTTCCCCCCCAAACACCACACACGAAATCCACGCGCGGAATACCCGCCCTCTCCCCGCGTCTGCCGGAGCCTCTTTCCCCCACCGCCCATGCCTTGCCGAATGTGCCCGAATGCGATACCGCCAAGGCGCAATGACCACACACGCCCATCTCCCCATAGACGACATTCTGCCTGACCTGCGCGCCCACCTTGGAACCAGCGCCAATGTTGTGCTGCACGCGCCCCCCGGCGCGGGCAAGACCACCCGCGTTCCCCTTGCCCTTATGGAAGAAGCATGGATGACGGGCAAGCGCATCATTATGCTGGAGCCCCGCAGGCTGGCGGCGCGCTCTGCCGCGCGGTTTATGGCGCGCCAGCTGGGCGAGCGTGTGGGAGCCACTGTGGGCTACCGCGTCCGCGCGGAGACCAAGGTCTCCCGCGCCACACGCATTGAAGTGGTCACCGAGGGCGTGCTCACGCGCATGATTCAGGCCCAGCCGGACCTGCCGGATGTCGCCTGCCTCATCTTCGACGAATTCCACGAGCGCAGCCTGCATGCGGACCTTGGCCTTGCCCTCGCGCTGGAATGTCAGGACGCCCTGCGCGAGGACCTGCGCATTGTGGTCATGTCCGCCACCCTCGACTGCGCCAGCGTCTCCGGGCTTCTAGACGACTGCCCGGTGCTCAGCAGTGCCGGGCGCGCCTACCCGGTGGAGACCGTCCACCTGTCGCCCCAGCACCCTGATATGGACATGGCCCAGACCACAGCGCTGGCCGTGCGCCGCGCCCTGCGTGAGGAATCCGGAAGCATTCTTGTCTTCCTCCCCGGCGCGGCGGACATCAAACGCACCGCGGCCCAATTGGGCGGGGACCTCCCCCCGGAGACCACCGTGCATCAACTCTTTGGCGCGCTCCCCCAGCAGGAGCAGGACGCCGCCATTGCCCCGCCGCCAGAGGGTCGCCGCAAAGTTGTGCTCGCCACATCCATTGCCGAAACCAGCCTGACCATTGAGGGCATCCGCGTGGTCATCGACGCCGGGTATGCCCGCGTCCCGCGCTTTGACCCCGGCAGCGGCATGACGCGCCTGACGACGGAGCGCGTATCCACAGCCTCAGCGGACCAGCGCCGTGGCCGCGCCGGACGCCTTGGTCCCGGCCTGTGCTACCGCCTCTGGAGCGCGGGCGAGGACCGCCTGCTGAAGCCCTTCCCCGCGCCGGAAATTCAGGAAGCCGACCTTGCCCCCCTCGTTCTTGAACTGGCCCAATGGGGCGTGCGCGACGCCGCCGACCTCAAATGGCTGGACCTGCCCCCCCAGCGCAACATGGAGCAGGCCCGCGAGGTGCTCCAGTCCCTTGGCGCGCTGGGCGCAGACGGGGGCATCACTGCCCATGGCCGGGCCCTTGCCGCCTTGCCCATCCACCCGCGCCTTGCCCACATGGTGCTTATGGCCGACGCCCGCGGCTATGGCCGCACGGCCTGCGCCGTGGCCGCCCTCATCGCGGAGCGCGACATTCTCCGCGGCGGGGCAGACATGCGCGCCCGCCTTGCGCGCCTCATCCCCGGCAGAAATCCCGCACAGGCCCCGCCGCGCCGCATCAGCGAGCTTGCCGCGCGCCTTGCCCGCACCGCAAAAATCTCCGGTCCCGCACGCCTTGATGTGGAGGCCGCAGGCCCGTGCATTGCCCTTGCCTACCCGGACCGCGTGGCCCAGCGCACAGGGGACGGCCAGTTCCGCCTCTCCTGCGGACGCGCGGGCTGGCTGCCGCAGGACGACGCGCTGGCGCGGGAAGACTTTCTGGCCGTGGCCGACCTTGACGGCAACGCCGCCCGGGCGCGCATTTGGCGCGCGGCCCCGGTTCTGCGGCAGGAGTTGGAAGACCTGTTCCCCGAGGCGCTCACAGACGCCGCCTTTGTGGAATGGGACGCGCGCACCGAGGCCGTGGTGGCCCGCTCCCAGCGCCGCATTGGGCGTGTGATTCTCAGCGACGCCCCGCTTCATGCTCCGGCCCCGGACGCCGTGTGCACCGCCGTGGTCCACGGCATCCGCCAGATGGGACTGCACGTTTTGCCGTGGGACGCCGGCACCGAAAGCTGGCGCACGCGCGTGGCCTTTTTGCGCGCACTGGACGCCCCCGGCGAAAGCACATGGCCGGACGTCTCGGATGAAGCGCTGCTGGAGACCCTTGAGGACTGGCTGGCCCCGTTTCTGACGGGTCTCTCGCGCCGAGGCCACTTCAAACGCATAGACCTTGCCGCAGCCCTCAACGCCATGCTGCCGTGGGACCAGCAACAACGCCTCGCCAAGGAAGCGCCAACGCACCTGCGCGTCCCGGACGGCGGGCGCGTACGCATTGACTATTCGCAGGAGGGCGGCCCCGCCCTACCCGTCAAGCTCCAGCGCATGTTTGGCGTGGTGGAAACCCCGCGCATTGCCGCCGGACGCTACGCCCTTGCGGTGCACCTGCTCTCCCCGGCAGGGCGGCCCCTACAAATCACGCGCGACCTCAAGAGCTTTTGGGAAAACGGCTACCGCTCGGTCAAGGCCGAAATGAAGGGCCGCTACCCCAAGCACCACTGGCCCGACGACCCGTTTTCCGGCTAAAGTCGCGTGCCCCGACCCCGGCGGCGGACCAACACCTCACGCGCGCCCCGCCCAGTACCGCGCGTTTCCACCGCATATTTCCGCCGCGCGTTTCCACTGCACGCGGACACGCGCGGCGCGCCAGAACCAATCCCTCCGCACAAAAGCCGCGCAACGCCCGGCTGGGGGCCGCACCCCGCACCCAGCCAACACGTGACCACCACATCGCCGCATGTCCCATACCCAGCGCCGCGCGGATGCCGCCCCGGCCCTCCCTGCGTCTCTCCCTCTCCGCCTGGCTCCACCGCCCACGTGCTCCATCATCTCCTCGCCTTTCCCGCCCCCCTTGCCGTTGCCGCACAGGGCCCAAAAAAGTTCTTCCGCTTTTCCCAGACGTTCGCGCCCAAACCTTCCACCTTTTCTGGAAGGGGACACTTTTCCGTTTGACAGACCTTCCACATTTTATGGAAACTGCCCCTTGTGCGTGCGCCGCTGCGTTCACTAACCTATTGAAATTGTTCCCATCACAACTTTCCTCTTCTGGCACACTCCTTGTACTGAGCGGATGCACCCCCTATATCATCCATCAGGAGCATCACATGACTGCATCCCAGACGTCCGGCGCCGCCGGATACAGGAATATTGGTTCCCATACCTTTGAAGAATTCATCGAGATGGCGCGCCTGTTCCACAACTATCCCGCCCCGGGCCTGCTTATTGGCGGCTATATGGTAGAAGAGGCCAGGCGCCATCTGCCCGAAGGCACCCTGTTTGAAGCCATTTCCGAAACCTCGTGGTGTTTGCCCGACGCCATCCAGATGCTGACGCCCTGTACGCTGGGCAACGGCTGGGTGCGCGTGCTCAATTTTGGCATCTACGCCATGAGCATGTACGACAAATACACCGGCGTTGGTGTGCGCGTGCGTCTGGATGTGGAAAAGCTCCCGGCGGACTCGGAACTGCGCGTGTGGTTCCTGAAGGAAAAGCCCAAGCCCGAGCAGGACTCCGACAAACTCCGCTGGGAAATCGGCACGTACGGCGCGGATATCCTCAGCGTGGAGCCCATTCAGGTCAGCAAGGAGATGCTGGTCAAGCGCAGCAAGGGCGACATCGCCATCTGCCCCCTGTGCGGCGACGCCTACCCCTCCATGCACGGCCCCATGTGCCGCTCCTGCCGTGGCGAATCCCCCTACGTGCGCCCCGCCACCACTGAGGGCGACGGCGAATCCGTGGTCTACCCCGTGCCGGAAAACCTGCACACCGTGGCCGTGGACGAGGCCGTAGGCAAGGACGCCCTGCACGACATGACCCGCATCGTCCCCGGCGAAAGCAAGGGCGCGGCCTTCCGCAAGGGCCAGACCTTTGAGGCGGGCGACCTGTGCCGCCTGCAGACCATGGGCCGCAACAACGTCTATGTTTCCGAAAACGAAGTCGGCGAGGACTGGGTGCACGAAAACGACTGCGCCAAGGCCTTTGCAGACGCCATGTCCGGCGCCGGCGTCCACGCCCCGGCCGACCCGCACGAAGGCAAGGTCACCCTGCGCGCCGAGCGCGACGGCCTGCTGTGTGTGGATACCGACCGCCTGTACGCCTTCAACCTCGCCCCCGGCGTTATGGCCGCCAGCCGCAACGGCTGGACCCTTGTGCGCCAGGACGCCGAAGTCGCCGCCACCCGCGCCATTCCGCTGTACCTGCGCCGCCCGGACTTCCAGCGCGCCATGGCCACCCTTGAGGCAGGCCCCGTCTTTCAGGTGCTGCCGCTGAAGGCCGCCCGCGCGGGCGTGCTCATCACCGGCGATGAAGTGTTCAACGGCACCATTGAGGACCGCTTTGAAGGCATCATCCGCGCCAAGCTCACGGACCTTGGCTCCAGCGTGCACCGCTGCGCCATCGTCCCCGACGACCGCGACATCATCCGCGACACCGTGAAGCAGTTCATTGCCCACGGCTGCGACCTCATCATCACCACGGCGGGCCTGTCCGTGGACCCGGACGACGTCACCCGCCACGGCCTTGTTGACGCAGGAGCCACGGACCTCGTCTACGGCGCGCCCATTCTGCCCGGCGCCATGACGCTGGTAGGCCGCGTGGGCGATGCGCCGCTGCTGGGCGTTCCGGCCTGCGCGCTGTTCTTCAAGCGCACCAGCCTCGACCTGCTGCTGCCGCGCCTGCTGGCCGGTCTGTCCATCACCCGCGAAGACCTCGCCCGCCTTGGCGAAGGCGGCATGTGCCTTGGCTGCACCAACTGCAGCTTCCCCAAGTGCCCCTTCGGCAAATAGCCACGGCCTTTATGGATGCTCCGCCCCGCCGCCCTGCCCGGGGCGGCGGGCGCATCCAAGGAGAGTCACCCCCCATGCTCAAGAGAGCCCTCGTGCTCCTCGCCCTTGTGGCCTTCACCGTTCTTGCCGGTTGCGACGACTACTCGCCCCAAAATCCCCTCACGCCCGAAGAGCGTCAGTGGATTAAGGACCACAAGAACGACATCACCATCGGCACCAGCCTGCACTTTCCCCCGTACGAGGAATTTGACCTTGAGGGGACGTACTCCGGCCTCAGTGCGGACTACATCAAGCTCATCAGCAAAAAGGTGGGGCTGGACTTCAAGCCCGTGCGCTTTCGCAACCGCGAGGAACTCCTGCGGCGCATCAAGGCCGGCGATATCGACATCATCGCCGCCATTGAGATGACCGAGGAGCGCCAGCAGTATCTTGACTTTACGCAGTCCTACGTCAGCGTTCCCGCCGCCATCATCACGCGAAAGGAATTCACGGACGACCTCACCCTCGACAAGCTGGGCGGCATGCGCATTGGCGTCACCGTGTCGCCGGACTTCACCAAATACCTGAAAACACGCCTCAAGGTGGACTGCGAAGTCGTGCCCGTGGCGGGCGGCTATATCGGCGGCCTGCGCTCGCTGGCCGTTGGCGACATTGACGCGCTAATCTGCGACATGGCGCTGGCCTCGCACTACATTGCCAACGCGCGCATCAGCAATCTGCGCATCGCGGGGCTGACCAACTATTCCATCGAACTGCGCATGGCCTCGCGCAAGAATATGCAGATGCTCAACAGCATCCTGCGCAAGGGCTTTGCCCTCATCCTGCCGCACGAGCGTAAGGCCATTGAGGAAAAGTGGCTGTCCCTGCAGTACGAACCGTTTTGGATGAGCCGCACCTTCTGGCTGGGCATGCTGGCGGCGGTGGGTGTTGTCATCGGCGGCATCTGTCTTATCCTTGTATGGAACCGCAGCCTCAAACGGCAGGTGGCCCTGCGCACCGCGGCGCTGAGTTCCATCAACAAGGTTCTGCTCGGCTCGTTGGAGTGCCACACGGAGCGCGAAGTCATGCGCCGCTGTCTGGATGAGGCCATGGGCCTGTCCGGCAGCGACTACGCCGCATGGGGCGAAGTACACGCCGATGGCTCCATTCTGGAACTGCTTGGCGTGGCCTCGCACGATGCGTCCGAGGAGCACGCCACGCTTTTTCTCTCCACCCGGCTGGACGAGACGCAGGTCCGCGACCTCGCCCGTGGCCGCGTTATTCAGGCGCTGTGCACCGACGAGGCGGGCAAGGCGCACCTGCACGTTGTGGCCGTACCGCTACAGGGCGACCACGACGCCAAGCCCCAAATCATCGCGGCAACGCGCATGCGGCAGGCGCATACCCAAAGCGAAGTCACCCTGCTGGCGGAGATGCTGTTTGCCTTTGAGGAAGCCCTGCAACGCAAGCGCACGGAAATTTCCCTGCACGAAAAGGAGCGTCAACTCCAGCGCGTGCAGCGCATGGAAGCCCTCGGCACCCTAGCTGGCGGCATCGCCCATGATTTCAACAACATCCTCGGCGTCATCATCGCCAACGGCGAGCTGGTGGAGATGTTCCACGCCGGTGACGACGAGACCCTCAAGAACAAAATTCGCAGCATCCTCACGGCGGCGGACCGTGGCCGCAACCTCGTCAGCCAGATTCTCAGCTTTGCCCGCAAAGGCGGCGACGAAGTGGCGCTCTTGACCATCAGCCCCATTGTGAAAGAGACCGTGAAATTCCTTGAGGCGTCGCTCCCGGCGTCCATTGCCATCGACTACACCATCCAGTCGCCGGAGCCGCCGGTTCTTGCCGAGCCGACGCAGATTCATCAGGTGCTCATGAACCTGTGCACCAACGCCGCCCACGCCATGCACGCCGAGGGCGGCCGCCTGAGCATCACTCTTGGCGCAGTGCACCGCCGCATGACGGGCGGGCCGGAGGGAAACACCCTGCCCCCCGGACGCTACCTTGCCATTGAGGTTGCGGACACAGGCACAGGCATCAGTCCGGAAAAACTGGAACGCATTTTCGAGCCGTTCTACACCACCAAAACCCCCAGCGAGGGCACTGGCCTCGGCCTTGCGGTGGTGGACGGCATTGTCAAATCATGGGGCGGCACCGTGCTGGTGGACAGCACCCTTGGCACAGGCTCCACCTTTACCGTGCTTCTGCCCGCGCAGGAATTTGCCGAAGAAGTCCAGCCCGCGCATGAAAAGCCCAGCCTGCCCTGCGGCACAGGCCGCATCCTGTTTGTGGATGACGAGCACGACCTGACCGAGTCGTACACCAGCCTGCTGACGCGTCTTGGCTACCGCGTGCATGCCGCCACGGAAAGCCGCGCCGCCCTTGGCGACTTCCGCCGGGACCCGGCGTCCTTTGACCTCGTCATCACGGACTACAACATGCCGGACCTGCGCGGCGACAAGCTGGCGGGGGAAATCCTCGCCATCCGGCCGGATGTGCCCATCATTCTGTGCACCGGCTACAGCCACAGCTTTAACGAGCACGACGCCGCGCGCCTTGGCATACAGGAATACCTGAAGAAACCCGTCAGCCTGCAGGACCTTGCCGTCACAGTGCGCAAATACCTGCGCCCCCAGACCGAAGACGGCCAGCAGGCCTAGCGACAGAGGAATATCATGGCAAACGTTCTGATCATTGACGACAACGCCCCCACCTGCGAGGCCCTCGGCGAATTGGTGCGCAACATCGGGCACAACGCCGAAAGCGCGCATACCTATGCCGACGGCCTCAGCCGCGCCCTTGGCGGCGACTTTGACGTGCTCTTTTTGGACGTCCGCCTGCCCGACGGCAACGGTCTGGACATCCAGCCGCACCTGAAGAACCTGCCCGTGCCGCCCGAGGTCATCATCATGACCGGCGCAGGCGACCCGGACGGCGCGGAACTCGCCATCAAGAACGGCGCGTGGGACTATCTGCAAAAGCCCCTGTCCCCCAAGAAAATCCTGCTGCCCCTCAAGCGCGTGCTCAAATACCGCGACAACCTGCGCGAGCTCACCCGCCCCGCACCGGTCAAGCGCTGCGGCATTGTGGGCGACAGCGCCGCCATAGAGAAAACCATGGAGCGCCTCGCCATCGCCGCGCGCGGCAACGCCAATGTGCTCCTCTCCGGCGAGACGGGCAGCGGCAAGGAGCTTTTCGCCCACGCCCTGCACGAAAACAGCGCCCGCGCGGACAAGCCCTTCATCGTGGTGGACTGTGCGGCCATTCCCGCCAACCTTATGGAGAGCACCCTGTTCGGGCACGTGCGCGGCGCCTTTACCGGCGCGGACGCCCCGCGCACCGGACTGGTCAAGGAAGCTGACGGCGGCACCCTGTTCCTTGACGAGGTGGGTGAGCTTCCCCTCGACCTCCAGAAGAAATTCCTGCGCGTGTTGCAGGAAAAGCGCTTCCGCCCCGTTGGCGCCCAGCACGAGGTCTCCAGCGACTTCCGCGTGGTGGCGGCCACTCACCGGAATCTGGAAACCATGGCTGAGGACGGCGACTTCCGCGAGGACCTCCTCTACCGCCTGTGCGCCGTCACCATCCAGATTCCGCCCCTGCGCGAGCGCCCCGAGGACATCGACGCCCTTGTCCCCGCACTGGCGGAGCGCATCTACGCCAAAAACGGCATCGACCCCAAAACCTTTGCCCCGGACTTCATGGACGCCCTGCGCGCCCACTCGTGGCCCGGCAACGTGCGCGAGCTGGGCAATACGCTGGAAAGCGCCATTGTCGGCGCCTATTACGAACCGGAACTCTTCTTCAAGCACCTGCCCGAGCGCCTGCGCATCAGCATGTTGAAGGAAAACCTCGCCAGTGTGCCCACGGGCACAAGCGACGGCGCGCCGGACCCCACATGCGACCCGCTGCGCGCCATGCGCGGCGTCTTCGACGCCCACCTGTGCGCCACGGGCGGCTTTCCGAACTACAAGGATTTTCGTGAGGAAATTCTGAATGTTATGGACGAGAGTTATTTCACGGCACTCATGGAGGCCGCCGGATGGAAGGTGAGCGAAGCGTGTG
Organism: Desulfobaculum senezii; assembly: GCF_054657395.1. Classification (NCBI taxonomy): domain Bacteria; kingdom Pseudomonadati; phylum Thermodesulfobacteriota; class Desulfovibrionia; order Desulfovibrionales; family Desulfovibrionaceae; genus Desulfobaculum; species Desulfobaculum senezii. The sequence continues at coordinate 762,157 of NZ_BAAHYU010000002.1, read as the reverse complement.
AAATATCCGGCCTTGGCAAAAGCCGCATCTACGCCCAGCTCAAACGCTTTGACATCGACAAGGACTAATTTTTCCGCCCACGCTGGACACGGACACCCCACACAGCGCCGCGCCCTCCACAAAAAGTGGAACAGGCCGCGGCGCATGCGGCCACAATCTCGCCTATCTGCCCGAAATCATAGCCTTTCGCTCTGTGGCACGTATCTTGTTCCTTCTGTGACAATTTGGACACGATCAGGTTTCCGTTCCAACACACACGAAACCATCTTCAAGGATTGAGAATGCACGAAACAAAGGCATCACAAACTCCCGCAAAGGGTGGCATCAAGCGCCGCAGCTTCCTCAAGTGGAGCGCCGCACTTGGTGGTGTCGCCGCCCTTTCCGGCGGCGGCCTGTTCTACGGCCTGAAGCCCGCAGTCAGCGCCCGCACCGAGGCCGAAGACATCGTCTGGACCTCCTGCAACGTCAACTGTGGCAGCCGCTGCGCCCTGCGCGCCCATGTGAAGGACGGCGTGGTTACCCGCATCGAGACGGACAACCTCGGCGACGACTCCTACGGCAACCATCAGGTGCGCGCCTGTCTGCGCGGGCGCTCCATGCGTCACCGCATCTACGCCCCGGACCGCATCAAGTACCCCATGCGCCGCGTTGGCAAGCGTGGCGAAGGCAAGTTCGAGCGCATTAGCTGGGACGAAGCCCTTGATGAAGTGGCAAAGCGCCTTGGCGACACCATCAAGAAGCACGGCAACGAGTCCGTGTACCTGAACTACGGCACCGGCAACCTCGGTGCGGTGCTCTCCAAGTCGTGGCCCACCGGCGCTACACCCATCGCCCGCCTGATGAACAGCCTCGGCGGCTACCTGAACCACTACGGCACCTACAGCGACGCCATGATCGACATGGCCCTGCCCTACACCTTTGGTGACGGCTGGGTCAGCGGCAACCCCGTGTCCGACATCGTCAACTCCAAGCTGGTGGTGTTCTTCGGCAACAACCCCGGCGCCACCCGCATGAGCGGCGGCGGCATCATCCACGACCTCATCGAAGCCCGCCAGAAGAGCGGCGTCAAGGTCATCGTTGTGGACCCGCGCTACACCGACACCGCCGCCACCGTGGCCGACGAGTGGATTCCCATCCGCCCCGGCACGGACACGGCGCTCATCAGCGCGCTGGCCTACGTGATGATTACCGAAGACCTCGTGGACAACGACTTCATCCGCCGCTGTACCATCGGCTACGATGAGGACAGCATGCCCGAAGGCGTGCCCGCAGGAAATTCCTACAAGTCCTACATCCTGGGCAAGGGCAAGGACGGCACGGCCAAGACTCCGGCATGGGCCGCCAAAATCACCGGCATCCCCCAGCGCCGCATCATCCAGCTTGCCCGCGAAATCGGCACCGCCAAGCCGTGCTACATCTCGCAGGGCTGGTCCGTGCAGCGTCAGGCCAACGGCGAGCAGAACTGCCGCGCCGTCAGCATGCTGCCCATCCTCACCGGCAACGTGGGCGTGCAGGGCGGCAACACTGGCGCGCGCGAAAGCGGCTACGGCGTTCCCTTTGCCAGCTTCCCCACCCTGTCCAACCCGGTGAAGACCTCCATCTCGTGCTTTATGTGGACCGACGCCATCGAGCGCGGCACGGAAATGACCGCCACCCGCGACGGCGTCAAAGGCCGCGACAAGCTGGCAACGCCCATCAAGTTCATCTGGAACTACGCGGGCAACTGCATCATCAACCAGCACTCCGAGGCCAACCGTACCCACGAGATTCTGCAAGACGACTCCAAGTGCGAGACCATCGTCGTCATTGAAAACTTCATGACGCCGAGCGCCCGCTATGCGGACATCCTGCTGCCCGCCGTGACCAACCTTGAGGAAGACGACTTCGCCCCGCAGGGCTTCGCGTCCAAGATGGGCTACGTCATCTTTGCCGAGCACGCCGTGGAGCCTATGTTTGAGTGCCGCACCGTGTACGACATGTGCGCAGGCATCGCCAAGCGCCTTGGCGCGGAGCAGACCTTTACCGAAGGCCGCACCCGTCAGCAGTGGGTCCAGCACATCTACGACGAATCCAAAAAGCTGCTGCCTGAGCTTCCGGCCAAGCTGGAAGACGCCTTTGCCATGGGCATCTTCAAGCGCATGAACACGGAAAAACCGAGCGTGCCCTTTAAGGACTTCCACGACAATCCGGAAAAGCACCCGGTCAAGACGCCCTCCGGCAAGCTGGAAATCTTCTCCAAGCGCCTGTGGGAACTGGGCCAGAAGTGGGAGCTTGCCGAAGGCGACGTGATTACCGGCCTGCCCGAGTACACCCCCACATGGGAAGGCGTGTCCGACCCGTTGCGCGAGGAATTCCCCCTGCAGCTCATCGGCCACCACTACAAGCAGCGCACCCACTCCACCTACGGCAACGTGGACTGGCTGAAACAGGTTGCCCCGCAGGAACTGTGGATCAACCCGATGGACGCCGACGCCCGCGGCATCAAGCACGGCGACAAGGTCAAGGTCTACAACGGCCGTGGCACCGTGTTCACCGTAGCCAAGGTGACCCCCAGAATGATGCCCGGCGTGCTCTCACTGCCCGAAGGCGCATGGTTCACGCCCAACTCCAAGGGCGCGGACACCGGCGGCTGCGTAAACGTTCTGACCTCGCAGCGCCCCTCTCCCCTTGCAAAGGGCAACCCTCAGCATACCAATCTGGTACAGGTCGCCAAGGCGTAAAGGAGTCTGACCAATGCTCAAGAGACCTGCTTTCTATATTGATATGGAAGCCTGCACCGGCTGCAAAACGTGCATGATCGCCTGCATCGACAAGCACGACCTGCCCGAAGGCGTCCTGTACCGCCGCGTTTCCGAATATGTGGGCGGCAACTGGATCACCAATGCCGACGGCAGCTGTGACCAGAACATCTTCGCCTACTACGTGTCGCTGTCGTGCAACCACTGCGAAAATCCCATCTGCGTGCGCTCCTGCCCCACCACGGCCATGCACAAGGATGAGAACGGCATCGTCAGCGTGGACCACACCAAGTGTGTGGGCTGCCGCTACTGCGAATGGGGCTGCCCCTACTCCGCCCCGCAGTACAACCCCGAAATCGGCAAGATGACCAAGTGTGACTTCTGCCGTGACTACCTCGAAGAAGGCAAGGCTCCGGCCTGCGTCGCCGCCTGCCCCAGCAGGGCGCTCCACTACGGTGAGTACGAGGACCTCGTCGCCAAGTACGGCGAAGCACAGGTTGTCGCTCCCCTGCCGGACAAGGGCATCACGCAGCCGAACCTCGTGTTCCGGCCCAACCGCAACGCACAGCCCGCGGGTTCCCGCAGCGGAAAGATCCGCAACCCCGAGGAGGTCTAGTCATGAACGAATGGAGCCTTATCCTGTTCACCATCCTCGTCCAGTGTGCGGCGGGGATGCTCATCGTGTCCGAAATCGCCCGCGCCCTGAGCGCCGACGACAGGGCCACCTCGCTCTTGTCTTGGCATACGCCCGCCGCATGCCTGCTCACCGCTGTGGGCCTTGTCATCTCCCTGTCCCACCTTGGCACGCCCCTGCATAGCGTGTTCACGGTGGCCAACATCGGCAAGTCGTGGCTGAGCCGCGAAATCCTTGCCACCGGCAGCTTCTTTGGCCTTGTTGCCGTGCTGACGCTGCTGCGCTCCAAGGGCGTCCGTGCCGGCGCGCTAGGCGCGCTGGCCTGTGTGGCTGGTCTGGTCGCGGTGTACGTTATGTCCCGCGTGTACCAGCTGGTGACCATCCCTGTGTGGGATACCGGTGCCACGGCGCTGTCCTTCTTCGGCACCACGTTCCTCATCGGCGCAGTTGGCAGCGCGCTGCTGCTGGCGCTTCGCATGCGCCGCAGCGGCGCGGACGACGACGCCCTGCGTGGCCGCCTCTTTGGCGTGGTGGCCGTTGTGGCCGCCCTTGGCCTGGCGCTGCAGTTCATCGGCATTCCGCTGTCCATGGTGGCAGGAAGCGCCGAGAACCACTACGGCGTCTCCGGCCTGAGCGTGCTGTTCGCCAGCGGCTCCGGCCTGTTCGTGGTGCGCATGCTGCTCATCGTGGCCGGCGCCGTGCTCTTTGGCTGGGCCACGTTCCGCGCCATGCTGGAGCGCGCCTCCGGCACCATGATTACCGCCACCTTCTGCGCGCTGGCCTTTGTGGCCGCGGGCGAAGTGCTGGGCAGGATGATGTTCTACCTCTCCTACGCCCGCATCGGCCTGTAACAACACCAACGGGCCGGGGGAGACCCCGGCCCGATTCATGGATGACCTATGAGCACCATTGATACCTTAAGCGCCTGTACGCTGGCCTGCGGCTTTTTCAGCCGCGCCCTGCTTGCCGAACCGACACAGGACTTTCTGGAGACCCTCGGCAAGGACGACCTGTTTGCCGAATGGCCCCTGCCGGCTGATTCCGACGACACCGCCAAGGGCCTTGAAACCCTGCGCGCCTTTTTCGCCGTGTCCGGCCCCGAGGCCATGCACGCCGTCTCCCGCGACCATACTGAGCTCTTCATCGGCCCCACGGACCCTGTTCCGGTTTGGGAATCCGTCTGGACCACGCGCGAGCGCCTGCTCTTTGATGAGCCGACCTTTGAGGTGCGCCGCATCTTTGCCGCCTACGGCCTTGAGGCCCCGGACAACGCCCACCAGCCGGATGACCACATTGGACTGGAATTCGCCTTTGTGGCGCACCTGCTGACGCTGGCCCTGCGGGCCGCGGACGATGGCGCGCCCCAGACCATGCGTGACCACATCGCCTCCGCGCGGGCCTTCATTGCCGACCATCTGGGCGTGTGGGGCCCCGAGTGCCTTGACCAGATTGCCGAAAAGGCCGCCACCAACTACTACCGGGGCATTGCCCAGCTTGGCCGGGGAACCCTTGCCCAGTTGGACGGCATTCTCGCCGGAGTGGAGACCGCCTAATATGGCCCTGTGGCGCGCCCTGCTCTCCCGCCAGACCTCGGCCACGCCGCCGGAGGTCACCCCCGGCGCATGCCTGCCCGCGCCCTCGCGGCACTGCGGGCGGTGTGTTGCCGTGTGCCCTGCGGGAGCCATCACCCTTGACGATGCGCCCCATGTGGACGCCTCGGCCTGCCTTGGGTGTGGTCTGTGCGCTTCGGTCTGCCCTACGGACGCCCTGCACAGTGGCGGCGTGGCGGACCTCCTGCGCGCCGCATCCCTGCGCGAGGACCGCGCCACCCTTGCCCTTGCCTGTTCCGGTGCGCCTGCGGGCCCCGAAACCGGCGCCGACGCGCCCGTTATCCGCATACCGGGATGCCTCTCCGCCCTTGGTGTGGAAGCGCTGGCCGCCCTTGCGGCCTCCGGCGTCACCGCGCTGATTTTCCCGGCCCACGCCTGCGCTGCATGCGAGTGCGGCGACCACGGAGAGCGCCTATGCGACGCGGCGCAGCTTCTTGCCCAGCTTGCTCCGGGCGCCCTCACCATCACGCAGGCCCCTGCCGCGCTCGGCAAAGCAGCGCGCGCCCCGCGTGATGCCTCGGACCCCGCCCTTTCGCGCCGCGCCCTGCTGCGGCACTTTGCCCCGCGCAAAGCCGCCGCCACCCCGCGCCCACTCCTCTTGCCCGCCGCGGGCGAAGGCGAGGACAAACAGCCCCCGGCGCGCCGCAGACTCCTGCACGCCGCTCTGGAACGCCTGAGCGCCTCTTCCGCCCCGCAGGAGACTGCGCCCTCACGCGCCTTGCCCGTCAGCGCCATCACGGTCTCCCAGACCTGCACCGCCTGCGGCGCATGCGCCCGCGCCTGTCCCACTGGCGCACTGCGCATGACGACGGAGAGCGGCGCGTTCCGTCTGGAGCATGAACCATGGCAGTGCATCGGCTGTGGCCTGTGCCGCCGCACCTGCCTGCCGAAAAGCCTCAGCATCGTGCCGGGCAACGCCGCCCTGCTTGCCGCCCCAACCCAGCGCCTCGCCAGCGGCGAGTTGGCCACCTGCGCGCGCTGCGGCGCGGTCTTTGCCGGGGCCGACGGTCCCCTCTGCCGCCTGTGCGCGCGCCGCGCCAGTGGCGACAGACTCTAACCCCTATGGATATCCCCATGCAGAAGCCCACTTCGCCCACCAGCCCCCTGACCGATGCCCACGGCCGCACCGCCGCCTACCTGCGCGTCAGCCTCACGGACCGCTGCAACCTGCGCTGCATGTATTGCAGTTCCGGCCGCGCCGAATTCATCCCGCATGGCGACATCCTGCGGTACGAGGAAATTGAACGCGTCATCGGCGTGCTGGCGCAGCGCGGCATTGGCAAGGTGCGCTTTACCGGCGGCGAACCCTTGGCGCGCAAAGGCGCGGTGGACTTTCTGGAGCGCCTTGCCGAGCGCCACCCGGCGCTGGACCTGCGCCTGACCACCAACGGCACCCTGCTGCGCGGCGTGGTTCCCCGCCTTGCCCGCCTCGGCATGAGCACCGTCAATATTTCCCTCGATACCCTGCGTCCCGAGCGGTTTAAGGATATTACGGGCTTTGGCAAATATGCCGACGTCCGCCGCGCCATTGACGACTGCCTTGCCCACGGCCTGCGGGTAAAGCTCAACGCCGTGGCCCTTGCCGGGGTCAACACCGGCGAGCTTGCGGACTTTGTCGAACTGGCCCGCACCCAGCCCATTGATGTCCGCTTCATCGAGTTCATGCCCATGGGCGCAAGCCATTGGACCCAGCGGCTGTACATGTCGTCCAAGGACATTCTTGCCACCCTGCGGCGCCACGCCCAGCTGGTCCCCGCCACCAGCGAAAAGAACCACGGCCCGGCGCGCATGTACTCCATTGCCGGCGGCGCGGGCCGCATCGGCGTCATCTCCGCCCTGAGCAACCACTTTTGCTCCACCTGCAACCGCCTGCGCCTCACCAGCGACGGCGCCCTGCGAACGTGCCTCTACTCCGACAACGAAACGCCACTGCGCGGCCTGCTGCGCACGCCCGGCGTCACGGACGCTGACCTGCACGCCGCCATCGCCCGCGCAGTGGGCGACAAGCCCCTTGGCTACCGCCTGCTCCAGCACGAGCGCGGCACCGATGTCAGCGCCAAGGGCATGGCCGCCATAGGGGGGTAGCCTGCGCCTCCATGGTCTTTATCTCGGCCCCCAAAGCCACGTAACGTCTTCATAATTCGAGAGAAATCCCCGCCGATTCGTGCCGCAGCAAACCAGAGCTCCACAGGATGCATTGCCACTAGAGAGCACGTCCCTGCAACGCCACTCGTCCCCGCCGAAATCAACTCCATTCCGTTTGTAATAATTTCCTACTGCATCGATCAGCTCTGACTATCGGACACTCTATCCTGCCCCCGTACAGGCTTTTGCATTTTCCCCCTATACTTTTACAAGTGAAAGACGTATATCTCCCCCTGCTCAAGGCGCGCATAATGCGCCACATCTACTAAACACCCGGTCCTGAGACCTTTTCCGCGCCGCAGGCACGCCCGATGCAGCGCGTTTTTTCATGGAATCCGCCAAAAGGCCGAACTGGAAGCACACGACGTTATGCCTAACCAAACCCTCACAAACACAGGGACACGCTCCAGACGGGACGACTACCTTGCCGTGTCGCCCCTGCTCATCTCCCCCGGCTGCATGGGGCGCTTTAGCGTCTATCTGCGGCAGGGCGATGGCTACGTCCTCTATGCCTCTGAAGAGGAATGCTTTACGGAGCGGCACAGACGCGCCCTGTACGAGCACGGCATCAAGGAAGTCTTTATCCGCTCCAGCGAGAGCGATTCATACAAGGAATATGTCGAGGCCAACCTCGGCACCATCCTCATGAACGAAGACATCCCCCTGCCGGACCGCGCCAAACTCTTCCATCACACGTCCGTCTCCATCGTGCGCGAAGCCTTTGACAACCGCCTGCCCGACACCTTGATCAAGCAGGACAGCTTCAACCGCATCATCGACTTCGTGAATCAGGGCGTGCAGTTCCTGACGCTGGAGAACTCCTTCAAGGCTGTGGCTCAGCTGGTGGAGCACGATTACAAGACCTACGCCCACTGCATGCATGTCTTTTTGTACTCCTCGGCCATTTTGCAAGCCTATGGGCTGGACGAAGAGCATCTGGTGCAGTGCGGCCTTGGGGCCATGCTCCACGACATCGGCAAAACCCTCATCCCCGAGCGCATCCTCAACAAGCCCGGCGCGCTCAACCAGCAGGAACGCCGCATCGTCAACGAGCACCCCGTCAAAGGCGTTGGGCTGTGCTCGCAGCTGGCCCTGTCGCAGACGGCGTACAACTGCATCCTCTTTCACCACGAGCGCATGGACGGCAGCGGCTATCCCTGCGGCTCCAAGGGCTTCGACATCCCGCTGGAAGCCCGCGCCGTGGCCATTGCCGACGTGTACGACGCCCTTACCTCGGACCGCCCCTACGCCAAGGCCATGAATCCTTTTCAGGTGCTGCACCTTATGCGCAACCAAATGCAGGACGAAATCGACATGGACATGTACAAACGCTTTGTCCAAATCCTCTCCGGCGCGGAAATCGTCTAGCCGCCCGGTGCCCCGTCCACAGATTGCGCGCCCCAGCACGCCAAAACGCCCCCGCTTGCAGAATGCAAGCGGGGGCGTTTTGCTGCCGCAGACTGCCGCCCGGCGCTGCCGGGCGGCGTGCAAATCTGCGCCACACTACACGGGGAAATGCACCTCGATGGCGGTTCCGGCCTCCTGCCGCAGGTGCAGGGTGCCGCCAACCTGCGCCACGAGGCTCCGCACAAGCTCCAGCCCCAGCGATTCCGCCGTCTCCATGGTGACGCCCTCAGGGAGTCCGACGCCATTATCCGTGACGGACAGCACATAGTCCGGCCCTTCGCGGCGGAAGCTGATCGTTATGCGCCCCTGCTCCCCCTGCCCAAAGGCATGGTGCATGGCGTTGGACGCCAGTTCATTGAGGATGAGGCCCATGGGCATCACCTTATCCGGCTCCAGTTGGTGCGGCTCGCATTGGAAGGAAAAATCGATGGCGTCCGCCTTGTCGCTGGCGCGCAGGAGGGAGCAGGCGATGCTCTCAAAATATTCGCCGCAGTCGATGTGCTCCATATTGTCCGAGGTATGGAGCTTTTCATGAATTTTCGCGATGGTCACCACGCGGCTGCGCACAGCCTGAAGGGCGTCCGAACACTCGGGCGTGGCGGAATGCATGGCCTGCAGGGCAAGCAGGGCCGTGATCATATTCAGATTATTCTTGATGCGGTGGTGGATTTCCTTGATCTGGAGCCGCCGGTCCTCCGCCGTATGGCGCAGCCCGTCCATCATGCCGTCCAGATTCCGCTCCACGGCCTTCTTTTCCAGAACAATCTCCACAGCGGCCTTGATTTGGTCGTTCTGGCTGGGCTTGAGGATATAGCCATAGGGCTGCACAGCCTTGGCGCGGGAGATATGCTTGTCGTCGCCGTAGGCCGTCAGCAGGATGACCGGGATGTCCATCTCGCGCTGGATGACGCTGCACGCGGCAATGCCGTCCACATCGCCGGGCATGACGATGTCCATCAGCACCAAATCGGGCGACAGTTCATGCGCCAGCTTGATGGCCTGCGCGCCGCTGCCCGCCTTGCCCACCACATTATACCCGAGGGAACTGAGCATCTCTTCCATCTGGGTGATGATGACGGCCTCATCGTCTACAACCAGTATGGAATGGGCGTCCTCTGTCTGCGTATTCATGCTTCCCCTCCTTCGACGGGGTCACCAAAGGTAATGTCGATGACTGTTCCGCTGTCCGCCGTCACCTCCAGCTGTCCACCCAGCTGATATTCCACGATGTTTCGCATAAGGCGCAGGCCAAGGGAACTGGTGCGGTCAATATCCAGGTCGTCCGGAATGCCCGCGCCGTCATCGCGCACACGGATGTGGACGCGGCCGCTTGGCGTGTATTCAATGGTCAGGTCCACAGCGCCGCCCTCGGGACCGAAGGCGTGCTTGTAGGCGTTGGAAAGCGCCTCGCTCAGCACCAGACCGCACGGGATGGCAAGGTCCAGTTGCAGATGAATGACGTCCTCCATATGAAAACGCGGCTCCACGTTGCGGGCGTTGTACATTTGCCCAAGCTGCTGGGCCAGCACCTGCGCGTAGTCCGAAATGATAATGCTGTCGTAATTATCATAGCCGTACAGGTGCATATGGATCATGGCCATGCTGTGAATTTTGGATTGCAGGTCCTTCATCACGGCGGAGGAGCGCTCGTCCTCGATATGGCGGCCCGCCATGTCCAGCAGGCTGGAAATAATCTGGAGGTTATTCTTCACGCGGTGGTGGATTTCGCGCAGCAGCAATTCCTTGGTGCGCAGGGCCTCGCAGATGTTTTCCTCATTGCGCTTTTGTTCGGTCACGTCCGAGGTCACGCCCGCCAGCATGGTGGGGCTCAGCTCATCCTGCACGGCAAAGGCGCGCTCGCGGAACCAGCGTGTGTTTCCATCGCGGCACATGATGCGGTATTCCAGCTCCCACGCCTCGCGCCCGCTGTCGCGGTAGACCTCAAGCACGCGCTCCCTGTCGTCTGGGTGAATGGCGCTGAGGTGCCGCTCCCGCGTCTCCAGCGGCGACGAGCACGGCCCAACCCACCGCTGAAAGCCCGGACTGTAGTACAGCACGTCGCCCTGCCCGGGTTCCGCCAGCCAAAACACATCCTCCACCGCATCGGCAATGAGGCGGAAGCGGGCCTCGCTTTCGCGCAGGGCGTTTTCCACCCGGCCACGGACAATGGCGTTGCCAAGAATGTCCGCCGCCGCCATGAGCGCCTCCAATTCCGAGGCGTACCACTCGCGCTGGGTACGGCATTCATCAAAGCCCACAAAGCCCCACAGCGCGTCCCCGGCAAAGATGGGAACGATGGCAATGGACACAATGCCCTGCGGCTGTAGCACTGCGCGGTGGGCTGAGGGCAGGTCCGCCACGTTGCCGCGGTAGACTTCGCGCCGTTCAAGGGTTTCGCGCACAAGGTGCAATCCCTCCTCGTCATAGAGCAGGCATTGCAGGTGCGGGGTGTCGATTTGCGGTTCAACGTCCTCGCCGCACCACTCAAACTCCAGCCCCATGGCGAGGCCCTTGTCCGGGACCTCAAAATTACGGAACACGTACACACGGCTGACGTCCGCCGCAGTGCCAATACGGCCCAGCACATCGGACATATGCCCGCGCCAGTCCGGGGAATGCAGGAACCGCTCCGCCGCAAAGCCCACGGCCTCCAGCACGGCGTCGCGCCGGAGCACGGCCTTCTCCATCTCCTTGCGTCCGGAAATATCGCGCACCACGGAGAGGACCACACGCTCCCCGCCAAGCAGGAAGGCATGGGAGCCGACCTCAAGGTCCAGCACGCGGCCATCATTGGCTGTGGCCCGCGTTTCCACGGGGTGGTCCAAGGCTCCGGCGGTGTCCAGCGGTCCCAAAATCTCCTGCGGCCCGCGGGCAAGCAGCGCCTCGCGCGGCATGCGGAACATGGTGCAGGCCTTCTCGTTGCAGTCCACAAAGCGAGAGGGCTTCTCCCCAACCTCCCCGGTCCGCAGGAAGATGGCGTCCGACGCGTTATGGAAGAGCATGCGGTACTTTTCCTCGTTCTCCCGCAGGGCCTGCTCGGCCTGCTTGCGCGCGGAGACGTCGAGAATAAGCGCGTTGATAAGGACCATCTGCCCGCTGGCGCTGCGCACGGGCGACGCCGTCACACGCACCCAGCAGACACTGCCGTCGCGCCGCAGGTAGCGCTTTTCCACATCATAGTAGTCCAACGCGCCGCAAATAATCTTTTCGTGCAGGTCACGGTTGCGTTCGCGGTCGAGGGGATGGGTGATTTGGTCAAAGCGTACGCCCGTCAATTCATCCCGGCTATAGCCCGTTATTTCGCAGTACCTGTCGTTGACCTTCAGGTACGCGCCGCTGATGTCGAGGTGCACCATGCCAACGGCCCCCTGATCAAAGGCCGCCCTGTAGCGGGCCTCGCTCTCACGCAGCTGCATGGTGGACCGGAGCCGGTCCTCCTCCACGCTGATGGCGGACGCCAGCACCCCGGTGAGCCACTCGTCCTCGTAGGTCGGCTCGTAATCCGTGCAGTACACCGCGCACAGCGCCCCAACGGCCTGCCCCTGCAAAAACACGGGCATGCCAAGGTAGGTTTCAATGTCGTAGCGCCGCACATTGGGGTCCGTCTCCGCGTAGGGCGAGTCCGCCAGATTGCGCAGCACCTGCAATTCATCAATGCGGCCCGTGCCGATAATGTCCGTGCAGATATGCCCCTTGGCCACATCCTCGGGCGGCATGGTTGACGGTGCATTCCACCCGCCACGAACGCACAGGCGCTCACCATGCAGCCTGTTGTATACCGCGCACTCCGCGCCAAGCAGCGCCCCGCACAGTTCCACCACCAGATTGATGTTCTCGCGGTGGTCACTGCCAAAGGAAAGCAGCGCCGAACTCAGCATGCTCAGCCGCTGTTTGGTCCGCAGCTCACGCGTTACGTCCGTACACACGGCAAGGCAGGCTCGGCGGCCTTTATCAAAGTCGAAAGGAATGAACGAGCATTGCAGAATGCGCTCCGTGCCATTGACGTCGGTAAACGGCACCTCCTGCGCATACCGCGCCTCGCCCGTGACAAGGACCTTTCTGTCATAGGCCACGAACATGTCGCGCCCACCGCTCTTCTTGGAGCAAAATTCCGTGTACGACGCCCCGACAAGCCGCTCCACGGTGGTCCCGCATGCCTCGGCCGTCGCCTTATTCGCCATGAGGTATCGGCCCTTGTAGTCGCGCGCAAAAATCATGTGCGGCACAAGGTCAATAATCTTGCGCAGGCGGCGCTCGGAGCACTCAAACGCCTCACGCGCGGCCACGGTCTCGCTGATGTCCGTGTAGAAGCTGAGAACAGCGGGCTTGCCTTCCCAGTCGATACACATGGGTGTAACCGACAGCCACAGCGCCTCACGCGTGCGGGTCACCATGCGGAAGTCGTAGGTCTCCGGGGCCGGACGCCCCGCTAACCGCTCGCGCTGGCAGGCAAAAACCTTCTCCCGGTCCGCCGGATACACAAGCTCCGGCAGCGCCATGCCGCGCAGTTCATCAAGGCTGTACCCTGCCATTTCCTGCGCGCGGCGGTTGGCGTAGATGATGCGGTCCGTATCGATGACGGTGATGGCCTCGCGCGCGTTGTCCACCAGCAAGCGGTAGCGCAGTTCGCTTTCCTCGGCGGCTTTGCGGCTGGCGTCCATCTCGGTCATATCCTCGATGATACCAATAATGTACCGCTTTCCGGTTTCCGGATGCACGTAGGGAATCTTTTTGCTGCGCGTTTGGCGGCTGGAGCCATCCCACGTGCGCGAACCACGGAAATACATGGGCGCGCCCGCCTGCCAGACAAGGTCGTCCTCGGCCCAGTGGCGGTCGGCCTCCAATTGGTCCAGCCGGTCATGGTCCGTCTGACCAAGAAATCCCTCCGGATCGTCCCCAAGGATGCTTGCCCCGGCGCGGTTCATATACACCCAGCGGTGCTCGCCATCCTTGACGAAGACCGGTGTGTCCAACCCGTCCACGACGGATTCCAATATGGCGGACTCCGGCGCTTGGCAGACATGCAGTCTGGATTCCAGCTCGCGGACCTTGGCCCGCAAGGTACGAAGCTCCTCTTGCATCTCAGCGCGTGTCTGCTCGTGTTCCATCTTCATCCATAGTTCCGGTGGTGACGCGTTCCAAAGGGCGCACGCCTTGCGGCGGCGCGAATACACAAACTTTTCAGGATTCAAGGTCCATAGCACACACCACATCACACTCACAAGCGCGGGCTGCCTCAGCCGCCCCATGTCTGTGCCCCAGCAGGCCACTGGACGCCCCACGGGTGTTGTTGTATCCGTACCATGTACCGCGTGCCGCCTGCTTTCGGCGGGCCGCGCGCCGGGCACTGTGCCCGCCACCACACGGGCGCCACCGCCCCCCGCACGACAGTTTACCGCACCGCCACGGAGAAAACCGATGCCCAACCAGCATGACGATATGGACCAGCCCCGCAAGAGCAAATCGCAACTCAAGCGCGAAATGCACGAACTGCAAGCCCTCGGCGAAAAGCTCTGCGCCCTGCCGCCGGACGTCATCAAGCGTCTGGCCATCCCCGCGGAGCTCATTGACGCCGCGCTGGAGTCCAAGACCATCACCGCGCACGAAGGGCGCCGCCGCCACATGCAGTACATGGGCCGCCTTGTCCGCAACACCAGCGACGTGGACACCCTGCGCGCCGCCCTTGGCATCCTTGAAGCCGGGCACAAGGCCGACACCGCCGAATTCCACCGCATTGAGGAATGGCGCGACGCCCTCGTTGGCGGCGATTTGGACGTTCTGGAAGCCATCATCGAAGCCCACCCAGACGCCGACCGCCAGCGCCTCCGCCAACTGGCGCGCAACGCCGCCAAGGAAATCGCCAAAAACAAACCGCCCAAAAGCTCGCGCCAGCTGTTCCGCTATCTGCGCGAGCTGGAGCAAAGTTAGCCGACAACTCTTGCGCTCGTTTTTATAGAAGCACTCTCCGCCCCGGCTCTCCGTCTCCCCACGGAATGCCGGGGCCTTTTTTACGCTGTCTCCGCTCCGCATACGGGACAACCATCCCCCCTCACCTCCCCATTTCTCAACACTTCTTCCCCTAGCCCGCCGCAATTCCTCACACGCGCGCATGCATCAACGCACCGCCACAGCAGCAGGCAAAATTTTTCTATTGCTTTTCTTTTTTAAACGTGGAAAGGACAATCAAGGGTTTTGCGCGCGATGCCATTTCGGCTCCGTCGCACTCCATCACAAAAACCCTTTTGGAGATATGGAATGGGTTCCAATACCGTAGAAAAGAAGTTTGACGTCATCATCGTCGGCGGCGGCCCCGCTGGTCTGTTCGCCGCTTATTATCTGGCCGAGAATTCCGACCTCAAGGTCCTTATCCTTGAGAAAGGCAAGCAGCCCCTCAAACGAAAGTGCCCCATCGGTCACGGCGAGGACTGTATTAAGTGCCGTCCCTGCAACATCCTCTCGGGCATGGGGGGAGCTGGCCTGTTCTCGGACGGCAAGCTCAACTACATTCCCATCCTCGGCAAAACGGACCTGACCCAGTTCATGCCCTTGAACCAGGCGCAGGCCCTCATCGACGAGACCGAAGAAATCTACAACGCCTACGGCATGGACGGTAGGGTCTACCCCACCGACATGCCCGCCGCGAAAGACATCCGCAAGCACGCCATGAAAAACGGCGTGGACCTCTTGCTCATCAAGCAAAAGCACCTTGGCTCCGACAACCTGCCCGGCCACATCAACGGCATGGTGGAAGATCTGGAAGCCAAAGGCGTCGTGGTGCGTACGTCCGAAGAAGTCAAAGACCTCATCGTTGACGGCGACCGCATCACCGGCGTTATGGGCAAAAGCGGCGCGTTCTACGCCCCCAACGTCATCCTCGCCCCCGGCCGCGTGGGCGCTGAATGGTGCGGACGCCTCGTGCAGAGCCACGGCCTCGAAGTCAGCCAGCGCGGTATCGAAGTCGGCGTACGCGTGGAAGTGCACAACGAAATCATGCGCGACCTCTGCGACATCGTCTACGACCCCACCTTCTTCGTGCGCACTCAGAAGTACGACGACCAGACCCGTACCTTCTGCACCAACTACGGCGGCTTCGTCGCACTCGAAAACTATCAGGACTTCGTGTGCGTTAACGGCCACGCCAACATGGTGGAAAAGTCCGAAAACACCAACTTCGCCTTCCTGTCCAAAGTCGTGCTGACGGAACCCGTCACCGATAATCAGGCCTACGGCGAGTCCATCGGCAAGCTGGCCACCATCATCGGCGGCGGCAAGCCCATCCTCCAGCGCTTTGGCGACCTCAAACGCGGACGCCGCAGCACTTGGAACCGCATCAAGAACAGCCACGTCGAGCCGACCATGACCAACGTCACCCCCGGTGACATCGCCATGGCCCTGCCCGAACGTATCGTGACCAACCTTGTGGAAGGCCTCGAAAAGCTGAACCTCGTCGTCCCCGGCGTCGCCAACGACGAAACACTCCTCTACGCGCCGGAGATTAAGTTCTTCGCCACGCAGGTGGAGACCTCCAACCAGCTGGAAACCAAAATCAAAGGCCTCTACGTCGCAGGCGATGGCCCCGGCGTGGCCGGCAACATCGTCTCCGCCAGCGCCACCGGCATCATCCCCGCGAAGGAAATCGTCCGGCGCGGCGGCAAAAACGACTAGCCAACACCACGCTGGTCTATGCGCATAAGTACGGCCGGGTCCTCCCAAGAGGGCCTGGCCGTTTTCTGTTTGGCCTCCGGCGACTTGAGCTCTTAGGCCGTTCGGCCTGAAGGGACGAAGGGCTTAGAGATCAAGATAGCAGAGCTGGTTAAGGAAATAATTTCCTTAACAATCCTTAGGATTTTCGGGGCGGAAGCCGCCCCGAAAATAGGGGTGGGTGGGCGGGCACTTCTGCCTTTTGCCTTTCTCTTTTCCTTCCCCCCAACAGGGATTCTCACCGCCCTTCCCCCCGCTCCAACGCCCCCCCCAAAAACTCTCCCATCCACACGGACGGGAGCCGCACAGGGGTGACGACCGCCCCATCCACACGCACCCGGCCTGTGCGCACATGGGATTCCAAAGGGCCCACGGCCCTTTGGCCTGCGGAGCACAAACACCCCCGCGCCACCTCCCACCACACGCCACACGCACCTCCCACCGCACGCCACACGCACCTCCCGCCACACGTCTGCCCTGCTGTTGCCCCGCCGCACGCATCCTGCTAGGCTCGTGGCGTCCCCGGGGTAGGCTGGCGTGGTATCTGAGGAGGAAGCCATGGTCATTTACGCGGGCGCGGTTTTGGTGGTTCTTCTTTTGGCGTGGCACTTTTATGTGCATGCCTTTTTGACGGAGACGCTGTTTTCGCGCATGCGGACGCCGCGGTTTGTTTCGCGCATGCTGTCGCTTGTGTGCTTTGTCATTGCGCTTTTTATCCTGTGGACGATTGCCGGAGTCTCGGTACTGAGCTACCTTGCGGCCGTGCTTGGCACGACGACTCCGTAACTGTTGTGTGCCCGACGCTGAACTGCCACCGGCTTTTGCCGAAAGGAGCCATCCGCCCCGCCATGTCCCAATCCCGCACCATGCCTGCACCGGCACTGAAATCCCTTGTCGAATCGACGGAAGAGGCCAAGGAACTGGCCAAGGACGAAATTAAAGCGCTCCGCAAGGACCTGCTGGCGCTGGAACGGTTGCTGTCCAGCAAAAAGAAGGGACTGACCGACCCGGACGCGGTGTCGCTGCACGACATTGTCCACGGCGCGCTGGAAATCTTCCGCACGGCGTCGCTGGCGCTGGAGAACGAGCGCCTGATGGAGCAGATGCACGACGCGGTGGAGCGCTCGCTTGCCGAGGACTTCTTGCAGTCGCACGGCGCAACGCTGCTGAAGGAGCCTGAGGGCTGGCACTGGATTTCCCCCAAGGGCGTGATGCACCACCTAGGACCGGGCGAGGAACCGGCCAAGGCAATGACGAAGCTGAAACGCCACCTGCCGCGCACGCCCAAAACGCAGGCCGACTCCGCAATGGACGAAGAGTCCGCGCCGGAAGAGGCTCCTGCGGCCCCGGAGCCGAAAAAAGCGGCCAAGACAAAGGCGAAGAAATAGCGCCCCCCTTTTCCCACCGACGACAAACGCCCCGGAACCTGATGGTCCCGGGGCGTCTTTTTTGGGCTGTACGGAGGCGATGGGCTAGGCGTCGCCGCTTCGCATATCGCCGATGATGGATTGCAAACGCGCGGCCTGCTCGGCAAGGGCTTGAATAGCCTGCGTGGATTCGCCCATGGCGGTTGAGGTCTCGGTCGCGATGGTGCGGATGCCTTCGGTTGCGCGGGTGATTTCCTCGCTGGAGGCGGTCTGCTGGTCTGCGGCGGTGGCGATGGCCCGCACCTGATCGGCAGTGGAGTCGATCATGCGGACAATCTCGCTGAGTACGGCGCCGCTCTGTTCGGCCATCTCGCGGGTTTCCTCAATGCCGGAGGCGACATCGCGGGTGCCGTCCACGGTCTGAGCGGCGCTTTGCTGAATGAGGGTGACGGACTGCGTGACCTCACGCGTGGCGCTCATGGTACGCTCGGCCAGCTTGCGCACTTCGTCGGCGACAACGGCAAAACCGCGCCCGGCGTCGCCAGCGCGTGCGGCCTCGATGGCGGCATTGAGGGCGAGAAGGTTCGTCTGGTCGGCAATTTCCTGAATAACGGTGATAACCTGCCCCACGGCTTCGGCCTGCTTGCCCAGTTCCTCCATCTGCGCGGTGAGCTGGGCGCTCTGCTCGGCCACGGCAACGGACACGTCGCGCGCCTTGGCGGCGACGCCTTCGCCGCGCTGGGCGTGGTCGCGCACCTGCTCGGCCATTTCCGCGGCGTTGTCGGCATTGCGGGCTACTTCCAGCACGGTGGCGTTCATCTCTTCCATGGCGGCGGCGACTTCGCCGGTGCGCTGCTGTTGCTGCTCGGCCCCGTGGTTGGACTGCTCCACCTGCGCGGCAAGCTCCTCGGCGGAAGAGGAAACCATGGAGGACACATCGTTGGCGTCCCCGGCGGCGTGGGAGATGCGCTCGTGCTGATTGCGGATGCGCTGCTGCTGCTCGCGGATGGCAGTAAGGTCGAACCAGAGGGTCATGGTGCCAAGGCAAGTGCCGTCCATGTCGAAAAACGGAGTGGACGTCACGTTGACCACGATGGTGCGGCCGCTGGGCGTGGAGTAGGTGATTTCCTCTTCAAGCTGGCGGTCCTGCTCCAGCGCGCGCTGGGTGATGGTGTGACGCGAGGCGTCGCCGTAGAAGAGTTCACCGGACGTGGTGCCGATGTATTCGCTTGGCGCGCCGGGCAGTTCCAGCACGGCGCACATGGCGTCGTTGACGTACCGCACGTGGTTGTCCGGCCCCACAACAACGCAGGGCTGCGTGATGCCGCTGAGAACGCCCTGCGAAAAGCCAAGGCGGGACTTCAGCTCGGCCACCATATCCGTCACATGCTCGGCCAGCCCGGCAAATTCAAAACGAAAATGCCCGTCCAGCGTGGCGTTGTAGTCGCCTGCGGCAACCTGCCCGGAAAAGCGCTCCACCTGCGCGAGGGGGCGCAGGGCAAAGGTGCGCACGAGAAAAACGATGCTCCCGGCCACCAGCAAAATCATAGCGACGCCTGCGGCAATCATAATACTGCGCTGACGCACGGCGGTGGCGGCAAGGTCGGCCTCGTCCACACTCACGGCGACGCGCCAGCCCGTTTCGGCCACGGTCTTAAAGCTCATAAGCTTGTGGCGGCCATTCCATGTGTACCAAATGTCGCCATGCGTTTCGGCAAGGGCCTTCTGAATGAACGCCTCGGCGCTGACGTCGCGCATAACCAGCGAGGGGTCCGCGCCGTGGCCGAGGACGCGGCCCTGCGCATCAAGAATAAATCCGTAGCCCGCATCGCCGACGCGCACCGGCTCCAGCACCTGCGTCATAAAGATATCCAGACGCGGGAAGACCAGCACGCCGCCGGTGGCCGTATCGCCGCCGTCAGTGATGGCGTGCCCTACGGCAAAGACCTGTCCACCGCCCTCAAGGACGACAACGTTGCCCGAGGCAAAGGACATCCTGCCGCCAAGAATGGCCTCGATGGCGTCGCCGCCACCGGGGTCGGTTCCTGCAAGGCTGTTGCCCTCAGTATCTGCACCCGCAACGATGCGGCCCGTCGCGTCAAAAATGGCCACGGCGGCGTAGCCGGGCTGGGACTCCACCACCTGTTTGAGACGGGTGTAGGCCTTGTTGGCGCCGTAGGAGGACATAAGGCTGTTGCGGACCTTACGCTCCTTGGCAAGGCCTT
Source organism: Desulfobaculum senezii (assembly GCF_054657395.1). NCBI lineage: Bacteria > Pseudomonadati > Thermodesulfobacteriota > Desulfovibrionia > Desulfovibrionales > Desulfovibrionaceae > Desulfobaculum > Desulfobaculum senezii. The sequence continues at coordinate 742,330 of NZ_BAAHYU010000002.1, read as the reverse complement.
TGGCCAGCACTTCGGCGCCCTCCAGATACCGGTCCAGCGACCGGACGGTGCTCTCGCAGCTTTGCACGGCGGTCTGGCGTCCCATGTCCAGCGCCATGCTGTAGGACGATGCGTTCACATACCACACCAGCCCCCCGACTGATGACGCAATAAGTAGAACAACCAACGCGGAAAGAAGCGTGTTGCAACTCTTAATTCGCAGCATTGAAACCCCTTCTCTGCTAAGGACGCGGGGGCGCGTCCTCCTTGTCAAAACACAAAGAGGGCCCCGAACCGTCTGTCCGGAGCCCTCAACATCCCTCTCTCAAGATGCGTCCGGAATGCGCTTTGGCATTATTTGGATCGCATCGTTTCAATAACTGTTTGCAGCCGTTGCGCCAGCCCCGCCAGGTCGCTGATGGCGCGTGTTGATTCATCCATCGCCACGGACGTTTCGGACGCGATGGTCCGTATGCCCTCGGTAGCGTTGGCGATTTCCTCACTGGTCGCGGACTGCTGTTCCGCAGCGGTGGCAATGGTGCGGACCTGGTCGGCGGTCTGCTCGATGACGCGGACAATGTCCTGCAGCACCTCGCCGGACTGGTGCGCCATGTCGCGGCTGCGCTCCACGGCGTCCACGGCCTTTTCCGTACCGCGCACGTTGAGGTTGGCGCTTTCCTGAATCTCCTTGATGGAGTCCGTCACTTCCTTGGTGGCGGCCATGGTGCGCTCGGCCAGCTTGCGGACCTCGTCGGCAACAACGGCAAAGCCGCGTCCGGCGTCTCCAGCGCGGGCGGCCTCGATGGCGGCATTGAGGGCCAGCAGGTTGGTCTGGTCGGCAATATCCTCAATGGTGGTGATGACCTGCCCAACGCCGTCGGCCTTGGCGCCCAGCTCGGTCATGCTCTGGCGCAGCTCCTGCGCCTGCTGCGACACCACATTGACCAGCTCCACGGAGGAGTTGACCACGTCGTGCCCTTCGCGGGCGCGGTTACGGACCTGCTCGGCCATTTCTGCGGCGTTTCCGGCATTGCGGGCCACCTCGATAACCGTGGCGTTCATTTCCTCCATGGCGGTGGCCACTTCGGCAATGCGCTGCTGTTGGTCGTCCGCGCCGTGGGTGGACTGCTCCACCTGCGCGGCAAGTTCCTCGGACGCGGACGCCACCTGCGAGGAAACGGCTTCGGCCTCCTGAGCGGCGCCGGTCATGCGCTGGTTCTGCTCGTTGATGCGCTCCTCGTTGGCGCGGATTTCCGTCAGGTCGAACCAGATGGCCAAGGTACCAAGGAGCTTGCCGTCCATGTCGTGGAAGGGTGTTGCGGTCACTTCCACGGTGAGGTTTCGGCCATCGGGCGTGGCGTAGGTGATTTCTTCGGTGACCTGCCGCTTGGTTTCCAAAGCGCGGCAGGACGTGGTGACGTGCGAGGCGTCGCCGTAGAAGAACTCGCCAAGAAGCTGCCCTTTGTACTGCTCCGGCGAGCCAGGCTTGCCAAGGTACTCGCACAGTTGGCGGTTCATGTAGGAAATGGTGCCGTCCTGACGGCTGATAACGCACGGCAGGGTAATGCCCTTGAGGACGCCCTCGGAGAATCCAAGCTGTTTCTTGAGCTTGTCCACCATCTCCGCAAGGGTATGGGACATCTGCCCCAACTCGTCACTGGTGGAGACGTTGAAGTCCGCGCTCAGGTCGCCCGCGGTGATATCACGCGAGGCCTTGGCGATGATGCCCACATTGCGCACCACCTGCCGCCGCAGGAATATCACCACCGAGGCCACAAGAATAACCAGCCCCGCCACGCACAGGCCAACGAACTTGGCAATCTCCATGTTCATACCCGCAATGGCGGGGGTAACGTCCTGCATGACGACCATCTCGCCAAGAATGGGCTGCGACGCCCCATGACAGTGATGACAAGACTGCCGGTTGCGGATGGAGTCCACCCGCACAAACACGTGCTTGTCTCCAGCCTGCAGGAGCTTGCCCGCCGACGAATCCGTCTTGAGGGCCTGTTCGGACATGGCGTGCAGGCCGTCCATGGGCAGGGCTTCGTCAAGGTCTATGCGCTCATGGTCCGGCGTGGTGGTGTAGGTGATATTGCCGCGGAAGTTAGTCAGGTAAACCTGCACATCGGGATATTTTTCGCGGATAAAGTCAAACTGCTCGCGGGTGCCTGCGTCGTCGCCAACGACCATAGGCTTGGCAATGGCGTGGTAGAGCAGCTCGGACGTCTGGCCGACGGACTGCTCAAGGCTTGCGCGAAAGTCTTCGCTGCGCCATGCGGCGGTGACAACGGCAAGGCCGGTAAAGACAATAACGCTGACCACAAGGACAAGGATGGTGACCTTCACACCCAGATGACGCTTCACGTAATCCAGCATGGCGGCCCCCTTAATGCGCACCGCTGTGGATCAGCGGCTTGAAGTCAAAGTTCTGGACACGGTCGGCATTATGACAGCGCCGACAGTCGTCAAGGGTAGGCGTGCGCGTGATGAGCGATGGGTCCCCCATGTCCGCATGCTCTGCGCCCGGCCCGTGGCAGGTTTCGCATCCCACATCAGCAAGGTGCGGCGTGGCGTCGTGGCTGATGAAGCCGCCTTTGCCGTACCCCGTGGTGTGACAGTCAAAACACCCGCGCAGTTCCTCCTGCGTCAGGTCCGAAGCCATCACCTCCACACTCTCCCACGAGCGGGCTTTCTTGGAATGCGCAGTGAACCGCTGAAACTCTTCCTCGTGACACTCTCCACAGGCCTTGGAGCCCACATACCCTCCGGCATGCACACTCGGCGCAACGTACAGCCCAAGGGCGAATACGGCACCGATAATGACCTTCCCTCTCATTAGTGACCTCTCAGAAGCATTCAATTCATAAAGAACCGGGGGGATGCTCCGCAGGCGCCCCGTCTGGCAGAACGGGTCAAGCCGCGCCTCTGCAGGCAAATTCCCCTCGTAACCCCTTTTCCCCTGCAACAGGTCCAAACTCGTACCGCATCATCTATAGCGTTGAAAAGAAGAAAACTGCCGCGAAAGGGATTTTCTCCATCCTCTCCGGCCACAAGCCGCAAAAAAGGGGCGCTGAAAGGTCCAATGCCTCCCAGCGCCCCTGCATGTGAATCAAAGCGCATTGTCGCGCCCGTTCACGACGTGGCGCGTTATTTCGCGCCCCACCCTGCCGCCTCGTCAACAAGGACGATGCGCTCGCGTGTCAGCGGAACGACATTGTTCCGGCGCTGTTCGGGCCGCGCAACGCGAAGCCCCTCCGTTACAATGCAGTCGCCGCAGATGGGGCCGCGCTCTGTTTCGACGTATATGCTCCATTCACCAAGCTCGCCGTTACAACGGCAACACTTCTTCTGCATACGACCTCCGTTGACCGTTCATTGTGTGCTATCCGTCCGGCTTTAATCAATTTCCGTGCCGGAATTTTTTGCACGCCCATTACGGACGACGGCGGCCGCCACAGCCAGCCACGTATACCGCGGGGCACGTGGGCTGACGCGGCGGAAGCGGGAGTGAGCGTCTGGAGCCGTGCGCCGCGCTTTTCGCGCTAGTGGGCTAAAGCCCCTGCATTTTCTGCCGATGAATGAGGTGGCAGCTCTATGGAGATTTCAATGCACAACCAGAATCCACAGCACACCCGCACGGGCTTTACCAGCGCCGTTGTCGTTACCGCGTCGGAAGCCAACCGCCAGCGGGACAAGCGCTTTTTGCGCCAGTGCGGCGTCAACACCATCAGCGGGACGGACTCGCCCGCCGGGGCGTTGTCCCTCATCGAAAAAACACACGCCGACCTCGTCATCTGCGACGAACAGCTTCACGGCGCACGCGGACTGGATTTTCTGCATATGCTGCGCGATGCGCCGCAGGTCCGGAGCATCCCCGTCATCCTCGCCAGCACGGATACCAGCGAGGGCGCCCTGCTGGACGCCGTGGCCGCAGGATGCGCGGGCTACCTGCTCCGCCCCTACTCGCAGGACAATTTTCAGCGCCAACTCAGCCTTGCCGCGCAGGGCGACCTTGCAGGCGCAGCCCAGCGCGCCGCCCTTGAACGCGCCGCGCGGCAAGCCGAAGAAGGGCAAGTGGACAAGGCCATGCGCAAGTGGGAGCACGTGGTCGCCGCCCCGGAAAAGGCCCACGACTACTACAAAACCGGCTGCGCCCGCCTTGGCAAGCACGACTGGAACGGCGCCATCGTCAACTTCCGCAAGGCCACCGTCCTCGACCGCCTCTACGCCGAAGCATATGAGGGGCTGGGCAAAGCGTGGCAGGGCAAGGGGAACGACAGGCAAGCCCGCAAATACATGCGCCTTGCCGCCGCGGCCTATTCCCGCATCGGCCGCTACGAGGAAGCGCGCACCATCTTCGTCCGCGTGCTCAAACAGTGCCCGGAGACGGACAACCCGTTCATCGACCTCGGCGCCGCCATGGTCAAACGCGGCGACTGGACCGGTGCAGGCCGCGCCTACGCACAGGCCATGGAGCACAACGGAAACGAGAGCGCGGTGTACACGGCCATTTCCCGCGCCTGCCACTTTACGGACCACCCCGAGGCCACAGCCCGGCGCGTGGCTGCCGCCCTTGCCGAGGAATCCGGCACTGGCGACGCATCACGCCGCATGAAGCGCATTCTTGGCGGCGCACCCCGCTCTCCCCGGCGCGCCCCGCAGGCGGACCCGGAACTGTCGGCCCCGGCATTTCTGCCCGCCCCGCTTGCCGACGCGTGGCTGGTGGTCAAGTACACCTGCATGACCTACAAGAAAGGACGCCCCGTCCCTGCCGCACCGGCGCGGCTTGATCTTTTCACTGCGTAGTCCTACGCGGGAAGGGGATGGTCCCAAGGGGACCACGGCAACAGGCCCGAAGCGACACTGTCGCTCCGGGCCTGTGCTCGTTTGGATGGCGAGAAGAACCAGCGCACGGCGCTGGCAGAATGCGGCAGGAAGGGAAAACGGTATGGCGTCCCCGGCGCGCCCGAAAGCGCGGCCCGCCCCAATGCGGCGCAGGCCGAGGCAACGTGACATCACGCGGCCCACGGCGCGGCGTCTGGGGGCGTATCCGGCTCCGTTTGGTCCGCGTTGAGGCGGCTACCTACGACTGTCAGCTTCGAGCAGAATCGGCCACAATCGGGCACAATCCCACAGAAACAGCCGGGCATCACACGCGGGGAAGACGCCGCCCCGGTGTAGCGCTAGCGGCCCTCGGCCACGTCCAGCGCGCTGTCCACGTCCCAGCCCTCGTGAACAAGGCCGTTCAAGGCGCGGACCATATTGAAGGTATCCTCCGCCTGGAAGATGTTGCGGCCAATGGACAGGCCGCTGCCGCCGGCATCGAGGGAGTCGGACACCATCTGGAGCAGGTCGCGCGGGCTGTCCACCTTGGGACCACCGGCGATGACCACAGGCACGCAGGCTCCGGCCACAGCGCGGCGGAAGGTCTCGGGCGAGCCGGTGTAGGGCACCTTGACGATGTCCGCGCCCAGTTCCATGCCCACGCGGGCGCAGTGCGCCACCACGTCGGGGTCAAACTCGTTGGCAACCTTGGGGCCGCGGGCGTATACCATGGCGAGAATGGGCATCCCCCACTCCGAAGCCTGCGACGCGGTGCGGCCAAGGTCGGCCAGCATGTCGCGTTCGCTTTCGTCGCCAAGGTTCACATGCACGCTCACGGCGTCCGCACCAAGGCGAATGGCGTCCTCAACCGTGCCGGTGAGGGTCTTGGCATTGGGGAAGGGCGACAGCACCGTGCTGGCGGACAAATGGACAATGAGGCCGATGTCCGGCCCCTGCTGGCGGTGGCCGCAGGGGACCAGCCCCTTATGCATCAACACGGCGTTGGCGCCGCCTTCAGCCACATGGGCGAGGGTCTCGCGCATGTCGATGAGGCCGTCCACCGGACCGATGGTGGTGCCATGGTCCAGCGGCACGATAATGGCGCGGCCGGTATTGCGGTTCATAATTCGTTCAAAGCGGATGGCTTTTCCAATGTGCATGACATTCCTCCTGCGCTTTCCCTTAGCTGCAAAATCGCACAAAAAAAAGAGGCCGCTGGATGTTATCCAACGGCCTCGCTACACTCGACTGTCGTTTTTCCCGTGCCCCTACAGCACAACGCACCAGTCGCCACAGACCGTCATGTCCGCAGCGTAATAATAGGAGGTCGCGATGGTGGTGGGGGCAACGTTTTGCATCCGCAATATGTAGAGCCGTTTCCGGAGCGTTGTCAAGCCCCTGAATGCAGACCCCTGCGCGCCCAGTCCTGCGCCGCCGCACGCGCCGGCGCTCCACGCCGGACGCGCAGCAGGCCACCATCATCATTGTCCCGCCCGGCCCCGCCACGGAAAAACCGCCGAAAACCCGCGCGGTAACGGCTTGCGCCGGCGCAGAGGTCTTACCCATGGGGGCAAAAGATTCCCTGCACATTTTCCATGGGTTAGACACCACAGCCGTCACCTGCTATAGAGGACTATGCGCCCTTTGTCCCGCGCACCACTCACCCCAAAAGAACAAGGTGGCACTTATGAGAATAATCCGCGTATTACACCGAGGCGTTTCGTTTTATGCGCGCGTCACCGACGGCGGTCTGCAGTGTTTGGACCGCGCCAAAGGTATTGAAGGCATCATCCCGCCCGAGGAAGCCACCCTCCTCCCGCTGGCCGTCCCCTCAAAAATCATTACCATTGAAGCGCGCCCAACCGATTCGCCCCAGCCCACTCCGCGGCTGAACCTCAAGCCGCCGTCCTCCGTCATCGGCAACGGACAGACCATAAGCATCCCCGCCACAGCGCAACAGGCCGTGGCCAACCCCATGCTGGGCATCCTCATCGGGCGGCAATGCCGTGGCGTGCAGACGCAGGACATGCCCTCGCATATTTTTGGCTACACATGCTGCGCCAACATTGCCGCGCATGTGCCCGAACTTGCCGAACCCGGCTCCGCCGCCGCGCAGGGCTTCGACACTTTTACGCCGGTCGGTCCCTTCATCGAAACGGACCTGCCCGCCCTTGAAGAGCTGGACATCGCCCTCGCCGTCAACGACGAGACATCCAAGCACTTCACCATCGATGACCTGACCATGCAGCCGCTGGAGGCCATCAGCCACGTGTCGTCCATCATGACGCTGCTTCCCGGCGACGTGGTGATGTTCGGCATGAACAACAACGGTGCGACCATCGCTGACGGCGACGTTGTCAGCGTAGAAATCAGCGGACTGGGCCGACTCTCCAATCCTGTTCAGGCGGAGAGCGCGCAGTCCCACTCCGGGGGCGATACGGCCGCCGCCCGGGTGCAGTAGTGAAGGGTGGTGGCTGGCGGACATTTTCTGCTTGCCATCATTCTGCATTCCAAGTATAACGCCGCGATTTCAATCCCACACACCCCACGTTGACGCCCATGGGTGCCCTCTCCGTTGAGGGGGTTATGGGCGTGCTTTACGCGGAGTGGAGGAAAACAACCCTGGAGGAATTACCATGGCTTATGTCAACATGAAGCAGATGCTGGAGACCGGTGTTCACTTCGGTCACCAGACCCGCCGCTGGAACCCCAAGATGCGTCCGTTCATCTTCGGCGCCCGTAACGGCATCCACATCATGGACCTGCAGCAGACCGTCCGTCTGTTCCAGAAGGCCCATGACTTCATCGCAGAAAAGGTCGCCAACGGCGGCAAGGTGCTCTTCATCGGAACCAAGCGCCAGGCGCAGGAATCCATGAAGCAGGAAGCCTCCCGCGCTGGTCAGCACTTCATGACCAACCGCTGGCTCGGCGGCACGCTCACCAACTTCCAGACCATCAAGCACAGCATTGACCGTCTGAAGAAGCTGGAGACCATGTTCGAAGACGGCACCATCAACAAGTTCCCCAAGCGCGAAATCGTGGGCATGACCCGCGAGGTGCAGAAGCTGAACCTCGCCCTCGGCGGCATCAAGGACCTGGAAGGCCTGCCCGCCGTCGCCTTTGTGGTTGACCCCAAGCGCGAAGACATCGCCGTGCGCGAGTGCCGCAAGCTCGGTATCCCGATCGTGGCCGTGTGCGACTCCAACTGCGATCCCGACCTCGTTGATTACGTTATCCCCGGCAACGACGACGCCATCCGCGCCATCAAGCTGTTTGCCTCCGCCATCGCTGACGCCTGCCTCGAAGGCGACGCCCGCCAGGAGGAAGTGCAGATGGCCAAGGCCGCCGAAGCCGCCAAGGAAGAAGATAAGGCCGAAGAGGCCCCTGAAGCTGAATCCGCGGAGGAAAAGTAACAATGGCTATTACCGCTGCAATGGTGAAAGAGCTGCGCGACAAGACTGGCGCTGGCATGATGGACTGCAAAAAGGCCCTCGGCGAGTGCGGCGGCGACACCGACAAGGCTGTCGCATGGCTGCGTGAGAAGGGTCTGGCCAAGGCCCAGAAGAAGGCCGGCCGCGCCACCTCCGAAGGGTACGTCGGCTCCTACATCCACTCCAACGGCAAGCTGGGCGTCATGGTCGAGATCAAGTGCGAGACCGACTTCGTCGCCAAGTCCGATAAGTTCCAGGCCTTTGCCAAGGACGTGGCCATGCAGATTGCTGCCATGAGCCCCGTGTGCGTCTCCCCCGATGAGCTGCCCCAGGACATGCTGGAGAAGGAAAAGGAAATCTACCGCAATCAGGCCCTCGAAGAAGGCAAGCCCGAGCACATTGCCGACAAGATCGTCGAAGGCCGCGTGAAGAAATACTACAAGGAAGTCTGCCTGCTTGAGCAGCCTTTCGTGAAAGACGACAAGCTCTCCATTCAGGACCTCCTGAACGAGCTGGTCGCTGTTCTGGGTGAAAACATCCAGATTGGCCGATTTGCCCGCGTAGCCGTGGGCGAAGACGCCCAAAGCTAAGCTCTCCGAAACGGGCCGCAAGGCCCGTTTTTTTTGGCCTTTTTTTCTCAAACCTTTGCCAGAATTATGTTACGGTGTTCTGGCAAATTAACCACAGAAAGCGCATAAAGGTGTGAAATATGAGTGAGTTGCGGTTCCAGAGGGTGCTGCTGAAGCTCAGCGGCGAGGCATTGGCGGGAAAGCAAAAATTCGGTATAGACCCCGAATCCGTCAGCGCATTTTGTCGCGAAATCGCGGAAGTCTCCCGCATGGGAGTGCAGGTGGCCCTCGTCATTGGCGGCGGCAACATCTTTCGCGGCATGGCGGCAAGCGCCAAAGGCATGGACCGCGCCCAGGGCGATTACATGGGTATGCTGGCCACTGTCATGAATGCTCTTGCCGTGCAGGACGGACTGGAAAAGGAAGGCATACAAACCCGTGTGATGAGCGCCATTTCCATGCAGGAAGTGTCGGAGCCCTACATCCGTAGGCGGGCTATCCGCCATCTGGAAAAGGGCCGCGTCGTCATCTGCGCCGCAGGTACCGGCAACCCGTATTTCACTACCGATACCGCTGCGGCGCTTAGGGCTGCGGAGCTTCACACGCAGGCCATCCTCAAGGCCACCAAGGTCGATGGCGTTTACGACAAAGACCCCATGGTGTACGAGGATGCCGTCAAATACCCGAGCCTGAGCTACATCGAAGTGTTGAGCAAACGGCTGCAGGTTATGGACTCCACCGCCATTTCGCTGGCCATGGACAACAACCTGCCCATCGCCGTATTCAACCTCTTCGAAAGCGGCAATATCAAAAAAGTCGTTAGCGGCGAAAATATCGGAACTCTCGTCGAAGGAGGAGATTAGACCATGCAGTCCGTGATGGATGATTGTCAGGACAGGATGAAAAAAGCTCTGGCCAGCCTTGAGCGCGATTTTGCAAAACTGCGCACCGGCCGCGCCTCCACTGCTTTGGTCGAGGACGTCATGGTGGATTACTACGGCACCCCCACGCCCCTGAAGCAGCTCGCTTCCATCGCCGTGCCGGACAGCCGTTCCATCACCATTCAGCCTTGGGACCGTGGCGCATTTGCCCCCGCCGAAAAGGCCATCATCAGCTCCGACCTCGGGCTGAACCCGGTCAACGACGGCAAGCTGTTGCGCATCAACATCCCCCCGCTGACCGAGGAGCGCCGTAAGGATTTGGTCAAACTGGCCAAGAAGTACTCCGAGGACTGCAAGATCGCTATCCGAAACGTCCGCAGAGATGCCAACGAATCTCTGAAAAAGCTGGAAAAAGACAAGGATATTTCCGAAGATGACCAGCGCCGCGGGCAGGAAGAAATCCAGAAGATCACCAATGCCATGGTCGAGGAAGCCGACAAGCTCCTCAAGGCCAAGGATGCCGAGATCATGGAGCTCTAGCCCCGGATATCTACGCCCTTTTCGTCCTGCCGTCCCTTCTGCCGGGGCGGCAGGATTTTCCTTTTTTCGACGCCCCCGCGTCAAGCCAACCTGCGGAGCATGACTCTGAAGTTCGACACACTGCCTCGTCACCTCGCCGTCATCATGGACGGCAATGGCCGTTGGGCCAAGGCTCAGGGAATGCCACGAAGCGAAGGCCACAAGGCCGGAACCGCTTCGGCAAAGCGCCTCGTCACCGAATGCCGCAAACTCGGCATTCGTCACGTCACGCTGTACACCTTCTCGCGCGAGAACTGGGCGCGGCCGAAAAAGGAAATCTCTTTCCTGTTCGACCTGCTTGTGCGGTTCATGAACCGCGAGATGGCCTCCCTCATCGAACAGGGCATACGCCTCAATATTCTCGGCGACCTCTCCGAGTTGCCGCTGGTGACGCGGCAAGCGGTCAAACGCGCGGTGTCGCAGTCCAAGGACGGCACGGAGATGACCCTCAACCTCGCCCTCAACTACTCCGGGCGCGATGAAATCCTACGCGCCTGCCGCCAGCTTGCCGCCGAGGGCGCACGCCCGGAAGACATCACCGAGGACGCCATCGCCGAGCGCCTGTACACCGCAGGCCAGCCCGACCCGGACCTCATCATCCGCACCAGCGGGGAACTGCGGCTGTCCAACTTTTTGCTGTGGCAGGCCGCCTACGCTGAATTCTACTTTACCCCGACGCACTGGCCCGACTTCGACGAAGCCCACCTGCACGACGCCCTTGCCGCGTTTGCGGGCCGTGGCCGCCGATTCGGCTGTACCGACGAGCAGCTCTCGTCCGCCCAGACCACCGGGCACAACGCTTAAACTCCGGCCCCGAGCCGCCACGCACCATGAACAGCTCTCACAAAAAACGCATCCGTACGGCCCTGGTCCTCCTGCCCCTCTTGCTTGGCGCCATCGCGCTGCGCGGCTGGTTCGAGTTCTCCGCCCTCGCGGCCATCGCCGCTGTCGGCCTGTGGGAATTCTACGGCATGTTCTGGAAGGACGGCCGCCACACTTGGCTCCGCGCCGCAGGGTCCGCCCTTGGCATCTTCATCCTCTGGGCCGGAAAAACCGGCAACCCGTGGCTCATCCTTGGCGTGCTCATCGCCGCCTTCTGGGTCTCCAGCCTTGGGTTCCTCATCAAGTATTCCAAGAGCACGGACGACCTCTCCGAGAACACGTCCTACGGCCTTGCCGCCATTCTCGTCAGCGGCCTGCTCTACATCCCGCTTATGCTCCAGTTCTTCTTCGGCTTTTTGCACGTGGAGATCATCGTTGTACTGCTGGCCGTCATGGCGGCGGACACCGGCGCATTCTACGCGGGCAGCACCTTTGGCGGCCCCAAAATCTGGCCCGCCATCAGCCCCAAAAAGACGTGGAGCGGCAGCCTCGGCGGCATGGCGGCTTCCGTGCTGGTCTGCCTTGTTGCCGGCGCGGTGGATGAATACTTCCTTGCCGGTGCCGGCGCTGGCCGCCCGTGGTGGATGTGGGCACTGCTGGGCATGGGCCTGAATATTTCCTCCCAGTTCGGCGACTTTATCGAGTCCGCCATCAAGCGCAGGCAGAACGTCAAGGACTCCGGCACCATTCTCCCCGGTCACGGCGGAGTGCTGGACCGCATCGACAGTCTGCTGCTGGCCGTAGCCACCTACGCCGGGCTGGATGCCATCTTCCACTTCTTCCGGTAGGGCGAACGCGGCCATGGCGCATTTCGCGCAGGCCGCGGCGTCCCACCTCTCGAGACACAGGACATGACGTACATCTCCCCCCTCACGCCCCCGGCCGAGAGCGCACGGCGCCTCGTTCTGCTGGGGAGCACCGGCTCCATCGGCGTCAGCACCATCAAGGTGCTGGACGAACATCCCGGCCGCTTTGAGGTGCTGGCCCTTGCCGGCGCCCGCAACGCGGCCCTGCTGGCCGAGCAGGCCACCCGCCTGCGTCCGCCCTTTCTCGCCGTCCTGAACGACGAGGCCGCCAGCGAACTGCGCGAGCGCCTGCCCGAGGGCTACACCCCCGCCATTCTCGTTGGGCCGCAGGCCTATGTGGACCTTGCCACCATGCCCGAGGCCGACATCGTCCTCGCGGCGCAGGTTGGCGCGGCGGGACTGCCGCCCACCCTCGCCGCCGCCCGCGCAGGCAAGACCATTGCCCTCGCCAACAAGGAAGCCCTTGTGCTGGCCGGTCACCTGTTTCGTAAAATCTGCCATGAGACCGGCGCGGTCATCCTGCCTGTGGACTCCGAGCACAACGCGCTTTTTCAGGGCATGTGCGGGCATGACCAGCATGACATCCGCCGCCTGATTATCACGGCATCCGGCGGCCCCTTTCGTGGCAAAACGCGTGAGGAACTGGAGGGCGTCACCCGCGAGCAAGCCCTAGCCCACCCCAATTGGTCCATGGGCGCCAAGATCAGCATCGACTCCGCAACGCTCATGAACAAAGGCCTTGAGGTCATCGAGGCCTACCACCTGTTTGGCCTGCCGCTGGAGGCCATCGACGTGGTGGTGCACCCGCAGAGCGTGGTCCACTCCCTTGTGGAGTACGAGGACCGCTCCATGCTGGCGCACATGGGCCCGACGGACATGGTCATCCCCATTGCCTACGCCCTTGGCTGGCCGCATCGCCTTGGCCTGTCCCTTGAGCCGCTGGACTTAGTGAAGGCTGGGCACTTGACCTTCGAGGCCCCTGCGTTAAATATATTTCCTTGTCTGGGCTATGCTTTCGACGCTCTGCGCGCAGGCGCAAGCTATCCCGTGGTCCTCAACGCGGCCAATGAAATCGCCGTGGACCTTTTCCTGCAAAACAGGATAGGATTCTTGGATATTCCCGCGCTCATACAGCGCGCCATGGACGCCCACACGGGAGCCGACGCCGAAAGCCTGGAAGCCATCCTCGCCCTCGACCAAAACACTCGGGCCGAGGTCCGGAAATGGGCGTCCGCCTGACCGTAAGGGCATCCGGAAACCATCACCCAAACCGGCAACGCGTCACGCGCCAAAGCCGAGGCTAAAGCAACATGCAAGGACCCATCGCAATCGTTCTCGTCCTCGGAGCGCTCATTTTCTTCCACGAACTTGGGCACTTCCTCGCCGCCCGTTTCCTCGGCATCGGTGTTCGCACGTTTTCCCTTGGATTCGGGCCCAAGCTGTTCTCCTTCATGGGCGGACAAACGCGCTATCAGCTCTCCGCCGTCCCCCTTGGCGGCTATGTACAGCTACTGGGCGAGAATCCTGATGACGAACTCCCCGAAGGCTTCACCCCCGAGCAAAACTTCTCCCAGCGCCCGCCCCTGCACAGAATGTGCGTGGTGGCCGCGGGCCCCATCTTTAACTTCATCCTCGCGTGGGTTATCTACTCCAGCATTTTCATGTCCACCGGCCTTATCGAGCTGAAGCCCGCCATCGGGGGCATTCAGCCGGACAGCGCCGCAGAGGTGGCAGGCATCCAGCCCGGCGACGAAGTGCTGGCCGTCAACGGCAAAAGCATCACCTTCTGGAGCGAAATGGCCGATGCCATCCAGAAGAGTGAAGGCCAGACGCTGGACTTCACCGTCCAGCGCGGCAACGCCACGCTGGAACTGGACGTCGTCCCCCGCGTGATGGAGCGCAAGAACATCTTCGGCGAGACCATCTCCACGCCCATGGTGGGCGTCAGCGCCGCCGGTGAAACCGTCACCATTCCCCTCGGGACCGGCCGCGCCTTCGTTGAGGGTGCCAATCAGACATGGCAGGTCATTGAGCTGACCATGCGCGGCATCGGCAAGCTGTTCGAACGTGTGGTGCCACTGGACACCGTGGGCGGCCCCATCATGATCGCCCAGATGGTGAACCAACAGGCCAAGCGCGGACTGATGGAAGTGCTGTTCCTGACGGCCATCATCAGCGTGAACCTTGGCCTGCTGAACCTGTTCCCCATTCCGGTTCTGGACGGCGGGCATATCCTGTTCCTCACCTTCGAGATGGTGTTCCGCAAACCCGTTCCCGAAAAGTGGCAGATTATGACCACGCGACTTGGCATCATCCTGCTCATCTCGCTGATGGTCCTTGCCACCTATAACGACATCTACCGCCTCTTCGCCCCATCGGCGATGTAGCAGACACATCATGGGTAAACCACAATCCACACCGACCTTTGACGCGCCGGTCCTCGTGCTTGATGGCACCGAGGACCGGCTCCATCTTGTTCTGGCCCAAAACGGCCTTGTCGGCGCCGCCCAGCAATGGACCGTGCCCGGACGCGCCATGCAGTTTCTGGCCCCGGCCATCAAGGGCCTGCTGGACAGCGCCTCCCTCACCACCGCAGACCTGACGGGCATCGCCTGTGTACGCGGCCCCGGCAGCTTTACCGGCCTGCGGATGGTCCTCGCCACCGCCCTTGGCATTGCCCGCGCGGCTGGCGTGCCCATGGCTGGGCTGGACTACCTGCCCCTGCTGGCCGCCGGACCGGCCCCCATGGCCGAAGGCACCATCGTCGCCGTTACGCATTCCCGCACCCGGCAGGTGTATGTACAGCCCTTTGCCGCCGCCACGCGCACGGCCCTTGCCGCGCCCGCGCCTCTGTCGCTGGACGAGACGCTGGCCCTGTGCGCGACCTTTGACGGCCCTCTTGCCCTGCTGGGCAGCGGCCTTCGGCGCAACGCGGCATTCTTTGCCGAGTCGCCCCTTGCCGGCGCCATCCTGCCGCCGCGCTTCGACCACCCTCTGCCCGAGGTCTATGCCGAAGCGGCCTGCGCCGCCGAGTATACCTCCGCGCCCGTCGAGCCGCTGTACCTGCGCGCCTCGGACGCCGAGGACAACCTCCGCAGCATCGCCGAGCGCCGGGGCATGGACCCCGACGAGGCCGAACGCCGCCTTGACGACGCCACCTCCAGCCTGCGCGCCCCAAGCGGAAGCGAGGCCGACGCCTAGCACGCCATCCGGTCACACGCCCCGCCGCGAGCGGTATTTCCTCCCTATGGCGGAGGTTATTCTGCCTCTTTCCGCCCTCGGTATTGGCGGCGCGCCGCCCCAACAGGCCAAAGACCCAACGCATTTTCCCCTCACTGGACGCACCAGTGAGGGGATTTTTTTTCGTGTCCTGCCCATAACCACCCGCAAATGGCGCAACCTTTCACACTTCTTACACTTTTTGCGCAATGCAACACAGCGCGGAGCACGCACAAGCCACAGCACCATTACGCAACACACCGAAATACCTGACGCAGTAGCCACCGCACTGCATACTAAAGTTTTCCATGAATCACGACGATACATTGTGCAACAGCCCGGCACACTCAAGAGCTGCAAGGAGGTATGGTCACAAACACATGATTTCTCTCTGGCCTTAGGGCCGTAATCGCTTGGGCAAGGACGCCGCAAGCACGAGGAAGACAAACGCTTTCAAGGAGGAAAGTACTATGTCTCTGGTTATCAATCATAACCTCATGGCGATGAATGCTGCCCGCAACCTGAGTATGTCATTCGGCGCCCTTGGCGTTTCCACAAGGCGTCTGTCGTCCGGCCTCCGCATCGGCAACGCGGCAGACGACGCTGCAGGGCTTGCCGTCCGAGAGCTTATGCGCTCCGACATCGCCGCCCTGAACCAGGGCGTGCGTAACGCCAACGACGCTATCTCGCTCATCCAGACCGCAGACGGCGCCCTTGGCGTCATCGACGAAAAGCTCGTCCGTATGAAGGAACTTGCGGAACAGGCCGCCACCGGTACGTACGACTCCACCCAGCGCCTGATCATCGACTCCGAATATCAGGCCATGGCGTCGGAAATCACACGAATCGCCAACGCCACGGACTTCAACGGCATCCACCTGCTGAACGGCAACCTGTCCGGCACCCATGACGGCACCGGCCTGACGCCCACAGGTCAGTTGAAGGTCCACTTTGGCTCGGCAAACGACAGCTCCGAGGACTACTACTACATCAAGATCGACACCGCGACGGCCTCGGCCCTTGGTGTCGGCAACCAGGCAGATGTCACGGACAGCGGCTACACCATTTCCACCCAGTCCGCTGCCCAGAACGCCCTGGAAGGGCTGAACGACGCCATCGTCTCCAAGGACAACATCCGAGCCAAGCTCGGTGCCTTGCAGAACCGGCTGGAAAACACCATCTCCAACCTGCAGATTCAGGCTGAGAACCTGCAGGCGTCCGAATCCCGCATCTCGGACGTGGACGTGGCCCTTGAAATGACCGAGTTCGTGCGGCAGCAGATTCTGTCGCAGTCCGCAGTGGCAATGCTCGCCCAGGCCAACTCTCTGCCGAGGCTGGCTATGCAGCTCTTGGGCGGTTAGGGCTAGCGCGCTAACGGCTTAACACCCTGAACTGGCCGGGGCGTGCGGACATCGCGCGCCCCGGTCTCTGTTTGAGTGGCATTGCGTTTGCACAAATTCTGGTGAATACTTCGGCACCCGGCAAAATTTTCCTGAGAGGACCCCACATGCCATCGGAAATTACAACATCAGGCGCAATCCACTTCACCGGTCTCGGCAATGGGACCGACTTCGACGCAATCATCGAGGCCACACTCACTGCCGAGGGCTTTCATAAGAAACGTCTTGAAAGCTGGCAGGAGTCCTGGGTTCAGAAGCAGGAGTATTTCACTGCCCTCAACTCCCAGATGCTCAGCCTCAAGAATGAAATGCGCTCCATGGACACCTTGGACGAGTTTCTTAAAAAGAACGTGGACGTCTCCTCGTCCAGTGTGCTGTCCGCCACTGCGGATAGCGAAGCTATGGAAGGCTCGCACGAAATTGTCGTCAACCAGCTCGCCCAAAACGAGATAAAGACCAGCACATTCGCCGTTGCATCGGAAGATACGTCCATCAACAGTTCCGGCGGTTCGCTGCTGTTCGACTATACCTACGGCTCCACGTCCGTCAGCCTTGACGTGCCAAACGGCACCACCCTCGCCGGTCTGCGCGACCTTATCAATAAGGACAACAACAACCCCGGCGTACGAGCCAGCATCCTCTACAACGGCAGTGACTACTTCCTGCAAATTAAGGGCATGGACCTTGGCGCGGACAACTCCATCACCATTGATGGCACAACCACCCTCACCAACTACGGGGCAGGGGGCTTCGACGACACCCAACTTGCGCAAAACTCGCAGATTACCGTGGACGGCTGGCCCAATGACGGGACCTACATCGAGCTGGCCACCAATACCGTGACGCAGGCCATTGAGGGCGTGACCATGAACCTCAAGGCCACGGGCACCACGCAAATCACCGTTGCCAACGATACGGACGCCATCATTGAGCAGGTCCGCACCTTTGTGGACAAGGTCAACGAGGTCCGCGCCTCCATCCGCGCGCTGACCAAATACGACGAAAAGACCAAAAAGGGCGCCATCCTGCAGGGCAACTACGGCCTGCAGATTGTAGCAACCCAGATTAAGGACGTCACCGCCACCAAGGGCATCGGCTTTGACTACGACGAGGACGTCTACTCCACCTTTGCGCAGATTGGCATCCTGACCGACGCCACGGAAGGGTCCCCCACGCAGGGCCTGCTGGTCTTTGACGAAGCCGACTTCCTTGAAGCGCTGGAGAACGATTCCGACGCCGTGGCCGAGCTGTTCAGCTCACAGGGCACGGGCGCGACGGATACCTCGGACTTCGCCTTCGAGTCCATGATTCCCGGCATCACCGAACCGGGTGAGTACGCCGTGGAATACACCGTTGACGGCAGCGGCACCATCACCGCCGCCACCATCAACGGCAACGAGGCCACAATCAACGGCAACAAGATTACCGGTAAATCCGGCAACCCGGAATCCGGTCTGTCGCTGACGATCAACAACCTCAATGCCGGGACGCACTCCGGCAACGCCCGCGTGAAGCAGGGCAAGGCCGGTGAGTTCTACGATGTTCTCTCGGACCTGACAGACGTCCAAGATGGCACACTCAAAATCCTTGAGAACAACTATCAGGACATCATCGATAACATCCAAAAGAAGATCGACTATGAGGAAACACGCCTCATTAAGCTCGAAAAGACACTCCGGCTCAAGTATGCCAGACTGGAAGAGACGCTTGGCACGTACGAGCAGCAGAAGAAGTCTTTGGAATCCCAGTTGAAGCAACTTTCCTCCAAGTAACCGGAGTTTCAGGAGCCATCCATGATCAAAGGCGCCAAGGCGTATCTCCAGACACAGGTCAGCACAACCTCGCAGGGCGATATTCTTATCATGCTCTACAGCGGTGCGATCAAATACCTCAGACAGGCCAAAGAGCGCATCGCGGAAAAGGACTTCGCCAAGAAGGGCGTGCTTATTTCCAAGGCGCTCGACGTCATCGCCGAGCTCGACCAGAGCCTCAACAACGAAAAGGGCGGCGAGGTCGCGCAGAACCTGCACCAGCTGTATTTCTATTGCAGCACGCGGCTTTTGCGCGCCAATATGAATATGGACGTCAGCATCATTGACGAAATCATCCGCATCCTCGAGGGCCTCAAGGACGCGTTTGAGGAAATTCAGGGTGGCGGCGGCCAGCAGGCGGCGACCACGGCAGGCGCGCCCGCCCAGCGTGCGCCGCAGAATGCCGCATCCGGCGAGCCTTCCAGCGAACCATCCGCAGACTCGTCTGCAGAATCTTCTGGCGCGCCGCAAACGCCGCAACAGTCCGCCCCTTCGGAGCACCCGGAAAAATCTTCCAAGGTCAGCAGCTTCCCGGACCTGCTCGGGCAGTCCTTTGCCGGTGTGCCGCAGGGCGCGCCAGCGGCCAAGAGCGCCCCGCAGCCTCAGGCCAATCAGCCTCAGGCCCCGGTCAAGCCCGCACAGCCCGCTCCCTCCATCAGTGGCGGCATCATCCCCGGCCTGCTGGACAAGACCGCCAAGGACGAGGACGAGTCCACCGGAAAACGTCCCAGCACCTTCCGGCGCAAGAATATGCCCGGAACCTACGGCCCCTCCGGCACCATCAAATAGGGCGGAGAAGGCCATGTTCCACCCGGCGCGCGTCCTGCATATCGTCAAGAATCTTGGCCTTGGCGGCACGGAAAAGACGATGCAGCTTTTCGTGTCGCACCTTGACCGGGAGCGCTTTACCCCCGTTGTCTACAGCTTTGAGGACGGTCCGCGGCGCAGGGCGTTGCAGGATGCGGGCGTTGAGGTGTTTGTCGGCGGCGACCTGCTGGACCTGACCAGCCGTCTTGGGCCGGACATCGCGCATATCCACCGCGCGGGCTGGCCCGAGCCGCGCTTTTTGCGCACTCTGGCCCTTGCCGGAATCCCCCATGTGGTGGAAACTAACGTCTTTGGGCGCTTCGACCCCAGCCCGCAGGCCTCCATCATCGACAGGCACCTGTTCGTGTCGCACTTTTGCCTGTGGCGCTACAGGGCCGTCAACGGCATCCCGGCCTCACCGCGCTATCAGGTGCTGTACAATCCCGTGGACACGGACTTCTATGTGGACAACCCCGTCCCGCGCGACTGGACGGGGCACGCCGCCGGGCGCGTCTCCCGCCCGGACCCGGGCAAATGGTCGCCCCTTGGCTACCGCTTTCTGCCCCGGCTTCTGCGCCGCGTACCGGACGCGACCTACCGCATCATTGGCGCAACGCCCGAGGTCCGCGACTGGTTTGCCGCGCGCGGCCTTGACCGGCACGTGCAGTACTGCGACCCCGCCGTCACGGAAGCCGACCTTGCCGCGTTTTACGGCTCGTGCAGTGTGCTTGCGCACGCCAATGCCACGGGGGAGAGCTTTGGCCTTTCCATTGCCGAGGCCATGGCCGCCGGACTGCCCGTGGTGACCCACCCCGCCGAAGGCATGCGCGACAATGCCCAGCTGGAGCTTGTGGATGACGGCGTGACAGGCTATGTGGTGAACACGGAAGACGATTACGCCGCTGCCATTGCGCGCCTGTTGACCGACCCGGACCTTGCCCGAACCATGGGTGCAGGGGGCAGGGAAAAGGCGGTGCGGCACTTCCGTGTGCAACATGTCACCCGCGCCCTCGAAACCCTGTATCAGGATTTGCTGGACCGTCGCACCACTGATGCCAACGCCCCTTACTCCGCCAGTTCGGCGTCTATTTAAACGCCACACGCAGGAAGTTCTGTCCTTCCGCCTTGGCGCGGCGCGTGCGGCGCATGCCCCTGCGCCTTTGGATGCCACCGCCGCCGCGCGGCACATTGCCTCCGCCCTGCGGCAACTGGATGCCACCGGCAAAAGCACCATCGTCCTCCTCGGTCTTGGCTCCGGCGATTTCGCCACCCGCCTCGACGCCGCGCTCCCGCCCGGCGCATCCCTCGTCATCGTCGATATGACGCCGGAACGGCTGCGGCAGCACGAGAGTGACGGCACCTTGGACGCCCTGCGCCGCTCCCCGCGGTGCACTCTGCTGGTGGACACCTCGCCATGGGCGCATCTTGTGCTCCTTGCCGCCTGCGGCGTTGGGCCGGACACCGCCCTCTTCCGCGTCAATCCCGAATACCGCCCCCACGCGCCAAAGAACCAGCCTTCCAAGCGAGAGACAAGCGCCCCCTGCGCCGAGCGCGATACCCTGACGGCCTTCCTGCGCACCATGACCGACGCGCGCCTGCACGACGCCGCAGCAGCTCCCGCCCCGGCGCAGGAGCCGACCATAGGCGTCGCCGCCATTCTTTCCCCGCACGACAGCGGCCTTGAGGGCTTCTTTGCGGGGCTTCCCCCGTGGCTGGATGAGGTCTCCGTGGTCTGGGACGCACCAGCGCCCCCGGCGGTGGACTTCCCTTGCGCTGCGGCGGTGCGACACCAAGCCCGCCCCCTTGGCGGCGACTTTGCCGCGCAGCGCAATGCCGCCCTTGCCGCCTGCACCACGGACTGGATGCTCACGCCCGACGCAGACGAGCGCTTTACCCCGCAGGGGTGGGACGCCTTGCGCGCCCTTGTCCGCGCCGCCCACCACGCGGACATCCACGCCTACTACTTTCCCCGGCGCACGCTGTTTCCGGACGAAGAAGCCTTTTTGACGGGCTACGGCCTCTGGCCGGACCTGCAACTGCGCGCCGTGCGCCGCACGCCGGGCCTGACCTACGTCCGCCCTGTGCATGAGCGCCTGCACGGCATTGGCGGGCCAGTTGGCATTGCCTGCGGCGCGCCGCTTGTGCACCTTTCCAGACTGCTCAAGGACGACACCGCCCTGCGGCAAAAACTGGCCGTCTTTGACGCGGCAGCAGGCGGCGGCATTGCCCACCGCCTGCACAGCGATTACCCATGCATGCCCGTCCACTGCATGGACGAAGCCCAAACCGCCAGCCCCACAGCATTTCTGCGTTTACCGCACCCGCCGGAGGCGCCCAGCATGGGTTGATTCCGGACCACCTTCCCGGTAGGATACAAAGTTCTACAAAAAAGAAAGGTTGTTACATGAAGATTATTTGCCCCGAATGCCAATTTGCCCGGGACGTTGCCGACGACAAGATTCCATCCAAGTCCGTCATGGCGACCTGTCCCAAGTGCCATACCAAGTTCCGCTTCCGCCCCCTTGAGTTCACCCTTGAGGAGGACGTGGAAGAAACCGCGCCCGAAACGGCCGCACACCAGCCGGAAAACACCGCCGCCCACACGCAGGCCAGCCAAACCGGCGCCGCGCCCACGCAGCCCGAAGCCCCGGCGCCTCATGACGCCGCCCCCGCCGCAGCGCCCGAGGACACGGACCGCGCAGGCATGCATGCCCAGGGCCATGAGCACATGCCCGGTCAGCCCCAGCGTCACACAGACGCACCGGATGATATCTGGTCCAAGCTGGAGGACATGGCCCCCGAGGACGAACGCCGCCCCGGCGACATGCCGCCCCCGCGCGACACCCACGACGCCGAACGCCCGCGTATCGACGTGCCCTTTGAGCATCTGGAGGAGCACGGCTTCTTCAACGGCCTGTCGGAAACCATCAAGCGCATCTGCCTGAGCCCGCGGCTGTTCTTTGCGACCATGCCCCTTGATACCGGCAAAAAGCGCCCCTTTGCGTTTTATATGCTCACGGGGATGCTGTCGGCCTACTTCCAGACGGCGTGGCAGACCATGGGCCTTGACCTGACGACGTATATCTTCCCGCAGAGCAGCAACGTTGAGTCCGCATCCACCGCCGCGACCCTTGCCGCGCTCGTGATGGTCTTGCCTATTCTTCTCGCCGTCGGCATTATGGTGACATCGGGTATTACCCACTTGGCCCTGATGCCCTTCAAGGCGGCCAAGAACGGGTTTACCACGACGTTCCGGGTTTGCTCGTACGCCTCCGCGCCCACACTGCTGGCCGCCGTGCCGCTTATTGGGCCGCTTGCAGGGTCGTTTTGGTACCTTGGGCTTATCATTATCGGCCTCAAGCATGCGCACGAAACCAGCTACACCCGCGTCACCATTGCCCTTGGGATTCCATTTATCCTGTTTACGGCATTTGTGACGGCGGTGCTTCTGGCCGCAGGTCCGGGACAGCAGCCCGTGTTCTAATTCCGGCGAGGAGCGGCCATGATCAAAAAGTTCAAACAGCGCATTCGCGAGACCATTCAGGCCAGACGCAGGGCCAAGGAAATCGACCCCAAGAGCTTTCTGGAGCTGTCCGCGGAGCTTTTGGAGTTGGCCGACGCCGCGTCAAAACTCTGGCATAGCGAGCCGAGGTTCCAAACCCGCCTGCGCCGCATCCGCGAGGAAATGGCCCAGCTTGAGGACCTTGCCTCCAAGCCGGAGTTTAAGCGCCTATCCCCGCAAAAGCGGCTGGAACTGCGCGAAAGCCTGCTCTCCTCGCGCGATCAGCTTTTGGAGTCGCTGAACTCCGCGCCGTCCCCCACCACGACCATCCAATAACCGCTCGCCTGCGGCATGCATCTTGCTTCATTTTCTGCCGGAAGGCCCCGTGCCTTCCGGCAGAACAGCAAGAACGCAAGGAGCTTTCCCAAACCATGACCGTCCGCACCATCACTCTCTTTTGCGCCGCCCTCGCGGCCAGCCTCATGTTGTGCTCATGCGCCGCAGACTTTGACCTCTCCGGCCCGGGAACCGTCTACATCAACGAGTATGTGGATGTTTCGGATGTCCAGACCATGGTGCATCCGCAAAACCACCCCATGCAGAAGCTCACCGCCGTGGTCCTGCCGCTGCGCATCCACCAGCGCGTGGACGACCACCGCTACCTCAGCCGCGAACTCACCCGCACCCTGCTCCAGAAGTGGCAGCAAAACGAGGTATTCCCCGTCCTGACATTTGCACCGGACGCCAAGTGGACCACCGCCGCCAACGCCATGCCCATTGCCCGCGCCGCGCACGCCGACCTCATCGTGGCCGGGGATATCACCCATGTGATGTTTGGCGGCACGCAGGGCGAAACCAACCTCGCCGTCCGTGTGGAAATCTACGACGCCTCCACCGGCTCGCTTATCTGGTCCATGGCGCAAGCCGGTCAGATGAGCCCCGGACGCACCAAGGACTTTATCTTCTTCACCCAGCAGTCGCGCATGCCCATGGAGCCGATTCAGGCCATCATGAGCACCATTGCCACGGACATTGGCGCACCCGTCGCGGACTGGAACCAGCCCGTTCAGGACCCCGGCGCCGACTCCGCGCTCTAGCCCCTGCCACCAAAAGCGGCCGCCCTTTTTGACCAAGGTCAAAGACGGCGGCCGCTCCATCATGCACACAGGACACATGACAACACAGCGCCCCACTCCACAGATTCTCAAAGGCCCCGGTCTGCGCATTACGCCGTGCTTCGGCGCCAACGGCTGCCCCAACGCCGTGCTGGACGCCCCTACCCTGCCCGAGCAAATCCTTGAGGCCGTTACCGCCTCCGGTTTTGGCGAGCGTCTGCAAAGCGCCCTCGGCGGCGTGGTCCCCATGCACCACACGGTCACCATTTCCATCTCGTACTGTCCCAACGGCTGTTCGCGCCCGCAGATTGCGGACATTGGCTGCATTGGCGCGGTCTCCCCGCTGGTCAGCGACGCCCCGTGCGCCGGATGCGGCACCTGCTTTGACCTGTGCCGCGAAAAGGCCCTTGTCGCCAATGACATGGGCTGCGTTACCGCTGTTGATTCGGACGCCTGCGTGCGCTGCGGCGCGTGTATGGCCTCCTGCCCCACGCGCACGCTCACGCCCGGTCCCCACGGCTTCCGCGTTCAGCTTGGCGGCAAGCTGGGCCGACACCCCCGCCTTGCTACAGAGTGCTACAGCGCCGTCGCCGCCAGCGACATTCCCGCCCTTGCCGCGCAGGTTCTGGACAACTACCTGACCCGGCGCCACCCCCGCGAACGCCTTGGCGCGCTTATGGAACGCCTTGGGCCGGACGCTGTTCTGCCGTCCTAGCCACCCTCTGCACAGTCTTTTCAGCCCGGCCCTGCCGGGCTTTTTTGCGCCCGCGCTCCGTGACAACGCCGTGACGCGCGTCCTCTTCGCGCCAGAGCTGTCGCTTTTTTCTTCCCCCTCGGGTACACTGCCAAAGGTGTTATCCACCGCCGCGCCCAGCTCGCCCCTGCATTTTCTTCCACGGGGCACGCGGGGGCGACGCGGTCCTATTCGCTTCACGTCACAACGCAGGAGCACACCGCCGTGGAGGCCCGTTTTCGCCCTCTGAACCTCTCCACCAGAATGCTGCTCAGCTCTCTGGCCTTTGTTCTGCCTCTCGCCATTTTGACATGGTTCATGGAGGTCAGCTTCCGCTACGATATCGGCATCGCGGACACCGAGTTGGTGGGCACGCGCTACATCCGCACGGCCACCCCCCTCTTCCGCGACATTTCCGCCCTGCACCGCGCCGGGGCGCGCACCGTGCAGGATGTGCCGCCAGAGGGCGACATGGCCGAAGCCGCGCGCCGCATTGAGGCGACCATCGCCGACCTCATGCGCATGGACGAAGACTTTGACCGCTTTGTCAACGACTCCATCGTCGGCATAACCCGCCGCATCCGCATGCGGCCCCATCCCCACGGCCTCCACCAGCTGTGGAATGCACCGGCTCCGGCGCTTCCACCCACGCCGGGCACTCCGCCGCCGCTTATGACCGCCCTGCAAACCCTTATCCGCAACACGGCGGACAGCTCGCTCATCACCGTGGACCCCGTGCACGACAGCGCCCACCTTGCACGGCTGGTGTCGCGCATTCTGCCCAATATCATCGTCCATACGCATCAGCTTGGCATGCTCACCACCGCGGTGGTGCACGCGCCCAAAAGCGCCGCCCTGTCCGAGCAGTGGCTGCAAACCCTCGCCCTTATCAAGGAGAGGGACCTTGTGGACCTGACGCAGTCCGCGGCCGCCGCCATCATGGAGGACGACGCCTTCTACGGCGCAAGCCCCACGCTTCAAGACCGCTTTGCCTCCGAGCTTGCGGCCTTTTCCGCCACCATGGACGATGTGCTCACGGCGCTGACCGCCATCAAGACCAGCCCGTCGTCCGCCGCCAGTGTTCCGGCGCTGCTGCGTACCGCCACGGACGCCGAGGTCCGCCTCATGAACACCGCCCTTGACGAACTGGACACGCTCATCCGCCTGCGGCGCAACAGCTACGCCACGTGGCGCACCATGGGGCTGGCGCTCAGCGTCTGCGCGCTGGCCTTTGCCGTGTGGATGGTCATCCGAACCTACCGCTCCGTGTCCGTCGCCCTCGCCGAAGTGGTGCACTACTCCCACGCGGTGTCGCGCGGAAACTACTCCGCCACCCTGCCAGCGGACCACAGCGCAGAGGTGGGTAAACTCGCCACCTCCATCCAGCGTATGGTCCAGCAGATGAAGCAGCGCATGGGCTATCTGAACGGCATCCTCCACGGCCTCACCGTGCCCTGCGTGGTCGCGGACGCCGAAGAACGCCTCACCTACGTCAACCAGCCCTATCTGGACATGTACGACCGCAGCGGCGCGCCAGAGGAATACGTGGGGCAAAGCATTGCGGAATTCTTCTACGGCGACACGGACCACACAACATTCACAGGACGCGCCATGCGCGAGCGGCGGGCCTTTCAGGGCATTGAAATGTCCCTGACCACACAGGCCGGACGCACCATCCATTTCCGCTACGATGTCGCGCCCATTTTCGACCTGGACGGCGCCACCATCGGCGCATTCAGCCTTGTGACGGACCTGACCCAAATCCGTGAGCAGGAGCAGGAAATACGCCGCCTCGCCACCTTCCCGGAACTCAACCCCAACCCCGTACTGGCCGTGGACGCCACCGGGAACATTTCCTACACCAACCCTTCGGCCACCGCGCATATCCAGCGCCTTGGCCTTCTGAGCCCGCGCGACTTTCTGCCGCAGGGGCACGAGCACATCGCCGCCGCCGCACTGACGTCGGGACGGGACTCCGATGCCATTGAGCATACCGTCATGGGCCGGACCTACTCGTGGGTGTACCACCCCATCCCCGGCGACAAGCAACTGCACATCTACGCCATGGACATCACCGAACGAAAACGCGCCGAGGAACAAATCCAGCACGACGCCTTTCACGATGCCCTCACCGGCCTGCCAAACCGCGCCCTGTTCGTGGACCGGACGGACCGCATCAAGGCGGCCTCCGCCCGCGCGGGTCACGGCTACGCCGTGCTCCTGCTCGACATGGACGGCTTTAAAAACGTCAACGACAGCCTCGGCCACGCCATGGGGGACCGCCTTATCAGCCAAATTGCCCGCCGCCTCACCGGCGCGCTGCGCGGGGGCGAGACCTTGGCCCGCCTTGGCGGGGATGAATTTGGCGTGCTGCTCTCCCCTGTTGCCAGCGCAGGTGACGCACACACCGTGGCGGACCGCCTGCACGAAGCCCTGCGCCCGCCCTTTGTCATCGACACACACGAGCTGTTCACCACCGCCAGCATCGGCATCGCGGTGGATGTCTTGGACGCCTTCTCCGCCGAAGACATGGTGCGCAATGCGGACATCGCCATGTACCGCGCCAAGGCCAGCGGGCAGGGACACAGCGCCGTCTTCGACCCCACCATGCACGCCCATGCCTCCCAGCGCCTGCTGCTGGAGACGGAGATGCAACGCGCGGCAGAGCGCAAGGAATTCGAACCGTTTTTCCAGCCTTTGGTGGACCTCTCCACCGGGACCATTTCCGGCTTCGAGGCCCTTGCCCGCTGGCGCAATCCGGAGCGCGGCCTTGTTTCACCGGGGACGTTTATCCCCCTCGCGGAGGAAAACGGCCTCATCCTGCCCATTGGCGAGCACATCCTTGCCGAAGCCTGCTCCCGCGTGGCCCAGTGGCGCAGCGAGGACGCCCTTGCCCATCCGGACATCAGCGTGAACCTTGCCGTACCGCAAATGATGTCGCCGGGCATTGTGGATACCGTGGCGCACATCATTGAGCGAAGCGGCCTTACCCCAGCGCAGGTGAAGCTGGAGATCACCGAAAGCGGCCTCATGAGCAATGCGGACACCGCCCTGCATGTGCTGGGCGACCTGCGCAACCTTGGCGTCTCCCTCGCCATTGACGACTTTGGCACCGGGTACTCCTCACTGGCCTACCTGACGCGCTTTCCCTTCGACTTCCTGAAGGTGGACCAATCCTTTGTGGCCGCCATGCTGACCACGCCGGAAGTCGCAAAAATCGTCCAAGCCATCATCACCCTCGCCCACGGCCTCGGCAAGAAGGTCATCGCGGAAGGCATCGAGGATGAAGGGCAACTGCGCGCCCTGCGCAAGCTCGGGTGCGAATACGGTCAAGGCTATCTGTTCTCGCGCCCCCTCCCCCACACCGAAGCGCGCACCCTGCTCGCCCGCGCCCCGCGGTGGTAGCCCGCCGCGCCTCCGTCCACCGCCGCAATCCCCACAGAAAAAAATTCCCGCCATCCGTCATATTCCACGGATGGCGGGGCTGTCCGGCAGGTGACACCATGCCTTGCCATTGCTTATTTCATACTTAGATAGTATGGAATGATGGCGGCTGGTATCTCGCTTTGACTCCGCGGGCTGTAAAGACTATGTTGCCCTTCGCCACGCCGCCACCGCGGCGATGGTCCAGACTCATCCGCCGGGGAGTGACCGACTCCGACACATGCTCCCGGCGAATCAATACGGAGGCGCTCATGATAGGCATTTCGAAACTGTACTGCGGCGCCGTGGAAGCGTCGGACGCCCTGCGCTACGGGCGTGAATCCGGCAAACTGCCTTCCCACCTGCTGCAGTTCTCCAAAGATAAAAAGCCGGTCGTGGTCTGGAACATGACCCGCCGCTGCAACCTCAAGTGCGTGCACTGCTACGCACAGGCCGTGGACCCCGACGGCAAGGACGAGATTGATACCACGCAGGCCAAGACCCTTATTAAGGATCTTGCCGACTACGGCGCGCCTGTCATGCTCTTCTCCGGCGGCGAACCGCTCGTCCGTCAGGACCTGCCCGACCTTGCCAAATACGCCACGGAAAACGGCATGCGCGCCGTTATCTCCACCAACGGCACCCTCATCACCAAGGAAAAGGCCGCAGAGCTCAAAAAGATCGGCCTGTCCTACGTGGGCATCTCCCTTGATGGCGGCGAGGAAATCCACGACAAGTTCCGCAAGGTGCCCGGCGCATTCAAGCGCGCCATTCAGGGCATTGAGAACTGTAAGGCCGAGGGCCTCAAAGTGGGCCTGCGCTTTACCATCAACAAGCGCAACCAGCAGGAAGTGCCAAAGCTGTTCCAGCTGCTGCGCGACCTTGAAGTCCCCCGCATCTGCTTCTACCACCTCGTCTACTCCGGCCGCGGCTCCGAACTGATCAAGGAAGACCTTGACCATCAGGAAACCCGCGACGTGGTCAACCTCATCATGGACGAGACCAGAAAGTGCTTTGACGACGGCCTTGAGAAGGAAGTTCTCACCGTGGACAACCACGCCGACGGCCCCCTCGTCTACCTGCGCCTGCTGCAGGAAGATCCCAAACGCGCCGAAGAAGTTGCCGAGCTCTTGAACTTCAACGAAGGCAACAACTCCGGCCGCGGCATTGGTTGCATCTCCTGGGACGGACAGGTCCACGCGGACCAGTTCTGGCGCAACCACACCTTTGGCAACGTTCTCGAGCGCCCCTTCTCCGAAATTTGGGACGACCCGAATATCGAGCTGCTCCACCAGCTTAAGGATAAGAAAAGCCACGTGAAAGGACGGTGTGCAGAATGCAAATACCTCGCCATCTGCGGCGGCAATTTCAGGGCCCGGGCCGAAGCATACTACGGGGACGTGTGGGCTCCCGACCCGGCGTGCTATTTAACCGACGAAGAAATCAAGCGGTAAGACGCCTGTTCTTCAACACGCTTCAGGGCGGCCGGGCAACCGCCGTTCTGGATCAGGCCGTGGAAATCCACCAGCGCCGCTGCACCAACGTGATGGAGCTGCGCGAGGAATGTGAATTCTGCAAGGCCTACGCCGCGCGCGAGGCCGAGGCCGCCAAACGCCGCGCCAAGGCCAAAGCAGCCGAAGCGGCAATGAACCGACATTCATCCAAATAACGTCCACGCCGGGGCGCGTCTGAGTACGCGTCCCGGCGCCTATGCATAAAGGAGTTCATACCATGGACCTGCCTGCATTTTTCCGTGGACGCCGACTGCGCCGCAGCGCCAGCATGCGCGCCCTCGTCCGCGAAACGACCATCCTGCCCGAAGACCTCATGATGCCCTACTTCGTCGTGGAGACGAACGACCCGGCACTGCGCAAGCCCATCGGGGCCATGCCCGGTCAGTTCCAGCTCTCCCTTGACGAACTGGAAAAGCAGGTCGCCGAGGCCGTTGCCCTTGGCATGCGCTCCTGCATGCTTTTTGGCATCCCCGCCGAAAAAGACGCTATCGCCTCCGGCGCATACGCCGAGGACGGCATTGTGCAGCGCGCCACGCGCCGCCTGAAAAAGCGCTTCCCCGACCTTGTCATCGCCACCGACGTGTGCCTGTGCGAGTACACCTCCCACGGCCACTGCGGCCTGCTGGACGAGTGCGACACCACCGGCCTTGTGCAGAACGACCCCACCCTCGACCTGCTGGCCAAGACGGCCGTCTCCCACGCCGAGGCCGGGGCCGACATGGTCGCTCCGTCTGACATGATGGACGGCCGCGTGCTGGCCATCCGCACCGCGCTGGATGACGCCGGCTACGCCGACCTTCCCGTCATGTCCTACGCGGTCAAATACGCGTCTTCCTTCTACGGTCCGTTCCGCGAGGCCGCCGAAAGCTGCCCCTCTCACGGCGACCGCCGCACCTATCAGATGGACCCCGGCAACTTCCGCGAGGGCCTGCGCGAAGCCGCGGCCGACATCGAAGAAGGCGCGGACATTATCATGGTCAAGCCCGCCATGCCCTATCAGGACGTCATCCGCGCCGTGCGCGACAGCTTTGACTGCCCGGTGGCCGCCTATCAGGTCAGTGGCGAGTACGCCATGATCAAGGCCGCCGCCCTCAACGGCTGGGTGGACGGCGACGCGGTGATGATGGAATCCCTCATCGGCATCAAGCGCGCCGGTGCGGAAATCATTATGACCTACTTTACCGAGGACGTTCTGCGCCTGATGAGGAGCGAGAATGAGCGATAGACAAGACAGTTTCGAGCATCCGGGCGCAGCGCCTGCCGGTCATCCCGGCAAGGGGCACCCCGGCGGCGCGCCGCACGGGCACGCTCAGGCCGAGGGCACGGCGCCGCCGCTGCGGCTCATCGCATGGGAAATCACCCGCTCCTGCAATCTGGCGTGCAAACACTGCCGCGCCGAGGCGCACACGGAGCCCTACCCCGGCGAGTTTTCCACCGAGGAAGCCAAGGCCCTTATCGACACCTTCCCCGAAACCGGCAGCCCCATCATCATCTTCACCGGCGGTGAACCCATGATGCGCAAGGACTGGCCGGAGCTGGTGCGCTACGCCAAGAGCAAGGACCTGCGCTGCGTCATGGCCCCCAACGGCACCCTCATCACCGAGGAGAGCGCCAAGGAGATGAAGGCCGCGGGCATTGAGCGCGTGTCCATCTCCATCGACGGCCCGGACGCCGCCAGCCACGACGAATTCCGCGGCGTGCCCGGGGCATTCGAGGCCAGCATGCGCGGCATTGAATACCTCAAGAAAGCCGGGCTGGAATTCCAGATCAACACCACCGTGACCAAGGGCAACCTTGGCATGTTCCGCGACATCTTCCAGCTGTGCGAAGACCTTGGCGCGGTGGCGTGGCACATCTTCCTGCTTGTCCCCACCGGACGCGCCGCCGAAATCGGCGAGGAAATCATCACCGCCGCCGAGTACGAGGACGTGCTCAACTGGTTCTACGACTTCCGCAAAACCACGGACATGCAGCTCAAGGCCACCTGCGCGCCGCACTATCACCGCATTCTGCGCCAGCGCGCCAAGGAAGAGGGCATCCCCGTCACCTTCGAGAACTTCGGCCTCGACGCCGTGTCCCGCGGGTGCCTTGGCGGTGTGGGCTTCTGCTTTATTTCCCACACCGGACAGGTGCAGCCCTGCGGCTACCTTGATCTGGACTGCGGCAACGTGCGCGACACGCCCTTCCCGGAAATCTGGGCCAACTCCAAGCACTTCAACGAGTTCCGCAACCAGAAGTGTTTTGAAGGCAAATGCGGCGTGTGCGAGTACCACAAGGTCTGCGCCGGCTGCCGCGCCCGCGCCTACACCATGAACGGCAGCCATCTTGCCGAAGAGCCGCTGTGCACCTACACCCCGCGCAAGGCCAAGAAGGAGGCATAATGGACTCCCTCGACAAGCAGATTCTCGACATCATCCAGTCCGACTTTCCGCTGGAATCACGCCCCTACGCGGTGGTGGGCGAGCGCATTGGCCTCACGGAGGCCGAAACGCTGGCCCGCGTGCGCGCCCTTAAGCAGCAGGGCGTCATCCGCCGCATTGGTGGCAACTTTCAGTCCAAGGCGCTGGGCTGGCACTCCACACTGTGCGCCGCCTGCGTGCCCGAGGACAAATTCGACGACTTTGTCGCCGAGGTGAACGCCCATACCGGCGTCACCCACAACTACCTGCGGAACCATCACTTTAATGTCTGGTTCACCTTTATTGGCGAGTCCCCGGAGATTGTGGCCGAAACCCTTGCCGCCATCACGCGCAAGACCGGTATCGACATCCTCAACCTGCCCGCGGACATGCTGTATAAGATCAAGGTGGACTTCAAGATGAACCACAACACCGACGGGGCCTAAGCCCGCCGGAGGACCATACAATGCAGCGTGAATTCATCCTGTCCCCCTCCCTTCTGTCCTGCGACTTCGGCCGCATGACCGAGGAGCTGACCGCTCTGGAAGAAGCGGGACTCAAATGGGTGCACTGGGACGTCATGGACGGCCGCTTTGTGCCGAACATCACCCTCGGCCAGCCCATCATCAAGGCTCTGCGCAAGAAATCGAACCTCTTCTTCGACGTGCACCTGATGATAGAAGAGCCCGAGCGCTACCTTGCGGACTTTGTGGACGCCGGCGCGGACCTCATCTGCGTGCATGCCGAAACCACCCGCCATCTGGAGCGCACCGTCAGCGAAATCCGCCGCCTTGGCGCGAAGTGCGCCGTTGCGCTCAACCCCGCCACCTCGCTTTTTGACGTGGAATACCTCATTCCCCAGCTGGACATGGTCCTGCTCATGAGCGTGAACCCGGGCTTTGGCGGCCAGAAGTTCATCCCCTTCACCATGGACAAGCTCTCCGAACTGTCTGCCCTGCGCAACGACTGGAACCCGGAGATGCTCATTCAGGTGGACGGCGGCTGCACGCCGGAAAACACCCCGGACCTCGTGGCCGCCGGCGCGGACGTGCTGGTTTCCGGCTCCGCCTTCTTCAAGCATCCGCCCTACAAGGAGCGCCACGAAACGTTCCTGAAGGCCGCTGGCGCGCTGTAACAGCCGCCCACAGCCACACACAAAAAGGCGCCCTGCCGCACAATGCGGCAGGGCGCCTTTTTGTATACAGTTGCAGAGCGCGCCGCGAGGGGGCGCGTTAATTTTGGCGTTCAAAGGCGTCGTCGTCCTCATCCCCGTCAAAGCCGCGGGCGGTTTGCTCCTCATCAATGAGGTCCGCGTCATCGGCGAGCAGGCGGACGATATTGCGCAGGTGGGCGTAGGAATCGGGGTCCATTTCCTCAAAGTCAATGGCGACCCTGTTCCTCCCGGCGCGCACAAGGGACCCGCGCACCTCAATGACTGCATCGGCAGACAGCGTGATGCGCATAATGCACGATTCGCCGTCAAGGCCTTCGGCGGTGTCGTCCACCACCTCGCACAGCGCGCCCTTGAGGCTTATATTTTCCGTGGCAATGGAAAAATCGCGGCTTTCGCAGAACACAACACCGGCAAAGTGCGTTTCCACGCGGCTTCGCTTGCGCCTATCCGGCATGGCATCCCTCCCTTTCCCCGGTGTGGGGGCTGGTGGTCCGCCTGTAGAATACGATGAATTGTGTTGCGTGTCAGCCCCGGTTAGGAACCGGAGGAATCGTCCGGGCGGGACAGCTGACGGGCCAAAATGACCGCAAGGCCAATGGCCCACGCCGCAAGAAGGGGAAAACGCACCCAAAACGGCACGAAAAGGCGGCTGAGGGGAATAAACAGAATGCCTGCGGCAAAGTACCCAATCTTCCAGCCATTACGGCGCAATCCGGAATCGGAAAACAGTGAGTTCTTCATTAGCGCATCTTGTCCGACAGCGCATTCAGGCCATAGACAAGGCAGACGCCAATGACGACCAGAATAAACGCCGTGACCGGGTTTTTATAGGATCCAACAAGGCCCAGATAGGAATCAATCACGTTCTCCAACTGCAGGAACCGAATGATGCCCAAAAAGCCGTACGTGATGAACGGCACGGCCAGGACGAATCCCAATATCTTAATAAACAGCTTCAGCATCCGCATCTCTACGCTCCCTCGCTCTTGTGCTCTCTGTGCTCGAAATACTCTGGCGCACCCTGCGCCGTGTCCAGACGGGGCCGCGCTAGCGGTCCGCATCGTCCTCCGCCACATCATGGACGGCTGTGGCGTCATACGACCTACGCCGAGAGCCGCGGACGGCGGAATACAGCCCGGTACACATTATGCCGACGACGCCTATGGTCCACACCGCCAAAAGAGGAACCCGCACCCAAAACGGCACGAAAAGGCGGCTGAGTGGAATGAACAGCAGCCCCGCGGCAATGAAGCCAAACTTCCACCTGTGGCGGCGCAGTGCGTCCCCGGACCTGCGCCCGGCAACAGCAATGACCACAACGCCGGCGCCCCATACCGCAAGGGGGACGAACCGTATCGCATAGGGCACATACACCTGACTCAGCAGAGCGTACAGCAGGCCCACGGCGACGTAGCCAATCTTCCAGCCATTGCGGCGCAGTCCGCTCATGGAAAAGAAAAGGTGCTTCATTGATTCCTGTGGCGCGGCCACATCCACGGTCTGCAGCGGCGAGGCGGCTGGCCTTTTGCAGCCACATGCTGCCAGCGCGCCTACGGCGACGTGACGGACGGTCCCGCGCCTAGCGGTCCGCGTCGTCCCCGTCACCCTTTGCGCGGTTGTGGCGCCACACGATGAGCGCCCCAATGCCAAAGGCCACGACGGAAAACAGCCCGGTTATGATAATAATCTGCATCCCTCTGGAAAGTGATGCCCACATGGCCGACCTCCCGGCGCGGTTCGTGATGATAACGACCTGACAGTCCTAGCTGTTTGCACCACGACGCGCAAGCACCTTGGCCGCCGGCGCCGCCACGTCCACAGCGCTACAGCGCCGCCATGCGCGCGGTCAGCTCCTCGGCGTGCTGCTTAAAATACGCCTTGGCAAAGGCCTTCAGCGGCTTTTTCACCTCCGCAAGGGGCGGCAGGTCCGGCGGGTGCACCGCGTGCATGCCAAGGCACTGCACGGGCTGAAATTTCAGCTCCTCGTCAATCTCGGAGCAGTAGTTGGAAAACGTGCCCCCCGCAAGGCGCTGGCGCTCCAGCGCCGCCGGGTCCAGCCCCTTGACGAAACACAGGGTGCCGGATGGCGAATGGTCGCGGTTCACAGCCTCAATGCGCGTATTAATGCGCTCACACCAGCCGTGCACCTGCGTGTAGTTTGGCGTGATGAGTTTGCGGCCGGAACCGTCGGGAGCGTCGTAGTACTGACCATGCAGGTAGATGTCCACCTCCATCTGCATCTCGTGGTAGGCCTTGGCCAGCAGTCCTGCGTAGCGCCCCGCCCGCGTCAGGGCAAGGCCCGGGGCAAGGCCTGCGGTCTCGCGGTGCTCCGGGTCGGACATATCCTCAAGGTGCGGCGCGCGCACGTCCAAAGCGTCAA
Source organism: Desulfobaculum senezii (assembly GCF_054657395.1). Lineage (NCBI taxonomy): Bacteria > Pseudomonadati > Thermodesulfobacteriota > Desulfovibrionia > Desulfovibrionales > Desulfovibrionaceae > Desulfobaculum > Desulfobaculum senezii. Next base: position 706,899 of record NZ_BAAHYU010000002.1, on the reverse strand, counting down.
AAAACGCGCCCAGCCCGGCGCGGTCGATGAGCAGATAATGCACCGCCCCAACCCGCGCCAGCATTCGCTTTTCCAACTTCTCCAGCGCGTCGAGAGAGGCGGTATAGGCCTCTATTTCGTCCTCAAGGCTCTTGCGCGCGCCAAAGAATGTTGTCGCCGCCTCCACGAGGGTCTCGTGCATCAGGCTACCGGCCAGTTCCTCTATTCCCTTGCCCATGCGTCATTCTCCTGCTGGATTCAGCGTTCGGACAGGCCAAGGCACAGGCCAAGCGTTACAAACACGCCGCCGGTGGCGCGCGTCTGCATCCGGCGCAGACCGGGCCGCCCGGACGCCCACGAACTCACACAGCCAAAGCACAGCGCAACGGCCATCATCACCGCGCAGCCCGTGGTGGTGAAGGTCAGCCCAAGGATAATGACCTGACGGGTAAAGTCCGCCGATGCCGGGTCCGCAAACTGCGGCAAAAAGGACAGGAAAAACAGCGCCACCTTGGGGTTAAACAGCGCCACAACCAGCCCCTGCCGAAAGATGTGGAAGAAGGACTGCTCGCCGTCCACCGTGGGCGCAACCTCACCGCCGTCCTGCGGCGGGGTCATAAAGAGTTTGATGCCCATCCAGATGAGGTAGGCCGCACCGACCCAGCGCACAATGTTGAACGCCAGTGCGGAGTGCGCCAGCACCACGGACAGCCCAAGCGCGCCTGCCACCGTATGGCACACACAGCCCACAGTGATGGCAAGGGCGGAAGCAACGCCCGCACGGCGGCCCTGCCCGGCGCTGCGCGTGGCGACGTAAAACATGTCCGGCCCGGGGGTAATGTTCAGGAGCAGCCCCGCCGCCAAAAACACAAAGAAATCCTCAATTCCAAACATCGCGTGTCGTCCTTATTTATCAGCGTCCTTCAGGCGCTTTTTCATGCGGTCCCATTCCCGCTGTGCGGCGTCCTTGATGCCGGGACCGTGTTCCTGCCAAACCTCGCGGGCCTGACCAATTTTTTCCTTGCCGTAGTCCTTGGCCTCGCTGACGGAGCGGATACCTTTCACCCGCTCCACCTCGGCCTGTATTTCATCGGAATGGGCCTCTATCTGCTTGCGGATAGCCCAGCCGAACATCTTTTTTTTCATTCCCATGTCGCACCTCCATTTTGTCCACGTGCGGCGTAAATCCCCCTACCACTATCAAATCCCGATGCGGACCTCCACCCATCTTCCGCGCGGGGAAAAAGACCCGCACATATCCGGGAATCGGTTGTTTTCATCTGCTGCGTAGAATACCATATATATTCGTCCCATCGTGCCCGGCGCAGACGCGCAAGGAGAAATGACCATGGCGTCCGAGTCCTTCCGCTCCAGCATCAGCTTTCGATATTTCACCGCGTTTGCCGCAGTGTTTCTTCTGGCACTGGCCGGAATCGGCGCCGCGCTGGAGTATTCGCTGCGTAAAGTGGAAGGGGAACACCTGCGCTCCGTGCTCATGCACAGCACCCATTCGCTGGCCAATATGGTGGAAACCGTCGCCACCACCTCCGTAAAAGACAATCTGCGCATTGTGGCCCACAATGAACTGCAAATCACCATGCAATTGTACGAACAGACCCACGGCGGCCCCCTGACGGAAGAACAGGCCAAACGCCGCGCCATCGCCGCCATGCAAGGCGTGTCCATTGGCAAACAGGGCTACCTGTATGTCATCAACAGCCAGGGCGAGCTGATCTACCACCCCAGTGATCAAGCCAGACACCTGACCGGCGTCGACCTCCCTTTTGTCCGCGAGCAGATACGCCGCAAAAGCGGCTTCCTTGAGTATGAACGCCCCGGCAGCAAACTCGGCCCGCCGCAAGAAAAAATTCTCTTCATGGTGCACTTTCTGCCATGGGACTGGATTATCTCCGCCACGGCGAGCAAGCGCGAATTTTTGGACCTTGTAGATACCGATGACCTGCGCAAGGGCACCCTCGCCCACCGCATAGGGCCATCCGGATTCAGCGCGGTGCTCACCCTCTCCGGCGAGGCGGTGGCCCATCCATGGCTGGAGGGCAACATCGCCAACGCCACCGACGCCAACGGCAAGCCCTACATCGACGCCGTCCTGTCCACGCCCACAGGCTTTCAGACCGTCGACCTCGCCCCGCCGCCCCTGCCCATGCCGCGCACCATGCTCATGTATCACCTGCGCCTGCCCACGCTGGATTGGGTGGTTATGGTGGCCGGACTGCCCAGCACCTTTTCCCTGCCGCTCAACCACCTGCGGCTTGCCGTACTGGGGGCCACGGCCGGCGGCCTGCTTGCCGGGCTCATTCTGGCCTCGCTTTTTGCCTCGCGGATGCAGAGCCGTATGAATGCCTTGGTCCAATTGCTCAAGCGCGGGGCAGACGGCAACTACGCCGTCCGGGCGGAGGTCACCTCCAACGACGAATTTGGCACCCTTGCCAGCCTGTTCAACGTCTTCCTTGCCAAACTGCAGGACGCGGCGGAAGAGAGCGCCCGCTCACAGCAGCTTCTGGAGCAGCGCGTCATAGAGCGCACGCAGGAACTGGAACTGCGCGAGCAGGAATACCGCATCATTTTCGAGTCCGTGTCCGATGGCCTGCTCATTGTCAATGAGCACGGCACCGTGGTGGAGGCCAACACGACCGCCGTCACGCTGTTTAACACCACGCAGGACACGATGCGGGGCATCCACCTCACGGAGTTGCTGCACCCGGACCACGTGGAGACCGTGCGCAACGTCATGGACAACTTTGCGCAGGGGCTGGACACCTTTGCCGCGCCCTTCTGCCGCCGCTTCGACAATACGGAGTTCGAATGCGAACTGCGCGCCACCACCCTCGACTACGGCGAACAGCACTATATTCTGCTCATGGTCCGCGACGTAACCATCCAGCGCAAAAACGAGCGCGAGCGCCGCGCCCTTGCCCGCTTCCCCGACGAGAACCCGAACCCCATCCTGCGCGTCTCGTCCGACGGCAACATCCTCTATAGCAACAGCCCGGCCTGCGACGCCCTTGGCACGGAAGGCTGTCTGTACACCCTGCCCACCGAGCTTGCCGAACCAACAGCGCAGTGCCTTGCGGACAACGCCGTCATCCGCAAGGAAATCGCCATCAAGCGCCGCTACTACGCCTTTGTCTTTGCCCCGGTTCCCGAGCAGCGCTACGTGAACATCCACGGGCAGGACATTTCCGCCCGCAAGCACATGGAAGAGGCCCTGCGCCTTGAGCGCGAACGTATGGCCCTCGCCTTTGAAGCCAGCGGCGCAGTCATTTACGAGCACACAATCCCCGTGGACCCCGAAACCGCCTTTGTGGACCAAAAGCTCCCGCAGCTTCTGGGGTACGAGTCCAGCCACCTGCCCTACGAGGCGGCAGAGCTGGACTGGTGGAACGAGCGCTTTGCCCCGGATGACCGCACACGTTTTTTGGAGGAATATTCCGACTTCATTCAGGGCGTCACCCAGCAGTTGACCACCACCATCAAGTTCCGCCACGCCGCAGGGCGGTGGATTCATTTGGAAATCCACGCCAAAGCCATTGGGCTGGACGAATATGGCCGCGCCAGCCGTGTTGTGGGCGTGGTGATGGACGTCACCCACCAGCGCATGGTGGAGCGCAGCCTCGGCGAAAGCGAAAAATGGCTGCGCACAATATTCAACAGCCTGCAGGCGGGCATTGTGGTGGCGGACATTGACTCCTTCTCCATCGTGGACGCCAACCCCGTGGCCTCGGACCTTATTGGCCTACCACGAAACGAACTGGTGGGCCGCGACTTTTCGGAATTTATCCAGCCCGGTCCCGGCTCGCTGTGCATCAGTGACGGCAGTTCCATACGCGGGCTGTCCGGGCAGGGCGTTCTCGTGACCGCGCAGGGTGCGAAAATCCCCATCCTTGGCAACGAGGTTGTGGCCCTGCTCGGCGGCAAGCGCTCCATCGTCCATAACTTCATCGACATCACAGCCCTCAAGCAAACCGAGCGCGACCTGCTCACCGCCAATGCAGAGATGGAGCTTCTGCTTTCGTCCATCTCGTCCATCCTCATTGGCGTCGACTCCAAGGGCGCCATCCGGCACTGGAACACCAAGGCCACAGAGGTCTTCAACATCCCCGCGGCGGACGCCATTGGCCGCCACCTGTCCGACCTTGCCCTCAGCTGGGATCAGGAGGTGGTCATGCAGTCCATGGACCGCTGCCAAACCAACAGCACAGCCCTACGCATTGATGAAATCCATTACACCCGCGCCGACGGGGTAAAGCGCATCCTTGGCCTGAGCCTGCACCCCATCCGCAGCGACGGGGAAGGCACGCGCGGCTGTCTGCTGCTTGGCAACGACATCACGGACCTGATGGTCATGCAGCACCAATCCCTGCAGGCGCAGAAGCTGGAATCCATCGGCCAGCTGGCGGCGGGCATTGCGCACGAGATTAACACCCCCACACAGTATGTTGGGGACAACACGCGCTTTTTATCCGATGCCTACACCGATTACACGGCGCTCATCGACCTGTATGGCGAACTCGTTGCCCGGCTGGACGCCGGAGAGGATACGGCGGACCTGCGCCAGCGCGTGACGGAGATGATTGACGACATTGACCTCGACTACCTGCGCGAGGAAGTGCCCACCGCCATCACCCAGACCATTGAAGGCGTGGAGCGCGTCTCCAAGATTGTCCGGTCCATGAAGAACTTCGCCCATCCCGGCGCGCAGGAGAAGGTGCCCGTGGACATAGCGGCCGCCATTGAAAGCACGGTGACGATCTCGCGCAATGAGTGGAAGTACGTTGCGGAGCTCGAAACGGACGTTCCAACGGACCTGCCGCCGCTTATCTGCCTGCCGGACGAGTTCAATCAGGTGGTGCTGAATATGATCATCAACGCCTCCCACGCCATTGCGGACAAAGTGGGCAAGGACGGCTCCACCAAGGGCCTGATTACCATCACCGCCCGGCGCGACGGCGACGACATGGAGATACGCATATCGGATACGGGGGCAGGCATTCCAAAGTCCGTGCAGGGCCGCATATTCGACCCCTTCTTCACCACCAAGGACGTCGGCAAGGGAACGGGGCAGGGCCTCAACATCGCCCATTCCGTCATAGTGGAAAAGCACGGCGGCAGCATCAGCTTCACGTCCGAGGAAGGCGAAGGGACAACCTTCACTCTCCGCCTGCCGCTGACGCCCAAGTAGACAGCGCTGAGCGGTCACCACTGGCGCTTCGTCATGGCGCGCGCCCCGCGCATCAGAAAGCGCCAGCAATCAGCGCGCGCCCTGTCGCCACACGCGCCCCCATGAAGGGAATGCATCCTTGAGGAGTTCGTTGCCGGCCCGGCGCTACTCCGGCGGCACAATTGATGTGTATTGCTCGACTTGGCGCTTGCTCATGCCCCTCAGTTCGCACCCCACCACCAGCGGCGTTATCCGCCGCACAACGGCCTCCACCTTCTTCACCTTCACCCCGCTGAGGGACATAAGGTCAAAGGTCACGCTCTCGCCGATCTCGAAGGTCTCGCCGCCGTGCTTGAAGCTGATGCCAAGGACACTGGCGTCCACAATCTGGTAGTTGTGCTCCTTCTGCGGCAAACGCGCCGCGTACTCGGCAAGGGGGGTGCGGCGGGCGCGGCGCTTTTCGTGGCCATCAAAGCCGCCTGCCGCCTCGATGAAGTCAATACGGGTGCCCGTTGAGTTTTGCGGGCGGGAATTCGTGCGCCGCACCTCAAGGGCCAGCCCCTGCAACTCCGAGGGGATGGCCTCGCGCGAGGCGATGGGGGCAAGGGTCTTGGCCGCGGCGTCCTTGTCGCCATTCTCCATCTGCGCGCGGGCAAGGCCTATGCGCGCGGCGTCGCTTTGCGGTTCCACCTCCACAGCACGCGAGTACAGCCGCGTCAGGGCGCGGTTGTCCTTTTGCTGCGCCATGTGGTCCGCAACGGTTTTAAAGGGGTTGGGGGCTTGTGGGTCGGCCTTGCGGGCGCGGGTGTAGATGTCTGCGGCCTTGTCGTCCTTGTCCAGCCACGCATAGGTCTCCGCCGCCTTGCCCATGAACTGTCCCCAGCGCTCCAGATTGCCCTGTCCGCGAAAGGCCTCGGCAAGGCCAATGTAGGCTTCCGGAAACAGCATGTGCACCCGCGCCGCCGCGGCAAACTTGGCGATGGCCTTGTCGTACTTGCGCAGTTCCAACAGGTTTTGCCCTTCCTGCACCAGCTTGAGGGCCAGCGCCTTTTGCTTCAGCACGCTGTCCGAGGAGTGTGACAGCTCCTCGTGCACGGCGTCCGGCGCGGCGATGCCTTCGTCCTTGAAGATAGGACGGCGGATGGGCTTTCGCGGACCGAAGAGGATTTTCTCCAGCCGCACCATAAGCAGGTAGGGGGTGAAGGGCTTGTTGATGTAGTCGCGCGCGCCAAGGCGCATGGCCTCGTCGATGATGCCGACAGGCGCGCCGCGCCCCATGAGAATCATGGGCAGGTGATACAGCTCCCGGTCCGTGGCGATGCGGTCCAGCAGGGCGAACCTCTCGGCCACGGTCATGTCAAAATCCAGCAGGGCGATGTCTGTATCGCGCTCCTTGAGGATGGTGAATATTTCCTCGGGGTCCGTGGAGTACGCCACCTTGCTGTAGCCATTGTCCGTAAGGATTTTGGCGATGATGTTGGCAACGGTGGTGCTTGGTTCCCCCACAAGGATGCCGATATTTTGCTTCGCCGACATGGACTGCCCTCCCCTTCCTGGCTGAGCGCGCAGCACGCGCAAACACGGCAGCCCAGCCACGCCGCAGCATGGCTGGGCTGTTTTCACTTGCTATGTGGGCGTGGTGAAGTCGATGTCAGCGACCGTAACCGCATCGCCCGATACGGTTGCAATGAGTTGAGCCCCCCCCGATGTATCGCCGTCGGAGTCATACCACAACTCGTTGTTTGTGGAATCGTAGACAAAGGTGGCATCGCTTGTGCTAAGGTTGCCATTGGACCCGTCGTAGCCGCCAATGGCGGAATCCACAAACCCTGCCAACGAATCGAAATTGGCCGAGTCGAAGACGAAGATGTCGTCGTAGGTGGTGTTGTCAAAGTCGACAATGCTGTCGCCGCCGTCAGTGGTGTCCGCGTAGTAGAACGTGTCATTGCCATTGCCGCCGGTCAGGGTGTCCACGCCAAGACCGCCATACAGGTCGTCGTCCCCGCCAAAGCCAGAGAGTTGGTCGTTGTTGTCCATGCCCTTCAGGGTGTTGGCATCATCGTTGCCCTTCAGCGAGTCGGCATAGGCCGAACCTATGAAGCCCTCTATCTCCTGATACATATTGGTGGAGCCGCTGTAGGTGAACATCCCGCTGCCGCCGGTGCCAAGGGTGATGTTCATCCCCGCGGTGCTGTTGACAAAGTCAATGAGATCCGTGCCGTCTCCGCCGGAGAACGTATCCGCGCCGTAGCTGACGATAAGCTGGTCATCGCCGAGGCCACCGGAAATCAGGTCCGCGCCGTCGCCACCATCCAGCGTGTCGTTGTCCGCGCCGCCGTCCATGGTGTCATTCTCGGTGCCGCCATTCAGCGAATCCGCCCCGGCGTCGCCGGTCAGCATGTCTGCGCCGCCACCGCCAAGGAGGGTATCCGCCCCCTCATCGCCGCCAAGGGTATCGTCTCCGGCCTCGCCGCTCATATAGTCATCGCCGGTTTCGCCATCGAGTTCGTTGGCCTCGCTGTTGCCGGTGAAGGTGTCGTTATACAGAGACCCTTCAATGCCTTCGATATCGTTGTAGGTGATGACGTCGCCGTCATAATTCAGCGTATCCATCCCTGTGGACAGCGTCAGGCTCACGCCTGTGGCACCGTTGATGAAGGACAGCATGTCGCCGTCAGCGCCGCCGTCAAAGGTATCCGCGCCGCCGCTGACGAAGAGGTCGTCATACCCGTCGCCGCCGGAGACCGAGTCTGCGCCGCCTCCGCCGTCCAACTCGTCGTCGCCGGCCTCGCCATACAGCGAGTCCGCCCCGCCGCCGCCATACATGGTGTCGTCGCCATAGCCGCCATAGAGCGTATCTGCGCCCGAAAGCATGCCCTGCGTATCGTCGCCATACATGACGTCCGCGTCGTCTTCGCCACCGAGGGAGTCGTTGCCTTCGCCGCCGATGAGCGTATCCAGCCCCGCACCACCCCAGACATAATCGTTGCCCATGCCGCCGATGAGCATATCGTTGCCAAGGTCGCCGCCTATTTCATCGTTGCCGCCTTCACCATCAATCGTGTCGTTGCCGTCACCGCCGTACAGGCCGTCGCTGGTCTGGAAAAATTGACGCAGTTCACCATTGACCACCTGGAAGTACTGGAAGCCGTCCGTGCCCACGTTGCCTTCCCTGATGGCGAGGTCTGCCAAGTCTTCCGCATCGGCGGATTCCGGCGGCTCCTCAAAGCTGCCCGTACCGTCTGCCCAGCCAAGGCGCGCGGGGTTGGTTCCTGTGCCCGCGCCTGTGGGGTCGGTGTCGTCCACCCAGCCGATGTCCTCGTACCGGATGACGATGTCGTAATCGCCCATGTTGCGGTCGCTGCGGTCGATGATCTGCAGTTGGAAGGCGTTGGTGTGGTCAATCTTCCCTGTGGCGTAGCCCACATCGTCCCAGGTGATGGTGAGGATATTGTGGGAGGAGTCTATGTCGTACCAGACAAGGTTGGAGCCTTCGGAATTGCCGTTGTTGAGGTCCGCGCCCGTGGCCACGCCGCCGCTGGTATCCACATGCGCCCAGAATGGGGCGATGATGGGCGTTTCCACAATGGACAGCGGCGTTGTGGTGGTGTCCGTAAAGGCCGAGCCAAAGCTGATAGTGCCGTTGGTGTTCACGTACACACCCGTGTAGGTCTCACCCCCAAATCCGATGCCGTGGATAAAGGTGTCGGACAAATCGACAAACTCGGAGACGCTGTCGCCCCGCGCGAGGGAGTTTTCACCAAAGCCCACCGAACCGCCAAGACCGCTGACAAGGCTTCCCTGCTGCTCCACCATGGACCCGATAATGCCTGCCGAAGGGTCGCCGGGGTCTGAGGTTTCGTTGCCGCCAAGGATGGAATCGTCCCCGCTGCCACCGGAAATGAGATCAAAGCCGCTCTCGGAGCCGGTACCGCCGATAAGGGTATCCGCGCCCTCACCGCCGTCGATAAGGTCGTTCCCAGCCATGCCGTTGATGCTGTCGTTTTCCTCCAGCCCAACGAGTTCGTTGTCGGACGAATTGCCGATGAGCGTATCGCGGAAAAAGCCGCCTACCACGCCTTCAACGCCAATGATGGTATCCGTGTCGCCCCATTCGTCGATGGCCGTGCCCTCTCCGGTTCCGGGCACGGTGGCGTCGCCAAGCTCCACATACACGCCCGTGCCGTCGCCGCCGCGGCCATTGGTGTAGTCGCCTTCCTTGTCGCGGTCGTATTCCAGCCAGTCAAAATTGTCGTAGGGGCTGTCGCCGTAGTAGAGGTCATTGCCCGCACCGCTGACAATGAAGTCCTGTCCGTCGCCGCCGTGGACCTCGTCATCCCCTGCGCCGCTAAAGATAACGTCGCCGCCAGCGCCGCCGTCGAGCGTGTCGTTGCCGTCGCCGCCGTACATGGCGTCACCGCCCGAAGTGCCGGCCAAGGAGTCCGCCCCGCTGGTCCCCTTCACCTGATTCAGCGCGCTGAGGTCAACGGGATAGTCATCATCGTCATCGTCGCCAGAGGAGGTGTCGCCCCCTGTGTCGCCGCTGCCCGTATCGCCGGAGGCCTGCGTGTCGTCGCCTGTGGGGGCGGTGTCATCATCGGCAATGGGAATGATGTCGTCATCGTCGTCGTCATCATCGCCCGTTGCAGGTGGTTCGGGAATAAGGTCCACAAGGTCATCGTTGGTGTCCTGCCCACCGGTGTTGATGGGGCCTGTCCCGGTACCGGTGCCAACGCCCGTTCCGGGTCCGGTCCCTTCGCCGGCAAAGGCGTCGTCCCCGCCAAAGGGATCGGTGCCACCGTCGAAGGCGGAGCCGCCGTCAAAACCGCTTCCTGTTTCAAAACCGGTCTCGCCGCCGGTAACGGGGCCAGCGTCGCCATCAGGACCGAAATCATCCTGTCCGTCCCCAAGGCCGTCCCCAAGGCCATCATCAAGTCCGGGCTCATCGCCGGGGAGGTCATCCTCCGGGCCGCCGTCGCCTAGGGCCGCCAGCTCGTCCGGGGCGTCGTCTGGTGCACCTTCGGGGGCACCTTCGGGGCCTTCACCGGGCGGCTCGTCGCCGGGGCCTTCGCCTTCCAGCTCGTCGCCATCGGCAAGGAGTTCTTCGTCAGGAAGCTCCTCATCGCCGGGCTGTTCCTCGCCTTCCGCGCCCTCTACAGGCTCCTCCTCGCCGGGGCCCTCCTCGGGAAGTTCCTCCTCCCCTTCGCCTTCGCCCTCGGCCAGTTCATCCCCGGCAAGCTCGTCCTCGGGGTCTCCTTCTCCTTCGCCCTCGCCTTCACCTTCGCCCTCACCTTCACCTTCGCCCTCACCTTCGCCTTCGCCCTCACCTTCTCCTTCTCCTTCGCCCTCACCTTCGCCTTCGCCCTCAGCGTCGCCCTCTTCCCCACCGTCTTCGCCGCCCTCATCCTGCGGGGCGTCGGGGGCCTGATACAAGCCCGGCACAACGGTGATGGGTGCCATATTCTGCAGCATCTGCTGCTCTGTGGGGCTGTAAGGACGCGGCGCGCCCATGGTGCCATCGGCAAACACATCCACTATCTCGTTGGCACCGGTGATGAAGCGGGTGCCCTGCTCCGTGGTGATAACAAGGTCCAGCTCGTGATAGTCGAAGATGCCGTACTTTTCGCTGCCATCCTCGCCAATGACGAAGTCCGCACCCGTACCGCGGATGCCAATGGTGGCAAGGGGCGACTGCATGCTTACGCCATCGGGGTTGTCCTCCACGATTTTTCCGGTCACCATACGGAAGGTGCCCTTGGCCATGTTGAGCAGCATGCCGGAGGCGGACGGGTCGTCTGGCTCGTAGACGTACTCGTCCACGGTCAGCCGCGCGTCCGGGCCTTGCGACAGCACGCTTTCGTCAGCAAAGCGGACCTCCACATTGGCTCCAGAGGACGTGACAAGAACGTCCTGAGCGTATATGGGACTGCCGACCTCAAGAGGTCGCGCGCCATCTGCCGACTCGGCAAAGGCTTGGCCTTTGATTGATGCAACTTCACCGACCTGTTGCATGGCACTCTCCCGATGTAGCGGGTGTTGGCGGGATTTTCGAGTTTGCCATCAGTATAGTCGGCAAAGCCATCCCGAAAAAGAGGAAACTTGACTTTTCTCGTAGCACATCCCGTATTTTCCAACAAACATACGGAATGCATCATCATCGGCCGGGAGCCAAAGACCAAGCAACACACCGCAGACAACACCGCAATATCACCCCAGGAGGAACAAATTTGGATTCTTACGCTGTCGCCAAGCACATTTTTGAGATTGCCTTTCCACTCTTTTTGATTATGGACCCCGTGGGCAACGGAGCCATTTCCCTTTCACTGCTCAAAAATCAGGCCCCTGCGCGACAGCGGAGCATCATCCTGCGCGAATGCCTTTTCGCCCTGCTGGTCATCCTCGTCTTTATGTATATTGGCGAAGGATTACTGGCCCTTCTGGACATTGGCCAATCCACCATGCGCATTGCCGGTGGCGCCATCTTGTTCATCATTTCCATGAAGATGGTCTTCCCCCCGGCAGAGGCCGACAACGCCGACGCCATGGACGACGACCCCTTCTTTGTGCCCATTGCGGTGCCTCTTATCGCCGGCCCGTCCCTGCTGGCGGCGGTGATGGTGTATGCCCACCGGCCGGACAACAACACCATTTTGCTGTCCTCCATTGTGGTGGCCTGGACCGCAACGGCCATCATCATGCTGCTCATCCCCGTCCTGACCAAGCTGCTGGGGCGGCGCGGCCTCCGCGCTGCGGAGCGGCTGATGGGCCTTATCCTTATTCTTATGTCCTGCCAGATGCTGGAAGACGGCATCCGGCTGTTTGTCCACTCGCTGTAGGACCGCCGCCATGCAGGCCGCCATCCCCGCCCCGCAGGGCATCCAGCGCCACGGCGCCACAGGGCAACCTCGCCCCGGGCGGGGCCGTCCCATGCGTTTTGGCCCGGCGCCGCACCCCGGACGCGGCGCACCACTGACGCCCCGCGCCCACGCGCCCTGCACGCGCGCCCGCGGCGGCGCAGCACCGGCCACCACACCACTTGGCACACCATTCGGCGGCGGCATCGCTTCAAGCGATGCCGCCGCCGCTCGTTTTTTCTCCCCAAGGAGCGCGCCGCTCCTTTCTCCGCGCGGCGCAATACCGTACACTTGTTCCCCAAAAGCCCCGCCCCTACAGGAGGTCCCATGCCCCCAAGAGAAGCCTACGACTGGCTACGCGCCCATTCCGTGGACACCGCCCGCCTTGAAACCACCGTTTCCCTGCTCAGTTGGGACCAAGGCACCTATGCGCCGCCCCTTGGGCACCACCACCGCGCCGAACAAATCGCCACGCTCACGCGCATCATCCACACCCGCCGCACGGACCCGCGCCGCGCCGACGCCATAAACGCCTGCCTCGGCCTTGCCCGCGAGGCCGGACCGGACTCGGACATCACCGCCAATCTGCGCATATGGCAACGCGAGCACGAGCGCCAAAGCCGCATCCCCGAGGACCTTGCCGTCGCCATAGCCCGCGCGGCGGCGCAGGGCGAAAGCGCATGGGAACGCCTGCGTCCCAAGAACGATTGGAAAGGCTTTTTGCCCTACGTGGAGCACCTTTTGCGCCTGCGGCGCGAGGAAGCGGACGCCGTCGGCTACAAGCGCGAACCCTACGACGCCATGCTGGACAAATACGAACCCGGCGAAACAGCGGCGTCCGTCGCGCCACTTTTTGACGCCCTGCAATCCGCCAGCGCGGACCTACTGGGACGCATTGCCCAGCGCGGCGGCACCCGCAGTGCGGAAGTCGTCACCCGCCACTTTCCGCCCAAGGAGCAAGAGCGCTTTGCCCGCCACATTATGACGGACATGGGATTCGACTTTATGGGCGGACGCATGGACACCACAGCCCACCCCTTCTGCACCCGCATCGGCCCCGGCGATGTGCGCGTGACCACACGCTACCGTGAGAACGACTTTGCCGAGGCCTTTTTCGGCTGCGTGCACGAATGCGGCCACGCGCTGTATGAACAGGGCCTGCCCGGCGACCACTTTGGTACGCCCTGCGGCAGCTCCGCCTCCCTTGGCATCCATGAATCCCAATCCCGCCTGTGGGAAAACCTTGTGGCCCGCTCCCACGGCTTTTGGACGCACTACCTGCCCTTTGCCGCCTACGCCTTTGAGTCCTTCCGTTCCGCGCTGCTGAACAAGGTCTACTACGCGGTAAACGCCGTCCATCCCGGCTGCATCCGGACAGACGCCGACGAGCTGACCTACAACATGCATATCTTTCTGCGCTTTGACCTTGAACGGCGGCTCATGAGCGGCAGTTTGGACGTGCACGAACTGCCGGACGCCTTTAACGAGGGCATGTACGCCCTGCTTGGCGTGACGCCCAAGGACTACGCCAGCGGCGTTATGCAGGACGTGCACTGGGGCGCGGGGCTGTTTGGCTACTTTCCCACCTACGCGCTGGGCAACATTTACGCCGCCCAGTTTATGGACGCCGCACGGCGCGAGCTGGGCGACCTTGAGGCCATGTTTGCCCGTGGCGACTTTGGCCCGCTGCTGGGCTGGCTACGCACCGCCATCCACACCAAGGGCGCGCGCCTCGACCCGCGCGAGCTTGTCCATGACGTCACTGGGAATGCACCGGACGCCAGCGCGCTCATTTCGCATCTGGAACACAAATATACGGAGCTCTATGGCCTTCGTCCGAAACGACCGTAGCCAAACACCAGCAATACCCTGAAATTTTACTCCTTCGCGATTTCAATGCATTTCAGGGCTTCAGGAGCATTCAGGAAAAAAGTTGGAATGTTTTTTCCATCTTTCCCTTTACATTCCTTCGCAATTCTGCTCTATGCTGTGAGTAAGTCCCATTTTATGGACTTGACAGTACAAAACGGATGCAGCGCACTGGATTTCACGACAAGGGGGGAGAATGATGGAACAATTCACTTTGCACCGAAACGGCCAGCCCGACCTCGTCTTTAACGGCTCCGAAATCGCTCTGGTTGATGAGCGCGAATTCGTGGGTTTCATGGAAAACTGGATGGATACCGTCCTCTACAAGACGACCTTCGGCCAATACGTATTGGCATCGGTTTTCCACATTACCAACTGCGGCCAGCGCACCATGTGCACCGCCGAGGTCTTTCCCACGGCTGAGGCGCTGATGGACTTCATGGAAGTCGGCTCCCGTCCGCTGTCCCCTGTTTCGCTTGAGCTGCTGCGGCAGGCCTCACTGCATGACGAAGCCTTCATGCTGTGCACCACCTTCTGCACCGTACAGTTGCGCGCCCCCAGCAAGGACGTGCTGGCGCAGTAGCCACAAAGCGGACCTACCGCTCACCGTGGTGCCCATCCCACACCGCTCCCCCGCTTTTGCTCCGCAACGAAAAGGCGGCCGCTTCCTTACGGAAACGGCCGCCTTTCCTGCGACTGGGGAACCACCCCATATTGATCACATATCCCAACGCCTCACGCCGCCACGGCGCAGAAGCACGCACGCCCTAGCGAATCTCGCGCGACATCCACACCACGCGGCCCAGCACCTCCACGTTGCTCTGGTCGCCAAGGGGGATTTCCTGTGGCTCGTAGAAGCGCCTGTTGTCGCTAACCAGCACCAGCTTGCCGGGCTTGCGCTCCAAGCGCTTGACCACAATCTCATCGTCCATGCGCACGGCGTAAATCTTGCCCACGCGGATATCATTCTGGGAGAGGTCAACAAGGACGATGTCCTCATCCTCCAGCGTGGGGGACATGCTCTCGCCGGTGACGCGCATCAGGCGCATATCATCCACAGACCCCTTACTGCGCAGCCACGAACGCTGAAAGGCGTAATACTCCACCACGCGGTCGCTGGTCTGGGCGCTTCCGCCACCGCCAGACAGACGCGCCGCCACAAGGGGAACATAGTCATACTGGGGTTCGCGGTCCGGCGCGGGGGCGTCGCGCACGGTGCGGCGCACGGTATCCTCGCGCAGGAACTTCGCCCCGTGGCCCGTCTCCAGCCAAAAAGGATTCAGGGAGTGCGTGCGGAACAGCTTCAGCAGCCATTCCGCCGGGACCTTGTTTTTGGACTTGGCATCGGAGATGGCACCACGGCTCACGCCCAGCTCCCGCGCCAGCGCGCTCTGCGTGCCAATGCCCAGCGCCTCGATGATGCGCGCGATAACGTGGGCCGCGCCCACCTCTGCGCCTTTGCTCCGGGTTCCGCCTGCGCCGCCCTGCGTCGTATGTGCCATGGTCTGTATCCTCCTCGCTGCCGCGATGTTCGTCTTTTTGGCATTTAGGATTAAAGCGTCACTCGACACGCGTCAAGCTATGCCATATTTTTCAGTGGGTTCGGTTCCCCTTTTCAAAGCGGGCGAAATGGGTCATGCTCCACCCCGAACCTGCAACGCATCAAGGAACGTTCCACTATGTTATTCAGACTTTTCGCGGCGTTTGCCGTTATACCGCTTATAGAAATCTACCTGCTGATGAAGGTTGGCTCCTTTCTCGGCGCGGAAACCACCATTGCCATTGTGCTGCTTACCGGCTTTGCCGGAGCATGGCTGGCCCGCCAACAGGGCACATCCGTCCTTATGCGCATCCGCGAGGACATGGCGCGTGGCGTAACGCCCACCGGTCAGCTTGTGGACGCCCTGCTCATTCTTGTGGCGGGCATCGTCCTGCTGACTCCGGGCTTTGCCACGGACTGTGCCGGTATTCTGCTGCTTATCCCCCCGGTGCGCGCCGCCCTCAAGAACGTGCTCCGCAAAAAGTTTGAGAACTGGATCCGTCAGGGCAACGTCACCGTCATCCGCCGCTATTAGGCGCGAGGAGCCATAAGCCATGTCGGATATGTCCCATGGCGACACCACATCCATGAGCGCACCCCTATGGCGGGACATCATGGATGCCCTGCCGCTGACGGAGCGCCCGCCGCGTCTTACCGCCGCAATGGCGCAGGACTGGTCCCTTGCCCTGCGCGCGGTGGGCATCCCCCACCGCCTGACGCCCCTGCGCAAGGGGTGGCGGCTCGACGTGCACAGCGACTTCATGGACCTTGCCGTGGATGAGGTGCTGAACTTCGCGCAGGAGAACCCGCCCGAGGCGCCGCCGGAGGCCGCACGCCCCATCTCGCGCCGCGCGGTGTGGCAAACGGCCCTCATCATGCTGCTGGGCGCCCTGTTCCACACCGTGTGCTCGCGCCCACTGCCGAGCCTTGGCCTGTACCCCGAAACGTGGGTCACCCATGGCGCGGCCGATGCTTCTGCCATCATGTCTGGCGAATGGTGGCGCACCGTCACCGCCCTCACCCTACACGCCGACGCCGCACACATGGCGGGCAACGCCCTCATCGGCGGCGTCTTTATGGTGCTGTTCTGCTCCGAGGCCGGCTTTGCCCTTGGGTGGAGCATTTTTCTCCTCAGCGGCGCACTGGGCAACCTGCTCAACGCCGCCGCCCACCTGCTCAATCACGTCTCCGTTGGCGCATCCACCGCCGTTTTTGGCGTGGTGGCCGCCCTTGGCGCCTACCGCGCCATGCGCGAACACGGCGTCAGCTTCCGGCGCACCGTCGCCCCGGTGGTGGCCGGGCTTTCCCTGCTCGCCATGCTTGGCGTTGGCGGCGAGCGTACGGACCTTGGCGCGCATGCCTTTGGCTTTCTGGCCGGGTTGCCCCTTGGTCTGCTGGCGGGTAGCGAGATTGGCGTCCGCCTTGCCGCGCACCCGGCGCTTCCACGCCTCTGCGGTGCCCTCTCCATCGCCCTGCCCCTTGTGGCATGGGCGGCGGCACTGCTGTAGCCGGCGCACACCTTCCCCTCCCACAAACGCAAAACCGCCCCTGTCCGGCTGGCCGGACAGGGGCGGTGTCAACTCTGCTGCATCACGCCGCGCTAGGCGTTGTCAGGCACGATGGTCGGGTCGAGCATCCGGGCGAAGAGGAAACCGCCCTGAATGTTCTTGAGATTGGTAAAGCCCTTGGCCCGCAGCAGGACCTGACTCTCGTAGGAGCGCAGACCCGTGTTGCAGATGACGTACAGCTCCTTGTCGCGGGGCAATTCGTCGTAGCGTGCGGGCAGTTCGTCCTGCGGGATATTCAGCCAGCGCTTGCCGTACTTTTCCTGCATGGGCGCGCCCTGCTTGGCCGAGCGCACATCGAGGACGAGCTTACTTTCGTCGGGCAGGATGCTTTCCAAGAACTCCCTCGGCTCGATGGGATGGCTAAAGCCGTCGAGGATATTCTTCAAGGAGTTGGCCGCGGCGTTCACGATATCCATGGCCGAGGCATAGGGCGGTGCGTAGCCCACTTCCAGATTGGAGATATCATCAAGGTCCGGGCGGTGGGGCAGCAGGGCCGCAACGGCGTCCACACGTGCCTTCACGGCGTCCCCCGCTTCGCCAAGGGCTTCAATGCCCAGAACGTGGCGGGTTTTGCGGTCCGCGATGAGCTTAATATACATCCACTTGTGACCGGGATAGAAATGCGCGCGGTCGGCCTGCACGGCCAGCCCTTCTACAGGGTCGAACCCTGCGGCGCGGGCCTGCGCCATGGTCAGGCCGGCAGTGCCCACGCCAATGTCAAAGGCCTTGAGGCAGAAGGTGCCCACCGCGCCGTCAAAGCGCTCGTTGCCACCGGCGATATTGGTGCCGATAACACGGCCCTGACGGTTGGCCAGCGAACCAAGGGGCAGGTGCATGCTGGCACCGGTAATCTGGTTGCGCACTTCCACGCAGTCGCCGCCGGCGTAGATGTTGGAGTCGGAGGTCCGCATGCGTCCGTCCACCAGCAAACCGCCAAACGGCCCCACGGACAGACCGGCGCGCTGGGCAAGGGCGGTGTTGGGCCGCGCGCCCGCGCCAAAGATGACCAGCTGGCACTCCACGGTGCCCTTGTCCGTTTCCACGGCGGTAACGCCATTTTCGTCGCCAATGATGCGCTTCACGCAGGTATTGCACTGCACGTCCACGTCATTTTCCACCATGTGGTTGGTCAGCAGACCGGCAAGGTCCGGGCCCATGGCCTGCGGCAGCACATGGTCGCACATTTCCACGAGGGTGGTCTTCACGCCCCACAGGGCGGTGAGAGCTTCGGCCATTTCAAGGCCGATGGCGCCACCGCCCACCACGACGGCGGAGTCGATGGAGCCGCTGGCGATGCGGTCCTTGAGGAAGATGGCCTTGTGCATGTTGGCGATGCTCACCACGCCGGGCAGGTCCTTGCCCTCAACGGGCGGGACAAAGGGCGTGGAACCGGTGGCCAGCACCAGCGTGTCGTACGGGATGTCGTACTCCTCGCCGGAGGTCAGGTCGCGCACGTGCACGGCCTTGGCCTTGCGGTCGATGTCCAGGGCCTCGGTGGCGGTTTTCACATCCACCCGCTTGTAAATGTCGAAGAATTCAGGGTCGCGCACGGCATGGAAGACGGTGGAAAAGAGTTCGTCGGCATTGGCGATATCGCCGCTGACGTAATAGGGGATGCCGCATCCGCCGTAGGAGATGATGGTATCCTTGTCGATGAGCGTAATTTCAGCTTCCGGGTCGAGGCGTCTGGCACGGCAGGCGGCCTTGGGACCAAGGGCCACGCCTCCGATGATGACGATTTTTCTGGCCATGATTCTCTCCTTTGCGACAGGCCGGGGATGCGATGGAGCGCCCCGGCGCAGATTCGGTGTTCAAACACCCGCGCGGGCCATGGCGCGCCCTGCGGCGCGTACGGCACGGCGGCGCGTGGCGCTACAGCTCGGGGTGCATCACCCGCACGAGGGCCACGGCAAAGCACAGGGCGCTGATAAAAACCTGAAAGATTATCGCGCACCAAAAGCCCATCTTGGACTCGTCCCGCCGCAGACGGAAAAAGCGCGATTGCACTTCCCCAACGTCCAAACCGACGCGGATCAGGTTCAGGTTCACCAGCCCCAAAAGGACCAAGACGGCCGGGATGACATATTCCATCATATACCCCTCGTTTTTTCGGTTGGCGCACCGCGTGCTTGCGGTCCGGCCTGTCATACACCGCTCCCTTCGTGTTCTCAACCCCACCGCCGGGCCCGTGTATGGGCGATTGCCAAAACGGCCTGTGTCAAGTAAGCCTTGTCAGAGATAATGCGTGGGACGTTTGCGGCGCGTTTTGCCACGGAGCACAAGCAATTCCACGCGTCCGCCCTGCGTCGCTTCCTTGATTTTGCGCACCAGTGATGCACCATATGGCGTCTGTCCGTCCCCTTTTGTGACGAATCGCAACAGTTGCGCTTCTCCCGAAAGACTTCCCGGCACGACGCCTTTTTGCCTTTCGAAAAACCTTATGGACCTGCACCTATGATGGCCCCAGCCAGCGCCGCCTTTTCATATCCCTCCCGCATCCACCCGTTGTGGATTCCCGTTTTTGCGGTCGCCTACTTTCTTGCGGGCCTGTTTGCCGTCTGTTTTACCGCCACCGATGGCGTCGCCCACATCTGGCCCGCCGCCGGCGTGGGGCTGACGGCGCTGTATCTATGCGGTCTGCGGGCCTTCCCCGCCATACTCATTCCGGACTTTCTCATCGCGCTGTCCACCGGCCAGCCATGGGAAACCGCCGTCATCTGGTCCAGCGGCAATATGCTGGCCCTTGCCCTCTCTGCACTCATTCTGCGGCGCACCGTGCCGCGAGACACATTCCACACCACGTCCACAACCATGGCGCGGTTTGCCATCTTTGGTCCCACCGCCGCCAGCCTGCTCAGCATCAGCGCGGGATGGGTGGGGGCAACCCTTGCCACGCGCCCGCCGCTGCCGAACCTCGGGCACATGTTATGGGGCTGGTTCCTCGCCGATTTTGCAGGCATTGTGCTCATTATGCCCCTTGTCATGGCGTGGACCACGGTCCGCCCGCGCCCGGCCCTTCGAATCCTCAAAAGTGAGAGCCTCGCCCTGTGCCTGCTCATCGCGGCCCTGGCATGGGCCATTTTCGGTACGCGCCTTGGTGGCTCCTACCACCAGTATCCCCTCGGCTTTGCGCTGTTTCCCTTTTTCATCTGGAGCGCCTTCCGGCTGGATATCCGGTCGCTCACGCTCATCCTTGCGGCTGTGGGCACCTACTGCGTTGCCATGACCATGGTAGGGCTTGGCCCCTTTGCACATCTGCCCCAGCCCCACGCCCTGCATGTCGTCCAGCTGTTTATGGCTGGCGGCTCGGGCGCAACGCTCATCATCTATGCCATCCTGCATGAGCGCCACGCCGCCGAAGCCGCCCTCAGCGACAGCCGCGACGCCCTCCAGCGCGCCTATGTGGAACTGGAGGACCGCGTGAGCGAACGCACCGCCGAACTGCGGCAGGCGCTGTCCGAACTGCGCGCGGCGGGCGATGTATACCGCAACATCTTCCAGCACGCCGTGGACGGCATTTTCCAGACCGACGGCGCAGGCCGCCTGACGCGGGCCAACGCGTCCTTTGCCAGCATCATGGGCTATTCCTCCCCGCAGGAGGTGCTGGACCGCGCCGGAACCATCAACGCCATCATGGCCTCGCCCGACGAGGACAGCGCCCGGCTGTTTTCACAGCTTGTGGCGCGCGGCTCCGCCGAGGAGTTCGACTTTACGGGCGTGCGGGCCGACGGCTCGGACGTTTGGCTAGCCATGAGCATCCGCGCCACCAAGGACGATGACGGACGCATCATCTCACTGGACGGCATCCTACGTGATATTTCGGAGCGCAAACGCTGCGAGCAAGCCCTCGCCCAGCGCGCCATGCATGACGAGCTGACAGGCATTGCCAACCGCTACAGCTTTCACGAAACCTTCGCCCACATGATAGCCCACGCCCGCAGGCGACGCTCCGGCCTTGCCCTGCTGTACGTGGACCTTGACGACTTCAAGCTCATTAACGACACCCACGGCCATCTGGCCGGGGATACTGTACTGGTGGAGGCCGTGCGCCGCATGACCTCGCGCCTGCGCCAATCCGACCTGCTGGCCCGGCTGGGCGGGGACGAATTCGCCATCCTGCTGCCGGACACCACATCCCGCAAACAGGCCGAGTCCGTCGCCAACGACATCCGCGACGTGCTCGCCGCCCCGTTTGACCTCACGCACACCACCGTGACCACCAGCGCCAGCATCGGGCAGGCCCTCTATCCCGACGATGGCGCCACAACGGAAGACCTGCTCAAAAGCGCAGACGCCGCCATGTACAGCACCAAGGAAGCCGCAAAGACCCAGTCCAGCAACACCTCTGACGAGAGCGAGCAATGAGCACCACTCCCCCCAACGACGACGGACCAGCCTCGCGTCCCGCCCGGTCACGCACGGGCATCATCAATATCCTGCTCACCCTCTGCGCCTGCGTCGCGGTGGTGACGCTGATTCTGCTCATCAACACCGAAGAATCCACGGTTGACCTCTCCCCCGAGGAGCGGCAGTACCTTCTGGACCACCCCGTCATGCGCGTCGGCATCGACGACAGCTTCACCCCCCTGCAGTACAAGGACAAAAAAGGCCACGCGCGCGGCTTCAGCGTGGACTTCATGAATCTGGTCAGCGTCAACCTTGGCGTCACATTCGAATACATCCCCACCAAATGGAGCCAACTCGCCGGCATGCTCCAGCGCGGCGAAATCGACATCATTCCGGACATGACGCCAACGGAGCGCCGCGCCCAGTTCTATGCCTTCACCGGGCCTGTCAGCGACCATCAAACCCACCTTTTCGTGCAGGCTCACGTTGTGGATGTAGCGACCCCGGCGGACCTGCATGGCCACCGCATCGCCATCCCCAAGGCCACGGCTCTGGCTGGCATGCTGCGCCGGACCTATCCCGCCGCCGACCTTGTGGAATACACCGACCCGGACGTTGCACTGCAGGGACTCTTGAAAGGCCACTACGCCGCCGTTGCCGCCTATGACTTCGCCTTCAACTACGCCATCTTTCAGGCCGGTGTTTCAGATGTAAAAGCCACCGGCCCCGCCCTCACCCGGGAGCATGGCTGCCTGGCCGTGCGCAAGGAGAACGTGCTGCTGCACGCCATCCTCAGCAAGGGCGTCATGTCCATCAGCGAGGAGCAAAAGGAAAACATCCAGCGCAAGTGGGTGGGCAGTGTGCCCTACCACAGGCCCTTTCCCTTCCTGCTGGAGCGCTACAGCCTAGAGCTGACCATCGCCGCCGCCCTTGTCATTGCGGTTGCGCTGTGGAACCTGCTGCTGCAAATCGGCTTTCGCCGCAAAACAGCGGCCATCCGCGAAATGACGGCCCGCTTTTCCATCCTGTACCAAAACACCCACGAGGCGGTGTTCATCCTCCAGCGGCGCACCATTGTGGACATGAATCCCGTGGCCGAGCGCCTGCTCTCCGTGCGCGCCGACGAGGTGACGGGACAGGATATCTTCGACATTGTGCCCTCGGCCACCTTTGCGCCGGGTGGTGTGGACTTCCGCGCCGCCTACACCAAAGCCGAGCAGGGCACGCCCCAGTCCGTTGAGGCCGCAATAGTGCTCCCCTCCGGCAGGCACGCGGACATCGAAGCGCGGCTGAGCGCCTTTATGGTGCAGGGACAGAATTATATCGTTGCGCAGGTCCGCGACATTACGGAGCGCAAAATTGCCGAGCGCGGCATGCGCAAGCAGCGCACGCTGCTGCAACAGCTGTTCGAGCACTCCCCCCTTGCCGTTGTGCGCGTGGACAGAAGCGTCACCGTGCTGGATGTGAACCACGCCTTTGAGATGCTGTTCGGCTACCCTCGCGAGGATGCCATCGGCCGCCATTTGGATTCGCTCATCGTTGCGCCGGACAAGGTGTCGCAGGCCGACGGCCTCAATCAGGCCATCCAGCTGGGCGAAACCGTCCAGCACGAGACCACACGCCGCACCCGCACCGGGGCGGATGTGCACGTATCCATCGCGGCCTCGCCCATTACCTTCGAGGGCGAATACATCGGCTCCTACTGCATCTACGCGGACATCACCCAGCGGCATATCGCCGAAGAACAACTGCGCTATCAGGCCTACTACGACAGGCTCACCGGTCTGCCCAACCGCGAGCGGCTCATCCAGCATCTGCAAGGCTCCATCGCCGCGCCGCACCCCTTTGCCCTGCTGCATCTGGACCTTGACCGCTTTAAGGTCATCAACGACAGCCTCGGCCACCCCATGGGCAACATGGTCATCAAGGCCATGGCCAACCGCCTAAAGGTGGAATTGCCGCAGGACTGCTTTATCAGCCGCGTTGCCGGGGATGAATTCGCCATCGTCCTGCACGAGAATGTGGATGCAGAATCCGCCCGCGCCACAGCCCAGCGCATCCAATCCATCATCCGCCGCCCCATGACCCTTGCCGGGCGCGAAATACAGCCCTCGGCCGGCATTGGGCTGGTCCTTGGCCCGCCGGAGCACGAAAACCCGGACTTTATGCTGCGCGACGCGGAAATCGCCCTCTATCAGGCCAAGAGCGCGGGCATGGACAAGCTGGCCGTCTTTACGCAGCAGATGCATACACAGGCGATGCAGGCCCTTGAAACCGAGGCCGAACTCCGCCGCGCCGTGGATAACGAGGAATTCATCCTCTACTACCAGCCCATTATCCAGCTCACCACCGGCGCGCTGGCGGGCTTTGAGGCCCTTGTGCGCTGGCAGCACCCGCAGTACGGCATCATTGAACCAAGCGCCTTTATCCACACGGCGGAGGAGACCGGGCTTATCGTTGGCCTTGGCCAGCAGGTGCTGGACATGGCCTGCGCCCATCTTGCCACCTTGCAGCACCACTATCCGGACACGCCGCTGTTTATGAGCGTGAACCTCTCCTCGCACCAATTCACCCTGCCGGACCTGTCGGAACGCATCCGCGCCACAGCCACCACCGCCGGCGCGCGCATGTCCAGCATCAAGCTGGAAATTACGGAAAGCGCCGTTATGGAAAACGCCCACACTGCGGAATACCAGCTGGATATGCTCCGCAGGCTGGGGGTCAGCCTCTCCCTTGACGATTTCGGCACCGGGTATTCGTCCCTGTCCTACCTGCAGGACTTCACCCTGCACACGGTGAAGGTGGACCGCTCCTTCGTACAGCGCATCGGGCCAGAGGGCCAAAACGCGGAAATCATCCGCGCCATTATCGAAATGGCCCATATCCTCAATATGGACGTCATCGCCGAGGGCGTGGAACACCCCTATCAGGCCGCCATTCTGCGGCGGTTTGGCTGCGACTACGCACAGGGCTACCTGTACGCCCGCCCCATGCCGCAGGCCGACGCGGACGCCTATATTGACGAAAAAGGGGAATTCCCTGTGGTTCCAGCGCCGCACTAGGGGGAATCTGTTGACCCTTTTTGTGAATTGGGTATTCTTCAGCCACCACAGACAAGGAGGACACGGTGGCTTCATCTGAAGGAAAAAAAGGCCTGTCACGGCGGGATCTTCTATTCGGCGGATTCCGCAAGCTCCGCGAGACATCGCAGGAGCGCCTTGAGGCGTCCAACACGCGCCAAAGCGAGCAATTCACCACCCCGGCAGACAACACCACCACGCCCCAGCAGGACGTGAAACACGGGCGCGCAGCGTTTCTGCGGGCGGGGGAAGCCTACGCCGCATCCGACTACGAAGCCGCCATCCCCGAATACCGGGAGTGCATCAAACGTCTGCCCCACCACAGCGAAGCGCGGCAGCGCCTTGGCTACTGTCTGTACCGCACCGGCCAGTACGTGCAGGCGAAGGTGGAATTCGACCGCGTTCTGCGCGACCTCGGCAAGGACAATTTTTCCTCGCTCTACCTTGGCCTCACCCTTGCCCACCTTGGCAAGCGTGAACAGACCGTCACCGCATGGCGCGGCTATTTCAACGCCGGCGAGGTCCGCATTATGCGCGAACTGAACGTACAGACCGCGCTCATCGAATCCAGCGAGGATTACGAACTCAGCGAGGCCGCCGAAGCTGTGGAGGACGCCATCGCCATCCGCAAGGAAGAACTCCTGTCGGAAAGCGCCAAATAGCGTCTGCGCCCTTGCCATCATCTCTGCATTACGGGTATTTCTAAAGTATTATGCTACGCCGCTTTTTTGCCATCTGTCTGGCAGCCTTTCTGGGGTGTGCCCTTTCCCTTCCGGCGCGCCCCGCGCACGCCGAACAGATTGTCCTGCAGCTGAAATACCTGCATCAATTCCAATTTGCCGGATACTACGCGGCGCTGAAGGAAGGCTACTACGCGGACGAAGGGCTCGACGTCACCCTGCGCGAGGGCGTGCCCGGGCAGAACCCTCTTGCGGCGCTTCTTGATGGGTCGGCGGACTACGCCGTGCACAATGCTCAGGCCATGCTGGACTACCAGCGCGGCACCCCTCTTGTGGCCCTTGCCGCCATCTTTCAGCATTCCCCGGCCGTGCTCCTTGTCCGGTCGGACTCCGGCACCTCCAGCCCCTCGGACCTCAAAGGCAAGCGCATCATGGTCTATATGGAGCAGGATGCGGAAATCCGCGCCATGCTCCAATCCGCGGGGGTGACCACCGCCAATACGGAATTCATCCACCACACGTGGGACGTTACCCCGCTGTACACCAAGCAGGTGGCCGCCCTGTCCGGCTACACCACCAACGAAACCTTTGCCCTGCGCGAGATGGGCGTGCCCGTCACCGAGCTGGCCCCCATGACCTACGGCATCGATTTCTACGGCGACTGCCTCTATACCACCAAGGACACGGCCACCACCCACACCGACCGCACCCAGCGCTTTGTGCGGGCCAGCCTACGCGGCTGGGACTACGCCATGAGCCACCCAGAGGACATCGCCCGGCACATCGCCCAAACCTACGCCCCGCACACCACGACCCAGACCCTCCTGCGCGAGGCCGAGGCCCTGCGGAGCCTCATGATGCCCAAGCTCGTGCCCGTTGGCACCATGAACGCCGCGCGCTGGGAGCACATCGCCACAACCTTCGCCAACCTCGGCTTTATTGACTCCGTGCGGCCCATTGACGCATTTCTCTTTCATCCAAATGGCGTCCTTCCGTCGTCCATAAAGCAGCTGTTGTGGGCCCTTGGCGTTGCCATCCTGCTGACGGGCGGTGGGCTTTTTGCCCTCTTTAGCTTCAACGCCCGCCTCAAGCGCGCCGTGGAGCGCCGCACCAACGAGCTGGAGGAACACCGGCAGACCATGGAGACCATCCTGTCGGTGTCTCCGTCGGGACTGCTTCTGGGCAAGGGGCGCATCATCGAGTGGGCCAGCCCTGCCCTTGGGCGGCTGCTTGGCTATGAGGAAGACGAACTTGCGGGCATGGACACCCACGACATCTATGCCACCAACCGGGAATACCGCCGCGTTGGCGCGCATCTTATCCAGTCGCTGGACCGCTCCGGCTCCGCCAGCCTCGACGCCGCAATGCGCCGTAAGGACGGCACCCATGTTTCCGTGTTCATGTCCCTGCGCCACCTTGACTTTACAGACCCCAACCGGGGCTACATCGCCGCGCTTATGGACATTACAGAGCGCAAACGCAGCGAGGACAGCATCCGCCTTGCCGCGCAGGTCTTTGAGCAAAGCAGCGACTCCATCATCATCACGGACAGCGACAACCGCATCGTGGAGGTGAACCGCACCTTTACCGAACTGACGGGCTACACACCCGAGGAAGTGCTGGGCCACCGCCCAAACACCCTCAAAAGTGGCCGCCACGACCGCGATTTCTACGCCAAAATGTGGGAGAGCATCAGCTTTGACGGCAAATGGAGCGGCGAGATTTGGAACCGCAAAAAAGACGGCGAACTCTTCCCCGCGTGGTTGCGCATCACCACCCTCAAGGATGCCTCGGGCGAGGTGGTCAACTTCATCGGCACCTTCTCGGACCTGACGCGCGAAAAGAAGAGCGCGGAGAGCATCTACCGCCTGAACAACTTCGACGTGCTGACGGAACTGCCAAACCGCGCGCTGTTCATGAACCTGCTGGCGCAGGAACTCTCCCACGCCCAAAACAACGAAAGCGGCGTTGGCGTCATTCTCTTTGACCTCGACAACTTCAAAAACGTGAACGAATCCATGGGCATCGCCAGTGGCGACGAAGTGCTGCAGCAAACCAGCAAGCGCATCAAGGCGGCCTTTACCGACGGGCTGACCGCCGCGCGCCTCGGCAGTGACGAATTTGCCATGATGATTCCCGGCGTTGCGGATTCCGAATCCCTCACGCAGATTATTCCCCGCCTGCAACAGGCCATTGCCCCGGCCTTTGCCCTGCCGGGCGGCGAAGCCTTCCTCACCTGCACCATGGGCATCGCCATCTTCCCGGACGACGCCACCGACGCCGAAGAACTCATGAAGAACGCGGAAAACGCCCTGCACCACGCGCGTGAGGTCGGCTTCAATACCTACGCGTTCTTCTCCACGGAAATGACGGAGCGCGCCTCGGAGCGCCTGCAGCTGGAAACAGCCCTGCGCCACGCCATCGAGCGCGGCGAATTTGAGCTGTACTACCAGCCCAAGGTGGACATCGACTCCGGGCACGTCACCGGGGCAGAAGCCCTCATCCGCTGGAACCACCCCGACTGGGGGCTTGTCTCCCCCATCCGGTTCATCCCCATTTTGGAAAAGGGCGACCTTATCGTGCCTGTTGGCGAATGGGTGCTGCGCGAGGCCTGCGCGGCATGCAGCCGCCTGCACGCCGCCGGGCACGAGGACCTGCGCATTGCCGTCAACCTCTCCCCGCGCCAGTTCCTTGAGAGTAACATCGTGGCTATGGTGGAGCGCTGCCTGAAGGAGCACAGCCTTGCCCCGCGTTTCATTGAGCTGGAAATCACCGAAGCCCTGCTGGTGCAGGACGTGGTGCGCGTTTCCGAAACGCTTAAGAGCCTCAAGCGCCTTGGCGTCACCATCGCCGTGGACGACTTCGGCACAGGGTACTCATCGCTGTCGTACCTGACGGAATTCACGCTGGACACCCTCAAAATTGACCAAGCCTTTATCCGCAACGTGGAGAACGACAAAAAGAGCGCGGCCATCACCAGCACCATTCAGGCCATGGCCAAAAGCATGGAACTGACCGTGGTGGCCGAAGGCGTAGAGAATGAGGCGCAGCTGGACTTTCTGCGCTCCCTCGGCTGCGTTACGGCGCAGGGCTACTATTACGCCAAGCCCTTGCCGGAAGCCGCATTCCGCGACTGGCTCCGCGCTCAGCCAGCCCCGCAGGGATCAGCCCCACACTGCGGGCCCTAGCCCGCCACAGGAGCCTGCATGGACGACATTCGCCTTGCCTGTCACATCTGCGGCGGCCCCGCCGCCATTGAGGGACGCTGAGCACGCGCCACGGTTGTCTGCAAGGCTTGCGGATGCGCCCTGCCCCTCGCGGAATACCGCGACGACATCGACCGCTGGAAGGATGACGTCTGCGAAAATCCCCCCTCCGGCGAAACCGGCGGTGAGGACAACGTACACGGGGAGGGCCACACTTCCCTTCCCCCTTCCGACACGGAGGACGCATGAGTTGGCTGCTTGCCCTTCTTGCCGCCGGAGGCGCCATCTACTTCTTGGTACAAGCCCACCGCCGCGCGAAAAGCGACTTTCGCGACGCCATGAAAAAGGCCGAAAGGAAGCGTCACGCTCCTTCCGGCCAGTCAACGGACCGTAAAGTCTAAACCCCGTCCCGTCAGCGCCGCCTTTTGGCGATGAGCCGCCCGGTCATATAGTAGTTGTACGCCAGCGATATCATAATGGCGAACAGCGCGGACGCCACGCCCATGGCGGCGTTGTAGTATGGCGGCGCAACCAGCGCGAGGCGGATAAACACCGTGCTCAGCGCCAGCCCGGAGTTGCGGAACATGGCCACAAAGCCCGGCAAATGCCGCTGGGCCATGAGCACAATGAAAATATCGCTAAAGATAAGCACGGTGTAGAACACCGTGAAGAAGTCGAACATCTCCGCGCCGGACACACCAAGCCACAGGTTGTAGGCGCCAAGCACCGCAAAAAGGGCCAGCAGCAAAAGCGACAGCGCCTTCTTGGTCAACACAAAGGCGTAGAGTCCCGCCCCGTCGTGGTGCACCTTGCGCACCTTGCCTACCCGGATAAACACCGTCAGCAGCACAAACACCACCAGCGCGCCCATGCCATCGGACAAGATGCGCAAGAGCGGGGTCATATCCTGCGGAAAGACCAACGGCTCGTGGATGTTGACGAGCTCCTTAAAGCAACTGCGCAGAAGGATGAGGGCCAATATCTCAAACTGCTTGCCCACCGCCCGCGAAAAGGACCGGGGCAGGGTGAGCACGAGCTGCATCACCTCCTGAAGCAGCAGCAGGGTAAAGGCCATGTTCACCGCATAAAAATGATTTGTCGGCACCACACGGGCGAGGGACGCGGGGAGAAGCCCCCATCGGTTCATCTCAATAGCTGCCAGCGAACCCAAAAACACCACAACGATGGCCGTCGCCAGCCGGCGCGAGGTCATCTCCCCTTCCCAGAAGGCATGCACGGAGTCGAACCCGTGGGCTACGGTCTCAAAAAAATACGTCAGGCCCCGCGTTATGGCGCTTTGTCGGGCCTCGGTCTGTGTGTCTGTCTCCATGCTGTTTCCGTCGTGCGTTGTCACGCTGTCTGCCGGTCCTTGGTGATGGTGCTTGTATGATGCGCGGGGCCCCGCACAGGACGCAAGGCGAGCTACCGCACGCCCTGCCCGTTCAGATACGCGCCCAGCTTCTTATCCGTGCCGGAGATATGATTCAGGAACCACTGGGTCAAATACTCCAGCACCTCCTCCATCAAATCTTCATTGCCGCCCAGATATTCGCCATAGAATTCGGTAGCCTTCAGGCTACACTCCATGTGCTGCTCCACATGGGCATCATACCCGTCGTAGAGGAACCGGTCCATGTACTTTTCCTCTGCGGCAAAGTGCTCCCGCGTGTAGTCCACCAGTTCACGCAGCACATCGAGCAGGACGGAGCGGTCCCCCCGGCGCCATGCGGCGTCCAGCGTCTGTATCATAGTGATAATGCGCTGATGCTGCGCGTCAATCTCGCCAATGTTCACGCGCAGGTCTTCCGTCCATTCAATGCGTTTCATTCCGTAACCCCGTATGGTTAAACGCGCGCCGTGAACGCGGCGCACCTTGGCGCGAAGAGTACCCACTGCCGCAGGCAAGGGCAAGGCCATGATTCTCCTTCCCCAAACGCGCTGCGCCGTCTTGCTCCTGCCCCGCCTCTCAGGCATAACAATATATGGAGTCTTCACCACGCACGCACCACTTCGGAGCAGCACGTGACCGACACGGCCCTGTCCGAACGCATCCGGCAACTTGAGGAAGCCCTCAGCCGCGGCGACATCGACCGCGAGGACTTTCTGCGCACGCTCACCCGGCTGACGCAAAGCGCATCCGAAGACCTCACGCGGCGCGCAGGCACCCCCCCCGCCGGCGCCGCCTGCCCCATCCCCGGCAACGCCGCCGCTCCCGGACGCCTTGGCCCATGCCCCTGCGGGCGACAGCGGCGCACAGGCGCACGACAACACCCCGCCCGGCCCCGCCACGCTGGAGCCGCTGTTCTTCGACATGCCACAAACGCCAGACGACTGGACACCCAAACCGGTGGATCCGGGGCGTGTTATCGTCACGGGACGTTCATCATGGGACAAGGTGGCGCGTCCGGGGAACCTCCTTGGCGCAGAGAGGCAGGGAAAGGAAGGCGAGAAGCGGGACGACGCCGCACAGCTGAAACGGGACTATCTGGCGCGCATGGCCTCGGACAGCCTGCGCAAAACCCGGCGCAAGAAGAACGCGCAGGCCGCCTTTGTCATGTCCCTCGCCCTTGGCGGGCTGGGGCACCTCTACATTGGGGCCATTGGCGTTGGCTCCGCGCTCCTGCTTGTCAGCACCGGATGCATGGCCGGACTGCTGCTGGGTGAACCGGAGGTGCTGTTTCTGCTCGCGCCCATGAACCTGCTGGCCGCCGCCCTCGCCCACAAGGCCGCCCTTATCCTCAACCGTGACATCGACAACAAAACCCGCGCCGCGCGCCGTATGCGCGGGACGGATGAGCGCAGCGGCATCGACCTTGATAAATCCATACGCACCACGGAACAGGTGCACCGCGAAGTCGCAGACTAAGCCCTGTTCGCCGCAGCACGCGCTCTACGCCATCGCGGCGCGCCCTCCCCGGCTTTGCCCGGCCACGCGCACAGCGCCCAGCCTCTTTTTCATAATTTTCACAAACGATACCAGCCTGTTCGCCCCCCCCGCCCCCCACACGGCCATGCAACACGGCGTTCATGCACGGTGCGTGGTATG
This sequence comes from Desulfobaculum senezii, assembly GCF_054657395.1. Lineage (NCBI taxonomy): Bacteria > Pseudomonadati > Thermodesulfobacteriota > Desulfovibrionia > Desulfovibrionales > Desulfovibrionaceae > Desulfobaculum > Desulfobaculum senezii. Next base: position 675,548 of record NZ_BAAHYU010000002.1, on the reverse strand, counting down.
CACAAAACGCCCGCATGACGCCCCGGACACCAGGCCGCCAGCGCCAGATTCAGCCCCCCAGCCTCTCCAGTCACGGACGGCGCTCCAAACGGCATTCCTCCACATGCTCCCGCCCCCACTCGGGCCAGCACGGGTGGGGAGGCGCAAAAAAAGCCCCCCGCTCAGTGCGGAGGGCTTTTTTTTGCGCATCGCGGCGAAGGGCAGCTACACGGCCTGCGCCGTATCCTGCCGCTCTTCGCTCATGGCGGTGGCGTGCTTGGGGCACATCCACGCAAGGCGGTGGGTTTCCGGGTCGAAACAGGGGCGCACGCCCTGTGTTTCGCCGCAAACCTGGCACGGCTCCGGGGTGTAATTCTTGGTAAACACGCCATAGCGCAGCAACGCCTTGTGGAACAGGGAAACCACACGGCTGCGGCCATATCGGCGCATGGCGGCCATGTCGCGCTTATTGATGGTGCCCAACTCGGACACACGCACGGACGTGCGCTTCTGGCGGTCGATAACGACCTCCCGGCCCTGAAAGCGCATGACTGCCGGCTCTTTCCAGCGGCAGCATATCCTGCCTCTTGATCTGTCGTACAAAAGTGTCATGGTGCTCTACTCCGAACAGTGTATGGACGACGCTGCGCAAGCATAAACGGCTTGCGCAAGCACTCCCCTCTTTGCAAGCTGCCGCAGCAGGCTTGCAGACCTTGCCCGCCCATGAACGCGAAAGTGTAAAGAAATTTACGATTTAATGCCGCATTCTGGAGACCCAGCGCAGCGATAAGGCGGTGCCACAGTGTGGCGACAGGCAGGGGCGTAACTCGTTAGCGTCGGACTTTGTGCATATTTGAACTGGTTGAACAGTCAATCAAAGTGAAATCGTTGTCAAGCGGAAATGACATCCCGCCGACAATTTTTTGCCAAGGTCCTATTACTCCACGCTATAGCCCGGGCGGCAACGCATACAAACAAACAATTGGTCGCGCCGCCCCGTCCAACGTAACAATCACAATAGGGCTTACGCCCTATCCGGAAAAGCAAGGACAACACATTGAGAAAAAAGGAACTATCCACCCGCGCGGTGCGGCGCATTCGTGATGCGCGCATCGTCTATTGTGGCGTGCGCGTGCTTTTGGGGGGGCTTTTCATCTTTGCCGGGCTGACCAAAATGCTGGACATCCCGGCCTTTGCCGCCTCCATCGACAGCTACGGCATTTTGCCCACGGCCCTGTCCGAGCTCACGGCGCACGTGCTGCCCTTTGTGGAAGTAGGCGCAGGCATCGGGCTGATTGCGGACATCCGCGGCAGCCTTGGGGCCATCACCATCATGAACGCCATCTTTCTCGTTTTCCTTGCCCGGGGTATCGCCATTGGCCTTGATATCGCCTGCGGCTGCTTTAGCACCGCGCCCACGGAGCCATCCTTCTTCAGCGGGATGCGCTGGGCCTTTGCGCGCGATGTCATGTTCATGGGACTTATTGCCTACGCGTACTGGTGGCGCCGGGCCAACGGGGCGGTTTTGCGCCCGTTGTCGGCGCTTGTCTTTTTCCGCAGACCTTCAACAAGGGGAACCTCCTGATGCGCCACCACGGCTCACTGACCACCCTCGTCTTCACTGCTATTTTTGTCCTTGGCCTGACTGCCAACGCTTCCGCCTTTTTCGGCACCAACAAATTTGAAAAGGAAGTGGAAACCGAGCAGAGCGCGGTTAAGCTCGTGCGTGAAGTGCAGCGTGGCGGATACGACATCATCACCACGCAGGAACTGGCCAAACGCATGAAGGCCGACCCGGACATGCTCGTCATCGACACCATGCCCTATGAGGCCAGCTACGCCAAAAACCACATCCCCGGCGCGGAGCAGTTCCTGTTCCCCATCCCGGAAATGGACGAGTGGGACACCGCCGAAACCGGCGGCAAAACCGTGGACGACTTCACCGCCCTGCTTGGCCCCGACAAGGACCGGACCATCGTGGTGTACTGCGGCTTCGTGAAATGTACCCGCAGCCACAACGGCGCAATGTGGGCAAAGCGCCTCGGCTACACCAACGTCTACCGTCACCCCGGCGGTATCTTTGCATGGAAGGGCGCGGACCTGCCTGTTGACTCCGTCAAATAACGTCCTGCCCTTTCCCCACAACACAGCGCGGCGCCCTGCCTTGGCAGGACGCCGCGCTGCGTTTTTCCGGCTTGTGCGCCGCGTTCATATTGTTCCATCGCCGTGCACCGTGCCGGGAAATCTCTGTTCTGCACCTCAAAAGCCCCGCGTTCCCCGCCCAGCGCATCATCCACAGCACTGCACGGGCCACAAACGTCGTCCCCCCTACTCCACCCGCCGCAGGTCGCGCATGATGGCGTCCGGGAAGGTGTAGAGCGCGTTGCGCCCAAGGGTCGCCAGCGCCCAGCCGTGGACAGCGCCGCGCCGTCGCCCCGTTATTCTGTAGCGCGGATAGAAAATGGTGCCGCCCTCCAGCAGCCGCCACACCCGGGCGTCACGCAGGGAAAAGTCGTGCCCATCCACGCGGGTGGCGGTAAAGCCCGTTCCACCCGGAACCCGGCACCCCACCAGCAGCACAAACGCCCCTTCAAAGCGCCCACAAATGTGCTCTATCTCGGCAAGGACGTCGCGCCGTGCCCCGCCACCGGAAACATCCAGCACAACAAGAGCGTCGCGGGAATACAGGTAGGGTTTTTCCGTGTCGATATGCCGCAGAAATTCGGCAGGGGTCAGGTTGTAGAGATAGAAATTCTTACTGGCCGCGCCCAGATTCAGCGCGGTGTGGTAGCGGTCGCTTTCATGTTCGCAGGCAAGGCACTCCCGGTCCTGCGCGCGGGCGGCAAGGTGCAGGGCATTAGCCGGGGCCTCGCCGCCAAGGGCGACAACGTATTCGCAGGCATCCATGACGCAGTCGGCCACACGCGCAAGGGCGTCATCACACGCGAAAACCGCGTGCCCCCCTTTCCGGCGTGCCGCCCACTTCCGCCACCAGACGCTCCCAAGCATTGCCCGTCCTCCTGCGTCCAACACTCTACGGCTTACGGACCTGCATCAACGCTGTCCCCGTGCGCCGGACGCCTTTGTACAAGCATACCAGCGCCCCCGGCCTGCGTCACGCACCGCAGAAAAAACAAATCCCCCCGGCGACTGTCCTCACAGCCATCGGGGGGAGTAGGGAATGGTTTCCGTCGTTGCCCAAATCCACGGCCTCAACACACTGGTTTGAGGTTCGCTTCAGTGTTGCACACTAACACGCCAACCGAAACATTCTGGCCATACTGGCGCGAAACTCGCGCCGCGTTTCGCGGAAGGGTCTTCCGCGTTGGCGTCATTCATCCCGGCATGCGCTTGCCGCTTAACAGGTGCCGCCCGCGAAAAGCGTGTTTCAAAAAAATCCCGTTGTGCGGCGCAGGCCAGCAGGGAACGGGCTTTTTTCCTGTTCATTCTCTCCGGCGGAACCTCCCCGCGCGTGGGTGGATTCCCATCCCGGCTCGCGTTGCCGGACCGGAGTCGTAAGAAGTAGAAAACCTCTTAAGCGGTAATGGATCGCTGATCTTTCAAAGAACTTTTTTCCATTGACTCCATAGTCGTGCGGCGGGGCGTAAAAGTCAACCAAAATCGTACAAAATTTTCCTTTATACCACAAAACGCGCGTGACGAAACGCTTTTTGGCGCAACATGCATACTCCTGCGCCATCCGTACCCCACTCTGGCCCTGTTCTCCGGCAGCGCTCAGCCCTTTTCAGGCCGCCTTGCGTTGGTCCTGCATGCCGCGCCCCGCCCCGTAGCGGTCGCAAGGCCCGGATTGCCTTGCGTTTCGGCCGCTTTTTCCGTACATGGGCGGCATGTCCAATCCACAGAATTTCCCCCCGGCACTGGTGGACTGCCACCCACTCATCCGCCGCCTGAGCGGACAGGTCATCTGGTGCATGTTTGAGGAATATGAGGCCGACCCCGCCGACATCGACGCCTTTTTGCAGTGGTACGAAGCCCGCAGGGCAGAAGCCCTCAGCCTCATCGCCCGCGTGCAGGACCCCGTCCCGTCCGGCGACATCGCCGCCCTGCGCATCGACGTGCAGGACACACCACACACCTGCGGCTTCTGCGCCGCCCTCAGCGGCAAACATATCGACGCCTCGGACCCGGACCTGCCAAATCTAATGCCGCCCTACGGCCTTGGCTGCGCCGCACGCGCCGTTGCCGTCAGCCCGGAGGACGCCGCCGCCCTCAACCCGGCCGACCGCATCACGGGCGAGATGGCGCCGCCCTGCAACCTGCTCTGCGGCGACTGGATATTCACCCACCCGTGGAGCACCCGCGGCCTCGCAGACAAATAGCCGCCAGCCAGCGCTGGCCTCTGTGGCCCCTCTGGCGCCACAGCACCGCTTGGGCGCGCTACCGCGCCCCGGCGGGTTTTCCAGCCAGCCCGCAGTAGCCTTCATCATGCTCGCCGTTCTTGTCGGCATAGCGAAAGCGCCACATCATACACTGTACGCCCTGACAGAGGGGGATTTTCCCGTCCTCCGCCTTCAGGTGCGGGCAATATTTTGTCCGCGCTTCATCCTGTGGAAGCATCATGGCTTACCCTCCCTCAATTTTGGCTGGGTTGGCGGACTCCCACGCCGCAGGTGATGGAAAAGCGCTCAAAAGCACGGCGTAGACATTACTGCCCTTTTCGCCTTGCGCCGCAGGCACTCCCCGCATGGCCCTCCCAAAGCGCAGGCTGTACCCACGCTCCCCTCTCCAGAACACACCGTCGGCATGAAGAGTCGTCCACCGGACGATAGCACATCCCCCCGCAACGCAAAAGTGCACAAATCCAAGATGTTGCACCACGCCGCGCCCCTCCCTTTTGCGCCGCGTGGCGTCCTGCGCCAAGCACTCTCAAGGCCACACGAAAAGTTAGCACCCTAACTTCTGCGCCAGCATTGACGTGATGACACCACTATCGTAGGCTTGAGCATCCCAAGGACCGTGCGCCATTGTAGCGCGCACCAGTACCGCAGGAGGCCCTTATGGGACATTGGCAACGCGGATCGCCGCTGGCGACACTCCCTGAGTTTTTGGCAACATCGCCCGATCCGGGCGAGTCCCTCCACGCATTCATCGAAGCGATGGAAGCCGTCTACAGCCCGGATATTTTCAGCCGCGCTATTTACTTCCTTGCCCATATTTCCCTGCCCCCGGACGAAGCCCGCGAGCACTGGCTCGGCGTTCTGCGCCATCAACAGCGGATGCGCGAACTTGGCGAACAGGACATCAGCATTTTCGCCACGGTGGCCGATTATTTCACCCGTTTGCACCCACGCCTTCAATCTCCGGTCGCCATTGAGGCGCACATCCTTGAGCAGTGCGAACGCCTTGCCCACATCGACGACCTGACAGGGCTGTACAACCGCCGCGCCTTCAACCTTGAGCTGGAGCGCGAGATTGAGCGCTCGCGCCGCGCGGGGACGCCTTTTTCCCTGCTGATGGTGGACATTGACCACTTTAAACGCGTTAACGACCACTTCGGGCATCAAACGGGCGATCTTGTCCTACAGACCATCGCCGCCACCCTCTCGCGCACGGCGCGCGGCATGGACCGGGCGGCCCGCTACGGCGGCGAGGAATTCGCCATCATCCTCCCCGGCACCGGGCCGGACAACGTCTACGCCGTGGGCGAGCGCTTCCGCACCGCCGTGGAGCGCACAAACTTTTCCCTGCTGGTGCCGGACCTGTCCATCGTCACCATCAGCATTGGTGCGGCGGGCTTCCCTGCCTGCGGCACCTCGCCGCGCAGCATTGTCGCCGCGGCGGACCGCGCCCTGTACCGGGCCAAGCGCTCGGGCCGCAACCGCGTCAGCACCCGCGCCGAGGATATGCGCGCCCATGAGCGGCACTTCCTTGCGCTGGACCTGCTCTGCTCCGACCGCCAAAACGGACACCCCCAACTCTACGCCCGCACCCGCGACATCAGCGAAGGCGGCATCGCCTGTGTCACCAACAGCAACGGCATCTCCCCGGGCACACCCCTTCGCGTCTCCATCATCGACAAAGCCCTGCCCTTTGAACCCACACTGAGGGCCACCGCCGTCTGGAGCACAACCAATGAGCGAAGCGGGCAGACGCACCTCATCGGCATGCAGCTGCGGGATAATCCTCCCGGCGTTATGAACTGCTATACCAGCTACCTGCACACGCTGCTGCGCCAAACCAACGCCACAGCATAGCCACGCCCGCCCCCCACCTGCGCCCCGCAGCGCCGCCCCTTTTTGCGCCGCTGGTCTAATGTTCTGCCACAAGAAGCCGATACGACTCTCAGCCAACATCACGGCAAGGAGTCATCATGGATATCGCCAACGTCACATACGCCGCACAGCCCATACTGCCCTTCTCGCCCGATTCCACGGTGCGGACCGTTTCTCCCACCTCGCGCTCGCATCGGCAGGAACAGACCACCCGCTCCTTCGGCGAAAATCTCGTATTGAACCTCGCCCCGCGTGAAAGTGAGCAGGATTCCTCCACACGCAGCGCCCTTGCCAAGGCGCTGGACAACTCCATGAAGTTCATCCGCGAAAACTTTGGCGAAGAAGCACAGGCCGCGGCCATGGTGCTTGTCGCACGGCGCATTGACGCCTCCGGAGATACGGACGAGGAGACCCTCAGCAAGGGCCTGCTGGATGTTTTGCGCATGGTGGACCGCAACCACGGCATGGCCGCGGGCGACTCGCTCATGAGCCAATTCAATGGTGAGCTCAACGCCGCCATCAACGACTTTTTCGACAACGGCTCACTGGAAAAGTTCTACGCCGCAGGGCAAAAGAACCCCGTCGCGCAGGCCATTCCCGACGTGATGTCCCATGTGATGGACACCTACGGCAGGGATACCGCGGGCGACGTCGCCACCATCATGCGCGAGACGCTGGATCAAAAGCTGTCCCCCTCGTCCCTGCGCAGCGCCCTGCAAAAGACCACCACCCTCATCGCTGAGCGCTTTGGCGCCGACGCCGGGCAGTCATTCTCCATGTTTGCAGGCAACATCATGGGCGAAATGGGGCAGGACCAGACCGGTCTCCTCCAGACGGGCGCACTGCTGGACATAGCGGTCTAGCCAACACAATTTCTGCACCATTACTCACGGGCGGAGCCATGCTCCGCCCGTTGTTGTTTGCGCCCCAGCGCCGTACAGTTACATATCCATACGCAATACTTTCCAAAGCAGCTTGCCCCGCACGGCGTTCTCGACTATGCCGAAAGAACGAGTATCCTCCCACACGGGATGCTCCAACCACCCTTTCGCATAGGGAGTATGACGCCGCCGCCATGCCGACCACCTCAAGCGCCGCACCACGTCCGCCCGCTGCCAGCCGCTCCACCGGAGCCGGGACCAATCTGTCCCTGCTCGTGTACCTTGTGCTGTTCATCTCACTGACCGTCCTGACCATCGCCACCACCATTGAGCACAATAAACAAAGCCATCTCAGCAGCATAGCCGACACCACAGGCGCACTGGCCCGCCACTTCGCCTACGAGCTCACTCACCACCCAGAAGACGTCCCCCACATTCAGCACGAGCTTACAGAACTCGCGCGCCACAGCAGCAGCGTGATGACCATCAACATCATCACCTCCACGTCCCCCGGCGCAGAGCCGCGTATCATCGCCTCCAGCAACCCCAAACGCGTCGGCACGCAGCCGTCCGAGCGCGCCAAGGCCGCCCTTGCCGCCAAAACGGCAAGCAAAAACGACTGTACCCTGCATGGCCGCCCCGGGGTGTGCTTCAAGGTCCCCCTCACGCGGGCGGACGGCTCAGTTTTTGGGCTGATGACCTACTCCGTCACCATGTACGACAATACCGCCGCCGTATGGCTGTACACAGCCGTGACGGCCATTTTGTTTATGATTGTCGCCTACATGCTGCACCGGCAGCAGCGCCGCACGCATGAGGAACTGAGCGCCCGACGCGTCACCGAGCGTGAACTCACCCTGCGCGAAGCCCAGCTGCGGCAGATTATCGACCTTGTGCCGCACCTTATCTTCGCCAAGGACGAAGAAAGCCGCTTCATCCTTGCCAACACGTCCGTCGCGTCCATCCACGGCCTCAAACCGTGGGAGCTGGTGGGCAAAAAGCAATCGGAACTCACCTCCCCCCTGCCCGAGCAGACCGTGCGCTTTATTATGGACGACAAAAAAGTCATGCGCACCGGGACCTCCCGCATCGGCTACGAGGAAGAACTCACCTGCGCAGGCGGACAGACCCGCATCTACGAAACCAGCAAGATTCCCTTCACCACGGCGGGGCACTCCGCCGTCCTTGGCGTTGGCATCGACATCACCGAGCGCAAGGCCATGGAATCCGAGCTGCGCCGCCACAAGGAGCGGCTGGAGGAACTGGTGGACGAGCGCACCAAGGCCCTGCAGGACGCCAACACCAGCCTTGAGAACGAAATCGCGGAGCGCGCGGTGATGCAGCGGCGCATAGAACAATCCTTGGAGGAGAAAAACATGCTCCTGCAGGAGGTGCACCACCGCGTCATGAACAACCTGCAAGTCATCTCCGGGCTTCTGGACATGGCCCAACGCCGCGCGGACACCCCCGCCGTGGCCGAACTGGCCGGCGACCTGTCCACAAAGATTCACAGCATCAGCCTGGTGCACACCCTGCTCTACCGCAGCGACAGGTTCGACACCATCGACTTTGCCCAGTACATGCGCCAACTCACGGCCCACCTGCAGGTGGTCTTTGACGCCCGGCGCATCACCATTGAGTACGACCTCACCCCCGTGTCCCTGCCCATCGCCACGGCCAGCCCCTGCGGCATGGTGGTCAATGAACTGGTCAGCAACGCCCTCAAGCATGCCTTTCCCGGCGGCGCAGAGGGAACCCTGCGCCTGCGCCTGTGGCTTGAGCATGGCACCGTGCATATCTCCGTGGCCGATTCCGGCGTGGGCATTCCGCCAGACTTCGCACCGGCCACTGCGGCCAGCATGGGGCTTCGCCTTATTACCAACATTGTCACGTTCCAATTGCAGGGCGCCTTTACCTACTCCAATGACAACGGCACCCTTGTCAGCATCAGCTTCCCCCTGCCCGACCACTGCGCGTCGGACCATTTGCCCGAGCCAGCCACCGCCTAACAAAAAAGGCGACACCGCATGCGGGGTCGCCCAAAAGTCATTCCGGACCGGGACGTGCCCGGCCTCTGCTATGGCGCTACTGCGCCCTTGTCCGCTCCTCCTGCCCATCCAAACCCCGGCCAAAGACAAACACACCGGTCAGCACGGCCACCATCAGCGCGCCAATGACGCCGCCGGTCCAGAACACCCCGCGCAGTCCGCCAAGGGTGTAGGCCGTGCCCATAACCAAAGGCCCAAGGGTCTGCCCAATGCGCAGCACCATGCCATTAAGGGCCATAAATGCGCCGCGCTCTTCCATGGGAGCCATCCCCGCCAGCAGCGCCTGCACTGTGGGAATATTAAAGGCCTGCGCCACACCAAAGAGCAGCACAGGAACCGCCACACTCCACGCCCCCGGCATCACCGGAATGAGCACGGCTGACAGAGCGTACAGCACAAAGGCCGCCACCAGCAGCGTCCGAGGCGCAACCCAGCCGGACAGCCGCCCCACCTGCGACGCCACACCCGCCGATGTCAGGCTGGATATGGCGATGATGGACCCAATAACCGGCGGCGTGGCCGCAAAGGTGGAGGACAGATAAATGGGCAGGTAGGTGATAATAACGCCGTACAAAATGATGAAGGACGCGCCCGTGGTGGCGAACAAACACAGCGCGCGCGGGGACGAGGCCCGCACAACGGCGCGGCGCATCTGCTTCATGAATTCGCCCTTGCCCTGCGGCTGCGGCACCTTGAGCCACAGCGCAACCACCACGGCAAGCGGCAGCGCGAGCAGCGGCAGTTCAAAGGGCCATTGCCAGCCAACAGCCGCCAGCCCGCCGCCCACGAGGGGGAATATGGTAGTGCCAATGGACAAGACGCTGGCGCTATACCCCATGGCCTGCATGCGCTCGCGCCCGGCGTACATGTCGCCGATAATGGTGGCGCACAGCGCCCACAGGGACGACGCGCCAATGCCCTGCAGAAAGCGCAGCCCCACCAGCACCCACATATTGGTGGTGAGCGCGCACAGCCCGCCAAACAGGCCAAAGATGACCAGCGACGGCACAAGCACGGCCTTGCGCCCGTAGGTATCGGACAGCACACCGGCCACAGGTGCAAAAAGCACCCCCGGCACCGTAAAGGACGAGATAAGCCACCACGACTCGGCGGGCGGAATGGCCATGGCGTGCAGCATCCTCGGCAGGGCCGGGGCGATGCTGGAAACGCCCATCACGGCCACAAGGGTCACGCCGAACAATATCTGAAGATTCGTATCGCGGTATATCCTACGAAGCTTGGCGGAATCGGACTGTTGCATGCGGGGCACCATACACAGCACGCCCCGCGTTGTCTGCACATTTCCCGGCGCCCGCAACGCTGCGCCGCAGGGGCACCAATCCCCCCGGCATCATTGATAAAGCCGCGCACCGCCCGCCGCACATCAGCCGCATATGCGCCGGCGCCCCTCCAAGGGACAACGCCCTGCCCACAGACGCGGCAATGCGCTGCATACCCGGCCCGGCGACGCAGCCCGCGTCTGGCCCGCGCGGCAGGCAGCGCCCTGCCACTTCCACGCGGTGCAGGCGGATTCGACCGCCATGCCATCCCTCACAATCACGCGCCGTAGACGCCTCTTCTCTTGCCCGCGCCCTGGCACACCCGGCGCCCACACCACAAACACGACGGCGGCGTGGGGCCTCTGCCGCCACGCCGCCGCGAAATGGGGTCTTCTCAAGGACAACGCGATGAGCGCGCCGCCCCTGCGCCAGAATTACTTGTCCGCTGTGGCCTTCAGGAACTTCTCCAGCAGCGCCCGCGTTGCCGGGTCCGCATACAGCGGCATGCTGGTCAACGACTCCGCACGCTCCTTAAAGGACGCAAGGTCCGGCTGTGTCTCCACCTGCATTCCGGCGGCTTCCAGCTTCTGCAAAAAGTCATGAACATTGGCGCGGTTCCACTCCCGCTGATAGCGCGACGCCTCGCGCATGCAGTCCTTCAGCATGGCCTGCGTCTGCTCCGGCAGCGCGTTGAACCAGCCAAGGCTGGCTACGTCCACGTGGGCGGAATACACGTGCCCGGTCAGGGTCAGATACTTCTGCACTTCGTACAGCTTGGCGGTCCACACCACCCACAAGGGGTTTTCCTGCCCGTCAATGGTCCCCTGCTGGAGCTCGGAGTAGATGGGCCAGCCCATGGGCGTGGGGTTCGCGCCAAGGGTGCGCCACAGCTCCTTATGCAGGGTGGACTGCATAACGCGAATCTTCAGCCCCTTCACATCCGCAAGGCTGTGGACCGGACGCGTGTCGTTGGTGAGGTTCCGAAAGCCATTCTCGGAAAAGGACAACCCCTTAAAGCCCGCCCGCTCAAGCGCTGCCAGCACCTCGTCACCAAGAGGCCCGTAGAGTACCTCGTCCACCTGCGCATAGTCGCGGAACATAAAGGGGAAGCTGACAACTTTCACTTCCGGGACAAAGGTATCAAAGGGCCCAAGGGTACAGATGGCCATTTCCACAGCGCCCATCTGCACCTGCTGGAGAATCTCCGTCTCCGTGCCCAGCGATCCACTGTGGAAAATCTCCACGCGGTAGGCCCCGTTGGACCGCTCCTGCACCAACTCGGCAAAGCGCGCCGCCGTCACATGCTGCGCGGAACCGGGCGGCGTGACGATGCCGAGCTTGATAACCGTTTCGGCGGAGGCTGCCGGGACCAGCCCCGCCACAAGAGTCAGCAGCACCACAAGGGCGCAGAGCACTGAAACCAGATGCTTTTTCATGGATATATTCCTTTCCTTGCGAACAAATTGCACACGCAAATACACCACTACGTTACGAAAAACGCGTTCTGCCTGCGTACACGGTGGGCGGGGAAAAGAAAAGCCCCCGGGAAGGGCGCCGGGGGCTTGGCGCGCCGCACATGCGGCGCAGGCAAGGGGTGGGCTACCAGGGGGTCCGCTCTCGTCGCGGGCGGTCCTTGGCAATATTCACACGAAGGGGACGCCCGCCAAACATGGTGCCGTCAAGGGCCTCAATGGCGGCGTCCACTCCGTCTTGGTCCATTTCGACAAAGCCAAAACCGCGTGGGCGACCGGTAAACCTGTCTTCAATAAGCCGTACAGACGTCACGCTTCCGTGCTCTTCAAACAGGGCGCGCACCTCATCCTCCGAGGCGCTGAAAGGAAGGTTTCCAACATAGATGTTCTTACCTGACATAAATCCCGCTCCTCAATGGAATTGCCTGCATCACGGTGGATGCGATAAAGATGTACACTTTTGCACAACTATGCCACACCCACTGCAAAAAGCAAGACCTTTCAGCCAAAAACATACACTATTCCCGGCACTTCCCCACCCACCATCACACACAACAGAAGGCGTTACATCCAAATCTCTGCGGCGTGCGGGCATTTTTGCGTAACAACAGTCCACACATCCGGTGCCGCGCATTCCTCAAGACCTTTCGCCCCGCCACAACGGGCGAGAGGCGAGTGCCATCCCTGCCATTCCTTCTCCCCAAGCGCGGCGCATTCTGCCCGCCGTATGGCCCTTTTCAGCTCCTCGCCCACCCGGGCGCTGCGCCCCATGTGGCAGTTTCGCCAAGGATTCTGCCCCCCTGCAAACTTCACCAATATCGCGGGGTGGTTGCGGTGAAATTCAGCCTCTGGCGGGCTTTTCCTTCACTTTTTCCTGTACCCCTCCTAGGCACAAAACCGCCAATGATGTACTCTACCAAGGTGTGCGTCTTCCTTTCCGGCCCGCGCCATGTGCGCGGCCGGGCGGCCAGCTTTTCGCCGCCACACTGCACGTGGATGACCACAGCGTTCCCGGCCCCGACGACCGATTGCCAGGACGGCGACGGCCCGTCCATTTTGAGCACACGGGCCCCGGCCCTCAAACGTTGTGAAGGAGCACGACGTGGGACTAAACGTAAGCTACAAAAGACTGCGCTGTAAGGGTTCCTGTGGACGGCACAAGCTGCTTGAGCTGCTCGTCACCACTGAGGAAGGCTCGTATACTATGGACGAGGCCGACCTCTCGGGAAAACCCGGTAAATCGGGCATTCCCCGTGGTGACGCGGCGCAGGGGGAAAAGGCGCACGCCGCGCCCTCCTCCGAGCCATCGCAAAACTTCTGGGAACCGGAATACGAAATCGTGGAATGGCAGGGCACGCCGGACACCAACGCCCAAGCCCTCGACAGCATCTGCAACCGCAAAACCCTCGCCCTCCCGGACCCGGGCGGCCCGCGATCCATATTCAACACCAAGGTCTAACCGCCGCGCCATAGCCCAACCGCGCGGCCACATTTCCGCGCCAACACACAAAAAAACGTCCAGCCAATGGCTGGACGTTTTTTGTAGGCACGCGTGAGGGCGGGGTGCTAGGCCTTCATCTTTTCCTCAACGGAGCGGGGCTTGGCCTGCATGCGTCCGCCCTTTCCGGCGCGGTAATCAACCTTCACGGTCATATACACGCGCTCGCTTTCAGCGGCGATGGCCTTGAAGCACTGGGATATGACGGCGTTCACCTCGTCCCACTCTCCTTCAAGAACCGTCCCCATAGGATTCAGGGAATAGTCCAACCCGCTGTTCTTGACGATGGTGACGGCGCGGGCCACCCACGGACTGAGGCTGACGCCCTTGTCCACCGGAAACAACGATACTTCAGCCATAACGCTCATCGGTACTTCTCCCGTTTTGTGGTTTTGGCAGAAAAAAAGGCCGCGGGGGGTGCCCGCGGCCTTTGTGGTCGGTCGTGTTATTTGCCCCGCATCTGCCGTATCTGCTTCATGACCAGCTTCTGGGCGGAGAGGGACTCCTTGGTCCGGAGTTCCTGCAGCTCTTCGCGGTCCACAAAGTAGATGGCTTCTGCCGGACAGATGGCCACACAGGCCGGGCCAAGGCCCCGGCGGCGCCGCGCGGCGCACAGGTCGCACTTGGTAACCGGCACCACGCCGCCTGCGTGGTAGATGGCGTTAAAGGGGCAGGCCTCCATACACTTCATGGCGCGGCATCCGCGACAGATGGTGGGGCTGTGGATGACCACGCCCTCATCGGTCTTGTTGATGGCGCCTGCGGGGCAGGCCTTGATGCACTGCGGGTTCTCGCAGTGGTGGCAGTAGAGGGGAAACGCCAGCCCCTCGTCAGTCTGCGTCATCTGAATGCGCGGGATGCCGTGGAGGAATTTGCAAATGGCCTCGCACGACTCGCACCCGATGCACTTGGAATAATCAACCCATTTGGTCTTTGGGCATTGGTCTTTCTTGCTGTCGGACATATCGTTCTCCGGTGATGGATTCCGCTGGTGGCGCGGGCTAGTCGCTGGTTGCGGCAAAGTCGAGCCACTCTTCCATGGACCGAGCCGCCTCAAGACCGCTGGTGATGGCCCAGCCAATCTTGCTGGGGCCGTTCAGGGCGTCGCCAGCAAGGAAGACGCCTTCCAGCGGCGTCATACGCGGCCAGCCTGTGGCCTGCTTGCGCACCTTGCCGATGTCCACCTTGTCCGAGGCGGGAACCGTGGGCAATTCGCCAACGGCGGTGATGACGAGGTCCACGTCCAGCACCTGATTGGACCCCGACTCGGGCACCGGACAGCGGCGTCCGCTCTCGTCAGGCTCCCCAAGGGAACACTGGATATACTCCAGTCCCTCTACGGTCTCCTCACCAAGGATGCGCACAGGCAAGGTCAGCTCGCGCCAGATGACGCCACGGTCCTGCAGCAGGGCAATCTCGTAGGGACCGGCGGGGGCTTCGTTGCTGGTGCGGCGGTACAGCATGTAGACCTTGTTTGCTCCGCTGCGAAGCGCGCAGTCCGCCGCGTCCACGGCGGAAAGCCCGCCGCCGACGATGGCGACGTTTTTGTCCTTGGCATCGGAGTAGCAAATATCCTTGCTGCATGCCGCGCCGCGCAGGGGGAACAGATATTCCAGACCCGACAGCACGCCGGAAAGGTCCTCGCCGGGGATGCCCATACGGCGAGAGCGCCACGAACCGGTGCACAGCATCACGGCGTCAAAGTCGTGCCGCAGGTCCTCAAGGGCGATGGTCTCGCGCATCAGGTCGTCGCCTTCGTCGTGGTCCGTGGAGTCCTGTCCCACGATTTTCACACACGGGTGGAAGATGACGCCGTAGTCCTTTTGCAAAATTTTGGCGGCTTCCTCAACGCGTTCCACCGCAAGGCGGAAGTCCGGAATGCCAAAAAACAACAGGCCGCCGGGCTTGGGCATCTTGTCGAAAATTTCAACATGATAGCCCTGACAGGCCAAATAGCCGGAAACGGCCATTCCGGAAGGACCGGCGCCAACAACGGCAATCCTGCGTCCGTTTGGCTCACCGGGAGCGTCGCGGAACAGGGCAAAATTCATTATACTCTTCATATCGTTCCCCTTTTTCGATTCATGCGGCCGGGCCGCGGCATCGTCCTTCCCGCAAAGGGGGATTGTGGATTCAATCGTATCAGGATACTCAAATTGCTGCGCACGCACAACGCACGTCGCCGCAATGGGGCATTGTCAATCACATATTTCCCGTGCTGTGTCCACCGCGTTTTTTGTCACAAGCGCCTCGGCTGGCGCGGGTTTCCCCGCCTTGGCGCGCGCAGCAGACGCCCCAACTGGTGCCCCAATTGATGCCCCTGTAGACGGGCCTGCCCGCCGCGCACTGCGAGGGCGCGCGAAAAAACACTTTTCACCACCCGAGAGCCTACGCCATCATATCCATTATGCAAGCACGCATCCACGCCATCCATCACAACTGCTTTTGCATTGCCGCCAGCGGGCGGATGCTTGTCTTTGACTGGCCCGCACCGGACCAGCGCCCGGCAAAGGCCGCCACAACGCTGACCCAACTGGTCACCGGCCAAGACGCCATTGCCGCATTCTCCCACAGCCACGGGGACCACTGTTCGGCGGATATTTTGGACATCCTCGCCGCTGCCCGAAGCTCGCGGTATATCCTCTCCGACGACGTTCCGGACATGGTGCCCCAGCTGGACCTGCCCGGCGCCATCATCCCCGACCCCGGCGACCCGCCGCCCGCGCCCGGACCGTGGACGCGCGTTGACGACGGGGTGTCCGTATCGGCCATGGCCAGCAACGACCTTGGCGCGGCGTTTCTCATCCGCCTTGGCGGCTGGCGCATATATTACGGCGGCGACCTTGCCGAGTGGATATGGCCGGAAGCGGGCGACGCGGCCAACGCCTTTACGGCGGAGTATTTCAGCGCCGCCATCGAACACGTGCGCGCCTTTGCCCCGCATATCGCCCTCACCAACTGCGACCCGCGCCTCCCCGGCCTCTCCGGTGCGGCGCGCTTTGCTGACGCCGTGCGCCCGGCGTGCCTTGTGCCCATGCACAGCTTTGGCAACACGGCGCACCTGCCGGACTTTGCGCAGCAGGTGGCGCGGCCGGGGATGCAGGTCTTTGCCGCAACGCGCCTTGGCGAGTCCTGCACCATCACCGGAGACGACCCCGCCGACGCCGGATAGGACGCGCGCGGCGGGCGGCGGGCGGCGGGCGGCGGGCCGAGAGCCGAGAGCCGAGAGCCGAGAGCCGAGAGCCGAGAGCCGAGAGCCGAGAGCCGAGAGCCGAGAGCCGAGAGCCGAGAGCCGAGAGCCGAGAGCCGAGAGCCGAGAGCCGAGAGCCGAGAGCCGAGAGCCGAGAGCCGAGAGCCGAGAGCCGAGAGCCGAGAGCCGAGAGCCGAGAGCCGAGAGCCGAGAGCCGAGAGCCGAGAGCCGAGAGCCGAGAGCCGAGAGCCGAGAGCCGAGAGCCGAGAGCCGAGAGCCGAGAGCCGAGAGCCGAGAGCCGAGCAGGCCCCAACCCCTTGCGTCAACTGCGTATTCGCGAAAAAATGCGCGCGGGTTGCCTTTTTCCATGTGGCGCAGTACGGCAAAGGCCGCCGACCATCCCGAAACGGCGCGCCGCCCCAGCGGGCACGCGCCACCGCTTCACCCCAAACGCCGGTGCCAGCATCATGCATGTTCTTCTCACCGCCATCCGCCGCCTGAGCGGCCTCGTCAATACCCTGACCGAAGGGGCGCTCATGCTCTGCGCCGTGGGGATGGTGGCCGTCATCAGCCTGCAGGTCTTCTGTCGCTACGTGCTCAATGATTCCCTGTTCTGGTCGGAAGAGCTGGGACGCATGCTCCTTGTGTGGCTCACCTTTTTGGGGGCGTGCGTGGCCTACAAACGCGGCGCGCACATCGGCGTGGACATCCTGACGGAGCGCCTGAGCGGCCATCCTCGCCGCGCGGCCCATATTCTGGCGCATCTGGTGGCGCTGGCATTTTTTGCGGTGCTTATCACCTCCGGCATGCGCGTGCTGGACTTTATGCAGTACCAGCAAACCGCGGCCCTTGGCATAACCAAACAAATCCCCTTTAGCGTGGTGCCCCTGAGCGGCGCGGTGCTGTTCCTGCACGGCGTGGCCTTTGTGCTGGAGGATCTGTTCGGCGGGGGCAAGGCATGACCACCCTGCTGTTCGTCGCCCTTGTGGCGCTGTTTCTGCTCAACGTCCCCATCGCCATCGCCATCGGCGCGGCCTCCGTTGCCGTGTTTGCCCTCAAGGGCGACACCGGCCTTATGGTGGCGGTTACCCGCATGTACGCGGGGGCGGACTCCTTTCCGCTTATGGCGGTTCCGCTGTTTATGATTGCGGGGCAAGTGATGGAGGCCGGCGGCATTTCCCGGCGGCTCATCGCGTTTGCCGAGGCCCTTGTGGGGTGGCTTCCGGGCGGGCTGGCCGCCGTGTCCATCGTCTCCGCCATGTTCTTTGGCGGCATCTCCGGGTCCGCTGCGGCGGATACCGCCGCCGTGGGCGGCATGCTCATCCCGGCCATGGCGCGCAGTGGCTACCCGCGCGGCTTTGCCGGAGCGGTGCAGGCGGCTGGCGGCTCCATCGGCGTCATCATCCCGCCCAGCATCCCGATGATTGTTTTCGGCTTCCTCACCAGCGCCAGCATCGGCAAGCTGTTTGCCGCGGGCATTCTGCCCGGCCTGCTCATGGGGCTGTCCCTCATCACCGTGGCGGTGATCCTGTCCCAGCGTGGCGGCATTGAGCACGGCGGACAGTTGCGCCCCTTTTCCCTGCGGCATATTCTGCGCACGGGCCGCAGCGCCCTGCTCGCCCTTGGCGCGCCCGCCATCATCCTTGGCGGCATCCTCGGCGGCGTGTTCACGGCGACGGAATCCGCTGCTGTGGCCGTGGTCTACGCCCTTTTCGTCGGCATGGCCGTCTACCGCGAACTGCGCATTGCCGCCCTGCCGCGCCTGTTCATCCATGCGTCCATCACCGCAGGCGTCACCATGTTCATCATCACGCAGGCCACGGCGTTCTCGTGGCTGCTGACCATCGAGCAGATTCCGCAGGACATCACCGCCGCCCTGCTGGCCCTGACGGACAATCCCATCGCCCTTCTGCTGCTGGTGAACATCATCCTGCTGGCGGCGGGCACCTTTGTGGAAACCACCGCCGCCCTTATCCTGCTGGTGCCGGTCATCCTGCCCATGCTGCCGAACCTTGGCATCGACCTCATCCACCTTGGCGTCATTGTGGTGGTGAACCTCGCCATCGGCATGCTGACGCCGCCCCTTGGCATCTGCCTTATCGTCTCCTGCGGCATAGCGGGGACGCGCCTTGCGGACATCAGCCTGCGGGTGTTGCCCTTCCTGCTGGTGCTCCTTATCGACCTGCTGCTGATCACATTCTGGCCGCCGCTGACGACCTATCTGCCCAGCCTCATGGGCTGACCAAACTAAAACGCCCCCGCCGGAATCCATCCAGCGGGGGGCGAAAGTGTTGTGGGCGGGATGCGCAGTGCTAGGAGCGCAGCAGCACCACGGTGTGCTCGTCAATGCCCTGCATCACAATCACGGCGCACACCACGCCAAGGACGGCGCACACGCCCCACACGCTCCAGCGCAGGGCTGGCGAACGCTCGGCCAGTGCCCGGTCCGCGCCGCGAAAGGCGCTCACGATAACGTCGCAGGCAAGGGCAAAGGGCGGAAAGCCCAAAAAGCCCAGCACCGGCATCTCAAAGACATGGAGCACGTCCACGAAGGGGATGGAGTAGTACCATTTGGCCCCGGCCCAGTAGTTCCAGCACTCCCACATGCCGCCGCACAGAAAACCCGCCACCAGCACAAGAAGCAACCGGCGCGGCTTGCCAAGAAGCAGGAGCCGCAAGTGCGAGCGTGCACGGAAGCCATAGAGCACAGGCTCCAGCAGAAAGACCGGCGCGCCCCAGATGAGCGGAAAACAATACTTCGGCCACACAAGGGGCAGAACAAGGCAGGCCACGCCAAGGGCAAACAGAGGCCAGCGCCACGGGGCAACACGCAGCGGCGGCCACTTCACGTCCTCCCACAGGCCGAGGAATTCCAAAAGCCGCCGCGTCACGGACAGGGCAGGGAGCACAGTGGCGTAGGCCAGCACGTACCCGCCCCAGCGGATGGCTGTCTCCTGCGGCAGGCCAATGTAGTACCAGTTGCCAAGGCGAAAGTTTGCGGCCTCAAAGGCGAGCCACACCATGACCGACAGCGGCAACAACGCCCAAAAGCTCCGCGGGCGCTCATACAGCGTGGAGTACCCGCCCATGACCACAAGCAGGGACTCCGCTCCAAAAATGTACGGCCACCACGCAAACAGAAAATAATAGGTCAAAAACGGCTCCTGCCGGAAGCTCATCCCGGCGGAGGCACTCAAAAAGGCGGCGGCGGAAGCGGCCATGACCACCACGGCCGTCCGCATCGGCGTCTCGTTCACGCTGTTTCTCCTCGTGGATTCATCATTTGCGCCCGTCACCGGACAGGGCTTCCAGCACCTTGATAACGGCGGCGAAGTCCATATCGCCAAGGCCCGTTGCCGCGCCCGCCGCGTACTGCTGCGCCGCCGCATGCGCGGCCGGGGTGCTTGCCCCGGTGGCGTGGGCCGTATCCAGCACAAATTTCATGTCCTTGTTCATATGCCGCAGGGGGAATTGCGCAGGGTACGCGCCGTCCTGAAACATCTGTTCCTTCAGGGCGTACAGCCCGCAGGCCAGCGGCCCCGACGTCACGGCGTCCAGCAGCACGGCGTCGTCCACGCCGCCCTGACGGCCAAAGTTCAATGCCTCGCCAAGGCCCTGCATCATAACGCCCAGCAGCAGGTTCACCGCCATTTTGGTCATGCTGCCCTGCCCCACGCCGCCGCAGTGAATCACCTTGCGCGCCATGGTCAAAAATACCGGGCGCAGGGCGTCCACAGCCTCCAGCGGCCCTCCGGCAAGGACGAGCAGGCTGCCCTCCTCCGCCGGACGGCGCGAGCCGGAAACCGGCGCGTCCACGTATGTGACGCCAAGGGGCCGCAGCGTCGCGGCAATCTCGCGCGTAAACTCCGGCGACAGCGTACTCATGTTGACCACAGTCTTGGACGCATCAAGCCCCATGGCGCAGCCGTCCTCGCCGGACAGCAGAGCGTAGACGGCCTCCGGCCCGGTGACCATTATCACGACAACGTCGCATTTTTCCGCCAGTTGGCGCGGCGTTTCCGCCACCAGTGCGCCCAGCTCGCGCAGCATGGCGCATTTCTCGCGCGAGCGGTTGTACACCACCAGCGGATACCCTGCCCGCAGAATATTCTCGGCCATGGGCCTGCCCATAAGGCCAAGCCCCATGAATCCTATGCGCGGCTTCATGATTCTTCTCCTTTTCGCCACCTGCCTGCCCCGGCTCATATGTTCATTCCGGGGTGATTCCGCGCAGAGAGGCGTTGCATTTCCTTTCAGTTCTCGTCACACTGCATTCAGGATCACGGCCACTGCTTGCTCAGGAGCACCACATGCCAGAGTATCCCATGCAGGAACACGCTCTCGTCGTGGACGACAATCCCATCATGTGCGAATCCCTCGCCCGCTCGCTGACGGACGTTGGGTTTAACGCCGCCTCGCGGCACTCTGCCCAGAGCGCGCTGGACGCGGCCCAGCACTCCCCCGTGGCCCTCGCCTTTGTGGACGTTCGCCTCGACGGGGCGGACGGCATGGCCCTCGCGCGGGAGCTGCGCGCCATCAACCCGGGCACGGAGGTGGTGTTCATCAGCGGCGTCGGCACCTCGTCCGACCTGATTCAGGCCATGCAAATCGGCGCATTTGACTACCTCATCAAGCCCTTTTCGCCCGATGACCTGCGCCTGACGCTGGAGCGCTACACCGAGCGCCGCGCCCTCAAGCGCCGCATGGAACGCGCCGAGCAGCGTCACACCACACTGTTGCACAACATCCCCCTGCTTATCTACCGCCTTCGGGAGGACTTCTCGCTGGCCTTCATCAACAAGGCCTGTTCTGTGGTGCTGGGCTATGACCCCGACGAGGCAACAAGCCATGACAACTGGTTCCTCAGCCGCATCCGCATGGGCGACCGCGCCCGCGTGCGCGACGTGCTAACGCGCGCCTTTGCCAGCGCCACTCCCCTTACGGTGGAGTGCCGCATGGCGCACAAATCCGGCTACAACGTGCATGGCTATATCAAAACCATGCCCGGCCCCGCCGCCGCAGGTGCAGGCGAACCGCGCCTTTTGGACGGCATCTTTGTGGACATCTCGGAGCGCGTGCATATGGAGCGCACCGTGCTGCAGGACGAAAAGCTCAAGACCATCGGTGCGATATCGGACGAAATGGCGCACGAACTGCGCAACCCGCTCATGGCCATCGGCGGCTTTGCCCGCAGGCTGCACGCCAAGGTGCCCGACATGCCGGAAACGGAAATCATCCTGCGCGAATCCCGGCGGCTGGAAAACCTGCTGGACCGCATCCGGGGCTACCTGAACCCTGTGGAAATCAGTGCCGAGCCTTTGCACATCCCCCCCATCGTGTCCAGTTGTCTGGAACACCACCTGCCGGTGCTGGAGAAGACCGGCATCACTGCCGATATTGAGCTGGCGGACATGCTGCCCAGAGCCCTTGGCGACCCCGAAGCCATCTGCACCATCCTCGGCATTTTGCTGGGGGACGCCAGCAAGGCCCTCGCCAAGCAGGGCAAGCTGTCCCTGCGCACGCTTTCCACGCCAAAGTCCGTGGATATCCGCATCAGCTACGCCCTTGCCGACATCCGCGACATTGACCCGGAGCGCCTGTACCTGCCCTTTGAGGAAGGCGGCTTTGGCCTGCCGCTGTGCTACAAGCTCATCAAAAACATGGACGGCCTCATGCGCGTACGGCGCGAAAACGGCAACGCCGTGTTCACCATCTCCTTGCGGCGCACCTAGCGCCCGGGGCCAAGGGCACCAGAGCGAAGCCGCGCCTTCCCCTTGGCGCGGACCGCTTTTTTGCGTACTGTCTACAATGACGCCCTTTCCCCTCAGCCATGGAGCCTTGCATGTCGCAATACCCACAAATCCTTGGTGTTTTCTCCCGCACGCAAGCCGCAGGCGTTGGCCACGGCGCAACACAGGGTGAATATTCGCAGACCACCTACTGGTATGTCCGGCGGCTGGACGATGACGAATACGAAGTGCAACCCCTGAACGACCACCACGTTCCGTCGGGCCTGCGAAACTCCATCACCAAGGGCGACTTCATCTCCGCCTACGCCCCGGAACCCCGGTTTTACGAGCAAAACACCGTCCCAGCCATCAAATCCCTCCAGCAAAAAATCCGCAAGGGCGAAGAAGCCTACGCCGATGGCAATCTGGACGAGGCGGAAAAGGCCTTCCTCAAGGCGCTGATGATTGATGAACTGAATGTGGAGGCCAACATGGGCGTTGGCTCCGTGTACGCAGACAAGGGCGAATTCCACAAGGTCAAGAAGGTGCTGAACATCCTGCTGAATCAGGACGCAACCTTCGTGGCCGAACAGCGCGTGCGCTTCAACCGCCTTGGCATGAGCCTGCGCAAACAGGGCATGAACGCCGAAGCCCTGCGCTACTACGAAAAGGCGCTGGAGTACCACGACAAAGACGAGAACCTGCACTTCAACACCGCGCGCGTGTACTACGACCTTGGCCGCAAGGAGGAGTGCATACGCCATATCAACGCCGCCCTTGCCATCAGTCCCAATATGGAACCCGCCAGAAAATTCCTGCGCTACGTCGAGAAAAAAGGCGTTCCAAACAAGTAGTACACATCATTTCCTTTTTTGCTTTCAACATGGCATGCATGATGCTATTGTCTAACAAAAGCTGTTAACAACGTGGCAGCTTTTTCCTCCTTGATGCAGGCGGCTGGGCCCCCCAACCCGGCCGCCTCTTCTTTATCCATCTGAAATTGAAACAGCTTTGCCACCACCCCCTGCGCCCACGCATTGCCGACCCGCGCGGCGGGCGAAAGCCCCTTCCACGACCAGTGCGGCAGCTTCTGCCCAAAAGAAAAGACGGACCATTTGGCCCGTCCGTGTCCAGCACTGCGCCCATATCGGCGCGCACCCGCCATGCCCTGCCTACTCCATAAACACCCCGCCCGTTCCGACAAAGCCGGAGCAATGGCAGTCCCCGCCGTGGCGCTGGCTGTAGCTGAGGCTTTCGCGGCGGCACACCACCAACCCATCGCGAAACACCACCCACACCCGGCCGTAGTTCCAGCACTCAAAGGTGGCGGAATCGCCGTTGCGGCGGATGGTTCGCGGCTCGCCAAGCAGGGAGCGCACTTCACTGCGGGTCATGTCCGCTTCAACAAAGCGCTCTGCGTAGTCCGCCTGCGTTTTCCGGGTCTGCATGATGGCATCATAGCGCGCCTGCGTTTCCTCAAGGGTGCCGAGAATCGCGTCGCGCTCCTGCCGCAGCGGGGCGGCCTGCTCCGGCGGGGCCGTGCGCAGACGTTCCTGCACGGCAAGGGCCTTGTCCTCAAGGCGGCGCGTGGTGTCGTAGCGCTCGCGCATACGGACAAGGTCGTCGCGCTGGCGCGCTGCGGTTTGCAGGCGCTCGCGCATGGCGTCGCCATCCACCCGTGCGCGCACCTTCATGCGCACCGCAAAGCTCTTGTCCTTCATAAAGAACGTCTCCTCATCCACCTCCACCTGCATGGTCGCGGCAGTAAAGGAGCGCACCTCATCGCGCGTCAGCCGAAAGTCGCTCATCTCCGTCAGCACCTCCACGTAGGTGCCAACCTGCTCCACCAGTTTGCGCTTGGCCTGCATAAAGCAGATGCGGCGGGCCTCGGTGCGGGTGTCGTTATCTCCCAGCACGTACACGTGCTCCGCCGTAAGGGTTTTCACCTCCGCGCGCACGGTGTTCGGGACGCACAGCGCGGCAATGCCCGCAAACACCACAGCCAACGCCATCACCCGGCCCAGCACGCACGCGCCCTGCCATGTACGGCTTTGCACATGCATCACAGCTCAAACTCCTGATTCTGCGCCACGGCAAAGCAGTCCATCTCTACGCCTCGTTTTTTCAGAATGCGGTTGCAGTGCTCCACCATCTCATCCACCTGCTCGTCCGTGCGCTCCTGATTGATGTGGAACATGCCATAGCGCTTCACCCCCGCATCAATGGCCAGATTCAGGGCGTCGGTATACAGCGTGTGCCCCCAGCCGCGGGTGAGTTCATTATACTGCTTTGGCAGGTATTCAGCGTCATGAATGAGCAGGTCCGCCCCTTCGCTGAAGGCGGCGTAGTCCTCGGGCGACAGGCCGCCATCGTGGGCGAAGTCCAGCTCGTTGTCGGTAAGGAAGACAAAGCTCTTGCCGTTTTCCTCAAACTTGTAGCCCAGTCCCTTGTTAGGGTGGTTGAGAGCAATGGATGTGATGCGCATCTCGCCGATGGTGAGGTCCACACCGCAGGCGATTTCATGCGTAATATTGGACAGCAGCGCTTTGTAGGGCACAGGAAAGTACGGCGCTGTCATGACGCCTTCCAGCAGGGTTTCCAGCGCGCCCATGCCAAAGGGACATCCACGGATATTCAGTGTTGTTTTGGGCAGGAAGATTGGCTTGAAAAAAGGCAGACCAAGAACATGGTCCCAGTGCAGATGCGTAAAGAGCATGGTGTAGTCAAAGCGCCCTTCCGCAAGAAGCGCGTTGCCAAGGCGGCGGATGCCGGAACCGGCGTCTATGATGACAATGTCGTCCCGCGCGTTTCGGACCTCCATACACGTGGTATCGCCGCCATAGCGGTTATATTCCGGCCCGGATACGGGGATGGACCCTCTTGAGCCCCAGCAACGGATATACATGGCAGACTGCACCTCGGGTCCACGCGGCGCGCAGAAAAACACAAAGGTTATGCGGAAACACGCAAGGCATGCAGAACACTTCCATTGTAGACTACTGGAAAACACCGCGTATTTCAACACGTTTGCTCAAAGTGGCGCATGGCGCGCCCCGCGCGCTTTCCCTACGTCCATCTCAGGATGCGCCATGGGGGCCTTGCGGTGCATATTTTTCACAGCCCACTTTGCCAACCTGCCGCAAAAGCTGTATGCTTTTTCCAAATGTACCCGATAGACCGCTTTGTGCACAGCGGCTACGCAGGTCCCTCGCCGGAGGGAGCGTTGCCTTGTCCCACCCTTACCGAGAAAAGCACATGGGACACGGCAGCCCGCCCCGCTGGCGGCATACATCACAAGCTCCGGACGGCACCATGCCCTACCGCATCCCCACCGGCGTCAGTACGCCCATCCTTGACGAACAGGCCACACTCCACCGCCTGCGCGGCAACACCCGGTTCCTGAGCGAACTGTACGCCGTCTTTCTGGATGACCTTCCACCAAAGCTCACCGCCCTCAGCAGCGCGCTTTCTCAGGATGACGAAACCGCGCTGCGCCGCATTGCCCACTCCATCAAGGGCGCGGCGGCAACCATCAGCGCTCTGTCCCTCAGGCAGCAGGCGGAGCGGCTGGAGCACGCGGCCAGACAAGGCCGCAGCGCCGAGGTGCGCGACGTAGCGCAACGCATCATCTTCCACGGCCAGACCACCCTTGAGCATGTTGCGGCCAGCATGCAGCTTCGGTAGCATTGGGGCTCCCACTCCCATTGCTCTCAGCCAAAGGAAGATGCACCACCATGAGCGAAAAAAAGGAAATATCCATCAACCGCGTGGACTGTACCGCGTGTATGGGCTGCGTGGAGATGTGCCCCGACCTGTTTGAATGGGACGACATCAACGAAGAAGTCGTCCTGCGCAAGGACTGCGCGACCGAAGCGGAAATGGCCGAGGCCATCGCCCTCTGCCCGCAGGACTGCATTGAAGTGCACGGCCCCTGCCAAAGCGGCGACTCGTAGCCAACTGCACGGCCGCGCCGCAACGCGGCCCACAAAAGCCGCCCACAGCGCGGCGCATGCCACAGCACCACACAACAACGCCCCCGCTGGAACAGTCCAACGGGGGCGTTGTTGCGCGCGGCGCGTTAGGCGGAGTCGTCGTCCCGCCCCGGCGTATGCGCGGGCTTTGGCGTGCAGGTATGGCAGCAACTGCCGTAGATGAATTCGCTGTAGGCGTAGAGGATGCGGCGCTCGCGGTCCAGCTGCTCCTGCGAGCATTGCGGCGCGGGGTGGGCCTTCGCAAGGGCGGGCAGGTCCTCATACCGGGGGATGGCGCGCATGCTGGTGCCAAGGGTCGTCCCGGTTGCGGCGTCCAGCAGCACGGCCTCGCGCGTGTCGGTCACCGCCACCAACGGAATGGGGCCGCCGGGGTACAGCCGCGCTGCGGCAAGGACTTCCCGGTCAAAGCTGCCGGGCTGTCCGGCCACGAAAAAGAGCAGAAAGAGCGGTGTGCCATCCTCATCGCAAGCCACAAGGTCCGCCACGCGGCAATAGGTTTCGCCATCCACGGGGAACTCAATACCCACCTTGGCCAGCAAACGCTGTGGCGGATAGCCCAGCTCCTCCACCAGCATCCGGGCCATGGCCTGACGGAATTCCTCGTAGGAGGTTTCCTCGATGTCCTCGCCGGTCAGGTAGTCCCGAACCACCTGACCAAGACTTGTTTCGTGCATCCGCATCTCCTTGCCGGGGCGGATGGAGCGCCGGAACGCCTAGGCCTTGTCCGGGGCTCCCGCGCCGGGGGCGTCTTTCTTCTTGCCGTCGTACAATTCGGACCACGAGACCAGATTCTCGCCGGGGTCCTCGTTGTCCTTGATGGCCTGCAAAATCTGCTTAAACACCGGCAGGTAGGGCTTGAGCTTCGCAAAGCCCACGCGCACGGCGACGTACAGCGGAATAAAGATAAAGTTGTTGCCCACTTCGTTGCCGATGGCCGGAATGGTAAACGGCAGCGGGAAGGTCACTTCGGAAAAGCGCATCACCATCCAGCCGAGGGCAAAGGGCACAGGCCACAGGCTGGAGGCAAACAGCGCTATGTGGGAAAAGAAATTTTGCCCAAAGGCTTCATTCGCCAGCGAGTTGCAGGCCTTGTAGCTGGCCTTGTCCTTTTCGCAGATGGCCTGCACGGACAGGTTGTGCTGACGAATCATGTCCTGATTGATTTTGGCAAAGTGCTTGCGGTTGAGGAAGTATGTACCGGCCAGAGACAGTTCCCCCACCACCGTGCACAGAAGCACCAGCAGAAACATCCCCACAAAATAGGCTGTCAGCGGCTCAAGGGGCAGCCGGAACAGGGGGATGAACACCGGGTCAAAAAGATAATTGAGGCTGTCGAAGGATGCTAACACGTCTTCCTCTCAGGGCGTGGTCTTACGCGGAAAGTCCGCGGACCTCTTTTGTACGATGTCTTGCCGCCCCGCACAAGGGCGGCGCAGGGCGGAAAAAGGGCCGGCCGGTAAATACCGGCCGGCCCGGGTAGGGTCTCGCTTTACAGGGCGTGCACTCGCCTAGAAGGGAGGCAGGATGCTGAAGCCGAGGAAGCCCTTGGAGCAGTAGCGCAGACCAACGTACAGGGCCAGCACGACGAACAGGCGCTTCAGCCAGACGTCGGGGATGTACTTGGAGGTGCGCGGTCCAATCATGGAACCGATGACGATACCGATAAGCTCGGCACCGATGAGGCTCCACTGTACGGGCGTTCCCTTCAGGACCATGTAGGAGGCGATGGAGTTGATCATGCCGATGAACACAGCCATGGCGGAGGTGCCAGCCACAAGGTACATGGGCAGGCCAGCCACGGAGGTCAGGAACGGCACGAGCAGGAAGCCGCCACCAACACCGAGGAAGGAGGCAAGAGCGGCGATGAAGAAGCCACCAACAACCGGGATGAGCGGGTTGAAGTGGAACTCGACGCCGAAGAAGGTGAACTCGCAACGGGTCAGGGTGAAGGTCTTCACCTTAACGCCCTGGGAGGACATGTCCACGTTACCGGTCTTCACGCTGTCTTCAAAGGCCTTGGCGGCTGCCTTGGCTTCCTTCTTCTTGTTCTGGGCCTTGGGCGTGGTCTCGTAGAAGAGGTAGCAGCCAAGGAACAGGACGAAGAGGCCGAAGTAGCCGAGGTAGGACTTCAGGCTGATCTTACCGGCGGTCAGCCACGGCACCAGCCAGGAACCAGCCACGGAACCGATGGCCAGCGCGATGCCCAGAGGGGCAACCAGACGGCCGGCGCGGTAGTAGTTGAACGTGGACAGCGCGGCGGAGCAACCCACCAGCCACTGGTTGGACACGCGGATGGAGTCGGTGACGACCTTGTTGATGGCCATCTTTTTGCCGAAGCCCTTTGCGTAGTCGCCAAGGCCGTAAATGGTGATGTGACCAACACCGGCCATAATGCCGCCGAACGCGCCGACGGTGGAGAAGATCCAGCCAACCCAGATGGCCCATACGAGGCCGATCAGGGCGTTGAGGTTAGGTGCGCCGGGGATGCCGAGGTATCCCTTGGCGGCGTTGGGGTCGAGCTTGTCGGCTGCGATGGCCTGGCTCACAGCGTCGGTCAGGCGATCGGCCCATGCCGCTTCCTGCGTGCACAGCACCACGGCAATGGCGAACAGTGCGAGGAATGCGTGGTTGGACTTGAATTTCACAGTGCCACCCTCCTTAAAGGTTGAAAGAAGAAAAACAACGGTTAGCGCAAAGCGCGCTTCAGCAACATCTTCTGCCCGTGTCGCTCTCGTGCCGTGCGAGATGCCGCATTCGGCGACACGAACTCCAGCGCATGCGTGGTGCATGCCGTAACGCAAGCAGGCTCAAGGCCGCGGTCGATTCTGTCCATGCACAGGTCGCATTTCAGAACCTTGCCCGTGGTCTCGTCCCACTGCGGGATGTTCCAGGGACAGGCGATGATGCATGCCTTGCACCCAACGCACAGCTCCTGATCCACAAAAACGATGCCGTCTTCGCGGCGTTGCATAGCCTCGGTGGGACAGGCCGCAACACACCAGGGTTGCTCGCAGTGGAAGCATGGCATGAACAGGTTCATGATCTTGGGCTTGCCCGCCTTTTTCAGCGGACCTACCGTCACCATCTGCCCCAGACGCGCACCCGGAGGCACGGCGTTTTTTTGCTTGCAATGCACCTCACAGGCATTACAGCTAATGCACCGGTCCTGGTTGGTCTTGATCATGTACTTGCTCACGGAGCATCCCTCCCGTCTCTGGATGAAAAACTGAAGGCCTTCACACCGGCGCCAACAGTGCCGCAAGCGTCCCTGCGGCGTAGGCGTCCGTCTGAGTCTAGGCGGTTAAATCAGTTGCTTGAGCCAAGGTCAATGAGGCCGCATGTGCATGTGATATCTTTCACATGGCAAAAAAACCCCTTTACATTTCACCCGGAACCAAGCGTGTCCGCCAGCCGACAAAGGCTCGCAGATTCCTGTATGTCTATCATGGTTTGCGTTTCAGCTTAAGTATAAAGGGCAACACGTTCCTTTTTTCACCGCAGTCGTCCAAACCACCGGCATGCGGCAGTTTTCGCTTTGGAAAGCCGCAACCGCCCTCCCCCGCCATACAACAGCAGACCGAACCCTTCGGTCCGGCCTGCCTCTCTGTTCTCGTATTTCTCGCCGCATTCCAGCTCCGTACCGCGCACTGGCGGTCATGGAACGGCAAATTGTCCGGGGGCAGGGAGCGCGGCGCGGATGGGGCCAGCGCCTCCGGCTGGGGCTTGTCGCCCTGCCTGGAAGGATGTCCTTTCTCGCCCGAAGCGGTTCACTGCGTCAGCTGTCTGCATACGGCTCTATTCCCCGGTTTTGGGCCAGTTCTGCTCGCTGGTCCCGTTGTGTGGCCTTGAGGGCACGTCGTTTCCCCTGCCGTTTACCGCATAAGCTGACGCCCAGCTTCGGCGGCAAACTCAAAGACCGGACCGGGCACCGCGCCAAGGAGCAGGATGGCGGCGGCGAGCACCGTCCCCCACACGCGGGTCATGGGGCCTTCGTCCACAGGCTCCAGCCGCGCGGCGTCTTCTGGCTCCACAGTGTACGCGTGGCGCACCAGACTCAGATAGTAATAGATGGCGATGGCCGTGTTCACTGCCGCCACGATGACGAACCAGTTGTAGCCGTGGTTCCACGCGCTGGTCAGCAGGAAGAACTTTCCGATGAACCCGGCCGTAGGCGGCAAGCCAACAAGGGCAAACGCGGCCACGGCCAGCACCATGGCCATATACGGCGAGCGCCGGTACAGGCCGTTCAGGTCATCCAGCTTCACGTTGCGCCCGTCCTCGCTGGTCTTGCAGATGACCCAGAAGCACGTCAGGTTCATAAGGATATACACCAGACTGTAAAACGCGGCGGCGGCAAGGCCCTGCGCCGTACCCGCCACAAGGCCCAGCATCACATATCCGGCGTGGGACACGCTGGAATAGCCCAGCATGCGCTTTACATCGCGCTGTACAAGAGCGGAGAGGTTGCCAAAGGTCATGGACACCGCGCCAAGGATGGCGAAAATCAGCGTCACCTCCATACCCGGAGTCAGCAGCGCGGCAAGGCGCACCAGCACAACCACCGCGCCCAGCTTGGGCAGGGTTGCCACGTAGGCCGCCGTCTCGTTGCTGGCGCCCTCGTACACATCCGGGCACCAGAAGTGGAAGGGAAACAGCGCCAGCTTGTAGAACATGCCCGCAAGGAACAGGGACAGGCCCACAACGGCCATGGGATTATTGGCCCACGACCAGTCCGCCTGCGCAAGGTCCACAAGGTAGCTGGAGTGCTGCGAGGCCAAAATGTACGACAGCCCATACAGCGAAACCGCCGTGGCTACCGCGCCAAACAGGATGTACTTGATGCCCGCTTCCGCTGCGCTACGCTCCTTCGCGCGGATGGGGATGATGGCGTACAGCGAGTAGGAGGAAATCTCCAGCGCCACATAAATGGTAATGAGTTCCGCACTGGACGCGAGGAACATCAGGCCAAGGGCCGAAAACCCAAGGAACAGGAAGTAGTCGCTTTCCTTGTCCTTCTCCAGCGTGGGCTGGCGTACGGCATTGAGCGTGCCGATAAAAAAGCCCACGGCAATGGCCAGCTTGAAGAATTGAGACATCATGTCCACCCGGTACGCACCGTGGAACAGCTGCCCCTGCGCCGTCATGGCGGCAAAGGAGACGGCCACGCCAACCGCGGCACCCCACGGCACCCACGATGCGTCATTGCGCAGCGTGGAATGGCGGCTGATGCTCTGGGCGAACAGCACCAGAAGAATCACGATTTGGAAAAGTTCCGGCAAGAACAGGTCGGGGCGTATGGACACTTGCATTACTCCTGTTTACGGCTCCTGCGTCGCGGCGGCCTTAGGCCGCCCGCCGCATCGTGACGTGCATCAGTCCGTTACTGCTCGGCCACCACTACCGGCAGTTCTGGCGCATAATCGGCCAGCGTCCGCGCTTCGGCAGGAATCTGCGCCGAGCGGACGCGGAAGTCCGAAAGCAGCTTCTCAATGGAGGGGTCCACAACCTTCAGGCACAGCGTGGGCGCAAGGCCGATGTACAGCACCAGCGCCGCCAGCGGCGCAAGGTACACCCACTCGCGGATGCCAAGGTCCCAGAAGTGGCCGGACGGCACGGACGAGGGCCGTCCCCACGCCATCTTGAGGCCGAGGCGCAGCATGTATGCCGCCGCAATCAGCGCGCCGGGGATGGCGATGCCGCCCACCCAGTAGTTGGCCTCAAACGCGCCAAACAGCACCAAGGCTTCGCCAACGAAACTGTTCGTCCCCGGAAAGCCAAAGCTGGACAGCGTGAACAGCCCAAAGAAGCCCATATAGATGGGCAGGAACTTGCCAAGGCCAAGGTTGTCCTTAATCTCGCGGCTGTGGCTGCGCTCGTACACCGCACCGACGAGCATAAACAGCGCGCCGGTGGTGATGCCGTGGTTCAGCATCTGCATCAGGGCGCCCTCCACGCCCCGGACATTGAAGAGGAAGATGCCAAGGGTCACAAAGCCCATATGTCCCACTGAGGAGTAGGCGATAAGCTTCTTCATGTCGTTTTGCCCAAGGGCGGCAAATCCGCCGTACAGGATGCTTGCCAGCGAAATGGCAATCATCATCGGGGCAAAGTATTCACTGGCGGCAGGCGTCAGCGGCAGGCAGAAGCGCAGGAACCCATAGGTGCCCATCTTCAGCAGCACGGACGCCAGATACACAGACCCGGCCGCCGGGGCCTCAACGTGCGCGGCAGGCAGCCAGGTGTGGAACGGGAACATGGGGCACTTGATGGCAAAGGCCAAAGCCATGGCAAGAAAGGCCCAGAACTGGAAGGTAAAGGAGTACTGCCCCTGCATCAGCTCCGGAATGGAGAAGGTCCCGGTCTGATGGTAGAAGGCGACAATAGCCACCAAAAGCAGCGTGGACCCGGCCAGTGTGTACAGAAAGAACTTGATGGACGCATACCGCCTGCGCGGGCCACCCCACACGGCGATAAGCAGGTACATCGGCACCAGCATGGCTTCCCAGAACAGGTAGAACAGCACAAAGTCCAGCGCCACGAACACGCCCACGCACGCCGCCGTCATCAGCAGCAGGCAGACGTGAAATTCCTTCACGCGGCTGGAGATGTACTTCCACGAGCACAGGGTGCACAGCGGCAGCAGCAAGATGGTCAACAGCACCATAAACAGGCTGATGCCGTCCACGCCCAGATGGTAGTTCAGGTTCCACTGCTCCACCCACGGCACCACTTCCTCAAACTGCATGGACGCCACGCCCAGCTTGAAATTGAAGAGCGGAGCCGCCAGCAGCAGCTCACACAGCCCAACAACCAGCGTAAACCAGCGGACCATGCACTCGGTGCGGAAAAACGCAAGCAGCACCGCCGCAACAAGCGGGAAGAAGATGAGATACGTCAGAACCGGATACCCTGCTTCGATCATACGAGTCCGCTCCGTGTCTTTGGGCCTAGGCCCAGAACCAGACCACGGCGAAGATGCCGAGTCCCAACAAGATTGCAAAGGCCAGATAATCCTGAAGGCGTCCGGTCTGCCCCTTGGCTGCGCCGCGTCCCACGCCGCGCACCGTGTAGGCCGTTCCGTCCACCACGCCGTCGATGGCCTTAACGTCGAACCATCCCGCCGAGGCGGCAAAGGCCATCAGCCCCCGCAGCCCCACCACGCGGTAGACCTTGGTCCACACGCCGTCGATGATGGCCAACGGCCAGCAGATGACCCACATGGCCAGCTTGCCAGCCAGCCGGTACACCCAGTCAAAGTCCAAGTTCCGCGACGGATGCGGCTTGATGATATTCCGCATGTAGTAGAAGCCAAGCCCGGTGAACCCAAGCAGCATAAAGGCCTGCAGCAGGTGCCACGGGGTGTAGGGCACGTAGCCGACGTCAAAGGAGACGAGGTTGTGCACCACTTCCGGGACGCCATGGTGCGCGCCGGTGACCGCGTAGGGCAGCAGATCATAGAGCATCTGCGGGTACACGCCCATGACGAAGCACAGCGCGCTGCTCAGGAACATGGCGATGTACATATTCTTGGGGATGGGATTCAGCTTTCTGGTTTTGTCTTCAGGCTTGCCGCCCCAGAAGGCGAAGTACGGCAGCTTGATGCCAACGGAGAGGAACGTGCCCACTGCGGCAATTTCCATCCCCAGCGCCAGCCACGTATGATGCGCTTCCGCCGCGCCGGCGATGGTCATGGTCTTGGAGACGAAGCCGTTGAAGAAGGGCATGCCCGAGATGGACAGCCCCGCCACCACATAGCAAATCATCACCAACGGCATGCGTGAGGCGAGTCCGCCAAGCTCCGTGAGCTTGGCCGTACCCGTGGCGTACAGGATGGTGCCCGCGCTCATGAACAGCAGGCCCTTATAAAGGATATGGGCGTAGGCGTGGGCGCATGCGCCGTTCAGCGTCATGGCCGTGCCTATGCCGATACCCGCCACCATGTACCCCACCTGCGAGACGATGTGGTAGGCCAAAATCCGCCGCGCGTTGTTCTCGATTGTCGCGTAGAAAACACCGTACAGCGCCATCACCACGCCCATCACCGCCAGAATCTCCCAGGACGCGAAGGCCCGTGCAAGGACGTACACCGCCGTCTTGGTAGTGTAGGCGCTCATGAACACGGAGCCGGTCACCGTGCCTTCGGGGTAGGCGTCTGGCAGCCATGCGTGCAGCGGCACCACAGCGGCGTTAACGCAGAAGCCGAGAAGGATAATCCAGTCGTAGTACTGCGCGGTGCTCGGGTCGATGGCCGTAAAGGCGAAGGTGCCAAGGTCCCAGTACCGCAGGAGCAACCCGCCAAGCAGGAACAGCCCGCCAAGGGTATGGAACAGGAAGTACCGAAAGCCCGCCCGCGTCGAGGCTGGATTGTCATTCAGCCACACAAGGAAGGTGGACGCCACGGACATAACTTCCCAGAAGATGAACAGGGTAAAGTAGTCCCCGGCAAACACACAGCCAAACGCGCCGCCCACATACATGGCCGCCGCGATGTGCTGGTATTTCTCCTTGAGGTGCAGGGCGAAGATGAACCCAATAAGCGCCTGCACCGCAAACACATGCGCGAAGATGACCGACAGCTTGTCCACCCGGCCAAGCACCAAGGGCTCATCGCTCCACAGGTAGTGCAGGGGCATGTACACGCCCGGTTCCATGCTCAGGACGCTGGCGATGGCCAACAGCGGTGCCGCAATGAGCATCCACTTCCACCCGCTGCGCGGCCACACGGCAATGAGCGCCGCCACGCCAAAGAACCAGATGGTGGGATGCAGGAAGCTACTCGTCTCTGTCATAGTAGTCCTCGGGCTTGCCTAAGATTGGGAAGACGATCTTTTTGAGAATCACGGTCATGACCACGGCAAATCCACAGCCGAACACCGCCCAGAATCCGGGATACCGGTCCAGACCGAAGTGCGGCTCATGCGGATGGATGAAGAAGTTGAGGGCCACAAGGATGCCCAGCGTCACAAAGAGCGCCTTCTTCCACGCCCCCGCACGCATCCGCTGCCAGGACAGCCAGTTGCCTATCCTTTCCTTGAGCATGGACTAGTACCCTCCGAAGACCGTGATAAAGTTCATGAATATCTGGGGATACAGGCCAAGAATCACACTCATCGCCGCGGTCAGGCACAGGGGCACCACCATAACCATGGGCGCCTCGTGCAATTCCGCGACGGCCTGTGCGTCCTTGGGCTTGCCAAAGAATGCTTGGAACGTGATAGGCGCGAAGTAGCCCGCGTTCAGCAGCGTGGAGGCCAGCAGCGCACACAGCAGCACCATGCGGTTGATGTCCACCGCGCCGTTGATCATGTACCACTTACTGACGAATCCGCAGACCGGTGGCACGCCAATCATGGATAACGAGGCCACGGCAAACGCGCCGAAGGTCCATGGCATTCTGCGGCCATATCCCCCCATGTCGCTGATCTTCTTGGTGTGGGCCACCACGTAGATGGCGCCAGCGCCCATAAAGAGTGTGATTTTGGAAAACGCATGGTGCGCAATATGCGCCAGCCCGCCCTGCACCGCCAGTGGCGTCAGCATGCACACGCCAATGACGATGTACGACAACTGACTGACCGTCGAGTATGCCAGCCGCGCCTTGATATCGTCCTTAGTCAGGGCAATAAGCGAGGCCGCCACAATGGTGAAGGCCGCCAAATAGGCCGTTGGTATGCCGAGGAAGAGCTTGTCCATCACGTCCACGCCAAAGCCGGAGAGCACCACGCGGGACACGGAGAACACGCCCGCCTTAACAACCGCCACCGCGTGCAGCAGTGCCGAGACAGGCGTCGGGGCGACCATGGCCGATGGCAACCAGTTGTGAAACGGCATCAGCGCGGCCTTGGCGAGGCCAGCAATGTAGAGGACATAGGTCACGGTGACGGCGATGGGATGTTCCGCCACCACCTGCGCCGGGAACATGCCCTGCACCACGTCGCCAAGGTGGAAGTCCAGCGTGCCGCACAGCACATAGGTCATGACCATGGCGGGCAGGAAGAACAGCTTGGACGTACCGATGAGGTACACAAAGTACTTCCGCGCTCCGTTAAAGGCCTCGTCATCCTGATGGTGCGCAACCAGCGGATACGTGAACACCGAGATAATCTCGTAGAAGAGATACAGGGTGAAGACGTTGGCGCTCATAGCCACACCCACCGCACCGAAGATGGCGATGGCGAAGCAGAAATAGTAGCGCGTCTGCGCGTGTTCATTGAGGGAGCGCATGTAGCCGATGTTGTAGCTGGTGACCCAGAACCACAGGAACGTGGCGATCAGCCCAAAGATGAGCGTCAGCCCGTCCACGCAGAACTTCACGTAAATGCCGTCCAGCAGCGTGAAGAGCGTCAGGGTCCAGATGGTGCCCTTGAGAACGGAGGGGATGAAGCTCGCCATGCCGGCGAAGGCCACTGCCGCGGCCACGAAGCTGACGCCCTCGCGCGCGTTCTGGTCGCTGCGCATGAACCAAATCAGGAAGGGTGCGACAAGCGTCGCAACAAGCGGAATCAGGAGGCGATAGCTCTCGATGTACTCTGGCATGTGCCTACTACCCCTTCAGTTCGGAGATTTCCTGGCTGTCCTCGCCGCCGAAGCGCTTGACCACCACCAGGATGATGGCCAGCACAAGTGTCGCTTCGGCAGCGGCAAGGCCCATGACGAGCAGGGTGGACAATTGGGCCAGCGTCGCATTTGCCGGGGTCAACTGTCCGGCCGCCACAATGGACAGCCCCGCACCGTTGAGCATCAGTTCCACACTGATGAGCATGCCCACCAAGCTCCGCCGGTGTATGATGCCAAACAGGCCAATGCCCAAAAGGGCAAGCGCCACAAGTTGATACAGGACCAGCGGTGTCATCGTGCCTTCCTCCTCTCCCATGCCAGCACCACGGCTCCGGCCATGGCCACAAGCAGCACAACGGAAATAAGTTCAAACGCGAGGATGTAGTCCTGCATGAGCCCCCGCCCAAGCTGCTGGATGCCGACCTCGGCCGGACTGCCGATGGACACCTGCGGCACCTTGATGCAGATGAGCGCCAGCATCACCGCCGGAGCGATGCCGGCCAGCAGGGCCAGTACAGTCTGGCGCGCGCTGCGGGATTGGCGCTCCTCCGCGCCAGCAGGTGCGCGGGTCAGCATGATGGCGAAAAAGATAAGGACAACCACCGCGCCAACGTAGATAAGCAGCTGCATCAGCGCGATGAAGGGTGCATTCATGACCAGATACATCCCGGCCACACCGAACATGGTCAGCACCAGCCCGACCATGGCCCGAACCAGGTCACGCGCGAGCACGGCCATAAGGCCGCCCAGCAGTATGACCACGGTATACAGGGCAAAGAGCATCTTGGCGAAGATCAGGGTATCCATCGAGTATCAGGCCTTCCTCTGCTATGCGCGCAGGTTGCGCGCGTTGGTTGGAATAATTGCCGACCGCCTGGGACCGCGCCCCTATTCCTCGTCCGCGCCACCCTCTCCGGCCTGCTCACGCAGGCGGGCCAGAAGGTCGTATTCAAAGTCGTTTCGCTCGTACCCGGCCAGATAGACGTCCGTGGAGAAGCGGATGGACTTCACCGGACAGACCTCCACGCAGGTGCCGCACAGGCTGCACAGGTTGTAGTCCAGCTTCCACTTGGACGGCGTTTTGACAGGCTTCTTCTTGGGCGGCTCCGTTTTGCCCTTCACCTCGCCCACCATTTCCTTGGGGGCTTCCGGTCCTTCCTTGGCGGCGGGCTTTGGCTCCTTCTTCTTGATCACGGAGATGCAGCCTGAGGGGCAGCTGGTGACGCACAGCATGCAGCAGATGCACTTGGGCACTGCCGGCTCCTTGGGCTTGCCCACCAGTTCGATATGCCCGTGATAGGTATGGATATTGTCGACGGTCTTGCGCGGGTAGTGCACCGTCAGCTGCGGACGGACAAAGTTCTGTCCCGTCACCCGCAAGCCCACGAGCAGACTCCACAGGCCCTTTACCGTGTCTCTCATCGTCTTGACGGACTTGCACGCGTTCATCGGTTCGGACACCTCGCTACGGTCGTCGCCGCCCGCTTAGGGCGGCGGGTGCTGCGGCTAGACGTAATAGTTGATGGAGAACAGCTTCACCAACACGGCGGTAACAAGCAGGTTGATGATGGCCAGCGGTATCAGCCACTTCCACGCCAGATTCAACAGCTGGTCGAACCGCACGCGGGGGTACGTCCAGCGGAACCACATCATCACAAAGATGAGCGCGTAGACCTTGATGAGGAACCACCACACGCCGTCCATACCCGGACCGCGCCAGCCGCCAAGGAACAGGGCCGCGGCCACGCCACTCACCACAATCATGTTGGCGTACTCAGCAAGGAAGAACAGGCCAAAGCCCATGCCCGAGTATTCGGTGTGGAAACCCGCCGTCAGCTCGGATTCGGCCTCCGGCAGGTCAAAGGGGGCACGGTTTGTCTCGGCCACCGCGCAGGTAAAGTAGATGACGAAGGCCAGGGGCTGAGAGGCCGCCAGCCACTGCCATGGCCAGCTCCCCTGCGCCTCCACCACTTCGGACAGATTCAGGGTGCCCGTCATCATCACAACGGACAGGACGGCCAACAGCATAGGAATTTCATACGCCACGCTCTGCGCCACGGCGCGCGCCGCGCCAAGGAGCGACCACTTGTTGTTGGAGGCCCAGCCCGCCAAACACAGAGACAGGACCCCGATGCCCGCAAAGGCCAGAATCAGCAAAATGCCGAGGTTGGCCTTCTGCACCACCAGCATGTCACCCCATGGGATGGGGAGCAGGGTCACGAACACCGGCAAAAACGCCAAAAACGGCGCGGCCCAGAATAGCCACCGGTCTGCCCCTTCGGGCACGAACAGCTGCTTGGCGATCAGCTTCACGGCGTCGGCCACGGTCTGGAGCAGACCATGCGGGCCTACCTCAAAGGGTCCCGGACGCCGCTGGAAGTGACCGGCAACCTTGCGCTCCATCCACACAAGGAGCACGGCGTTCACGCCCACGAAGGCCGCCAGTAGGACAAGGCCCACGACGATCTGAAAAAGCGGCAGGGGAATTCCGTAGATCATCTCGGCTGTGTTCATCGGTCGATCTCCGGGATAACAAGGTCAAGGCTGCCCAGAATGGACACGGCGTCCGCCAGCAGGGAGCCCTGCGCCACCTCGGCAAACAGGCTCAGGTTGCTGTAGCCCGGCGCGCGCAGTCTGATGCGATACGGCGTCTTGGAGCCGTCGCTGACCACATAGATGCCGATCTTGCCGCGTCCGCCCTCGGTGGCGGCGTAGGATTCGCCAGCCGGAGCCTTGAAGCTGGGCTTGGGCGCCTTCTTGGCGATGTGCTTGCCGTCGGCCTTGGGGAGTTGGTCCAGCGCCTGTTCGATGATGCGCAGGCTCTGCTCCATCTCCTCCAGGCGGACCATGTACCGCGCCAGAGCGTCGCCCTGCGTGTACACGGGGATGGAAAAGTCAAAGCGGTCATAGATGGAGTACGGCTCGTCGCGGCGGCAGTCGTAGTCAAGGCCCGACCCACGCGCCACGGGTCCTGTCGCGCCGTAGCGGCGGCAGCAGTCTTCGTCGATGACGCCGATGCCCTCCACGCGCTTGCGCAGGATGATGTTGTCCGTGACAAGGTCCTTGTACATGGGGAAGCGCTCGCGCTCGTAGCGCACAAAGTCGCGCACGCCCTCGATGAAGGAGTCGCTCACGTCGGCCTTAACGCCGCCGAATCGGTGGTAGCAGTAGGTCAGGCGGGAGCCGGTCGGCTCCTGCAGAAGATCCTGAATGATTTCGCGGTCCGCAAAGGCGTACATGATGGGGGTGAACGCGCCAAGGTCCAGCAGATACGCGCCCCACCAGAGCAGGTGCGAGGCGATGCGGTTCAGCTCGGTGGCGATGACCCGCAGGTACTCGGCGCGCTCCGGCACCTCGATGCCCGCCAGCCGCTCCACCGCCAGCACATACGTGTGGCCCCAAGCCATGGCGTGCAGGTAATCCGCACGGCCCGTATTGGGCAGGAACTGCCACCACGTCTTGGTTTCGCCCATCTTTTCATGCATGCGGTGGATGTAGCCAAGCACAGGCTCGGCGCGGCGGATATACTCGCCGTCCAGCTCGCACACGATGCGCAGAACGCCGTGGGTCGAGGGGTGCTGCGGCCCCATGTTGATGATCATGGTATCCCTGTCCGGCCCCTGCTCGAAATGCCGGCAGTAGGAGTCACCATGCAACCTTTCATCCATTTTCAGCATATGGCGTCATCCCTTGTTCAACGTGCTCCGCTCTCGCCTCCGGCCCATGCCGCAGTCCCAGCCCTACTCGCTCTTGGCATCCTCTGCCGGTGCGGCCTCTGCTTCAGCAGCAGCTTCGGCTTCGGCCTTGGCCTGCTCTTCCTTCATGGCGGCGAACTTTTCCTCCATGGCCTTGGCCACAGGGTGGTCCGTCGAGCAGTGCACCAAATCCGTGATGCAAAAGACCTCCAGCATGCTCACGCGCTTCTTTTCCGGCTTCATGAGCGGCTTTTCGTCCATGTCGTCAGGCAAAAGCAGGCGGCTGGGGTTGGGATTGCCGGTAAAGGTCACGGCGTAGAAGTCCATGCACTCGCGCTCGTGCCACTCCGCGCCCTGATAGATGCCCGCAATGGACGGCACCTGCGCGGCGTCGTGCGGCAGCACCACCTTGAGGGTGATGCGCCCGTGCGCCGAGTACCGGTCA
Source organism: Desulfobaculum senezii (assembly GCF_054657395.1). Taxonomy (NCBI): domain Bacteria; kingdom Pseudomonadati; phylum Thermodesulfobacteriota; class Desulfovibrionia; order Desulfovibrionales; family Desulfovibrionaceae; genus Desulfobaculum; species Desulfobaculum senezii. Next base: position 634,549 of record NZ_BAAHYU010000002.1, on the reverse strand, counting down.
AAATGATAGAGGACGACGATGCCCTCTTTCATATCCAGACAGGTGATATCTTCCAGAAAATAGCCCTCTGCCAGCATGCGGCGCGCCGCGCGGCGCAGCTGCACCGGCTCCAGCACAAGCCGCCAGTTCTGCCCGCAGACGTCCGGGTCGCACATGGCGTTGCAGACGGTGCTCATTTCCTCAAGCCACTGCATGCTCATCTACTCCTCCCCTGTCGGCGGCTCGGGCCACCAGCGGCGACCGGTCATCTTTTCCTGCAACTTGAACAGGCCCTCCAGCAGCCCCTCGGGGCGCGGCGGACAGCCCGGAACGTACACATCCACAGGGATAAGCTGGTCCACGCCCTCGATGATGCCGTACTGCCCCTTGAACTTGAACGGCCCGCCACTGATGGCGCAGTTGCCCATGGCGATAACGTACTTGGGGGCTGGCATCTGCTCGTACAGGCGGACAAGGGCCGGGGCCATTTTCTTGGAGACGGTGCCCGCCACAATCATCAGGTCCGACTGCCGCGGCGAGGGCCGGAACACCTCCGCGCCAAAGCGCGAAATGTCGAACCGCGCCATGCCGGTGGACATCATCTCAATGGCGCAGCAGGCCAGACCGAACGTCATGGGCCACAGCGACATGGCGCGGCAGACGTCCAAAATCTTGTTGGTGAGTTCCAGATTCACCAGAGGCGGCTCTGTGCCGATCTCCGCCTTCCTTAGAACGAAATCTTCCGCGGCCATTCGAACACCCCTTTCTTCCAGAAGTAGACGCAGCCAAGCGCCAGAACGACGATGAAGATCGTCACCTTGATGAGCGGCCACCAGCCGAAACTAAACGGGTAATACGCCGCAACGGGGAACAGGTAGAGAACGTCCACGTCAAAGGCGAGAAAGAGAAGGGCGTAGACGTAATAGTTGATGCCAAAGCGCACCCAGCTGGGAGAACCGTAGGGCTGCATACCGCACTCGTACGGCATGCCTATTGCGCCGCGCCGGTACTTGGGGGAGAGGAGCAAGGCACCCAGTATAGGCCCCGCTGCGAACGTAAATCCGAACAGCAGTGCCAACAGGATCGCCAGATTCAACCATGTAAAGACCATCGGCCGCTACTCCTTGTGGCTAAAGCACCTATGCAAAGGAACACGATGGGAATCGGCATCAGAACCTTCCGCATCCGATACAACCCGAGTTACTGATTTTTCCGGGTTATTATGTCGAAATCACATTTGTATTCCCCGTGTCAAGAGCGTCCACTTCGATCATCCGTTCACAAATGGAAAAAGGCCTTTACAATGTCAAATCACAGGCTTATTGCTATAAACTTGCGTCGTTTTGCACTGACGCCCCATCCCCATGTCAGCCAGGCGTCACTTTTTCCTTGTCCCACCCCTGCTATTGCACTCTATTCACACAACAGGACCACTCCAGTTCGCTTGCCAATAGTGCCGCCCCCTTGCACGCTCTTTCGTTTCTTTTGAAAATTTCACGAAATTCACCAAAAAATTTTCCAGACGCGCCGAACCCACAAGGACCTCCCGACAAGGAAAACCTTGCATCCCGTTCCAAGAGTCTATAGTGATTTTGCGCCACCGCTCTACGCAGCAAAACCCGAGACAAACGCTATGAATACATCCGACAAACATCAGTCCTTCAAAGACAAGGTCGCGCAGCTCCTTCCCGAAGGTGGGCATCTGAACATGTGCCTGACCTGCGGGCAGTGCTCCGCCGGCTGTCCGGCCACCGGGCTGGAAGGGATGGACCCGCGCAAGTTCCTGCGCATGGCCTCCCTTGGTCTGGACGAGGAAGTCACATCCACGCCATGGGTCTGGATGTGCACCATGTGCCAGCGTTGCGTCAGCGTCTGCCCCATGCAGATCGACATCCCGCAGCTGGTCTACAACGCCCGCGCCGCATGGCCCATCGACAAGCGCCCCAAAGGCATCGTCAAGTCCTGCGAAATGGCCCTCTCCACCCCCACGATGAGCGCCATGGGCACCTCGCCCGAAGACTTCCGATTCGTCGTCGAGGACGTGCTGGAAGAAGTCCACGAGACCCAGCCCGCCCATACAGAACTCAAGGCCCCCATCAATAAGAAGGGCGCGCACTTTTTTGTGAACCAAAACTCCCGCGAGCCCGTTACCGAGCCCGAAGAAATGATCCCCCTGTGGAAAATTCTCGACGTGGTCGGCGCGGACTGGACCTATTCCGATAAAGGATGGGCCGCAGAAAACTACTGCATGTTCGCCGCAAACGACGCCGCATGGGCAGAAAACGTCCAAACCAAAGTGGAGGCTGTTCATGAGCTGGGCTGTAATGTCTGGCTCAACACTGAGTGAGGCCACGAATTCTATGCAGTCCGGTCCGGACTCAAAAAATTCGGCATTAAGGCCAACTTCGAATTAAGCAGCATTATCCCGTGGTACGCGCGCTGGATTCGCGAAGGAAAACTCCCAGTCAACGCCGACTGGAACAAGGACGCCAAAGTCAAATTCACCCTGCAGGACCCCTGTCAGATGGTGCGGAAGACCCTCGGCGACCCCCTCGCAGACGACCTGCGCTTTGTGGTAAAATCCGTGGTCGGTGAAGAGAACCTCATCGAAATGTGGCCGAATAAAGCAGACAACTATTGCTGCGGTGGCGGAGGCGGCTTCCTCCAGTCCGGCTACACCGAGGCGCGGCACGCCTACGGAAAGAAGAAGTTCGACCAGATCATGGCAACAGGGGCCGCATACTGCATCACCCCCTGCCACAACTGCCACTCGCAGATTGAGGACCTCGCCCACCACTTTAGCGGGGGCTATAAGACCGTCCACCTCTGGACCCTCATCTGCCTCTCTCTCGGCATCCTCGGCGAAGACGAAAGAGGCTACCTCGGCCCAGAACTGGCCGCCCTCTGCGACTAAATCGCCACGAGCCACACAATGAAAGCCCCGCGCTTCCTCACCGCATGGTGATCGAAACGCGGGGCTTTTTGCGCGCCCCACACACGGGGCCAACGCCTCCCCCAGCCTCGCCTATGGTCATTTGCCTCCGGCGCAATACCCCGATCTTTTTTTGCTCCGCAGGGTCAAGGGCCGTGGGCCCTTAACGATCCCGTTTATACGCCACTTCGCCGTGCCACATACGCGGCCTCTATCATGTCTGCGCACCGGCGCCGCACCCACGCGGGCAACTGCCCACACCTCCCGCCTTCGCCACCCCACCCTTTTTTCGGTCTGGCTTCCAGACCCAAAAACCTCGGGATTCTTAAGGGGCCGCGCCCCTTAAGCCGCCGGAGGCACCCTCTTGACCCCACGCGTTACGACCCGGCCGCTCTTTTTTTGCTCCGCAGGGTCAAGGGCCGTGGGCCCTTAACGATCCCATTTATACGCCAGTACGCCGTGCCACATACGCGGCCTCTATCTGGCCCGCGCACCGGCGCCGCACCCACGCGGTCAACTGCCCACACTTCCCGCCATCGCCACCCACCCCCTTTTTCGGGCTGGCTTCCAGCCCGAAAACCTCGGGATTTTTAAGGGGTCGCACCCCTTAAACCGCCGGAGGCAACCTCTTGACCCACGCATTGCGACCCGGCCTATCCCAGAGCACCACAAAGCCCATGAGTTTCGGCGAGATGCACTCTGCCCTTGCCCTAAGCGGTCGGTTTACGTCATACTTGCTGTCGCATCCCAGTCGCATGAATCCTTGGCGGGTGGTTTTTCTGTAGCCCACCGGGATATTGGACGATTGTGGCCACCGTTCGTGAACTTTTTCACGATAAGGCCACAAACCCTTGCGCGTCGCGGATGCGACCATGTAGTTGAGTGTGGAGAACGACTATCACGCGGATGGCTCAGACCGGGCGTCCGCTGGCACAACGTCCGGCCCGCCGTCATGATACGGCATCCGTCCCATCACCGCGTCAGGAGAGCACACAATGCCCACAAAAGAGGTGTACAGCGTTTGCGGCATGTGCAGCGTCCGCTGCCCGATTATGGTCGAGGTTGACTCTGGCTCCCTCGGTTTCATCCAAGGCAACCCGCACGACCCCGGCATGGCTGGTGGTCTGTGTCCGCGCGGCGGCGCGGGACGCGCGCTGTATGAAGACAGCGAGCGCCCGCAGTTCCCCATGATTCGCGAAGGCGAACGTGGCGAAGGCAAATGGCGTAGGGTAACGTGGGACGAAGCGCTGGACTATATCTGCGACAGATTGAAAGGCATCATTGAGACGCACGGCGCGCGCAGTGTGCTGTGGTCGGACCGTGGTGGCCCGTTTGCGGACCTGCACAAGGCGTTCATGCGCGGGATGGGCTCGCCGAATTACTGTAACCACGACGCATCGTGCGCGCGCAACGTGTTGCACGCGGCAAAGTCCGTCATGGGCCTTGGGCGCAAGGGCGTGGCGTATGATTTCAAGAACACGAAGCATATCGTCTTGCAAACGCGCAACCTGTTTGAAGCCATCAACGTGAAGGAAGTCAACGGCGCGCTGGACAGCCTGGCGGCTGGCGGCAAGCTGAGCGTTATTGACATCCGCGCAAACATCTCGGCCAGCAAGGCGAACAATTTCTTTATGATCCGGCCGGGCACGGACTATGCGTTCAACCTCGCGGTAATCAACTGCCTTATCACCAACAAGTGGTACGATACGGACTACGCCGAACGCCACATTAAGGATTTGGACGAACTGGCAAAGTTCGTTGAGCCGTACACCCCGGAATGGGCGGAGGAAGAAACGGGCATTAAGGCGACCGACCTTGTGAAGTTCGTCAAGGAACTGAAAAAGGCCGCGCCCGCTGTCATCTGGCATCCCGGCTGGATGGTGGCCCGGTACATGGATTCGTTCTATGTGTGCCGCAGCATCTACCTCATTAACGCCCTGCTGGGATCCATTGGCGCCAAGGGCGGCCTGCCCATCGTCAACAAGCCCAAGGACTTTGGCCGCAAAGGCCTGAAGGCGTTCTCGGACCTGTTCCCCAAGCCCGAGGAAAAGCGCGCCGATGGCGCGGGCTGGAAGCTGAAGCACATCGACGCGGGACCGGGCCTTATTAACAAGGCATACGAGGCCATCGAAAGCGAAGACCCGTACCCCGTCAAAGCGTATTTCATCCATAGGCACGACCCGCTCCACGCCCTGCCGGACCAGCAACGCGTGAAGGACATCTGGAAAAAGCTGGACCTCATCGTGGCGACGACGTTCAGCTGGTCCGATTCCTCATGGCATGCGGACGTCGTGCTGCCCATGTCCACCTACCTTGAGCGTGAATCCCCGCTGGCGACCAAAAACGGCTTGAAGTCCTACTTCTTCCGCCGCGCCCGCGCTGTTGAACCGCGCTACGACACCCGCGCGGACTGGGAGATTCTGGGCGGCATTGCCAAGCGCATGGGCTTTGACGCCCTCGCTTTCGACTCCGCCGAGGATATGTGGAACTACCAGCTGACGGACACTGGCGTCAGCGTTGAGGACTTTGACGCAACGGGCGAAGTCTGGCTGGCGGAAAAGCCCCTGTACCGCGACATGAACGACTACTCCTTCCCCACTCCGTCAGGACGGCTGGAAGTCATCTGCGAGAAGCTGGAAGACATGAACCTGCCGTCGCTGAAGCCCTACGAAAGCCCGGAACGCCCGCCGGAAGGCCGTTTCCGTATTGCGTTTGGGCGCTGCGCACTGCATACGCAGGGGCACACCGTCAACAACACCATGCTCAACGAGCAAATGCCCATCAACCCCGTGTGGATCAATACCAAACGCGCGGCGGAGATGGGCATTGCGGACGGCGACGAGGTGGAGCTTTCCAACGGCTCCTACAGCGCGCGCACCGTGGCCTTTGTGACGGACTTCATCCACCCGGAGGCGGCCTTTGTGGTGCACGGCTTCGGGCACAAGCTCCCGCCGGAGACGCGCTCCAGCCGCGGCATTGCGGATCAGGAACTGATGGAAGGCGGCCTTGAGAAATGCGACCCCGCCGGCGGCGGCGTGGCTATGCAGGAGCATTTTATCACCATTTCCAAGCCGTCCTAGCGGCGGCGCACCCACCACGAGCACCCCGGCCGGGGCTTCCTTGCGGAGGCTCCGGCCGATTTCGTATTGACAAGGGCCCCGTCACTGGGACAAGGATTTTGACGGACCACTGAGGACGAGGACGTTATGCGGCACATACTGGGAACAGCGCTTGCCTTGTGCATATTCCTTGGCTCCGCGGCGCAAAGCGCCACGGCGGCGCGCCTTCCCTTTGCTCCGGGCGAAAAGCTCACCTACAGCCTGCGCTGGGAGGCTATCCCCGCGGGAACGGCCACGCTGGAGGTGCTGCCGCACACGCAGGTAAACGATGCGCCAGCGTTGCACTTTCGTATGAAGGCGTGGACCAATGCCTTTGCGGACATCTTCTACACCGTGCGCGATGAGGTGAACGCCTACACGGCGCCGGACCTTGAAAAATCCGTGCACTACACCCAGCGCCAGCGCGAGGGCAGCTACAAACGCGACATCACGGTGTCGTTTCTGTGGGAGACGGGACAGGCGCAGTACGCGAACATCATCAACGGTCCCAAGGACCCCATCCTCATCCTGCCCGGCACGTTCGACCCGCTGTCGGTGTTCTATGCGTTTCGGCGCATGCCGCTGAAAAAAGGCGCGCAGCTGTACGCCCCGGTCACGGACGGCGTCAAAAGCGTGATGGGCCGGGCCACAGTCTTGCGAAGGGAGCGGCTCACCGTGCCCGCTGGCACCTTTGACACATGGGTTGTGGAACCGGAGCTCCGACACATCGGCGGCGTGTTCAAAAAAAGCAAGGACGCCCGATTGCTCGTGTGGGTCACGGCGGATGAACGCAAGATTCCGGTTCAGGTCTCCAGCCGCGTCATCGTCGGGCGCTTCTTTGCCGTGCTGACGGATATTGTTCCGGGACAGCCGCACAGGGAAGACGCGCGGCCCAGCCACGCGCCGAGGCCCGCCCAGATGCCGCCACAGACGGAGCAGAATGCGGCGCAACTGCCTCCGCCGGGGACTGCGGAACACGAAATGGCGCGGCCCCCGCAAGCCCTCCCCTAAGGGGGTCGAAATTTTTCTGACCGCTTCCTTGCCCTTCTTGGAACATTCAGTCATTATTGAACAATCAACACATTTCCCTTGCTTTACATAGGCTCCTGACCGCTCATGCACGACATCCACGAATCCATACTCCTCCTTGGCCACGGCGCAACACCTGCATCCGCCCTGCTGGACCAGACCGGCTATACGGTCCGCCACGCGACGGACAACGCCGAGGCTATCCGCTCCATTGCGGCGCTTCCGCCGGACCTTGTCGTGCTGGACGCAGGAGCCTCGCCCGAGGACATCACCGCCACCTGCCGCGCGCTGCGTTCGCAGGCCGCGGAAAGCGACCTGCCCATCCTCATCCTGTCCGACTGCACAGCCCCTAATCTTATGATGCGCACCGTTGAGGAACTTGGCGCGGTGGACTTCATTGCCAAGCCCTTTCAGCCGCAGGAACTTCTGGCGCGCATCCGCCTGCACCTGACCATGCGCAGTCAGGGCCAGCTAAACCGCCTGTACCTCGACCACCTTGAGGACCTTGTGGAGCAGCGCACGCATGAGCTTCTGCGCGACAATCTTTTTCAGGAAGCCCTGAACAAACTGCTGGGGCTGTCCCTTGCCTCGCTGTCCACCACAACGACCCTGAATCACGCGTTGGACATTCTGCTGGCCCTGCCATGGGCCAAGGAAGGCGCCAGCGCCGGAATATTCCTTGCGCAGGACGATGGCAGCTACCATCTTGCAGCCAGCCGGGGTTCGCGCTCCATGCAGCCGTATATGTGCCCGCATATCGGGAATGGTCCCAATCCCGGTCTGACCTGCCTGCGTTGCGGCGAGGTTCTGCACGTTGTCAGTTCCCCGGGTGAAACCAGCGACAAAACCGCCGTGGAACATCAGGAAGCCTGCGTCCCGCTGATGCAGGACAACACCTTCCTCGGCGCGCTGACCATCATCATGGACGCGCCGCACAGCTTCGACGCGCCGGAGCGCGAATTTCTCATCCACGCTTCGCAGACCATCGCCAATATCCTGCGGCACAAGGACTCCGAAGAGCAGCTGCTCTTTCAGGCGTATTTCGACCCGCTGACGGGCCTGCCCAACCGCACCAACCTCGTGCGCACCATCAACAGTCATGTTGAGCACTTAGCACAGGGGTTGTCCCCGGTGCTGTGCATGCTGGACCTTGCGCAATTCAAGCTGGTCAATGAGAGCCTCGGCCACCCCACCGGGGACGCCGTTATCCGCGCCGCAGCGGAGCGCCTGCGCTCCTTCAAGGCCTACGGCATGGTTCCGGCGCGCATCGGTGGCGACGTTTTCGCGGCCTTTTTGCCGCAGGTGGAGGACAAGGCCCGGGCTATCGGCATTGCGCGGGAAATCCAGCGCCGCTTTGCCAGCCCCTTCCCCGTAACGGACGACGGCATTTATCTGAGCTCCTACATCGGCATCGCCATCGGCGCGGGGGAAAGCATGGACGGTGAATCCCTCGTGCGCGACGCGGACACCGCCCTGCACAAGGCCAAGCAGGATGGTCCGGGACGCCACGCCGTGTTCTCCAGCGCCATGCACATTTCCGCGCAGCGCTTCATGCGCCTTGCCAACGACCTGCGCCGCGCCCTGGACAACGAGGAACTGGTGCTGCACTACCAACCGCTGGTAGAGTTGGCTTCGGGACGCATCCGCGGCGCGGAGGCCCTTGTCCGCTGGAATCATCCGGACCTTGGCATGCTGCCGCCGGACGAATTCATCTCCGTCGCGGAAAAAACTGGCCTTATCGTGCCACTCGGGCTGTTCGTCCTGCGCCGCGCCTGTGAGCAATACGCCGCCCTGCGGGACAAGGCCGCCCCGGACGGCGACTTCACCATGAGCGTCAACCTCTCCGGCGTCCAGCTCAGCTGCACCACCCTCGCCGACGACATCGCGGCCATCCTCCGCGAAACAAATGTTCCGCCCCATGCCCTCAAGCTGGAAATCACCGAAACCGCGGCCATGACCTCGCCGGACCACGCCCGCGAGCTGTTCACCAAGCTCCGCCAGCAGGGCATCACCATCGCCATTGACGACTTCGGCACCGGCTACTCATCCCTGTCGCATCTGCACAGCTTCCCTGTAGATACGCTGAAGATTGACCGCTCCTTCGTGTCCGGCCTTGCCGAGGCGCACAACACCACGCCCATCATCCGCGCCGTGGTCGCCCTTGGGCACAGCCTTGGCATGAGCATCATCGCCGAGGGCGTAGAGGGCGCAGACCAGCGCGAGTTGCTTTCTGGCCTGCACTGCGAGTACGGGCAAGGATTTTTCTTCTCACGCCCTGTTCCCTTTGAAAAGTTCGGCGAATAGCCAATATTCCTCCCTCTTCTGCGGCAGGCAACACCCTGCCGCCCTTGACGAAACGCCCCAACAGCCGGTGAATGGACTGCCCTCTTCGCGCATGGACCACTTTTTGCTTCTGCGCAGGAGGTAGGCAACTCTCCATTCACCAGCAACAGGGGCGTCAATGTCACAGCAACCACCACAAAACACCGCGGGCAGCGGGCAGACGCCGCCATCCGGCCCCGCCGAAAGCATGACGGGCAAGTCCGGCGCCGCGCCCTCGCACTTCAGAGCGCGTCACAGTCTTGACGCAATGGAGCGCGCTTTTGCGCCCACGGACGATATGCCGCAGTTCCATTGGTCCATCCCATGGGCGGACCTGATGATGACCATGTTCATCGTGTTTACGGTGCTTTTCGTCTACGCCAGCGCCAAGCGGGACTTTCTGCTGGCCTTCCGTGGGCATGTAGAGCACGAAAACGTGCAGGACATAGACGAACTGGGCCGCCACGAGGGCGAAGTGCCCGTCTATTCCTTCCCCAAAACCGGCATCCATCCCAGCCCCGGCCCGCATCAACTCTTTGAGCGCTGCAAGGCCGTCGTTGGCGAATCCGGCATTCAAAACGTTTCTATTGAGATGGAGGGGGACGTCATCCGCCTGAGCATGCACGGACCAATGCTTTTCGACAGAACGGACGCCGTCATCAAACCCGAGGGCCGCCGTTTTCTCGACATGGTCTCCGGCATCATCGCCAAGGCCAAGTACAACGTGCACGTGCACGGCCACACGGACAACTACCCGGTGCACACTCCCAAGTACCCCACCAACTGGGAGCTCTCCACCGCCCGCGCCACACAGGTGGCCCGCTATCTGACCGAGCGGCGCGGCGTTGCGCCGGAGCAAGTTACCATCAGCGGACACTCCATGTATAAACCGGCCGCCCCCAACCTCTCCGGGGAAGGCAAGGCCAGAAACCGCAGGGTGGAGATTGAACTCTCGCGCCCGGACCAACCCGATAGGGAGCACTCATGATACGGGCGAACATCATCGGCGTCTGTCTCTTCGGCATCATCTTTCTTGTTTCGTTCATCCTCACGGGGCACGTTGGCGTCTACCTGAATCTGGAGGCGTTCCTCGTTGTCACGTCGGGCACATGCGCGGCAATTCTTCTGTCCTACCCGCTTTCCGAACTACGCATCGCTTGGTCCGTGGCGCGGGGAGCCTACAAGTCCCCGGGCACGCATCCGGACAAGGTCATCTCCGTCCTGCTGGATATGGCCATCCGTTCGCGCATGGACGGACTGACCAGCCTTGAGCGCATGGAGGAACAGACCACCGTCTACTTCCTGCGCGACGCCCTGCGCATGCTGGCAGACAACTACCCGGATCAGGAAATCCGCGAGATTCTCACCACAGAAAGCATGTTCTTCCGCCAGCGCAGGCAGCACAACGAACGCATTTTCCGCTGTATGGCCGCCTATGCCCCGGCCTTTGGCCTTGCAGGCAGCGTCATCGGCCTTATCGGCCTGCTGACCGGACTTGGCGACACAGGCGAGGTTCTGCGCTATATCCCCATCGCGCTCATCTCCACGCTGTACGGCATTCTGCTCGGCAACATCGTGCTCTCACCCATTGCCGAAAACATCCGGAGCAAGACCGACCGCGAACTGCTCCTCCAGCACATCATCATCGAGGGCGTCTGCGCCATTAAGACCGAAACCAACACGCACATTCTGGAAAAGAAGCTCACCTCGTTCCTGACCCCGGCCGCGCGCACCGAAGCCCACGACAGCTTCGCGGACATCCGCCGCAAGTATCTGCGCGCCGCGCGCCTGCGCCAAAGCGGCTCCCCCGCACCAGCCAGCGCGGCCAAGTCCACCGCCGCAGAAACGCATTAGCCGCCCGGCATTCGCCCCGCAGACAACACCACAGCGCCGAAGCAGATCTGCTTCGGCGCTGTTTGCGTTGGGGCGTACGTTGGTGGTGGCGCCTCACTTCTGTTACCTCCGGTGGGTTAAGGATTTCATCCTTGTATATTGACCCTCAAGCCGAAGGCGGAGAAAAAAGGAAGCCGCCTCCATGACTGGCATGAAGGCGGCTGTTGCGGCAGACCGTACGTCCTTGAGTAATGAGCTCGTTGTTAAGCTGGGTCGCCGCAATATGTAGTACAAACTCGAATGATTGTTAGAGCACAAAGCTCGAATTTGCAAGGAAGAGTGAACTACGATGAAACGCACCATGGGCATTGACGTATCGAAGGCCAAGCTTGATGTCGCCATTTCTGGTGACGACAGCACGTCCACTGTTGAAAATACCCCTTCGGGTTTTCAGCAAATCGTTGAGACGGCAGAAGCGCATAATGTTGAGCTCGTCATCGTGGAAGCGACAGGTGGATATGAGTCTGACGCCGCAGATTTTTTGATGGAGCAAGGCATTCCCGTCGCTGTTGTGAATCCTCGCCGTGTGCGTGACTTTGCCCGGAGCCTCGGAGTGTTGGCGAAGACGGATCGTATTGATGCTCTTGTTCTTGTTCAGTTTGGGGAAGTCGTCCCTGTCCGGGAAAATCAAAAAGTCCGGGCAACTCAGCGCAAGCTGGAAACTCTAGTTAACCGTCGTCGGCAGGTCGTCGAAATCCTTTCCCGGGAGCGCGTTCGCTTGCAGCGAGCTTCGTCTGATGTGCGCCCTTATATTGAAGACGTCATTGCTACTCTAAGAACGCAAGAAAAGAGTTTGTCACTTGAAATCAAGAAACACATTCTCAGTGACAAAGATTTTAGCGATAAGGCAACGTTGCTTGAAACCACGAAAGGGATTTCGTCAGTAACCTCTGCGACTCTTCTTGCTTTCTTTCCTGAGTTGGGGACGTTAACGCCGAAGCAAGCAGCTTCTCTAGCAGGCCTGGCACCATTCAACAGGGATAGCGGCAAGAAAACGGGGCAACGTTGCGTTTGGGGAGGACGAATAAAAGTACGTAGCGCCCTTTACATGAGCGCAATCTCAGCGACTGTCTGGAACCCTGCAATTCGAGCCTTCTACCAGCGTCTTTGCGATGCGGGCAAACCTAAAAAGGTCGCCCTCACTGCCTGTGCAAGGAAGCTTCTCGTGATTTGCAATGCGATTTTACGGACGGGAAAACCTTGGGATCCTGCACTTAACGCTTGATTGCCAATACGATTGCTTAACAATCCTCTCATGGGGGATGGGAGATGGGCGTGTGGCGCACTGCTTAATTCCAGTCCACCACGCTCCGCCCACCATATGGGGATTCGTAAGGGAGTCACTCCCTTACGCCGTCGGAGACAAAAATTCGCGCGGCGCAGGCACGCGCTGGGGCGTACGTTGGTGGTGGCGCCTCACTTCTGTTACCTCCGGTGGGTTAAGGATTTCATCCTTAACAATCCTCTCAGGGGGGGTGGGAGATGGGCGTGTGGCGCGCTATTCATAACAGTCCACCGCGCTCGGCCCTCCATGTGGGGATTCGTAAGGGAGTCACTCCCTTACGCCGTCGGAGACAAAAAATACGCACGGCGCAGGCACGCGTTGGGGCGTACGTTGGTGGTGGCGCCTCTCTTCTGTTTCCTCCGGTGGGTTACGGATTTCATCCTTAACAATCCTCTCAGAGGGGGGTGGGAGATGGGCGTGTGGCGCGCTATTCATAACAGTCCACCACGCGCCGCCCACCATATGGGGATTCGTAAGGGAATCATTCCCTTACGCCGTCGGAGACAAAAAATACGCACGGCGCAGGCACGCGTTGGGGCGTACGGTCAAAAAAAAGCGGGGAGAGGACTGGTGTCCTCTCCCCGCTGGAGAATCGGTATCTGCGCCCTGAGGCGGCGCGGATTAGATGATGCGCTTACGGATATTCGTGACGAAGATTTCCGCAAGGATAACTATGGTGAAGATGCACAGCAGGATAACGCCCACTCGGTCCCACTCAAAGAGGTTGAGGGCCGTATCCAGTGCCATGCCGATGCCGCCGGCACCGACAAGGCCGATGACTGCGGATTCACGGACGTTGATGTCCCAGCGGAAGAGCAGGATGCCCCAGAATGCGGGGGCGACCTGCGGCCAGTAGCCCTTGAGGAGCACTGTAGGCCACGGGGCGCCCGCGGCTTTCAGAGCTTCGACGGGGCCTTCTTTGGCCTCTTCCAGCGCTTCGGCGATGAGCTTGCCGCAGAAGCCGACGGACCTGAAGCCGATGGCGACTGCGCCAGCCAGCGCGCCGGGGCCGAACATGGCCACGAACAGGAGCGCCCACACGAGGGAGTTCACTGTACGCGAGGACACGAGGATCAGCTTAGCCAGCCAGTTCAGCAGGGGCATCTTGGTGATGTTGTTGGCACCCATGAGGCCGACGGGCACGGCCAGCACAATAGCCAGCAGTGTACCCAGCGTGGCGATGTGCAGGGTTTCCATCAGGGGAACATGCAATCCCACGGGATAGTACGCCACATCAAGCGGCCACATGCGGTTAAAGAGGTCCTGCACCTGCGCGGGCGCGTCGTAGAGGAACTCCGGGATGACTTCAACGGTCCTGACGGACCACATAAAGAGCGCCACCGCACACAGATAGAACGTGAACCGAGTCAGACGCTCGGCCGGGGTGAACCGTTCCCATTTCATCATATCATTCATCGGAACATTGCCTTCACTTTCACCGACAGAAATTCCGATACCATGATCAAGGCGATGATAGAGATCAGGATCGCGGCGAGGAAGTCGTAGTCAAAGCGCTGGAACGCGGCGAACAGGGTGCCGCCGATACCGCCAGCGCCAACGATGCCGACCATCGTGGAGTTACGCAGGTTGGCGTCGAACTGATACGAGGAGAAGCCAACGAAACGGTTGAACACCTGCGGCAGCACCGCAAAGATGAGCACGCTCATAAACGGTGCGCCGGACGCGCGGACGGCTTCCACGGGCTTGAGGCTGATTTCCTCGATGGCTTCAGCGAACAGTTTGCCGATGAAGCCGATGGACGCGAAAATCAGCGTCAGGATGCCAGCCAGCGGACCAAAGCCCACAGCCTTCACGAACAGGATGGCGAAGATGACCGGGTGGAACGAACGGCAGATGCAAATCACCGTCCGCGCGGGCCAGGTCAGCCAGTCGGGCATCAGGTTGCGGGCGGAGCACAGGCCAATGGGCAGGGAGAACAGCACGCCAAACGCCGAGGCAATGACGGCAATCTGGATGGTCTCGAGCATATTGCGGACCAAGAGCTGCCAGCGCTCAAAATTGGGCGGAACCATTTCGCCAAGCAAGCTTGCGGCATTGGAAAAGCCCTGAATAAAGCGGCCCCACGTAATGTCCAGATACGACATGGCATACAGCGCATAGGCAATGGCCAGCAGGTAGCCCAGCCGCGCCCACCAATTTGGTTTGAAGGGCGTTTCCCTTCGCTCTGCCACCGAACTCATTGCAGCCAATCCTTGCCGCCGTAAATTTCCTGAAGATGCTCAGTACCGAGGGCATCGGGAGCGCCGTCAAAGACGACGTGGCCCTTGCTCATACCCACAATGCGGTCGGCAAAGCGCTTGCCGAGGTTCACGTCGTGGATATTGACCACCAGAGGAATATTGCGGTCCGTACAGACTTTGCTGAGCAGTTCCATAATTTCCACGGAGGTCTTGGGGTCCAGCGAGGAGGTCGGCTCGTCGGCGAGCAGGATGTGCGGGTCCTGCATCAGGGCGCGGGCAATGCCCACACGCTGGCGCTGGCCGCCGGACAGGCTGTCCGCGCGCTCGTTGGCGAACTCCAGCAGGCCCACGCTGTCCAGCAGGTGGAATGCCCTTTCGATGTCGTCCTTAGGGTACTTGCGCAGCCATGCACGCCACACAGGCAGGTAGCCAAGGCGGCCACACAGCACGTTTTCCATCACGGACAGACGCTCAACGAGGTTGAACTCCTGAAACACCATGCCGATGCGGCGGCGGGCGGCGCGCAGGTTGCTGCCGGAGAGGTTGGTGATGTCCAGGCCGGAGATGCTGATGCTGCCGCTGGTGGGATCGATGAGCCTGTTGATGCAGCGGATGAGGGTGGACTTGCCCGTACCGGACGGACCAATGATGGCCGTGGTGGAGCGTCCGCTCACTTCAAAGGAAATGCCTTTCAATACAGGCTTTCCCGCTACGTATTCCTTTACCAGGTTGTCGATGCGCAAGGAGCGCTCTGAGTCATTATTCATAGGTACGCTGTTCCAGTTCTTTACACGTATGAACCCGGAAAGGCCTTGGCCTTTCCGGGTTTTCACTCCGTCACGCCAGAAGGCGATCGGGTTTAGTTCTTTTTCTTCGCCCTCTTGGCGGCTTCCTTGGCGGCCATCTTCTTCAGGCCATCCTTGTTGTAGTAGGTGCCGGTGGATTCCGCGATGTCGCGGATGATCTTCCAGTCAGCCATGTAGGTGACGGGATAGAAGCGGTCGGCGCCCTTGAAGTTTTCCTGCATGGAAGGCGGGAAGCGGTACGTGTGGAACGCGCCAACAATCTTCTGCACCAGCTCGGGCTTCAGGTTGTGCGCGTAGCCAAAGGAAGAGGTGGGGAACTTGGCGCTGCGGTAAATGATGCGGAAGTCGTCGCGGTCGATGCGGCCAGCTTCGGCCATGCGGTCGAACACGTCGGAGGCAACGGGGGCGGCGTCGTAGTCACCGTGGGCAACGCCCATGATGGACTGGTCATGCTTGCCGGAGTACATCACGCGGTAGTCCTTGTCCGGGACAAGGCCTTCCTTGGGGAAGAGCGCGCGGGGAGCGAGGTTGCCGGAATTGGAGGAAGCGGACGTGTGCGCCACGACCTTGCCCTTCAGGTCCTCCAGCTTCTTGTAGGGGCTGTCGGCGCGGACGATCATGATGAGGTTGTAGCCCTGGAAGCCGTCGGCGTAGCCCTTAACGGCCATGGGTACAAAGCCGGCCAGATTCACGGCAAAGCCGGTGGGGCCGGTGGAGAAGCCAGCGATGTGCAGGCGGCCGGAACGCATGGCCTCAACTTCGGCGGCGTTGGACTGCACGGTGTAGTACACAACGCGCTTGCCGGTGGCTTTCTCAAGGTAGGCCTGGAAATCGGCAAAGGCATCCCTGTACACTGCGGGATCTTCGACAGGCGTGTAGGTAAAGACCAGGGTGCTCGGGTCGAGCCATTCGGACTCGTCCTTGGGGCTATCCGCCACCAGGTCGCCGTCCTCGTCACAATACATTTCGTCAAGCTGACCACGGTTCAGGCAGTCACCGGCAAAGGCGACGCTAGCACTGGCAGCCATCAGCAGGACCAGAAGAGCGGTAAGAAATCTCTTGGCCATCAGAAACCCTCCAATCGGTTGTTTCAAACGGGACTCCGTTCTCGACTCTCGTACCGCGGCTTGAACCCCACACGCCGCGGCCTCCATTACACTGCAACACAGAGGATGCCCTGCATCCTCTTGGCGGGAAATTCCACGCCCGCCTGCGGTGCCCTTATATGATTTCCCCGCTTTTCACAAGATTATTACGATCTTGTATCGGTTTTTTCTATGGCAGGCGCATTTGCGATGCCCGCGAATTCCTGCGATGGTTTCTGCCCAATTTCTAATCGAATCCCCGGCGGTCAATGCCGCGCCCATGCCGGCGCGCCCTGCACCACCGCCGCCCTGACGATGAAGGAGACGTTATGCCCCTTATGCAATTGCCCCAGCTGCTCAGCACGCCCCGCACCACCGCCACCGCCCCCGGAGCGCTATCCTCGCTCTTGACCCATGCGGCGCGGTTTGGGCCACGGGGCGTTCTTGTCCATGGGGCGAGCTTTGCCGCATCCGGCGCGCTGGCCCGCCTGCTTGGGGACTGCCCCGGCGACATGGATTGCCGCGCATGGCAGCACCCCGGCGGCGAGCCCACCCTCCATCAGCTTGCCGACCTGCTCTGCGCGGCGCGCGAGCACGGCGCGGACTGGATTGCCGCTGTAGGCGGCGGCAGCGTGCTGGATATCGCCAAAGGCTGCGCCGGGCTTTACCACCAGTCCGGCGATGTCCAGCAGTACCACGATGGCGCGGCCATCATTGGCGACACCCTGCCCTTTATCGCCGCCCCCACCACGGCGGGCACCGGCTCCGAAGCAACGCCCGTCTCGGTGCTGACCAACACCGAAACGGGCGTCAAAAAGTCCTTCCGCAGCCCCACCATGACCGCGCAAGTGGTGCTGCTGGACGCCGAGCTTCTTACCGGATGCCCGGCCAAGGTCGTGGCATCGTCGGGTCTGGACGCCATGACGCAGGCCATTGAATCCTACACCAGCAGATACGCCACGTGGTTCTCGCAAACGCTGGCCCTGCGTGGACTTACCCTCCTCGCGGAGCACCTGCCCCGCGCGTATGATGCCGCCACCGACGGAGAGATTCCTCTCCCCCATGCCGAGGGCATCCTGCTTGGGAGCTTCCTTGCCGGGGTGGGCTTTGCCTCCTCGCGCCTTGGGGTGGTCCACGGCCTTGCGCACCCGCTGGGCGCGCGCTTCCACCAGCCCCACGGCCTGACCTGTGGCGTCTGCCTGCCTGTTGCCATTGAGCTGAACCGCGACACCATGGGCGCGCAATATACGGAAATGAGCGAGGCCATCGGCGCAGACCTGCTGGAAACCGTCCACGCCCTGCTGGCGCACTTTGGCATCCAGAACCCCTTTTCCGGGCAAACGCTTGCCGACCGCGACGCCGTTATTGAAGAGGTGCTGGTCTCCGGGTCCACCAAGGCCAACCCGCTGTCCATCACGCGTGAGCATGTAAACTGGCTGCTGGACCGCCTGTTGGCCTAAGCAACACGGACGGCAACGCAGCCTACACCCAAAACGCATAATGCCCCGAACAGTCTCCTGCTCGGGGCATTATGCGTGGGTCCTCCCACAGGCATGGGCGCTATTCCAAACGCCCTTTGCCGCGCAATGTCTCGCGAATGGTTTGGGTCACCGTCTCCCACGTCATGGGCTTGCCCACAAAGGCGTCCATCCCTGCACCAAGGAAGCGTTCCACATCCTCGTTGGTGCTGTAGGCCGTCATGGCAATGATAGGAATATCGCAGTCCAGCACCCCGGATTCCTGCGTCCGGATGCGGCGCGTGGCCTCGTCCCCATTCATCCCCGGCATACGGATGTCCATAAGCACCACGTCAAAACGCTGCGTGCACAGAATATCCAGTGCCTGTTGGCCGTCGCCCACAGTTGTAACGCGGTGCCCTTCCCGTTTGAGAATCATCAGCACCACGGTCTGATTGACCGGATTGTCCTCGACCAGCAGTATCTCCAGTGGCGGCAGCCCCGCATTGCGCTGCGCCGCACTGGCCTTGCCAGCCCCCTCTTTCCCACGCTTTATTTCATCATCCATAACTGCCTTGGCCATGCCGTGTTTGCAGAATTGCCCCGCACCTCTGCAAGCGCCTCCCATGCACGCCATCACACAACGCCTGTCCATCCCGCGCCCTACATTTACAAACACACGGGAATTCCAGACGTTCCCTAGTATAGAATATACATACCGTTTTTTGTCAATGTTTCGGCCAAATCTGCCTGTCCGGCGGTGGCTTACGCCACCCCCTGCTCCCTCCATCCACAAGAACAGTGCTATTCCAATACGTTGCGGACTTGTCCACACCGCCCGGCCTCGGCCCAAAGGCCTACGCAGCGCACAGGCCGCCTTGATTTATGACACTTTTTCCTGCGTGGTCATCAACAGCTCCCCGTTGAGAATGCTTTTCAACACCCTCCACTCTCCCCCACAATCAGACAAAACCATCCACACCCATCCGGAGTGCGCACCATCCATGCCCGCCGCGCGCGCACTTTCCTGCACCTTCGGCGCGCAGGGCGCTGTCGGCAATCTTACACTTTCCACACGCCAAAGTTTATCCCCTGCTATTCCGGCATGTTAAGAAATATACCTTGTGGACAACCATGTGGATTTTCACCCCTTTTGGGCCCATTTTTTCTAAAACGCATGAAATACTTGCGTTTTCGACTAACCCGTCAGTTTTCCAACACCCCTTTACCTCATGGCGCTTTTGGACTATGCTTCTAGAAATTATCTGCTTTTCATAAGCACTTCAAATTACTACTGATTTTCTTCCTCTTCGAGGCGTTTCGGCACTGGTGAACCCGGTGCGAATCCGGGGCGGTTCTGCCCCTGTAACCCGCGCCGCCGCTGGCGGACATGGCGACCACCACACCGCCACCCAGCAGCCCCGCGGGAAGCCAGACCACGGTCCGAAGCACTCTAAAGAAAACGAAGCGCCAACGCGGCGCGTGGCGGCTTCGTGTCTAACTCTCCAACGCGTTAGGAATGCAGTACATGCAACCCTGGAAATCCGTTCGTGGCTTTGAACGCTTTAGCTTGTGCGACTGGCCGGGCAAAACCTGCTGTGTCATCTTTCTTGGCGGGTGCAATTTGCATTGCCCCACCTGCCACAATGCCACCATGGCATGGCACCACGAAACGCTGCCAACCCTCGACCACTCCGCCATGATGCGCTTTTTGCAAAACCGCACCAAATGGCTGGACGGCATCACCATCACCGGCGGCGAACCCACCACCGTGGACGGTCTGGAGACCATCCTCGCCGACATTCACGCACTGGGCTATGCCATCAAGCTCGACACCAACGCCATGAATCCCGGCGTGGTGGCCGACATGCTGGCGACGGGCTACGTCACCACCTTTGCCGTGGACGTCAAAGGCCCCTACGAAAAATACCCGGCCCTTACCGGCAACGCCGTCTCCGCCGAAACGGCGCAGCACAATGTTGAGCGTATTTTCGCCATGGCGCAGGACAACCCCGGGCGCTTTTATTTCCGCACCACCCGGGTGCCCCTGCTCACCGATACGGACATCGAAACGGTCCGCGGGTACCTGCCCGCCGGCTTCCCCCTCACCGAACAAAAATACATAGAACCTCGGAGGACGTCAGATGCCCAGACAGATTCTGAAACGGGACGGATGCATGGAGACGTGGTCACTGGAGCGGATTGCGAGTGCCATCCTGAAGGCGCTGCAAGCCAACGGGGTGAAGGATCCGCTGCTCTCCAAGCGACTGGCTCGTAAGGTCGAATCCAAGCTGAGCGGCATCGAAGTCGCCGAGCAAGAGCACGTGCAGGACCTCGTGGAGCAGGTCCTGATGGAATCCCGCATGTACGGGGTTGCCAAGAAATATATCATCTACCGTGAACGCCGCCGCGAACTGCGCGCCCATGACAACGCGTATCTGGACGTCAAGGACACCATCGACACCTACCTGTCGAAGGCGGATTGGCGCGTGGCGGAAAACGCGAATATGTCGCACTCCTTTCAGGGGCTGATGCTGCACTTGTCCGGTTCCATCCAGGCGCGCTATGCGCTGGAGAAGTATCCGGAAGAAGTCCGTCAGGCGCATGAGCACGGCTATTTTCACATCCACGACCTGTCCTTTGGCCTCGCCGGATACTGCGCAGGCTGGAGCCTGCGCGACCTGCTGCTGGAGGGCTTCAACCTTGAGGGCCGTTCCTGCGCTGGTCCCGCACGGCATTTTGACTCCGCCCTTGGGCAGATGGTCAACTTTCTCGGCACGCTCCAGAACGAGTGGGCCGGGGCGCAGGCCTTCAACAACGTGGACACCTACCTCGCGCCCTTTATCCGTCACGACGGGCTGGACTACGAGCAGGTGCGTCAGGCCATGCAGAAGTTTGTGTTCAACCTGAACACCACCTCGCGCTGGGGCGGCCAAAGCCCCTTCACGAACATGACCTTTGACCTCGCCTGCCCCAAGCACATCCGCGACGAGGCCGTCATCATTGGCGGCAAGCTGCAGGACGCCACCTACGGTGACTTCCAGCAGGAGATGGACTGGATCAACCGCGCCTTCCTTGAGGTTATGCTCGACGGCGACTACCACAAGCGCATTTTCTCCTTCCCCATCCCCACGTACAACATCACGGCGAACTTCCCGTGGGAATCGGAAATCGGCGAATTGCTCCTGAAGCTGACGGCCAAGTACGGCGTACCCTACTTCCAGAACTTCATTAATTCCGACCTGGACCCCGAGGACGTGCGCTCCATGTGCTGCCGCCTCAAGATGGACCTGCGCGAACTGCGCAAAAAGGTCGGCGGGCTGTTTGGCGCGGGCGACCTGACCGGCTCCATCGGCGTGGTGACCCTGAACCTGCCCAAGCTGGCCTATCTGGCGCAGGGCGAGGAAGACTTCCTCGACATCATCACCGAGTACGCCACCATGGCGCGCGACTCGCTGGAGTTCAAACGCAAGCTCATCAACGACAACCTTGAGCGCGGCATGTTCCCGTGGTCCCAGCGCTACCTGAAAAATGGCTTCGACGGCCACTTCTCCACCATTGGACTGGTAGGCGGCCATGAAGCCTGCCAGAACCTGCTGGGCAAGGGCATTGAAACCGAAGCAGGCACCCGCCTGATGCAGCGCGTGCTGGAGCACCTGCAGGAGCTGACCTCCCACTTCCAGGAGGAGACCGGGCACCTGTACAATCTGGAAGCCACCCCGGCCGAGGGCACCAGCTACCGCCTCGCCAAGATTGACAAGCAACTGTACAAGGAAATCAATTCCTCGGGCAACGGCGTGCCGTACTACACCAACTCCACGGCCCTGCCCGTCGGCATCTCCAACGATGTTGTGTTCGCTCTGGAGCATCAGGACATGCTCCAGCCGATGTATACCGGCGGTACGGTGTTCCACACCTACCTTGGTGAAGCCGTCTCCGACACCACGGCCCTCAAAAACTTCATCGTCAAAACCTTCACCAATACGAAGCTGCCCTTCCTGTCCATTACGCCCACGTTCTCCATTTGCAACGAGCATGGGTACATTGCCGGAGAGCACTTCACCTGCCCCACCTGCGGTCAGGACGCCGAGGTCTACACCCGCATTGTCGGGTACTACCGCCCCGTGTCCCGTTGGAACAAGGGCAAGCAGGCGGAATACGACGACCGCGTTGTGTTCCACGAAGTCTGCGACCGCTGCTAAACGCGGCGCACTGTAAAAGAGACGCGGCCCCGGCACATCTGTGCCGGGGCCGCTTTTTTGTCGCCATGCCACGCTCTGCGCGGTATGCGCATGCCTGACTACTAGAAGCGCTCGAAGTCGTCGTCAGCGTCACTGTCCATATCAAGGGCGACGCCGCTGCCGCCGGACCCACCGGAGGATGCCCCGCCGCCACCGGACGACTTGGGCTTGGACCCGCCGCTGATGGGCTTGGCCGCGCTAAGCTGACGGTTGGGACCTGCCGAACGCGACGGCAACGCGCGGGATGCGCCGGAGCCGTTGCTCTTCAGCTTAAAGAACGCCATGGTCTGCTGCAGCTGTTCGGCCTGGCTGGACAGTTCCGTCGACGTAGACGCCATTTCCTCGGCTGCGGCGGCGTTTTGCTGCACCACCTGATCCAGCTGCTGGATGGCCTGATTAATCTGCTCCGCGCCGGAATTCTGCTCGTTACTGGCGGCGGCAATTTCCTGCACCAGCTCGGCGGTGCGCTTGATGTCCGGCACCATCTTGGACAGCATATTCCCGGCCCGTTCGGCCACTTCCACACTGGAGGACGACAGTTCGCTGATTTCCGCTGCGGCGGCGCCACTGCGCTCGGCCAGCTTGCGGACTTCGGCGGCCACAACGGCAAAGCCCTTGCCGTGCTCGCCCGCGCGGGCGGCCTCAATGGCGGCGTTGAGGGCCAGCAGGTTGGTCTGCCGCGCAATTTCCTCAATGATGGAAATCTTGTCGGCAATCTGCTTCATGGCTTCCACGGTGTCGATAACGGCCTTCCCGCCGGTTTCGGCGTCCGTAGCGGACTGGATGGCCATTTTTTCGGTTTCAAGGGCATTTTCCGCATTCTGGCGGATGTTGGCGGTCATCTCTTCCATACTGGAGGAGATTTCCTCAACGGATGCGGCCTGTTCCGTCGCGCCCTGCGACAGGGACTCGGACGAAGCCGACAACTGCTGACTGCCGGACGAGACGTTCTCGCCCGCGCTTTGGACGTCGCCCACCACTCCAGCCAGACGCTTCAACATATTCTTCAGGGCGTCGGCCAGTGCGCCAATTTCGTCGCGCTGTTCCAAATCAATGCTTGCATCAAGGTCGCCCTGCGCAATGGTCTGGGCAAAGTGCACGCCCTTGCGCACGGGGACCGTAATCGCCCGCGTGATGAGGAAGGCGGCCAGTATGCCGATAACACCCGCCACACCAGCGCCGGTGAAGACCATGGAGTTGGACGACGCCATCTGGGCGTCCATCTTCATCTTCTGGTCATCGCGCGCCGCAATGCACACGCTGCGCGCCTCTTCGGCGGCGGCGACCATGCGCTCCGTGGCTTTCTCCTGTTCACGCATCTTGCTCACATATTCGTTAAAGGAGGCGTAATACTTGCTCACGGCCTCCTCAACGCCCTTTGCGGCCTCAATGTCCACAGGGTCCTTGAAGATGGTTTGCAATTCTTGCGCCTTGCCAACAATGAACTCCACATTTTCCGACACCATCTGGAAGTAGCGATCCTCACCAGTCAGGATGACTTCCTTCTCATTCTTGCGGGCATCCTTAAACTGCTGGATGAAGGTTTCCGCCACATCAGCGTTGGCCAGCTTGGCATTGAGTTCTGCCACGGATGCGGTTCCGGATTCCTGCATTTCGCGGAACTTGCTTTTCTGTTCGGCGCTGATTTTCTCGCACTGGATGAGAGCTTGGTCCGCAAGGGCGCGCATGGTGTTCATAATATCATCGCGTTCTCCTTGCAGAGACACGTATTCCTCAAACACATCGGAATAGCTTTGCACCTTGTCAGTGATGGCGTCGGCCTGCTCAATGTTCACGGGATCGCTGAACATGGAGCGCAGCTCCTTGGTGTCGGATAGGATTGTTTTGAACAGCTTGGCCTGTTCGGCCTTGGACGCCTCATCCTGGTCCATCATGTACTGGGTCACATGCAGGCGCGCTTCAAGCAGGTCCTTGACGATGCGGTTGACCCCGTCGGCCTTGACCACCCGTTCCCCAACGGCGGACATGCCCCGAATGCCAACCATCGCCACAACGACGGTGAGCACAAGGACCACACAGAATCCGAGACTCATTTTGATGCCGAGCTTCAAGTGTTTAAACATGAAGACCCCTCCGGTTTATTGGTCCGGCCCGCGACCACACGGGCATGCGAACGCCACGTCCTGCCACTGCATCATCAAGAAGTGTTCCAAATATTGATCATACTCTACCCATTGCATTTCAGCATTTTACAGAGAAGCACCCTGCACACCGCCTGCGCTCACTGCGCACAGTGCGATAAAATCACACTGCATTGCGAAAAAATCGCAAACCGCTACAGGCCTTCCCGCCGCCAATACTGCCGCAACAGTTGGTAGAAGCGTGCGCTTTTCAGGCCGGAGAGGGCCATGGCCCGTTTGGCGTCGCCCTCCACAAACGCCATCAGCGAGCGAATATACCGCCGCTCCGCGTCCTCCATGACCATGCGCCGGTACTCCTTCCACGGCTGACCGGGAAACACCTCCACCGCATCGCCGCCGCATGGCGCGGATTGCTCGGCCTGCGCAGTATCGCCCACGGCGCAGCGGGCATACCGGACCTTGAATTCCACGGGCAAATGATGCGGGTACAGCGTTGGCTCGCTCCCCGCCGCAAGGGCCGCAGCGCCCAGCACCTGCCGCAGTTCGCGCACATTTCCCGGCCAATCCGACGCCGCCAAAACGCCCAAAAACTCCGGGCTGGCCCCCTTCACCGGCTCCCCGGCCTCATGCGCCAGCCGCGCCAGCAGATACACGGCCAAAGAGGCAATATCCTCACGCCGGTGCCTCAGCGGCGGCAGCCGCAACACCAGCGACTTGAGCCGAAAAAGCACATCATCGCGGAACGCGCCCGTGGCGGTCATCACGTCGAGGTCGCGGTTGGTCGCGGCGATAAGGCGGAAGTCGCTCTCCTCCTCGTGCGAGGCCCCAACGGGCCTAAAGCGCCGCTCCTGCAACACGCGCAAAAAAGTGGACTGCACATCAAGGGGCAGCTCCCCCACCTCGTCGAGGAAAAGCGTGCCGCCGTGCGCCTGCTTGATGAGTCCCGCGCGGGTCATGTCCGCCCCGGTGAACGCGCCGCGCACATGCCCAAAGAGCAGACTCTCGGCCAACCCCTGCGGCAACGCCGCGCAGTCCACCACCACAAACGGACGGCTGGCCTGCGCCGATGAGCGGTGGATGCACCGCGCAATGAGATCCTTGCCGGTTCCTGTTTCGCCGGTGATGAGCACGTCCGCCCGCGTCTGCGCCGCGCGCGCCGCCTGCTCCAAGCACTCGCGCAGTGCCGGGCTGCTGCCCACAATGTCGCATCCATGCAGGCGCGGCGCACTGCCCGAATCGCGCTGGCCCCGGTACTGGAGCGCCCGGCGCAGGGAGTGCGTCATCCGGTCCAGCGAGCAGGGCTTGACGATAAAGTCCCACGCGCCGCCGCGCATGGCGCGTTCGGCCACGTCGGGGTCGTTTGCCCCGGTCAGGACGATGACTTCCGGCCCGCCATGCCGCCCCCGCAGCGCAGGCAGCATGGCCAGCCCATCGCCATCAGGCAGGCGCACATCCAAAATAACAATATCAAACGCCTGCGCCGTGCTGGCCGCACGCGCCCGTTCGCACGACGCCGCCGCCGTGATGTCGTGCCCCTGCCGCGTCAGGGCATTTTTCATGTAGTCCCGAACAAACGGGTCATCGTCCACGACCAGAACCCGCGCCATACGCCTCCCCTTGGTGCTCCATACGCCGTATACTGGGCATGGATAGTGACCTTGTATTCTACCGCATCTCTGCCCCTGCGCCAACGCCTGTGCGATTTTTTCGCACTGCCGCCGCGCAGAAAAAAAGCGCCCCGGCATCGCCAAACGATGCCGGGGCGCTCAGGGCGCAGTCTCCTTGAGAGTGTCAGGAGGATTCGTAATGCAGCATGCTCGTTCCCTGCGGCACGCCGCACAGGCCCGCCACCTTGGGGCACTTGGCCTTAAAGGCAAAAAACGCGTCGGCAAAATTATCGCGCAGGGCCTCAAAATTGCCCTGCCCCTTACTCAGCACCACATCCACCGACGCCATGCGGTCCACAAAGCCCGGCGCGCAGCGCTCCAGCACCGTACCCGGCGTATCCACGCCCGAGGAGACCACCTCGCACAGGTCCGTCATACCCACAAGGCGCGCGTCCTGCATGGTGGCGTCGTTGATGATGGGGACGCCGCGCACCACGTAGGTCACCTCGCACCCGGCCTCGGCCAGCTGGCGGACCAGCAGGGTGTCAAAGGCGATTTCCCCGGCGTTGTCGCCCAGAATCATGACGCTGGCCCCCGGAGTGAGGCGCTGGCGGAGCATGGCGTAGGTGGTGTCGTCCACAGCGCCGATATCCTCGCGCGACAGGGCGTCCTCCACATCCACCACCAGCTGGACGCCCGCGTCCATGTAGTTGCCGATGATGGACACGCCAAGGGCGGCCCGCAGCGGGTCCGCCTGCTGACGCACCAATTCCTCCAGCCGGGGCAGCAGGCGCATGGCCTGCATATTGGATTGCTCCTTGTACCCGCGGAAGGGGTCCACATCGCCAACAGAGTCGGCCAGCAAGGCGTACAGCCGCCCGGCCAATGCCGGGGGCGACAAGGTGAGGTCCAAATTGGCAAATTCCGCCGCCCACTCCTGTACTACACGCTGGTGAATATCCTCCCGCGCGGGCGCGGCAAGGCGCGCGCCTTTCAGCGCCTGCGTCAGAAAACACGGCAGACAATCAAGTGATGTATGCATTCGCTCCTACTTTCCGGGCTATTCCATGAGATAA
Organism: Desulfobaculum senezii; assembly: GCF_054657395.1. NCBI lineage: Bacteria > Pseudomonadati > Thermodesulfobacteriota > Desulfovibrionia > Desulfovibrionales > Desulfovibrionaceae > Desulfobaculum > Desulfobaculum senezii. The sequence continues at coordinate 607,436 of NZ_BAAHYU010000002.1, read as the reverse complement.
TCGGTCACATTCTCCACATAGCTGCTGATGGCCTGACGGTGTTCGTCGTCCATCTCCTGAAACATGAGGCCTATATACATCCGATTTTTATGAAGGGAAATGTTCTTCACCTTGCCCGTCAGGGCCACGGGCATATCCGTGCCCATCATGGTAAAGGTCAGCTCCACCTTTTCATCCACGGAGAACGACGGCAGGCCGTTTTCATCCTCCTTGGAATCCAGCACCAGCTGACAGCCGCCAGCGCTGAGGTTCAGCATCATGCCCGTCACACGGATGTACTGCCCATCGCTGCCTTCCCCGCCAAGCTCAATGGGCAGAAAGCAGTCCACGCGCTGGGCCTTGCGCAGGTTCAAAGATTCGATGGTCTTCGGATATTTGAGAAACAGCAGCCGGTACGGCGCAGACAGGTTCCACACCACCTCGGACCCAAAGCCATACACCTGCCCCTCATGCAGATAGCGCACCGTCACGGGCTTTTCCACGTACAGGAAGTCGTTAAGCCCCGGTATCCTCGGCACCTTCACGATGAGGTAGCTGCCCCGGACCATGCCCACAAAGTCCGACTTGAACCTGTCGCCCATACCGGCGGGTTCCACCAGAATCTTCGTGCCGATGCTGATGTTCAGCATCGCGGCGTCGTGCGTTTCCGAGCCTTTTCGTTGCTGCGCCACTCGTTATCTCCCGGTCTTTTGGGGGAAGGCAGGAGCGCGCCGCGCCCCTGCCTGTGTCCTACGCCAGTACGGCGGGCGGCGCGCCACCCAGCCCTGCGCGGTCAGTACCGCTCAAACGCCCCTGCCCCATCCGGCGCATCCTCACCCTGTGGCAAGGCCTGCGCCGCTTCCGCGCCGGACCCGTTAACCTGGAAAAAGCCCATGGTCCGCCGCAATTGTTCGCTCTGTCCCGCCAGTTCCTCGGATGTGGACGCCAGTTCCTCCGAGGCCGAGGCGTTTTGCTGAATCACTTGATCAAGCTGCTGAATGGCCTGATTAATCTGCCCAGCCCCGGCGTTCTGCTCCTCGCTGGCGGCTGCGATTTCCTGCACGAGGTCCGCCGTCTTGCGGATTTCCGGAACCAGCTCCTTCAGAAGTTCTCCGGCCTGTTCGGCCACACTGACGCTGCGTTCAGACACCTCGCTGATTTCCGCGGCCGCCTGCCCGCTGTGCTCGGCCAGCTTGCGCACCTCCGAGGCCACAACGGCAAAGCCCTTGCCATGCTCACCAGCGCGCGCGGCCTCGATGGCGGCGTTTAGCGCCAGCAGGTTCGTCTGCCGGGCAATGTCCTCCACGATGGTGATTTTCTCCGCAATGTCGCGCATGGCCTGCACGGTTTGCTCCACAGCGCCGCCGCCATCCTGCGCCTTTTGCGCCGCGCCTGCGGCCATGCCTTCCGTGGCGCGGGCGTTTTCGGCGTTCTGCCGGATATTGGCCGCCATCTGCTCCATGCTGGACGACACCTGCTCCACGGACGCGGCCTGCTCCGTTGTCCCCTGCGACAGGCTCTCGGACGACGCGGACAGTTCCTCACTGCCTGCGGCCACATTATCCGTGGCGGACTGCACATCCCCCACAATCTCCCGCAGGCGTCCGGCCATATCGCGGAGCGCGGCGGCCAGCTGCCCCACTTCGTCCTTTTGATCCACATTAAGGGTTGCGCCAAGGTTGCCGCGCGCCACCTGCTGGGCAAAGTCCACGCCCTTGGTCAGCGGCCGCGCAATGCCCGTTGCCAGCAGAAGCGCCACCACCACAAGCACGGCCGCAATAATCAGCCCCGTGTACACCACAGACCACGCCAGCGCGCGGATAGGGGCAAGCACCTCCGCGTAGTCAATTTCCGCAATAACAGCCCACGTCGCCCCGCTCACCTGCACCGGGGCATAGGCGGAGAGCACATCGTTGCCGTTGTAGTCCTTGATGACTTCGTCTCCTTCCTTGCCCGACAGCGCTAGCGCCACGGCCTTGGTGTCGACACCGTTTTGGGCCACCGTTCCGGCAAAGGACGCCAGCACGCTGTGCCCCTCCGGGTCCAGAAAGGAATCCGAGCGCATCCGCTTATCCGGTCCCACAAGGTAGGTTTCTCCGGTCTCCCCCATGCCCTCACGCTCCTGCATAATGGCATTGATGGACGACAGCGACACCTGAAGCGCAATAACAAGCTCCACCTTGCCGCCATGCACGATGGGCTGGGCAATGAAGGCCGCCGGTTCGCCATCACTTGGCGCGTACGGCGCAAAGTCCGCCATGCCGAAGGTTTTGGTCTCCATCACGCGGCGAAACAGCTCCCCAAGGTTGGAGTCCGCATATTCGCCGTCCATGAAATTCGTCCTATAGTCAGCCTCCTGCGCCACGGTGTAGAAGGCGTCCCCCTGCGGGGTGAACAGGAACAAATCGTAGTAGCCGTACAGTTCCACATAGCGCTTGTAGAAATAGGTGCCGTCCTCATCCTTGGGGCTGAAGGCTTCGGCCACGTCAATGTCCGCCAAAATCGCCCACGTATGCCCGCCAACCTGCACCGGCGCAAAGGCGGACAGCACCGGATTGCCATTGTAGTCGCGCACCACATCTGCCCCGGTTTCGCCCTCCAGCGCGCGGCGCACAGCCTCGGTCCGCACGCTGCCCTGCTGTGGATTGGCAAAGGACGCCGCCACGGAGTGCCCCTGCGGGTCCAAATACGAATCCGAGCGCATCAGGTAGTCCGGACCAACAAGGTACACCTCGCCCGTTTCGCCCATGCCGCTGCGCTGCTCCATGATTTCCGCCACAGCCAGCGATGACACCTGCGCCGCCACCACACCGACAATGCCGCCGTCGGCGCTATGGATGGGCGCGGCCACAAACTGCGACGGCAATCCCCCGCTTGGAGCATAGGGCCGCATCTCGGACAGCACGGCGCGGTTTTCCTCCATGGCCCGCGTCCACACATCACGCAGGGGGGAGTCCACCTCACCCACCCGCTGGGCAAAGTCCGCCTCCTTGGCAACGGAGTACACCACATCGCCATAACGCGGCCCCAGCAGGAACACGTCGTAGTAGCCGTAGGCGCTGACGAACGTTTCAAACATTTGCGCAAAGCGCTCGTGCACCGCGAGGTACTGCGGCGGGGCCACAAAGCGCCCTTCCCCCTCGCCCCGCATCTGCGCCTGTGGGTCAAAGGCGCGCACAAAGGCCGTGTACGCCTGCGCTGTGGCGGGGTTTTCCGCCATGACGGTCATATCGCTGAGGCGTTCGGCAAAGAAGCGTTCAATCTGCTGCTGGCGCACATCACGCACGGAGCGCAGTTTGGTCATGGCCTCGCGGCGCAGCGTGGCCGCGGTTTCCGCAAGGACGCCGGCATCCCCCTGCCGCTCCGCAAAGTAGCGTGTGATTTGCGCCTTTTTTATCTCGCGCATGGAGCGAAGCTGCCCATACGATTTTTCCATAAGTGCCTGTGTCGCCTTGTTTGATGCCCACCACCCGATGAACAGTAGCGGCACCAACCCCGCACACAGAAGCAAAAGCGTCAGCTTCGGCTTCATCTTGATGTTCGCGAGCAAACGCATGATTGGCCCCCTTTGACCTAAGCTCCGTGCCAGCGGCACGCGTATCACAGTCCCCCAACTTCGGATGGTAGCACAGCATGGTGGATTCTCACAACGTTGGCGGGGGTTGTGGGAGTGGGGGCGGGCTAGGGGCGGGAGATGGGGTGGGTGGTGGCGGGTGGGTTGATGGCGAGCGGTGGAGGTGTTGCGCCATGGTTCAATACCTCCGGTGGCTTAAGGATTTCATCCTTAAGAATCCTTATGTATGGGGAGGAAAAAGGACGCCCCCGCTCACGGGGAGTGAGCGGGGGCGGTGTGTGCGGGGGGAAAAGGAATTAGGTGGATTCGATGACGTCGCCGGTTCGGGTGACCGTGACCTCGTTATAGACCACGCCGCTGCCGGACATGGTGATGCCATCCTTTACGGCGCGTGGCAGGCCCTGGCAGCACGGCACTTCCATGCGCACAACCGTCACGCTGCGTACCCGCGCCGTGGAGAATATTTCGGCGAAGCGCTGGGCGTATTGCGCGTCGTCAAACTTGGGGCAGCCGATGAGGACAACCTTGCCGCGCACGTAGCGGTCGTGAAAGTTCGGCATGGCGACCGGGGCGCAGTCCGCCGCCACCACAAGGTCCGCGTCGTTCAGGAACGGCGCATGGGGCGGCACAAGGCGAATCTGCACAGGCCAGTGGGAGAGCTGGCTTTCTGGCGTATCCGTACTGGCCGGAGCGGCGGAAGAAGGCGTCATATGCTGGAGCGCCGCGCCGGGGCAGCCGCCGGAGGGCTTCAGGGTTTGCATGGCGCTTCCCGGACAGCCGCAGGCGAGGGGGGATTCCTGCTCCTTGGTGCGGGCCACATGGGCCATGGCGGCTTCCTCATCAAAGGGGTCGGCCTCGCGCTCCACAATGTGCAGGGCGTCCTGCGGGCACTCGCCAAGGCATGCGCCAAGGCCGTCGCAGTACATATCCTTCACCACCTTGGCCTTGCCATCCACGATGGCCAGCGCGCCTTCGGCGCAGGACGGGATGCACTGCCCGCATCCATCACACAGGGATTCGTCTATTTCAATAATCTTTCGGATGATCTTACTCATGGTCTATTCCTCCTCGCCGCATCCGGCGCACATTTTCGCTGGTTCGTGGACGGGCCTTTCGCCCGCCGTGTGAACCCATAGTGCCCGGAGTGGTCCCCCGCCGCCTTGACGCATGTCAAACAGGGGCGACAGAGGCGAAAAAAAGCCCCCCTTCCGCCACCGGCGAAAGGGGGGCCAGTGCCGCAGGTGAGGCGTTATTGCTTGTTGAAGATTTCGGGCGGACGCGTGGTGTCGCCGCCGGTGTTCGGGAACGTGGGATACACGTACGCCTTCTCGCCAGTGTCGATGAGGTGGTTGGCCCCTTCCATAAACCGGTTGAAGCGGTGCTTGCACTCATAGAACCCGTGCCACCATGCGTAGTCCGGGGCCATCATGCCAGCGCCCATGCGCGCTCTGCGGCCCTCGTGGTGCCACAGTTCATAGTATTCCACTTCCAGCTCTTCGTCGAAGAAGGTCTCCTTGCTCAGCAGACCCTTTTCGTACAGCTTGTCCAGCATGGCCTTGGCGGGCTTGAAGTAGGCTTCGTTGTATTCCTCGACGGCCTTGTCGAAGTCCACATAGAAGTCGTTCACCCACTTTTCGCCGTGGCATTGCTGACAGATTTGGCTCATCTTGTCGCGCTCGGTCTTCCAGTCCGTCTTGGCCGGGAAGGGCTTAAAGTCCTGCGGGCGCACCGTCAGCGGGGCCTGCGTCTCCCACGACAGCCGTTCGGTCACGTCGTGGCTGGTCTTCACATTGCCCGAGCCGGACATATGGCACGACGCACACGTCGGGCCGCGGTAATCCACGCCGGGTGTCCACGTACCGGGGGCGGAATCCCATGTGTATTCGTCGCCGAAGGTGTTGTAGATGTCGCCGTGCTTGGATTCCGTGTAGATTTCAATCTGCGGATGGTCCGGGCCAAGGTGGCACTGACCGCAGGCTTCCGGCTTGCGCGCCTCCATCACGGAGAAGCGGTGGCGCGTATGACAGCTGGTGCAGCTGCCAAGGGAGCCGTCCATATTCACGCGGCCAACGCCAACGTTGGGCCACGTGGCCGGGTCCAGCTTGCCGTCCTTCATCTTGAGCACGGTGCCGTGGCAGTAATAACAGCCCGTCTTGCGCTCGTTGTCGGAGTTCATGCCCTTGTTCAGCCACGGGTCCAGCTTCCACATGATTTCCACAGTGTTGGCGTGCTTGGAGCGGCTGTACTGCTTCACCTCGTCAGGATGGCAGCGCGAACAGTCCTTAGGCGTCACCACACCGGCGACGGGCACGCGGTATTCCCTGCGGCCCCATGGTGAATCGCTGTTTTCGTACTGTTTGAAGTGCTCCTGACTGATGTCCTTGTCCACAGGGTCGGCAAGGTGGCAGTCCAGACAGGTAATGCCCGCGTTCGCATGGCGGCTGCGCGCCCAGTCCGCAAACAGGCCCGGGTGCTCCACCTTGTGGCACTCAATGCAGGCTTCGGCCTGCTTGGGCATGCTGCGCTCCAACCGGAATTCGCGCGCTTTTGGAAAATTCTGCGCCCACGCCGCAATGGCGAAGCCCCCCACAAGCGCGGCGGCCACGACGACGGTTCCCCATACTCTTCGTGTGTTCATAGCTCCTCCGTCAGCTGGGTCCGAATAGCATCCACATCCTCATCTACAACCCGGCCAATGAGGCATCGGGCCGCAATTGCTTAAAGTCATAGAATGGCCGCTCGTTATGGACCAAGTCTCTATGACAATCGACGCACTTCTTCTCGTAGCCCGGGCGCGCGTAGAGCACCGTCCGGTGCGCCAACATGGCCCCGCGCTTGTCCGGAATATACAGAATATTGCGGTGGCACTTCTGGCACTGGGCGTTCTTGAAGGATTTGTAGGCCTTTTCGCGCTGCACGGCGTTGTCGTAGGCCTCCGAGCCTTTGACAAAGTGCAGCACCACGTCGCGGATGCCGTGGGCCGTTTTCATGTAGAAAAAGTTCACGGTGTCCTGCGGGGCGGGGAGGTGGCAGTCCATACAGTCCGCCACGGCCCCCTGGCCGTTGTTCACGTGGCTTGAGGTCCGCCATGTATTGTAGGCAAATTCGATTTCATGACAGGATGCACAGAATTGAGGCGTGGAGGTTCTGACCATTGTATAATACGTCAGACTAAAGATCGGAAATGAGATAAGGACACCAAAAACGACCCAAAGCGTCGGCTTTGTCCACTTTCTCATGGATACACTCCCTGAGATATATTCATTCCTTCCCTATAAAAAACACACTGTATACCGTTATACATATCAAAATACCTCCCGGCCACCCTTTTGCAGACTTTTTCTCACCACAACGCAAAACGGCCCCGCACAAGGTGTGCGGGGCCGCGGTATTCATGCTGGAAAGGGCCGTGATTAGCCGAGAATGGCCTTCAGGTCCTCATCCGGGGTGGCGATGGGCTTGATGTCGTAATTCTCCACCAGAACGTTCAGCACGTTGGGGGTCAGGAATTCCGGCAGCGTCGGGCCAAGGCGGATATCCTTCACGCCAAGGTACAGCAGCGTCAGCAGGATGGCCACGGCCTTCTGCTCGTACCACGACAGCACCATAGACAGCGGCAGGTCGTTCACGCCGCAGTCAAAGGCCTCGGCAAGGGCGGTGGCGATGCGGATGGCGGAGTAGGCGTCGTTGCACTGCCCCACGTCCAGCAGGCGCGGAATGCCGCCGATGTCGCCCAGCTGCTTGTCGAAGAAGCGGAACTTGCCGCAGGCAAGGGTCAGCACCACGCAGTCGTTTGGCACCTTTTCCACGAACTCGGTGTAGTAGTTGCGTCCGGGCTTGGCGCCGTCGCAGCCTGCCACGAGGAAGAAGTGCCGGATGTCGCCACTTTTCACGGCGCTGATGACGGTGTCCGCCACGCCCATGACGGCGTTGCGGGCAAAGCCGGTCATCACCGCGCCCTTGTCTTCCTCGGCGGCAAAGCCGTCCATAGCCAGCGCCTTGTCAATCACGGGCCCAAAGTCGCCGTTGGTGACGTGCTGGGCACCGGGCCAGCCCACAAGGCCGGTGGTGTAGATGTTGTCCATGTAGCTGGGCATGGGCTTCTGGATGCAGTTGGTGGTCATGAGAATAGCGCCGGGGAAGTCCGCAAACTCGCGCTGCTGGTTCTGCCACGCCGTGCCGTAGTGGCCGTAGAAATGCGGGTACTTCTTCAACTCGGGGTAGCCGTGACAGGGCAGCATTTCACCGTGGGTGTACACGCTGATGCCCTTGCCCTCGGTCTGCTCCAGAACATCGCGCAGGTCCTTGAGGTCATGACCGGAGACGAGGATGGCCTTGCCCGCACGGTGGCCCAGCGGCACGCTGGTGGGCACGGGATGGCCGTAGGAGGAGGTGTTCGCATCGTCCAGCAGTTCCATGACCGCAAGGTTTACTTCGCCGGTCTTGAGGGTAAGGCCCACCCAGGCGTTCAGGTCAAGGTCCTGATAGATGGCGGCCAGCCCCTCATGCAGGAAGGCGTAGACTTCGTCACTTTCCTTGCCGAGGATGCGGGCGTGGTCGGCGTAGGCGGCAACGCCGCGCAGGCCAAAGAGCACCGTATGCTGCAGGGAGCGGATGTCGTCGTTTTCGGCGTGGTCCACGGTCAGCCCGCAGCGCTCGCCCTCTTCGGACAGGTCCGCACCGGCGCGGGGGGTGAAGGTCACGGCCCCTTCGGTGTACTGGGCGCGGCCACCAGCGGCGGCGACCTTTTCAATAAGGCCCTCACGCAGACGGACGGCCTCGGGCATAAGCCTGTCAAACCGCGCGGGGTCAAAATTCACGTTGGTCAGGGTAGAGAACAGCCCGCTGGCCACGAAACGGTCGGCGTCAATGTCGGTCACGCCCACGCGCCGCCCTTCCACGGCAACCACGGCAATGCCGCGGAGCAGGTAGGTCAAAAGGTCCTGTAGGGCCGCAACGTCCGGCTGCTTGCCGCAGACGCCAACCTTGGTGCACGAGCCTTTGGCACGCTGTTCACACTGATAACAAAACATAGGTCCCTCCTTTTCGGGATGGTGGTGGTCGTGTTTGCCTTTCCACACTTTTCTACCCGTAGAGGGGAACAGGAACTTTGACCTACGTCAATTGGGCCGAATTCGTTGCGTTTTTTCTTGCGCCGGATGCGGGAAACCAGCACTGCGGGAGCCGCCGCGCAGGCCGCCAACCGCCCGAAACCCCAGCGCCTGTGCGGGCTGCGGCCGACATGAAACAGTCAGCCCTCTCCCCACTCATCAGGCCGGAAAAAAGCGAAAAAAAAGCGCCGGAGCGGTTGCCCCGGCGCTTTTCTGCGTGATTTTCAGATGCGTTAGCCGTCGTGCACGGGAATGTATTCCCGCACGGCCTCTGCGAGTTCGTCCACGTCCTTTGGCCCCAGTACATAGAACAGGTCCGGGGTTTTCAGGCACAGGACGCGCTTTGAGCGCGAAACCACCACGGCTTCACGTCCGGCGGGCAATGTAAACATGCCGGAGCGGTAGCCGAAGTAGGCCATGCAGCGGTCCTTCTTCATGGGGGCAAGGGTTTCGTCCGTTTCAAGGTCGGTGACAAAGGCGCGGGTCACCTTGTCCAGCGTCACGCTGGCGCGCAAAAACGGCGGGGCCTCAACGAACACGCGGCCCTCATCCACCATAACGCGGGTGCGGGACGGATTGATATAGAGCATGTACCAATACAGCGCAGTGATGGGCACCGCTACAGCCAACAGACAAATGCCGGTCCACATGATGCCGGAGCGGAAGCTCCACACCGTGGCGGCAGTGACGGCGGCGACAAAGACCAGCAACAGGCCGATCACCACACCGCGCATGGGTACGGGAAAAATCTTGGTCATGAAAAATCCTCTTTGTTCACAGTCTTTCCTCGCCCGAAGCAAGCAGCTCCAGACGGTCCGTCTGCTTCAGCGTGATAAAACGCCCGCGGACCTCAATAAGCCCGGCGTCGTTCATCCGCCTCAAAACGCGGGAGAGCGTCTCCTGCGCCGTGCCGAGAAGGCTTGCCAGATGACCCTTGGCTATGTCCAGTTCCAATTGCTCGGCGCCGCCACTGCGTTCGGAAAGATCGAGCAGGTAGGCGGCAAGGCGCTGGGGCGTTTCGCGCAGGGTCAGGTTCTCCAGCTTCACGGTAAAGCGCCGCAACTTCATGGCCATAGCGGCCAGCATATTGAAGGCCACGCCCGCCTCGCGCTCGATGAGCCGGTGCAGGGCCCCGCGCGGGAAATACAGCACCCGCGAAGGACGCGTTGCCTCGGCATTGGCGGGAAAATCCCCGCCCTCGAACACCGGCACCTCGGCAAAGGGTTCGCCCGGACCATAAATGTGGATAATCTGCTCGCGTCCCTCGGGGGACAGCTTAAAAATCTTCACCTGTCCTTCAAAGACAACATAAAAGCCGTCGGCCCTATCGCCCTCCACGAAGATGGTTGCGCCCTTGGCAAGGCGCGTCTCCACGGCGATATCGGCCACGGCGTCGAGCTGCCCGGATGACAGGCCGCGAAAGAGCGACAGGTCGGCGATGAAGTCCCGCTTGTGCATGGCTACGATGTCCTCCGAGGGGCGTTGTAGCACCAGTTGGGCCGGGGGGCAAAGGGGCGCGCGGCCCCTACTCGCCCGCGCCCTCCTCCCGCACGTGCGTGGTCAGGCCAAAGTCCGCAAGGATGGCATACAAGGCCGGAATAACAAGGAGCACCAGCACCGTGGACGCCAGCAGGCCAAACACAAGGCTGATGCACAAGGGGATAAGAATCTGCGCCTGTAGGCTGCGCTCCGTCAGCAGCGGCACAAGGCCCATAATGGTCGTCATGGACGTGAGCAGCACGGCCCGGAAGCGCGCCCGGCTGGCCTGCCGCGCGGCATCCACCACATCCATGCCTTGGCGCAGGTGAATCTTGATGAACTCCACCAGCAGGATGGAATCATTGACCACCACGCCCGCAAGGGAGACAAAGCCCATGATGCTGGGCATGGCCAGTTCCTGCCCAAAGAGCAGATGCCCCCACACCACGCCGATAAAGGCCAACGGAATGGTGGCAATAACCACAAACGGCTCATAATAGCTGCGGAACTGAAACGACAGCAGCACAAAAATGCCAAACACGCCGATGACAAGGGCCTTCATGAGCGACTTGCCGGTCCGTGCCCCTTCGCGCGCCTGCCCTTCCATGGCAATGCGCACGCCGGGGTGACGCTCCAGCATACCCGGGACAAAGCGCGCCTGCGTATCCGCCACAATCTCGCCCGCGTTGGCGCGCATAAAGTCCACCTCGCCCTGAATGGTCACCGTGCGGCGGGAGTTGATGCGTGCAATGCGCGCCCAGCCGCGCCCCTCGGCAATAACGGCGATGCTCCCCAGCGGGGCCTGCCCGCCGCCGGGCATGGTCACATGAAACGTATCAAGGTCCGCAAAGCTGTTCTGGTCCAACTGGTCGAGCTGCACGTTGACCTCGTAGCTCTCCGGCCCGTCCTGAATCTCCAGCGCGTCCACGCCGTAGAATCCGGCCCGAAGCTGGCGGGCGATGTCCGCCGCTGTCACGCCAAGGGCCAGCGCCCCTTCACGCAGGCGCACGCGGACCTCGGGCTTGCCGGGGCGCAGGTCGTCGGACACGTCGTACACGCCGTCATAGCCGCGCAGCCACGTCACAAGCTCGTTGGATGCGGATTTCAGTTCGTGCAGGTCACTGCCCTGCAAACGCATATCAATGGCAAGGCCGCCGGGACCGATGACCGGTTCCTTGTAGGCAATGCTGATGGCGTCCGGCTCCTCGCCGACCTCCTTGCGCCACAGGCGGGAAATCTCATCAATGGTGCCGTCGCGCTCCTCGGCGGAGAGCAGGTCCGCGCTGACGGTGACAAGGTGCGGGCCCACCTCGTGGGAGTCCGCATTGGTGGAGTACTGCACGTTGACGTTTTCGATGAGCTTTTGCCCATCCGGCTGCCGCGGGGCAAGCTGCTGCCCGACGCGGTGCAGGGCCTCCTCCACGCGCCCGGCCACGGCCTCGGTGCGCAAAAGGGGCGTCCCCTGCGGCAGCAGAACCCGCGCCTCCAGCACATCGCCGTCAATTTCCGGAAAGGCGCGCATCTTGAGCCGCCCGCCAGCCAGCATGCCGATGGACACCACAAACACCGCCACAACGCACCCCACCCACAGGTAGCGGTAGCGTACGGCCCAGTCCACACTGCGTCCAAGGCGGCGTTCGCGCATGCCCTCAAACCACGCATCAAAGCGCTGGCGGAAGGGGGACCGCTTGTCCTTTTCGTGCCCGTGCAGGGAGTGCGACAGATGCCGGGGCAGAATGCAAAAGGCCTCCACAAGGCTGACGCCAAGGGTGATGATGAGCACCACGGGCATCACCCACAGCACCTTGCCGATATCGCCCCGGATAAGCAGCGCCACGGTACCAAAGATAAGCACCGTGGTGGTGAACGACGAAAACACGCCCCGCGCCACCTCCACCGTGCCGTCCACGGCGGCGCGGTAGGCGCTCTTGCCGCTGCGCAGGTGCGAGGCGACGTTCTCGGAAATAACAATGGCGTCGTCCATAAGCAGACCAATGGCCATCAGCAGGCCCACCATGGAGATCATATTCAGCGACAGCCCCAGCCCATCCAGCACAAAGGCCGCGCCCATAAACGACACGGGCAGTCCCATGGCCACCCAAAAGGAAAAGCGGAACGTAAAGAACAGCCACATGGTCAAAAACACCAACACAAGGCCCTGCACGCCGTTGCTCACCAGCATCTGGAGCCTATCGCGCACGATTTTGGAGACATTGCGCGTGAGGGTGTATTCCACCGTGGGCGGGGCCTCGCGGCGCTCGCGGTCCACAAAGGCCTGCACCGCGTCCATAATGCGCAGGGAGTCCTCGTCCTTGGTCTTGCTGACCATGAGCAGGCCCGCGCGCTGGCCGTTGAACAGAATCTTCTGCTCGTCCAGCTCAAAGCGGTCCGTAATGCGGGCGATGTCGCCAAGGCGAATCTCCGCCCCGGTGGTGCCCGAGACCACGGTCAGGTTCTCGTACTCGCGCACGCTGCGGCGCTCATCGTCAAAGCGCACAAGGATGTCCGCGTCGCGCGTTTCCACGCTTCCTGCGGGCAGGTCCACGCTCTGGGCGGCAATGCGGTCCGCAATGTCCGAGACGCTCAGCCCGTACTGCATCAGCGTGCCCGCACGCAGTTCAATGCGGATTTGATGGTCGGAAAAGCCCTGAATATCCACCTGCGAAATCTGGGGGAGCATGACCATGCGGTCCTTCACGCCCTCGCAGTAGAGCTTGAGGTCCGACGCGGTCATCGGGCCGGTAACGGCCACGGACACCACCATGTCCGTACGCCCCAGCTGTTTGACCACCGGGTCCTCCGCCGTGTCGGGAAAGTCGTCAATGGCGTCGATTTCCGTTTGCACGTCGTTGAGGAACTGGGGCATATCGCCGCCCTCGACCATCTCCACCACCACACTGCCAAGGCCCTCGCGGGCCTCGCTGCGCACCTCGTACACGCCGGTCACGCTGTCCACGGCGTCCTCAATGCGCTGGCATATGGCGTTTTCCACTTCCTCGGCTGTAGCACCGGGATAGACGACGCTCACTTCCACCTCGGGCGCGGTGAAGTCGGGCAGGGTTTCGCGCTGCAGGTCCGACACCGTCAACACGCCAAGGAACAGGAATATCCCCATCAGCAGGTTGGCGGCTGTCGGGTGCGCGGTAAAGAATTCTACGGCGGGCTTGATGGCCTTCATCGGACCGCCCCCGCTCCGGTGGCCTCGGCGCGCACGCGGCTGAGGGCCTCATCATCCACACGCGGGTCAAGGAGCATGCCTTCCACCGCCGGAACAAGGTCGGTAATCACCACCTGCTCGCCGGGGGCAACCCCCTCCAGCAGGGCCGCAACGTCGCCCTGCACCATGTCCACACGCACCGGCCGAAAGCGCAGGCGGTTTTCGGCGTCCACCACATTCACGCGGCCCTCGCGCACGGCGGAGCGTGGCACCACGACGCGCTTGCCCCGCGGCTTCCCGCGCAGTTCCACTTCGCAGTACATGTTTTTGACCAGTGGCGGGCGCTCGCCGGGGCGCGCCTGCACGTAGGGGTTGTCCACCACCACGATAACGCCCACGGTGCGCGTTTGCGGGTCAATGGTATCGGACAGGCGCGACAGGCGCGCGTCCCATGCCACCGCCCCGCCTGGCAGGTCCAGCCGCACGGTGGCGTCCACACCGATGGCGCGGCGGATATCGTCCATATCGACGTGCTTGAGGGGAACAAGGGGCGCCTTGCCGGGGCTGAGCAGGCGCAGAAATGCGGCCAGCGGCACCTGCGCGGGCACCTCGGACGCGCCAATGGAGTCCGCCACAACCATCACCTGACCGGGCGAAACGTATTGCGTCTTCTCCACATTCACCGTGGCGATGCGGCACTCAAAGGGCGCGCGGATGACGGTGTGTTCCACATCGCGGCGGGCGTCCTCCAGCCGGGCGCGGGCGGAGTCCAGCGTAGCGCGCAGGCGCTGGCGCTCGGCGGGGATCAGGTCCAGCGTGCTTTGATAGGTCTGCACGGCGTTGCGCTGGCTGAGCCACGCGCGTTCCTCGCGGTCAAACTCGGAGCGGGAAATGGTGCCGCTTTCCAGCAGGCGGCGCTTGCGCTCAAGCTCCGCCCGGCTGATGGTGAGGGCCTCGGATTCCACGGTCAGTTGCCGCTCGGTATTGCGCTTTTTTTGGTCCAACTCACGCAGCTGGGCCAGTGCGCTTTGCACGTCGGCCTCGGCGCGCTGGCGGGCAAGGCGGTAGCTGGTGGGATCTATGCGCAACAGTTCCGCCCCGGCGGGCAGAATAGCCCCGGCATCAAGGCTGGGGTGTACAGCGACCACCTTGCCGCTAACCTCGGCCACGGCCTCCCACACCTGCGCGGGCTGCACGTTGCCATAGCCCACGGCGCGGGGCACCACGTCCACCTCCGGCGCGGGGATAACACGCACAGCGCGGGCAATCTCAGTCCCCTCCAGCCGCTGGGGCTGCTGCTTGGTCTTCACCAGCGCCACAAAAATAAGCACTCCGATGAGCACTACCGGAACAAGAAGCATCCGGCGCGACACCCTCTTCATAGTCCCCACTCCCTTCCCGTCCGCACTGCGGACGTGTTGCACACATCTCGTTCCATGGGCCGCGCCCTACTGGCCTGCGGGCGTCTCATCGGCGCTCTTGTCCCCGGCGGTTTCACCATCAGCAGGCTCGTCAAGAGACGGCGGCGTGATGAACAGCCCGGAGGTCAACATGGTGAACCATGTCCGCGCCACTTCGTTTGGCTCCTTGCCCTCGTCAAAGGTCTCCGGAACCATGTAGTTGTTGATGACCGCGCTGATGATGCCCGTAGCGATTTCCGGGTCAATGGAGGGGCGGATTTCGCCCTGCGCCACGCCCTTGCGGATAAGGGCCGTATAGCGCTGCAGCCCGCGGGCGCGCCGCAGTTGCACGCGCTCCCAAATCTGCGGGTACTCGCGCTTGAGGTCGCGCATAAAGGGCTGGGATATCTTGGAGGAAAAGGCAAAAATGCGGCGGTACACCGCGCCGAAGCAGTCCGTCACCTTGTCCGCGGACTCCATGGCCGTAAACACCTCGCCAAGGCGCTGCTCCATGGACCGCTGGACGTATTCGTCCACAAGGGCTTCCTTGCCCTGAAAGACCTTGTACAGCGTCTTCTTGCTCATCCCCAGTTCGTGGGCGATGTCATCCATGGTCACGCGGCGCAGACCATATTGCTCAAACTTCTCTGCGGCGACGGCCAAAATGCGTTCGCGGCGTTTCTCATCCATTGTGTTGTTCTCCTTTCACCGAGGAAACCACTTCCGTTTCCATAGTTTCCTTCACTTTTGCATGGAAACCATACCGGGTCAACAGGGTGTCAAAAGATACATCAACGCTGGCAAAAGGCAGGGCGGACAAGGCTTTTCCTCTGCCGCCAAATACAGGCGAAGGAAACTCGCGCCGCGATGTGGGTTTCGCGCCATTGACGGCGGCCATGGTAGGCACTGCGGCGTCACAGCCGCGTCTGACATTGCGATTGAGGGCGGTTACTTATATAACCATGCAATGGAAACCACGCGCCACACACCAGCGAAGCATGCTCCCCCCGCATCCGTCACCCGCGAGGGCGGCGGCATCATCCTTGCCGGACGGCTGGATTCGCGCGGCACGTCCGTCATCTGGAAGCAGGCTCTGGGCTTGGCCGGCGCTGGAGAATGCGCGTTTATCGACCTCTCGCGCGTCAGCTATCTGGACACCATGGGCGCGGGGCTGATTCTGCGCATGCGGCAGGCCGCCACGCGCGGCGATGCGCCGCCCCTGACCGGCACCAACGCCGACCACGAACGCCTGCTGGCCCTCTTTGACGGGGCGGACCTTGCCGCGCCCACCGCGCCCCGCCGGGGCGGATTTGTGGAGCAGGTCGGCGACTCCGCCGTGGCCGTGGCCCGCGACTTCAAGGACCTTGTCACCTTTGTGGGCGAAGGCGCGTTCTCTCTGCTGTGCGCCATGCGCTCGCCCTCCTGCATCCGGTGGAAGGACACCATCGCCACCTGCGAAAGCGCGGGCGTCAACGCCCTGCCCATCATCGCCCTTATCGGCTTCCTCATGGGCCTTATTACGGCCTTTCAATCCGCCGTCCCCATGCAGCGCTTTGGCGCGGACATCTACGTGGCCAACCTTCTTGGCCTTTCCATGCTGCGCGAGCTTGGCCCGCTGGTGACGGCCATCCTGCTTGCGGGGCGCTCCGGGTCGGCCTTTGCCGCGGAAATCGGCACCATGGTCATCAATGAAGAAGTGGACGCCCTGCGCACCATGGGGCTGGACCCCATACGCTTTCTGATGGTGCCGCGCGTTCTTGGCACCTTGCTGATTATGCCGGTGCTGACCATCTTCTTTAACTTTTTCGCGCTGATTGGCGGCGGCATTGTGGTGACGGGGCTTGGGTATCCCCTCATCACCTACGCCACGCGCGTCTTTGAAAACGTCACCACTGGCGACGTGCTGGGCGGGCTGTTCAAGGCGCTCATCTTCAGCATTCTTGTGGCGGGCATCGGCTGCCAGCGCGGACTGCGCACCGGGTCGGGAGCCAGCGCCGTTGGCGTCTCCACCACCTCCAGCGTGGTGAGCGGACTGGTGCTTATCGCCGTGGCGGACGGCATTTTGGCCACCATCTACTACGCGCTGGGGATATAGCCATGACCGACGCGCCACTCATACAGGTGGACCGCCTTGTCGGCGGCTATGGCGACACCGTCATCCTTGATGACGTCAGTTTTTCCGTGGCACCGGGCGAGGTGTTTGTCATTCTTGGCGGGTCGGGCTGCGGCAAATCCACCCTGCTCAAGCATATGATCGGGCTCAAGGCCCCGCGCTCCGGCCGGGTGCTCATTGGCGGGGAAGATTTCACCGCCGCCACGGGCGACGACCACCGCGCCATCCTGCGGCGCTTTGGGGTGACGTATCAGTCCGGGGCGCTGTTCGGGTCCCTGACCATACGCGAGAACATCCGCCTGCCCATGGAGGAATTCACCTCCCTGCCGGACGAGGCCATGGACCTTGCCGCGCGCATGAAGCTTTCCCTTGTTGGCCTTTCCGGCTACGAGGAGCATATGCCAGCGGAACTTTCCGGCGGCATGCGCAAGCGCGCGGCCTTGGCGCGCGCCATGGCGCTGGACCCGGATATCATGTTTCTGGACGAGCCGTCGGCCGGGCTGGACCCCGTTACCTCGGCGGGGCTGGACGAGCTTATCCTCAGCCTGCGGGACAGCCTCGGCATGACCTTTGTGGTGGTCACGCACGAACTGCCCAGCATTTACACCATTGCGGACCGTGTCATAATGCTGGATAAACGCACGCGGGGCATCATCGCAGAAGGCCGCCCCAATGACCTGAAGGACCACTCCGACAACCCGTGGGTCCGCCACTTCTTCAACCGCAAGGCGGAAAGCGACGAACAACCATGAGCACTCGGACAAGCCGGTTTCGGCTCGGCCTCTTCATCCTGACGGGGATAGGCCTTTTGGCCGCGACCATCATCTACCTTGGTGTTGGCACCACCTTCCGCGAAAGCATTATCGTGGAATCCTACTTTGACGAATCCGTCCAGGGGTTGGACGTTGGCGGCGCTGTCAAATTCCGCGGCGTGAAGGTGGGCACGGTCAAGAACATCACCTTTGCCTGGACGCGCTACCCCCACGCGGATGAACTGGGCCGCTACGTGCTGGTGGACATGGCGCTGGACAAGGAACTGGTGACCAATTTCTTCGGCCAGCGCATCGCGCGGGAGAAGTTGTACCTGCGCCGTCCCATTGAGCTTGGCCTGCGCGCCCGCCTGACCACGCAGGGCCTGACCGGCATCGCGTTTTTGGAGCTGAACTTCTTTGATCCCGAGGACTCCCCGCCCCTGCCCATCAGCTGGGAGCCGGAGAACCCCTACATTCCCTCCGCGCCCAGCACCATGAGCAGGCTGGAAGCCGCCATGGACAGCATCGGCGACGCCATTAAGGAAATTGAATTCCAGCACATCGGCGACACCCTCGCGCAGATTCTGGACAAGGTGAACACCGGCCTCGACGAAGCCGATGTCGCCACCCTCGGCGGCCTCATCCAGCAGGACCTGTTGGAACTGCGCACGGGCCTGCGCCGCGTCAACACCCTGCTGAACGACCCGCGCCTTGAAACCATCGTCCCCGACGCCGCCGCGGCCGTGGCCGGAGCCCGCCGCATGGTGGACAGCTCCGAAGAAAACTTTGTGGCCACCTTCCAGAAGGCGCGCAACGTCAGCACCAATCTGGAGCGCGCCAGCGTCAGCATCAACACCCTGCTGGAGGACGACAAGCTCGGCGCGGCCCTCTCGCGCCTGCCCGGCACCATTGAGGACATCAGCGCCGCAGCGCAGGACATCCGCCGCAGCATGAAACAGCTGGAGCGCACCCTGCGCGGCGTGGGCGACCTGACGGAGTCCGAGTCCGCCAACATCCGCGCCATCCTGCAGGACACCCGGCGGCTGATGGACAACCTCAACGCCGTGGCCGGGGAAGCCCGCCAGAACCCCGCGCGCCTCATCCTTGGCGCGCCGCCCAAACGCATCGACCCGGAGAAACTGCCGTGAAGCGCTACGCCACCACCGCCCTCTGCCTTGCCGTGACGGCGCTCGCCCTGCTGTGCGCGGGCTGCGCCGGAAGCCTCACAGGTCCCGCGCCGGAGATCCACCACTACGCCCTGCGCCCCGCGCCGCCGGCGCCCGCAGGCGTTAGCGCGACGGGCGTCCTTAAGGTCCGCCGCCTCGCCATCGCGCCCGAGAGCTCCGGACGCGAAATGGTCTACCGCACGGGCGAGACGCTCTATGCTTTTGACTACTACAACCAGTACCTCGTGAACCCGGCAGACATGCTGACGCAGGCCACGCGCCGCGCCATGCGCTCCGCCGCGCTGTTCACAGCCGTGGCCGGTGATGGCTCCACCCTGCGCCCGGACTACGTGCTGGAGGGCACCGTCAGCGCCCTGCACGGCGACTTTCAGGACACGGACGCCCCCGCCGCCGTGGTGCAGATGCAATTCTTCCTGCTGCGCGATACGGTTGGGGACTACGACATTATGTTTGACCAGACCTACACCCAGCGCGTCCCCCTCCGCCGCCATAAGGCGGCAGACCTTGCCAGCGCCCTTGAGCGCGGCGTGCAGGACATCCTGCACCAGCTTGCCGCCGACCTCGCGACCACGCTGTCCGCGCAGCCCTAGGCCACCGCACGCAAAAGCGCCCTGCCCGAAAACATCGGACAGGGCGCTTTGTCTTGTACTGTGGTCAGACGCTGGAGCGCAGGCGCGCTATTTGGCAGCGTCCTCGTAGCGGTAGGCCTTCTTGATGAGGATGGTCTCGCGCGGGACGTCGCCCATACCGCGGGACCGGCCCGTCGAAACCTTGCCAATCTTCTCCACCACGTCCATGCCGCGGAGAACCCGGCCAAACACCGCATAGCCGAAGCCGCGCGGGGTTTCGTCCTTGTGGTTCAGGAAGTCGTTGTCCACCAGATTGATAAAGAACTGGCTGGTGGCGCTGTTCACCACGGAGGTCCGCGCCATGGCGATGGTGCCCTTGTCGTTGGACAGGCCGTTGCCCGCCTCGTTCACGATGGGCTGACGGGTGTTGGTCTTTTGGTTCAGGGTGCCGTCAAAGCCGCCGCCCTGCACCATAAAGCCGTCAATCACGCGGTGGAACTGCGTTCCGTCATAAAAGCCATCGTCCACATACTGGAGGAAGTTCTTGGTGGAAACCGGGGCGTTCTTCTCGTCCAGCATCACCATCACATTGCCCATGGTGGTTTCCAGCACCACCACCGGTCCGGGACCGGGCTTGGCGGCAAAGGCGGCGGTGGCGAAGCAGAGGGCAGCCAGCGTCAGGGCCGCCAGAAACAGTCGTGCAGTTTTCATATGTCACTCCTTGTGGGGTGGTTGTGCGTTGCGTCAGGCGCACCGGCAGCGCGCCAAGGCCGGACAAAGGACCGCCCTAGTCCGATTCGGCGCTGTCGTCGCGGTAGGCGTGGATGATGCGCTCATAGGTATCAGGAATAATAAAAATACGCACCAAGCGCCCATGGTCCTGCGCCTTTTCCACAATATCAAGCACCGTGTCCATTCCACCGACAATTTTGCCGAAAACAGGCAGGCCGTAGGAAATATCCACGTGCGGGTCGTAGTTGAGTTCAGGATTCCCGTCCCAATTGACGTTGATAAAGAAGCCCGGCGTCAAGTTCTTTCCGCCAGCATTGCGGTGGGAAAAGGCAATGGTGCCGAACTCATGGGTCAGGCCGTTGTCCGCCTCGTTGGTGAACTCCAGCACCCCGGTGTCCCGGCGTTTCAGGTTCTCATCAAAGTAGCCGCCCTGCAGCATCACGTTATCAATAAGGGCATGGAACACGGTGCCGTCATACAGCCCCTGCTCCACAAACCGCAAAAACATCTCGGTCGTTTTTGGGGCGCGGACGCGGTTTAACTCAAGGACAACGTCGCCCATGGTCGTTTCCATCACCACACGGGGAAAGCGCACGGTGTCGTCTGGGCGCGCCGGAGTACCGCCCATGGACGCGCACCCAGCAAGGCCAAACAGCAAAAGACAAAGAAACGCCGCACGCAAAGAGCGAACCAGCTTCATTATTTTATCCTCATAGGGTATGATGTGATCTGTTTCCGTTTTTCCGATGTGATTAGGGAAAGATGGCACCGGTGTAAAGCGCCGAAGACACGGCCACGTACCGCAGGTAGCACAGCCACATGCAGCATCCACCTCCTTCGCCACGCACCTCCGTAGGATTCCGGCGCCACCGTTGGTGGCTGACGGCGCTCTACGCCCTTGGCCTCCTCATCGCCACCAGCATCTTTTCCGCCGCAGCCTACTGGATAGACGATCAAGCCGCATCGGACTACGAGCGCATTTTCAACGACCAGCAAATGACCGCGGTGCAGCTCTCCCGCCGCGCCATTGAAAACCGCCTTGGCGCCCTCAGCGCCGCCATCACACACCTTGCCCGCAGAACCATGCCCAAAATCGAATCCGGGAGCGAGCGCAAGGCCACCTTTCCCAATATGTTCGAGCCACTGCGGGCCAGCTTTCCCGAACTGCTCGTCCTTGGCTATTACGAATCCCCCGACGCGCCGGGGATGCTGGCTATTTCCGGCTTTCAGAGCGCGGAGCAGGCCGAGCGCGAGGCCGAACGCTGGATTCAGGAGTCGTGGGGCATTATTCAGGATTCACCGGACGCCATGTACGCCCCGGACCTGCACATCACACCCCGCAACCGCTTTTTGGCCATCATCGCTCCGGTGCGCACCACCACGGTCATGCACGGCGCCGTTATTGCGGTGGTCAACCTGAACCACCTCGTCAACAGCTACGTCAGCCCCCTGCGCCTGCAAGGCTACGGCGAGGTCTTCCTCCTCGACCGGCATGGACGCTTTTTATTCAACAACGCCCGCCCTGTTTTGGGCCGCAGCATTCTGGAGCCCACCTTTGACGACTCCCCCGTGCCCAGCGCATGGCGCCTCAAGGTTCTGGAATCAAACGAAGGGCACATCACCGGCAATGGAGACGGTTCCGGCGGGCCGTGCTGCAGGCTGGTGGCATGGGCCACAGCGTCCATTGGCACCCAGCACCTGACCATAGGCCTCTCCGCCGACGCCACGAAGGTCAGCGAAGGATTCACCTCCCTGCGCATGCAGCGCACGGCCTTTGCCGTGGTGCTGACCCTGTTCTTCATTGGCGCGGGTATTTTGCTCTACCGCGCCGTGGTCGCGCGCCGCCTCAGCTATCAGGACGCCCTGCTGCGCACAGAGCAGGACACCTCGCCCGACGGCATCCTTGTGGTGGACCATAACCTCTACGCCACCTTCTGGAACGTCAGCTACCTTGAGCAGTGGCACCTTGAACCACAGGACCTGCTTCCCGAAAACCGCGAGCAGGCGTTTTCGAAAATTGACGCACTTATGCCCGACCCGGGCGCGATGTACCAGCACTTTCTCTGGCTGTGCGAGCACCCGGAGATCGAAGAGGACGACTATGAGCTGGAGCTTCGCGATGGCCGCGTCATCGAGCGCCGCTCCCGCGGCTTCTTCAGCAACAAAGGCACGCATCTTGGCCGCATTTTCTGGTTCCGCGACATTACCGAGCGCAAGCGGCAGGAGCAGCGCATTCAGGAAGCGCTGGAGGAATTCGAGGCCATTTTCGACAACTCCATGGTGGGCGTTCTCTACGTGCGCGAAAACCGCATCATCGTCCGGGTCAATGCCCTGTTTGCCGAAATGTTCGGCTACACGCCCGAGGAAATGCAGGGCCAAAGCACGCGCATTATCCATACCTCGGACGAGACCTACGCCGACTTTGCCGCCACATTCATTGACCGCTTAAAGCGCAGCGAAACCGTGCACGCGCAATACGAACTGCGCCGCAAAGACGACACGCCCTTCTGGGCAGAGTTTACAGGCAAGGCGCTGGACCCGTCGGACCTCGCGCGCGGGGTCATCTGGGTTGCCACCGATGTGACGGAGCAGAAAAAGCTGGAGCAACTGCGCGAAGACGTGGAACAAATTATGCGGCACGACCTGAAAAACCCGCTGCACAACGTCATCTACGTGCCCCAGCTCCTGCGCGATGACGGCAACCTCACCCCGCAGCAGCTCAAGCTGATGGACGAGCTGGAAAAGTCCGGCTACCGCATGCTGGATATGGTCAACCGCTCCATGGACCTCTACAAAATGGAGCGCGGCACCTACACGCTTTCACGCGAGGCCGTGGACATCAACGACCTGCTCACACGCATCATCACGGACCTGAAACCCGTGACCGAGGCGCGGCAAGTGCGCATCCGCCGCAACCGCGTGGGCAACGTTGCGCCGGACACGCCCTTTACGGCCTACGGCGAAAATCTGCTGCTGTACTCCATGCTGGCGAACCTCATCCGCAACGCGGTGGAGGCCTCGCCCATGGACGGCGTCGTCACCATCACGCTGGACGACTCCGCCGGCGCCATCAGCATCCACAACGCCGGAGCCGTGCCCAAGGAAATCCGCAGCAGATTCTTCGAAAAGTTCGCCACAGCGGGCAAGCCGGGCGGGACGGGCCTTGGCACCTACTCCGCCGCGCTCATAGCGCGCTCTCACGGCGGCTGCATCGCACTGGAGACCAGCCGCGAGACGGGCACCTCCGTCACCGTCAAGCTGCCCCTGTGGGTGGACGCCCCCAGCCCGACCTGCGACTAATCCCACCAGACGCGTAGCGGTCCACAGCGAAATCGTGTACCGTCCAGCGGCTGCCCCAAGGCGGCAGCGCCCCCCATTGCACGATATATCAGGAGCCTTCATGCCAGGGAAAACCGTACGAGAAAGCCGCATTTCCATGTCGCAGCTTATGTTGCCGCAGGACGCCAACCCCGCCGGAAACGTCCACGGCGGCGTGGTGATGAAACTCATCGACAACGCCGGGGCCGTGGTAGCCATGCGGCATGTGCGGGGCAACGTCGTCACCGCCAGCATCGACAGAATGGACTTTTTGCACCCCGTGTTCGTGGGCGACCTTGTGCACGTCAAAGCCTGCCTGAACTATGTGGGCACGTCGTCCATGGAAGTGGGCGTGCGCGTCAATGCGGAAAATATCCTCACCGGCGAATTGCGCCACGCCGTTTCCGCCTATCTCACCTTTGTTGCCCTTGATGAGGACGGCAAGCCCATGCAGGCCCCGCCCCTTATCGCCGAAACGTCCGAAGACTTCCGCCGCAGGGACGCCGCGCAGGCGCGCCGCTCGGTCCGGCTGACGGAACGCCGTATGGCCAAAAACAGCAGGAACCGCGCAATATGACTCCCCCAGACCTCACCGCCATGGCCCACACCCTGACCGCCATTGCCGAAGACGCCGGACGCGTTATCCTCAGCATCTACGAAGACGGCTTCGACGTGGAATACAAGGCCGATGATTCGCCCATCACCCGGGCGGACCGCGCGTCCAACGCCCTCATCTGCGAGCGCCTCGCCGCCGCGCATCCGGACATCCCCATCCTGTCCGAGGAGGGCGCGCACCTGCCCGCCACCCAGCGCGCGGCATGGCCCCGCTTCTTTTTGGTGGACCCGCTGGACGGCACCAAGGAATTCGTCAAAAAGAACGGCGAGTTCTGCGTCAACATCGCCCTTGTGGAAGGCAAAAGTCCCGTCCTTGGCGTTATCCGCGTGCCCGTGCGCGGCGTGACCTACTGGGGCGGGCCTGAGTGTGGCGCATTCCGCCAGCACGACAACACCGAGGCCGCGCCCATCCACACCGCCACGCCGGGACCGGACGGCCCGGTCCTGCTGGCCAGCCGCTCGCACCCCGCGCCGGAGACCGAAGCCTTTGGCGCCGCCAAGGGCGTGACCCGGCGCATCGACGCAGGCGGAGCCATCAAGTTCTGCCTGCTGGCCGAGGGCACGGCGCACTACTACCCGCGCTTTAACGTGACATGGGAGTGGGACACCGCCGCCGGACACGCCATTGTTCTTGGCGCTGGCGGCAGTTTTACCGCTCCGGACGGAACGGATTTTATCTACAACAAGGCGGACCTTGCCAACGGCGGCTTCCTCGCCGGATGGCAATAATCTTCACCAGCGGCGGATGCGCGGTCTTTTGGCGCTCCGCCGCCCTCTAGGCTGTCGCGGCTTTGCCCGCGCCCCACTTCTGCCGAAAGCCCGCAATCTCCTCCGGCGAATATAACGTCTGCGCAAAGGGCGCGCCGTAGATGCGGTCCAGCACGTCGTCCGGCAGGGCGAGGCGCTCGGTCACCGCCGCATACAGCGCCGCGTAGGGGCGCTGGTCCGCCGCGTTGGTGCGGCCAAGCTCCTCCACCTGCACGCCCAATTCGCCGCGCATCACGGGCACAAACACCCGCGGCGCATCCTCCAGCCGAAACACGGCCACACGCACGGATGCGGTGCCGCCGTACACGCGCCAGCCCGCCTCCGGGGCGAACCCCTCCGCCAGCACGTCCACGCCATGCACGCCGTAAAGTTCCTCGCGCATCCAGCGGGCCATATAATCCGTCTCCGGGTCAAAGGCCGCAAGGCGCTCCCGCGCCAACTGCGCCACCGCGTTTGCCTGCTCTTCTCGCTCGGCCTGCTTTTCTGGGTCTGCATAATCCTCTGGGTCTGCATAATCCTCTGGGTCTGCCTGCTTCCCATTCTCCGCGCGCACGGTCGCCGCCACCTCGTTGTGGAAGAGGTCCGACAGCACAAAGGCGACGGGGTCGCGCACCAGTGTAACCACCAGCGCTTCACGCTGTGTTCTGTTGCGCCGCACAAACCACGCGGCAAGCGCGCCCTCGCGCACATGGTCCGGCACCGGACGTGACGCGGACCGCGCCTCGCGCCGCGCGGCCTCGCGCATGGTGGGGGATAAAAAATGCACATGCACGGGCAGAACGCCCGGCACCGCGCGAAGGGCGGCGTACACACTCATGGAGCCAACGCGCCCCATCTGGTGCACCAGCACCACGCGCCGCCTTGGTCCCAGCCATGCGACGGCCCTGTCCTGCCGGACAAGGGCGGCCATACGCCGCACACTCTGAACACGGCTTATCAGCCGCCGCAATACTGACACCGCGCCTCCGGGTGGTTTGGTCTGCTCCGCACAGCGGCGGCAGGGGCTGGCGCGCCGCCCCACAGGCTACGCGCCGCCAAAGTACAATACGTCCACGATACAATGCGCAATGATAAGCGGATACACACTCCCCGTGCGCCACATGCACAGCGAAAACACCCCGCCGATGACGGCGGCATTCGCCACGGCGGCAGGCCCAAGGGACCAATGGATAGCGCCGAACACAAGGGCCGAAAGCCCCACAGCCACCCCCGGCGCGCCCGTGGCCCGCATAATGGCCGTCCACGCCAGCCCGCGGAAAATGACCTCCTCCACAACGCCCACAAAAAAGAGCCCGATGGTGGCGTCCACTGCGCCAAGCGCCGTGCCCTCCATCACCGGAACGCTGCCCAGCTTGCCGCCCGGAACAAGGGACTCAAAAAAAGCAAGCCCCCACGTATCCAGCAAAATCCCCACAACGCTCATCCCCAGCGCATAAAAAACAAAGAGCGCCGGCGTAAGCCGCTGCAGGCCAAGGTCCTCGGGGCGCACCATCCCCCGCGCCGCCGCCCACACAAGGATGACGATGGGCAGGGCTTTGACAAAGATGTAGTCGATTCCAATCCACACCCGGTAGTCCGTCACGAAAATATTGGCGATGTCGTTGAGCACAAACGGCACGGCCAGCACCGCATACAGTCCCATAAGGCTCTGGGAACCGTTTCGCATAGGCTCCTCCTTTCGCTCCGGAGCGGCGCTTTGCGCCGCTTTCCTGCCATCCTACCACGCGCGGTGCGCCTTTGCCACGGCGCGTCTGCGCCCGCCTGCGCCCTGCCCGCCACGCACGCCCCGCCCCATGCTTTTCCCCCCGCAAAAATGGATAAAAAACCCGACTTGTCATTGAAAAGCACCGTCCGTATACTGTCTGGCTCCACAAACAACCCCAACAAACCGGTGTTCCGCAATGCCTTACAAAGGACCCCACATTTCCATTCCGCCAGAGCGCCTTGTTCCGCGCGTTCTGGGGCTGGACTACAAGGAATTCAGAAGATGGCCCGAGGCCGTGCGAGAGACCGCACTGGACCTCGCCGCAGAGCTTTTTCTGATACGCTACAATCCCTTTATCGACCCCGAAATGGTCTGGAAAAGCGCGCAGGCATCCTTCAGCCGCGCCAAACTTGCCCTGTCCGAGGAATATTCCTCTGTGCTTGCAACGGGCATGTTCCGCTTCTGGAACCAGTTCAAGGACGACCAAAAGTTCAAGGACGAGGTCACCAGCCGGGCCGCGCAGTTCCTGCCGCCGGAGGCGCTGGACACGCGCCCCAACTCCCGCGTGGAGTGCGCCACCGACGCCACCGACCTGCGTATGGAACTGCCCATGTTCGTCGCCCTGCCCGAAACCACCGCGCAGGTCCGCGACCTTGTGCGTCTGGCCGGGGCTATGAACTTCTCCCTCATCCCGCGCGGCGGCGGCTCCGGCCTCACTGGCGGCGCCATCCCCGCGCGCCGGCGCAGCGTGGTCCTCAGCCTCGCCCGCCTCAACCGGATGCTGGACATCGACACCGAGGCCAAAACCATCTGCTGCCAGAGCGGCGTCATCACCATCGACGCCATCAAAGCCGCCGCAGAAAAGGGCCTGCTGTTCACCGTGGACCCCGCCTCCAAGAGCGCATCGTCCATCGGCGGCAACGTGTCTGAGAACTCGGGCGGTCCCTTTGCCTTTGAATACGGCACCACCATCGACAACATCCTGTCCTACAAAATGGTGCTGCCTGCGGGCGACCTGATTGAGGTCCGCCGCAAGGACCACCCGCGCCACAAGATTATGCCGCATGAAACGGCGGTCTTTGAAGTGCTGAGCGAGCAGGGTTCCGTCATGGAAACCGTCTCGCTCTCCGGCACGGACGTACGCGCCGAAGGCCTCGGCAAGGACGTGACCAACAAGTTCCTCGGCGGCCTGCCCGGCGTACAGAAAGAAGGCGTGGACGGCATCATCACCGAAGCCTGCTTTACCTGCTACGACCAGATGGCCCACTCCCGCGTGCTGTGTCTGGAATTCTTTGGCCGCACCATGCGCCCGGCCATGCACGTCATCAAGGACGTGGTGGGACTGCGCGACGCCATCCGCAAGGAAGGCGACCTGGTAAAGATCTCCGCCCTTGAGGAGTTCGGCAGCAAATACGTGCAAGCCATCGAGTACACCAAAAAGTCCATGCGCTACGAGGGCGAGCCCATTTCCGTGCTCATCATGCAGCTGGACTCCAACGACGAAAACGCCCTTGAGGACGCCGCGCGCCGCATCATCGACATCGTGGAACCCTACGACGATGTGGACGTCTTTGCCGCGCGCGACCCGCGCGAGGCCGAAGTCTTCTGGGAGGACCGCCACCGCCTGTCCGCCATCTCCAAGCGGACGTCGGGCTTTAAGATCAACGAGGATATCGTCATCCCCATTGACGTCATCCCCGAGTTCTCGGACTTCCTTGAGGCGCAGAACCTTATCTACATGGCCAAGGCCTACCGCCGCGCCCTGCAGGAGGTTGGCCGTCTGCCCGGCATTGGCGTGGATGACAAATTCCTGAACATGGAGTTCACCTTCTCGTCCAAGATCATCAACAGTCAGGTGACCCACAGCGAGATATCCGATCAGGAACTTGAAGTGCAGGCCTACTACTTCTTCCGCGACCTCAAGAGCCGCTACAGCGACCTGTCGGAAGAAATGGACGCCATCTTCGAGCACATGCGCGCCACCCGCATCGTCATTGCCAACCATATGCACGCGGGCGACGGCAACTGCCACGTCAACATCCCGGTCAACTCCAACGACGCCGAGATGCTGGCCCTTGCCGAAGAAGCCATCCACGCCGTGGCGGATACCGTCATGAGCATGGGCGGCGTGGTGTCCGGCGAGCACGGCATCGGCATCACCAAAATCGGCTTCCTGCCGGAAGAACGCATCAAGGCCATTGCTGACTATAAACAGCAGGTGGACCCCAAGGACATCCTGAACCCCAGCAAGCTCACCACCCGCAAGCTGGCCGCGCCGACCTACACGTTCTCGTTCAACAAACTCATCGAGGACATCGGCAACACCGGCCTTGCGGATAAAGAGCGGCTGATGAGCATGCTCACCAACATCCAGACCTGCACCCGCTGCGGCAAGTGCAAACAGGTCTGCCCGATGTATACGCCCACGCGCTCGCTCATCCACCACCCGCGCAACAAGAACATCAGCCTTGGCGCGCTCATTGAGGCCATCTACTACTCGCAGGTGACCGGCGGCGAGCCGGACCGCGACCTCATGGACAAGCTGCGCGAGCTGGTGGACCACTGCACCGCCTGCGGCAAATGCATGGCCGTGTGCCCGGTGAAGATCAACACCCCGGAAGTTACCCTGCACATGCGCACCTTCCTTGAGGAAAAGGGCGCGGGCGGGCATCCGCTCAAGACGCGGGTGCTGCACTTCCTTGCCAAGAATCCCACGAACAGGGTGCCCCGCGCGGCCAAAATGGCGGCCATCGGCCAGACCATGACCAACCGCACCGTGGGCCTCATCCCCGCGCCATGGCGCAAGCGGGCGGAGAACCCCATGTTCCAGGGCAAGGGCCCGTCCCTTGGCTTCCAGCACCTTGGGGACGCACTGCGCCTCAGCAAAGGCTCCTTCTTCGTCCCGGATACGGACACCGCTGACGGCGGCGCTGTGCTGTACTTCCCGGGGTGCGGCGGCGGCCTGTTCAGCAGCAGCATCAGCCTTGCCGGGCTGTATCTGCTGCTCAAGTCCGGCACCTCGGTGGTGCTGCCGCCGGAGCACATGTGCTGCGGCTATCCGCTCATCACCGCAGGCTGCGAGGAAGCCTTCAACGCCAACCGCTCGCGCAATATCGACCGGCTGGCCGACCTTGTGCGCTCCGCCGCCGACGCCGGACTGTCCGTCAAGCACGTGCTGACGGCATGCGGCACCTGCCGCGAGGGCCTCAAGGAATACCATCTGGAAACCTTCACCACGCCCCTGACCCACCGCGACGTGACGCAGTACGTCATGGAGGCCGCCCCCCGCGTGCTGGACGCCGCCGCCCCCGACGACGCGCCACTGCTGTACCATGCGGCGTGCCATGCTGAATGGTCGGGCGTGCCCGCCACCAAGGCGTCCGGACGCTACGCCGAAGCGCTTGCCGAGCTGACGGGCACCACGGTGAACATCTCCCCCGGCTGCTGCGGCGAATCCGGCATGGGAGCCATGACCACCCCCGCGCTGTACAACAAACTGCGCGCGGAAAAGCAGCAGCGCCTTACCGGCGACCTGCGCGACTACCCGGCGGACCGCCCCATCGTTGTGGGCTGCCCGTCGTGCCGCATCGGCATCCGCCGCAGCCTCATCGCCATGAAGGACGCCCACCGCGTCATCCACACGCTGGAGTACATGGCCGAGC
The DNA here is from genome assembly GCF_054657395.1 of Desulfobaculum senezii. NCBI lineage: Bacteria > Pseudomonadati > Thermodesulfobacteriota > Desulfovibrionia > Desulfovibrionales > Desulfovibrionaceae > Desulfobaculum > Desulfobaculum senezii. The sequence goes on along the minus strand of NZ_BAAHYU010000002.1, from coordinate 577,315 downwards.
GCCTCGGCGGGCCGAAGTGGAAAAAAGAACTGCTCTCCGCTATAGGGAACAGCGACCCGCGCCCCGGCGTGCGTCCTGTGACCTTAAGCAAAGGCTAACCACAGCCCCGCGCGGCCCAGCCGCCGGGGGGCAACACGTGGCGGACTCCCCCGGAGTCCTGACCGCAGAGCGCACCTGCATATGACTGAGGGGGCAACGCGCCCCGCGCGTGAAGCGCACACCGCTTCACCACGGCCACCGCGTTCCCCCTCTTTGCATGCCCGCCCTGCCAGACCGTTAACCGGAAAAAACACGCATGCGCATTCTCGCCATTGATTTTGGACTTAAACGCGTCGGACTGGCCCTCACCGACGGATTGGGCATGATGGCCTTTCCCTACAAGACCATCGTGCGCACCACGAGGGACAAACTGTTTGCGGAATTGTCCGAAATACTGGAAAAGGAAAATGTTACCGCCATCGTGCTGGGCCTTCCCCTGTCCCTCGACGGAGAGGAAACGCTCATCACCCGGCAGGTCTACAACTTCAAGGCCAGCCTTGCCCGGCGCACGGACCTGCCCATCCACTACATGGACGAACGCCTCTCCAGCGTAGAGGCCGAAGAACAACTCAAGGAAGTCGGCTTGCGCCGCAAAAAACGCAAAACCGTGCTGGACCAGCAAGCCGCCGTCCGCATCCTTGAAAGCTACCTCGCACAGGAGAAACGCGACGCATGAGCATGAAAAGAACGTTGATCGCATGCGCTGCCCTCACCGTTTTCCTCTGCGCCGTCTCAGGCTGGTTTCTGTGGCAGGCGCACTCCTTTTTGCACACCCCGGCCGAAACGCCGGGCCGCGAGGTGGTGGTCCACATCACCCCGGGGGAAACATTTGACGAAGCCGCCTCGGCCCTTCAGGCCAACGGCGTCATTACCGACGCATGGCGCTTTCGCCTGCTGGCCCGCCTTGAGGGCAAAGCCCAATCCATCAAGGCCGGGGAGTTCAGTCTGCATTCCAGTTGGACGCCCCGGCAGGTGCTGGACGCCCTCACCGAAGGCCGCGCCATGCTCCACAAGCTATTCATTCCCGAAGGCCTGCCATGGTGGAAGGTCGCCCGCGTGGTAGAGGAATCCGGCCTCACAACCGCCGAGAGCTTTGAAAAAGCCATCCACGACAAGGACCTCCTGCGCAGCTACAATATTCCCTTCGACAACGCCGAGGGCTTCCTCTACCCGGAAACCTACCTCATCCCCCGCCCGCGCGGAGGGGACGCGGCCCCCATTGTGCGCACCATGCTCAGCACCTTTTGGGAGCAGGCCGGCAACCATCTTTGGCCCAACGGGCCGCCGCCAGCGGATGAACTCAAACGCATCGTCACGCTGGCCTCCATGGTGGAGAAGGAAACCGCCGCCGCGTCCGAGCGCGCGCGTATCGCAGGCGTGTACACCAACCGTCTGCGCCGCGGCATGCGCATGCAGTGCGACCCCACCGTCATCTACGGTCTTGGCACCGCCTTTGACGGCAACATCACCAAAAAGCACCTGCGCGACTCGTCCAATCCCTACAATACCTACCGCCACAAGGGCCTGCCCCCCGGCCCCATCTGCTCCCCCGGCCGCCCGGCGCTTGAAGCCGCCATGCGGCCCGAAAAGCACAAGTACATCTTCTTCGTCTCCAAGGGCGACGGCACCCACAAGTTCAGCCGCACCCTGCGCGAGCACAACCGCGCTGTGCGCCGCTACCTGCTACGCCGCTAACGCAGCTTCCACGCGACATCCCACGCCCTTCGGCCGCCAGCCGGAGGGCGTTCTTTTTTTGCCGCGCGCAAACGGTTTTCGCGTCAGGGTGATGCAATTTCATGTAAACCTGATATGATTTGAGGAGCTGTATCGTCCAACAAGCTAGGGGACCATCTCATGCGCAAATCCATCGTCGTCCAAATGTTGCTTGTAGTGGCGGCCACACTCATTATTGAGGGGCTGTTCTTCTACACCGCTATTTCCTACGGCCTGCGCGGCTTTGCCACCGAGCAGTCCGAGGAGACGCGCGCCGCCATCATTATGGAAAAGCGCACCAAACTGCGCGACCTTGTCCAACTTGCCATCTCCACCGTGGACGAAATCCACGCCCGCTCCAAAGACATTGCCGCCCTCAAGCGTGACAAGGTCGCGGAGCTGCGCCCCATCGTGGAGACGGTGCACAGCCTGCTGCAAAACACCCTGTATGATGTCGAAGCCGAGGCCTCCCTTGCCGAAGCCAAAGCCCGCATCACCGCCATGATCACCCGCATGCGCTACGACGACGGCAACTATCTATGGATTACGGACCTTGATGGCCGCATGATTGCCCACCCCATCCGCGCGGACCTCAATGGTAAGGACCTCTCAGACGCCACCGACCCCAACGGCAAGCACCTCTTCCGCGAAATGGCGCGCGTTGCCGCCGAGTCCGGCGCAGGCACCGTGGATTACCTGTGGGCCAAGCCGGGCGAAGAGACGCCCAAGCAGAAGGTCTCGTACGTCAAGCTCATTCCGGAACTGGGGTGGATTGTCGGCACGGGCGCGTGGGTGGAGGACATCACGGAGGAACTCAAGCAGACCGCGCTGGAACAGATACGTGGCATGCGTCTGGCTGACGGCAACTATCTGTGGATCAACACCCTTGAGCCGCGCATGGTCATGCATCCCGTCAAACCGGAGCTGAACGGCAAGCCCCTTGGGGACATGACGGACACCAAGGGCAAGCATCTGTTTGTGGAGTTTGCCGACGTTGCGCGCGAAGAAGGGCAAGGCTTCGTGGACTACCACTGGAGCAAGCCCGGTCAGGAGGGGGACTTCCCCAAGCTGTCCTATGTGAAGCTCTTCCGCCCGTGGGGGTGGGTCATTGGCATGGGCGTCTACATGGACGATGTGCAGACGCAGGTGGACAGCCGCCACGAACGCTTTGCCCACGCCATCAACACCAATCTCAACATCACCGCGCTCTTGGGCTTTGTTATTGTCCTTGGCGCGCTGGCGACCATCTCGGCGCTGATGTGGATTATGCTCAAGCGCCCGGTGGGCACGCTGGTCCAGTATGCCGAACGTGTGGCCGAGGGCGACCACGAGGCCACCTTGCGGGGCCGCTTTCACGGCGAACTCCTCACCCTCAAAAATTCCATCACCGCCATGCTGGGCAGCCTGCGTGACAGTATGGCCGACGCGGAGCAAAAGAGCGCGCAGGCCGAAGAGGAAGCCGCCCGCGCCCGCGAGGCCACGGCCGAAGCCGAAGAGGCCCGCGAGATGGCCGAACAAGCCAAACGCCAAGGCATGCTGGAATCCGCCCGCGCGCTGGAGGGCATTGTGGAGCGCATCACCACCGCTTCCGAGGAGTTGTCAGCTCAGGCAGACCTCACGGCGCAGGGCGCGCACGACCAAAAGGAACGCCTCGACGAAACCGCAACAGCCATGGAGCAGATGAACCACACCGTGATGGAGGTGGCGCGCAATGCCTCCAATGCCGCAGAAAATGCGGATAATACGCGTCAGCGCGCCGTGGAAGGCCAGCGCATTGTCGCAGACGCCATTGAGGCCATCAGCTCCGTGCACACCATGGCCAGCGTCCTCAAGGACGACATGGGCAAGCTGGAGACGCAGGTGGAGTCCATCGGCGGCGTTATTGGCGTGATTAACGACATCGCAGACCAGACAAACCTCTTGGCCCTCAATGCCGCCATCGAGGCCGCCCGCGCAGGCGAGGCAGGGCGCGGCTTTGCCGTGGTGGCTGGCGAGGTGCGCAAACTGGCCGAAAAGACCATGAGCGCCACCAAGGAAGTGGCGCAGTCCATCTCCGGCATTCAGGACTCCACGCGCAGCAATGCCGCGCATGTGGATAAGGCGGCGACCGCCGTCAAAGAGGCAACGTCTCTTGCCAACGAATCCGGCAAGGCACTGGAAGCCATTGTCACCCTTGCCGAAGGCACAGCGGAACAGGTCAGCAACATCGCCACAGCCAGCGAAGAGCAATCCGCCGCCAGCGACGAGATCAACCGCGTAGTCGAGGAGGTCAACAGCATCGCCACCACCCTCTCCGACGGCATGGACGAGTCGCGCCAAGCCTTGCAGGAGGTCGCCAGCCAGTCGTCCGACCTGCGGAAGCTCATCGACAAGATAATGGAGGAGAACTCCTAGGGCAGGAAACAGATGGAAGGAAACAACAGGGCGTCAGAACCACGCCCGAAGAGCCAAACAGCACACCAGCGGCGCGTCAGGACGAGGTCCGGGCGCGCCGCACCAGCGTCCGGGCCAGCGCAAGGACCTGCCGGGCGGTGTCGTCCACCGTAGGCACCGCGGGCACTGCGCGGCGCAGGGCCGCAAGGGCCCCCGCATCACGCGCCAGATGCTCCAGCACATGCGCCAGCGCGCCAGCATCCCCGCACGGGAAGAACGCCGCCCCGGCGCCCTCCTCCGCCGCTTCGGCAAGGGCCGGTATGGCCGACGCCACAACCGGGACGCCCGCCTGAAAGGCCTCGCGCAGGACAAGGCAATAGCTCTCCTCGCGCGAGGGAACCACCACCACATCCAGCCCGGCCAATATCTCCGGCACATCCTCAGGAGCATACGCCCCGTGGAAGGTCACGTTGGGCGCGGCGTCCATGCGCGGCGCAAGGGCGGCAAACCAGTCCGGCTGGATGACTTGCCCGTGCACCTCAAGGCGCACCTCGTCCTCACTCAGACGGTCCATGGCGTCCAGCAGGATGTCCAGCCCCTTCTTGAAGGTCACCGTGCCAAGGGAGCCGGCGCGAAGCCGCCCGGTGCGCTCCCGGCGCGGGACTTCCGCGTGCGGGCGCACGCCAAGGGGCACATGATGGATGCGCTGCGCCGGCACCCCGGCGCGCTCCAGATTGCGCCGCATATAGGCCGACGCCGCCAGCACCGCGTCCGCACGGGCAAAGGCGGAGGTCAGATACCGCCGCCGCAGGCCCAGCATGCGCGCCAGCGCGGCGCGGTCCAGCACAGTGCCCAGCTGCGGCACACGCTGGAGCAGGCACCACGCGCAGGTGTCGTCACACTCTGGCCCCTCGGTGCACAGGTGCCCGTCGGCGCGCACCAGATGACACTGGTTGCAAAAGGCCCACGAATCATGCGCCGTCACCAGCGTTGGAATGCCCCGGTCCACGAGGGTGTGGAGCAGACTCCCGGTAAAGCCAATCAGGTGGTGCACATGGACCACGTCGCATCCCCCGCCCAGCACCAGGTCCGCCACTGCCGCGCCAACGGCGTCGTCCTTGAAGCGCGCGGCAAAATCCGGGCGCACCGGCACGGCCACACCATGAAAGGGGACGCCTGCCACAACGCGGGACTCCACCTCCCCAAGCGCGCCGCCCCCCGGCCGGGGATAAAAGCAATCCACCGTGTGCCCGGCGGCCAGAGAGGCCCGCGCCATATCAAGAACGTGAAGCTCCACGCCGCCAAGGCGGTTCTCCGGTGATTCATGCAGGATACAGGCAATTCGCATAGCTCTACCCTATGCGCTTGCGCCTGGCTTGAAAAGCCCACCCCCGGCGCGCCAGCGGGCGATGGACGCAGAAAGCCCCGCCTCCCACACGGGAAACGGGGCTGAAATGGCGAGAAACGCCGCGAAAGCGAAGAACCCTAGAAGTTCAGGTTCAGGTGGGCGCGCAGGGCGTCCATGTGCTCCTCGGCCACGGCCTCGGCGCGGCGGTTGCCGTCGCGCAGGATGTTCCACACCATATCGGGATTGGCGTCGATTTCCTTGCGGCGGGCGTGGATAGGCTCCACGAAGTGCTCCATGGATTCCAGCAGCAGCTTCTTACAATCCACACAGCCCCAGCTTGCGTCGCGGCAGCCCTTGTCGATTTCGGGCAGGCGCTCGGGGTCGGTCATAATCTGGTGGTAGGGGAACAGGTTGCACACATCCGGATTGCCGGGGTCGGCCTTGCGCATGCGGTTGGTGTCCGTCAGCATGCTCATGACCTTTTTGCGCACGGAGTCCATGCTCTCGCCGAGGGCGATGGAGTTGCCGTAGCTCTTGGACATCTTGCGGCCATCCAGACCGGGCAGCTTGGACTCCTTGGTCAAAAGGGCCTGCGGCTCGGGGAAGAAATCGCCGTACAGATGGTTGAAGCGGCGGGCGATTTCGCGCGTCAGCTCCAGATGCGGCAGCTGGTCGTGACCAACGGGAACCCGCTCGGACTTGTACATCAGGATATCACCGGTCATCAGCACGGGATAGCCAAGGAAGCCGTAGGTGTTGAGGTCCTTCTGGGCCAGCTGTTCCTTCTGATCCTTGTATGTCGGGCAGCGTTCCAGCCAGCCAAGGGGCGTCATCATGGAGAGCAACAGATGCAGTTCTGCGTGGGCCTTCACCTGCGACTGCTGGAAAATGACGCAGCGCTCCGGATCCAGTCCGGCGGCAATCCAGTCCTTGACCAGTTCGGGCACAAAGCCCTTGATCTTGCGGGGATCGGCGTATTCGCTGGTCAGCGCATGCCAGTCCGCCACAAAGAAGAAGCAGTCGTAGTCCTTCTGGAGGTCAACCCAGTTCTTGAGGACGCCGAAGTAGTGGCCAAGATGGAGCGCCCCGGTGGGACGCATGCCGGAGACGATGCGTTGTTTGTTCTGAGACATGACAAGGTTCCTAAATCAGATGCAGTAGCGGTGCGATTAACGACAGCACGGGCGCGAACACCAGCCGAAGCCCTCCGCTCATAATGAGCAAAAGAAGGATGATGAACCCGTACCGCTCCAGTTGCATGTATTTGTATGCCACGTTGTGCGGCAACAGTTCTGCGAGAATCTTGCTGCCATCCAGCGGCGGAATGGGCAGCAGGTTAAAGACGCCAAGGATGACGTTGATAAGCACGCCAAAGCGCAAAATATTCACCAGCGGCGGGTAGAAGAAGGACGCCATCTCGCTGGCGGCGGGCGGATAGTTCAGCATCAGCGCAAAGCCCGCATACATCACCCCAGCAAGGACAAAGTTCGCGGCCGCGCCAGCGGCGGACGTGACAATGATGCCCTGCCGCACATTGCGGAAGTAGCGGGGATTGATGGGAACGGGCTTGGCCCACCCAATGATGAAGCCGGAGGTCATAGCGGTCAGCACGAAGACCAGCGTCCCGATGGGGTCCAGATGCCGGAGGGGGTTCAGCGTGAGCCGCCCCGCGTTTCTGGCCGTTGGGTCGCCGTACCAGTAGGCTGCTGCGCCGTGGGCCACCTCGTGCAGTGTGACGGCGAGCAGAAAGGGAACCGCCATAATGGCGATGCGCACAATGGCGTGGGAAATGTCAAACATGGGCCTTGCGACTTACCACGAACGCCCACCGGGGGCAACCCGGCGGGCGCGTGAGTCGGCTGATGAAACCCGGCAGTGATGGTGCGCTACAGGTTCTCCAGCGCAGCCGCCACCTTGGTCTTGAGTTCCGTCAAATCCACGGCCTTGACCACGTAGTAGTCCGCGGCAATGGATTTGAGGTCGTGCTGGAAGCTGTCGTACGCGGTGCACAAAATCACCGGCAGGTTTTGCTCCTGACTGCGTATCTGCTGGAGCAAATCCAGCCCGGAGCGGTTGTTGCTGAGCTTGATGTCAAGCACCACGACCTCCGGGTCCTCGCGTTCGAGAACGGTAAGGATTTCCTCCTCACCATCGGATGTCGCCACGTCGTAGCCTTCCGTTTGCAGCTCTTCCTGGTAGAGCATGCGGATGTGTCGTTCGTCGTCGACAACCAGGACTTTTCTTTTGCTCATGGCCCCTCCGCGGGCGGAATGGACCGTTTACGACCACGGCCCGAAATGTTTACCTTTGCGGCATTGGCACATGCAGAACTCGCATTTGGTCATATTTAGCCACAAATCCCGCCAAAAAGAAATGTGAAATTTCAAAGCCGGGAAAAAGGCTTGCATCCGTTGCCGCCTCCTTGTACACACCAAATCCTGATCACTTTAGTACGATTTCAGGCAGGATATCCATGATACATATACATATCATACCCACAGATGAACGAAAGGACTTCCCGAAGCTCAAATCTGTGCTCGGGCTGCTCAACAAACTGGGGCTGCGCCGCACGGATGCGCTCATCATCCGGGGGGATGAGATGCTCACCCCCGACCGCGCCCTAAAAAACGGCGACCACATCACCGTGCGCCTTGTGGGCTCAAGGGGGTAGCGCCATGAAATGTTCCCGCTGTAAAAGTTTGGCGCAGGTCGCCCTGCCCAGCCATCACGCCGGTTTCTGCCCGGACTGCTTCAACCTGTTCTTCTCCCGTCAGGTGGAGCGCGCCATCAGGCATTTTCGCATGTTCACGCACAAGGACAAGGTCCTCGTCGCCCTCTCCGGCGGCAAGGATTCCCTCGCCCTCTTCCGCGAACTGCATATGCAGGGCTATGACGTCACGGGTCTGCACATTGATTTGTCCATCCCCAATTCCTCCAGCCACTCCCGCGCTGTGGTGGAACAATTCTGCGAGGGGCTTGGCGCGCCGCTGCGCGTGGTGAACATGGCCGACGAAGGCCTGCCCATCAGCGAAGTAAAGCGCAAAATCAACCGCCCGGTGTGCTCCGTATGCGGCAAGGTCAAGCGCTACTACTTCAACAAGGTCGCCCTTGATGAAGGCTTCACCGCGCTGTGTACAGGCCATAACCTTGATGACGAGGTGGGCCGCCTGTTCTCCAACACCCTGCGCTGGGATGTCTCGTACCTGAGCGACCAAAGCCCTGCCCTGCCCGCCGAGGGCGGCTTTGCCCCCAAGTACCGCCCGCTGTACCGTCTGTCCGAATTTGAGACAGCGGCCTACTGTTTCCTCAACGGCATTGAGCACAGCACCGCCATCTGCCCCTATAGCGCCGGGGCCAGCTTCCCCGTGCGCAAGGAACTGCTCAACACGCTGGAGGAGAACAGCCCCGGCAGCAAGCTCCAGTTCTACGAGGGCTTCCTCAAGACGGCAAAGCCCCTGTTCGAGGCCGCTGAGGAGCGCGACGGCTACGCCGTTGCCCCGTGCACCGGGTGCGGCTATCCCACCTCGGCTGGCACCTGCAACATCTGCCGCATGAAGGCGCAGGTCGCCGCAGAAGACTAGCCCCACCCTCTCTGCACCACCACCGCGCCGCGCAGGATGACCTGCGCGGCGTTTTTTTACGCAATACGCCGGGCACTGCCGCAATGGACTTTGCCGCGTTTTTCCGCGCCCCGCCTTGCTCCGGCGGCAAATATGCGGTACATCTGCAAGAGAATGCCACACATGTCGGCATTGCTCCAATGGCCGGCCATACGGCATAAAACACCGACGTTGCAGGGGGACACGATGCGAAGGCACGCTCTGGTCATGCTGGCGCTTGTCGCCACACTGCTCATTCCCGCAGGCTGCGGCAAAGGACCGGTCCCGGACGGGGCCTCCTACAGCTACATGTTCGGGTCCCTCTCCACGGAAGAGCCCGGCACCATCACCGAACTGCACAACGCCGTCGTCAAGGCGCTGAACACACTGGAACTGCCCATCTCCTTCAACAAGAAGGACAACCTTGTCGCCGTGGTGCAGACGTTTACCTCCGAAGGCGAAAGCATCACCATCACTATCCACTACCGCGCCGAGGACGTCTCGGAACTGGTCTTCTCCTCCGAGGACCGGGTGGACGTCTACAAGCTGAGTGGACTGCTTGAAGAAATCCGCAAGAATATGTCCATTATTTAGGCGGCGCACGTCGCCGCCGCCCCCAGCGCCATCCTGCGAGTCCGGCGCCGCATAGTGCGGCGCCGGACGGCGCGCCTTCACGCCTGCCCTGCGTGCACCACCATATGCTGCCCCCGTCCTGCGCAGGCCCGAAGTCTGGAGGCAACGCCGCGCCTAGCGCCAAATGCTTTTCCCCAGCATCACTGCACCCTTAGGGCTTCCCGCCGCGCGGGGCGCACCCTTCCAACCCCTCCGCCTTGCTCCACCATGGCTCACCGCCGCGCGCCCTCGCGGCATTGGCAAACGCCGCAAGGCGCGCTATAGCCCGTGCGTCGAGGAGACGCACCACCCATGACGCACACCACGCCCGCCATATCCGTTGTTTTGCCCGCCTACAACGCCGCCCGGCACCTTCCGGCCTGTCTGGACAGCCTGCTGGCGCAGGACGCCGGGGACTATGACATCATCGCCGTTGACGACGGCTCCACCGACGACACCGCCCGCGTCCTGACGGACTACGCCGCCCGCCACGACCGGGTGCGCGCCCTCCTGCGCCCGCACGAGGGTGTGGCCGCCGCATTCAACACGGGCATGGAGCACGCCACAGGCCGCTACATCGCACGCATGGACGCTGACGACACCTGCGACCCGCGCCGCCTGCGCCTGCAGGCCGAGCACCTCTGCGCCAACCCGCAGGTGGGGCTGGTGGCCAGCACCGTCACCTACGGCGGATGCCGGGAGACCTGCGCGGGCTACGCCCACCACGTGGACTGGACCAACACCCTGCTCAGCGCGGCAGACATCTTTCTGCACCGCTTTGTGGACCTGCCCTTTGCCAACCCGGCGGTGATGTTCCGGCGCGAATGCGTTGCCGCCCATGGCGGCGCGCTGGATGGGGATTTCCCGGAAGATTACGAAATGTGGCTCCGCTGGCTGGACGCCGGGGTGCGCATGGAAAAGCTCCCCCAGCCGCTGGTGACATGGAACGACCCGCCAACCCGCCTCACCCGCACGGACTGCCGCTACGACCAAATGGCGTTCTACCGCGTGAAGGCGGCCTACCTTGCCCGCTGGCTAAAACGCACCAGCCCGCACTGGCCCGAGGTCTACATCATCGGCGCGGGCCGCCCCACCCGCCAACGTGCGGACCTGCTCATTGACCACGGCGTGAACATCCGCGCTTATGTGGACATCGACCCGCGCAAAATCGGCAATATCATCGGCGGACGCCCGGTCATCGGCCGCGCGGACCTGCCCGCGCCGGGGGAGTGCTGCATCGTGTCCTACGTCGGCAACCGCGGCGCGCGCGATGAGGTGGCGGAATTCCTGACCGGGGCGGGCTACGTCATGGGACGGGATTTTCTGCTCGCCGCGTAAGGGACGCTTTGCGCCACTGCCGCCGGAGATTGTCCGAGGTCTCCACCACGGGCGGCGCATCCGGCCCGGCCCACGTCACGCGTGTGGCGCCGTCCCACCCCGGCGTAAAGAGCGGAATGTGCCGCTCCGCCACTGCGCGGCGCACCACGCGGTTCGGATAGCGGCGGTAATTGATAAACCCTGCCGAAGCCAGCGCAAGACGCGGGCGAACCGCATCATAGAACGCCGGGGCGAAACTGCTCTTGCTGCCATGGTGCGGCAGAACCAGTACATCCGCCCGCACATCCCGGCCGCTAGCCAGCACGCGGGCAATGCCTGCTTTCTCCACGTCACCGGGCACAAGGGCCAGCCCGCGCCCCTTCCACACCAGCCGAACCACCAGCGACGCATCATTTTTGCCCAGCGCGGCGCGCTCCGGCGTGTCCTGTGCTGGCGGCCCCAGCACCTCCAGCCACAGGTCCGGCGTCACCATCATGCGCTGGCCCGCGTGCCACGCCTCCGGCGTCAGCCCAGCGGCGCGGACATCCCCGCGCAGGCGCTGTACCTCAATATTCCCCGGCCAATCGCCATTACCCACAAAGCGCTCCACCATGAACCGCCGCAGCAGGAAGGGATAGCCCCGGTAGTGGTCCGCATCCGGATGGGTGAGTACGGCAATCTCCAGCCGCGGCGTCCGACCATGGGCGAGGGCCGGCCCCACCACAGCGCGGCCAAGGTCGAACCCCGGCAAGGAGCCGCCAGCGTCCAACAGCACCCGAACGCCCCCCGGCGCGTCCACACACACGGCCTGACTTTGGCCCGTGTCCAGCATGGTCAGGCGCACCCGGTCCTGCCCCTGCAGGACGCCGCGCACCACGCCGGGGCCAGTCAACAGCATCACGCCCAAAAGCGCCGCCCACATCGCGCGCCGCCGCGCCCGGGCAAGCGCCAGCCCCACAGCGGCAACGGCAAGGGCGTAGCCAAACATCTGCGGCCACAACGGACGCAGGGCCGCCACCTCGGGCAGCAGGCCGCCGTCTGCCAGCCTGTGGAGCACAGCAAGGCCCACGTCCAGCACGTTCGATGCCACATCAAGGCCCAAGTGCCCAAGGGGCGCGGTCCACGGCGCCGCCAGCAGCGCCATGCCGCACAGCCCAAGGGGCATCACCACCAGCCCAAGCAGAGGCAACCACAGGACATTCATATACAGCCCAGCGGCCACACAACCAAAATTGCTCACGATAAGGGGAAGGAGGGCGATATTGGTGCTGGCGCTCATAAGGAGCACCACCGCCCCGCCGCGCAGAATGCGTTCCCACAGGGGAGCGCGGTGCCCGCCGTCATGCTGGAGTTGGGGCAGGGGCCGCCGAAAACGCCGCGCCATGCGCGCGGTGCACAGCTTGGCCGCATGCCACAGGGCCGGGGCAAACAGCCCTATGCCCGCCACCGCCACCGCCGACAGCTGCAAACGCAGGTCGTATACGGCCAGCGGGTCCATGGCGAGGATGCACACAAGGGCCACAAACAGCCCGTCCACCAGCACCCGCTCACGGTTCATAAGAAGAAGCACGCCCCACGCGGCAAACATAATGGCCGCACGGACAAGGCTAGGGGAGCCGCCACCAAGCCACACGTACCCCGCCACGCAGGGCGCGGCGAGGAGCACCGCCAGCTTGGGGCGCGGCACCCGCAAATACACGCCCGGGGCCACCAGCCCCACCAGCCACGCCGCGCCAACGCCCAGCCCCGCCGCAAAGCCAAGATGCATCCCGGACAGGGCAAGACTGTGGGCAAGGGACGCCTGCCGCATGACGTCAAAGGTAGGCGACTGCAAAAAGAAGCGGTCGCCCGTCAGCAGCGCGGTCAGCATGGCCCGCCCCTGCGTCATGGGGCCGTCCCCGGCCACAGCGGTGACGATGCGGTGGCGCAGCCCTTCGGGCACCTGTCCGGACAGGTCGGGGTCGCCGCGCATGCCGCGCGTCCACCCGCGCCAGTACACGCCGCGCTGCGCCCAGTAGAACGCGGTGTTCCAGTTGCCGGGGTTCACATACCCCCGCGCCGGGCGCGCCCGTGTTATCACGCTAGCGGTCATCCCTACGCGCGGGCCCGCCGCCGGGTCCTGCCAATTCCACAAAAAGCGCCCCGGAACGCGGACCGTTTCGCCATTGTCACGGTGGCATACCGCCCCGCGCAGAAACACGCGCACCGCCCCGCGCGGGGAGCGCTGCACCTCGTCCACCACGCCCGTCACGCGCACGCGTTCACGCGCCTGCATCCACGCGGGCACCTCCGGCGGGGGCGCCGGGGCAACACACAGGCCAACGCCCCACCCCGCACAAAAAAACAGGGCCAGAGCACACACTCTGACCCACAATCGTTTCGGAAAAGCGCCAAGGGCGCACAGGGCAAGGCCACCAGCAATGGCGGCGTGGGGCTGGCGCAGCATCAGCATGCCCAGCATGGCCGCCCCGAAAAAGACCTGCCACGGCAAAAGCCCCGGCATAACAAGGGGCCGCGTGCCTGCGCCGCGTGCGGGCATCCGCGCCCCCTACGCTCCCGCGCCGTCTATGGCCGTCATATGCAGTCGGCCAAGGATGATATCTGCCGCGCGCCCCGGCGCGCCCGGCTCACCCACCAGTTCCGCCAGCCGCGACAGCGTCGCGCGTACCTCGGCGTTGGTGCGCGCATCCAAAAAGCCCAGCGCCTTGGCCGCGATGTCCTCAGGATTCGCATCCTCCTGCAACAGCTCGGGGAAGACCTCCGTATCCATAATGAGATTGGGCAGGCTGATGTAAGGCACATCCACAATGAGCCTGCCTAGGGCATAGGTCACGGGCGACAGGCGGTAGGCGATGACCGTGGGCACGCCCACAAGGGCCGTCTCCAGCGCCACAGTGCCCGACGCGGCAATAACCGCGCCGCAGCCGCGCATGGCGGCGTAGCGGTTCTGCGGCTCCTCAATGGTCACCGGAAGCCCGGCAGGTAGCGCGGCCTCAAGTGCCGCGCGGTCCACTCCCGGAGCGCGGACCACGGTAAAGGTCAGCTGCGGGCGCACATGGTGCATGCGCTTCGCGGCCTCCAAAAAGTCCGGATACAGGGACTCAATCTCCTTGCGGCGGCTGCCGGGAAGGATAAGTACACGATTGGGGTCAGGCTCCACATCCGCAATATCCGCAAAGGGAATCTGGTCCACCAGCGGATGCCCCACGTAATCGGCGTCCAGCCCGTGGGCGGCAAGGAAGGGCTTTTCAAAGGGCAGGATGCACAGCACCCGGTCCACCTTGTCGCGCAGAAAGTTCACGCGGCCCTTGCGCCACGCCCACACCTGCGGGCAGATGTAATAAAAGACCGGAATGCCCAGCCGCCGCGCCATGCGCACCACAAAGAAATTAAAGTCCGGCGCGTCAATGCACACCACGGCGCGTGGCCGCTCGGCCTTAAGGCGGGCGTAGATGCGGCGCATCAGCCCCAGCACGCGCGGCAGGTGGGCCACCACCTCGGTCACGCCCATCAGCGACAACTCGCTGATGTCAAAGACCTTTTCGCACCCCGCCTCTTCCATGGCGGAGCCGGCAAGGCCCATGCACCGCACGCCGGGGGCGCGCTGCCGCAAGGCGCGGACAAGCAGCGCTCCGTGCATATCGCCCGAAACTTCGCCCGCGCTCAGCCATATCGACTCGCCGTTACGCTTCGTACCCATATCGTTCCTACAGAAATTCAATCTTTGGCAGTCTGCCGAAAATTTGATAAACGCCAACGCACCAATAAGCGAATTGCACTGCAATGACAATGACGACGCCCGGCCATTTCGTGGGCCACGCCCCGGCACGGACGCACGACGTATTCACGCCCTTTCGTGGGCATTATCAAAGCGAGTCATGCTATCATGAGTAACAAAACCATGCGTGTAGGCGTTATCGGCCTCGGCTGGATGGGCAAAATCCATCTGCGCGTCTACTCCGAAATGGCCGACGTGGAAGTCGTCGGCGTTGTGGACACGGACGAAAACGTGCTGGCGGAAGTCCGCGAGCGCTTCGGCGTTGCCACCTACAGCGACATTGACGATCTGCTTGCCCAGCCCATGGACGCCGTAAGCGTCTGCGTGCCCACGGTGTACCACCTGCCCGTCGGCCTCAAGGTCATGGACAAGAACATCCCCCTGCTTATCGAAAAGCCCCTCGCCGCTTCCGCCGACGAAGGCCGCCAGCTCATCGAAAAGGCGCAGGAAAAGAACCTGCCCCTCATGGTCGGCCACATCGAGCGCTTCAATCAGGCCGTGCAGCGCGTGAAGAGCCTTGTTGAAGGCGAGGACGTGGTGTCCATCAATATCGAACGCGTTGGTCCCTACCCGCCCCGCATTCAGGATGTGGGCGTCATCAAGGACCTCGGCTCCCACGATATTGACCTCATCCGCTTCATCACCGGCGCCGAGTACGACAAGGTCTTCGCCGTCACGTCGTCCTCCCTTGGCAAGCATGAGGACTCCGCCCTCATCACCGCCCAGATGGACAACGGCGTGCTGGCCCAGATCAACACCAACTGGGTGACGCCCTACAAGTCCCGCTGCATCAGCGTGGCGACCAAGAGCAAGTACATCCACGCCAACCTCGTGACGCAGGAAGTGAAGGAATACAGCAAGTTTGAGGGCTACGACGCCAACTATATGGTGCGCGAGTGGCCCGTGATGTTCCGCGAGCCCGTGCCGCTGGAACTCAAGGCCTTCCTCAGCGCCCTGCGCGATGGCACCGAGCTGCCCATCACCGGCCGCGACGGCCTGTACGTGCTGGAAACCATCGAGCGCGTGCTGGATCCGGAAAACGCCTAGCGCTTCCGGTCACCACACAAAAGAGCGCCCCGCTTCGGCATTGCCGAGGCGGGGCGTTTTCTGTGCGTTACTGCCGACGCGCGGGGCGGCGCCAGCGAAAGGGCTTAGTCGCGGGCGCGGGTAATGCGCGCGCCGACGCCCTCCAGCTTTTGTTCAATATTCTCGTAGCCCCGGTCCAGATGGTAGATGCGCTGGACTTCCGTGGAGCCTGTGGCGGCCAGACCGGCCAGCACCAAGGACGCGCTGGCGCGCAGGTCCGAGGCCATCACCGGCGCACCGATGAGGCTGTCCACGCCGCGCACCATGGCCGTGCGGCCGTCAAGGGTGATGTGCGCGCCCATGCGGCTCAGCTCCTGCACGTGCATGAAGCGGTTCTCGAAGATGGTTTCCTTGATCATGCCGGAGCCTTGGCTCAGGCACATCAGGGCCATAATCTGGGCCTGCATGTCCGTGGGGAAGCCGGGGAACGGCAGGGTCACCACGTCCACGCCGTGCACGCCCCCGCCATTGCGGCGGGCCACGACCACGTCGCCCTTCTCCTCAATATACACGCCCATCTCGCGCAGCTTGGCAATGACGGCCTCCAGCTCGAACATGGGGCAGTCCTCAAGCAAAAGCTCGCCGTCGGTGATGGCGGCGGCGCAGAGGTAGGTGCCTGCCTCAATGCGGTCGGGCATAATGCGGTACTCGCAGCCGGAGAGGCGCTCCACGCCCTCAATGGTGATGATGCTGGTGCCCTGTCCGGTAATCTTGGCCCCGCAGGCGCACAGGAAGTTGGCAAGATCCACCACTTCCGGCTCACGCGCGGCGTTGACGAGGACGGTTTCGCCTTCGGCAAGGGCCGCGGCCATGAGCAGATTTTCGGTGCCGCCCACGGTGGGAAAGTCGAACTGAATATGTGCGCCGCGCAGTCTGCCGTCGCAGGTGCCGTGGATGTAGCCCTGCTCCAGATCAAACGTTGCGCCCATCTTTTCCAGCGCCTTAAGGTGCAGGTCCACCGGGCGCGAACCAATGGCGCAGCCGCCGGGCAGGGACACGCGGGCCTCGCACAGGCGCGCCAGCAAGGGGCCAAGGCACAGCACGGAGGCGCGCATGGTCTTCACCAGCTCGTAGGGCGCTTCGGGCACGAGGGTGCCGGGCGTCACCGTAACGGTGCCGTTTTCAAATGTGGTCCCGCATCCCAGAATGTCCAGAAGACGCAGCGTGGTATTGATATCGCGAAGATTGGGAACGTTGGTATATGTAACAGGTCCGTCAACGGCCAGGCTGGCCAGAAGAATGGGCAGTGCGGCGTTCTTGGAACCGCTGACTCGTATCCGGCCTTCCAGTGGGCGTCCGCCCTCGATGATGAGTTTTTCCATGAAATTGCTTTCGCCTTTTTTTGAGCAAATCAATAAAATTGCTTGACCGTCATGCTGGCCTCGGCTATCAGAGCCTCCGCAACACGGTGGGTGTAGCTCAGTTGGTAGAGCACTTGGTTGTGGCCCAAGTGGCCGTGGGTTCAAGTCCCATCACTCACCCCATATGCACTTAAAGCCTCGTCATTGACGGGGCTTTTTTTGTGCCCAAGGTGCGCCGCGCCGGGCCGAAAGCCTCCGCCCGCGCGTGCGGCAGAGCGCCACGACGCGCCCCGTGCCGACTGTCTCGGGACTTTCATTATCTCCGGCTGTTTTGTCAACTCCTGCCGCGCCATTTCCGTGGGCCCTGCGCGCCCCGGCAAGAGCGCTTCGCCGCCGGATTTCCCCGCCCTGCCAGCCCCGCGCCGCGCTTCGCCCCCTTCATGCAAAAATGTCCTCCGGCGGACACCTTGGTCCGCGCCGCCGCCAGCGGCGTGATGGGTGCGGTCACAGGCTGGCAGGGCGCGAAGGCGGCTCCTCCCTGCCCGAGGCGCCACCACGCCGCCTCAGCGCGCCCCCAAATGCCTCGCCGCAGCAGAAATTTCGCCTTGGCGGCGATTTGTTGGCAATCTTCTCTTGACCAATGGCGGCTCCTTGGCTATCACTCCCTTCACCACACGGTGGGTGTAGCTCAGTTGGTAGAGCACTTGGTTGTGGCCCAAGTGGCCGTGGGTTCAAGTCCCATCACTCACCCCAGTATGGATTCAAGGCTCCGCACATGCGGAGCCTTTTTTCCGTGCATCCATTCCCCGGCTCCCGGCAGTTCCCGTACCGCGAGCCGACACGCTTGCCCATCACGTTCGCCCAACACGTTCGTCAGGATACGCCATGCGACCAGCCGCCGTTCTCGTCATCATCACCGCCCTTGCGGCCATTACTGCCGCCGTGCTGCTGGTCAGCACGCAGGACTACGCCTTCACGTTTTCCTCCCCCAGCACCCGCCTTGTCAGCAAAGTGGCGCACGAGGTCCACACCGTGCCCTCGTCGAAGCCTTTTTTGCGCTTTGTGGACGAAGCCAAGCTGACCCGCACCCTCAACCGCCACGAAAAGCTCCTGTCCAACGTGCAGATATCCCTGCAGGACGGTGCGTTTCGGGACTCCCTACCCCCGGAAAGGCAGGGCGACCGCGTGGCCTGCTACGCCATCACCATGCAGACCGAATCCGACGACACCATTCAGGTGCTCTCGCGCCGCATCAAGGCCCGTCACCTGACGGCGTCCCTTATCCGGTCCATTGAGGACGGCATAGACCAGTACTACACATCCACCAGCCGCCACCCGTCGCGCGGGGGCCGGACCATTACGGTCTCCTGACCCTCCCCGCCACACATCGGACCACAAACGCAAAAAAGCGGCCCACACAATGAGGCCGCTTGCAGATGCAAATATAGTCTGGATGACGCCTGCCCTACGCCCGGCGTCTGCGTGCTCCCGCACAGGTCTTGGCTGTAAGGTCAGAAGATGGCGGACTCGCTTCGGCTTGCCGCACGCTCGCTCAGCACCCGCCCGCATGTGACGCACGCCTGCTGCGCCGCACAGCACAGAGCACCTCTCCCCCCTCCAAATACCACGCCCCAAGCAGAACACCCTGACGCGCCGCCCTGAGCGGCGCGCTTTCATGGCGCACACGGCGGCGCATTGAGTAGAAGGGACACCGCTTGGGGACTTCCCCACCCGGTGCGCCCGCTACGCCGCGGGCTACAGGTAGCCCACCTGCCCGAGGGCCTGCTTGAAAACGCGCCATGCCTCCTGCTGGTCCTGCACAAGGACGAAATTTTCGCGCAGGTCGCCGTCATCAAACGCGCCCTCGCGCCAGCGCCCTTCCTCCTGAACGAAGGTCTCGTGCATTTCGGACGAAGCCACCATGACCCGGTGGGTCACCGTGTCCCTGTAAACTCTTGGACTTGTTGTAAATCGGGTCGATACGATAGGCATAGTACTCTTCCGGATCACAGGTCTAGCGCAGAATAACGTGTCATCCTCATGGATTACGTTCTCATCTTGTAGCGTTGGCCCGTGCAAATGACAAGCGCTGACAGCACTTTTTCCATGCTTCCAGGGCGTTGCGCGCTTTGTACACCCGCTGCATTTTTCATTGCCGCAGCACTCCACAGTCTATACAAACCCTGTTATACTCTCGCGGGGGCACGGGGAGGACCGCAAACTCCACCATGCAGTCCACACGGATGCATAGTTTTCTTCCATGAATTCAAAATAGAGACTTACCGTTACGTCATGCGCACCTTTGCCACCATCTTCAGCCTACTTTCCGCAATCCTCATTCCCATCGGACTGCATTACTTCGGCCTTGTGGACCTCACCTCACCGACGCCGCGCGTGCGCATTCCGCTGTCCATCTTCTACGCCGAAGGGCCGCGCCCCTTCACCCTCACCGCGCAGGACAAAAAGCTGGTGGAAGACGCCCTGCGCAGGCACCACCCCATCGTCGAAGGCGCAAGCCTGTTCATTGAACCATATGTCACCGCCAGCGGCGGGCCGGGATTCGAGTCGCGCCCAGTTCCGGCCTTTAGCCTCAACATCGCCCTTGAATCCGGCGACGCCCTTGATGTGCGCCACCGCGTGGTGCGAGACAAGTCCCTGCCCCACACCATTGCGGACACCGTCCAGCGCGCCATAGCCCAATACCTGCAAATGGAGCTTGCCCCCAGCCCGGGCGTGCGCCGCACCATTACCATATCCAGCCCGCAATCACGCCTGCCCGTGCGCCTCTGCCGCCTGCCTGCATAAAAAAACGGCCTGCCACAGGGGCAGACCGTTGAAGAATCTTCCATCACCGGCGCGGCTCAAGCACTTGGCTGCCGCGCGCGGCCTTAGGCGCCGCGTAAAACGCGCGCATCGCCAACGCGCACCGTCACCTTTTCCTTGTCCAAATACTCCATGACCGGGATGGCGAACTTGCGCGACAGCGTGGTGAGCTCTTTGAAATCCGGGGCCGTCATCTGCCCGTTCTCCGTGATGAACCCCACCACCATATCCTGCAAGCGCTGCATGGCCGGGGCGTGGAAGTACATGTCCTCCTTCACCTTCACAAGCTCGCCAGCCTGTACCAGCAGGCGAAACACCGGGGCGGCCTCCTTAAAGGCAACGCCCAGCGGGTCCAGCACGTCGCGCACGTTTGGCGGGGTAATGCCGCCAGCCGCGTAGGCGTCCCGTATGGTCGCCTGCAATTTTTCCTGATCCGCCGCAAGGGAGACCTTGTGCTCCGGCAGGCGCACGCGCTCGGCCTCGGCCACCAGCGCTTTTTGCTTCACCAGCCGCTCCACCACAAAGTGGATGAGCTTCTCCGGCAATGCGCGCCCCCACTTGGACGAGGCAAGCTCACCGCGCACCACGCCCTGCTCCATGGGCTTGGCCTTGTGGTAGGCCGCCACAGCCTCCACTGCGCCCGCCGCAAGGCGCTCCACCTCAGCGCCGGCCACAAATCCGCGCGCGTCCTTATCGAACAGGAACGCCGCGCCCTTGCTCATAAGCTGCTGCATGGTCTTGTCCAGCGCCTTGGATTCCAGATTGGACATGGTCATTAGCTGGGCAAAGGTGAGGCCCTCGGCCCCGGCAAGTTCAAGCTGCGCCGTCACAACGTCTGCGGGATCCTCACTGCGCAGGCGCTCCAGACGCGCCATGGCGTCATCGGAAAAACGCTTCACCTTGCGCCCAAGGGGATTCACCACCATGCCGCCCGCAATGGTCCGCAGGGGCGAGAAGGACCGCAGCACGACACGGTCGCCGTACACGGCGGGCATGGGGTCGCTAAAGCGCACCTGACAGATGGCGGTTTCGCCGGGCTTCAAGACGTCCCGGTCCAGCAGGTAGATGCGCGCCAGCACCTCCTTGGTGCCGTGGTGAAAGTGCAGTTCCTTGCGGTGCTTGAGCTCCTTGCCTGCCGAGGCAAGGTAGGTCAGTTCCACGTCCCACACGGTGCTGGGGAACAGTGTGCCCGGACGCGCCACAACCTCGCCGCGCGTGATGTCCTCCACCTCTAGCCCCGCAAGGTTCACGGCGGTGCGGCGGCCAGCCGGGGCCTCCTCCACGCTGTCGCCATGGGATTGCAGGCTGCGCACCTTGGCGCGCGTTCCGGCGGGGTAGAGTTCCACCTCCTCGCCAATGCGCACAGCACCGGAGACCAGCGTGCCGGTCACCACAGTGCCATGCCCGCGCAGGGTAAAGACACGGTCGATGGGCAGGCGCAAAAGGTCCGAGCGGCGGCGCACGGCAAAGCCCGCGGCCATGTCCTGCACGGCCTGACGCACCTCCTCCAGCCCGTCGCCCGTGTGGGACGACACCGGCAGCACCTGCGCCTCCTCCAGAAAGGTCCCGGCGAGCACGCCGGACAAGTCCTCGCGCACCAGCTCCAGCCAGTCTGCGTCCACCATATCGGCCTTGGTAAGAGCCACAAGCCCGTGCTTGACGCCGAGCAAGGTACAAATTTCCAGATGCTCCCGCGTCTGGGGCATAACGCCCTCATCCGCCGCCACAACCAGCAGGACAAAATCCACGCCCGATGCGCCAGCCACCATGTTTTTGACGAAGCGCTCATGGCCGGGAACATCAATAATGCCGAGTCGTTTTCCGTTTGGCATATCCCAGTGGGCAAAGCCCAGTTCAATAGTAATGCCGCGCTTTTTTTCCTCGGCCAGTCTGTCGCAATCAATGCCGGTGAGGGCCTTCACCAGCGTGGTTTTGCCGTGGTCGATATGTCCGGCTGTGCCCATGATGACAGGCATGGTTCCCTCTCTCCTTCACCGGACGCATCCGGTGGTCTCGCTCGTATATGAAATCGCGCTCTACTGCGTAAGTTGCCTTGGTCTTTCCTTCTATGGCAAAAACGCCGCCCTCTCAACCCGGCAAAGGCGTGGGCGGCGTGTTGACGCATCTGCGGCATTCTGGAATATCAATAGGGAAATCTCTACAAGGAGAGCGAGATGAAACCCATCTTTGAAGGACCGGTCCTCTTCGTGGCGGATATGAAGGCCTCGCGCCCGTTCTATACCGAGGTGCTGGAGCAGGAAGAACTCTTTGCCGTAGAGGACGCCTACACCGCCTACAAAGGCTTCGCCCTGTGGACAGCAAAGGACGCGCTCTCCATGATGCACAAAACCCTGCCCGACGGCACGGACACGCCACAAGGGCGCAATAATCTCGAACTCTACTTCGAAACCCCGGCCCTTGAAGCTGCGCTGGAAAACCTGCGCGAGCACGACGTTGCCCTGCTGAATGACATCCACGAACAGCCATGGGGCCAGCGCGCCTTCCGCATCCTTGACCCTGACGGGCACATCATTGAATTTGCCGAGCCCATGGGCGTTGTGGCCCTGCGCTTCCACAACCAAGGGTACTCGCCGCAGGAAATTGCGGACAAGACCATGACGCCGGTTGATGAGGTCAAACGCCTCATCAACTCCTAAAAGCACGCAAAAAGGCCGGGGCACCGTGTGGCGTCCCGGCCATTGTCTTGTGTGTTAGACCGTTTCTCCGTCGTCATGCGCCACGGCTTCGCGCTGGCGGTAGCGTTTTTGCTCCGGCGCAAAGGCGTAGCATCCGGTCAGCGCGCCGTGCTTCACACTGCCGGGATACTCGCGGCAGACCTGCGGTTTCACGTCATGGATGCCGCAGGAGTACCCGCCGTCCGGACGCGTGACCATCCACGGGCACTGCTCCGCCGGAAGCGTGGTTCCCGGACGCACCCACAGCCTGTCGCGCAGCCACTCGCCATCCTCCAGCACATCGCCGACCCATTCGAGAATGTCTTCCCGCCCCGCCGCCTGCCAGCGGGCGCGGTCCTCCTCCGTGCAGGAGCAGCGGTAATCCAGCGTAAAGCAGCACAGCCCGCATTCATTGCACGCAAAGCGCTCCATGCCGGTTTCCATCCAAATGCCGTCGCCCTCTCCATCCGGGCCGGGACCGACTTCCGTCCGTCCCCAGAATACCGAGTGACACAGCGCCGCAAGCCCCTCCAAGGGCAGCTTGGCGCGCTCCACCGCCTGCCAGATGCACTCCCCAGCTTCATCAGCCGGAATGTAGCGCGGCCCAGCAGCGGCATCCACCCGCAGGGCAATGCCGCCACCGTGCTCCACAATACGCGCCGGCCCCCCAAGAAAACGCGGGGCAAGGTCGGCGAACAGCGCCATCTGCGGCGCGTATTGCTCAAAATCGATGCGCATGGCCTCCACGGCCTCATCGCGCGTCAAAAATATCCTTTCCTTGTCACACATAACGCCTCCAGAGACGCTTCTTGCTCCCGCGGCGAGAATTCCTGACACGTACAACAACAGCGAAGCCAACGGGAGAGACTCGGGCGAGACTATAGAACGTATTCTGCAACAAGTGAAGGCATGGACCGGCTTCTGTTTTGCACCGTGGCGGGTTTTGCACAAAAACGCAGGGCGGACGCGAAAACGCGCGCGTTTTGCCGATGCGTTTCCGCAAAACGTTGGCGCATTATGCACCGCATTTTTGCGAGGCGCCCACAGCGTTTTCCACCCACCCCATGCCCGAGCGCACAAAAACGGCCCGCCTCAATAGAGACGGGCCGTTTTACGCGGCGCTTTGGCCACACGGTCAGGCGCGGCGCAGGGGAAAAGACTCCAGCACCCGCCGCGCAAAGTAACGCCAGAGTTCTGGGCGCGACACACAGCGTCGCCGTGAGCGTCGCCGCAGCATGCCGCGGCTACGCGGCGGCCTTGGCGGCCTGCCACGCCTCACGAATGCGGGCTTCCACATAGGCGACAGCGGCGGCGTCCTCTTCATCAATATTGAAACACCGGGCATCCTGCCCGCCAAGGCCGCCGGGAGCCCAGTCGCCCCGGTCCTCCGGGTCCGTGACCTGATCATCATAAAAGCACACGGACAGCCAGCGGTCCGCCGGGTCATCGTCCACAACGTCCACCATAACAAACAGGTCGCGGTCATGCCCGGGACAGGCCCCGCGCAACGAATAGGTAATACCCGGGCGGGCCTTGAAGGACAGCTCCGCCTCGCCGCACTGCTCCAGCACCGCCTTCAGGCGGGCAAAAGCGGGCTTTACCGCGTTGGGGTCCTGCGTCCATGCTTCAAGAAAACTGGTGCACTCGGTCATACGCTCCTCCTGTCGAGCTTGGCGATGGTTCATGATGTGGCGGTGCGGAGCGTACCGGGGCGCGCGCCGACTGGCAACATCCCGAGTGCGCTCCATGGATATGCACGCGGCGTATTCCTGCGCGCCGCCACTGTAGTACCCGCTAAAGCATTCGCCCGCCGCAGCCCCCGCCAGCCGTTCGCTCTCAGGGTTTCTCACTTTTTTTTCGCCGCCGCGTCATAGCGACGCACTGTAAAGCCAGCACTTCTACAGTGCGGGGCCACTCATACGCACAATGTACTAGCGAAGACTCTACAGTACAAACACCAGTCTTCTACAATTCAAAATCACAAATTTGACAAAACGCGCCGTCCTGCTATCCTACACGCAACACACATCTTCGAAACACCAATCAAACGCTGGTCAACGAGCGCCACAGACAAAGAAGCAGTACATCTTCCGCAACACAACACAGCGCAGACCATATTCTCCATCAATGCACCACGAAGTCGCAGTCACGGACTCCGGTCCTCACTGGCGTAGCTCCGTGCCCGCCGCCTTTTCCAATTTTTCCATCAAGCATGCCGCGCGCAGGCTCTCCCCGCCCCACCCGGACGGGGCTTTGTTGTGCGGCAATCGGTAGAGAACCCCGGCCTCCCCGACGCCGGATTCGTGAACCAAACCCAGGAGTATGCATGTTTAAAAAACTGATCCTTGCAGCAACCATCATCACCCTCTGTCTGACCGCACAGCTTTCCCACGCCAGCGACACCGGCAAGGTCCGGCTTATTACACCTGCCTACGCCTGCGCGCTGACCACCACGAACCTCGCCAAGGCCGTCCTCGACCGCGCCGGAATCGACAGCGAAATCACTATGGTTTCCGTCGCCACCATGTGGAAGGCGCTGGAACTGGGCGAAGCCGATGCCACTCTGGCCGCGTGGCTTCCCTCCACCCACGGCGAGTATTACGAAGCGTGCAAGGACTCTGTGGAAAACCTTGGCGTCAACACCGCTGGCGCACGTCTTGGTTGGGTGGTGCCCAGCTATGTGGACATTGACTCCATCACCGAGCTCAATGCCCACAAGGACCAGTTCAATGACGAAATCGTCGGCATTGCCCCCAGCGCGGGCCTGATGCTGCTGTCCGAGAAAGCCATCAAAGACTACAACATCGACATGGACCTTGTGCCCAGCAGTGGCGCGGCCATGACCGCCGTGCTCGGCGACGCCATCCGCCAGAACAAGTGGGTTGTCGTGACCGGTTGGTCCCCCCACTGGAAGTTTGGCCGCTGGGACCTCAAATACCTCGACGACCCCAAGGGCTCCCTTGGCGGCTCCGAGGAAATTGACACCATCACCCGCAAGGGCTTTAGCACCGACAACCCCAAGGCAGCCGCCATTTTGGACCGCATTGAGTGGGACATCGACACCATGCAGAACCTCATGGCCGAAAACGAAAAACAGGGCGCGGACCCGCTGGCCAACGCCAACGCCTTCCTCGACGCCCACCCCGAGCTACTCAGCACCTGGCTGGGCAAATAGCCCACCACACCGCATACACACACAACCGCCCCCGCCGGACTGCTCCGACGGGGGCGGTTTTTTTGACCACACATGCCCCCCCTACACGCCGCCAACCTCCGCCACCACGCGAACCGCCGCACCGCGCACGCCTGCAA
Source organism: Desulfobaculum senezii (assembly GCF_054657395.1). NCBI lineage: Bacteria > Pseudomonadati > Thermodesulfobacteriota > Desulfovibrionia > Desulfovibrionales > Desulfovibrionaceae > Desulfobaculum > Desulfobaculum senezii. The sequence continues at coordinate 551,339 of NZ_BAAHYU010000002.1, read as the reverse complement.
GACGCATGGGGAAGCAGTACAGCGGAAAGGCCCGCTGCGGCAGCAGGTGGGTGTCCGCCAGATTCTCCACTACAAAGGTGCCGCGCGCCGCGCACATCTCGTCTACGCGCCTGTGCTCCTCACCGCGGCGGATGCCCGGGGCATCAATGCCGATGTACCATACGCCGCACTCCAGCAGATACGCCACAGCGTCCCACGACACTTCCGGGTGCAGGCCGAAATACCCGTCCGTCCCCCAGTGCCTTTGCATCCAGCCCGTGCGCAGGAGGACAAAATCCCCAGCGCGCAGGTCCCCTGCCTCACGCAGGGCGTCCACGCCAATGGCCTCCCCCGTGTATGGCACATCAACCAGCCGCCCACGGGAAAAAAACCGCTCCGCCGTCGGCGGCTGGGCGTCCATCACATCCATATGCGTCCCCATATGCCCGAGACGGGCCACAGGATTCTTCGCGCGCTGGAACGCATTGGCGTCCGTCAGCGGCAAGGTCAAATCAATATACATCGCTTCTGCTCCTATTGTTAACTACGTTAACATTATGTGTAAAAAAAGAGGCTACGACGAACCAGCCACACCGTGCGCCTGCTCCAAATGCTCTTCCACAAGGGCCAGCAGCGCGCAAAACTCCGCCGCCTGCGCGCCGGGGTCACCAGCGCCAAGGTGCGCTTCCAGTGCGGCGTAGAGGTCATCATAGTGCGCCTCGGTCTCATGGTGGACCGCCTCGCCCTTGCCGGTCAGACGCAAGCTCACCTCGCGGCGCCCAGCCGGGCGCTCCTTCTCCAGCATCCCTTTGCGCACCAAACCTGTAGTCATGCGCGATACAGCCGCGCGGGACACGCCATTCATGGCGGCAAGGCGCGACACATTCAGCCCGGGGTGATGCCCCACAGCATCAATGACATCAAGCTCCGCCGGATAGAGCACCGTGCCATCCGCATGCGTATACGTTTGGGATTCCAACTGATCAGCCTTGGCCTTGAACCGCCGAAGCCCCTCCAAAATCGAGCGGGCGGCCTGTGTCGAGGTGCGCTTCATTCGGGCTTTGTAAACGTGGTTAACAAACGGGTCAAGCATTTGTCTGTTCTACCTTAGCGCGCCCGCCAACCGCTTGGGCAACGCGGCAGAATACAGCCACAGGGGGTGGCACCAATGATGCCCCTGTGCTTTATCCTAAGCAGGCCACCAGAAAACGACGACCGGCCTACGCGACCAGCCGTCATCAAGGCATGACGTAGTGCAGGGTGAGGCTGGAAATAAAACGGAAAGGATGAGGGCGACACACCTACAAGTCTGTTACCCCTTTGTTACCCCCACAACAAAAAAAGAGGTCACGCAAAGTGCGTAACCTCTTGAAATTCTATGGTGCGCCAGGGAGGATTTGAACCCCCGGCCGTCGGCTTAGAAGGCCGATGCTCTATCCAACTGAGCTACTGGCGCGCATGGGTTGCGTCTTATATGCCACAGTGGGGGGAGCGGTCAAGTGGTCTGGGGGGAAAAGGTAAAACTGTTGCGCGCCGGGGGGCGAGGGGGTACCATCCGCGCTCTGGCAGGCTGCGGGGTCCGGCCACGCGCCGCGCCCTGTCTTCCACAACCTTCACGGCTCCCGCCACCCGAGGTAAGACCACTGCTTCCCCGCTTTTCGTCATTCGCCGATATTCAGGTCCATCTGGACAAGTTGGGCCTCTTTCATATGGATCTTGGACTGGAGCGCGTCCACTCCGCCACCGACGCGCTGAACCTGCTCTCCCCGCCCTATGGCGTCATCCACGTCGTCGGCACCAACGGCAAAGGCTCAACCTCGCGCACTATCGCCGAGCTCGCCCGCGCCCACGGCCTGCGCGTTGGCCTCTACGCGTCGCCGCATTTTATCACCCCGCGCGAGCGCATCCTTGTTGATGGCCGCATGCTGCCCACGGACGCATGGGTCCGCAGCGCCAACGCCGCCATGGACGCCGCGCCGCCCGAAGGGCTGACCTATTTCGAATTTCTCACCGTGCTCGCCATCCATGCCTTTAACGCCGCAGGGGTGGACCTTGCCATCATGGAAGCCGGGCTCGGCGGCACCTACGACGCGGCGGGCGTGCTGCGCACAGACCTCACCGTCTATACCGCCATCGGCATGGACCACGAGACCATCCTCGGCCCCACCCTTGCCGACATCGCCGCAGACAAAGCCGGAGCCATGCGGGGCGGCACTCCCGTGGTAACCACACCGCAGGACGACGAGGCCATGCGCGTGCTCTCCGCCCACGCCGCCGAGGTCGGCGCGCCCCTGTCCCGCGCCGCCGACGTCCTCGACTACGCGCCGGAAACAGGCACGGTCCGCCGCGCCGGAACCCACGCGCCCAGCGCCGAGGGCGTCCTCCCGCGCATGAAGGGCCCGCATCAACAGCGCAACCTGCACCTTGCCCTTGCCGCATGGCACCTGTACGCAAAAGCGCGCGGCATCGCCATCACAGCAGACGCCTGCCGCGCCGCCGCAGCCACGGCCATGGTTCCGGGCCGCTTCCAGCACATACCGGGCGAGCCAGACATCTATCTTGATGGCGCGCACAACCCACAGGCGCTGACAGCCCTCGCGCAGACCCTGCGCGCCGAGGGAATTCGGCCCGCGGCAGTCATCTTCACCTGCCTTGCGGACAAAGACCTTGGCACCATCGCGCCGCAGGTCCGCGCGCTGGCGCCAGATGCCCCGGTCTACGTGCCGGAGATGCCAGACAACTCCCGCGCCCGGGACGCCGCCGAAACGGCCCGCGCCATCGGCGCGCCAGCCCACGCCGCCCCGGATATGGCCACCGCCCTCACGCAGGCCACGAGCCACGGCGGGCCGGTGCTGCTGTGCGGCTCCTTGTATTTACTGGCCGCATTCTTTACTCTGCATCCTGAACACTTGAGTGACAACGACCACACCCACTAAGCCGGAAAACACATGCCGAACCTGTACCGACACATCCCCTCCGTGGACGCCGTGCTCGCGGCGCTGGACACGGTGGACGACATAGCCGCCCAGCCCCGCCCCCTTGTCCGCGGGCTGGTGAATGACTTTCTCGACTCCTGCCGTGCGGACATCCGCAGTGGCCGCGTGACCGAGGCCGAGCAGCTGTCCCTGACCGCCCTCACCCCGGCGCTGACCGCCTTTGTCCGCGCCGCATCGCGCCCGCATTTCCGGCGCGTGCTCAACGCCACGGGCGTGGTCATCCACACCAATCTCGGGCGCTCCATCCTTGCGCCGCAAGCCATGGACGCCGTGGCCGACGCCTGCGCCAACTACTCCAACCTTGAGTTCGACCTTGCCACCGGAGAACGTGGCAGCCGCTACAGCCACGTAGAAGACGTGCTCTGCCGCCTGACTGGCGCGGAAGCCGCCCTTGTGGTCAACAACAACGCCGCCGCCGTGCTCATCGTGCTGGAGACCCTTGGCAAAGGCGGCGAGGTTATCGTCTCGCGCGGGCAGTTGGTGGAGATTGGCGGCTCGTTCCGCATCCCGGACGTGATGGCCAAAAGCGGCGCACACCTTGTGGAGGTTGGCGCCACCAACCGCACCCACCCGCGCGACTACGAGGACGCCATCACCGAGGACACAGCCGCACTCCTGCGCGTACACTGCTCCAACTTCCGCATCGTGGGCTTTACCAAGGAAGTGTCCTCGGCCCAGCTTGCGGAACTCGCCCGCGCCCACGGCCTGCCCAGCATTGAAGACCTTGGCAGCGGCAACCTGCATCCCTTCGCCTCCGGCGAACTGGACGAACCCACTGTGCAGGACACCGTGGCCTCGGGCATTGACGTGGTCACCTTCTCCGGGGACAAAGTCCTCGGCGGGCCGCAGGCAGGCATCATCGTCGGCAAAAAGGACTATATCGACCGCATCAAGCGCAATCCGCTCAACCGCGCCATGCGCATCGACAAAATGACCCTTGCTGCGCTGGAAGCCACCCTGCGCCTGTACATCGACCCCGACGCCGCCCCCAAATCCGTCCCCACCCTGCGCATGATTACCGCAAGCGAGGACGACCTGCACAGGCGCGCCGCCCTGTTGGCCGGCACCATCGACAGCGCCCTGCCCCAGCTGGCCCAGACCGAACTTGCGGCAGGCCAGTCCCGCGTAGGTGGCGGCTCCTTCCCGGAGCGCGATTTGCCCACCACGCTGGTGCGCATTCTGCCCACCGCGTCCATCAGCGCCGACGCCCTGCGCCGCGCCCTGCTGGACACCACCCCGCCCCTTGTGGGACGCATTGATGACGACGCCCTGTGTCTGGACCCCAGAACGCTGGGCGATGACGAATTTTCCATGGTCGCCGGCGCCCTTACCGAGGCACTCACACGGCTGACCGCATCTGGCAACGCACAGTAAGGCGGCCCATCCGCCACATCTCCCCTCACCGATTCAACACAGAGGATGATAGAACATGGCTCAAGACGAATTGCTTTTTGAATCCCGCAACAGCTGGGAAGTGTACGAAACCGAGGAACACCGCTCCGCAATGGACGAGCTGGCCGACCGCTATCTCGACTTCCTCACCCGCTGCAAGACCGAGCGCGAAACCGTGGACTACGTCACGGACATCGCCACCAAGGCCGGATTCACCGAAGACTTCTCCGGCGACAAGGTCTTCCGCGTGATGCGTGGCAAGACCATGCTCCTCGCCCGCAAGGGCAAGAAGCCGCTGTCCGAAGGCATCCGCCTGCTGGGCGCGCATTGCGACGCCCCGCGCCTCGACTTCAAGCAGCACCCCCTCTATGAGGACTGCAACATCGGCCTCGCCAAAACCCACTACTACGGCGGCATCCGCAAGTACCAGTGGCTGGCGCGCCCGCTGGCCCTGCACGGCGTCATCGTCAAGGAAAACGGCGAAACCGTTACCGTGAACATTGGCGAGGACGCGGGCGACCCGGTCTTCACCGTGCTGGACCTGCTGCCCCACCTTGCCTACGAGCAGGCCGAAAAGCCGCTGTCCAAGGCCTTTGAGGCCGAAAAGCTCAACGTTGTCCTCGGCCACGCCCCGGCTGCCAAGGACGGCGAGGACGACAAGGACACCGGCCGCATCAAAAAGCAGGTCCTGCGTCTGCTGAACGAAAAATACGGCATTGTGGAAGAGGACTTCTTCAGCGCCGAGATTCAGGTCGTGCCCGCCGGTCCTGCCCGCAAGGTTGGTCTGGACGGCTCCCTGCTTGGCTCCTACGCCCACGACGACCGCATCTGCGTGTTCACAGGCCTGGAGGCCCTGCTCACTGCCGAGCAGCCCGAGCACACGCAGGTGGTGCTGTTCTGGGACAAGGAAGAAATCGGCTCCGAGGGTTCCACCGGTGCCAAGAGCCTGTTCTTCGAGTACAGCCTTGAGGACCTCATTGACGCATGGGAGCCCGGCACCCGCCTGTCCCGCGTGCTCATGAACTCCAAGGCCATCTCTGCCGACGTGCACGGCGGTCTGGACCCCGACTATCAGGAAGTGCACGAAAAGCTGAACGCCTCCCTGCTGGGCCACGGCCCCGTGTTCTGCAAGTTCACCGGCCACCGCGGCAAAGTGGCGGCCAACGACGCCCACGCCGAATACGTGGGCTGGCTGCGCGGCCTGCTGAACAAGGCAGGCATCCCGTGGCAGATGGCCGAGCTGGGCAAGGTGGACCTCGGCGGCGGCGGCACCGTTGCCAAGTACCTTGCCGTGTACGGCATGGACATCATCGACTTCGGTCCCTCGGTCCTCGCCATGCACTCGCCCTTTGAGATTGCCTCCAAGGCCGACCTCTACACCACCATGCTCGCCTACCGCGAGTTCTTGAAAAGCTAGCGGTCACCCAACGACGTAAAAAAAGGGCGGCTCCTTTCGGGGCCGCCCTTTTCTGTATGCTCTTCTCGTCCGGTCCTACTCGCCGCCCGCGTCCCCGCGCAGGGTGAGGTAGGGCGTCAAGTCCGCATGGAGCATGGCGTCCAGCTCCGAGCGGTCCGCCATGGGCACCCGCACGTGCAGAAAGGCAAACAGCGGGTACTCCAGCCAGTTGATGGGCCGCAGTTCCAGCGGCTCGGTAAAGCGGCTGGCAAAGCCCTCGTAGTCCACATCCTGCACATCCGCGCCCTTCACGCCCGAAGGCAGGTCGCCAATGATATTGGCCCAGATAAACCCGTCGCGCTCAGCGATAAGGGCGTCCCAGTCCGGGCGCTTGTTGTTCAGATAATAATCATACACGTCGATATCCCACGCGTGGGCGGCGATGTCCGTCACGCACCAGCCCGCAAAGCGCATGGGATTGACCTCAATGGGCACGATGCTACCGTCCGCACGCACGCGCAGCTCGGCATGCATGGGGAAGTTTTTCAGCTCCGCCAGCTCGCCAAGGCGCTGCGCCCACGCCGTAAACATGGGCAGACGCTCCCGCATGATGGCCGAAGACGTCACGTACAGCCTGTCGCTCACGTCCTTACCCGACGAAAACTCGTGGTGCAGGATGTTCAGGATAACGGGCTCGCCCGCGTCGTCAAAGTAGACGTCCACGGCAAACTCCTCGCCCTCGATGACTTCCTCAATGATGAAGGCGTCGATGTTCAAGACCTGCCGGGGGTAGATAGTCTGAATCTCGTCCACCTCGGCGTGGATGGCGCTGACGGCCTCGCGCCACTCCTCGGCGGTGGCGGCAAGGTGCACGCCAAGGCTATAGAACCCGACGCTGGGCTTCACCACCACGGGCAACGGCAGGTCCGCCGGGTTCACGGCGTCCAACTCCGCAAAGGGCACCTTGCGGTAGAAAAAGTCCGGATTTTCGGTGCGCAACAGGTCGCGGCACCTTGCCTTGTCCTTAAAGATGTCTATGGTCTCCGGCAGGGACGTAAAGGCAAGGTTTTCGGCAATCCAATCAATGGCGTTTTCGGAATTGCAGTAGACGCGGGTGATGGCCCCTTCCTTCACCTGCTGGACAAGGTCCGCCGCATCAGTGGTGGCAATGCCGGAGCCGACCAGCATCTGCCGCGCCCGCTCGGTATCGCACACGGGCAGAGCATTCTGGCGGATAGAGTCCTTCAAAAACTGAGAAACATACGGTTTATCAAGAAGTATCATAATCAGTACCTTACCTTCCCTTCTGCGTGTATGGTCCCGCCGCCCTTGGCGGACGGTGGTAAATCCATCCTTGACTTCACCCGGGGGTGAAGTATTACATCCCTCGAACAGGAGTTGAACGATGCCTCTTTATGAATTTGAATGCGAAAAATGCGGTGCGCAGTTTGAGGATTTGGTGGCGTCCGACGCGGCCGCGCCCCCCTGCCCTGAATGTTCCAGCGGAGCGACACGGAAACTGCTCTCAGCCACCTCACTTCACATCGAAGCGGCCAGCCCCCTCGACAGAAAACCCGACGCCAAGGTGCAGCACAATGTGCAAAAAGCCATGAAGCGTCGCGCTGTCGCTGCGGCCGCATGCCCCGGCAAAGCCAGTGGCGGATGCAGCGGGTGCAGTAGCGCAAGCTAACCGCACTCCCGTCCATACCTCCCGCGCGCATCCCGCGCAGGAGTGAAAACGTCAGAACCTTCGTCCTCGGACGGGTTCTGGCGTTTTTCATTTCCCGCCGCAGGGCCTACTTGCCGTCACCGTGGTGCAGCCACGTCCCCATGCCGCAGGCATTGCACCGTTCACACTCCACCTTGCCACAGAGCGCCGTTCCTTTCACGGTTTTGTAGCGCTCCCACTCGCGGTACAGGTACTCCCTGTCCACGCCAATATCCACGCACTCCCACGGCAGGGGTTCATCCTTGCCGCGCTCGCGGTCAAGGTAGGCGCCCATGTCGCCATCCCACTGCCTCAGCGCCTTGCGCCAGTTCATGCCCGGACGAGCGGCAATCTCAATGAGGTCAAAAATTTTCTCGTCCCCACGCGCCAAAAGCCCCTGCAGGCGCGCCGGTGCGGGCTTGTCCACGCGCACCTGAAAGCCCTTCACAGGCTTCACTACCTTCTTGAGGCGCTTCATCACCTCGTTAAGGTGCGCCTCGCCCGCCATGGGCGCCCACTGAAACGGAGTCCACGGCTTGGGCACAAGGCTGCTGACACCGAGGGTTACGTGACCAACACCGGTCTTCTTCTTGCCACGCCCGGCGTCGATGGCCTCGCGGATGCGCTGAAGGAACTCACCCAGCTCGCGGTAGTCCTCTTCTGTCTCATCCGGCCAGCCCGCAATGATGTACAGCTTCAGGTGATTAAATTGCAGCCGGCTGATGCGCGACACCGCGTCGAGGAACTTTTCCTCGTCAAGGCGCTTGTTGATGGCCTCGCGGATGCGGTGGCTGGCGCCCTCCAGCGCAAGGGTCACGCTGCGGGTGCCGGTGCGGCGCAAAAAGGTCAGGAAGTCGTCGGTCAGACCGTCATAGCGTAGCGAGGCAAGGGAAAACTTCGTCCCGCGCTCATGGAGCCATGTCAGGAAGGGATACAGGTCCGGCCAGTCCGTGAGCGCCGTGCCCACAAGGCCGACCTTGCCGGGATTCACGCGTTCGACAATGTCCTTGAGAACGTCAACGCGCGCATGCCGGGGCGGACGGTAGATGTACCCCGCGGCGCAGAAGCGGCACCCATAGGGGCAGCCGCGGTTCACTTCCAGCAGGAACATGTCGCGGAATTCGGATTCCTGCGTCACAAAGCAGGAATGCCCGGGCTGTGAAAGCTCATTGCCATGCCCGGCAAGGACGCGCCGGGTGGGCGCTGTGGCGAGGGCCGGAATGTAGACGCCGTCGCGTCCGGCAACGGCGCGCAGATAGTCCATGGTGCTTGCGCCGTCAAAGGCGTAGGACGCGCATTCAGCCAGCAGGTCCGCAAAGCCCGCCTCGGCCTCGCCAACCCAAAACAGGTCCACAGCCGGGGCCACAGGCGCAGGATTCATAAAGGACAACGGCCCGCCAGCGGTTATCAGCGGCCACGCTCCGTCACGGTCCTTTCTGCGCAGAGGAATACCCGCCCGGTCCAACATTTGGGCCATGGCGCGGTACTCTTCCTCAAAGTTGAGGCTAAAAGAAATGACGGGAAAGTCCGACAACGGCCGCCCGGAGTCATACGCCCGAGGCTCCTCGTCTCCCCCCTCCCAGAAAAACCGCTCCGCAATAATGCCGGGGCACTCCTCCAGCAGCTTCCACACCACCTGCCACCCAAGGGTAGACAATCCAAGGCGCGCAGAACCGGGAAACACCAAAGCCACAGGAAGCCGCCCCCCCCACTCGGGAACAGACGGCCTGTCCAAACCATAAAACACGCCGGACTCCGGCGGATACAACGTCGCTTCGCTCATGCGGCGGTTATATACACATTGCCGCGAAAGGCAAATTGCGCAGAGGAAGAGAGGGGGCTGGAGACGGCCAAAAAGAAAAACCCCACCCGGCCTTGGCAGGGTGGGGAAATATCTTAATTCACGTGTCCTACTAACGTTCTTCTCTGACAGATTCGATGTACTCGTTAATGGTTTCTATGGGACGACGTCCCATGTTTCTATACCCTTGGTGTGAGCGTTCAGTATTGTAGTAGGTCAGCCAGGTGTCCAGGTCGGCCTGGAGTGCTTCTACGGTCTCATAAAGCGTTGTTCTGAAGGCTTCTCGAAAGAACTCATCAAGCACAGTGCCATTAAACCGCTCGACAAAGCCATTTGTCCGAGGTGATCGCACCTTGGTACGGCGGTGTTCAATCTCGTTGAGGGACAGATAGAGTTCATATGGATGGGTCTCGGTTCCGCAAAATTCCCTGCCGTTGTCAGTAAGGACAGCGGAAACGGCAATTTCCTTTTCCTCGTAGAACGGCATGACGTCGTTGTGAAGGACGGAAACGGCAGCCTCTGGGCGCTTGCTGGTATGCAGAAAGCCGAAGGCATAGCTTGAGAAGGAATCGACGACGACATGCAGGTAAACTCGCCCCACCCCTTTGAGACGTCCCACGTAAAAGGTGTCTTGGCACAACAGCTCCCCAGGGCGAGAACTCTCGACGTGTCGTTCTTTAAAAACGGGATTTTGTTTTTCAATGAAAGCGACCTGTTCGCCCGATAATTCAATGGGTTCGCCAGCTTGCTTCTGCTCAAGCTTAAGCCAGCGGTCGTACTTGGTGCCCATGCCATTCTTGATCAAGATGTTTTGAATGGTAGGGGAGCTCACCGAAACACCGATGAGTTTGAGCTGATTGGAAAGGCGAACGCACCCCCAAGCAGGATGAGCTAGGCTCAATTCCAAGATTTGCTCGACCACCTCCTCGGAGGTGGTGAAAGGGTGGGACTTCGGAATAGGCGGCAGATCTTTGAGCCCTTCAAGGCCGTGAGTCTGGAAACGCCGCTTGTACTCGTAGAATTGACTACGATGCATACCGCGTCGCCGGCAGGCTTCACTGACGTTTCCCAAGCTCTCTGCAAGCTCAAGCACACTCATACGCTGGCGGGCGACTTTCTCTGCAGCTTTCATGGGGCCTCCATCGTGAGACTGTACCCCAAAATCTGTCTGAGGACTAACCTAGTAGGTCAATTCACGCAATCAACGTTCAAATGGCAACTGAAGTTTGTCTCCAAGTACCCTGTCCCATTCAGGAGGACTAAACCGTTCCATTCCAGAACCGTGAAAAAACGTCAACTCACCAAGCTTAATTGTTTCACCACACACATACATGTCAACTCGGCAAAATATAAATTGATCCGTAAGCTCGCGCGCCAAGTTGACCATTTTGTCAAGGCATGAGGGTCGCTCTACAGTTTTCTGGCTTAAAGGGCATCCAGTCGTAAAATGTAAATTATTCCATTCGAGGTCATAAAACGTTCGTGTGTGCTCAGTAAAGCGGTCAAAATCCACTTGAATATACTGTGGCTCTCCATGAAAGCAGAACAATTTATAGTCGAGAAGATCTTCATGATCGTCGCGCAGAAGTTCTTCTGCGAAGAGCCGAGGTGTGATGTCCAAATAATTCAGTTCGCCTTTGTCGTATCCATATAACTTCCGCAGCGATCTCTTTGCTTTTCGTTTAAAACCTTTTTTATCGAACTCGCGCTTATCTTTAACAACCCAAACACTTCCCGAATCGTGATTTGTTTTGAGAACAAATTGATTTGGCAAAGTGTCCCACTCCACTTGTGATGGGGCATCCCACACACCATAAAGAGCAGGAAGCAAATGGTCCAGGCCCTTTGTTTCCAGGTAATTACGAAGCAAAAGCTTGTCAGACACCATGCTCATTAGCGGTGTAATATGATTGAATTTCATCCACTGGAGCTTTTCATTAAAAGTCTTCGGATCCTCTATATCTAAAGCATACCCAAGGCGACCTAGGAATTGCTTCTCTACACTGCCTACAGACACCGAACGGCGGACATACTTCCGTAACCCGGCGTGATACAATCTTCGCATAAATCCCATAACAACTACTCCATCGTTGCTTTTCAATGTGGGCTAACTCTGCACAAGGCTCGAATATACCACAAGCAACGTATCCACATGCTTTTCCACGGTAAGCGACCGGGCAATACGCTTCGCCTTTTCTCGCATTCGGGAATAGGCTTCCTCACTCCCCAAAATGGCAAGCATGTTCCTCGCGATATCCTCCGAATCACGGCGCACAAGAACAGTTGCACCTTCTGTGACTTCTTTATTGGGAACATAGTTACTGATGATTCCTGGCAATCCGCAGTACATGGCTTCTGTAAGCGAATTGGAGAAACCTTCGTAATCTGATGGCATAGCGAAAATGGACTGCTGCTGGCTAACGCCTTGCAGTATCTGCGGCACATCTCTGCGGAAACCTGTGAAAGTCACTGCCTCCCGAAGTCCCCGTTCATCGGCCAAGGATTCCAGGCGCGTCCGTTCGGGACCGTCACCGAGGATGAGCAATTCCGTCTCAGGAAGAGATTCCCTTACCTGTCCAAGAGCCGCAACGACAAGATCAAGGTTCTTTTGCGAGACAAGCCGAGAGCAGCACACAATAAGCGGGACTCCTGGTGTCACTCCAATCTCAGTAACATCCAGAGGTGCAACGTCCATTTTATCTTCTGAAATTGCATTGTATATGACGTCAACAGGCCGTTTCGCCACATTGTGCTCTTTTTCAATAAGATCTGCGACCATACCTGACACGGCTATGTACTTATCTGTCGCAAAGGAAAGGAGCTTGTCAGCCAACCTGCGAGAAGGCCTTTCATGCTTAATATTACGGATATGCGTGACGACAGGAATTCCAAGGGCAATGGCGGCAAGACGAGTATGATAATTGGCTGAAAAATGCGCAGTGTGAATGATATCCGGCTGGATACGCCGAATCAACTGCCTCATCTTGCGCACAGTTGACACGCTCGTTGTCTTCAACACCTTTTTATTCGAGCCAAGGGTTTCAGGCGGAAAGCCAGCGTCCACATAGGCCTGATGATACTCTCCCGTGCCGGAAATATTCACAATGACCGGCTGATGCCCACGCTTTCGGAGCTCTTTGGCGGTAAGAAGAGTCATGGTTTCGACGCCACCAAAAGGCAACCCACCGACAACAAAAAGAATTTTTAAACAGTGCGCACCAGTCGATGCAGCATCAGCAATAGACATAGACATTCAGCCATGGATGAAAAGGTTATGGAAGACAAACGTCCCAAGCCCCAAACAAGCCCCCCCTAATTCACCACCACATCCCCAGCGTCCTCTGCTGCGGCGTGGAGGGTGTCGAGGCTGTCGAGTTTGGCGGCGAGGGGGGTGATGGTTTCTTGGAATTGGGCCATCTGCGCCTTCGAGACCGGGTTTGCCGGTGGGGATTTGACGTGGCGCGGGTTGACGTAGGCGCCGTTTTTCTTGATGCGGAAATCAAGGTGCGGTCCTGTGGCGTAGCCGGTGGCACCAACGTAGCCGATGACCTGCCCCTGCTTCACGCGGGAGCCACGGTGTGTGCCTTTGGCGTAGCGGCTCATATGCATATACACGGACTCGTACACGCTGTTGTGGCGAATCTTGATGTAATTGCCCGCGCCCTTGCCACGGGCGCGCTTGATGATGACGCCGTCGCCAATGGCCTTAATAGGCGTGCCGCGCGGGGCGGCGTAGTCGATGCCCTGGTGTGGGCGGCGAATCTTAAGGATGGGGTGCAGGCGGCTCATGGAATAGCCCGACGAAATACGCGTAAAGGACAAGGGCGCCTTGAGGAAGGCCTTGCGCAGGGACTTGCCCGTTTCGTCGTAATAGTGCTCCACGCCGTTCTTATCCGCAAACAGGTAGCCGCGGAATCTGTCGCCGCGGTTGACGAATTCAGCGGCCTCAATGCGGCCATAGCCTGTAAACGTCCCCTCGCGGTAGCGCTTTTCCACAATGGCGCGGAAGGAGTCGCCCTCGCGGATGTCGCGGATGAAGTCCACATCCCACGCAAAGATATCGGCAAGGCGCACCGCAAGGGCGGGATGTTCGCCAGCGGTTTGCACCGCGCCGTACAGCGAGGATTCAATAGTGCCGTCCACCACGCAGGTTTTCACGTCGTAGGGAATGTCCTCCACGCGGACGTCAAACCCATCGTCGGCGCGCTCGATAACGAGCTTTTCCTCGTTGTCGATTTCGTATTCAAAGCGCCTGAGCGCCTCGTCCTGCGTGGTAATGGCGTACGGACGCCCCACGCGCATGCGGGACAGGGGGAAGGCCTTGTCGCATAGGGCGGAGAGGTTGTGGATATCGAGCGGGGAGAGCCAATCCCCGAGGAGCGCCGTCGCGGTCTGGCCGCTTTTGACGGTGGCCTTGATAACCTCGCACACCGGCGCCGGCTTGGGAGCTGGCGCGTCCGCCACGGGCGGGGGAGTGGCGGCATCATGTTTGGCGGAGCATCCACCTGCGGTGGTTTCCGCCGTTTCGGTGCTGCCGTCAGTGTGCGCCGTTTGCGCCACACGTTCGGGGGAACCGCCGCTTTGCGGGGAAAGGGCTACGGTCACCAGCACAAAGCAGGCGGCCACAGCAAGGAAGGCGGCGGCGAAGATACGCTTTTTCCGAACGCGCTTCGGATCGGCAAAGATGTTCTTGCGAGGTTTCCGTCTCAAATCCGTTCAGTCTCCATATGACGCAGGATGCCCCGTCCCCCGCCGCAGCGGGGGTGTGAAGCCCGGAGGCCGGAAAACACTGCGGGGGATACACACAGCTTCCGGGCCTCACCGGGGAGGATACCCATAGTTGCTTAGTCGGCCTGAGCCCTCAGGAATGCGGGAGTTTCGAAGTCATCTTCGTCAAAGACGAAATCCTCCGTTCCCTGCGATCCCACCTGCGGGTTGGTGCCAGCGCCCTGCCCCCGCTTGCCACGGCGGAGGTATGTCGGCGTCTGGAGGTCCGGGTCGTTCTTGGCGAACTGTTCCGCACGGCGGAGCCTGTCCTCGCGGGACAGGGTCTTGGGCGTGGTCATGTTCTGCTGCTGCGGCTGTGCCGGCTGGGGCGCGTTCTGCCCGTGGTGGGCACCTGCCGCGCCGCTCCCACCGCCGCCGGTGCGCATGCTCTTGGCCGAACCGCCCTGCATGCCCTTGAGCATGGACAACGCGTCGCCGTTGCCGGAAACAGGCACCTGCTGCTTGGTCTCTATGCCGGTGGCGATGACGGTGATGCGCATCTCGTCGCTGGCTTCCTGCTCAAAGACGGTACCGAAGTAGATACGGGCGTCCTCGTGCGCGGCCTCGGAGATGGTGCTTGCGGCCTCGGCCACTTCGTCAATGGCAAGGTCCGGTCCGCAGGTGATGTTCATCAGCACGCCGCGAGCACCGTCGATGGAGACGTCCTCAAGCAGCGGGCTGGTGATGGCCTTCATAGCGGCCTCGCGGGCGCGGGACTCGCCGCGCGCAATGCCGGTGCCCATCATGGCAAGGCCGGACTCGGCCATGACGGCCTTCACGTCGGCAAAGTCGAGGTTGATAAGGCCGGGAACCATGATGAGATCGGAAATACCCTTCACGGCGTAGTAGAGCACCTCGTCAGCCTTCTTGAGCATGTCAAGGAAGGTGGCCTTCTTGGACGCCAAGGACAGCAGCCTGTCGTTAGGAATGGTGATGAGGCTGTCCACGTTGTCCGAGAGGTTCTTAATCCCCCGTTCGGCGCTTTCCAGACGGCGCTTGCCCTCAAAGTAGAAGGGCTTGGTCACCACGCCAACGGTCAGGGCGCCCATTTCCTTGGCCACCTCGGCAATGACGGGAGCCGCACCGGTACCGGTGCCGCCGCCCATACCGGCGGTGACAAAGACCATGTCCGCGCCCATAAGGCTCTCGCGAATCTGGTCGATGCTCTCTGTGGCGGCTTCGCGGCCCACTTCGGGGTCCGCGCCTGCGCCAAGGCCCTTGGTCAGCTTTTCGCCGAGTTGAATCTTGAACTCGGCGCGGGACTTGTTCAGGGCCTGAACGTCCGTGTTTGCGGCAATGAAGGTGACGCCCTTCAAGGCCGAATTGATCATGTTGTTGACAGCGTTACCGCCGCCGCCACCCGCGCCGACGACTTTTATTTTCGCCGCGCTTTCGTTTTCAAGTTCCAAATAATCCATGCGTATCCTCCTTCCTTCCCCAAGGGTGAGCCCGCCTTTGGCATGACGGGCGCAAAATCCCCGCTATTTCACATCTATGAACCATTTCCGCATCTTCCCCAAGATGCGGTTGAACATCCCTTCATCCCGCATGCTGAAGTTCTGCCCCGTGCCTTCCTTTTCGGCTCCGTACTGGAGCAGGCCGGCTGCGGTGGCGTACATGGGGCTGTTGACCACATCGCGCAGGCCGCCGATTTCTCGGGGGTAGCCGATGCGTGTGGGCATGTTGAATATCTGTTCGCCCAGTTCCTGAACGCCTTCGATGAGGGCCGTGCCGCCCGTGAGGACGACGCCGGCGCCAAGCTTGTCCTTGAAGCCGGAGCGGGCCAGTTCCTGCTCCACGAGGGCGAGGATTTCCTCCACGCGCGGCTCGCAGATGTCGGCCAGCACCTGCCGCGACAGGCGGCGCGGTTCGCGGTCGCCAACGCTTGGCACTTCGATGAACTCATCGCCGGGCACCAGTTCGGCCAGCGCGCAGCCGTAGCGGATTTTAATCTGTTCCGCTGCGGCCATGGGGGTACGCAGGCCAAAGGCAATATCATTGGTCAGGTTCGCCCCGCCAAGGGCAAGAACCGACGTGTGTTTAATGGAATCCTCGGAGATGATGGCCACATCCGTGGTCCCTCCGCCGATATCCACAAGGGCGACGCCAATCTCGCGCTCCTCTTCGGTGAGCACGGACTTGGACGACGCCAAAGCTTCCAGCACGATGTCCGCCACATCCAGCCCCGACCGATGGCAGGAGCGCACGATGTTCTGGGCGGATGTTGCCGCGCCGGTGACGATGTGCACCTTTACTTCCAGCCGCACACCAGCCATACCCAGCGGGTCGTGAATGCCGCGCTGGTCATCCACAATGTATTGTTGCGGCAGGATATGCAGCACTTCGCGGTCAAGGGGGATGGCAACGGCCTTGGCTGCGTCGATGACGCGTTCGACATCGCGCTGGGCGACTTCGCCTCCCTTGACGGCGATAACGCCGTGGCTGTTGAAGCCCTTGATGTGACTTCCCGCGATGCCCGCATACACCGAGCGGATGTCGCATCCAGCCATCAGTTCGGCCTCTTCGAGGGCCTTTTTGATGGACTGGACGGTCTGCTCGATGTTCACGACGACACCCTTGCGCAGTCCGTGGGACGGGCTGGTGCCGATACCAACGACATCGACACCATCGGGGGTCAGCTCGCCGACCACCGCGCAAATCTTGGTGGTGCCGACATCCAGACCGACTATGAGTTCTGACTTGGCCATGCCGTTCTCCTTCCGTATGTCTCCCGCACATGGCGGGACAGGCTCTAGGCCCGGACGAAAACCTTGCCGCCGACGACGCGTATGACGTCAACGTTCGGCGCTTCACCGCGCCGCACAAGGTCGTTCCAGACCAGGCCCAACCTGTGCATATTCCTTTTCCAGCCTTCGCGTTCCACAACCAGCGTGAGCGAAGGGTCGTCAAAAATCATTTTCACGGAGCGCGTGCCCACGTGGATGAAGCTGGCTGCCTGCGCAGTCACCGGCACCCCCGTGTGCACCACCGCCTGCAGAAATTCCGGCAGGATGTCCACGTCCTCCTCGGCTCCCTCGGCGATGTCCAGAAGCGGCAGCGGCACCAACCGGTCCGCGCCCACTTTGTCGATGACCTCGCCCTGCGCGTCCACGTACGCCAGCCCTTCCACGGTACGAATCCAGTAGGCCGGGTGGCGTTCCTCAATGGTGATGCGCAGTTGTCCGGGCAAAATGCGCCGGACCATCACCACCTTGGTCCATGGGTGGGCAAAGACGCTTTCCTCGATGTCCGGCAGCTTCAGCTCAAGGACGTTGTCCCCAAGTTCGGCTCCGGACAGGTCCACCACTTCCTCGGGCGTCAGGCGCGTGCAGCCCACCACTTCGATGGACCGCAGGGCAAAGAAGGGGCTGGTGGTCACCCACCGAAAGCCCACAAGCAGCCCAAGGCTGATGGTGCCGACAAGCACCGCTCCCATCAGTATGACAAAGAACCAGACAACGGCCTTTCCCGGGCGTATCCGGGTTCCCCCTGTCCGCCGGGGACGATTTCTGCCGTTTCTGCCCGCTGCGCGCCTCGTGTGGACAGCGCGCGCAGCGCTCATGGGATGACCTTCACTTCCAGCTCAAGGTCTATCCCGTGTGTGCGGGATACGGCGCTCTGCGCCTCCGCAATAAGGGCAAGGGCGTCGGCGCTGGTCCCGCCACCCGTGTTCACCAAAAAGTTTGCGTGCCGCTCGGAGAACGCCATGCCGCCAAGCTGGCGTCCGCGGAATCCCGCTTCATCCAGCAGCCGGCCGGCAGAGTTGGCCTGCGGATTCTTGAACACGCATCCGGCGCTCCATGCCTCCAGCGGCTGGGACGCGCGTTTGGTGTTCATGGTCTCGGCCATACGGGACTTAATGGCCTCGCGGCTGTCCTCCTTGAGGTCCACCTCCACACCCATGACGAGGAACCACTCGTCCACGGTGCGCGGGGCAAAGTGGCGGTAGCCGGTCAGTACGTCCTCGCGGTCCGCCCAGCGCAGGCCGCAGCACGGGGAAAACAGCAGAACCCGCCGCATAACGCGGCTCATGTCCGTGCCGTAGGATCCGGCATTCATGGCCACTGCGCCGCCGATGGTGCCGGGGATGCCCGAAAGCCCTTCCATACCGGCAAGGCCCTTGGACGCCACCCATGACAGGAAGGCAGGCAGGCCCATTCCTGCATCGGCGCACACGGTAACCCGGTCGCCGGAAAAACCGACGATCTCCGGCTTTGCCGGCTCGGGCACGCGGACAAGAGCAAGGGGGAGCTCGCCGTCGCGGGCTAGCAGGTTGGAGCCTTTGCCCAACATGAGCGGCGGCACACCCAGCTTTTCCAGCGCTCCGGGCAGCTCATCCAGATCGTTGACATGCCCGACAACGATCTCTGCCGTGGCGGTGCCGCCAAGGCGAAGCGTGGTGCGCTGCTGCATGCTCGGTCCCGGAAGAACCTTGAGTCCCATTGTTCCCTCTCGTCTGCTATCCTTTAGAGCCGTCAAGCCACTGCGTGCCGATGGTCCAGATATTCCCAGCGCCCAGCGTCAGCAGCACATCACCGGGACGGAGCGTCTCCGGCAGTGCGCCCGACAGGGCGTCGAAATCCTCAAAGAACTGCACATCCGTCTCAGACACCTGCCGGATGCCCTGCGCAAGACTCTGCCCGCTCACGCCGGGAATCGGCTTCTCGCTTGCGGGGTATATCTCGGTGAGCATCAATGTGTCTACCTGACTGAATGCCTTGCAGAATTCTCCAAACAGGGCCTGCGTGCGTGTGAAGCGGTGCGGCTGAAAGGCCACAACCAGCCTGCGGTCCGGGTAGCACTGGCGCGCGGTGTCGAGGGTCGCCATGATTTCCGTGGGATGATGACCGTAATCGTCCACCACCAACACGCCGTCGCGTTCGCCCTTGCGCTCGAACCGGCGGCCAACGCCGCCGAAATTGGCCAGGCCGCGGATGATGGCGTCCTTGGACAGGCCAGCCTCAATGGACACGCCAATGGCGCCAAGGGCGTTCAGCACGTTGTGGTGGCCGGGCTGACCAAGCACCACTTCGCCCCAGTATTCGCCCTCAAAGTAAACGTCGAAGCAGCTTTCGGCCTCGCACTCCTTGATGACGCCGCGCAACTGGCAGTCCTCGCCAAGGCCATAGACCATCACCGGACGCTTGATGCGGGGCAAAATCTCGCGCACCACCGGGTTGTCGCCGCAAACCACGTTCATGCCGTAGAACGGCACCTTGTTCATGAAGCTGACAAAGCTCTCGCGGATGGCGTCCATGTCCGCGTAAAAGTCCATGTGGTCCATATCGATATTGGTGACCACGGTGACAATGGGCGCAAGGCACAGGAACGAGCCGTCGGACTCGTCGGCCTCGGCCACAAGGTATTCGCCCTCGCCCAGCAGCGCGTTGGAGCCGAAGGTGTTGAGCCTGCCGCCAATGATGACGGTGGGGTCCAGCTTGGCTTCGGTAAATATGGTGGCCAGCAGCGATGTGGTGGTGGTCTTGCCGTGGGTTCCGGCCACGGCGATGCCCTGCTTCAGGCGCATCAGCTCCGCCAGCATCTCCGCGCGGGGGATGACGGCAATGCCCTGACGGCGCGCTTCAACAACCTCCGGGTTGTCCTCGCTGACGGCGGTGGACTTCACCAGCACATCGGCGTCGCCGAGGTTCTCTGCGGCGTGGCCCTGATGCACGGTTGCGCCAAGGCTTTTCAGGCGCTGCGTTACGGCATTGTCCGCAAGGTCAGACCCTGCGACCTCGTAGCCGAGGTTGATGAGCACTTCGGCGATGCCGTTCATGCCGGACCCGCCGATGCCGACCATATGGATTTTCTTAATTTTGTTCTTCATGCAGCCACTTGTATCGTTTCCGGGGTGGTCCCCGTTATGCATGCTTTATGCGTTGATCATTGCCTCGATCTCGTCGACCAGTCTCCCGGCCGCCTGCGGCGCGCCAAGGGCGCGTGCCGCCTCGGACATACGGGCCAAGCGCCCCGGCTCCTGAAAAATGTCGTCCAGCCGCGCGGCAAGGTCCGTCCCTTCCAGCTCGGCCTGCGGCAGCAGCACCGCCGCGCCGGCCTTTTCCAGAAATCCCGCATTCACGGTCTGGTGGTCGTGCGTGGCGTGGGGGAACGGCACAAGAATGCTGGGCTTGCCCGCCACCGCCAGCTCCGCAACCGTGGTCGCGCCGGAGCGGCACAGGACGATGTCCGCCCAGTCGTAGGCCTCGCGCATGTCGCGGATAAACGGCTCCACGCGGAAGAGGCCCGCGCCGTCGCCCTCAAGGGCGCTTTTCACGCGTTCGTGGTCCGCGTCGCCCGTCTGGTGCCACAGCTCAATGCCTTTTTCACGCAGGTGCGGCAGGCTGGCGATAACGGCGTCGTTCAGCGCCCGCGCGCCAAGGCTGCCACCCACCACCAAAACGCGGCGCGTTCCGGCTTCCTCCACGGTCTTGTCCGCGAGGCCGCGGATGACTTCGCGCACGGGGTTGCCTGTCTCCACGGTTTTTTCCGGGGCAAAGGCGCCCCGCTCGTCCGGGAAGCTCACAAATACCCGCTTGGTAAAGCGCGACAGGAACCTGTTGGCCGCACCGGGCACGCTGTTTTGTTCGTGCACGGCGCAGGGCACCCCGCGCAGGCGCGCGGCCAGCACCGGGGCAAAGCAGGCGTACCCGCCAAAGCCGATGACAGCCTGCGGGCCAAAGCGCCCAAGGATGCCAAGGGCGCGCAACACAGCGCCGCCCATGACGGCCAGCGCGCCCACAGCCTTGATGCCGCGCCCGAGGATGCCCCGGACCGGCAGGCCGATGAAGTCCAGTCCCGCGTCCTGCGCAAACTGGGACTCGCGGCCATAGCGCCCGCCGACAAAGAGGATGCGCACGTCCGGATTACGGCGGCGCAGCTCCTCGGCCACGGCGAGGGCTGGAAATATGTGTCCACCGGTTCCCCCGGTGGTCAGGATGACGCGTTCAATCATCAATTCTTTCTCCGCGACAGGTTCAGCAGCATGCCGACGCAGATGCAGGTCACAAACAGGCTGGAGCCGCCGTAGCTGATAAAGGGCATGGGCACGCCCTTGGGCGGCGCGGCGCCAAGGACCACGGCCATGTTCATCACCGCGCCCATGGCGAGGATGAGCACCATGCCAAGGGCGGTGAACCTGTCCTGTGCATCCTCCTGCGCGCAGGCCACGGCAAAGCCGCGCCAAATGAGCGTCCCCATGATGACGAAGACCAGCGAGACGCCGATGAAGCCCAGCTCCTCGCCCACCACGGCCATGATGAAGTCGTTGTGCGCTTCGGGCAGGAACAGGAGCTTCTGCTTGCCTGCACCAAGACCAACGCCCGTCCAGCCGCCGGAGCCAAAGGCGTAGAGCGACTGCACAAGCTGATACCCTGAATCCTGTGCATTCTCAAAGGGGTGCAAAAAGGCCGTCAACCGCTTGACGCGGTACGGCTCGCGGATGACCAGCATCCACGCGCAGCCCGCCGCCAGCAGGACGGAGGACCCGAGGTACACGAGGCTCGTCCCGCCTACAAGGCTCATAAGAAAAAGAATTCCGCACAGAAACACGGCCCCGCCGAAATCTGGCTGCAGCAGAAGCAGCAGACACAACGTGCCCGTCACAAAAACCGGGGGCACAAACCCCACGCTGAAGGTTTTGACGAGGTCCTGCTTGTGGCTGAAAAAATAGGCCAAGTAGAACACAAGGGCGATTTTGCTGAACTCCAGCGGCTGCAGGGACAGCCCGCCAAAGCGCAGCCAGCGCCGCGCGCCGCCCGCCTCCACCCCAAGTGGCGTCAGCGTCAGCAGAATAAGGGCCATGGCGCCAAACAGCCACAGGTAGGTCAGCTTGTAGAACACCTTGCGCGAGGTGAAAAAGCACACCGTCATCACCCCAAGGCCCGCCAGCGTAAACAGCGCCTGCTTGCGGAAAAAGATGTAGGGGTCACCAAGCTGCCGCCCGGCCATCACGCCCGAGGCGCTCATGACCATGACCATGCCCGTGCACAGCAGCATCAGCGCGGCGGAGAGCAGCACATAATCAAAGCGCTGTCCCTGCCCCTTCTCCCGCTGGTTGCCGGGTGCGGTCTTTGCGGCGGCTTTCGCCATGTTCTACAGCTCCTCTTCCAACAGGTTGAATATGCGGCGGAAATCGTCGCCGCGTTCACCGTAGTTGTTGTACAGGTCATAGCTGGCCGTGGCCGGAGACAGCAGCATCACGTCGCCGGATTCCGCCCATGTCATCAGGCGGCGCACTGCGCCCTCCATGTCGCGCTCCCATGCCAGCGGCACATTGCCCGCCCATGCCTGCTCAAAGATGTGGCGGCTATCGCCAAACAGGCACACCGCGCGCACCTTGCGCCGCAACAGCGGAGCCAGCGCCTTGAGGTCGCCGCCCTTGTACTTGCCGCCGGCCAGCAGCAACACAGGCTGTTCAAAGGCCTCCAGCGCGGCCTTGAGGGACGCCACGGTCGTCGCCTTGGAATCATTCACAAAGGTGACGCCCGCATGCTCGCCCACCCGCTCAAGGCGGTGGGGGTGCGGCTCAAACGTCGCAAGGGCCTCGCGCATATCGCGCTCGTTGACGCCAAAGCGCCGCAGCGCCTGATACGCGGCCTCCATGTTCGCCTGATTGTGCGCGCCGGGGAGCCTGTCGCACTCAAAGCGGTCCGTCGACTCGAAAAACCGCACCCGCGCGGCGGTGAAGCTGTATTCCTCCAGCTTTTCGCGCATGTCCGCAGGCACGATGGCGAGGTCTTCATCAGTCATGAAGGCGAACAGGTTCAGCTTGGCGCGCAGGTATTCGTCCATGTCCGCGTGGTAGTCCTGATGGTCCTCGGTGAGGTTCAGAAGCACCGCCACTTCGGGGCGAAAGGACGTACAGTTCTGCGCCTGAAAGCTGGAGACTTCCAGCACCAGCGCGTCAGCTTCGCGTCCGGAGAGCACATGCTCGGACAGGGGCGTGCCGATATTGCCGCCCTCGAAGACCGACAGGCCCATATGGCGCAGCACGTGGGCGCACAGGGCCGTGGTTGTGGTCTTGCCGTTGGTACCCGTAATAGCCAAAACGCGGCCGCTGGCGTAGCGCCCGGCCAGTTCCAGCTCGGACATCACCTCCGGGGCAACGTCCATGGGGAACAGCGCGCGGATTTTGCGGGCGGGGACGCCCGGAGACAGCACCACCGTGTCCGCGCCGTCAAAATAGTCCGGCTTGTGGGGGCCAAAGCGCAGGGCAATGCCCTCGCCTTCCAGCTGCGCGCGCAGGGCGTCGTCCAGCGCGTTTTCGTTGGCGTCCAGAAGCGTCACGTCCGCGCCAAGGGCGCGCACAAGGCGCGCCGCGCTGCGGCCGGAGGTGCCCGCGCCCACCACCACGGTCCGTTTGCCAGTCATTGTCTGCTCAAGCTGCGTCTGCATGACCGGCTACCTCAGCTTCAGGGTTGAAAGGGCAAAAAGCCCCAGCAGGATGGACAGAATCCAGAACCGGGTAATGATCTTGGATTCCGGGATGCCCTTCAGCTCAAAGTGGTGGTGCAGCGGCGCCATGCGGAAAATGCGCTTGCCGCCCGTGAACTTGAAGTACCCCACCTGCAGGATGACCGAGAACGTCTCAATGACGAACAGCCCGCCAACGATGACCAGCACCAGCTCGTGCTTGCACAGCACGGCGATGAAGCCGAGGGTCGCGCCGATGGACAGCGACCCCACATCGCCCATAAACACCTGCGCCGGGTAGGCGTTGAACCACAAAAAACCCAGCCCCGCGCCAACCAGCGCCCCGCAGAACACCGTCACTTCGCCCATTCCGGCCATGTAGGGAATCTGCAAATACTTGGCGATTTCCGAGTGGCCGGACACGTAGACGAACACCGCAAAGCACGCGCCTGCCACAATGCTGGGACCAATGGCGAGGCCATCAAGGCCGTCGGTCAGGTTCACGGCGTTGGACGAGCCAACAATGACCAGCACGGCAAAGGGCAGGTAGAACCACCCAAGGTCCGGACGCAGGCCCTTGAAGAAGGGAAACGCGAGGTGCGTGTCATAAGCGGGCTGCTGGATGAGAAAGAACATGGCAATACCCGCAACCAGAAGCTGCAGGGACATTTTGCCAAGGGCGGAAAGGCCCTTGTTCTGCTTTTTCACCACCTTGAGGTAGTCGTCGATGAATCCGATGGCTCCAAAGCCCGTAAACACAAACACCGCCAGCCACACGTACACATTGGTCAGGTCCGCCCACAAAAACACCGCCGTGAGCAGGGAAAAACCAAGGAGCAGGCCGCCCATGGTGGGCGTTCCTTCCTTGCACATATGCGCAGAAACATCCTCATGGATATGCTGGCCGCACTTGATGCGCTTGAGCAGGCGGATAAAGGCGGGCCCGATGACGATGGTCAACAGCAGCGCCGTCAGCAGCGCCCAGACGCTCCGGAACGTGATGTACCGGAACACGTTAAACAGGCTTATATCGCTGGAAAGCGGGTAAAGCAGATTATAGATCATGCTGTGCTCTCTTTACTGAGCCAGTCCGACAGGGACTGGACATAACGTTCCATTTGCGTAGAGCGCGAGCCCTTGAACAGGACCACGCCTCCGTCAAGGCCGAGGGCGTCAAAGGCTTCGGGAAAAGCCTCCGGCGAGGACAGGCGGACAAACCGGCCCGGCCACTCGCCATTGCCAAGGCCCGCGGCCACATCTTCGGCGTGTTCGCCTTCATAGAACACCGCTTGCGCCGGGGTCGCCGCAATGGCGCGCCCAAGCTCGCGGTGCAGGTCCGCCGCGGTGTCGCCCAGCTCGCGCATCGCCCCAAGGACGAGGACGAGGGGGGCGCTTCCGGCCATATCCGCCGCACTGTCAACGGCGCGGTGCATGGCCAGCGGATTGGCGTTGTAGGCGTCGTCCACAAGGGTCCACCCGCCAACGGGCAGGCAGGCGCTGCGGTGCTCGGGCAGGGCCGCCCTACGCAGGCCGCGCGCAATGTGCTCCGGTCCCGCGCCAAGGTCATGGGCAGCGGTTGCCGCCGCAAGCATGTTCTCGGCCTGATACGCACCGCACAGCGGCATGGTGATGTCCACCCGCTCGCCGTCCAGCACCAGTTCGTACTGCCCGCCCTCCTCGTTATGGCCGAGGTAGCGCGCGCTGAACCGGTCCGACCGGCCCGTGGTGGAAAACCCAACCGTCAAGGCAAAGCGCGATGTCGCGGCCTGCCACAGCTGGGGATAATCCATGCTCACATAGGCGCGCCCGCCTTCCGCCACAAAGTCGAGGAGGTCGGTCTTGCACCGGGCCACGCCGTCAAGGTCGCCCAGCCCTTCCAAATGCGCGGGACCGATATTGCCGATAACCGCGCGGTCCGGGCGGACAATGGCGCCAAGCTCGTTCATGTCGTGCGGCTGGCTGATGCCAAGCTCCAGCACCCAGAACCGCTCGTCGCCGGTAAAGTCCAGCATGCACATGGGCACGCCGAGCTGATTATTGAAATTCTTGTAGTTGCGCGCCGTCTCGCCCACTTCCGCAAGGATGGATGCCAGCATCTCCTTGACGGTGGTCTTGCCGGCGGAGCCGGTCACCGCCACCACGGTGGCGCTGGTCCGGCTGCGCCAGTACGCGCCAAGGCGGCCCAGCGCGGCGAGGGAATCCGTGACCATCAGCACAGGCACCCGGTCCATGATCTCGGGCAGGGGCCGCTCGGCCAGCACGGCAATGGCGCCGCTGGCCACGGCCTGCTCCACAAAGTTATGCCCATCGAACTTGGCACCCGGCAGGCAGACGAACAGGTCTCCGGGCCGGACGGCCCGGCTGTCCGTACGCACCGCCGCAATGTGGCGCTCCTGCAGCGCAGGGTCGATGTCGCCACACGCGTTCATGGCGGCTGCGGCCTGAGCGAGGGTCATGTTCACGACGTGATCTCCCTGACCACCTGCGCATCGCTAAAGGGCAGGCGCGTTCCGCGGATTTCCTGATACGTCTCGTGCCCCTTGCCCGCGATGACCAGCACATCGCCGGAGCGCATCTCGCCAAGGGCGGCGGTGATGGCGCCGCGGCGGTCGGGATTCTCGATGACGTACTTGCACTTCGACAAACCGGGGCGCACATCATTCATAATGGCGACGGAATTCTCGCTGCGCGGATTGTCCGAGGTCAGCACCGCCACATCGGCGTAGTGGCTGACGGCCTCGCCCATGAGCGGACGCTTGGCGCGGTCGCGGTCGCCGCCGCACCCAAACACCACAAACAGGCGCTTAAAATCCAGTTCCTTGACGCTGGAAAGCACGTTCTCCAAGGCGTCCGGCGTGTGCGCGTAGTCCACAAACACATTCAGCCCGCGGCGGTTGTCGATGCGCTCAAGGCGTCCGGGAACGCCACAGAACTTCTCCAGCGCCTTCAGGCGGCGGGGCTTCACGCCAAGGGCAAGGGCCGCGCCCTGCACTGCCAGCAGGTTGGACGCGTTGTGCTTGCCGATAAGCGGGGACTGGAGTTCCCAGCGCTCCTCGCCAAACTTCATGGACAGGTGCACCCCGCGCGAATCGCAGGACACAATGTCGCCCCACAGCCCGCGCGCCTCGCCCGTTGCCGGATAGTACAGGCCGTAGCCGATGGCGTCGGGACAGCGGTCCAGCAGAATGCGGCCGTAGGGGTCGTCCACGTTGATGACCGTGGTCTTGCCCGCCTTCGGCACGTCGGTGAACAGGCGCGCCTTGGCGTTGAAGTAGGCGTCCATGGTCTTGTGGTAGTCCAGATGGTCCTGCGTGACGTTGGTCAGCACGGCCACATCGTAGCCAAGGCCCGCCACACGGTCCTGATCAAGGGCGTGGGACGAAACTTCCATGATGACGGTGTCCACACCTGCGGCGGCCATATTGGCCATGATTTCATGCAGCTGCCAGCAGTCCGGCGTGGTCATGGCCGCGTCCAGCGCAAAGCCGGGCCAGCGGTAGTTCACAGTGCCAATAACGCCAACCTTGCGGCCAGCGGCGGCAAGGACGTGCTCCAACATGTATGTGACGGTGGTCTTGCCGTTGGTGCCCGTGATGCCGATAACGGTCTGCCCGTGCTCGGCGGTTTTAAAGTAGGCGGCGGCCAGCTCGCCAAGGGCCTTGCGCGGCTCGTCGTGCTCCACCAGCGTGGCGTCTGCGCCGTCTGGCAGCGTGGTGCCCGGGCGGGCCACAATCCACTTTGCCCCGCGCTCAAGGGCGCTGGGGATAAACGCGGCGCCATCAACACTAGCGCCGGGGGCAGCAACAAAGACCTCGCCAGGGTTCACCTGACGGGAGTCCGACCGTACCATCAGCCCGTCCGAGACAGCCTGGACAAGCGTATTCCATATATTCTTCATGCTCGCATCAACTCCGCCCCTGCGCGTCGGACAGCCACAGGACTGCCCGCCGTGCGTCTTTCCACGGCGTTCCCGGCGCGGGGCTCTGCTTGCCGATGATGTATCCTTTACCGCGGAGGTCCGGCATAACCCCTGCGTTTGCGAAAACTGCGATGCCCTGCCTGAGGGGCATTCCGACAACGTCGGGCACGGCGCGTGCGGCCGCTGCGGCGTCAGTGATGGGAACAGCCTTGCGATGCACTCTACGAGGAAGCGTCCGACCATATGCTGACCCTCCTTTGCCGGCGGCAAAGGCGTTCTTGGCGGCCACGTCGGGCAACTCGCCAAGGTACGCCATAGCGCCGAGCGCAATGTCCCTCACGGCAGGAGCGGCAACCACGCCGCCGTAATGCTGAGGATGCGGTTCGTCAACCATTACCATCACCAGATACTGCGGCGTTTCGGCAGGAAACAGCCCCACGAACGAGGCCAGATACTTGTTGCCGTAGCCGCCGGCGGCCGATGCCTTCTGCGCCGTGCCGGTCTTGCCGCCCACATCCATGCCGTCGATGCGTGCGCGGCGTCCGGTGCCGTCCGCCTCCACCACATCGCGGAGCATGCGCAGCACTTGCGACGTTACTGTCGAATCAAAAACTTTTTGGCTGGGAGCCTGCGGCGCGGCGTTTTCCACGATGCGCAGCGGCCTCAGTACGCCCCCGTCGGCGATGCACAGGTAGCCCTGCGCCATTTGCAGCGCCGTGGTGGCAATGCCCTGACCAAAGGCGATGGACGCGGTGTCCACCCGCTGCCAGCGGCCCGGGTCGCGCAGGATGCCCCGGCTCTGCCCGGCAAGGGGCATATCAAGGCGCTCGCCAAAGCCAAGGCGGCGCAGATACGTGTAGAACCGCTCCGCGCCAAGCTCCAAGGCAATCTTGGACATGCCGATGTTGGAGGACTTCTTGAGAATGGTCGAGACGGTCAGGTCGTCGTAGTCGTGGGTATCGCGGATGGTGACGCCGTCAAGGCGGTAGCGCCCGCCCTCGCAGTCCAGCTTGGTGTCCGGCGCCACAACGCCTTCCTGCAGCGCAACGGCGATGACAAAGGGCTTGAAGGTGGACCCGGGCTCCAGCGCGTCGAGTGCGATGCGGTTGCGCCAGATGTCCGGCCCGTACTGACCGTAGATATTGGGATTGAAATACGGGTACTGCGCCCAGGCGAGGATGGAGCCGGAGTCGACATCCACCACAAGGCAGGTTCCGGACTTGCCGCTGTAGCGGGTAACGGAGCGCTCAAGGGCGCGTTCGGCCACGGCCTGAATGTCCGCGTCGATGGTGAGGTGCACGTCCTGCCCACGCCCGGAGTCCTCCATGTCACCATTGAGGTAGAGCATGCGCCCGCGCGCGTCGCGCTGGACGATGGTCTTGGAGCTTTGGCCCGTCAGCGCATCGTTCAGGGACAGCTCAAGGCCCTCCAGCCCGGTGCCGTCCAGGCCGCAAAAGCCCAGAAGCTGACCGGCCAGATGGCCGTTGGGGTAGAGTCTCTTATACTCGGTGACGAGGTGCACGCCGGGAAAGTCCAGCTTGTCCACCTCCGCGGCTTCGCGGTCGCTCACCTGCCGCTCCAGCCACACAAAGGGGCGATGGGCGGTGAGGTCCTCGTACAACTGCCGCGAGGAGATGCCAAGCACGCGCGAAAGCTCGCGCGCGGCACGCTGCGGGTCCTCTACATCAAGAGGCCGCGCAAAAACGGAACGGCACTGGACGCTCTGCGCCAGTACACGCCCGCGGCTGTCAAAGATCCGCCCCCGTTCCCCACTTGTGAATTCACTGGCCAGATGCTGCCTGTTGGCCCGCTTGGCGAGGCGCTCGCCATCAAGAATCTGCACCGAGAAGGCGCGCCCCCACAACCCAAGCCAAAAAAGGCCAAACGCCACCCCAACCACGACGAGCCGGATTCGGCACCAGTCGCGCGTTTTGGCATGACGGGGCGAGTAGGCAGCCATCAGGGACGCTCTCCATGTTGCGGTTCATCATGCGCCAGTCCATCGTGCATGCGTCTGATGCGACCGGGCGCGCCCGGCCCAAGGCCAAGTTCGCGCGCCTTACGCCGCAACCTGTGCGGCGAGAGCAGATTATCTCGCTCCACCTCCAGCTTGGAGACCAAGGCCAGCCTCTCGTCCAGCGCATCCTGCTGCTCCTTGAGGCTGTAGGCGAGGTCCATCCGCTCGATGTTGCACCAGACCATCGCAAGGCCAAGAAGCAGGGACGTCAGCAGCAGTGTTGCTGCGGCGGGGCTCCGCCAGTCCCTGAATCCCCTCATCTTCCTGGCTCTTGTTCCTGTAGTTTTTCCGCCACGCGCAGTTTGGCGCTGCGCGAGCGCGAATTCACGGCCAGTTCCTCATCCTTGGCCGTCACGGGTTTGCGGGTCAGAATCTTCACCTGCGGCGAGTGGCCGCATATGCACATGACCTGCTCCCTCGGGCACAGGCATCCCTTGGCCTCGCGCTGGAAGAAGCGCTTGACGATCCTGTCCTCAAGGGAATGGAACGAGATGACCGCAAGCCGGGCACCCGGCTTCAGGTACGGCACCACGCGCTCCAAAAAGTCCTCAAGCTCCCGCAGCTCCTGATTGACCTCCATCCGCAGGGCCTGAAAGGTCCTGGTGGCGGGGTGCAGGCGCGACTTGGCGCGCATCTTGGCCGGGTAGGCTCCCTCCACGATGGCGGCCAGCTCAAGGGTGGTTTCGATGGGCTTCTTGGCCCGCGCTTCCTCAATAGCGCGGGCAATGCGCCCACCCATGGGCTCCTCGCCGTAGCGGCCGATGATTTGCTTCAATCGGTCCACGTGGGCGCGATTGACGATGGCGGATGCGGTTTCGCTGTCCCCCAGCGTGCCCATACGCATATCCAGCGGCCCGTCCTCCAGAAAGCTGAATCCCCGTTCGGGGTCGTCAATCTGCAGGGACGAGACGCCAATGTCGACAAGCGCGCCGTCGAGTTCGTTCCAGCCGAACTCATCCAGCGCGCGCTCAAACTGACTAAAGCGGCAGTGCGCAAAGTGAACTCTGTCGCCAAAGCGGTCCAGCCGCTCCTGCGCAAGGGCAAGTGCCTGTGCGTCGCGGTCGCAGCCGACGACTTCGGCTTCGCCGCCTGCCGCGTCGAGTATGGCCTCGGTATGGCCCCCCATTCCGAGGGTGCCGTCCAGATAGCGGCCACCGGGACGCGGCGCAAGGTGCTCTATCACCTCGTCCCTCAGGACGGGAATGTGCACCTTTGCGGGGTCGTGCTGTTGCTGACCCATAATCATTCTCCCCGCGCGCCTCTACAGCCGCAGTTCGAACCCCTTTTCCGCCAGCGCGGACATGTCGTCGTCAAAGCTCGACTCCATCTCGCGGCGCTTGGCCTCAAAGGTGTCCGTGTTCCATATTTCAAACTTTCTCCCGACTCCGGCGATGACCACGTCCTTCTCCAGCCCCGCGTAGTGCCTAAGATGCGGGGGGATAAGGATGCGTCCCTGCTTGTCCAGCTTCACCTCCATAGCGCCGGAGATGAAAAAGCGCTGAAAATTGCGCAGGCGCGAGTCGAGCATATTAATCCGGTTAAAACTCTCTTCGATGCGTTCCCACTCGGGGAGGGGGTAGCCGACGGCGCAGCCGTCAAAATTCGTGAGCATAAGACATTCGCCGGACTCCATATCAGCCGCAGCCGACCGGAATTCCGGAGGAAGCATAAGCCGACCCTTAGGGTCGAGGCTTCTATAGGAATGTCCTCTAAACATGCTCATGGCATACACCCATACCCACCTTTTACCACAAATTACCACCAAACAAGGTGAGCATGTCAAGGGGAAATGCCAGCCATTCACGCCTTTTCGGGAAATGGCCCCGCCTTGCCACACTCCCCGGAGAATTGACCCCAACTGCAAAATGCAGCAAAAAAGCACGGAACGTTGTGCAGAAAATGAGCAAGAACGGGACACTACAGCGATGAAGCGTCACCAGATGCGGCGGCGGCCACGCCACGCCGGCCATAAAAGAGACCATTCACACGCAGGGGCGCATCCACAGCGGCTGCATTCCTACCGCTTTGCAAGGATTGACTTCCCCCGCCCCATGCAGGACACTTTTCCGCTGCCCGCAAAATGCGGTGACAAAGCCGCCCCGCGCCGCGTCCCCGCGCAAAAGGGGCTTTTCGCAGGCTTCCTCACACAGGCAAAGTGTGTTATCCACGTGACTTGAGGCCGCTTGAACCTCGACATTCTTGCGGCAAACGTTTCCTACAATCCTGCTTACGAGGTACTGACGCACATGGCTTCACCAAAATCAGGCATTTTGGATAATCTGGACGAGGAATACTACCAGATCACTCCTGAAATCCTGTCCAGCTTTCCCAAGTTTCGTCCGCCGCTCAATATCTACATCCTCAAGGAGGATGTGGCCCAAATCCTCATCTTTAAAAAGACCGGGGAACGCGTGGGCAAAGACGAGCAGGAGAAACTTGCAGAACTTTGCGCGGAGGGCAACATCTTCCTTGCCCGCAGTGACCACCACATCTACTCCAAGCACATCAGCAAACAGCTGGACCTCGTGCTGCAGGACGAGCACCTCAAGGAAGCGGAAATCGCGGAGATTTTCCGTCATGCCCTGACGGACCGCATCAATGAATTCCTTGAGCAGCCGGTGCAGGCCGTATTTGACAAGCTCTACGGCGACCTGATGGTCCTTACCGAGTACCTGTGGGGCGACCTGAACCGCATCAAGGCCTTTACCCGCCGCCTGCACAAGGAGCACACCCTCGCCCACCACAGCTTCAGCTCCGGCAGTCTGGGACTGTGGCTGTTTGGCAAGGTCTACCCCGGCGGCTTTAACCGCCGCGTGTACGACAAGGTCACCGTTGCCCTGTTCCTGCACGATATGGGCATGTCCAAAATTCCCGCCTTCATCCGCGAGAAGACCAAGTCCCTAACGCAGGACGAGCGCAACAAGGTGAACATGCACCCCCTCGTCGGCTCCAAGATGGCCCTCAAGTTGGGACTGAAATACGACGAGATGCAGCAGTGCATCATGGAGCACCACGAGCGCCTTGACGGCTCCGGCTACCCGAACAAAAAATCCGACATTTCGCCCCTTGGCCGCATCTGCGCCATTGCGGACTCCTACTGCGCCATGATTTCCAAGCGGCCCTACGCCGAAGCCATGGAGCCCAAGGACGCCGTAGCCCAGCTCAAGGCCCAAAGCGGCAAGTACGACCAAAAGATCGTCACCTTCCTGCACAGCGCCATCACCATCGGCAAGTGGTAACAGGTGGGAGTGGGAGACGGTGGGAGCGCTCAACGCACCCTCCCTGTGTCCAATTCTGTCGGCTCAGAATGAACAGACGCAACGTACGCCGGGGCATCCGCTTCGGCGTACTGGCCTCATGCAGAACACGCCCAACCGTGGCCTAGCCACCGCCGCAATCCGAAGTGACCGGGACCGCGCTTGACAACGCCGCCCATCAGGCGGGGCCACAGAGGCCACCGCGTAGCGGATAAATCCCGCAAACGCCCTGCCACAGGCCATATTTTCAAAGATCAGCAACGCCGCGCCACGATACGGCAATTCCCCAAAACTGCAAGCGCCCTGACAGTCCACCTGTCCGGGCGCTTTTCGTGTTGGGCGCCCTCCTGCCTGCCGCGTCAACGCCGATTCGAATCAGGAAAAGCGTGACGCGGGGCCACACCAAAAGGCGCCCCGGCGGAGACACTCTCCGCCGGGGCGTGGTTGCTGTCACCCTGTGGGGTGATTCACTCTGTATTTGATAGATGCTTTTCGTTTGCCGCGCGGGGACGAAACGCCGTTGGCCCAAGCAGGCAACGCCGTGTCGCCCTGAGTGAAGCTTCCCACAAGCCAATCCGCGCAGTTTCGCCTTTGCGGGGCGTACAGACCATACGGAGGCCGGGCGCGCCGCCCGCCACCGCGCTAGCCGATACGCAGGCCGCCTTCGGCGGCATCCACCACCACGTTCTGTCCCTCGCTCACCGTATTGCTGATGATAGCCTTGGCAAGGGGCGTCTCCACGTGGGCCTGCAGGTAGCGGCGCAGGGGGCGCGCGCCAAAGGCAGGCTCGTAGGCCGCATCGGCGATGAGCGCCTTGGCCGCATCAGTCAGCGTCAGCGTCATCTTGCGCTCGGCAAGGCGTTGGCGCAGGCCCGTCAGCATCAGTTCAATAATGGCCTTCAACTGCTCGGCCAGCAGCGGCTTGAAGTTCACCACCTCGTCCACGCGGTTCAGGAATTCCGGGCGGAAGTGGCCGCGCAGGGTGTCCATCACGCGCTCCTCCACGCCGTCAGCCAGCGAACCGTCCTTCTGGATGCCCTCCAAGAGATACTGGGAGCCAAGGTTGGACGTCATAATGATAATGGTGTTCTTGAAGTCCACCGTACGGCCGTGGCTGTCCGTCAGGCGGCCGTCGTCCAGAATCTGGAGCAGCGTGTTGAACACGTCGGGGTGCGCCTTTTCGATTTCGTCAAAGAGCACCACGGAGTACGGCTTGCGGCGCACGGCTTCGGTCAACTGGCCGCCCTCGTCGTAGCCGATGTATCCGGGAGGCGCTCCAATAAGGCGCGCCACGGTGTGCTTTTCCATATATTCGGACATATCCAGCCGGACCATGTTTTCCTCGGTGTCAAAGAGCGCCTGCGCAAGGGTTTTGCACAGTTCGGTCTTGCCCACGCCCGTGGGGCCAAGGAAGATGAACGACCCTATGGGGCGGCTGGGGTCCTTGAGCCCGGCGCGGGCGCGCAGGACGGCGTCCGCCACGGCAGTGACGGCTTGGTCCTGCCCCACCACGCGTTCATGAAGCTGGTCCTCCAGCCGCAGGAGCTTTTCGCGCTCGCCTTCCAAGAGGCGCGCCACGGGGATGCCCGTCCAGCGCGAGATAACCTGCGCCACATCGTCAGGGCCGACCTCCTCGCGCAACAGACGCGGGGTTTCATCGCCGTGTTCGCCCTCGTAGGTGGCAAGGCGCTTTTCAAGGTCCGGCAGCGTGGAATATTTCAACTCCGCCGCGCGGTTGTAGTCCAGCGAGCGTTCCGCTTCCTCAATGGCAAGGCGGGTTTTCTCGATGTCCTCCTTGATTTTGCGCACGTCCTCAATGGAGCCCTTTTCGCTCTCCCACTGCGCGGTGAGCGAAGCCTGTTCCTCGCGCAGGTCGGCCAGTTCCTTTTCCAACTTGCGCAGGCGTTCGCGGGATTTCTCGTCCGTCTCGCGGTTCAGGGCCTCGCGCTCAATCTCCAGCTGCATGACCTTGCGGTTGATATGGTCAAGGTCTGCGGGCAGGGAGTCGATTTCCGTACGAATCATGGCCGCGGCCTCGTCGATGAGGTCAATGGCCTTGTCCGGCAGCTGGCGGTCGGTGATGTAGCGGTTGGACAGGGTCGCCGCCTCCACAATGGCGCCGTCCGCAATGCGCACGCCGTGGTGCACCTCGAAGCGCTCCTTCAGGCCGCGCAGGATGGAGATGGTGTCCTCCATGGTCGGCTCGTCAACCACCACGGGCTGGAAGCGGCGCTCCAGCGCGGGGTCCTTTTCGATGTACTTGCGGTACTCATCAAGGGTGGTTGCGCCAATGCAGTGGAGTTCGCCGCGCGCCAGCATGGGCTTGAGCAGGTTGCCCGCATCCATGGAGCCTTCGGTCTTGCCCGCGCCGACGATGGTATGAATCTCGTCAATAAAGAGCAGAATCTGCCCGGCGGACTTTTCCACCTCGGCCAGCACAGCCTTGAGGCGCTCCTCAAATTCACCACGGTACTTGGCCCCAGCAATGAGCGCGCCCATATCCAGCGCAAAGACCGTCTTGTCCTTGAGGCCTTCGGGCACATCCTGCTTGAGGATGCGCTGGGCCAGCCCCTCGACGATGGCGGTTTTGCCAACGCCCGCCTCGCCGATGAGCACGGGGTTGTTCTTGGTGCGGCGCGACAGAATGCGGATGCAGCGGCGGATTTCCTCGTCACGTCCGATGACGGGGTCCAGCTTGCCCTGCTTTGCGGCCTCCACAAGGTCGCGGCCGTACTTTTTCAGCGCCTCGTAGGTCTCCTCCGGGTTGGCGGAGGTGACGCGCTGGCTGCCGCGCACGTCCGTGAGCACGGCCAGAATCTTATCGCGGTTCAGGCCGAAGTCGCGGTTGACGCGGCCCGCACCGGTGGAGGCGGATTCGTCCGCCAGCACAAGGAAGATGTGCTCCACGCTGACGTACTCGTCCTTCATGCGGCCGGCGAGTTCCTGCGCTTTGACGAGGGTCTCGTTCAGGCGCTGGGTGACGTATATCTGTCCCGGACCGGAGCCAGGGCCGGAGACCTTCGGCAGCTTTTTCAGCTCCGCGCGCACGGCCTTGGCGTAAGCCGACGGATCGTAGCCCGCCTTTTCGATAAGGCGGCCCACAAGGCCGTCCTTCTGCTCCACAAGGGCCAGCAGAAGATGCTCGGCATCCACCTGCTGATGGCCAAGGCTCACGGCCTTGTCCTGCGCCTCGTTCAGGGCGGTCTGGGACTTTTGCGTAAACTTGTTCATATCCATAATGGCATTCCCTCCAGAGGTTCCGGATGTGGTCCGGTGGAATGGCCGCGCCCGCCCCTTGGGCTGGCGCGGCGGATGCGTCACAGCAGACGCTGGAGATTCTGAACCCTGTTTTCAAGTTCCTCAATGCGGGCCAAGAGGTCGACAATGATGCTGCCGCCGACAACGCCGAGTTCAAGGTCCGTACACAGGCGCACCAATTTGCGGACCCGGTAGATGTCGTGCGGGCGGAAGAAGGTGCCGCGTTCGGACACCTCCATGGGTTCCACCCAGCCAATGTCGATGAGTTCGCCAAGCCGCGAGGGGTGCACCGCCGTCAGCTCCACGAACACCGTCCATGAAACAAGCTGAGATGGAATCGGCATATTTTTGCCGCGGATATCATCCTTATGCATGCGTCACTCTCCTGCTTTGCCATCACCCGGCCCACATGGAGGAACCGGGCGTCAGAAATCCCGAGGGGTGAAGGTGGACGTCTCGGCCAGCTTCTGCCACAGGGCGCGCTCCTCGTCCGAGATGTCGCGCGGGGTCTTGATGACCACGCGGACATACTGGTCGCCCTTCTTGGCGCCACTGCCCAGTCCGCGGCCACGGATGCGCATCTTCTGCCCGCTGGAGATGCCCGCAGGTACGTTCAACTCCACGGATTTATCCAGCGTGGGCACCTGCACCGTGGTGCCGAGGGCGGCTTCCCATGGCGCAAGGGGCAGGTCCAGCGTCACATTGGCTTCATCCAGCTTAAAGCGGGCATGGGGCAGAATCTTCACCCGCAGGTACAAATCGCCCGCGGGGCCGCCCTGCCGACCGGGAGAGCCCTGCCCGGACAGCCGGATGCGCGCGCCGTTCTTCACACCGGCGGGAATGTTCACCTCAAGGTTCTTGGTGTGCAGCGACGACATGCCCGACGGGTCGGGGGCGCGGTCCTGAAAGGCCACGTTCTTGCGGCCACCGGCATAGGCTTCCTCAAGGGTCAGCTCCAGCGTGGTTTCAATGTCGCGTCCCTTGGACGGGCCGGGCCTAAACCCCGCGCCGCCAAAGCCGCCAAACGGGTCCTGATGGTATCCACCACCCTGCCCGCCAAAACCGCCGCCTCCAAAACCACCACCAAAGACGGTTTCGAAGAAGTCGCTAAATCCGGAGCCGCCAAAGCCGCCCGCAAAATTTTCATAGCCCGGCGGCGGCTCAAAGTTTTGCCCGTTTTGCCAGTTGGGACCAAGCTGGTCGTACATACGGCGCTTTTCCGGGTCCTTGAGCACCTCGTAGGCCTCGTTAATTTCCTTGAATTTGGCCTCTGCCTCAGCATTATCCGGGTTGAGGTCGGGGTGGTATTTTCGTGCAAGGCGTTTGAATGCCTTGGCGATATCCTCCTTGGAGGACCCGCGGCTCACGCCCAGAATTTCATAGTAGTCCTTGAATTCAACGCTCATCTCGATTAGCACTCCTTGCTACCGCAGAATGTCTCTGTTCGGCATATTTCTCTAGATAAGCCGCTTCAGCCGACAGTCAAGTATCCAAGCTCGTTAGGGGAATCCGACACCAATGCTTAAAAGCCTGCCAGTCATGATGTATCATTACATCAGCTCCTGGCCCAATTCCATCGCCGTGGCGCCCGAACTTTTCGAGAGCCACCTGAAAGCCATGACTAAAGCCGGCTACCGCGGTGTGGGCCTCGACGAAGCCGTCGCCTACCTGCGCGAAGGCCGCGCCCTGCCGAAAAAATCCGTCCTCATCACTTTTGATGACGGTTTTTTGGACAATTACGTCTACGCGTGGCCCCTGCTGCGCGAGCACGGCCACAAAGGCGTCGTCTTTGCCGTCACCAATAAAATTGTGGACGAGGAGCGCCCCCGCCCCACGCTGTCGGACGTGTGGGACGGCTACGTGGGCATGGACGACCTGCCGCAGGTGGACAGCCCCATCCGGACCTCGCGCGAGGGATTGCGCATCCGCACGGACCTGTTCTTTTCGTGGAAGGAAGCCCGCCTGATGCAGGACGACGGCACCATGGCCGTTGCCGGGCACACCCACAACCACCGCTCCGTGTTCACCGGTCCCAATTTCCGCATGCTGTGCGAGCCGCAAGGCAAGCGCCGCACCTTTGACCAAATTGAGGGCGACGTGCCCTACGGCCTGCCGCGCTTTGAGGAAGGCCCCGCCATGCAGCACCGGGCCTTCAAGCCCTCAAACGAGGTGTACGACATTGTCACCTCCACCGTGCCGCAGGACTTCCGCACCGCCTACGATTACTTCAAAGACCAGCGCCATAGGCAGGACCTGATGCAGCGCCTGCGCGAGATTCCCACCGAACGCCTTGGCACCTACGAATCACAGGCCGAGTTTGAAGAACGCGTCTACGAGGAACTGCGCACCAGTCGCGACCTCTTGACCACCGGCCTTGACCGCGCGCCCGAGGTCATGGCGTGGCCGTGGGGCGCATCCAGCGACACCAGCCGCCGCATTGCCAAAGAGCTGGGCTTCACCGTCCTGTTCACCACCGATGTTGGCCCCAACCCGCCGGGACTGGTGGCGGACAGCGCCCACCGTTTCAAGGCGCGGGCCAGAAGCTCGGCGTGGCTGCTCTCCCGCCTTGTGATGTACTCCCACCCGCTTATCGCCAAGACCTACGGCCTGCTCCACAAAAAATAAAAAAACGCCCCCGGAAGTCCTCTTCCGGGGGCGTTTTCATTGCTCTCATCGGTACGGCATCAGCCGCGCTGCAGCAGCATCAGCTTTTCGCGCACATCCTCCACCAGCTCCTCAAGAGGCTCCTGGGCAGGCAGCACAAAGTGCGAGGTCTCCATATACAGCGCTTCGCGCTCGGCAAGGGTGGCGCTGAGTTCATCCACCAGCCCGCCGCCGGTCAGGGCGGGGCGCTGGTCGTGCTTGGGGTCGGCCCCAAGGCGCTGGGCCAGCAGGGCAACGTCCGCCATCAGGTAAAACACCGGGCCGCTGCTACGCAAAAAGGCGCGGGTGCTCTGGTCCAAAATCACGCCGCCGCCAGTGGCGACCACCGCGCCGGCCTTGGGGTCAATACCCTGCACAATATCGCGCTCAATGTCGCGAAAGGCCTGCCAGCCGCCGTCTTCAACAATGGCAGCCACGGCGCGGCCCGCATGGTCCACCACAAGGTCGTCGGTATCGATAAACGGGCGGTGCATGCGCTTTGCCAGCTCACGCCCGAGGGTGGACTTGCCGCAGGCCCGAAGTCCCACAAGGTACACGTTCACGTCCGGACCGAAGCGCGTCGGGCGCTCCGCCTTCTTGAAAGTCATGGTCTGGTTGCTCTCGGCAACGTCCACCTTCTTCTTCATGGCATTTTCGGGCCGTATATTCCGGGGCATGATCTTCTCCCATCATCGCATGTGGCTGGACCACGTGAACCCGCGCGCGCCCTCCGCCAGGGCTGTCCAGCTCGGTGAAACGTGGACACAGTGCAATAAAACGCTGGCAGCGTCTACGCCTTTCCCTAGACCGGCCCGCCCACAGCCGCGCGTAGACACAGCTTTTTCCCGGTGTGCCGCATGCAACCGCCTAATGTCTCTATCAAAAAAACTGTGCATCAATGCTGACAGATTGCCCAAAACAGGGTATTGCTCCGGTAAGGTCAGAACTCGGCCCGTTTGTCATCACAGCGGGCGAGCCTCACCCCTGCAAGGGAGACGACATGCAGCACAGACCGTTGCGCGTACTTGTCATGGGGCGGCGGCACGGAACCACGGACGACTTGTCACGCATGCTCTCGCTCGGCGGATACAACGCCGACTTCCGCTTAGCGACGGACGTAGACGACGCCCGTCCCGCCGTCAGCCGAAACGGCATTGACCTCATCATCGGCGAAGACCAGACAAGCCTGCGTCATTTCATACGCAATCTGCCTCCCGGGGTGCCCTTCATTGCCGTGGATGCAGACATCAGCCACGAGCGGGGCCGCGCCCTCATCGAGGCCGGTGCGCACGACTATATGGCCCGCCGCGAGATGGAGCGCCTGCCCGCCTCTGTGGCGCGCGCCATGCGCGACGTGCGGCCAAAGCGCGTGCTGGCTCCGGTAACGGACGGCGACGCGCCCCAGCCTGCGGCGCACACCCTGCCGCACGGGGCCCGCACCCCGGCCCAGCCGCCGGCCACCAGCGCCGACGACCACTCCCCCGAGCCCCAGCACTGCGAGCACAGCGCCAACACCTTTGCCGAACTCTACCGGCACTCGCTGGACGCGGTAGTCATCCTGAATCTGGACGAGCACGTCCTCGACATCAACGCCGCCTTTACCAAGACCTTTGGCTACAGCGCGGACGAAGTCCGTGGACGCCACCTTGGGGACTGCATCCTGCCCGAAGGCGCGGACGAGGAGTTTCTGTCCCTCACCAGCCGCGTGCGGGAAGGCCACATGGTGCGCAAGCGCACAACACGCCTGCGCAAGGACGGCAGCAGTGTGGACGTTATCGCCGTTGGCATTCCCGTGGAGATTGAGGACGGCGCGCGCGGCATCTGCGCCATCTACAGCGACATATCACCGCGCGAGAAGGCCATACGCACGCTGCGGCAGGCGGAATCGCGCTACCGCAATTTCTTCATGAAAGCTGTAGAGGGGATGTTCGTCTCCACCCCGTCGGGGCGGTTTATGCTGGCCAACCCTGCGCTGGCCGAAATGCTGGGCTATGAAAGCATCAGCGAAGTGACGGATGAAATACGCAGCCTGTCGCGCGAGGTCTACGCCGAGCCGTCCGAGCGGGATAAGCTCCTTGACGCCTTGCGCGAGCACGGCGCTGTGATGAACCTGCGCACCCGCATGCGCCGCGCGGACGGCACCACCCTCACCGTGCGCCAAAACGTACGCGAAATCCGCGACGACGACGGCGAACTGCTCTACTTCCAAGGCACCATGACGCCGGAACCAGACCCCGGCGACATCTAACCCCAAAAGCCACCCGTCCCCAAAGGACCAAATGCCACACACGGCGCAAACGCGAGGCGGCCTTGCGCCGCCCCGCCTCTGCGCCGCATGGACGAGGTGCCCGCCGTTAATTCTCGCCGCGGTTCTCGCGGTGGCAGGAGCGGCAGGCCTTTTTGACACGGTTCAAATGCTGCTCGGCCTTTTTGAGGTCGTTATCCGAGGCGATGCGCAAAAACTTCTGGGCCTGCGCATTCAGGTACTCGGCCGCGGCCTGAAACTTCGCCGGGTCCGCGCCCTTGAAATACTTGTCCGACCCCTCCACCGGATAGACGCTTTCGTACCGGTGCTCAAACACCAGCGGCAGCATCTGGGCCTTGGCCGCAATGGACAACGTGGGGCTGACCACGCGGATAACGTCGCCCTTTTCCAGCTTCAGCCGAATATCGCGCAGGTCCGCATTCATGGACCGCATGGCGAATTTCCGCGTGAGCACCACTTCCTGCGGGGAGCTTTTGCCCGGCAGCAGCGCCGTCTGCGCCCACGCCGCACTCACCGCAAATATCACGCCCAGACACAGGGCACAGATGACACCCGTTTTCCTCCTCATGCCGTCCCCTCCCGATCACGAATCCTGCCGTGCGCCGCACGCTCCGGGCGGGCCGGCTGCGCGCCACCATTTGACGCCAGCCCCCGCCACAGGCGGATTTTTACCATACTGACAATAACAGAACCACGCGCGCTGGCGCAACACGATTCCCACCCGCGGCCTACTCTCCGTTCAGCAGACGCGACACCACGTTGGCCACGCCCTGCCTGTTGCGCGCCGTTTGGGCCGATTCCCCCTTAAGGCTCGCGGCGTTGGCGTCGATAAGCCCACGGGCGATGTTCTGGACAAACTCGCCATAGGAGGCATCCCCGGCGGCGCGGGGGCCAGCCTGTGGGGCTGGCGTCGCCTGCGGACGCGGCGGCTGTGTGGCCGTCCCCGGTACCAGCGGCGACAGCTGCGGCGCAGCCGGAGCATTCGCGGGGCGGGGCTCTGTGGCGTCAGCATTCCCGGCGCCACTGCCAACGACATCAACGGGACGTTTCTTCATGGCGTCCTCCTTCGCGCCGCCGCAGGCCGCCTGCAAACGCCGTCAAAGACGGCCCCTTGCTTGACGCTCCCCCGGCATACGCATACATATGAAGATTGCATAACCTGGTCTTTTTTTCTGGCGTCGCATGCCGCATCCGCGCCAACCGCCATGACGGGGCGAAGGCTGACGCACCACAGCGGCGCAGCGGCAATCCCCCCAAAAAACATGGCCAGACCATCAATGATAAAACACACTTATGACGACCAAAAACTCCACACAAAATAAATTCATCGACCGCATCGGCGCGCTATACCTCAAGCTGCTTGATGAAAAGCAGGACGAGCAGGAAGCGGCGAAAAGCATCAACGCCTTCGTGAGCAAGGCGCTGAAGAAGTTCGGCTTCAACCTCGCCGCAGACAAAATGGAGGAGCGCACCAAAAAAATCGCTCAGGTCGCCATCGCCCGCGCCAAAAAATCCCAGCGCGAAATGGAGCGGCACATCTGGCTCATGGACGTCAAAGTCGGGGCCGCGGGCAGTGGCTACACTATATCCTTTCTGCCCGACATACGCATCCGCAACACGCCCGAGGCGCGCGACATGTGGGAAGGCTTTTTGGATACCCTTGCGCCCAAAACGCGCATCGGCCCGGACCCCAAAACAGGCACCATCGCCATCCTGTACCGCGACGGCGAATGGCTGGGAAACCTCATGCTGGCCGACGATGTGCGCTCACTGTACATCATTCCGGAAATCCACACCGTGCTGGGGGACTTCATCGCCCGTGGCGCGCGCGTCGTCAACTCGCAGTTTTCCCACACCCTGACGATTCATGGCGCGCTGTGCATCAATTACGAGCTGCTGCGCCACACACCGCCCGCCCTTGAGCTGGAAAACGGCATCAGCCTCTACGGCGTCAAATCGCCCCTCGGTTCGCCCTTCACCCCGGACCAACTGCGCGCATGGGGCCTGAAAAAAGGCCACCGCGTCAAAATCCGCAGCGATGTTTTCATCTTCAACGAGCATCAGGGCGCGACCCTGTCGTGGGAACTTACCGGCGAAAACGTGCTCACCTCCTACGTGTGGAAAACCGGCAAGTGGCAACTGGTCCGGCGCGAGCGCATTGACCCCGCCGTGTTCGAGCAGGTGGCCGGCCGCCTAAGCCGCATCTGCCTGATGCTGGGCCTCGGCGCGGACTTTATCGCCAAGAGCGTCTCGCGCACGCAGGAGAATATCGACAAAATCTGCCTGTACCTTGACCTTGCGCGCCTGAACCAGTCCAAGCCCCCGGCCAAGGACGATCCCGAACTTGCCGCGCTGGAGCGGCTCATCCTTGCCTTTGGCGCCCTGCGCGCGCCCTTTTCCGCCGCGCAGGTCAACTCCGACGCCGTGCTGGCCGCCCTTGGCGGCATCTCGGACGACGACGTCACCCTTGCCGGCCAATTTGCCAAACGCCCCCGCTACAAGGTGAGTGAAAAACTCATCCGCCACGACCTCGACGACATTACCCGCTTTATCGACGAGGACACGGACTCCGACGAACTCTTGGCCGATGGCCTTACCACCGCGCGCTTTCTGCATGTGACGTTTAAATCCGACGACGCGCGGGGCAACCTTGCCAGCGCCGCAGGGGACGTGCCCGGACACTTCCGCGACCTTGTCCAGCAGCTCCCCGAGGAAGCGCGCCTGAGCTTCGGGCGCTTTCTTGAGGACCCAGAACACACCCTCAAGGTCCTGCGCAAGCGCCTCTCCGATGAGGACCACCTGAAGCAGCTTGCCGCCATTGAGGGCGAAATACGCGTGCTGCAGCAGATGCGGCCCAAGGAACTTATCCGCAAAATCGTCAGCGTGCCCTTCAACTCCGAGGACGCCGACTTCCAGCAGGACAAGGCCCTGCTCAACCAACTGTTCGCCATGCAAAAGGCCGAGCTGAAAGACCTGCCCTTTGACGCGGAACGCCTTGTGGACCTGCTCATCCCCCGCCTCAAGAGCTTTGTCCGCTACCGGTTGGACCTCATCCGCTCCGTGTGGAAAAACGGCCCGGAAGAGCGCCGCCCCATCACGGCGGCCATTGCGGAGCAATTGCGCCCCCTCTCCGCCGAGGAGCTCATCAAGGCCCTGCGGCGCATTATCATCATGGTTCTGGACGTGGTGCGGGCCTACAACGCCCTCTCCACCACGCCGGCCGGAGAGGGGCAGGATGCCAAGCGCGAGGTCCGCGCCGCCCTGCCCGCCGATGCCGTGATGGCCATCCGCTCGCGCCTGAGCCGCGCGTGCCTGTCCATTGGCGTGGGGCGCGCCTTTATTGACGACTACGCCGACGCGCTGGTGGGGAACCTGCACAAGATGGAATACTATCTGGAGCTGGCCCTTGGGGAGGCGGGCGTTGGGAACCACTCCCTGCTGGAGGGCGACGACCGCGAGCTTATCGAAAGCATTCTTGCCAGCTTCCGCGACATCCGCGACGCGGCAGAGCGCGGACAGGTCACCGAGGAATGCGCCGCCGCCCTCAAGTACCTCAAGGACGACAGGCTGGACACCGTGGGCAGCGTCCTGTCCAAGCCCCGCCCCCTCATCGAC
This sequence comes from Desulfobaculum senezii, assembly GCF_054657395.1. Taxonomy (NCBI): domain Bacteria; kingdom Pseudomonadati; phylum Thermodesulfobacteriota; class Desulfovibrionia; order Desulfovibrionales; family Desulfovibrionaceae; genus Desulfobaculum; species Desulfobaculum senezii. The sequence goes on along the minus strand of NZ_BAAHYU010000002.1, from coordinate 506,911 downwards.
GTGGCGTCCATCAAAAACGACGTGGCCGCCCTCAAGACCCTGCAAGGCAACGCGCTGGATGTGGACACCGTCTTTGGCTCGCCGGGGCGCTTTCTGCTCTTCCTGAACTCGTCGCTGGAATCCAAACAGATGAAGCGCACGGTCTCGACCTTTCTCAAGCCCGTGTACTTTGCCATCACCAAGCTGGCCAAGAGCGACGACAGCCTTGCGGGCCTCTCCCTCAACGACGTACTCAAGACCCACTGCACCCCGGATGCCGTCAAGACCGCCTTTGACGGCAAGGGCGACCCCAAGGCGCTGGCCGAGCTTGCGGCGGGCATGAAGCAGATTTGCGACAAGGGCGCGGCGGACATCATCACCCACATGCGCAAAACGCGCGAGGAGAACCCGCCGCCGGAGCTGGAACGCGATCAGGAATTTGTTGCGCGGCTTCTGGCCTTTGAACGCAAGCCCCTCGGCGCGCTGGAGCTTCAGCCCCGGCAAACCTCGCTGCTGCTGCTCCTTCGCCTTGAGTCCTTCATCACCGAGAGCGTCAAAGCCCTTTTCGAGGACGGCGCCATGGAAGATCAGGACGCCAAAACCATCATCAAGCGTCTGCTGACGGACCTCAAATGGCGCTATGACATCATCCGCACCTACAACAAGCTCACCACCCCGGCCAAACCCAAGGCCACGGGCTAACATTGCGGCCCCGCGCCGGCCCCCATGCGGGGCCGCGTCCCGCCACGATTTGCATTCCGTGGGTTTTTCCCTTGTCATTGCCCGGTATGTTCTGCATATTATTGAATGAATCCTCCCCGTCACATGCAGGATGGAGGCGGCATGACCCTGATTCGCGACATCGCAACGATCATTCAGTCCATGACAGACGCTCTGCGGCGCACCGAGCCTGACGAGCCGCCACGTTCTCCCGATTCCGGGTGGTGGGTTCTGGTGTGCGGCGCGCATCTGGATGCCGAAGACTTCGACCAGCGCGAAGCGGCGCGGGAAGCCCTGCGCCTGACACTAAGCGCCCACGGCATCAGCCTGCGTGAACATATCTGGGTCTGGGACGAGACGGACCGGGCGCAAGTCGTGGTGGGTCAGCACGCCTCCATCCGCAAGGCGAAACGCCATGCCGACGACCTTGGCCGCTTTGGGCTGGAGGTCCGCATCATTTCGCGGTGCCCGGATTCGTAATCACGGGCTGGCACACTCTTTTTCCGCGTCCGAACCTCGAAACCGGAGGTCCGAAATCCCGTGCGGCTCCCCAACTCCTGTCGTGAAATCAGCTCCGGATTCCGGCGCTTTTGCATTGAACAGCGCATCTTCAATCTGTTTTTCGCCATCTTCATCGGTGCCCTGTCCGGGTACGGCGCTATACTCTTCCACCACGTTCTTGTTGGGTCGCAGTTCGCCTTTTATCAGGAGACAGGCGACATTCTCGACTTTGTCGGGCGGCTGTCGCGCTGGCAATTAGTGCTTTTGCCCGCCATTGGCGGGCTTCTTGTTGGCCTTATCGTGCGCTTTGGCGCATCCGAGGCCAAAGGGCACGGCGTGCCCGAGGTCATGTCCGCACTGGCCCTGAAGGGGGGACGCATCCGCAAGCGCGTGGCCATTGTCAAAATTATCGCCTCCGCCGTATGCATCGGCTCCGGCGGCTCCTCCGGGCGTGAAGGGCCCATGGTGCAGATTGGCTCCAGCATCGGGTCCACCATCGGGCAGTACTTCAAGGTGCCGGTCATGGAGCAGCGCACGCTGGTAGGCTGCGGCGCGGCGGCGGGCATTGCCGCGACCTTCAACGCGCCTGTGGCGGGCGTGCTGTTCGCCCTTGAGGTGCTGGTGGGCGACTTTGGCTTGGCGTCATTCTCGCCGGTGGTGCTCTCGTCCGTGTCCGCGACGGCGGTGTCGCGCTACTACTGGGGCGACCTGCCCACCTTTGACCTGCCGCTGTACACCATCCGCTCCATGTGGGAATTCAGCATCTACCCATTTCTTGGCATTCTTGCGGCGCTGGCGGCAGCGGGGTTCATCATCGTGCTCTACAAGGCCGAGGACATCTTTGAGAACCTGCCCATCCCGGAATGGCTCAAGCCCGCCATCGGCGGCCTGATTCTCGGCGTTATTCTGCTGCAATGGCCGCATGCCTTTGGCGTCGGCTACGGGGCCATGAACCGCGCCCTGCACGGGCAACTGGCGGGGATGCTGCTGCTCACCCTTGTTGCCGTGAAAATACTCGCCACCTCGGCCACCCTTGGCTCCGGCGGGTCGGGCGGCATCTTTGCGCCCTCGCTCTTCATCGGCGCGATGACCGGGGGCTTTTTTGGCTGGGTGGCGGGGCTGGTGTTTCCCAGCATCACCGCGCCCATTGGCGCGTACGCCCTTGTGGGCATGGGCGCCGTGGTGGCGGGCACCACGCAGGCGCCCATCACCGCCATTCTCATCCTCTTTGAGATGACGGGCGACTACAAAATCATTCTGCCCATGATGATTACCTGCATCATTTCCACCCTCGTCACCTCCGCCATTTGCAAGGGCTCCATCTACACCATCAAGCTCCAGCGACGCGGCATCGACATTGCGGGCGGACTGGAGCAAAACATTCTGCGCTCGCTCAAGGTGGGGCGCTTCATGCAGGGCTCGCCGTACACCATCCCGGAATCCCTGCCACTGCTGGATATTATCAAAACCTTCAAACACGCCGACGTCTCCTATCTGCACACCGTGGACGACAACGGCGCGCTGCGGGGCATCATTTCCTTCCGCGACATCCGCCCCCTGATGCACGAAGACAGCCTGCACAACCTCATCATCGCCCGGGACGTGGCGACATCGCACGTCGTCACCGTCACCCCCGACGACACCATCAAGACCGCCCTACGCCTCATGAGCTCGCAGGGCGTCTCCCAACTGCCGGTGGTCCAGCCCGGCAACGGCAACACCCTTCTCGGCACCCTGCGGCAAAAGGATGTCCTCCACGCCTATAATAAGGCCATTATCCGCCGCGAAATCGACGTGCTGTAATGCTGCCCTTCCCGCCGCCCCGCCCATGGTTGTGGGTGGGGCGGGGCATATTCTGCGCCTCCCCCGCATGCCGCCCTGCGCCGTAGCCCTCACCGCGACCCGTCCCGCCTCTTTCCCTGTAGGCTCCCGCCACAACCCGCTGCCGCACCATGCGCCGCCCTCTCGCGGCTGTTCCGTTGAAGCGGGGCCAAGCCGAGGCGAAACGTCCGCCATGCGCCACGCACCCGCGCCTTTCCCCATCACCAGCCCAACCAGTCGTCCTCACGGCCCTTCCGCCCCCTAAGCCCCATCCCCGCGCCTCACGCCCCGCCCCGTGCATCAACCAACGCCTTCCCGCCCAGTTCCTGCCACACCCAAAGCCCCCTCACGTCCAGCTTGTGACATTTATGTAAAAGACACTTCAAAGACCAACTTTTAAACCCCTCAATTCCGAAGCCTCTTGACAAAAGAGTCAAATTAGACAAGTACAGAACTGCCTTGAGGGATAACGGTAATTTTTCAGTGGCGTCAAAATCCCCACACACAAGGACAATCCGGCCGCCTTCGCAACACGGGCACAGGCCGCACAGCACACCACCGACGACGCCAAGGGGAGGGACCATGCCCATCATCGAATTCAATAATGTTCACAAATGGTATGACGATTTTCACGTGCTGAAGGGCATCAGCGAGACTGTAGACCAAGGCGAAGTGCTTGTGGTGTGCGGTCCCAGCGGGTCCGGCAAAAGTACGCTCATCCGCTGTGTGAACCGCCTTGAGGACTATCAGGACGGCACCATCCTCTTCGAGGGCCGCGACCTGCACGCCAAGGGCGTGGATACCAACGCCCTGCGCACCGAAATCGGCATCGTGTTTCAGCAGTTCAATCTGTACCCGCACCTGACGGTGCTGAGGAACATCATGCTGGCCCCCACCAAGGTCCGCAAACTGCCGCAGGCCGAAGCGCAGGACACCGCCATGGAACTGCTGGAGCGCGTGGGCCTTGCCGATCAGGCCTACAAATACCCCGCAGAACTGTCCGGCGGCCAGCAGCAGCGCGTGGCCATCGCCCGCGCCCTTGCCATGCGCCCCAAGGTGATGCTTTTTGACGAGCCAACCTCCGCGCTGGACCCCGAAATGATCGGCGAAGTGCTCGCCGTTATGAAGGACCTCGCCCGCGACGGCATGACCATGGTCTGCGTCACCCACGAAATGGGCTTTGCCCGCGAAGTGGCGGACCGCGTGGTCTTTATGGACGGCGGCGAAGTCATCGAGCAGGGCCGCCCGGACGATTTCTTTGCCAACCCCGTTCACGAACGCAGCAAGGCGTTCCTGCGCGAGATTCTGTAGCCCGCACGGCGCACGGCGCGCCCATGCGCCGCGACAGACGCCGCACGCGTCAGCGCCCCACGCCAGCACGGCGCGGCAGGTCCGCAACACACCCCGCGCCCGATGGATATCCCGGCGGCCACCCCGCCCCGCAACACTTTCGCATGGAGGAAGAAGCCCAATGAAAAAGACCACCCTCATTTCCCTTGTCGCGCTGTGCCTCGTCCTGATGGCCACAGCGGCCTTCGCCGGAAAGCTCGACCAGATCAAGGAGCGCGGCACCCTCATCTGCGGCGTCAAGGACGCTGTGGTGCCCTTTGGCTATGTGGACGAGGATTCCAAGCAGCTTGTGGGCATGGACATCGACATCTGCCGCTACATTGCGAACAAGCTGGGCGTTGACCTGGAGCTGAAGCCCGTGACCTCCGCCACGCGCATCCCCATGCTGACGCAGGGCTCCATTGACATTGCCGCCGCCACCATGACGCACAAGTACTCCCGCGACGACGTCATCGACTTCTCCATCACCTATTTCATGGACGGCCAGAAAATCCTTGTGAAGCGCGGCTCCGGCATCAAATCCGTGGCCGACCTCGCCGGCAAGAAGGTGGGCACCGCCAAGGGCTCCACCTCCGAAAAGAACATCAAGGCCGCCCAGCCCGACTGCCGCGTGGTGTCCTTTGAGGGCTACCCGCAGGCCTTCCTCGCCCTGAAGCAGGGCAAGGTTTCCGCCGTCACCACGGACTCCACCATCCTCCTCGGCCTCAAGGGCTCCGACCCCAACCCCGAGCTGTGGGACATCGTTGGCGACTACATTGCCGACGAACCCTACGGCCTCGGCCTGCCCGAGAACGACTCCGACTTCCGCGACTTCGTGAACAAGACCCTGGCCCAGATGTGGCTCTCCGGTGAGTACATGAAGGTCTACAACACGTGGTTCGGCCCGGACACCAACTACTATCTGCCCACCACGTGGAAGATGGAAGTCTGGCCCGGCGCCAACGACTAGCCGCCTCCCCGCACGTCTTTGACAGCCGGGGGCCACGGCCCCCGGCATGTTCCACCTCACACCACGCGGAAGGAAGCCCGTGAACTACGATTTTAAATGGCAGCTCGTCCTGTCCGGCAAGTATGCGGACTGGCTCATTGACGGTCTGATCATGACCCTCAAGATTTCTGCCGTCTCCCTTGTCCTCTCGCTTCTGCTCGGCACCGTCATCGCGGTGATGCGGATGTCCAGAGTGCGCCCCCTCATCTGGCTGAGCGCGGCGTACACGGAATTTTTCCGCAACACCCCGCTGCTTGTGCAGATCTACTTTTGGTATTTCGGCTCGGACCCGCTGTTCCCCGAGGCCATCAAAGGATGGCTGTACAACACGGATTTCGAGTTCGCCTCCGGCGTGATTGCGCTGACGGTGTACACCTCCGCCTTCATTGCCGAGGAAATCCGCTCCGGCGTGTTCTCCATTCCCAAGACGCAGCTTGAAGCCTCGCGCGCGACGGGCCTGTCCTTCATTCAGGCGCAGCGCTACGTCATTCTGCCGCAGGCCTTCCGCATCATTATTCCGCCGCTCATCTCCCAGGCGCTGAATCTTATAAAGAATTCATCGCTGTGCATGACCATCGGCGTCATGGAGCTGACCTACATGGCGCGGCAGATCGAGTCGTACACCTTCCGTGGCTTCGAGGCCTTTACGGTGTCCACGCTTATGTATCTGTGCCTGTCGCTTGTGGTCTCGCTGTGCATTACACAGTACAACCGCCGGTTCCTGAGAACCGTCAAGCATTAGGGAGAGCCTTCGGCAATGCGTTGGGACATCGTCTGGAACAATTTCGACTACTTCCTCATCGGCGCCTACCCGGAGGGTCCTCTGGGCGGGCTGGCCATGAGCATACTGCTGGCCCTTGGCGGCATATTCGGCGCGTTTTGGCTAGGGCTTGGCGCTGGGCTGATGCGCATGTCGCGCAAGCGCTGGGTGCGCATCCCCGCCATGATCTATATTGAAGTCATGCGCGGTACGCCGCTGCTTATGCTCATTTTCTGGTTCTATTTTCTGGCGCCTGTGGTGCTGGGTCACCCCATCCCCTCCACCCAAAGCTCCCTTGTGGCGTTTATCGTCTTCACAGGCGCCTATGTGGCGGAAATCGTCCGCGCCGGGGTTGAAGCCCTGCCTGCGGGACAAATGGAAGCCGCGCGCGGCACCGGCCTGTCGCACTTTCAGGCCATGACCTACGTCATCCTGCCGCAGGCGCTGCGCAACATGATTCCCTCCTTCGTGAACCAGTTCGTCAGCCTCACCAAGGACACATCGCTCGCGTCCATCATTGGCGTGCCGGAGCTGATGCTTGCCGCCGACCAGGTGAACAACCGCGTTCTGGTGGCGCCTATGGAAATCTTTGTCACCATCTTGGTGCTGTACTTCATCGTCTGCTACATTCTCACCTCGATAAGCCGCCGGCTGGAGCGCCAGCTGTCGCGATATCAGGCGCGCGGGTAAGCTAGCACCCACCCGCATATGCGCCGCCCCGCCGGAGAAAGGGACTCCGGCGGGGCCTCTTTTTGCCCTGCTGCACCACCGCGCCCTCACAACAGCGTGATGCACAAACGCCACCCACGACGCAAAACGCTATCCATCAGCCTTTTCAGGAAAATGCTATTGCAGGCGCACGCCACATGCGGTACATCTGGAAGGCATCGGCTGTTACGGTAATGCCACAACTTCAGATTCATGGCGGAAGTTCTCGCGTGCAACAGGTCAGCCCCAGCTTGCCGAATTTTTAGGGTAATCCTCCCCGGAGGATTGCCCTTTTTTGTTTGCGCGCCTTCCAGCCAGAGGTGAGTAAGCCATGGCAAAAACAAAAGGACAGACCACCATCACCGTGTACCCGGACTGGTGCAAGGTGTGTGGTCTTTGTGTCGCCTTCTGCCCCGCAAACGTTCTGGAGCTGGACCCGGTTGCCGGGTGCGCTGTTCCCGTACGCGAGGAGGAATGCATCAACTGCGGCTTCTGCGAACTCCACTGTCCGGACTTCGCCATCGTCGTCACGCCAAAGCGCACAAAGGGCGCCCAGCCCGCCGAGGACGAAGGAGAAAAGTCATGACCACATCCTATAGCGAAAGCCGGGAAATCTTCGCCCTTGGGGCCGAGGCCGTCGTGGAGGGCGCGCTTCTGGCCGGGTGCAGCTACTACGGGGGCTACCCCATCACCCCATCCTCCGAAATTATGGAAGGCATGGCCGCGCGCCTACCGCACACGGATGACGGCGTCTTCATGCAGATGGAGGACGAGATTGCCAGCATTGGCTCCGTCATTGGCGCATCCCTTGCCGGGCGCAAGGCCATGACCGCCACCTCCGGCCCCGGATTCTCGCTGATGCAGGAGCTTATCGGCTTTGGCTGCATGGCGGAGGTGCCCTTTGTGCTGGTCAACGTCATGCGCGGCGGCCCCAGCACGGGCCTGCCCACCAGCCCCGCGCAGGGCGATGTCCAGCAGGCGCGCTGGGGCACCCACGGCGACCACTCCATCATCGTCCTCTCCGCCTCGGACGTGCAGGAATGCCTGCACATGACGCTGAAGGCCTTTAACTTTGCCGAACGCTACCGCATCCCCGTCATCCTGCTCATTGACGAAGTCACCGCCCACACGCGCGAGAAAATCACCGTCCCCGCCACCACGGACGTCGAGGTCATCTCGCGCCTGCAACCGTCCATGCCGCCGGAGTGGTACAAGCCCTTTGAGGAAACCGTGCGCGGCGTGCCGCCCATGCCGCCGGTGGGCAGCGGCTACCGCTTCCACGTCACCGGCCTCATGCACGACGACAAGGGCTTCCCCACCTCCAAGCCCGACGAGGTTGTGCAGGCCCTTGAGCGGCAATTCCGCAAAGTGGACCAGTTCTTCTTTGATATTCAGGTCACGGAAGAGGTGCTGTGCGAGGACGCGGACACCGTCGTTGTCGCCTACGGCAGCGTGGCGCGCTCGGCGCACCTTGCCGTGACGCAGGCGCGCGAGCAGGGCATCCGCGCGGGGCTCCTCAAGCTGGGGACCCTCTTCCCCTTCCCACGCTCCGCCGTGGAGCACCAGATGCGCACCTGCAAGCGCATCATCGTCCCGGAGATGAACATGGGGCAGATGTCGCGCGAGGTAAAACGCGTCAACAACGGGCGCGTGGACGTCGCCACCATCAACCGCATCGACGGCAGCATCATCACCCCCGCCCAGATACTCGACAAGCTGAGGAAGGGATAACGCCATGGCCGAAGTAACCCAACTCATCCATCACTACCTGCGCCACGACAAGAAATTCCCCCACGTCTTCTGTGCGGGATGCGGCCACGGCATCGTGCTTGGCTCACTCATCCGCAGCGTGCACGGCCTTGGCATCGGCAAGGACGACGTCACCCTCGTGGCGGGCATTGGCTGTTCCGGCCGCATGGCCGTGTATGTGGACTTCAACACCGTCCACGCCGTACACGGGCGCGCCATTCCCCTCGCCACCGGCATCAAGATGTGCAAGCCGGACATGAACGTCATCGTCATCACGGGCGACGGCGACGCCATGTCCATTGGCGGCAACCACTTCATCCACGCCGCGCGGCGCAACATCGGCCTGACCGTGCTGGTGCTCAACAACTTCATCTACGGCATGACCGGCGGGCAGTGCTCCCCCACCACGCCCATGGAAAGCTGGACCACCACCTCGCCCTACGGCGCGCTGGAAAAGTCCTTCGACGTTGTGGACATGGCCGCCGCGGCCGGAGCAAGCTACGTGGCGCGCGGGACGGTGTTTCATGTAAACATGCTGGACCGCCTCATCAAAACCGCCATCACCCGCAAGGGCTTCAACGTGGTGGAAGTCATGACGCCCTGCCATACCCAGTTTGGCCGCAAAAACGCGTACAAGACCCCGGTGGACATGTACAAATGGCTCAAGAAGAACGCCGTGAAGCGCGAGTCCTACGACAAGCTGAAGCCCGAGGAGGCCGCAAAGCGCATCCCCATCGGCGTCTTTGCCGAGCGCGACGAGAAGCCCCTTGAAGACCGCTACGCCGACATGCGCGCAAGCCTCAGGAGGACAAAGGCATGACCACCCAAAGCCTCGACAGATTCGAGATTTGCCTCTCCGGCCTTGGCGGTCAGGGCGTGTTGACCCTTGGCAAGGTGATGGGGCAGGCCCTCGCCCTTGGGCATGACTACTTCGTCACCCAAACCCAAAGCTACGGCCCCGAGGCGCGCGGCGGGGCCAGCCGCACGGACCTCGTCATCAGCTCCAGCCCCATCAGCTACCCGAAGACCGACAAAATTGACCTGCTGGTCGCCCTGTCGCAGGAGGCGTGCAATAAGTACTACCACCTGCTCAAGCCCAGCAGCGTCCTTTTGGTGAACACCACGCTGGTGAAGCAGATTCCCACCAATCAGTACATCGGCCTGCCCTTCACCACCATGGCGCAGGACGACCTTGGACTGGTGCAGGCCATGAACACCATCGTCCTTGGCACCTGCTCCTTCCTCCTGCCCTTCGCCGACCCCGAACGCATGAAGGACAGCCTGCGCCAAGCCCTGCCCGCCAAAATCATCGACATCAACATCAAGGCCTTCGACATGGGGTACGACACCGCGAAAAAAACCTTCAAAACGCCCCCGGATTTGTGGGCGCCACCCGCTGAGGCCCCACCCGCAAAGCCCAAAAAGAAGACCACACGCAAAAAGAAATCCTGACGGCAGGGCGCAGGTGACGCCGCCGCACGCCTGCCCCAACACCCCGTTTTGCATGGAAAAAGCCGCCCCAAAACCGAAAGGTTTTGGGGCGGCTTGCGTTTCGCGTTCAAAGGAGTACAACATTCGGGCCATGTTGTACGATGTTCATACCCACGCATTTCATCCGAAAATAGTTCACAAGGTCCTCGATCAACTGTCCGACCATTACGGCCTTCCCGCCACCGGCACCGGCGTTGCGGGGGACCTCATCGACCGCATCCACCGGGCAGGTATCGACCGCGCCGTGGTCCACACCGCCGCCACATCGCCAGATCAGGTCATCCCGGCCAACAACTGGGCTATCGACCTGAACCAGCGCTATGACGAGCTGATCGGCTTCGGCAGCATCCATCCCGGCTTCGACCGGTGGGAATGGTCCCTCGACAGACTGGAGCAGGCCGGCATCTGCGGCATTAAGCTGCACCCGGACTTTCAGGGCTACGCCATGGACGACCCGGCAATGATGCCCATCTACGAAGCCATGTCCGGCCGCTTTGTCGTCATGATTCATATCGGCGACAGGAACCCGCCCGGCTCCAACCCCACCGACCCCTACAAGGTGAAGCGCCTGCACGAGCAGTTCCCGGACCTGCAGATTATTGCCGCCCACATGGGCGGCTTCATGCACTGGAAATGGGTGCTGGACGGGCTTGCCGGCACGGATATCTACATTGATACCTCCAGCACGCTCAGCCTCATCGACGACGCCACGTTGCATGAAATCGTGCGCCGCCACCCGCGCGAGCGCATCCTGTTTGGCAGCGACTACCCACTGTTTGATCCGGGGGCCGAAATGGCCGAGCTGCAGCGGCGTTTGCGCTTTACCGACGCTGAGTTAGAGCAGGTTATGACCAATGCTCATACCCTCTTTTGCTCACGCAATCGGGTAGGGAATGGGCAACGCCTTGAGAATATTGTCCAAAAGATGTAAGACCACTCTACCGCTTCCATCTTTTCGGCACGGGCCAGTGTTGCAACGCACCTCCCCATCGCGTTTTCGCCGACACCCCGCTGCCTTTCATTCATCTCTTACACGTGGAGCCTCCTATCGTAATACCCAAGGCCCGCATAACAACACGTTAGGAAACGATGTCAAAGAAACGCTTACATACCATATCCATAATTCTGCTGACCATGGAGCATGCCGCAGACCGGGTCAACGAGGCGTGGTCGAGGCGAATGAGCGCACGGGACATCGACCTTTCCCCCGAGGAATTGAACGACGTCGGCGACAGGCTACGCGTCTGCCTTTCGGACTGCGTTGTCGCTTTCAGTGCCCGCCGCGACCGCGCGGCTGATGACAAAAACTTTTGCCGCTGCGCAGAAAACATGTGGCCCGTGCTGGACAGCCTGCCGCCCCTTGGCGACGGCTCCGCCGCCCCGCTCCTAGGGCTGAAGGAATACGTCCGCACCCTTGGTCACGAAATCGTCTCCGCCGAGGAATCCGCAGAGCGCGCCCTCGACGCCGTCATGGACCTGCGCTGGGTGGCCGATGCTGTAGAGGAAGTTCTTTACGGCAAGGCCGACACCGAGGCCGCGGACGATTCCTTCCTTGCCCAGCCGGAGCTTTTGGCCGCCGCACCCGAACGGCTGAACGACCCGTCCCTTGACGACGGGGAAAAATTCTTTCTCAGCCTGTTTCAGACCTCGCTCCAGGCCATCCTCATCGCCAATGACAGCCTGCGCATTGTGGCGGCCAACAACACCGCCCTTGAAATGTGGGGCACCGAGCTGGACGAACTGCTGGAGCACCCCGTGCCCGACATTGTGGCAGGCGGCGACCGCGGCGCACTGGTCAGCAAGCTGGACAGCTTGCAGGACGGCGTTTTCTCGGAGCTGAGCGCAACGGGCAAGCGCATCGACGGCGAAATGTTCCCCCTTGTGCTGACCATTGGCCGGGTGGACCTCGACGACGGCAACTACTTTCCCATCACCGCCCACGACGTGAGCGAAACGCAGGAGCTGGAGCGCGAACTCAATCAGGAACGCGCCCACGTGCAGGAGATGGCCGTCACCCTCAAGCACGTGCTCCGCGCCTCCGCCGACGAGAAAAAGAAATTCCAGCAGCAATGGGCGCAAGAAGTGGAAACCCGCGTCATTCCCGCACTCGGGCACATCGCCAACGAGTCGAGCCGCTCCGTACGCAAGGGCTATCAGACGGTCCTTGAGGACCGGCTGGAGGACATGACCAAAGGCACGGAGAACGGCCTGAGCGGCCAGTTCCTCAAGCTGACCCCCACGGAGCTGGAGGTCTGCCGCATGATCCGCGCCGGGCACACCACCAAGGAAATCTCCGAGCTTTTGCACTCCGCGCACGACACGGTCCAAACCCACCGCAAAAACATCCGCCGCAAACTGGACCTGCGCGGCAAGAAGGTGTCGCTCTACACCTTCCTCAATAGCAAAGACGTGCAAATGTAGTTTGGGTATGCAATAATACCCGCTTTATCCCTCACACATCCCCTTTCTTCTTTTTCTCGTCTGCATGAAGGTAAGCGCCGAACATGAGGCAGGGGCATCCGGGAATCTTCGCCCGGTTTTCCCTGCCATTCATGCGGCCTTACACCGCGCCCCGTATGGGCGCACCAGAATCCGCCGCAGTCATGGTTTAACCATAGAGAAGGAGAATGCATGTCCGAGGAGAGTGTGTACGCTTTTTTGGAATGGCTGAAGGATAGGGACGACCTCCTGAACCAAATGCGCACCATGCGCGCCCAAGAAATCGTCGACATAGCCAAGGACCACCATTTTCACTTCACCGCGGCAGAGCTCGTCTCTATCATCCGAGAACGGCTGGACGCCATGGAAAGCAGGTAGACACACTGAAGCCGGGTATACCCACATACCCAATACTTCCCCTTTTCTACCCCTTTTCACTTTGAGGCAGTTCAGTAGTCTTTAGTGCGGCCACTTAGAGGGCTTCTTCCTCATAACATCAAGGCCGTTACAGTACTTATTCACCGGGGTCTTCATACATTACAGGCAAGACCCTTGCGTGGTTCGTTAATGCAAACCAATGGAGATTGCATGGCAAAAATTGCCGTAAAGAACCTGTACAAGATCTTTGGTCCCAATCCCAAAAAGGTTGTCCCCATGCTTGAAGATGGCGCAACCAAAGCGGACGTCAAGGAGAAGACCGGCCACGGCGTAGGCGTGAACAACGCTTCGTTCGAGGTTGAAGAAGGCGAAATCGTCGTCATCATGGGTCTCTCCGGCAGCGGCAAGTCTACCCTTGTCCGTTGCATCAACCGGCTTATCGAGCCGACCAGCGGCAGCGTCTTCATCGACGGCGTTGACGTGACGAAGCTTTCCAGCGACGAGCTGCGCCAGCTGCGGCTGCAGAAGCTCGGCATGGTTTTCCAGAACTTCGCCCTCTTCCCCCACCGCACCGTGGCCGAAAATACCGAGTACGGCCTGGAGATTGCCGGCATCGAACACGATGAACGCCGCAGCCGCGCCCTTGTGGCGCTGGAGCAGGTGGGCCTGAAGGGTTGGGAAGACAGCTACCCCACACAGCTTTCCGGCGGCATGCAGCAGCGCGTTGGCCTTGCCCGCGCCCTTGCACTCAATGCCGACATCCTGCTCATGGACGAGGCCTTCAGCGCACTCGACCCGCTCATCCGTAGCGACATGCAGGACGAGCTGCTCTCCCTGCAGGACGAAATGCAGAAGACCATCGTCTTCATCAGCCATGACCTCGACGAGGCCCTCAAGCTCGGCGACCGCATCGTCCTCATGAAGGATGGCGAAATCGTCCAGATCGGCACCGCAGAGGACATTCTCACCGATCCTGCAGACGAATACGTCCGCCGCTTCGTTGAGGATGTGGATATCACCAAGATTCTCACCGCCGAAAGCGTGATGAAGAAGACCGAGACCGTTGCATGGCTCGGCACGGACGGTCCCCGCGCGGCCCTCCGCAAGATGAAGAAGAACAAGATTTCCAGCATCTTTGTGCTGCGCAAGGACCGAAGCCTCGCTGGCGTTATCTCCGCCGAAGAGGCCGTCAAGCTCGTTCAGGACGGCGCACGGACGCTGGATGGCGCCCTGCAGGAAGACATTGTCACCGTCCAGCCCGACACCCCGGCAGCGGATCTGTTCCAGGTCATGCACGACCTGCCCTACCCGCTGGCCGTTGTGGATGAGAAAAAGAGGCTTAAGGGCGTTATCGTCCGCGGGCTTCTGCTGGGTGCAGTCGCAGAACGAGGAGCAGCATAATGAGTTTTACAGTCCCCCGAATACCGCTTGGCGATGGAATCGAAACTGGCATCAACTTTCTTGTTGATCACTTCTCCTTTGCAACCAAGGCCTTCGCGGCCAGCATGGAGCATGTGCTGAACTGGCTGGAGAGCGGCCTGATGTTCTTGCCCCCGTGGCTGTTCATCCTGCTCTTTGCCGGACTGGCCCTGTGGTTCACCCGCAAACGCGGCGTCGCCATCTTCGTTCTGGTGGGGATGTCCTTTATCTGGAACCTCGGCCTGTGGGCTGCCACCATCAGCACCTTTGCGCTGGTTATCGTGGCAACCATGGTGGCCATCATGCTGGGCGTGCCGCTTGGCATCGGCTCCGCCATGAGCAACAAGATTTACCGTATCGTCATGCCCATTTTGGACGTGATGCAGACCATGCCCGCCTTTGTGTACCTGATTCCGGCCATTCCGTTCTTTGGTCTGGGTAAGGTCGCGGCCATCTTCTCCACGGTTATCTTCTCCATGCCCCCGGCAATCCGCCTGACCTGCCTCGGCATCCGTCAGGTCCCCCGCGAGCTGGTCGAGTGTGCGGACGCCTTTGGCTCCACCCGCTGGCAGAAGCTCGTGAAGCTGGAACTGCCCACGGCCCTGCCCACCATTATGGCAGGCGTCAACCAGACCGTTATGCTGGCCCTGTCCATGGTCGTTATCGCCGCCATGATTGGTGCCCGCGGCCTTGGCGGCGAAGTGTGGCGCGCCATCCAGCGTATGGAAGTTGGCGGCGGTTTCGAGGCCGGTATCGGCATCGTTATCGTAGCTATCTCTCTGGACAGAATTCTCCAGAAGGTCGGCTCTCGCAAGAAGAAGGCCGCCTAGTTTTACCCCGCGTTTTCTTGGCCTCATGCGGCCTGCCGGATCAGCCCGGGGCCACTGGCTCCCGCTCCGCGCGAGCCGCATGCGCCAAATACCGTGGCCGCCCAACCTCGCGGCGGCCCATGTATAACCATAACCCAGGAGGAAGGATGCGTTTTCGCTTCGTTACATTGCTTGCCACTCTCGCGCTCATTGGCACGCTCTTCTGCGGCGCTGCTCAGGCCGCCAAAGGTACCGTAAACCTCGTCTACGTCGAATGGTCCACAGAAGTCGCCAGTACCAACGTTGTCCGCGCTGTTCTGCAGGAACGCATGGGATACGATTGTGAAATCACACCTGTTTCTGCTGCCGCTATGTGGCAGGCGGTTGCAACGGACGAAGACGTTGACGGTATGGTCTCCGCATGGCTGCCCATCACCCAGCGCCACTACCTTCAGAAGCTGGAAGACAAGGTGGACAACCTTGGCCCCAACCTCGAAGGTGCCCGCATTGGCCTCGTTGTTCCCTCTTACGTGGAGATTGACTCCCTCGAAGAGATGAACAAGGTCAGCGACAAGTTCCGCGGCCGCATCGTGGGCATCGACCCCGGTTCCGGCGTTGTGGACAAGACCGAGAAGGCCATCAAGGCCTACAACATGAGCGACATCGACCTCGTCACCAGCTCCGGCGCCATGATGACCGCGACCCTCGCGGACTCCATCAAGCACAACGAGTGGGTTGCCGTGACTGGCTGGACCCCGCACTGGATGTTCGCCAAGTGGGACCTCAAGTACCTGAAGGACCCCAAGGGCGTGTACGGCGATGAAGAGTTCATCGGCACCTTCGCCCGCAAGGGTCTGGACAAGGATATGCCCGAGGTCTACTCCTTCCTCGACAACTTCTACTGGTCCCCCGACGACATGGCCAAGGTCATGGTCTGGATCCAGGACGGCATGAAGCCTTACGAGGCCGCCAAGAAGTGGATCAACGAAAACAAGGAGACCGTGGACGGCTGGATCAACGGCTAGTTCGCACACGCTCCAACTGCACGCAAGGGAGGCCGAGAAATCGGCCTCCCTTTTTGTTTGCCGTGCCCACGAAGGCAAACGCGCCAAGGCGGCGCAGGGCCCTCGGGCGGCATTCAGCCCTGGGCTGAGGCGCGAAGAAAGTGACAGGACGGCTTGCGAGTGATGACGGCGAGCAGAAGCAGCGGCATGGGCACAGGCATCCATGCCACAAAGCCGGTGGAAGCGCCTCAAGACTGCGAACAGCCGCCTTTGCAGAGAGAGAGAGGGGCCAACGCTGGCCGCTGAGCAAGGGACGCGGGAGGGGCGCAGAAGGGACGGGACTGTCCGTGTACAGAGGGAGCAGATTCGTCTGGAAACATGGGGAACACGTCAGGCAGAGTTTGCGTGGCGGTGCGCCTCACCCCTCTCCCTGCTTTAGAATAGGAGAGGCCTGCCGGACAAGACAATAAAGAAGGGAGGGGACGCTTGGCGCAGCAGACAACGTGCACGGTGCGCCAAACGCAGAAAAGGGAGGCCGAGGTTTCGGTCTCCCTTTTCTTCATGACACGGATAACAAACAGGTTCAGGCGCAGCGCGCACTCTTCGTTGGCGCCCCGTTAAGGGAACGGGTCAGCCTGTTGAGCAGAAATTCATTGCCAGCTGCGGGCATAAAGCCTTTACAGGCTCCGCGCCCCGTCACGACGAGCACTTTCATCCATGGCTGCATGCGGGAAAGACCCCGCTGGATGTCTCCACACGGTGCGGGACCATTGCGTACGTCAACAACCGCTGCGTCGTACCGCATCATTCGCGCGAATTTGATGGCGGTGTTCACATCGGAAGCATAATCCACTGCAATGTTCTTGGCCGCAAGGCGCTCGACAAACGACGTCTGCAGTCTGCCTTCATCTTCTACTACAAGAATGCGCATGGCTTCTCCTGCAAAGGGGGGTTCGGTTATGCCTGATTGTGTGGTCAATCAGCACATATGCCAATGCGGCCCACTTAGCACCAGCATTGTAGAGAGTCCAGCAAAAAATGAATTTTCTGTGACAAGCCCGAAATCAGGCCGAAATCCACCCGCCAACGCCCCCGCATGCCCCAAAGCGTGAAGCGGCCCCACAAGCCACCAGCAGCGCCAAGCACTCCCAAGCCGCCCCATTTCCGCCACCCGCCGCGGCCGAAACTCTGGACCATGGTTTTTGCCGCGCATCGTGTGCCCCCAAAACGGGGCGCGCTCCGGCTGCGGGGCGGGAGAATGGAGAGGCCGGACGAAAGGACAGGGGGGCCGCCCCGCCTGAACAAGCCGTGTCATGCTCTATGACGTCCGCTGCGCCCCTCAGCCCCACTCCCACCTGAAAGGTCTTACAATCCCGACAGTTCGCCACACACTCAACGAGCACAATGCAGCGGCGCAGGGGCTCATGCCCACTGTCCCCCAAAAAGAAACGCTTGAGCCCCGGCATGCGCGCGCGAGAGAGAGAGAACAAGACGACCGCCCTTGCCCAGAGGAGCGTCTCACAGCGCCACGAGCGGCCCCGATATTCGTACAAGACGCCAACGCACACACGCCCTGCACGCCATATCAGCGCTCCACGCGCCGCCACTCCTGCACTCCCCTCTGCACAGAAAAACGCCGGGAAGGACGTGTGTCCTTCCCGGCGTTGGAGAATCGTTTTGTCGCGCTGTTGCAGTATACGCGCGGCTGGCCGCACAGGCTAGAAGCGGCGCGCCAGAATGTCCTGAATTTTCTCTTCGTTATGCTTTTCCTGCAGCACGGCGCGCTTGGCCTGCGCCTTGCGGATGCGCTCCAGCAGGGCGTCCATGTCCACGGGCTTTTCCATGAAGTCCAGCGCGCCCAGCTTCATGGCTTCCACGCTAATCTGCACAGTGGCGTGGCCGGACAGGATGATGATCTGCACCTCGTCGTTTTTGGCCTTGATGCGTTTTAGCGTTTCAATGCCATCCAGACCGGGCATCTGCATGTCGAGCACAACAGCGTCGAAGCACTCACAGTCAACCATTTCCAAAGCGTCATGGCCATTGGTCGCGGTGGAGACATCAAGCTCCCGCATTCGCAGACGTTCGGCCATGGTGTTCACGAAGTCGATATTGTCGTCCACGAGTAGGACATGGGCGTTGACCATTGCTGGCTCCTCTTTAGATGATCACAAGACGTGGCGCGCATCCGCATGCGGTGCGTGCACCATCCCCCGTTCTTGCACTGCCACAAGATGCGGCAGAAGTGAAGCCATGATAACCGGCTTTGTCACAAAGGTGCAAGCCTCTGTTTTTGCGTCAGATTCCTGATACTGGGGCGTATGGTCATCGCACATGCACAGCGCCGCAACGTCATGTTGCAGTCCGCGTAGCCCGCGGAGCATTGCGTCCCAGCGCACGCCGCGCACCATCTCGTCCACAAGGGCGATGTCGTAGCGTATCATCCGTGCCAGCCGCAGTGCGCCCACAGCATCCTGCGCCCATTCGGCGGCGTAGCCATGACCATTCAGGTCCGCCACAAGCCGTTTTCCATCCTCCGCGTCTGCGGTTACGACCAAAACGCGCATGCGCTTTCTTCCTTGTGTCGAGGCATCCGTCTGTTCCCTTTGCGGCCCCGCAGATTTCTGCGGGGGCTCCGTCTGCTGTCTCTTGCGCGCTTGCCTCAGACTCCTCCCGGTGCATCGCCATGGCGCGCATCACCATACACCGGCGCGTCGCTTTGCGCTGTTGGCGGAGTTTTCGTGTTGCGAATGACTCCGGTAGCATGTGTTTTTGAACACCGTCCACACGTTTTCCGCTACGTGAAACAGTGCACAATACACGAATGCACCACGACGCCGCGCCGCAGCAGCATCACACAAGCGCCCACACGGGCAGGCGCAGCAATGGAGCAGGCAACGGCAGACGCACGGCGCACGCCTTAAATCACAGGAAAAGGGAGGACATAAAATCGGGAGGAATAAAAAAGACTTCCGGAAAGCCGAAACCGCCAAGTTTTCGGCCTTCCGGAAGACGAAGGCTCTCCGGTCACGGCGTCTGGCGGGAGGAGGTGTGGTGATGCTTCCCGTACATAACGCCATCCACTGACCCGAAGAGAAATCCCGGCCTCAAACGTGCCTCACAAGGCCGGGAAATACCGGCAGGCAAGGGCCACCGCCTGGCCCAAGCCGCCTACGCAGGTTGTCTTCTCCCACTACCAACCGGCGTGGGAAAGAATGGACTGAATCTTTTCGTTGTTGTGCTCTTCTTCCAGCACAAGGCGCTTTGCCTGCGCCACGGTAATCTTTTTCACCAGCGTGTCGAAGTCCGCGGGCTTTTCCATAAAATCGAGGGCGCCAAGCTTCATGGCCTCTACGGAAAGCTCCACCGTGGCGTGGCCGGACAGCAGAATAATTTGCACTTCGTCGTTGTGCTCCTTGATGCGCCGTAGCGTCTCAAGACCGTCCATATCCGGCATTTGCAGGTCCAGCACCACGGCGTCGTAACGGCGGGCGTCAATGGCGTCTACGGCGCTGCGGCCATTATAGACCGCCGTCGCGTCCATCCCCCGCGTGCGCAGGCGCTCGGCCAACGTCTCGACAAAATCCTTGTTGTCATCAACCAGCAAAACATTCACACCCGTCATCTCTCAAAGCCTCCCCGCGCCACCCCGGCGCACCATGGATTAGACATTCTTCGGCAACCGCAGCACAAGGCCGCTTCCGGCCTCGGCAACGGCCGTCGCGCTCAGTGCGTCCAAAAGCTCCGCCATCTGGGACGCCTGGCCCCCGCCCCCAGCAGAAAAGGCTATCTCCGCGCCCTCGGGCGTCGCGCGCGTGGTCACCGTCACCTGCGCGCCGTCCTCTACGCTGTCCATCACAGCGTCAAGACACGCGAGGAGGAGCTGCATCAAGAGGAAAGGCCGCGTGGACACCACCACCCCGGCGTCACCCTGCGGGTCAAAGCTCACGCCACGCATGGCGGCCAGCCGGGCATAGAGATTCAGCGTCAGCTCCACGGACTCGTCCACCGGCACCTCGGCAAGGGGATGGTCCGTACTGTGGGCAAAGGCATTGAGGCGCTTCACCACCGCGTCCGCATCCGCCGTACGCTGCTGGATGTCCGCGGCAATGCCCGCAAGGCGCTCAAAATCCACCTCGCGGCCACGCGCGGCAAGGGTCAACAGGTCCGTGAGCAGGCCCGCCTTTTCACGGATGGTGGCCAAATGGTTCTTGAACTCATGTGACACGCTGGCCGTCATACGGCCAAAGCAGACCAACCCAGCATCGGACCCGTTGTCAGCACTCATTGTTCTCTTCCCCTCCGGGATTCAAAGCCGCCTGAATGCGCTCCAGCAGCACCTGGAGCCGCACGGGCTTCATCAGGTAGTCGCTGGCACCGGCCTTGCGCCCTTCCTGACAGTCCTGCGTGGAGCCGTGACCGGTCAGAAAGATAAAGCGCATCTCGGGGCGCATGTCGCGCATGGACTTCATGACGTCCAGCCCGCTGGTGCCGGGCATCTTCATATCCACCACGGCAAGGTCGTAGGCCTTGCTCTGTGTCATATCAATGGCGGCATCGCCGGACAGCGCGCAATCCGCATCAATTCCTCTCAGCCGCAGGCGCTCCACCAGTGTTTCCACCAGTTCGGCCTCATCGTCGACCAACAAAATCCGCACAATATCTCTCCGTCCGTTACCGTTTTACAGGAAAGACCAGAGTGAACGCCGTTCCTTCGCCTTCCGTACTGTCCACATGCATCTCCGCGCCCAGCTTCTGCACCAGACCGTAGGTAATGGACAGGCCAAGGCCTGTGCCCTTGTCTCCCTTGGTGGAGAAGAACGGCTCAAAAATCTGGCGTAAATGCTCGCGCCGGATGCCGCATCCGTTGTCCTGAATGATCACGGATACGTGGTCTTCGGTCATGGGCGCGATGCCGATGTTCACCCTGCCGCCATCTTCGACGGCGGCAAAGGCGTTGTTGATAATGTTCAAAAACACCTGCTGCAACTGCCCTCTGTCGCTCTCGATGGGCATCACATCGCCCGCTACGTCCACGTTCACCTCAATGCCGCGGTACTCCGCCTCCTTTTCCAAGAAGCCGAGCACGTCGCGGATGACAGGCTCAAGGTCCAGCTTCTCCAGGCGCACGTCGATGTGCCGGGCAAAGCCAAGCAGCCTGTGGGTGATGGTCCCGCAGCGCTCCACCGACGCAAGCACCGCATCGGTCAGGCCAATGAGCTTTTCCTTGTTCGCCCCTTCCACGGAGCCGAAGGCCAACAGATCCTTCATCAGTCCGGCCTTCTGGCTGATGACGGCGAGGGGGTTGTTGATTTCGTGCGCCACGCCTGCGGCAAGGCGGCCAATGGAGGCCATCTTGTTGGCGTGTTCGGCGCGGTGCATGGCTACGGTACGCCGCTGGTCGGCAAAATGCACCCGGCTCACCAGCGAGGTCGCCACCCCCAGCACCACAATGCCGATGACCGTCATGCTCAGGGCGGTGAAGCCGAACATCTCAAGGCGCACGGTCCACCATGGGTCCATGACGGCTTTTTTGTCCGTGACAAGGGTCAGGATGAAGGGCGCGCCCTTCACATAGGTGTAGCCCATAAAGACGGGGGTGCCGTCCTTGGAGCGCGTCTCCATAATACGCGTGCGCTCGGAGTACGGCGGCACGGGATAGCCCGAGGCCGCCAGCACATCCCCGGCGTGGCGGGTGGGCGTTTGCAGAACGCCTGTGGTGTCGGTGATGAAGACGTCGCTGTCGCTGCCAATGTCGATGGACAGCAAAAGATCATTAAAGCGGCTGGTGTCGAGGGTGGCGCGCAGAATGTAAAAACTGCCGTCCGCGTCGTCGTGCTTCACGGCGACGACCATGTGCGGAATCTCGCGGAAGCCCTTGAACACGGGACTGATGTACACGCCACGGGCCACAACGTGCTTGAACCAATCCTGCCGGGAGTAGTCGCGTCCCACCAGTTCGTGCGGTCCGGCGTAGGCCTGCTGGATGCCGTCGGCATCGATGAAGCCAAGGTCATACACGCCGCCAAAGGAATTCTTGAGGTCGCGAAGCAGGCCGCGAATGCGCAGCGGGTCGGCCAATTCCCGGCGGGACAGATGACGCACGGCAAAGTCCAGCGCGGACTGCCGCTCTTCGAGAAAGGCGGTGACGGAGCGCTTGCTGTTGGAGACAAGGCGCGTCATGCGGTAGCGGTTTTCGGCCTCGGCCAGCTTTTGGCTGAGGCTGAAGTCCGTAAAGGACATCACGCCAAGCGGCACAATGGAGACGAGCAGCATGACGCCGACAACCAGCACCCACAGCCGCCTGTAGTTGAGGATGTTGTGCCCATCCTCTTCATCCGTCGTCCAAAAATTCGGCCGGAGCCGTTTCAGCCACGAAGCCATACGCGCATCCTTTACGGGTAAAAAAAGGGCCGACAGGCACGCCAAGCGTCGCGTCCCTGTCGGCCAAACGTCTTACGACGAGACGCGAACCTTCTCGTAGGCGCTCTTTACCGTGGACGACAAGACGTCAATGTCCACCGGCTTTTGCAAGTACGCAAACGCGCCAAGGTCCATACAGGTCTCACGGTCCTTATCGGAACCGTGACCGGTGAGGATAATCACCGCGACGCCCGGGTGGTCGCGCCGCACGCGGCGCAGCACCTCAAGGCCGTCCATACCCGGCATCTTCAGGTCCAGAATCATGACCTCCGGCTCCTCGTCCTGCAGCAGGTTCAGAGCTTGCGGGCCATCATACACCACTGCGGACCCCACGTCGCGCATGGTGAGACGTTCGGACAGGGTTTCGACGAACTCGCGCTCGTCGTCCACCAGCAGCACCTTGCTCGGCAGGCTGAAATCATGCCTGCGGTAGATGTCCGCCTGATAGAAGTCCTTTCCAACCCGAGTGGTCACTTCGCGGACCCCCTCCACGCCGGAGGCAATACGCTGCAGCTCTTCCTCAAGGCGGGAGAGCATGATGACATTCTTATTGATGGTCAGCTGCACGCGGCCGTTTTTGGCCTCCACGTCCACGCTGTGGCCTTCTTTGACGAGGGCCATGTCCACACGCGCGGCAAGGGCGAAGTCGTCCACCGCCTGCTGGGACTGGGCCGTGGGCACCAGCACGCCGCGGCGCGCGTTGTCCACTGTAAAGGCCACCGCATGCTCCACGGACTTGGCATCCATGGGGATGACCACGTCGTAAAGCTCGTTGTCCCACGCCTTGGCGCCGGTGACGTACTCGCTCCAGCCGAACAGGGCCTCGTCGGCCTTGTGGACCAGCTTGGCGCCCTCTTCGGCGCTGACGCCCTCGCGCTCGGCGGCGAGGCCGGCGCGGAAGTGCACCTCCGCCCCCAGCAGCACGCGCAGCACATGCGACACGCGTTGCGGTACCAGCAGTCCGGCCCAGCCATACAGGAGCAGGTCGTCCCTGTGCAGCAGTTCGGCCAGCGTGGCGCGCAGGCAGGTGACGGCGCGCTCGCGCTCGTGGGTGAAGCTGTTGAACACGCTGGGCTTGCCGTAGACCGTCTTGGCCAAACGCGACTCGGACATACCGAAACGTTCCGCGGCCATCGCGAAGACTTCGGCGTCGCGCATGGTGGTCAGGCCAAGCTCGGAAGCGACGCCAGCCGCCACTTCCTCGGCCCGAACATACGCGGCATTGAAGATGTTGATCACTGCCATGAGGATTCTCCTTGTCCTATTGGGCCGGGCAGGCCTCAGTCAGGGGGCATGCCTTTTCTTCGGAACCTTCGTGGGCCTTGGCGTGGATGATGGGCAGCGCCTCTGCCTGCGTGGCGTAGATATTCTCCTCGCCAATGGACTCAAACAGGTGCGTACGCTTCATCACCGCGAGAACATTCTCATTTACGCCAGAGAAGGACATACCGTACCCGGCACTGCGCACGCGGTCCACAATAAGTGCCAGCGCTTCCTCGCCGGAGGCGTCCATATCATTGATGCCGTTGGCCACCAGCAGGATGTGCCGCAGATGCGGCTTGGCCTGCAGGATGTCCGTGATGCGGTCCTCAAGGTAGCTGGCGTTGGCGAAGAACAGCGGGCCGTCAAAGCGGACGACAGCCACGTGGTCACACTCGCGCAGGCCGTAGACGGAGCAGTCGCGCAGGGCGCGGTCCGCCGACAGGGACAGGCTGGCCACCGTGGGGCGCATGCTCTTGTACAGGAACACGCCAAGGGACAGCACAACACCGACCATGATGCCCTTGTCCAGATGCGGGGCAAAGCCCAGCGTGCAGACAAAGGACAAAATGGAGATGGCGCCGTCGTACCACTGGGCCTTCCACGCGTGGACAAAACCCTTCACGTTGATGAGGCCGATAACCGCCATCATGATGACCGCCGCCAGCACGGACTGGGGCAGATGATACAGCAGCGGGGTGAAGAACATCAGCACGATGACGACCACCAGCGAGGTAAACACGCTGGACAGCCCAGTCACCGCGCCGGAGGCAAGGTTCACCGCCGAACGGGAGAACGACCCCGATGCCGGGTAGCTCTTGCCAATGGCGCCCACCATGTTGGACAGGCCCTGACCGATAAGCTCCTGGTTGGGGTCAAGGCGCTGGCCGGTCTTGGCGGCCATGGCCTTGGCGATGGAGATAGCTTCCATGAAGCCCAGCAGCGAGATGATGGCCGCATACGGCAGCAGCTGGAGCATAACGCCCATGTCGAGCTTGGGCACGGACAGGGTCGGCAGGCCGCTGGGGACCACGCCCACAACCGCGCCGCCGCCCATCATGAGCAGAGAGTCCTTGTTAATGGCCTTGTTGCCGACCTTGATGCGCCAGATGCGGCCGTCGGTGTTCAGGCCCTCGGGCGTGGTGCCCGCAAGGTAGAAGTTCGTGGTGCCGTCAGGCGCGCTGACGCCGTCGAACTTCATATGGCGAATCTTGGAGCGCCAGGTATGGGCCCTGCGCTTCAGGTTTTCAATCTTGATGTTGGCGACTTCCACATCGTGCTTGATGTCGAGGGCGGGGATGGAGTGCATGCCCGAATTCTCGACAGCGGCGGCGTACTGGGTGTTCAGCTCGGTGCGCCGTTCGCCAATCTTGGGAAGCTCCGTGGTGACGGTGTTGAACTTGGCAATGGCTTCCACCGCGTCCGGGGACTTGATGTGGTTCAGGTCCACGGTGGTGTTGTGCTCAAAGCCAATGGCCCACGACAGCAGCGTGGTAATCACAACCGCCACCAGCACGTTCGGCGCCTTGGGCGCAAAGCGCTTGAGGCCAATCATCACCGCAAAGGCCAGCACACCCATGCCGAGTGTTGGCCAATGTGTGTAGTCCACGGCGGACTCCATCACACGGTAGATGGTCTCGTAGTGGTGCGCGGCTTTGTCCACATACACGCCAAACATCTTGGACAGCTGGCTGGACGCAATGATGATGGCCGCGGCGTTGGTGAAGCCGTTGACCACCGGATGCGACAAAAAGTTCACCACCAATCCAAGACGCAGCGCCCCCAGCAGGAACTGGAACAGGCCAACCGTAAACGCCAACAGGATGGCGTAGGCGATGAAGGCCTCACTGCCTGCTGTGGCCAGCGGTTCCAGTGATGCGGCTGTCATGAGCGAGACAACAGCCACAGGCCCGGTGGCGAGCTGACGGCTGGAGCCGAACAGCGCGGCAATCATGGGGGGCAGAAACGAAGCGTACAGCCCGTAATACGCGGGCATACCCGCAAGCTGTGCATACGCCATGGACTGCGGAATCAGCACCAGGGCCACCGTCAGTCCGGACGTGAAGTCAGCCCTCAAATGCTTTGTTCCATAGCCCTTCATCCAGGACAGGAACGGAAAAAATCGGGTCAGCATGAGCACCCTTCCATCGGTTGTGGTTTCAGCATGTTTTCGCATGAGGCGAGCACGTCTGCGTACAACGAACGAACGGGAAACAGGCTCAGCATCTTAAAGCGCAAAAGGCCCGATACCATGGAAAACAGTATCAGGGCCTGACCATTGGGGGACACGTCCCTGCGGATGGAACCATCGGCCACACCCTTCTGGATGGCCTCCACCAGCATGTCCACAAAACAGTTGTAAATGGCTTCCACATCTTCCCGGAGGGCGGGATTGGTCCCGGCAAGATGATACAGATGCGAGCGGAAAAGGAGCCTGAACTCCACGTGCATCTCCTCGGAGAGACGGAAGAAGAGGGCGACAAGATCCTTCACCATTTCCAGCCCAGACCCGGACCCCTTTGCAAAAACCGCGTCCTCCACGCGGCTGACGATGCCGTTTTTCGTCGCTTCAAGAACACCGATGTAGATTTCCTCTTTGTTCTTGAAGTGATGGAAAATCGTGCCTTCAGCCGCGCCGGTAAGGCGCGAAAGCTCTGCAATGGACGTGTCCTTGTAGCCTTTGGCTGCAAAAAGCGCCGCTGCTGTTTCAAGTATCTTTTCTTTGTACGACATTGCATCTCCTAGCCCGAGTGCGCGCTCGGGTTTACCGAGTAAGCACTCGGCTTCACTCCCCCTTATGTGCTGGATTTCACATTGTCAAGCGGGCTATTAATACGCGATTCTCCCTTCTCATTAAGCTCAACACACTGAAATCCAACACTCTTTTTTAAATTTCCAGATGATATATGATTCTCACGTCTCATAAAGAAAATTTTTTCTCCAGAGTCCGGCAAGGCGGTATCGTCGTGCCTATGACGAAAATGCCGCACTTTGTGCAATTTTGCTCAAGCAACGAATACTGCTTGCAAATCGCCGCAAACCTTGTGGCGGCGGTGCTTTTGCCGGATTTTTCCTGCTTTTTGTGAGAAACGTGTATCATTTTGCCCCACACATGTCCCCAACCCGACACAACAGTTGATGTGCAGTGTAGTGCATCCGCACATTTCTGTACATTTTCTCTCTGCCGCCCCCGCAGGTGGACGCGTCACCGCGTGGCAGAGCGCTCCGCGTATGGGGTTTGTCCGGCCCTGCCCCTGCGCGCGCACTACCAAGCGCCGCGCGTCTGTGCTATGCAAAGACCTCTATGAATGAAGGAGGTCTTCCAATGAAGCAGTCCCTCTCCAGACGGGATTTTCTCTATATGTCAGGCATCTGCGCCCTTGGCGCGGCAACGGGGTGCGCCAAGAACCCCGTCACGGGCGAGCAGCAGTTCATGCTGCTGTCCAAATCCAGCGAAATCCAGCTGGACAAGGAGCGCTCCCCCCTCCAATTCTCCAACGACTACGGCCCCACAGACGACGCGGCCCTCAACGCCTACCTGAGTGAAACGGGCAAGAGCATGGCCCAGTACACCCACCGCCCGGATATGCCCTACTCGTTCCGGTGCGTGGATGCGGTGTATGTCAACGCCTACGCCTTTCCCGGCGGGTCCATCGCGTGCACGCGCGGCATTCTGCTGACGCTGGAAGATGAAGCCGAACTCGCCGCCCTGCTGGGGCATGAGATGGGACACGTTAACGCGCGGCATTCGGCCTCGCGCATGTCCAAGGGCATGGCCGTGTCCCTGCTTTCTTCCGGCCTTGCGGCCTACGCCGCGTCCTTTGGCAAGGGCTATGGCGAAATCGCTGCGGGTATGGGCGGCGTCGCCTCTGGCGCGCTGCTGGCCTTCTACAGCCGCGAGGACGAACGCCAAGCCGACGCACTGGGCATGGAATACATGACGCGCAGCGGCTATTCGCCCAAGGGCATGGTGGGCCTGCAACAGCACCTTGTGGACCTGCACGATTCAAAGCCCTCCGCCACGGAACTCCTCTTTGCCTCGCACCCCATGAGCGAAGAACGCCTTGAGACCGCCAAGGAGGAAATGCGCTACAACTACGCCAAGGCCACATCCAACCCCGTGTACCGCGACCGCTACATGGACAACACCGCCGCCCTGCGCGCCAAAAAGGACGGCATTGAAAAGCTCCAGACCGGTGCCAAGTACATGGTCAAAAAGGACTTCACCGAGGCCGAGTCGCACTTCTCCGCCGCACTGAAGCAGATTCCGGACGACTACGCGGGCAACCTGATGATGGCCAAATGCCAGCTGGCGCAGGGGCGCGAGGCCGAGGCCAAGCGCTACGCCGACGCAGCCCACTCCATCAAACCCACGGAGCCGCAGGCGGATCAGGTCATCGGCCTTGCCAGCCTGACCCAGAACGACTACCCGTCCGCCCTGCGCGCCTTCCACGCCTACGAAAAGGCGCTCCCCGGCAACCCCAGCACCGCCTTTTACAAGGGCCTTGCCCTTGAGGGCATGGGCGACCGCTCCGCCGCCGCGTGGGAATACAACCGCTACATCACCGCCACCGGCGGCCAAGGCCAGCGCGCCAACTGGGCCGCCAGCAAGCTGGACGACTGGGGCTACGCCCCCGGCCGCTAGCCGCCGCACACACGCACACAAAAAAACGGGACGAAACCGCAAGGCTTCGTCCCGTTTTATTATGACACGTTACCGCGCCGCTCCCGTCAGCACGCGCGCTGGCGCCGGCGGGGCAACCGGATGGTGCCGGAAAGGATCAGGGTGCTCAGGATGATGAACCCTGCACCAAAAAAGGCCAATCCATCGGGGAATTCCCCAAAGAACAGCATGCCCCATATGGCGGTGAACACCACTTGCAGGCTGCCCGTTGCGGTGGCCGTTCCTGTGGATTCCATAGCCAGTCCGCGCGTCAGGCACATCTGGGCCACCTGCGTCAGCACGCCAATGCCCGCCATCATCGTAATTTCCAGCAGGTTCGGCGTTACCCATACCGGCAGGCTGCCAAGCAGCGCGCACGGCACGGACACAATGTACAGATACACCACAATGGTCAGCGGATGTTCGCGCCCCCCAAGGTGGTGCATGCTCACATACGCGCCCGCCACGGACACGGCGGCAAGCAGGGCCACGGCGTAGGCCAGCCCGGAGATTTCCACCGCCCCCGCACCAAAAAGGAACGGCGGCTTGGTCACCAGCACCACGCCCATAAGGCACAGCGGGATGCACAGCATGGCGCGCCTGTCCATGCGCTCGCCAAGGAAGACGAAGGACAGCAGCACCGCGATGACCGGGTTGCAGTAAAAGAGCACAATAGCGTCCGCAAGAGGCATATGCGTGATGGCGTAGAACGACCCGGCAAGGCCGCCAAAGCCCAAAATACCGCGCAGAAGCAGCGGCACATGGTGCGTGCCAATCCACGGCGCGCCGCTGCGGCGCATAAGCCACCAGCACAGCATAATGCCGAACACGCTGCGCCCGAGAACAATCTCAATAAAGGGCAGGCGCTGTCCGGTCGTTTTCACGAGGACGCTGGCCAAACTGAAAAAGACGGTGCCCACGGCGACATACAACACGCCCTTGGACAATCCGCCTTCACGCTGCCCCCCATCCTGATGGAGGGCGTCGGTTGTTTCCATATCCATGTCTATCACTCCACGCGCCCATTTTTGGGCGCAAGAGTCCATATGTAACCACTCCCCCACCCTGTGGCAACAGCCGCAATGGCGCTTTTTCCCCGGTTAGGGGGCGCGGCGGGCAAAAGGGCGGCCGCCCCTTGGCAGGGTTGACCGCGCCTTCGTTGTCCGCAATGATGAGTGCGTACTTGCAGAACCATCACCCGGCCGCTCCGGCGCGCCCTGCCCAAAACAGCAGGCCGCCACACGGCGAACAGCGCGCCACAACAGCCCGGCACGCACAACGCGGAGGATGTATGACCAAGACGTATACCCTTGAGGCCCACTGCCCCCTGTGCGGCAAGGACGCCACCCTGCAACTCACCGCCCGCGAACTCAAAGAGCTGGAAGCCTCCCCGGACGACGTCAACAAAGAGCTGACAGGCCGCACGCAGGACAAGCTGGAAGGACGCCCCGCGCGCAAGGAACTGGAAGGCCGCGCACCGCAGGTACAGCTCACCTGCGACTCCTGCGGCAAACAGCACGTGGAGGACCTGGCAAACACGTGCGCGGAGTGGGACGACTACTGCAACGAAGTCCACCCCATTCAGGAAGTTTAGCCCTTCAAATACACAGCGCCGCACATGGCAGCCCTCTGCTGCGCCATGTGCGGCCTCTTTCATTATGGCCCACGCCCTCAGCCGCCGCGCCCTTCCGCTTTAACGCCCCCCGCCAGCCCGCGCCCGTGCGCATGGCCCCTCGGCGCTGGCACGCCACTGGCGCGCCAGCCTCCACTCATTTGCCGTCTTCGGGCGGCGCCTGCACATCCTCCATGCTTTCGCCGCCTTCGCCGCCTTCGTCCTCCCACGGGATAAGCACCTTGACGACATTGCTGATGCCAAAATTCTGGTGGTACTTCTTCAGGTACGCAATGCTCACCCGCGTCATCTCCTGTCCGCGCGCCAGCACGCGGATAAACTTGCCGTTGCGCTCCAGGGTGACGTCCTCGGCCAGCACCATATTTTCCTGCAAATTATCAATCGCCACCTGCCGCACGCAGAAGCGCCCCTCATCACCCAGCAGCTTCTTGAACGCCTCCAAAATCTTGGGGTCGTACCAGCCGCCACGCTTGGTCAGCGACGAATAGGCCTCCTGCTTGTCCTGCCCAGCCTGCTGGAGTCTGTCGAAATCAAGCACGATTTTGATAATCCGCGAGCCAAGGGGGATAAGCTCCCCGGCCACGGAGTCCTGCGGCAGGCCTTTGCCGTCAAAGAGCTTGTCCTGATAGGCAATGATGCGCCCCACCTCCTCCATACGCGGAATGCGCGTAACAATGCGGGCGCAGATGTCCGTATGCTCCGAAAACATGGCGTACTCGCCGGGGTTCAGCTGGCGGCCAAGGTTCACGCGGCGCACCAGCTTTTCCGGCAGGGTGATATAGCCCAGCAGCGAAAGCATGGCCGCCGTCTCCGTCCGCCACGGATTGGGGTCCTCCACCATGATGGCCAGCTTGCGCACGTAGGGCGTCATGCGCGATACCTGCCCGAACACATCGGGCCGGATGACGGACATCACATCGCTCAGCATAGCCACACTGCCCTTGAGGGTCTCCTCCAGCAGTTCGCGCTCAGAAATAATGAGCTCGTAGTGCCGCGCGCCATCGGCCAGCGCCCGCACAAGGATTTCCGGCGGGCAAGGCTTGGTGAGCAGGCGAAAGATATTCCCCTCATTCACCGCCTTGATGGCCACGTCCAGCTCCGCATACCCCGTCAGGAGAATGCGCGAAGCATCGGGAAGCATGTCTTTGACCTCGGCAAGAAACTGCAATCCGTCCATGCCGGGCATGCGAAAGTCCGACACCACCACGCTGAACGAGCCTTTCTCCGCGATGGTCCGAAGCGCCAACACGCCACTGTTTGCCGTCTCCACGTCGTAGCGTTTGCGCAGTTGGCGCGAGTAGGCGGCGAGCAGATTTGTGTCGTCATCCACAAAGAGGATTCTATGTTTCTTCGTCGCCATGCTCCTCCCTCTCTTCCGGTGACACCACCAGCTCCTTCCATGCCTCTATCCTGTCGCCAACACCCGCAACGCGCAGGTATTCCTCGTCCAGCTCCGGGATGGCGTAGTTGCTGTGCAGGACATAATACGCATGGTCCAGCCAATTGGCGGCGTGCACCACGCCAACGGTGCTCAGACCGCGCTCCGGATACATGGGCGCGTGATGGAAGGCGATGGATTCCACCACCGCATCCGGCAAGCCCCACAGCCCCATCAGATAGGCCCCCACCTCGGCATGCGTGGTGCCAAAAGTCTCGAATTCCATCCACCGCACCACGCGGTTTTGCTCGCGCACCTGCGTGAGCATGGTGTTGTACCGGTCCGTAAATGTGGACGCGAGGATGAGCTTGCCCACGTCGTGCAGCAGGCCCGCAATAAAGCATTCGTCCTGCATCTTGGCGTCCATTTTTTCCATCGCCGCAATGTCGCGGCACAGGGTGGACACCCGCATGCTATGGTCCCACAGGCCGGACAGCGAATACTGCCGCAGCTCCTCGCTGTGAAATTCCGAAAAGATATTCACGGACAGCACAAGGGCCTTGATGACCTTGAGCCCGAGGAGCGCCACAGCCTGCTCCGGGCTGGAGATATGCCGCGCAAACCCAAAGAACGACGAGTTCACCAGCTTGAGGATTTTGGCGCTCATGGAGATGTCGTGCGAGATAATTTCCCCCACCTTGGCAATGGACGGCTCGGGTTTGTTCATCTCCTCCGTCAGCTGGTGGTATGCCTCGGACAGCGACGGGAGCGACTCAATGCGCGACACCATCTCGCGCAGGGTATCCACGGAAACGATGTCCTGCACCTCCAGCGCCTTGGAGATGACATCCTGCAGCTTTTCCGGTGAGCAGGGTTTGGAGACGTACTGATGTGCAGGCAGGACAGAGCGCACCACAAGGTCAAGGTCCGAGTGGCCGGACAGCACAATGCGCGCCACCCCGGGATGGCGCTCCATCACCTCGTGCAGCAGCGCCGCGCCATCCATCATGGGCATGCGCATGTCCGTGACCACCACGTCAAAGTGCTTTTCGTCCAACAGACGAAGCGCCTCCTCGCCGCTGGCAGCGAAGGCCATGTCCCATTCCTGCCGCTTGGGCCGCAGCATGCGCCGCAGCCCCTGCAAGACATTGGACTCGTCATCCACAAAGAGAATCCGTCTGCTCATACGACTGGGTCTCCTTCCGGTCTACGCATCCAAAGGGAGCCAGATGATGAATTCCGCACCTTGGCCCTCCTCGCTTTCCACGGAGAGCCTGCCCCCGTGCTTCTCCACAATAATGCCGTGTGCCATGGCCAGCCCTTGCCCCGTGCCTTTGCCTACCTCCTTGGTGGTAAAGAAGGGATCAAACACCCGCTTGCGCACATCTTCCGGCATGCCGGTGCCCGTATCGCGAAAACGCAGTTCCACGCCGCCATCCGCCTGCGCCGAGGACACATATATCGTCCCCCGCTCTCCGGTGGCGCCCACCTTGGCCTCTATGGCCTGAGCGGCGTTCACCACAAAATTTAAAAACGCCTGATTCAGCTCCGCCGCGTAACAGGTCACCGGCGGCAGGGCGTCATCAAGGTTGTATTCCACATCCGCCACCTGCTTCCACTCGTTGCTGGCAACGGTAATGGTATTGCGCAGGGCGTCGTTTAAATCCGTGCCCACCTTGCCGCTTTCGCCGGGGTGGGCGAACTTCTTCATGGACTGCACAATGACGGCGATGCGGTCCACACCGTCCAGCGTCTGGTCAATGGCGGCGGGCACTTCCTCCAGCAGGTAGTCCACGTCCGCCTCTTCCATGGTTTCAATCATCTTGCCCGCGGCCTGCGCCCGTTCCTGTTCCGTGCCGCTGGTGCATGTGCTGGACGCCGCGCGGCACGCCGACAGCACGCCAATGACGTCGTCAAACGCGTCCTTAACAAAGCGCAAATTGTCGCTCACATACTGCGCCGGGGTGTTGATTTCATGCGCGATGCCCGCAGCCAACTGACCGATGGACTCCAGCTTCTGCGCCTGCAGGAGTTGGCTCTCCAGCTTTTTGCGCTCCGTCACGTCCATAACCACGGCAAACGCACCCTCAAATTCCGCCTCCTCCGTAAACAGCGGCGTTGGCGACACAAGGGAGAACACCTCGCGCCCCTCTGGCCCAACCCAGGTCAGCTCAAAGCTCTCGGAGCTGCCCATCTGGCGTTTTTCGTGCTCCTCCAGCATCTTTTCGCGATTCGCCTCATCCAAAAATTCCAAAACCGTTTCGCCCAGCACCTCGGGCCGCGCCTTGCCCAGCATCTCGCACACGCGGCGGTTCACATAGGTAATGCGAAGCTCCGCATCCGTAATAATCAGCCCCTCCTGCATGTTTTCCACAAGAGTACGGTTGCGTTCCTCGCTGCGCGCCAACTGCTCGGCCACCCGGCGGCTCTCCTGCGCGCTACTGATGACGTCCGCTAAGGCCTCGTACAGCCGCAAATCGCCCTCCGACCACAACACGCCGCCCGTCAGCCGCTCAAAGGTCATGCAGCCAACCCATTTGCCTCCGGTAAACATCGGTACAGCGGCAAGGGCGCTCACCTGCCGTTTTTCCAGCCATTTGCGTTCGCCCCGCGCCTGCTGCGGCACATCATCCAGCGAGGCCAGCACCACCCGCGTCCCCGCCTTAAGCGTGTCGACCCACCACGGAATCACGGACAGCGCCACGTCCCGCGCGGATGCCGGGCACTTCGTGGTCTGCTTTTCGCGCCACGTGTACGACTGCACCATGTGCCGCTCATCCTGCGTCAGCCGAAACACGCAGCACCGGTCCACCTGCGCAAACTCACCAATCTGTTGCAGCGCGTCGCGGATGACGGCGTTGATATCGCTGCCCCTGTCGCTGACAAAGCGCCGCGTCAACTGCGAGACCAGCGCCTCCAGCTTCATGCGGTACTCAAGCCCCCGCACGGCGGCGTCCATCTCCGTGATATCCCGCAGGAAGCCCTCCGCGCAGAAGAATCGCCCCTCGGAATCCTCAAGCCCCCGCGCGTCCATGGACACCAGAATGCGCGTCCCGTCCGCGCGCTGCATCTGGCACTGATAATCGCTCACCACCCCATCAAGCGCCAAGGCGGCGATGAATTTGTCAAACTCCTCGGGCCGGACGAACATCGCCGACAGCCCAGGCAGTTCCATGACCTTGAGTGGGGATGGCAAACCAAGAATCCGCGCAAGGGCTGGATTGGCCCGGAGCACCCGCCCATGCGGGGCGAGGCGGAAGACGCCTTCCTGCGCGTTGTCAATAATGGCGCGGCAGCGGCGCTCACTTTCAATAAGTGTGGCCTCTACCTGCTTGCGGACGGAAATATCATGCACCAGGCACAGCATGGCCTTTTTCTCCCCCCACTTGGCAGGAGAAACGGCAAGCTCCACGTTGTAGACCCGCGAGTCCACCGTGTGCTGGGCCTCCACGGCAAAGGCTCCGCTCTTCCACACATGGCTCAGCGCTTCGGCAGGATACGGAACAATGGCGTCGCCAAACCCGGCAAGGCCATCCGGGTCGTCCTCGCGCAGGCCGTACTGCTCCCGCGCGACGGCATTTGCCCACAGGACAATGCCCTCGCCACTCACAATCATGGCAGGAATAGCGGCGTGTTCCAGAATCGATTCGTCGCGGGGCCTCAACGGGTATGCCTCCCAGTACGCTTCACGCAAAGACAGGACCGGTCAGTGCGGACACACTTCCTAGCATACCTCAAACACCACGCCGGGAGTAGAGGGGAAAGACAAAAATCGGGAGAAGAAAGAAAAGGCGGGCTACAGCAAAGCCGAGAAGACTCCGTGCTCGCGCAGGATGTTCACGCCAATGCCCATCAGGGTGACGCCGCCGACCATACCGGCGTAGCGCCCAAGGCAGCACGACTGCCCAAGGAGGCGGCCGCCCCATACGCCAGCGGCAGTAAACACAAACGCCACCACACCAATAATCACTGCAGGCAACAGGATAGGACGGCCCATCAACGAATAACTGGCGCCCACCGCCAACGCATCAATACTGGTGGCGACAGAGAGCATCACCAGCGACAGCCCGCGCGTCGGGTCGGTGTCCGTGCATTCGCACTCGTCCTTCAAGGCCTCCACAAACATATGCGCGCCAATAAGGAACAACAGGCCAAAGGCGCACCAATGCGCCCAATTCTCCACAAACGCGCGCACGGAAAGGCCCATCCACCACCCGGCAACAGGCATCATCGCCTGAAACAGGCCAAAGTGCCACGCAAGGCGCGCCACAGGCCGCCACGACCGGGTGCTCATCCCCGCCCCCGCCGCAACGGACACCGCAAAGGCGTCCATGGCCAGCGCTACAGCAACTGCAAAAATCTCAAACATGTCTCAGGTCTTCCTTATTCCGGATTCCTCACACAGTGTGCTTGCCCTAGCTTGCACAGCTTCCCTCCATTTGCAAGGCCGCCCCGTCACAAAGCCGTAACACGGCCTCTGTACCCTCCTGCCCATGAACGTTCCACCATTTCCCATACGCATTTTGTTCCTCTGCACCGGCAACTCCTGCCGCAGCCAGATGGCCGAGGGCTTTGCCCGGCACCTCAAGGCCCCGGTCATCCACGCCCAAAGCGCAGGCATCGTCAAGCACGGCCTCAATCCCCTTGCCGTCCGCGCCATGGCCGACGCCGGAGTGGATATTTCCGGGCAGTCCTCCAAAACCCTTGAGGTACTCCCGGACCTCAATTTTGACTACGTCATCACCCTCTGCGGCAACGCCAAGGAGACATGCCCCCGCTTTCCCGGACGGGCCACCGTTGTGCACCGCGGGTTTGACGACCCGCCTCAGCTCGCCCAAAACGCCGCAACAGAAGCCGAAGCCCTCGCCCACTACGCCCGCGTCCGGGACGAAATTCGCGCCTTCATCATATCTCTTCCGCAAGCGCTGGACGACATGAAGCAGGCCCTCACCGCCACGCATCTCGTCCCGCCCATTTTCCCCGAATAACCCCCGCCCGCCACCACGGCGGGCGGCCCTTTCTGCGCCACCAAAATCCCCCGCAACGCCCACCACATAAGACCTTTTGCATTCACAATCGATATAGGATAACCTACATGACAAACCTGCCTTCCGGGCGGTTTTTCAGGCCAGAAGCCGCGGCGCTCCCAGCAGCGCCGCCATCGTTCATTCCTCCGTCCGAACTGGAAGAATCATGCCCCAGACCACTGACACGCACACCGCTCCGGCCCTGAGTAACAGCACCATTGCACCGGATACCGCCACCATTCTGCGTGAAGTCAAGCGCCTGCACGCCGACTGCGGCCTCGGGCATCTTCCCAGCATTATCACGGACACCCACGCCGCGATTCTGCGCCTGTTCCGCGGCGATATGCCCGGCTACCGCAAAAGCACCGCGCCCTACCACGACTTGGAGCACACCCTCTCCGTCGTGCTCGCCTCCGCGCGCCTTGTGCACGGCATCAGCACCACACGCACCGTGTCCGCCAATCTGTTCACAGTCGCCGTCGTCGCCGCCTATTTCCACGACTCCGGCATGCTGCAGGACGAAACCGACACCAGCGGCACCGGCGCAAAGCACACCATCGGGCACGAGGACCGCTCCATCGCCATCATGCGCAGCCTTCTCGCCACACACGCCGTCCCCGCCCACACCTGCGACGCCATCGCCAGCGCCATCGACTGCACACGCCTCGCCCTTACACCAGCAGACATTGCCTTCCCAACACCAGACGCCAAAGACGCCGGCCTCATCGTTGGAGCAGCCGACCTCATCGCCCAACTCGCCGACCGTAAGTACCTCGAAAAACTGCCGCTCCTCTTCAAGGAATTTCAGG
Organism: Desulfobaculum senezii; assembly: GCF_054657395.1. Lineage (NCBI taxonomy): Bacteria > Pseudomonadati > Thermodesulfobacteriota > Desulfovibrionia > Desulfovibrionales > Desulfovibrionaceae > Desulfobaculum > Desulfobaculum senezii. The sequence continues at coordinate 469,602 of NZ_BAAHYU010000002.1, read as the reverse complement.
AAGCCCGCATCCCCGGCTACGTCACCCAGCGCGACCTGTTCCAAAAAACCGCGCCCTTCTACCACAACGTCGTCCGGCCACGCCTCGACCACGACCTAGGCGCCGTCACCCGGTTCATGCGACTGCACTTCCTCCACCGCTTCGGCCTCGACCACGACCCGTATCAAAACGCCATCGACGCCAACCTCGGACACCTGCGCTACCTCCTCAAAACCACCGGACCAAACGACATCACCACCAAACTTCGCCGTAAAAATGACGTGCTGCACGTGAGCGAGACCGTTTAGAAGAAAGAAAGAAAGAAAGAAAGGCAGTGCCTCCGGCGGCTCAAGGGTATGATACCCTTGAGAATCCCCAGGATTTTTCGGGCGGAAGCCGCCCGAAAAATAAGGGTGGGTGGGCGGGGTCTTCTGCCTTCTCTTTGTTCTTCACGCACCACCAACGCCCCCAAAAAAATCTCTCCCCATAAACACGGACGGGAGCCGTCAGGGGTGACGACCGCCCCATCCAAGAGCACCCGGCCTGTGCGCACACGGGATTTTTAAGGGCTCACGGCCCTTAAACCTGCGGAGCACAAAAAAACCAGCCGTCCTCTCCACCACAACACCACAGCGCCCTCCCAAAACACCCACACGGACGGGAGCCGTCAGGGGTGACGACCGCCCCATCCAAGAGCACCCGGTCTGTGCGCACATGGGATTTTTAAGGGCCCACGGCCCTTAAACCTGCGGAGCACAAAAAGCCCTGCCGCCCTCTCCACCACAACGCCACAGCGCCCCCCACCACAACGGCACAGCGCCAACGCCCAGTATCCTCCTGCCGTCCATAAAAAAACGCCCCGCGTTGGCGGGGCGTTGTAATGTTGGTGCAGTGTTTGGCTTAGTTGCGGATCTTGGCGTCGGTCTTTTCGGGGTGTTTGTCGATGCGCATGATGCGCTTGTGCGCGGAGTCGGCGATGTTTTTCATAACGCGCTTGAGGTCTGAGCCTTCCCAAAGGACGGCGACGGTCTCGTTGTTGCGCACTTTTTCGCTTATTTCGTACCCCTTTTCGTTTTCCGCTTCGAGGATGATGTCGTCTTCGTCCACGAGTTCTTCACCGTTCAGGGCTTTGGCGAACAGCTCGCGGACGGTGTATCCGAAGCAGGTCCGCACGTCCTCTGCGGTTTCCGCGAGGCTGAGCTTGTTTCTGTACTCCGGCAGCACCTCGTTTTCGTACTTCACGAAGGAAAACTGTTTTGTCATTGGCTTCTCCTTGTTGGGTTCCTCAAGGACAGGGCCTTTACGCCTTGCGCTTGTCGCCTGTGGTCCGGCTTTCCGCAGTGCGGGGCAGCTGGCACCGCCGAGGCGGCGGCAAATATCTTCGTACTCAAGCTCTGGGTGGCTGACGTACAGGTAATGGACGACATGCTCACCGACTTTGCTGGCGTACACCTCGGCGCGCAGCCCGGGCAGGGCCTGACGAACCACAACGGCCGTGGCGCGGGCGACACTGCCGCCTGTGACGAAGGCGGCGAAGGCCTGCGGCTTGCCAGCATGCGCTGATGCAATGGGCATGCTGACGAATGCCGTTACCAATACGGTGAGACATAGCAGACGCATAGTCAACTCCCCGGATTCATTTCCTCCTTGGACTGGGGGCCGTCGCCGGTGTGCTCGGGGAGAAACTGCATGACGAGGGCGCGCAGCACGTCTCCGGGCACATACCCTACGTGGTCGACGCGCAGGGTCCCTTGTGCATCCCATACCATGAGTTTCGGAACGCCTTCCACCTCAAAATGCTTCGCAAGGCCCGGTGTAGAACGATAAATGGGAAAATTGACCTTATTCTCATCCACATACGTCTTGAGGGAATCTTCGTCGAAATCGAGAGAAATGCCGATGAGGCGCATCTCGTCATCGGGGACGCTGCGCCGCAGGGCCATAAAGTCCGGCATCTCGCGAACACAGGGCGGGCACCACGTAGCCCAAAAGGACAACACCACAACGCGGCCTGTGGAATCATCCACGATATCCTGAAGCGCCTTCGCATCCACGCCGCCCAGATAGCCTGCATTGACGCAGACGGGCGAAAAAAGGGTGAAAAGAACTGCCAAGGCAATCAAACGGTTCCGGAAAAAGTCGACCAGACGGCGCTTTTTTCTTGCGCTGCAAATCACTGCAAACACACGGCAACTCCTTGATCGAAAGCGTGCACACGCTTCGTCGAGAAAAACGGACCCTTGGTGCGATAATCGCGAATATCCGCCCCTACCAAAGGTTCTAGGGTCTTTATTCTCGCGGGTGGTTCCATCAATATGTTGAGGAAAGCATACCACGTCCACCGCCTCTTCGACCACGGCGACGACATATAAACAAAGCGCATTGCCCATGACAGAACCACTTGCCACGGATGCCTCTTTTAAGACCCTCCCCACCCCGTTCGCGGGGATTTTTTCGGAGAGGAAGTCGAACACTGTTGGCTTTGGCGCGACCAAAAAGCGCAAGATCAGCAAAACGCTGTGGTTTGTTGAGCGCGACGCCGACGGCAAGACGACCATCCGGCCGGTCAACAAGAACCTTATCCCAACGGGCAGCACCAAGCCCATCTCCCCAGAGACCGTGCTGGAGAAGTATTCACCGGAGCCGGACCTGTACATGACGCACACGGCCCCGCGCATGCGCCAGCTTGAGCAAACCGTGGACGAAGGGGACGAGCACCGGGAAAAGGGCGAGTTGTATAGCGCGGAATTTCAGTACACCAATGCGCTGGAGATTGACGAGGACCACATCCGCGCCAACTTCGGCATTGGGCTGACGTACCTCGAACGAGGCGAGAACAAAAAGGCGCAGGCAGTGCTGGACAAGCTGGTCACGCTGGATGCGGCCTTTACGGAGCAGCACAAGCACCTGTTCAACGAGTTTGGCATCCGGCTGCGGCGCAACGGCATGTTCAAGGAGTGCATCCGCTACTACAAGCGCGCGCAGGAGCTGACGGGCGAGGACGACCACCTGCTCTTCAACATTGCCCGCGCGCACTTTGAGGCGGAGGAATTTGATCAGGCGATGAAGCTCCTCAAGGAAAGCCTGTCCATCAATCCTGAATTGTACGAAGCGCGCATGCTCCGCAAGGCGCTACATAAGGCCAAGCCGTCGCTCCGGGACGGAGGAGCCATTAAAATTACTGGCATCTAAAGCGCATCACAACAACGAAACGCCACCACGGGAGAACCGGGTGGCGTTTTTTCATGAACGAGAGATGGACGGTGGTGGGGGCTTAGGACTGGGCAACCATGATGCGCCCGGTGTTCACCTCGGGGAGCACCTCGCTTCCGGAAAAGCGGCTGTTTGCGGCGGGGTCGAGGGTCATGGTGGGGTGCATGCCCATGCGGTCGGAAGGGGCGACGCCCATCTGCGTCCGCTGGGCAAAGCCTGCGGCGCGGGCGGCTTCGCGCTGGGCCATCTCGGCCGCGCGCGACTCCTTCAAATTATACAGCGTATAGGGCGGCAACCGGCGAAACATCCGCCGGAAGGCTTGTGCGTGCTGGGAATCGTACAAAATAAGCATATGGGCCTCACGGTGCTGGGGATGGCCGCGCGCCGCCCTGACGATGGCTGCGGCCAGACACTCCTATGATGCCCCCGGCGCGGCGCAAAGTCCACCCCAAGGGCTGACGGTGACCGCATTCTGGCGTAGGATGGGCCGCGGCCGGACGCTGGTCTGCGCCTGCAGTTTCTTTATGACACATCCACCCGTGCCGCAAAAGCGGCGCGCTTGAGGAGAAAGAAGTATGGCCCCCGGCTCCACCCGTTTTACACCCCGCCCGCCCTTTGACCCCGCCCGCTTTTGCGAGCTTGCCGAGGCCCCTGCGCTGAGCGAGGCGGAAACCCAGCGCCTTGCGGCCACGTGGGACCGCTGGACCGAGCGCCTTACGGCGTGCGCGGTGCGCACCGGCGGCGGCACGCGCCTGCTGGCGTGGCTGGACAAAGCGGTGGAGGACGAAATTGATGGCTGCTGGAGCACGGAGCCGCGCGCGTCCTTTCTGCTGCATGTGCTGGCGCTGAACCTGCTGATGGCGGCCACGGCGCAGTTGGTGCCGCAAATTGCGCAGCACGGCTGCGCCCCGGTCCCTGCGCCGAATCCGGAGCTGGCGGCGGTTTCGGACCGCTTTGGCCTTGTCTGGACATCGGAAACGACTCTTGAGCGGCGCTACGCGCTGGTCACTCCCATGCCGTGGCAGGGCGGATGCTCCATATGTCTTTTGCAAAACAGTTGCCCCAAGCTGCGCACACCATCCGAGAGTGCCTGATATTTCCCACAATCCATACGCCACAGTCTTTGCTAAAGTTTTTTGCACACCCGGCCGATAGAGACTGTAACAGCAACCGGACGGCATGGTCGCGAATGCCATACCCGAAACATGGAGGTTTCGACATGGCCATATCAAGCATCTCAAACGCATCGACCAATGGTTGGGAAGTCCTTTCGGCGGACCGTCAGAAGTCCCTTGCCAATTCCATGAAGGACATCCAAAAGGCAAAGCTGCAGCGCGAAGTGTACGCGGACCCGGGCATGGCCTCACGGCTTATCGCCATTGAAGCGTCGCCCGTGTACAACTCCAAGGGAGAGCTCATCCCCTCGGTTGGGGGCTGATTCCCCCGCACCGCCGCGCTGTCCCTTGCCACGCACCGGAGCTGACATCTGTTCAGGCATGAAAACTGCATTTCATCTACAGCAGGATTCAACACAGAATTCACCGCAGCCACCAGACACCGCCAGAGCCATTTGACACTCCGGTCTCCGGTGCATATTTTAGAGATGGAGCCGCAGGCACCAGCCCAGGCTCAAGGGAGGGAACATCGTGGATATCAAGGGTATCGGTCCGGGAAGGACTCCCTACGATCAGCTGAAGATCCAGCAAGACCGCGAACGTGAAGAGCTTTCGCCCGATGTCAAAAATTCGTCGGGTGAAGCACGGGACGCCGTCTCCGTCAGCGGAGACGCCCGCCTGCTCTCCACAGCGCGCGAGGTCGCGGCGGAAGCCCCAGACACGCGCGAGGACAAAGTCGCCCGCTTGAAGGAGCAGGTCCAAAACGGCACCTACTCGCCAAACGGCCGCCTTATCGCGGATAAGCTCATTTCCGAGGAACTGGACCTCTGGCAGTAAGCCAGAGCCGACATACTCGCACGCACGGCGGGCCGGATACCCATGGGTATCCGGCCCGCCGCCGTTTCATCCTACCACTCAACCTTCACGCCGTAGAGGTCGTCCAGCGCGTCCACAAGGGCCTCCATGGACCGCACGGGCTTGCTGAACACGTGGCGCGGCGTCAGGCCCATGTCGCGTAGCGCCTGCGGCAGCACGTAATCCGCGGACCCGGTAAAAATAAGCACCATCAGGTCCGGCGCTTCGGCTTTGGCCTTCATGATAAAGTCGTTGCCGTCCATCCCCGGCAGGCGCATGTCCACGGTGACTAGGTCCGGGCCGATGCGGCGCAGCACCTCCAGCCCTTCCTCACCGCTTCCGGCGGCATGGACCTCAAATCCACAGTCCTCGAAGAAGTCCACCAGTGTGCCTCTGATGAACTCTTCATCGTCGATCACAAGTATGACGGGTTCTTCTCGGCTCATGCGGAGGCCTCCCTCACCGGCAGCCGGATGGTGAACTTGGCGCCCTTGCCGGGTGCCGACTCCACGTCAAACTGGCCGCCATGATTGGTGCATATGATAAAATACGACACGGACAGCCCAAGGCCCGTCCCGGTGCCCACGGACTTTGTGGTGAAGAACGGTTCAAACACGCGCTTGCGCACATGCTCTGGCATGCCGGGACCATTGTCCGTCAATTCTATGAGTATCTCCGCGCGCTGCAGCGCCGTGCGGATGGTAATGCGCGGCGTCTCGGGCGGCGGGTCCGCCTCGGCCATGGCCTGCGCGGCATTTTTGAGCAGATTCAAAAACACCTGCTCAATCTCCGTGGAACTGCACAGCGTGTGCGGCAGATTCGCGGCATAGTGCCGCTCTATCTCAATCTGCCGGAAGTCGAACTTCTTTTTAAGGTCGTAGTCGTTGGCCGCCAGTTCAATGGTTGAGTCGAGCAGGGTATTCAGATCGCAGGCCTGAATGCGCGACTCGCTGCTGCGGCTAAAGTTCAACATATTCTGCACAATCTTTGCGGCGCGGCTTCCGGCATCCCTGATGCCATCAATATACCCGGAAATGCCGCGCTCATCCATGTATTGCCGCATTTGCCCAAGGTCGATGCCAATCTCGCCCGCAGCCTTGGTGTTTGCGGAAAGCTCGGGCGACACACGCCGGGAGATGCTCTCCGCACACTGCATAATGATGCCCAGCGGGTTGTTGATTTCGTGCGCCATGCCAGCGGCCAGCCCTCCAACGGACAGCATCTTCTCCGCCTGAATCATCATTTCCTCAATGCGCGCCCGTTCCGTCACGTCGTCTATGCGCACAACCGCCCCCTCGAATCCCTCAAACACCAGCGGATACACGGTCAGGTCCTCGTAGCGCATGGCGCCCTCACCCATCATATGCGCCCGCCGTGGCGAAACCTGCGGCTTGCGCTCGGCCAGTGCCGCCTCAACAAGCGCCGTCTCTCCGGCAAGTTCGGGCATGACGTCACTCAGGGCGCGGCCTTCGGCGTCGTCAAAACTCAGGCCCGTCATATGCTCGGCCTCGGTATTCCACTGCGTCACGCGGCCCTCGCCATCAAGGGCCACCAGCACCGACGGCATGGAGTCAATGATGGACTGGAGCATATTGCGCAGCCGCCTGCGCTCCTCCTCGGCGCGCTTGCGGTCGGTAATGTCCAAAAAGATAGCAATGCCTGCGACCACCTCGCCCTGCTCGTCATGCACGGGTACGGCGTTGACCAGCACGGTGTATTCCTCGCCCGAGGTGTGCACCACCACCATCTCCATCCCGCTCAACACTTTTTCCTGCGTCATCGCCATCGCCAACGGCAATTTATGGCGCGGCAACTCCCAGCCGTCTAAGTCGTAGGCGCGGAAGCGGATGGTCTCGGCATTGACAAATTCGCCGTCCACCATGCCCGTGGTGCCCACGGCCTCCTCGTTGATGCCCAGCAGGCGCTCGGCCTCCTTGTTGGATGCCGTAATAATCCACGACTTGGCATTGCCCTGCGCGATGACAATGGCAAAGGGCGCTTGGTGCAGCACCGCCCGCAGCAGCCGGTTGGACCTCGCCAACTCGTTGGTGGCGCGCTTGCGGCCCGTGATGTCCGAGTGGGTTCCGGCCATACGGTAAGCGCGGCCCGAGTCATCACGCACGCCCGTGCCCCGGCCCAAAATCCAGCGGTAACTGCCGTCCCTGTGCCGCAGGCGGTATTCAATCTCGAACTGGCTACGCACGCCGTCGCGGCACTCGCGGTTGACGCGCAGGACCATGTCTTTGTCATCCGGATGGATGCGCTCCATCCACTCGCGCACCTCGTTGTCTATCTCGTGGTCGGCATAGCCGATGATGCTCTTCCAGCGCGGGGAAAAATAGATGGAATCCGACGCCACGTCCCAGTCCCAGATGCCGTCGTTGGCCCCCTGGACAACCAGCGCGTACCGCTCCTGACTCAGGCGCAACTCCTCGGCGATGCGTTCCTTTTCCTCCAGCTCGAATTCAAGGGCCTCGGTCCGCTCGCGCACGCGCTTCTTCAGCGTCCTGTTCACGGCGTAAAAGACAACAATAATAGCCAGCGCGGCCAGCAGGGTCAGCCCGCCAATACGCAAAAGGAACAAGGTGTGCTTGCGGTCCCCATCCATGTTGTACCACTTGTCGCGCAGAGCCTGTGCTTCCTCCTCAGTGATGCTGTCCAGCCCCTTTTGCAGAATGTCGCGCAGGATGGGCAGGTCCTTGCGCACGGCAAAGCTGAAACGGTAGGTATACACGGCGTCCCCGGCCACCCGAATGTTCGAGAGGGCGTCCTTTTCGATGTAGTAGGCCGCAAGCCCAAGGTTCACCACAAAAGCGTCCACCACCTCAAAGGCGAGGTCGCGCAGCCCGGCCTGCGCCGTGGGAACAGGGACGATTTCAAAGCGCGAGGCGTAGCTATTTTTGAGGAAGGTATGGGTCGCGTAGCCGTTGACCACGGCCACCCGCCTGCCGCTAAGGTCCTCCAGCGTTGATGTGGATTGGTCATCACTGCGCACCAGCAGTACACACGGCACCTCCACATAGGAGTTGGTGTATATAAGATAATCCTCGCGGTCCTTGGTAATAGTCAGCGCGGTGATGGCGTCGCCCTCGCCGGTACGGAGCATATTGAGAACGGTGTTCCAGTCCGGGTGGGTCTTATACGAAAACTTGACGCCCAGCTTCTCCTCCACAAGGTGCAGGTAGTCCGCGCCAAGCCCGGAAAAGCGGCCCTCCTCGTCGGAGAATTCAAACGGCGGGAATTGCTGGTCGTAGACAAAGACGACGTCCGCGGCGTTTTTCCACAGCCAGTCGCGCTCCTCCTCGGTGAGGGGCGTCACAAGGCCGTTGGCTCTGGCCCCATGCCCCGCAAGGCATAGCAGCACAACCAGAATCATCTGGAAAAATCGCCTACTCTGCATGAACAGACCCCGGCTTGATGGCGGGACGCATACCGCAACTCAGAAAAAGACGAATCAGACCCGCCCGTCGCGCTTTATGCCAGACGCCCCAGCAGTCCCGCCAAAATGACGGAACTTCCTTCTTATTGAATCCCACAAAAGGCGCGGAATTGTCCACTGTGTGGGCAGAAAACTCCGCCGCACGCCCGCCCCGCCCCAACATTCTGCGCCGCGCCGCGGCCGCCCCAGCGCCCCGTCGCAACCTGCCGCCACTCTGGCACTCCTGCGCTTTAGCGCACGCGCCGGGGCCTGCGCGCCACGCACAAGCTGGGGCCAACACCTGCGCGAGTATGCATTTCGCCGCTTGACAACGTTGAAGGGAGCTTCGTATAGCTTTAACTCATTGAAATTTCTTATCCGCGGACCTGTTTCCGGGTTCAGCGGTGCGCTCTAGCGCTGCGGTCACCCGGAATTAATACACAGCCAAGGGAGAGACCAATGTCGGATGCGCTCAAGACCCAACGGACCTACGCACTTGTAGGACACGGCGGCTGCGGAAAGACCTCGGTCGCCGAAATGCTGCTGCTCCAGACCGGCGTCATCAACCGACTCGGCAGGATAGAGGAAGGCACCACCGTCCTCGATACCGAACCCGAGGAAATCAAACGCCGTGGGTCCATTCAGCCGGGCTTTGCCTCGTACGAGTGGAACAAGAACACACACTTTCTCATCGACACTCCCGGCGACAACAACTTCGTCGGCGACATCGCCTACCTCCTCACCGCTGCGGACGGCGTCATCTTCACCATCGATGCCGTAGACGGCGCAAAGCCCCTGACCAAACGCCTGTGGGGCGAAGTCCGCAAGGCTGGCCTCCCCGCCATCATCTTCATCAACAAGATGGACCGCGACCGCGCCGACTTTGACATGGCCTTCGACAGCATCTCCTCCATGCTCGATACCAAGCCCGTTTTGCTGTACATGCCCATCGGCCAGCAGGAAGACTTCCGCGGCGTCGCGGACATTCTGGCGAACACGGCCTATATCTACAACGAAGACGGCTCCTTTACCGAAACAGCCGTCCCCGGCGACATCGCCTCCGACGTTGAAACCCTGCGCGAAACCATGATCGAAAACATCGCCGAGAGCGATGAAGAGCTCATGGAAAAATACCTTGAGGAAGGCGAGCTCTCCGACGACGACATCGCCACCGGCCTGCGCAAGGGCGTCCGCTCCGGCGAGCTGACCCCCGTGGCCTGCGGCTCCGCCCTGCAAAACCGCGGCAGCAACATGCTGTTGAACCTGACGCAAGACCTGTTCCCCTCTCCCCTGGAACGCTCCCCTTGGCCCGGTGAAGACGGCGAGCAGCGCGAGTCCAGCCCGGACGCCCCCTTCTCCGCCTTTGTCTTCAAGACCATTGCCGATCCCTTTGCCGGACAGCTCTCCGTCATGCGCATCCTCTCCGGCACCCTTTCCGGCGACACACAGGTGCTCAACACCAGCACCGGCGACAAGGAACGCATCGGCCATCTGCTGCAGGTTGAGGGCAAAACCCAAAAGCCCCTCAAGGGCGAGGCCGGTCCCGGCGCCATTGTGGCCGTGGCCAAGCTCAAAAACGTGCACACCGGCAACACCCTGTGCGACGAAAAGGCCCAGTTCACCTTTGCCGCCCCGGCGCTGCCCCCGGCGCTCATCTCCTACGCCCTCGCCCCCGAGGAAAAGGGCGAGGAGGACAAGGTCTACTCCGCCGTGCACAAGCTGCTGGAGGAGGACTTCTGCCTCAAGCTCACGCGTGATGCGGAAACCGGCGACATCCTGCTCTCCGGCATGGGCCAGCTGCACATTGAAATCGCCGTAGAGCGCGCCAAGCGCCGCTTCAAGACCAATATCCTGCTCAAAACGCCCAAGGTGCCCTACCGTGAAACCTTCAAGGGCAAGGCCGACGTACAGGGCCGCCACAAAAAGCAGTCCGGCGGACGCGGCCAGTTTGGCGACTGCCTCATCAGGCTGGAGCCCATGCAGCGCGGCGAAGGCTATGAATTTGTTGACGAAATCGTCGGCGGCGCCATTCCGCGCCAGTACATCCCCGCTGTGGACAAGGGCATTCAGGAGGCCGCCGCGCGCGGCGTGCTGGCTGGGTACCCGGTGGTGGACTTCAAGGTGCACCTCTACGACGGCTCGTACCACTCCGTGGACTCCTCGGAAATGGCATTCAAGATTGCCGGTTCCCTCGCCTTCAAAAAGGCGGCGGAGCAAGCCAAGCCCATTTTGCTGGAGCCTGTGGTCCTCGTCTCCGTCTTTGTGCCCGACGATTTTATGGGCGACGTCATTGGCGACCTGTCCAGCCGCCGCGGCAAGGTCCTTGGGTCCGACTCACAGGGCGGCGTCACGGAAATCCGCGCCCATGTCCCCATGGAGGAAGTGCTCCAGTACGCGCCCGACCTGCGCTCCATGACGGGCGGTCAGGGCACGTTTACCATGGAGTTTGACCACTACGAGGAAGCGCCGCCGCAGGTGGTGGACAAAGTTGTGGCCAAGGCCGCAGAACCCGCCCATGCCTAGGGCGCATCCCTCTTCCGTCGGGGCAAAGCCCCGCCACCACCGCGCTGGCGGCCCGTGCGCCCCGCGCCACACATTCCTGTCACCACAGCCGCCCCTGCATGCGCAGGGGCGGCGTTTTTCGTCCTATGGCCGGTATTACGCCGATTTTTCAGCGCCCGAGTGTCGGCTCGGGGACAGCGAAGGCAGACAATCTGCGCCTTGTTTGTCGTCCGTATTTCCAGTACATTGCCCCCGCCGGGGTCATGTTTGCAGGCGCCCGGACACGATAACAAGGACATCGCACCACAACATGCTTAGAACCATATTCTTTTATTCCACCTACCTGCCGCTGACGGCAGTGCTTACCATTTTGGCCATTACCATCCCCAAGACCGCCCGCTGGTGCGCCCAATTCTGGAGCGCCTGCGCCGTGCGCTTTGCCGGCATCCGCGTGGAGGCGGACCTGGGGAATCTGGACCCAAGCCAGAACTATATCTTTATGGCCAACCACCAAAGTCAGCTGGACATTCCGCTTTTGTACACATCGCTTCGCCACTGGTGCATCGGCTTTGTGGCCAAGCAGTCGCTTTTTGACATCCCCCTGTTCGGCAACGCCATGCGCAACGCCGGGACCATTCCCATCGACCGGACCAACCGCCGCCGCGCCATGAAAAGCGTGGAGAAAGCGGTGGAGGAAGTCCGCGCCGGGCAGAACATTGTCATCTTTCCCGAAGGCACACGCGCCTCGGACTTTTCCTCGCTGCAGCCCTTCAAGGTCGGCGGCATGATTATCGCGCTCAAAACGGGACTTCCGGTGGTCCCGCTCGTTATCACCGGATCCGGCGAGACCCTGCCCAAAAACCGCATCCGCTTCGGCGAGAACCGCACCATCCGGGTCAAGGCTCTGCCCCCAATCACCACACAGGGGCGCTACACGCTCAAAGAGCGCGAACTCTTCAAGGACGACCTGTACCGCGCCATGAACGCGGCCTACATGGAGCAGCATAATGGCTGAACAACACGTCACCCTGACCCCGCTTGGCGGTCTGGGCGAGATTGGCATGAACTGTATGGTCATGGAGACGGGCGACTCCATGATCCTCATCGACTGCGGCCTGATGTTTCCGGAGGACTACCTCTTCGGCATCGACGTGGTCATCCCCCGGTTCGACTACCTCATTCAGAACAAAGACCGCCTCAAAGGCATCATCCTGACCCACGGACACGAGGACCACATCGGCGCGCTGCCGTGGCTGCTCCAGAATGTCCATGCCCCGGTGTTCGGCTCGGAATTCACCATCGCCTTGGTGCAGAGCAAACTGCGCGAGCATAACCTGCTGGACGACGCGGACCTGCGCACCGTCAACGGGCACGACCGCATCACGCTTGGCGACTTTGGCGTCACGTTCTTCCCCGTGTGCCACTCCATCGTGGGCGGATTCGGCATGGGCATCGAGTCCCCGGCCGGACGCATCGTCCACACCGGCGACTTTAAGATTGACCGCAATCCCCTTGGCGGCGTGGCCACGGACCTTGACGGCTTTAAGCACTTTGCCGACGAGGGACAGGTGCAGCTGATGCTGTCCGACTCCACCAACGTGGAACGCGACGGCTTCGCCCTTACCGAGCGCGAAATCAAAAGCTCCCTGCACGACATTTTTGACGGGCACGACGGCCGCATCATCGTCACGCTCTTCTCCAGCCACATCCAGCGCATGCAGGAAGTCTTTGACCTTGCCGCCCAGTTCGGGCGCAAGGTGGCCGTCAACGGCCGCAGCCTGCTGCGCAACATCGACCTTGCGCGCGAGCTGGACTACCTGCGCGTGAAAAGCGACACCATCATCGACATGGAGGACATCCCCTCCTATCCGGATTCGGAAATCGTTCTGCTGGTGACGGGTTCGCAGGGCGAGCCGCTGGCGTCGCTGTCGCGCATTGCCTCGGGCGAGCACCGGCAGCTCTCCATCCGCGAGGGCGACCTTGTGCTCATGTCCTCGCGCTTCATCCCCGGCAACGTGCGCGCCATCACCAAGGTCATCAACAACCTCTACCGCCTCGGCGCCGAGGTGCTGTACGAGCGCGTGCAGGGCATCCACGCATCGGGCCACGCCCACCGCGAGGAACTGAAAATCATGCTGGAGACCGTGCGGCCCAAATTCTTTGTGCCCGTGCACGGCGAATACCGCCATCTGGTCAAGCACTCCCGCCTTGCGCGCGAATGCGGCGTTGCCCCGGAGCGCGCCCTTGTGCTGGAAAACGGCGACCCGCTCACCCTGCTGGCTGACGGCGGCATCCGTCTGGAAGACAGCGTGCCCGTGGACCAGATTCTGGTGGACGGCAAAGGCGTCGGCGACGTGGGCCAGACCGTGCTGAAGGAGCGCCAGCTTCTCGGTGGCGAGGGCATGGTCATCGTCACCCTTGTGGTGGACGATGAAACCGGCGAAATCCTTGTCGGCCCAGACATCTCGTCCAAGGGCTTTGTGTTCGAGCAGCAGTACAGCCACCTGCTGGAAGACGCCAAATGCATCGTGCTGGACATCTTCGAGAACATCCCCCCCGGCGAAACGGGCAAGCTCAAGGAGCGCATCCGCTCCTCCCTGCGCCGCTTCTTCCGTCGCGTCATCGACCGCGACCCCGTGGTCATGCCGCTGGTGATGCAGATTTAGCGCCGCGCCAGAGCATACACATTCAAGCGGGCCGCCTTCCTCTCGGAAAGCGGCCCGCTTTTCGTTCCACCGACAGGCACCACTCAACCCGTCAGCAGAAACATCCGAATCACCCATATGCCGGTGAAAATCTGCCAAATAGCCAGCGCCAGCAGCAGGGCGTTGTTCGCGCCATGGACAAGGGGGAGCACTGTGCGGCGCTTGCGCTTTCTGTCCAGCACCTCACCCGTAAAGTAGCCGGTCACAAGAAGCGGCAGCATGATGAGCCCCACCACAAAGTGTGTGCCCGTCAGGTCAGAGGTCCCCCACCTGTAGCGCGTCATGCCCGCGCCCCACACAAAGGCGACAAACCAGACGATGATGACAACCCGCCCCCAGAACACATGCCGCTTCCAGTCGAACCGCGTGCGCTTTTTGAGGTGCGACATCATAAAGCGCTTGATGCCCAGCACCAGCACATACACGGCCAGAAGCGTGCACAGGAATTGCACGATGGGATGCACCCAAAGCATAGTTCCCCCTTTGCGTTCAGCGTGGTCTACAGGCCTAACAGCAGCGCCGCGAAAATGAGCGGCATGGACGCATTCAGCCAAGCCATGGCGCGGCGGGAGCGTCCCCACACGCCGCACAGCCCAACTCCAGCCCCGGTCACGGCGCAGATGCCCAGCATCCACGGCGCAGCCTCCGGCGCGCCCACAAAAACCGGCAGCGTCAATGCGGTGGTAAAGTACGCCACCACCCATAAATACATCAGCGGACGGTACACGGCCACGGGCAGGCGCACAGGCGGCAAAGGCAGCCGCGCCGCCACGTAGTCCTCATGGTGCAGTTCCGCCAGCATCCAAAAATGCGGCACCTGCCACAGATACACCACCACACACACCGCGAGGATTCCCGGCGCATCAGGCGCGCCGCCAGCCGCCAGCCAGCCCACGTAGGGCGGCATGGCGCCGGGGACGCCGCCCACCAGCACGGCAAGGCCCGTGATGCGCTTCAGCGGGGTATACAGTCCGTTGTACAGGGCCACGACACCCGCGCCAGCAAGGACAAGCGCCCCGGCCCCGCGCGGCCCCGCGCCCAAGAAACCAGCAGCAGCGTATAGCGCAAGGCCAACCGCCATAAGCGCCGCAGCCCACAGCGTGGCAAGGCGGGGCGACATGCGGCCAGCAGGCACAGGACGCGACGCAGTCCGCCGCATGCGCGCGTCCAGCACGCGCTCCTGCACCTGATTCAGCGCCGAGCATCCCCCGCACAGGGCAAAGGACCCCGCGCACACGGCAAGGCCAGCCCCAAGGGGGACGCCACTCTCTAAGCCAAGCAAAAAGCCAAACAGCGCGGCTCCAGCCACCATAGCGCTGATGCGCGGACGCGCCAGCGCCATGCATGCCGAGGCCCTGCCGCCCGTGCTCATCCGCCCGCCTCGCTCAGGCTTTTCAACCAGTCCACCAGCGCGCTGAGGTCATCCTCGCTCAGGTGTCCATAGGGCGGCATGATGGGCTGGTAGCCCTTGGAAATCACCGCCTCCGGCTCAAGGATGGCCTCGCGCAGGTAGGCTTCGTCCGCCGTGGTCTGCTCCTCCACACCATCACGCAGGACCGCAACGGTGCTGCCATACAGATTCTTAAACGTCGGCCCCGCAATTTCGGAACCGTCCGTGGAGTGGCAACTCAGGCACCCCTCGCCCTCGGCCACACTGCGGCCCATGGGCATGGTCATGGCTCCTTGGTTCGCCATCCAGTTGACCATCTCCAGCAGGTCCTCCTCGGGAATAACGCCGTCATAGCCGGGCATCATGGCCTGATAGCCCTTGACCACCTCGGCATTGGGGTCCAGCAGGGCGCGGCGCAGATACGGCTTGTCCGCCACCACTTCGGCCTCTGTGCCATCGGCCTTCACCACCTGCCGCGTGGTGCCGTAGATATTCTTCAGCGTTGGGCCAACGCCGTCACTGCCATCCAGCGAGTGGCAACTGACGCACCCGTATTCCTCAAGAAGCGCCTTGCCCTTGTCCGCGGCCTTGGTATCGGTTTCGCCCGTGTACCACGCCCCGAATTCGTCCTCGGGCACCACGCGCACCACGCTCAGCATGTTGGCGTGCTTCAGCCCGCAATACTCCGCGCACAGGATGTCATAGTCCCCGACCTCTTCGGGCCGAAACCACGCGTAGGTGTTCATGCCGGGGACCGTGTCGCGCTTGATGCGAAACGCCGGGACGTAGAAGCTGTGCAACACGTCTGTGGACGTCATGGTCAGCTTCACCGGGGTGTCTACGGGCACGTACAGGACGTTGCTGCGGCGGCCGTTGTCGTAAATGAACGCCCACGACCACATGCGCCCCTCCACCCGCACCTCAAGGGCGTCCTCGGGCGCGGACTGCAAGGCCTTGAAGCTGTCCCACCCGAACCAAAACATGCCAAGGGCAAGGATGGTGGGGATGAGCGTCCACATCACCTCCAGCCACACGCTTTCGCGTACGTTTTCGGCCTCGGGATGGCGGGTATGGTGATACCGCCATAAGAACCAAAGCATCAGCCCCGTCACCAGCGCCAGTACGGCCACGGAAATGACGAAGATAATGAGGAAGGCAAAATCAACCTTTGCCGCTGCGTCCACAATCGGATTCATGGCAGCCTACCTGTATGCTGTGTCGAAGAACGTCAACCCGATGAATATCGCCAAAATAACAAACGCCGTGATAACCATGATATGAAAGGTCCTGTTCTCGTAGCGCAGATGCATGAAGATGAGCACCACAAGAAGCGCCTTGCTGGTGGCAATGGTCAGCGCGATGACGACATTCAAAAAACCAAAATTAATCTCCGCGGCCCCCACCGTGACGGCGGTCAGCACCAGCAGGGCCGCCCATACGCCCACAAGCAGCCGGTACGGCAGGATATGATGATCGCCATTTTCCGAGTGCATAGCGCGTCTCCCGTCCTTAGGTGACAAGATAGAAAAGCGGGAACAGATAAATCCACACAAGGTCCACCAGATGCCAGTACAGCCCGGCATTCTCCAGCGTGACGAAGTCGTCCCCCGTAACCTTGCCCACATGCACCAGCCACATCACCCAGCCAATGACGCACATGCCGATGATCACATGCAGGCCATGCAGCCCCGTCATGGTGTAGTACATGGCGTAAAACACGGCCTTGCCGTGCTCCATGTCCGTCATCAGGTCCGAGCCGGGATAGATGCCGTGGTGGATCTTGGCGCTCCATTCAAAGTACTTGTTCACGAGGAACACCCCGGCAAAGGCCACGGTCAGCCCAAGGAAGAGCATGGTCCGCTTCATGTGATGGTACTGAATGGCGGACACGGCCAGCGCCATGGTCAGGCTGCTGGTGATGAGCACCACGGTATTCGCCGCGCCAAAGGGCACGCTCAGCGTCAGGCTTCCGGCATGAAACCCAACGGGATAGCGCGCCAAATACACGGCAAACAGCACAAACAGCCCGCCAAAGAGCAGTATCTCCGTGAACAGGAACAGCCACATTCCCATCTTCGCGCCGGTGTAGTCCTTCAAGGCGTCATGCGTCATCAGCCTTTACCCCCGAGAAGTCGTACGGTCCGCGGTCCACAACGGGAACCGACGGGAAGTTGTGATGCGGCGGCGGAGACGGCAGCGTCCACTCCAGCGTGGCGCCGCCCCAGGGATTCTTGCCCACCTTTGGCCCGTGGCGCATGCCCTGCCACAGGTTCCAAAACATCAGCGCCAAGGCCACGGCCGTAATCCACGAGCCAATGGTGGAGACAAAGTGCATGTCCGTGTACTGGGGCAGATAGTCGTAGTAGCGCCGCGGCATGCCCTCCATCCCCAGCACCAGCATGGGCATGTACAGCACATTCATCCCCAGCAGCAGGAGCAGCGCGCTGATATTGGCCCGCCGCATGTTGTAGGAACGGCCAAAAACTTTGGGCAGCCAAAAATGCATGGCCCCAAACAGCCCAAACCCCGTGCCGCCAAAGATCACATAATGGAAGTGCCCCACCACAAAGTAGGTGTCGTGCACATGCACGTCCGTCCCGGCGCTGCCCAGCACCAGCCCGGTCAGCCCGCCGATGGAAAAGAGGAAAATGAAGCACATGGCAAAGGTCATGGGCGGGTCCAGCCGTATGGCCCCCTTGTACAGGGTGGCCACCCAGTTGAAGACCTTCACCGCCGAGGGGATAGCCACCACAAAGGTGAGCAGGGAGAAGATGAGCACCGCCGTGTCGCTCATGCCGCTGGTAAACATGTGGTGCGCCCACACCAGCGACCCGGCAAAGGCAATGGCAAGGCTGGAGACCGCAATGGTCTTGTAGCCAAAGATGTTCTTGCGCGCGAAGACCGGGATAATCTCGGACACCACGCCCATGGCGGGCAGCACCATAATGTACACCGCCGGATGGGAATAAATCCAAAACAGGTGCTGATACAGGATGGGGTCGCCGCCGCGCGCGGGGTCAAAAATGCCCATGCCCAGCACGCGCTCCGCCGCGATGAGCAGCAGCGTAATGCCAAGGATGGGCGTTGCCAGTACCTGTATCCACGCCGTGGAGTACAGCGTCCACACAAACAGCGGCAGGCGCGAGAACGTCATGCCCGGTGCGCGCAGGCGGTGGATGGTGACGATAAAATTCAGCCCCGTCAGAATGGACGAGAACCCGAGGATGAACACCCCGGTTACGGCAAGGCCCACATTGGTCGTGGTCTGTGTGGAAAACGGCACATAGAAGGTCCACCCCGTGTCGGGCGGTCCGTCGCCGCTAAACAGCGCAGTAATGGCAAACGCCGCGCCAATGATATACAGCCACCACGAAAAGTTGTTCAGCCGCGGAAAGGCCACGTCCTCCGCCCCAAGGTGCAGGGGCAGAATAATATTGCCGAAAGCCGCGGGCACGCTGGGGATGACCACCAAAAAAATCATCACCACGCCATGCAGGGTAAACACGGCGTTGTACGTCTGCGGGCCCATGATGGTCTCGCCCGGGGCAATAAGCTCCAGCCGGATGGCAAGGCCCAGCATAACGCCCACGATAAACATGGCGAGGATGCATCCCAGATAGAGCAGTCCAATCCGCTTGTGGTCCGTGGAAAATATCCACGACCGGATCAGGCCGCTGCCTTCAACCGGATTCAGAAATCCCGGACCATAGACCTCGGTCGCGCACATGCCTCTTCTCCTCGCACGGTTGGCGGATGCCCGCGAAGGGGCGCATCCATGCATTCAACACGAACGGAAACAGCTGGCAGGCTGTGGCCCACAGGCGGCGCTAGTCGCGCTTTTTGCGCCCGGATACCAGCAGTATGACAAAAAGAATCACGGCAAACCCAAGGATGGAGAACCCAGCAACGCGCATGGTGTCGAACACATAGCGCCGCCCCTCGGGGTCGTAGTCGAAGCAGAAGGACAACAGGCGCTTAACGGACACGCCAACCTTGCCCTGCGCCGCCTCCGTGGCGGCCATGGTCACATCAAAGGGGAGAAAGTCCGTGCCGTAGAGATACCGGACAATCTTGCCGTCCGGCGCAACGGCCACCACCACCGCCGCATGCACAAAGGCGTTTTCCACCCGGTGAAAGCGGAAGCCAATGGCCTGCATGGCGCGGTCGATGTTTTGCTTATCGCCGGTCAGGTACAGCCAATGCTCCGGCGGAAACTCGCCCTGCATGGACGCCATATAGTTGCGCTTTTTGCTGGCGGCCACCTTGGGCGTGTCGTACTCGTCAAAGCTGATGGACACCACGCGCAGCTCCTGCCCCGGCGTCAGGGCCACATCCGGCAGAATGCGCGCAAAGGACGACAGCATCAGGTTACATACGCTGGGGCAGGTATAGTACACGGGCATAATGATGGACGGCGCGGTCAACACGTCGCGCAGGTCCACCTCGTGGCCGTTGGAATCCTTGAGCGTAATGCCGCGCGGGATGTACTCGCCCAGCTTTTCGTCCACGCCAACGTCCATGTCCGGAACGGCTTCGCCCTCGGCCATAACCTCCTGCATCATGGCCTCATGGTCGTGCCCCGGCATGTCAGCCATATCCCCGGTCATATTGCCGTGCATGTCCGAGGCATTTCCTGCAGGCATCGTATGCCCGTCGTGTTCACTGGCGGGCATCATGTGTCCGTCGTGCTCACCTGCTGGCATGCTCTGGTGGTCTGGAGCGTGGCCGTCCATGGGCTTGCCGGACGCCCCATCCATCATGTGTTCCCCGCCGTCATGGGCGGGCGCGCCGGTCATGCCGTCATGGCTTCCGGGCATATCCTCAGCCGCATGCCCGCCCGCGCCGTGGTCCATACCGCCATGGTCCACGGCAACGGCAGGCGCGGCGGCGAGGCACACGCACACCGCCGCCGTAGCGCAAATCCGTACAAAGACGTGCATCAGAACTCCGCTATGTATTCCGCAACCTCACGGATTTCTTCCGGAGAAAGCTTCTTGAGCATATTCACCATGATGACCTTTTTGGAGCCACCATAGGAGCCATCCAAATACCCGTGCATCTTCTTTTCCAGCTCATCTGCGGACTGGCCCTTCACGGGCGGGCTGGCGCCAAGGGCGGCCTTGGAGCCGTCCACGCCATGGCACCCGATGCACTTGGCGTACACGCTGCGGCCATCAGCCTGCGCCGTCGCAAAGGCGCCCATCACCAACACAAGAAAAAGCACACCAACACAAGTCAGATACCGCATTATTTCCTCCAAACGTTGTTCCAAAAAACCTGAATGCATAGCAAACGTCACCATAGCATAGGCAATATCACGTTTCAGCAAAAAATCCCTTTTCCGGCGTCCGGCGCCCCCCCCTGCCGCCATACAGCGGAGAGCAGAATCGGCCCCAGCCGCCGCCCAACATCCCGTCATGCTTTGACAAAGCCTTCCACCCATGCCTAGGGTTTCAAGAACACCTCTACCACCCACCATGACGGGAGGCCCGCATGAAAATAGCGATTGCTGGCAAAGGCGGCGTAGGCAAATCCACTGCGACGGTGTGGCTTGGAGACTGGCTTGCCAGACAGGGCAATGAGGTCCTGCTGGTGGACGCCAACCGTCCGCTCCTGCTGCGGCGCATCAGCCGCCCACTGCCCCGGGTGCATGGCGCAGAGCCGCAGCGGCCACGCCTTGCCGTAGAGCCTGCCACTCCCGAATGGAACGCCCTCCGCGCCCCTTCCCAAGAACGCATTGTGCTGCTGGACCTTCCCGGCGGCGTCAGCGGCCTGAGCGCCGAGCGCTGCGCCCTGCTGGACGCCCTGCTCATCCTCACCGAACCATCACGCGTGAGCCTCTGCATTGCCGAACACATCGCCCGCTTTGCGGCGCAATACGGCCTCAGCGACGCTGTCCTCGCCGTGAACCGCGCCGCGCCCGGCACCGTGCTGCCCGCGCAGCCGGACTTGCCGGAACTCCCCCCGTGCGTCGGCACGTTTCCGGTGCTGGACTCCCTGACCAGCCGCCAATTCGACACCATGTCCGCGCTCTGCCTGCCCGAGCAACGCCTGCTGGACAGCATCTGCTCGCGCATCATGACCGCGCTGCGCCACAGCCGCGAACCCATCGCGGAGAACGCGCCACTGCCCGGCACCTAACAGCCGCACAACGCAAAACAGCCCCCATGGCCTTGGCCATGGGGGCTGCTGCGTACGCCTTGCGCGGGGCTATCAGCCCTGCGCGCTATCGTTTTTCAGGTCCTGAATAAGGGACGCCAGCTGCGAGGACTGCTGCGCCATCTCGCGCAGGGCGATCACCGTTTCCTCAATGCTTTGAGCGGTGTCCTGCGCAATCTGGTGCACCTCCTCGATGGAGCGGTTGATTTCCTCGCTGGCCGAGGACTGCTGCTCCGCCGCCGTGGCAATGCTCTGAATCTGCTCCGCAGAGCGCTCCGCACCGTCCACAATGGTGCCCAGCACCTCGCCGGATTCGTTGGCGAAGGTGACGGCTGTGTTGATGTCCTTTTCCGCATTGTCCATGGACGCGACGTTGCTGTCCGCCACCTTCTGGATGGACGAAATGGTCGCGCCCACTTCCTTGGTGGCGTTCATGGTCTTTTCGGCCAGCTTGCGGACCTCGTCGGCGACCACGGCAAAGCCGCGTCCCGCATCGCCCGCGCGCGCCGCCTCAATGGCCGCGTTGAGCGCCAGCAGATTCGTCTGGTCCGCAATGTCCTCAATAACGTTCATGATGCTGCCAATGGAACGCGCCTGCTGGTCAAGGTCGTTCATGGCCACGCGCAGAGCCTCGGTCTGCCGCTTGCTGGTCGCCATGGCGTCAATGGCGCTGGTCACCACGGACTGTCCCTTTCTGGCCTGCTCACGGGCATCCTTGCCCTGATCCGCCGCAAAGCCCGCATTCTGGGCGACTTCCAGCACCGTGGCGTTCATCTCCTCCATAGCCGTGGCCGTGGCCTGAATGCGGCTTTTCTGCACGTCCGTGCCCTTGCGGACTTCCTCGGACTGCGCGGAGATTTCCTCCATGGCGGTGGAGATGCGCTCCACGACCTGCTCCAGCTGGCTTGCGGCCTGCATCATCCCTTCGGACTTGGCGCTTTCGGCCTTTTTGCGGGCTTCTTCGGCCTCAAGCATGGCCTTTTCCGCCTGCGCGGACTTCTCGCGCGCCACATTCATCTGGCGCTCAATGTCCGCAATGTTCTGCTGCATCTTTGTCGCCATGGCGTTCACGGCGCTCTGCATCTGACCCACCTCGCAATCCGTTGCGGCGTCAAGGCGGGTGGACAAGTCGCCCTCGGCGATGCGGTTGACGGCGGTTGCCGTATCGTGCAGCGGACGCGCAAGGCGTCCAGCAAGCAGCCACAGCACAACCAGTGCAAGGGCAAGGCATCCGCCGCCAATGAGCGTGGTCTTCAGGGCCATGGCGTTGGCCTCGGCGTAGACGCTGGCTTCATCAATGGCGACGCCAACGGTCCAATACGAGCCGGTTTTGCCCATTTCCACGGGGACATAGATGTGCAGCTTGCCATCGCGGAAGAAGTGCACCGTCTCGCCCGCATGGGTCTGCTTGAGAATGGCGCTCCCACGCTCCTCAACATCGGCAAAATTTCTGCCGATGACGCCGGTCTGCCCCGTCCGCCCGGACACAAGGCCCGTATGCGTCACAAAGGTCACATCGGCCTTCTGCCCAAAGATGGCGATGGAGTTGGCCAGTTCCTGCAGGAAGTTGGCCGTCACATCCACACCCGCTACGCCAATGGTCCGGCCATTGACGCTGATGGGCGCGGCAATAGTCACAATGGTTGTGGTTTGCCCGTTCACCGTGGCGCGCACAGGATTGACAATGGTCTCCGCCGCGCGCCTGCGCGTGACGGTGTACCATCTGGCGCGCTCCAAATCGCCCTTAATGGGCGCAAGGTGCACGCCGCCGGAGCGCGTCCAATACGGAGCAAAGCGCCCGCCGGGCTGCGTTCCGGGCGCATCCGCCGTGGCGTCCATGCCGTCGAAGGCATCTGGCTCCCACGCCGAGCGTACGCCCATGAGTTCATCGTTTCGAACAAGCAGCTCGCGCTGCATGCTCACCACCTGCCCGCGCAGGGGATGGCCTTCCGGAGAGCTAGTGTAGCCTTGCAGCGTCTGGGCGAGCCCGCGCGCAAGGTCCAGTCCCGTGTCAATGCGTCCCTTGATGCCAAGCGCCTCAATATACGCCTCTTTGGACGCCGTGTGGATGGCGTTTTCAAATGCCATGCCCCGCGACATAGACGTCGCGTAGGCAATGACCGCAATGAGGGAAGCAATCATGCAAAGGCCGGAGAAGAAGAGGATCTTAGCCTTGATAGAATGAAACGAAAACACGCTGTCCTCCTAGGGAACTGCGGATTTCACCGCGCCGTGAGTCCACCGCCCGTGGCGGGGACGCGCGCAAGTACAAGCGCCGCGCAGACGCGACGCTTTGGCTGGTGTGGGCTGCCCCACAATCACAGAGACCTCATGACAAACGGCAGGCATGCCCTCTGGTGGTGTACGGCTCCACCAGCATGCCCGCCATCCTCCTCCGCATTCCTTTGAGCGCGCCAGCATCATCCGCCGCCGCTTCCCCTTCCCAAGTACTGTTGGCCGTGGCACCGGCCGCGTAGCGGGTACGGCCCGCCACACCCCACTGCCACGTGGAACAGAAAAGCACCGCCACCACGTTTCCCTCACTGGCGACGCCCTCCCGCATACTGCATATGCCTTGGCACTATTGTGGAAGACGAAGCGCGCCGTGGCGCACCGTCAAAAGAATGGCGCGAAATCCATACGCTTTTTGCAACTGGCAAGGCCCCTCTGCCCTTCACCAGCCGCACTGCATACGGCTAACGCGTCGCGCAACATATAAAATCCGATTTCAAACCGCAAATAAAAAGCCCCGCACCTTTCGCGCGGGGCTTTTCTGTTCTGCGCCAAACCGGGGCGCTACTTTGTGGCGTCGTCCTTGAGTTCCTGAATCAACCCCAGCAGGTCCGAGGTCTGCTGCGCAAGCTCGCGCAGGGCCTCGCTGGATTCCTGAATATTTTCGGATGTCTCTGTCGTGATGCGATTAATCTCCTCCATGGACTGGCTGATTTCATCACTGGCCGCGGACTGCTCCTCCGCCGCCGTGGCAATGCTCTGAATCTGCCCGGCTGAGGCTTCCGTGCCCTCCACAATAGCCTTGAGCGCCTTGCCGGACTGGTTGGCGAGTTCCACAGCCTGCTCTAGGTCCTCCGCAGCCCGTTCCATGGAGGTCACGTTGGCTCCCGCCACTTCCTGAATGGCGCGGATGGAGTCGCCCACTTCCTTGGTGGCGGTCATGGTCTTTTCCGCCAGCTTGCGGACTTCATCCGCCACAACGGCAAATCCGCGCCCCGCCTCGCCGGCGCGGGCGGCCTCGATGGCGGCGTTCAGGGCCAGCAGGTTCGTCTGGTCCGCAATGTCGTCAATCACCACCATAATCTTGCCGATGTCCTGCGCGCGTTCGTCAAGGTGCCCCATGCTCTCGCGCAGTTCCTCGGTTTGCTTTTGCGTTACGGACATGGCCTCGATGGACCGGTCTACCACCTGCGCGCCCTCAAGGGCCTGATTCTTGGCGTCCATGCCCTGCTCCGCCGCGCTGCTGGCGTTTTGGGCCACTTCCAGCACGGTGGCGTTCATCTCCTCCATGGCCGTAGCCGTGGTGGCGATGCGCTCGCGCTGGGTGTCCGTGCCCTGCCGGATGGCGTCGGACTGGGCGGATATCTGCTCCGTGGCTGTGGAGATGCGCTCCACCACGTGCTCCAGCTTGTCCGCCGCCTGCAACATGCCCTCGGCCTTGGCGCGTTCGGCCTGCGCCTTGGCCGCGTTGGCCTCTTCCGTCGCCTTTTCCGCCTGCACGGTCTTTTCCTGCGCCAGCTTCATCTGGCTTTCAATCTCTGCAATGTTCTCGCGCAGTTTGGCGGCCATCAGGTTCACCGACCCCTGCATCACGGCGACCTCATCCGTGCCACGCGGGTGCAGTTCCACATCAAGGTTGCCTTCAGCTATGCCGTTGACCACGTTCGACGTTTCAACGATGGGCCGGGCAAGGTACCCCGCGATAACCCACAGCACAGCAAGGGCGGCGAGCAAACACACAAAGCCGATAAGCGACGAGCTACGCGCCATGGCGTTCGCCTTGGCATAGATGAGCGACTTGGGCACCGCCACGTTGACGGCCCAATAGCTGTCGCTGTTGCCAAAGGCCATGGGCACAACGAGGTTCAGGTCGCCATCGTCAAACATATGGTACGGTTTGCCTTCGCGAACCTTTTGCATGAGCGCGTCGGCGTCCTCGGTGATGCTACTGAGCTTCTTGCCCGCCAAATCTGGCTGGCGGCTCTTGGCGGTAATCATGCCGTTGTGCGCGATGAGCGTCACGTCAGCGGGCTCGCCCAAAATCTTCAGGGAGTCCGCAATCTCCTGCAAAAAAGCCACACTCAAGTCCGAGCCAACAACCGCCACGGAACGGCCATTCAGCTTCACCGGTACGGCAAGGCTGACCACCATCACCTGCTTGCCGCCAATCTCGTAGAGAAACGGCGGGAGCACGGTTTCCTCTCCGGAATTCAGCGGATCGGCGTACCACGAGTTGTGTGCGGGGTCTTCGTATGTGCTGCACGGCTCCAGATGCAGGCCGCCGACCTTATTCCAATACGGGATAAAGCGGCCTGTACTATCGTGCCCCTCGCCCTCGTTAACATACTGGTCGTCCATGCCATCAAGGGCGTTTGGCTCCCACACAGTCCATACGCCAAGGACGTCATCATACGTCCCGGCAACGTTACGAATCATGCCATTGAGCACATCGCGCGAGGGAACAGGCCATGTTTGCTTCACGCCCTGAAACGACACCGCAAGGTCCCGCGCCGCGCCAATGGCGGCGTCGAACCGCCCCTTGATGCGCAAGGATTCAATTGTCGCTTGGTTGCGCGCCACGGTCACCGCTGTCTGCAGCGCCCTGTCCCGCGCCGTGTAGGTCATGTAGCCGATGACCACCAAAAACGACGCAACAAGGCAGGTCCCTGCCGCCATTACGATCTTGCCTTTGATTGACCCAAAACCGATCACGTTCGCCTCCTCGTTCCGATCCGCTCATGGCGGGCAGGCTGTCCACTCGTTCCGGCCCCATCCAAGCTGGTGCCCTTCACCCGTGCCGGAGCACGCGGGTGCCAAAGGCCCTCATCTTCTCCGTACATTTTGCCGCCTTAATGGCAACGGGCCGACGTTTCCGGCACACCGAAAAATCCACCCAGCCCCGATATTAGCACAAAAAAAAGGACACCCCTAGGGTGTCCTTCGTTCTCTGCCGCACTTTGGCGCACTATTTTTCGCGCATTCGCCGTTCCCACTGATAGTCCGACGAGGTCACGTAATCCTCCGCGCGCCTGAGGCGGCGCTCCAACCTGTCGAACTGCTCCTTCAGCCTATGCAGGGCAAGGGACCGCGAGCGGGAATAGGAATCGTAAAACTCGCGCTCTGTCGGCGAATTCACAGGGACAACAGGCTCCATACGCATCACCAACGCCGCAAGGAAGTACAGAAACACCCCGGGCCACAAGCCCGTGAACAGCACCGTCAGCACCGTGAAGAACCGCAGCCAAAAGACCGAAATGTCAAAGTAGTCTGCCACGCCCTGGCACACGCCAAGAAAGATGCCCCGCCGCGAGCGATACAGCCCCCGGGCCTCACGCCGCGGACGTTCGCGCCAGCCATCCCATCCGCGCCCGGCGGAGCGGGCACCTTGGCCGCCGCGGCCGCGACCCTGGCCGTTCTTATGCATCCTTGCGCGCATCGCGGTTCCCCTTGCTTTGCCCCTCCTGCTCGTAGAGGAGGGTTTCCAGTACGTCCATGCGTTCCTCCAGCCGGTTGAGACTGGCGAACATTTCCTGAATCATCCGTGTTTCGTCCACCTGCTCCTGCGGCTCACTGCGCGAGAACGCCCCGTGGAACAATTTGCCAAGGATGAAGATGATGACCAGCACCACCACAAGGGGCAAGAGGATGATCCAGAATCCGATATGATGCATTGGCGTCTATTCCTTTTCTCCCGCACCGCTCGGGCCGGGCTGTTCGTCAGTGTCCGTGCCGGACGGATGTGCGGCCTGTTTCAGCCGGGCCAGTTCCGCCTCGATGCTATCGTCTTTTTCCCAAACTGCAAACTCATCCTCAAGGGATACCTGAGCCTTGGGAATGGACAGCTCGGCTTCGGCCTCCAACCTGTCAATACGGCTTTCGAACTTGTCAAAGCGGACCATGGTGTCCTGCTTATTGGCGCGGTCCAGCGTATGCCCCGTGCGCTTGCGCTCCGTGGCGCGCTGGTGGCGCTGCACCAGCAGGCGCTGCTTCTCACGCGCGGCGGTCAGCTTATCCTCCAAGCGGGAAATATCTTCGCGGGACTGGGCAACCATGGTCTCAAGGTGCGCGGCCTCATCCTCCAGCGAATCAAGGCGGCCCTGCCACAGATTCTTTTCCTTCAAGGCTTCGCGGGCGAGGTCGTCGCGTCCCTTCTCCACGGCCATGGTGGCGCGCTGGGTCCACTTCTCCACCACGGCGCGTACTTCATCAAGCTCGCGCTGCAACGTTGTACGGTCCGCCATGGTCTTGGCGCACGACGACTTCAGCTCCACCAACGTCTCCTCCATCTCCTGCACCATCAGGCGGATGAGCTTTTCCGGGTCCTCGGCGCGGTCCAGAAGCGAATTGAGATTGGAACTGACGATATCTTTAAATCTGCTGAATACACCCATGGTGTCCTCCTGTTATGGCTTGCAGTCTTCTTGCCCACCATAAAGCATTGGCCGTGCCATTCACCGCAAACCGCAATAAGTCACTGTATAAACTCACCATTCTTCCACTTGCCCCCCTGCACTCTATGCGGCATAATTGTGCAAAACTTATCCAAACACACCATACTTTACACAAAAGGACCACATATGGCGGCCTCAGCGTCCCTTGAAATCATCGGGCAGTCCGACAGCTTTCTCGCCTTCATGGAGCAGCTTTCCCGCGCTGCGGCCGTGGACCGCCCTGTGCTCGTCGTGGGCGAGCGCGGCACTGGCAAGGAGCTTGCCGCGCGGCGGCTGCATTATCTCTCCCAGCGCTGGGAGGGGCCTTTTGCCACGCTCAACTGCGCCGCCCTTGCGCCGTCGCTTTTGGAGTCCGAACTGTTCGGGCACGAGGCCGGAGCCTTTACCGGCGCCGCCGGGCGGCGCATGGGACGCTTCGAGGCCGCAGACTCCGGCACCCTCTTCCTTGACGAAATCGGCAACATGCCCCTCACCGTGCAGGAGAAGATTCTCCGCGTTGTCGAGTACGGCCAGTTCGACCGCGTCGGCGGCACCGCGCCCGTATCCGTAGACGTGCGCATCATCGGCGCAACCAACGTGGACCTGCCCACGCACGCCGCAGATGGCAAGTTCAAACACGACCTCCTCGACCGCCTCAGCTTCGAGGTGCTCACCATCCCGCCCCTGCGCGCCCGAAAGGACGACATCCCCGTCCTTGCCCAGCACTTCGCCCGGCGTATGGCCATTGAACTCCACACCCCACAGCCCGCCTTCACCGCCGACGCCATGGACGCCCTGCTCGCCCACCACTGGCCCGGAAACGTCCGCGAACTCAAAAACGCCGTGGAACGCGCCGTCTACCGCGCCGATAACGGCGTCATCCCCGGCATCACCCTCGATCCCTTCGCCTCGCCCTACAGACCAAAGCCCCGCGCCGACGCCGCACCGCCAGAAGCCCCAGTTCCCGACAACGTGCAGGCATCCAGCCCCGCCTTAGCGCCTGACACCCTCCCCCTCAAAGAGGCCGTCCGTCACCTCGAACGCACACGCCTGCAAACCGCCCTCGCCCAGTCCGCCCACAACCAACGCCGCGCCGCCGCAGCCCTCGGCCTGACCTACAACCAGTTCCGAAACCTCTACAGGAAATATAAGGACGAAATGTGAAGGGTGGGCCGAAGAAAAGCATGCCTCTGGCGGGTTAAGGAAATAAGGCAGATTGTAATCCAAAACTGAACACTTGGCAGGAAGCCGCCTTCTCAGACTTGAACAAATAAAAAAGCCCATGCTAGCTGCTGGTTACCAGACCAAAACTCCACAAGGGAGCGCAACTGCATGGGCAAGAAGCACCTTACGTTAGAGAAGCGCGAAATACTAGCCCGGTTACTTTCTGAGGGCATGAGCATCCGAAACATCGCTCACATTCTTGGCTTTAGCCCCTCAGCGATTAGTCAGGAAGTACGGAGAAACAGCTTGAAGGATGGGCGATATGTTCCAAAATCGGCACAGGAAAAAGCGCGGATACGTAGGCTTCGAGCCAACAGAGGACGCCAGCCTGTAGATACGGATTTGTATGAGTATATTAAGGAAAAACTCAGCTTCTGCTGGTCTCCAGAACAGATTGTTGGCCGTTTGAGGAAAGATTTCCCGACTGCTCACCGAATGCGAATCAGCTTCAAAACGATCTACAACAAAATTTGTCCAGCAAAGGGTGCGCCTCGAACAGATTTTGTCCACTACAAGCAATATCTCCGGCGGAAACATGCACGCACAAGAAGTTTTAGACATGGCAAGAGCCGAAGCGCTGCAGAGGTGAATCGCACCTTACCATCCATTGAACAGCGTCCATCAGTAGTCGATGAAAGAGCTCGGTTCGGTGACTGGGAAGGCGACCTAATATCAGGAAAAAGAGGAACAGGTTTCATTGCGACGTTTGTGGAACGCCTTACCGGCCTTACTTTAGCGTATCGATGCAAGGACAAGTCAAAGGCTACAGTATCCCATGCTATGGAATGTTTTATGAAGGATGTTCCAGGTGACTTGAGAAGGACTATGACCCTTGACAGAGGTACGGAGTTCTTTGGCTATGAAGCCCTACAGTTGAAATACGAGACTAAATTCTATTTCTGTCACCCGCAGTGTCCACAAGAACGTGGCCTGAATGAGAATACAAACGGATTACTTCGGCAGTTCTTCCCTCGCAAAATGGATTTCAGAAAAATAAGCGAATTTGAATTAAAACATAAACTCCGACTGCTTGCAGACAGACCGCGCAAGAAGTTTGGATATAGCTCGACAATAGAAAAACTGCAGCAGCTTGGGCTTGAGGGCTGTGTTCAGTTTTGAATTGCAATTCACCTAATTTCCTTAACAATCCTTAGAATTTTCTGGGCGGAAGCCGCCCAGAAAATAAAGATTGATGGTGGAGCAAAGACAGTGCCGCTCTTCTTTGACGTACAGGTTTGACAATGCACGAATTCAGCGACCTCGTTTCACCGTGTCGGCCGTCAAGGCCCCCCAACCATCTCATATGCCCTTTCGCTCCCATCCCCCACACACCGCCCACCCCCCCTCTTTTCAGGGCGGCTTCCGCCCTGAAAAGCCTGAGGATTCTCAAGGAAATCATTTCCTTGAGCCGCCGGAGGCCCAAAAAAGAAAAAAACAAAGACAAAGAAAAAGAAGCAAAAAGCCCCCGCCATAACGACGGGGGCTTGCTGTCCTGTCCCATCACAACCACGCGGCGCATGGGCGCGCGTGGGGCCGCGCGACGCGCTAAATCCAATCGTCGTCGTCTTCGATGGGCGCGAAGCCTCGGCGCATGGTGTTTTCTGTGACGGTGTAGGGGTCCATAAACTGCACGAGGTAGTCGGGGCCACCGGCTTTGGAGCCAATGCCGGACATATTGAAGCCGCCGAAGGGCTGGCGTTCCACAAGGGAGCCGGTGCAGTTGCGGTTGAGGTAGAGGTTGCCGACGGCGAACTCGCGCCGGGCTTTTTCGAGATGCTCGGGGCTGCGGCTAAAGAGCGCGCCGGTAAGGGCAAACTTGGTGGAGTTGGCCCACTCGAGGGCTTGGTCGAAGTCCTTGGCCTTCATGACGGCGAGCACGGGGCCGAAAACCTCTTCCTGCGCAATGCGATGCTCCGGGGTGATGCCGTCCACGATGGTGAGGGGCACGTAGCAGCCCTCGTCCACGCTGGCGCCGGATTCGCCTTTTTCGGAGGGCATGCGGGAGAGCAGAACGTTGCCTTCCTGCCGCGCAAGTTCAATGTACTCCAGAATGGACTGCTGGGCGGCCTTGTCCACGACGGGCCCCATACTGCACGCGGGGTCTTCGGCGGAGCCGAGCTTGAGGGAGCGCGCGGCCTCGACG
Organism: Desulfobaculum senezii; assembly: GCF_054657395.1. Taxonomy (NCBI): domain Bacteria; kingdom Pseudomonadati; phylum Thermodesulfobacteriota; class Desulfovibrionia; order Desulfovibrionales; family Desulfovibrionaceae; genus Desulfobaculum; species Desulfobaculum senezii. Next base: position 438,237 of record NZ_BAAHYU010000002.1, on the reverse strand, counting down.
AGACGCTGCACGAACCGGTCGTAGATGGGTTCCAATACGATGACGCGGGAACAGGCCGAGCACTTCTGCCCCTGAAAGCCGAAGGCGGAGTAGATGACGTGGGAGACGGCCTCGTCCAGCTCGGCATCGTCGTCGATGATGCAGGCGTTCTTGCCGCCCATCTCGGCGATGACCTTCTTGCACTGAATCTGCCCGGGGGCGGGCTTGGCGGCATGCTGCATGATGTGCAGACCAACTTCCATGGAGCCGGTAAAGGCAATCATGCCGATGTCGGGATGCCCGACGAGATGGTCGCCCATGACGGAACTGCGGCCGGGCACGTAGTTGAAGACGCCGGGGGGAATGCCTGCTTCCTTGTAGATGTCCACAAGACCGTGCCCGATGACGGACGACAGGCCCGAGGGCTTGTAGAGCACGCAGTTGCCGGTGACGATGGCGGCGGAGGTCATGCCGACGGAGATGGCGAGGGGGAAGTTCCACGGCGCGATGACGGCGGCAATGCCCTTGGGCCGGTACTGGTAATGGTTCACCTCGCCGGGGGCGCGTCCCACGCGGCGGGGCTGGCCAAGGCGTAGCATCTCGCGGGCGTAGAATTCCAGGAAATCGATAGCTTCGGTGACGTCGCCGTAGGCTTGATCCCACTGCTTGCCAACCTCCAAAACCTGCAACGCGGAAAGGTCGAAAATGCGCTGGCGGGCGATTTGCGCGGCCTTGAAGAGATACTCCGCGCGCTCCTCGGGAGCCTTGGCGCGCCATGCGGGCAGGACGTCCTTAGCGGCGGCGATGGCGCGGTCCACTTCGGCTGTACCGGCCTGACAAACGTGGCCGATGATTTCCGAAGTCTTGGCGGGGTTGTAGGAGTCGAGGGTCTCGCTTGTCTCGACGTCCTCGCCGCCGATGTAGAGCGGGTAGGTCCGGCCGAGATTCTCGCGGATGCGGGCCGTTGCGGCGGGGAACGCCTCGCGCGAGCCGGGGATGGTGAAGTCGACGTTGGCTTCGTTGGCAAAGCGGTCGCCGTCGTCGCAGGCTGGACGCGCGGCGCAGGTTTCACGCTCGCGCTTGGCCGTGACTTCGGGGTCTTCCAGCAGCCGCTCCATCTGCGCGCCATTGGCAAAGCTCTGCCGCAGAAAGGAGTCGTTGGAGGTATTTTCGAGCAGACGGCGGACGAGATAGGCCATGCCGGGGATGAGTTCGCCATAGGGGCAATAAAGGCGCACGCGCCCGGCCACGGCGAGCAGGCCCTTTCGCACGGGTTCGGCCATGCCGTAGAGCACCTGAAATTCGTACCTGTCGTCGGCAACGCCAAGCTCCTTGGCAGTTTCCATAACGGCGGCGATGGTGCGCACGTTGTGCGAGGCACAGGCAAGGCGGCAGATGTCGCTGTTTTCCAGAACGGTGCGGGCGTTGCGCTCGTAGGCGGCGTCGGAGTCGGCTTTGATGGTGTAGACCGGCACCTCCCAGCCCTGCTGCTTGGCGCGGACGGTCTCGTAGTCCCAATAGGCGCCCTTCACCAGCCGCAGCGTGATGGGCAGCTTTTCGGTGCGCGCCCAGGCGACCATATCCGTCACATCATCGTCGGTGCACTTGAGGTAGGTCTGCAGTACGAGGGCGAGGTGGGGGTAATCGCGGAATTCCTCGCTGCTGCGCAGGCGCTTGTACACCTCAATGGTGATGTCCTTGTAGTCGAGGGATTCCATGTCGATGCACATGGCCCCGCCCATCTCCACCACGCGGCGGTAGACGGGGATGAGGCGGCGCAAAATGCCGTTGACCGTGCCCTCAAAGTCGCGCGGCTTGGACTGGGAATAAAACGCAGTGAGCTTCACGGAGAGGTTGATGATAGGCTCGCCGCCCCAGTCAAGCTCACCGGACGCCTCGCCAAGGGGGGTGAACTTTTTGCGCACCTCGGCAAGGCTCTCCAGCAGGTCCAGATGCTCCTGCATGCGGGCTTCGGATTCGGCCTCGCTCACGGTGGCTTCGCCAAGGATGTCGATGGTGAAGGCGAAGCCATCCTTGCGCAGTTTGTGCAGGTTTTTGACGGCTTCCTTGGCGTCCTGCCCGATGATGAACTGCCGCCCCATTCTCTCAATGTTCTTGGAGATGGCCTTGGCCATGAAGTTGCCGCCCAGCTTGCCCACGACGCCGGCGCCCTTGAGGCCCAGCTTCATGACCGGTGGCATGTCGCCGGACTCGGTGGCGAAGTACTCATGGATGTGCCGGTTCAGCGACTCGCTGGTGTGCAGGCAGGGCAACACGTCCACGAACCGGAACAGACTGACTTTGAAGTCCTCGTCCTTCATGCTCCAATCCATGACCTTGCCGGTCCACCATCCCTTATTGAAGATGGACGGCGCCTCACCGCTGATGGCCTCGAAGAACTCCTTGCCTCGTTCGATGATTTTCCGTTCCAGTTCAGGCGTACTCATCCGTGGCGCTCCTTGAGAGAAAGGTTGTGCGAGCTCCTATATGTCTTCGGGGGAACCGCCAAGGGGCAGTTCCAGAGTCTCCTTGACTGTGGTCAGTACGATGGTGGAGCGCGTGTCGCGCACGGTGTCCACCTGTCCGATACGGCGCAGCAGCTGCCCAAGGGCGGCGGTGTCCGCGACGCGCACTTTCAAAAGATAGCAATCGTGGCCGGCGGTGTGGTGCACCTCCAGCACTTCGGGAATCTTGGCCAATTCCTCACCCGCGCGGGTGGAGCCGACGCCTTCCTCGGAGCGGACAAAGGTGAACGCGGTAAGCCCCTGCCCGATGGCCTTGGGGTCCACGCGGGCCTCATAGCCCTGCACCACGCCGCTGGTCTCCAGCTTGCGGATGCGCTCCAACACGGCGGAGGGAGCCATACCGATTTGCCGCGCTATTTCGGCGTTGCGAACGCGGGCGTTCTGCTGCAACGCGTTGATTATCTTGATGTCTACATCGTCGAGTTTCTTTTTTGCCATGATGTGCAGAATGAAATTCGATTCACAGCTATGTGTCAAGAATAAAATTCTTTGTGAAAAGCAGAACCCAAACAAAACGTCAGTATATTGACCATAAAACTGGCATTTGTTCACGACGCAGTCATAGATGCACGATGACGCGCCATCTACAAACAGCGCCGCACTCAGGCTGTGCAGAGAGCGGACACTCCTCTGCCGGGCGCACGCTCTTTCCCATGACAGCACGAGGTGCACCGAAAAACGCACGTCCTCTTCAAATGGACGGGCACTGCACAAAAAAGCGGCGCCTCCCCGAAGGAAGACGCCGCATTGGCAACTGCATAAGGCCCGCGGTTAGGACACGGGGCCGGGCTCGATGACGGACCGGATGTACTGCTTCATGAGCACGCTGATGCGCTCCTCGCGGGAGAGCTCGGCGGCGAAGCGGTCGTTCTTGAACAGCCGGGCAAAGATGTCGCGCTCCATGAGGGGGTGGTCCTGCCAGCGGCGGGCAAGGCGCTGGGCATAGCCGGACACGAGGGCTTGCAGTTCCTCGTTGGTCATGGCCATGTACTCCCGCACCTTGGCGGCGATGGTCGTAGGCGCGGGCAGCGCCTCGGACTCGATAATTTCGCGGAAGGCGTCGGAAAAGCGGTGGCAGCCCGCAATGATGTGCTTGGCGCGCACCACGTTCATCCCGGCCCAGCCCGCGCGCAGCCACTTGAACACCATGCTGGACGTGCCGGTGCCCGGCTCGGGATTCTCCACGTACACGGAGACGGCGGCGGAGTCGTACATATAGGTATCCATCCAGCCGATGCCGCCCTTGGTCAGGCCTTCCTCACCGGAGTAGACGTAGTCCCACGTGGCGTCGTCGAGGATGCCGCCCTTTTTGCCCACGGAGGACGGACCGTCCTGCAGGGATACGGAAATAAGGGCCGCGCGGCCGTCAATGCTGGTCACGATAAGCAGGCGCGACAGGTCATAGCTGTAATACGCGCCGCTGAACGAATCCGGGGTGATTTGCTCAAACTCGCGCCCACGCAGCACCACGGGGGATTCCGTTTCGTCCACGGCCTCCCACAGCTTGGGGCGGTGGCGGAGCATGTCGCTGTCCGGATACCAGCTGCTGACGCGTACCACAGAGGGCAGGACAACATAAGGCGGAATGTCCGGATTGTAGCCGTACTGCAAAATACGGGACAGGGGCGCATCTATGGAACTGCGGACACAAACGCCCTGCGCGCCGTCGCGCTCGGGCAGTTCGGTTTCGTCAAAGCTCTTTTCCGTGCCGACGAAATCCAAAAGCGCCGCGGCGTCCTGCTGCCGGAAGGTCGCGCTGGGGTCCTTGGTCATGGCGATAAGGCGCTCCACCGTGGATACGATGGACGCTGGAACCTCTTGGCCCTTGGCCTTCATCTTGGGAGCGATCATGGACGAATTGTCGCCCGCCTGCGCGGGAGAATGCAGGCCGCTGAGCGTCAGGCACGCCAGCATAACGACACTGACAACAAAAAGGCGCACAAGGGCCGCGCCCCGGTGCGAAAGGATGCGTATGTTCATTCTTCTCTTAACTCGATACGCCGTATGGCGTGTGGGTTTTGCGTCCGCGCACAGTCCGCGCGAACTGGTCTCCGACATTACCTGCTCGCCTCTGTAAAGGCAAGCAGAGCGCATCTTCCCGCCCATTTTCGACTTTCCTTCCTGTGGATGCGGAATCACCAATGATGCCGCGCGCAGCACCGGCGCTTAGGGCTCCCCCCTTTTCTGCGCATCGCCTTGCCATACCCCGCGTTCTCTGCGATTCTTGTCATGATCGGAGAATCCCTTTTCCGCCAGCGGAGTCCACACGCCTCCGCCCCGCGGCGCAGTCCACACCAACGCACAAACACTTCGGGTATTCCTCCATATGCAGGAGCTGGCAACACTCATCGCCGCCGACCGGGACTGGCTGTACACCCACCTCATCTCCATTGCAGATGAGCGCGGGCACCTGGCGCCGTCGCCGTCCATTGCCTCGGCCATCGGCTCCTTGCTGGACGGGTTTATTGACGTTCTTACCCTGACGTCGGAGCGCTACGGCGACGCCCTGCCCCCACTGGTGCGCCCCCCCGGCGAGGCAAACAACGACCCCATCTCCGCTCTTGCCCGGCAGGAAGTCCGGCGCTGCCACCATTCCCAAAGCTCGCCGCGCAGCTACTTTACCCTGTGCAAATGGTTCCGGCAGTCGCTGGTGGACCTTGTGCGCCACAAATTCCCCACCCACTGCGAACCCCGCGTCCGCTACGTGCTGCGCTGTTTCGACGCCTTTGAAATCGCCCTGTGCGGCACATGGTTCGACACCGTCTACGACCCGGAGAACGTTGAGGCGCAGCGCCACTACCAGCAGCTGCAGCACGAGAACGAAGAATACATCAACCTCTTCGAGAACGTGCCCTCGCCCATTTTTTTGCTGGATGAGGCCCACCACATCCTCAATATGAACCATGCCGCCACCCTGCTGGTGCATGAGCAGTACAACACGGAGCACGACGCCCAGCCCGATGTGGAGGACGACAGCGCCGATGCCTCGCCCCGGCTGGAAGACATCCTGCCGTGGCTGCGCGGCGCCCTGCCCACGCCGGTTGCATCCGGTGTGTGCCGTCCATCATCGGGCTTTTCCATCAAGCAAGGCGAGCGCTGTTTCGACATCACCTGCCTGCCCCTCGCGGACTGCCACACAACGGGGCAAGGAAACCGCACCTCCTCCATTGTTGTCATTCTGGACGATGTAACGCGCTTTCGCGATGCGGAGCTCTCCCTGCGCCGGTCAGAGGAGCGCTTCCGCCGCATTTTCGACAGTGCCCACGACGCCATCATCATCCATGACCTCAAGGGCCGGATTCTGGACGTGAACGAATCCATGCTCCACATGTTCAACGTCACCCACCGCGAAGCGCGGCGTATGTCCATCATCCATGACCTGTCGTCGTACGACATTCCCAAGAACCTCCTGCCGCTCATTTGGGAGAAGGCGCTGGACGGCGAGCCGCAGCTGTTTGAATGGAAAGGCCGCCGGCCCAAGGACGACAGCACCCTGGACATAGAAATCTTCCTGCGCCGCCTCAACTTCGGGGACGGCGACGTGGTGATGTCCACCATACGGGACACCACAGCCCGCAAGCGCTCCGAGCACCTGCTGCGCCAGAGCGAGGAATACCACCGCACGTTCTTCCAGAACAACCACTCCATCATGCTCATTATCTCGCCCGACACAGGCGAAATCTACGACGCCAACCCCGCCGCCTGCGACTACTACGGCTATTCCAAGGATGAACTGCTGGCGAAAAACATCGCGGACATCAACGTCCTAACGCGCGAGGAAATCAACGCCGAAATGCAGCGCGCCAGAGACGAAGCGCGCGAGCGCTTCCACTTCCGCCACCGCCTTGCCTCGGGCGAAATCCGCGATGTGGACGTCTACTCCGGTCCCATCATGTATCAGGGCCGCGAACTGCTCTTCTCCGTGGTGCACGACACCACGGAAAAAAACCGCATCCAGCAGGCACTGGCCCTCAGCGAAGAAAAGTTCCGGCGCATCTTTGAAAACATGCAGGACGCCTACTACCTTGGCGACCTTGAAGGCTGGCCCATCCTCATCAACAAAGCCCTGCCCACGCTGCTGGGCTACACGGCCGAAGAAATCCTCGCCCTCAATGTGCAGGACATCTACGTGGATCCGGACTGCCGCAACACCCTGCACGACGAACTGCGCGAAAAGCGCGAAATCCGCCTGCGGGAGCTGCCCCTGCGCCGCAAGGACGGCCAAATCATCACCGTAGAGTGCAACATGCAGATGATCTACGACCGCGGCGAGGCTGTGGCTGTGGAATCCATCTGCCGCGACATCACGGACAGAAAGCGCGCCAACGCCATCCTGAGCCAAAGCGAGGCCCGCTACCGCGGCCTGTTCGAAAACTCGCCCATCTCCCTGTGGGAGGCGGACTTCTCCCTTGTGCGCCACTACATCGACGACCTTGCCGCCAACGGCGTGGAGGACTTCGAGCGCTACTTCATGAGTAATGACGAAGCCGTGCAGCAGTGCGCCGCCCTTGTGCAGCTACTCCAGGTCAACGAGGCCACCCTGCGCCTTTTCGACGCGGACACCAAATACGACATTCTGCCGGGCCTTCAGAATATTTTTACCTCCAACAATATCGTCTCGTTCCGCCAGCAGCTCATTGCGCTGGCCAAGGGCAAACTGCGCGAGACCTTTGAGGCGCCGCAGGTGACGCTGATGAGCGACACCAAATACGTCACCATCCACCTGAGCGTTGCGCCGGGGTACGAGGAATCGTGGGGCAAGGTTATTGTCTCCGTCATCGACATCACCGAGCGCCGCCGTCTGGAGGAGGAACTCAAACGCCTTGCCACCACGGACCCGCTGACCGGAGCGGCCAACCGCCGCGCGTTTTTGGACAAGGCGGAGAAGGAACTCCAGCGCTCCCGGCGCTACTCCCTGCCGCTGACCATCATGATGCTGGATATCGACCACTTTAAACGCGTCAACGATACCTACGGCCACGCGGCCGGGGACGACGTGCTGCGCTCTATGGTCGGCACCTGCAACACCATCCTGCGCGAGAACGATGTTTTTGGCCGCCTTGGCGGCGAGGAATTCGGCGCCCTGCTCATTCAAACGGACCGCGACGACGCCATGCATGTGGCCGAACGCATGCGCTCCCAGCTGGAGGCAACCACCGTGGAGACCGACGAAGGGCCTATTTCCTTCACCGTTTCCATTGGCCTGCACACCGAAATTGCCGGAGCGCGCCCCCTTGAGGACATCATGGTCAAGGCCGACCGCGCCCTGTACCACGCCAAACGCACAGGCCGGAACAAAGTAGTGGACTACACCGCCGCCATAGACGAAATCGACCCGTAGCGCGGCGCATTCTGCGCGCCATCGCCGCCCGCCCTTCGCCCGCTCAAGGCTTCCCCAGTGGCAGAGAGAGCCGCGCCACCCACACCACTCCGGCCGGCGCCGCGTCACACCGCCCCCCGGAAGCACCCTTTTCCGCCACGCACCACTCTGCCGCGCCTTGCCTCAACGGCACGCAGCCACGCAGGCCCACGACGTGCAGCGTACACCCTTCGCCCCAACCACACCCAGCACACCTCTCCGCCCCCCGAACAGCGTCTCTGCCCGCACCACCGCCCCGCCCTTCGCGGCGTGTTGACACCGCCGCAAAGGTGAGTATATTGCCATATAGCAATATAGCTACATGGAGATATGCCTATGCAAGAATTCCTCGACGTTATGAAGGCGCTGGCCGACCCAAGCCGCGTCAAAATCATCAAGATGCTCCAGCACCGCAGCGATATGTGCGTGTGCGAACTGCGCAGCGCCCTTGGCCTTGCCCAGCCCACAGTGTCCAAGCACCTCAAGGTGCTGGAGGGCGCAGGCCTGCTGACGCGCAAGAAGGACGGGCAGTGGGTGAACTACGCCCTGCGCCACGAGGCAGGCACCTACGCGGCGGCCATGCTCGACAATCTGGACGGCTGGCTGAACGACACGCCGGACATCCGCGGCGTGCTGGACCAGCTGCCGCACCTCGACAGGCTCACCATCTGCGGCGCGCCCACCGGGGCTGACCCCACAAACCCCGCCACGACGGACACCACCAAGTAAGCGACGCGCCACCGCGTTGACCAAAGGAGCCCCCCTATGAATTCCTTTGACCTGAAACCCCTTTCCGAACAGGAGACGGTGGACGTCAGCGAACTGAGCGCCGCGCCCTGCGCGTGCCAAAGCGAGTCCGCTCCCCAGCACTTCCGTCTCTCGCATCCCCTGCTTCTGTCCCTGCTTTTGGTGGGCTGGATAGCGCTCTACATAAATCTGCCCCGGTTGGCGGATGTCATCACCTTCCAGCTCATGGGCCTTGCCGAGAGCTCGCACCTTGGGCAAGCCGTCCGCTTTTTCATCTACGACGGACCAAAGGTGCTCATGCTGCTGGCCATTGTGGTCTTTGCCGTGGGCATTGTCCGGTCCTTCGTCACCCCGGCGCTGACGCGGAAAATCCTCTCCGGGCGCGGCGAGTTTGTGGGGAACGGCCTTGCGGCATGCCTCGGCATTGTCACGCCCTTTTGCTCCTGCTCCGCCGTACCGCTGTTTATCGGCTTTATCACCACTGGCATCCCCCTAGGAGTGACGCTGTCGTTCCTTATTGCCGCGCCCATGGTCAACGAGATTGCCCTCGTCATGCTCTACGGGCTGTTCGGGTTCAAGGTGGCCGCGCTCTACCTTGGCACCGGGCTACTGGTCGCCATTGTTGCCGGGTGGATTATTGGCCGCCTGCGGCTGGAACACCACATTGAGGACTGGGTCAGCCTTGCCACCGCAGAAGCCGAAAAGAACCACGCCCTGACGTGGCGTCAGCGCCTCGACATGGGCGCGGAATCCGTGCGGGACATCGTGGGCAAGGTGTGGCTGTACGTCGTGATTGGCATCGCCATCGGCGCGGGCATCCACGGCTATGTGCCCGAAGGCTTCATGGCCTCGGTCATGGGCAGCGGCGCATGGTGGTCCGTCCCGGCGGCCGTCATCATGGGCGTGCCCCTCTACACCAACGCGGCGGGTATTATCCCCATCGTGTCCGCCCTATTTGCCAAGGGCGCGGCGCTGGGCACCACGCTGGCCTTTATGATGAGCGTCATCGCCCTGTCCCTGCCGGAGATGATTATCCTGCGTAAAGTCCTGAAACCCCGGCTTATCGCCGTGTTCGTCGGCGTTGTGGCCTCGGGCATTTTGCTGGTTGGCTTTGTGTTCAACGCCGTCATCTAACTCTTTTCCCCTCATCAACACACCAGCGCCCCGGCGGAGCATGGCTCCACCGGGGCGCTGGTGCATGCGGGCTGGCCGCTACACGTCCTTGATGGTTTGGGGCACCGTTTCCGGCGGGCGGGTGCGCTTTGGTCCCTGCCATGGCGTCCCATACAGTTCGTCGTAAAATTTCAGCGCCTCGGGGAACTCGCTGTTGCAGTTGAGCGCCTCGGCAATTTCCCGCTTGGCTTCGTCCATCTCCCCCATATAATGAAACGCCTTGGAGAGGTTGTAATGGACGTTTTCGTCCTCCGGCGTCAGCTCCAGAGCTCGCTGGTAGGCATGCACCGCGCCGGGGTAGTCCCCGTTGCGGCGCAGGCGGACGCCCAGCGTGTTGTAGGGGTTGGGGGCGCGCACATCGTGCTTGAGGATGGTGATGAAGACGCTCTTGGCCTCCTCCATTCTGTCAAACTGGGCATGCACCTCTGCCGCGCGCTGGAGGTACTTCTGAAAGCGCCGGTCGTCGCCCTTGCCCCTGTAGGCCTCGGCCAACCCCTGATAGGCCTCGGCATACAGGTCATTAATCTTGATGGCCTTGTTGAAGGCGATAATGGCCTTGCCGTACTTCTGACGCAGCAGATAGTCGCAGCCCATATCATAATATTTCTGCGCCTCATCCTGCAGGGACAGGATTTCCTCAAACTCCTCGATGGCGTCGTCAAAGTCGCCTTGGTTGACCATCTCCTTGGCGGCGTTGAGCTGTTCTTCCTCAATTTCGCTAAAGCGCTGGAGCTGCTGGGCCATGACGATATGGCGCTGGAAGGTCTCGAAGGAATAGGGCCGCAGCACGTAGCCCGTGCACCCGGCGGAAATGGCGTCCAGCACTTCGTTCTTGGAATTGACGAGGGTGACCATTATGACGGGAACCTTGCGAAACTGGGCGTACTGGCGCAGGGTGCGCACAAAGCGCACGCCGTCCATGTCGCCAAGTTCCATGTCGCTGATGACAAGGTCCACCTCCGCCTCACTGAGGCGGGTCAAGCCCTCGCCCCCCTTGGCAAAGGCATAAATGCGCCTCGGGCGGAAGCGCTGCATGGTTTGCTTATCCCGCCGCAGATGGTCGTCCACTGCGGACAGAATGGCAACATGACCAAGCGATGACCCCACAGGTTCTCCTCGGCTAGCCGTTCATCGTCCATGCGGCCCCAACCTGAACCGGCCTCAGCCGTAGCGGCGCAGGGGACGCGCCAGCCACATGCCGCACAGGGGGACACTCTTTCTTTTGTAGATGGCTGGCCCGCATTTGGCAACATTTCGGGGGAGAAGATGCCGTCCCCTGCACGCTGGAGCCGGGCGCACTCCCGCTGCCCACGCGCCGCCCGCCGCGTGCGCCACACGTGCAACCTGTCAAAATCATGTCACTCTTTATGCCGGGCCATAGGACAGGCCGCCTGCCGTCCCCGCTCCGGGCGCGGCACAAGGAGATGTAAAAAAAGTGGTTCGGCATTTGCATACTTACGGGAAACCCCGCGCCGGCGCTGGATATGGCACATCCGGCGGCAGCGGGCACGGCCTCAAAATGCGCCGTGCACCGGCTTCACCACAGGCCCGGGGCCTTGCGCCATGACGCGGCGCGGCGTATTGTACTTAGACACCGAATCTCAGCAGGCGGCGTTTTTTGCCGCCGCAAGAACCCTACAGGCGATATTATGAGCAAGATTCTCGATCAGGACGAAGTCGACGCGTTACTCCGAGGCCTTTCAGGAGGCGAAATCGAAGCGGAGGCGGAAATCCCCGAGGACGATACCGGGGTCGTCTCGTTCGACCTGGCCAATCAGGACCGAATCATCCGTGGCCGGATGCCGGTTCTGGAGATCGTGAACGACCGCTTTGCGCGGCTGTGCACCAATGCACTGGCCAACGCCATGCGCAAACGCGTGGACCTGAACCCGATCTCCATCGACATGTCGAAGTTCGGCGACTTTATGCGCTCCCTGCCGGTGCCCACGTCCATTAACATCTTCAAGATGGACCCGCTGCGCGGCAACGCGCTGCTTGTGGTGGACTCCCGGCTCGTTTTCGCCCTCGTGGAAAATTTCTTTGGCGGCGCTGGCAGTCAGCCCAAGGTGGAGGGCCGCGATTTTACGGCCATTGAACAAGCCATTGTGGACCGCGTGGTCAAGATTGCCCTCTCCAACCTAGAGGACGCATGGCGCCCGGTGCACGACGTGCACATTGAGCAGACCCGCTCCGAGATTAACCCGCAGTTTGCGGCCATCGTGCCGCCCTCGGACGTGGTTATCGTTGTCACCTTTGAGGTGGAGCTGGAGAACGCCATCGGCTCGCTTATCGTGTGCCTGCCCTACGCGACGCTGGAGCCTATCCGCTCCAAGCTGCACGCCTCCTTCCAGTCCGAACGGCTGGAAGTGGACCACGCGTGGATTGCCCGCTTCAAGGAGCGCCTGCTTGAAACGCCGGTAGAAATGGTCATAGAACTGGGGCAGACTAAAATTACGGGCCGCCAGCTCCTGAACCTTGACGTGGGGGACATCCTGCTCCTGAATACGGACACGGAGGAACTCCTCACCGCCGAGGTGGAGGGCGTGAAGAAATTCTACGGCCTGCCCGGCCGGGTGAAAGGCAGCAAGGGCTTTCAGGTGGTCCGGGAAGAAGAACCCCGCTACGCCTAGCCACACAGAACGCATTCAGGGCGCGCGGCATTTGCCGCGCGCCCTTTTTTTGTGTCGTCTGGCCGGTGCACCGTCTGGCCGCGCGTCATCCATCCACCGTGTTATCCCTTTGGCGCGTTCCGCTCCCCCGCCGCCGGGGCAACGAGGATGACAATGCGCCGGTTGCGCATTTGGTTTTCCTCAATGGCGCGGCCCTGCGCGTCGCGGTTGGGCGCCACGGGGCGCGTATCCGCAAGCCCCTTCACCTGCAACTTGTCCTTGGGAAAGCCCTTGCCAATAAGGTAGCGCGCCACGGCGGACGCCCGCGCGGCGGACAGCTCCCAGTTGGACGGAAATTCCTGCGAGCGGATGGGGTTGTCGTCGGTGTGCCCCTCCACGGTCACCCGGTAGGGGATGCCCACCAGCACCGGGGCCACATTCTCCAGCGCCCGCAGGGCAAGGGGCGTGAGTTCCGCGCTGCCGGAATCAAAGAGTACCGCGCCGTGCAGGTTCACGGCCACAGCGTCATCACGGCGGCTCAGTTCCACCACGGCGTTGGCCGGGCCAACGCGCCGGGCAAGGTCCGCATGGATTTGCCGCAGCGTGCGCAGGCGCACGCGAACCTCATCAGGCATGGTCGCTTCGCCCTCTGGCGGCGGGGCGCTCATGGCCTCGCCCAGGGAGCGCGCCACGGTTTCGTAGTGGGAGTCGTCCACCTCGCTCACGGAGACCACAAGGATGAAGAAGCACAGAATCAAGGTCATCATGTCCGCAAAGGAGAGTTCCCACCCGCCGCCCTCGGCGTTCAGGCGTGCGCGGCGGCGCGAAAAGCGTATCATGACCGCTCCTTCCCCGGACGCGGCGGCGCGGCCTTGCGCTGCACGGTAATGGACCCCCAGCGCCGTGGCGGCAAGTAGGCCTTCAGCTTATCCAGCACGATGAGCGCCGGCGTGCGGTCCTTGATAAGCAAAACCCCGTCGCGGATGACGGACATGAGAATGGCCCGCTCCTCAATGCGCTTTTCCACCTTCACAGCGATGGGCAAAAACACCATGTTCGCCAGCAAAATGCCATACAGGGTGGTGGTCAGCGCCGTGGCCATGGCCGGGCCGATTTCACGCAGGTCCGCGCCCATGGCCTGCATCATGCCAATCAGCCCGATGAGCGTACCGATAATGCCAAAGGCCGGAGCAAGGCGCGACATGGTGCGGTAAATGCCCGCGGCGGACATTTCCTGCTCGTAGGCCTGCAGGATGCGGGTATCCAAAATCTCGCGGATTTCCTCGCGCGGGTAGCCGTCCACCACCATCTGCATGGCGTCCTTGAGGAATTCGTTTTCAATGCCGGGGAGCTTTTTCTCCAGCCGCATGGTCCCGCCGCGCGAGGCCACATCCGCAAAGGAATGCAGCGCGCCGATGTACTCGCCGATGGGGAGCTCCTCCCGCCCAAGGGCGATGAGAAAGATTTGCAGCACGCGCGCCACTTCCTTGAGGGGGTAGCAGATAAAGGTGGCCGCCGCCGTGCCGCCAAGGACGATAGCCAGCCCCGGCAGGTTGAGGAACACAAGGGCGCTGGCCGTGGAAAACCACGTGGCAAAGCCCAGCACCGCCATGCCGATGACTATGCCGATGATGGTGGCGACGTTCACCGCCCTATCCCCTTAATGTCCTTGATGGTGTCAATGAGCTCCTCCTCGATGTCCGCGGCCTCCATTTCGTCCACGCCTTCAAGGCTTCCGGCCTGGTCGCGTACCACGCCCGCAATCTTTTGGGACAGGCTGCCGTAGAGGCGCTCCTTGGCCTCCTCCCCGGCCATGGCCGCCAGCACGGCAAGCTTGTGGTACCCAAGGCGCGAAAACGCCTCCTGCAGCGTGGCGTTGTCCACGTGAACGATGTCGTCCACGGTTTCAAGGTCCTCGGGCGAGACGCGTTTGCGTTTGACGCGGCGGAAGAATTCGTCGCCCATGTCCTTGGCCCATTCCTCCACCGTGGGCTTGTGGAAAAAGAACATGGTTTCGGGAATTTCCTTGTAGCTCATCTTGCGGAAGATGATTTCCGGGTCCGCGTCCACACTGCGGGCAAAGTCGTACACGTCCACAAATTCAAGGCACTCCGTAAAGGGCGCGCGCACCGGGCCTAGCTCCTGCGACAGGCTGCGCACCACGGACAGAAACTTTTCCGGCTCCGGAATGGTGATGGCGCGGTCCTTGAGGAAGTCCGACTTGCGGCGCAGGCGGCCAAGGGCGTCGCGCTTCATGATGGGCTCGCGCACGTCGGCAACGGAAAGAATCTGCAACTTGGCAAGGCGGGTGATGATTTCGTCAATCTCCAACTGCGAGACGAGGACGATGTCCTTGCACTCGCGCGAGAACTCCGCATAGCTCACGCCCAGCGGCAGACTCTCCCCCTCCTGCCGCGCCTGCAGTTTGGCGCAGTGCACGCGGTGCATCAGTTCCAGCACCGCGCAGACGCTGAGGAACACGTTGCCGCTCACGCCCACGGCCAGCTTGTCCTTCATGGCCGACACCTGCGCCATAAGCGAACGCATCAGCCGCTGCACCGGTCCCGGACTTTTGAGGAGCATCGTCTTGAACACATCCTGATCAATGACGATGATTTCCGACGGCTCCTCTGCCACGGCGGAGGAAATGCGCGCCCCGGCGGTGAACAGGCCGTCCTCGCCAAACACCTCACCGGGGCGGATGCGCGCGAGGATAAGCCGCTTGTTGCTCTGGGTCTTGTACAGCGTGACAAGGCCCTTCTTGAGCATATAGGCCACGGTGCCCTTTTGCCCCTCGCGGTAGACGATGTGCCCCTTGTGCAGCGTTCTGTACTTGGTGGAGGAATTGATATCCATAAGCTGGCTTCCCGGGCTGGCCGTCGCCGCCCCGTCAGTATGATTGCGTCACGCGCGCAGGTACTCGGACAGCGTGCCCACCAGTTCCTGCTTGCTGATGGGTTTGGTCAGGTAGCTATTGAATCCGCTTTGTAAGCACTCCTCTCCCGCGCCGACCACAAAGTGCGGCACAAGGCCCACAAAGGGCGTTTCACACACTCCGGCCTCGCGCTCCAATTCGCGCACGGTACGGATGAATGCCGCGCCGCTCATGTCCGCAAGGTGCGTTCCCGTCAGCACCACGGAGTAGCGCCGCTTGCGCAGGGCCAGCACCCCCTGTCGGCCGTTTTCGGCAAAGTCCATGTCCACGTCCATGTCCTTGAGGTAATAGGACACCAGCATACGGGCGTTGGCCGCGTCCTCCACCACCAGCAGGGAGGGGCGTTCCGGCTTGTCCGCCTCCGGCACCCGGCACAGACGCGCGCGGGCCGCCGTGCGGGCCTCGCGGCTGCGGTGCTCCACGCCAAAGAGGAGCTTTCGCAGGTCGTCCGCCTCCACAGGCGAGGTGACGTAGCCGGCCAGTCCAAGGGCCACGGCAAGGCTGGCGTTGCCCGGGGCATGCCGCGCCGCACTCACGGCCAGCCGCCACACCGGAAACCCCGCAACATGCGACAGAATTTTGGCAACATCGAATCCGCCGCGCTCCGGCAAGTCCGCATCCAGCACGGCAAAGGTGTAGGGCGAGCCGTCGTGCCACGCCTGCCGCAGCATATCCAGCGCCTGTTCCCCGTCGTCCACATGCTCAATGCGCGCGCCCCACTCGCCAAGCAGCGCGCTCATATCCTCCATCCCAGCCGTCCCGGCCAGCAACACCCGCCGCTCGGTGAGGGTGGGGTTCACCACCACGTCATCAAACTGGTCGGGGTTGAGTTCGCTTTCGGCGTAGCGGCGGAACAGCCCGGAGGAGAGGAACAGGTCGTGGACGTTGGAATCAATGTGGTTGTCCTTGCGCATAAAGCCGAGGATTTTCACGGCCTGCGATAGGGGCATGGGCTTCTTGTACGGGCGGTCCTTGGCGGTGAGGGCCTCGAAAATATCGGCCACGGCCATGATGCGCGATTGCAGGGCCAAGTGCTCGCCGGAAAGGCCCTCGGGGTAGCCTGTGCCGTCCATTTTTTCATGGTGGCCGCTGGCAAACTCCGGCACGCGCGAGAGTTTTTTTGGGAACGGAAGCTCCCCCAGCATTTTTCCCGTCATACGGGCGTGGTTTTCAATGACGCCCCGCTCGCGCCCGGTGAGCGTGCCCTTGCGGATGCACAGGTTTTCCACCTCGTCATCCGTCAGGTAGGGGCGCTCCTCGCCATTGATGGAGTATGTTTTGGCGGCAACGGTCTTCAGGCGCTCGACCCGGTCGTCACTCATAAACTCCCCCGGCTCGTTGCAGGAGAGGGCGAAGTCCCGGTCCCCGCGCACTTCGGCAATGGCGGCGTCGTGCTCATCGGCAAGGGCGCTCATGGCCGCAGCACTGGCCGCACCCGCCGCGCGCAGTTCGTCCTTGCGCCGCTGAAATTCCAGCTCCAGCGCGGTCTCAATAAGCTCGAAACGCAGCTTTACAAGCTCCACACGGTCAAAGATGGTCTCCAGCTTGGAGGCCTTGTCCACCACATATTCGGGGGTGATGATTTTGCCGATATCGTGCAGCCACGCCGACAGCTTGAGTTCTTCCAGTTCGTCTTCGGTAAAGAAGACGTCCTTGAAGGGGCCGTCGTCCATCTCGTTGATTTCGCGGGCAATCATCATGGTGATGTCCACCACGCGGTTAATGTGCCCACCCGTGTAGGGGGACTTTTCTTCAATGGCGTTCGCGATGCTTTTGATGAAGGCGTACAACAGGTCCTTCAGATCCTGAATGAGCTGGGTCTTGGTCAGGGCCGCTGCGGCCTGCGAGGCAAGGGACGCCACCAGCATGACCCGGTCGTCCGTAAACTCCCCAATGCCGTCGTCCTGCGATTGGTCCATGGCGTTGAGCAGTTGCAACACGCCAATGATTTCACTCTCGTGATTCCGCAGGGGGATGACCAGCATGGACTTGGAGCGGTAGCCCGTGGCCTCGTCGTATTTTCTGGGGCCGGTAAAGTCGAAGGCCTCGGACGTGTACACGTCGCGGATGTTGACGATGTCGCCTTCCAGCGCCACATGGGACGACACATTGGCGTGGTTTGGCGCGCCGTCCACGGTAAGGGGCACAGGCGGCAGATTGATGGGAACGCCGGATGTGCCGCCCATGCGCGTTTTCATGGTGTCGTTTTGCAGGATGACAAAGTTGAGGTGGGAGCCGTCGTCGCTGACCATGTAGAGGGTGCCTGCATCTGCGGCAGTGATTTTGCGCGCCTCGTAGACGATCATCTCCAGCAGGCGCGACACGTCCTTTTCGCCGGAGAGGGCCATGCCGATTTCCGCGTAGGTTCTGAGATGATCATATAAGGATTCGCCATGCAGGGATGGCTGCTCCCCGTCCTGTCTGCGCATTGCCTCCATACCCCCTCTGGCTGCACTGGACCACACGCCCCCTCTCGCGGAACACCTGTCTATTCTTCAACATACGTCATGCCCCGTCCCGGCACAACCCAATTTGCCGCGCGGGGCCGCCAGATGCGAAAAAACACTGTGTTGCCGGGCAAAAGGAAAACGCCTCCCCCGCGGGCTAGGTGCCGGGCGGGAGAGGCGTGACGGAAGCGGTGCGCCAGTATGGACGGCGGCAGGATGCGCGCAGGCGCGGGCATCTAGCGCTCGCCGAGGATGCGGCCCAGCTGGAGCACCTTCTCGTTCATGGGATAGCGGTCCACGAGGCGGCGGTAGATACTCAGCGCCTCCCCGCGCTTGTCCTCGCCAAGCAGGGCATAGGCAAGGTTCAGATTACTCACAAAGTCCGACGGGCGCAGGCTCAGGGCGCGGCGGTAGAAGTTTTCCGCGTCGGCGTAGCGCTTTTCCTTGAGGGCAAGGTAGCCTTCCCACTTGTACTTGGTGGCGCTTTCCTTGCGGCCGATTTGGGTGGTCATCCTATCCAGCAGTTCCTTGGACTTGGACAAATCGCCGGTTTCGGACGTTTGCACCAGCTTGCGCTGGAGCGAGAGTACCTGCTCGTTGGTGCGCGCCCGCTTGGCAAAATGCACTTCCAAGGCCTTGGTGGGCTTGGTGAGGTCCACCACGTCCTGCTGGCGCTCCTCCACCGTTGGGCGGTACAGGCGCTGCTTGACGATGGGCTCCTGATTCACAGGCGGCTCCTGCCGCCGCGGCAGGGCAAGGTCTGCGGTAAGGTCGCTCTCCGTGCCATCGCCGGGGGCGCGCTCCTGCACGCTGGCGTTTTGGGCGCGCGGCACATCGGGCGGCAGCGGCAATTCAATCTGCTCCACCTCGCGCTTGATAAAGAACACACCGGAGCCCACAAGCAGCACAAGAATGCCGATATAAATCACCGCCCGGATGATGAGCTTGCTCATGCGCGGAGCCACGGCCTGAGGCGTCTGCCGGGTCTCCCTCGCCGCCTCTTCCTTTTTCAGCTGTTGGAGACTGCGGTAGATAACGCTCATTGCACTACCCTAATGTTCATGATGATGACGAGTTCCCGCACGCTCTCAATCTGGGTGCGGCTCTTGAACAGCCAGCCCAGACCGGGAACCTGCGAGAGCCCCGGCACACCGGAGTCGGTCTTGCCGGTGTCCTTGTCGATGAGGCCACCAAGGATGATGGTGTCCCCATCGCTCACGCGCACGGTGGTGCTCACGTTCTTCACCTCCACCTTGGGCAGGGAGATCTGGTCGCCAGCGCCGGTTACGGCCTTGGGCTCAAGGCTGCTGGAGTTGACCTCACTCTTGATGGGGTAAATCTGCATATCAATCTTGTTGTCGTCGTTGATGAAGCAGATGACGCCCAGCATCACGCCGTTAAAGACCGTTGCCGTCTCCACGGTGAAGGTGGTGTTGTTGTCGTCGTCCACCTCGCGCGAGATTTCGCTGACGTATTTTTCCGACTGGCCGGAGGTGAACAGCGCAGGCTGGCCGTGCCGCACGCGCACATGCGGATTGGCTACGGTCTTCAGCCCGCCAAAGGTCTGCATGGCCTCAATGGCGGCGTTGATGGCAATGTCGCCCTTGGTGAAGCCCGTCATCTTAAAGATAACGTCGTCGCCGCTGCGGGTCAGACTGCCGATGCCATTGGGGTATTCCGCAGGGTTGTCAAAGCGGCTCAGGTATTCAAACGTGGTGCCGGAGTCGCCTGCGGACAGGCGCTGGTCCACGTAATTCCAATCAATGCCAAGGCTCCAGTTGTCATCCAGCGAAACCTGCAGGATGCGTGCGTCAATGACCACCTGCCGCGACAGCTTGGCCTTGAGGTTATTGAGCATCTTCGCCACGGCGCGCAGCTTGCCGGGCGTGGTGCGCACGTACAACTGGCCCGCCAACGGGTCGAGGGCGAAAAAGCCGTTCTTGTCGGCGGAGTCGCCCCCACCGCCGCCACCGCCGTCGATATTGCCGCTTTCCTCGTTGATGATGGCATCCACGGTTTCAAGGATGAGGCCATAGAGGGAATCGTCCTCAAGGGCGCCGCCCATTTCTGTCTCAAGGGTGAACTCGCCCGAAAGGTCGCCGCCCGAGCCTTCATTGCCAAGGTTGCCGAAGATGTCGCCGCCGCTGGATGTTGCGACCTCGCTGGTGACGTTGACGAAATCAAGCTCGAAGGTACGCTCGTTCCAGCGCTGGACGTACAGGATGTTGTCCTTGACATCCCATGCGAGGTCGTAGGCTTCGAGGAGCTTTTCCATCACAAGGGCGCTGGAGGCATCCTCAAAGCTGATGGTGATTCTGTTATCCAGACTGATGCCCGGCTCAATGACAAGGTTCAGCCCCGCATTGCGCGCGATAAGGTAGAGCACATTATGGATGGTCTCTTCCTGCACGCTGATGGAGATGCGCGTCTCCTCCAACGGGTTGAACTCGGGCAAGACTGGTTCAAGGGCCTCCACCAGCGAGCCTTTTTCCTGCTCCAACTGCTCCTCCTGCGCCCGTACCTTGAGGAACTGCTCGTTCTCGTGACGGATGCTTTTGTAGAGGGCGTCGTAATCAAGGTTGCTCTCCAGCTGTTTGGACGCCTGATTCCCGCATGCCGCAAGGCAAAGCGACACGACTACCAATCCCAAAACCATCGTACACCTGCGCATGGTCGGCACCTTCCTGTCCCTTCCAGCGGAAAGGGGTTCCGATGTGATCGCGGGTGGCGCCCCGCACACCGAGATTTTGCGTAAAATATCAAGCATGGCGCGCTCCTACTGCTGTTTTCCAAGCTGTTGCAGAATTTGGAGCGCCTGATCCGGAGACAGGTCCGGCGGCAACTCGCCGATGTCTACACCGGAAGGTGGCGCGGCCGCAGCCTCTTGCTGTTCGCCCCCGGCCATGGGCTGGGTGGGGTCGAACGTGGTGGCTTCGCCCTTGTCCCTTTCGGGACGCTTGAGCTCCACCCTGAACGGTGGCAGCCACCGTTGCCGCTCTTCGGTCTGGCCCACGCCGTAGACCACGGCGTCCGGCTCAATGCGCTTGATGACGCGCCCATCGGGAAGGACGTCGCCCTCACTGTAGGCCGCGCCGGACAGCATCACGTATTTAGACTTTGGCCCAATGGAGATGGCCGTCAGCGTCAGGGTTCGGCGCCCGGTTTCCTGCTCCGCGGCCTCGTCCAGCACAAGCAGGTCCGGCTCCACGGAGTCCACCTTGGCATAGGTAGCCTTCGTCCCCCGCAGCACGTCAATGGCGGCGCGGATGGCTTCCGTGGCTTCATCCGAGGGCATGCTCACCTGCTGTGGCGCAAGCTTGCGCATCACATCGGATTTAAAGGTCGGCACCTGATGGTCCTTGGTTGCCAGCCACGCCACGGTGCCCACCACAACAAGGCCATATCCCGCCCAACGTATGAGTATGTTCCGTCTGCCCGGATGCATCTAGTCCCCCTTGTTGCTGAGCGGCCACCTGATGTTGAGCGAATAGTAGTTCCCCTCAAGGTCCAGATCGAGCTGCTGGCTTACAACGGTGAATCCAGCAAGCTCCAGCTCCTCAATATACGTGGTGAACACCTGCTGCGCCGCGGCGAGCTCCATCTCCACCTGCCCCTCAAGGCGAACGTCCACGGCGTCCAGCCCGTAGCGCAGTTCCATCCCGTCCACACGCACGGCCTCGGGCCGAAGCGAGGCAAGGAAGTTCCACAGCTCGCCAAAGGGCGGCGACAGCGCGGAGCGGCGGAAGCTGTTGGCCAAATTCAAGGCGGGGTCCACGTCCTCAAAGGCGACGTTGACGGCGCGGGAGCGGATGCGCTCCTCCACCTGCCGCAGTTCCTGCCGATACATCTGCACCTGCTCCTTGACCTGCGAGCGCACGCCCTGAATGGCGTACACGCCCGCCCCGGCCACCAGCGCAAGGGCAAGGAAAACGGCCCACAGCCACTTTTCCGCCTGCTCCAGCGGACGCAGATACATTTCCTGCTTTGGGCCAAGGTTGGCGCTGGTCGGGGCCGTGCCCACCGCTGTGGGCAGTGCGGACCACACCACGTCGCCATCCAGCGACAGTTCGTGCACCGGCATGGGCACCAACGGAATTTCCGTATCGGGCCGCGGCAATTCCAGTGTGGCGGTGAGCGCCTCCACCCAGTCCACATGGGAAATCTTCTGGCCGACGTTCTTTTCCAGCGCCGCAAGATCTTGGTCCAGGGCGAAGAGGCCTTCCACCAACGCCTGTTCATCGTCGCCGACGAGGGTGTACCGGCGGGCAAGGTGCACATCGCCGCCCTTGCCTGCCACCAGCACGATGGCGCTTGGCAGATGCAGGGCAATGGCGTGAGCCCCCCGCCCCTTCTTCTTCAGCAGGCCAAAAGCCAGCGAAATGGAATCAAGAAAGACAAACCCGCTGTCCGACGCGTTGTAGCTTTCAAGCATGGCTACGTGGCGGTCACGGGGCAGCACCTCGTAGAACACGCTGACCTGTCCACCCTCCAGCTTGCGCTTGGCGAACATATGCAGGGTGCCTTCGGTGTTGAGTTCGCCCACTTCCTCAAGGTTCTTGCGCGCGAGGACGCCCGCGTATTTGTACTCCGTGGTCAGGGTCAAAAGGCCCATGCCCGGAGACTCCGCATAATCCACAAGGTACTTGAAATACCGTCCGATGCCGGCCGCATCGTCAATGCGCTGGGCCGAACCCGACGCAAAATAGAACTTTTCGTCATGCGCCTCGAACACGAACGGGGTAAAGCCACTGCGCACGACCTTCCAGCCCCAGTCCGTGGAATAGCCCGCTTCCTCCTCCGGCTCCTCCATGTCAGGAAGAGGCGGCGGGGGCGGCGGTGCGGCGGCCTGTTCCGGCTCAGGCTCGGGCTCAGGCTCGGCGTCGTAGGCTTCCGCGGCCTCGTCAGGCTCCAGCGACAGGGCTTCGCCTTCCTCCTCGTACGTGGCGTCCTCGGCGTCTTCATACGCCGCGTCCTCATCGGGGGAGACCGTCATGAGGTCGTCCTCCGTGGACGGGGCTTCGGGCTCAGCGATGTCGTCCTCGCCAAGGGCGACAACGTCCTCCACGTCGCCCTCTTCGATGTCCGCGTCGTCCCCGGCGGTGACGTAGGTGGCGTCCTCATCAGCGCTGGCGGCCACTTCGGACACAAAGGGGTCCAGCGCCGCTGGCGCTGCTGCGTCCGCTCCTGCCTCCGGCTCGTCATAGGGCACCTCCTCCACTTCCGCGGAAAGGTCCTCCAGCTCGGGGGCGGCGTCCTCGTCCGTAGGCTCGTCGAAAGCGGCGGCGTCCACAGGCGGCGCAGGGGCTTCTTCGGCCTCCGGCTCGGAAGCGTCCTCCAGCTCCCAGGAGATATCCTCCAGCTCAAGCTCGGGTACGACGGCTTCGTCCGTGTCGGTCCGTTTGGTTTCGTCCGTCACGTCTTCCGGCTTTTTCTTGGGATCGTGCTTGGGATCTGTCATCGCTTGGTCCCCGTTTCGCTAAATGCCAAGGTGATGGGCCGCATCACTTCTTCTTGGGAATCATGAACTGGCCCTGCATGACGGTCTCGTACATCTGACGCGGCAGTCCGGCGTTTTCCCCGCCTTCTCCGCCCCCTTCCGGGGCAACCACCACGCGCGTCACCCGAAAGAGCTTCGGCTCAAACCAGTAGCCCCCGGTTTCCGGGTCGTTGCTGGCGAGGAAGAGCAGCCGCTCAAGGTCGCGCCAGCTCATGGTTCTGCCGATGGACAGTGGATATTGCAGCCAATTGGCGGGGGCGAGGCCCACGTCCTGAATCTCCTCCCACAGGGCGTTGACCACCACGACCTTTTCCTCCTGCTCGGCGTACATGCGCTCCACCTTTTGGTAGTTACGCATCTCCTGCTTGAGAAACTCAATCTCCGCCTGCGAGGTGCGAAAATCCATCCAGCCCTGATAGGCCAGCACGATTCCCGCCGCAAAGGCCACGCTGAGCACAATACTTACGATCCACCGCATATCGTCTCCTCCCGGCCGTCAGCCGACCTTGCCGATCATGTCGTAGATGGGGAGCAACAGCCCCGCAAAGATGGCCCCGAAGAGCAGCCCCATGAACACCAGCATGGCCGGCTCCAGCGTTTTGCCCAGCACCTCCACCAGTGCGGAGAGCTTGTCGCGGTACAGCTTGGCCACATATTCCGTCTGCTCCTCAATGCGTCCGGTCTGCTCGCCAACGGACACCATGCGCACCGCAAAGGGGTGCAGCGCCTCGGCCTGCTTCATGGAATCCGACAGCGCATTGCCGTTGCGCACGCTGTCCTGCACAAGGATGAGCCGGCCCTTGTACACAAGGTTGGTCATGGACTCGGTGATAATCTCAAGGGTGCGCAGCACGCCAACGCCCGCGCCAATGAGAATGCCCAAATACTCCGTGACCCGCGCAATGATGGACGTCTCGATAATGGTTGAGAACACCGGAACGCGCAGGGCGATGGAGTCCAAAATATAATGCACGCGGGTACTGTTTCTCCGCAGATAGCTAAGCAGGATGATACCGCCCACCACGCCAATGACCGTCCAGCCAAAATACATCTGAAACCAGTTGGAGATGGCGATAAGCGCGCGTGTAGGCGCGGGCGTGGTAACGCCCATGTCCGAGAACAGCTTCACGATGCGCGGCACCACAAAATAGAACCAGAAGAAGCACGACAGGATAACCACGCCAAGGATGAACCCCGGGTACACCAGCGCGCGCTTGGTGCCGCTGACGATTTCCTCGATGTGCTCAAGGTGTTCGCCGGATTTGCGGCACATGCGGTCCAGCATGCCGGTTTCCTCGCCAATGCGGCACATGTACTGCACCAGCGGGTTAAACACCTTGGGATGCCGCGAGAGCGCCTCGCCAAAGGTCTGCCCGCCTTCAATGTCCGTGCGCATAAAGCGCAGGGTCATGAGCAGCATGGGGTTTTTGATCTCTTCCATAATTTCGTCCATGGCGGACAACACGGGAACACCAGCGCCAAGCAGCATGGCCATATTGTTAAAGAACTCCGCAAGGTCCGACCGCCCAACGCGCGAGAAGCCCTGCGTGGCCAGCTTGGTCAGCCACGACATCACGGTTCCCAGCTTTTGGATGGCGATAACCACGCCGCCCTGCCGCTCCAAATAGCGGATGGCTGGCGCGTCGTCGTCAAAGGGCAATTCCACAACGCCCTTGTCGACCTTGCCTTCCGAGCCGAGCATCTTGAACCGGAATATGGGCATGCTCCCCCCGTTTGTTCGCCTCTCGCCACATGCGGCCCGCCGCCGCTAGTACCTCGTCTTGCCAAGCACTCGCTGGACTTCCTCCACCGAGGTAATGCCGTCCTTCACTTTAATAACCGCCACGTCGAACATGGTCCGAAAGCCCTTGCGGCGCAGCATGTCCTCCAACTGGGTCAGCTCGATGTCCTTTTCCATGGCCTCACGCACCTCGCGGTCCACCACCAGCACCTCATAGACCAGCGTCCGGCCAAGGTAGCCCGAATTGTTGCACACCTCGCACCCCTCGCCGCGAGAGACCATCTCCAGCGACTCGCCAAGGTAGTCCAACTCCTCCTTGGTGGGCGGCACCTGCTTCTTGCAATGCGGGCACAGCGTACGCACAAGGCGCTGGCTCACCACGCCGATGAGGCTTTCCGCCAGCATCTGCGTATCCATCCCAAGGCCCTGCAAACGCGGAATAGCGCCGATGGCGGTGTTCGTATGCAGGGTGGACAGCACAAGGTGACCCGTTGTGGCCGCAGTCAGGGCCGTTGTGGCGGTCTCCTCGTCGCGCATCTCGCCGATGAGGATGACGTCCGGGTCGTGCCGCAAAAAGTGGCGCATGGCGTTGGAGAAGCCATAGCCCGCGCCCTCGTTCACCTGCGTCTGCCGCGCAAGGGGCACCACATATTCAATGGGGTTCTCAACGGTGAGCACGTTCTTGCCAAGGAGGTCGAGGGAGGTCAGTCCCGTGACCAGCGTGGTGGTCTTGCCCGAACCGGTCGGCCCGGTGAGCAGCAAAATGCCAAACGGCTCGTCGAACAGACGCGTGATGCGGGCGACATCATCCTCAAGGATGCCCAGCGCAGGCAGCGACATGCTGGCCCGCTCCTGCGAGAGCAGACGCATGACCATGTTCTCGCCAAAGGGCGTGATGACCGACGACACACGGATATCGTACCGGCGCTCCAGCAGATTCGCGGTCCAGCGGCCGTCCTGCGGCAGGCGCTGTTCGGCAATGTCCATGCCGCCCTGCAGCTTGATGGACGTGGTCACGCGCGAAAGCTGCGGCGGCAAAAAGGCCACGTTGCGCAGCACGCCGTCCACGCGGAAGGCCACGGCAATGCCGCGCGCCATGGGCCGCAGGTGTACGTCCGTTGCGCGCTGCTTCACCGCAAGCAGCAGGATGTAGTTAATGAGGGTGTCGGGGCTGACGGTGCGGCTGGTGTCGGCGGCAATAATGCCCACCTCGCGCTGCATCAGCTTTTCCACCGGATTGTCGAGGAAGTAAAAATAGTTGTAGATAGCTGAAATGACGCGGCTTTCCTCGGCCATGGTGAACAGGGGCTTCATGCCCGTGGCGCGCACAATGAACTGCTCGGTCTTGTTCTCCGGTATGTCGGAGATGGCGGCCACCACCTGATTGTCCTTCATCGCATAGGGATACACGCGTGAGGCAAGGCAGGTGTTGCGGTTGAAGCGCTTGAGCAGCTGAAAGTCCGGGGAAATGCTGTCCAGATTCACATGCTCCAGTTCCAGCTGCTGGGCCACGGTGTGCACGAGGTCGTACTCCGACACAAGGCCGGTACGCGTCAGCACCTGCCCAAGCTTTTCCTTGGTCACACGCTGGACCTGCAGGGCGTAGCGGATGTGCTCGTCTCCGATATACCCTTTGTCCCGCAGGAGGTCGCCTATTCAAATGGGTCCGGCCATAACTCCACCCTTGTGGTGATAGTGAGCGTTGCGCGGCGGTGTTGCCCCGATGCGGGGCCCTCTTCCGTCACCCCTGCTTCGCCATGACAGTGAGCCAGAAGACCGTTTCCGGGTCCGGCCACATGGTGCGCTTCAGCTTCATATCCTTCTGAAAACTGTTAATGGCGCGCCACGTTACGGGGCCGACCATGCCGTCGTCCTGCCCCCAGTAGTAGCCAAGACGCTTCAGCATCTTTTGCAGCGCCAGAATGTCCTTGCTCCGGTAGCCGTAGTAGAAGTCCTGCACCACAAAGGGCGGCTCCCACAGCACCAGCCACGCCGGGCTTTCCCGCACCAGCTTCTTCCACGGGAAGGACGAGAACGGGACCCCCGTCTGCGCGGGCAGGCGGTCCAGCTTGAGGAGCTTGCTCCCCTCGGGCACCACTTCCTCAAGGATGCCCACCTTGCGCTCCTGTACGGCGCGGTCCAGCACCGACAGATGCTCGCCCATTCCGGCCTTGTCGAGGAATGCCGCGTAGGACTCGGGATAGGTCTTGGGCGGCGCTTTTGCCGCCGGCTTCTTTTGGGGCGCAGGCGCCACAGAGGCCACCATGTCCGGCGCGGAAGCGTTATCCAGCGCCGCGGCATCCGCGGGCACGGCGGGAGTTGTCGCCGGGGCTGGGGCTTTGGCGCCCTCGTGCTGCTGCACACGCAGCCCGCCCACATCGGCGCCAACCGGCGTCGCCGTCAGCCCGGCCATACTGCGCGCGGCAAGGCGGGCAAGGCTGGCACTGCCCTGCGTGGTCTTGAACAGCGGGACAAAGGACAGCCCCACAAGCACCGCCGCGGCAACCGCAACCACCGCCATCTTGCGGCGGCGCGAATGCGCGGCAAGGCGGTTTGCCACCTCCACCTGACAGGAACCGATCTCCTTCACTGCCGCATCCAGCGCGCGGACGGAGAGCTCCTTGTCACCGAAGGCCACGGACGCATACAGCGCCCGCTCCATAACGAGGTTGACCATGCGCGTATTGCCGCAGGTGGCCCGGAACAGCACCTTGAGGGGCGCACCGGAAATGCGAAACTGCGACGACGCGCTGGAGAGCTTGTAGTTGACGTACCGCCCGGTCTCCTCAAGGGAGAAGGGCTGCAGTTCTTTATAGATGGTGATGCGGCTACGAAGCTGCCGGAGCTTTGGCTCGTCGAGGCGGGCCTTGAGTTCGGGCTGGCCCACAAGCAGCACCTGCACCAGTTTGCGTCCCTCCAGCTCAAGGTTGGAGAGCATGCGCAGGGCTTCCATGGCGGGCAGGCTCAGGTTATGGGCCTCGTCCACGATGATGGCGCAGTTCTTCCCCTGGGTGTTGCACCCCACAAGGAACTGCTGCAGCATGTCCACCAGTCCGGCCACGTTGGCCGTACGCGGGGCGTCAATGCCGAAGTCACGGGCAATGGCAAGGAGCAGCTCTTCCTTGTTCAGCATGGTGTTGAATATCCACGCCGTGTCGAGCTGTTCCCCTTCCAGCCGCCGCAGGAGCTGGTAGAGCAGGGACGTTTTGCCCACGCCCACCTCTCCCGTCAGGAGCAAAAAGCCCTTGCGCGACAGGATGCCGAACGCCAGTTCGTCGAGAATCTGCTTGGTGGTACCGGTATGGAAATACCCGTCGGTATCAGCGGCCATGGAGAACGGATTTTTATCCAACCCCAAGGCTTCGAAGATGTCGTGCGTCATGAGCTGCTCCCCGTGTTCATGGACGGATTGTCACAGCATGCCGGACCACGGCTGCCCCCCTCACCGCCAGAGACGGCCCCCCGCCGCCTCCGGTTTGTCACCGGATGCGAAACGGCAGACGCGGTTCCATCTGCCGCTCCGTATCCGCTGGAACGCGGAACCCCGCGCTAGTAATCCAGAATGAGCCCCACAACGACATACTGATTGGTGGAATTCGCATCCGGGTACGAGTTCATCAGGTTGACGGGGTTCGCTCCACTGAACGTGGTATTGATGCTTGCAATGTCTTCACTGGTGGCATTGGCCATGCCGACGCATGCGCCGTTGGCCGGGTCGGCCTGCCCGTCGATGACGGTGTCAAGGCCACGCGCCACGTCTCCGGGCACGTTTTGCAGCACCACCATGTTGCGGAAGGGACCATTGGACCCAACCTGCTTGGCGTAAAAGCCCACCACAACGCGCGACTTACCGATGGTTTCGCCTTCCACGTTGCGCATGAACACGTTGTAGCCGTTGGCGCAGTTGTTGTTGGTGTCGTTGGACAGGTCGGTCTTGATCATGGTGCAAGGCTCAATGCCTACGTCGCGTGCGGCGTCGATAACCTCATCGTACTGGGCGAGGTTGCCGGTGCCCATGAAGACGCCGTCCATGAAGCCGTCGGCCGAGGCGTTCACGCCGCCGTTGGCCGTGCCGTCAACGAAGGCCTGCCCTGTCTTGTCCATGTAGGTGGAGGCAATGGTCACCCATTTTTGCGCAAAGCCCTGCGAGAACTGCTTGACCTGCGACCCCCGAACAATATCTCTGCCTTTCATCACGCCTGCCAGGATGATGCCGATGATGACCAACACGATGGCCATCTCCACAAGCGTGAAGCCCTTCTCGACGCGCTTTTTCATGACTTCCCCCATATTCGCGGTAATGGCTCTGTGCTCCGAGCCGTTCTGCCTTGTGCCCTAGTAATCCAGCACCAGACCAACGCAGGTCAGGACCGTGTTGTCCGTGCCCCAGCTTGCCGGAGTCACGGGAGACGCTGGAGCGGTCACGGGTGCCGTGACGTAGTCGCCGTTGGCTGCGCCCACATCAAGGGCGATGCAGCTGCCGTTCTGGCCGTCTGCCTGCCCGTCGATGACGGTGTCCAAACCAATGGCGACATCCACGGGCACATTCTGGAGCACAACCACATTGCGGTTGGGATCGGTGCCGCCGCCGGAGTCGATGACATAGTTATAGAAGCCAACGCCAACGCGCTGCTTACCGGTGAACTCGCCGTCCACCATGCGCTCAAACACGTTGTAGTCGGAGCCATCGCAATCATCGCTTGAGTCCTCAAGGTCGCTCTTGATCATGGTGCAGGGCTCAATGCCCACCAGACGCAGGTAGGTCATCACGTTGTCCCTGTCCGTGACCACGGTGCCGGACTCGCCGCCGCTGCTGTCGGCCAGCATGCGGCTGTCCATGCGCCCGTCTGTGGCGGAACCGGTGGCGTTGCTGCCGTTACTTGGACCGTCAAACAGCGGTTGCCCCTTCTTGTCGTAGTAGGTGGATGCGATGGTCACCCACTTCTGCGCAAACCCCTGCGAAAACTGCTTGATCTGCGAGCCACGTACAATGTCGCGCCCTTTCATCACACCGGCAAGGATGATGCCGATGATGACAAGCACGATGGCCATTTCCACAAGCGTGAAGCCGCTTTTGCCTTCACGGTAATCTTTGACAGACTGCATTATCGCTGCCTCCACTCGGCTTGTATGAAAAGTGTTTGCTCACGTCCCCATCACGTGGGAAACGGCCTAGAAGTCCAAAATCAGGGCCACGTTCACCAGCCGCGCCTGCCCGGTATCCTGCGTCGGCCACGGCTGAGGATTTAGGGCACTGTCATTGGCGGCGAAGTCCGTGGACGAACCCGGATTGTAGGCCGTTCCAGGGGGCGACATGCTGACGCACAGCCCGTTTTCGCCGTCGGCCTGCCCATCGATAAGGGTGTCCAGACCAATGGCGACGTCGGCAGGTACTGCGCCGATGACAACGCAGTTGCGCCGCGCGTTGTTGACGAGGTAGCTGTAGAAGCCCACACCCACGGTGGCCTTACCACTCCACTCACCTTCCACGGTGCGTTCCCAGATATTGTATCCATTGTTGCAGGAGGTTGTGGCGGTGTCGTTGTTCAGGTCGCTCTTGATCATGGTGCAGGGGGTGATGCCAACATCGCGCAGCACCTGAAGTCCATCGGAGCGATCCGCGGCGGCGTAGCCACTGTTCTGACTCCAGCAGGGCACCCCATCCATGCGGCCATCGGGACTGCCTCCACCGTTGTTGCCGTTGTCTGAGCCATCCATAAAGTTCTGCCCCACTTTGTCGTAGTAGGTAGAAGCGATGGTGACCCACTTCTGGGCATACCCCTGCGAGAACTGCTTCACTTGCGAGCCTCGCACGATGTCTCTGCCCTTCATCACGCCCGCAAGGATGATGCCGATAATGACCAGCACGATGGCCATCTCCACAAGCGTGAAGCCAGTGACTTTTCCTTTTTCAGCCTGAAGCAAACGCATTCCTGTTCCTCCCGTGCTTTTGCTGATGCAGTGAAAGCCTGGGCAGCCTGCCGCAGCTTTCAGGCAGCGGCCCCCAACCGAAAACATACGGTTGGCTGGACTTTCCCCCTATTTTTACTATGTGCCAGAGCCTTTGTGGACCGTCAACGAATAAGGCCATCTGCGGGCCGTGGCTCAATCCTGCAAAATTCCGCTTATGCGAGGGGCTCGCGGAAAAACGGCAAATATTACAACATGTTCAACTATTGACATCGCAATAAATCGGCTATGGAATATTTTTTCGTGGTCCGCGCCCGAATATCCTAAAGCCAACTGAAAAGATTTGATACGGCCGTATCATATTTCACACGGCCATCCAGCGGGATATTGGCCACGCGAAAGTGCTGGTTGACCACATACCGCCCATTGGCGGCCAAAAAGTCACCAGCCACAACAAGCCGCAACACACCGCGCCCGTCAAAGTTGCTGCGCAGCCACAGCGTGCTGCCGCCGGGGCTGAGGCGATAGCCCGAGGCCATGCCCGGACCGCTGCCCAGCAGCACGTCCACGGCCTCGTCATACTGCGCCATGAATTTCTGCTCCGGGGTCTCGCCCCACGCGCTCACGCCAAGGACGATGTCCACCTCCGGGCGCAACCCCTGTGCGGCGTCGGCCACGGCCTGCATCGTCGGCGCGTCCGGCCCCTTGTAGGTGGCCTTGGCGACGGGAAAGACCACCACGCCAATGCGCCACCCTCCGCGCGAGATAACGCGCGTCATGGGCGCGTTGCGCGCCACGGCCCACTGCGTCCGCTGCGGCAGAACGCCCTCGCCCTCCAGCCACGCCGCTTCACGCGGGGCCAAGCACAAGAGGTCGTAATCCAGCATGCCGTAGGCCTCCACCAACGCACGCGCCACCGCTGTGGACGCCCCCTGCGCACCCTTGCGGAAATGCATAAACTCATACGGCGCGCCAATGAAGACCGTGCGCGAGCCATACTCCTGCCGGATATCGCCAAACACCGTGGCGCGGCGGCCAAGACCGCCAATCCCCTCGCGCGAGCAGGTCTCGCAGGCGTCATACAGGCCCAGCGTATTGCCCGTGAACACCACCGCCAGCGGTTGCAGCCCCGCACGGACCGTCCCACCGCCAGCAGGCAGCGCCACACACAGCCAAACCAGCACCAGCGCCCCAACAAACCAGCCCCTGCGATACCCCACGGCAGTCCCCCTCAGTCTCTTTGTTTTGCCCACGATTTAGTTATCCAGTTCCAGCCGCATATACAGGTCCACGGCATCCTCGCCCCGCACGGCGTAAAGGATATCCCCGTCATTGTTGCGCCCATCGTCGAACTTCCAATCCATGGCGCGGGCCTCGTCGCGGTTGAACCCGCGCAGAACGAAATAGTTGGCCCCTGTAAGCTCCCGCTCATCCGCCACCAGCGACACCCACGCGAGTTCAAGCTCCCGCCCACGCACGCGCAACGTGCCGCGCGGCACCACTGAAGCATCGGCCATATCGGCCAAAGCGCGCTCGCCCTCGCCATACTCACGCTCCAGCCGCCAATCGCCGCGCCCGGTGCCGTTGGCCTGCGCCCCCACATCGCCGGGCAGCTGTCCGTACATGTCTATATAATTCATGACGGCGAGGCGGTAGCGCTCCAGCAGATTGTGCGCATACACGGCATTGGCAACACGGTAGGGCGAGACATCAATGCCAAATTCCGTGGGCTTGTCGTCCTCTGTCCACAAATAGAGCAGCCCAAGCAGTACGATAGACACAATCAGCACCCCGACCAATAACTCGGAAACGGCGCGTCCCCGGCGGGAACGGCGGCTTGGCAACACGTATCCGTCACAGCGTAGGCGAGTCATCACACCTCCACGCAAAGGCCCGAAAACGCCCGCAGGAAGCGCGGGCAAAACAGCAGAGTCCACCTTTGTTTACTCTACGGCCATTTGCCAGCCATTACAATACGCGGGCGCAAAGCATGCCAGAGACACGGCAAAAAACGCGAAAAACCCTGCACCACCCCAACACCATTCATCTTTGCGGGCACACTGCAAAAGCGCCAGCTGTGTTGCCATTCGCCATGAAAGGTGTCATTGTGTCATGGAGTCGAAAACCCTTTACTGCAAGGGGCCCAATACAGATATGCAGCCGCGCACGACCTGCCGCACGCACCACACGGCCTCCGCGCGCCGGGGAGGATTCACCATCCTTGAGATGGCCATCGTCCTCGTCATCATCGGCATCATCATCTCCGCCGCCAGCTTTGCGTGGATGACGGTGTGGGAGGGCCGCCGCGTGGGCAAAACAAATGCCATCCTTGTGGAAACGCGCGATTGCCTCATCAAGCGTCTGTTCTTTTCCAACACCTATCCGTCCTACACGGGCGACGGCGTTGCCGGACGCACGGACAATACCGACTGCGACCCAACCGGCATCAACGCCACCGCCAAGGACGTGGACGCCTGCATGTGCGGCAAGCTGGATGCATGGGGCAACAGGCTCTATTTCATTGAAGGGCTGGCAGAGAGTACGGAAGAACCCATGGCCGAAGGCTCCGCCAAATACGTGGAGGACAACCTGGCCAAAGGGCAAAACGCCACAGCGCCATCGGGCACCCGCTCCGTCCTCATCGACAAGGACGGCAACACCGTGCACTACGTGGCCTTTGTCATTGTCAGCGCCGGACGCGACCGCGAACTGGACGACGACAGCTACCGCAAGCTCTTTGAGGAAGGCGCAGGCACCCAGCACATCGCGGCCCTAGACCCCGACGACCCGCCGGACTTTGATTTCGGCACCTTGCCCGACTACACCGGGGCATCCCCGGACCGGGGCGACGACGACATGTACATCTACGTTACCGCGCCGGAGCTTCGGGCCTTGCTGGCGCAGTAGCCCTCACGGCGGAAGCGGACGCCCCCGGCGTCAAAGGAGTGCACCGTGGATCAGACATCCCGCTCGCGACACGCCTTCACCCTTGTGGAGCTGGCCATAGTCCTTGTCATTATGGGGCTGATCATCGGGTTGACCCTGCCCATCGTCTCGGACTTCATCCAGCAGGAGAAAAAGCGCGCCACCAGCCAGTTCCTCACCAAGGTCAAAAACGAAATCATCGGCTACGCCATCATCAACAAGAGCCTGCCCACCACCCTCGACGACATCGGCGTGGAGACCGACCCCTACGGCAACACCATCGTCTACGCGCCGGACTCCGGCCTCACCAGCGGCGACCTGTGCACCTCGTCCCTGACGGATTCCATTGAGGTGCAAAAGACAACGCCCAGCGGCACGGATACCTTCACGGACATCGCCTTCGTGCTCATCAGCGCGGGGCGCAACAACAATCAGGAAACCACCAACTCCACCAACACCTTCGCCGTGTCGGACCCGCGCTCCTACGGCACGGACGGCAGCGGCTTCAATTTTGACGACGATGTGGAGTTCGCCTCCTACAACCTCTTACGCAACAAGGTCTGCACCAACACCGCGTCCGACTCCTTTGTCCCGCGCGGGTCGGACGTCAGCTTTGGGCAAAACATCAGCGACTTTGCCGGAACGCAAACCGGCATCAGCCCGCCCGGCAGCAGCACGGGCGCAGTCTCCGTCAATACGGAAACCAACACCGCCACCCTTGGCGACGGCGCGGGCACAGACGACGCAGGCTGCCTGTGGTACCAAGGCAACGAGTCCGCAGGAAACTGCACCAACGGCACCTGCGACTTTGGCAACGGCTTCCGCGTCTTCTTCTCCTTCACCTACGTCACCCCCGACACCAGCGCGGACAGCAAAACCGCCGGTGATGGCTTTATCTTTGCGGTGACGCAGGCCACGGACAACACGGCGGCGGACTGCGGCATCTCCGGGGCGCGCCTTGCGTATTCCGGCAGCGGCAGCGGCGCGGGCGACGGCGAAATCAACCCGCCAAAAATCGGCCTTGAGATAGACGCCTACCCCAACGACGTCATCGAGGGCAGTGATCCTTCATTAGATAGCGCAAACCTCTCCCCCGGCGACACCCGCAACCACCTGTCCATCGTCTACTGGGGCCTCACCCGCGACGACGACAACCAGCACGGCGACCTTGTCTCCACGCCAAACGCCTACGACGACGCCGGCCAAACCACCCAGGCCACCATCCCGAGCGACAATTCCACGGACACCGGCATCTACATCCCCGCCTCCGCCACACAGTGGGAGGACGGCTTTGAGCACTCCGTCCGCTTCGAGGTCGCCCGCGCGCAGGAAAGCGGCAGCCTGTATTCCTACACCATCCAAGGCTGGATACGCGACTGCGCCACCGAGGACTGCACCAGCTTCACGGACCTCTCGGCCGACTACACCAGCAGCACTGCGGACCCTTTCGTCAATGCCACCATCTACTATGACAATGTAGGCGGCTCATTCGACCGCGTCCTGCTGGGCTGGACGACATCCAGCTTCGGCACGCAGGAGATAACCATCACCGACTTTGGCCTCAGCTTCCGCTAGCCCGCCGCCCGCTCAACTCTCCCCGCAGCACCTCGCGCTCCGGACGAAGCGAAACATTGCAGCATTCACCCAAACTGGCTGTTCAAACATGGCTCCCAGCCACGGCCACGCAAGGAGAACGGCTATGCGCACCGGCATCCAAAAGGGCTTCAGCCTCATCGAGATGGCCATCATCGTCGTCATCATCGGCGTCATCGTCTCCACCGCCCTGCCGGGGCTCATCTCCAAGATTGGCTCCGACAAGGTCGTGGACAGCCGCAACCTCGTGCGGCAGGCGCGCGACGAAATCATCGGCGAGATGTTCAGCTCCGGCAGCTACGCCCTGCCCTCGCCGGGCACCGGGAACACGGTGCCCTCCACCATCGCCACCCAAACCGATGCGTGGGGACAGCCCCTTTACTATTTTGTCGCCGACGTCAGCGGCGCATCCAAACTCACCAACTCCGGCCCCTGCGGCACCAACTCCACACAGCTCACCGTCACCGAGCCGGACTCGTCCACCGTCAGCGACGTGGCCTTCATCGTGGCCAGCTTCGGCCCCAACTCCCAGCAGGACTTTACCGCCCTCCCGGGGTCCGGCTCCGCCACCCTGAGCATCCTCACCCACGGCGACCTCAGCGCTGTGGACACCTCGCGCACCTTTGACGATATTTTCGAATACGCGCGCCTCACCTATCTGCAAAACACCGTAGACTGCTCCACGGCAGAGCACACCGGTCCCGGCGGCTCCGATGTCTCCTTTGAGGACGACCTCGGCGACTTTCCCCTTGCCAGCCCGGGCGACGGCTACGTCACCCGCAGTGGCTCGCGCACACCCTTCACCGTCAACGCCGACGGCGACGGCATCAACCTCAACGACACGGGCCCTGAAGATATGGCCTGCATATGGTACATGGGCAACGCCACAGAAGGCGCCTGCGACGAGGGCGTATGCAGCTTCGGCTCCGGAGTCCGGGTCTATTTCCTCTGGAGCATTGACACTTCAAACGGAGGGCACACATTCGCTTTGTGTGGCATTAATGCCTCAACGGGGTTAAACAATGACCCAAGCCAACTCTGTGGTGCAGATCAAGGGAGATACCTAGGATACGCAAGTAAACGGCCTGGGACATCTCTTGGCATCTTTCCTCCCAAAATTGGACTTGAATTTGATACAAGAGAGCATTCTGCCCAAAATGACCCCAACGATTCCGGCACATTGCAAGCGGCCAACCACATGGCCATTCTGTACTGGAACACCAACAGCACCAACCTCAACGACGACACAACGCATATAGAAACACTCTCTGACGGCACGGGCAATCCCGTCCCTGGCACGGATGGCATCTACGAGGAGGACAGCGGCTTCTGGATGGAGAAGACCGCCGCGAAGGAAATCCCCCTGCGCATGGAAGTGGACTGGAACGCCACCACCAAGGACGTGGACATCCGCATCTGGCACAACTGCACCAACGCCGACTGCGGCGACCTGGCGCAGGACCTGGACCAGTTCTCGTCCTACGATCCCATTGCAGATGCACCGACCATCACTGACTCCAGAAATCTAGGCATTGGCGACAACGAGTTCCAGCACTTCCGCTTTGGCTGGACCTATAGTTCCAGAGCCCAAAATTACAACGCCACAATCACCGATTTCCGCATCCGCTTTAAGGACTGAAAAAACAAGACGGGCCGCCCCCTCTGGGAGCGGCCCGTCACGCGGTGGTCTTGCGCCACGTTGTTCTCTCTTCAATCCTTCGCCCGCACGCGTCAGCCGTCCGGCCCCGCACGGTGGATGCGCAGGGCAAACACCCGCTCCGGCACACTGGCCTCCTCTGCCAGCCCTTCCACCAGCCGCTGGCAGTCCCGCGCGTCCGCCACCAGCCCTGCAATATCATACCCATGGCAGACCGGGGCAAAGGGCCGCAGCAATTCCTGCGCGCGCCGCAACAGCCGAAGCGGACCGCGCCGCCCGCCACGCTCAAGGTGATACAGCGCCACGCCCACCTGAAGCATACCCTTGTACAGGTCCCGGTGCGGCGTCTGGTCCCCGCGCCACAGGTCTTCCAAGGTTTCGTGGCAATCGTAGTAGCGCCCCGTATTGAATTCCGCCACACCGCGCTCCAGCTCCGGCGAAGGCGCGCCGGCGCAATATTCGCTTGTCATCGGCATTCTTTTCAAAAAATCCTCCTCCGCGGCCAGACCATGACGCCGCCGCGTCTTCCGTGTACTATCACAGGCATCCCCTTCGACGCTAACGGTGGTGCCATGGCCGGAATACAATCACTGCGACTCGTCATCGCGGAGCCAAACAAGGCCGCCCGCGACTTTCTCCGCAAGATCATTACCTCCGCGGGCCTTTCGCACGTGCATATGGTCGCCGACGTGCGCGACGCATGGGAAACCCTGCAAACGTCGCCGCCCCACGTCTTTTTGGTGGACTGGTCCATCGCCTCGGCAGCGGACTTCATCCTGCTGCGCAAGATGCGCTCTGCCGGGCTGCGGGTGCCCGTGGTCATCACCGCCCGCAACCCCACCGACGACGACAGGCACCGCGCCACCAAGGCCGGGGCGCACGGCATTTTGAACAAGCCCTTCTCCCCGCGTGAGCTCGTCGGCGCCGTCATTACCGCCCTTCGGGCCGCCAAAGCCGCGCCCCAAAAAGCTGAGGCCACCGCGCCCAAGGCGGCGCCCAAAGCGCCAAGCACGGCCCCGGAGCACGACTCCCCGCAGGACGCCGCAAAGCGCCTCTTCGCCAGCGGCTGGAAGGACCTTCAGCTGCGCAAGTTCGACAGCGCCCACAAAAAGCTGACCACCGCCCTCTCGCGCCTGCCCGACTTTCCCGAAGCGCACAAAGGCCTTGCGGAAGTCCACCGGGGCAAGGGCAATCTGGACGGGGCCATGGAGCACCTTCTCAAAGCCTCGGAAATCTACGCCTACGCGGGCGACGCCCAGCAGGCGGAATCCCTGTATACCGAGGTCAAAAAAGCCCGACCCGACGCGGAAAATCCCTTCAAGACCGCCGCATCCCGCCATCAGGATGAAGGCGCGCACGACAAGGCCGTCACCGCCTTTGAGCACGCCCACGCCCTCTCGCCCAAGGACACGGACATCGCCGTCGGCCTCTCTAAGGCCTACATGGACGCAGGGCAGGACGAGCGCGCCGAGGAAACCCTGCGCACCATTCTAGAAAGCGTGGGAGAAATCCCCGCCGCCAAGGATCTTTTCCTCAAGCTCACGGGCGAGGAATGGTATTACGGCTCCACCAGCGACACGGAAGGGCACGAGGTGCAAATTCTGGACGGCAACGTTCAGGAGAAAAACGGCTCGGAAATGCGGCGGCACAGGCGGCTCGCCTTTGCCGACCGCGCCGTCAAACTCCCCGGCGTGGCGGAGAATCTGCCCGTGGTGGACATCAGCCTCGGCGGGCTCGGCTTCAAGCCCATGAGCGTGACCTTCAAGGAAGGGCAAAAGCTCACCTTCGACCTCGTCATCATGGGCACCGTCACCATCAAAAAGGTCGCCGCCACCGTGCGCCGGGTGTCGCCCAAAATCATCGGCTGCCAATTCACCTCGCTGACCAAGCGGCAGGCAAAGCACATCCGCCAGATGCTGGGCGAGGACTAGCCACCACTTGCACATCCGGCCCGGTTGTCGCACACTCGCGTCGCCGCCCACGGCACCATTACACCGCAAGGAGAAATCCATGGACGAAAAACGCATCAGCTGCGAACTGCACACGGACTACGATATTGAAGTGAACAACCTGCCCGCACAGGCATGGGCAGAAGCCGTCTTCTCAACCCCAGAGGACGAAATCGTCGTCGAGGTCAACGCCGCAGACGACCCCATCATCAGCGTCTCCGTCGGCCCCCACGTCACGTGGAAGGGCTCCGTGACGGACTTCAAGCTGCTGCTGCGCGGCCTCGCGCAGTAACCCCAGCCCCTCAAAAAACAAAGGGCGGCGCGTCCACATCAGACGCCCGCCTTACTCTCTTCCTTGCGCGCCCGCTGCGGGGCGTATCCCAGCCCCGGCGCGCGTACACCTTCCTCAGACCTTCCAGCAGGTATCCAGCACCCGCAACAGGGACGGATACATGCCCTCCGCAATGCGCCGCGCGCCCGCTTCACTCGGGTGCACGCCATCAGGCTGGTTCATCTCCGGCACACCCTCCACCCCCGCAAGCAGCGAAGGATAGAACTCCACGCCAAACTCCCGCGCCAGACGCGGGTACACGGCGTTGAAGTCCTCGGCATAGTCCGGGTCCACCACGCCAAGCGCCCGCACGCCCACAAACAGCACAGGCACTTCCGCCTCGGCAAACAGCTCCAGCATGCGCCGCAGGTTCGCCTCCAGCGACTCCGGCGGCACCTCGTGGAACACATCATTCACGCCAAGGGCAAGGATGGCGCAATCCGGCCGTGAAAACAGCGCAGCAGGAAGCCGCCCCAAGCCACCGCGCGTGGTGTCGCCGGGGATGCCCGCGTTGCGCATCGTCAGTTCCAGCTTGGCCTCATCCCGCAGCCGCGCCTCAAGCAGCGACGGAAACGACGCGCCAAGGCCAATGCCCCAGCCCGACGTAATGCTGTCGCCAAAGGCCAGCACGGTAAGGTGTCGTTCCTGCTTCATCGTACCAAAAAAGAAGGGGACGCCGAAGCGCCCCCATTCTCACTAAACGATCTCGACAAGCTCGATCTCGAAGTTCAGGTCCTTGCCCGCCAGGGGGTGGTTGCCGTCGAGAGTGATGGACTCGTCAGAAATCTCGGTAATCGTCACCACAACAGGAGAACCCTCCTGCTGGGGAATCTGCAGGGCCATACCAAGTTCGGGAGATATGTGGTCCGGGAACTGATCGCGGGGCACAACGGCCACCGCTTCGTCCACGTAGTCGCCATAAGCTTCTGCGCACGGAATGGTCACGGACTTGGAATCACCCGGCTGCATGCCGTCCACGGCCGAATCAAAGCCGGGGATAACTGCACCAGCACCGAGGGTGAACTCCAGCGGCTCACGATCACGCGAGGAATCAAACTCGGATCCGTCCGCGAGGGTTCCAGTATAATGGATACGTACTGTGTCGCCGCTTTTCGCCTGGGCCATTTTGGCTCTCCTTCTGCATGTGCCGCTTGGCGGCGTTTCAAAATTGCACAGCCAATCGGGCCTCCACCAACACGATGGATGCCCGGCTATGCTCAACGCCGAAAACACCAACGCGCGTCAACGGCCATACTACCCTAGCTGGTCACGCCCGCCGACGCAACCCATGCACCCTCCTCCCATAACAACCACGCGGTGTCCTTGGCGAACCGGGCGGTTATGCCGCGCAAGATTTACCTCCGGTGGCTTAAGGATTTCATCCTTAAGAATCCTCCCATTTCCGCCCCGGAAGCCGGGACGGGAAAATAGGGGGTGGGCTTTATTGCGCTCCCCTTTCATCCACACACGCGGGAGCATGGCAGGGGTTCTGGCACGTAACAGGCGGGGCACACGTCATGACCGCTCGCAGGATCGTTAAGGACGGGAGCCCTTAACCCGCCGGAGGCATGCCTTTGTGGTGCCTCTTGACGAACCGGGCGGTTATGCCGCGCAAGATTTACCTCCGGTGGCTTAAGGATTTCATCCTTAAGAATCCTCTCAATTCCGCCCCGGAAGCCGGGACGGAAAAATGGGGGATGGGCTTTATTGCGCTCCCCTTTCATCCACACGCGCGGGAGCATGGCAGGGGTTCTGGCACGTAACAGGCGGGGCACACGTCATGACCGCTCGCAGGATCGTTAAGGACGGGAGCCCTTAACCCGCCGGAGGCATGCCTTTGTGGTGCCTCTTGACGAACCGGGCGGTTATGCCGCGCAAGATTTACCTCCGGTGGCTTAAGGATTTCATCCTTAAGAATCCTCTCAATTCCGTCCCGGAAGCCGGGACGGAAAAATGGGGGGTGGGCTTTATTGCGCTCCCCTTTCATCCACACGCGCGGGAGCATGGCAGGGGTTCTGGCACGTAACAGGCGGGGCACACGTCATGACCGCTCGCAGGATCGTTAAGGACGGGAGCCCTTAACCCGCCGGAGGCATGCCTTTGTGGTGCCTCTTGACGAACCGGGCGGTTATGCCGCGCAAGGTTTACCTCCGGTGGCTTAAGGATTTCATCCTTAAGAATCCTCTCAATTCCGCCCCGGAAGCTGGGACGGAAAATGGGGGGTGGGCTTTATTGCGCTCCCCTTTCATCCACACGCGCGGGAGCATGGCAGGAAGTCTGGCACGTAACAGGCGGGGCACACGTCATGACCGCTCGCAGGATCGTTAAGCAATCGTATTGGCAATCAAGCGTTAAGTGCAGGATCCCAAGGTTTTCCCGTCCGTAAAATCGCATTGCAAATCACGAGAAGCTTCCTTGCACAGGCAGTGAGGGCGACCTTTTTAGGTTTGCCCGCATCGCAAAGACGCTGGTAGAAGGCTCGAATTGCAGGGTTCCAGACAGTCGCTGAGATTGCGCTCATGTAAAGGGCGCTACGTACTTTTATTCGTCCTCCCCAAACGCAACGTTGCCCCGTTTTCTTGCCGCTATCCCTGTTGAATGGTGCCAGGCCTGCTAGAGAAGCTGCTTGCTTCGGCGTTAACGTCCCCAACTCAGGAAAGAAAGCAAGAAGAGTCGCAGAGGTTACTGACGAAATCCCTTTCGTGGTTTCAAGCAACGTTGCCTTATCGCTAAAATCTTTGTCACTGAGAATGTGTTTCTTGATTTCAAGTGACAAACTCTTTTCTTGCGTTCTTAGAGTAGCAATGACGTCTTCAATATAAGGGCGCACATCAGACGAAGCTCGCTGCAAGCGAACGCGCTCCCGGGAAAGGATTTCGACGACCTGCCGACGACGGTTAACTAGAGTTTCCAGCTTGCGCTGAGTTGCCCGGACTTTTTGATTTTCCCGGACAGGGACGACTTCCCCAAACTGAACAAGAACAAGAGCATCAATACGATCCGTCTTCGCCAACACTCCGAGGCTCCGGGCAAAGTCACGCACACGGCGAGGATTCACAACAGCGACGGGAATGCCTTGCTCCATCAAAAAATCTGCGGCGTCAGACTCATATCCACCTGTCGCTTCCACGATGACGAGCTCAACATTATGCGCTTCTGCCGTCTCAACGATTTGCTGAAAACCCGAAGGGGTATTTTCAACAGTGGACGTGCTGTCGTC
This sequence comes from Desulfobaculum senezii, assembly GCF_054657395.1. Classification (NCBI taxonomy): domain Bacteria; kingdom Pseudomonadati; phylum Thermodesulfobacteriota; class Desulfovibrionia; order Desulfovibrionales; family Desulfovibrionaceae; genus Desulfobaculum; species Desulfobaculum senezii. The sequence goes on along the minus strand of NZ_BAAHYU010000002.1, from coordinate 395,640 downwards.
ACCAGAAATGGCGACATCAAGCTTGGCCTTCGATACGTCAATGCCCATGGTGCGTTTCATCGTAGTTCACTCTTCCTTGCAAATTCGAGCTTTGTGCTCTAACAATCATTCGAGTTTGTACTACATATTGCGGCGACCCAGCTTAACAACGAGCTCATTACTCAAGGACGTACGGTCTGCCGCAACAGCCGCCTTCATGCCAGTCATGGAGGCGGCTTCCTTTTTTCTCCGCCTTCGGCTTGAGGGTCAATATACAAGGACGGGAGTCCTTAACCCGCCGGAGGCATGCCTTCCATTTTACCCAAGTATTTCAATAGGATTATGGCGCATTCCGGCCACCTCAGCAGCCCGAACGGGTCACAACGACACAAGCCCTTTTTACGCCGCATTGGGCACTTTGAGGAAATGGGCGTCCCCCACCACAAAATGTGGCGTCTTTTGACCCACTCCAAAAAACGCAGATGCACCGGAAACCCGCACGGCTTAGCGCTTTGCATGTTCGGCACACAACTTGCCTTCCTTTTTGAACAAAAGCAGGGAAACCACACACGGAACCTGACTGAAGACACCGGACCGCCCACGCGGCTCCCCGCGCGTGACGACGGCCACAGACGCGGCGGAAGATGGCGCTTCCGTTTATGCGCAGGGGTGTTTGCTTATGGGATAACCACTCTATGCAGCACCATTGCGACGGCGTCTTCAGCCGCATTTAACCAAGGAGAGTCGCTATGACTGGTTGGGAAGAAAAGATTGACATCAATCACGTTTTCAAACTGCAACCTGCCCGCCCTGTAACGTATTTCGGTGTGGGCGCGGTCGCCATGATTACGGACATCCTCAAGGAATTCACGGCCAAGGGGCAAGGGCGGGTTCTGGTTGTCACGGACGAAATCGCCTACGAGGCCTCAGGCGCGTGGAAGACGGTGAAGCCTGCGCTGGAGGCCGAGGCCACGGCATTTACGCACTATGGCAAGGTGCGCCCGAACCCAACTTATGACAACTGTGAAGAAGCCGCACAGGCCGCCACGGACATGCAGGCGGATGTCATCCTCGCCATTGGCGGCGGCAGCGCCATGGATACGGCCAAGACGGCGGCAGTCCTGATGCGCCACCCCGGCAAAACAGCGAAGCAGTTCTATGAGCAGGGCGAGCCCATTGCCGAAGCCGCGCCCATCATCGCCATCAATACGTCCCATGGCACGGGCAGTGAAACCGATGCGTTCGCGGTGGCGCAGTCGGACGGCGAGGACAAGCCCGCCATCAACTCCCCGCACGTGTACCCGACCTTCACCATCGAAGACCCTGCACTGACGCAGACCATGCCGCTCAAGCAGACCATCTCCACCAGCATCGACGCCATGAACCATGCGCTGGAGGCGGCCACTACCATCACCACAAATCCGTACTCCATCTGCCTTGCCAAGGACGCCATCCGCCTTGTTGCCAAGTACCTGCCCAAGGCCATTGTGGAGCCGCATAACCTGACGGCGCGCTATTGGCTGATGTATTCCTCCGCCATCGCGGGCATTTCCTTCGACATCGGCCTGCTGCACATCACGCACTCCATGGAGCACGCCATGAGCGCCATCAACGCCAAGGTCACGCACGGCGACGGCCTCGGCATCCTGATGCCCGCCATGGTCCGCGAAATCTACCACGCCACGCCAGAAGTGCTGGCGGACATCCTCAACCCCATCGTCCCGGACCTGAAGGGCGTCGGCGGCGAAGCAGACTACGCGGCCAGCCAGCTGAAAAAGTGGCTGAACAGCGTCGGTCAGGGCACCAGCATGAACGGCTACTTCACGGAAGCCGACCTCCCCGAGCTCACGCGCATGACCATGGACTCCTCCCTGAGCAAGCTCCTGCTCCCGCTTGCGCCCATCAAGGTGGACCAAACCGTCATCGAACGCATCTTCCGCAGTTCCTTCTAGCAGGAATCAACACGAGCAGAGGCGGGACACCCGGAATTCAGCCCCGGATGTCCCGCCACTTCCCACTCAAACACCCGCCCCGCCTTGCCGGAAACAATCCCTGTCCAGAAAAGGTTTACATTCTCCCCAGTCCCGAATATATTCGCCACCCATCCACGCGGAGGGGTGGCAGAGCTCGGTTTATTGCGACGGTCTTGAAAACCGTTGGGGGTTTACGCTCCCCGGGGGTTCGAATCCCTCCCCCTCCGCCATTTCGTAATCCTAGGGCATCCGAAGAGGTCCGAAGATTCGCACAAAAGATAAGCTCCTTAGGCAGTTACCTGTCTGAGGAGCTTTTTTTACGTCCATTGACATCCAATACGAATGGGGGTCTATATGGGGGTTCGTAAAGTAATTTACGAATTATGCATGGAGGGAACCCCCATGAAGCTCACTGACAGGCGCATCAAGTCTCTCAAACCCCAAGAAACGAGCCACAAAGTTTTTGACGGGCGAGGCCTCTATATTCTCGTCAAACCCTCAGGCTCCAAATTGTGGAAGATGAAGTACCGCTTTGAGGGCAGAGAAAAAACGCTCTCGCTCGGCCCCTACCCCGAGACATCTCTTAGCGAAGCTCGTGAGCTTTGCTTGGAGGCGCGGAAGCTGCTCAGCAATGGTCTCGACCCCAGTGCAGAGCAAAAGCGTCAAGCGAAGGAGGATGAGGCCCAGAGCACAACCTTCGAGTCCCTCGCTCGCGAGTGGATGAGCAAGCACCTGCGCGACAAGTCTCCACGCCACGCAGAAACAGTGGTCCAGCGCCTCGAAAAAAACATCTTCCCCTACCTCGGTGCCCTTCCTGTCAGAGACATCACTCCCCCTCTTCTCTTGGAGACTCTCCGGCGTATCGAAAAAAGAGGTGCAATCTCCGTCGCCCATCGGGTACGCGGCATCTGCGGCCAAATCTTCAACTATGCCCTCATCACTGGCCTCGTAGACCGCAACCCTGCAACCGACCTCTCGGGAGCTCTGACTCCCACGCATGAGACTCATTACCCCACATTCACAGCTCCCCACCAGATTGGCGAACTCATGCGAGCCATTGGAGACTATGACGGCAACATCATCTCCCGCTCAGCGCTCAAGCTTGCGCCACTGGTTTTCGTCCGCCCCGGCGAACTCCGCCGCGCGGAATGGTCAGAGATCAGCTTGAACGCGGCGGAATGGCGCATCCCTGCATCCAAGATGAAAACCCGCAACGAGCACATCGTCCCTCTTTCCCGACAAGCCATTGGCATCCTTAAAGAAATTCACCAACTTACCGGACACGGGCGCTACGTCTTCCCATCACTGCGCAGCAATGGCCGCCCCATGAGTGATGGCACCGTCAATGCCGCGCTCCGTCGCCTAGGGTACAGCAAGGAAGAATTCACCGGACACAGCTTCCGAAGCATGGCCTCAACCCGTCTCAACGAACTGGGCTGGCTACCCGACGCCATTGAGCGCCAACTTGCGCACACCGAGCAAAACAAAGTCCGCGCAGCATACAACAGAGCCGAACACCTCGATGTCCGGCGCAATATGATGCAAGCGTGGGCGGATTATTTGGATGAGGTGAAAGCAACGTCCTAACTTGTCAACCTTTGAAGGAGTGTAATGTGGCAGAACAGATCCCCTCTTTAATGGACCGTTTTACTCCCCAGCCCAACTGGCGCGACACGAACTCATACCCTGGCGTTAATACCCCTCGTCCTAGGTGGGGGTGGGAGTTCATTAGAAGAAACGAAGCCTACATCAGGGCATATTGCGACGCCTTTATGGATAAGTTAGTGCCAGCGTCTCCAGGAAGGATAGCACCGGCACCTGAGGTTGAGCCCTATCTCCTTCGCTGGGAAAAGCTTTTTTACATGGTTGACGAACCTTTCTCCCCCAGTTGCGTAGCACTCTTTAAACAAGTGTTCGGGCTCACCTCCCTTCTCAACCCTCGTCTCATAAAACCATTTCGATTTGATTCGTCATACGACAAATCACGCATAGAACGTGTCGGCCCTTCCCTTCTAACCATACGGCTCAAGGACAATGAATTCTTAGCACTGTTCGACATTCGTGACCCCTTCAAAGCTCAAGTTGAACGCGTTAAAAAGGAATTCTCTCGACGGATAACCTATGGATTCTGCGACTCACACTTTGCCGAACTAGTTGAAGCTTCCAAGGATAAATTCCCTCATGCCCGTGGAGGATACGTAACACAATTTGAAGAGCCCCCCCAAAGCCGGCAACACTATAAACCTCAACGCTACAGGCAGTACCTCCAGATACTTGATGCTCAAAGTCAGGGAGCCTCAAGGAAAGAGGTTTATGACTTCATGTGCCCTAAACGGCGCGGAACAACTGACGAGCCGGCAGACATCAACGAGTGGTGGTCCAACACGACAAGGCTTGCCCGTGAATACCGTGACTATCGCTACTTGGAATTTTTCTCTGTAAAATAAGCACCCCCTACCCGCCCCGCATCACCACCTGGAAAACTCATTCTTTTACATCTCTCCTCGCCCCCCAAAAAGGCCCGAAAGCCGGGCTTTTTTGGGGGGGCACCCATTTTCCATCTCATGTTACCCCGCCCCAAAAAGCAAAAAAACCTTATTTTACAGTCCCCAGCCCTGCTGTCTTTCAGCATTATAGGCACCGAGTACACCGCAACGTGTCCACCAGGACTTGTTGCAAAACAAGGAGCGCCTATGAGCACAACAAGACGTTTTCTAAGGCTGCACGAAGTGCTGGAGATTATCCCGGTCAGCAAGTCCACGTGGTGGGCTGGCGTCAAAAGCGGAAGGTTCCCTAAGGGCATCAAGCTCGGCACACGCATCGTTGCTTGGAGGGAAGAGGACATCACGGCCCTGATCAACACGCTGTCTACAGCCCAGGGCCCAACTCAGGAGGTAGACCATGAGGATTAACGTTCCGGAAGCTTTCCTCAACGCAATGTGGAAGGCAGGGTTACGACCCAACGAGGTCATCGGCGATGGCCGTATCCACCGGTGTGGCGTGGAGGGCAAAGAGGATGGTCAGGACGGAGCGTATCAACTCCACCTCGATGGCATTCCAAACGGCTGGTTCGAGAACCACCGCGCCGGTGTCCGAGGCACATGGAAGGCAGAGTTCCCAATCGCCCTCTCCGCCACAGAGCGGGAGGAGTTAACCCAGAAGCGCAGGGCTAGGGAGCGTCAGCAGCAAGCAGCACACAAAAACGCTGCACGCATCGCGTCTAACCTGATACGCACCTTGGCTGCCTGCCCAACTCACCACCCCTACTTACAAAGGAAAGGGATACCCGCCCTTGGGCGGATATCCCTCAACGAGCAAGGCAATCTTGTTATCCCGATCTTTCAGGGCCAGGTTAACAAGATCGCCTCTGTTCAGTTTATCGATTATTACGGATGCAAGAGGTTCCTGCAAGGAGGAAAGCTCCAAGGGAACTTCTTTTCCCTCTCCGGTGACAAAAGGGCCATTCTCATCTGCGAGGGCTACGCCACAGGCGCGACGCTCCACCTGGCAACAGGCCTTGAGGTCATCTGCGCCATGACGGCCAGCAACCTTATCCACGTCGCCCGGCGCATTCGCCGCCAGCACCCAACAACCTGCATCGTAATATGCGGCGATGACGACCACGGGACTTCAAAGAACCCCGGACGCCGATCCGCCATCAGGGCAGCAACTGCCGTCTCCGGCATTGCCATTTTCCCTACGTTCTTCGATCCAGCGGGCCGGACGGACTTCAACGACATGCATGGCGAGCAGGGGATCGATTCCGTCCGCGACTACTTGAAAGACCAGGGGGTGCTGTCATGAAGGCCAAGCCTCTCCCCCGCCTACGCGAGGTTGCGAGCACACCCCGCCCATTCCCCACTGATAAACTTGGGCCTGTGCTTGCGTCTGCAGCTCTGCATCTCATGAACGCACACCAGATTCCGGCCCCACTCTGCGCGCAGACATTGTTGACGGCGGCAAGCTTTGCAGCCCAGTCCATCGTCCAACTTGAACACGATGGCCGGGAGTCTGGTTGCGGCCTATACGCTATCACAGCGGCTAAATCGGGAACCGGGAAGAGCACGGCGAGCAGGGCTGTCATGGCCCCTTTCAAGCAATTCCAAATGGAATTGACTGACCGCTACCACGCCGCAAAAGAAGGATACGACCAGGCCAAGGCCCTTTTTGAACACCAAAAGCTCTCTATCATTAGGTCCAGGGCGCCCAAGAAACAAGAGGCCCTTAAACAACTGGGGAAGGGCCCTCAGCCTCCAAGGGCACCTGTCATTGTGACAAGCGATCCCACGATGGAGGGACTCAATCGCCTACTGCACGAGGGGTATGGAACACTCATCCTTCATAGCGACGAATCAGCCAGACTCACCCACGGCTACAGCATGAAGAATGACAATCGCCTCAAGATGGCAGCAAGTTGGTCAAGCATATGGGACAGGGAAACCAGTGATGTCGTCCGCGTTAGCCGCCCCCTTGAAGGGAGCTCGCATGGGCAGCTTGCGATCCACCTCATGGGGCAACCGGCAATCATAGAGGCCTTGCTGAACGACAAGGACCTTGAGGACCAAGGTTTTCTTAACAGGTGCCTCTTGTACTGCGCTCCTGATACGGGGTCGTTACTCCGATATAAGAGCCAGAGCCCGAGAAACGGCTTCAAGACACAGCAGTACAACGAGCGAATGCTCGCCATAATACATCAAAGCCCGATTTTCAAAACCGGACCAAAAGGCTTTTATGACCTCAGAACCTTGTCCCTTCCTGCCCCGGATAAGGGGCTATATGGGGCATACCACAACAGTCTTGTGGACCATCAAGAAAACACGGAGGACTACAGCCGTATTCTCCCCTTCATCAAACGGGCGGCTGAAATTGCCCTCCGCATCGCAGGAGTGCTTACAGTCATCGACGAGCCTAGCGCCACCGAGATCAATCCCGAGGCGTTCAGCCGCGCGACATGCATAATGGATTGGTACATTGAGGAGCGCCTCCGCATCGTTTCGCAGGTCGTGCCCACAAGGGAAATCCTCAACGCCGAAAAAATCTTCCAGTGGCTGACGGACAACGACATAACCTCGTTCACCCTGGAGGACATCTATAAAGGCCCCATTCGTGAAGGGGTTGTCGCGTGCAGAGCGGCAGTAAAAATACTGCTGAACCATGGCTATATTGCAAAGCTCCCCGAAGGCCTTGACCGCGGCGGAAAGCACTGCAAGGAAGCTTACGTCGTGGTCAAGCGCGGCTAGTAACGGCCCCCTTGCGAAGGGATTCACAGTTCTCACACTTTTCGCAGGGGGGCACCCTACGCCACAGCAAAGCCCCCGCTATCGTCCTGCGGGGGCTTTGCTTACTCACAGCTCTAGCATTTCACGCCATAGAAAAAACATAAAGAAAGAAGACTGTCTTACTAACATATTATAATGGCACGGTGCGAATACTGTGAAAACTGCGACTTCTGGTGTCCCGGCATGTCATATTGATCAAAATCATTTATTATACGAATATACAGCAGCAGGATATAAAGGCACCCACCTCACGCCCCCCTCATGGAGGCCCCCATGTCAGACTGGACTCACGTCTACACCTTCCCCAAGAACGCCATGGAAGAGGTCCGGGCGTCCATCACGCATTATAACCACAATCCTTATGCCGACATCCGCGTATTCTACCTGTCAGGCGACCAGTTCAAGCCGACGCGCAAGGGGCTGACCATCGCGCCCCATCTGCTCGACGAACTCATCGAAGCGCTGATGGCGCTCCGCGAGCAGTTCGGCTCATATTAATATTCATATTCTTTTTTATTGGCGTCTCTTAACTCCCGCTCTGGCGCGGGGGAAGTAGAGATTGCCGCGACGACTCTGCAACTCCCAAACGCCCCACGACGGGCTATCATGCCACTGCGCACGCACCGCCCTTCCATTTTCCTCAAAGAGTATTGCACGCACCGCGCGTCTTCATAGGGGCGCCGCTGCGGTAGACCTCCAGCTCGTCGCCGCCAACCCAGCGAGCAACTGCCGCGACCTGCGCGGCGAGCTGGTCTCCTAGCGGTCCACTATCCTGCGCTATCTGCACCCGCCTTTCGCGCTCGAAGGCTTCCACCACCTTGGCGAATCCACCCCGCGTCAGGCGATAACGCCCCGCTTTGGATCGGTCGAAATCTTCCGGCAGGATTTCCCGCTTGTTGACCATTCTGAGCGCCAGCCGGTCCATGCGGAAACGAAAGGGTTCCTGCAGGTCACACACAAGCGATTCGTAATTATCCTTGTGGCTGTGTAGTACGCCGAGATATGGATTCAGCCCGCGCCCGCGCACCAGCACATTCAACCGCGCGAAAAGTTGCGAATACAGGCAATCGAGTAGCGTATTCCAGCGATCCGCCTTGGCCCGCGCCTCACGCTTCCGGCTGGCAAAACTTCCGTCTGTCACATCCGGACTGACCAGCGCCTGCGTCACCGCGAAAGCCGCTTTTGCCGCAAGGCCTTCGTGTCCACGCAGCGCCCCCACGCTCTGTGCCTGTGCCGCGCCGCGCACCGCCTGCTCGAATGCGTGCAGACTGTGCCCGCCCACGCCTCGCGCCCTCAGCCATTGCTGATAATTCGAAATCTTCGCCAATACGACATCCCGCGCAGCCCGCACCCGCGCATCAGGCGCAAGCGCTTCGAACCGCCCAAGGTGCCGCCCTGCCATTTCAAAATGCCGCTTCGAGTCCGGTTGCACGGAGCCAACGTAATGCCCTGCCGCAGAGCAAAAAGTAATGGGAATGCTCTCTGATGCGCACTTTTGGACCAACCGCGCCGAAATAGAATTATTCCCCATCATGACGACGTTTTCCACCCGCGCCAGCGGCACACGCGCAAGGTCCGCCTCGCCTTTTCGCACACACAGTGAATCATGATCCACCCCGACAAAGGCGTAACGGTTTGTCACGGTCACTGTACGGCGTAACGGCGCCTCGCCTTCCAATTCATCGTCTGCGCCAAGCCCATACGTTCTGCCAAGGAAGGAAAATCCCTCTTCGCAACTGGAAATCGTTGCCTGCTCCATATTGAGCCGCAACCCGAGGCGAGCCAGAATCCCGCACAGCGCCTCCCGTGCCGCTTCTGCCTCCTCCAATTCCCGAGTCAGCACAATAAGCCGATCCGCGTAGCGCACCAGCCGATAACCGCGCTCCTCCATCTGCTCGTCGAGGGTATCAAGATACAGATTTGCAAGAAGCGGCGTCAGGGCATTGCCTTGCGCCAGCCCCGTGGATTCGCAAACCACGCGCCCGCCCACACTAACAGGGCCTTCTATAGACGCCTGCACCGCTCGCAGAGTCTGGCGGTCTGCCACCGGGAACTCCCGCTCCAAAACGCGCAAAAGTGGCGCATGCGGCACCTCTTCCCAGAATGACTGAATATCTGCCTCCAGCGCATGCGAAAAGCCCTCGCCCACCGCTTGCATCACCATCCGTCGCCCGGTCTCGCGGGACCGCCCGCGCCTGTGCCATATGGACGCCTCTTCAAACATCTTTTCCAGAGCAGGCGACAGGAGCGTCTGCAAAGCCTGTTGCAACACCACATCCTTCGCCGCATAAGTCACAAGACGCCGTTTCGCGCCGCTTGTCGTCGCTACGTCCACGGCTGAGGCAGGCGCGGGCTCGTAACAGCCATCGAGGATATCTTCCGCAACCTGCGTCACCGCCGCCCGGACACTGTCGTATTCCCGCTCCAGCTCGTTTGCGCGGTCGGATTCGCGTTCCAGTTGGTCCGCAACCCGCTCCTGAAACCGCTGGTCACCGAGCATCGCATCAAAGTACGGAACTTCCTGCCGCACAAGATAGCATCCCATTCCGGCCGCCAGTCGTCGCCCCGCGTGCAAACGCTCGCCAGCCAGCAGCAACGGCAGCACCGCCGCGATGTCGCCTTTCAGGTACAGCGGCCCTGTCATGCCATGCACAAACTGCGTCCCGCGTCCGGACCGCGACGGATGCTTATGCCGCGTATACTCCCAATAATATGGAAGCGTCGCCACCGCCTCATGCAAGGCTGCCGCCCCCGTCCAGCATTCGCCATAAAAACGCTCCACGCGCCGCACGAGCAGGCGGAAGAACTCCTTGGCGGAGATGAGCCAGCGGCGATTCTTATTCTGAGGCTTGAAAGGAAACGGCGTGAGAAAGTCGAGGCACACTTCATCCGGCACACCGGCCGCAACGAAAGCGTCCACGCGCTCGGCGAGGCTTTCCTGCCATACTGCGGGCTCACCCTGAATACGAAAGTTGTTCCGAATGTCGGCGAGGTGTTCCTGCAAACCGCCAGCAAAGGCGGCGACCTCTGCCTGCGGGGCAGTCGGGAAAACGACCTCCAACTGAAAGCGCCCTCCTCTGGACATTCGTGCGGGGAGGGCGTGTTCGACGGGGTGAAAGAAGTACGGTGAATTGATACCTGCGCGACCGGCAGCATATTTGAACACCGCGTCAAAGATGGAAAGCGGGTGCTGGCGGGCAAAGACGTTACGCGTATTCGCCAGCGTGACGCCAAGCACATGCCAGCGCAAGTCTGGGAATGGAGTCATATCACCACGGAGTAGGCTTCAGAAGGTTTAGGCGGGGCGTCGCCGATGTCGTCGCGGGAAGCATCCGGCGCAAGGCGGTACAGACTGACAAAACCGGTCGCCAGCTCAAGAGCGGAAAGCCGCTCACACAGCCGCCGCTTGCCCGCCGCATCAAGCACACACTCAAACACACTCCCCTGCACCCGCTCCCCAAACCCCTCAAGCACCTTAGAAACCCGAAGCCGCTCCTTATCGTTCGATATGTCATACGCAACGACATAATTATGGACACGAGGCATACGGCAAAACCTGCGGAGTTAAGGGTTAATGGGGATGGGGGCGCTGGAGCATTGAGGGCACCGGTACGGACGTCTCGTTTGAGCATGGCTGGGTTCGAGAACGGCTCCATGGCGGGGTCATAACCCATACCGGTACGGACGTCTCGTTTGAGATTTGGACCAAGATGCTCGATGGGGACTACCTAGAGTCACAACCCATACCGGTACGGACGTCTCGTTTGAGCGAACACTTGTTGTATCGTGACGACTTGTTTCTGTCACAACCCATACCGGTACGGACGTCTCGTTTGAGGCGCGCATGTGGGCAGACCATGACAACGATGAGGGTCACAACCCATACCGGTACGGACGTCTCGTTTGAGAAAACGTGGTACATTGACAGCGACCTTGCTTTGTCACAACCCATACCGGTACGGACATCTCGTTTGAGTTTACAGTGATCATGGCTTTCGACAGCTTTATTGATGTGTCACAACCCATACCGGTACGGACGTCTCGTTTGAGCATGGCTGGGTTCGAGAACGGCTCCATGGCGGGGTCATAACCCATACCGGTACGGACGTCTCGTTTGAGATTTGGACCAAGATGCTCGATGGGGACTACCTAGAGTCACAACCCATACCGGTACGGACGTCTCGTTTGAGCGAACACTTGTTGTATCGTGACGACTTGTTTCTGTCACAACCCATACCGGTACGGACGTCTCGTTTGAGGCGCGCATGTGGGCAGACCATGACAACGATGAGGGTCACAACCCATACCGGTACGGACGTCTCGTTTGAGAAAACGTGGTACATTGACAGCGACCTTGCTTTGTCACAACCCATACCGGTACGGACATCTCGTTTGAGTTTACAGTGATCATGGCTTTCGACAGCTTTATTGATGTGTCACAACCCATACCGGTACGGACGTCTCGTTTGAGACTCACAGGATTAGTATTCTTTGTGAGGCCCCTATGTCACAACCCATACCGGTACGGACATCTCGTTTGAGCGTCGTAGAGCCGGTAAAGGACCATATTTTCCGCCTGTCACAACCCATACCGGTACGGACGTCTCGTTTGAGCGAAGCACTAGGATACCAACGTATGCAAGACAAGTCACAACCCATACCGGTACGGACGTCTCGTTTGAGAAGCCCTTGCCGATTGGCAGATGGAGAGCACGCAGTCACAACCCATACCGGTACGGACGTCTCGTTTGAGTAGAAGCAACTGTCGGGATTACGCGGGAGAAGTCACAACCCATACCGGTACGGACGTCTCGTTTGAGCCAACGATTTGCAAAGTGGAAAAAACGGGTATGCTGTCACAACCCATACCGGTACGGACGTCTCGTTTGAGGAAACAATGGCCCACCACGCCGGGGGCTATGTTTGTCACAACCCATACCGGTACGGACGTCTCGTTTGAGACTTGCTTTCAATTACCCTATAATTCAAGGCAGTTGCAAGGGCATTTTCGTGGACGTCGTCTTTTTTAGGCTTCTTTTGGCAGTTTTCCACAGACGTCCATTTTCGTCCTAGGTCGAGTTTCTTTCTTTGCCTGTAAATACAGGATCTTAGGCTGGGATGAAAACCCTGTTCTCCACACCCTTCCAGCCGGAAATCAGCAAAATCGACCTAAAATTTTTTCGTACCCGCAGACCACTGCCACGCCTTGCTTTTCACCCCAAAAAAAGGCGCAGAACGCAGGACCATTGCGCCCGCGCCCTTCCTTCATACCCACTCAGCTTGCCGATTCCGGCGAAATCCGAACCTCGGACTTGATTTCAATGCCAACCTTACCGCCAAGGTCTGGTGAATTGAATTCTACATTTGTCTTTGTCTTCTTCATATCGGATGTATCTTCTGGCTTAGGAGGACGCAAACACATCGTCACTGTATACAGCTTTTGCCTATTCTTCATGTCGACTTCGTTCTGAACATCATACTCAACTTTTAACGGCAAATTTTTATCTTCATTTTTTGATTTACCAAATTGTTGTGCAAGTGATCGAACATCTGCTTCACACACGACTGGGATAGGATTTCCATTCGTACCAAACTTTTCCAGTTCAACGTTATTTCGCTTGAATATGACTTCCATATAGTTAGGAAAAGATTTAATCCATTGCCCTTGGAGATTTACAAAAGCAAAAGCTATGTTTGTTAAAATCACACAAAAGGAAATATAAAAAGATGCCGAATCCATACCATCCCAAAAATCTGTCTCTAAACCTAAAACTGCCAATTCAAACCGAACAATAAACACGACAACAATCAATAAGACTACGCCTGTCGCATTTAAATATCGCAACCTTACGAATTCACTAAAGCTATCCCCCTTCTCCAACTCACTCACTCTTCTTCCCCTCTATTTCTTCAAGCGCAAACCGCCCAAATCCAGACGATGTCTTTGCGCCTATGCCGTACAGCTCAAGGCCTTCTCTTAACTTTTCTCCAATATCACCATCCACAGCTTTCTCCTGCGGCAACAACAGGTCGATGCGAAACTTCTGCCCCGCCTCCACAGTCAAGAACTGGATAGGCACAGGGTCATACCAGTCTGCTGGCGGATTATTGGGCAAATCACCGTCACTCGCGCCATAGTATGGCCCATAGTGCGGCGTCATAACGTCCATGGCGAGTTGGACCTTATTTCCCGAAGGAATAACATCCATAAACACAATCTCGCCCATCTGCCCAGCCGTGCCGAACAGCTTTTTCAGACGTGAACACCTTTCTTTCTCTTCCGCTTTAGGGTCTTTAGTCTCGTCAGAATCTCGCGTGTCGCGATGACATCCCCAATCACACCAATCTGACTCAAGCCACGCCCGAAGCATCCCCTTGAGCGAACTCCCCGGAATGTACGGCACGCCATAAGGGCGCATCCACGAAAAACCGTTCTCCTTAGGATGCGGCAACCCCATCCCCGTCACAAAACGCGATGTCGTCGTTGCCTCAAAACTCAACGCCCGACACCTCGCCCGCTTCCGCCACTGCGCAACCAGCGCTTCGCGGCGATCCATGAGGCCTGCGGGGACGGTGACGGTGGGGTGCAAAAATTTCTTCTCAACATCCTTACCCCAATACCCTTTATCTTTGGCTACGAAGGCAAACAACGTATCATGAAGAAGCGAGTTGAACGTGAAATCCGTTTTCTTTCCCAGATAAGCCTGCAGCTCTTTATAAAAGACTTTCTCAATCTTGGGGGTCTCACTTGGCATTTATTCCCCCCCATCTTTGTCTTGCTTCTCTGAGCGCTCTTCAACATCATTCGGATTTGGGAGCATCGCGACAGCGTACTTTGAAAGCCATTCCAGAAGCGCAATAACCTCTACTTGCACGAGGTTATATGTGTCCCGCGACGAATCATTAATTTTTTTAAAAAAATGATGAGGGACTGTCTTCCAGCCATCTTGGTGAACTGGATGTTCAACAACCCAGCGAATCACATCACCAAGCAGTGCCTTTGCACCTTCGTCACCATTCTTCCGCTCGCCTCGCGCGTACAAGGTTGAAAGCGACTGCCCAAGACCACTCATGATGACAGATGGCCCTAAACCGCGCACAGCAGTACGATATTTTGCTTTTACTATTTCAGATTCTTTTTTATTCGCAATTCTCTTCACACATTCAAGCGCATACGCCGCCCGTTTCTGTTCATAAAACTGTTCCATTACTCGCCCCCCACGCGCATCATATTAAACCATCCCTGCCCAACTGTAGCGTTGCCGCCAACCTGTACGTAGGGGGTGTCTTCTAAGAGACATGTAAATTCCTCAACTCCATCTCTGCGCGCAGTAATGCCGCAATACATAATGGTATCTGCAGGCAGATGCTCTTCATACCAAAGGCCGTTGCTCTTCTTTGTTCCTTCTTGCAAAACATTTCGGGCCACAATCGGCACGCCAAACCGCACGAAATGAGTAAAATCTGAATCACTGAGCACTACGAGACGTTCTTTCAACTGCTTGCGAACGATTTCCACCGGAATCACCTTGTTCAATGACGCGACAATTGAATCCGACCCTTGGCCCAAACTCTTCTTTTTCAAGACCTCAAACAGTTGATCTTCAATAAGAAGCTTCCCATCACTATTCTTGTTTGCAGTGACGGCCTGACCAACTTTTTCAATCGCTGGCACGTTAAACGAAACTTCTTCACCAAACCGCTTCATGTCCCGCTTGAACCGCTCAAGCACCATCGGGCACGTAATCCACACAAAAGAACCCGTCATGCACCGGACCGGATACAACAAAATGCGAGCATCGGAGAAGCAAAGACGGCCTGCACTTTCAGCATCCTTGTCGCCAAACACATCGTTTTCATCTACCTCGGACTTGCCGCAATCACGCACATACTGCCGAAACGCCCCCTTCAACCCCGAGCCGTAAATCACGGGATAATCCGTTGCCGCCTCGCGGGCGATGGGTAAATCTACAACACCTTCACTCCGTCCCACACCAAAATGAATGGCGGTCTCTGCCACCATGCCGATTACGCAATTCTTCATCTATTCACCCTCCGCGTTCCACTGCCCAACGACAGCAACGCCAAATCCAAATTCAGTATCATCACCAATGCGAACAACATCCCCCACCCGAAGCGCCGCCGTCTCGCTTTTGCAAAAGAGCACAGCACCACCAATCATCAACGGGGAGCGCGTTTGCTTGCGATATTTCGCCCTGCCTTTTTCATCCCGTACATTCGCCCAGCCACCAACATGAAGAACCTTGCTCGTGACGGCGCATTTTAGCGTAAACGGCCCCTTGTCCGTTTTAACTGCGGACTCTGGAGTTAGCGTCATCCCACCAAGCTTCAGCGGGGTAAGCACGTACAACGCAAACTGCGACAGTGTGTCGCCACCCGCATTGAAAGACGCCGGGATGCCCTCCGCCTTCAACTCCTCAATGCTTGCCAACCGCCCTTCACCGCCAAATGGCTGGGGAGTGGACGGAGCTTGGTAGCCGTCTTTCAGTCCTTCAATACCGCACACCAGCGACACGTCTTTACGAAGGCGCACATGCTTCGTGGTGTAGAGCGCGTTCTCCTCCGTGGTCAGTGTCTCCGCGCTGCGCCGGATACCAATGCGAGATTCGCTCTCCCAAAGCTCCGAAACGGGGAGCACATCGTCCTTGGCTGGGTGCTTCCCGTTGAGCATTTTCACAAGCCCGTCGCGCGATACGTACAGGTCATCGCGAACCTTTGCGGCGGGATTATGCGGCTTCATTTCCGGAATGCTGATAGGCCTCTCGTAAAGGTCTGTCAGATACTTCTCGCCGGACGGCCACGCCATGGCACACGGCACCTTACCCTCAAAGTACAAACTCTGGGGTACGGGAAAATACAGCTCATCGCCCTTACAGAGATGCGGTCCGGAAAACCGCAGCGGGCCCGTCTCGTTGAAATCACCAAGGTCTTTATTCCAGACCTTTTCCCAACGGGAACGGCCATCCCAGTCTTTCGAACGCGCAAACGCCGCGCGCAGGCAACCTGTTACGGTAGAGGCAAACGGCGGAAACAAACTCTTGAAACTACCGAGCGCACTCTCATCAATATGCATGGGACGACCATCGCGAAAGAACCACGAATCAACAGGCTCCATGGAAAAGAAACGGCGGGAATCAGTCATTAATCAGCCCTCCGTGCTGCTGCAGAAACCGCGCGAGAAGCATACCGGACGGCTGAAAGCTCTCTGGGGGCTGAGATTTTTCCACCTCTACCCACCTCATCGCATCGAGGAATTTCTTGGCGGCTGTTTTGATTTCTTCCTTAGATAAATCATTACCACGGCGCTCAACGGAGCGCTCGTACTCGCTCTTGATAATCTCTTCCATACCAATGCTCTTTGGGAGCTTGACCTTGTCATGCTTCAACTTGGGATCGCGTACCAATTTCTGAAAAATACCCAGTATGCGGTGCGTGAAGCTGCGCGAAAGCTGTTCATCATCCAATGCCTGTCGCGCCCCAAGGATGTCATCAACCTGCTTCCACTTCCCACGCCACCGCACATTATCGCTCCCGCCCTTGAGGACAGTCACAGCACAAGCAGCACGCCCCGCCTCTTCCTTGGCAATGTCATCAAGCGTATGGTGCGCCTCGGCAATCACGTCCATGAGCGGAACGTTGAACCGAGCAAACACAATGCCTGCGGAGATGGTGGGGATAGATTCGGGATTTCCAGGAGGTAACGCCTCGCAATAGAGCGTTTTCAGCTCTCGTGCCGCATCCACAGCCGTGGACACTGGCAGAAGCGCAAGCACATCATCGCCACCAGTATAAATGGTATAGCCAGCGCGAGCTTCAATGATGCCCGGCACGCCTTTACAAAAATCCGCGAGCTGTTCGGAGAGTTTTTGAGCTTCGTCGGGATTTTTGCCGTGAAAGAGATTTCCAAGGCGGTCACCATCCATGAGCAGAACGGCATAGAAAGGAGACGGACGGCCTTCGGCCTTGGTGTAGAGGGTGCGGAGCTTTTTGGCGAGTTCATTCGCGATTACAGGCCCATCTATGCCCGCGTTCGGTTTTGAAAAAGCATTGCGGGTCCACGACTGCAATAGTGCGGACTCGAAGAGGTATTCACCGCCGAGATTCTCAAAAGTATAAAGTTCACCAGTAGAAGATGCCGCGCTTTCGCCTACGCCAAGAAAGGCACCACGGAGTGTATTGCCTGGCATCTTCTTGGCAGCATCAAACACATCTTTAGGGTAAGAACTAAGTTCATCATCAAGGGATTTGTTCTGGAGTACCTTCTTAAACTCATACCCCGCCAAATGCGCCGTTGAAGGCCAATGCTTGACGTCCAGCTTGTAGCCAAGAAGGGACTCGTCATCCTTCGCCAGCATCGGGAAAAGACGCTTTACCAAGGCGACAGCGCAAAGCCGCTCAAATTCCGGCAGGTCGAAAGGCGAGACGCCTTGCTTGTGGTCCTTGCCGGCCTCCCGCCGGATGCGCGTCCAGAACTTTTTCTGATCATCGAAAGCCTTACGCCCACCGGACGCACGGTCATACGTCGATATCTCCTGATATCCGCCCATGACCGAACACGGGTCGCCGCATTCATCATTTAAAGACGGCACGCGCCACGCTTTGCGCTGATGGAGCACGGCAAAGCTTGGGGATTCCGAAATAGCCCAATGAGTCTCGCCAAAGTCTTTAATCTGCTGGTCCCAAAGGGCCTTGATTTCAGCGGAACGACCATCGGCTTTAATTGCTGGCTCGATATATGAGTACACACCATCTGCAAGTCGCTTCCACGCGTCGCGGACTGCCTCCTCCGCTTTACGGGCGACCTCGCGAGCGCCGTCGTCAGTAACGCCACCCAAATCTACCGTAAAATGATTCGGCAACTGCCCAAATGTCGGTCTTGCTTCCGGAGGAACTTCTCCAGCAAATGCATTCAGCGTCTTGCCCTCAACATGAGGGCTAACAATCTTGCCGCCCTCATCTTTGGCCGCGCGCATCGCATGGGCAATCAGCCAAGACAAAACATACGACCCCGCCCACAAATCACGAGTCCGACGAGACTGCGCCACAAATCCCTGAACCGGGCCAATCGAGAAATGAAGATACTTACTCATTATGACTGTCCTCCGGTGCGGAGTAGAGGACCTCGCCGCCTTCAAAGGTTTTTATGAAGTCTTGAAGGATGTTCCAAGCGGCAGTAACCGGGATATATTTAAACGAAGAGACCTGCTTATCTCCTCTCTTATATGAAATTTCAAGCGTCTTCTCGGGCGGCAAAAATGTCGAAGTCAAAACGATTGCAAGAACTCTATATCCCTCACTGCTCGGGAATACATGAAACAAAATAGGCGCTCCGCGTCGCTCTGAATCTACTGGCTTTACTGTTGAACGCCCAACCTTCTTACCTTTGTCATAAGAATGAGGCAGGCCAAACACTGCACGTTGTGGGTGAGCGATACATCGTGGGCGTTGTCTTGGGTTCTCTTTGTATTCACAGTACCATTCATGGTCTCTTGGGAAATTCTGCTGAGCTTCCTTTCCACAAACGACACGCCTGCCGCTCTTGAGTCTGAACCCCCACCCCCTATAATGAGCCATTTCGAATCCGGCCATCCCCAGAGCATCTTCCGGACTACTTTCTTCTATCCCAAGATCAACGACCTGACATGGGCATCCATCTAGAGAACATCTTGAAAAGGCTGAATAGGGAGGCAATTCTGCGCACGTTTCGCCCCCCATTAGTGTCTTTATCCGTTCAAGAGCATCATCCGAGAAACCTTCATAGGACACATCATCCACAAGGAGAGACTTGATATTCAGACTACCAAACCCCTTCCTGCTCTTTGCACCAAGCCCACCGAAAGTTCCAAGTGCTATAAGAGCTTTACATAATGAATCTTTGTGCGCTACCTGCTTTTCAGTGAGCAAGCACTGTATGGTAAAGTCGCTAGGCTTCTGAAATACGCCATGCTTCAGTTCCTTTCTAAAATTTGCGACACCATAAGCAAAATATGTGAAACCTCCTTTCTTCTTCTCGTCATGAGGGACCACACTGCACTGCTCCTCCTTCGAGCCAGTCTTCCATTGGCTCGTATTCGTTTTCCCCACAAGCCGCATCAACATCCCCTGCCCAGTCGACGTACTGCCAAACAACTGAAACTCTTCTTCGCGAATCTTTTTCAAATCCCCTTTACAACGATTCCACGCCAGCGCCCGCCACCAGAAACGCAGCGCACCACGTATAGAACTCACGCGCAGCTCCGGCTTCGACTGGTCCGCACCAGACAAAAACATCGGAGTAACAACGCTATACGTGGCGCACACCTTGACGCCCTTACTCATATATCCCCCAAGCTGTTGTTTTTTAGGGGAATCAATACCTTCAACACCGCCATGAGTAAAGAGTATGAGATGCACACAGACGCGCCTCTGCCCGCGTCCCCCTCCTCTTGCCCACCGCCTCAGCCTCAGCTATACCGCCCGGAGCGAACCTTCACGTTCCTCTTTGATCATTGCCCTAAGCGGTTTTTCATTCCTTAGGCAGGCTCTTCATTCAACGCGCGGCAACACAAAGGAACGAAGAGCATGGACGACAACACAAAGAGGTTCTCTGGAGCCAAGACTCTAGGGGCGACGTATTCGGAGAAGAAAACCAGGCGCACGGAGCGGTTGCTCCCGAAGACGCTCATCAGAAAAGCCCACCTCAAGGCATACGGGATACCGTTCACCCTGAAGCGATTCCTTGAGTTCATTGAGGCTGGCATCGTGAAACCATCGGATGCAACCCAGCGTGGCAATCCTCAGTTTGGCTTCAACCTTGTTGAGCTCTATGATCTTGAGAAAATCGCCAGAGACGTCGCCGAAAGGCCTGAAAGATACTCGCAGACACTGGAGACTCCCAAAGAGCCAGAGCGCCCCGTTTACGGCTATTTCAGAGTCTACAAGACCAACAGCCATGGCGAGCGTTTCTACCTCGGCGACGAAGAGTTTGAAGGGATCAAGAAAGGAAGCTGGATATACCTGGCTTCGGGAGAACGAAAAAACCCGAACTCCCCGAACATCACATGGTTCTACGAGGATATGGAGTAGTCCCGCACCCTTTTTGTTTTTTCACATCAGGTGTGCGTGATTATACATAGAGCCCCCCTGGGGGCACCCCCCTTGACCATGGAGGGCCCCTCTCCCCATCTAAGGGCATGAAGTAAAGAATTTCGCCATTCGGCTATTTTTTTTACTCAGTCCCAATGCTGGGGGCTCGTTTGGGGGTTCGACAGAGCCTGTTTTGAAGAAAAATCTCGGATGGCCGAGGGCTTAGACGACAACACGAATCCCTCCCCCTCCGCCAGACGAACACGTAAGCCTCGGTACTTCCGGGGCTTTTTTGTGTCCCCCTGCCGAAATCCGCCGTTTAATACAGTGCGGTAGTACAAAGCCGTCCGAAACCGGACTGAAAGGCGGCGCGCAAAATGTACTCAAGCTCTCTGCAAGCTCAAGCACACTCATACGCTGGCGGGCGACTTTCTCTGCAGCTTTCATGGGGCCTTCATCGTGAGACTGTACCCCAAAATCTGTCTGAGGACTAACCTAGTAGGTCATATAGACATTGTTCCTCCTGAATGCTCTTGCAATGATTTTGATTTTCATAATCAGCAAACAGCGTGCCAGAAGGCAATACGCAAAAAGCCAGCACCAGCAAGGGTTTTGCGACGAGCGAAGACGAACGGGAGAATTCAGATTGGGAGCTTTTCTTCCCGTTTTACACACGAAACGCCACCTAGCCCATGCCAGCCCTGCGCTCTCAGCATGTGGGCCCAATCGACCCCATGGTGGGGCGCTATTCTCCCACTTTCCCTTTTCGCTTCAGAGAGTAGCGCTGCATCTTATCGTAGAGAGTGCGGCGGTCGATACCAAGGCGGCGCGCAACGGCTGTGCGTTTCCAGCCACTGGCATCCAGCTCCTTGCGCAGGATGTCCTTTTCCACAACGCCAAGGCGGGACTTGAGGGTGCCGTAGGTGGGCGGCTCCTGCGGATGTTCCTCAGGAAGACTTTGCTCCGGACCTACAAGCTCCGCGGGAAGCTCGCCGAGGGTGGCGTAGCGCATGGCCACGTTGCGCAGTTCACGGACATTGCCTGGCCACGGATAGTCCATAAGCCGGGTCAGCGCCTTGCCCGGGATGGGCTGGGTGCATTCGGCTTGCTCAAGAAAATGCCCAAGAAGAAGGGGGACATCCTCCCGGCGTTCGCGCAGCGGGGGAATGGTGAGGGGCAAGATGTTGATACGGTAGTAGAAATCGCGGCGCATGGCTCCCTTGGCGACCATCTCGGCAAGATTGCGGTTGGTGGCCGCGACGATGCGGATATCCGGTGTCAGCACCCGCGCGTCACCAACAGGAGAAAAACCGCCGCCCTCAATGGCGCGCAGGAGTTTCACTTGTATGGGCTGAGGAATCTCTCCAACTTCATCAAGGAAAAGCGTTCCCCCGTCAGCCTGCTCAAGAAGCCCGGCGTGGGAACGGTCTGCACCAGAAAAGGCTCCCTTGCGGTGGCCGAAGAATTCGCTCTCCATCAGGCATTCAGGTATGGCGCCACAGTTCACGGCGATGAATGGACGGTGTGCCCGCGCGCTCGCAGTATGAAGGGCGCGGGCGGCAAGCTCCTTGCCTGAGCCGGACTCACCCTGAATCAACACACACTCCGAAGACGTGGCAGCCTTGCGAATGGTTGCTATCACCTCCCGAACGCCGCGCGACCGCCCAATGATGCCCAGCTCCACAAACTCGCCAGCCGCCGTGGTCGGTTCCTGATTGGCGGCGCTCTCCACCAACGCCTCAAGCGCTGAAGCCTCGAAAAGCACCCCTTCAATGTGGGCAAGATTTCCATCCACATCATAGACACCGCGCCCCGTATCTATGACGTACACATCCTGCCCTTCGTCCGTCCGCAAAAGGTACCGAAAGGCATATGACGCCCGGCGGCGCTCGGCATCGTCGATAGTGGCCCGGTAGCGCTCCACGTCGCGTGGGTGAACCATCTCCTCAAAGGACAACGGCGCCCCATCCATCAGGTGCGCCGCATGGGTCCGCAAAAGGGGCAAGTAGCCATCATCTACATGCAGCAACGTAAAATCAGGCGCGGGCGCGCGTTTGTAGCCGGTGCCCCGGACACCTGATGCAGGCACGACACAGGTTGCCTCCCGCGTACCGGGACGCCCTGCAAGTGAGACGGGGCGGTAGAAGCTCGCGGTCAGGCGCTGACCCCCAAGGGTGAGCGAGAAGCTTTTTGCAAGGAGCGGTGCGGCGTCGTGATCCTGTAGCGGAGAGAGGACATCAACGCACCATCCGTCGGTCCCAAGCCGCCTTTGAGCCTTGCGTGAAAGTGGCGCGTGGTGCTGCCCAAGGTGCGGAAACGGACGCGGGGCCGTGCTGGCCAGCTGAAGAAGCGAATTCTGCTTTGTCCCGGGGACAATGCAAACAATCGGCGCCCCGCCGCCATCATGCAAAACGCCCCGCTCTCCAAATACGCCAAGCAGCCCCGCAAGGCGTGCGGCGCTGGCATGAACGCACGTGCGCGGCGCGGAAGTCTGTTCCAAAAGAAGAAGCACGCCGGTGGACCGAAACGCCGCAAGCCCGCACCGGACACTCTGAAACCGCCAACACGCCGTCCCAACGCGGAATGTTGTCGCATACGCCGAAACAGTGTGAGACAAGGCAACATGACGCCTCAGCGCCGGATACGCGCCTAAGGCATCGTCAATGGACGCCCCAACGCTCAGCGCATCGCTCAATCCTTTGGGGAGCCGCTCCGGTCCGGCTATATGCCGGACAAGACCGTCCATATCCATGTACACAGCCCCAAAACTACAGGGCCACAGGGCGCCCCCGGGCGGACTTGGATGAGAGGGGAAAACAGTGTTCTGCATGAGGTGGTACCGATTGCGCGTTTACAATTTGAAAATGACTTTGAATTTCTTTCTCAAATACGCGTCAATAGGCAATTCCAGCGCTGATGTCCAGTGGAGGGGGGGGGCACGGACGCGCCGCCGCGGCCGGCTTCCCGGCGCTCGCTCTTCTGGCGGCATCAGGCGGCACCGGACAAGGCCTCCCAGCTTCCTCGGGGTGGAGCATGGCTCCGCCCCGTCTTTTTTCCCTCGTGCTGGCCGGGTCCATACATCCCCCCCTTCCGCCACAGCACACGCAAAACACCCTGAGACATTCAGTAACGTCTCAGGGCGTTTTGCGTTGTGTCCCAACGGGCAGCATCTCCGACACGGCAACGTCTCTGGCCGCGCGTTCTTAGACGGCGGAGCGCATTTCGCGCATGAGCTCCGCAGGGCTTTGCCCGAAGTGGCGCTTGAACTCGCGGCTAAACTGCGAGGTGCTTTCATACCCCACAGCATCGGCGGCGAGGTAGGCCTTCATATTCTGCTGCACAATAAGGTCGCGCGCCCGGGTCAGGCGGATTTTTTTCAAGTAGCGCAGGGGCGAGTCCGCCGTGATGTCCTTAAAGGCCTTATGAAAGGCCGAAACGCTCATATGCGCGGAGTCCGCCATTTCCTGCACATTAAATTTTTTGGCGTAGTTGCCTTCCAGCAGGGAAATCACCCGCGCCACCTGCGAGTAGGTGTTGCCGCCCTTGGCAAGGGAATACAGTACCGGGGCTTGGCTGCCGCACAGGGCGCGGTAGTACATTTCGCGCACTAGGCCCGGGCCAAGGATGCGGGCCTCCCGCTCGGAGCGCAGCGTCCGCAGGAGCTTTACCGCCGCGTCCTTCATGTCCTTATCCATGGCTGAGGGACCAATGCCCAATGGCGAATCGCCGCCTCCAAGCTCAACGGAGCCGGGGCGCTCGTCCATCTGGGTTATCAGGTCATTGAGCTCGGCCATGTCGAGGTCGATGTACAGCCCAAGGAGCGGGTCGCGCTCACCGGGGAAGGACTCGCACTCAAAGGGCATGGCAACGGATGTGACAAGATAGTTGTCCGCGTCGTAGCGGAAAAACACCCCGCCGAGCGTTCCTTCCTTGTGCCCCGATGCCACAATGCAAATTCCAGGATTGTACAACATTGGCCTGCGCCTAACGTGCTTTGTATCCTTAAAAAAACGTACGCCCGGCAGGTTTGATTCAACGGCCCCGCCGTCGTTCGTTGCCATTTCATGAAGCAATTGAACCAGTTCTGACATATGGCCTTCCCTCCTTGAGTCTGCTCATCCTACAGACACCACTTTCCGCTGCGGTTCAAGCCTCTCGCGCCATCCAGAGAGGATTGGGCAAACTTTAGAGAGAAATGTGTGTTCAATCCCGCCAGCCCTCCCCGTAGAACTGTCTCCATCGACCACATGAAAACACAAGGAGTGGGGAATGAATTTTGAATTTCACAATCCGACTCGAATCATTTTTGGCGCGGGCAATCTGACCCGGCTTGGAGAAGTGGCCCGCGAATACGGCGCAAAAGCCCTCATTGTCACCGGCGGCGGCAGCGTGAAGAAAAGCGGTGCGTTTGACCGCGCAGTGCAGAGCCTTACGGCCGCAGGTGTTGCCTCTGCCGAGTGCGACGGCGTGGAGCCAAACCCGCGCATCACCTCCGTCATCCGCGGCGCGCAAACCGCCCGCAGTCAGGGCTGCGATGTCATCATCGCCATCGGCGGCGGCAGCGTTATGGACGCGGCAAAAGTCATCGCCGCCGCCACATTCTACGACGGCGACCCGTGGGATATGATTCACCATGGGCAGGCGGATGTCCACGTTCCCCCAAAAGCCCTGCCCGTCATCACGGTTCCCACGCTGGCGGCCACAGGGTCCGAGACCAACTGCGGCGCGGTGATTACCAACGAGGAGACGAAGGTCAAATCCTTCATCCAAATTCCCCTGCTCTACCCCAAGGCCGCCATCATGGACCCCGAGCTTACCGTCAGCGTGCCGCGCAATCAGACGGCCTACGGTGTGTGCGACCTCATCACCCACGTAACCGAAGCCTACTTCAATGGCATCGACAGCACGCCCCTGCAGGACCGCTTTGCCGAAGGCGTCATCCTCACCGCCATGCAGTGGGGACCGAAAGCCCTCGCCGACGGCGCGGACATTGAAGCGCGCACGCACATCCAGTGGGCGGCCTCTGTGGCGCTCAACGGCTGGGTGCAGGTGGGCACCAACGGCGCCTACCCCGTGCATATGCTGGAGCACACCCTGTCCGGCCATCATGACGTCACCCACGCGGCGGGCCTGTCGGTCATCAACCCCGCGTGGATGCGCTTTGCGGCCAAGACGAACACGCCAAAGTTCGTCCAGTTTGCCCAGCGCATCTTTGGCCTGACGGCAACCTCGGAGAATGATGTGTCCTGCGCGCTGGAGGGGATTGACCATTTCGAAGCATTCCTGCGCTCCATCGATTGCCCGACCCGGCTGAGCGAACTGGGCATCGACGACACCCTTTTGGAGACCTACGCCCGCGACACGCTGCGAATCATCCACGATGAAGACGGCAACCTGCCCGGGCGCCCGCCCATGAGCGCCGCGGACATCGTCTCGATATTCCGGTCCGCCTTGTAGGCGCACGGCCACACACCACAGCCCATGCAGGAGGACGCCTTGCGCGCCGCATCACTGCTCGCCGAAAAAGGAGCGGCCCTGTTGCCGGTCCTGCTTCTGGTTCTTTTCACAACCATGGCCCATGCGGAGGACACCATGACCTGGGACAAAACATACGCACAAAGCGACAACGTCATCCACGAGAAGGTGGAATTTCATAACCGGTTTGGCATCTTCATTGCCGCCGACATGTTCAAGCCCAAGGACTTTGACCCGTCCAGGGGCTACCCCGCCATCATCGTTGGCACGCCTTACGGCGGCGTGAAGGAGCAAGGGGCGGGCATCTACGCCCAAACCATGGCGGAGCGCGGCTTCGTCACCATCGCCTTTGATGAATCCTACAACGGCGAGAGCGGCGGCTTTCCGCGCCAGACCTCATCCGTTGAAGGCTTTGTGGAGGACTTCCACGCCGCCGTGGACTTTATGGGAACCCGCCCCTACGTGGACCGCGAACGCATAGGCGTCATCGGCATTTGCGGCAGCGGCGGCTTTGCCCTCAGCGCGGCGCAGGTCGACAGGCGCATCAAGGCCATCGCTACGGTCAGCATGTATGACATGAGCCGGGTGAAGGCCAACGGCTGGATGGACTCGTGGTCCGAAGCGGACCGCAACGCCTACCTCGACGAACTCGGCGAGCAGCGCTGGCGGGAATATGCGGGCGGCGAGGTCAAAACGCTGGGCCTGCCGGAGACCATCGACGAGAATACCGACCCCATCACCCGCGAGTTCTACGGCTACTACAAGACGGAGCGCGGCCAGCATCGCCGGTCCACCACGCACTTCACCATGACCAGCGACATGGCTTTCATGAATTACAAGCTGCTTGACCGCATTGCGTCCATCTCGCCCCGGCCCATTTTGTTCATCATCGGCGAAAATGCCCACTCCCGCTACTTCAGTGAGGATGCGTTCAAAAAGGCCAACCAGCCCAAGGAACTTGTGGTCGTCCCCGGCGCCAATCACGTGGACCTGTACGACAAAGTGGACGCAATCCCCTTTGACACGCTGGAAGACTTCTTCGCCACGGCCCTGAAATAACCACACGCCGCTCAGCTGCGCATTCTGCGCAAGGTTACGACGGCAGGGCCTGCCCCACGCATGGCAGGCCCCGCCGTCGTCTCCGCCACGCCTACGCGTCCAATTTCTGGTGCAGCGGCATACATCTCAAGTACCGGTACCCCGTTTCCATGCAATCACACCCCAATGTCTTTGACGCGCGTCCCGCGCACTGGTCCGCGGTCTTTTCCCTGTTCCTTGGCGTTACCAGCCTTATTGCCGGGGAATGGCTTCCCATCAGCCTGCTGACGCCCATCGCCCGCGACCTTGGCATTACCGAAGGAATGGCGGGACAAACCGTCTCCGTTGTTGGCGCTTTTGCCGTGGTGACAAGCCTGCTGCTTGCCCCCCTGACGCAAGGCATCAACAGACGCCGCATCCTGCTGACCTTGTCCTCCCTTCTTGTGGCCTCAAACCTCATCGTCGCCATAGCGCCAAACTACGCCATTCTCCTCATTGGCAGAGCCCTTCTTGGCATCTGTGTGGGGGGCTTTTGGTCTATGTCCGCTGCTGTAGCGCTGCAGCTTGTGCCTGTAAGCGCTGTGCCCCGAGCGCTGAGCATCATCTACGGCGGGGTTGCGGCGGCTACGGTCATCTCTCTGCCTGTTGCCAGCTCCCTTGGGAACCTGCTGGGCTGGCGCGCCGTCTTTGGGCTGGGCGCGGTTCTCGCCGTGGCGGCCCTTGTGTGGCAATGGATTGCCCTGCCGCCCCTTCGCCCGGGCAAGGCATCCAGCTTTTCCAGCATGTTCGGCCTGCTGCGGCAGAACTGGGTGCTGCTTGGCATCCTTGCCACCATTTTCAGCTTTGGCGGCTACAATATGTTCTTCACCTACCTCCGCCCCTTTCTGGAGCGCACCCTTGCCCTCAGCCCTTCGCAGCTCTCCGCTGTACTTGGCGTCTTTGGCCTCGCCAACTGCATTGGGACTTTTGGCGCGGGCATGCTCTTTGAGCGGCGGTTCCGCGGATGCATGATTCTGTTGCAAACGGTGCTGGCGCTGACCGCCATCGTCCTGTCCTTCACCGACGGCGCCCTGTGGACGAACCTGCTGCTGATTCTCATGTGGGGGGTCTTCTGGGGCTTTATGCCCGTTGGTTGGAGCACATGGATTACGCGCACCCTCGCCGACCACGCCGAACTGGCGGGCGGGCTGTCCGTTGCCGCCATCCAATTCGCCATTGGCAGCGCGGCGGGCATTGGCGGCGTCATTGTCGATACCAGCGGCATAAACACCATCTTTTGGGCGGCAGCCGGGCTGTTTGTTCTTGCCGCCGTCCTCACCCGCATCAGCTTTGCGCTCTACTTCAGCCACACAGGACGCCGCGCCTAACGGCCGGCGTCCTGATGCCACATCTCCTTTGCCGGAGAGGATTGGGCAACATTCAAAGAGAATCCGCCAACCACACACGCGGCAATATGGCATATACTGCGCCTGTGTTTACTCAACAGGCGCCGGGGGAAATCCCGCAAGGCCCTTCTGGCGCCGTAAAGAGAATTACAAAAGAAATTCCCCAAAACCCACGGAGACCATTATGAGTCATTCCTTTCGCGGAGAAGGCATCTTTCCCACAGGCGGGAAAAATGACGCTTACGCAAAGTACTTCACCGGCACCAGCTACCTTGAAATGCTCTCGACCGAGGGTGTGGTCATCGGCAACGTGACCTTTGAGCCGGGGTGCCGCAACTGGTGGCACATCCACCACAAGGGCGGGCAAATCCTGCTCGTGACGGGTGGCCGCGGCTGGTATCAGGAAGCCGGGAAACCCGCCCGCGAGCTGCGCCCCGGCGATGTGGTGCACATAGCGCCCGAGGTCAAGCACTGGCACGGCGCGGCCAAGGATTCGTGGTTTGCCCACGTGGCGGTGGAAGTGCCCGCCGAGGGCGGCTCCAACGAATGGGTCGAACCTGTTAGCGACGAGGAGTATAACGCGCTGGACGCGCGCTAAGCCCGGGGCGCCCCCTCCACAGGCCCCGCCATTCCCCCACACCCCAAGGCGCCACAAAGGCGCGGACAACCACCAACACACTGCCTGCAATGCACGGAGGCCGATATGATCAGAAGGACGTCTGCATTTGCCATCATTGCCCTTGTTTTCACCTTCGGCCTTGCATCCGCAGCGGAGGCAACCATGACGACAAAACACACACCGGAACCAGCCCTTGATGCCCAACAGCAGGCCATCATCACCATTGCCGCCTTTACCGCCAGTGGTGACATGGACCGGCTGACCCCGGCCCTCAGTGACGGGCTGGACTCCGGGCTGACCATAAACGAAATCAAGGAAATCCTCGTCCAGCTGTACGCCTATGCGGGCTTTCCCCGCAGCCTCAATGCCCTTGGCGCATTCATGACCCTGACGCAGGAGCGCAGGGCCAAAGGCATTCTGGACGCCGAGGGCAAAGAGGCCTCGCCCCTGCCCGCCGACATGGACCGCGACGCCTACGGCGCCCGCGTGCGCGCGGACCTTGCCGGGCAGAAGGACATTCCCACCACGCGCGCGCCGTACCAAGAGTTCACGCCCATCATTGATACCTTCCTCAAGGAGCACCTGTTTGCCGACATCTTCGCCCGCGATGTGCTGACGCATCAGCAGCGCGAACTGGCGACCATCGCCGCCCTTGCGAATATGACCGGCACCGAAGGGCAGCTCTTTTTTCACTTTGGCGCCGCCATGAACACTGGCCTGACCACCGCGCAGATGCACGAGTTCATCCGCGTACTGGACACCAAAGTGGACACGAAACAGGCCCGCAGCGCGCGGGTGGTGCTGACCAAAGTCCTTGCCCAGCGAAGCAACTAGGCGCCACACGCGCCGCGCCCGCCAGCCCTCCTCCGCCCCGCAGGACCGATGCTGGCGGCGGTGCTGGCCGCAAACACGGTTGGGGCGCAGTGCCCCCCCGAAACCCCTTCGGTATTGCGCGCATTTGGGGTAGAGTCGGCTCGCACAAAGAGCCAATGCTCAAAGGAGATGCCCCATGCATATTTGTGAAGTTCCGCCGTCGGACGCGCCCCGCTCACTCCTTCTGCTGGCGGACCCGTCCGAGGACAAGCTCGCGTCCTATCTGCCGCAGTCGCGGTGCTTTGTCGCGCTGGCAGAGAAGGACCACCGCGAGGTTCGTGGCGCGTGCGCTGTGCTCCCTTTGCCGGATGGCGGGTATGAGCTTATGAGCATTGCCGTTGCCCCGGAGCATCAGCGGCGGGGCATTGGCTCGCAGTTGTTACAGCATGTGATAGGCGTCTTCCGCTACAGCGGCGCCCCGCGGCTGGAGGTGGGCACCGGGAGCTTTGGCTACCAGCTTGCGTTTTACCAGCGCCACGGGTTTCGGGTAACGGCCATCGACCGGGATTTCTTTGTCACCCACTACCCCCAGCCCATTTTTGAAGACGGCATCCAGCTCCGGGACATGCTGCGCCTTACGCTGGAACTGCCCTAGTCCGTCCAGAAGCCGCGCCCGGCGCCCTGTTTTGGTGTCACCGCGCCGTTGCCCTTCCCCCACGCATAAGAAAGGCTCCCCAGACAGGAATCTGTCCGGGGAGCCTTTGTCTGGCAATATAATCACCCGCCACAGCAGGTGCCGGGGGCGTGCGGCGCGGCGCTTTCGCCTGCGCACGCTGCGCCCGTTACTTGAACCAAGACTCGACCAATTCCGAATTGGCCTCAATCCACTTGGCCGCGCCCTCTTCGGGGTCGCCGGTGCGCTCGATGGTGGCAATGAGTTCTCCAAGGGTGCTATCAGTCATGAACCACGAGTTCATCCAGCCCAGAACCTCGCCGTAGTCCTTGTCAAAGCCCTTTCTGGTGATGAAGAAAATGTCGTCGCCTTCACCGTAGACGTTTTTCGGGTCCTTCAGGTACTTGAGGTCAAACTTCGCAAAGGCGCTGTGCGGGTTCCACAGGGTGACCACCACGTTCTTCTTGGCCTCGTATGCGGCCTTCAACACGCCGAGCATGGCCGGTTCCGAGCTTTCCACAAAGTCGTACTCAAGGCCGTATTCCTTCAGGGCGCCGCGGGTCATCTCGTTCAGGCTGGAGCCGGAATCAATGCCGATGATTTCGCCGTCAAACATCTCTTTGTTTTCAGCAAGGTCGGCCAGCGAATCGATGTCCACATAGGAGGGGACCACCAGCCCAAGGCTTGCGCCCTTGTACCAGGCATTCTGGATGTCAAAATCCTTGCCGTAGCGGTCTACAAGAGGCTTATCGGAATTGGGCAGCCACACTTCCAGCCCAACGTCCAGCGAAGCATTCGCCACAGCGCTGTACATAACGCCATTGCCCACCTGCGTCAGCACAACGTCGTAGCCGCGCTTTTCCAGCAGAATCTTCCACATGTTGGAGACCGCGACATTCTCGGCCCAGTTGTTCACGCCAAACCGAATCGTCTTATCCTGCGCATTGGCATGCTGCGGAAAAACGGACAACACACAGACCATGGCGACGAGCGCGCAAATTCCTTTCAGCCTCTTCATACATTCACTCCTTGTCTTGGTTTTGCCTTTTGATGGGGGGCCCAATTTTTCCCCACGTTCCACGGACACAGCGTCCTCATAATTCTGGCAGGGCGTCCGCCCAATGCTCAAAAAAACTCACTCTACAGCCGTTGAATCAGGTACAAATACAGCGGCAAGCGGCTCCACGTTTTCAGCTGCTTCAGCTCAAACAGCGTGCGCGCTGACGGCGGGCTGAGACACAGGGGCGACATATACACAGTCCCTTTCGCCTGCGCCGACCCACCAGCCGCACCGACCAACTCCAAAAACGCCGGGATATGCCCCTGCGGCAAGGCCTCGTCAAAAACGAAGTTCGCCGTGCATTCAATGGACGCATGCCGCGCGCTGATCTCCTGCATACGCTCAAAACAGCGGGCGACCTGCGCACTGCGCAGAGGTTTGCCGATGAAGTCCAGCGTCTGCTGGTCCACGGATTCCAGCCCCACGTTGATGTACACCGAGGCCCCGCAGGTCCCAAGGCGGTCAAAAAAGGCGTCATCCTTGGCCATCAGCGACGTCACACTGCCAAAGAGGAACACGCTCGCGCCCTGCATATAGGACCGGTCAATCCCCAGCCGCTCCCGCGCCTGACCGATTGCCCATAAAATCGTGGCGTCATCGGCGCCAAGGGCGTCGTGGTCGCCAAGGAACACGGCGTTGTAATTGATAAGGTCGCGACCATACAGCGCCGCCAACTGGTCCAACTGCCCGGCGATGTCCGCCCGCGAGCGGGTCCGGAAGGGCATGGTGTTTTTCACCGTGCAAAACCGGCATTTATACAGACAGCCCTGCGAGATATTCAGCGGAATGACGTTGTAGTCCACGTGCCGCGCATCCGGCGGCAGGACCGATGCGCGCCCGCCGCAGGCCGCAAACAGGCGCTTCGCCTTCTGGCGCAGGCGCTGCGGGGTATTGTCCGCCACCCGGCCGAGAAACGCGCGAAACTGCGGCGGCAGGTCATTGGCTTTACGCCGCACGGCCTGCACTTCATCACACCAACCGTCCAGCAGTGCCTGCACCGCAGGTATGGCAAAGGGGTCTGTGCCCAAAATGGCGTTGGACGCGTACGGCAGGTTCGGCAAATAGTATTCGCCGAAGGTCTTGAACACCTCGCTGTAGGGTTCCGGAATCCGGAAGGACACCTGCGCCGGGAACGGCGATTCCGTCAGCGTTTCCCACGAGCCGCCGTAGCCGCCGGTGGAATAGTACACCCAGTCGTCCCCAGCAGTGCGCCGGAGGTATTCAAGGTCGCTCGGCCATGCGCCGCCGCGGCCTTCGGCCCGGATAATGTCGCCCTCAAGGTTAAACAGCAGCCGCGCCGAGGGGGTTTCCACCTCGTGGTACAGCCCGTAGGTCACGGGCCGGCGCTGTTTGACGTAGGCGTTCTCGCCCCGCTTATGCAGCGTGATGCGCAGGTCGCCGCGTTCCAGTATTTGCGTGTCCGACATCTGGGTTTCTGGCATCTGGTTTTTTTCTGGCATCTGCGCTTCCGGCGTCTGACTCTTTACCGCTTCGTCATGCATTGTGGCGCCCGGCCTTACTACTTGAGCAGTTCGTCTTCAAAGGGATAATGCGTCAGCAGCGTGGTGCCGTGCTCGGTCACCAGCAGCTGTTCCTCCAGCTTCACGCCCTCGCGGCCGCCCTGCTCGCCAATGTAGGACTCCACACACAACGTCATATTCGGCTGGATAACGCCGTCGTATCCCGCGTCCGGAAAGTCCGCGCGGTGGTACAGGTAGGGATATTCGCCGGACATGCCCACGCCGTGGGCGGACAGGTAATAGCGGTTGGCGTGGTACTTTTCCGGAATGTCCCACGCCTTCTCGGCGTACTCGCGGAAGGTCATACCCGGTTTGATAATGCCAATATTGTGCTGGATCTGCTCATAGGCCACCTTGTACAGCGTGCGCTGCTCCTCGGTGGGGGCGTCCGGTCCGGCGTGAAAGGTGCGCGAAAAATCAGAATAGTAGCCATGGCAGCCCACGACGTCGGTATCAAAGCCGATGAGTTCATTCTCACCGATGACCTTGTTGGCCGACTCCTGAAACCACGGGTTGGTGCGCGCGCCAGAGCTGAGCAACCGGGTTTCCACATAGTCGCCATTCAGAGCAATGATTTCCTGATGCATCACGGACCAGAGCTGATTTTCCGTGATGCCGGGACGGATGGCCCCGCGCATTTTGCCCGTAGCCTGCTCCGTCGCCTGCAGCGAGGCGATAACGCACTTGAGTTCCTCGTCGGACTTCATGCAGCGCGCCATTTCCACAGGCTCCTGCGCGTCCACGATGGGGACGCCCTGCCGCGCCATTTCAATGGCGACGCCCGCGTTCATCCGCTCCAGCCCAACGCGCAGATCCGGCCCGACCAGCTCGCGCATGAGGGCTATCATTTTCTGCGCCCACTGCGCCTCGCGTTCGCGGATGTGCGGCCCGGCGGCCACGAAGCTGGCGGTCTCGGCGGGGCGGACCTCGTCGATGGTTTCCAGCCCGTCGGCAAGGTGCTCGCACCCCGTAAATTCAAACAGAATGCTCCTGTGTTCCGTCAGCAGCAAATAGCGCGAAGGCGCATTGCGGGCGGAAAACACCTGCATATTTCTGGCGCCTGTGGCGTAGCGGATGTTCACCGCGTCCGACAGAATCAGCGCGTTAACGTCGTATCGCTTCATTTCCCGGCGCACGGACGCCAACCGGTACTGGCGGACCGCCTTCAGGTCGATGCCCGCGCTCTCGGGCGCCACATCCACGAGTTCCGGCCAGTTCATGTACTGATTCTCCGCGTGCCATTCTATAAGAGCCATGTGTGTCTTCTCCCGGTGTATCGCTCCGCGCGGGGCATGCTTCGCCCCGGCATTGTGTGCTGTGAACGAGAAGAACCTATACGCCAAGAGCCCGACTGCACAGTGAGAACCTATCCGAAAAGCGTATAGGTCATAGACAACGCCCGCCCGCGCGCGTACGTTGCCCGCAGACCTCCCCCGGGAGCACGGAGAAAAATGCATCATGATTTCGTTCAATTTCACGCATCTGCAATGCTTTGCCGCTGCGGCGGAGACGGGGTCGTTTTCGGCGGCGGGGCGGCGCCTTGGCAAGGCGCAGTCCGGCGTCAGCACGGCTGTGGCCAATCTGGAAATCGACCTTGGCACCCAGCTGTTCGACAGAAGCCGCAAGTACCTTCGCCTCACCAAGGAGGGCGAAGCCCTGCTGCGCGACGCCCAAAGCGTCATCCGCGGCGCGGAGCGGCTGGAGGACCGGGCGCTGTCCTTCTGCGCGGAGGAAGACACGCACATCCGCATCGCCCTTGATGAAGCCCTGTATCCAAACTTCATCGAGCATGTGCTTGGTCCGTTTGAAGCCCGCTTTCCCTTTACGGAGCTGGACCTGCTGACGGGCATCTTCAACGATGTTGAGGACTACGTGGCATCCGGCATGGCGGACATCGGACTTGTGGTAAGTGCAGGCATCCCCAAACGCCTGGAGACCTACACCCTGCTCTCGTACCTGCCTTTTCAGGCCGCGGCGTCCGCCACGCATCCCCTTACCCGCAAGGAAGGGGTCACCCTCGGCAACCTTGAGGACGAGCGCCAACTCGTGGTCACCAGCCGCACGGCGGAAAAGGACACCGAGGTGACCCACTTCAGCCAAAAGCGCTGGCTGGTGGACAGCTACGCCACGTGCGCCGCCCTTGTGGAACGCCGCCTCGGCTGGGCCTTTTTCCCATCCAGCATCCTCGCCACCGTGATGGCGGAGCGCAACATCGTCCCCATTTCACTAGAGTTGGAACTGCGCGAGCACGCCTCGCCCCTGTACCTCATCCGCTCCCCACACAAGACGCTGGGCAAAGCTGGGCAGTGGCTCCTGCGTAAGCTGGGGGACTTTCACAAAACCACCTAGCGCCGCGCGCCAACAGGCACGCACAATTTGACACCACGGCCCGATTGCCCCAGAACAACACAGTCTTCATCCGGCACGGCTCCCGGCCGTCCACCGTCCTATAACCCGAGAGGCATCATGCGTATCCGCCACATTTGTGTTTTGACTCTGCTTTTTCTGCTTTGCGCCGCACCCAGCTTCGCAAGCGACGCCCGCGTTGTGGGCGAGGTCTCCACAGAATGGAAAATGCTCGGCCCCGACCACACCATCAAGATTTTCTCCTTTGACGACCCGGACATCCCGCAGGTGACCTGCTACCTGTCCCGCGCCATGAAGGGCGGCATCAAGGGCGCCTTTGGCGTGGCAGAGGACAAAGCCAGCTCGTCCATTACCTGCGTGCTGACGGGCAAGGTTGATGAAGCAAGGCTCCGGCAGCTGGAACAAGGCGAAGAGGTCTTCTCCCAGCGCGCGTCGTTCATCTTCAAAAGCATCAAGGTGGTGCGGTTTATCGACTTTGAAAAAGGCGTCATCACCTACCTGACCTACAGCCGCAAGGTTATCAGCGGCTCCCACAAAAATTCCGTCGCCGCCGTCTGCTACAAATAACCCCGGCGCGCCATAGCCCATTAAAAAAAGGTTCATCTCCCAATTCCGGGGGAAACATAAAAAATTGAGGACAACGGAAACCCTCAGTAATCTCGACAGTTGCACAACAGACGAGAGCTACAAGGAGGGCACCGTTGTCCAAGGGCAAGATTACCCGGTTGTTGGGAGACTGGAAAGGGTATCGTGTTGGAACTGTTCAGCGCCTTGAAGCCAGCGAAGCTCGGAAGCACCCCGAAGTCTGGATCGAGTTGATTCCAATCAGGCGAAGGCGAATGAGATGCAGCGGGTGCGGCAGGCTTGTCTGCGCAGTTCACGACTATGTCGAACGCTGGGTTCGTGACTTGCCTGTATTCGACGCGGCAACGCATTTGCTCGTTATCCGGCGTCGGGTCCATTGTCCCGTCTGTGGACCAAAGCTGGAGCAGCTTCCTTGGCTCGACAGGTATTCGCGTGTCACAAGGCGGCTGGCCGAGTCCGTTGTTCGGCTCTGCCGCATACTTCCCATTAAGCACATCGCGGAATGCTACGGCCTGAACTGGAAGACCGTGAAGACAATCGACAAGCGGTACCTAGCGGAAAAACTCAATCCCATTGACTTGAAAGGCGTCAAGGTTGTCGCAATGGATGAGTTTGCCATCCGCAAAGGACATCGCTACGCCACGATCATCGTCGAGCCTTACACCAAGCGGGTTCTGTGGGTAGGAAGAGGCAACAGCCGGGAGAGCATCCGACCATTCTTTGAACTGCTTGGCCGTGATGGTTGTGCCCGAATTGAGGCCGTTGCAATGGACATGAACGGTGCGTATGCCGCCGAGGTGAAGGCGCAATGCCCGAAAGCCGAGATCGTCTACGATCTATTTCATGTCGTTGCCAAGTATGGCCGAGAAGTAATCGACCGCGTCCGAAACGATGAGGCCAATCGCCTCAATCATGACAAAGACGCCCGTAAGGTTGTCAAAGGCTCACGATGGCTGCTCCTGCGCAACAGGCGGAATCTCATGCGACAGGAAGATCGAATCCGGCTCTATGACCTGCTTCGAGCCAACAAAAATTTGATGAAGGTTTATATCCTCAAGGAGGATTTGAAGCGACTCTGGGACTACCGATACTCCAAAGCTGCCAAGCGATTTTGGAAAGGTTGGTACCGCCGCGCCATGCAAAGCCGAGTCGAGCCGCTCATTAAATTCGCTAAGCGCCTCAAACCCTACATCTCGGGCATTATCTCACACTGCCGATATCCGCTACACACCAGCCTACTCGAAGGGATCAACAACAAGATCAAGGTGATCAAACGGATGGCCTACGGCTTTCTCGACGACGAGTACTTCTTTCTCAAAATCAGAGCAGCCTTCCCCGGAATTGGGAGATGAACCTAAAAAAAGCCCCCATCTTGGGGGCTTTTGTGTTGTGTACCACGCGTGTGTGGGGTTCGCGCACTGCCACCCCGGTATATAACTTGCTTCCTCTTCCTCACGCGGCGTGCCCGTCAGTTTCCCGTCGATACTGCGCATCCACAAACACACCAAGTCCAGTGAGGAACCATGTCCGCCCTGCATCCTGATTACCATATTCATCTGGCAACACAGGCCCTCAAGGCCCACGACGCCACCACGGCCTACGCGCACCTGAAAACCGCCCAAGTCCTCGCCCCGGACGCCGTAGACCACGCCCTGCTCCAGCGCCTGCATGCCAACGAAGCCACACGAAAAACCATGCCTCTTCCAACCTATGTCCGTTTGGAGCGCGCAGCGCAGGTCATCCGGGACCTCCACGGTGCGGACAATGACGAGTTCTCCGTCCTTGATATTGGCGGGGGCAAGGGGCTGCTGTCCCACTTTCTTGGCAATGCCGACTATATGCTGTGCGAGCCGCAGGAAAATACGCTGTTGGCGCACACAGTGCAGCAATTGGGGCGAACCTTTGACTTTGTCGTCTCCGTCCATGTTCTGGAGCACGTCCCCGCGGCAGACCGGGCCCAATTTCTGACGGACCTCCTTGCACTTGCTGGACAGGCCGTTATCCTCATTGTCCCCATTGCGGTAAAAGGGTTCGACAAGAACGAAGTTGAGCGCCTGATTTACAAACACCGGGGCGCTCCATGGGCCAAGGAGCACCTCGAATGCGGCCTCCCCTCCCGCGAAAGCATCCTTGAACTGGGAGAACACGTTGGCGCGCAGGTCCGCGAATATCCCGGGGCAGATGGGCTGGCGAGCATGCTGGGCTTTTTCTTCGATGATTTGGGAGCACTTTCCCGGAACCCTGCCGTTACCGCTTATTTCAAGGATGTTGACGCCTTTTTCAAAAACAACACTCATTTATTTCAAGCCTCCGTCCCTACTGGTGATCACATTTTCGTCTTCACCAAGGACGCCTAAAGACGGACAGACGTCGCCATCACCTCCACATATCAAAAAGCCCCTCCTGAGGGGCTTTTTTCGTCCCGCCGCGTCAACGACGCCCTTTAAAGGGCACGCCGACCTGCAAATGCCAGTGGCTGGCGGCTTTTCCGCGCCCGGTTGCGTCCTGCCCGGATTCATGTGTATGTCTAGGTGATTCCATGTTCTTGGCGCCCACGCGCCAAGGGCGCCACGCAGACAACACCGACAGGACATACACATATGACACAAATGCCCATGCCCCCCGTCACCACAACGCAGGACAACGCCCTGCGCCGGGTGGGCTTTGAATACGAAATGGCAGGACTCACCCCCGACACCGCCGCCGACTGCATCATCAGGCTGTTCGGCGGCCGCAAGGTGGAGCGCAATCCCTTTGATATCACCGTCACGGACACCCCGTATGGCGACTTTGCGACGGAGATGGACGCCACCCTCCTCAAGAACCAAAAGTACAAGACCATCCTTGAAACAATGGGCCTCGACATTTCGAAGTTCATTGACGAGGACAGGCTGGACCATCTGGTGCTGGAGACCTCGCAAAACATTGTGCCGTGCGAGATAGCCACACCGCCCCTGCCGCTGGACAAGCTCCACGTGGCCGAAGAACTGCGTCAGGCCCTGCACGAGCAGGACGCCAAGGGCACCAAGGCGTCCATCCTCTACGCCTTTGGCTTTCAGATGAATCCCGAAATGCCGGAAGTCACCACCGAGGCGGCACTGCGCTATCTGCGCGCCTTCCTGCTCCTTGAAGACTGGATGAAGGAAACGCTGAACGTGGACCTTACGCGCCGCATGACGCCCTTTGTGGATTCCTTCCCCGAGGATTACAAGGCGCTGGTCCTCAGTCCCGACTACGCCCCGGACCTGCAGCATCTTGTGGTGGACTACCTGACCCACAACCCCACGCGAAACCGCACCCTTGATATGCTGCCGCTGTTCTGCTTTATGGACCGCTCCATCCTGGAGGCGGCCACGCTGGACATGCACCTCATCAAGGCGCGCCCCGCCCTGCACTACCGCCTGCCCAACTGCCTCATCGACGACCCGACGTGGACCGTGGCGGCGGAGTGGGACATGTGGCTGCACGTGGAGCGCCTCGCCAGTGACGAGAAGCGCCTTGGCGAAATGGCCGAAGCCTTCATGCACCTGCACGGCACGCCCCTCAGCGCGCTGACCCGGCCATGGGCCGCACATGTGCGGGAGATGATGGAGTAGCCATGCGTCCGACGGTTTGGGTCACGGCCCCGCGCCGAGGCGGCTTGGGGCCGTGGCTGTTTACATGGCTCTGCCTGCGGCTTGCCGGAGCGCGCCCCATTCGGGTTGTGCCCGGCGGGCCGCTGCCGGACGCGCCCATGGACGCGCTGGTCATCGGCGGCGGCGCGGACGTGGACCCAAGCCTCTACGGCGAACAGCCCGCCCCGCCCCCGCATGTGGCCCCACACCATAGGCGCTACTGGGGCACGCGGCTCTTGCTCTCGCCCTTTATCTACATCCTGCGGCGGCTTCTCAGCCTCAAGCGCTCCACCTCCTCCGGCAAGGACCGCGACGAACTGGAAACCCGCCTGCTCCACCGCGCCGAGGACCTGCGCTGTCCCGTGCTTGGCATCTGCCGCGGCGCCCAGCTGCTCAACGTCTTCCACGGCGGCACCCTGCACCGCGACCTTGAAGCCTTCTATACGGAAACGGTGCAGATGCGCACCATCCTGCCCCGCAAATCCGTCACCGTGGACCACACCACGCTGCTCTACCGCCTTGTGTCCTCCCGCCTCCTGTGGGTGAACGCCCTGCACAAGCAAGCCGTGGACAAGCTGGGCGATGGCATCCGCGTGTGCGCGCGCGAGGAGAGCGGCGTCATCCAAGGCGTGGAGCACACCGGGCGCGACTTTGTCCTTGGCGTGCAGTGGCACCCGGAATTTCTCTACCACCTGCGCGCCCACCGGGGCATCTGGCGCGGGCTGGTACGCGCCGCAAAAAAAGAGGGATAGCCGTCTCCGGCCATCCCTCTTCGCTTTCATCTCTCGCAGTCTTCGCCGCGCTATCCAAGAAAACGCGATGCCCCCCACAGCACGGCCCACACCGCGCCGCCAATGCACTGCCCAAGGAGCGGGCGGCGGCAGACGGTCACAGGACCCATGGCTGCGCCGATGGGCGTCAGCCGGGCAAAATCGCGCGCCAGCCAGCTGCTGGCACTCACAATCAACGTGCCAAGGGCCACCACATCAAGCGCGGACAGCGCTTCCGGCAGCATGGGGAGCGTCACGCACGCGGCAACAGCGCCCATGCCAAGGCCCTTGTAGGTCAGCCTGCCGCCGGGCAGCACCGGCAGCAGGAGCGGCACGGCCACACTCCCCGCGGCAAGAGCGGCAACAGCCGCCCACACCACACCCAGCATCCGCGACCACGCGGCATCAAAATCAAACACATCCGGCCCCATGCCCGACAGCACAAAGGCGACAACGGCAAACAGGGCAAGCGGCCGCAGTAGCGCGTGCAGCTGACGCGGAATGCGCACCATGCGCTCGGCCAAGGTGAAGGTCGTTTCCTGCATGGGCACGGTGGCAACGCCGCCGTTTTCAAAAAATCCCTGCCAGTCCTTGGTCCGCCGGGGACCGTACACCAGCGAAAAACCGCTCTGGCCCATGACAATGTCGGCATCAAGGCGGTGCTCGACGGATTGGGGCACATACACGCGGCGGTGGCTGACCACATCGTGCAGGCGCGAGGCCCGCACCGCGTGCACCAGCGCCGGGACGGAATACAGGTGCCGCTCGTCAGCCTTCCATGAATCCTTGCGCGTGGCGTCAAAAACAAGCAGCCACGCGTCAATGCCGGAAAGCTCCTTGCGCAGGACATCAAAGGACATTTTGCGGTTCGGCACGGCCAGCACCGGTGCTTCCTCATCGGGGAAGCCCACGCAGTACAGCCCCGGGGCCACAACATGCGAGGCCCGCAGCACGCCAAGCCCGGCAAGGACCATCTCGCCCATGTCGCGCAGGGAAAGATAGGGCTTGACCCGCGGCACGTGGCGGCGCCCAACCTTAATAAATTCCTTTACAAAGGGGCACAGGGTAAACCCCGCCCGCTGCTGCGGCGGAAAGTCCACGCGTGTATGCGGGCCCTTGCCCGGTTCCTCGCCCCAAATGGCGGCCCGAGGATCAATGAGACAATACGCTCCTTCCATGGAGGACACATCGTCCTCACGCTTATGGATTGTGGAGTATTGCTCCTCATTCTGTCCCATTCTGCTTTTCCTTCTCAACCACCGCACTGCGGTGACGTCTGAACAACTCTCGTCGTCATATGCGCTGGCGAGCGTGTCCGCCCGCACAAAAAAAAGAACGCCCACACCACGGACGGCATCCGCCATCCGGGCACGGTGCGTCGTCTTCAGGCTTTTCACTTGGCTTCTGGCCCGGGGCGCTGTGGCCCGCGCGGGCACGGCCGGGCACTCCCGCCCAACCTCCGCCACGATTCGTCTTTGGCGGCGCAAAAATTTTCTCGGCACGCGTAGGTTGTCTTCCGCATACCGGACGGGGAGCTCCGGCCTCTTTCGTCCGGGGCTCGCCTCCAGGAGACCAGCGGCAGAGCGCGGCCCGTGCGGGTCCGGCACCAAAGCCCGTCCGCCGCAGTATTCACCGGACATCCTGCTGCATCGTGCCTTGACGATAGACGCTCCCCAACCTTCCGTCAATATGAAGCAATCCCCATCGCAAAAAGGCCCGACCGGATTTCCGGTCGGGCCTTGAAGACGGGTCGGGCAGGGGCGTTTAGGCTGTCGCCGTTGCCTCCGCGTCGTCCTTCTGCTCAACCGGAGCCGCCATGCGGGGCTTGGCGTTCAGCTCCTTCTCCTGCGGGAACACAGGCAGGTAGCGGTAGGACAGGGACAGAACGAGCATGCCGTAGGCAACAACGCCAAGGCAGGGTGCCCACTCAGCCCAGTTCGGGATGTAGTTGTACCACTGGTCAAAGGGCATAACCGGGATAGCCAGCGCCTGAACGGTGAAGACGTAACGGTTCAGCGTGACGCCGGTGCAGTTCAGGATAGCGGCGGTGTACAGCAGGCCCGGAGTGTTGCGGAAGCGGGGCACCATCAGCAGGATGGCGGGCAGAACGCCGCACAGGCCCAGCTCAATCCACAACAGGCTTTCGCCGTAGCCAAGGCCGCTGTTGAACATCTGATCCCACGTCAAGCCGGAGCGCGGCAGCACGTCGGCGGCCCAAGCCCAAGTGTCGGCAAACTTGAAGAACAGATACAGGCACAGCATGGTACCGCCAATGCGGCACATGAGTTTCTTGACCTTGTAATCCACAAGGGTCTTGCCGGTAAGCAGCTCCATGATCTTCACGACCAGCACGGAGAAGCAGGGACCAGCAGCCACAGCGGACAGCACGAACAGGAAGAACGTCCACGGCCAGATGAAGAACCCGTCACGCAGGATGTAGGGGCGGCCAAAGAGGACGCCGTACATGCCGCCAAGGGAACCCTGGTGGAAGGTGGACAGGAACGCGCCGATACCGGCGATGAGCGGCATAACCACATGCAGGTTGTGCGCGAGGTTGTGCAGGTAAGGAATCTCGTTGAGCTTCCTGTTCTCAAGGATGTTCGGCACAAACTCAATAGCCAGCACCATGAGGTAACAGGTGATGCAGAACATCACTTCCGTCAGCATGGAGTGGACGTTGGCGTGCCAGTAGCCGAACCACGAGCGCAGCGGCTGCCCCACGTCCAGCGCCAGAACAAGCATAGCGCCGGAGTAGCAGATGAAGCCGACAATGACCGTGAGGTTAACAATCTTCTCAAGCTCCTTGATGTCGAGGATGTACTTGAGCAGACCGGTGAAGAAGGCTCCGGCGCCGAGGGCGATGACCGCAAGGTCAAACGTGATCCACAGGCCGAACCCGAAGTAGTTGTCCAGAGCGGTACGGGCCAGTCCGTCCGGCACGAGAATCATAAAGAACTCGTACAGACCGGCGGCCAGCAGCACACCGACGAACCCGAGCCAAAGCAGGAACTTGCCGAGCGAGCACCGCTCGACGCCTTCAGGCCAAAGAGCTCTATCCATTGTGACCTCCATTGCCGTGGGCTACGGGGCCCGGTTCGTTTTCAAGGTAGTTGTCACCCTGTCGACGCACCCACTCGCGCTTACTCATG
Organism: Desulfobaculum senezii; assembly: GCF_054657395.1. Taxonomy (NCBI): domain Bacteria; kingdom Pseudomonadati; phylum Thermodesulfobacteriota; class Desulfovibrionia; order Desulfovibrionales; family Desulfovibrionaceae; genus Desulfobaculum; species Desulfobaculum senezii. Next base: position 352,255 of record NZ_BAAHYU010000002.1, on the reverse strand, counting down.
TAGTACACCTGCGGGTCAGTGCCCAGGCGCTCAAGCAGGCGGAAGGTGTAGGGGCTGCGAGCCAGCTCGTACACCTTATGCTCGGGGTTCTTCACATCGCCAAAGGTGATGGCGCCGGTGGGGCAGGCCTCGGCGCAGGCGGGGATGTAGGCATCCTCGGGCAGCGCGTTCGGGTCCTCGCCAGCCACGCGGGCGGCGTCCTTGGCGTACATCCAACGGTGGTGGCAGAAGTTGCACTTTTCCACAACGCCGCGCGAACGCACGGAGACGTTGGGGGTCAGCTGCTTTTCCATGCCTTCGGGGTACACGGGCTGGTCCCAGTTGAACACACGGGCGTGGTAAGGGCAGGAGGCCATGCAGTATCTGCAGCCAAAACAGCGGGGGTAGATCTGGCTGACGATGCCGCCGTTTTCATTTTTGTCCGTCGCCGTTGCCGGGCAGACGGTCACACAGGACGGCATGCCGCACTGCATGCACGGACGCGGCAGGAAGGCGCTGTCATGCGCGCTGCCCTGCTTGCCGTTGGACAGTTCATAGATGGTGATCCACTCCAGCTTCTTGAAGCGGGTGGGGAAGCCCTTTCCGGCGATGCGGTCAAGCTGCTGACGCTGGGGGGCGATATTATTTTCTTTGTTGCAGGCCACAGTACACGCGCCGCAGCCCGTGCACTTGTCTATGTCGATGACCATGCCCCATCTGATCGGGAATTCTTTGAATGCTGACATGATGCGTTCCTCTTTTTATGCGTGGGCGATCTCGACCAGGGTCTTGGACCATGCGGTCATACCGGTCTCGGGCTCGTCGGTTGCGGCGAGCAGTTTGAAGGCATTATCGCCCAGACCGCGGGAGAACTCGTCCCAAGCGGTGTGTCCAAGGCCCAGAGGAGCCGCCACAACACCGGTCATCACCTTCTCCGTGATGGCCACCTGAGCGGTCATCTTGCCGCCGGGGCCGGAGAGGCGGACCGTCTGCCCCGCCTTGACGCCGCAGGTGCGGGCCGTCTTGGCGTTCATCTGCACCATGCAGTCGGTTTCGCGAACGGTGGAGACGTTCAGCGGGGGAAGAGCGACCTTGTCAGTGCCAAGGTTGGTCTTCACGATGGGAGCCAGCGCCAGAGCGCCAGTGCCCATGGTGGCCGGACCGTCAATGGCACATGCGGCCAGATTCAGCTGCTTCGGCGTGCTGCTGGATGCGGTGAAGGTCTGTCCCCTCTTGAGGCCGCGCCAGGATGCGCCGAGGGCTTCGGCTTTGGCCTTCAGCACTTCGCGGAAGTTCCGGTAGCCAAGGTCCATGCCCAGCGTCCCGGCAAGGCTCAGGGCGACGTCCGCGCCGTGGCGGGTGTCGAAGGCCTTCTTCGCAACGGGGGTGTTCACATTGTAGGTGGCTTCAGCCGCACCGTACGGAGTGTACACGTCGTCGTAGCGTTCCACGGTCATGGACGCGGGCAGCACAAGGTCGGCCTCGGCGGCGGTCTCGTCCATGAAGGAGCTGATGGTGGCAACGAAGGGCACCTTCTTCATGGCGCCGCTCAGCTGCTCGGGCAGGGCGTAGGCCGGGTTGGCGTCGTAGACGACCATGGCGTCCACGCTGTCCTTGCCAGCGGCAACGCGCTGCATAAAGCCGACAAAGTCGCCTTCGTACATGGCGGAGCGGGACACGGCGCCGGGCACCACAACAGGAGCGTCGGCAACGGCCTTTACGCCGCCGGTAGCGCCGACGCGGCCCAGCAGGGCGTTGAGGCCAAGGGCGGCAAGCTGGATGCTTGCGCCGCCACCGCCGAGGAACTCGGAACCAGCAACCACGAGGGGACGCTTGGCGCTTTTGAGTTCCGCAGCCATGCGCTGCAGGTCGCGGGCACGCACACCGGTCTCGCGTTCAACGCGGGCGGGAGTGTAGGCCGCAACCTTGCGGGCAAAGGCATTAAAGCCGGAGAAGCTGGCGGTCATGCCGTCCTGCACCAGCAGGTTGGCCAGACCAAGCGCGATGGGAGCGGCCATGCCGGGGCCAGCCTGCACCCATTCGTCACAGACCACAGCGGTATTGTTCTGCACCGGACCGGCGTAGACGTACTTGGCCGTGGCGGGCTTGCCGGAGGGATGCGTTGCGGAGAACGCCTGCGCATTGCGGACCGCCGTGCCGGAGGACTCCAGCGCGTCGGCGCCCAGGAACAGGACATGGTCCGCGTTCTTGATGTCGTACCCGACCTGACCTTCGCCGCCCATCATCTTCCACGCACGCGATGCGCTCTGCGCCTCGCCGTTGGTGAGGAAGAACTGGCCGTCAAGGTTCGCCACGAGGGCGTTGAAGATTTCACTCGCGGAGCCGGTTTCGTCACCGCACACGGCAGCGACTTTACCTTTGGCTGCGCCAACCTTCTCGGCCAGCAGGGCTTCGGCCTCGTCCCAGCTGATGGGCTGATGGCCGGTTGCCGTCTTCTTCATGGGGGTCTTCACGCGGGAGGGGCTGTACAGCAGTCCAACTTCCGCCGCCGCCATGGAGGGGATGGCACCTTTGCCCAGGGGATGGTCGGGATTGCCGGCCACACCGATGGGCTGGCCGTCTACAGTGGCGACACGGATGCCGGCACCGGAGGGGTCCATCTTGGATGCGAGTTCAGAGAAATATATAGCCCTTTTGGGGACTTTAGGATTCCACTTCCAATTCTGCGTCCAAATCGACACGTCGTCCGTCAGCTTCCACGGGATGGGGGTAATCATCAGCCCAGCCGTGGCACCTGCGGAGAACGTCAGGAAAGCTCTTCTATTCAACATTACGCCACCTCACTCTTAACGATGACAGACGTAGCAGGCGTTGCTCTGACCGCTTTCGGCATGGCAGCGCTCGCATTCCCACATCTTCATTGTTCCACGGCTGTAGGCCGGGTCCACACCAACGCCACGGCCAAAGACGATCTTATAGCCGCCGTTGGAGTAGTCCGTGAGTTTGTTCTTGTAGTACGTGGGCGGCGTATCCGACGTTTCCATGTCCGGGTGGCAGGTCGTGCAGTCCATGTCCTGGTGCGCGGCGTGCGAGAAGTACACGTTGTCCGGCTGGTACTGGTAGATCAGCCATTCCACGTCCTTCTCCTTGTTCACGTACTCCTCAACGAACTTTTCCTCGTCGGGGTCCGTGCCCAGCACGTCGTAGTGACAGTCCGCACAGGACTGCGTGGACGGGATGCCGCTGAACGAGCCGTCTTCCTTCAGGTAGTGACAGTCGTCGCAGAACATGCCCTGGTCTTCCACGTGCACGACATGGCTGAACCGGATCGGTTGCTGCATCTCGCTAAATAACACGCGGGGGAAGACCCACCATCCTACAAAGAGCATCGCCACAAATCCGACGAAGAATGGCAACGCCCCTCCACTGCTCGAAGATTTTTTCACCATGTGCTCTCGCCTCATCCTTAGGTAGAATGTTTTGACCGCCGGGTCCCCCCCGGTCTCTTCCCGGTCACGGGAAACGACTGCCCTAAGGCCCTCGCCACAGCCCCAAGGCAGACGCCCCACCCCGGGCACCAAAATGCCGGAGTGCGATTTCCGCCGTGGGACAAAAATCCTTAAAAATTCCCATTATGACCGAGGCAGTTCTAGGCATGAGAACCTAGACGTGTCAAGGCCTAATGAAAAAATTCACGAACCGCGATTTCCGTTTTAGCTGACGTCCTTGGAAGCCTTTATCCGTCCGTATTCGTCGTCAAACCGGACGATGTCGTCCTCCTCCAAATACGGCCCGCTTTGGATTTCGATAATTTCCACCGGAACCTTGCCGGGATTGGCAAGCCTATGCATGGACGTCTTGGGAATATCGACGGATTGGTTTTCGTACAGGAGCATCTCGTCGTCATCCACCCGCACCTGCGCGGTGCCGCTGATGACCACCCAGTGTTCGCTGCGGTGGTGGTGCTTTTGCAGGGACAGCTTGGCCCCGGGCAGCACCTCGATGCGCTTGATTTTATAATGCGGGCCTTCCTCCAGCACGGTGTAGCTGCCCCACGGGCGGTGCACCGTCACGTGCGCCTCCACAAGGGAGCTGCCCTCACTCTTGAGGGTCCCCACCACGTCCTTGACGCGCTGGACCTTGTCCGCCGGACAAATAAGCGTGGCGTCGCGGGTCTGCACCACAATAAGCCCCTCCACCTCCACGGCGGCAAGCTTGCCCCCGCGCGACAGAAGCAGGCTGTCCTTGCAGTCCAGATTCAGCACGTCGCCGCGCACCACGTTGCCGTTTGCATCCTTGTCGCCAAGGCGGTGCAGGGCCTCCCAGCTGCCCAGGTCGTCCCAGCCAAAGTCCGCGCGCACCACGGCCTGCTGACCAACCTTCTCCATGATTCCGTAGTCCACGGAGATGTCCGGAAGTCCGGCGTAGCCGTCCACCAACGCGCGCTCGCCCCGCTGCTGCCACCACGCGTCCAGCTCGGGCTGAAACTCCGCCACGGCATCCATAAACGCCTTGATGCTGAACACGAACATCCCGCTGTTCCAGTAGTGCTCGCCATCCGCAAGGTAGCGCTTGGCGGTCTCCAAATCCGGCTTTTCCACAAAGGCCGCAACTTCGAAGCCCTCGCCCCCAAGGGACGCGCCGCGCTGAATGTAGCCGTAGCCCGTCTCGGGATAGCCCGGCGTCACGCCAAAGGTCACAAACCAGCCCTCGCGGGCAAGGCGCACGCCACGTTCCAAAGCGTCGTGCCAGACCTCGGGCTTATGAATCATATGGTCGGAGGGGAACACCGCCACCACCGCGTCAGGGTCGCGCTCAAGGGCGCGCTCCATGCCCAGCATGATGGCCGGGAGCGTATTGCGGCGCATGGGTTCGGCCAAAACCTGACCGTCCAGCCCCGTGTCCAAAGTGCGGAGCTGACTGCGCACTTCAAAGACATGCTCCTCGTTGGTGACGACCCACAGGTCCTGCGGGTCAAATATGGACAGAGACCGGGAGACGGTCTCCTGCAGCAAGGTCTGCTCGCCTGTGAGGGCAAGCAGCTGCTTGGGGTACAAACTGCGGGAATACGGCCACAGCCGCGTCCCGGAACCACCTGCCAAAACGATGGCCTGACATCCCTCCAGCCGTTTTGGCGCGGGGGTCTGCTCTGTCATGGATGCTGTCCTTGGGTCGAGTGTTTGTATGCTGTTGCCTTCCGGCCGTTACGACGCGGCGTCAAACCGGAACGGGGACGCAAAATCCCTCAGGCGTTGCAAATGCTTGTCCTTGTCGGAGAGGATGGGGTCCTGTTCCGGCCAATCAATGCCAAGGTCCGGGTCGTTCCAAAAAATGCCGGAGTCGCACTCCGGCGAGTAGAAGGCGTCCACCTTATACTGAAACTCCACCTCGTCCGTCAGCGTCAGATAGGCGTGGGCAAAGCCCTTGGGGACGAACATTTGCAGAAAATTCTCTTCGCTCAGTGTTTCGGCGTGCCACTTGCCGTAGGTGGGCGAGCCAACGCGCAGGTCCACGACCACGTCGTACACCGCGCCGCGCGTCACGCGAACGAGCTTGGACTGCGCCGCTGGCGGCGCCTGAAAGTGCAAGCCCCGCAACACGCCCCGCTTGACGGAACGCGCGTGGTTGTCCTGCACAAAATCGACCTCTATCCCGTGTTCGGCAAAAACCCGGCGGCTCCAGCTCTCAAGGAAAAATCCCCGTCCGTCGCCGTGTACTGCGGGCCTGATGATGAACAGTCCGGGAAAACCGGTCTCCTGAATTTCCACTTTTTTTCCTCCCGACATAAGAATGTCAAATCCTTACCCGAGTTTGTGGCGTGACACAACTCGCGCGCACCGCGTCCCCCCCTTCCAGACGAAGGTTTGACACGATGATTCCCATCTGCATATATCCCAAGCAGCTCACTTCAGGGACTGCGGCGCAGCACCACCTCCAACCATCACCTTCGGGACGGAGTAGACGGACATGCACGAGCACCTGCCCCCGGAACGACTCCTTGCGCGAGACGAGCGCCTTCGCGAGGAACTTCAACGCGTCACCCGCGAACGCGACGCCCTTGCCGCGTCAAAAAGCCAACTCGATTCGCTGCTTGAAGCTTCTCCATACATTTTTTATTCCGCTCCGTTCTCCGCCTACGGTCCCATCTCCGCCGTCAGCCCCAATATCACCAGCATCCTTGGCTACACTCCCGACGAGGTTGTCGCCGACCCGGACTTTTGGCGCTCCCGCATCCATCCGGACGACCCCGCGCCTGCCGTTACGGCCAAGCGTCTGCCCATTTCAGGGCGGCACACCGCCGAGTACCGCTTCCGCCACGCGGACGGCTCGTGGCGGGTGCTGCGTGATGCAATGACCCTCAGCGCCGGGGACGGCGAAACAGCAACCATCTCCGGCATTATTACGGATATTACGGACGAAGTGGCGCTTGCGCCCAAGCCCTGCGCGCCCTGCTCGCAGGACGCCCCGTGCAGCGCCCCGCGCGACGCCGCAGGGGAATGCCATTTTGCGCTCTCCCTCGCCCGGCTGGAAGACCTCCTCTCCAGCGCGCCATTTATTCTCTATTGCGTCCTCGACACCGACGGCTTTCCGGGGTTGTACATCAGCCCCAGCATCACGGACATCCTCGGCTACACGGTGGAGGAAGCGACCGGCAGTACGGAGTTTTTCCTCCAGCACATGCACCCCGACGACCTTGGGGTCATTGACGTGGAGGATGTGCTCCAGTCCCTTGGGCACCACATGGTGGAATACCGCTTCCGCCACGCCGACGGCACATGGCGCTGGATTCGTGATGACATGGTGCTGACCACCACGGCAGACGGCGAAAAACGCATTGTGGGCCTGATGATGGACGTCACCCCGCAGCGCGAAGCCGCCGTCCGGATGAAGCGGCACGATTCCTTCTTCAAGGCTATCTTCGACAGCTCGCCGTCGGGCATTCTCATCACCAACAAAGACAGCTTCATCATCGACGCCAACCGGAAAGCGGCGGAGATATTTGGGTATACCAAAGGGGAGCTGTTAGGGAAACATCCTGACGATCTCACCCACCCAGACGACTACGCCATTACCCGTGAAATCATCGATTCCATGGACAGCGTGAACGCCTCGTGCACGCTGGAAAAACGCTATCTCCACAAAAATGAGCAGCCATTCTGGGCCGATGTCCGCGTCAGCGCCATCTACACGGCATCCGGGACCAAGGAATACGCCATCGTCACCATCAACGACGTGACGGAACGCATGCATGCGCAGCAGCGCCTGCGCCGCACTGAAGAGGAAAAGCACACCATCCTCTCCACCATTTCGGAAATCGTCATCCGGCACGACCTGTCCCACACCGTGCTGTGGGGCAACGAGGCCGCCACACGCTCGCTGCACCTGAAGCAGGAGGACCTTGCCTCCCGCAAATGCTACGAACTGTGGCACAACCGCACCGCCCCCTGCGAGGGCTGCCCCGTACGCGAAGCCATCGACACAGGCGATCCCATTGCGCGCGAGATGACCACGCCGGACGGGCATGTGTGGTTTGTGACGGGCTACCCTGTCTTTGATGCGCAAGGCGCCGTCACCGGCGCCATTGAGGTGGCGCGCAACATCACCGAACAAAAATTCGCCGAAGAAGCCCTGCGCCGGTCGGAGTCCGAAAAACAGCTTATTCTGTCCACCATCACGGAGACCGTCGTCCACCAGACCGCGGACCGCCGCATCATCTGGGCCAACTCCGCCGCCGCGGACGCCGCAGGACGCGAACTGGACGACATGGTCAACAACGCCTGCCACAGCATCTTTACGGGCCGCGACACGCCCTGCCCCGGCTGTCCGGTGGAGCGCGTTCTGGAAACGGGCACCACCATGCGCAACGAAGTCACGCACGCCGACGGCTCCATCTGGGAGGTACAGTACTACGCCCTGCGCACAGGAGAGGACGAGCACGGCAGCATCCTCAAAGTCTCCCGCGAAATCACGGAGAACAAGCGCATAGAGGACAACCTGCGCCGCGCCCGCGACCTGGCGCAGGATGCCAGCACAATGAAGACGGAATTCCTCGCCAACATGAGCCACGAGCTGCGCTCGCCCCTCAACGGCGTGCTGGGCATGCTGGATGTACTGCTGGATACGGAACTGGACTACGAGCAGCGCGACTGTGTGGAAACCGCCCTGCAGGCCGGAGAAGGCCTGTTGACCATCATCAACGACATTTTGGACTTCTCCAAGTTGCAGGCGGACATGATTACCCTGTCCCACAACGAGTTCAATCTGCGGCGCACCATCCGCATGGTCATCAACACCTTTGCCCAGCAGAGCAAACGGCAGGGGCTGACCATCGGCTACACCGTGGACGACTCCATCCCCAAGATGATCATTGGCGATGAAGGCCGCATGCGCCAGATTCTGTTCAACCTTGTGGGCAACGCGGTAAAATTCACCAAAAAGGGCAGTGTGCGGGTGGACGTGCAGATGCTGCGCAAGGCCACGGCCCCCGGCTCGGCGCGTCTGCTCTTCACCGTCACGGACACAGGCATCGGCATCCCCGACGACAAGCTGGAAACCATCTTCGATCCCTTCATTCAGCTCAACAGGGGCAAATCGCGCAAGTACGAGGGCACGGGCCTTGGCCTTGGCATTGTCCGCCGCCTTGTCTCCCGCATGGGGGGCATCATTACCGTGGACAGCTGCGTGAACAAGGGCACCACCGTGGACTTTTGGGTCAACATCGCCCTGCCGTAAAACACCTCACCTCGCCTAGAGAACGCCCCAAACGCAATCAGGCGCCGCCCCGGGTACGGGGCGGCGCCTGATTGCGCGTATGATTCAATCCCGGCATGCCGGGGCATCACCTGCTAGGCAACGCAGGGCGTTGCGTTCCACACGATGATAACCGCCAGCACGAAGAGCGTCCGAAAAAGCTGTTTCATGGTGCGTCCTCCTCTGTGAATCTGGTGTTCATGCGAGGGCAGTCATAAGCGTTGCTTACGCAACAGTCAACCCCGCATTTGCATTTCTCCCCTTCCCCTGCGCTGGTCCATTCCGCGAAAATCCGCTCCCTCGTTGCCTCGACGAGAATCATAGTGGTATAGTTGCCTCCTCAACCTTTGACCAAGGCAGGCCATCGCCACCATGCCCGCACCACGACACCGCCCACACCCGCGCACCAGACGCGTCCGCGCCCTTATGGCGACGCTGGCGTGTGTGGTCGTGCTGTGCGCCCTGCCTGTGCGTGCGGCGGAGGTGTCCTTCTTTACCGCCGCGCCGCCTGCCCCCGGCGAGGAGTCGCGCCTTCGGGCCGCAGCGCGTCACGACGACAGCGAGGCGCAATTCCTGCTTGGCTTTCTGCTGGCGGGCCGTGCGGAGCGCGAAATGCGCGAGGGCTGGCACGGCAAAGGGCGCATTCTGTTCAAGGAGGCCGCAACATGGCTGCGCCGCGCCGCGCGGCAGGACCACCCCCGGGCGCAGTTTGCCCTTGGCTACCTGCACCTGCGCGGCCTTGGCGTCCCGCGTGATGCCGCCCTTGCGCGCAAATGGCTCACCACCGCCGCCCGCAAGGACATCCCCGATGCCATGCTGCTGCTGGGGACCATGGACATGCAGGGCGAAGGTGCGCGGCAAAATGTTCAGCGCGGCACAGGCCTGCTGGCCTCGGCAGGAATGGCCTTTGCGCGGGAGCGGCGCTTTGACCTCGCCCTTGAATCCGCGCGCCGCCTCAGCGCATTCCGGCCCGGTCATCCGGCGGTGAAAGTCATTGTGCAGGAGGTGGAGCAGCATGGCACCCAGCCCGAATCGCCCGACACGCTGTCCACGGGCACAGGCTGGCCCGTGGCAGAGGGATACGTTGTCACCAATTTGCACGTGGTGCGCGGACGTCCACGCATCGACCTGCTGCTTGAAGACGGCACGCGTCTGACGGCGTATGTGGCGGAAGCCGACATGCAAAGCGACCTTGTACTGCTGGGCGTTGAGGACCCATGCACCCTGCCGCCGGCCCTGCCCCTTGCGGCCCAGCCCCCCGGCCTTGGGGCCAGCGTCTTCACCATCGGCTTTCCGCAGGTCGCCATTTTTGGCGCCTCGCCCAAGCTCTCCACCGGACGCATCAGCGGCCTCAAGGGTATACAGGACGACCCGCGGACCTTCACCATCTCCGTGCCCCTTTCCAGCGGCAACAGCGGTGGTCCGCTGGTCAATGACCGCGGCGAGGTGGTAGGCGTTGTGCAGGCGGTTATTGACGCCCAGCATGTCTTCCACACCACGGGTGAACTGCCCGGAGAAATGAATTACGCCCTACGCGCGGAGTTGGTCCGCAGCCTCATTGCCCGCGCGCCGCGGCATACGGCGGGGCTTGGTGGCCGCATCAAATCCATCTTTGGGATGGGGTGCCCCGGCACGCTGTCCACGGGCGAGCGGTCTTTGGAGACCCTTGCCAGCGCTATCCAGCACTCGGTTTTGCTGGTTGTGGCGCGCTAGCCCTTCGGCGACAAGGAGTCATCATGCGCCTTTTCCTCTTGCTTCTTTTCGTCGTGTGGTCCGCGCCTGCACAGGGCGCGGAGCCGCTGCGCCTGCTGACGTGGCAGGGGTATGCTCCTCCGCGCCTTGTGGAGCGCTTCACGCAGGAAACAGGCATCAACGTCTCGGTGACCTATTCCAATAATGAAGAGATGATTCCCCTGCTGCGCGCGCCCGATGCGCCCTTTGACCTCGTTCAGCCCAGTCAGGACCGCATCGCCGGGGCGCAAAAGGCCTACGGCTTGTACCAACCCATCGACCTCGCACGCGTCAAGACCGAGCTCTTCGACCCTGTCCTGCTCTCGGCCACACTGCACCACACCAGCATTGGCACAACGCCCTACGCCGTCCCCTTCTGCTGGGGCACGTCGGGGCTTATCGTCAACACCGCCAAGGCTCCAGACGCCACGGACTACGACGCGCTCCTCGACCCCGCTTACAAAGGGCGCATCAGCTACCGCCTCAAACGCCCAACCCTCATCGCTCTGGCGTTCAGCCTTGGGGAGAACCCCTTCCACCTCTACGGCTCGCCACGGCACTACGAGGACCTCATCAGCCGCGCGGCGTCCCTGCTGATGACCAGCAAGCCCCTTGTGGCCATGTACTGGAACACCGCCGACGAACTGCGCCGCGCCATGCAGGACGAAACAGTCCACGTTGCCATGGGCTGGGACAACGACGGCTGGGCGCTCAATGACCAGAATCCCGACATCGCCTTTGTGGTGCCCGCCAGCGGCGCGCTGGGCTGGATGGACACCTTTGCCATTCCGGAAAAGGCCACCAACATTGACGGCGCCTACGCGTGGATCAATTTTATGATGCGCCCTGAAAATGCCGCCGCATTCTCCAATTTGGAATTTTTCCCCACGGCTTCACGCCATGCCCACCGCTATCTGGACGACCGCATCCGCGTCCACCACACCCGCACCTACACCCAAAGCGCGATGGCAAACATCAAATGGTACCCGCCCGTCTCCGATGAGCTGGAATCCATAGAGGCCAAAATCCTCGACAGCATCAAGCGCGCCCGCTAAAAGCACTGCGAGCACAGCGCGCAAACAGATAATTTTTTCTGCGCGCTACCATACGTCATGCCAACCACACACCACATATCCATCGCCATCCTCGCCGGAGGCCGCGGAGAGCGCCTCGGCGGCGTGGACAAGGCCAGCCTGCGCCTTGGCGGCCGCACCCTGCTGGAACACCAGCTTGCCGTGCTGACCCCGCTGTCCACAGACATCTTACTCGTTGGCGCGGCGGATGCGGATACGGGCGCGGCGCCCATCCGCGCCGTCCCGGACCTGTTGCCTGCCTCGGGACCACTCACCGGCCTGCACGCCGCCCTCAGCCATGCCCGTTTTGAGCGGATTTTGGTCGTCCCTTGCGACGCGCCCTTTCTGCACCCGGCCTTGCTGAAGCTACTCCTGAACGCCGCGCCGCACGCGCCCGCCGTCGTCCCCCGTGGCGAGGACGGATTCTGGCATCCGCTCCTTGCAGTATACGCCCGCGCCATCCTGCCGGATATTGAAGCCCTTGCGGCCACGGGTGTGCGGCAGGTGGTACGCCTGTTTGACGCAGTTCCGGCGCATCCCGTCTCCTTTGACGACCTGCGGCGCGTGGATCCGCAGCTCAGCAGTTTCTTTAACATCAACACCCCCGGCGACCTGCGCGACGCGGAAAATGGCATCCGCCACAGCGATGGTCCCTCCCTTGCGGCCAAGCCCCGCCGCTGGAGCTAACCATGCCCGCATCCAGCGCCGCTGCGCTTTTGCGCCATGCCGCTGCCGTCTTCCCTGACCGCCGGGGCGCCCCCACGGCCCCGGCCCACTCCGGCTACGCGGCTCCCGCGCCCCCCATGTGCCACGCCGCAATCCGGCGCAAACGCCCCTACGTCCCCGCGTGGCGCGATGTGCTACAGCTTGACAATTCACCCGCACCGTGCTTCCACACCCGCCATGGAGAATGAAACGGAACACATGCTCCGCCCGGTGCGCGGCCGTCTGGCACCAAGCCCGACGGGGCACCTGCATCTGGGCAATATTTGGGCGTTCCTCCTTTGCTGGCTGGGCGTTCGCTCACAGGGCGGCCGTCTTGTCCTGCGCATGGAGGACATCGACCCGGAGCGCTCCCGGCAGGCCTACGCCGACGACATCATGCGCGACCTTGAATGGCTGGGCATCGACTGGGATGAAGGCCCGGACTGCGGCGGACCCTATGCGCCCTACACTCAAAGCGAGCGCCTTGACCGCTACGCCGAGGTTATCGAGCGTTTGACCGCCGAGGGGCTGACCTTTCCCTGCTTCTGCACCCGCAAGGAACTGCGCTCGCTGGCATCCGCCCCGCATGTGGGCGAAGCCGGACCAGCCTACCCCGGCACCTGCCTGCACCTGACGCAGGACCAGCGCGAGGCGCGCCGCGCCGCTGGCCGCGCCCCTGCCCTGCGCCTGCACGGCACATGTGAAACCATCGCCTTCACGGACCGCATACGCGGCCCCATCTCCACCTGCTGGCAGGAGTGCGGCGGCGACTTTCCTATCCGCCGCTCCGACGGCGTTATTGCCTATCAGCTTGCCGTGGCTGTGGACGACGTGGACCAGCGCATCACACAGGTGGTGCGCGGCGACGACATCCTGCACTGCACGCCCCGGCAGCTCTACATCCATCAGCTTCTTGACGCGCCAGCGCCGGAGTACGCCCACGTCCCCCTCGTTCTCGACGCCGGGGGAGAGCGCCTTGCCAAGCGCCACAAACATTTCGAAATCCGCGCCCTGCGCCAGGGCGGCGCCCGCGCGCAGGCCATCATCGGCGACCTTGCCCACAGGGCTGGTCTGGCTCCGGCCGGGACCACCTGCACCCCGCAGGACCTTGTGCAGGGCTTCACCTTTGACGCCATCCCCAAGGCCCCCATCGTCCTAGAACACGACATCGAGGAGAGGCTGACCCGCAAGGTGTAATGCGGCGCTGCGCGCCAGACACGCCGTCCGGACGCACCGGGCGGATGCACTGCGCCCTACGCCACACACCAGCACCATCCACAACGCGCCAGCCCCGCCCAAACAGTTGCCGACGCAACAAGCGGGCCGCCGCGTACGGGTCAGGCCACTGCCTACCGGAGGACCAATGCGACATCTCCGAACGACTCTTCTGCTCATAACCCTCATCCTGCTGCCCTGCATCGCCTCGGCAGCAGACACCGATCCCATCGTCGCGGGCTGGACGGAATACGTCCTCATCATGCCCCCGGACGACTCCGCAGAGCTTCTTATCCACGCCAAGCTGGATACGGGAGCCAAAACCTCATCCCTGCACGCGGAGGACATCCGTGTGGACGAGGAGGAAGGGCGCGTCCATTTCACTTACGTTGACAAAGACGGCACGCGCACGCCCATGACCTGCCCGCTCATCGACTTTGTCCGCATCAAGCGCCGTCCGGAAGGCTATCACCGCCGCCCGGTGGTACGGATGCTGATGCGCTTTGGCGACAGGACCATTGAAACGCCCGTCAACCTTGCGGACCGCTCCCACTTTACCTACCGCCTGCTTGTGGGGCGGCGGGTACTCAGCAAGGGCATCCTTGTGGATTCCTCCAAAACCAACATTCTGCCCAGGCCCAAGGCCGGACTGTAAGGACACCATACCGTGAATACGTTTCAGCACAGGTTCCTCGTGCTGCTGCTGGCATGCACCGGACTCGCCGTTTTTGCCTACAAGGTCCACGTGCTGGGCTTTCCCCTGTCTCCGGATGAAACCTCCCCGCTGTGGAAGGTTGAAGCCCACGTGGCTTTTGAGGGCACGGGGCAACCCGTCAAAGTGCGCCTGCAGACGCTGGACCGCGTCCCCGGCTTTGTCGTCACGGACGAGCACTACATCGGCGGCAACTTTGGCCTGCACACCACCGAGGAAAGCGGCAACGCCGCCGCCATTTGGAGCCGCCGCCGCGCCGCGGGAAAGCAGGATATTTTCTACTACGCCACCCTGCGCCCGGACCCCAACTGGACGTGGCAACCCTCCACGGAGTCCCCAACCCTGACGGACCCCGGCTTTACGGAGTCCGAGCTCAAGGCTGCGGATACACTACTCAGCGAAGCGGGCATGCAGTCCGCCGACCTTGAAACCTTTGTCCCCCTGCTGATGAAGGCGCTGCTGCACCCCGGCAGCGACCCCAACGCCGCCTACCTCCTGCGCGAGACGGACAGCCGCCTCGACGCCGTGAACATGGCCGTGCGCGTCTTGCACCTTGCGGGCATTCCCGCGCAGGCGGTGCACGGCATTGATCTGGAAACCATCAGCGGCGCATCCATCCGCCACTGGCTGGAAATTCACGACGGCAGTACATGGCGCATGTTCGACGTCGCCAACGACCGCTTCTCCACCCCCAAGCACTTTGTGCCGTGGTGGCGCGGCGACGCCTCGCTGTTGTCCACCATGGGCGCGCGCAAGGCCACGGTGCGCCTGTCCGTGGTCAAGGACAGCATGAGCAGCCTTGGCGACGTCCGCAACCGCCTGTCCGCCACAGGCAACGCCCTGCTGGAATACTCCCTGCTCGGCCTGCCCGTACAGGCGCAGGCCATGTACCACATGCTGCTGCTCATCCCCGTGGGCGCGCTGCTGCTGGTGTTCCTGCGCAATGTCATCGGCTTCAGCACCTTTGGCACGTTCATGCCGGTGCTTATCGCCCTCTCCTTCCGCGAAACGGAACTGGTGTGGGGGCTGTCGCTCTTTTCGCTGGTCATTGTGCTGGGGCTGGCGGTGCGGCTGTATCTGGAGCACCTGAAACTGCTGCTTGTGCCGCGCCTTGCCAGCGTGCTTATTGTGGTGGTTCTGCTCATGGCGGGCATCAGCATCATCACCTACAAGCTGGGCATGCCGCGCGGCGTTTCAGTGTCGCTATTCCCCATGGTCATCCTCAGCATGACCATTGAGCGCATCTCCGTGATGTGGGACGAGCTTGGGGCGCTGGCCGCCATCAAGCAGGCGCTGGGGTCCCTTGGCGTGGCCGTGCTGGCCTATCTGGTCATGGTCAACGACCTTGTGGGGCACCTTGTGTTTGTGTTCCCGGAACTGTTCCTCGTCCTGCTGGCGCTGACGTTGCTGCTGGGACGCTACACCGGTTACCGCCTGATGGACCTTGTCCGCTTTCGGGCGTTTTTGACGAGGTAGGCGCATGTTCTGCAATCCCTTCAGCCGCCTGAAGCGTGCTGGCGTGGTGGGCATGAACCGCCGCAATGCGGACTACGTGCTGCCCAACAACCCGCGCAAGCTCTACCCGCTGGTGGACGACAAGGTCATCACCAAGCACCTTGCCCAAAAGGCGGGGCTCAAAGTGCCTGAACTCTACGGCGTCATTGAGGCGCCGCATCAGGTCCACAAACTGGGCGACATGCTCGCGGGCCGCGACGCCTTTGTAGCCAAGCCCGCGCGCGGGTCCGGCGGCAACGGCATTCTTGTCATCACCGGACGCGTGGGCCAGCGCTTCCAAAAGCCGGACGACTCCCTTGTGGGGCTGGACCATGTGTCCTTTCACGTCTCCAATATCCTTTCGGGCATGCACAGCCTTGGCGGCATGCCGGACAAGGCCATCATCGAATACTGCGTCCGCTTCGACCCCGTGTTTAACGACATCGCCTACCAAGGGGTGCCGGACATCCGCATCATCGTGTACAAGGGCGTGCCCGTGCTGGCCATGCTGCGCCTGCCCACCCGTGAATCCGACGGCAAGGCCAACCTGCATCAAGGCGCCATGGGCTGCGGGGTGGACATTGCCACCGGCGTCACCACCACCGCCGTGTGGAAAAACGCCACGGTGGAAACCCACCCGGACACCCTGCGCCCCATCTCGGGCGTCACGATACCCGGCTGGCGGGAGCTTCTCCTTCATTCGGCTTTGGGGTACACCGTGACGGGGCTTGGGTATCTGGGCGTGGACTTTGTGCTCGACCGGGACTGCGGCCCCCTGATGCTGGAACTCAACGCCCGCCCCGGTCTGGCCATCCAAATCGCCAACCTAACGGGGCTGCAACCGCGTCTGGACAAGGTGGACGCCGTCGCCGACCGCCTGACCACCGAAGAGGAACGAGTGGACTATGCCATGCAAACCTTTGTGTAGACTCACCCTTGCGCTGGCCCTGTGCCTGCTGTGCGGTTGCCTGCGCCTGTCGCCGCAGCCCGCGCCTACGCCAGCGCCGCCGCCCATAGACGTGCCGCCCATCCCGCGCGACAACGAAGTACGCTTCAACGTCGACATCATCGGCATGAACAGCGAAACCACCCTGCGCAAGGTCCGCTTTGCCACCATGCACAAGGGCGAGCGCCGCTCCGTGCAAAACGGCGAGGACCTCCTGCGCGTCGGGCGCTACGACGAGGAAGTGCTTACCCTGCCCAAGGTCCGTGCCTCGCGCGATTTTCACATCGTGCTGGACGACGGCAAGGGGACCACCTTTGACGGCTACTCCAACGTCACCTACGAGTGCCTGCGCGTGGACGGCACCTTTACCACCATGCTGCTGGGCGGCGTGCTGGGCATGGTCGCCACAGACGGCCGCCTGAGCTCCACCTTTTACATTCCGCTGGATTCCCATGGGCGCTACCGCGCCGTTACCGGACGGGTGGAACCTGCCGGCGTGCACTTTGACCCCATCCAGCGCACGCGCGTTGTTGCCGAGTCCGAACGGCAATACGCCCTGCGTTACCTGGGCAAAAAGGGCATGCAGCTGGAATTTCAAATGCGCGAAATCTGCGGCGGCAGCCGCCCCCGCGTGGTCAGCCGCCAGCATATCTTTGTCCCCCTCGGCACCACGCAGACCGAGGTCGCCGGGCACCTGTTCCGCATCCACACGGCCACGCCGGACTTTCTGGACGTGACCCTCCTACGCTAACCCCGCCACCACAAAACGACAAACGGGGCCGCCATCACACTGATGGCGGCCCCGTCTTTTTTGTATTCACACGCCCCGTAGCCTACAGCCCGCGCACAGCCTCCAGCAGCTTGCGCGCTTTTTCAAGGTCACTGCGGGCCTTCTTGTGCCATGGGTTGGCCTGCAGGGTCAGCTCCCACGAATCCACAGCCCGCTCAAGCTCCTCGTTGATGTAGTAGTTGACGCCCTGCAGGTAGAGCGGCTCGGACGTGGTATCAAGGGCCTGCTGCACCTTGCCGGTCAACTCCTTGGTTGCGCGGTAGTCGCGCGGCAGGTTGCGCAGCATGCGCATGGCGCGCACGTTGCTGCCATCGCTGATAAAGCCCTCCGCCAAGCTGTAATAGGACTCGCGCTGAATCTCCAGAGCCTGCTCGTTGCCCGGGTCTAGCTGCAGAATTTCATTGGTGATGGAGACCACGGTCTCATAGAGTCCGTTGCCAAACTGCAAACGCGCCATGGACAAAAGCGGCGTAATGCGGTCCGCCGGGGTTTCCTGAATGACCACCTCCACCGCTTCCGCCTCCGGTTCGGTCATCATTTCCTCCTGCGCGGGCTCAGCCGGGGCAACAGGCGCCACCTGCTCCACAGGCGCAAGGGAAATCTCAATGCGCTGGGCCAAGGCTTCGGACAGGATGGGCAGCTTCACCATCTCGCCGGGGTCCAGAATATCCACCACGGACTTGTTGTTCACCTTGGCAAGCAGAATCTCTCCGCCGGGGTTGCCGTATTCACGCTCCGCAATGCGGCGCAGGGTATCGCTCTGCGTCAGGGCCAATTCGCGGTGCGTTGGCGGCGACAGCATCGCCTTCAGCTCCGCGGCCACCTCGGGAGACGGATCGTACCTGAGGGCCTCCACGTACGCATCACGGGCCGCTGCGCGGTCGCCTCCGTCACGGGCCGTGCGCGCCGCCGCCAGCAACTCCGCCGCCCGTGCGTCCATGTTCTTCTTGGCCTCCTGCGCCTTGCGGCGCACGCCGGGGGCGCGGCGATTCAGCGTTCCGGCAATGCGGTACAGCTCCAGGGCGCGTATCCACTGCCCATCCGCTGACGCGGCGTCCGCGCGGGCCATGACCTCCGTCACCACGGCGGCATACGGCTCATCATCGCCAGCGGCAAAGGCGGCCTGCAAGCCATCCACCATGGTGCCGCGCTCCGCCGCATCCACGCCAAAGCGCATCACCTCGGCGTAGGCGTCCATGGAGATGTCACCCGGCATCCTGATGCGCGGGATGGCATAGTTGTCCACAAAAAACGGCGACACCCGCTCCTCCATGGTAAACGCGCCGCGGAAGCCATTCTTGCGCAGCAGTTCCACCACCGCCTCGTTGAGGGTGCCAAAGGGATAGGCCAGCCACGAGGGGCGCTGCCCCAGCTCGGACTGGAAGGTCAGAGACGCCACGGTGAGCTCGCGGTCCACGTTGATGATGTAGTCCTCAAGGGTTTCACCGCCCATTCGCCGCGCAAGGTTGCGCAGGGTCTTGGTGCGGTGCTCAATCGCCATCCCCGCATCGCGCATGGTGCGGATGCGGTCCCACGACAACGCCCCGGTGCGGTCCGCAACAAGGTCCGTACAGACAAAAACCGTAGCCGGAAAGCCAAAGCGCTGGAGCTCATCAAAAGCAATCTCATAAGTATTCTGCCCCACGTCGTCGATGGTAATGAGCACCGACCGCTCGGGGATATGGTCGCCAAATTCGATAAAGCGCACGAACTCCTCAAGGGTTAACGGCGTGATGCCGTTGTCCTTGAGGTATTGCAACTGGGCGCGGAAGCGGTCGCGCTTCATGGAGAACACATCGCTGGTCTGCTCGGAAAACGCGCTGTAGACCAGCACCGGAACCGTCTGGAATCCGCCCCCCTCGCCCAAGCCGCCACGGTACAGCGGCATCAGCGGAATGGTGACAAAGCTGTCCGGCGACAACGTCTCCACCCCGTTGAATTCCTCAATAATCCAGCCCTTGCGCGCATCGTCCAGATACCGCAAGGCCAGCGCCTGCGGCGTATCACCCGCGCGCGGCGTCACCACGGCGTAGGAGCGCGACGAACGGGTGGTGGACACCACGCGGTTTCCGCCCACGGCGCACGCCCCCAACAGCCCTGCAAGCACACAGACCACCAGTACCCGACTCCATACGAGACCCCACCTACGACTCATGGCTCCCCCTCACTTCTTGGTCGGTCCGGGCTTGCCCGCCGGACGCGGTTTGGCTGGTTCCTGCCCCTTGCCCGCTTCGGGCTTTGGCTGCTGCGGCGACGCGGGCTTCTTGGGCGCGGGGTGCGCCGTGCCCGCAGGCTTTTGCGCAGGGGCCGCACCGGGCTTCCCCCCAGGCTTGGGTGCGGGCTTGGCGGCAGGCTTTCCTGCGGGTTTGGCCGCTCCCTTCCCCGCCGGCTTTGCGGCGGGCTTCGGCGCGGGCTTTTGCCCCGCCCCGCCAGAGGTCACCACAGGCCGCGCCTTTTCGGGCGGCGGTCCGGCCACGCCATCGCCGGTAAACATCTTGGGCGGGCGCGCGGGGCCATCATCAGGCCCCAGCACACGGTCCACACCGTAGGGCTGCAGGGGCTTGGCCTTGCCCTTCACCATCTGCGGCTGCAGCTGCGTCACTTCCACAAAGTCCTTCACCACCTCAAAGGTGGTTTCGCTGACAACAATACTGCCCGGACCGGCAAGGGAATTCAGCCGCGAGGCCACATTCACGGAGTCGCCGATAACGGTGTACTCCATGCGCACCTCAGAGCCGATATTGCCCGACACCACGGTGCCCGTATTAATGGACGCGCCCACGCGGTTGAGGATGGGGTTTGCCTCGGACGCGCGTTTGGCCAGCTCCTGCTGCATAGCCCACGCCGCGCGCACGGCGTCCTGCGCGTGGTTGCCTGTGGAGTCCGGCAACCCGCCAAACACGGCCAGCACCTCGTCGCCGATGAATTTATCTATGTACCCGTCGTGCTGGCTGATGTTCTTCGCCGCTATGTCAAAGAACTCGTTGAGCTGTTCAACCACCACTTCCGGGTCGTGGGATTCCGAATATTTGGTGAAGCCGCGCACATCCGCAAACATGATGGTTGCCTCGTTACGTACGCCCTTCAGCCACATGCTTTCCGGGTCCGCAAGGATAAGGTCGCGGATGGTGGTGGACACATAGCGCCCAAAACTCTCCCGCATGATGGACTTGAGCCACAGCTCGTGGCTCATGAAATTAAACGCCTGCGCCAGGTCGCCAAACTCGTCCTTGCGCTTAAAGTCCACCTTGTGATGGTAGTTGCCGCTCGAAATCTCACGCGTCGCCACCACAAGGCGGGAAATGGGACGGGAGAAGTTGGTCCCCAGCAGCCCGGCCACGGCCATGCCTGCAAGAAAGAACACCACCGTCACCACGTAGATGAACAGCTTTTCGCGCTCGATGCGGTCTTCAATGAAATCCAAGGACAGGCCCACATGCACCTTGCCCAGTACCTTGCCCTGAAAGGTCACCGCCCGGGTCAGATTCAGAATCTGCCGCCCGTCCAGTGTGGACCGGCGGAAATACGAAATATCGCCTTCCTTCGTCTCCGGCCCCACCCGGCCGGGCAGGGCCAAGGCCTTGCCCACGCGGGAGAGGTCGTTGTGCGCCATGGTCACGTTCTCGCGGTCCACAATGGCGGCGTAGAGCAGGCCCTCCACCTCCGTCACCTTGCGCACCAGCGCGTTCAGGCGCAGGGTATCGCCATTGAGGATGGGCACCTTGGCCTCGTCCACAAAGTACGTCAGGCTGATTTTTCCCGACTTGATGCTTTCCTCATAGAGGTTGTTCTCCTGCCGCTGCAGCAGGAAATAGCTCAGGACGAACATGGAGAGGAGAAGGAAAAAGGCAAGAGTGACGGAGAGCTTAAACCGGATGGGGATGCGCAGGCGGCCAAGGAAAGTCTGCTGGACCTGCTCTTCAATAAGGGCGTCGATGTCATCGCGTACCGACTCGGCTTTGATGCCGTAGGCCGCGTTGACGACCTCCAGCACGCGGGGCTCCTTTTCAAAGCCGAGGTCCACCACCAACTGCGCCAGATTGGGCACATCCGCGCCCGCCATCTGCGCGGCCTGCTGGCGCTCCACGGCCTTGGCAAGCTGCGCCTCGGTGATGACGCCCTCACGCGTGAGCACCTCCCCAAGCAACACGCCCGGGTCGGTCATGGACCGCATTCTCTGCGAAAGACCACTCCAAAAGGACATAAGGCTCTCCTTAACCAGCCGCGACAGATTCGGCGGTGTCCGGGCACCCCGCGCACAACGGAAAGGTTCATCCACTATCCAATAGAAACAAATTTCGCCTATAACGCAAGAAATCATCCCCGTCGCGCGGGAGTGCGCGCGGCGGCAAAAGGCGGGCACAGGCGACGTTTCACGGGCACTCCCCCACGGCCCATGGGCGTAGCCTGCCGAATTTATGGCGCAAAAAAGCGCCCCGCGCAGATGGCGCGGGGCGCTGAATCAGTCTCAAACGGTCCTGCCGACAACGCGGCAGCAGCACTTATTCAAAGGTCAAAAAGTTCGCCATGATGACCTTGAGGCCAAAGCCCGGGAAATTCACCCGGTATTTGTCGTCGGATACGGCGGCCACAATCTTGCCGCGGCCAAAGATCTTATGGCGGCAGTAGCCCAGCTTCTTGGGCGACACCGGGCGCGTTTCGCCTCCGCCGTCCGCCGCGGCAGGCTCGGATTCGACACCGGGAGCGGCGGCCATGGCGGGCTGCGGCGTCTTCATCTGGCTGATGCTGCCGGAGAAGTTCTCGCGCCACGCCTCAAAGGTCCGCTCGGGAAGCTCCGTCAGGAACGGACTCTCCAGCGCGGGCTCGCTGGTGTGGTTGTACTGGTTGTAGATGGTGGCGGGCACAAACAGGCCAAGGTACTTCTTGGCGCGGGTGCAGGCCACGTACATCAGGCGGCGCTCCTCCTCAAGCTCATCGGAGCTATTGAGCGCATGGCGGGACGGGAACCGGTCCTGCACAAGGTCGATAACCAGCACAGCCGACCACTCCAGCCCCTTGGCCGAATGCACCGTGGACAGGACAAGGGTATCCTCCTTGCCGCGCTCGTCGTCATCCTGCGGATTCTCAAGGCTGATGTCGCCGAGGAAGGCCTCCATGTCCTTGTACTGGGTCGCGATGCGCTCCAGTTCCTCAAGGCCCGACTTGCGGCGGGGGTAGTCGTCCGGGTAGCGGCGCTCCAGAATCGGCTCATAGAACTCCAGCGCGCGGGCCAGCATGGCCGACGGCGTACCGCCAAGGGCGCGCTGCGTGTCGAGGAATTCCAGCGTTTCGCCGACCTCGGTCCACCGCTTGCGGACCGTGGCAAGGTAGCCGTCGTTCCCGGTCATGACGGCGGTATAAATCTTGGTGACGGTCTTTGGCCCCACGCCCTTGATGTGCGACAGCACGCGCTGCCACGAGGGGATATCCGTCGCATTCTGGGCAAGGCGCAAATAGGCCAACACGTCCTTAATATGCGCGGCTTCGGAGAACTTCAGCCCGCCAAATTTCTGGAACTTCACGCCCACCTTGTTCAGCGCCACTTCCACGGGGTAGGAGTGGTAGCCCGCGCGGAACAGCACCGCAATCTCGTGCAGGGGGTACTTTTTGGAGAGTTCCAGCACCTTGTTGAGCACGGTATTGGCCTGCGACTTATCCGACAGCGTACGGATAATCTGCGGCTTCGGGCCATCCGGAATATCCGAGAACAGATTCTTGCGGAACTTCACCTCCGCCTGTTCCAAGATGGCGTTGGTCAGGTCCAGCACCGGCTGGGCCGAGCGGTAGTTCTGTTCCAACCGGACGACCTTGGTCCCCGGAAACTGATTCGGAAAGTCCAAAATATTGCGCACGTTCGCGCCGCGGAAGGCATAGATGGACTGCGCATCGTCGCCAACGGCCATAACGTTGCCGCCCTCCCCGGCAAGCAGCTTCACAATGCGCGCCTGCACGAGGTTGGTGTCCTGAAACTCGTCCACCATGATGAACTTGTAGCGGGAGCGGAGCATGTCCCGCGCGGGTTCGTGCTCGCGCAGCAGGCGCTCCAGCCCAAAGAGCAGGTCGTCGTAGTCCAACAGGCCGTGCTTTTGCTTGAAGTGGGAGTAGCCCTTGGCGAGGCGGTCAAACTCCTCCTCGTACTTGGCGAGGTGGAAGGCCTCGTTGCGCAGGATGTCCGAGAGGGGCTGTTCCTTGTTGCGGCTTTTGCTGATAAGGCCAAGAAGCGTGCTGCGTTTGGGGAAGGAGCGGTCGCCCTTGCCAAGGCGCATGTCGTTCTTGAGGTCGCGCACGATGCCTTCGGCGTCGGACTGGTCCATGACCGTCAGGCCGTTGGCCGCGCCCAGCGCCTCGGCGTAGCGGCGCAGCCAGCCGTAGGCAAAGGAATGGAAGGTTCCACCCGTCACGCCCCACAGGCCCTGCTCACCCAGCAGGGTCCCTGCGCGGCTGAGCATCTCCTGGGCGGCCTTGCGGGTGAAGGTGAGCAGCAGAATGCTTTCCGGCGCGTAGCCACTCTGCACGATGTTGGCCATGCGGTAGACGATGGTGCGCGTCTTGCCGGAGCCTGCGCCGGCGATGACCAGCACCGGACCCGTCAGCGTCTCCACGGCCTCAAGCTGGGCCGGATTCAATTCGTTCTTGAAATCTATCATAGTATCCAAATGCGGTGGTGTCGTTGTTGCGGCGGTGTGGCCGTGCCTGTGTGGACGGCGCGCGCAGCGCCGGGGGGCGGTCCTGCGCGGCATGGCAGGACGGGCGTCAATACTGCGTTCTGGCCCCAAAAAAGTCCAGCACCTGTTGCCCCACCTCGCGCGGGGAGGCCGCAGGGCTGCCTAGGCTGTCATACACCACAGCGCCATCCGCCGTATGCGTGCCGCGCCGTCCGTGGAACCCAAACACCTCGCGCCCGTCAAACTTGGCCGTCAGGCTCATGCCGGGCATGGGCTCACACACAAGGTCCGGCGCACTGGCGCTGAGGGGGCCGTTATACAGCTCCTCACGCAGGTGCACGGCGCGCAGCACCGGGCGGCCCTTGTAGCGCATATCCAGCAGCATGGTCCGCAGCTCCTCACGCACGCGCAGCGCATCCGCAGGAAGCAGCCGCCCACGGCCAAAGCGCTCCGCCGTGTGGAGATAAATGCGCCCCGGATCAAGGGCAAAGGCGCGCGACGCCGCGCCAATGCAGGTGGCATCAAGCTCCGAGAGGGGTTGGCCCTCCATCTGCAAAAACCCATGGGCCATAAGCCATGAATTCATGTCCACTTCCGTCTCAAGGGCCGTGAAGCCATGGTCAGCCATCACAAGCAGGCGCTTTGGCTCCGGGAGCGCGTCAAACCGCTCCAGCAGCGCCCCGGCAACGCGGTCTAACTGCCGCATCAGCTCGCGGCATGGCGTATGAAGCGCGTGCCCCTCGTCCTCCAAGGCGGGATACAAAAAATGGAACAGACGGTCCGTCTCCGTCAGCACAAAGACAAACGCGTCCCACGCAAGGTCGCGCCAGAACAAATCCAACGCGGCAAGGCGGGAGTCCAACGTGGCCGAGAGCTCGGCAAGGAGCACTTCCGGGTCATCCTTCCCGCGCACGGTGTCGGCCTCCAACCGGTAGCCCATGGCCGCCAGCTGTCCTGCCAAAAACGGCGGAAACACGGCCCGCGACAACTCCGGCGCCACAAAGCCCGCCACCATCATCCCGCGCAGAGGCCGCGCCGGGTAGGTGTTTGGCAGGTTCACCACGCGTGAGGTCAACCCGCGCTCGCCAAGGGCATCAAAAATGGTGGGCGTGCGCACCGCTGTGGCGTCGGTGATGGCAATGGAATAGGTCGCCGGATCAATGCGCGTGAAACCAAAGACGCCATGCGTCTCCGGACCCGCGCCCGTGGCAAAGGACGTCCAGTTAACGGGTGAAAGCTCCGGAAGCTCCACCCGCATGCTGGTGACATGGCCCGACAGGGCAATGCGCGCAAGGTTCGGCGTCACGCCCTGGCGTGACAGCGTGCGCAACAGCTCCAAAGGCATGCCGTCGAGGCCAAGAACGACTACTCGTCTTCGTTGATTCATCTGCATGGCATGGGGACGTACCACAGCCCCCAGCAGGACGAAAGTGCCACGCTAGCACATCGGGTGCGCCGCGCTGCACTCCTTGACGATGTCCACAAAACGCCGGACCAACGGGTCCCTTTCGTCGCTGCGCCACACCAGCCACAACGAGGGGCTGGGCAAGTGCTCCCGCAGTGGACGGACCACGATTCCCGGCGTCTCACCAAAAGGAAGCGGTCGGTAATGGATAGTATAGCCAAGTCCGCTTGCCACCAGCGCAAGGCCCGTCTGCACACGCTCCACAACCTGCACAACGTTCATCTCCACGCCAGCGCTATGCATAGCGTCGTGGATGGCGTCGTGCCACTGCGGGTGCTGGCAGCGGGGGAACATAATCATCGGTTCGCCATCTAAGTCCTGAAGCGATACCTCATCACGCGCCGCAAGGGGATGCCCCTCCGGCAACACAACGGACTGCCCCACGCATCCCTTGTTGAGCAGCGTGCTCTCAAAGAGCGTGTCGCCCTCGGGCACATAGCTCACGCAGCCGATATCAAGACGCTTTTCGCGCATCAGCCGAAGCTGCTTTGCCGTGGAGCAATCCTTGAGATGCAGCGACACATTGGGGAACTCATTGTGATATTTACGCAGCGCCAATGGTATGGACGTCAAATACATCCGGACCACCGCCCCAAGACGAAGCTCCCCCTCCTTGCCCGCTCCCACACTGCGAACGCGCTGCACCGCCCGCTCCACAGAAGACAGAATATCCACCACTTCCGCCTGAAACACCTCACCAGCCCGCGTCAGCTCCACCTGTCTGCTCGTCCGCGTGAACAGCGCAACCCCAAGCTCTTCCTCCAGCTGCCGGATCTGCTGGCTGAGCGGCGGCTGAGACATATTCAGCCGCTTCGCCGCGCGCCCGAAGTGCAGCTCTTCAGCGACAGCCAAAAAATAACGTAAGTGACGGTGCTCCACCGCTGATATCCTCCACATCTTGATTCATGCGAAGCCGATATTGGACCGCTCGTGCCGGAAACCTCATATTGGTATCCATACCATGAACCAAGGAGGAAACCATGTCGCAAAACATATCAAACATGCTTTTTCACGAATCAATCCCCCGCCGCACCGCAGTGTTGGCCCTGGCGCTGGGGCTGGCGCTGCTGTCCATCCTGACCCTGCCCGGCCAGGCACACGCTAGTGAGGAAGCCCTCATAACCATGGACGCCCGAGGCGTCATCTACACCCTCCAGCCCAAAACCGGACGCCTCGAATGTGCATGGCAGGACACCACCCGCACGGTCCTCGCCACCGGCCTGCCTGCCGAAGCAAGCGCCATTGCCGTTAACCTTCAGCGCACAGTGTATGTAGGCACAGCAACCGGAAGCATCTGGGCCGTGAGCGCACATGGAGTGACGCGACGCATCACCACCGAGGCAGGCCCCATCAGTGACATGATCACAGACCGCGACGGCAATCTCATCCTCGCCCGTCCAACCGGTGCCATCCACACCATCAGCCGCGCGAGGCTGTTACCAATCACCAGAAAACATTGACGCCACACCACCCATCGGTATAGACAAAAGCCGCACATGCCCGGGTGGTGGAACAGGTAGACACAAGAGACTTAAAATCTCTCGCCCTCATGGGTGTGCGGGTTCAAGTCCCGCCCCGGGTACCAGTGCAGGTTGCCCTATGACCCAGCTCTTCCTGCATCTGTCCTACTAACGTTCTTCTCTGACAGATTCGATGTACTCGTTAATGGTTTCTATGGGACGACGTCCCATGTTTCTATACCCTTGGTGTGAGCGTTCAGTATTGTAGTAGGTCAGCCAGGTGTCCAGGTCGGCCTGGAGTGCTTCTACGGTCTCATAAAGCGTTGTTCTGAAGGCTTCTCGAAAGAACTCATCAAGCACAGTGCCATTAAACCGCTCGACAAAGCCATTTGTCCGAGGTGATCGCACCTTGGTACGGCGGTGTTCAATCTCGTTGAGGGACAGATAGAGTTCATATGGATGGGTCTCGGTTCCGCAAAATTCCCTGCCGTTGTCAGTAAGGACAGCGGAAACGGCAATTTCCTTTTCCTCGTAGAACGGCATGACGTCGTTGTGAAGGACGGAAACGGCAGCCTCTGGGCGCTTGCTGGTATGCAGAAAGCCGAAGGCATAGCTTGAGAAGGAATCGACGACGACATGCAGGTAAACTCGCCCCACCCCTTTGAGACGTCCCACGTAAAAGGTGTCTTGGCACAACAGCTCCCCAGGGCGAGAACTCTCGACGTGTCGTTCTTTAAAAACGGGATTTTGTTTTTCAATGAAAGCGACCTGTTCGCCCGATAATTCAATGGGTTCGCCAGCTTGCTTCTGCTCAAGCTTAAGCCAGCGGTCGTACTTGGTGCCCATGCCATTCTTGATCAAGATGTTTTGAATGGTAGGGGAGCTCACCGAAACACCGATGAGTTTGAGCTGATTGGAAAGGCGAACGCACCCCCAAGCAGGATGAGCTAGGCTCAATTCCAAGATTTGCTCGACCACCTCCTCGGAGGTGGTGAAAGGGTGGGACTTCGGAATAGGCGGCAGATCTTTGAGCCCTTCAAGGCCGTGAGTCTGGAAACGCCGCTTGTACTCGTAGAATTGACTACGATGCATACCGCGTCGCCGGCAGGCTTCACTGACGTTTCCCAAGCTCTCTGCAAGCTCAAGCACACTCATACGCTGGCGGGCGACTTTCTCTGCAGCTTTCATGGGGCCTCCATCGTGAGACTGTACCCCAAAATCTGTCTGAGGACTAACCTAGTAGGTCAGCTTACTGTCCCCATTCTTTCGCGCATATAAGCTCACCAACTTCTGCCCCAAAAATCTCAAGGCGATTTTAATATGAAGGTTTTATATATAATCGACCAAGTCAAATGCGGTGGAATTGAGACACAACTCTTTAGTACAGTCAAAGAACTAAAAAGGGCTGGGCACACGCCTATTGCTCTTATCATGTCTAGTGCAGGAGAGTTCTATAACGATTTTCTTCAGGCTGGAATTCGTACAATATCTATTACAAATAGAACAAAAGACATCGGATTCTTCAAACCCAATATAATCAGAAAAGTTCGTTCTATTATTCGCCGTGAAGATCCAGATATTGTCCACATGCACGACATTGTGAGCGGACATATCGGACGAATTGCCTGCATCGGACTTAAAAAACCAACTATTTACCACTTACACAGTGTTACACAACACGGTAAAGCAAAGTACAGAATATCTGCCAAGATACTATCCTATGTAACAACATTATTTATATCAGTTTCAAAAGAAGTTGCTCACAAGCGTCTTGCTCACGAAAACCCTGCCCAAAAACCGCATATCAATCTTTATAACGCAATAGATGAGCAAGACTTTATCAATGCACCGTCTTTACCCTACAAATCAATCCTCAAGAACGATGTCCCCTGTGTCATAACATGCGGTAGACTTGTAAAACTCAAAAACAATGATATTCTTTTACGTTCACTTTCTCTTCTTGTGCAAAGAATTCCAGACGCACATGCTTTAATCATTGGAAACGGTCCTGAACTTAATACTCTAATAAAGTTAGCCAATACTTTAAATATCAAATCACATGTAACATTTACTGGATTCCGCAAGGACATTCCCTCCATATTTAAAGCCCTCGCTCCACACAACACAGTTTTGGCCATGCCGTCTACCATAGAAGGTTTTCCTAGAACCTTTGCCGAAGCCTTCTACTGTGGTATCCCTGCCGTCATCAGCGAAAATGTTCCGGCAAAGGAAATTTCAGGGGATGGGGCGCTCGTCATTCCCGTAGACGCCCAAGCCCTTGCGGACGCACTCTACACTGTCCTTTCAGACAAAAAAACGCATCACAAAATGCAACAGGCCGCCCTTGAAGTCTCGAAGTCCTTGGTCATGCCTGTTCATATCAAGCAGCTTATAGATATATATGAAAGTGTGCTGTGATTCATTCACAGTAGACGGCATAGAAGACTAGCGAGCTTTTCATCAACGTAAAGCCCGCCAAACTTCTATGCGCCCCCTCCTGCTCCCCCGCCATCACTTCGCGTGCATCCCTGTTCGATGCAGAATTCTCCCCCCCCCTCCTGCTCCGTTTCCACTCTTCGCCGTTCAACACTCCATGCCAATAAATACACAAAAACCAATAGTGACAGCCTGCCGATATTTGTTTATCTTTACACGCAAAAAGGAGCTGTTCACTATGACAAAACTTTCTCGCATCTTCGCAACTGTCTGTATTGCCAGCATCATGCTCATTGGCGCCGGATGTTCGTCGAACCCCACTGTGGATTCCTCTTCTAAGTCGGCTTTCAATGAATCCGTGCAAGAGATTCAGGCGTCCTTGCCTGAAGAAAAACGGCAGGAGTTTCAAGAAACGTTGACTGGTATGGCCATGCTTGTCGCTATGCAAACGGGTGGTGACCAGACCAAAATGCGAGAATTCTTTGATGGGATGGACTATGACGCCATCATGACGAAAGCTGACGAAATGCGCCGCAAGGTGAACCAATAGTCGTACTGCTGTGAGACAAGAGTTCTACGCCATGCGTATGCTGTATGACGAAGAGGTGTCCTACTAACGTTCTTCTCTGACAGATTCGATGTACTCGTTAATGGTTTCTATGGGACGACGTCCCATGTTTCTATACCCTTGGTGTGAGCGTTCAGTATTGTAGTAGGTCAGCCAGGTGTCCAGGTCGGCCTGGAGTGCTTCTACGGTCTCATAAAGCGTTGTTCTGAAGGCTTCTCGAAAGAACTCATCAAGCACAGTGCCATTAAACCGCTCGACAAAGCCATTTGTCCGAGGTGATCGCACCTTGGTACGGCGGTGTTCAATCTCGTTGAGGGACAGATAGAGTTCATATGGATGGGTCTCGGTTCCGCAAAATTCCCTGCCGTTGTCAGTAAGGACAGCGGAAACGGCAATTTCCTTTTCCTCGTAGAACGGCATGACGTCGTTGTGAAGGACGGAAACGGCAGCCTCTGGGCGCTTGCTGGTATGCAGAAAGCCGAAGGCATAGCTTGAGAAGGAATCGACGACGACATGCAGGTAAACTCGCCCCACCCCTTTGAGACGTCCCACGTAAAAGGTGTCTTGGCACAACAGCTCCCCAGGGCGAGAACTCTCGACGTGTCGTTCTTTAAAAACGGGATTTTGTTTTTCAATGAAAGCGACCTGTTCGCCCGATAATTCAATGGGTTCGCCAGCTTGCTTCTGCTCAAGCTTAAGCCAGCGGTCGTACTTGGTGCCCATGCCATTCTTGATCAAGATGTTTTGAATGGTAGGGGAGCTCACCGAAACACCGATGAGTTTGAGCTGATTGGAAAGGCGAACGCACCCCCAAGCAGGATGAGCTAGGCTCAATTCCAAGATTTGCTCGACCACCTCCTCGGAGGTGGTGAAAGGGTGGGACTTCGGAATAGGCGGCAGATCTTTGAGCCCTTCAAGGCCGTGAGTCTGGAAACGCCGCTTGTACTCGTAGAATTGACTACGATGCATACCGCGTCGCCGGCAGGCTTCACTGACGTTTCCCAAGCTCTCTGCAAGCTCAAGCACACTCATACGCTGGCGGGCGACTTTCTCTGCAGCTTTCATGGGGCCTCCATCGTGAGACTGTACCCCAAAATCTGTCTGAGGACTAACCTAGTAGGTCAGAAGAGGTTTGGAGGCACGAGTCCGCCGCTTCAGTGGCGGACTGCCCTCCTCGGGCTTTTCCGCAAGCAATTCACACTCTCGCAGCATAACTCCGACTCCTGCAAAGAGGCGCCCATGTGGCGCCTCTTTTTTCATTCTCCCCCCCTTCTCACGGCATAATACTCCGCACATACTCAACCTGCCGTCCTGATATCCGCAGGAGGACAAGGTTTTTTTGGGGGTCTCTTTGGCCGTTGTAGGTGATGGTTCCGGTGACGCCGGGGTAGTTTTGGGTGGCGAGCAGGGCCTTACGCAGGGGGATGGGGGCGGTGGTGCCTGCCCGGGTGATGGCGTCGGCGAGGAGCATCATGGCGTCGAAGCCGCAGGGGCTGCCGGTATCGACGCGGGCGAGGGCGTCTTCGCCCATCTTTTCCTTGAGCAGACGGACAAAGGCTTTGCTGGCCGGGCTTTTCTTGCCCCAGTGCCAATGCGAAAGGTAATAATTTTCGCCGGTGAGCGGCTTCATGAACGGGTACTGCTCCACAGCGGTCCACCCATCGCCGCCCATAAACGGCATCTCCAGGCCCATCTTTCGCGCCTGCTGCAGAATCAACCCGGAATCGCGGGCGAACCCCGGCGAAACCACGACATCCGGCGCCGCTTCCTTCACGTGGTTGATGATGTCCGTAAAATCAAGGGCGGATTGCAGGTATTCCTCCCTTGCGACAATCGTCCCGCCCCGCGCGATGAAGCCTCTGCGGAAGCGCTCGGCCAGTCCCTGACTATACACCTCGCCCGCGATATTGATGGTTGCCGCACGCCGCGCGCCAAGTTCCTCCCACGCCACGCGCACGAGGGCATCGGCCTGCTGCTCGTCGGTATAGCAAACGCGAAAAATAAAGTGCCCTGCCCGCGTCACGGCCGGCGCGGTCACCGTGGTCCCCACCATGGGGATTCCCGCCTCTTCGAACACCGGGGCCATGGCAAGGGCGTCAGAACTGCGCGATGGGCCGACCGCCGCCACAACGCCCATCCGCACGGCCTTGTGCGCCGCCTGAACCGTCCCTATGGCCGAACTCTTGTTGTCCAGCTCGATAAGCTCCAACGGACGCCCTAGAATTCCGCCGCGCTCATTGATGATGCGTGCGGCAAAACGCGGCATAAGGTAGTCCGGTGTGTTTTCCTCCGCAGCCGAACCTGTATGCGCAAAGATGGCCGCAACGCGAATTGGCTCCACGGCCTGCGCCTTGGCCTCGGCGCGCAGTCCCAAACCGCACACCAGCCAAACACCAAGCGCCCACACCGCTACGCCCAGCCTGCCTTTTCTCGTCCACATCGCCGCTTCTCCCCGTTGCAGTCTTCGCAGAATCTCCAGCATACGGGGCAAAATGCGTCCGCGCAACGCCTGACAGGTTTTGCGCGGGGCCGCATAAAAAAACGCGGACAGCCTTTGCTGCCCGCGTTTCGGGTCTCACGTCATTCCCAATTCATTCCTGCGCCCGGTTTTCCCCGCGCGCCCCGGCCAAGCGGTCACCCGTCCTGCTGCTCCATCCGCTCCAGACGGTAATAAAGCGTACGGAGCGAGATGCCCAGCTTGCGCGCGGCGTGGGTTTTGTTACCGCCGCAGGCCTCCAGTACGCGGAGCACTTCCGCGTTATCCGGACGCTTTCGGCGGGCGCGTCCTGCCGCTTCGGGGAGCGCCTGCCCGCTGGGCGCAGTGCTCCGCGGCGCAGCAAAAAGGTGCACAAAGTGGGACGGCTCCAAGGTTGGCGCATCGTGCATGAGGGTCACCCACTCCATGGCGTTTTTCAATTCGCGCACGTTTCCCGGCCAGTGGTAGTCCAAAAGCGCCTTCTGGGCGGCGTCGCTTATATCAGCAAAGGCGCGCCCGCGCTTGCGGGCCGAAGCATCAAGGAACATCTTCGCCAAGGGGACAATATCCTCCCAGCGCTCCCGCAATGGCGGGATAATGATTTGCCCCACATTGAGCCTGTAGAACAGGTCCCGCCGGAACAGCCCCTTTTCCATGCGCTCTTCAAAATCAAGGTTCGTGGCCGCGATGATGCGGATATCCGTCTCGTGCTTTTTCAGCCCGCCCACGCGGTAGAATTGGTTTTCCTCAATCACGCGCAGCAGCTTGGCCTGCAGTTCCACCGGGATTTCGGCGATTTCATCAAGAAACAGCGAGCCGCCCTTGGCAATGTCCAGCTTCCCGCGCTTGCCGCGGTTTGCCCCGCCGGTAAAGGCTCCCGGCTCATAGCCAAAGAGTTCGCTCTCAAAAAGGTTCGGCGAGATGGCCGCGCAGTTGATGCCCACAAAGGGGAGCGTGGTATGCTCACGCCCATAGTGGACGATTTTCGCGACAATCTCCTTGCCCACACCGGTTTCGCCCTGAATAAGCACCGGCACGGAGCGGTCCGTGTGGTACTGCTCCGCCTGATGCACCACCTGCCACATGGCCGGAGAAAAGATACCGATGCCGTCCACCTCGGCCTGCTGCGAAAGCATGGACCGCAGTTCCTCCAGCTCCTCTTCCTTCTCCTGCGTTACGGCGCGGACTTCGTCGTCAAAATGCTCCGTCAGGCGGCGATTCTCGCGGCGCAGGCCCATGTGCTCCTCCACCCGGTCGAGCACGGCGCCAAGCTCCTCCAGATTGATGGGCTTGGTCAGGTAGTCGTACGCGCCGGCGCGCAGGGCCTGAATGGCCAACTGGACGTCGATATGCCCGGTATAGAGCACGATATCCGCGCCCGGAGCGTCCTCGCCCCCGCGCAAGGCCCCGATAAGGTCGATGCCTGTGGCCCCGGGCATGCTGATGTCGGACAGCACAAGGTCAAACTCCTCCTGCCGGTACACCTGCACCGCGCGGTCCACGCAATCGGCGGACGTCACGGCGTGGCCCAAAAGATTCAGGTAATCGGCAAGAAAAGCGCGTCCCTGCGCATCGTCGTCAACAAGAAGAATTCGCATGGCCTTTAGCCGTCCCTCTCCGTCGGCGTTGCGCCGGTCTGGTGCACGCCGTTCATGGTGCGGGGGAACACAATCTGAAAATGCGCGCCGCCCTCCTCGGCGTTGGTCACCGAAAGCTGCGCCCGGCAGGACGACAAAATCTCGCGGACAATGGAGAGCCCAAGTCCCATGGCTTTTTCCGTATTCTTGGTGGTAAAAAAAGGTTCAAACAGCCGCTCGCGGTCCTCATCCGGCAAGCCGGGGCCGTTGTCGGCGACCGCCAAATGCACGCCGCCTTCATCCCATGTGCGGATGACGATGCGCCGCTCACCGGGGCGTTCCTCCAAGGCCTGCATGGCATTCGCCACAAGGTTGAGGACGACTTCCTCAAACCGCACGCGCACGCCGTACACCGGGGGCAAATCCTCCGCCAGCGCCACCTCCACCCGCACATCTGCGGCGGTCAGCTGATTGTCCAGCAAGACCAGCGCGGAGCGGACACACTCGTTCATGTCGCACTGTTCATAGGGGCGGGACTGGTTCACGCGCAGAAAATCGCGCAGATGCTGAATGATGTCATCAATACGCCCAACCTGCGAGGAAATATCCTCCAGCAGCTGGACAATTCGCTCACGCGGCAGGTCGTCCATCGTCTTGGCCATATACAGGCCGGACCCGGCAAGGATGCGAATGGCATTGAGGGGCTGGTTAATCTCGTGCCCGATGCCCCCGCCGACCACGGCCAACGTCGCCATGCGCGTGGCACGGGTCATGGCGGCCTGCGCCTCCTGAATCTTCAGTTCTGCGTCCTTTTGGCGCGTAATGTCGCGGCCAATGGACTGGTACTCAATAACGCGCCCCGCGTCGTTAAAGATAGCCTGATTCAGAAACTCCACCCAGTACATCGTGCCGTCGCGGCGGATGTAGCTTGGCTCAGTGAGGACGTAGGGATCCTCCGGCGTCAGGGAAAAAATGGCGCGGGCGATTTCGTGGCACTGCTCCGGGGCCAGCAGGTCCTGAAAGTTCATGCCCACAACCTCGGCGGCGTCCAGCTGATAAAACTGGCAGTAGGCATCATTGACGTACGTGATGGTGCCATCCGGGGCAAACCGGCGCAACAAGTCCACCTGATCGCCCTTTATAGCCTTGTAGCGCACAGCCACGCGGTCCATAAGCGTGGTCTGGCCGCTCTGCTCGTCAAGGCGCTCCAAGCTCTGGCGGGGGCGCTCCGTATTGGCGCGGCTCCATGCGCAGGGGCGCGTACATCCGCGCCGTCCGGTCCCACGGCCACGGGGACGCATCATCCGCGTCTTGCGTATAGCCATTTTCCATTCCGTTGTTGCATGAGAAAAGACAACCGGCCAAAACCGGAAGAAAAAGCGTAGCCCAGCGGCTCGATCATTGGCAAGGGAGTGCCCGGATCTGCTGTCTGGGGCAGATCCGGGCGCGTAAGGGGGGTCTTATTGTAATCCATTCACCACTGCGAGGCGGCGATTGGTAACAAGCTCTTGCATATTTTCAGGGGTCATGACGTTCAGAGCCCCTGCGGGGCAGATGTCCACACACGCCGGGCCGCCTTCGCGGCCCTGACAGAGGTCACACTTCAAGGCGGCGAAAATGGCTTTGTGATGCGCCTCTTCACCGTCCATGACTTGCAGCTTTTGCTCGGATGCCGACTGCGTGGATTCCACAACCTGAATGGCGCCAAAGGGACACGCCACAACGCAGCTTTTGCAGCCCACGCACTTGCCAGCCACAATCTCCACCGCGCCATTGCGGCGGATGATGGCTTCCTCCGGGCAGGAGTTGGCGCAGGGGGCGTCCTCGCACTGGCGGCACTGGATGGGAATGGTCACATCCGGTGTGCGCACAATGGTCACCCGCGGGTGAAATTCCTTGGCCTTGCGCACATCGCCGTCAATGTCCTTGTCCAGATGCGCCATGGCGCAGGCCACTTCGCATGCGCCGCAGCCTATGCACTTTCTGGGATCACCGAAAACAAATGTATTTTTCACGCCCTGCCATTCCTCCTGTGGTCGGTGTGGAGCAGGTGGTGCGACTCGTGCCCCAGTGGCTCGCCGAGGAATTCCTCGTACAGGCGCTTGATGTCGGGGTTCTCGTGCGAGCGGCGGTGCTCCAGCTTCCTGTCATGGGCATACAGCCCGGCCTTGCGGCGCAGGTTGGCCTTTTCGCGGTGCTCGGGGAGCATCATCTTGGGCTGGCCGCCGCCACTCACGCAGCCCTGCGGACAGCACATCACCTCGATGAAATGGTACTCGGCGACGCCGTTCTTCACGTCCTCCAAAATGGGGACAACGTTCTCCAGCCCCGCAACAATGGCGACCTTCAGTTCCGTCGTACCGCACTCCACCGTGGCGGTGCGGATGCCCTCCTCGCCGCGGACGTACTCGAGGTCCGTATCCGCGAGGGGCTGGCCGGTCAGCAGTTCGACGCCGGTGCGCAGAGCGGCTTCCATCACGCCGCCGGTATTGCCGAAGATATTGCCCGCGCCAGAGTAGGTGCCAAGGGGCTTATCAAAGTCCTCGCTGGGCAGGTTGGTGAAGTCCACCCCAATGTGGCGCAGCATCTGGGCAAGCTCGCGGGTGGTGAGGACCACGTCCACGTCGCGGTAGCCGCTGGCCTGCATCTCCGGGCGCTCACTTTCGAACTTTTTGCAGGTGCAGGGCATGATGGCCACGCTGAACACCTTGGCCGGGTCCACGTCATCCACGCGCGCGCCATAGGTCTTGAACATGGTTCCCGCCATCTGCATGGGGGACTTGCAGCTGGACAAATGGTCCACCAACTCGGGATACGCGTCCTCCATGTACTTCACCCAGCCGGGACAGCAGGAGGTGAACATGGGCAGGGTGCCGCCCTCGCGCACGCGCTGGATCAGCTCCGAGCCCTCTTCCATGATGGTGAGGTCGGCGGCGAAGTTGGTGTCGTAGACTCGGTCAAACCCAAGGCGGCGCAAGGCGGCGGCCAGCTTGCCCGGAGTCAGGGACCCGAGGGGCAGGCCAAATTCCTCGCCAATGGCAACGCGCACGGCAGGCGCACACTGCACCATGGTGTAGCTGTCGCTCTTCAGGGCGTCGAACACGCGCTGTGCGTCGCCGCGGTAATGCGCGGCAAACAGCGGTTCCTTCACCGAGGGCAACATGCCACGCTGGGCAAGGCGCTCTTTCTTGGTTGTTTCAAACTCATCCAAAATGCTGTCGTAGGCGCTGCATTCCTGCACGCACTGACCGCACAATATACATGCTGCCGCGTCGATGGTGTGCGGCTGGTGCCGCTCGCCGGAGATGGCATCCACCGGGCAGACGTCCTTGCAGCGTCCGCACCCGGTGCACAGCTCCTGATCGATGCGGATGATCTGCTCAGAATCAAGAATCATAACCGTATTGCTCCTGTGCTCTGCGGTTAGGCAGGAAGGTTGCGGATAGCGGACATCAGCTTCACCGCGGCATTGAAATTGCGCTTACGGCGCAGGGCGGTGGGCCGGACAATGCGCAGGGCGTCGCCGGGGCACACGCCAACACAGGCGGGGCCGCCGTGCACGCCGGCGCACAGGTCGCACTTGGTGGCGACAAGACGGGGAGTTTCCTCCACCCGGCCGCCGGCTTCCTCACGCAGGACGGGCTGCATCACCCGCTCGCCATGGCGGTACACGTCCATCAGCTGCAGCGCGCCCATGGGGCAGGCGACCATGCAATTCTTGCAGCCCACGCAGGCGTCCTCGTCCACGACAATGCGGCCGCCAACCTGACGGATGGCGTCGATGGGACAAGCGTTGGCGCAGGGGGCGTCCTCGCAGTGGCGGCACTGGACAGGTGCGGAGGTCTCGCTGGTGTTCACAACGTGCAGGCGCGGATGCAGCGGGCTCTGCTGGCAGCCGACCGTCGTGGGCACAACGTCTTCGTGCACCGCGGCGCAGGCCACTTCACACAGCTTGCACCCAATGCACTTATCGGAATCAGCAACAACGAAGCTATTGAGAGGAGAAGGCATTTGCTTTCCTTTTTCTTGCACTACGCCACAACGCGGCTGTCGGACGCAGTATCCTTACGTACGCGCACGGCACAAACCTTAAGTTCCGCAGTTTCGGTAACAGGATCGGCCGCACTGTTTGTCAAAATATTTCCGCATGCTTCGGAGAAGTGGAACGTGATAAACGTCAGCCCCTTGGGCACGCGTGGGGTCACCTGCGCCTTGGTGCGTACTTCGCCGCGGCGGGTGGTGACGACGATGGGATCGCCATGCTCAAGACCAAGCTCCTCGGCGTCCGCGGGATTGATTTCCAGCGACTCCTCAGGGCTCAGGCCATTCAGGCCCCAGCAGCGGCGCGTCATGGTGCCGGTGTGGTAATGCGCCACAACGCGGCCCGTGGTCAGCATCAAGGGGTACTCCTCGTCGGGCATCTCCGCCGGGTCGCGGTGGTCAATGGCCGAGAACTGCCCGCGGCCATTGTCGCACTGCCCAACGTGCAGCACCGGGGTGCCGGGATGCGCTTCGTCCCAGCAGGGCCACTGGATGCCGCCCTGCTCAAGGCGCGCATAGCTGATGCCCGCGTAGGTGGGCGTCACCGAACGCATCTCGTCAAAGACGTCCTCGGGCGAGGCGTAGTCGGCGTCGTAGCCCATGGCCTGCATCAACTCCGTGATGATGCGCCAGTCCGGACGGCTGTCGCCCACCGGCTCAATGGCCTTGCGGATGCGCTGGACGCGGCGCTCCGTGCTGCTGAAGGTGCCGTCCTTTTCCGCAAACGACGCTCCGGGCAGCACCACGTCGGCCTTCTGGGCCGTCTCGGTCAGGAAGATGTCCTGCACGATGAGAAAGTCCACATGGTCAAGGCAATGCTCCACATGGTTCACGTCCGGGTCGCTGCGCATGGGGTTCTCGCCAAAGACATACAGCGCGCGGATAGCACCGCTCTCGATGCCGTCGAACACGCCGGGAATGGTGCGGCCGGGTTCGCCGCTGAGCGAAACGCCCCACGCCTGCTCAAAACGCTGGCGCACGGCGGCGTCCGTCACCTTCTGGTACCCCGGGAAGGTGTTGGGCAGCGCGCCCATGTCGCAGGAGCCCTGCACATTATTCTGCCCACGCAGGGGGTTCACGCCAGCCTTGGGCTTGCCGATGTTGCCGGTGACAAACGCAAGGTTTGCAACGGCCAACACGTTGTCCACGCCAGACGTATGCTGGGTGATGCCCATGGTGTAGTACGTGGCGGTATTTTCACTGTTGCCAATGAGCCGCGCCGCGCGGCGGATATCCTCAGCAGGCACCGTGGTGATGGCCGAGGCAATCTCCGGCGTAAAGCGCTGCACGCTGTCGCGAAACGCTTCAAAATTTTCTGTGCGCGCGGCGATGAAATCTTCATCCGCCATGCCTTCTTCAAGGATGACATGGGCTATGCCGTTGAGCAGCGCGGCGTCGGTGCCGGGCTTCAGGCGCAGCCACAAGTCCGCGTGCTGGCTCAGCGTGATGGCGCGCGGGTCGGCGACAATCAACTTTGCACCACGGTGCTTGGCGCGCATCATGCCAAGGCCGATAATGGGGTGGCACTCGGTGGTGTTGGTGCCAATGGCAAAGATACAGTCCCGCAGCCCCATTTCGTCCAACTCGCCGATGGAGTTGGTCATTGCTCCGTTGCCCATTGCGGTGGCCAGACCGGCCACAGTGGGAGCGTGTCAGAGCCGTGCGCAGTGGTCGACGTTGTTCGTCCCCACCGCCGCCCTCATGAACTTCTGCATGAGGTAGTTCTCTTCGTTGGAGCAGCGCGCGGAACTAAATCCCGCAACACTGTCCGGCCCATGCTCGGCGACAATTCCGCCAAGGCGCTGGGCAATAACCGCGTAGGCCTCATCCCACGTGCTTTCGGTCAGCACGCCGTTTTTGCGGATGAGGGGCGATGTCAGGCGCTCCGGGTGCTGGACAAAGTCCACCCCAAAGTGCCCCTTGGAGCACAGCGCGCCCTTGTTCACGCTAGACGGATCAAGATTCGGCTCAACGCCGGTAATCCGGCCGTCATCATTCAGCAGCAGATAGAGAGAACATCCCGAACCGCAGTACGGGCAGGTCGTGAGAACTTTTTGCATCGAAAGTTCCTCTCAGGAAGCAAGTCAGTATAAAATTCCGGCGTGCGCCGGAGAATTGAACACGCAAGGCGTCCTGACCGGACTTTCCGGCCATGGTGCTTGTTTGAGTGCACAATCAGCACACACCGTGCCAAAATCCTTACACCTGCAATCCCTCGAAATACGGGAACTTTTGTCAAAGGCGAGTTCGCCTGCGCCATCCTGCAACCATGCAATTGCAGGCCTGCGTTGCACGGTTTGCATATTTTGCATGGTCCGCTCGCAGCAAAACTGCACCCGCCGCAGCGCAAACGTCTGTCCAATGGCAAATATGCCGCCGACTTCACGCCGTGGGCGTTCTTGCGTCCGCGTCGCGGGTCAGGCTCTCGCCCCGCTCCACCGCCCCCAGCATCATACGCACCAAAAGGAGAGGTCCGTGTGACCTCTCAACCTGTGTGCTCTTCGTGGGATATCGAGTGAAAAATATACGCCGTTTGATTAACCAAACAAGGCGATGCGCAGTCCAGCGCGAAGCGATGGGCAAGACATAGATTGAATTTGTGAAAAAAGCAACCACCTGTACAATTGCCCCGCCCTGCGGGCGTTTACAGCAATTCTCGCCCGTGTACAACTGTCCTTAATGCGCCGAAATTCCCTTCCGCCACTGCGGCGCGCAAGGCGCCCCACGGCGTTTTCTCCTGCTCGCCGGGGATGCGTGCGTCAATGAACAAAAACGAACACAAACCGTGGAGGACGAACAGCTTGAGCGCGGTGAAACGCCCTCTCTCTCGGAAAACGCGGATCCGGAAAAAAAGTAGAAAAGGTGGCAGGCGCTACCGCTGAACGATCGTTGTTTTGCCGGGTGCTCCTGGCCACACACTGTGGATACCGTCCATACGGACTGAAGGCACCGTTCCTCGGTGGTGGGGCGACGCTCGGGATAAGGCAAGCGCAAAGCGGCGAGAACCCCGCCTTAATCCGAAGACCCTACTCTGAGGGCCTTCCGTTCAGCGCCTTATACCGAACGTTGAGCCACCTGCATCTGCCGCCTAGCCGTTCGCTCGCACGTTACATCTTCGGCTTCACATCGGTAACGCCTGCAAGATGGGGGCGGTTTTCCTCCACCTCGCGAAGCGGGGCCACCTCAGTCATCGACTGCGCCGAACGCCCAGCCAAGGCCTGATACTCGCGAATATTAAGGCCATGCCAATGCATATCCCGGTCCGTCACTTCGCGCAGGACCTTGGCAGGAGAGCCAACCAGCAGCTGGCGCGGGGCACCGGCAAAACCTGCCTTCACAAAACTCATCGCCGCAACGATGCTTTCTTCACCAACCACAGCGCCATCCATCACCACAGAATTCATGCCCACCAAACAATTCCGCTTGATGACGCACCCATGCAAAATAGCGCCATGCCCGACGGACACGTTCTCTTCAACCACCGTGTCCACATCGCAATACCCATGCATGATGCAGCCATCCTGCACATTGGAGCCATCCTTCACAATCAACCGGCCATAATCGCCGCGCAACGAGGCACATGGACCAATATACACATCCGCGCCAACAATCACGTCGCCAATCAATACCGCCGTCGGGTGCACAAAGGCATCCGGGTGGACCACAGGAACCAAACCCTCAAACTCATAACACGGCATCGCAACTTCCCCTTTCGTTCACACCCAATTCTCACAAGCCCACTTCCGGCTTGCTCCTTACATCAAATGGATGGGTAGACATGACATAATCGTGATCATATTTCAATCATGATCGTAGGCGCCCCATTATTACTACGTTTCGCTTTACGCGTGGCGGGGGGGGCTTGGTGCGGTGAAGGCACTTGCGGTGTGGGATATATGGGGTGGGATACGGACGGCTGCAGGCAGATTGGGGGGGGAAGGAGAGAAGCAACGACGGCGATGGATGTAGGAAGGGAGCCGGTTCTTCCTTGAGAAGAGGTAATGAGTAGGCACCCGGTAAGCCGTGGATGGAGATATGTTGATTGGGCCGAATGTTGTGACGGTGAGGTTGAGGGTAAACGAGGGACGACGCAACCTGTTTGAAACGAGGAGACTGTGGTTGTGTGCAGGATGGTGGCGGAGTCGAGAGATGCTTTCGGTGTTCTGGGAAAAGCGGGCTTGAACTTGAAGATGGTGCTCTCTGTTGGGGGTGCCTAGAAGTGCTTGAGTAGGGAAGATATCGCGGCTGTGGTGATGCGCTATGGTGGTGGGGCCGAGAGTGGCGAGGGATGTCGAGGAGAAAGAGGCCTTGTTGGTGGGGCGTTGTGATGACGGGACCGAGAGGTGCTTTCGGTGGGATTTCTGTATGTTGTCGCCGTGTCTCCGACGGCCAAAGGGTGTTGGGGGAACCTTGCAGGATTTGTACAACCCGGAACATGGGTAACACTTCTGTCCGGGAACATAGGTAACAGGTTCTGGCGGTACAGGTTGCCCCTAGGGCCTGACTAAGCCTTTTGTGTCTGAATCATTCAGTACTCCTAAAAAGATTGATCCAGCATAGATATTCATACCGCCCTTTTGGTTTGGCAAAAGGCCCACTGTGCATCGGTGCAGGCTTTGACTGATAAATCTGTGATGTCCCCTCCATTGTATGGAGCCGCTTCGCTTCACTCGCCTCAGAATATACTCAGGGGGGTAT
The DNA here is from genome assembly GCF_054657395.1 of Desulfobaculum senezii. Taxonomy (NCBI): domain Bacteria; kingdom Pseudomonadati; phylum Thermodesulfobacteriota; class Desulfovibrionia; order Desulfovibrionales; family Desulfovibrionaceae; genus Desulfobaculum; species Desulfobaculum senezii. Next base: position 309,512 of record NZ_BAAHYU010000002.1, on the reverse strand, counting down.
ACGAAATCTGGAAGGATTCTTGGTGGGCGTCTGCTTGATGGCGCATAAAGAGCAGCAGGCGTTCGCATGCCTAAAGCTTCATGACCGCGGCTATGGTTGTAAATCCTCCGCCATGTCTGACACCTGCGTCTTTGGCGGCGAAGAGTGTCTGCTCTACGAAGTTCTCGCTTTAAAGAGCGGTGCATTCGTTCGTGCGCACCATTTTGTTGAGGCTTTCCCGGTTCAATGAATTCCACGGTTATTCCGAGGCGAAGCCACTGGGCGCTAAGGCGCGATATTCCTCCGGCCGCACAGCTCGCAAAGGGAATTCCATTATCCACCCTGATAATTTGAGGTAAGCCGAAGTAGGAAAAAACACGGTCACAGGCTTCTTGTGTTGGGGCCAAGGCTGGTTGGGCAAGTGGATCACAAGCCAAAACGTAACGGCTGTGCAGATCCATTACAGTGAAGGGCCAGCATTTCTTACGATTGGGCAACTCAAACCAACCTTTATAGTCCATTGTCCATACATGATTAGGATGCCTTGCTTCAGTGAGCTTGTTGGGCCAGTTGCGGATAACAACATTACGGCGTCTGCGGGGCTTGCTAAGTCCTTCCTTTTGGAAAATCAAAGCAATCGTACTTGGCGCCGGAGGCCTTAGGCCAAAGCGATCGCTTACTTCAGATGCTATTTTCTTTGGCCCCCAACTTGGATTTGCTTTGCGCAAAGCAATGAGGGCCTCTCGCATCTCGATTGGCGTGCGATGCGGACAATTTCGCGGAGCTCGACTGTGTTCGCTTAAAGCAAATATTCCATGCATTTGTGCGCGATTGAGCCATTTATAGCCAGTTTTTCGGCTAATGCCATATTTTCTACAAAGCCAAGACATGTTCTCAGCTCCTGACCCAGCCTCTACAACAAATCGAATCCGTTCATCCATAGGTCTTACCTCTGTCCAGGGCATACGCTACCTCCAGGCAGACTATGCCTGAAGTGTTACCCATGTTCCCGGACTAATCTGTTACCTATGTACCCGGACTGTACCATTCCCCCCGCACCCTCTGGACACCCGTCCCCCTCCGGCCGGAGCCGGATTGTAGGAGGTGGTGGGTGCGGAGCAGTCTCGGGCATGGTTTCTAGGCTTGGGTGGGCGGGGCTGGCCGGGTGCTTTGCGCGGATGTTCGTGGTGGGCAGATGGTGGAACGCGACACGGTCTAGGCCGCTCTGGACGCTTGGAAGCGTCCGAAGGCTCTGGGATTCGGTGCTTCGCGCGTGCGGCTGGTGGTTGGGGAGGTTTAGGCTCGGGTGGTTGGGTTTTATTGATCGTGGCAGGCTGCTCAACTCGAAAAAATGTTGTGGTGCAAATCAAGGATTCTCACCGCTCTTCCAAAGCGCCACGGCCCCCAAAAATATTTTCCAGCCAATATACTCGGCGAGAGCCTATCAGGGGTCACGACTGTACTTTTACACGCACCCGGCACGTGCGCATTTGGGATGTCTTAAGGGCGGAGTCCTTGAGCCGATCTGGTCTGTTCATCTCTCAGTCCCTTCACCCTTTCGAAACCAAACGGACGAAGAACTGAAGGCGCTGGAGGCAAGAGAGGTGAGGTGTAGGCTGGGAGTGGGGATTATTAATGATGGCGGGCTGGGCAACTCAAATACTGTTAGGGTGCATGTCAGGGATTCTCACCACTCTTCCAACGAGCCAAGGTCCCCAAAAATATTTTTCCACCCAATATACTCGGACGTGAGCCTATCAGAGGTCACGACTAAATTCCCACACGCACCCGGCACGTGCGCATTTGGGATGTCTTAAGGGCGGAGTCCTTGAGCCGATCTGCTCTGTTCATCTCTCAGTCCCTTCACCCTTTCGAAACCAAACGGACGAAGAACTGAAGGCGCTGGAGGCAAGAGAGGTGAGGTGTAGGCTGGGAGTGGGGATTATTAATGATGGCGGGCTGGGCAACTCAAATACTGTTGGGGTGCATGTCAGGGATTCTCACCACTCTTCCAACGAGCCAAGGTCCCCAAAAATATTTTTCCACCCAATATACTCGGACGTGAGCCTATCAGAGGTCACGACTAAATTCCCACACGCACCCGGCACATGCGCACTTGGGATGTCTTAAGGGCGTAGTCCTTAAGCCGCTCTGCTCTCTTCATCTCTCAGACCCTTCGCCCTTTCTAAGCCGAACGGACGAAGAACTGAAGGCGCTGGAGACAAGAGATGTGAGGTGTAGGCTGGGAGTGATTTTATGGGGGAGTCCGGGGCGGGGGGGCCGAGGGGGATTGATGATGGCGGGCTGGCAATCTCGAAAGATATTGAGCCGCATGTCAGGGATTCTCACCGCTCTTCCAAAGCGCCACGGCCCCCAAATAACTTTTCCCAACCAGTCTACTCGGACGTGAGCCTGTCAGGGGTCACGACTGTATTTCCACACGCACCCGGCAAGTGCGCACTCGGGATTCTCAAGCAATCGTATTGGCAATCAAGCGTTAAGTGCAGGATCCCAAGGTTTTCCCGTCCGTAAAATCGCATTACAAATCACGAGAAGCTTCCTTGCACAGGCAGTGAGGGCGACCTTTTTAGGTTTGCCCGCATCGCAAAGACGCTGGTAGAAGGCTCGAATTGCAGGGTTCCAGACAGTCGCTGAGATTGCGCTCATGTAAAGGGCGCTACGTACTTTTATTCGCCCACCCCAAACGCAGCGTTGCCCCGTTTTCTTGCCGCTATCCCTGTTGAATGGAGCCAGGCCTGCCAGAGAAGCTGCTTGCTTCGGCGTTAACGTCCCCAACTCAGGAAAGAAAGCAAGAAGAGTCGCAGAGGTTACAGACGAAATCCCTTTCATGGTTTCAAGCAAAGTTGCCTTGTCACAAAAATCTTTGTCACTGAGAATGTGTTTCTTGATTTCAAGTGACAAGCTCTTTTCTTGCGTTCTCAGAGTCGCAATAACGTCTTCAATGTAAGGGCGCACATCAGACGAAGCTCGCTGCAAGCGAACGCGCTCCCGGGAAAGGATTTCGACGACCTGCCGGCGACGGTTAACAAGAGCTTCCAGCTTACGCTGAGTTGCCCGGACTTTTTGATTTTCCCGGACAGGGACGACTTCCCCAAACTGAACAAGAACAAGAGCATCAATACGATCCGTCTTCGCCAACACTCCGAGGCTCCGGGCAAAGTCACGCACACGGCGAGGATTCACAACAGCGACGGGAATGCCTTGCTCCATCAAAAAATCTGCGGCGTCAGACTCATATCCACCTGTCGCTTCCACGATGACGAGCTCAACATTATGCGCTTCTGCCGTCTCAACGATTTGCTGAAAACCCAAAGGGTTATTTTCAACAGTGGACGTGCTGTCGTCACCAGAAATGGCGACATCAAGCTTGGCCTTCGATACGTCAATGCCCATGGTGCGTTTCATCGTAGTTCACTCTTCCTTGCAAATTCGAGCTTTGTGCTCTAACAATCATTCGAGTTTGTACTACATATTGCGGCGACCCAGCTTAAGAACGAGCTCGTAACTCAAGGGCGTACGGTCTGCCGCAACAGCCGCCTTCATGCCAGTCATGGAGGCGGCTTTCTTTTTTCTCCGCCTTTGGCTTGAGGGTCAATATACAAGGGCGGAGTCCTTGAGCCGCCGGAGGCAGGAGGTTTGGAGCATAAGCAGCCGGTGGAGCCCATGGGATACGTGGGGGCGGATGGGGTGCGATGGTGTTGTGTGGCAGGATCAGGTTGGGGGTTGGTGAGGGTGGTGGATTTTGGGCGCAAAAAAAGCGCCGACGGCGTGGTGTGCTGTTGGCGCTTTTTGGGCAAAAAAAAGTCCTGGCGACGGGCTACTTTCCCACAGACTCCTCTGCAGTATCATCGCCGATGAGGTGCTTAACTTCCGTGTTCGGAATGGGAACGGGTGTAGCCACCTCTCTCTGGTCGCCAGGACAAATATGTAAATATATGAGTAAAATAGGGAGAGATTTGTGATCAGTTAAGACGCACGACCGATTAGTACTGGTTAGCTCAACACATTGCTGTGCGTACACACCCAGCCTATCAACCTCGTAGTCTTCGAGGGGTCTTTAGGGACCAAAATGTCCAGGGAGACCTAATCTTGAAGCAGGCTTCCCGCTTAGATGCCTTCAGCGGTTATCCTTTCCGAACATAGCTACTCAGCAGTGCCACTGGCGTGACAACTGAAACACCAGAGGTTCGTTCACCCCGGTCCTCTCGTACTAGGGGCAACCCTCCTCAAGTCTCCTACGCCCACAGCAGATAGGGACCAAACTGTCTCACGACGTTTTAAACCCAGCTCGCGTACCACTTTAATCGGCGAACAGCCGAACCCTTGGGACCTGCTCCAGCCCCAGGATGTGATGAGCCGACATCGAGGTGCCAAACCGCGTCGTCGATGTGAACTCTTGGACGCGATCAGCCTGTTATCCCCGGCGTACCTTTTATCCGATGAGCGATGGCCCTTCCATTCGGAACCACCGGATCACTAAGACCAACTTTCGTTCCTGCTCGAGATGTCTCT
>NZ_BAAHYU010000002.1:5000-300000 GCF_054657395.1 Desulfobaculum senezii | reverse complement strand
CGTGGCGATGCTGCCGGTGGACATATCCGGCAGGGATTCCAGCGTCACCACGGGGAGGTCCTCCGGTCCCGGCGTCGACGGCGGGCCAAAGGGGAAGGGATACGGCACCTCAAGAATTGCCGACAGCGCCGCACGTGCGCCCGAGAGCTTGGCCGAGGCCCCTTTCACCACCTGCCCCTGCGGGCCGATGGCAAAGGCCTTGTAGCACGGGATACCCAGCTCGCTGGTGCACTCCTGCAGGAGAACATCCACGCCGCGGCGGGAGTACTTCGCCAGTAAAGCGGCGACGTCTTTGTCGTCCGACCGCACGCGAAGCCACGTGCGCGGGTCCACGGGTGTGGTTGTCTCCGCGTCGCGCTCGATGATTTCCAGAAGCGCCCCAAGGCGCGCCTGCTGCATGGTATTCCCCGACGCCAGACCGGTTGAGCCGAGCCCGCCGTAGAACCCCTGCTCGTCAAGGTTGGCAAACAGCGCGATGAACTGCGCCGGAACATGTACCATAGCCCCACCCGCGTTCTCACACGGGAGCCAGTGCAGCGGCTCATTACTATAAGAGGCATCAAGGGGAAGGTCGTTTGGGTCCAGCGCGGCGCTCCCCTGCTCCAGAAGTTCCGAGCGGCGCGCGCGGACCAGCTCCCGGCCCGAGGCGCAGTCCGGAAGCGCGAGGCCATCCACGCTCACCCAGCTGGAATAGCGCTCCACAATCTCCATCAGCAGAGCGGCCTGTGCGGCGTCAAAGGCTACGCCCCGTCCATAGGACATATGCTGGCCGGACACGGTGTAGTCCAACGCGCCATTACGGACGCTGATTGACGTTTCCCACCCCCGCACTAGCCCAACGGGGGACAGGGAATCCATATGCCGCGCCTGCGCGCCAAGGGACACACCAGCACGTTCCAGCGCGGCTTCGGCGCGGCGCGCGGTCTCCGCCGCCGAGGGATAGCGCTCCTTGGCGGGGCGCAGGGCGAGCGCCTCGCGCACATCCGCCACATGGACAAAGTCGTCCCCGGCAGTCTTCACAGCTTCTGCGGAATACGGCAGGTCCAGCCCCTGCTGGCGGATGTCCTCCAACGGCGCGTGGTCCGCAATATTCGCCTGAAACGCCATGGTCCACTTCCGGTGCGCGTCGGCCTCCGGACCACGGGCGGCGCGCAGGTCCACTAAAGGAGATGCCGCCTGCTCCGCAAGCGTTGCGGGACCGGACAGCCCAAGGCGCTGGGCAACATCCGGTTTGCCCTGCACGGCTTCGCGGAGAAGCCCCGTCACCACGGGATCGGCGCGGCTTCGCTCCAGAAGGTCCGCCATTTCGGCTTCATCGCAGGCCGCAACATGACGCAGGGCGGCGCGGCGCATGGCATCGTCCATAGGCGCGGCGCGCAGGTGCGCAAGCATGGCGTCCAGCGTCATGTCCTCCTGAGGCAGGCAGGCGCAAAAGCCAACAGTGGCGTGGGTTTCGAGGAGTGTGAATGCGTACTCCGTGGTCATGGGCTGTGGTCTCCTTGCTGAAAATTCCATCATGGGGACGTAAGACATAGCCAAAAGCCCGCCATGAAACAACAACCAGCGCATTGCCCCCGCTCCCGATTGGGCTGGTCCACGGGGCAGGGTTTACGCTATACTGGCGGAAGGTCCATCAACCGCATTCCACAAGGAGAAGCACCATGCCTCATATTCGCCGCGGTATCGCCTGCCTGACCATCGCCCTGTGCGTTCTGTTCGCCAGCCCCGCTCTGGCCCGGGACTGGAGCGTGGATACAGACCATTCGCAGGCCGTTTTCACCATTACGCACATTGTGGGGAAGGTGACGGGGTTCTTTAATGACATTACGGGGACCATCTCTTTTGACCCCAAGCACCCCGAAGCAGGCGTCATCGACATCTCCATTGGGATTGATTCCATCAACACCGGCATTGCCAAGCGCGACGCACACCTGAAGACGGCGGACTTTTTCGACACCGCCAAGTACCCGCGCATGAGCTTTGTCAGCGACGACATCGTCGCCCGCGGCGATGGCTGGTTTGAAGCGCGCGGCACCTTCACCCTGAAGGAAACCAGCAAGGACATCACGCTGCCGTTTACGGTGCTGGGGCAAAAGCCGCACCCGGCGCCCGACTTTGAGGGCAAGCCCGTGCTGGGCTTTCAGGGACGCTTTGACCTCGACCGCCTTGCCTACGGCGTCGGCTCCGGCACCTTCCACAAGATGGGACTGGTGGACAATATGGTGGCGGTAACGCTGTATACGGAGCTTTTGCCTGCCGAGTAAGTTCCGAACGCGGCAGACACACAAACGCGGCGCGTCCCTCAGGGGATGCGCCGCGTTTTTCTGTATGGCGGTGGTGGGCATTACCTGCCCATAGGCTGGAGCCGAAGAAGTGGGCGGCCTGCCGGGGCAGATCTGCTCCGCGCCCCCGCGCGGGTGGCGCCGCGTTAGGCCTTGTAGCCGATGGTCCGCAGGAACTGCTTACGCGCGGCCACGTCGTCTTCGCGCTCCACGCCAGCGGAGGCATAGCCGTCGATAACGCCCATAATGCCGCGCCCCTGCTCGGTTTCGGCCACGATAACCTCAGTGGGGTTGGCCGTCGCGCAGAACAGGCGCACCACTTCGGGCACGTTCTGGATGGTATTGACGATGTTGATGGGGAACATATCCTTCATGAACAGGATGAAGGCATGGCCGCAGGACAGGGCCTTGGCGTTCTTTCGCGCCAGTTCCACGCATTCTTCGTCGGTTCCGGTCAAACGGATAAGGCGCTTGTCGGACGCCTCGCAAAAGGCGAGGCCGAACTTGGCAAAGGGTACCGTGGAGACCACAGCCTCATGGATGTCTTCCACCGTCTTAATGAAATGGGACTGTCCGAGGATGAAGTTCATCTCTTCGGGCTTGTCGATACGCACAGTGGTCAGTTGCATGATGCAGTCCTCCGCCCCTAGGGCATGTATCAGAGTTGATTGAACTTCCTGGAAGTAGGATGCCCGGGCATAGTACGAAACCTCGCCCCGCAGGGCAATCGTCATTCGAGGGGACATGGCGGCGCGCTGGCGCAGTGGGAGCGATTCATCACTTGCCCGCGCAGGCCGACATGGCTACCCTGCCTGACTTCAAGGAGCCGAAACAATGCCAGTATTGCCCATACCCGACTATGCACCGCCAACGCTCTTAGCCAATGCGCATGTGCAGAGCGTTGCGCCATCCCTGATGCGACCCACGCCGAAGGTGGACTATGTCCGCGAGCGCATCCCCACCCCAGACGGCGACTTTTTGCTGCTGGATTGGAGCTTCACGAAGCGCACCGCCACCACCAGCCGCCTTGCCATCATCACCCACGGGCTGGAAGGCCACTCCCGCCGCAAGTACGTCTGCGGCATGGCCCGCGCCCTGAACGCCGCGGGCTGGGACGTGCTGGCGCGCAACTGCCGCGGCTGCGGCGGTGAAATGAACGCCACGCCGCGCTTTTACCACAGCGGCGAAACCGACGACCTGCACACCACCGTCACCCACGCGCTGTCCTTTGACCGCTACAGCTCCATTGCCCTTGTGGGCTTTAGCATGGGCGGCAACCAGACCCTGAAATATCTGGGTGAAGCGCCCTCCCGCGTGCCGGAGGAAATCAGCGCCGCTGTTGCCGTCTCCGCCCCGTGCGACCTTGTGGACTCCGTCCACGCCTTGGAAACCCGCCACTCCGGGCGCTTTTATACGGAATACCTGCTGCGCAGCCTGCGGGACAAAATCCGCCAGAAGCATGAACGCTTTCCGGATGTTTTCGATATTTCGGACCTGAGCCGCGTGACCACGTTCCGCCATTTTGACGAGCGCTTCACCGCGCCGCTGTTCGGCTTTGCCAGCGCCGAGGACTACTGGACCCGCGCCAGCTCGCGCCCCGTCCTGCCAAACATTGCCGTGCCCACGCTGATGATCAACGCGCAGGACGACCCCTTCCTTGGTGAAGACAGCTTCCCCGAGCGCGAGGCCCGCGACAATCCCAACCTGTATCTGGAAACGCCCCGCGCCGGAGGCCATGTCGGGTTCATCCAGCTGGACTCCGACGGCACCTTTTGGTCCGAGGCGCGCTGCGCGGCCTTTCTTGCCACGCATGGCGCGTAGCGCCCCTTCACCTCAACCACCATATCCGCATGCAGACACAACTCCGCCCCGCACGGCCAGAAGACATCCCCGCCATTCTCGCCCTCAATGAAGCCGCAGTCCCCGCCGTAAACAGCGTGGACCAAGACTTCATGGCCTGGTCCATCCGCGAAGCCGCTTTCTTTCAGGTGGCCTGCACCTCAGCTCAGGACGACATCCTCGGCTTTATGATTGGCCATACCCCAGACGTCACCTACGCCAGTGAAAACTTTCGGTGGTTTTGCGCGCACTATCCGTCCTTTGTCTATGTGGACCGCATCGTGGTCGCGCCGCGCGCCAAGCGCATGGGTGTTGGCACCGCGCTGTACGACGCCGTCTCCACCGTGGCGCAACAGCTGGACTGCCCATCTGTCACCTGCGAGGTGAATACCCGCCCCCGCAATGGCGACTCCCTCGCCTTCCACCACCGCTACGGCTTCCACGAAGTGGGCGCGCAGGAGACAAAGAACGGCACGGTTGCCGTTTCCCTGCTTTTGAAAGACCTCAAGGCCTGATACATTCACGAAAGCCAAAAAGCGCGCCGCCCCCCCCAAGCGGTAGCGGCGCGCCCTTTCCTCAAGCGCAGGAGGCCGAACGTGACGGACAAAATTCGCAAAACCGACGAAGAATGGCGCGCTCAGCTAACGCCGGAGCAATTCAACATCTGCCGCAAGCGCGGAACAGAGGCGGCATTTTCCGGTGAATTCGCGTCCTTTAAGGGCGATGGGGAGTACACCTGCGTGTGCTGCGGCAACACGCTGTTCCGCTCCGCAGACAAATTCGACTCCGGAACGGGCTGGCCCAGCTTTATGGCCCCTGCCGCGCCGCACGCCGTTGAAGAAAAACGCGACACGTCCCATGGCATGATACGCACGGAAGTCATCTGCGCCCGCTGCGACGCCCACCTTGGGCATGTGTTCCCGGATGGACCACCGCCAACGGGCATGCGCTACTGCATCAATTCCGTATGTCTGGAGTTTGTCCGCGCAGGAAAAAACGCGCCATCCTAGCGCCATTGGCGGTGTGGAGCACGCCCCGCCCCCATCATGCCATACAGGAAAAACGCCGCCGGGCTTGAATTCCTTTCGTTTTGTGGCAATCATTGGTCAGCCTGCAACACAAAACGGAGAACCGATGCTCGACGACGCCTACCGCAACCTGTGCATCTATCACATTCACGACGGCCTCCGGGACGGCCTGTCGCACTTTTCCCAATCCAGCCGCGCCGCGCTTATCTACGCGGAAACGCCGCACAGCGCCCCGCGCATTCACGACCCGCAAAACCTCTTGCGCGGGCATGAACCCATGCTGGAAAAAGTTTTTTTCAAGGACGCCACATGGCGGCAATGCCCCGGCAAGGTTGCCTCCATCCCGCCCTTTGAACAAATTTTGTGCGACCCCTTACCCATGTCCGGCCTCATCAACGTCGGCGCGCGCTCGCGGGCTATCTTTCACCAGACGTGGTTTACGGAGCACCACCCGGACCTGTGCTCCACGGGGCCGACGGAACGCTGGCTGGAGCATGCGTCGTGGATGCTGTCGCAGGCGTTTGCCTCGGACAACGTCCTGCATCTGGACCTTGCAGGGGCCGTGCTTCAGGGCTGGGCCACCCACGCCGTGCGCAATTTCATTGTGGATCAGCGCGCCGAAGCCATGGGCATGGACACGAAACTGCGCATCTATCCCACACTGGACGCCATCCTGAGCATCTCCAAAACGCTGGAGGAAGGCGCATGGGCGCGCGGGCGGCTGTGCTTTGTGGAACCGGGGGATATCGACAGCGTGACCTATCTGGCCAAATTCACGCGCGATGAGCGCCCGGTACTGCAAAACCACAAGCATGTGCGCAAGCTGCTGCTCTCGGTTGAGGATTCGCCCTACGCCTTGGTGTCCGACGGCGCGAGCATTGTTGGCATTGGTATGCCGCCCTATCCCGGCGCATGTGTTCTGGCGGAATTTCGCGGGAATTATGGCTTTGTGCGGCTGGGAGAGGAAAAGGTGTGCAGCTTCTTTGACGGGGCTTTTCATTCCACCACGCGCCGGGCGAACCTTGTGCAGTTGGAGGAACTGCTGCTGGAAAGCCGTCTCGACGCAACTCAGCGCCATGCGCTGTTCACCATTGTGTCGGACATTGTCCACAGCACGCAGGAGCGCAAGCACGGCTGCACGCTGGTGCTTGATTTCTCCTGCCCGCACATTCCCATCGCGGGCCAGCATTTGGAGAACCCCATCAGTCTGCATAACCCGCATATGCTGCATGTGGCCAAGGCGCTGGCCAAGGTGGACGGCGCCCTGCACATCTGCGCGGACGGCACCCTGCACGGTTTTGGCTGTCTGTTGGATGGCGAGCGTGTTGTCGCCGAGGACCGCTCGCGCGGGGCGCGGTACAATTCCGCGCTGCGTTTCACGGCGGGGCATGATGACCTTGTGGTCATTGTGGTGTCGTCGGACCGTCCCATGTCCATTATTCAAGGCGGCGTAGAAGTGACGGCGGCGTGCCCCCTGCCCCCGCTGGCTGGAAGCTGTGGCACCCCGCCCCACCTTGAGGACTGGATAGCGGACGCTTAATCCCGCTGGCGGACGCGGGCAAAGTCAAGGGCGCTGCGCAGATCCGCAAGCTGCTCCGTCACGTCCCGGTCCGCGCAATCGGGCACGTCGTCAATGAGCTCACGCAGGGCGTCCACGCCTTCCAAAAGCGCGGTGACAAGGTCGCTGTCGGCCTGAATCTCACCCGTGCGCACGCGCCCTAGCAGATTCTCCAACCAGTGCGAGACCCGCTCAATGCTGTGCAGCTTGAGCAGTCCGGCTCCCGCCTTGACGGAGTGAGCGGCCCGGAACACGCTGTTGAGCAGTTCATCTTCATCCGCAGCGGTGTGCTCCTCCAGCTCCAACACGCCCGTCTCAAGCTCCGAGAGCCGCTCGCGCGATTCTTCAATGAACGCGTCGAGCACTTCCTTATCCTGCGAAAAATCCATCATGGACTACTCGCCCCCAGCTGGCTGGCCTTCAAGTATGGCAATGGCTCGCTCCGCCATGGAATCCATGTCCGGCTTGGAAATCTGCTCCGCCGCGCCCACGGATTCACCCTTGTGCCGCAGTTCCTGTGTAATAAGTGATGAATACAAAATCACCGGAATATCCTTGGACATCTCGTTGTCCTTGATGTTTTTCGTCAACGTAAAGCCATCCATGAGTGGCATTTCAATGTCCGCGATGACAATGTCCAAAAAGTCGCCGATGGGACGGCCTTCGCCCTTGGCGCGCTCGGAGATGCTCTCCACAAGGTCCAGCGCCTCCTGCCCGTTGTTGACGATTTGCAGGTCAAAGTTGGCGGCTTCCAAATTCTTGCGCAGCATCAGCCGGATGGTTGGGGAGTCGTCCGCCACCACGGCGCGGTAGCGCTTGGAGGCAATAACGCTTGGCGCTTCATCGTCCTTCATGCTTTTTGGCTCAAGGGCGGAAATAATCTGCTCCAGGTCCAGCAGCTGGATGAACCTATCCTCGCGCCGCACCATGCCGATGATGCTGGATGTGCCCATGCGGTTGACGTACTTGTGCGGCGGGGCCACATCGCGCCAGCCTACGCGGTGAATCTCCGTCACGCCAGAGACAAGGAATCCGGTCACGGCCTTGGAAAATTCCGTCACCATGACCACCTCGTACTCGTGGGGGTCGCGCTCAATGCCAAGCCACACCGCAAGGTCCAGTACCGGGACGATGTGCTTGCGCAGGGAAATGGTTCCCATATAGCACGGGTTGGATGCCGATTCCGGTGGATCAAGGTCCGGACTTTCGATGACCTGCATCACCTTGGCGACGTTGACGCCAAAAAAGCTCGGCGCCGGACGTCCGCCCCCGGGGACCTGCTCGTTGATGAACAGCTCCAGTATTTCCAACTCGTTGGTTCCGGTTTCCAGCAGAATATCGGTCTTCGCCATACCAGCCTCCCATAGACGGTCTTCACGGCCCTACTCTGCACCACTCCACTGTCCTTTCTACCCTTGCAAAAGCCTTTACGCAATATACGATGCCCGATTCGGCGGTGCATCGCCCGCTTTTCCCCCGCGCGCAGGGGCCAATGCGTTCTGGCAGGAACACACTGCAGCGGTGCGGCCCGCACGTTCCGGACGAAACAGGTGACAAACGGCGCAATTTAAGGAATGGCTAGGGGCGAAGCAACGACCGCAAGCAGAAGGTGGACGCCAATGCAGATACTTCTTGCAACGGAAATCTGGGGACGAACCCCACATGTGGATATGATGGCCGACACGTTTCGGCGCGTTGCCACTTCGGTAACGGTGGTGGACCCGTACGATGGAGCGGACCAAGGCTTTGTCAGCGAAGGGGAAGCTTACGCGCGCTACGTTGAAGCTGGTGGGCTGGAGGCCTACACCCGCCGCGTCCGGGAGACGCTGGCGTCGATGCCGGGGCCGGTGGCGCTGGTTGGATTCAGCGCCGGAGCCGGGGCGGTATGGGCCGCCGCGCGGGAGACGTCTCCGGTCCCCCTCCTCGCGGTTCTATGTTTTTACGGCTCGGCCATCCGGACCATGATGGACACGCCCCCGCAAGCGCCAACAGACGCCATCTTCCCCGCGCACGAGCCGCACTACTGCGTGGACGATGTGATTTGCGTACTCAACCGCGCGCCGAACGTGCACTGCCACACCACGCCCCATGGGCACGGCTTCATGAATCCACTGTCTGTCAACTACGCCCCAAGCGCTGCGGCCAAGTGGCTGGTCTGGGCGCAAACGCGCCTGACGACCGTGGCCAAGAACGCCGAAGCCCTCTAAGTTCTGCCCGCACCCGGCGCATTCCCCGCGCGGTTTTCGCGCGGCCTTGCGGCGAACGCTTCTGCGCGGCCCTGCCCCTGACGACGCACCCTGCGTCCCCTGCGGGGCATGGCGCAGAGTACCACCCCACCGCCGCCGTCCCCGCCCCGGACCCCAGCCGCAAAAAAAATCCCCCGCTCACAGGGAACGGGGGATGAAAAATGCCTCGCTGATGCGCCACATCAAATGGCGGCGTCCAGCAGCATATTGTCGCGGTGGATGGCCTCGGGGTAGGGGCACGCGCCGAGCACCTCTTCGATTTCGCTACTGCGGCGGCCCATGATTTCCCGCAGGTCCTCGTCGGAATAGTTGGAGAGGCCAACGCCGATAACGTCGCCGGATCCATCCAGCACACGCACCAACGCACCATGTCCAAAGGAGCCTTCAACGCCCACGATTCCGGCGGGAAGCAGGCTTTTGCCGTGCCATACCAGCGCCTTGGCCGCTCCGGCGTCCACCTTGACGCTGCCGTCCGGGACCTTGTTGTAGGCCAGCCAAAACTTTCTGCGCGAGATGGTTTCGTGCTCCGGCACCACCCATGTGCCGATGTTCTCGCCCGAGAACACGCGCTCCAACACGTAGCGCTCCGCGCCGGAAACAATGAGGGTGGGCACGCCCAGCTGGGCCACGCGGCGCGCGGCAAGCAGCTTGGAATACATGCCGCCGGTCCCTGCGGAGGTTTTGCCGTCGCAGGTGGAGTCGATGTCCATGCACGAGATATCCTCAATGCACTGCAGGCACTCGGCATCCGGATTCTGATCCGGGTTGGAGTCGTACACGCCGGAGGCGGACGTCATATTGATGAGCAGGTCCGCGTGGACAAGGTTGACCACAAGGCTCGCCAACGCGTCGTTGTCACCGAATTTCAATTCCTTGACGGCGTCGGCAATGGTGTCGTTTTCATTGACGATGGGGATGGCCTTCCAGTCAAGGAGCTTGTGGAAGGTATTCCATGCATTCAGGAAACGGCCGCGGTTGCGCAGGTCGTCACGCGTCAGCAGAATCTGCGCGGAGACCTTGCCATAGCGCGCAAAGGCTTCGTCATAGGCATGCATCAGGCGGCTCTGGCCAATGGCCGAAGCGGCCTGCCGCTCGGGAACGCCCGTGATGGCGGTGTCCAGAACGCGGCGTCCGGCGGCAACTGCGCCGGAGGAGATAAGAACAACGTCCAGTCCCCTGTCGTGCATGGCGGCCATCTGGTCCGCCAGCCGGTTCACAACGCGCATATCCAGACCGTCCGGTCCGGTCAGGACGGCGCTGCCGACCTTGATGACCACACGCTTGGCGTCCTTGATGACGTGTTGTCTCTGCTCTTTCCAGTCCATTTCAGGCCTTCCGGGTCGTGTGTAACCTTCCATCCGGTCCAAACCGCTCAGCTCTCCGTGTCCGTATGGTACAACCGCCACATTTCATTCACAAGCTCTTCCACTCCGTCGCCATTGAGGGCGGAGATGAAAAAGACCTTCCGGCCGTCATCCTCGGCGCGCTGGCGGAGCGCGGCAAGGTCGTCCTCGCTAAGCAGGTCAATCTTGTTGATGACCGCCAGCTGGTGCCGGTGTGCCAACTCATCATTATAGCGGGCCAGCTCGTCATTGAGCATGTCGAAGCCTTCCCACGGGGATTCCACGTCAAGGTCCTCGGCGCTGAGGATGTGGACGAGGAAGCGCGTGCGCTCCACATGCTTAAGGAAAGTGTGCCCAAGGCCCTGCCCTTCGTGCGCGCCCTCGATAAGCCCCGGAATGTCGGCCACGACAAAGTGGTCGCCCACTTCATTGATAAGCACGCCAAGGTTCGGGGTCAGGGTGGTGAAGGGATAGGGAGCAATCTTGGGACGCGCCGCAGAAATGGTGGAGATGAAGGTGGACTTGCCCGCGTTGGGCAGGCCCAACAGCCCCGCATCGGCGAGGATTTTCAGCTCAAGGCGCAGGGTCCTTTCTTCATTTTCGCCGCCGGGCTGGGCAAAGCGCGGCGTGCGCATGGTGGAGGACTTGAAGCGCTCGTTGCCAAAGCCGCCGCGTCCGCCTTTGCAGACCACAACCTGCATGTCCGGGTCCGTCAGGTCGGCGAGGAGGCTTTCGGTGCCTTCCTCGTCAATCTCATAGAGCAAGGTGCCAACGGGGACATCAATGACGAGGTCTTCGGCGTTTCTGCCAAAGCGCTGCTTGCCCATGCCGGGCTGGCCGTTTTTGGCCTCGTACAGGCGCTTCAGGCGAAAGTCGTACAACGTCAACAGCTTATCGGACGCACGGAAGATGACGTCGCCGCCTTTGCCGCCGTCGCCGCCATCGGGTCCGCCTTTGGGCACATGGGCCTCGCGCCGAAACGACACGCAGCCATGCCCGCCCTTGCCGGAACGCACTGTAATCCGTGCTTCATCTACGAAGCGCATAGGTAACTCCCCGCGCGAGATACTCGCGCATAAAAAACGGGCGGATAGCGCAAAGCTGCGCCATCCGCCCCGGAAAGTGCTCGACCGCTGAGACTATGCCTCAGAGGGAACCACGCAAACCCGGGTCTTAACTTTCTTCCGGCGCGTGAACTTTTCAAATTTGACTTCGCCGTCGGTGAGGGCGAACAGGGTGTAATCCCTGCCAACACCAACGTTCTCGCCAGCGTGGTACTTGGTGCCCAGCTGACGAACGAGGATGTTGCCCGCGAGGACCTGCTGGCCACCGAAGCGCTTAACGCCTCGTCTCTGACCGATAGAATCGCGACCGTTTCTCGAGCTACCGCCCGCTTTTTTATGAGCCATTTCAGTACTCCTTTACTGACCTTAGGCCTCGATGGCCTTGATCTTGATAGTGGTGAAGTCCTGCCTGTGGCCCTGCTTCTTCTGGGAATCCTGGCGGCGGCGCTTGTGGAAGACGATAATCTTCTTTTCGCGGCCGTGCTCGACCACTTCGCAAGAAACCTTGGCGTTTTCGACGTAGGGCTCGCCCACGGTCACTTCGCCAGACTTATCCACCAGCAGAACCTTGTCCAGAACCAGCTCGGAACCGGCCTCTGCCTGAATCTTCTGAATGTCAATCGTGCGGCCTTCCTCAACACGGAACTGCTTGCCGCCGGACTCAACTATTGCATACATGACCTATTACCTCCAAAGAAAGAGAGAGGGGTAGATATCCGACAAATGCAGAAAAAGTCAACCCCTCACGCTTGAGTTTTTTAATTTGCCTCATAAGCGGACACGCGGTTCCGTCCGCTCCTCTTTGCATCATAAAGAGCGGCGTCCGCCCCTTGCACTAACCGCTCGGCGTGGCTGTCTTCCCATTTTTCATCAAACTGCGCAACACCAATAGATATGGTCAACGCAACATTCCGCTCCAAAACATCGCCGTCCACGCTTTTGATCTCAAAGCGGTACTTCTCAATGCTGGCACGGATATGCTCTGCCATGTCAATGGCTTGCTCCAGCGTCATGCCGGGCGCAATCACCACAAATTCTTCACCGCCATACCGCGCTGGCAGGCATTTGCCGTCCGCGCGCCCTTTCACCCCTTGGGTAATAAGGTGCGCCACAAGCTTCAGCGCCTGATCGCCAATCTGATGGCCATAGGCGTCGTTAATGCGCTTAAACAGATCAATATCCAGCATGAGCAGACTCAGCGGCCCGTCACGCTCTTCGCCGCACTGGCGCTGCAGTTCATCATCAAAGCGCCTGCGGTTGGCCAGCCCGGTCAGGGCGTCGGTATTGGCCGCGCGGTGCAGGTCTATTGCGTCCTGCCCCATGGCGTCCACCAACTGCTTAAACGAACGGCGCAGCGACTCCACCATCTTTTCCGTAGGCATGCCGCTTTGCACGGTTTGCACCGTTTCCTCGCCGAGGTTTTGCACCTCGCCCGTGCGGCGGGAAAACAGCTGCCCGAACTCCTCCAGCAGCGCCGAGGATTCCTCCAAGGCGGCCTTAAGGCGCTCGCGGTAGTCCGTGGTCAGGATTTCTTCCTGCCGCCTCGCCACTTCGTCATAGCGCTCGTCGCTGAAGTCGCGGCGGCGGATGAGGTCAAGAAACAGCTCGTGGATGGCGGCCTTTTGTCCGTCGGACAACGTATCGTTGTACTCAAGGCTCCGCATATAGAGGATAAGCGAGTACCACCTCGGCTCCGAGGGGACTCCCGCCTTGGACAAAAGCCGGCACAGGTGCTGTTGTTCCGGCGCGGTGCAGGGGGTGGTATCCTGTTTACTCATGGATAGACGACACTGCGGGTTGATGGTTCCTCGTACGGCCAAGCCGCCGATAGAGCCGCATCCCGGCTGTTTTAGACCGGGCGCGCTCCGTTCATCTTCGGCCATGGTAGCGGACTCTGCCCACGCCGACCAGCATTTTCACGCCTCCGGCGTTCTGGCCAGCACGGCCACATCCACCCGCGCCGCCCCGGCGCGCTCAAGGGCGCGCGTTGCGGCCTCCAGCGTGCCGCCCGTCGTCAGAATATCATCCACGAGCAAAATATTGCGCCCGGCAACGCGGCCCGCATCCGCACCAAACGCGCCGCGTACATTCTCGCGCCGGACCGCGGCGCTCAGCCCCACCTGTGGGCGGGTGGCGGCATGGCGTTTAAGGGCGTGGGCATCCACGCATGCCCCGCTCGCGGCAAGCCCGCGCGCCACTTCTAAACTCTGATTAAAGCCACGCTCCCGCAGGCGGACCGGATGCAGCGGGATGGGAACCACGCTCCACGAGGGCGCCTCGGCAGGGTCGCTGCCCGGCCACCCACCGCGCTGGCAGGCCTCGCGCAGTAGCCGCTGGAGCAAGCGCCCGCGGCCAATACGGCCAGTGAACTTATAGTCCAGCACCAACCGCCGCAGCAGGCCGTCGTAGACTCCGGAAAAATACAAGCTGTCCCATGGTCGCGGCTCCCGGCGGCATGCGCCGCACAGATAGATGCCGCCGGACGGGGCAGGATACAGCGCGCCGCAGGCAGGACAGTAGCCCGTGGTCCGCGGGGCCAACTCGCGCGCGCAAGCGGAACACAGCCCGCGCTCGCCCGGCTCAAGGGCCACACCGCACGCGCCGCAGCGTGCGCCACAGACCGCCTGGACAAGGCGCCGCAGCACTTAGGCTCTCCGCTCCTCCACAGAGGTTGCCGCAGGGGCATGCTCGGCGGCCACAGCGCGGCCAAGCTCAATAAGCTGGGTTGAGCCGGAGACATCGGCCTCCAGGTCGCCGCTTTCGTCAATGCCCTTAAACAGTAGCGGCTCCTGCATCTCAAAATTGAAGACATCAAGAAAATACTTCAGCGTGAGCAGGCTGCCTTCAAAGAGCTTGTCGCCGTGTTTACGCCCTGCCAGCAGGGAAACATAGGCCTTGCGGCGCGGCAGTGCGCGCATACATTCGTCGCCGTCCAGTTTGCGCAGATAATGACATTGGCTGCGGTCTATCCACGCCTTGAGCTGGGCCGGAACGTGATAATAATAGATGGGCGAGGACAGGAACAGGTACGGCGCAGTCAGCATACCCTGAAACAGCCGTCCGCTATGGTCCATGTCCGTCAGGTAGCAGGCCCGCTTCGGATCATGCTTGCACCGATAGCAGGAGACGCACGGCTCCACCCGGTAGCGCCGCAAAAAGTCTACGGCGATGTCTCCCGCGCCTTGGGCGAAGAGGAGCGCGGCCTTGTCGCTGTTGCCGCCCGGCCGCGGGCTGCACGACATGACGAACGGAGTGCCGCCATTTTGCGCATTGTGCACCGTCATGATTTCTCCCTCAGTGTATGGACGAACCGTGCGCGAACATGGTCGCCCTCGTCGGCGGCATCAAGCCGCCAGCTGTCGTTTGTGGCGCGCTGGTCTTCCAATGACGCCAGCACGTCCTTGCGGACAAGCACTTCTATGACCGAAGCGCGGGACAGGCGAAGGTACCACCCCACCTCAAGCCCGACGCCTCAGCACTTGCCTCGCAGGTCCAGAAAAACCGTTTCGTTATCGCTAGTCATGTCCCAAAGGCTCCACGCCGCACGCGCGGCCGGACGCGCAGGGCGTCCGGCCGCGGGGCGATGTCGCTAAAATCCCATCCCGGGCGCGCCGGGCTGAAAGAACGGGTTGTGCGCCTTTTCGTCGCCAACGCTGGTGGCCGGACCGTGGCCCGGATACAGCGTGGTGTCCTCCGGCAGGGTAAAGATGCCCTGCTCCACGGAGCGCACCAACGTCGGCGTGCTGCCGCCGGGAAAATCCGTGCGGCCAATGGAGCGCGCAAAAATCAGGTCGCCCACAAAGGCCGCGCCCTCGCCGGGGAACACAAAGGTCAGGCTGCCGGGCGTATGCCCCGGCGTCGCCACAATTTGGCACTCTTCGCCAACAAAGGTCGCGGCGCCCGGAGCGATAGGGGCAAAGTCAAACAGCTCCACCTTGGGCAGGCCCATGGCGCCGCCGGCGCCGACCTCAGTCTCCAGCAGAAAGCCGTCCTCGGTGTTGGCGGCGATGGTAGCACCAGTCTCGCGCGCCAACTTGGCCGCGCCGTAAATATGGTCAAAGTGCAGATGCGTGATGAGCACATGCGTCAGGGTCAGGTTCTCCTGCCGGATGACGTCCAACACGCTGGCAGGGTCACCCCCGGGATCGATAAACACGGCCTGTCCTCCGCTGGAGAGCAGATAGCCGTTGGTTTGCAGGGGGCCGAGGGCGTAGGTCCGAATCTGCATCAAAACTCCTCAATAAGCAGCTTTTCAAGCGGCTCGCGCGAGCTGGCACCCGGATGCGCGGGATGGCCGACGGCAATAAAGGCCATCACCTCATACCGCTCCGCGTCCAGCTTCAGGGCGTCCAGCACCTGCTGCGGTTGATTAATAATTTCTCCAAGCCACACCCCGCCAAGGCCAAGGGCGTGCACGCCAAGCAGCATATTCTGTATGCAGGCCCCGGCGGTTTGGTGGTCCTTCAGCGGCGAATACATGGCGTCCTTATCGAGAAAAACGCCCACGAGCAAACCGCACGCGCGCACAACGGCGGCGTATTTGGTGCACCCCGCTAGGGCTTCAAAGCGCGGATCGTCCGGCCACAGACACATAAACCGCCACGGCTGATTGTTCAGCCCGCTGGGGGCCCAGCGTCCGGCCTCCAAAATGGCAAGCGCCTCGTCGCGCGTTATAGGAGCATCGGTGAATTTCCTTACACTGCGGCGCTCAAAAAGCGTCTTGAATACTGGATTATCGCTGAGTTCCATACGCTTCTCCTTTGCAATTTCTGCTTTGCCACGGTGAACAACATTGTCGAAATACCAAACAATGTCCACCCCCAGACATGTTTCGGTACACAACATTGCACCAGCAACCGTCATATCCTACAGTGAGGTGCCCCCGTCACGTCCAGCCCAGGAGGTCCCCATGCCGCATCTGCCCTTTTCGCCCCTGCGCCGCGCGCTGCTCCTTGGCGCGCTCACGCTGCCGGTGAGCATTGCCCTGCCCGCACCGGTACGCGCGGCCATGCGCCGGGCCTTTCCCACCCGCACCGTGGAGCAGGACCTGCCCGCCTTTTCCCCGCGCACGGGCATGCTGGAATTTCCTGACGGCACGGACGCGCCCTATGTCCTACGCATTGACGGGCTGGTGCAGGCGCCAGCCGCCCTTGCCTATGCGGACCTCACCGCCCTGCCGCAGGTGGAGCAGACCTCGGACATGCACTGCGTAGAGGGGTGGTCCGTCCAGAACATCATGTGGGGCGGCGTACGCCTGAAAACACTGCTCGACCTTGCCCAAGCTGACAAGGCGGCGCGGTATGTGGTCTTTCACGCCCTTGGCGCCACGCCGCGCGGTCCGGATGGTCTGCGGGCCTATGTGGAGTGCATGTCCATTGCGGACCTGACGGACCCCGCGCAGGACTGCCTGCTGGCCCTGCGCATTGGCGGCGCTCCCCTGCCGCATGACCGCGGCGCGCCCGCACGGCTTGTTGCGCCCTATCAGCTGGCCTACAAAAGCATCAAATTCGTGCACAGGCTGGAGGTCACGCGCGAGGCCCGCGACGGCTGGTGGACCGCGGCCAACCCCATCTACCCGCGGAATGCGCCCGTGCCGAAGCGCCGCCTGCGCGCGCCATAGGCGCATGTGTCTTGAACTCCTCGCCGCGCCGGGGTATGCACCGCTTCTATGAGCGAAAACACCTCCTTGCTACCCGATACCGGCCTGACCCTGTCGCGGCGCGACCTGATCTCCTTCGAGGACATCCTGCGGGAGGAGATAGCCTCGTACCTGTCGTTTACCTCGTACAGCCTCTTTTTCCCGCGCTCTGTGGACGGGGCCGGAACGTGGGCGGACCTGCGCGAAGGGCGCGCCGTCATCCTGCCGGAGGAAGGCAAGGCGCTCCTGCCGCTGGCCCTGCATGGGCAGCTGCTTGGCGTGTTTGCCGCGCGCGGCGTAGAGGTGGACCCCACCCCGTCGCTGCCCACCTACCTTGCGGCCATGGCGTGGAAGAGCATGGAAAAACTGCTACTATACAAGGCCGCAATGACGGACCCGCTCACCGGGCTGGCCACAGCCCCGCATTTTCTGCGCGTGGTGTCCGGCGACATTGCCGGAGCGCAGGACGGCCTGATGTCCCCGGCCGGTGACTGTTTGGCCGCACCCGGCACCGAGGGGGCGTCCTCCTTTGGCCTTGTGCACATCGCCCTACCAAGCATGCCTGAATGGCAGGACCGCTACGGCTACACCTTTGGGGACCGCGCCCTGTGCAGCGCAGCCGCCGCCCTGCGCGACCTGCTCCCGGAGCAGGCCGTGGCCGCGCGCCTTGACGGCGACGCCCTTGGCGTCTTCTGGCCCGGAGCCACGCCCATGGACTGCCGCGAACTGGCGGACCACATTGCATCGGGCCTGCAAACCGTCGCCGTCCCGGACATTATGCTGGGTATGGAAATGGCGCTGGACGCCACCGTGGGCCTGACCCACTACCCAACGGACATGCCCGCGCGCACCCTGCGCCAGTCCGTTCGCGAGCAAGCCGGGGCCGTCCTTGCCAAGGCCGCGCGCGCCGCAGGCTACGCCACCCACGGCGCAGCGTTCAGCTTTGGGCAAATTGTCCAGGAAGGCGGCACGGTCACGGAAATTCTGCCGCTGAACCGTATCACCGTCAGCCTTGGGCGCACTGTTGGCGCGGCCGAAGGCCAGCGCTACCTCGTGTGGTCCGACGACCACGGCGGCGGGCCGGACACGCCCCCCATGTACAAGGGTGAAATCGTCCTCATGGAGGTCCGTGCCACGTCATCCACGGCGGATGTGCTCTACCTTGCCGACACCTCGTGGACCATCACCCCAGGGGACCGCCTGTCCCTTGCCCAGCAGTCCGAAGAGGCTCCGGCCTCTGGCGCGCGCGGCGACGCCCCCCGGCGCGACCTGCTTACAGGACTGCTGCTCTACCGCGACTTTTTGGACCACTTCGCGCAGGAGCGCGACGCCTACGACAGCTTCAGCATGGTGCTGGTGCGCCTGCCGGACGCCGGGGAAAACGATACGCCCGTGCAGACGGAAATGCACCTGCGCGACGTCTCCGCCATCTGTTCGGACCTATTTGGCGACAGCGCCGTGGGCGGACGCTTCAGCATTGGCAGCCTGATTTGGTTCCTGCCCGGATGCACGGGGGATGACGCCACAGCCCTATGCGCCGCCGTCCAGCGCCGCCTTGAGCCAGTGTTGACCACCCCGCCCGCCTTTGGCATCGCGCCCTTTCCGCACCTTGGCTTCTCCCGCGCGGACGCGCTGGATAACGCCCGCAAGGCCCTTGCCTACGCGCAAATGCTCCCGGCGCCGCGCATTGGCGTGCTGGACTCCGTGGCCCTGAACATCAGCGCGGACCGGCTGTTTGCGCAGGGGCGCATCTACGACGCCATTGAGGAATACCAGCTCTCCCTGCTGGCGGACGAAGGCAACACCGTGGCCCGCAACTCCCTTGGCATTTGCCTTGCGCGCACGGGCCAGCTGTCCAAGGCCAAACAGCACTTTCAAACGGTTATCGACCGCGACGGCGGCAACCTGTTTGCCCGCTACAACCACGCCTTTGCCTGCCAGAAAATGGCGCAGTATGACAACGCACGCGCCGCATACAACGACTGCCTCGCCATTGACCCGGACCACGTGTTCAGCCTTATCCGCCTTGGCGAGTTGGCCCAGCGCGACGGCGACTTTGATGCCGCACGCGGCTACTACACCCGTGCGGCGGCCATTGGCGGGGGCGAAAAGCTGACCCACCGCTTCCTCGCCCGCCTCGCCCTTGCCCAAAAGAATCCTGACGAAGCGCGCGAGCACCTGCACCAAGCCATTCTGCACGACCCCAAAGACGCCGTGTCCCTGCACCTGATGGCGAAGCTGTACCTCGACAACGGCGAGGACCCGCACATCGCGGAGGTGCTGGCCCGCCAATCCGCCGCCCTTGCCCCGCGCCAGCCGCAATTCTGGAAGGAACTCGCCCGCGCCCTCACCGCGCAGGGCAAGGCCGAGGACGCCCACAACGCCCTCGTGCGTGCGGAAAGCGTCTAGCCGCCCGCCCCCTCTTCCCCCACTGCCATACGCAACAAAAAAAGCGCCGGAACGGCTTCCCGTTCCGGCGCTTTGCGTCGTGTCGTCTGATTCTGGTGCTTAGTCCGGCATCTCCATCCACTGGCGCAGCTTGCGCAGGACAAAGCGGTCCTGCGTCAGGTCCGGCAGTACGGCAAGAATGAGCCGCAGCGGATTGACGTATTTTTCGCTCCAGTCAAAGCGGACAGCCAGCGTGCGGTCCCCCTCGCGGGAGAAATGCTTGACGCGGGGGCGGATGTCCATGGTGCGCGGACCCTTTTTAGTCTGGCGCGTCCACGGAATCTCATCCTGCTCCATCGCGGTCTCCCACGCCTGCATCCACGCATCCGCGCCGTCGTCGAGGAAGGTGAGCACATAGTCCTCGGCCACGGGCTGGGGCTGCTTTTTCGCCAGCGACAGGGTCTCCACCCGCACAAGGTCAAAGCCAATGGGCAACTGCGACGCGATGCGGCGCGAGAATTCATCAATGGGCATTGCCTCGCGCAGGTAGAGGTTGAACCACTCCTGCTCGCTCTCCACCCCAACGGGCAGCGCCATGCCAAAGGACATGCGCGGCAAGGGGTGAAAGCCCTGCGAAAAGCTCACGGGAATACGGGCGCGGCGGAGCACACGCTCCAGCATCACCTGCATCTCCACCTGCGAGACGAACCGCGCCAGTCCGCTCTTGGCGTGCCAAATGCGGTAGTGCGCGGCCTTCTCCGCCAGCGGTCCGAGGGACGGCGGCTTGGGCTTGGCACGCGGGTTCACGGGCTTGGCCGGAGCCTCCTCCACAGGCGTAGCGGCCTCGTCCTGCGGCTCAGGCTGGGCGGGCTGCGCCTCGGGCGCGGTGGTGGCGTGGGTGTTGGACTCCTCGGTGGCGTCGCACTGGTCGCGGTGCTCAAAGATGACGCGCGGGCGGATGTCCATATCCTTGCCCTGCTGTTCCAGTTCGGTCTGCCGTCCGTCCATATTGCACACACCGCAGTTGCGGCAGGCGTGGTAGCGGCAGTCCGGGGTCAAGCGCTCCTCAACGGCGCGGCGGCGCTCCGTGAGCAGGAAGGACTTGCGCACGCCCGGATGCAGGTGGTCCCACGGCAGGGGACCATCAAGGTCGCGGGCGGCGAGAAATTCCATGGGGTCCAGCCCCTCTTCCGCCATGGCCTCAAGCCACGGCTCCAGCTTCATATGGTCTATCCAGCTGGCAAACAGCGCGCCCTTGGCCACCGCACGCTCCACAACCGGGGCAAGGCGGCGGTCACCGCGCGAGAAGATGCCTTCCAGAAAGCTCATCTCCGGCATATGCCAGCGCAGTTTGATGCGCTTGTGGGGCTTCAGCTTCTCACGCAGGTAGTTCACACGCTCGCGCACCTCGTCCATGGTGAGCTGTCGCTCCCACTGGAAAGGCGTGTGCGGCTTGGGCACAAAGGGCGACACCGCCGCCGTGACCTGAAAGCGCTTTTCGTACTTGCCCGCGCAGTCGCGCACCTTGAGGCACAGGTCCACAATGGCGTCCATATCCTCAAAGGTTTCCGTGGGCAGACCCAGCATAAAGTACAGCTTCACCTGCTGCCAGCCGCGGTCATAGAGCTTGCGGACGTGGGCGATGAGGCCTTCTTCGGTGACGCCTTTGTTGATGACGTCGCGCAGGCGCTGGCTCCCCGCCTCCGGTGCAATGGTCGCGCCAGTGCGGCGGATGGAGGCCATAAGCTCCATGATGCGTTCGCTCACGGACCCAACACGCAGGGACGGCAGGGAAATAGCCACCTGCTCCTTACGGCAGCGGCTAAAGCTCTGCTCGAACAAATGTTCCAGGCCGGAATAGTCGCCCGTGGACAGGGACAGGAAGGAGAGGTCCTCGTAGCCGGTCTTCTCCAGCCCGTCGGCGATGAGGGCGTCGAGGGTATTGGGGTCGCGCTCGCGGGCGGGACGGTAAATCATACCCGCCTGACAGAACCGGCACCCGCGCGTACACCCGCGCGCAATCTCCACGGCCAGCCTGTCGTGCACGGGCTGGGCAAAGGGCACAATGTGATTGGTGGGAAACGGCGTTTCCTCCATGCTCTCGACAATGGCCTTCTCCACGTGGGGGTAGTCCTCACGCAGGGGGCGCGGCGGCTGCGGCGCACCGGGGCTGTCGAACAGCGAGGGGATGTACACACCGGGCATGTGGCGCATGGACTCAAGCGTCTCGCGGCGCGAATGTCCGGCCTTTTTGGCGGCGTCGATGTGCTCCAGAATGCACATCTGCACCTCTTCGCCGTCGCCAAGGACCATAAAGTCCATAAACGGCGCAATGGGTTCGGCGTTGAAGGTGCATCCGCCGCCCGCCATGATGAGGGGCGCCTCGCCAAGGGGCAGGTCCATGCGGTCCTCTGTGCGGCGGGGAATGCCGCCAAGGTCCAGCATATGCAAAATATTGGTGTAGCACAGCTCGTGCGTGACGTGAAAACCCACCAGATCCATCTGCGCCAGCGGGGTGTCGGACTCCAGCGTACACAGCGGCTCGCCGCGTTCGGTCAGGATGGCCGCCACATCCTCGCCCGGGGTGAAGACGCGCTCCGCCCAGAACGCGTCGCGCTCGTTGATGATGCCATAGAGGATCTTCTGACCAAGGTAGGCCATGCCGACCTCGTACAGGTCGGGGAAAGCCAGCGCCATCCGCACGGACACGGTTGCCGGGTCCTTGTGCACGGTGCCGGGTTCGGTGCCCATATATTTGCTGGGACCGTTAAAAAGCGGAAGTAGTGAACGCATTCGTGCGCCTCCGGCGGTGCTGGCGCATCCGCCTGTGTCGTCGTGACTGGTGGAAAAGCCCATGCGGGCAAAGCCACTGGGGTGGCAAAAAAAGGGCGGCCCGCAGGCCGCCCCAAAACATCGCCGGACCGCCAGTCGCTACTTCTTGAGAAGCTGGGACAGGTCGGAAACGTTGCCGCCCTGGCCGCCGAGGTTGTTCAGGTCGCCCGGCTTGGCGAGGGTGAGGTTGGAAGCCGCCTCGATGTACTTGTTCTTCAAGTCATCGGGGCAGTTTTTGTATTCGTAGATGACGTATTCGTAGGAAATTTCGGCGTCAATCTCGTTATCAAAGGGATAACCGAAAGGCAGCAGCATCATCTGCACGCCCTGCTGGGCAGGAACGGTCTGCAGGATGGCGGCGTCTTTCAGCTGCTTTGCTTCTTCGTCGTACTTGCCGATGACCATCTCACCGTTGATGAGCTTCACCAGGCGAATATCGTATGCCATAATGGTATGTCTCCTTACTCGGGTTTCACGTGGAAAGTAGAGTCTCCACCCCACCCTGTCAAGCAGTGGCCCGATCAGGATGCATTCCTCTGAAAATATTGACAATACACGAAAAATCGCCGCCTCTGCACCCGGGCGAGGCGGCGATGTTGCACACTCGGGGGGCTGGCCTTGCCGCAAAGGGGGCCTCGTCACCGCCAATGGCGCGACTGCGGGCGTCCCCGCGCAGCTGGCGCCAACTAGGCGGCTTCCCCGCCCTTTTGCTCCACGGTGCGCAGGAATTTTTTCAGCTGCACGATGTCCGGACCCAGTTCAAAGGCGCGGCGGCCAAGGGTCAGCGCCTGATCATAGCGCTTTCCGGCGGCGGAAAGCCGCGCAAGGCCAAAGAGCACATGGGCGGTGTCGCCGCTCTTTTTCTGGGCACGCTGGAAGTACTCCATGCCGCGCTTGAGGTCCTTGGTCTTCACGGCGGCTTCGTAGAGCATCTCGCACGCGCGGCGGCTGTTGGGGTCCACCTCAAGGGCCTTGCGCAGGTGCTCAAAGGATTCGGAATAAAATCCAGCGGCCTGCAACCGCTCGGCAATCATCAAAAACAGCGCGTCCTCATCCACATGGATGTCCACGGCCTCGCGGAAGGATTGCTGGGCTTCCTTGATCATGCCGCGCTCCAGATAGCGGGTGCCGCCAAGCAGGGCGCGGTCAATCTTGAGCTTGCGCTCGCGCATGGCCTCCATGCTCTCCCGCCGCTGGTCCTCCTGCATGGCCTTGATGATGGGCACCAGTGCGGCAAGGAGCTTTTTCTCCTGCCCCTTGCTCCACGACAGCGGCTGGGCGGACATTTCCTTGACCTTGGCGATGCCGGTGACATTGCCGAGGTTTTCGCGCACCAGGTTGCCAATGCGCTGCATATCCATGGAGTGTATCTTGTGCTGAATCATCAGCTTCAGCGCTTCCGCGAGGGCAATCAGGCTTTTGAGTTCCTCGCCCTTGCGGTACGCGGCGCGGCACCGGTTGAGATGCTGTTCGACAATCTGGGCTGCCTTGGGCATATGCATCCTTTTTGCTTGAATATCTCTTGTGATGGAGCGGTCCCACGCATTGGCGGGCGCCGCGTCGGACTATCCTAGCAATTTCGGGGCACTTTTTGAAGATATTCCATCACGCGCCCCCGGCGAAGCAAAAAACCGCATCCGGGCCGCGCTGCGCTTATGCTGCGCAGGTTTGGCGCAGGCCAGCACCGCCCACCACAGGGGGGAATACATCCGGGACAAGAGGTCCTGTACTATGGTATAAACGTCACAGCGTGATTCGGACAATCCCGCCCGCGTGCAACGCGCACGCGCATGGCTTCACCGGCGACGCACCACCACGGCGCCGCACGCCGAGGCCCCGCCCCGGCCCTGCGGCTAACGCATATGGTGGCATCTCCGGTTTCCATGACCAGTTCACCCAGAACAGTGCAGCTGCCTCCTGCACAGGAGATCACCCAATGGCCAACACGTCTTCCTCTTCTTCCCGCACAACTCCCCTTCTGATTCTTGGCGGCGTTCTCTCTGTCCTGTGCCTTGCCGCAGGAGCGCTGGCCTCGTTGTGGGCGGGAATCGGAGCGGCCGTCATCGGCCTTATCCTCACCGCAGTTCTATACCTTGGCGCGGCCAAGACGCAGCGCGAGGCCGCCGCACAGGCCGACCTGGCCCAGCGCGATATTGAATCCTACCGCGAGGAAGCGGGCCTGCTTTCCCGCGCCCTTGCCGCGGCGCAGCTGCCCATTATCGTCTGCGCGGACGCCGAAACCGTCTGGGGCGCCAGCATGGCCATGGCCGAGCTTGTGGGCGCGGACGACCCGTCCGAGCTCAAGGGCCTTCCCCTGCGCGATGTGCTGGGCGAGGACCTTGCACTGGCCCTCGCGCGCGAGGGGCGCGCCGGAAGCGTTGACGGCACCCTGCATACCACCGGCAAACAGGTCCGCGTGCATATTGGGCGCGACATGGATACCGGCGTCTTTGCCCTGCAAATGAGCGACACCACCGAAATTGATAAGTACTGCACGGAATCCGAACAACAACGCCAGCAGTTCAAAAACGCCTTTGCCTCGGTGAACAAGCTGGCCCAGCGCCTTGCCAGTTCCTCCGAACTCATGAGCGCCCACGCCGACGAACAGGCGCAAGGCTCCCGCCGCCAAAAGGAACAAACGCAGGCCGTCGCCGAAGCTGTGGAAAAGCTCATGGAGGCCGTGATGGAGGTGGCGGAGAACGCCACAGGCACCTCACAGGCCGCCGAGTCTGCACGTTCCGAGGCCGCCGACGGTGTGCAGCTGGTGCGTCAGGCCGTGGACCACATCAACGCGCTGTCCAAGTCCGCCAAAGGCCTTGCCGAGCAGTTGGCCGAATTGGACAACCG
This sequence comes from Desulfobaculum senezii, assembly GCF_054657395.1. Taxonomy (NCBI): domain Bacteria; kingdom Pseudomonadati; phylum Thermodesulfobacteriota; class Desulfovibrionia; order Desulfovibrionales; family Desulfovibrionaceae; genus Desulfobaculum; species Desulfobaculum senezii. The sequence goes on along the minus strand of NZ_BAAHYU010000002.1, from coordinate 274,935 downwards.
TACCGGTGAAATTGGCCGCATTATCGGCGTCATCAACGACATTGCGGACCAGACCAACCTGCTGGCCCTCAACGCCGCCATCGAGGCCGCCCGCGCGGGCGACGCCGGACGCGGCTTTGCCGTTGTGGCCGATGAAGTCCGCAAGCTGGCGGAAAAGACCATGGTCGCCACCAAGGAAGTGGAGAGCGCCATCCACACCGTGCAAAGCTCCGCCAAGGACGCCGTGGAATCCATGGACGTCACCGGCAAGCAGGTGGAGCAGAGTACCGAGCTGTCCAACAGCGCCGGCGAGTCACTGGAAAAGGTTATGGAGCGCATTGACGACATGGTGGACCGCGTAGCGCAAATCGCCTCCGCCGCAGACGCCCAGTCCGGCCACGCCGAACAGATTTCCGGCAGCATCGACGAAATCGCCGACATTGCCCGCGACGCCGACGAAGGCGCATCCCAGCAGGCCTACGCCACCCGCGACCTGGCCAAGCTCTCCAGCGAACTGCTTACCCTGGCCAAGGCCACGGGCGAAGATGGCGCAAGCTCCGGCTTTATGCTGCAGGAGGGCGAGGGCATGATGAAGGGCGTTCTGCCCCAGCTCATGCATGAGTTCATTGAGCAAAAGCTCGGCAGCGAAGCCTTTAGCGCCGTGCAGGAAGAACTGGGCGAGCCGACCTTCCTGCCTACAGAAAGCTACCCCGACCACGTGCTGACGCAAATGGCCGACATCGCTGCCAGTGCCACAGGCAAAAGCCGCGACACCATTTTCCGCGAGCTGGGCCACTACACCATTGGCGGCTTCCACAGGATGTACAAGCGCTACTTCAAGGCCGACAACCTCAAGGACTTCCTCCTGACCATGAACGACACCCACGCCGATGTGATTAAAAACATGCCCGGCATGGTTCCGCCCGGCTTCACCATTGAAGACAAGGGCAAGGTGCTGTTCATGAACTACCACTCCAAGCGCGCCCTGTTTGCCTACTTCCAAGGCATCCTTGAAGGCGCGGCGGAGTTCTTCCACGAGAAGGTGGACGTCAAACTCAAGCCCCTTGATGCCGAAACCGCCCGCGCGGAGATTCACTTCAAGGGCTAGTGCCCCACTCTCCCAAACGCACACGCAAAACGCCCCCGCCGGACAGTCCGGCGGGGGCGTTTTTTTGGTGCAATATGTGGCGCTATTAGGCGTCGTACGCGGCTTCGGCCTCACTGCGGCGTTGCTCCCAGCCAAGGAAGAACATCAGCAGGCTGGGAATCACAAACACCGTGAAGATGGTGGACAGGGCAAGGCCGCCCAGAATCACGGAGCCAAGGCCGCGGTACAGCTCGGAACCAGGACCGGGGGCCACGGCCAGCGGCAGCATGCCGAAGATGGACGTCAGCGCGCTCATGTAGATGGGGCGCAGACGCGTGCGTACGGACTCCAGCACGGCCTCCTTGTAGGCCATGCCGTGGTCGCGGATATTGTTCAGGCTCTGGTGTACGATGAGGATGGCGTTATTCACCACCACGCCGATGAGGATAACGAAGCCGAGCATCGTCACCACGTCGAGGGGCTGGTAGGTGATCAGCAGGTTCTCCAGCTTCAGGCCGAGGAACCCGCCCGCCGCCGCAAGAGGCACCGTAAACAGAATGACAAACGGATACAGGAAGTTCGAGAACAGCGACGACATCAGCAGATAAATGATGACGATGGCCAGCACAAAGTTCCACTGCAAGGCCTGACGCGTCACGGTCAGCTTGTCCGCCGCACCGGCAAGACGCACGTCAATGTTCTCCAGCAGGCCGGATTTCTGCACATCGGGAATGATGCCGTTTTGGATGGTCTCCATGGCCTGCTCCAGCGGCAGGGTCTCGGGCGGCGTCACCTGCAGGGTGATGGTACGGCGGCGCTCAAGGTGGCGGATTTCCGTAATGCCGTTGGCGCGTTCAAGGTCCGTCAGCAGGGAGACCGGCACCAGCCCCGTGGCGGGGGTGGCCAGCTGCGCATCATACAAGGCCTCCGGCGTGGAGATATCCTCACGCGAGGCCTTGAGCACAAGATCAATCTTCTTTTTGCCCTCTTCCTTAAACTCGCCCACCTTGCGGCCGTCCATGAGTACATCGAGGGCAACGCCCACTTCGCCGGCGGTCATGCCAGCGGCGCGCACGCGGTCGCGGTTTGGCGTCATGCGCACTTCGGGGAAGGAGAGTTCAAGGGACGGCTTGGGGCGAATCTGCGCGCCGGGTACAGCGCCATTGATGGCCCCAAACAACGCGCCGCCAGCGGCGGTGAGCTGTTCCAGACTATCGCCGGACAGGTCGAGGTCAATGGCGCGGCCACCGCCCAGACGGTCCTGAAAAATGCCCGCCTGCAGGCTGACGCCAAAGGTGCCGGGGATGGAGTTCGCCACCTGCGACATCTTGCCCAAAAGCTCGCCGGCCCGCTGCTCGTGCCGGGACACCACGCCAAAGATATTGAACCCCGGCGCGCCCACGTAGAACATGTTCTGAATACCGGGCAGGCCCTCCCACTCGTCATTATCCAGAAGCGGTCCGGTCTCCTTAAAAATCTGCTCGCCCATGGCGTCCTTTTCGGACACGGACAGCCCCGGCGGCGGGATAAGGATATTCACCAGCAGGTTTCTGTTGCCCTGCGGCAGGTATTCCATCTTGGGCAGGAACAGCCACGACATGCCAACGGCAAACACCGTCAGCGACACCACCGTCACGAGCCGCGACACGCGTGAGGACAGCGCAAGTTCGCTCAGTCCCATCATCAGGCCGGTCACGGTCTCGCCAAACCTGTCAAAGGCGCGGGTGACGGGGTTGCAGCCACGCGTGCACGCGGCGGCGTCCCCGTCCTTGTCTTTGCCACCCTTGCCGCGGCCAAGGCGCTTCTCCGTAAAGGTGAAGAACTGGTTGCACAGCATGGGGATGACGGACACGGACACAAACAGGGAAAGCGCCACGGCGCAGGTCACGGCGATGGCGATGTCCTTAAACAGCTGGCCCGCTTCCTCCTCCATAAACACCACTGGCAGGAAGACCGCCACAGTGGTCAGGGTGGAGGCCAGCACCGCGCCCCAAACCTCGCGCGTGCCGTCATAGGCGGCGCGGAAGGGCGACTTGCCCAGCTGTTTCCGGTGCCTGTCGATGTTCTCCAAAACAACGATAGCGTTATCCACCAGCATGCCCACGGCAAAGGATATACCCGCAAGGGACACCACGTTCAGGTTGCGGCCAAAGCCGCTCATAAAGATGAACGCGCCGATGATACTAATGGGAATCGCCACAGCTACGATAACCGTGGAGGAGAAGCTGCGCAGGAAGATAAGCAGCACGCACACCGCCAACACGCCGCCGATGATGATATTACGCTTCACAAGGTCGATGGCGCCGTTGATGTAGGGACGCTGGTCGTAGGACCAATCGAGGAACACGCCCCGGTTTTTCAGCTTGCCGTCGTTGAGCTTTTGCACCTCGTTCCACACGTCGTCGGTGACCTGCAAAACGTTGGCCCCGGGTTCGGGCTTTACGCCTACGGCGATGCCGGGGTCGCGGTTGTGCATGATGGAGGCTTCGCGCTTTTCGTAGCCGAATTCGGCAAAGCCCACGTCGCGCAGGTGCACCCGCCGCTCGCCCGAGGAGCTGATGACCATGTCTTCAATCTCCGCAGGGGACTTGAACTCGCCGATGGAACGGATGCGGTACTCGCGGCGGCCAAGCTCCATGTTGCCAGCGGAAATGCTCATGTTCTCGGCCTTGAGCACCGCAATGAGCTTGTCGATGGTCAGGCGGTGGGCGGCCATTTTCACCGGATCCACGATGACATGCATCTCGCGCTCGGTGCCGCCGCCCACAAAGAGTTCGGCCACGCCGTCCACACGCTCCAGATACTGCCGCACCTCGTTCTCGAAGAATGTCCGATAGGTGTCGATGTCCTTCTCGTTGTCCGGCAGGTTCTTGAGCATCATCCAGATGATGGGGTTGGTGGACTCGCCCGTGGCGCTGATGACGGGCTTATCCGCCGTCAGCGGATAGGAGGGAACCTCGTTCAACTTATTGGAGACGCGCAGCAGCGCGTCGTCGGCATCGGTGCCGATTTTGAACTTGAGGGAAATTCTGCCCCGGCCGGTCTGGGAACGGCTTTCCATCTCCACAAGGCCGGAGACGCCCTTGAGCACCTTCTCCTGTTCCTCGATGATGTCGCGTTCCACCTCGTAGGGGGTGGCGCCCGTCCACGTGGTGGAGACGGTAATTTCCGGCTCCGTCACGGTGGGCGTTAGCTGGTAGGGCATGCCAAACAGGCCAATAAGGCCAAAGAGCACCACAAGAATGATGCCCACAAGCACGGTCACGGGCTTCTTAATGGAATACTGGATGAAATCCATCAACTCTCCCCGGTAGTCGCACCAATCCCGGCGCGGAAGCGAATTGCGGTCGAACTAGATTCTGTCGGAAACGATGACGGACTGGCCCGGGCGCAGACGCTCGTTGCCCTTGACCACCACGTCCATGCCAGGCGACAGGCCGTCGCCGGATATGGCGGCGTCCAGCCCCATATAATCGCTGACCCGGATGGGCACAGGCTGGGCCGCGCCATCGGCAATGGTAAAGATAACCGTGCCCTGCGGCGATGTGACCACCGCGTCGCGCGGGACAATGAGCGACTGCACAGGCGCGCCAATAGGCAGGCGGACCTCCGCGTCCATCCCCTGCGCAAGGCCGGGAGCATCCTTGATGCGGACCTTCACCGGGAAGGTGCGGGTGGTTATGTCGCCGCGCGGAATAACGGCGAAGACCACACCCTCGTACTCCTCGCCGCCGACGCGGACGGGAACGGACGCCCCTTTCTGCACCGTGCGCAGCACGCTGGCGGGCACGTTCACGTGCACGTCCACGGCGTCGTCACGGGCCAAAACGGCCACGGTTGCCCCGGGAGACAGCCATTCGCCCCGCTCCACCTCACGCGCAAGAACAACGCCCGTGAACGGTGCGGGCACGCGGGCCTTGGCCAGTTCGATGGTCATTTCTGCCACCTCGGCCTGCAGGGCGTCCACGCGGCGCTCCAGTTCAATGACGCTGTAGCGGGAATCGTCGAAATCCTGTTCGGAAATGGTTCTGCTGGTATACAGGCGGCTGAGGCGGCCAAACTCAATACGCTCCCGCTCAAGGGACGCACGAGACTCGGCCAATGCCGCTTTGGATGCGGCAAGGCGCTCTTTGGTCAGGCTGGTATCAAGGGCCACAAGACTTGTGCCCCGGGAAATGCGGTCGCCTTCCTCAAAGCTTACACGCACAACACGGCCGCTGACTTCAGCGGCCACATCGGCAACCTCTGGGAAATAGACCGTGCCAACGTACACGGACCGAGGCGTCACCGAACCGGAGACGGCCTTGGTCACGATAACCTTGGCGGGAGGTGGTCCCTGCTTCTTTTGCGAGGAATCCTCCTGCGCGCCCGCAGGGAAGGCGCACATAAGAAGGATGAGGGCGGACAAGACAACAGCAGCAGGCAGACGCGACATAAGCAGACCTCCGGCCGCCCTCATGGCGGCTCGATTTAACTCGTGGTTTCGCGCATATCAACGATGTGGTTACACAGTGTGTTGAGCATACGGACCAGTTCCTTCTGTTCGTCATCACTCAGACAGGAGAACGCCTTGCTGGCGAGGTCCATGACAAATGGCATGACTTCGCCGCGCAGCTCGCGACCTTTGGACGTCAGATAGATTTTGTAGGTCCGCCTGTCCGAGGGGTCCTTCTCGCGGTAGACTATACCTTTCCCTTCAAGGACGTCTATCATCCGAGTGATGTTCGCCGTATCTTTGAAGGACAACTCGGCCAGCTCCTTCTGGGAGCGGCCTTCCTGCTCCCACAGGTGGCACAACAGCGCCCACTGCTCGCTTGTCACTTCGATTCCGGCTTCGCGCAGGTAGCGGCGTAGCTCAAACTTGATGGCCTTGCCCGTGCGGGCAATGACGTAACCTGGATAATTGGTCAGAAAATATTTCTCTTCTGTAATCATAGTGCAACATCCCCTATAGTGAGTGCTCACCCACTATCCCCGCAAGTCTTGTGTGTCAATGCTTTTCGACAATCAGCCGGGGTCCCGGCCAATTTACATTTCCCTTGGCACAAGATTGCGTTATCTTTGTACGATGGAGCGAGACTGCAATCCGTCAGGCGCCACTTGCGCCTGCGCCCCACCGATTGTCTGCAACAGTGGTCACCTATAACAGATGATTATTGCGGGAACAACAGTCTTCCACCTGATCTTTTTTTGCATGATAAATCAGGGAACTAGTTTCAAAACACCAGGGGAAACGTCATGAAAACGCCACATTTTCGCGTCGCCATCATCATCCCCGCACTCAATAATCCTGCCCTGACCTCCGACTGCCTCACCTCCATCAAGGCCACCACACAGGGGCACAGCATCGCCGTGGTGGTGGCAGACAATGGCTCTGAGGCCAACAGCCTGCACATGGTGAACAAGCACCTTGCGGCCACCTTTCCGGAAAGCGGCTTCCTGCTCCAACACCCGGCGGGCACGCCCTTTGGCGTCGCCTGCACCCGCGCCGGACAGGCCGTAGACAGTGATTTTCTCTTTCTGCTCAACAACGATACCCTGTGCGAAGACGGCTGGCTGCCCCCGCTCCTTGCCGCCTTTGACGACACGCCGGACCTTGGCGCCGCAGGGCCGCTGCTGCTCTTTCCGGAAACGCGCACCGTGCAGCACCTTGGCGTCGCCTTCCACCCGGACATGGGACCGGAGCACATCTACTCCCACGTTCCCGGCACGCACCCGCTGTGTCAGGTGCGCCGTCCGGTGCAGGCCATCACCGGAGCGGCCATGCTCATACCGCGCCCCCTCTTTTATGACATGGGCGCGTTCCACGAGGGCTACCGCAACGGATTCGAGGACCTTGAACTGTGCTGCCGCCTGCGTCAGGCCGGGCGCAGCGTCCGGGTTGTGCCCTCCAGCACGGTGCTGCATGTGGGGGGCAGTACAGAAGGACGCTTTGCAAGCGACATCCACAACGGCCGCCTGCTGCGCGAGCGCTGCCCGGACTGCTTCGAGCCGGACTTCCACGCCCTTGTCACGCGCGACGGCTTTGAGGTCCGCCTCACCCGCGCCCTTGATCCGTACCCCGCCCTGCCGCGTGAACGCGGGGAGGAACTGGCGCGCCGCGCCGCGGATAAGCCCCTGAGCGTCATCATGGACACCCTCGCCCGTGAACTCTTTTGGGAGGAAGGCTACCACCTTGCCATCTCCCGGCTGGAGGCCGCCGGGGACCTGAGCGGCGCACTGGGTGTTCGGTATACGCAGTCGTTGTTCATGCCCCACGCGGCCAATGCCGCCGCCCTTGCGGGGCTGGCCGCCCGTTGCGGGCACACGGACCTCGCCCGGGCCGTCTCCGCCACCTGCGACACCCTCCTCTCGCGGGAGCGGGACACCGCCGCCCTCACCCAGACCGCCCGCCGCTACGCGGCCCTGTTTGCCGCGCGCGGGGACGAACGCCACGCCGCGCTCTATCGCCGGTGGCTGGAGCCTGCGGCCCCGCCCGCCCACTAGGCGGGGATGTGCCACGTCCCACGGGTCCACCCTATGTCTCAAAGCAACAGGCGCGGACGCTGCCCAGCGTCTGCGGCGCGCCGCCCTGCCCCAAAGCCCCGCCCGCACGGTGCGTCCACAGCCCACCGCACAGGGTTTCTGTCACCCGCCCCCTTGACAATCCGCACCACGAAATTATGTGCAAGAAGAAATTTTTTGTCTGAAAGAGGAGGAATCCCACATGGCTGCACAGCACAGCGAACATACATTTAAGGCCGAGATCACCCAGCTTCTCGACATCATCACCAACTCCATCTACACCAACCGCGACATTTTCCTGCGCGAGCTTATCTCCAATGCGTCCGACGCCATGGACAAGGTCCGCTTTTTGACCTCCAGCGGCAGCGACGTTGTGGACTCCGACGCCGAACTCGCCATCACCATCACCACGGACAAGGACGCGCGGACCATCACGGTGACGGACACCGGCATTGGCCTCACGCGCGACGAACTCATCGCCAACATCGGCACCATCGCCCACTCCGGCTCTGCCTCCTTCATGGAAGAGGCCGCCAAAAACGGCACGCAGGCCGATTCCATCATCGGGCGCTTTGGCGTTGGCTTCTACTCCGTGTTCATGGTGGCGGACAACGTCACCATCACCAGCCGCTCCGCCATGCAGGACGCAGCCCCCGTGGTCTGGACCTCCGGCGGCACGGGCAGCTACACTATCGAGGACGCCGAAGGCGACGTGCCCCGCGGCACCACCATCTCCATCCACCTGAAGGAAGACGCCGCCGACTTTGCGGACACCGAGCGCCTCAAGGGCATCATCCGCGAGCACTCCAACTTTATCTCCTTCCCCATCAAGGTGGACGGCGAGCATGTGAACACCCAGCCCGCCCTGTGGCGCGAGCCCAAGTTCCAGATCAAGCAGGACCAGTACGACGAGTTCTACAAGTTCCTCACCTACGACACCAACGCCCCGCTGGACACCCTGCACATCGCGGTTGACGCGCCCGTACAGTTCAACGCCCTGCTCTTTGTGCCGGATATGTCCTCCGGCGGCTTCTTCAATGATCCCGAAACCTACGGGCTGGACCTGTACGTGCGCCGCGTGCTCATCGACCGCCGCCACAAGGACCTCATCCCCCAGTATCTCGGCTTTATGCGCGGCGTGGTGGACACCGAGGACCTGCCCCTCAATATCTCCCGCGAGACCCTGCAGGAAAACGTCCTCATCGACAAAATCCGCAACACCGTCACCAAGCAGGTGCTCACCCGTCTGGCCAAACTGGCCGAGGACGACGCGGAAAAATACGCCTCCTTCTGGAAGAACCACCACAAGGTGTTCAAGCTGGGCTACAGCGACTTCATGAACAAGGACCGCTTTGCCGAACTGCTGCGCTTCAACTCCTCCGCCAACGAGGACGCCGACGGCCTGACCTCCCTCGCCGAATACGCCGAGCGTATGAAGGACGGCCAGAAGGAGATTTACTACATCTCCGGCAACAGCCGCGAAGCCATCCGCCTGAACCCCCACGGCGAAATTTTCCGCCGCAAGGGCATTGAGGTGCTCTACCTCTACGAGCCCATTGACGAATTCATCATGGAGGCCCTGCGCGAGTACAAGGAATTCCGCCTTGTGGCCGCAGAGCAGGCCGACATGGCCGCCCTTGAGGCCTTCAAGGACACCGAGGACGGCCCCGCCGCCACCGAGACCCTGTCCGAAGAGGACGAAAAGACCTTTGACGACGTGCTGGCCGCCATCAAGAGCATCCTTGGCGAGCGCGTGGAGGACGTGCGCGTCTCCCGCCGCCTCAAGGACAGCCCCGCCTGCCTCGTCAGCGCGGACGGCACCAGCTCCCAGATGCAGAAAATGATGCAGATTATGTCCAAGGACACCACGCCCCCAGTCAAAATTCTGGAGCTGAACCGCGACCACGCGCTGGCCCGCAATCTGCTGAAAATCTACAAGGGCGACGCCGAGGACCCGTTCTTCCGCACCAGCGTGGAGCACCTGTACGAAGGCGCGCTCCTGCAGGAAGGCTACCTCAACGACCCGCACGCCCTTGTGGCGCGCATCAACGAGCTGTTGGAAAAATCCAGCGGCTGGTACGCCGAAATCAAAAACTACTAGCGCCCCGCGCTTCCCCCGGCGCGTGCGGCATCCGCCCAGCGCGCCGGAACTCTTTCCCCCATATGACAAGCCGCCCCGGACCACGCTCGGCCGGGGCGGCTGTGTTATGTCTGCCACGTCGCTAAACGCCCCTTCGCGTTGACAGAACTTTCCCCCTACGGCTACCTTACACTGATGCGTTCTCCGTCTGCGCCCGGTCTCTGATCAACGGGAGTCCCTTGTGCCGCAATCCCGATCCGCCTTTGCCAGCATTCTCGGCTCCGCGACGCTTATTGCGGCCCTGACCGCCGTGGTCAAACTCGGCGTGCTTGGCCGCGACATCATTGCGGCCCAGCGCTTTGGCACCGGCGAGGCCATGGACGTTTTCTCCATGGCTATGGTGCTTCCGGTTTTTGCCGTGGGCATTCTTGGCGGCTCCTTTGGCTCCGCCGTCATTCCGGCCTACGTACGCACCACCACTCGGCTGGGACGCGATGCAGGCCAAGCTCTTCTTGGCGGCATCAGTCTGCTTGGCGGCGCGGCGCTCCTGACGGCATCAGTGCTGCTGGCTGTGTGCGCGCCCCTGTATGTCCCCCTTCTTGCCGGCGGCTTTGATGCCGCCAAAACAGCGGGCGTCGTCCGCGCCGTTCAGGTGCTGGCGCCATGGGTTTTCCTCAATGGCCTCGTCATGCTTGCCGCCAGCATTCTCAATGCCCAGCAGCGCTTTGCCGCCGCCGCGCTTTCCCCCATTACCACCCCCACAGCCACCATCATGCTGCTGCTTCTGTATCCACAGTGGGGCGTCATGTGCCTTGTGGGCGGACAAGTGGCCGGCGCGGCCTCGGAAATTCTTGTACTGCTCGTTGTCCTGCGCCGCAGGGGGCTGTCCCTGCGGCCCCGGTTAACCTTTCCGCGCGCCCCCTTGGTGGATGCAATTACCCAATACGCCCCCGCCCTTGGCGGCGCGGTACTCATGAGCAGTACGCTTGTGGTGGATAACGCCATGGCCGCCCACCTTCCCGCCGGAAGTGTCGCCACACTCAACTACGCCAACCGTCTCATCCTCCTGCCCATGGGCCTGACGGCCATGGCCCTTGGCAATGCGGCCATCCCCTACCTTGCCCAGCTGGTGGCGGAGGACAAAACCCCCGAAGCCTTTACCGTTGTACGGACCACAGTCCGGCGCATTTTCCTTGGAGCCATTCCGGCGGTCGGCCTGCTCATTCTTGTGGCGGAACCAGCCATCACCATTGTGTTCCAGCGCGGGGCCTTTGCCGTGGACGATGCGCAGGCCGTGGTCCGCGTCTTCTCTCTGGCCGCTCTGCAACTGCCCTTTTACATCGCGTCCATTATGCTCATCCGGTTGATTGCGGCGCTCAGGCGCAATGCCCTCGTTGCCCGCGCCGCGCTCTACAACCTTGTGCTCAATATCATCCTCAACGCCGTGTTCATACGCATTTTTGGCGTTGCAGGCATTGCGCTGTCCACATCATGCGTTTACGCTTTTTCCTTCTGCTATGTCGCCCTTGCCCTGCGGCGCATCGCACGCTCCACCCCACCGGAGGCCGCATCATGAATCAGGAAGCCATCTGGACCTATTTTCAAACCAGCGGCGTCGCCTCCTTCGCGCACAGCCGCACCCAGTTGGAACATCTGGTACGCCTTGCCGCCGCCCATACCCGAAACCTGCCAGCCACTCCCGTCATGCTCAACATCGGCATAGGCAACGCCTACATTGAACGCGCCGCCGCGCAGCGCGGCTGGACCATGAAGGCCCTGGACATCAGCCCGGAAGCCGTCGCGGCACTGGACATACCCGGCGTTGAGGCCCACTGCGGGTCCATCACCGACATGCCCTTTGCCAGCGCAAGCCTTGACGCTGTGTTCTGCTCCGAGGTGCTGGAGCACCTCGGCGACGCCGACCTTGCCGCCGCCATCACAGAGCTCGCCCGCGTCCTCAAGCCGGAAGGACTTCTCCTCGGGACGGTGCCCCACGAGGAAAACCTCGCAGACTCCATCGTAGTCTGCCCCGACTGTGGAGTACGCTTTCACCGCTGGGGCCACCAGCAGAGCTTTACCGTCCAACGCCTGCGGCAGTGCCTGACGCCGCAGTTCCTGCCCCGGCACACGGGGGTACAGTTCTACAGCTCCCGCTACCCGTACGGCCTGCGCAGCATGCTGGTACACTGGGCGCGGACCCTGCTCAGGAAGACTGGCATTGCACACGGCTACGCCAATATTGTGTTCACCGCCCAGCCCGCCCCACACAGCACCGCCAAGGAGCCCTAACCCCATGTGCGGCATTGCAGGATTTTGGACCACAGCGCCAGCCCCCCAGACCACACGGCGCGCCATCGCGAAACGCATGGCGGACGCCCTTGCCCACCGGGGGCCGGACGCCGAGGGGTTCTGGTGCCCCGATGACAGCGGAATCGCCCTCGCCCACCGCAGGCTGTCCATCCTCGACCTGTCGCCGCGTGGGGCCCAGCCCATGCATTCCGCAACGGGCCGCTACGTCATCACCTACAACGGCGAGGTCTACAATCACCACGACCTCCGTGTGGAGCTGGGCCGCCAAGCCCCGGCCTTCAAGGGCACATCGGATACCGAAACCATCCTCGCCGCCATTGAGCACTGGGGGCTGGAAGCCGCCACGTCACGGTTTGTCGGCATGTTCGCCTTTGCCCTGTGGGATACGCAGACCCACACCCTCTCGTTGGTCCGCGACAGGCTCGGCATCAAGCCCGTTGTCTATGGGCTGGCGGGGCAAGCTCTGCTTTTCGGCTCCCAGCTTGCGGCCCTGCGCGCGCACCCGGATTGCGCCGCGTCCATGGACCGCAACGCGCTGACGCTCTACTTCCGCCACAATGCCATCCCGGCCCCATATACCGTCTACGAAGGCATCGCCAAGCAGCGCCCCGGCACCATCCTGACCTTCCGCGCTCCCGATGCACCACCGCAGGAAACCACCTACTGGAGCGCGCGCCGCATCTGGCAACAGGGGGCGCAGAATCCCTTTTCCGGCAGCCTTGATGACGCCGAGGACGAACTGGACGCGCTGCTTTCCAATGCCGTAGCCTGCCGCCTCCTCTCGGATGTTCCCCTTGGGGCGTTTTTGTCGGGCGGCATCGACTCCTCTACCGTGGCCGCACTGATGCAAAAGGCCAGTTCCACCCCGGTGCAAACCTTTTCCATCGGCTTCTCAGAGGCCGCCTACAACGAAGCGCCCTACGCCGCAGCCATCGCCCGCCACCTCGGCACCGCCCATACCGAGGCCATTCTCACGCCACAGGACATGCTCCGGGCCATACCGGAACTCCCCCGGCATTGGGACGAGCCCTTTGCGGACTCCTCGCAACTGCCCACCCTCCTCGTAAACCGCATGGCGCGGCAGCATGTGACGGTGTGCCTCTCCGGCGACGGCGGCGACGAACTCTTTAACGGCTATTCCCGCTATTTTTGGACCCACCGTTTGTGGTCCATGCTCCGCAGGATACCGCGCCCCGTCCGCGCTGCGCTGCCGTCGCTGGCGCGCCTGCTTCCGCCCCGTGCGTGGAACGTCCTCGGGCCGCGCGGCCAACGCCTGCGCTGGCGGCTGGACGGGCTGGCCTCGCCAAACCATGCCGCGCTGTACCGCTTTCTTGTGTCGCACTTCAAACATCCAGACCGCCTTGTCCTTGGCGGCACGGAACCACAGCCCCCAGCACCGCCGGAGGACGACGACCTGTGGCGGGCCATGAGCCTGACGGACATTGAAGGCTACCTCCATGACGACATCCTGACCAAAGTGGACCGCGCCTCCATGGCCGTCGCCCTTGAAGCACGGGTTCCCATCCTTGACCACCGGGTCATGGAATTCGCCGCCCGCCTGCCCACGGCGCACAAGATTCAAGGCGGCGCCGGAAAGCACGTGCTGCGCCGCGTCCTGCACCGTTATGTTCCGCCCCGCCTTGTGGAGCGCCCCAAGATGGGCTTTGCCGTGCCCATCGAACACTGGCTGCGCACGGACCTGCGCGACTGGTGCGAGAGCCTGCTTGACGAAAACCGCCTGCGGCAGGACGGCTACCTTGATGTGGCCACGGTGCGCCGCATGTGGACCGAGTACCGCGACGGCGAGTCCAACTGGTACTACTACCTCTGGGACGTCCTCATGTTTCAGGCGTGGCTTGATGCGTGGAAGCGGGGGACGTGATGCGCATCCTTTTCCTTGCCCGTTCACTGGAAACTGGCGGCGCGGAGCGCCAAATCGTGTGCCTTGCCAACGGCCTTGCCGCACTTGGGCATGATGTGGGCATTGCGGTTTTTTACTCGGGCGGAGGGTTTGAAGAAGACCTGCGCGGCGTCTCCCTCTTGCCACTAGGCAAGACCGGGCGCTGGGACCTGTTCAGCTTCCTCATACGCCTTCGCAGCGCGGTCCGCGGCTTCGCCCCGGACGTGCTGTACAGCTTCATGACGCCGCCCAATATCCTTAGCGTGCTTTGTCCCGTCTCGTGCCGGGTGTGGGGGGTGCGAGCCTCTGACATGGATTTGTCCCAATACGACTGGATGCACGCGGCCTCCCACTTCATTGAGGCGCGCCTTTCCCGTTTTGCCTCCTGTATCATCGCCAACTCCCATGCCGGGGCCGCTGTGGCCCGCCAGCGGGGCATGCCCGCAGGCGCACTGTGCGTTGTCCAAAACGGCATAGATACTGACGCATTCTCGCCAAAGGCTTCCTCCCCGCACGAAACCGCCCAGCGCCGCCATGCTTGGGGGGCCGACAATGGCGCCCCAGTCATCGCCCTTGTCGGCCGCATCGACCCTATGAAGGATCACGCCACGTTCCTCCGCGCCGCGGCAAAGCTCGTCTCTGGCGTACCCAATCTGCGCGTGGTCATCGTCGGGGACGGGGACAACGCCCTGCGCACACGGCTGACGGAGCAGGCCGCCGCCCTCGGCCTCACGCAGCACATCGTCTGGCACGGCCCAGAGCACGACATGCCGCGCCTCTACCCCGCCCTTGATGTGCTGTGCCTCACCTCGGCGAGTGAAGGATTTCCTAATGTTGTGGGTGAAGCCATGGCCTGCGGCGTTCCCTGCGTGGTGACCGACGTTGGCGACGCCGCCCATGTTGTCGGGGAAGCCGGACGGGTGGTCCCACCCGAAAACCCAGCGGCCATCGCCGCCGCCGTCCACGCCCTGCTCAACCTGCCTCGTGATGAACGCCGCCGCCTCGGGCACGCCGCCAGACAGCGCATCATCGACGTCTTTTCCGTCAAGGCCATGCTCACCACAACCCAAACGCACCTCCGCCGCGCCAAAGACACGTGCGGAGCGCGCTCAAAACAGGTACATTCCCGCTCATGACGGGCACTGCGGAACCAATTTCTGAAAATTTGACATGCATCACTTCCCTCTGGAAGAATTCGGACTTATACTCTCAACAATGCTTCAGCCCGGAGAGGAATAAACCGGCCGGGCGAAACGCCAGGAGGCAATCCCATGTGGGAATATACCGATAAAGTGAAGGAATTTTTTCTGGAGCCGAAGAACGTCGGTGCCCTTGAGGACGCCAACGCCATCGGCGAGGTAGGCAGCCTTGCCTGCGGCGACGCGCTCAAGCTCTTCCTCAAGATTGACGACAACGGCGTCATCACGGACGCCACGTTCCAGACGTTTGGCTGCGCCAGCGCCATTGCCTCCAGCTCCGCCCTCACGGAACTGCTCAAGGGCAAGACCGTGGACGAGGCACAGTCCATCACCAACAAGGACATCGCAGAATTCCTTGGCGGCCTGCCGAAGGAAAAGATGCACTGCTCCGTCATGGGGCAGGAAGCGCTGGAAGCCGCCATTAAGAACTTCCGCGGTGAAAAGGTCGAAAAGGTCGAGCTGGAAGGCGAGTTGGTCTGCCACTGCTTCGGCGTTACGGACGAAGCCATCCGCCGCGCCATCCGCGAAAACGACCTCAAAACCGTTGAAGAAATCACCAACTTCACCAAGGCCGGTGGCGGCTGCGGCGACTGTGTCCCCCAGCTGGAAGAACTGCTGCACGAAGTGCGCGGCGAAAAGGCACCCGCCCCTGCCGCCACTGAGGACGCAAAGCCCCTCAGCAACATCCAGCGCATGCAGCTGGTCATGAAGGCCGTTGACGAAGAAATCCGCCCCCGCCTGCAACAGGACGGCGGCGATATAGAACTTGTGGACATCACCGGCACCGTGGTTCAGGTGGCCCTGCGCGGCTCCTGCACCAACTGCCCCTCCAGCCAGCTGACGCTGACGGACTTCGTCCAGAAAACCCTCCGCGATCAGGTGGATCCTGAAATCGTGGTCAAGGAGGTCTCCGCATGAGCCAGCGCGCCATCTACCTCGACAACAACGCCACCACGCAGGTCGCGCCGGAAGTCCTTGACGAGATGATGCCCTATTTCTCCGAGCTGTACGGCAACCCGTCCTCCATGCACACCTTTGGCGGACAGGTTGGCGCCAAGCTTGATGAAGCCCGCCAGCGCGTGGCCACAGGCCTTGGCTGCGAGCCGGGAGAAATCATCTTCACCGCATGCGGCACAGAAGGCGACAACACCGCCATCCACTCCGCCCTTGCCGCCCAGCCGGACAAGCGCCACATCATCACCACCAAGGTGGAGCACCCCGCCGTGCTCAATGTGGTGCAAAAGCTGGAAAAGAAAGGCTACGACGTCACCTACCTGGGCGTGGACGAAAAGGGCAATCTGGACCTTGAGGAACTCAGGGCCAGCCTGCGCCCGGACACGGCCCTCGTCTCCGTGATGTACGCCAATAACGAAGTGGGGAACATCTTCCCCATCCCGGAGATTGCCCGCATCGTCAAAGAGCACGGCGCGCTCATGCATACCGACGCCGTGCAGGCCGTGGGCAAGGTGGACATTGACCTGAAGACCCTGCCCGTGGACTTTTTGGTGCTCTCCGGCCACAAGCTGCACGCGCCCAAGGGCGTTGGCGCCCTGTACGTCCGCCGCGGCACCCCCTTCCGCCCCTTTATGCTGGGCGGGCATCAGGAACGCGGCCGCCGCGCCGGTACGGAAAACACCGCAGGCATCATCGCCCTTGGCAAGGCCGTCGAACTGGCGACCCAGCACATTGAGGAAGAAAACACCACGGTGAAAGCCCTGCGGGACAATCTGGAACAGGGCCTGCTGAGCGCCATAGACGACGCCCGCATCAACGGCGATCCGGATAACCGCCTGCCCAACACCACCAACATCTCCTTCAAGTACGTTGAGGGCGAGGCCATCCTGCTGCTTATGGACCGCCTGCACATCTGCGCCAGCTCCGGCTCGGCCTGCACATCCGGCAGCCTTGAGCCGTCGCACGTGCTGCGCGCCATGGGCGTGCCCTTTACCTTTGCCCATGGGTCCATCCGCTTCTCCCTGTCGCGCTACACCACGCAGGAGGATGTGGACCTTGTGGTCAAGGAAATGCCCGCCATCATCACGCGCCTACGCGAGATTAGCCCCTTCCGCGGCGACGACTCCGAGCTGCCGCCCTGTACCTGTTGATATGCCCTTCCGGCCCGGAAGCGCCCCGCGGCGTTTCCGGGCCATATTTCCATCCCGGACAATACCATCTTTCGGAGGCCGCACCCCGGCCCCCGCAACCGCCGACCAAAGGACACATCCGGCCATGAACATTGCTAGGGACATGACGGAACTTGTGGGCAAGACGCCTCTGGTGTACCTGAATGCAGTGACACAGGGCTGCGCCGCAACCGTTGCCGCCAAATTGGAATTTTTCAACCCCTGCGGCTCCGTCAAGGACCGCGTGGGGGTGAACATGCTTCTCACCGCCGAGCAGCAGGGCATCTTGAAGCCCGGCGCAACAGTGGTGGAACCCACCAGCGGCAACACCGGCATCGGCCTTGCCCTGATGTGCGCCGTACGCGGCTATCGCCTCATCCTGACCATGCCCGAAAGCATGAGCATAGAGCGGCGCAAGCTGCTTGCCGGATTTGGCGCGGAAATCCGCCTGACTCCGGCTGCGGAGGGAATGTCCGGCTCCATCGCCACAGCCCAGCGCATTGTGGACGAAACGCCCGGCGCGTTCATGCCCCTGCAGTTCGACAATCCGGCCAACCCCGCCATCCACTCCTGCACCACCGCCCATGAAATATGGGACGACACCGACGGCGGCGTGGATATCTTTGTTGCCGGGGTCGGCACAGGCGGCACCCTCAGCGGCGTTGCCAAAACGCTGAAGGGCGAAAAGCCCGGCGTAAAAATCGTGGCAGTGGAGCCTGCCGAATCCCCGGTGATCTCGGGCGGAGCGTCCGGTCCGCACGGTATTCAGGGCATTGGCGCAGGCTTCATCCCCAAGAACCTTGACGTGAGCCTTGTGGACGAGGTGACGCCCGTGCCCACGGACGACGCCCTCGCCATGGCGCGCCGCCTGATGCGCGAAGAAGGCATCATGTGCGGCATCTCCGCCGGTGCGGCAGTGCACGCCGCCGTGGAGCAGGCAAAACGCCCCGAAAACGCAGGCAAGCTCATCGTCACAATCATCCCCGATACCGGCGAACGGTATCTGAGCACGCCCCTGTTCACTCAGGATAAGTAGCAGGGCTAAAGAGAGGAATCACATGGGTTTCATGGACGACGTCATCGACAGACTGTGCGAGCCGGGTTCCTACGAATCCGTCTACCACAGCCCCAAACGGCACGCGCCCATGCCCTCGGTGGAGGTTCTCACCGAGGTCGTGAGTCGGCTGCGCGCCGTGCTGTTTCCCGGCTACTTCGGCCACTCCGAAGTGGAAGCCGAGAGCATGCGCTATCACATCGGCACCAACCTCGATAAAATCCGCCGCCTGCTCACGGACCAGATTAACCGTGGCAAGTGTTTTGTCTGTGTGGCGGAGAACCGCGACTGTACCAAGTGCGAGGATGAAGCCGAGGAGACCTGTCGAGCGTTCATCGAATCCCTGCCCGAACTGCGCCGCCTGCTGGTGACGGACGTCATGGCCGCCTATGAGGGCGACCCCGCAGCCGTTGGCCCCGGCGAGACGATTTTCTGCTACCCCAGCATTCTCGCCGTCACCAACTACCGCATTGCCAACCGGCTGCACACGCTGGGCGTGCCGCTCATTCCGCGCATCATCACGGAAATGGCGCACTCCGCCACCGGTATAGACATCCACCCCGGCGCAACCATTGGCGAGCATTTCTTCATCGACCACGGCACAGGCACCGTCATTGGCGAAACCTGTGTCATCGGCCGCAAGGTGCGCCTGTATCAGGGCGTCACCCTCGGCGCAAAGAGCTTCCCCAAGGGCGACGACGGCAAGCTCATCAAAGGCATCCCCCGTCACCCCGTGGTGGAGGATGGCGTTGTGGTCTACTCCGGCGCCACTATTCTTGGTCGCGTCACTATTGGCGAGGGCGCGGTCATTGGTGGTAATGTCTGGCTTACCCGCGACGTCCCAGCCGGAACGCGCGTCCTGCAGACCCCGGCGGGCGAAGAATAGCCCCAAGCCCCCTTACGCAAACGACAAACGGGCCGGATGCCATGGCATCCGGCCCGTTTTTTATGGGTTGTACAGCGCGTGGTGGCGGATTAGGACTCGCCGCGTTCGCCCTCCGGCGCATCATCCCCATTCTTTGAATCCTCTTTACGCTCGTCCTCAGCGGCTGCGCTGTCCGGTGGCGTGCGGTCCGCCTTGTCGACGGAATCCGGCGCTGCGCCGTCCTGCGCGGCGCGCTGCGTGCGCCCGCCTTCGCCGTTGGCCACGGCGGTGACGGGCTTAGCCAACTGGACCTGATTCCGTCCGCCCTCCTTGGCCGCATACAGCGCCGCGTCCGACGTGGCGATAAGCGTTTCCGTACTGGTGGCGTAGGCGGGATACTCGCTGACGCCAAGGGAGATGGTCACGGTGAGCTTTTCCTCGCCGTGGCGCACGGCCATACGCTCGGCCACGGTCGTGCGCAATTCCTCGGCGCGGCGGTAGGCGTCATCGGCGGCGGCGCCGGGCAGAATAAGCACAAATTCCTCCCCGCCAAAGCGGCAGGCAATGTCCTCATGGCGGCTGAACAGGCGCAGGGTTTCGCCGAGTTTGCGCAACACCTCATCGCCCAGTTCATGCCCGTAGGTGTCGTTGAAATTCTTAAAGTGGTCCACGTCCAGCATAATAACGCTCAGCGGCTGCTCATGGCGCTGGGCACGGCTAAACTCGCGTGCAAGGGATTCTTCCATGTGGCGGCGGTTGTACAGGCCGGTAAGCTGGTCGCGGATGGACTGCTCGCGCAGGGATTCGCGCAGGCGCAGGTTGGAAAGGGTGAGCGCCACGTGTTCGGAAATAGCCACAAGGTGCTGCTCCATGCCCGTGGCGTAGCGGTGCAATCGCTCCGGCTCCATGGAGGTGGTGTCAAAGGCAAAGCGCGAGGTCAGCAGACCAGTGACCTTGCCATGGGCAATAAGGGGCACACAGATGAATCCCGTCTCCGGCTCGTTGGCAAAGTGCGGACACACCGGGCCTTCACCCGGACGCTCCACCACATGCACCTGCCCGCGCCGAAGCGCCCAGCATCCCTCACGGGAAAAGAGCGGACGGCTGCACTGGTCCCCGCCCCATGACGCCACACACTCCAGCAGGCTAGATTCATCGTCATAGATATTCAAGGACCCTGCCGTGCCGGGAAGCAGGCTGGAAGCGTTGGACGCCACAATGCGGTAGATTTCCTTCTCCGTACGGCAGGCCTGCAGAAAGTCCACCATGGTATTGATGCGCACCGTGGCCCGGTTGCGCCGCTCAAGGCGCTCCACGGCGTTATTCAAATCGCGGTTGATGGCCGAGAGCTTGGTGTTGGCAAGGGCGCTCAGGCGCGTTGCCCGCGCCACAATCCACGATCCACCAAACACCAGCAGCATCAGCACGCCATACATCATGCCGTACAGCCGCCGTGAGGACGCCTGCTCCTTGTGCAGGGTCTGCGGCGTAATGTGCGAAAGAATGGTCCAACGGTAGGGGACCTCTCCCACGCCCAGCGCGCGCACACGGGCCGTGCGCATAACGCGGCGGGCCTCCTGCTCCACCACTGAGAGCGGATGGATAATGCCATAACTCGTGATGCCGCTGTGGGTATGGAACTGCCCCACCTCGCTCCCGGTCAACAGGCGTTCCCACAGTGCCGGGTATTCCTTGGCAAAGGTCATGGAGCGCTTGTTCTCAAACATGAAGCCCCATTCCTTGCTGGGCGAGGGAGCAAGCATCCAGTAGCCCTGCGCATTGAGCATCATCAAATCGCCCGGAGAGTTCACGTGTTGGCGCTTGAGTTCGTTGAGCATCTGCCGCCCCTCAAAATTCAGCACCAAGAACCCAAGGCGCGTGCCCTCGGCATTATGCACCGGGGCCACAATGCGGAGCATGGGCTTGTACGGCAGTTCCAGAGTGCCCTGCTCCACGTTGAGGTCAAAGGGCGAAACAAACAGCTCGTTGCGGCGAAGGGGCACCGCGTGCTTAAAGTAGTACCGCTCGCCCTTCCTTTGCAGCTGCGCCTCGGGGACGATGTGCGCCGCGCCCATGTCATACTGCACGCGCAGGCGTTCGTCCCCGTTGGTATCCAAAAAGCGAATCTGATCATACCGCCCGCGCACCACGGCAAAGCTCTTGAGCATGGCATGCAGGGAGGACGTTTCACTTTCGCCATATTTTTCGGAAAAGATGACGGGCAGGGCGTCCTTCTCCACAGTGGCAAACACCCCGCGCAGAAAGACAAGGTCGGACACCACGTCGCGCAGGTCGCGCACCACGTCGACACGCTCCATGGCCATACGGTTTTCTTCCATGGCCTTGAGGGACTCGGTAATGCGCTCGGCGTCCTTGACATACAGCAGGATGGAACCCGCCGTCAGAATAACGGCCAGCGGCAAAAAAACGCGCAGAAAATGCCACGCAATGGGGGCGAGGCGTCGCAACAACGGCTCCTGCTGGACAGGTGCTTGGGCCATGAACTCTCCCGGATGTATCGTGCAGGGGTGCTGGTTCCACCAGCTGTATTTTATCCACAATGTGTGTATTGGGCCCGAAAGTCAACGTTTGCCGTGCGGCAACAGTTTTCAGCCCTTTCGGGACGTTATTCCGACAGAACTGCTAGAGGATTCCGCCCTCCACCCTCCATATGCAAAACAGTCCCCCGTCTCCTTGCCCGGGCACGAGCGGCGCGCCGCAGTCCGCCCCCGCCTCTGCATGCCATACAAGACGGCGCAGCTGTCAAGAAAGCCGCGCTTTCTCTTTGCACCAGTGCATACTTGATGCTAATCTTGTCTTGTTATCCACCCTCAGCATGTTCGCCTCTTCACGCAGGCGGCGCAGGAGCACAGTTCATGGCGGCTGGCGACAGAAAGCAACTCACCCTCCGCATCCCTGCAGAAACACACAAAAAACTGCGCATCCTTGCCGCCGTTCATGACACAACCATGACCGAATACTTCATTACCCTTGTGGATGACGCCTACGAGCGCGAAAACCGCCACAAAGGACCAGTGCAGCTCAAGCTGCCAACCTAAAAGGAGGCACACATGAAGGGCAAAACCACACGCGCCGCATCCGACAGGCCCACGGCCCGGCCCACCATCACGCTGGAAAGCGACACCGGCCCGGCCATCACCTTCCCCGGCATCCAGTACGCCGCCACATCGTTTTTTGAGGACGACGCCGTCACCCTGACCCGCCAGCACCTCTACCGCGCGGCATGCGGCGACCACGCCATCGCCATCACCTCCATCAACGAATCCTGCCGCCAGCGCCGCGCCTACCGCATTGGGCACACAGACGAAGAATGCACCCTCTCCGACGGTGAGATTACCATTACCATGCCCACGTCACTGCTAAACGTTCTGGTGGACGCGCTGTGCGGCATTGATCATGAACAGCAGCGCGCCGCATGCGGCGACTCCAACACCGAGGAGGCCCCGGCCCTGTAGCGTCCCCGCTCTCGCATGCGCCCCGCCGCCCCTGCGGCCCCTTCTTTTCCCCGTGCCACCGCGGGGCAAGGGCGCAGCACGCCGCACTGCACGCCGCAGTGGCGCATGAGCCACGCAGGTTCTCTTCATCTCCTACGCCACACGGCAGACATGCGCCCTGCGCTATCCATTGCGCTTGAGCACAAAGCGCGATATTGCGTTACGGCTATGCACACACGAACTCTCCGCGCGAACATACTTCTTCTTTTGACTGCGGCCATTTGGGGGTCCGGATTCGTTGCCCAGCGCTCCGGCATGGACTACGTCGGCCCCATGACCTTCAACGCCTTCCGCTTTGCCCTTGGGGCGCTGTCCCTTGTGCCGCTGGTCATCTGGCATCACCAGCGCGGCGTTGCCGCCATCAGTCCCGGCGTTTCCCGCCGCTTCGCCCTGCTTGGCCCCTGCATTGCCGGTGCGGCGCTGTTTGGCGGCGTGTCACTGCAACAAATCGGCCTCATGTACACCACGGCGGCCAAGGCCGGCTTTATTACCGGCCTGTATGTGGTGATTGTGCCGTTCATCGGCCTCATCCTGCGCCAGCGCCCCGGCGTCGGCGGCTTTGTGGGCACCTTTTTCGCGGCCATCGGGCTGTATCTGCTCTCCGTCACCAAAGACTTTACCCTTGCGCCGGGCGACGCCTTCGTCATCGCGGGCGCGGTCATCTGGGCCTGCCATGTGCATGTGCTGAGTTGGCTCTCGCCCAAGCTGGACGGCGTGCGCCTCGCCTTTGGGCAGTTTAGCGTGGTGTCGCTCTTGTGCTTTGTCTGCGCCTTCATCTTTGAGGACATCACCGTCGCCAGCCTCAGCGCGGGGTGGCTGCCTATCGTCTACGGCGGCATTATGCCCGTGGGCGTCGCCTTTACCCTGCAGGTCATCGCCCAAAAGGACGCCCCGGCCACCCACGCGGCCATCATCCTCAGCATGGAGGCCCTGTTCGCCGCCATCGGCGGTTGGCTCATCCTTGATGAGACGCTGACGCCGCGCGGCATGGTTGGCTGCGCGCTGATGCTCACCGGCATGCTTACGGCCCAGCTGTGGCCGGACAAAAAAGCCGCCGCAACCGCGTAACCTTTCCGGCGCCCCGCGCCACCTCAGCCTTAACCAAGGAGCCTTGCAGAATGACGGCCATAAGCTCGTTCATGGAACAGCACTTCAAACACTTCAACGCCCGCGAAACGCTGGACGCCGCCAAGGCATGGCGCGAGCTGCTTGACGGTGGGGGAAAGATGTTCCTGTCCATGGGCGGCGCCATGAGCACCGCCGAACTGGGCATCTCCCTTGCTGAAATGATCCGCGCGGGCAAAGTCCATGGCATCTGCTGCACCGGCGCGAACCTTGAGGAAGACGTCTTCAACCTGCTCTCCAACCGGGACTATGAAATCCTGCCCAACTACCGCGACCTGACCCCGCAGCAGGAAGAAGACCTGCGCGACAGGGGCATGAACCGCGTAACGGATACCTGCATTCCCGAAACCATCATGGTGCACATTGAGCACGAACTAAACGACGTCTGGGCCGAAGCCGCCGCCTCTGGCGCGGCGCGCTTTCCCTACGAATACCTCTACGAGGTGCTGGATACCCCCGGCCTTGAGGAGCACTTCCACATCCCGCGCGAGCATTCGTGGCTTTTGGCCGCCAAGGAGATGGGCATCCCCATCTACACCCCGGGCTGGGAGGACTCCACCCTCGGCAATGTGTACTGCGCCAACGTCATGCGCGGGGTCATCCCCAATCATGGCGCCATCAAGACCGGCACCCAGCAGCTGGAGCATTTGGCCTGCTGGTACCGTGAGCAGGCGCAGGCGGGCACCCCGGTGGGCTTCTTCCAGATTGGCGGCGGCATCTCCGGCGATTTCAGCATCTGCGTGGTGCCCATGCTGATACAGGACTGCTACGAGGACGACACCCCCTTCTGGGCCTACTTCTGCCAGATTGGCGACTCCACCACGTCCTACGGCTCCTACTCCGGCGCGCCGCCGAACGAAAAAATCACCTGGCACAAGCTGGCTCCGGATACCCCGCGCTTCATGATCAATTCCGACGCCACCATCGTTGCGCCGCTCATCTTCATGTACGTCCTCGGCAACTAAACGCCCAGTCCACGGCCCGGCATATGCCGGGCCGTTTTGCGTACCGGGAAGAGGCGGCAGGCCCCCGCATGCCAAGCCCCGCGCCGCATTTGTGCAGAGACGCGCGTCGTCCTCCCGCCCCAGCGGCGCCTCCCTTCCACACCCGCCCGGCAGGCAGCTTCACCTCTCATTTGACCTCTCGGGCACGCTCCGCGCGCCCCGTGTCTGCCCTGCCACATTCCCGTCCCCGCACCGCGTTGTCACCTGTCTCTGCGCCGCCCTTTCCTGCGGCGTCGCCCCTCCCCCCTCACTCCACACGTTGCCGTCAAAAAAATCCTCCATTGCTTTCAGGGACTTTTCCGCCACCGCGCCCACCCCCCCCCACGCCGGGGTTGACGGCGCGCGCTGTGGTCATTATTGAACAATTAAACATATGAACAACTGCTCATATATTCAGGAGACCATATGACACCCACAACCTGCGAAGTGCACTGCGAACACGACGACGCCATCGCCCGCGTTGGCCAGCGGATGCTTGACGACTCCACCGTTACCGGGCTGGCAGACATCTTCAAGGTGCTCGGCGACCCCACACGCGTGCGCATCCTGCACGCGCTTTCCGTTGAGGAGCTGTGCGTGTGCGATATCGCCGCGCTGCTCTCCATGTCCTCGTCCGCCGTCTCCCACCAGCTGCGTCTGCTGCGTCAGGCCAAACTGGTGCGGAACCGCAAGGTCGGCAAATCCGTCTTCTATGCCCTTGATGACGACCATGTGCGCCTGCTCATGGGGCAAGGTCTTGCCCACGTGCTTGAGGACCGCAGCGCCACCTAGCGTGGTCCGGCCAGCGCACGCCACACTCCAACGCCCTGCCGGGTCGCGCACATTCGCCCCGGCATACAGGAGACGATATGAACTTTCTCGCCACTTTCGCCAACGAAACGTGGATTGTCCTCAATGAAGCCGCGCCCTTTGTGCTGTTCGGCTTTCTTGTATCCGCCCTCGTCAAGGCCTTGGTGCCCGACGACTTTGTCGCGCGGCACCTTGGGCGCTCGTCGTCCGGGTCCGTGTTCAAGGCCGCACTGCTTGGCATTCCCCTGCCACTGTGCTCCTGCGGCGTCATCCCCACGGCGGCGGGCCTGCGCAAACAGGGCGCTAGCCGCGGCGCAACCACGTCCTTTCTTATCTCCACACCCGAAACCGGGGCGGATTCCATTGCCGTCACATGGGCGCTGCTTGACCCCATCATGACAGTGCTGCGTCCGCTGGCGGCCTTCATCACCGCCACGGTGGCGGGCCTGCTGGTGAATATCCTCCCCGACGAGCCGGAAGCCACCCGCGGGGCGGAGCTGCCCATGGCCTCCTCCTGCGGGTGCAGCGGCGGATGCTGCGAAACGGACTCCGCCAGCGCCCACAAGCCCCCGTTTCTCACCCGCCTCAAGGACGCCCTGCGCTACGCCTTTGGCGAGATGCTCTCGGACATCGGCATGTGGCTGCTTATCGGCGTGCTGGCCGCTGGCTTCATCGGCGCGCTGGTCCCCGCCGGATTCTTTGAAGACTACCTCGGCGGCGAATTCTCCTCCCTTGTCATCATGATGGTTGTGGGCGTGCCGCTGTACGTGTGCGCCACCTCCTCCACCCCCATTGCGGCGTCCATGGCCCTTAAGGGGCTGTCCCCCGGCGCGGCGCTGGTCTTTCTGCTGGCTGGTCCCGCCACCAACACGGCCACCATCGCCGTTGTGGCGCGCATTCTTGGGCGCAAGGCCGTGGCTGTGTACATCGGCGCCATCGCCCTGTGCGCCCTTGGCCTTGGCTGGCTCACCAACCGCCTCTACGCCGCCCTCGGTACGGACATCTCCGCATGGATGAACCGCACGGAAGTGGAATCCGTCACCCCCTTCACCATGGTCTGCGCCATCGCCCTCGTTGTGCTGGTCATCCTCAGCATGAGGCAGAGCGGGCACGACCACGCCCATGACCACGCGCACGACCACGCCAACGACTGCTGCCACTAACTGCCCCCCCTCAAAACCACGCCGCCAGCGCCCAAAATGCCGGGCACTGGCGGCTTTTGAATTTTCTCCCAAAAAAGTGGGGAAATTCATTGTCTGCACAAACACACAGCAACATGCCGCAAGCACTGCACAACACTGCAAAGCGAAACACCGCGCACTGCACAAACGCATTTTTACACTCCAAAAAGCCTTGACTTCCGCGCCACACGTTTTACAGTTGAGTCAACAGGAATTGTCCTGACCCGATACACACAGCACGTGTGTCACCTTAACAGGAGGTAATGTGCGACAAGAGCCCCAGCTCCATACCGGGCGTGCAGAGACGCCCCTGCAGGGAACCTGCCGCGCATGACTATTCCCAAGGGCTGACAGCCAGTGACTGGCCCGGGAGTCTGTCGGATAACCGATACAGCGCATCTGGCGGGTTCTTTTTTTTGCCCTTTTTCCTCCTTTTCCGGCCACTTTGCCGCCGCCCTGCCGCCCTCTGCGGCAGTCCCCCCCCCGCGGCGCACCCAGCCTGTCCGCCCTTGTGGATTCCCCTCCCGATTTCGTGTACCTAACGACCTGACGACAACGACATCACACAAAGCGGGACCACACACACCATATGCTCACGTTTATCCATGCTGCGGACATCCATCTTGATAGTCCGCTCAAAGGCCTTGAACGCTACGACGGCGCGCCCGTGGACGACGTCCGCGGCGCATCGCGGCGCGCGCTGACGTCCCTCGTGGACATCATCATTGATGACAATATCCCCCTCCTCGTCCTTGCCGGAGACGTCTACGACGGCGACTGGAAGGACTTTCAGACCGGGCTGTTCTTCGCCAGCCAGATGACGCGTCTGCGCGAGGCCGGGACCCATGTTGTGCTCATCCGGGGCAACCACGACGCCCAAAACAAAATGACGCGTTCCCTCACGCTGCCCGCCAACGTGCACGTCCTCAGCGCCAACCGGCCCGAGACGGTGCGCTTTGACGACATCGGCGTTGCCGTACACGGCCAGAGTTTTGCCGGGGCCACAGTGACGGAGAACCTTGCCGCAAGCTACCCTCCCCCCGTTCCGGGGCTATACAATATTGGTCTACTGCACACGGCGGTGGCAGGCGTTGACGGCCACGCCAACTACGCCCCCTGCTCGCAGACGGACCTTGCCGCCCATGGCTACGACTATTGGGCGCTCGGCCACGTGCATGACCACAAGGTGCTGGTGGAAACGCCGCCCGTCATCTACAGCGGCGTGCTTCAGGGCCGCAACATCCGCGAAACCGGCCCCAAGGGCTGCGTGCGCGTGGATGTGGACGACAGCGGGCACACCGCCTACCGCTTCATGCCGCTGGACGTCATGCGCTTTGCCCGCGTTGCCGTGGACGCCGCGGACGCGCCGGACACCGCCGCCATCTGCGACCGCTTCCTTGCCGCCATGGAGCGCCACCTTGCCGAGGCCGAGGGACGCCCCCTCGCCATGCGCATTCACCTTTCCGGCCCCTGCGCGGCCCACAGCGCCCTCGCCGCCGACCCGGAAGCCGCGCAGAACCTCCTGCGCACGGCGGCAACGGATGCCAGCGGTGGCTCCGCATGGGTGGAAAAGGTCATCGACGAAACCACCACCCCCATCGACATCGACGCCCTGCGCGACTCCGACACCCCGCAAGGCGACCTTGTACGCTTTTTGGATGAGCTGGAAGTCAGCGGCGAAGCCTTTGCCGAACTGGGCATCGACTTCAAGGACCTGCGCGCCGCCCTCTCCCGCAGCGGCGCAGCGGACATCACCCTGCCGGACCTAGACGACCCCGCCCAGCGCGCCGCACTCCTGCGCGACGTGCGCGAACTTGTGCTGCCGCGCATCAGCGGGGCCGGGGAGGCGTCCTAATGCTGCTTCGCGCCCTGCACCTTGCCGCCTACGGTCCCTTCACCGACGCCACGCTGGACTTTCCTGCCAGGACCGGCGGCCTGCACGTGGTGTTCGGCCCCAACGAAGCGGGCAAAAGCTCCGCCCTGCGCGCGGTGACGAACCTCTTTTACGGCATCCCCCACGCAACGCAGGACAATTTTGTGCATCCCAACAAGGCCCTGCGCATCGGCGCGGAGCTTGTGAACGGCACGGGCGAGAGCATCCGCCTCACCCGCCGCAAGGGCCGCAAGAACACCCTGCAGGACGACAGCGGCGCGCCCATGGACGAGGCCGTCCTCGCGCGCCTGCTCTCCGGCGTGGACCGCGACATGTTCGAGGCGCTCTTTGGCATCAGCCACCAGACCCTCGCCCAGGGCGGGCGCGACATCCTCAGCGCGGGCGGCAGCCTTGGCGAAAGCCTCTTTGCCGCAGGCTCCGGCATCGCCCACCTGCGCGACACCCTCAGCGCCCTTGGCGCGGAGCAGGACGCGCTGTTTAAAGGGCGCGGTAGCAACCCGCGCATCAATAGCGCCCTTGCCACTCTCAAGCAGCACCGGCAGGACGAGCGCGACGCCGCCACCACGCCCGAAGAATTCACGGAACTGGAGCAGGAACTCACCACGCACGAAACCCGCCGCTCCGCCCTGCAACAGACCATTGGCGACCTCACCCGCCGCATGAGCCGCCTGCAGCGTCTTGGGGACGCGCGCCCCGTTGTCAGCCGCCAGCACTCCCTGCGTGAGGAACTCGCCGCCGTAGCAGGCGCCCCCCTGCTGCCTGATGATTTCCCCTCCCGCCGTCACGACGCCCTTGCCGCACTCAGGAGCGCGGACACCCGCACGGCGGACCTCAGCGCGGCCATCGACGCCCTTGAGGCCGACATTTCCGCCCTTGATATTCCGCAGGCGCTCCTTAACGCCACGTCGCGCATAGAGAGCCTGACCCGCACCGAGGAAACCCACCGCAAGGCCCTGACGGACCGTACCGCCCTGACCCGCGAAAGCCGCGAGCACGCGGAACAGGCGGAGCGTCTGCTCCACGCCCTGCGCCCGGACCTCTCCCTTGAGGACGCGGAGACCATCCGCTTGACGGACCACCAGATGGCGGCCATCACCCACGCCGCCAAACAGCTGAACCTCATGCAGGACCGCGAGGACCGCGCCAGCCGCGCCCAGGCGCAGGCCCAGCAAGCCCTCGCCCACCAGCGCGAGGCTCTCGGCGCACTGCCCCAGCCAGCCGACGTCACGGCCCTTGCCAATATTCTTGAACAAACCCGCGCCCACGGCGACCTGCGCAAGCAGTACACCGACGCCTGCACCCGCCTGAGCGCCCTTCAGGAGAAGGCCACCAGCGCCCTGCGCCGTATGGGCCTGCCGGACGCCACACTGGAGACCGCCGAGCAGTTGCCCGTGCCGCCGGTGGAAACCGTCCGCAACATGGAAAAGGAATTCCGCGCCCAACAGGACCGCGAGACAGCCGCGCACACCGCCCTCGACCAAGCCCGCACCGCCCTGCGCGACAGGCTGGCCGAACTGGACCACCTGCGCTCTGGCGGCGAGGTCCCAAGCCGCGACACCCTCACCGCCCTGCGCCAGCACCGCGACGGGGCATGGCAGCTTGTCCGGCAGGCGTGGACCGCCGGGGACGAATCTTTCCGCGACAGCTACCCCACGCCGGACGCCCTTGCCGACGCGTTCCAGTCCGCCATAAACGAAGCCGACAACGCCGCCGACACCCTTTTCCGCGACGCAAAACGCGTCACCCGCACCGACGCCGCGCGCCAAGAAAGTGCCCGCCTTGAAGCCGACATCGCCCACCTTGAAACGGAATCCGCCGCCCTCAGCGACCAGCGCGCCGCGCTAGAGCGCAGCTGGGTCGCCCTGTGGGAGCCTGCAGGCATCACCCCGCACGACCCCGAAGGCATGCTCAGCTGGCTCAAGGACCTGACGGCCCTGCGCACCGTGGACGCCGCAGAAATCCGCGACCAGCGCGGCATTACGGAAAACATCGCCAGCACCGTCTGCGCCTGCCGCGACGATATCCTCGCCTGCCTGCGCGACCTTGGCACCGACCTGCCGCCGGACACCAAGCTCCAGCACGCCGTTGCCGCTGGTGACGATATGGTCCGCGCCGCCGAAGCCGCACGCCGCACGCGCGAGGATGCAGACGCGGAACTCCGCCGCCTTGAGCGCGCCGCCAAGGACGCAGAGGCCGCCCTTGCCGACGCACAGGCCGCCGCCCGCGACGCCCGCGACGCATGGGAGAGCGCTCTTGCGCCCCTCGCCATGCCCAGCGGCGCCAAACCCGACATGGCGGAGACCATCACCGGTACGCTGACCAAGCTCTTCACCACCCTTGATGCCCGCGCCCGCACGGAGCGCCGCATCACGGACATCACTGCCGACTACGACGCCTACGCCAAGGACGTCCGAGCCGCCATCGCCGACCTTGCGCCAGACCTTGAGGGACTCGACGCGCTGGACGCCGTCCCCCGCCTTGGTGACCGCCTTGCCACGGCCGCCGCCGACAACCAGCGCCACATTCTGCTCACCGACCAGCTTCAGGCCAAGCGCGACGAACTCGCCACCGTCACCGCCGCCGCGCAGGAAGCCGCCGCCGTGCTGGAAGCCCTGCGCGCCGAAGCGGGCGTCGCCAGCACCGACGAACTGCCGCAGGCCGAGGAGCGCTCGCGCACCCGCCGCCGCGCCGAAACCGGACTGCGCGAGGCCGAAGAGCAACTGCGCACCTTCCGCGGCGGAGAAGACCCCGAAGCCTTTATCAAGGACGTTCTCGCTACGGATCCCGACGCCGCCGCGGCCGAACTGGCCGAACTGGAACGCCGCAAGGCCGACGCCGAAGCCCAGCGCAGCGAATTGGAACGCGCCATCGGCAGCCTCCAGTCCCGCCGCGAGGCCATGGACGGCACCTCCCGCGCGGCCCGCAGCGCCGAACTCGCGGAGCAGACCCTTGCCGCCATCCAGACGGACGTGGACCGCTACATCCGCCTGCGCCTCGCCCACACGGTGCTCGCCCACGCCATTGAGCGCTACCGCAAGGCGCATCAAACCCCCGTCCTCACCCGCGCCAGCGAACTGTTCTCGCGCCTGACTCTGGAGTCCTTCAGCGGTCTGCAACAGGACATCGACGAGCGCGACACTCCGGTCATCGTGGGCGTTCGAAACGGCGAGGACACCGTCCCCGTCACCGGCATGAGCGACGGCACGCGCGACCAGCTCTACCTGAGCCTGCGCCTTGCCGCGCTGGAACGGTATCTGGACGCCAACGCCCCGCTGCCCTTTGTGGTGGACGATATCCTTGTGCACTTTGACGACGAGCGCTCCGCCGCCACCCTTGGCGTCCTTGCCGAGCTTGCGCGGCGCACGCAGGTCATCTTCTTCACCCACCACGAGCGCCTGTGCGAAATCGCCGCAGACGCCGTGCCACAGGACATTCTCAACACCATCCGCCTCCCGCGGTAGGAGCCGCCATGCCCTACATCACTCAGGACCGACGCGACAGTTTCGACGACGCCCTGCGCACCTTGGCAGACAACGTCACCAGCGAAGGGGAGCTCAACTACTGCATCTACAAGCTGGCAACCCTTGTCGTGGAGCGCACCGGCGAGAGCTATGCCAAGCTGGCCATGTGCTCCAACGCCATGGAGCACGCCAAGCTGGAGTGGTACCGCAAGCGCCTCGCGCCCTATGAGGATGTGAAGATTGCCGAAAACGGCGATATAGAATAAGCCTTTCGCACATATTTCATGACGCACAGCGCGCCGCCCAGCACCCTGCGGCGGCGTCTACGCGCGTCTTCTCTCAGCAACCACACGAGACTGAACATGCATCCTGA
Organism: Desulfobaculum senezii; assembly: GCF_054657395.1. Taxonomy (NCBI): domain Bacteria; kingdom Pseudomonadati; phylum Thermodesulfobacteriota; class Desulfovibrionia; order Desulfovibrionales; family Desulfovibrionaceae; genus Desulfobaculum; species Desulfobaculum senezii. The sequence goes on along the minus strand of NZ_BAAHYU010000002.1, from coordinate 242,492 downwards.
TTCCCGCATTTACGTCGCCGGACACCGCGGCCTTGTTGGCTCCGCCATCATCCGGAGCCTCCAGCGCGCCGGTTTTTCGAACATCATCACCGCCACGCACAAGGACTGCGACCTCACCGAGCAGCAGGCCGTGCGCGACTTTATGGCAGAGCAAAAGCCGGACTATATCTTCATGGCCGCAGCGCGCGTCGGGGGCATCCTCGCCAACGCCTCGCGCCCTGCGGACTTCATCCGCGACAACCTCGCCATGCAGACCAACATCATTCATGAGGCATGGCGCTCCGGCGTCACAAAGTTCCTGTTCCTCGGCTCCTCGTGCATCTATCCCAAGTTTGCGCCCCAGCCCATGAAGGAAGAACACCTCCTCACCGGCGAACTGGAACCCACCAATGAGTGGTACGCCATCGCCAAAATTGCGGGCATCAAGATGTGCCAGGCCTACCGCCGTCAGCACGGTTTTGACGCCATCAGCCTCATGCCCACCAACCTCTACGGCCCCGGCGACAACTTCGACTTGGAATCCTCCCACGTCGTCCCCGCCCTGCTGCGCAAATTCCACGAGGCCAAACTCGACGGGGCGCCCAGCGTCACCGTCTGGGGCTCCGGCTCCCCGCGCCGAGAATTCCTGCACGTGGACGACATGGCCGACGCCAGCCTGCACCTGATGCAGCACTACACCGGCGAAGACATCGTCAACGTGGGCGTCGGCAAGGATATGACCATCCGTGAACTCGCCGAATGCATCCGCGACACCGTGGGCTACACCGGCGACATCACCTTCGACACCTCCCGTCCCGACGGAACTCCCCAAAAACTGCTGGACACCACCCGCCTCACCGCCCTCGGCTGGACCCCAACCCGCCCCCTGCGCCAAGGCCTCGCCGAAACCTACCAGTGGTACCTGTCTACAGAAGATAGACGGATGTAACCCGCGGGGCCGCCGCCCCCGCTGCTTTACCCCGCACAAGGATACATTATGACGCCTCTCAAACGCTTTGGCCTCGGCTATGCCGCTTTTGCCTCATTCAGCCTGTTCATTGGGCTTTTTCTCTTTTTCAGCACGTTCCGTATATTTTTCCTTGCCGATACTGCGCGCTCGCTCCTTATCGACATGCTCTTTGCCGCGCCGCTTCTCATCCTTGGGCGCTTTGGCATTGTCTACCTGCTTCTCGCCCTCGGTTTCCTCGGCGTTAGCTGCGTACTGAACATTCTGCACATTGCGACCTACACCTCTGTGCTCTCGCCCTTTGCTATCCAAGCAATCATCGAGACCACACCTAAAGAGGCGAGTGAACTGCTGGTGGAGCAATTTTCATTTTTCAAGCTCGCCCTGTGCTTGGCATGCTGGGTCGTCCCCATCTTGTGCCTCAACGCCTACCGCAAGCTTAGGCCTGCCCCGATAACTAAAATGGGGCAGGCGCTTATTGCCTTCTTCCTTATCGCCAGCGGCGTCATCGGCTTTAAAGCCTACGACGAAGGCTTTAAGCTTCTGAGCTCCCACCACGGCTACATGAGCGTGTGGAGCGTGAACCGCTACTTCAACGAGCTCCGCTCCATTAAACTGGCATCCGAAGATTTCGATCCCGCCAGCCTTGGAGAACTCTCCATACAAAACGCCCCCGACACATTGGTCATTATCGTTGGCGAGTCCGCCAACAGAAACCACATGGGGATTTACGGCTACCATAGGCAAACCACTCCCAAGCTGGCCGCGCTGCAAAATGAAATTACCGTCTTCGACGATGTCATTTCACCCGCAACGCACACCATCCCCAGCCTCAAGCAATGCCTGCGTTTTCCTGCCAAGGACCTCGAAGACTCCTACTCCATCATTGATGTGCTCAATGCCGCGGGTTACAAGACCTATTGGTTCTCAAACCAGCCGGTCATCAAATCCATGACCAATGTTTTGGAAACCATGAACAGCCACTGCAAGGTGCGCAAATACGTCAACCTTTCCCGCAACGCAGGGAAGACCTGCACCTACGACGAGGCTATGCTCCCCCTGCTGGACAAAGCGCTTCAGGACAGCGCCCCGAAGAAAGCCATTTTCCTGCACCAAATCGGCTCGCACCTGTCCTACTCCCTGCGCTATCCGCACTCGTTCAACCACTTCACCACTGTTGACGATATCCCGTCCCAGCCGTGGTTTGACGACAAGCACAAAAAGAACATCAACGAGTACGACAACAGCATCTACTACACGGACTGGTTCGTCTCCGAAGTCATCAACACCATGAAAAACGGTGGCCCAAAAAAGAGCGCCGTGCTCTATTTCTCCGACCACGGCCAAGATGTCTACGACAGCCGCGACATCAGAGGGTGCTCCGAAGCCTATCCCTCCCGGCATATGGTCGAAATCCCCTTTGTCACTTGGCTTTCGCCGCAATACGCGGCCAATGCGCCCAGCCTTGCGCAGCGCATCAAAGCCCGCAAGCTCACCCCCTACAGCACCCGCACCCTCTCCATCACCATTGCGCAGCTTGCCGGGATTTCCTTTACCAAAATGCAACACAGCGCAGGACTCTTTGCCCCGGAGTACGCCATACCCAAAGTGCGCATGACCAGCCACAAGGACTACTCCACCCTGCGTGAAGCCTCGTAGCAACCTCGCGGCTTTCTCACAGCAACCAACACCGGCCGGGCATTTTTATGTCCGGCCGGTGTCTTATAGAAGAGAAGGAAAGAGGGCCTTCGGCGACTTAAGGAAATAATTTCCTTAAGAATCCTTATACTTTTCTGGGCGGGGGCCGCCCAGAAAAGAGGGGTGGGGTGTGGCGTCGTGTGTGGGGGGCTCTTCCGTATTCTTTTCGCCTCGTTCAACAGGGATGCTCACCGCCCCCAAAATTCTCCACACAGACGAGAGCCGTCAGGGGTGACGGCTGTGCCATACAAGGGTAACCGGCTTGTGCGCACATGGGATTTTTAAGGGCCCGCGGCCCTTAAACCTGCGGAGCACAAACAGCCCCGCCCATCTCCCCCCCCCCGCTTCCACCTGCCCCCAGCCAGCGCGGCGCAACAAAAAGCCCCGCGGTTGGCGGGGCTTTTGTGGTCGTACAGGGAGGACGCGATGGGGCGGTTATTTCTTTTGCTTCGCCTTCTTGCGGGCTTCCTTTCTTTTTTCCCACAGGCGCATGTCTTTCATCTTTTTGCGGCGTTCACGCTGCAGTGCTTTACAGATGAGGGGGGTGCCCTTTTTGTAGCCCCATTTCTCGCGGTATTCGTCGGGAGTCAGGTCAAACTTGGCGAGGTTCTTCTTGGTGAGAATCTTATAGGGCTTGCCATCTTCAAGATTGATGATGGACTTCTCACGGATGGCTTTCTTGGGATCGACGGGTGGTTCTTGCTTTTCTTCGGCGCGGGGGGCGCCTTCGGCGATGCCTTTAATGCCGTTTGCCAACTTCTGGACCATTGACGTTATCTCTTCTTCCGTCAATGTACGGACACTCGCCTGCGCCTTGACGATCTCAAGTGCTTCTTTCAAGTAATCGTCCATCATAGCATCTCCTTTTTTACTCCCGGCGAGGAATCCTTTCGTTCCATGCACTCCGCCAGAACTGAATGTGGAAACTCCCGCTCACAACATTCGAGTAGACTGTACATAGTATCTTGCACAATTATCACATTGAATCAACCCCCTCTGCCAACAAACTTCACCACATCATCAAAATAGCCACACCACGGAACTGATGTTTCACACCCGTGCATCAGTTTCCATAAGTCCTGCCTCTTTTCTTTTTCTGTCTTCTTCTTTACATCGGTGACGACCACCTGTGTTGGCATTTTCCCGGACACTGCAACTTCATCGCGGCACTGGACATTTCATCCCCGTCGTCTCGCCTGCTGTCACAGTCGCAGGCGCGGTGCGGGGGGGCTTGCGGCTTTCCTCTTCCTGTCCGGCATGTTACGGATTTACAAGGCGGACGATTGGCTTTATACATCCACCACGACTGGACGGCGCACGTCCGGCTTTTGCCAGCAGGAGGACCCATGAAGTACATCCTTTTTGAAGATTTCTCCGGCCAGCCGAGCCCCGTGCTCTTCTCCCACAAGATTCGCCACGAGGAGATGCGGGAGCAGCTGCCCTATTCCACGGTGCTTTCCGCCGGATACGTTGAGATGACGGGTGAAACCATCATCTGTCACGGCGCATCCAAAGCCCTTGGCGCTCAGGCCGAGGAAGGCGATGCCGCCATCATCCAGCAAAATTTGAACCCCGCTGAAGGCTGACCGCACCCCTTCGGGAAAGAGAGAGAAACGCCCTCCGGACCACTCCGGGGGGCGTTTTGTCGTTCCGTAGCTGTGGGCTGCGCGGCGGGAATGGTCCTCGGCACAAGGCGGCTGTTCTGCTATGATTGGCTCATGTCATTGGAGCCACCCGCATGAAGGTCCACACCTCCCCGCAGCCGCCCCCAAAACGGCGGCGGCTTTTCCTGCGCCGCACGGGCCTAGCCTGCGCGGCGGGACTCCTTGTGGTCATTGCGCTGGCCACGGCGCTTGTCTCCTCCCCCCGTCTGCTCATCCCCCTTGCCCAGCGCGCGGCCAATGCGGCGGATATCGCGCTGCATATCGACCACATTGCGCTGTCGTTCACCCCGCCGCGCCTGACGGTACTGCGCGCCAAAGCCTCCGCGCCGGGGATGACCCTCAGCATTCCAAAAGGTGCCGTCACTTTTGCACCGGGCGGCATATTCGGCCCCGGCCCTATCCTCTCCCGCATTGAAATCGAGCGCCCGCTGCTTGTGCTTGCGGCGGGCAAGGCGACGGACTCCGCACCAAAAGACGCGCCCCCCGCCCCTGCTCCGACGCCTTTGCCAATCCTTGCGGAGCACTTGAGCATCCATGATGGGCAATTGCGCATCACCTCACCGCAGGGCAATGCGCTGCTGCGGCATCTGTCCATAACGGCAGCGCGTGACGGCCTAGCCATGCGGTGGATTTCCGACGCGACGCTCTCCTTCGCCCGGGAGAAACACGGGTCGGTGACTGCCACGGCCACACTGCGTTCATCCGGCAGCATCCTGCCGGACGGCGCTGTGGACGGCCTTGTCACCATGCCGAATATCCATTTCACCAGCTCCAAACTCACGGGTGATGCGGCCTTCACGGCGCAGGTTCTGTGGGATGCGGCAACCCTGCATGTCCGCTCCGTTGACCTGACGGCCCGCTCGCTCATCCTGCCAGAGCGCCAACGGTTGATTCCGATAACATCCGTCGATGTGCGGGGGGCCGGCGCTTTGCTCACTGCCGACGACACTCTGCGTGTGCAGTCCCTGTCCATAACGGTAGACAATGTTCTGCACACCGAAGGCTCGGGAACGCTCACCCCAAAGGGCGTCCAGGCACTGGACCTGCGGGGCATCATCCCCGAGGCAAAGCGCCTTGCCCCGTTTTTCGGGGTACTGTTGCCGCAGGGCGCGCGCCCACAGCTTGACGGCGCAGTGCACTTTACCTGCGCGCTGGACCGCCCACCGGGGGACACGGGCACAGCCCCGGTACGCGCCGCCATCTCCACAGATGGCCTCTCAATCACATGGCCGCACGGGCCCACACGCCTTGACTGGTCCGGAACCATGGGCGCGACGTTCATGCTCCCACCGGACTCCCTTGAAGAGATCAAACTCGATGGCGAAATGCGCCTTGGCCTGCGCTACGCAGCGGCGGACGCTGACGCGCCATTCTCCCTCACAGAAGCGCAGGCGGGCATTGCCCTGTCCGGAACGCCGCTCGCGCCTGTGGTATCCATCCATGACCTACGCATTCCCAAGGATGCCCTGCGTGTTGCCGGCAGCCCCTTGCCCTTTGGCCCCATCACGGCGCAGAGTATTGTGGGCCTCGGTAAAGATGCCGTGACTATAGATTCCTTGAGCGCGACCACCGCGCCCCTTGGACGCATCACAGGCTCCGCCGCCATCCCGCTGGATACCCCAGAGCGCTTTTCCCTGCGTCTGCGCGCCCCGGATGCCACGCTTTCCGGCGCGCTGGGGTTCTTCCGCGCCTTTGATATGCTCCCGCAGGTTGTGCCGCCCGCGACGGGCGCGACAGACATTGCGCTCATGCTGGACCATACCGCACACGGCCCGCGCTACCGCCTGAATGCCGACCTGCGCGATATCGCCATGGCTTCGGAGGACGACAGCCTGCTCGTTGATGGCATGCACCTCCAACTTGCGGCAGAAAATGCAGGGCGCGACATCCAGGCCACAGTGGTCTGCGAGAGCGGCGAACTGCTCTACACCACGCTGTACATGAACTTTGCAGACATGCCTTTTGTGTTGGACGCCGCCTGCCAGCGCCCCAGCGCGGACCACCTGCGCGAGCTAACAGCCACCCTAAACGTGGGCAACGCCGCCACCTTTGCCCTGACGCAAGGGCGCGTGGACGCACTGCGCAACAGCCCGCGCCTTACCGGGGCGGTGCGCATCGACATGAGCGCCCTCGCACCGCTCTTTTCCCGCTTCATCAGGGAGCCACTAGCGCCCATCGTCCCCTCCATTGCAGACGCCACACTCACGGGCCGCGCCAGCCTGCGCGCAGACATTGCGGCGTCACGGGCGGGCTTAGCCGCCACCGGCACACTCCGCATCCCCGCCCTCACAGCCACTGCGCCGCAGTTGGAGGTGGCCGCCACAAACCTGTCGCTGATTCTGCCCTTTTCCATCGCCGAAGGCCGCCCCCCGCAGCGCTTCCCCGTGCCAACAGACTGGGGACACCTTACGGTTGCCGCCCTCACCCTGCCAACGGGGACCGCGTCGGACATCGGCCTGCGGGTCCGGCTGGAGCCCAACCACTGCCGCACTCGCGGCGAAGTCCCTCTGCCTCTTTACGGCGGCACCCTTACCCTGCGCGGCATCCTCGTGGACGCGCCGTTTTCCCCCGCCGCGACCTTGCGGTGCTCCGGGCGGGTGGATGGCGTGGACCTTGCGGCACTGGAAACGAGCGTACCGCTTGAAGGAAGCCTTTCCGGCTCCCTTGGGCACATCGTGCTGGATGAGGACGCCCTGACCACCACCGGCACCCTTGGTGTCACATTCTTTGGCGGCACGGGGGACTTGCGCGGCATCGGCATGCGGCATCCGTTTTCCGGCGCGCGGGTGGCGGGCGTGGACGCCATCACCATTTCGGATATTGATCTTGAACCCCTCAGCGACGCGCTGGAGGTTGGGCGCATCACCGGGCGGCTGAACCTCACGGCGCAGGGCGTGCTGGTGGCCTACGGCCAGCCCGTCGGCATGGACCTCACCCTGCGCTCCACGGACGCCCCGGGCGTGTCAAAGCGCGTCAGCCTCAAGGCGGTGAACACCATCTCCGTCATCGGGACGGGGCAGGGGTTGGCCGGGCTTGGGGCGGGGGCCTTTGCGTCCATGTTTAAGGAATTTGGGTACGACAGCATCGGCATCCACTGCCACCTGGACGACGACATCTTTTCCGTGCGGGGCTTGCTCCACGACGGAGGGATAGAGTATTTGATCAAGAAGCCCCTGCTCTTCGGCATCAATGTCATCAACCGCACGCCGCAGAACAGGATTGCCTTTTCGGACATGATGCAGCGCATTCAGCGCGTCACCACAACATCGCCGCAATCCGGCAAGGAGGCTCCATGACCCGCCGCGTCACACGCACCCTGTTTTGGCTCACCGCCCTGACCATGCTTGGCGCATGCGTCACGGTGAATATCTATTTCCCCGCCGCCGAGGTCCGGCAGGCCGCCGACACCCTTGTGGAGGACATCTACACCCCAGATAGCGGCGAACAGGAGCAGCAGCCCGCCACCAACGGCGAGAGCATGCTCCGCACCTTCCTCGCCGCCCTTGGTCCGTCCACGGCCCACGCCCAAAGCGCGGCCACGGTCAGCAACGCCGCCATCCGTGGCATCAAGGCCCAGCTGGAGCAGAACCACGGCCGGCTTGCCCCGCACTACGCCTCGGGCGTCATCGGCATCGCCAACAACGGCGATGTGGTCATCCGCGACAAAAGGGGGCTGTCCATGAAGAGCTTTGCCGACCTCAAACGGCTGGTCCGCGCAGACAATGAACTGCGCCACACCCTCTATGCCGAGGTGGCCAAAGCGCTTGAAACGTCGGAAACCCACAAGGTGCAGGACGTCTTCGCCCGCACATGGCAAAACAAGGCGCCCGGAGGCTGGTGGATTCAGGACCCATCAGGCGCATGGCGTAAAAAGTAAAAGGAGAGACGGCTGCCGCAACCTTTTGCGGCGCCGCGCGCCATATGCTAGCGTGATGCAAGTGCAATGAACTACACAGGCAAGACCACGAGGAGGTCCGCCCATGACGATTGATGCACGCAGTCTGGAAGAGAAAATCCGCACGCTGTACCCGGAAATTGGCAAGCATGGCCTTGGTGTAACCGTGACCAAGGACAAACAGACCGGCGACTGGCTTATCTCCATCGACAACGGCGAACACAGCCTCAGCACGCACATCAGCGAGCAGGACGCCGCTGACTGTCTTGACGGCACAAAATGCGTTCACCTTGGCGTGCAGATTGGCACATTTGTTGAGAACTACTGCCTTGGCGGCGGAGCCTGCCTCACCTAAATACGCCCCTGCGCGGCGCGCCGTTCCGCGCGCCGCGCGGGTTCAGCCCATAACGGCCGCCCGGCCGGGGCGTTCCATACGCGTCATCTGCGTCTTCCCCCTTGTCTTTTTCCCATTCGGAACTACCATCAGCCGGACGGGCGGGCTTTTTTCCGGCCGTCCGTACACGACCCAATGCCGCCCCTGTCATGCCGCCTTGCCCGGCCGCGCGCCGCAAGGCGGTTCATACGAAGGAGAAACATGGAGTGCACTATGCTGCGCAAATTACTATTTTTCATCGGAGTGCTCGGTATGGCCGCTTCGCTTAAGCCCGCGCCGGCCTTGGCCGCGGCAGACCAGAGCCTGACCGTCCTGCCCAATGGCCTCAACGTTCTAGTCCAGCGCGACACGCGTTTTCCCCTTGTCTCCCTGCGCCTCTACGTCCACGCCGGTTCGGCCTACGAAACGCGCGAGCAGGCGGGCATCAGCCACCTGCTGGAGCACATGGTCTTCAAGGGTTCGGACACCCGCGCCGCTGGCGACATCGCCGCAGACGTGGAGAGCGTTGGCGGCTCGCTGAACGCGGCCACCAGCTTTGACTACACCGTCTACAAGGTAGACGTCCCCGCCGAACATCTTGCCCTTGGCGTCGACGTCATCAAAGACATGGCCTTTGGCGCCACCCTCGACCCCGAGGAACTGGAGCGCGAGAAAAAGGTCGTCATCTCCGAACTGGAACGCGGCGAGGACGCCGCCGCCAGCCGTGTGTTCAAGGCCATGCAGCCCATGCTGTGGGGCGGCACGCCCTACCAGTGGCCCATCATCGGCAACCGAGAGACGGTCACAAACATCACCAGACAGGACATCAAGGACTACATCGACACCTACTACCAGCCGCAGTCCATGCTGGCCGTGGTGTGCGGCGATGTGGACATGGACGAGGCCACAGCGCTGGTGCAGAAGCACTTCGGCTCCCTGACCAACACCCGCACCCTGAAGCCCAAGCGGCCCCTGCCGCTGCCCGAAGCCGACGGCCCGCACTTTGCCGTATCCAAGGGCCCTTGGAACAAAACCTATCTGGCCGTGGCCTTCCCCATCCCCAGCCTGCACTCCGACGACATCGCAGGGCTGGACCTTTTGGCCCACATGCTGGGCGGCGACAACACCTCGCTGCTGTACCGCCACCTCAAGTACGACAAGGGCCTTGTGGACCAAATCTCCGCGTACAGCATGACCCTTGATCAGGTCGGCATGCTGTACATCAGCGCCACGCTGGACGGCGACAAGCTCCCCGCCTTCTGGAAGGAGCTGCAATCCACCCTTGCCGGACTCTCGGGCGACTCCTTCACGGACAAGGACTACGAGAGCGCCGTCTTGAACATTCAGGACTCGCTCTATTCCAGCCGGGAAACCATCGGCGGGCTGACCTCCAAGCTGGGCTACTTCCAGTTCTTTGAAGGCAGCACCAAGGCCGAAGACCGCTACGCCTCGCGTTTGGACGCCGTGAATGCCAAGGAACTCCAGCGCCTGATTGATACCTACATCCAGCCCGGCGCCGCGCGCGTGGCCGTGGAGCTTGATAAATCCTCAGACGAGCCGAAAGCCGTCACCGCGGCCATGAAGAGCACCATGCAGGACGTCTGGCCCGCGCAGAAGACGCAATCCGTCGAGCGCACCGCGCAGGATGACGCCAAAACGGAAGTCATCGACCTGCCCGGCGACCATACGCTGGTGCTCCAGCCCGACGACACCCTGCCCTACACGGCCATGACCATGGCCTTCCGTGGCGGCAACGCGCTGATCTTCCCCGGCGAAGAAGGCGTATCCTCGCTTACGGCCAAAGCCCTCACCAAAGGCACCACTCGCCTGAGCGCGCCGGAATTCCGCAAGGCTCTCTCCGGACGCGCGGCGTCCATCTCCGCCAGCGCGGGGAGCGACTTCTTCGTCTTGTCCGCGCGGTATCCCACCCGGTACGAGGACGAGATGCTGCCGCTCTTCCGCGAGACTTTGCAGTCCCCTGCCTTTGCCGAAAAGGAAGTTGACCGCGCCCGCAAGGAGCAGATGGCGCAAGTGAAGCAGCTGCAGGACCAGCCCCTTGGCCTTGCCCTGCAGCACATGTTCCCCTTCCTGTATGCGAACACGCCCTACCGCCTCTCGCAGCTTGGCACCGTGGAAGATGTGGCCGAACTCACGCGGGATGACGTGCTGTCCTACTGGGAGCGCCAGCGCAAACAGCGCTGGACTCTGGCCGTCTGCGGCACGTACGACCGTGACGCCATCATTGCCATGGCAAAGTCCTTCGCCAAGGCCCAGCCCGGCGAACCCTTTGGCTACAACACGCCGGACTGGAACACGGACCGCGAGCTGAAACTGAACCTTGCCGAGCGCAATCAGGCGCACCTGCTCGCCATCTTCCCCGTTCCCGGCGAACTTGGTGAACACCGGGCCGAGCTGGACCTGCTGCGCGACATCCTCGCCGGGCAGAGTGGCCTGCTCTTCAGCGATCTGCGCGACAAGCAGGGGCTGGGCTACACCGTCACCGCCCTGTTGTGGCAGGCCCCGAAAACCGGCTTCCTCGCCTTCTACATCGGCACCAACAAAAACAAGCTGGAAAAGGCCCTGCAAGGCTTCCACAACACCGTGGCCCAGCTCAAGGAAGCGCCCCTGCCCAAGGCCACCATCAGCCGCGCCCAGAACCTGATGCGCGGCTCCTACTACCGCCAGAACCAGAGTCTGTCCGCCCGCGCCCGTGAGGCAGCGCATAACGTCATGCTCGATGAGCCGCTGCACTACGAGCAGGACATCATTGAAAAAGCCCAGCACCTGACGGGCGAGGACATCCAAAACGTCGCCAAGGCCTACCTCAACTGGGACAAGGCCTACATCCTCACCGTGGAGCCTTAACCCGCCCCGCGCATGCATAAACGAAAGCCCCCGGCAGAACATTCTGCCGGGGGCTTTTTTGATGATATGGGGCGCCGTTTGGGGCGTGGCCGGATTACGCGTCCGGCGGGGTCTCGTCCTGCGCCGGGGGCGCGCCCTGACCAAGGGCTATGAGTACGGCGCAAGTCGCAAGGGCCGCGCCAATGCCGAAGAGCCACCCCATGCCGACGTCGAGGGGGTAATGCTTGGCGAGGTACACGCGCGAGAAGCCCACCACAAGGGGCAGCAGCCAAATGCTGCGCCGCACGCGCGGCCAGAAGAACGCCAGCAGGCACGCCACGGCCATGGAGCTTGCCGCATGGGCCGAGGGATAGGAATTGCCGCGCTCCTTGGTCTGCACATAGTCGGCGGGGCGCTGTTGCCATGCGCCATCCTCGTGGTAATGCACCCCGGCAAGGGCGTTGAGCGGACGCACCCGGCCCACGCTGTGCTTCACGATATTGGTCCCGCCGTCAGTCAGCCCCAGCGTCGCCAGCAAGGCGATGAGCACAACGGCCCGCCGCTGCCACGACACATGGCGCAGGCCAAGGACCAAACCGCCGCCCACCACCGCCCATAACAGAAGCGGCGACGAAACAAGCGGCATCAGCACATCAAGGACGGTGCCCCGCAGGCCAAAATGCAGTGCATTAAACAGGGCCAAATCCCAAGCCGGAGTTGCAAAGGGCATCGCTCCTCCCGCCTACAGGCCGAGGTCCTCGCCGATAAGCACAACATGGATACGGTGCTTTGGCGCGGACTTTTCGGTGATGAGCCACGAATTGCAAATACGGCCCGGCGCGCTACAGTCGGCGCAGGAGCCGGTCTTGGTACAGGGGGTTTTGCGGTCCAGCCGGATGGAGTTGGCCGGCGCGGCAAATTCCTTGATGCGGGACATGGCGGTGTCCACATCGGGGCACAGCTTATTGCGGCCCACAACCACAATGACATTTTCCGGACCAAAGGCCATGGCCGCCACGCGGTTGCCCAGTCCGTCCAGATTCACCAAACAGCCGTCTTCCACAACGGCGTTGGTGCCGGTGAGAAAAATATCGGAGAGCAGGGCCTTGCGCCGCAGTGCGATGGACTGCGCCGGGTCGCCGCCGTAGGAGTCGATAAGCTCAAGGCGTTCATCATCCTTCACCGCGTCATAAATGCCGCTGGCCGTAATGGTCATGGAACCACCAAGGCCAACGACCTTGGCGCCCTTTTCCTCGATAAGGCCGGGGATAATCTGGTCCATCACAAGCTGGCGGGCCGCGTCCTTGTCCTTGACCACATGGGCGGCGAATCCGTTCTTCTCAAGGGCTTTTCTGGTCTGTTCCAGACGCAGTTCATAATACTGATCGACGGCTTCGGACATTTCCGACTCTCCTTGGTGTTTTCGGTATGAATGCAACCTGCCAGCTTTACGGACGAATCGCTCTTAACGCCCGCCACGGCAGGATATCCCTAATGTTTTTCCGCCACGGACGCCTCAAGACGCAAGGGCAGAATGCCGATAAGACAAGGTAAGCATCACGCATACCATGGCCACGGCACGAAGCACAGCAGTCCGGGAGGACGCATGCCTTCGGATGAACAGACAATTTTCCCAGCCCCACCATCATGCACCATCGGCGCAGCATTCGCCGCCGTGGTCAATTCCTCGGCGCGCCTTGCCAGCGGGATGAGCATTTTTACAGACAGCGCGGCGCAGGTGACGGCTCCATGCCATCTTACCGCGTGCGATATTGCCCTCATCTCCCTACGGCTGCGCGGGCATACTGACGCCCTGCGGTGCCTTGCGGCTGACCAGCCAACGTGCGGCGCAGCGGACGCCCTGCTTGAACGGCTGTGCGGCGCGGCAACGTGCGCCCGCGCCGGACTGGATGAAGGCGACGCAGGGCTCACCTCGCTTGAACCTGAGGTAGTAACGCCATGCGGCGGCGTCAAGGAATCCTGTGTTATTTGGTCGGAATTGCCCCACCGCCCGCAACACACCGAAACACAAGAACTCCGGGCCAAACCGCACACCCCTGCGCCGCCAGCGACCGGCACCCCGCACAGTGCCTCCCAAGGCCCGGCAGGCCGCACCTGCTCCGGATGCGCGCGCCACCACCATCAGGCGGCACATCTTTTTACTGACCGCCTCACAAAAGAGTATCCCGGCACGAAACATGGCGCGGACTCAACACCTTTTCCCGGATGCGCCGGCGGGCCGTGCATCACCCCCAATATCGCAGTCACCGATGCAGTCACCGCGCCGCTGTCAAACAGCGCGCTCCCCTCCATGGCTCTTTTCCTGCTCTTAAGCCGTACATGACCCACACCTGTTGCATCCCCTTGACATCACCTTCGCGTTGAGGCACATAGCGCCTCTTACATCCTGCGTCATGCAGCGATGCGCTTACCGCTCCAGACCGCATCCCCAGCGCTGGAGCGAGACGGTCCGAGGGCGCGCGGTTGCCGTGCGTCCTTGACTTTTGATGACCTTGGGGGTACTTACTATCGTTTAGCTTTGCCAAGGAGAATTCACCATGAAGAGAACATATCAGCCGAGCAACACCCGCAGGAAAAGAACCCACGGATTTCTCGTCCGTTCCCGCACCAAGAACGGCCGTGCCGTGCTGCGCCGCAGACGTGCCAAGGGACGCAAAAGATTAGCAGTCTAAGTTTCCCGCGTACGCACCGCCTGACCAGGCGCCCGGAATTCCTGGCTTGCTACGAGCGAGGCCGGCGATACCATTCCCGGCACTTTTTACTTTTCGCGCTACCCACCGGCTCTGCCGATGGGGTATGGCGCGCCGGCTTCGCCGTAAGCAAGAAAGTGGGCTCTGCCGTCAGGCGTAATCGCATCAAGCGCTTGCTGCGCGAGTTCTTTCGTCTGCATCAGGACCGGATCCTGACCGCACACGATTATGTCGTCGTCCCCAAACGGCACGTGGACGCCAACACGCTGTCCATGTCTACTGTTCAGGACGAACTGCTCGCGCTGCTGGTCAAAGCCCAGAAAGCTTCAGGTTCCGTGGCGGGGAGGAAGCCCCGTAAACGATAAGAGCATGCGCAACCTCCTTATTTTGCTCATCCGCGCGTATCAGCGCCTTATTTCCCCGCTTTTCCCCCCGACTTGCAGGTTCGTGCCCACATGCTCTTCGTACGCCATTGAAGCCTTGCGCCGACATGGCATTTTCAAAGGTTCTCTCCTTGCCCTTTGGCGCATCTTGCGCTGTCATCCCTTCTGCAAGGGCGGTTACGACCCCGTCCCGCCCAAGAAAAAGCAGTCTGGACCCTTTTCACTCAAACGACACCGATTAGCAGGTACTTCTCATGGATAACAAGCGAGTCATCCTTGCCGTGGGCCTGTCCATGCTCGTGCTCTTGGGTTGGAGCTATTTCTTTGCTCCCCAACAGCCGCAGCAGCAGCCCAGCCAGACAAACCAGACCCAAACGGCCCAGCAGCAGACACAGTCTCAGGCCGCCAACACCACCATGGAGCAGGCTTCCGCACCCGCAGCACCTGCATTCAAGGCAGGGGCCGGACGTGACATTGTTGTGGAGACTCCGCTCTACAAAGCCGTCTTCAACTCCGCCGGCGGCATCCTCACCTCTTTTGAGCTGAAGGAGTACCACGAAACCATCCAGCGCGATTCCGCCCGCGTGAACCTGATCCCCCAGCAGAGCATGAACCGTGGTCCCCTCGGCCTCATCTGGAATGGACAGGGAACGTGGCGCAGCGATACCTGGAACGTACCCACCACAAAGGACGTCATCGTGACCAATGAAGGCGGCGAGGACAGCCTCACCTTCCTTGGCGCCATGGGCGACCTGCTCATCAAGCGCACGCTCACCTTCCACCCCGAGACGTACCGCATCGACGAGTCCGTTGAGCTCCTCAATATGGGCGGACTTCCGATTTCCGGCCGCCTTGGCGTGTCCATCGCTTCCGGCGACCTGACCACCAAGGAAAGCCGCTATAACCCCATGCGCGTGTCCTACCTCACCGCAGACGGCGTGGACGACGAAAACGACCGCGACGACCTCGGCAAGGGCATGCAGCTGAATAACGGCGTGCAGTGGGGCGCTATTCAGAACAACTATTTCGCTCTGGCCATCGCGCCTGAAGCGGGCGACGTGGCGCTGCGTACCAACTATCAGGACGGCCTCTTCCGCCTGCAGATGGACAAAGAAGCCATCAACATCGCCCCCGATACAATGCAGAAGGTCGCCACCAGCTACTACTTTGGCCCGGTGATGGACCAATATCTTGAAACGGCCCCCAATAATCTGGACCAGCTTGTCACCTACGGCTTCTTTGACGTCCTGTCCAAGCCGCTGCTCAAGCTGCTGCACCTGTTCCACGGCTTCGTGGGCAACTGGGGCCTCGCCATCATCCTGCTGACCATCATCATCAAAATTGTGTTCTGGCCGCTGTCGCACAAGAGCTACAAGTCCATGAACCAGATGAAGAAGATTCAGCCCCTGATGGCCAAAGTCCGCGAGCAGTACAAGGACGACCGCCAGAAGATGAACGAGGAGATGATGCGCCTGTACAAGACGTACAAGGTGAATCCTGCGGGCGGCTGTCTGCCCATGCTCCTCCAGATTCCTGTCTTCCTCGGTCTGTACCAGGCGCTGCTGGGTGCCATTGAGCTCCGCCACGCGCCGTTTATTGCCCATGTTCCCTTCACGGACCTGATCTGGCTGGCCGACCTTTCGGCCAAGGATCCGTTCTACGTGACTCCCGTGATCATGGGCGCGACCATGTTCCTCCAGCAGAAGATGACGCCTTCTCCGGGTGATCCCACCCAGGCGAAGATGATGCTCTTCATGCCGGTGATCTTCACGTTCCTGTTCCTGAACTTCCCCGCTGGACTGGTCGTCTACTGGCTCGTGAACAACGTTCTCTCCATTGCCCAGCAGTGGATGATGTTGCGCAAAGCCTAATTCAGCCTGCATTCCGCGCCGGAAGGGAGCACCAACGCCACCTTCCGGCGCGGCTTACGCTGATGCGACCGGTCGCCCATACCAGGAGACCACATGACGGATTTTAAGGAGTTTGAGGGTAATACTGTAGACGAGGCCATTGCCATGGCCTGCCGCCATTTCGGCGTAGAACGCGAAAAACTCGAGGTCGAAATCCTCCACGGCGGAACCCGTGGCATCTTTGGGCTTGGCAAAAAACAGGCCCGCATTTCGGCCCGCCGCCGCTCCTTCACCCCCGAGCGCGGCATCCTTGAAGACGACTTCTTCAAAAAGGAACTGCGCCGCCCCAGCCACAAGCAGGGCGAGCCGTCCCCTTCTTCCGATTCCTCTGCCTCCGCCGCGCCTGCTGACAACGCCAGCGCAGCCCCAAGCGCGCCGAGGGCCAAGGATGCCTCCCCCAAGAGCGCTCCTCAGCCCGCGCCTAAGGCCCAGCCCAAGGCCCAGCCCAAAGCTCAAACGGACCAGCCCCCAAAACAGCACAGTGCCCCGGCCACGTCCGCGCCCCAAAAACGTGCGCCAGAGCAGCCCGCACAGGACGCCACACCACAGCCCGAGAAATCAGCCCCGCGTCCCGAGCGCCGTCCGGAAGCACCTCGCAGCAAGCCCGCGCAGCAGCCCCGCACGCCCCAGCGTGGCGGCGGCCCGGCGCGCCAGCCCGCACGCGCCGAACAGTCCTCCCGTCCCGCGCCGCCGCAGGACGAGCTGGACGCCGTGGTCCGCGAAGTCATGGCCGAGCTTCTGAAGCCCATTGCGGGCGACCAGCCGACCCTGACCCTGTCCCATGAGCCCGGCCGCGTGAAGGTCCGCATTGATGACGACGCCAACTCCGGACTGATCATCGGCCGCGAAGGCCAAACCATTTCCGCCCTGCAGTACCTTGCCAACCGCATCGTATCGCGCCGGTTCGAGTCCGCCATCCGCATCCACCTTGATGCAGGGGACTACCGCGACAAGCAGGACGACAACCTCCGCCGTATGGCCCTGCATCTGGCGGACAAGGCCAAGGCGCAAGGACGCACGCAGAGCACCAAACCGCTCTCGTCCTATCACCGCCGCCTCGTCCATCTTGCCCTGCAGGACGACGACACCATTCAGACCCGCTCCAAGGGAGACGGCCCGCTCAAGCGCGTGCTCATCTTCCCCCGGCGCGACCGCTAGCCCAGCGCCAGCACCCGCCCCATGGGGCGGAGAAGTAGCGACACAAAAAGCCCGGCATCCTCACTGAGGATGCCGGGCTTTCGTATGCGGCCCCGCGTCACGTCGATACATGGTTCAAATTTGTGGTGGCGTATGCGGCGTTGTTCTGGGCGAGAAGACTCTCATAGACGGGATTGATTCCGGGCTTCGCGTGATGGGGCATTCTGCGGTGCTATGGGCCTGTACGCCCCACGCCCGCCCGCGTGCGCACGCTTCTGCCGTAGAGGCA
The DNA here is from genome assembly GCF_054657395.1 of Desulfobaculum senezii. Classification (NCBI taxonomy): domain Bacteria; kingdom Pseudomonadati; phylum Thermodesulfobacteriota; class Desulfovibrionia; order Desulfovibrionales; family Desulfovibrionaceae; genus Desulfobaculum; species Desulfobaculum senezii. The sequence continues at coordinate 224,642 of NZ_BAAHYU010000002.1, read as the reverse complement.
GAGTACTGAGGGCCAGCCTCACACCAGCCCCACATCCATCGGAGTCCCCCCGAACTGGCGCACCACCTGCCTTACTGTGCAGAACGCGGCAAGGCCCTTACTCCGTGCTGGCCCTGTCGCCGCAGGCAGATGCACCCGAGGCCACATCCTCACGCGGCTCCGGCACGACCGGCGGCAGCAGGCTCATGCCCCCCATGCGCTCCAGAAGCAGCCCCTGCGGCGTCACCAGCCCCGGCACCTCGGCTCCGGGAGTCAGGGTGGTGATCACACAGCGCCCCACCACGTGGCGGCCCTCAGCGCCGGAAGCGTCGCGGGTACGAAGGCCCCACATATTGTGGAGCATCACGGCCTCGCCATTTTCCGCCGTGCCGATGTAGAGCATGATATGTCCGGGCTGCCAAAGCAGGGTCATCCATGGGCGCGCGGTTTCGGCAATGCGCTGGCGCTTGCCGGCCCGGTCCAGCCCCTCAAAGGAGACAAAGCGCCCGGCCTCGGCCTGCCGCGACGAGTTGCGCGGCAAGCGGATGCCAAAAGGCGCAAAAAGATCCATCAGCGTGGCCGAGCAGTCGCGGTTGGCGTACACGCCGCCCCAGCCGTAGGCGTCGCCCAGCATCTGGTCGGCAATGCGGGCCACGGCCTGCGGCGTGGCCGTGAGCGGAAACGGCGCAATGGCGTCCGCATCCACCACACCCCATGTCAGCACGCCCTGCCCCACCGCGCCGGAACGGATAATGCCCAAAATAGCGCGGCCTTCGGCGTCGTGCACCACGGGGAGAATCATCCCGATGCGCCCCATCATGGACGCCAAGCCCCCCGTGCCGCGGATGGGCACCTCGTCGCGCACGATGGCCATATGCGGGCCATTTTCAATGCCCTCGCACGTCGCCCCGTCCACAGGCACCACCGAGGACGCCGGCACCCAGCCGTAGGCAAAGGGCGCTTCCACAAACACCCATGCGCCGTTGCGCGCAATATGGCTGACGTACACAGGGGTCTGCGCCCACACCGCGCTGTTCTGCAAGGTGTCAAAGGGCCAGCCCTGTCCGGCCAGCGCGGGGTTATGATACGCGGGCCGGGCCGTGGGCAACACACGCATGGACGCCGCGCGGACCATGATGCCCGCGTATCCGGCGTTGGGATATTCCTCCACGGCGCTCCGGTGGCGCATGGCGCTCAGCCAGCGCGCCCCGCGCACGCGTGTGTCCTCGCCGTACAGGGCGCCGGGGTCGGCGCTGTGCAGATAGGCAAACACCTTCTCTGCCGCCGTCTCCGGGGCGCTCCGGTGCCACGGCGCAAACCAGCGCTCCAAAAAATACGTGGCCTGTTTCTTGGCCACATCCTGCGGCATGAGCGGCGTCCCCGCTTGCGCCGCGTCCACGTAGGCGCTGGCGCGCTGCACAAGGGCCGCCTCATCGCGGATGGCGGGACCGCCCGACGCTGCCGGGGGCGAAACCACAGACGCGCACCCGCCGCACAGCATGGCGGCAAGCACGACCAACGCGGCGCACTGCTGACGCCAGTGCCCACGCGGGATGATGTTTTGAAATACCTGCATAGAGAGATGGTTACGCGGCGTCCCGGTAAAAGGCAACCGCCACGCCAAAGGCCGCGCACAATCTGGCAGGACAGAGGGAACGCGCACAGCGCAAGGGCAGAAAACCCAGTCCGCTGGGTGCAAGGGAGAGGACAGGGAAACACCACGAGGCCGGTCCGCCGCGCCACGCACAGCGGACCGACCACGCGGGAAAAGGAAACGTTAGCCGATGTCCTTGCCGATGGAGAAGGCCTTGCCCAGCACTTCGCCAACGCCGTAGTAGTGGCGGGTTCCGGGGCCAAAGACCACGGGGCGCAGCTTGTCGGTATCCAGCTCGCCCAGTTCGTTCAGGGCCTCTTCGGCAACCTTCACGTCCAGAATCTCACCCACAAACTGCGTATGCAGGCCAAGCTCGGCGGTATGCACCAGCTTGCACTCCAGCACCATGGGGAATTCGTTGATGATGGGCGCGTCCACCAGCTCGCTGGCGGTGGTGGTCAGCCCGGCTTTGGCCAGCTTGTCCACGTTGCGTCCGGAGGCGATGCCCAGATAGTCCGCCACCTTCACCTGCGCCTCGGAGGGCACGTTGACGGTAAACGCCTGCCGCTCCACGATGGCGGAGTGGGAATACGTGGCCGCGCGCAGCGAAACGGAAACGCACGGCGGCTTGGAGCAGCACAGACCAGCCCATGCGGCCAGCATGGCGTTGGGTTTGCCGTCCTTATCATAGGTCCCCACAGCCCATGCGGGCGTGGGAAATGCCAAAACTTTTGCCCCGAGGGACTTCTTCATCGGTTCAACTCCTTACTTGCGCCGCGTGTGCGGCTCCTTCAGGCTTCCTGCTTGAGGGTCTTGCCAACCTTCCAGCAATCCGCCACGGGGCGGCCCAGTCCCCAGTACTTCTTGGAGGCCATGTCAAACAGCAGTGGCCGGACCGTGGTAATATCAATTTTGCCATCCACAAGGCAGGCGTCGTCCGCATGGGTGCGCACCACCTCGCCGATGAACACATCATGCGTTTTGAAATCCACCACCTGATACACGCGGCACTCCATGCACACCGGGCACTGCCGCGCCATAGGGGCGAAATCCGTATCGCCGTAGAAGACGTCGAAGAGGTCTTTCTTGTCCGTTGACTTGCCGCTGACCAGCCCGCAGTAGTCCACCTTGTCCACCATGTCCTCCGAGGGGATGTTGATACTGAACGCGTTGTGCGCGTGTATCCCCTTGGTGGTGTAGTGTTCCTTGGACAGACTTATGGACAGATAGGGCACCTTGCCATGGTTCATGATCCCGGCGTGGGACACGGTGATAAAATTCTCGCGTCCATCCACGACGGCCCCGACCAAAACGGTCAAGGACGGGTACAGGGCATTCAGGGGTCCAAGCGATTCTCTCATGCGACGGCCTCCTTCGCGATGGTTCTCTCCCGTTCTAGCTCACTTCTTCCGCGTTTTCTCTCGCGTTGCGATTGCGCTTTTTCTTCAGCACGCAGTACACTCCCTCCCCTTCCATCAGGGGACGGCGGCACATATTATCAGAAAAACACGCGGATTTCTCCCTGTTTCCTGATTTCCACCGGTTCACGAGGTCAGGTTCGCAGATGAAGGGCCGACACATGGAGATAAAGTCGCACAGGCCGGTGTCCACAAAGTGCTCGGCGCGCTCAAGGGAGCGGATGCCGCCAACAAGAAGAAGCGGCACGCTCAGCTGCTCCTTAAAGCGCTGGGCCGGCGCGCGGAAATAGCCCTCGCGCGCCTCGCGTATCATGCCCATGCGCGAGGGGCCGTACTTGCCGGAGTCGTAAATGGTGCCGCCGGAAAGCTCCACAGCGGTGATGCCCGCCTCCTGCAGACGTCCACACACGTGAAGCATGTCGTCGTCCTCGTAGCACTCTTTGGCGGCCATCATATAGTCATGGGCGTTGATTTTGATAAGCACGGGATAGTCCGGCCCCACGGCCTCGCGCACAGCGGCGTACACATCCATGACGATGCGCTCGCGGCCTTCGCGGCTGCCGCCCCAGGCGTCCTGACGCCGGTTAAAGAACGGGGAGAGGAACTGCGACAGCAGGTAGCCGTGGGCGGCATGAATCTGCACGGCGTCAAAGCCCGCGGCCTTGGCCCGGGCTGCGCCTTCGCCAAAGCTGCGCACCACCTCGGCGATGTCGTCCTCGGTCATGGCAGTGCCACGCTCCGTGCCCTTTTCGTCATGAGAGGACGGCCCAAGGGCGGGCTGACCCGTCACCGAAGTAAGCGCGTGCAAACCAGCATGGGCCAACTGCAGACAGATGGCGCCGCCCGCATCATGCACCCCGTCAGTCATCTCCTTGAGGCCGGGAATCATGGCGTCGTCGTGGATGCCAAGCTGGCGTCCGCCAGCGCGCCCCTGCGGATGCACAAAGGCATGTCCGGTGATGATCAGGCCTACACCACCAACGGCCAGATGCCGCATCATGGCATTGAGACCGTGGGTGGTTGCGCCGTCCGCCGCTGCAATGCCTTCATAGGTTGCAGAACGGACAAAGCGGTTTTGAACCGTGAGTGAGCCTATCTGCGCCGCATCAAACACATCTGCCATATTGTCTCCTTACGGTTATACGCCATCCAATTTTCACGGTACATTGCTCTGAGTGCGCATTTTTTTCAAGGGGAATGCCCGTTTTTTCAGGCACCTACTTCCACGTGTTACGGTGGATGCGGTCCTCGCGGTAGCGGTCAACGGTTCCGGCTTTCTGGTCCGGCACGCCAATGGGGATGAGGGACAGCGGGATAACGTTGTCCGGCAGGCCAAACTGCTTCTGCGCTGCGGCCACGCGCTCCTGAACCGGGGCAATGCCGCACCACACCGCGCCAAGGCCAAGGCCGTGCACAGCGTGCAGAATGTTCATGGTGGCGGCGGAGCAGTCCTGCACCCAGAAGCCCTCGTACTTTTCCAGAGACAAATCGCCGCAGACGACAATGGCGGCCTGCGCGGTGTGGCAGGCTTTGGCGTACTGCTGCCACTCGGGGATGGCGTCCAGCATCTCCCGGTCGGTCACCACGATGAACTGCCACGGCTGGGCATTGCCTGCGCTGGGGGCGACCATGGCGGCCTTGAGGATGGTTTCCAGCTGCTCGTCCGTGACCGGGGCGTCAGTGAACTTGCGGATGCTGCGCCGGGTGTGCATGGCTTCCATGATATCCATTGTGGTTCTCCTCTGTGGTTGTGATTTACAGATGTCATCTTGTCGGCTAAAAGTTTCCAAAAGGCAAGTAGGTACCCATATGTCATGTAGTACCCTTTTTGATACCACACCCCACACCGGAGCACCCATGCCTAAGGACTCCCCCCAGTGCCCTCTGCGCCGCCTTGGCGACAAGGAATACTACTGCCACTTTGAGCTCTCGCTCCAAGTCATCGGCGGTAAATGGAAACCCATCATCCTCTACCACCTGCACCAGCAGGACGGCGGCGTCATGCGCTTTGGCGAATTGCGCCGGAGCATGCCCTCCATCACCCAAAAGATGCTCACCCGCCAACTGCGCGAGCTGGAAGCCGACGGCATGCTGCACCGCAAGGTCTACCCGCAGGTGCCCCCGCGCGTGGAATACTCTCTGACAGACCTTGGCCGCAGCATTATCCCCATCCTTGAACAGCTGTACGAATGGGGCAAAGTGTACGAAAGCGCTTTTCCCTCACACGACACAGACATGGCCGCCGCGGCGGAGGGCTAACCCCGCCGCGCCCAGCCGCGCCAGCCGAGCCGTTTCTCACCCAGCGGTTACGCTCCGCGCGACGGAAGCCGCCACTTTACGCCGCGTCCCTGCCTCGCCGCCTCAGGCCTGTCCAACGCCGCACTGAGACGACGTCCCCTCCCCTCTCCCAGAGCGCCTGTCCGCACCCTGCGCCAGCCTCAGCGCGGCTTTGCGGGTTGGCCATTCCCAACAAGCCCCTGCCACACAAGGAAAAATCCTTTTCAGCAGCCCTCTCCTGCGCCCCCGCTGCAGCCGCGGCCACATTGACACCACCACCGCCACAACGTACTCAAATAGTGATATGCCCCGTCTTTTCGCCGTACGCATGACCCACTCCCGCGCCGGAGGACACTGCCGTGGAGACGCAATACATCATATCCCCCGACCAGCTCGTTGCAGGGCTGTACGTGCGTCTCGACCGCAAGGTCGGCAAGGGGCTTTGGAAAAAGCAGGAGTTCAAGATCGCCGGGGAATCGGACATCGCCGCCATCCGCGCCGCCGGGGTGGAAACCATTATCTGCATCCTTGAACGCTCGGACCGGATGCCCCTGCCACAGGTGGATGAGACCACCGCCCCGCCCCACAAAGCGCAGCACACGCCGCCCACTCCCGTCTCTGCCGAGCTTCTGGGCCTGCGCCAGCAAACCGTGGAGCGCAACCGCGAGCGGCGGCGCTCCTACAAGCAATGCGAAAAGCGCTACGAGACCACCATGTCCGGCGTGGTGGCCCTTCTCCGCCGCGCCTCGGCCCGTTCCAGCGATGCGGCCGAACAGGCGGGCGCCATTGTTGCCAGCCTTGTGGATACCTTTTTGGACCAGCGCGAGACCATGCTCACCCTGATGGGCGGTCCCCCGCGTGAGGAAACAAAAAACTACCACGCCCTCAATGTCACCGTGCTGGCCCTGATGGTGGGCAAAGACATCGGCCTGCCGCACAAGGCCATGACCGCCCTTGGCATGGGCGCACTGTTTCACGACATCGGCAAGGGACGTCTTCCCATGCACATCGCCAGCGGCAAAGGCGGCACGTCCATGAACCGCGCCATCGCCAAATTCCAACGCGAGCACCCCATCCTTGGCGCCCGGCTGGTGGAGGACTTTGCCGACTATCCCCAAGCCGCCGTGGATGTCGTCCGCCAACACCACGAGGCCATGGACGGCTCCGGCTATCCCGAAGGGCGCTCCGGCAACGCCATTTCCGCACTGGCGCGCATTGTGGCTGTGGTCAACGCCTTTGAAAACCTCATCAATGACAGCGCCGCGCGCCAAACCCCGCACGGGGCCCTCAAGCATATGTACGCCGCCATGCGCCCCCAGTTCGACGCCCGCATTCTGTCCAGCTTCATCCACAACATGGGCGTCTATCCGCCCGGCACCATTGTGGAGCTATCCAACGGACACTTTGGCATGGTGCTGTCCTCCACGCCGGCCACGGCGGCGCGGCCCGTTGTACTCATGCACCACCCGGACATTCCCAAGGCGGAAGCCCTGATGGTGGACCTCGGCATTGAGGACGGGCTGGACATTCTCGGTACGCGCAAGCCCGAAAATCTCCCGCGCGACGTCTTCGCCTACCTGAGCCCCAGCCCGCAGACCAACTACTTTGCCGAAGCCGCCACAGGCGCGCCCTAGGGGGACGAACCGCTCATGGATGCCACTGCTGTCCTGCTTTGCGGCGTTGTTGACCAGCTTGCCGCCCTGCGCTCCGCCCGGGGCGGAGTGGACTCCGCCGTGGCCGAAGCTATGGGGCACTTTCGCGGCGCGGACCGCGACGATCCGGACATCCAACGCGCGGCCAGTGCCGCCGCCCGCCTCATCGCCCTCATGGCCGAAGACGCCCCGCCAGAGGACGCCCAGCCGCTCCTCAGCGCCCTGTCCGAGCTTGGCGCGGCAGGGGAAAACGCCCTCTCCGGCCTGCTCCTGCGCGAGGGGCTGCCGCCCGAAAAGCTGCGCATGCTTCTGGAGCATCTGCCCCACCACCGCCAGCTAGCCCAAATCAATCTCTTCTTCATGTTTCCCCGGCGCATCCCCCGCGCCATTACCGCCGTGATGGACGAGCGCCTCACCGCCATCCAAAAGACCGACCCAGACGCGGTGCTCATGTTTTTAGCCACGCAGACCGCCGCTGATGCACCTGTGGCCTTTCCCCTCCAGCATGCCCTGCTCCGGGGGCGCTTTCGCCTGTGGCTGGAGGAACTCCTGACCATGGACCTTGACGAACAGCAGCGGCGCTACATGGCGCGCACCATCAGCCGCCTGCACGCCCCAGAGTTGGCGCCCAAGTTGGCCCGTCTGCTGGCCGGCGCTTCCGTCAGCGTTATTGTGCCCCTGCTGGGCAGTCTTGGCGCGCTGGCCCCCAATACCGGGGACAACCCCGCCGCCCATAAGACCGCCCTGCGCGCCGTGCACCATTCCTCGCCCGCCGTCCGCCTTGCCGCCCTGCGCCTGCTGCGCCGCATTGATGCGCTAGAATTTCCCGCCGAGGCCGCACGCTTGTTCACCGAAGCGGGCGACCAGCGCGCGGACATTGCCGCCGTTCTCCTTGGCAGTCCATGGGCGGCGCAAAAGAACGCGCTACGCCATCTGGCCCCGCCTGAGCGGGTGGCGGCCCTTGGCGTGCTGGCCCAACTCGCGGCCCACGCCGCGCCCAAGGTTTTCGCCAAAGCGGGTGTTTCGCCGCGCGTGTCCTCGCAAGCCCCGCCGGAAGTCGCCATCCCGCCCGTGCCCCAGCCCAAGCCCGACCCGGACCAAGCGCCGCCACCCGAGCCGCCCAGTGGCCTCATGGGCCGCATGAAGGGCCTTATGGGCGCCAAAAGTGCGGCAAAAACCACTGCGCCGCCCCACCCTCTCGCCGCGCTGGGCAAAGGGGCAACGCTGGACGGCCAGACCATTCAGGGCGGCGTTGCCCGCGCTGCGCGGCTGCAGGGCGTCACCCTCAAAGGGTGCACCATCAAGGGCGCCACGCTTATTGCGGCCACCATCCGCAAGGCCAGCTTCACGCAGTGCCAGTTCCACAACACGGACCTGACATGGGCCGCCATGACCAAAGCGACCTTTTCGGGCTGTACCTTCCGGGGGGTGCGGTTCTCCTTTTCGCGCTTTAAGGACTGCACCTTTGTGGACTGTACGTTTACGGGATGCCTGTTTGATGGCGCGCGCTGTGACGGCTGCGGCTTTGGCGTCTCCACCCTGACGCGCACCAGTCTTGCTGGAACGCAGTTCACGGACTGCCGCATGCGCTCCTGCACACTGCTGCACGTGGACGCAACGCTCTCCGTATGGACCAATGTGGACTGCGCAGGGACAGCGTTTCAGGACGTACTGCTCGCCCGTGCGGCCATAACCGGCGGCAGTTTTATGCATTGCCCCTGCCACGGCCTGCGCGTTCTGGGCACGGCAGTCCACGCCGTCACATCCGATGAAGCCGCCATCCTTGCGGCGCAGGACGACTGGACTCTGCGGCGCATTGAGGCCGTGGCCGCAACGGACGATGATGTGGTCCCCGCCCCAAAGGCCGCGCCCAAGGCCCTGCTTGCCGCGCTGGAGCGCGCCGCAACCCAGCGCGACGCCGCATGCGCCATGCGGGGGTGGCTGCACGCCAACCGGCTGCGGCTCGACTGGTCGGGCGTCAAACTTGCCGCCACTGCGCCGGACATTGAAGCCCTTTTGCCCATCCTCATGGAAGCCCCCGCCCTGCCTGCGGACGGGTCGCCTGCTCCGGGGGCGCGCATTCGCGGCTTTGTGCCCACCCTTGCCGCCTTGCACCGCGCCCGTGACGTGCTGGGAGAGGACACCCTTGCCGCCACGGACCGCGACGCCGCCCCCATCCGCGTGGAGTCCGTCTGCTCCATCGGCAGCATCGGCACCATTGTGCAAACCGGTCGCTCGGACATCGACATCTGGGTCTGCTGGGAGGAAGACGCGGCCGAGGCGGAAATAGCCGACGCCTTCCGGGCCAAACTCCGCGCCATTGAAGCGTGGGCGGACGACGTCCATGGGCTGGAAGTGCACTTCTTTGTCATGGACCTCACCTCTATCCAAAACAACAACTTTGGCTTTAGCGACGCGGAGAGCGTAGGCTCCAGTCAGGCGCTGCTGCTCAAGGAGGAATTCTACCGCACCGCCGTGGTGCTGGCCGGACAGGCCCCGGCATGGTGGTGCGCGCCTCCCGGCGCAGGCGCAGCTGAAACGGACGCCGCCCTTGCCCGTGTTGCGGCATCAGGCATCTTGCCACGCGGGCATTTTATCAACCTCGGGCACCTGCCGCAGATTCCGCCGGAGGAATTTTTTGGCGCGTCGCTGTGGCAAATCGTCAAGGCGCTCAAAAGTCCGTTCAAGTCCATCCTCAAGTTTGCCTTGCTGGATACCTACACCGGCGCAAGGGCCAAGCGTACCCTGCTGTGCGAAACCGTGAAGGCCAGCGTCACCACCCACGCCCTCGACTTTTGGCGGCTGGACCCCTACGCCCTGCTCTACAAATGCGCGCATGAGCACTTCCGCGCCACAGGGCGCACAGACGCCCTGCACCTCTTGGACCTTGCCTTTGACAGCCGCACCGGCTTCACCCGGCGCGAGGGCCTCTCCGTGCTGGAAGGACAAACGCGCGGCTATACGGGACTGGAATTCGTCTACCCCTACGTCTCGCCTCAGCTGCCCTCCGGCGCAGGGTTGGAGCACCTCAGCCTCGACGACAACGCCGCCAGCTTTGCGCAGCAGATGCAGCTGGGCAAACGCGTGGCTTCCTTTCTCTTCTCCACCTACGAAAACATTCAAAAAAGCGCGGGCGCGCAGGGCGTGTCCATCACGCAGGACGATGTAACGCGCCTTGGCCGCAAAATCTTTGCCCATTTCCAGCCCCGGCAGGACAAGATCCTGCACATCCCCTTCATGAATTCCCCACACGGAATTTTCACGGGCGTGCATATCTCCTCCGCGGGCATTCCCGGCACCCCGGTGGACTGGATAGCCACAGGCGAGCTGCCCGCCCAGCCGGGGAGCAAGAAGAAGCAGACCGAGGAAATCCGGCGGCACAAAAGTCTGGCCCACCTGCTTTTGTGGCTGGTGGCCAACGGGCTGTACACCCCGGGCATGAGCGTGAGCGGCAGCGACCTGCTGGCCCCCGTCAGCCAGCCCAACATCGTGGACCTGCTGGATACGCTGCACCGCGCCTTCCGCAAGGCCAACGTCTTCGAGACCAGCATTGAGGAAACCATGACCGCCGAGCGCGTCACCCACGCGGCCATTGTGGTCAACCTGATGACCGAACGCGACGACCCTGCCTACCGCGACGTGGTGCTGGCCTACACCAACAATTGGGGCGAGCTGTTCTGCACCACCGCGCCAAAGCGCATCAACCTGCTCCAAACCGCCCCGTACGACTTTGTGGCCGCCAACACCGCCGCCACCGTGGACAGCGCCACAACCCTTGCCTGCTGGCTCCCCAAAAAGTCCCTTGCGCCAAAGCCAAACCTTGGCGGCGAACCCGCCTCACCTGCCTCCTGAACAGCGCGCAAAAAAAGGCCGCCCCGCACAAGCGAAGCGGCCTGAATATGCCATTGGGCACGGGGCGGGCTAGCTGACGGCGTCGCGGATGACGCTGGCAATCTCGGCCACCTGCTCGTTGGTGAGGTAGGGATGCATGGGCAGGCTGAAGATACGGCCCGCGCAGTCCTCGGAAACAGGCATGTCCCCTTCCTTGTAGCCCAGCGAGGCAAAGGCCTTCTGCAGGTGCAGGGGCAGGGGGTAGTAGATGGCGGTGGGGATTTCCGCGTCGCGCAGGGCCTTCTGGATGAGGTTGCGGTCGTCGGCCAGCACGGAGTACTGCGCCCACGCGCTCTTGTAGCCCTCGGGGATGGTGGGCGTCACCAGCCCGGGGATGCCGGCCAGCTGCTCGGTGTAGGCATCGGCCACACGCTGGCGCTGTTCCAATTCGCCGGGGAAGATGTTCAGCTTGGCAAGGAGCACAGCGGCCTGCATAGAATCAAGGCGGCCATTGATGCCGATGCGCACGTTCTCGTAGCGGTTTTCGCCCATGCCGTGGATCATCACGGACTGCATAAGCTCATTCAGTTCATCATCATCGGTGAACACGGCGCCGCCGTCGCCATAGCAGCCCAGCGGCTTGGCCGGGAAGAAGCTGGTGGCGGCCACGTGGCCGAGGGAGCCGGAGCGCTTGCCCTTGTACACGCTGCCGAAGCCCTGCGCGGTGTCGGACAGCACAAACAGGCCGTGCTTCTGCGCCACGTCCATGATGGGGTCGTAGTCGGCGGGCAGGCCAAAGAGGTCCACAGGGATGATGCCGCGGGGCTTCAAGTCCTTGGCGCAGCGGGGCAGGCGGCACCCGGTGCGTTCGCCGGACTTCATGGCGGCGATGGCGCGGCGCAGGGACTCCACGTCGATGTTGAAGGTCACGGGGTCAATGTCCACGAACACCGGAGTCGCGCCGGTGAGGGCGATGACTTCCGCCGTGGCCACAAAGGTGAAGGGCGTGGTGAAGATGGCGTCACCGGGGCCGACGCCATGGGCCATCAGGGCCATCAGCAGGGCATCCGTACCGCTGGAACAGGCAATGGCGTGCTTGGTTCCGGCGAATTCCGCCAGCTTTTCATTCAGCTCGTGGACCTCGGGGCCCATCACGTACTGTCCATGCTCCAGCACGGCATTGATGCGGCTGCGCACGTCATCTTCGATGGTGCGGTACTGCGCTTTCAGGTCAATAAAGGGAATCTTCATACTTCATCTCCATATGTACCGCGCTCTGCGCGGGGATTCGTCTGGTCCAGACTGACCAGCCCGGGGCCGCGCATCTCGTGGTGCGCGCCGCAAACGGGGCAGGTCAAGGTATCGTCAAGTTGTTCGCCGCAGGCGCACATCCACCCGGTGCGCCGCGCCGGATTGCCCAGCACAAGGGCGTGGTCCGGGACGTCCTTCGTAACCACAGCGCCCGCGCCAACAAAGGCGTAGCGGCCAATGGTGTGCCCGCAGACGATGGTGCAGTTGGCGCCAAGGGTGGCCCCGGCGCGCACCAGCGTGGGCAGCGCTTCGTGCATACGCGGTATGTGGCACCGCGGATTGCGGACGTTGGTGAACACCATGGACGGGCCACAAAACACGCCGTCCTCCAGCGTGACGCCGCTGTAGATGCTGACGTTGTTTTGCACTTTGCACCCGTCTCCAATGCGCACATCCGGCCCGATGACCACGCTTTGCCCAATGCGGCAGTCGCGGCCGATGTCCGAGCCTCGCATGATGTGCGAAAAATGCCAAATTTTCGTTCCCTGCCCGATGCGCGCGCCGTCGTCCACGTACACGCTCTCGTGCACGCTGACGCCGGGCATGGGGCCTGCGTCTGGCGCTTGGCCTGCCGCCCCGCCGTGCGCAGTGTCAGGCTCCGCCGCAGGCGCAGACGCGGCGCACTGCGGCGCGCCGCCACTCTCCAGCGAGCGCTGGGCCGCGCCAAGCACGTCAAGCACCCGCACGCCCTCTTCCCCGCCGGTGCGCGGGGCGCTGCGCGCGTCCATGCACTCCAGAAAGTGCTGGCACTCGCGCCGCAGGGGTTCGTCCTCCGCCACGGGATGAAACGTTGCATCCGCGCGGGTGGGGATGGGCATATGCCCCTCCCAGTCAATGCGGTGGGCGTAGGTGGCCAGCTTTTCCGGCCACGGACGTGTGTCGTCAAGGACGGCCATTTTGCGGTCGCCCACCACCACCAGCCGCTGCTCCTTAAAGGGATGCAGCCACGAGACGAAGATGTGCGCCTTGAGCCCGGACGGAAAGTCCAAATGCGTCACGGTCACGTCTGCAATGCGCTGGTGCAGATAGTTGCCGCCAACGGCGCGCACGCGCTCCGGCGTCTCGCCGGCAAGGGCCAGCAGTATGGAAATATCGTGCGGCGCAAAGGACCACAGGGAGTTCTCTTCGCGCCGGATTTTGCCCAGATTCAGGCGCTGGGAGTACATGTAGTTGATGCGCCCAAGCTCGCCGGAATCCACCAGCCGCGTCAGCTCCAAAAACGCAGGGTGGTAGTGCAGCAGATGCCCCACCATCAGCACCCGGCCCTCGGCCTGTGCCAAGCGGACCAGTTCGCGCCCCTCCGCCGCCGCAAGGGCAAGGGGCTTTTCTACGTACACGTCCCGGCCGGACAAAAGCGCCTCGCGCGCCTGCGTAAAATGCTTTTCCGCCGGCGTAGCAATAACCACACCCCGCACCCCGTCGTCCGCCAGCACATCCGTCAGGGACATACAGGTCCGAACGCCCGGATACTGCTCCCGAAACCGCCGCAGCACCTCTGCGTCCGTATCGCAAATGCGCTTGAGCGCGCCAAGGGCGTGGAAGTTGCGGACGAGGTTGCGTCCCCAATAGCCGGACCCGACAACCGCGACGCCATGGCGGGGCGTGTGGCTCATGTCATCTCCTTTGCCAGCGGCTGGGGGCGCTGGCGCACGCACTGTCGATGCCGCGCCGCATCCGCGGCGCGAAGGATTCCACAACAACGGGGGGAGGTGGCAGGCAGCCCCGCGCCGGATGCGCCGGGCACAAATCAAAGAGCACTCTGCCTCAGTCCCCCGGAAACCCTAACAGAAATCACCCGCGCCCGCGAGGGCCGGCGCACTGCCAGCGCTAGGGAGACACCGAAAAAGACACTGCGGCACCGGTCTGTCTTCCTGCCAGTGGCGCGCCGTGTCAACCCTTTCTGCGCGCCCACCACGGCGGCAGGGCCGCAGCACTGCGCGCAATTCCGCTCCTGCCGGGCATATCCGCCCCGCTGCCTGCGCATGAAAAAGGCCGCAACCCGGTGGGCTGCGGCCTTGATTGGCTTGGTAACGCCTTAGAAGCTTTGCAGGGCAGGGTTTTGCTCGCCCATGGCAACAAACATCTTGGACAGCGCAATGCGGTAATCCGCCAGCGCGGTGATGAGTCCGGCCTCGGCGGTGGTCAAACGCTCCTGCGCGTCCAGCACGTCGGTGTTGGTACCCACCTGCGCCTGATAGCGGGCTACGGCCATGCGGTAGCCTTCCTGCGCGGCCTCAACGGCCTTGCGGTTCACCTTGATGCTTTCCGCGGCCTTGCGGATGTTCAGGTGGCTGGACTTCACGTCAAAGGTGGCTTCCTGCCGGGTGTTCTCGGCCTCGGCAATGAGGCTGCGAACGTTCTGCTTGGCCTGCTTGACGGCGTAGTAGGTCTTGCCCCACTCCCACAGGGTCCAGTTGGCGCTGACGCCCACGGACCACTCGCTGAATTCGGTGTCCATAAGGTCACTGCCGGAGGCGGCCATATCGTCGCCGGTGGAGGTCCACTTAAAGTCGGCTCCCACCTGCGGGTAGAAGGCGCTCTTGACGATGTCCTCATCCTCGATGGCGATGTCCACACTCTTGGCGGCAATTTCAAGATCCGGGCGGCCCTTGTAGGCGCGCTTCATGACCTCGTCCACGGACAGGGAGAACGGCACGTAGTCGAGGGTTCCCGCATAGTCCACATCGGCGTCCAGCGGCAGATTCAGCAGCGTATTGAGGCGCGCTTCCTGCGTGGCAACAAAGTTCTGCGCTTCAATCAGGCCGTCCTCAGCCTTGGCGAGGTCCACTTCGGCCTGCAGCACGTCCAGACGGGGCTTGAGGCCCACATCATAAAAGGCCGTGGTGACCTTGAGCTGTTCCTGCAAACGGGCCAAGGAGTCCTTGGCGGCGCGGACATTTTCACGCGCCTGAAGGAGCTTGAGGAAGTTTTCCTGCACCAGTCCGGTGACGGTAAGCTCCACGTTGCGCAGGGTGGCGTCGGCCTTGTCCTTGGACAGGGCGGCCTTCTGGTACGTGGACAGGATATTCCAGCCCGTAAACAGGTCCTGATGCACAGTCACGCCAGCGGAAAAGAGGTCTTTCTCGCTGCTCGGGTTGTCCTCGGTGGGCTTGGCATGGTCACGGCTGGTGTAGCCGTAGCTGCCGGACACGGACGGTCCAAAGGACCCACGTGCGGACTTGCGTCCCTCTTCGGCGCCCTGCTGTGAATGCATGGCCGACTGGACGCTGGGATTGGCCGTCAAGGCGCGCTCGACAGCCTGTTCCATGTTGTAAACGGTGGTTTCCGCCATTGCCGGAACAGCCGCCAAAAGGGCGACCATAACAAGGGCGAAAGTCAATTTCAGGTTCGGCGTTCTCATATGAATCGTCCTTTGCATCCTGTTACCACCATTCCCCTCATAAAAGGAAAGATGCCCCCACGGCATCAAGGCTGCACATTGCCCCGAAACCCCAGAACAGTCAATAGTGCAGGCGGGTTTCCGGCCACTGCACAGCGCGTGTGGCTCAGCATCTGCCATACAGGGTGCACATGCGCCGCAGCTCATCGGCGGCGCGGGGCGAAAGTTTCCGTGGCGGCACCCGCCAGCCCCAGTTTCCCTGCGGCATGGAGGGGGTATTCATGCGCGCCGCCCCGCCAAGGCCAAGGACATCCTGCATGGGCATAATGCAAATGCGCGCGGGCGACATCAGGGCAAGGCGCATCATCTGGCGCACCACATCACGCGGGCCAACGGGATGCCCGGCATATTCGCCAAGCCGCGCACGCCCCTCGTCCCCAAGGTCGTCCTCGTACCAGCCAAGGGTGGTGTTGTTATCATGGGTGCCGGTGTAGGCCACGCTGTTCACGCAGTGGTTATGGAGCGAGTTCACGCTTTCGCCTGTGTCCGGCCCAAAGGAAAATTGCAGGACGCGCATGCCCGGCATATCAAAGGCAAGGCGCAGGTCGATGACGTCCTGCGTAATGAGGCCAAGGTCCTCGGCAATGATAGGCAAGTCGTGCAGGCTCTCGCGCAGGACAGAGAAGAACGAGTCGCCGGGGCCGGTTTCCCACTCCCCGTTTATGGCGGTTTCCTCCTCGGGCGGCACCACCCAGTACCCGGCAAAGGCCCGGAAGTGGTCCAGCCGCACAATGTCCGCCAGCAGCAGGTTATGGCGGATGCGCTCCACCCACCACGCGTAGCCGCTGCGCATCAGCACGCCCCAGTCGTACACCGGGTTGCCCCAGCGCTGCCCGGTTTCGCTGAAATAATCCGGCGGCACCCCCGCCACCTTGAGCGGATCGCCCCGCCCGTCCAACTGAAAAATATCGCGGTGCTCCCACACGTCGGCGGAGTCGTAAGTGGGATAAAACGGCAGGTCGCCGATGATGGACACGCCCTTGGCCCGGCAATACTCCCGCAGGGCCTCCCACTGCGAAAAGAACAGATACTGCTCAAAGCACACCTTGCGCAGGGCCTCCCCGGCCTCGGCGCGCAGGGCGCGCAGGGCGTCCCCCTCGCGGTCGCGGTACTCGCGGGGCCACGTATTCCACGCCGCACCGCCAAAGCGCTCCTTCAGGACGCAAAATGCCGCAAAGGCGTTCAGCCACGCCTCCCCGTGCCGCCGCACAAAGGCCGCAAACCCGGCGTCCTCGTCCAGCGCATCCTTGGAGCGCTCCCACGCCACATCAAGAAGCCGCCGCTTCAAGGCCTCCGCGGCCTCGTAGTCCACGCGTTCCAAGGTGGGTCTGGCGCCCTGCTGGATGTCCGCCAGCCGCACCCACCCGTCCGCCGCAAGGCGCTCGGGGCTGATGAGCAGCGGATTGCCCGCAAAGGCGGAGAAGCTGGAATACGGCGAATTGCCAAGGAAGGTTGATGTCGGCGTCAGGGGCAAAATCTGCCAATAGCGCTGCCCCGCCTGCGCCAGAAAGTTGATGAACGCCCGCGCGCCGGAGCCCATATCGCCAATGCCGTAGGACGACGGCAAGGACGTCACGTGCAAAAGCACGCCGCTTCCGCGCTGTTTCATCTGCTCCATCATCGCGCAGTCTCCTTACCGCATCTACTCATCCAGCGGACGAAAGAGCACCATGCCAAGGGGCGGCAGATTGATGCACAGGCTCTGGGGCCGGCCATGGGACACCACATTTTGCGTCGGCAACCCGCCATAATTCCCCCACCCGCTGCCGCCGTACCACTCGGCGTCGCTGTTGAGGAGCTCCTGCCAGTAGCCGCCGCTGGGCACGCCAACGGCGTAGCCCTCGCGCGGGACCGGGGTGAAATTGAACACCGCCAGCACCGGGCGTCCTGCGCCGTCCTTACGCAGGAAGGAGATAATGCTGGACTCCGCATCATGAAAGTCCACCCACTCGAACCCTTCGGGCGAAAAGTCGCGCTCGTACAGGGCCGGGGTTTCGACCATCACGCGGTTCAGGTCCTTCATAAAGCGGTGCAGGCCTGCGCCCCCCTCGGTTTGGAGCAGGTCCCACTGCACCTGTCCATCGTGGCTCCATTCGCCGTGCTGGCCAATCTCCGCCCCCATGAACAACAACTTCTTGCCCGGCATGGCGTACATGTAGGCGTACAAAAGCCGCAGCTCCGCGCGCTTTTGCCAATCGTCCCCGGGCATTTTGCCATACAGCGAGCCTTTGCCGTGCACCACCTCGTCATGGGACAGGGGCAACATGAAATTTTCAGTAAAGGCGTACCACAGGTTAAAGGTCAGCTTGTCGTGATGGTATTTGCGGTACACGGGGTCATGGTGGAAATACTCCAGTGTGTCGTGCATCCAGCCCATGTTCCACTTCATGCCGAAGCCAAGGCCGCCAAGGTATGCGGGCCGCGACACCATGGGCCACGATGTGGACTCCTCGGCAATGGTCTGCACGTCCGGATACTCGCGGTAGACCGTCTCGTTCAGGGCGCGCAAAAACTCGATGGACTCAATGTTTTCATTGCCGCCGTACTTGTTTGGCATCCACTCCCCGCCCTCGCGCGAGTAGTCGAGGTAGAGCATGGAGGCCACGGCGTCCACGCGCAGGCCGTCAATATGATAGCGGTCCAGCCAAAACAGCGCGCTGGAGATAAGAAACGAGCACACCTCATAGCGGCCCAAATTAAAAATGTACGAATCCCAATCCGGGTGAAAGCCCTGCCGGGGGTCGGCATGCTCGTACAGATGCGTCCCGTCAAAGCGGAACAGCCCATGCTCATCGCCAGGAAAGTGCGAAGGAACCCAGTCGAGAATAACGCCAATACCCTCGCGGTGCAGGGCATTGACAAGGTCCATGAATTCCTGCGGCGAGCCAAGGCGCGACGACGGACAAAAATACCCCGTCGTCTGATAGCCCCATGATCCGAAAAACGGATGCTCCATCACCGGCAAAAATTCCACATGGGTGAAGCCAAGGTCACGGACGTAGCCGGGCAGGTCGCGGGCGAGGTCGGTGTAGTTGAGGGTGTAGCCCTCCTCGGAGCGCATCCACGAGCCAAGGTGCACTTCATACACAGACATGGGCGCGTCCAGCGCGTTGCGCGCGCCGCGTCCTGTCATCCACTCGCCATCGCTCCAGCCGTAATCAAGGTCACGGACAATGGACGCGGACTGGGGCGGGGCTTCACCGTGCAGGGCAAAGGGATCGCTCTTGTTGCCCTCAAAGCCGCCCCCGGCCGCGGAGCGGATGTGGTACTTGTACAGCGCCCCTTCGGCGGCGCCGGGGATAAATCCTTCCCAAATGCCGGAGCTGTCGTGCCGGGCGGACAGATAATGCGCCGTGGGGTCCCAGTCGTTAAAGGTGCCAATGACGGACACGCTGGTGGCGTTTGGCGCCCAGACGGCAAAAAGAACGCCCGGCTCGCCGTCATGGGTCATGACGTGCGCGCCGAGCTTCTCGTAAAGGCGAAAATGCCGTCCCTCGCGGAACAGATAGATATCGTGGTCGGTAAATGTGCTGACGCCGTAGCGAACCGTGGATGCTGAAGCCATGTGCGACTACTCCCCGAGGATGCGGATTACGTGGTCGGACTCTCCTCTCGCATACTACACGCCCGGGGCGGTGTGTAAAGCATCCGCCCGGACGTTTCCGGCATCCCGCATCCGGCTACATGGCGGACAGCAGCTTTTTGGCTCCCTGATGGTCGGGGTCCACTTCCAGCGTCTTCTTCAGATAGGTGATGGCCTTACTGCGCTGGCCCGCGTTGGAGTACATCACCGCAATGTTGAAACACAGCACGCTGGAGAGGAGGCACAGGTCCGGATTCTGCTGCAGCGCCTTTTCCACATTCTCCACGGCCTTTTTATGGTCCCGGCCTTCGGAGTAGGCGATGGCGACGTTGAAGTAGAGGTTCTCGTCCTTGGGATTGATCTTGAGGGCCTGCTCGTACTCGCCGATGGCGTCCTTCCAGCGGCCCTGCCGCCGCAGCGCCATGCCAAGGCGGTTGAAGGTCTCAATGTCGGACTTTTTGAGTCCGCCGGCCTTGGAGTCGAGGATGGAGCGGAAGAATTTTTCGGAAAGGTCGGGCGCGCTCTCGATGCACTTTTCCGCGATGGAGCGTTTGACCTCTTCAATCATGCTCATGGCTTCCTTGCGGGCGTTTTCCACGGCCTGCTCAAAGAGTTCCGTCGCCTTTTCGGCATTGCCGGACTCCATATGGATTTCGCCCATGGCAATTTTTCGCTCCACATTCAGCGGCGACAGGCGGTCCAGCTTTTCAAGGTATTCCAGCTGCTTGTCCATGTCGCCATTTTCCCTGTACAGCTCCGCCAGCTTCTTGAGCGGCTCCAGATACAAGGTTGCGCCGTCGTGGGCTTCCTCATAGGCGCTGCCTGCGGCGTCCAAGTCGCCCGTGGCCTTGAAGGCGTCGCCCTTGATCATCAGCGCCGCGGCGCTGCCGGGCTTCATCTCCAAAATTTTGTCGGCAATGGCTGTGGCTTCCTCGTACTTGCCCTTTTCCAGATAGGCCTTGGCGCGGTCGATATACTGGCCAATCTTGCCCTGCGGCTTAATGGTGAAGGCAATCTTCTCAATAAGGGTCGCCATGGACACCGGCTTGGTAATAAAGTTGCCCACGCCAATCTCGTGCAGCAGGATGAGCACCTGCCGCTCCACCTCGGCGGTGAGGACAACGATGTACATTTCCGGGAACAGGGTCTTGAGGTCTTTGATAAAAGGCAGGGTGTTGCGGTTATTGAGCAGCCGCTCCACCAGCAGGACCACCCGTTTGTCCTTGAAGGCCGGGGTCTTGAGCTCGCGCAGGACCTGCGACTCCTCGGCCAGCGTCCGGATGCGGTCGGTGCCGATGACCAGTTCCTTATTCAGGGTGGTCCGCACCATCTTGAGGAACGTATTGTCATGACTCAGAATGAAAAAGCAGCCGTCCTCTTTGGCCACAAAGTCAACAATGGCACGCTCGTATTGCTTCATACGTATGGCATTTTTCATGGACACGCGTCACTTCCTCGCCGTGTTCTGGTGTGTTGACACTCTCCCCGAGTCAACCCCGAGTATGCCGGATGTGCCGCCCTCCGGCAAGGGATTCTCCGCCAGCCACCGCGGCTGTGGGAGCTTCTTCCTTTTGGCGGCCTTTTGTTCTATCGTTTCTGGGCCCTTGCGGCGCACACGCTACACCAGCCCGGCCAGTGCCGAACACATGAGGACCAATGCCCAAAACCCCAGCTTCCGAGCAGGATTTCCTGCACCTGATAGACGCCTATTTTCCCACTGCGCATCCGCACATGCGCCTTGGCCGCGGTGACGACTGCGCCATCCTGACCATGGACGGCCCGGAAACCGTCATGACCACGGACCTCTTTTTGGAGGATGTCCACTTCCGGCGCAGCTACTTCAGCGCGGCGGATATCGGGCACAAGGCCCTTGCCGTCAACATTTCCGACATCGCGGGCATGGGCTGCCGCCCCGAAGGCTTCAGCCTTGGCCTCATCATTCCGCACAGTGCGTCCCTCGCCCTTGAGGCCCCCTTTTGGGACGGCCTCTTCTCCGGCATGAGCGCCCTCGCCGAGGAGCACAGCATCCCCCTCACGGGCGGCGACCTGTCCAAAGGCCCCTGCCTCGGCTTTTCCGTAACCATGTGGGGCGCCCCCGGTCCCACGGGGCGCATCCTCACGCGCGAGACCTGCGCCCCCGGCGACGCCATTTTCATCAGCGGCGGCATTGGTCTGGCCCGGGCGGGCCTGCTGGCCCTTGAGGCCGACCCCGGCGACGCGCCCGCGCGCTACCCTGACGCCGTTGCCGCGCACCTGCGCCCGCGTCCGCGCGTGGCCGAGGGGCTGGCCCTTGCGGGACTGCCGGGCGTGACCGCACTCATGGACCTTTCCGACGGCCTCGCCCGCGACCTGCCGCGGCTGACCGGGCCGCAACGCGGCGCGCGGCTTGCCCTTGCCCCGCAGCACCTGCACCGCGACGTCACGGCCTATTGCCAGCGCGAAGGCCTGTCGCCGGAAGAATTCGCCATCCTCGGCGGCGAGGACTACGCCCTGCTTGGCGCCGTGGCCCCGGAGCAGGTCCCGGCCCTGACGCAGGCCGTACCGGACGCCGCCATCATCGGTACCGTCACCGAATCCCCGGGCCTCTTCCTTGGGCAGACGCCCTTTGGCCACGCCGGTTTCGACCATTTCGCCACCTCATCCTAAGGATACGCGCCATGGACACCACGCTTTCCATCATCGGCACCGTCTCGTCCCCGCTCAAGGACCTCTCCTCCTGCCCCAAGCAGTATTCCGAGGGCGCGCCGCAGGCGCAGGTCATCATTACGCCAGAGTATGCCGAGGGGCTGTCCACCCTCACTCCGGGGCAGGACCTGTTACTCTTTACATGGCTGCACCAGTCCACACGCCGCGTGCTCAAGGTGCACCCGCGCGGCAACCGCGACATTCCCAAGAAGGGCGTCTTCAACACCCGCTCCCCCGACAGGCCAAACCCCATTGGCCTGCACCATGTCCGGCTGCTGGCCATTGACGGCCTGACCCTCACCGTGGACCGACTGGAAGTGCTGGACGGCACCCCTATTGTGGACATCAAACCCATCGCCAACGAGACGCCGGGGCGGGAAAACTGGGGCTCCGGCATCACCCCGGCCGTTGGGCACGAACTGCAGGCCATCTGCCGCGCGGGCTGGGAGCGGGGATTGCTCTCCGGCTTTAACGGCAACGTTTCCGTGCGCATCGGCGGGAGCGTTGTCATCACCCGGTCCGGTTCGGCCAAGGGCTTTCTGCGCCCCGGCGACCTGACCACGCTGGACCTCGACACCGGCAAAGTGACCGGCGCAGGTGCGGCGTCCACCGAAGCGCCGGTGCATCTGGAAATTTACCGCAATCAGCCCGAGGCGCGCGCCGTGGTACACACGCATCCGCCGCACCTGCTCGCCTACGGCATTGCCAAGGGCAACGTGGACACAGGCCTGCCGCTGTTTGAAGCCGGCGTCTATCAGGAGATGCTAACCACCGTCGCCGCCATGCAGCCGGGAACTCCAGAACTTGGCGTGGCCGTAGGCGACGCCGCGCGCACGCACAAGGCCATCTTCATGACCAACCACGGCCTTGTCACGTGGGGGAGCGACCTCACCCACGCCCTGGCCCTGAATGAGGAAATCGACACCCTCGCCCGCCTTGCCCTGCTGGCCGGCGGCGCGAAGTAGCGTCCCGCCGCCCACTGCACGCAAAAAGCCCCCGGCGAGCATCTCGCCGGGGGCTTGTTCTTTCGTCAACAGGTCAGTCCCGCTAGCGCGCGGTCCCGCCCCGATAGGCGCTCCAGATGAGCCATATGCCCAGCAGGCCAAGGGGCAGGGAAAGCAGCATGCCCATGGTCAGCCAGCCGCCAAACAGGAAGCCAAGCTGCGCGTCCGGCTCGCGGAAAAACTCCACGAAAATACGCGCGCTTGCGTACCCAAGGGCGAACAGCCCGGAGACCGCACGGCGCGGACGCGGCCGGGACGAGAACCAAAACAGCACAATAAAGAGCACAACGCCCTCAAGGGCGGCCTCGTACAGCTGTGAGGGATGGCGGGGGAAGGGTCCGGCCTCGTAGCCGGGGAAAATCATTGCCCACGGCACGTCGCTAACGCGGCCCCACAACTCGCCATTGATAAAGTTGCCAATGCGCCCGGCGCACAGGCCAATGGGCACAAAGGGGGCGATGAAGTCCGTGACCTGAAAAAAGGTCTTCCCGGTTCTGCGGGCAAAGATGAACACGCAGGCCAAAACGCCCACCAGCCCGCCATGGAAGGACATCCCGCCCTTCCAGATCTTGAGCATCTCCAGAGGGTGGTCGAGGTAGACGCCGAAGTCGTAGAACAGGATGTACCCAAGGCGCGCGCCAAGGATGACCCCGAGCATGCCCCACGCGATGAGGTCGTCCACCTCTTCGCCGGTCCAGCCGGACCCGGGGCGCGAGGCGCGAAGACGCCCCAGCCCCCACGCGGCGCAAAAGCCCACCAGATACATCAGCCCGTACCAGCGCACGGACAACGGACCAAGGTGCAGCGCCACGGGGTCGATATGCGGATAGGTGATCATGTACGGCTCCTCAGCCGGGAGAGGACGAAAAGCACCACGCGCCGGTCTCTCCCGAGGGGCCGCCGCGCTGCATCGCCCCGCGTTAGGACTGCTTGCTCAGCCACACGCCAACGCTCATGCGCTCCTCCTCCCACTCGGAGGACATGCGCAGCTTCAGGAACTCAAAGTACAGGTGGTCCACAAAGGACAGCCCGCGTTCGATGAGGTACATCTTCTCAAGGAAGATGCCATCCGGGTCGTCGTCATCATCGCGCTTGGTGTCCACCTTGGGGGTTTTGAATCCGTTGAAGGCGAAGTCTTCGGCCTTGATGGTGAACTGCCACGCGTCGGAGTCAACCTCCACGCGGAACTGGGCCTTGGTGACCTTTTTGCCCATGGCAAGGCCGAGCTTGGCCTCGCGCATTTCGCTCATCAGGCCGGTGACGGAGGTGGTCTCCTTGGAGTCCCCTTCGCCGCCCTGCACGGAGATGCGCTGTTCCATGAACAGGGCAAAGTTCTCACCGTCCGGCATGGTGAAGATGCCGCCGGTGGCTTCGCTCTTGTACCAGAGCCACGTCAGAAAATCCTGACCAAGGACGATATCCTTGGCCTGTCCGAGATATGCGTCTTCCATATGCTTGTCCTTTGGCTAGGCGAAGTGCTCGGCTTCGATGTCATCCAACGCCTTGGCCCTGTCCTCGCCGAGGAGCTCAACGGCCTTGTAGTACGGCGTCAGCGGTTCCAGATGCAGGTCGAAGGTCAGGGTGAACATATCCTCGAACAGGCTGCGCAGCTTGGACTGCGTGGACGCGAGGTAGACAATGTTGTCCTGAATATTCCACACCACGTCAAACTGCGCGGGCACCGGCAGCGTACGGGCGCGAAGGCGCAGGGTGACCTGCTCCTTGAGCTCCTTCTTCCTGTCGCGCGAGACGAACTTTTTGCCCTGCTCGCGGATGCGGTCCATCTCCTGATTGAGCGCAATCTGGAAGTGCTTTTTCACCACGGCCGCGCTCATGCGGCGGGTGTCGAGGCGCAGGCCAAAGGTCAGATAATGGCCCTTTTCCGGCGGCGCTGTGGCCCACTGGGTATCGAGCATATCGTCAAAGCACACCCAACCAAAAGACCGCTCGTCGGCGGTATCGTCTATGTCCATAAACGCGTTGCGCTTCAGGCGGTCCGGTATCTCTGCCCACAGAGACTCCGGCACCTCCTCAAGAAGGCGGTATCGCGTAAACGTCGCACTGGCGGATATAAATCCCACTGTGTTCTCCTTATCGCTGTAGGGGCAGCGGCGCATGCCGCCGAACATCAAGGGCACTTGATAACGCCCACCGCCATCGGGGGCAAGGGGTAACCCGCTTCCTCCGGGCTGTTGAAGCGGCGCGCGGCGTCAGGTATGCTCCAGCCAAAGCGTCCCGAACGCTCCATTTTCCGACACCGCAACTGCGCACCACCGGAGGACGCCATGCCCACATACACCGGCATCAATCACCTCGCCATGGCCACCGGCGACATGGACGCCACCATCCGCTTCTGGCGCGACCTGCTCGGCATGCGCCTTGTCGCGGGGCTGGGGCATCCGGGCTACCGGCACTACTTTTTCCAAATTTCCGATGACGACATGATTGCCTTTTTCGAGTGGCCGGAGACCAAGCCCGTCGCCGAAAAGGACCACGGCTACCCCGTCAAGGGCCCTTTTATCTTCGACCATGTCTCCTTTGGCGTGGCAACCATGGAGGACCTGTGGGAGGTCAAGGACAAGCTGGACGCCATGGGCTGCATGCCTTCGGAGGTTGTGGACCACGGATTCATCAAGTCCGTGTACTGCTTTGACCCCAACGGCATCCCCATTGAATTCTCCCTGCCCGTTGCAGATGCAGACCCGCGCACGCACCCCGCCCTTGCGGATTCGCGCCCCTCGGATGTGGCGCTGGAAGGCCCGGAGCCGCAGCCCGGGCACTGGCCGCGCCCCGTGCCCACCCCGCAGGACCAACGCGCCGAATACCCCGGCGAAGGGCAGGAATTGCAGGAGCCGCACCGCAACAAGTGGCGGAAGTAGGCCGCCGCCTCCGGGCGCCGAAACATTCCGGTACGGGCGCCTTGCCCGCTTCTCATCACGGCCACGCCACTGGCGTTTGCGCCACACCACAGTGGCGCACAGTGGCGCGTATCGACCGTGGGCAATCACCTTTCGAGCCAGCGAAAAAAGCACGGGGACGTCATCGCACGTCTTCCGCTAGGGCGCCATGAGGATGGTGCACTGTCGCCCGCACATCATCTTGACTTTTCTGCATGGCTTCCTGATTCTGGAACAATACGAGAACCAGTGTGACAGCATCTCAAAGGATCTCACATGACTCCAGACATCATTGTCGTCAGCTCCATTCTGGTGATTGCCATCGTTTTGCTGGTCACCGAGAAGCTCCCGGTCGACCTGACCGGTCTGGGCCTTGTCGTCGTTTTGATGGTGGCCGGTCAGCTTACCCCGGTTCAGGCCGTATCCGGCTTTGCCAATCCGGCTCCCCTTGCGGTGGGGGCGCTCTTTGTGGTCAGCCGTGGGCTCGTCCGCACAGGCGCTCTGAACTTCATCACCAGAACCACCATTAAATTTACAGCGGGCAGCCGCAAGCGGCTGCTTCTTGTCAGCTTGCTGCTGGTGGGCACCTTGTCGGCCTTCCTCAACAACACCCCTGTGGTCATCCTGTTTATGTCCATCATCATGGCCGCGTGCAGCCGGTTCGGGTTCGCGCCGTCCAAGCTGCTTATCCCGCTGTCCTACATCTCCATTCTGGCGGGCACCTGTACGCTCATCGGCACCTCGACCAACATTTTGGTGAGTGATACGGCGTTCAGCTTGGGGGCCAAGCCCATCGGCATGTTTGAGCTCTCGGTACTGGGCGTGCCCATTGCCATTTGCGGAGCGGTGTTCATGTATTTTTTTGCCGACGTCCTCCTGCCGGAGCACGCCTTTCCCTTTTCGCACGAAAACTCGGCGGCCGACCTGTATTTGTCGGAGCTCACGGTCTATCCGGACAGTAGCCTCGTGGGCATCAACCCGGCGCAGGGCATGCCGCAAAAATATGAATCCCTCACAATATACGAGGTGTTCCGCGGCGAGGAAATCTACGACGTCAAGACTGACAACGTGGTGCTGCAGGCCGACGACCGCATTCTGGCAAAAGGCTCGGCCGACGACCTGACGTCCATTTTAAACAGCGAGGATGCCGGCAACCCCGGTTTCGCGTGCCCCCACCTCAGCGACACCCAACTCGTGGAACTGCTTGTCCCGTCAGGCTCCGACGCCCGCGGTGTTACGCTGGACGACCTCTTTCTGGCCGACGATCAGGAAAACTGCATCATCGGCTTGCTGCGGCGCCACTCCCATTACTCCTGGACAAAGGCCCACTCCATGAAACTGCGGGTGGGCGACGTTATTTTGGTCCAACTCAAACCCCACGCATTGGACCGCATCCGCAAGGAAGAAAACTTCATCGTCCTCAACGACAATGTGGTCAAAGACATTGTCAACCGCCGCCGAGCCCCCCTTGCCATTGGCATCTTTGTGCTGATGATTGCCGCTGTGGTCTCGGGGCTGGCCAACATCCTCACCGGCGCTTTTGCCGGAGCCTTCGCCATGATCCTGACAGGCTGCCTGAGCCTTAAGGAGGCCTACAGGGCGGTGGACGTCAAAATCCTTATGCTCATCATCGGCACAATCGCCCTTGGGCTGGCCATGCAGACATCCGGCGCGGATATGGTGTACGCCAAGGCCTTTCTCGGGCTGTTCGGCGGGGCGAGCCCGCAGGTGATTCTGGCCGGATTTATTGTGCTGACCAGTCTTCTTTCCCACTTTCTGTCCAACAACTCCACGGCTGTCCTTCTCGTTCCGGTGGGCATCGCCACGGCCGCATCCCTTGGGGTGGACGCCCGGCCGTTCATCATCGGCATCGCCTTTGGCGCTTCGGCCTGCTTCGCCACGCCCATTGGCTATCAGACCAACCTCATCGTCTACGGTCCCGGCGGCTACACCTTCTTGGACTTTCTCCGCCTCGGCCTGCCCATGGTCATCATCTCCTGCGGCGGGGCCGCCTTGTTCATTCCAACGTTTTGGCCCTTCTAGCCCTCCCCCAGCCGCTCAATGGCCAACGCTTGCGGTGACGGCGCCCAAGGAGCGGGGAAAGGCCGTTCACAGACGGAGACACCGTCAGCCCTCAGGAGCCACTAGGCTCTGGTACAGGCGCATGTACTTTTCGGTCATCACGTCCACGCCGTAGCAGAGAAGGACGCGCTCGCGCGCCACGGCTCCCCGGCGCTGGCGCTCCTGCCGGGGCATGTCGCGCATGGCGAGGATGGCGCGGGCCAGTTCGTCCGGCGCACCGGGGGGCACCACCAGCCCCGTTTCCGCCACAATCTCCGCCGCATCGCCAACATCGGTCACCACACAGGGCACGCCGCAGGCCATGGCCTCGCCCACGGCATTGGGAAAGCTCTCGGTATGCGAGGCCGTCACCGCCACATCCAGCGCCGTATAAAAGCCCGGCATATCCTCCTGCCGCCCCACAAGGCGCACCATGCCCGATGCACCTGCGCTGCCTAGCAGGGCCGCAAGCTCTGAGTTCGACGCCTCCATCCCCTCGCCGCACAGCACACATACCACGCCGGACTCCGGCCCAAGGCGCCCCAGCGCCTGCGCAAGAACATCGTGCCCCTTCATGGGGTCAAAGCGTGCGGCCATGCCGATGACGAACGCCTCCGGCGCAATGCCCCACGCCTCGCGCTGACGCCGCGCGCCCGGTGCGGGGCCGTGGTCCTGCGACGTCTCCGGATGGCCGTTTTGGGGCTGACCTAGGGGATGCTCCGGGGAATGCTCTGACGGATGGCTGGGGGGAGGGGTTGGGGGCGACTCGGGGCGGAAGACCTCGCCGTCAAAACCGTTGGGGATGACCTCAACGCGGCGCGGGCGGTAGCCCAGCTTGTGCGTGTGGTACCACGCGGCGCGTCCGGAATTGGTCACCACAGCGGCGGGGCGGCCGGACAACCGCGCGCAAGCCGCCACGGTCCACGCCGTGGTCCGGGCGTAGCGCGACAGGTCCATGTCCGCGCATCGGATGTTCCACACCACCTGCCCCCGGCGCGCGAGCCACGCGGCCACAAGGCCCAGCAGGTCCGCGTGGTAGAGCCACGTCTGCACCACGTCCGGATTCTCGCGCCGCAGCAACCGGACAAGCCGGCACAGCGCCGCTGGCGATGGCACACCACGCCGCAGATGCAAGCTGGCGACAGGAACGCCCGCCGCCTCAAGGGGCGCGGCAAGGGGACCGGGCGGCAGCAGACTCACCACCTGCTGCACCACCCCGCGCCGCGCAAGGCGCGGGGCCAGACGGGCAAGGCTGGTTTCCGCCCCGCCAACGCCGAGTCCGGTGATGATATGCACAACCTTCACAGCGCCTCCTGCCAGAAAAAACGCGCCGCCCCGGTCCTGCCGGTGCGGCGCGCTGTTTAGTCGTCGTGTGTCGTGGTGGAATCCTCGGGCTTGGGGCCAATGAATTCCTTTTCCATCAGCACGTCCCGGTACTCCTCGCCGTAGATGCGCAGCATCACCATGGCAAAGGAGAGGATAAGCGGGCCATACAAGAGTCCGGGCGGGCCAAAGGCCTGAAGCCCGCCAATGACGGAAAGGAAAATATAAATCAGCGGCATCCCCGACGCCCCGCGCATAAAGTACGGCCGCAGGAACGTATCAATGCTGGTCACCAGCAGCCCGCACCACAGCATCAGGAACACGGCGGCCTTCCACTTGCCCACAATGAGCAGGTATCCCGAGGCCGGCACCCACACAAGGCCCGTGCCCAGCACCGGAATGAGCGAGGAAAAGCCCATCATCGTGCCCCAAAACAGCGCGGGAATATCCACGGCCGCAAGGCCCACGCCGCCGGCCAGTCCCTGCAGCATCGCCACCAGCAGGCCGCCCACCAGCACGGAGCGCGACACGCGGCGCAGGCTGTAGATGATGGAGTCTTCCTGTTCCTCGCGCAGGGGGGAAAGGTACTTCACCGTCGCAACAATGCGCCGTCCATCACGCAGCAAAAAGAACAGGATGAACAGCATGATGAAAAAGTCCAGCAGCACGCTGAACGCATCCGTCAGCAGGCCCGTGCCCAACTGGATGGATGTCTCGCCCACCTGCCGCGAAAAGCGCAGCAGACCGGACTGGATGTCGATGTCCTCCAGATGGATGTAGGGGAGCTTGTCACTCAGCCACGCGCTCACGGCGTCAAAGCGGCTTTGCCCCAACAGCGCGTCAAAGTCCGTATGGCGTATCCAGTCGGTCACAGCGGCAATGGACTGCGCGCCCTGCGTGGCCAGCCCCGTCAGGAAAAAGAACGCGGGGATGAACACGCACACCGTCACCAGCAACACCACAATGCCCGCGGCGACATTTTCGTGCCCGCCAAGGCGGCTGGAGATGCGGGTGAACATGGGCGTACAAATGGCCGCCAACACACCGGAAAAAATGATGGGATGAAGAAATGGGCTAAATACCCTGTACGCCAGATACAGGGCAAAAAGGATGAGGGTGAACAGGAACAGCGAATAGTAGCGGCTGCCCCGAGGCGCGGGCCATGAAATCCCGGGCCGAGAGTCCTGCGTCATATCGTCCTCCGGCGGAAGTGGCCTCCGCCCATGGGCCGCCCCAAGCGGAGCGGTTCCAGATTGATTGTATGATGACGGAAAAGCCGCGCGCTGAAAAGGCGCAGGCGGTCACACCCCGTCCGGCCATTCTTGCGCAAGCGGCGCAGACAACTGTCCGCGCCGCGAAAAAGCACCGTGGGACGGGGCAACGCGGTCAATCCGCGCGCCGCCGCAAGCGCTTATCCCGTTTGGGATGCCTGCTTTTCCAAAAATTGACGTACCACAGCGGCCACGGCTTCGCCAGCCTTGCCGGTGCCAAAGACGCCGCCCGATGGCTCAATGACGGCATCGCGCACGGCCTCGTAGGCTTCGGGGATGGTGTCGGGGTCGGCCCCGGCCACCACATTGGCCCCGCAATCCACCAGCTCGGTCCATTCGGTTTCATCGCGCAGGGTTACGCAGGGCTTGCCAAAGAAGTAGGCCTCCTTTTGCAAGCCGCCGGAATCCGTGCACACCGCGCGGGCATTCTTCACCAGCTGGAGCATATCCATGTAGCCCTGCGGCTCAATAACGGTCATGCCAGCCATTGGGATGGGCCAGCGCCCGGTAATGGCGGAATTGATGGCATTGCCCGTGCGTGGATGCAGGGGCAGCACCACAGGCACCCGGCGCGCAATCTCCGCAAGGCCGCGGAAGATAAAGGACAGCCTGCGGCCAACGCCGGTATTCTCGGCCCGGTGCACCGTTGCCAGCACGTATTCGCCCGGCTTCAGGGCCAGCCTGTCCAGCGTGCGGCCCTGCTCCTCGGCCTGTTCGCCGTAGCGGGTCGCCGCGTCAAACATCACGTCGCCAACGTTCACCACCAGCGGCGCGCCGGCTCCAAGGGGCAAGTCCGCCACGTCTTCGGCCTGCACCAGCGCGCCGTCCGCCGCCACATTGTCCTTGCCCTCGCGGCGCAGGTTCGCCACGGCGGCGGGCGTGGTGGCAAAGAGGACATCGGCCAGATGATCCGTGAGCACGCGGTTGTGCTCCTCGGGCATGGCGCGGTTAAAGGAGCGCAGTCCCGCCTCCACATGCATGACGGGAATGCCCAGCTTGGCGGCGGCAAGGGCCCCGGCAAGGGTGGAATTGGTATCGCCCGGCACAATGACGGCGTCCGGACGCTGGTCCATCAGGTCCGCCTCAATGCCCGCCAGCATGGCGGCGGTTTGTTCGCCATGGCTTCCGGAGCCTGCGCCAAGGTTCACCTGCGGCTCGGACAGGCCCAGTTCCTTAAAAAATATGGACGACATTAGGTCATCGTAGTGCTGGCCGGTGTGCAGAAGCCGGACCTCGATTCCGGCGGCCACAAGGACGCGCTCCAAGACGGCGGCCTTGACGAACTGGGGACGGGCTCCGACCACAAGGGTGACACGCATGGGCTAAAACTCCATAAAGAGCGGTGGTTGGCGGTTATCATGCAGCCCGGCACGCCGGGCCGGGCACGTGTATAATGGATGCACGGGCCTACGGTTTCGCGTACAGTCTTGTCAAGAACACGCCCGGTCCATCGTGGGCTGGGAAATTGACAAGCGCGGGGCGTTGGCGCTACACGCCCAAGGCAAACCACCGCGCAAGGAGGATTGCCATGCGGGAAAAGATTGAAGCGGCGCTGGAACAAGTCCGGCCTGCACTCCAAGCCGACGGCGGCGACGTGGAACTCGTCGAAGTCACCGACGACGGCATCGTCAAGGTCCGCCTTCAGGGCGCCTGCAAGGGCTGTCCCATGTCCCAGATGACCCTCAAGCACGGCATCGAACGGTTCATCCTTAAGGAAGTCCCCGAAATCAAGGGCGTTGAGGCTGTTTAACAGGCCCGTCCCATTCGCCGTTCCCGCCCCGCGCCGCCTCCGTGACGGCTGCGGGGCATTTGTCGTATAGCATTATTTCTCACGGCGCTCCACGGACGCCGCCCAATATATTCGCATTTCAGGAGAAACCAATGAGCGCAATGGTTACACGTTTTCCCCCGAGTCCTACGGGATTTCTGCACATCGGCGGCGCCCGTACCGCCCTGTTCAACTGGCTGCTCGCCCGCGCCAACGGCGGGCACTTTGTCCTGCGCATCGAGGATACCGACAAGGCCCGCTCCACCGAGGAGATGACCCAGGCCATCCTCGACGGCATGACGTGGCTCGGTCTGGATTGGGACGAAGGCCCCTACTTCCAGAGCCAGCGCACGGAGCGCTACAACGAGGCCATTGAACAGCTCATCGCCTCTGGCCGCGCCTACTACTGCGAATGCTCCACCGAAGAGGTGGACGCCATGCGCGAGAAGGCCCGTCAGGAAGGCCGCAAGCCCAAGTACGACGGCACATGCCGCGCCAAGAACCTTGCCCCCGGCGAAGGCCGCGTGGTGCGCTTCAAGGCGCCCTCCGGCACCTGCGCGTGGAAGGATATGGTCAAGGGCGACATGGCTATGGAGTACGAGGAAATGGTGGACGACTTCATCATCCGCCGCGCCGACGGCTCCCCCATGTACAACCTTGCCGTGGTCGTTGACGACGCCGATATGGGCATGACCCACATCCTGCGCGGCGAGGACCACCTGTCCAACACCCCCAAGCAGATTGCCCTGTACGAGGCGCTGGGCTTCACCGTGCCGCGCTTTGGCCACGTGCCCATGATCTTCGGCAACGACAAGAAGAAGCTCTCTAAGCGCCACGGCGCCATGAGCGTCATGGAATACGAAAAGATGGGCTTTCTGCCCGAGGCCGTGCGCAACTATCTGGTGCGCCTCGGCTGGGGCCACGGCGACGACGAATTCTTCACCATGGACGAACTGCTCAAGGTCTTCTCCACCGACGGCCTGAACAGCTCCCCCGCCATGTTCGACGTGAAGAAGCTGGAAAGCGTCAACGCCCACTACATCAAGGAAGCCGGCGTCGAGCGTCTGGTGGGCCTTCTGGACCGCCACCTCAAGGACCTCGGCATCACGGCAAGCCACGACACGCTGGCCCAAATCGTACCCCTGTACCAGCCGCGCGCCGTCACCATGGCCGACATGGCCGAGCAGTGCGCCTTCTTCCTCGTGGATGACGACACGCTGGAGTACGACGAAAAGGCCGTGAAAAAGCACTTGAAGCCCGCCGCGCGCGAGCTGCTGGCCGAAGTCCGCGCCATGCTGGCCGACCTGCCCGAATTCACCGAAGAGGCTCTCGACGCCGCCCTGAATGGCTTCGTGGAGCAGAAGGAAATCAAGTTCGGCAAAATCGCCCAACCCATCCGCGTGGCCGTCACCGGCCGCACCTTCAGCCCGGGCCTGCACGAAACCCTCTTCGTGCTTGGCAAGGACAAGACGCTGGCCCGCATGGACCGCGCCCTGGCCCTGTAGCCACACCCCCGGCTTTCAGCACACAAAACCCGCCCCCGCAGGACACGTCCTGCGGGGGCGGGTTCGTTGGCGCTGCGGCCTGCGTGGTGCGGGGCTGGCATAAGCGCGCGGTGGCCTGATTGAACGCTCCGGCGCGCCGCGCGTGCGGGGCCTTTTCGGGCCGGACCAAAACAAAAAGCCCCGGCACACTGCCGGGGCTTTTCCGCAAAATTCCTGTGCGCGGCACGCACCAGGCAATCCGCGCTACTTCACGGGCTTGGTCACTTTGCCGGAACGGATGCAACGGGTGCACACGTTGGCGCGCTTGACTTCGCCGCTGTCGAGCTGGACACGGATTTTCTGCAGGTTGGGATTGAAGCGACGCTTGGTCTTGTTGTGCGCGTGGCTCACATTGTTTCCAACCTGGGGCTTCTTGCCGCAGACTTCACAAAACTGACTCATGGGAGACCTCCTCAAAATCCACTATTTCACGGCGGTTAGCGCAGATAATTCGCACCGCCCAAGTGATCTTACTCGATTTCTACCGCAGGAGCGAGTACGATTCACTCACACGGAATTTGCCCCTTTATCCCTTCCCGTGGCAAAATGCAAGCGCTTTAGCCTTGACAACGTGAAATATTCACATATAGAGAATGCCCCTTGTGAGGAATACATGAGCAAGTTTATGATCAATACAGTCGACATCCCGGCCGAGGGCCGGGAATTTACTTTCACGGACCCTACACTGTGGTCCGGGCAATGGGAAGCCTGCGGCATGAAGGTTGCCGTGGTGGAGCCTTTGGAAGGTCGGCTGCGGGTTCTCCCGCAAGGCCCCAAGTCCTGTGTCATTCAGGGCAGCGTTACCGGCCGGGTATCCATCCCGTGCGACCGCTGCATGGAGCGAGCCGTTGTCGACGTGGAGCAGGATTTCGACATCTATGAAGAAATCGGCGACACGGACGAAACGGACGAACCCCGCATGCGCGAGGAGGGCGGCATCGTTGTCCTTGACGCGGGGGCCATCCTCTGGGAACAATTCGTGCTTGCCCTTCCGGTCAAGCCCCTGTGCTCGCCCGAGTGCAAAGGTCTGTGCCCCCAGTGCGGCATAAACCTCAACACCGGCGAGTGCACCTGCGAAAGCGAAAGCGGCGACCCCCGCATGGCTGCCCTGCGCGGCCTGAAGGTCCCGGACCGGAACAAGCAATAATACACGGATGTCACCGCCCCCTTCAGGGCGGCGAACATACATCACACAAAACGAGGTAGACGAAAATGGCAGTCCCCAAAAAGAAAACGTCCAAGTCCAAGCGCGGCATGCGTCGCTCTCACGACAAGGTTTCCGTTCCTAACGTGATTTACTGCGAGTGCGGTGAGCCGGCCCTGCCCCACCGTGCCTGCAACAAGTGCGGCGCCTACAAAGGCAAGCAGATGCTTTTTAAGGATGAAGCCTAACATCAAGCCGCGCATCGCCGTTGACGCCATGGGCGGCGACAACGGACCCAGCATCGTCGTCCCCGGCGCTGTCCGGGCCGCGAGGGAACATGACCTTGCCGTCATCCTCGTTGGCGACGAGTCGACGATCAGCAATGAGCTGTACCGACTCGATACCTCCGGACTGGACGTTACCGTCGTCCACGCCGGGGACGTCGCTGAGATGCATGAAAAGCCCTCCGAAATCCTCCGACGCAAGAAGGACACCTCCATTCAGGTGGCCTGCCGCCTCGTCAAGGATGGCGAAGCCGATGGCGTAGTCAGTGCCGGACATTCCGGCGCCACCTCCGCCTGCGGCATGTTCGTCATTGGGCGTGTGCGGGGCGTGAAGCGTCCGGCCTTTGCCAGCGTTCTTCCCACCGTCAAAAAGCCCATGGTCCTTCTGGACGTTGGGGCAAATGTGGACTCCAAACCGCTGCACCTGTTCCAGTTTGGCATCATGGGCGAAGTCTTCGCCCGCGACGTGCTGGGCTACGGCAAGCCGCGGGTGGGCCTGATGTCCATTGGCGAGGAGGAAGGCAAAGGCAACACGCAGGTCAAAGAGACCTACGACATGCTCAAGGCCACTTCCATGGCCTTTCAGGGCAATGTGGAAGGACGCGACGTCTTCACCGGCGACGTGGACGTCGTGGTTTGCGACGGCTTCGTCGGCAATGTTGCGCTGAAGCTTTCGGAAGGGCTTGCCATAAGCCTTGGCAAAGTCCTCAAACGCGAACTGCTCGGCAGCTGGCTGGGCCGCCTTGGCGCCTTTTTGGCCAAGGGCCGCCTGCGCCGCTTCGCCAAGTTCGTGGACTACGCCGAATATGGCGGTGCCCCCATCCTTGGGCTGAACGGCATCGTCATCGTCTGCCATGGCGCCTCCAACGAAAAGGCCATCACCAACGCGGTAAAGATGGCCGGCCAATTCGTCTCCAGCGGCGCCAACGACCATATCAAGGAAGAATTGCAGTCCAACAGCGACTTCGGCGCCTGCGCCTAGCATCCCCCTTCCTCGCAGCACCCGGCCATGGCCCGGTATTGCGGCGATCACGCGGCACACTCAACGATTGATAGAGCAATGACCACCAAAGCATATATCCACGGACTCGGCTTCCACGTCCCCGAAAAGGTTCTAACCAACGCGGACATGGAACACATCGTCGATACATCCGACGAATGGATCACTTCGCGCACCGGCATCCGGCAGCGCCACGTCGTTGCCGAAGGCGAGTGCGCATCCGACCTTGCCGCCGAGGCTTCGCGCACCGCGCTGGCCAAGGCCGGCGTTGCCCCCGAAGACCTCACCCACGTCATCTGCGCCTCCTGCACCCCCGACGCCTACTGCCCCAGCGCGGCCACCCAGCTGGAGCACAAGATCGGCGCGGCGGGCTGCAT
The DNA here is from genome assembly GCF_054657395.1 of Desulfobaculum senezii. NCBI lineage: Bacteria > Pseudomonadati > Thermodesulfobacteriota > Desulfovibrionia > Desulfovibrionales > Desulfovibrionaceae > Desulfobaculum > Desulfobaculum senezii. The sequence continues at coordinate 188,239 of NZ_BAAHYU010000002.1, read as the reverse complement.
GGCCTTTGACGTCAATGCGGCCTGCTCCGGCTTTCTGTACGCCCTGCAAACCTCCCGCGCCATGCTGGCCCTCGACCCCGAGGCCAAGGTGCTTGCCTGCGCCGCCGAGGTCATGACCTCGCGCGTCAACTGGCAGGACCGCACCACCTGTGTGCTGTTCGGCGACGGTGCGGGCGCGGCGGTCATCACCGCCGACAAGGGCGACGACGGCGTCGAACTTGTGGACGCACTGCTTGAGTCCGACGGCCAGTATGGTGACCTGCTCACCATTTCCGGCGGCGGCTCCAGCAACCCGTACACCCTCGGCCACACGGTGGATGACAGCCATTTCATCCGCATGCAGGGCCGCGAAGTGTTCAAGGTTGCCGTGCGCAGCATGACGGACGTCTGCCAGCGCCTGCTGGCCCAGAATGACCTCACCACCGACGACGTGGACCTGCTTGTGCCCCATCAGGCCAACAGCCGCATCATCGAAGCCGTGGGCAAAAAGCTGGGCATCGAGCGCGAGCGCGTCTACTTCAACGTCCAAAACTACGGCAATACGTCCGCAGCCAGCGTGGGCATCGCCCTCGCCGAGGCCGTGGACAACGGCGACATCACCCCAGGGCAGACCGTGCTCGTCACCACCTTTGGCGGCGGTTTCACTTGGGCGGCATTCCTGTTGCGGTTCTAGGCCGCACTTTTTTTCCCACAAAAGAGTGCGTACGCAATTTGGAAGCCAAACCCCTTGAATCGCGGGGCTTTCTTCGAGAGCCTCAAGGTTGAAGTCCAGACGGAATTGAGCTACATACTCAGGTTCGGTTCCCAACCCGGAACAAGAGGAAGATTGAAAGCATGAGCGATCTCATAAAAACAGCGCTCGTCACCGGCGGCTCGCGCGGAATTGGCAAGGCCTGCGCCTTGCGTCTGGCCCGCGAAGGCTATCAGGTGTACCTGACCTACGTCAGCCGCCCTGAAGAAGCCGAAGCCGTCGTCAGCGAGATCAAGGCGGGCGGCTCCTCCGCCCGGGCGTTCCAGCTCGACAGCTCCGACCGCGACGCCGTGGCCACGTTCTTCAAGGAGAACATCAAAGGCCAGGTGGACCTTGCGGCGCTGGTGAACAACGCCGGTCTTACCCGCGACGGTCTGCTCATCCGCATGAAAGATGCGGACTGGGACCGCGTGCTGGACGTCAATCTCACCGGTGCCTTCACCTGCCTGCGCGAAGCGGCCAAAATCATGGTCCGCCAGCGCTCTGGCCGTATCGTCAACATGGCTTCCGTGGTGGGCCTTGCCGGCAATGCCGGGCAGGCCAACTATGTGGCGTCCAAGGCGGGCCTCATTGGCCTGACCAAAACCGCCGCGCAGGAGCTGGCCTCCCGCGGTGTCACGGTCAACGCCGTCGCCCCCGGTTTTGTCACCACGGACATGACTGCCGACCTTCCCGAACAGGTCCTCGAATCCTTCAAGACGCAGATTCCCATGCAGCGTCCCGGCTCCGCCGAGGACATCGCTGGCGCTGTCGCCTTCCTGGTGTCGGACGATGCGTCCTACATCACGGGTCAGGTTCTGTCCGTGAACGGCGGAATGCACATGTAGTTGGCTGATACACAGCTACCCCAAACACGAACTCACTGCCCATCGGGCAAACAAACTCATTGGAGGGCAATATGTCCGTTGAAGCAAAGATCAAAGAAATCATCGTTGACCAGCTGGGCGTTTCCGCCGACGAAGTAAAGAACGAAGCTTCCTTCGTGGAAGACCTGGGCGCCGACTCCCTCGACCTCACCGAGCTGATCATGGCCATGGAAGAGGAATTCGGCACCGAGATCGACGACGACGAAGCCCAGAAGCTCGTCAAGGTGCAGGACGCCATCGACTACATCTCCAAGCATCAGTAGGCCCTGCCCTGCTGCTTCCGATATCGACACCGAAGCGTCTTGCGGCTCCTTGTGGGCCTCAAGGCGCTTTGGCTTTTCCCACAAGCGCGCCATCGGCGCATCCCCGACCGATATGAGGCGAGGAGCAATGAAAAGAAAAAGAGTTGTCGTAACTGGCCTGTCGGCCATTACTCCCATCGGCAACGACGTCCACTCCAGCTGGGAGAACCTCGTGGCCGGCGTGTCGGGCATCTGCCCCGTCACCCAGTTTGACGCCACGGACTACGCCACGCGCATCGCTGGCGAAGTGAAGGGATTCGATCCCAAAGAGTTCATGCCCGCCAAGCAGGCACGCCGGATGGAGCGGTTCACGCAGTTTGCCGTGGCTGCTTCCCAGCAGCTGCTGCAGGACGCCGATTGGAGCATCCCCGAGGACGAAGCCCACAGGGTTGGCGTCAATCTCGGCTGTGGCCTTGGCGGTCTGCACACCATCGAGACCACTCATGAAAAGTTGCTAAAGGGCGGCCCCCGCAAGGTTTCCCCCTTCTTCATCCCCATTGTCATCGCCAACATGGCTCCGGGCATGGTGTCCATTGAGGTCGGCGCAAAGGGCCCCAACCTTGCGTCCACGTCCGCATGTGCCTCCGGCACGCATGGCATCGGCTACGCCTTCAGCGAAATTCTGCTGGGCCGCGCGGACGCCATGATCTGCGGCGGTGTGGAATCCACCATCACCCGTTTGGGCTTTGGCGGCTTCTGCTCCCTCAAGGCGCTGAGCACCCGCAACGACGAGCCGGAAAAGGCCTCCCGTCCCTTCGACGCGGACCGCGACGGCTTTGTCATGGGTGAGGGCTGCGGCATGCTGCTGCTGGAGGACTACGACCACGCCAAGGCGCGTGGCGCCAAGATCTACGCCGAGATCGTCGGCTTTGGCGCCTCCGGCGATGCCTTCCACATGACCGCCCCGGAAGAGGACGGCTCCGGCATGGCCATCGCCATGCGGGCCGCGCTGGACGACGCAGGGATTGCCCCCGAGGACGTGGACCACATCAACGCCCACGGCACCTCCACGCACCTGAACGACCTGTGCGAAACCCGCGCCATCAAGCAGACCTTTGGCGAGCACGCCAAAAACATCGCCATCTCCGCCAACAAGTCCATGATCGGCCACCTGCTGGGTGCCGCTGGCGGCGTTGAGGGCGTGTTCTCCGTGCTGGCCCTGCATCACGGCGTGGTGCCCGGCACCACCAACCTTGAGAACCCCGGTGAAGAGTGCGATCTGGACTACACCGCCAACGGCTCCGTGGAGCGGCAGTGCGAATACGCCATGTCCAACTCCTTCGGCTTCGGCGGCACCAACGCCAGCATCATCTTCAAGAAGTTCACCGATTAATATGGCGCTGGCCGGGCGGCACCTGCCCCCGGCCCGCCACACCACCATAAACCGGAAGGGTCGTCCCAATGGAAGAACTGCTGCTTCAGGACCGGGAAATCGCCAAAGCGCTTAACCTGGAAATCGATCGTCAGACCAGCAAGCTGGAACTCATCGCCTCCGAGAACTTCACCTCCCCGGCAGTCCGACAGGCCATGGGCAGCGTCCTCACGCACAAGTACGCTGAGGGCTACCCCGGCAAGCGCTACTACGGCGGCTGCGAATTCGTCGACATGGTCGAAGACCTCGCCCGCGACCGCGCCAAGGAAATCTTTGGTGCGGAGTATGCCAACGTTCAGCCGCACTCCGGCTCTCAGGCCAACATGGCGGCCTATTTCGGTTTTCTCGAACCCGGCGACACCATCATGGGCATGGACCTCTCCCACGGCGGTCACCTGACCCACGGCTCCCCGGTCAGCTTCTCCGGCAAGCTGTACAAGGTCGTCTCCTACGGCGTGGACAAGGAAACCGGCACCATCAATTATGACGAGGTGGAGCGCATCGCCCGCGAAAACTCCCCCAAGCTCATCATCGCCGGTGCCAGCGCCTACCCCCGCGTCATCGACTTTGCCCGCTTCCGCGCCATTGCCGACGCCGTCGGCGCCAAGCTCATGGTGGACATGGCGCACATCGCCGGTCCCATTGCCGCTGGCCTGCACCCCTCGCCCATCGGCCATGCGCACATCACCACCACAACCACGCACAAAACCCTGCGCGGTCCCCGTGGCGGCATGATCCTCTCCACCGAGGAATACGGCAAGAAGCTCAACTCCCAGATTTTCCCCGGCATCCAGGGCGGCCCGCTGATGCACGTCATCGCGGCCAAGGCCGTGGCCTTTGCCGAAGCCTTAAAGCCCGGCTTCAAGGACTATCAGGCCCAGACGCTGAAAAACTGCGCCGCCCTCGGCACCACGCTGATGGACGCCGGGTACGACCTTGTCTCCGGCGGCACGGACAACCACCTCATCCTCGTGGACCTCACCAGCAAGGACATCACCGGCAAGGACGCGGAAATCGCGCTGGACAAGGCAGGCATCACCTGCAACAAGAACACCGTCCCGTTCGAGACCCGCTCTCCCTTCGTGACCTCCGGCATCCGTCTGGGCACCCCCGCCCTGACCACCCGCGGCATGAAGGAAGCCGACATCGCCAAGGTTGGCGGCTGGATTGTGGACGTGCTGCAGAACATTGAGAACGACACGCGCCTTGATGAAATCCGCAAGGACGTGGAGACCTTCTCGCGCCAGTTCCCGCTTTACGCGTGGTAACACCGACGGCATTCCGGGCGGGAGCCTGTCTCCCGCCCTCTCAATTTTGACCCGACACCACTGCCGCCCCGCGGCACGCGTGGGCGACTGACGCCCAATTTGAAAACTCGACTCGGCGGCACGCCGCCGCCACCCGGATGCGCGCATGGAAAACCGAATCCCCTGGCCCGAATATTTCATGGGAATAACCTACATGGTTGCCGAACGCTCCACCTGCACCCGCCGCAAAGTCGGCGCCATTGCCGTGCGGGACAAGCGCATCCTTGCCACCGGATACAACGGTGCGCCCGCAAACATCTCCCATTGTCTCGACGTGGGCTGCCTGCGCGAGGAACTCGGCGTTCCCTCCGGCCAGCGCCACGAAATCTGCCGCGGCCTGCATGCGGAGCAAAACGTTATCGTTCAGGCCGCCATCCACGGCGTCAGCATCGCCGGTGCGGACATTTACTGCACCACCCAGCCCTGCCTCATTTGCGCCAAGATGCTCATCAACTGCGGCGTAAAGACCATCTATTTTGCCGAAGGCTACCCGGACGAACTGTCCGAGAATATGTTTGCCGAAGCGGGGGTGCGCCTTGAGCGTCTCGACTATCACCGCTAAGGACGCGGCGCGCTTTATGCGCCACGCCATCGCCTGCGCCAAGCGCGGGCGGCGGCACACCGCCCCCAACCCCACCGTTGGCGCCGTGCTGGTTCACGATGACCGCATCGTGGCCGAGGGCTGGCACAAGAAATTCGGCGGCCTGCATGCCGAGCGCGAGTGCCTTGCCGACGCCCGCGCCAAAGGCGTGGACCCGGCCCAGTGCGCCATGTTCGTCACGCTGGAACCGTGCACCCACCACGGCAAGACCCCGCCCTGCTCCGACGCCATCCTTGAAGCGGGCATCCGCACGCTGTTTGTTGGCGCGCTGGACCCCAACCCCATCGCCAAGGGCGGCGCGGCCCTGCTGCGCGAGCACGGCCTTGACGTGCACACCGGCATCGAAACCCGCGCCTGCGAGGACCTTATCGCGGACTTCCGCGCATGGCAGACCACGGACCGCCCCTACGTCATCCTCAAGATGGCCGCCACCATCGACGGCAAAATCGCGACCCGCTCCGGGCATTCCCAATGGGTGAGCGGTCCCGAGTCGCGCCGCGCCGTGCATGAACTGCGCTCACGCGTGGACGCCGTCATCGTGGGCGGCGGCACCTTCCGCGAGGACAACCCGAGCCTCGACGTGCGCCTTGACGATGCCCCAAAGGACCTGCGCCAGCCGCTGGCCGTGGTTGTGACGGGCACCCTGCCCGCCGACCCCGAAAAATTTTCTCTCACCACACGGCGCGCATCCGAGACGATTTTTTGGACCACCGAGGCCGCCGCAGCGTCCAGCGCCGCCGACGACCTGCGCGCAAGGGGCGCTCGCGTCTGGGGATTGCCCACGGACAACAGCGGCATCAGCGTGGACGCAGGGCTCGTCCGCCTGCGCAGCGAAGCCCGATGTTTGCGGGTGCTGTGCGAAGGCGGTGGAGGTTTGGCCTTGAGTTTCCTCGCGTCTGACCGTATTGACGAGTTCCGCCTCTTCCTCGCGCCCAAAATTCTGGGCGACGCAGAGGCGCGGCACCTGTTCACCGGCCGCAGCCCGCAGACCATGGATGAAGCCATCACCCTGCGCACGGCCGAATCCCGCCCTTGCGGCGCGGACACGCTCATTATTTACCGTCGGGAGGCGGACTGACATGTTTACCGGACTTGTCCAGACCACTGGAACCATCCGCTCCATCGAAGCGCGGGGCGGCGAATCGCGCCTTCGCGTTGAGATTCCCGCCGACTCGCTGCCCAACTTGGTCCTTGGCGAGAGCATTGCCGTCAACGGCGCATGCCTCACCGTGGAGACCTTTGGGCAGAACTGGTTTACGGCTTACGCTTCCGCCGAAACCCTCTCCCGCACCAATCTCGGCGACCTGACCACAGGCAGCATCGCCAATCTCGAACGCGCCCTCGCCCTCGGCGACCGGCTGGGCGGCCATCTCGTCAGCGGGCATGTGGATTGCCTTGCCAGCGTGTCGGCCGTCACCCCCGCAGGCCAGTCGCGCATCTACCGCCTCTCCTTCCCTTCGGAACATGGCGTCTACGTTATCGAAAAAGGCTCCGTGACCCTCGACGGCATCAGCCTGACGGTGAATGCCTGCGGCGCGGACTGGCTGGAAGTGAACATCATTCCTGAAACCCAGCGCGCCACAACCATTGCCAAATGGAAATCCGGCTATAGTGTCAACATGGAAACGGACTTGATAGGCAAGTACGTGCGTCGTATGGTCGCCCCCTGGACCGGCGATGACACGCCCCCGGATTCCGCTGACGGGGGCATCACAGAGGAATTCCTCCGCATGAACGGCTTTTAGCGACACCCACTACGGTGCCGCATGGCGTCCATGTGTGCCCGTCTGCCGAGACGCCACGGCGTCCCGCGATATATTCCAAAGAGGTAGGAACCATGCCCATTTGCACGGCTGAAGAAGCCATTGAAGAAATCCGAAAAGGCAAAATGATCATCCTCGTCGACGACGAGGACCGCGAGAATGAAGGCGACCTGACCATCGCCGCCGAATTTGCCACGCCCGAAGTCATCAACTTTATGGCCACCCATGGCCGCGGTCTCATCTGCCTGTCCATGGCCGAAGAGATGGTGGACCGTCTGGACCTGCCCATGATGACCCAGAAAAACGAGTCCGGCTTTGAGACGCCCTTCACGGTGTCCATCGAAGCCCGCCAAGGCGTGACCACCGGCATCTCCGCATATGACCGCTCCACCACCATCCTGACGGCCATCCGCGACGACGTCACCCCCGGCGACATCGTCACCCCCGGCCATGTCTTCCCCCTGCGCGCCAACCCCGGTGGGGTGCTGGTCCGCGCCGGGCAGACCGAAGGCAGTGTGGACCTCGCCCGCCTTGCCGGCCTCAAGCCCGCAGGTGTGATTTGCGAAATCATGCGCGAGGACGGCAACATGGCCCGCATGCCCGACCTCAAGGAATTCGCGAAAAAGCACGACCTCAAAATCGCCACCATCCGCGACCTCATCGAATACCGCATGAAGTTCGGCAACCTTGCCGTGGACCGCGTGGCCGAGGCCAAAATGCCCACCTGCTTCGGCGGGGAATTCCGCGCCGTGGCCTTCTACTCCGAAGTGGACAAGAAGGAGCATCTGGCACTGGTGAAGGGCGACATCGAACCTGGCGAGCCCGTGCTTGTGCGCGTGCACTCCGAGTGCCTCACCGGCGATACCCTCGGCTCCATGCGCTGCGACTGCGGCGGCCAGCTCCAAACGGCGATGAATATGATCGCCGAAGAGGGCAAGGGCGTGCTGCTGTACATGCGTCAGGAGGGCCGCGGCATTGGCCTGTGCAATAAAATCAAAGCCTACGCCCTGCAGGACGAAGGCTATGACACCGTCGAAGCCAACCAGAAGCTGGGCTTTAAGCCCGACCTTCGGGACTACGGCATCGGCGCGCAGATTCTGGTAAGCCTCGGCGTGACCAAGATGAAGCTCATGACCAACAACCCCAAAAAGATCGTGGGCCTTGAGGGCTACGGGCTTGAGGTTGTGGACCGTGTGCCCATCGAGATGAAGTCCTGCCAGTGGAACTACCACTATCTGGAGACCAAAAAGCAGAAGATGGGGCACATGCTCCATCTCGACGACGAGGAATAACGGCCGGTGGCCCCCCTGCGGGGCCACCCTCCATCATATTTTCCATTTCGCAAGGAGATGCACATGTACCACATCAAGACCATTGAAGGGCAGTATCAGGCACAGGGCCTCAAGTTCGCCATCGTCGCCAGCCGCTTCAACGACTTCATCGTGGACCGCCTCATCGGCGGCGCGGTGGACTACATCGGCCGCAACGGCGGATCCAAGGACGACCTGACCCTCGTCAAGGTGCCCGGCGCCTACGAGATGCCCCTCGTGGCCCGCAAGCTGGCGGCGTCCGGCAAGTACGACGGCGTGATCTGTCTTGGCGCTGTCATCCGCGGTGCAACGCCCCACTTTGACTACGTGTGCGCCGAGTGCGCCAAGGGCGTAGCTCAGGTCTCTCTGGAGACCAACGTGCCCATCGGCTTCGGCCTCCTGACCACCGATACCCTCGAACAGGCCATCGAACGTGCCGGCAGCAAAGCTGGCAACAAGGGCGTGGAAGCCGCTTCCGCCACCCTCGAGATGGTCCGCGTTCTGGAGCAGATTTAATCCATGTCCGATACCAAAAAAGGCAGCCGACGGGGTGGCCGTAGGCGCGCGTTTGAAGTCCTCTATAGCCTTAACTTCAATGAAGTGACGGCCATGGACCAGCTGGAACGCGCCTTCACCCTGGCCCCGGCGCCCTCTGAAGAAGCAGCCGAACGCAACGCGACCGGCAGGAAGGAATTTGCATGGGAACTCGTCTCCGGTGTCTGGAAGAATAAAGAAGACATCGACAAGCGCATTGGCGAGTATTCCCAGCACTGGAAGCTATCGCGGATTGCCCGGATCGAACTGACGATCCTGCGTCTGGCCATGTACGAAATGCTCTACCTTGCCGATGTACCCCTCAAGGTGGCCATCAACGAGGCTGTGGAGCTGGCCAAACGCTTCGGTGACGACAATTCCAAGAACTTCGTCAACGGCATCCTCGACGCCGTTGCCAAAGCTGTTGAAAATGGTCAACTTAGGGTTCATTAGGGACGCCAAACAGCGCCCTGCCGATACGCCGCGCGTCTACCTCAGGCGCGCGGGCGCATCGCTTCATGAGGCACGCCCAACCATCTGTGCATGGTCGGACCGCGCCACGCAGCGCTATGAGCTGTGCTGGGAGGTTCCGTCAAACGCTGGGCGCGTGGCCGAATGGAGCAAAAGCATGGCGGACTCCATCCGCGACCTTGGCTGGAACGAGTGGTGGCTGGACCCCGGGTCCTTTTCCACCGCCCTCGGCCACTCGGTCACGGATGCCCTTGTCCTTTGGGGCAAGGCCTTCTGGCCGCACTACACGGCGGACAGCGTCGTCTACATCAAGATAGGCGACACCATGCGCGAAACCGCTTACGAGAGCGTACGCGCATGGCAAAAGGCGTTCCCCCATGTTGTCTTTGACAGCAGCTACGACATCGACCTGCGGGAACGGCAAGAGGCCGAAGCCCGGCGCAACGCCACGTTGCCCGAGCGCATGGCCGGCCTGTTCACCCGCATCCGCGAAAGATTGTAAAGGAAATTCAATGGCTGACTACGCTCCGGAATCCATCGAGTCCAAATGGCAAAAGCTCTGGGCCGACGAGAACATCTTCAAGACCGACATCGACCACGACAAGCCGAAGTACTACTGCCTTGAGATGTTCCCCTACCCGTCCGGCCGCATCCATATGGGGCACGTGCGCAACTACTCCATCGGCGACGTGGTTGCCCGCTTCAAGCGCATGCAGGGCTTTAACGTGCTGCACCCCATGGGCTGGGACGCCTTTGGCCTGCCCGCTGAAAACGCGGCCATGAAGCACGGCACCCACCCCGCCAAGTGGACCTATGAGAACATCGCCACCATGCGCACCCAGCTGAAACGGCTGGGCTATTCCTACGACTGGGACCGCGAGGTGGCCACCTGTCATCCCAAGTACTACAAGTGGGAACAGCAGTTCTTCATCAAGCTGTTTGAAAAGGGCCTCGTCTACCGCAAAAAGGCGCCCGTCAACTGGTGCCCCACCTGCAACACCGTGCTCGCCAACGAGCAGGTGGAAGAAGGCCTGTGCTGGCGCTGCGACTCCGTGGTGGAAAACCGCGAGCTGTCCCAGTGGTTCCTCAAGATTACGGACTACGCCGACGAGCTGCTGGAATACCTGGAAAAGCTCCCCGGCTGGCCCGAGCGCGTCAAGACCATGCAGCGCAACTGGATCGGCAAGAGCTACGGCTCCGAGCTGGAGTTTGAGGTGGAGGGTCTGGAGGACCGCATCGCCGTGTTCACCACCCGCCCCGACACCCTGTACGGCTCCACGTTCATGAGCCTTGCCGCCGAGCATCCCATGGTGGAACAGCTCATCAAGGGCAAGCCCGAAGCGGACGCCGTGCGCGCCTTTGTGGAGAAGGTCCGCGGCATGGACAAAATCCACCGCGGCTCCGACGACCTTGAAAAGGAAGGCGTGTTCACCGGCGCGTACTGCGTAAATCCGGTCACCGGCAAGCGCGTGCCCATCTACGTGGCCAACTTCGTGCTCATGGACTACGGCACCGGCGCGGTTATGGCCGTGCCCGCCCACGACCAGCGCGACTTTGAGTTTGCCCGCAAGTACGACCTGCCCATGACCGTGGTCATCCAGCCCGAGGGCGAAACCCTCGACCCGGCCACCATGACCGAGGCGTACACCGAGCCCGGACTCCTCGTGAACTCCGAGCGCTTCGACGGCATGCCCAACGAGGACGCCAAGCTGGCCATTACCGATTACCTCGCGGAGACGGGCCGCGGCCGCAAGACCGTGAACTACCGCCTGCGCGACTGGAACATCTCGCGTCAGCGCTTCTGGGGCGCTCCCATCCCCATGATTTACTGCGACACCTGCGGCATTGTCCCCGTCCCCGAGGACCAGCTGCCCGTGACCCTGCCCGAGGACGTGCAGACGCGCCCCGACGGCCGCAGCCCGCTGCCCGAGACGCCCGAATTCTTCGACACCACCTGCCCCGTATGCGGCGGCAAGGCGCACCGCGAAACCGACACCATGGACACCTTCATGGAATCGTCGTGGTACTTCCTGCGCTACGCCAGCCCCCGCGACGACGAGCAGGGTCTGGACCGCGAAGCCGTCAAGTACTGGCTGCCCGTGGACCAGTACATCGGCGGCATTGAGCACGCCATTTTGCACCTGCTCTACTCGCGCTTCTACGTGAAGGCGCTGCGCGATGAACAGCTCATCGACATCGACGAGCCCTTTGACAACCTGCTCACACAGGGCATGGTGCTCCTTGATGGGTCCAAGATGTCCAAGTCCAAGGGCAACATCGTGGACCCCGACGAGATGATCGCCAAGTACGGCGCAGACACCGTGCGCCTGTTCTGCCTGTTTGCCGCGCCGCCGGAAAAGGATCTGGAATGGAGCGACACCGGCATTGAAGGCTCCGCCCGCTTTATCAAGCGCGTGTGGCGTCTGGTGGAAGACCTTGGCGGGTCCCTCTCCCCGGTTGGTCCCTGCGCCGCGCTGGACGTATCCGGCAAGGCCAAAGAGCTGCGCCGCAAGGAGCACGAGACCGTCAAGAAGGTCACCCACGACGTGGTGACGCACTTCCAGTTCAACACCGCCATCGCCGCTGTGATGGAGCTGGTGAACACCATGTACCAGCTCCGGGACGAGCTGGTCGGCACCGAAGAAGGCACGAAAGCGCTTTCCTCCGCCGTGAGCACCGCCCTGACCCTGCTCTCCCCGGTTGCCCCGCACGTGTGCGAGGAACTGTGGCAGCAGATGGGCTACACCACGCACCTTGCCGTCCAGCCTTGGCCCGAGCACGATGAAAAGGCACTGGCCCGCGACGAAGTCACCGTCGTGGTTCAGGTCAACGGCAAGCTCCGCGGCCGCCTGACGGTTTCCACCTCCGCCCCCAAGGACGAAGTGGAAAAGGCCGCCCTCGCCGAGCAAAACGTCGCCAAGCACATTGAGGGTAAAACCGTGCGCAAGGTGATTGTGGTGCCCGGTAAACTGGTCAACATTGTGGTGGGATAAATGCGATACCTGCGCGCGATTCTCCCGGCTGTTGTTCTGGCTCTCGTCCTTTCGGGCTGCGGCTACCGCCTGCCCGACGACGAGGCGCCCCTTGTGCTTGATGCCTCGCACCGCGCCCTGTGCATCCGCAGTGTGGAGAACCCCACGCTGAAACCGTGGCTGGAAAGCCTGCTCCGCGCCGAAGTGCGCGACGAACTGACCCGCCGCGGCAGCATCGTGTGGACGTCCGCCAAGGACGCCACGGCAGACATGCACATCACAGTCTCGTCCTTCCGTTCCGATGCGTCGCTGACGGACTCCGACGATGAAACCGTGAAATCCAGCGCCAACATCAACATGCAGGCACGAATCGTGAGCAGGGCCGATGGCTCGGAGCTGTGGAACTCCGGTACCGTCAGCGCCAGCCAGTCCTTCACCACCAACAGGGACGCCGCAGAGCGCCGGGTGGTCTCCTTGGCCGTCCGCCGCCTCGCAGACAGGCTGTCCCAGGCCTACTAGGCCCTATTGCCAGACGATACGAGCCGCACCGGCGCGCCTGCGCGCCGGTGCGGCTTCATGCATCAACGCCACGGTAAGGAGAACCATGTCCCGTCCCGGATTTTCATTCCTCATCTGCCCCGACGTCGAACTGCTGCGGCAGGAGATGGATCACCTCGTCGCCACCTACGGCGACGGCGCCACATGGGTGCGCCGCGTCTACTGGGCCGACGACGGCGACCTGCCCGGCTCGTTCTGGCAGGACCTGACAATCCCGGACCTCATGGGCACCTCGCGCCTTGTTATCATTCGGCGCGCCAACACCTTTCTGGTGGATACGTGGAACAAGCTGGAAACCGCCCTCGCCAGCGCGGGCAGCACCATCTGGCCCATCTTCTGCCTTGAGGGCGCTCTGGACAAAAAGGGCAGCCCCAAGGTCCCCAAGACGCTGACCAAGCAAAAATACTGGGCCGTGGCCGAAAAACGCGGCTGGGTCTGGTCGTCCCCCGGTCTGACGCGCCGCACCCTGCCGGACTTTGTCCGCAGCTACGCCAAGCGAAACGGTTTGGACATCGCTCCGGACGTCCTGCGCGCCCTGACCGACGCCCTGCCCACCGACGCCCTTGGCGCGCGCAGCGAACTGGACAAGCTGGCCCTTGCCGCCGGGGACGCAGGCACCGTCACGCGCGACCACCTCACCGTCATCGCCGCCGAGGCGGACATGGACGTTTTTGAATTCATCTCCATGCTCCAATCCGGCGCAACGCCCGAGCGCGTGTGGAAAAAAGTTTTCGACAACCGCATGGTCAGCTCGTCGGACAATATTTTGTTTTCCTTCCTTGCGCTGCTCCAGCGCGACGCACGCATCATGTGGGAGCTTGCCCACGGCGAAAAACCCTCCGCATGGGTACCCCAGTCCCGCCAGCGCGCCATGACCACCACGGCCAAGCGCCTTGGTCCTGCCCGCCTGTCCCGCATCTGGGACCTCACCATGGAGGCGGAATTCGGCATCAAGAGCGGCCAGCGCACGCCGGAACAGGCTTTTGAAGCCATTGTCGGCGGCCTGTACACAGTTTTTCAGGATGCAAAACCCGCCGGAATGCGATAAATCTTCCTTGAATCCGGCAGGATGCATTCACCGCCTCCACGCACGGCCACCCCAAAAAATCCGGGCGGCCCCCTTGCCCGCCTCGCGACGAAGACCTATTATGAGCGATAACCGGCATTATCTGGGCCACAGGCAACGCCTGCGAAACCGCCTGAAACACAACCCGCGCGAGCTGGCCGATTATGAAGTCCTGGAACTACTTCTCGGTCAGGTCATAGTCCGGCAGGATACAAAGCCCCTCGCCAAGGACCTCTTGTCGCGCTTTGGTTCCCTGTATGGTGTGTTTGCGGCCCGTCCCGCGGAATTGCGTCAGGTTAAGGGGTTTGGCCCCAAGCTGGAGGAGTTCTGGCACCTGTGGCGCGAAACGTGGGCCCGCATGGGGGAATCACGCGTGCGTGAACGCGAGGTGCTTGGCACCCCGCAGGCCGTGGCGCAAATGGCCATCTCCCGTCTGGGGCATGCCGTGAAGGAAGAGTTCTGGGTTGCCCTGCTCGACACGCGCAACAGGCTGCTGAGCTGGGAGCAACTCAGCCAAGGGACGGTGGACCAGTCTCCGGTCTACGTCCGCGAAGTGCTCTCCCTAGCGCTGGAACGCGAGGCGAGTTCCATTATCCTCATCCACAACCACCCGGGGGGAAACCTTCGGCCATCGGCGCAGGATGAGGAAGTGACCGCCCGCATTTGCCGCGCCGCGCGCGACCTTGGCATGCGTGTGCTTGACCACTTGGTCGTCAGCGGCGGCGAGTATTTCAGCTTCCAGTCCAGGGGGATGCTGTAGAACAGAATTTCCCCAGCGCGCCAACCTCAACCTAGGAGGCGGTCATGGTTCGAAGCCTTCAGTGCCTTATCACTGGAACGGTTCAAGGGGTCGCATTTCGAGTATGGACCCACGACCAGGCTCACAACCTTGGTGTTACCGGCTGGATTCGCAATCTTGCCGACGGCACCGTCGAGGTCTTGGCGCAAGGCGATGACGAAGCGGTGAATACGCTCAAGCGGCGGCTTTTGGCCGGCCCTTCGCTCGCTAAGGTTGAAAATGTGCAGTGCAAATGGATCGACTACGATACGGAACACGACGAGTTCCATATCCGGTCCTGACGCACCCTGCACCGACAGGATGCCTTTCGTCCGCAGCGGCGGACCAAAGAGCCTAGACAGACGCCGTGCATCTGCCCCCGGGCATGATGCCCCGCGCCGTCCGATTCGCACAACTGTACGCCAAAGGAATACTTATGACGGACGAGCTTCTCGACTCCCTTCTCGTCATCGCAGATAGTGACGACCCAGCGTCCGCCGGAACCATCACGGAGCTTCCCTCCGACGATGAACAGGCCACTGCGCCCGAAATTCCGGAAGAACTGCCCGTTCTGCCGGTCCGCGATATCGTGGTCTTTAATTACATGATCCTCCCGCTCTTTGTGGGCCGGGAAAAATCCGTGGCCGCCGTGGAAGCCGCACTGGCCGACAAGCGCCACATCCTCATTTTGTCCCAGCGCGACGAAAAGGTGGACGACCCCAGCGCCGAGGACCTGTACACCATCGGCACTGTGGGCATGATCATGCGTATGCTCAAAATGCCCGACGGCCGCCTCAAGGTGCTGGTGCAGGGCGTTTCGCGCGCACGGGTCAAGGACTTCACCGGCGACTCGCCCTACCACACCGCCACCGTGGAACTGATCAAGGACGAGGACACCACAGAACTCACCCCCACCACCGAGGCCATGATCCGCGCGGCCAAGGACCAGAGCGAAAAGCTCATGAGCCTGAAGGGCATCTCCTCGCAGGACATCATGGGCGTGCTCAACAGCGTGGACGAGCCCGGCCGCCTTGCCGACCTTATCGCGTCCAACCTGCGCCTGCGCGTGGAGGACGCCCAGTCCATCCTTGAAACCTTCGACCCCATCGAACGGCTGGAACTGATCAACACCCTGCTGGCCCGCGAAATCGAAGTGGCCTCCATGCAGGTGAAGATCCAGTCCATGGCGAAGGAAGGCATGGATAAGGCCCAGCGCGACTTCTTCCTGCGCGAACAGCTCAAGGCCATCCGCCGCGAACTTGGCGAAGCCGACGAGCAGAATGAAGAGCTGGAAGAAATCGCCACCGCGCTGGACAAGGCCAATCCGCCCAAAGACGTGCGCAAGGAAGCCGACAAACAGCTCAAGCGCCTCGCCAGCATGCACCCGGATTCCTCCGAGGCAACGGTCATCCGCACCTATCTGGACTGGATTTCCGAACTGCCGTGGAACAAGGCCTCGCGCGACAGGCTGGACATCCGCAAAGCGCAGAAAATTCTCAACGAGGACCACTACAATCTGGAGAAGGTCAAGGAGCGCATCCTTGAGTACCTCTCCGTGCGCAAGCTCAATCCCAAGATGAAGGGACCGATTCTGTGCTTTGTGGGCCCTCCGGGCGTTGGCAAGACCTCCCTTGGGCGGTCCATTGCGCGCGCCCTTGGCCGCAAGTTTCTGCGCATCTCCCTTGGCGGCATGCGTGACGAGGCCGAAATCCGCGGCCACCGCCGCACCTACATCGGCGCCATGCCCGGCCGCATCATTCAGGGCCTCAAGCAGGTGGGCACCAACAACCCGGTGTTCATGATGGACGAAATCGACAAGCTGGGCGCGGACTTCCGCGGCGACCCGTCGTCGGCCCTTCTTGAGGTGCTGGACCCCGAGCAGAACAACTCCTTCTCGGACCACTACCTCAACGTGCCCTTTGACCTGTCCAAAATCATGTTCATCTGCACGGCCAACACGCTGGACACCGTTCCCGCCGCGCTGCTTGACCGCATGGAGACCATCCGCATCCCCGGCTACACGGAGCATGAAAAGGTCAAAATCGCGCGCCGCTACCTGCTGCCGCGTCAAGCCGAGGACAACGGCATCAAGCTGAAGGAAATGCAGATTTCCGATGCCGTCATCGGCCAGACCGTGCGCGAGTACACCCGCGAGGCCGGCCTGCGTAATCTGGAGCGCCAAATCGGCTCCATTTGCCGCAAACTGGCGCGCAGAAAGGCCGAGGGCGACAAGGGCCCCTACAGGGTCACGCCCAAGGTGCTGGAAAAGTTCCTTGGCCCCGCGTACTACCGCGACGATGAGATGGAAAAGACCCTGCCCCCCGGTGTGGCCCTTGGCCTTGCCTGGACGCCCTTTGGCGGCGAAATCCTCCATATTGAGGTGACGCCCATGAAGGGCAAGGGCAAGCTCACCCTCACCGGCAAGCTGGGCGATGTGATGAAGGAATCCGCACAGGCGGCCCTGTCCTACGCCCGCAGCCGCGCCGACGTCTTTGGTCTGGACCCCGAGTTCACGGAAAACGTGGACCTGCACGTCCATGTGCCCGCAGGCGCAACGCCCAAGGATGGCCCCTCGGCTGGCGTCACGCTGGTGACCGCCGTCATTTCCGCACTCACGGACACCCCGGTGTGCGCCGATGTCTGCATGACGGGTGAAATCTCCCTGCGCGGACGCGTGCTGCCCGTTGGCGGCATCAAGGAAAAAATCCTCGCCGCCGTGGGCAACGGCATGCGGCAGGTCTTCATCCCCAAGCAGAACGAGCGCGACCTTGTGGACGTGCCCGCCGAACTGCGCCGCAAGATTACGGTGACGCCCGTTGAGCTCATCGACGAAATCTGGCCGCAGGTCTGCGTGAAGAAGGACTAGCGTCCTCCACAGCCCACGGGCTGCCATCACACACAACGAAAGGCCCGCATCATCTGGCGATGATGCGGGCCTTTTTTGTCCGCGGCGGCAGGGCGCAGTGCCTACCGCCGCGCCTTTTGCGGTGTTGTGCGGCCCTTTATTCCAAAAGGCCAAGCTCTGCGGCGTGGTCCACCAGTTCCACCACGGCGCGGTCGCCGTCAAGGAACAGGTCGATAATATCGGCATCCTGCTGCGGTGCCAGCCGCGTTGCCACGAAATTACGGATGCCCAGCGCGATGGTCATCTCCACCATCTCCGGGAATTCCTTGCCCTCGGTTACATGCTCGAAAAGCGCCCCCTCGAAGCAGTCGAGCAACTCTTCATGCGACAGCGCCTCAAGCTCGGCGCGTTCATCGTGTGCCATAACGTGTCTCCTTGTGCCTGCGCACCTGCGTTGTGCCGCCCTCTGTACATATCACCAGCCCGTCTGTCTACAACTTGGACTATCGCATGCGCGGCGGAATCTGTTAAAACCAGACGAGGGACCACCACCAAGCGCCGCACTCCGGCAAACCATGGGGGATATGATGGAGAAGCACCTTTGCATTCACGGTCACTTCTACCAGCCACCGCGCGAGGACCCGTGGCTGCGCACCGTCCTTCCCGAGGGCAGCGCCGCCCCGGGCCTCAACTGGAACGAACGCATCGCCCGCGAAAGCTACGCCCCCCTCGCCTGGGCGCGCCTGCTTGACGACAAGGGGCGCATCGCCCGCATCGTCAACGTGTATGAATACCTCAGCTTCAACTTTGGGCCAACGCTCTTCTCGTGGATGGAAAAGAGCGACCCCGAAACCTACCACCGCATTCTGGATGCGGACAAGGCCTCGCGCTCGCGCCTTGGTTTCGGCAACGCCCTCGGCCAGATATGCCACCACGTCATCATGCCCCTTGCCAGCGACGAGGACAAGAAAATCGAAACCGCATGGGCCATGCAGGACTTTGAGGCGCGCTTCGGCCGCCAGCCCGACGGCATGTGGCTGTCCGAAACCGCCGTGGACAGCGCCTCCCTTGAGGCCCTTGCCGAGGCGGGCATCGCCTTTACCATTCTGGCCCCGCGCCAAGCCGCCGCCACCGCCCCCACAGGCCGCGACGACTGGCACAATGTGGACGAAGGCGGACTGGACATCACACAGCCCTACCTTGTGGAACTGCCCTCCGGGCGCACCATCAGCGTCTTTTTCTACCACGGCGCACTCTCGCAGGCCGTGGCTTTTGAGGAGCTGCTGCGCGACGGCGGCGCGTTCTGGTCCCGCGTGAAAGACGCCACCCTGCCGGGACTTTTGTCGCTGGCAACGGACGGCGAAACCTACGGGCACCACTTCACCTTTGGCGAAATGGCGCTGGCCTATATGCTCATGCAGGCCGAGGACGCCCCGGACCTGTCGCTGACCAACTACGCGGCCTACCTTGCCGCGCATCCGCCCACCCACCGCGTGCGCCTGCACGAGCCGTCCTCGTGGAGCTGCGCCCATGGCGTAGAGCGCTGGAAGGCGGACTGCGGCTGCAACACGGGCGGGCATCCGCACTGGACCCAGCGCTGGCGCGATCCCTTGCGCCGCGCGCAGGACCACGCCCGCAGCGCCGTGCATAAGCACTTCACCGCCACGGCCCAGCGCTATTTCCCGCAGCCCGCAGACGCCCTGTTGGCCTACGGCTCGGTGCGCTTGGGCGGCGCAGACCCCGAGGCCTTCCGCGCCTCGCACTTCTCCGCAAACCTCTCGGACGAGGACGCCACCACCGCGTGGGACCTGCTGGAGATGGAGCAATGGTCGCTGGCCTCCATGGCCAGTTGCGCGTGGTTCTTTGACGACCTTGACCGCATTGAACCCCTTGGGGCCATGACCTACACCCGCCGCGCACTGGAACTCGCCAGCGACACCGGGCTGGATACCACGGCCGTTGCGCGGGACTATCAGGCCATCCTCGCCGAAGCCGTCGCCAACCAGCCGCCCCAGTCCTCGGGGCGGGAGCTGTACATCCAGCGCGTGCGCCCAAAAAGCGAAACGCCCCAGAGCCTCATTGCGCAGGGGCTTGTCATCCTATGGGCGCGCGGCCTGCGCCACAATATGCCGCAGGAGACGCGCATGGGCTGGCCCGGAGCCAGCATCGACTTTGCCTTTGAGAGCGTCCCCGGGAGCGGTACGCTTCAGGGCACGGCCACCATCCACCGGGGACGCGGACGCGACCAGCGCTACACATGGACATGGCAGCGCTCCACCACGGAAAACCCGCTGGAGAGCAGCGTCACAGTGCACTTTGAGGACGGGGAAGCCAGCTTCCTCCCGCGCGACCTGCCGTGGAACAAGCGACAAGCCATCGCCCTTGAATGGGCCGCGGCCAGCGAGGAAGCTGTGTGGAACCGGCAACTGGTGGGAGTGCAGTCAGGCCTGCATCTCATCCAGCCGTGGACGGAATCGCAGGCCACGCAAAATATGGCATGGCACTGGGGGCGCTTTTGGGCGCCGCTGGCATGGACCGCAGCCATAGAGCCAAGCGCCCCGGAAAACCTCATGGACTTTTTGCAGGCCCAGCCCGCAGGTCAGCCCGAGCGCGCGGCGTTTTCGCACCGCATCATTACCGAGGTACTGCGCCTTATGGACGACAAAGCGCCGGAGGACACCATTGTCGGCATCATCCAGCGCGCGGTGGAGCTTGATCCGGAGCTGGACCTGTGGTCCGTCCAGAACAGCGTATGGAACCAGAGCGCCCGGTACGCGGCCTCGGAGTCGCTTGTGGAGCTCCTTGGCTTTGCACCGGGCGCTGTAGCATAACCTAGTAATGGGGCGGGGGCGGATCGTCGGACAGGCCGTTTCCGGACTGCACGTCCAGTGCGGCCAGCTTGCCAGCCATAAGGTCCAGACGCCGCTCAAGGCGGTCGATCTGCTTCTGCTGGTCCGTGATGACGTCGTTCAAGTCGTCGATGACCTTCAGGTTCAGGGCCACGTCACTTTCCAGTCTGATCACCCGATCTTCCATAGTCTTCGGCATGGCACCCTCCTTTGTATGGCGCGGGCGCGGCGAAAGCCGCGCTACGCGTCGTGTTCCGGGGAGCGCTCCCCGGCGTGGTCCAATATGATCCGGAACTCCTCGGGGCGTACGGGCTGGACGGACAGCCGGGAGCCTTTCCGGAGCAGTTCCATGTTCTCAAGTCCCGCCACCGTGCGCAAGTACTTCAGGGGCAAAGGCACGTCGAATATGCGTTCAAGGCGAATGTCCACCATAAACCACAGCGGCCTGTCCGGCGTGCTACGGCTGTCGTAGTAGCGGCTTTCCGGGTCCCAGGCGGTGTGGTCGGGGTAGGACTCGCGTACCACCTCGGCAACGCCCACCACGCCCGGATTCTTCACGCTGTGATAAAACAGCACCTTATCCCCCACGCGCATATCGTCGCGCATGAAGTTCCGGGCCTGATAATTCCGCACCCCGTCCCAGCTTGTTATCTGGTCAGCTTCCGCCGCAAGGTCGTCGATGGAATAGGCTCCGGGTTCCGTCTTCATCAGCCAATACTGCGTGGACATGGTGGCTCCTTGTCGTATGTGGCGGTGGTGGTCCGCCCTGCTATGCGTCGGTGTCCGGGGCCTTTGGGGCGTCTGGGGCGTCCTGCCCGCGCCATGCGGCCCAGCTTTTCTCGGCGCGCTGGGCGTAGAGTTCTTTGCGGCGCTTTTTGCCCGCGCGCACATTAAGCGGCGGCATCAGGCCAAACTGCACATTGGAGGGCTGAAAGTCCTTGCTCTCCTCCTGCAAGTGCCCAAGGAGCGCGCCAAGAGCGGTATCGCGCGGGGGCAGGGTCACCTCGCCACCCGTCAGGCGCGCGGCAAGGTGCATGCCCAGCCACAGGCCGCACGCGGCGGACTCCACATAGCCCTCGACGCCCGTAATCTGCCCCGCAAGGTACACGTTCTCGCGCGTTTTCAGGCGCAGGTTCGGGGTCAGGGCGTGGGGGGCATTCACGTAGGTGTTGCGGTGGATGCTGCCCATGCGCTCAAACTCGGCGTTCTCCAGCCCCGGAATCATCCGGAACACGCGCTTCTGCTCGGGGTAGGTGAGCTTGGTCTGAAAGCCCACCATATTGAAGCGGGTCTTTTCCTTGTTCTCGGCGCGCAGCTGCACCACGGCAAAGGGGCGCTCCCCGGTGCGCGGGTCCGTGAGGCCTACGGGCTTGAGCGGGCCAAAGGTCAGGGTCTGCGGGCCGCGCTCGGCCATGGCTTCCACGGGCAGGCACCCCTCGAAGTGGATTTCCGTCTCAAAGTCATGGGGCTTCACTTTATCCGCCGCCAGAAGCTCGTTGTACAGGGTCATGTACTCGTCTTCGGTCATGGGGCAGTTGAGGTAGTCGTCATCCTCGGGCCGCCAGCGCGAACCCCAAAAGGCCTTGTCCATGTCCACGGAGTCGGCGGCGATGATGGGGGCGATGGCATCATAGAAATACAGGCGCTCCTCGCCAACGGCGCTGGCAAGGCTGGCGGCAAGGCCGTCGCTGGCCAGCGGACCGGCGGAGACCACCACGACCTCGTAGTCCGCAAGTTCCGGCGCGTCGATGCTGGCAATCTCGCGGCGCTCCACGGTGAGCAGCTCGTGCCCTTCAATGCGCTCGGTGATGGCTTTGGAAAAGCGCTCGCGGTCCACGGCAAGGGCCTTGCCTGCGGGCACGCAGGTGTCGTCCGCGGTTTCCAGCACCAGACTGCCCGCGTCGCGCATTTCGCGCTTGAGCTGGCCCACGGCGGTGGTCGGCTCGTCACTGCGCAGGGAGTTGGAGCACACCAGCTCCGCCAGCCCCGGCTCCACATGCGCCGGAGAATACTTTTCGGGCTTCATCTCGAATATCACGCACGGCACACCGGCGCAGGCAAGGCGCCACGCGCATTCACATCCGGCCAGTCCGCCGCCGATGATGGCTACTCTTGGTTTGCTCACACTGTCCTCGTATATGTTTGTACGGCCCCGCCCTGCGGAACGCCGCCTTCATGTCATGCATGGCGCGCCATGCGCCCTTGTCTTGTCCGAGAATAGGCACGGACGCGCCCCGGGGCAAGCCCCCACGCACTCCGCGCCAGCCACGCACGTTGACAATTCTTCCTCCCGCGCCGCACAATGCAGCTTGGCAACGGTATCTTTCACAATTCCCACCACGAGGCAAACTTTTCATGCACCTGCTCAGCATCCGGGGCCTGCAAACCTCCTTTGACACCGCACAGGGCACCGCGCACGCCGTGGACGCCGTAGACCTTGACGTTGCGCGCGGCGAAACCGTGGCCGTCGTCGGCGAATCCGGCTGTGGCAAAACCATGCTCGCCCTGTCCGTTCTGCGGCTGGTGCCGTCGCCCCCCGGACGCATCGCCGCCGGCAGCATCCACTTTGACGGCACGGACCTGCTGGCCCTGCCCGAGGAGCGCATGCGCGCCATACGCGGCAACGACATCTCCATGATTTTTCAGGAACCCATGACCAGCCTGAACCCGGTTTTCCGAGTGGGGGAACAGATTGCCGAGGCCGTGCGCCTGCACCAGCATCTGGACGCCAAGGCCGCCATGGACGCCGCCGTGGACGCCCTGCATCAGGTGGGCATCCCAGAACCAGTGCGCCGCGCCCGCAGCTATCCGCACGAGATGAGCGGCGGCATGCGCCAGCGTGTGGTCATTGCCATGGCCCTTGCCTGCGACCCGCGCCTCGTCCTTGCCGATGAGCCGACAACAGCCCTCGACGTCACCATTCAGGCCCAGATTCTGGACCTGATGCTGGACCTGAAAAAACGACGCGATGCGGCCATTGTGTTCATCACCCACGATCTTGGCGTGGTGGCCCAAACCTGCTCGCGCGTGGCCGTGATGTACGCCGGGAAAATCGTCGAAGAATCCCCGGTGCGCGAGCTGTACCGCGAGCCGCTGCATCCCTACACCATGGGCCTTATGCGCTCGGTGCCGCGCATTGACGCCACAGAGCGGCTGGTCCCCATCTCCGGTATTGTCCCCAGCCTGTACGATTTGCCTCCGGGGTGCCATTTTTCCCCGCGCTGTCCCCACGCCTTTGACCGCTGCCGCGCGGAGCACCCGCCCCTTCTCGATATGGGACAGGGCCGCCGCGTGCGCTGCTGGCTGCACGGTGGCTGACCGTGTCGCTGCTTGCCGTGGACCTTGGCATCCGCACGGGGCTTGCCTTCTATGACGCGAGCGGGCGCCTCATCTGGTACCGCTCGCACAACTTCGGCTCCCACACCCGCCTGCGGCGCGGCGCGCCCGGCATCCTGCACCGCTGCGAAGGCCTCACCGACATCGCCCTTGAGGGCGGCGGTTCCATTGCCGACATCTGGAGCAAACAGGCCCAGCGCCAAGGCCTTGCCGTCACCATGCTGGCCGCCGAAACGTGGCGCGCGGACTTTCTGCGCCCAAGCCTGATGCGCAACGCCAAACAGGCCAAACTCGCCGCGGGCACCCTCGCCCGCGCTGTCATCGACCACTTTGGGGCCAAGCGCCCGACCTCCCTGCGCCACGACGCCGCCGAAGCCATCCTCGTTGGGCTGTGGGCCGTCCACCATCTGGGCTGGCTGCCCGCCCTGCCCGGCGCCCTGCGCCGCTAGCCTCCATGCGCTCCCGCCCGCTGCATTTGCGTGCGGCGCGCTCTGATGATAGGCAGTATATCTGTAGCCGTGCATCATTCCACCACTGCGAAACAGTGGTGTCGCATTCATGACAAACTACAAAATACGCGCCATGATAAATTCCATCGCATAAAGCACGCCCGGCAACAACACGGCGCCACGCGAACACAACAGACCCAAGGAGCCAAGAGTGCTGCACAAAGCGGCGGTCAAAACAAGTCTGAACGAGCCACGCCGAAAACTGCTTGAGATGATTGCCCAGCTCAAGCACTTCGGCACCACGCACGTCCACCTCGTGCACATCCGCACCCGTTCCAGCTACCGCGACCGGGAATCGGCAGAGGAGCAAATGGAGCGGCTGGTGCCTGCCATCGAAAAAATGGGGCTGGCGGTGGACTACTCCATCCGCAACGGCCACGCGCCAACGGAAATCATCCGCGTGGCGGAAGAGGCAGGCGCGGCGTACATCGCCATCCTGTGGGAGCCCAAGGCCCTGCTGCGCCAAGCCCTGCTGGGCAGCATTGACTCGGACATCCTGCGCCTGAGCAATCTGCCGACGTTCCTCTACAAGCCTTCCCTCATCGGCGAATCCCCCAAAATTGAGCGCGTAATGTACGCCACCGACCTGCAGCACACCGACGCCACGGTGATGCCCTACCTGCGCGACAGCCGCTTCCGCGCGCATACGCTCTATCTGCTGCATGTTGGGCACCGCGCCCCGGACCCGGAGACGGAACAGCAACGGCGTGAAACCCTGCGCGCCGGTCTCCAGCGCCTTGCGGCCGAATGCGCCCACGCCTACGACACGCTGGAGGTTATTGAATCCATCGGCATGGTGACCAAGACCATCGTCAAGCAGGCGCGCGCCAAGGGCGCAAACCTCATCGTGGTGGGCAAGTCCGATGACCCCGACGCAATGACGCGCATCGTGGGGTCCACGGCGGAGATGCTCCTGCACAAGGCCCCGTGCAGCGTCTTCATCATTCCGAACCTGTGCGTTCTGCCGGACCAGCACCCGGTGACGCGCCAGATTGCCAAGGAAGAAGGATCCTCAGCGTGAGACACGACAAAAACACTGTTTTCAGCATATCCCTGCTTATCGTCCTTATCCTCGTGCTTGTGGGCATTGTTGCGCCGGAGCGCCTTGATGGGTGGACCGCGGTCATGCACACCAGCATCATCACCCACTTTGGCTGGACATATCTGCTCTCGGCCTTTTTATTTCTGGCGTTTTGCATATTTATGGCATTCAGCCGGTACGGCGACATCAAGCTGGGGCACGACCACGAAAAGCCGCGCTTTTCCTACTTTGGCTGGTTCAGCATGCTCTTTGCCGCGGGCATGGGCATTGGCCTCATCTTCTGGGGCGTGGCCGAACCCATGAGCCACTACCTGAACCCGCCGGCCTACATTGACGACGCCTCGCCCGAGGCCGCTAAGTTCGCCATGCGCTACAGCTTTTTCCACTGGGGCGTGCACCCGTGGGCCATCTATATCGTCATGAGCATGTCCATCGCCTACTTTTCCTTCCGGCGCGGCATGCGCCCGCTGCTCTCCAGCTGCTTCTACCCGCTACTGGGCAAGCGCATCTTCGGCCCTGCGGGCTACACCATCGACATCCTCGCCGTCTTCGCCACGGTGTTCGGTATTGTGACCTCGCTGGGCCTTGGCGCTATGCAGATTAATACCGGCCTTGCCAGCGTCTTGCCCTTCAAGGCCACGTTCACCAGTACCCTCGCCATCATCGGCGTGGTGACGGTGCTGTTTATCATCTCCAGCATGACCGGGCTGGACAAGGGCATCCAACTGCTCAGCAAGGCCAACGTCATGCTGGCTATCACCATCCTCGCCTTTATGCTGGTGGTCGGCCCCAGCACCATGATTATGAACATCTTCATCAGCACGCTGGCGGACTATGCCTCGTCGCTGTTCACCATGAGCCTGTCCACCAACCCCTTCCGCGGGCTGGAGTGGACCCAGAGTTGGACGCTGTTCTACTGGGCGTGGTGGATTTCCTGGTCGCCCTTTGTGGGGCTGTTTGTGGCGTCCATCTCGCGCGGGCGAACCATCCGCGAGTTCGTCACCGGCGCGCTTCTGGTGCCCACCCTGCTGACCTTTGTGTGGTTCAGCGTCTTTGGCGGCGCGGCCTTTGAACTGGAACTGCATCAGGGCGCGGGCATTGCCGCCGCCGTGGCCGAGGACGTGTCCACCGGCCTATTCCAGCTCTACGCCCATTACCCGCTCAGCGGCGTGCTCACGGTGCTGACCATTGTTCTGCTGGTGGTGTTCTTTATCACCTCCGCGGACTCCGCCACCTTCGTGCTGGCCATGATGACCTCCGGCGGACAGGACAATCCGCCCACCAGCAAAAAGATTATCTGGGGCCTGACGGTCTCGGCCACGGCCAGCGTACTGCTTTTTACAGGCGGGCTTGAGGGCTTGCAGCGCATGGCTATTGCAGCGGCGCTGCCGTTCTCGGCCATTATGCTCCTCCTGTGCCTGTGCCTGCTCTCGGGCCTGCGCTACGAGTTCCGCTACGAGCGAAACAAGGCGCCACTGCCCGGCACGGACGTGGAGCGCGACGCCAGTTAACGCGGCAACGGAAAACCGAGCAAAACACAGCGCGCCGGATGGCAAGACCCATTGCATCCGGCGCGCTTTTGCATCCACGGCCCGCATTTGCCCGCACGGCCCGGCAGAAATGCACTACGCCCGCACCTCGCGGCTGCCGACAGTGCCAACGCGCTTTCTGCAACGGAGCGCACTTGCATTTTACAGATTCTCGGCGTACTCATGTCGTCTTTTGGGTCTTGACACAGCAATTTTCACGTTTAGCCCCCGCGCACGCGGGGTCTGCATCAAGGGAAGGTTTTTCCAATGAATTCAGGCAAGGGGAATGCGCTGGCGCTGCTACCGCTGGCGGTATTTCTGGTCATCTTTATCGGTACCGGGGCCTGGTTGACCATTTCGGGTACGGAGATGGCCTTCTATCAGGTGTCTGCGACGGTGGCCATTTTACCGGCCATTGTTCTCGCGGTCCTGTTGGCTCGGGAAAAGACGTCCGAAAGTATCGGTACATTCATCGAAGGCGCAGGCGAGTACAGCATCGTCACCATGTGCATGATCTACCTGCTTGCGGGTGCCTTCGCCTCCGTCGCCAGCGCTGTTGGCGGCGTTGAGTCCACGGTGAATCTTGGTCTTTCCATCGTTCCGGCTACCATGGTTCTGCCCGGTCTTTTCGTTATTGGCGCGTTTATCTCAACCGCCATGGGCACATCCATGGGAACCATTGCGGCCGTAGCACCCATCGCCGTTGGCGTGGCCGCCAAAACAGACATCTCCCTTGCTATGCTGATGGGCGCCGTTGTCGGCGGCGCCATGTTCGGCGACAACCTTTCCATGATATCCGACACCACCATCGCCGCCACCCGCACACAGGGCTGCAACATGCAGGACAAGTTCAAGATGAACTTCCTCATCGCCCTGCCCGCCGCCATCATCAGCGTTATCATCTTCGCTGTGCTTGGCGTGAGCGGCCACGTGCACTCCGAGGGCAGCTATGAGCTCGTCAAGGTCCTGCCCTACATTGCGGTGCTTGGCCTTGCGCTGAGCGGCATGAACGTCTTTATCGTCCTGTCCGTTGGCATTGCGTTGGCTGGCGGTGTGGGCCTCCTGTACATGGACGCCTACTCCCTGCTGCAGCTGTCCAAGGACATTTACAGCGGCTTTACCGGCATGCATGAGATTCTTGTGCTGTCGCTGATGATTGGCGGCCTGAGCGCGCTCATCAAAAAGGGTGGCGGCATTACGGCCATCTTGAACTTTATCGAGCGCCTGACCAAGGGCAGCCGCAGCAAGCGCGCCGGAGAGCTGTCCATCAGCGCTCTGGTCTCCCTTGTGAACTGCTGCACCGCCAACAACACCGTGGCCATCATCGTCACTGGCGGTGTCGCCAAGGAAATCGCCACCAAGACGGACCTTGACGTGCGCCGCAGCGCCAGCCTTCTCGACATCTTCTCCTGCGTGATTCAGGGGCTTATTCCCTACAGCGCGCAGATCCTCCTCGCCGGCTCCATTGCCGCCATCTCTCCCCTCGATATCGTGGGGAACATGTACTACTGCTTCATTCTCGCAGCAGCAGCCGTGCTGAGCATCCTGCTCGGCTTTCCCAAATCTCGAAAACGGTAGCCGAAAGGCTATGCGTACTGCGCCGCGTCTGACACGCGCGGCGCCCGCAAAGAAGAGCCAGCCGATCAGCGTGGTCCGGAGTACCCCTCCGGGCCGCGCTTTTGGGCTATTGCCCCGTGGTGTTTGCACAATGGTTTCATTATGACCGCGCACATACGCGCACAGCACGCTCAAGAGCTTAAGAGAGGTTCATTTCCAATGGGACAAAGACTGATGCACAGGATTCCCACCGTCATGGCGCTGGCCGTGGCACTTGTCACACTGCTTTCCGGATACGCCTTCGCCGCTGACGCCAGCCTCGGCCCGGTCAACGCGAAATACTACGGGGCGTGGACGCTTATCCCCCCGTTTGTCGCCATCGTGTTGGCCTTCATGACGAAGAACGTCATCTTCTCCCTGTTCATTGGCGTCTTTTCCGGCTGTTTTATGCTGGAGAGCAAGGGATTTAACATCTACAACGGCATCGTTCATGGCTTCCTGCGCCTGTCCAACGAGATTCTTGCCTCGCTGGCGGACCCGTGGAACGCGGGCATCGTCCTGCAGTGCCTTGCCATCGGCGGCATGATTGCCGTTGTGTCCAAAATGGGCGGCGCCAAGGCCATTGCCGAGGCCCTCGCCCGCCGCGCCAACTCCCCGCGCAGCTCGCAGTTAGTGACGTGGATTCTTGGCATCCTCATCTTCTTTGACGACTACGCCAACTCCCTGACCGTTGGCCCCATCATGCGTCCGGTTACGGACAAGATGAAGGTCTCGCGCGAGAAGCTGGCCTTTATCATCGACGCCACCGCCGCGCCCATCGCGGGCATTGCGCTTATCTCCACCTGGGTCGCCTACGAGATTGGTCTCATCCGCGACGGCTTCCAGGCCGTTGGCATTGAAGCCAACGCCTACGGCGCGTTTGTGGAGACCATCCCCTACCGCTTCTACAATATCTTCATCCTGTGCTTCATCATCGCCACCATCTTTCTGCTGCGCGAGTTTGGTCCCATGCGCAAGGCCGAGATGCGCGCCCGCACATCCGGCAAGGTGCTCGGCGACGACGCCAAGCCCATGGTTGCCGATGAAGCTACCGGACTGGAGCCCGACCCCAACATTACGCCCAGCATCTGGTACGCCATCATTCCCATTGGCACGCTTATCGTGGCGGCCTTCCTTGGCTTCTACTTCAACGGCCGCGATGTCATCATGGCCGGCGGCGACGCCGCAGTCATCGCCATGGTGAAGGAGTCGCCCCTGTCCTTCCGCGTGATTCAGGAATGCTTTGGCGCATCCGACGCCTCTGTGGTGCTCTTCCAGGCGGCGCTTATTGCGGGCATTCTTGCCGTGCTTATTGGCATCTGCCGGGGCATCCTGAAGCTGGAACAGGCCGTGTCCATTTGGGTGCAGGGCGTGAAGTCGCTGAACATCACCGCCGTTATCCTGCTGCTGGCGTGGTCGCTGTCCGCCATCATTAAGGAGCTGGGCACCGCCACCTACCTTGTGCAGGTGCTGTCGGACGCCATTCCGGCGTTTTTGCTCTCGTCCATCATCTTCATCTTGGGGTCGTTCATCTCCTTTGCCACGGGCACGTCCTACGGCACCATGGGCATTCTGATGCCGCTGGCCATTCCGCTGGCCTACGCCATCAACCCCGAACACAGCTACGTCATCATGAACATTGGCGCGGTGCTGACCGGCGCCATCTTCGGCGACCACTGCTCCCCCATCTCGGACACCACCATCCTGTCCTCCATGGGTTCGGCGTGCGACCATCTGGACCACGTCAGAACGCAGATTGTCTACGCGCTTTCCGTCGCCACCGTGACCATCCTCTTTGGCTACATCCCGGCTGGCCTTGGCCTGCCTATCGAGATCGTGCTGCCTGCCGGCCTTGTCGCCATCGTTGTGTTGGTGCGGGTGGCTGGTAAACGGGTCGAAGCCTAATCACCCCCGCAAACACCACAGGCTCTTTGGCCACCCCTTCGGGGGTGGCCTTTTTTGTGGGCGGCGCACATTGGCCCGCCTTATGCATTTCACCCCCTTAAGCCGCCACAGCGGCAACTTTTACCACTGCACAAAGAAGGAGAAACGCATATGGCCATCAGTGGCGTCTACAACAGCCTGACCAACCAGATGTCCGTGAAAGTCGGTGACGAGGAGTCCAAGGAAGCCGCAGCGCGCAAGCAGACCGGCAAAGAGGAACGCACTCTTGACGACGTCACCTTCTCCACCATGGGTGACCGCCTGAGCGCCATGGTCCGCACCAGCCCCACCACCAACGTGCTCGATGGCTTGCAGGCCCAGATGCAGAGCATGCGCGAGGTGTTCCTGAACACCGTGAACAAGCGGCTGGAAGACGAAGGTCTTTCGGAGATTGAAGATTTTTCCCTGCGCAAGGACGAAGAGGGCAACATTGTTGTGGCCGGCGACCACGAGCACGCCGACGCCATCGAACAGCTCTTCAAGGACGACCCGCAGCTGGTCAAAGCCTACGACCAGATTGCCGAGATGACGGAAATGGGCTTCAAGACCGCCCACAATCCGCAGGTGATGCGCGCCCGCACGGGCCTTGCCGCCTACCTTGCCCAGACTGGCGACGATATGTTCGGCGGCTCCTTCCAGATGCTGCTGTCCGGTTCCGCCACGTCCATGCAGACGTTCTGGAACTAGCCTATGTATCAGGGCCGGCCCTGCGCTGGCCCTGATGCATCCCCCGCCCGCCCCCTTGGCAGCCCAGCGCTGCCCCCTGCTCACATCATGCCTCACCCCATGCAGACGAAGGGGTGTGCATGCGCCACATCTCTCCTCTCCGATTTCCGACTGCGCCGCCCCGCCGCGGCGATTTTTGCCCAGCGCCTTGCACGAAACGCCGCCCACGGCTAAAGTCGGAGTCTGTTATGGCCGAAGAGAACACCATGCGAAACAGACTCATCCCCCTTGCAATGCTGCGTTTTTTCCCTGCCGCTCTTGCCGCGCTTGCCGTGGTTTGGCTGCTGTCCCCCACCTGCGCCTCCGCGCGTCCCCTCACCGAGGAACGCCTCAAGGCCTTTGAGGCCTACACCGTCGGTGACGACCAAGCCCGCGACCTAGTCCGCCCTGTGGACCGTCCGCGCTTTATCTCCGTGCCCAACGCCTCGCTGGTGCTGGAGCGCGACGAAGTCGTCTTTGTGGAGGAAGCCCCGGACGGCGTGGTCCGCATCTATCCCCGCCTCGTCCTGCTACGGCACGAGGTGGTCAACATTGCGGGCGATGAGCAGTTCCGCTGCGTCACCTATTGCCCCTTCACGGGCAGCCTCATCGGCTACATTGGCCGCATTGAGGGCGACGCCACCAGCCTTGGCACCACCAACCAGCTGCTCAACTCCAACCGCATCCTGTACGACCGCTCCACCGGCGCGCGCTGGCCGCAGATTCTGGGGCAAGCCATCGACGGCCCGGTAAAGGGCGAATTTCTCCAGCGGTTCGGCCTGCTGTGGACCACATGGGAACGCGCGCGCGAAGTCTACCCCGACGCGCAGGTGCTGTCGCGCCCGCGCTCCGGCCCGAACGTCAATTACAGCCGCGACCCGTATGGCTCCTACCGCCGCAGTGGCACCTACTACGACACCGGCGGCTCGTACTATCCCCTGCTGCACACGGACACCCGCGTGCACCCCAAAACGCGCGTCATAGGCCTTGCCGACCACGGCGGCTCCGCCCTTGCCATCAACAAGGACACCGTCAAACAGGTGAAGGCCGTCACCCTCGGATTTGGCCTCAACCCCGTCGCCGCCTTTTACGACCCGCAACTCGACACGGTGCGCACCTTTGCCGCCACGGTCAACGACAGGCCCCTGCATTTCGAACTGGTGGACGGCGTTATCCGCGACACAGAAACCCACACCCAGTGGAACCACCACGGCGTGGCCGTGCAGGGCCGCCTGCGGGAAACGCGCCTTGCGCCCATGCCCGGCATGGACTGCATGTGGTTTGCGTGGAAAGCCTTCCACAACCACACCCAGTACTGGGACGGCGAAACGCTCTATCCCTATTAGCGCCAGCCCTGCCGCCAATCCGGGGGGAGGAGCGCCAACTTTCCCCCTTCCGTAAGCCGGGGCAAACAGGTATGGTGCCTTGCACCAAAAACCTCAAAAGCCACAGGACGACTCATGAAGGAAGCCTTGTTTCGCGGCGTGCTCATTGGCGGAGCCCTTGGGGTCATCGCCACATTTGCCTTCCACTTCGACCCGCCCCGGGCATTTTTCCTTGGCGTGACCGGCGGCCTGCTGGCCGGTCTGACGCGCTACCTCATCACACGCAGAAAGGACCGCTAGCTCCCGCATGGATGATACCCACAATGGCGAGCTGTTGCGGCGCGCCTTTTTCCTGCTTTTTGTGCTTGGCATCTGCACGCTGGTGGCCGTGAGCCTGTTTTCCGGGTTTATGCCGCCGTACAAGACGCTGTTCTTCTCTGTTTCGCTGGACAACGTCCTCCACTTCATGGCCTTCGCCATGCTGGCTACTGTGGCCGCGCCAGCCTTCCGCACCCGCACCGTGGCCCTTGCCGCCCTTTTGGTGCTGCTGCTCCTCGGCTTTTCCCTTGAATTTTGGCAGAATTTTTTGCCAAACCGCCGGTGCACGCTGGCGGATGCGGCGGCCAACATGCTGGGCATCGCCCTTGGCGGCGGCTTTGGGTTCTTCCTGCGCCTGCGCTTTGTGGAGCCGCTTCCGGCCAAAGCGCCGCGGCGCAGCCCCGCACACTAAGCCGGTCTGCCCAGACCGGTCTGCCCCAGACGGGTTGGCCTGCGCCATACGGCCACGAAAAAAGCCCCCGCTTATGCGGGGGCTTTTTTCGTATCGCTTGCCCCTCAGGGGCTGAAAACGCGTGGGAGCGGACTAACCCACAAGCAGGTCGCCGTTGACCACGTTAATGGGACGGCCCTGCTGGAAGGCGTGAATATTGGCGGCGGCCTGACGCATTAGGTTCTGCCGCGCGGTAAGGGACGCCCACGCAATGTGCGGGGTCAGCAGGCAACCCGGCGCGGTGAGGAGCGGATTGTCCGGGGCGATGGGCTCGTGGGACACCACGTCCAGCGCCGCGCCGCGCAGGTTATGCGCATGCAGTGCGGCGGCAAGGTCAGGCTCATTGATGAGCCGCCCGCGCGAGGTATTCACCAGCAGCGCGTCCGGACGCATGCGCGAAAGCAGCGCCTCATCCACAAAGCCTTCGTTCTCCGGCGTCAGCGGGCAGTGCAGGCTGACCACGTCGGACTGCTCAAAGACCTGTTCGATGGAGGCGTAGCTGAAGGGCGCGTAGTCCGGCACGGGCTTGGGGGTACGGGTGTTCACCAGCACACGCATGCCAAAGGCATGGGCAAGCTCGCACACGCGGCTGCCAATGGCGCCAAAGCCCACAACGCCCATGGTCTGGCCCGTCAACTCCACCTGCGGCGAACGCCAGTAGCACCAGTCCTCACTGCGCGCCCAGTCGCCATCCTTGACGCTGAGGTCATGGTCGCGCACGCGGTGGTTCAGCTCCAAAATCATGGCGAACACAAACTGCGCCACGGCGTTGGTGCCGTAGCCGGGCACGTTGCATACGGGGATGCCGCGCCGTCCGGCGGCCTCAAGGTCCACCATGTCAAAGCCTGTGGCCAGCACGCCGATGTAGCGCATGTCCGGCAGCTGGGCGATAACATCCGCCGTCAGCGCCGATTTATTGGTGAGCACCATGCGTGCGCCCTGAGCGCGCTCCACAATGTCCTCCGGCTCGGTGCGGGGGTAGACGGTCACATCACCCAACTCTTCTATGGGAAGCCACGGGTTGTCACCCGGATTCAGCGTCTGTCCATCCAAAACGACGATCTTCATCTGTTGTCATCCTTGTAAGAATTCGAGTCATGCGGTCCCACGGGTCCCGCCGTTTCCTGGCCACCGGCCACCACGCATTGCGCGCGGGAGCGCCGCGAGGTACTGCGTAAGCACCTTGGACGCCAATCCGTCCCCGGCCGCCACAGTCTGTAAAACATCATCCGCCGCGTCATGCAACCTCCGAAGCTGCCGCGCCGGGAAATATCGTGGCATATCGGGCCTGCGCCGCAACAGCTCCGCCCAGCCCGCCGCGGCGGCGTGGCGGCACGCGGCCTGAATGCGCAGGTCCGCCTGTGCGGCGCACACCGCCACCATATGCCGCACCACGGCGGGCAGCGCCTCATACGCGGCCTTGTTCAGTATCAGAACAAGGCGCTCCGAGGGCCGCAGCCATCCCGGCAGCAGCACGGCGTCCGCCGCCGCGTCCAGCCCAAGGGCCATTTCGCAGGCGAGTCCATGCCACCATGCCCCATCAAGGTGCTGTGAGGCAAATGCCGCCTTCATCGCCGCACCGGTTGCGGGCAGGCCCTCCGGCACCTGCGCCCCGGCGGCGGTCAATACCCGTGCGCCCAGCCCGCGCGCCGGCAGTCTCAGCCCGCTCACGCCATCCGCGGCGACTTCGACGCCGCGCGTCCACGCAAAGGGCCCGCCGCCGGTATCGCCCATAGGCAAGGCAAAAACGCCGCGCTCCAGCGCCGCCTCGCGCAGCAGCGGCATGCCGCCGCCATGATACAGCCACGCATTCATGCCCGGCGCATCCAATCCAAAGGGCACCGAAGCAAACGCCTCCAGCGCCGCGCCACTGCCCCGCTGGTGGCTGAGGAGCACGTGCCCGCAGTCCAACTCGCCCGCCGCCACCTGCGCAAGGATGTCGCCGGGCGACGCCGCACCGCCCGCCACGTTCACATCAATGGCAAGGCGCGACTCGGACACAAGGGCGACCTCGCGCGCAAAGGCAAACACGCCGCGGGTCAGGAGGGGCATGTCCGCCGTCCACTGCACGCCCATGCGCCAACGCGTCCGCCCTGCGCCCGCCGCAAGGACCTGCCGGGGCCGGGCCAGCGTCAAAGCCGAGATAACCCCTGCCATATGCAGAAATTGACGTCTCTTCACCTGCATGCACTCCCGCTGCAAAAGCATACATTGCGTCAACAAAAACGGCGCATCAAAGCGTCTGAACCACGCACAAGAAAAACAGACTATTGCACAAGCATTGAACAGCAATAGATAAAGTGATATGCACCGTCAATACATTCCACACCATAACGCATACCCGGAGCCTGCATGACGCTCACATCTCCTTTTCCGTTGCCGCCACCACGCTCCGTCACTGTGCTTACCTGCCGTCTTGCTTTTTCCCCGCGCGTCGCCCCTGCGTCCCTGCGGCCCGTGCGAGGCGTCGTTTCCGCCCTGCCCCCCGGAGGAATGTAACATGCCATCACCGCGCATCTTTCTCCGCGTTCTCGTCTTTCTGATCATTGCTTTCGGCGCGCTGGCACTGGCTTCCGGCGGATACTCCGCGTGGCGCCTGTCCACCCGCCTCACCACAGAGCACGAGGGCAAGGCCCTCGCCATCGCCCAAACCCTTGCCGCCAACCTCGCGCGCGATGTCACGCAGGCCAACGGCGCGGCCGAGCCGTTGGATGGGCTTTTGCAGCATATTGATACCATTGACGGCGTGTCCTATGTGCTCGTCACCGACAGTGCAGGCCGCCCAGTGGCCCATACCTTTGCAGGCGAGGTGCCGCAGCCGCTCCTGACCGCCACCATGCAGGCCAGCGCCACCGGCATCCGCCGCATCTCCGCCGCGCAGTCCCAAAGCTACCTTGACGGCTCCTGCCCTGTGGCAGGCACGGACCTGACCGTGCACGTGGGCATGGACCACCGCCCCGTGCAAAGCGCAATGCACAGCTCCATTCTGGACCACCAAATTCTTGCGCTGGCCTTTTTCGCACTGTTTGCCCTTGCCGCGTGGGTCTACACCAACAGGCTAACACGTCCGCTGCGGCATCTGGCAGATTATGCGCGTCAAGTTCGGGGGCACAACTTCACAGCCGACCT
This sequence comes from Desulfobaculum senezii, assembly GCF_054657395.1. Taxonomy (NCBI): domain Bacteria; kingdom Pseudomonadati; phylum Thermodesulfobacteriota; class Desulfovibrionia; order Desulfovibrionales; family Desulfovibrionaceae; genus Desulfobaculum; species Desulfobaculum senezii. The sequence continues at coordinate 152,010 of NZ_BAAHYU010000002.1, read as the reverse complement.
CAGCATCACCTCCGACGATGAAGTGGGCGACGCCGCCCGCGCCATCCGCTCCACCACCCGCGAGCTGGCAGGATCCATCGCCTCGCTCAAAAAATCCGCGGACGACGCCACAACGCGCCTGTCCGACACGCAGTCCACATTTACCGCCATCATGAACACCACGGCGGATGGCATTGTGGTCACCAACCGCACGGGCGTCATCCGCTCCTCCAACCCCGCGCTGCTGGATATGTTCCTCCTGTCCGAGCAGGAACTGCGCACCCGGAGCATCTGCGATCTGCTCCATAAGTCCATGGACGACATCGCCACCCTGACGGGCATCTCCCTCTCCGCCCGCGCCGATGCCCCCGCCACCAAACGCCGGGGCACGGCGGAGTTCGAAACCGTTCTCGGCGATTTGGAATTCCCCATAGAACTCTCCGTCTCCGTCATCCCGCGCGGGCCGGATGCGGACGTGGTCTTCATCATCCGCGACATTACGGAACGCAAATTCGTGGAGGAACAACTGCGCGAGGCCCACGACAGGCTGGAACGCCGCGTCTGCGAACGCACAGCCGAACTGGAGCAGGCCAATGCCAAGCTCAAGGCGGAAATTCTGGAACGCGAGATTGCCGAAAACGCTCTGCGCGAGGCCGAAGCCGACTACCGCAGCATTTTTGAAAACGCCACAGAGGGCATCTTCCGCATTGCGCCAAACGGCACCTACACCGACGCCAACCCCGCCATGGCGCGCATCTTTGGCTACGACACGCCAGCGGAACTGCTCACCGCCTTCAGCGCCCTTGGTGCGTCGCCGCTGCTTGAGGAAGGCGACGACCGCCCCTTCATGCGCAAACTGCTCACCAACTGGAGCGTCTCCAACCACGAAACCCGCGCCCGCCGCCGGGATGGGCAGATCATCTGGGTGGCCTTCAATGCGCGGTGCGTGCGCAACAAGCGTGGCGAGATTCTGCACTTTGAAGGCTCAGTGGACGACATCACGCGCCGCAAGGAGTACGAGGCCCAGCTCAAGCACCAAGCCTTTCACGACCCCCTGACCAGCCTGCCCAACCGCAGCCTGTTCCTCAATCATCTCGACATGTCCATGCGGCGCAAAAAGCGCTCGCCCGAAACACTGTTCGCCGTGCTGTATCTGGACCTTGACCGTTTTAAAGTCATCAACGACAGCCTCGGGCACACCGTGGGCGACCTGCTGCTGACGCATGTGGCCAAGACCCTGACCACCTGCGTGCGCGACGTGGACACCGTCGCCCGCTTCGGCGGCGACGAATTCGCCGTGCTGCTGGACGACGTGAGCGCCCCGCGCGAAAGCATCAAGGTCGCCAAGCGCATTCTGCACACCATCACCCGCCCCACTCGCCTTGGCGGGTGCGAGGTCTTCACCGCCGCCAGCATCGGCATTGTCTTCATCTCCGAGGACTACGCGGACGCGGAATCCATCCTGCGCGACGCGGACACCGCCATGTACCGCGCCAAGGAGCAAGGACGCGGCCGCTTTAAGGTCTTCAATAACAAGATGCACTGCCACGCCGTGCGGCAACTCAAGCTGGAGACCGACCTGCGCCGCTCCCTCGACCAGCAGGACTTTGAGCTGTATTACCAGCCCATTGTGGACCTCGGCACCGGGCAGATGTCCGGGCTGGAGGCGCTCATCCGCTGGAACCACCCAGAGCTTGGGCGCATCTCTCCCGACGACTTCATCCCCATTGCCGAGGACACCGGCCTCATCATTCCCCTTGGGGCGTGGGTGCTCACCGAGGTCTGCCGTCAGGTCCGCCAGTGGCACGACGCCTGCGGCCTCTGCATCCCCGTCAGCGTCAATCTCTCCGCGCGGCAATTCATGATGCCCACCCTGCTGGGGGACGTGCGCGACATCCTGCGCGATACCGGCGCACCGCCGCATCTCTTAAAGTTTGAAATCACCGAAACCGTGCTGATGCAAAACGCCCCCGTGGCCGTGGAAACACTGGGCCGCCTACGGGAGATGGGCATCCTCATCAGCATGGACGACTTCGGCACCGGATATTCGCTGTTCAGCTATCTGGTGGAATTCCCCATCGACGTCATAAAAATCGACCGCAGCCTTGTCTCGCGCATTTGCACGGACGCAGACTGCGGCACCATTGTTCGCTCCATCGTTGGGCTAGCCCAGAATCTTGGCTTTAGCGCCGTGGCCGAAGGTGTGGAAATTCCCGAGCAAGCGGACAAACTGCGCGGGTACGACTGCCCCTGCGCACAGGGCTTCTACTTCTCCCAGCCCGTGCCCGCACGGGAGGCCGAAAGCCTTCTTGCGGCCGCGAACCTGCGCACGCATTGACAACCACATCGTCTTCACGGACTATCTATTGAAATCATCTATCCGAGGAGACGCCATGAGCACCATCATCTACGGCAAGGCTGGTTGACCCTATACGGAAAAGGCCAGGTCGGCCCACCCCGGCGCAGCATACCATGACGTCAAACAAGACCCGGACAAAATGCGCGAGATGCGGGAGCATTCCGGCGGCAAGCGCCTTGTCCCGGTCATCGTGCAGGACGGCGCCGTCACTGTCGGCTACGGCGGGACCTGAGGCGTCTAGCTGCTGGCCGTGCGCCAGCACTCCTTTTTAGCGTGTACCGCCGCGTCCCTCGCGCCGGAACCACTGCACGCACATCCGCAGGGCGACGTCGTCGCCGCTTTGTTCGGCGGCGTCGGCAATGGCATCGGCGCGCGCCCGAAGCCCCTCGCCGTCGCGCTGGCGCGCCTCGGCCTGCTTCAGGCGGGCCATGGCTATGCGCTGGGTGATCACATCGCCCGTATTTCCCGCCGCCTGCGCAAAATCAATAAAACTCTCCCGGCCCGGAAACAGCGCGGCCCGCAAGAACCGCGCAAGAAAAGCCGTGTCCCCGCACCCTTCACGCTCCGCAATATCGTGCCAGAACAGGTAGCCGTTCTCCCACAGCGGGTGGCGCATCAAGGCCTGCTCCACTGCCTTGCGCTCCGTCCACACTCCCGCATCCAGCGCCACGCGCGTATCCCCCGGCATGGCCACATACAGCGACAGCCAGTCGTTAAACCGCGGCAGAAAGCCGTCCGCCTCATAGATGCGGTGCGCATCGGGCACAAGGGCATCACCGCACCGCTCACGGAAACGCCGGACGTTGGCGTCCTCGTTGGCAAACCGTCCGGGGGTGCAACTGGTGGCATGCTCGGCGCGGCTTTCCGGCACGCACACAAGCCGCCATCCCGCGCCGCGAAGCCGCAGGCACAGGTCCATATCCTCATACCCGTTGACGTACCCCTCATCAAAGCCGCCAACATCCGCAAACACCTGCCCCGGCATCATCAGCGCCGCCCCGGTCAGCGCCTGCACCCGCCGGCGTTGCCGCACCACCGGGTGCTCCGGCGGGAAATGCTCGTACAGGTGCACAGGGTGCAAAAACGGATCAAAAGCAATGCCGCAGTGCTGCACGCGCCCCGTCTCCGGGTACGTCAGCACCGGCCCTGCCGCGCCAATGCGCCGCTCCTCGCGGAACACCTTGAGCAGCGGCGCAAGCCACCCCTCGCAGACCTCCGCATCGTTATTCAAAAAGAACAGCAGGGGCGTTGTGGCATGCCGTGCGGCCTCGTTGCAGGCTATGGCAAACCCATCATTGCGCTCTCTGCGCACGTAGAGGAACCGCTCCCCAAAGAGTTCCGCCCCGCGCTGTGGCACTCGCTGGGGCGTTCCATCCAGCGAGCCATTATCCACCACCACAACCTCCAACGCCCGCGCCGGGCTATGGCGGCACAGCGCCTCAAGGCACCGCAGGGTCAGCTCCTGCCGTCCGTACACCGGGATGCACACACTGACGGCACTCATATGGCGCGCGCCTCCATACGGGCAATAAGCTTGCGCATGCCGCGCACCAGCGCCGTATCCGGCAGACCATGCACCAAGCGCCCCGCCAAGGGCGCCCCAGCGCCCTCGCGCAGGGTATCTTCAGCCAGCGACACCGCATTCTGCGCAATGACGTTCTCCACAATGTCCGCATAGGCGCGGCGCTTATACCGGCGCTGGATGCTCCCAAATTCCCGCACCGCCGCAATGTTTCGCGACACCGCGTCCGGGTCCAGCCACGCCAGCCCCGTAAAGTCCGGGATGTTCACCACGCGGTGCGCGCGCCCCACACGCAGGAAGAAGTCCTGATCGCCAACGCGCTCGTACCGCTCATCAAAGTACCCTACCGAATCATGCACGCAGGCCCGCCACACCGGATGCGGCCCAACCGTCGGCTTGTCCAGATTGTACGCAAAGCTATAGTCCGGCCATTCCCAATAGCCGCCGCTCTCCGGGCTTGGCGAATGGTGCTCAAACGTGCCGTGCGGCGCATCGGTCAGGCGCGTATTGCCAAAGACCAGCATAATGGCCGGGTCTTCGCGGATGGCCGCCAGCAGACGCTCATACGCCGCGTTGTGCAACCGGTCATTGGTGCTAAACGGCGTCAGGAATTGTCCGCGCGCCAGCATCACCGCCACATTCCACGCCTCGTACACCGTAATGCGGCGCGGAGCGCGGATGTATCTGATATTCCCATACCTCTGCGCAAATTCGCGGACAATCGCCCCCTCATTCTCCGGCGACGCCGCGTCCACCACCAGCACCTCCAGCTCATCGGCCACGGTCTGGTTCATCACATCACTCAGGCACTCCCGCATAAAAGCCTCTGCGGCGTAGGAAGACACCAAAACGCTCAGCGTATACTGCCGCCGCTCGTACCCTGTCTCGTCCACCTCGCACTCCTGAATGCATCGTGCGATGCGTGCCCGCATCAACCGCTGGTGCAGGGCAAAGAGTTCCGTGGAATCCGGCGACGCATCCAGCCAATTCCCCAGCAGGGCAAAGGCCTCTGGCTCGCGCCCAAATTCCAACAGGCACCCCGCCGCCTTGCGGGTCATATCTTCATCAAAGGGGTCCGCCGCGCAGGCCTCAAGATACCGCTCACAGGCGGCCTCCCCCTGTCCGGACGCCGCAAGCAACGCGGCCTCGCGTCCAAGGAGCTCCCCATGCCGCGGGAACGTCTCGCGCTGCTCACGCAGGTTCTGCGCAAATTCCGCAAGCACCGTCGCTCCGCTGCACAAATGTTCCACCGCGTACACCGCCTCGTCATGGGGCGCGCCGCGCAGGTCATCAATATGCCACAGGCATTCGCCCCCTCCCGCGGGGCGCAGCACCGGGCTGGCCTGCACCATCTCCGGCGGCAGGTACGCCACAATATCACCGTCAAAGCGCACAGGCAGGTGCGGCGCCCGCAGGCGCGGCATGCCCGGCTCATGCCACGTCACCAGCACATGCCGCGCGCCAACCGCCTTGGCCGACACCGGCACCCGCCAGTCAAAGTCCGGCGCCACACTGCGCACCAACGCCGTCAACGCCGCAAGGCGGCGCACCATCGGCAGCACCACCCGCTCCAGCGCCTCAAGGCCCGGCTGCCATGATTCATCAAAACACGGCACAAATGTATTCGGCTCCATAATCACCGGTTTCCAGAACCAACACAGGCCCACTGGGCTTCCATCCAGCAACAGCGGCTCGTCCCCCTCCAGCGCCCCAGACAGCGGCGCGTCCATGGTCCATGGCGCAACAACCGCACAATCACCGCGCTTGGCAATGCCGCGCACAATGTCGTCCACATCGCCTACGCGGCCTTCCACCGCCGCACGCGACCACCGCGTCAGCGTCTGGTACCCCTCGCGGCATCGGGGCACGCCCACAAACGGCGGCGCACCATCCGCGCCTGTGCCCGGGGCGCGACCACCACGCAACGTAAACAGCGCCGCGTCCTCCGCCGCCGACGCATACAGCTCATCCACCGGGCGGCACAGCACCGTCTCGTGCGACAGCATCGCCACCCCCCCCAGTTGCGGGGCCGCCTTCAGCAGCCACAGCGCGCACGCTGGGGCAAGGTCCGCCGGAGTCGCCCCCTCAGGGATGCCCTCCAGCACCTCTGCGCAATTCACCACCCGCATCCCCGGGAAGTGCAGCGCCCCCAACACAGCCGTCACGCTGTCGCCAATGCCAAACACGCACACCAGCCCAGCACGCCCCCTCCAGCGCACCGACTCAAGCGTCACCAACGACTGCACCAACGTACGCTCATCCACAACCAACACGCACCCAAGCCCAACATCTTCCCAATGCGTCATCGTCCCCTCCAATTCACGCTCCACCAGCCAAGGCATCAGCCCCAGCCGTCGATACACGCTGCAACCACAAGTGCCCGTGTCAGCCTTTCGACACGGCGCGTCATGCCACGGTCAGACAACTGCATCTGCGCAACTCATTGGAATGGATTACGAACGCAAAAGCGCAGGAGAACACGACAAGGAAATGCAGTATTCACCACCAAAACAAGCAACTCCCCTGCCAACAACACAACACAGACAGTGGCGGACATCACAACAGATTGGAACCGTGGGAGATATTTCTTTTGGCAACCCTTTGGGCTGTGGGTGGTGCTTGTGTGGTTTTTTTTGCTCCGCAGGCCAAAGGACCGTGGGCCCTTTGGAATCCCATTTGCGCACAGGCCGGGTGCGCGTGGATTAGGCGGTCGTCACCCCTGTATGGCTCTCGGGTTTCTTTTGGTTGCCTTGTGGCTGGCGGGCGGTGCCTACGCGCGGGATTGTTGTGCCTCCGGCGGCTTAAGGACTACCGGCCTTAAGAATCCTGCGTGCGCACGGGCCGGGTGCGTGTGGATTGGGCGGTCGTCACCCCTGTATGGCTCTCGGGCGTGTGGATATTTTTTTGGGGGGCTTTGGTGGGTGGGGTTGGGCGGTGAGAATCCCTGTCATGAGTGTGTAAAGAAAGGGACAGACGATCCCACCCATCCCTATTTTCGGGGCGGCTTCCGCCCCGAAAATTATGAGGATTCTCAAGGAAATCATTTCCTTGAGCCGCCGGAGGCAAGCCTTTCCTCTTCCTCACGCCGCGCAGGCGCGACAAAAAAGGCCCGCTCCTTTTGGGGAGCGGGCCTTGTGGTGTCATGAAGCGGAGCGCGCGTTTAGGAGGCGGCTTCCTTCTTGACGCTGACGGCGATCTTCCACAGCACGGTCACGATGAGCGCGCCGAGGGCGTAGATACCCATGGAGATGGTCAGCTCGATGCCGGTGGGCATGTATGGGGTAACACCCTCGAACATATTCGGGATGAAACCAGCCACGACGAGGCCGAGGCCCTTGTCGATCCAGGTTGCGATAACGAGGATGATGAGGGCGAAGATGAGCACCGGCTTGCAGTTGCGGGTCTTGGACGGGATGAGCAGCACCAGCGACAGGATGGCGAACACGGCCGCCGTCCAGAAGTAGGGCACCATCTCGGTGTGACCTTCCAGACCGGAGAACAGGTAGACGATGGACGCCTTGTGTCCCGGAATGTTGGAGTAGAACGCGGTGAACAGTTCGAGCATGAAGAAGAACACGTTGGCGGCCATGGCGTAGGTGATGATCTTCGCCAGGGTGCGCACGGCTTCTTTGCCGATCTTGAAGTCCGCGACCTTCTCCACGATCATGAGCAGCAGCAGCATGATGGCCGGACCAGCGCAGAACGCGGAGGCCAGGAAGCGTGCAGCCATGATAGCGGTCAGCCAGAAGTGGCGGCCCGGGATACCGGCGTACAGGAACGCCGTCACGGTATGGATGGAGAACGCGAAGGGAATCGAAAGGATTGCCAGCGCGCGCACCCAGTTCGCGTAGGGGACGCCTTTTTTCTGGGCTTCAAGGGAGGCCCAGCCCACGATGATGTTCAGGAGCATGTATCCATTCAGAACCATGGCGTCCCAGAACAGGATGGAGTTCGGCGTGGGGTGGATCAGCAGGTTGAACAGCCTCTGGGGCTGGCCAAGGTCGACGATGACGAACAGCAGGCACATGATGATAGCGCCGATAGCCATAAACTCGCCGAAGACGACCAAATTGCCGAACTTTTTATAATCGTGCAGGTAATAGGGCAGCACCAGCATAACGCCGGAGGCGGCCACACCAACCAGATAGGTCAACTGGGCAATGTAGAATGCCCAAGACACGTCACGGCTCATGCCCGTGACAGCCAGTCCCTCCTGGAACTGCACCACATAGGCGCCAAAGCCTATGGCGATGAGAACCAGCAGGAAGCCTATCCAGCTCCAGTATCTCTTATCTCCAGTAAGCGCTTTTTCCAGCATGGCTCACCACCTTAGATGATGTAGAAGACGCTGGGGCTCGTGCCCAGGTCCGGTTTGCGGCGGATGGTGTAGTGTTCCGCCAGGGCTCGCCTGACCTCGGAGTTCTTGTCTTCCAGGTCGCCAAAGAGGATCTTGCCTTCTGCTGCTTCGACGCAGGCGGGCATTTTGCCCTGAGCCAGACGCTCGACGCAGAAGTCGCATTTTTCCACCACACCCTTGGTGCGTGTGGGGTATTCGGGATTCTCTTTTTTCAGGCCCTTGCGGGGGTCCTGGAAGTTGAAGCTACGCGAGCCGTAGGGGCAGCCAGCCATGCAGAAACGACAGCCGATGCAGCGGTGCATGTCCATCATCACGATGCCGTCTTCGCGCTTAAAGGTCGCCTGCGTGGGGCAGACGCGCACGCAGGGCGGCTCTTCGCAGTGGTTGCACAGCAGCGGGAAGGGGCGGTGCTCCACATCTTCGGACATGAACTCAGCGTGAGCATGCGGGAAGGTGTGGTGGAAGCTCTCCAGCCACATCCACTTGATTTCCTGCGGTCCGTCGAACTCAGGAACGTTGTGGTAGCTGTGGCAGGCCTCGATGAGGGGCTTGTAGTCGTCCGCAGAGTGGAACTTGCGGGTATCGATGACCATACCCCAACGCTTCGCGGTGCGCGCCTCGGGGCTGGGGGTCATGTGGTCGTAATGGGGCAGGTAGCTGGCAGCAGCCTTACCTGCACCAGCGGCCACACCAAGCGCCGTGATGCCCGCGACCTTCAGGAAGTTGCGTCGAGTGTTTTTCATCCTACATACCCTCCTTGGGAGCGATATGGCAGTCCCAGCAGTACGGGCTGACTGCAGCGGCGTCATGGCACTTGTCGCAGAACTTCTCCTTGGAGGAGTGACAATCCATGCAGGTTTTCTGCAGGCTCATCTCGAAGTGCTTGCCGGTCTTCTTGCTGGTGTAGATACGATTGTTCATACGAACGACTTCATCGCGCCATTCGTTGAGCAGATGCATATGTTCTGCCTTCATCCACTGTGCATCCTCGATGCATTCCTTGGCCTTCGTGGGCTTCTGCAGCTCGGGCGTTTCATACGCCGCCTGGCCCACGTTGTACCAGAACGGGAACGTCATCAAGCCGAGGAACACAATGATTCCGGCTATGATTTTTCCACCGTCATACATTTAGGTACCCTCCATTACTCCACGTTGGGCAGGTCTTCACCGCGCAGGTCCGTCTCACGCTTTCCTTCACCCTTCATAACAAGGGCGTTGGCCACAAGCTCGTGCACACCGGTTACGTCAACACCGGGTGCCCAGTAGTTCGCCAGCGGCGGCAGGGTCGCACGGTCGATGGCGCAGATGGTGGCGAGCATGTTCACGTCGTGCTTTTCCTGCACGTGGCGCAGGGCGTTGCCTCGGGGCAGACCGCCACGCATGCGCATCTCCATGAACTCGTCCGTGTTCAGACCGGAGCCGCCAGCGCAGCAGAAGGTCTTTTCGCGGATGGTATCCTCGGGCATCTCATAGAAGTTGTTACACACGCTCTTGATGATTTCCCGGGGCTCGTCGAGCAGACCCATGGCGCGAGCCGGGTTGCACGAGTCATGGAAGGTCACCCGCAAATGGTCGTTACGGCTGGGGTCCAGGTTCAGCTTGTCGTGCTTGATCAGGTCCGAGGTGAACTCGGTGATGTGGATCATGCCGGTAGACGCGGAGTTCTCGAAGCGCGTTCCCGTGATGGGGCTGACCGGGGTTTCCAGACCGGAGGGACCATTCATGGTGTCCATATACTGGTTGATGACGCGCCACATGTGGCCGCACTCACCGCCGATGATGTACTTCACGCCCAGTCGCTGGGCTTCGGCGTACATTTTGGCGTTGAGCTTTTTCATCATGGAATCGGAGGTGAACAGACCGAAGTTGCCGCCTTCCGAAGCGTAGGTGGACCAGGTGTAGTCAAGGCCAATCTCATGGAAGAGCATGAGGTAGCCCATGTAGGTGTAGGTGCCCGGGTCGGCGAAGATGTCGCCGGAGGGGGTGATGAAGAGGACTTCGTGGCCCTTTTCGTTCACGGGGCAGTTCACCTTCACACCGGTGATGTCCTCGATGTCTTCAACCATGAACTCCATCATGTCGTAGTAGGCATGAGGCTGGATACCCATGTGGTTGCCGGTGCGGTTCGAGTTGGCCGCAGGCTCAAGGATCCAGTTGATGTTCAGGCCCAGCTCATGGAGGATTTCACGCGCCATCATGGTGATTTCCGCTGTGTCGATGCCGTAGGGGCAGAACAGGGAGCAGCGGCGGCACTCAGTACACTGGTAGAAGTAGAGGAACCATTCCTTGATGACGTCCTCTTCCAGCTTACGGGCGCCGGCGAGCTTGCCAAGAATCTTCCCGGCCAGCGTAAACTCGCCGCGGTAGATGGAGCGCAGCAGCTCGGCGCGGAGCACGGGCATGTTCTTGGGGTCGCCGCCACCGATGTAGAAGTGGCACTTGTCGGCGCAGGCGCCGCAACGCACACAGATATCCATGAAGACCTTGAAGGAGCGGTACTTGTCGAGGCGCTCGCGGAAAGCGTTCTTGACGATTTCGCGCCAGTTCTCGGGCAGCTTCCAGTCTTCATCGGTGGGGGTCCATTCCCTGGCATGGGGGAACTGGCCCTTGGTGGCGTCATTGAGATAGTTCACCACATCGGGCTTGCCGGGGTAACACCAGTTGCCCGGATGGAACTCGGGCGGAACATCCATCCAATTCTTTGAAGGAACTTTGTAGTCGTACTGCAAAAGTTCTTCTGGTTTCACATTCCAAGCCATCATTATCTCCTTGGGCTACTGGGCCTCGGTTTCGGCCTGTTCGACGGTCTTTTCCACGGGCAGACCGGCATCGATCATCTTTTCGCGGAACTCGTCCTCGTAGGCGGCGTAGCTGTGCGCCTTGATGGAAGGATCGTTCCAGGGATTCACGTGCCGCTTCGCCCTGTTGTTGTTGGCCAGGTTCCTGGTGGGGCTCAGGAAAACACCGCCCATGTGCATCAGCTTGCTGAACGGGAAATACGCGATCAGCACACAGACCAAGAAGAGATGGACATAGAACACCACGCCAACCTCAGGCAGCTGTGCCGGGGGCGCAAAGCTGAACAGGCCCATGGTGATCTCCTTAATGCCCATGACGTCCGTCTTGGCAAAGAAGCGCAGCAGGATGCCGGAACAGGCGACAGCCATGATGAGGAACAGCGGGAAGAAATCATTCACCATGGAGATGTAGCGAACCTGCGGCAGCAGGATACGGCGCAGCAGGAGCAGCGTAACGCCGAGCACCAAGGTGACGTCCGTGATGTACAACGTGGGCGCGCCAATCTGCAGGAATCCGTCCACCCACTCAATGCCGGTAAGGAAAGCGGGAACGGGGTTCGTAAACAGACGGAAATGCCGCACAAAGACAATCAGGAAAGAATAATGGAAAATCAGCGCAAACAGCCACAGCCACTTGGCGGAAGCATAGCGGACCTTCATGTCCACTCCGTCCTCGGTGCTTCCAAAGCGCTGCACAGCCAGATTGCGGAACAGGGAACGGAAGAACAGCACTTCCATTGCCATGCGTACGAACACCTGCCAGCCAGTGGCGGGGTTGTCGTACTTGTCATGTTTGATCCAGCTATGGGAAAGCTGCTGTCCCGCAGTTGTTGGAATGCGGAACGGGACGGGCGATTTGGCCCATCCGATCACCTTCATGACGACGCCCACAAAGAACAGAGCGATCGCCAAATAGGGAATGACGATCCCAAAAAGGGTATGCATTCCCAGCGCCCCCGCACCCAACAGAGCGATCAGGATGAGTGCGAAGACTGTGAACAGTGAATACAAAGCGTTCATAAGCCCCTACCTCGATTAAAGTTGCAGTGCCAGTTACCCGTCACCGGACTCCGGAGCATCATCGTCCTTTTTTTCGGCCCACTCCGAGAAGTCACAAACCAAGCCGGCTCTCCTCAAGAGACCAGAAAAACGCTGCTTTGAGTCATTCAGCCGAAGCTCAAAGAGTTTTTCGCGGCATTTGGTGTAAATGTCGAACGCAATGAGTACCACGGTGTCCACATTGGACTCGAAGTCCCACAGGTCTTGGATGCATTCCTGCGAAAGCGCTTCGCCGGATTCCTCAACCTCTTTCGATGCGGCCTCGCGCACGACATGTTTGAGAAGCATGAATATGGCCGTGGCTTCGGAGGGAGAATACTCCTGCACCGCACGGATGCGGACCACGGTGTCGATAAGCGGAGCGAGGCGGTCGGAGGCCTCGTCCTGAAGAAGTTCGTCGTAGATGCCAGAGATGGCGGTCTTGATGTTCACCCCAACCGGGTTGCCCCAGGGGTGGTCCTTTTTCAAAAAGATGGAGCTCAGACCGGGGTAGGTCTTCACGATGAGGTCGAACCACCGTTCGAGAATATCGTCGCGCCGGGTCGTAAGCAGTTCTGCTAGCTTCATGGAAGACAACACTCTGTTGGAAGAAGGGAGATTTGCGTGCTTGGTCTGCAGGATGTTTCGCGTTTTACTGAAATATCCCGCAGATTTTGTAAACACGTGATAATCAATTTCAACCATGCACGGACAGGCGGATGCCCCCCTTATTCAGACATCCGCTCATGATTGAAACTTGGTCAGCATATAATGAATGTTAGGCCACTTCGTCAAACCTATTGTTCATTTTTTCACGACCGTGGTATGCCGCCCTCGGGCAGCCTACCCGGTTTTCCCTGGAAGTCGAACTCTGCTTCGGGTACACCCGCTGGAGCGGAAGGTCCGCGCCCAAATGCCAACCGTCAAGGACGTAACAAAACGACCATGCCTCACAGACTCAGCATTCTGCTCATCTATCCCTATTGGCTCGAAGAGCGCACCCACACCGAAGACGTTGTCAGCGTCCCCATCGGGGTCTACTGGATCGCCGCCATGCTCAAAGAGCACGGCTTTGATGTGGAGGTCTGCAACTGGCACGACAAAGTCGGCTGCGGTGATGACATCCGCGCCGAGCTGGAAGCAAAGAAGCCCGATCTCATCGGTTTTTCCGTGCTTCAGGCCAACAGGTTCGGCGCGCTTGAAATAGCCGAAATCGCCAAACAGGTGAACCCCAAAGTTATAAATGTTTTCGGAGGTGTCGGCTCCACGACTCTTTCGGACTTTTTCCTTGCCTCATCGGACAATGTGGACTGCTGCGTCATTGGCGAAGGCGAATACACCATGCTGGAGCTCGCCCAAGCCCTTGCCAATACTGAAACAGACTTCTCCCACATACACGGGCTTGCACTACGCGACAAGGCCGGAAACGTCATCCACACCCCGCAGCGCGAACGCATCCGCGACCTGGACGCCCTGCCCATTCCTGCACGGCACTTCTCGTACCAGCACGTTGCCCTTTCGCGCGGATGCCCGGGGCGCTGCACTTTTTGCGGTTCCCCCGCCCTGTGGGGAGCCAAAGTCCGCTTCCGCAGCCCAGAACATTTCGTGGATGAACTGGAACTGCTCACACAGCGCGGCGAAACATTCTTTTATGTTTCCGACGACACGTTCACCATGGACAAAAAACGCGTCATCGCCGTGTGTCAGGAAATCCTGCGCCGGGGACTGAATATCGAATGGGCGGCCATCTCGCGTGTGGACCGCGTGGACGAGGACATCCTCTCGTGGATGCGCCGGGCGGGCTGCATCCAAATCAGCTACGGCGTAGAATCCGGCAGCGAGGACATCCGCGAATTTCTGAACAAAAACGTCCGCACAGAAGATATACGGCGCGCCTTTGACCTCACCACGCGCTACGGCATCCTTGCCCGCGCCTATTTCATCTACGGCAGCCCCGGCGAGACCGAGGAGACCATTACCGCGTCCCTTGACCTCATCCGCGACATCCGCCCCCTTATTGTGCATTTCTTTATCCTGTCCATCTTTCCGGGAACAAAGCTCTATGAGATGTACAAGGAAAAGACCGGCGCCACCGACGACGTCTGGAACGCCCCGGTTGAGGACATCAAATACTTTGAGATGGACGACACGCTGGACCTTGCCACGGTCGAGGCCTACGGCGCGCGCCTGCGGGAAACCTACTATTCGTGGCTGCCGGAGTTCGTGGACGCCATCGAACTCGTGGACGACCCCGAATTCGCCCCCTTGCACGCGGACTTCCTCGCGCGCCTTGGCATGACCTTCGCCCACGGCGACTACGCGTCCAATCTGCACGTGCTGGACTCGCCGGACATCGCGGAGAAGCTGTTCCGCCGCGCCCTCGCCTACCATCCTGACGCCACAGCGGCCCTTGGCCTTGGCATGATGCTGCAAAAACGCCGGGAATACCCCGAGTCCATCCGTGTTCTCGCCCTTGGACTGACCGGCAACCCCGGCCACGAGCGCATCAGCCTTGCCCTTGCCGTTAGCCTCATGAACTGCGGCGACTTTGAAAAGGCCCTCGCGCTGGCCGAACCCTTTTCCGAAACGCCGCAGGCCCTGCATCTGCGCATGGTTTGCCACCAGAACCTCGGCAACCACATGGACGCCGAGACCCTGCGCTTCCAGCTTGCCAAACTTACGGAGCAGTCCGCATGAGCGACACCCCAAAACTCCACTCCGCCTTTTCGCCGCACGGCATAGAGTCCTCGTCCATGGCCATCATCGACGCGGAAGTTCCCGAGCCGCGCCCCTTTACCGGCCACAGGTGGAACGTTGTCCGCCGCCTCATTCATACCAGCGCAGACTTTGAAATGCTGGACCTTGTGCGCTTTTCTCCCGGCGCCGTGCGTTCCGGCGTCGCCGCCCTGTCTTCGGGCTGCGCCATTGTCACAGATACCGAGATGGCGCGCATGGGCATCCCCATGCGGCGCATGACACCCCTTGGGTGCACCGTCACCTGCCTCATGAATGATCCGGACGTTATGGCGCAGGCCAAGGCCACCGGCCACACCCGTGCCCGCATGGCTGTGGATACCGCCGTGGAGCGCCTCCAGCCCGCCATTTTCGTCATCGGCAACGCGCCTACCGCCCTGCTCCGCCTTATGGAGCACATTGACGCCGGCGCCATCCGCCCCGCCCTTGTGGTGGGCATGCCCGTCGGCTTCGTCAACGCGGCGGAATCCAAAGCCCTACTGGCCCAGCGCACGGATGTTCCTTTCATTACCATTGCGGGCCGCAAAGGCGGCTCACCCCTTGCGGCGGCTTGCGTCAACGCCTTGGCGGACATTGCCCTCACCGCCGCAGGCGAATAGTCCACCGCGCACCCCATCCATCAAAAACAGGCACAGGGCCGATCCCTCGCGGAATCGGCCCTGTGCCTGTCTCTGCGTCAAAACACCGCCACAGCCCCACACGGAGGCCGCAGGCGGCGGTTAATTCATCATTGTGCTTTCGGTGCCACTCAGGACGAGATGGGATTCCATCTCCAGTTCGGACGATTCGTCAATGACGCCGCGCGCTCGGGTGGCGGAGGAGGTCATCCGCGCCATGATGCGCTGGTAGCGCTCGCGGTCCGCACCGCGCAGGCCGTCTTCAAAGCCCTTTTCATTCAGCATTCCCAGCATCTGGCTCATGGCCGATGCCAGTTCGCCGTATTCACGAATCATTCTGTCGCAAATGCCGCCTTCGCGCATATCCTCAAGAAAGGCTACACGCATGGTCTGCTCTGCGGTGTTCGTCCGAAGTGCCGCACCTTTTTCGCCAAATCCGAAGTCGTATTTCATGGCTGCCCTGCTCCTGTGCCGCCATCGGCGACGGGTTTCGCTCGCGCGGGATGCGCTCCAAGGGCAAAAGCAAAAAGCAGTCCAGACCGTGGAAGGTCCCGCAGCGCCGCGCCTATGCATACCGTGCAGGGCCTTTGCCCATGGCTCACAGTTGCAGCAAGGCGGGAAATTGACGGTGGGACCTAATGTTTTGGCCCCCGCCGCCGAAAAGAGGTGTAGCGGAGACGCTTTTGGACGTCTCTGGCCCACGTGAATTTGCAACAGATGGAGGCCGAGCATGCCGCAGGTCGTATCCCTTGACGCCTTCAGGGCGCGCAAGGCGGCGGTCGCATCACCACCGCTCACACCGTACCCACCGCCCGTCATCAACGACGGGCAGATATTCGCACGGAACTATTCACAGCTGGAAAGCGTGGTCTTCGCCGTTTTGAAAATTCGCGAGATTTTGCGCTACCACGTGAAGGACAACGAGGAATGGCAGTATCACCTGCTCTGTCTGCTGGATGTGGCCTACCACTTCGAGGCCGCCAAAAGCCAGCTACTGGTGGAGACCTGCCACGCCCTCAAAGAATACATCATGACGTCCATGACGCAGGACAACGCCAGCGACCTGACCGCGGCCCTGCTTCTGTGCGATTTGGTGGAAAAGTCCCCGGCCCGGTCGTCCGCGCCAGACATCTAGTCCGCGCCAAGCGGCACCACCCCCACAAAACAACAGCCCCCGGCGCATGCGCCGGGGGCTGTCTTTTTCATATCGCGGCTGGCCGCGACCACTCAGGGGCTACCAGTTTTTGGTCAGCACTTCGAAGTGCGCCTGAGGGTGCGCGCAGGCGGGACACAGCTTTACAGCTTCGGTGCCCTCGTGGATGTAGCCACAGTTGCGGCAGCGCCACACGATGGTGTCGCGCTTCTTGAATACGGTGCCGTTTTCGATGTTCGCGGCGAGGTCGCGGTAGCGCTCGTCGTGGAACTGCTCGGCCTTGGCAATGGCCTCGAAAATGGCGGCGATTTCGTCAAAGCCTTCCTCGCGGGCGACCTTGGCGAAGGAGGGGTACATGTGCTCGTGCTCTTCCTGCTCGCCAGCGGCAGCGGCCTTCAGGTTCTCAAGGGTGGAACCGATGGTGCCAGCCGGGAACGCCGCACCAATCTCGACCTCGCCGCCCTCAAGGAGCTTGAACAGGCGCTTGGCGTGTTCCTTTTCCTGATCAGCGGTCTCGGTGAAGATGGCGGAAATCTGGACGTAGCCTTCCTTCTTGGCAACGCTGGCCCAGTAGGTGTAGCGGTTGCGTGCCTGAGATTCGCCGGCAAAAGCAGTGAGAATGTTCTTTTCTGTCTGCGTACCCTTGATGGATTTCATGTCGAATTCTCCGTTCGAGTATGTTTAACAGTTCGCTATTGTAGAGGATATGTCAGAAGTCTTCTTCGTCAAGAGGGGGAGACTACTGTCTGGTCTGGGTTGCGGCTTCGGGCATGGCGCCCTCTTCGTCCAGCTTCTCCTTGCACGCGTCGCACAGGCCTGTAAATTCAAGCGTGCCCCGCGTAATGGAAAACCCTTCGCACCGGAAATTTTCAAGGGCGGGGAGCGTTGCGTCACCCAGCACCTCAACATCGCCCACACGGCCACACCCCATGCACCGCACGTGGTGGTGATCCATAGGATTACCGTCAAAGCGCTTCTGGCTTCCGGCCGATTCCAGTTTCAATATCTCTCCGCTCTCGGAGAGGACCTCCAAGTTGCGGTAAACAGTTCCAAGACTCACCCTTGGGAGCCGCTCCCGCACAATTTCATACAACTCATCAGCAGTTGGATGACTCGTGAGCTTGCGGAGCTCCTCCAGGATGATTCGCCGTTGCTTCGTCATCCTCTTGGGACTCTTTGCTTCCATATCGGCACCCTCCTTACACAAATAGGAACTATTATCGTTAAGCGTTTTCGTCAAGAGGAATTTTGCGTTTTTTCGTCGGAATGGCAAGGGGTGGTGGGGGTGAGGGTGGTTTGGGGAGTGGGGGGGGAGGCAGTGGAAGAGAGAAGAGGGAGAGGGAGAGGGGCGGTGGTAGTGCTTTTTGTTGGCGGGGCCGAGAGGTGCTTTCGGTGGAATTTCTGGGTGTTGTCGCCGTGTCTCCGACGGCCAAAGGGTGATGGGGGAACCTTGCAGGATTTGTACAACCCGGAACATGGGTAACACTTCTGTCCGGGAACATAGGTAACAGGTTCTGGCGGTACAGGTTGCCCCTAGGGCCTGACTAAGCCTTTTGTGTCTGAATCATTCAGTACTCCTAAAAAGATTGATCCAGCATAGATATTCATACCGCCCTTTTGGTTTGGCAAAAGGCCCACTGTGCATCGGTGCAGGCTTTGACTGATAAATCTGTGATGTCCCCTCCATTGTATGGAGCCGCTTCGCTTCACTCGCCTCAGAATATACTCAGGGGGGTATACGAAATCTGGAAGGATTCTTGGTGGGCGTCTGCTTGATGGCGCATAAAGAGCAGCAGGCGTTCGCATGCCTAAAGCTTCATGACCGCGGCTATGGTTGTAAATCCTCCGCCATGTCTGACACCTGCGTCTTTGGCGGCGAAGAGTGTCTGCTCTACGAAGTTCTCGCTTTAAAGAGCGGTGCATTCGTTCGTGCGCACCATTTTGTTGAGGCTTTCCCGGTTCAATGAATTCCACGGTTATTCCGAGGCGAAGCCACTGGGCGCTAAGGCGCGATATTCCTCCGGCCGCACAGCTCGCAAAGGGAATTCCATTATCCACCCTGATAATTTGAGGTAAGCCGAAGTAGGAAAAAACACGGTCACAGGCTTCTTGTGTTGGGGCCAAGGCTGGTTGGGCAAGTGGATCACAAGCCAAAACGTAACGGCTGTGCAGATCCATTACAGTGAAGGGCCAGCATTTCTTACGATTGGGCAACTCAAACCAACCTTTATAGTCCATTGTCCATACATGATTAGGATGCCTTGCTTCAGTGAGCTTGTTGGGCCAGTTGCGGATAACAACATTACGGCGTCTGCGGGGCTTGCTAAGTCCTTCCTTTTGGAAAATCAAAGCAATCGTACTTGGCGCCGGAGGCCTTAGGCCAAAGCGATCGCTTACTTCAGATGCTATTTTCTTTGGCCCCCAACTTGGATTTGCTTTGCGCAAAGCAATGAGGGCCTCTCGCATCTCGATTGGCGTGCGATGCGGACAATTTCGCGGAGCTCGACTGTGTTCGCTTAAAGCAAATATTCCATGCATTTGTGCGCGATTGAGCCATTTATAGCCAGTTTTTCGGCTAATGCCATATTTTCTACAAAGCCAAGACATGTTCTCAGCTCCTGACCCAGCCTCTACAACAAATCGAATCCGTTCATCCATAGGTCTTACCTCTGTCCAGGGCATACGCTACCTCCAGGCAGACTATGCCTGAAGTGTTACCCATGTTCCCGGACTAATCTGTTACCTATGTACCCGGACTGTACCATTCCCCCCGCACCCTCTGGACACCCGTCCCCCTCCGGCCGGAGCCGGATTGTTGGAGGTGGTGGATGTGGGGCGGTCTCGGGCGTGGTTTTTAGGCTGTGGCTGGGCGGGCAGGCCGGGTGCTGTGCGCGGGTGTTGGCGGTGGGCGCATGGTGGAGTGCGGCACGGGCTTGGCCGCTCTGAACGCTTTGAAGCGTTCGAAGGCTTTGGTGTTTCTGTGCTTCGCGCGGGGGGATGGCGGTTGGGGAGGTGATGGCTCGGGTGGTGAGATTTTATTGATCGTGGCGGGCAGGCCGGGTGCTGTGCGCGGGTGTTGGTGGTGGGCGCATGGTGGAGTTCGGCACGGGCTTGGCCGCTCTGAACGCTTGGAAGCGTTCGAAGGCTTTGGTGTTTCTGTGCTTCGCGCGGGGGAATGGCGGTTGGGGAGGTGATGGCTCGGGTGGTGGGATTGTATTTATCGTGGCGGGCTGACCGGGTGCTGTGCGCGGGTTTTGGTGGTGGGCGCATCGCGGAGCACGGCACGGGCGGGACCGCTCTGGACGCTTTGAAGCGTCCGAATGCTTTGGTGCTTCTGTGCTTCGCGCGGGGGGATGGCGGTTGGGGAGGTGATGGCTCGGGTGGTGGGATTGTATTTATCGTGACGGGCAGGCCGGATGCTGTGCGCGGGCGTTGGTGGTGGGCGTGTGGCGGAGCACGGCACGGGCGGGGCCGCTCTGAACGCTTGGAAGCGTTCGAAGGCTTTGGTGCTTCTGTGCTTCGCGCGGGGGTATGAAGAAGACAAATGAAGAAGGCAGTGCCGAGGCCTCAATGAATGAAGGACATTACTCTTCTCGGCGGGCGTCCCATGGGAGCTTCGCCCGTTTAAGGTCCCGTTCTACAGGGATTCTCACCGATCATCCGGACACGCCAACGCCCCCCAAAAATACACTCTCCCATCCACACGGACGGGAGCCACACAGGGGTGACGACAGTGCCCTCCAAGAGCACCCGGCTTGTGCGCACATGGGATTCCAAAGGGCCCCCGGCCCTTTGGCCTGCGGAGCAAAAAAAGCCTCGTCTCCGCCCCTTCCACAAAGCCAGCCCCGCCTCCCTTTCCCCGGGAGTCGTCAGGGGTGACGACAGTCCCATCCACGCGCACCCGGCCTGTTCGCACTTGGGATTTTTAAGGGCCCATGGCCCTTAAACCGCCGGAGGCACTTCTCCTCTTTTGCCTCGTTCCCCCTGCTTTCCGCTCTCCTCCGCAGCCCTGCCTGCCCTCTCCCTTCACCGCCACAAAAAAGAGCGCCCCGTCTCCGGGGCGCTTTCATGATTGGTGATGCCGCCATCCCTCCTCGCGACCGCTCTACTCGCCTTCTGGCTTTTTCCAGTAGGGGTTGGCGATGTCTTCGAAGACGGAGAGGGCGGCGGTGGAGCCTTCGCCGACGGCGGTGACGATTTGCTGGACGCCGCCGATGACGTCGCCGCAGGCGTAAATCCTGGGGATATTCGTGCGCATGTGGCGGTCGGCGACGATGTAGCCGTAGTCGTCGGTTTTGACGCCGAGCATCTGGGCGATGGTGGTTTCGGGACGCCAGCCGATGGCGACGAATGCGCCGGGGACATCGAGTTCGGTTTTGGTGTCGTCCTGAATGTTACGCAGACGCACGGTCTTGAGGCCATTGTCGTCGCCGACAAATTCCTCCACGACGGTGTTCCACAGCACGGGGATGCCCTCGCGCTCCACGCTTTGCTGCAGATGCTTCTCGGCGCGGAAGCTGTCGCGGCGATGGACGATGGTGACGCCTATACCCATGTTGTGCAGGTGCAGAGCTTCGGTGAGTGCGGAGGAGCCGCCGCCGATCATGAGCACCTCTTTGCCTTTGTAGGCCCAGCCGTCGCAGCTGGCGCATACGGAAACGCCGCGCCCGAAGAGTTCATCCTCGCCGGGGACGCCAAGGCGCTTTGAAGACGCGCCCGTGGCGAGAATAAGCGCTCTGGCCACGTAGTGGGTGCGGTCCGTGAAGACTTCGATATCGCGTCCGACCTTGACCTCGCGCGCTTCTTCCCCCTCTTTGACGAGGCCGTACTCACGAGCCTGTTCACCGATGAGGTCCATAAGCTGAATGCCGCCGACCTTCTTGAAGCCGGGATAGTTCTCCACCTCCGGCGTCAGGGCAACCTGCCCGCCGACCACACCTTTTTCCAACACGACGCTGGCGAGGCCTGCGCGCTCGGCGTAGATGGCGGCGGTGAGTCCCGCAGGACCGCCGCCGACGATGACCACGTCCACCTTCTTGACGTTGTCGTCCTTTGGCTCGGCCATGGCGTGTTGCAACTCATCGGCGGACTTGAGGGAGACCAACTCGGCAACGAACCGCTCCTCGGGGTAGAGGCCGCGCTGCTCGAACGTTTCGTTAATTATGGTCTTGGGCAGAGCATTGGCGCTGTATTTTTCGGCGAGGTCGGGATTCTCGCCAGTCTCCACGCACTCGGCGGAGACAAGGTCGGGGCGGTGCATGGCGGCGCGGAAGGCATTACTCACCTGTCCGGGACAGTACGGGCACGTGGGGCTGACGAACACCTTCACCGCGCGCTCTTCGTCCAACTCCTTCATAAGGTCGGCGGACACGTCCGAGAGGCGGCTCTCGCCAAAGGACAGCAGCATCACCGCTTCGATGAATGTGCGGGCCTCCTCGCCGAGAGGCGCGCCGATGTAGCGCAAGCGCACAGCGTCCGGCTGCAGGACCACGGTTGGCGAACGCGTGACGTCGCGCTCTTTCGCATGGTCGGAATCGCAATCGTGAAAGGTAACGGCAATCTTATCTGAAAGTCGCCCAAGGTCGCGGCAGAAGCCGGTTGTGGCGTCATTATAGGGGTCGTTCTCGCCCTTGCGGGTAAAGACCTCGATGGCAACGTCGCCCTTCAGGTCTGCAAAGGCTTCCTCAAGGTGCTTGCGGCTTTCCTCGGGAATGAACCAATCGCCGGAGTCGGCGGAGTATTCTTCTGGTGCAGTCATTAGCATTCTCCCTCTGCATAAGTGGCCGGTTCTTCTGGGAGTTCACGAAATCTCCACATGCCGGGGCGTAAACCCCATATCCTCCTCAGACTATCACCCGCTACGGGACCGCACAAGCCTTTCCGGCTGTCTGCGGCGCCACTCGCAGGCGCACTTTTGTTTTCGCTGGGCACGGCTACCCGGGGAATAGGGATTGGCAAAATCACATCCCCAAGGTACAGTCCGCTCCGGGTGAAATCATGCTAGAATACCTTCGCATACAACATCTTGCACTCATAGATGATCTTGAGTTGGACTTTTCCCGTGGGCTGAACGTGCTCACGGGTGAGACTGGCGCTGGCAAAAGTTTCATCCTGCGCGCCATCAACTTCCTTACCGGCGACAAGCTGGGCCGCGACATGGTGCGCCCCGGCAAGGACAAGGCCGTGGTGGAGGCCGTCTTTAATGTGGACGGCGAGGAACGCATCCTGCGCCGCGAGCTCTCCGCCGAAACGGGCCGCAGCCGCCAGTTTGTGGATGACAAGCTCAGCTCGCAGTCCGTGGTCCGCGAACTGCGCCCCAGCCTGCTGCTGCACACCAGCCAGCACGGCCAGCAGCGTTTGCTGGCCCCGTCCTATCAGGGCAAAGTGCTGGACACCTTCCTGCCCGACCGCTCCCTTGTGGAAGAAAAAGACCGCCTGCTTGGCGCAATGACCGCCCTCATCAAGGAGCGCGAGCACCTCACCCAGCGCATCCGCGAACTGTCCGACAAGCGCGAATTTCTTGAGTTCCAGCTGGCTGAAATCGAAAAGGTGGACCCGCAGCCCGGTGAGGAGGATGAACTCCTTGCCAGCAAGCAGTCGCATCAAGAATCCGCACAGGCCGAGCAAGCCATTGAGGGCGCCCTGTCCGTCTTCTACGGCGAGGACGGCGGCCTTGTGGACCGCATCGCCTTTCTCTCGCGCGAATTGGAGCACCTTGCGGACCTTGATGAAGACTGGCGCGAGGACGCTGAATCCGCCGAGGAAATCCGCCTACGCCTCAGGGACCTGGAAAACCGCCTGCGCGGCGCAGACCGGGGGAACGGCGGGGACGCCGATATTGAGCAGATTGAGGCGCGCCTGTTTGAAATCGCCCAGCTCAAACGCAAGCTGAACCGCACCCTTGAAGAGATTGTCGACTTCAGGACCGAAATCGACAACAACATTTCCTTTCTCGACTCCTGCACGCTGGATCTCAAACAGCTGGAAAAGAAGCAGGACGAACTGTCCGCGGAACTCGGCGGCGTGCTGGAACAGCTGAACAGCGCGCGCAGGGGCGCCGCCGGAGAGCTTGCAGGCGCCCTCGCCACGGACCTGCGCGGCCTCGGTTTCAACGAAGCCGTCGACGTGGAGTTTGAGTTTCTGCCCACGGAAGTTGCCCCCGGCCTATATGAGGACCGCCCACGCCTGCTGTGGATCCCCAACCCCGGGCAGCATCCTCAGCCGCTGGACAAAATTGCCTCCGGCGGTGAGCTGTCGCGCTTTTTGCTTGCCCTTGTAGGCCTCATGACGCGCGAGCGCATCCCCACACTCATCTTTGACGAAGTGGACGCCGGCATCGGCGGCCTCACCCTCAACGCCGTGGCCGACCGCATCGCCGCCCTCGCAGACAACCGTCAGGTCATTCTCATCACGCACTGGCCGCAGCTGGCGTCCCGCGCCGCGCGGCATTTTCAGGTTTCCAAGCACATCATGGACGGCGCCACCCACGTCACCTGCCAGCGCCTTGACGACGCCGAAGTCTTTGCCGAACTCGTCCGCATGGCGGGCGGCGGCGCACAAGGCGAAGCCATGGCGCGCCAACTCACCTCCTCCTAAGCATCTTTGCCTTCCGTCACCAGTGCGTCATGTTTTGTATGACAATCTGGTGACGGGAATATGAAAAAG
Organism: Desulfobaculum senezii; assembly: GCF_054657395.1. Taxonomy (NCBI): domain Bacteria; kingdom Pseudomonadati; phylum Thermodesulfobacteriota; class Desulfovibrionia; order Desulfovibrionales; family Desulfovibrionaceae; genus Desulfobaculum; species Desulfobaculum senezii. Next base: position 127,768 of record NZ_BAAHYU010000002.1, on the reverse strand, counting down.
TCCAGTCTCTTTCTGGACTCTGTTTACACAATTCCTCCGCTGTCATATCCTTTCTGCAAATCCGGGCCTATCGTCCCCCGGATCGTCGCATGTGGTCGAGGCCTGTTACAAAGGCCCGCCCCCGGGCCTGAACCCCCAGCCCAAAGGAAAGGACGTGTCCACACAGCACAGCGCGCCCAAGAACTATGTGGTTGATACGAACGTCCTCATCGAAAATCCCCAATCCATCATTAACCTGCGAAACGGCAGCGACAACAACATTTACATTCCCTACCACGTCCTCATCGAACTGAACCAACTCAAGACCAACCCGCGCCTGCGGCACATCATCGCCAAGGTCATAGACCAACTGCTGGAGCACAAAGACAACATCCGCTTCATCCGCAACGGCTCCAGCTCCTCCCGCTTTACGGACGAACTCGTCGACAACTACATCCTCAAGGAAATTCAGTCCTCCACAGACATCGAAGACCCCATCCTCGTCACCAACGACCGCATCCTCCGCCTGCAAGCCTCCATGCTGGACATCGCCAGCGAGGAGTTTCGGGACTCCAAGCCCTTCGAATCCGAATCACAGCTCTACACCGGCTTCTCCGACGCCGACGCCCCGCTTCCCAACAGCTTTACATGGCAGGACGGCAAACCCGTGCTGCACTCCCCAAAAGGTGACAAGGCCATCACCTATCAGCATGACGTCTGGAATACCCGCCCCCGCTCCGTCTATCAGAACCTCGCGCTGGAACTCATGCTCAACGCCGACATCGACCTCGTCTCCGTCCAAGGCGAAGCCGGATTCGGCAAGACCTACCTCGCCCTCGCCGCCAGCCTCTACCAAGTGCTGGAACAAAAACGCTTCAACCGCATCATTCTCCTTAAACCAACCATCGAACTCGGCGCCAAGATGGGCTTTCTGCCCGGCGACATCGAAGAAAAAATGCAGCCCTACGTCCGCTACATCAAGGACCTGCTGCTCAAACTGCACTCCGCACGCCCGGCAAACCGCCTGTTCATCGACCCCAAAGCCGAGCCCCTGCGCTTCAACCCCAAAAAATTCGAGATCCTCCCCCTCGCCTACATTCGCGGCATGAACATCGAAAACGCCTGCGTCATCATCGACGAAACACAAAACCTCTCACGCGTCGAAATCCGCGCCCTGCTCACCCGCATGGGTGAAAACGTCAAGTGCATCTGCCTCGGCGACACAAGCCAGGTCGATAACCCCTACCTCAGCGTCGCCAACAACGGCCTCAACTGGGTCGTGCGCAAGTGCAAAGGCGCCGACAACTACGCCCACCTCGTCCTCAAAGGCGAACGCTCCAGAGGCCCCATCACCGACCTTGTCCTGAAATCCAAGCTCTAACACGGGCGCCCGCGTGGCAACGCGCAGGCACCACAGCGGCCGCCGCACCTCGCGGCGGCCTTTTCGTTGTGGGGAAATGCGGCGGGAGAGTGGGCCGATGCTTTTTTTGCTCCGCAGGCCAAAGGGCCGGGGGCCCTTTGGAATCCCATGTGCGCACAGACCGGGTGCTCTTGGAGGGCACTGTCGTCACCCCTGACGGCTCCCGTCCGTGTTTATGTGGAGAGATTTTTTTTGGGGGGCGTTGGTGGTGCGTGAAGGGCGGTGAGAATCCCTGTTCGGAATGCGCAAGAATACGAAGAGAGAAGGCAGAAGAACCCGCCCACCCACCCCTATTTTTCGGGCGGCTTCCGCCCGAAAAATCCTGGGGATTGTTAAGGGAATCATTCCCTTAACCCGCCGGAGGCCCTCTTCCCCTCCCGCGCCGCAGGCAAAAAGTTCCACAATCCCAGTTAATTATAGCCGGGGTCGAAAACGGCCTGTGGTGCTGTTCAAAACGGCCGTTTTCGATTAAGAGTCCCGCATGACGTTTTCGACACAGAGCTGTAACAAAGCTGTGACATACACGCCGACAGTTGCTCGGCGTCGCGAACAGAGAACGCCGAAACCGTCACCCTGCCAGCAAGGAACAAATGATGGATATTTATGATCTTTTTCTCCTCCTGTCCCTTGGGGCAGGATTTTTGATGGCCTTTAACCTTGGTGCCAACGATGTCGCCAACTCCATGGCATCTGCTGTGGGTGCGCGCGCCATCACCGTGAAGCAAGCCGTGTTTATCGCGGGCAGCCTGAACTTTGTCGGCGCTGTTTTTCTTGGGTCGCATGTGACGGCCACGGTGAGTAAGGGCATCATCAACGCTTCGACCATTGGCGACCCCAAGTTGATTTTGATTGGGATGTTCGCCGCCCTGCTGTCTGCTGCGCTCTGGGTGCTTATTGCCACCCTCACGGCGCTCCCCGTTTCATCTACACACTCCATTGTGGGCGCCATTTTGGGCTTTGGCCTTGTGGCTGGCGGCCCCAGCGTTGTGAACTGGGTGAAGCTTGGCGGGGTTGTCCTCTCGTGGTTTATTTCGCCGTTTTTAGCGGCGGGCATTGCCTTTTTCATCTTCTCGCAGATTCGCCGCAAGATTTTTATGCGGCGCAATTTTATCAAGCATGCCAAGGCATGGGGGCCCCGCTGGATGGGCCTGACCATGGTATTGGTGGGCTTTTCCTTTATGTATAAGACCCCTGTAGGCAAACAGCTGGCATTAACGTGGTGGGAATCCCTCGGCGTTATCATCATGCTGGCTGCTGCAGCGTGGCTGGTGGGTGTGCGCATGGTCACCCGCCTGTCCATGGAGCTTGACGAAAGCGTGGAAGGTGTGGAGAGCATTTTCCGGCGCCTTCAGATTTTCACCTCGTGTTATGTGGCGTTGTCGCAGGGCGCGAATGACGTCGCCAACGCCATTGGTCCCATTGCCGCCATTTATGTGCTGTCCAAGCAGCATGCCTTCCTCACGCAGGCCGAGGTGCCGCTGTGGATGCTGGCTATTGGCGGCGCGGGCATTGCACTTGGTATCTGCGTACTGGGCCACAAGGTGATGTCCACCGTTGGCGAGAAGATCACCACGCTGACCAACACCCGCGGCTTTGCCGTGGACTTTTCCGCCGCGACGACGGTTCTCGTGGCATCCAAGCTGGGCCTGCCCGTGTCCACCACCCACGCCGCTGTTGGCGCCGTGACCGGTGTGGGGCTTGCCCGCGGCTTTAAGGCCGTGGACTTCAGTGTACTGGGCAAGATCGTCATCTACTGGCTGCTGACCGTACCCATCGCGGCCCTGACGTCGATCGTTATTTTTCAGTTTTTAAAGTGGTCTGTTTACTGATAGGTAACGACCATACCTCATAGAGGAAGGAGGACACCCGATGCGTTTGCCCTTGTTTGGACTGCTGACCTCCCGCAGCCCGCTTGACGGACTGGTGGACCACTACGAGAAGATCCACGAGTGCACGGAGATCATTAAGGATTCTCTGGAATGCTACGTGGCGGGCGGAGCGTGCCGCGAGTTCATGGAGCTCGCCAAGCAGATCGACCACATTGAAAATCAGGCCGACCTGATTAAGCGCAGGATCCGCAACCACCTGCCGCGCGGTCTGTTCATGCCCGTGGATAAAACCCTGTTCCTCAACTACACCAAGGCGCAGGACAACGTCCTCGACGAAGCGCAGGAAGCCATGCAGTGGCTGGCCATGCGCCCCGTGGACATCCCCGTGCCCTACCAGCGCAAAATCATCGAGCTTATCGACGATGTGGATTCCCTGACCGACATGCTCGGCCCGGCGCTCAAGGCCACCCTTGGCCTTATCTACACCGAGCACCTCGACAGGCGCGGCACCAAGGACCAGTTCTGGGCCATCCGCAAAAAGCGCCACGCCATCTTTAAGGCCAAGAACAAGCTGGTGTCCGAGATTTACAACGAAGACATGGACTTTAAAGACATTTACCAGTTGATCCACTTTGTGGAAAAGCTGCACGGCATGGCGCACAATACCGAAAATTGTGCCGACATCCTGCGCTCTATGATTGCCCGCTAACGCCGGGCCTGATTGTACGCCACGCACAAGGCGGCCCCCCGGTCATTGACCGGAGGGCCGCTTTTTTTTGCGCCACGCGCTGGGGAAAAAACGGCGGGGCTTCGCCGCCACGAAGCCCCGCCCCTCACGTAAACCGGGGAGAGAGGGACCCGGCGTCACGTCTTTTGGCACTGATGCTTCACATTCAGGCCTTTGGCGATGAAAATGGTCGTCTCTGCCACGTTGGTGGCAAGGTCCCCCACCCGTTCCAGATGCCGGGCGGCAAGAATGGTGTTGATGGCGCGGCGAACGCCCGTGGTCTCGCACACCATGTCGTCCATGGTCTGCTTGAGAATCTTCACGTTGAGGTCGTCGGCCTTGTAGTCCATGCGGCATACGTCCACGGCCTTTTCCACATTCTGCTCGCGGAAGGCCTCCAGCGTCACCTTGAGCATATCAAGAACCACGCTGACCATCTCGTTCAACAACTGCGGATGCGGCAACTCGGGCAGCCGGGCAAGAAAGATGGTCTTTTCGGCAAGGTTCACGGCTTCGTCACCCATGCGTTCAAAGTCGATAATGGCGCGGCGCACGCCGGTGATGAAGCGCAGGTCGCGCGCCATGGGCGCGTCAAGGGCCAAGAGATGCAGGGACACCTCGTCGATATGCAGTTCCATATCGTTGATGGTGGCGTCGTCCTCGATGATGCGTTCTGCGGCGTCGGCGTCGCGCTCCAGAAGCGCCTCGGTGGCGTTGACCACGGCGCGCTCGGTATAGGCGGCCATCTCAAGAACGTGCATCTTGAGTTCGTCCAGCTGCCGGTGAAAGTGGCGTTCTACGTTCATATGGCCTCCTAGCCGAATCGGCCGGTTATGTAGTCTTCGGTCTGCTTCTGGCGTGGTCTGGTGAAGATGGTCTCCGTGGCGTCGGACTCGATGAGTTCCCCCATGTAGAAAAACGCCGTCACATCCGACACGCGGGCCGCCTGCTGCATATTGTGGGTCACGATGATGATGGTGAGGTCCTTTTTCAGCTGGTGCACCAGCTCCTCAATCTTCTGCGTGGCGATGGGGTCCAGCGCACTGGCGGGCTCGTCCATGAGCAGCACTTCCGGCTGCACGGCAAGGGCGCGGGCGATGCACAGGCGCTGCTGCTGGCCGCCGGAGAGGCCAAGGGCAGACTCGTCCAGCCGGTCCTTCACCTCGTCGTAGAGGGCGGCCTGCTTGAGGCTGAGCTCCACACGCTCGGCAATGCGGGTGCGGTCGCGCCAGCCGTTGACGCGCAGGCCATAGGCGACGTTTTCAAAGATGGACTTGGGGAAGGGGTTGGGCTTCTGGAACACCATGCCCACCCGCCGCCGCAGGTCCACCACGTCCAGCTTTTGGCTGTAGATGTCGGCGCTGTCCAATGTTACCTCGCCATCCACGCGGGTGCCGAGGATGAGGTCATTCATACGGTTCAAACACCGCAGAAAGGTACTCTTGCCGCAGCCCGAAGGACCGATGAGCGCCGTGACTTCATTCTCCCCGAATCCGAGGCTGATGTTTTTGAGCGCCTTAAAGTCGCCGTAATAGAAGTCCAGCCCTGTGGCGGCCATTTTCTGTGGCTTTTGCATGCGTTATGCTTCCTGTTCGTTCGTGGTCGGTTCCGTGCCGGCTTCGTCAAAGCGGGCGGCGGAAAGTGTAAAATGAAAGACCACACCGGAGCTGCCGTCGTCATGGGCCTCGACCCAGATGCGCCCCTGGTGGGCCTCGACGATATGCTTGCAGATGGCCAGCCCCAACCCTGTGGAGCCGCTGCCGTTCTTGGTGCGGTGTTTTTCCACTCGATAGAATCGTTCAAAGATGCGCTCGCGGTCTTCCTGCGGGATGCCGGGACCGTGGTCCCCCACGCTAAACACCACGTCATCGCCGTCCTTGCGGGACGAGAGAGTCACCTGCGTCCCTGCCGGACTGTAGCGGATGGCGTTCTCCAGCAGGTTGCGGAACACCTGCACCACGCGGTCAAAGTCCGCATGCACGGGCACGCCGGACTCCGGCAGGTCGTGATGCACGGTAACTTCGGCCGCGTCCGCAAGGGGCTGGCAGGTACGTATGGCCTCCATCATGGCTCCCCGCGCGTTGATGCGCTGCATGTGGAAGCGCTCCTGTCGGCCCTCAAGACGGGAGAGGCTCATCAGGTCGTGCACCATCTTCGCCATATGGTCGGCATTCTTGAGAATAATTTCGAGGAACGCCTCCGCGCGCTCGCCCCGCGCCATGTGGTTATCCAGCAGGGTTTCGGAGTACCCCTTGATGGTGGTCAGCGGGGTGCGCAGTTCGTGGGAGACGTTGGCCACAAAGTCGCGGCGGACGCGCTCAAGCCGTTTCAGCTCGCTGATGTCGTGGAACACGACAATGGCGCCAAGGCCCACGCTGTTGTTGTCCAGCCGCTCAATGGCAACCTCGTACACGCGGTCCTTCACCGGCTCGATTTGCAGCTTGGCGCGGTTGTCGCCGTCGGGGGCGAGGACCTTATCACAGGCCTGCTGCAACTCGGGTGACAGCACAATCTCCAGCGGCCGCAGGCCTATAATCTCCTGCGATGACGGAAAGATGCCCGCCAATGCCGGGTTGTACTTGGAGATGCGCCCGTCGGCGTCCAGCACAAGCACGCCTTCGCGCATGCCATTCAATATAGCGTCGGACTCACGCTTCTTCTCGGTGATGACCGAGACGTGCTGTTCAATGGAGCCGGCCATCTGGTTGATGGTATCCGCCAGCGGCTCAAACTCCCGGCCCGGATAGAAGCGCAGGCGCTTTTCGTACTCGCCGTTGCCAATGGCCTGCGCCACGTCAATCATCTCCTTGATGGAGCGGCCCATGGACCGCGACATGATCCAGCTGAGCACAAAGGCCAAAAAGATGGCGGCGGCAAAGGTGTAGACAACGTTGTCATAAATTTTATCGAGGCGTTCGCGCACATCGGCAAAGGGTACGGCAAGACGCAAGATGCCGTCCGGCAGTCCCTCAATGCCCGACACCCGCTTGGCCGCGTAGACAAGCTTTCGCTCCAGGGTGCCGCTGTAGCGCACACTGAGGCCATAGCGCTGGGACTCGCTCTGCACGATTTCCGGACGGAAGGCGTGGTTGTCCAGCGTGGGCACCACGGAATAGCCAACGTGGGAATCCGCCACCACCCTGCCGTCGCGGGTCAGGTAGGTGATGCGGGAATCCAGCCGCACGCCAAGGTCTTCCAGCCAGTGGTGCAAGCTCTCCTCGCTGGGAAAGTTCCCATGGATGAGCAGCAGCTGTTCGGCTAGGCGCAGCTCGCGCACTGCGCCGGTTTTGGCGTCCTCCAGCACATCCCCGCGAAAGACGTAGCGGGAGTACAGCGCCGGAATCAGCAGGGCAGCAGCAATGACGAGGATAAACGCAAGCTGGAGCCGTGTACGAAATGACATGCCCGCCACGCCCTACTCCTTAAACCTGTAGCCAACGCCGCGCACGGTTTCCACAAAGCGGGAGCAGTCCCCGAGTTTCTGCCGCAGGCGGCGCACGTGGGTATCCACGGTGCGGGCGTAGCCCTCAAACTCATAGCCCCAGACGGTGGACAACAACTGATCACGCGTTTGCACGCGCGGGCTTGAGGAGATGAGTTCGGACAGCAGCTTGAACTCCGTGGCCGTCAGGGCCACCTCGTCGCCGCCAATGCTCACCTTGTGCGCCTCAAGGTCCACCAGCAGTTCACCGCGCTCCAGCACGGTGCGCTCCGGCGCAATGCCGCCAACGCGCCGCAGCACGGCGCGAACGCGGAGCATCAGCTCGCGGAAGCTGAAGGGCTTGACCACATAGTCGTCAGCGCCCAGTTCCAGCCCCACAATGCGGTCCACTTCCTGCCCGCGCGCGGTAAGCATGATGACCGGGATGGCCGAGGTGGTTTCCTCGCGCTTGAGTTCGCGGCACACCTCAAAGCCGTCCATACCCGGCAGCATCAGGTCCAGCAGGACGATGTCGGGGTGCTTTTCCCGCGCCTTCATGAGGCCGTCCTTGCCATCGCGCGCGGTGTTCACCACAAACCCTGCGGACTCGAAGTTGAACGACAACAATTGCAGGATGTCTTCGTCGTCTTCCACAATCAAAATATTTTCGTTGGCCATGTGCTCTCCAGACTGAGTACGTGCATGTGTGACGCTTGTGTTTCAACACCACCACTGTGACGTGCGTATTGTTACAGTGTTACAATCACGTTACACATTTTGCACACCCGCGCAAAGTCCCGCCATTGCTCGCTTCCTGATGAACGGTTAGCGCTTGTTCTGCAAACGGGCGCGCAGCCAGATGGCGAAAATGTTCATGCCCAGCACAAGACCGATGAGCACCAGCGCCGTGCCGTACTGCAAGGGACGGGTTTTCTCGATTTCCGTACCCGCCGTTGCCAGCACGTACACATGGTACGGCAGGGCCATAACGTCGCTGAAGATGGAGTTCGGCATCTTGGGCGTATAGAACACCGAGGCCGTGAACATGATGGCCGCGGTTTCGCCCGCCGCGCGGGACAGGCCAAGAATGGCGCCCGTCAGCATGCCCGGCAGCGCCGCTGGCAGCACCACGCTGCGCACGGTTTGCCACTTGGTGGCGCCAAGGCCAAGGGAGGCCTCGCGGTAGGTATCCGGCACTGTCCGCAGGGCTTCTTCCGCCGTGCCGATGATGACAGGCAGCACCAACGCGCCAAGGGTCAACACACCCGCAAGGATGCTGACGCCCATCTTCATGAAGGTCACAAAGAAGGCCAGCCCAAACAGGCCGAAGACCACCGACGGCACCCCGGCGAGGTTGTTGATGCCAAGGCGGATAACGCGCACCATCTTGCGCGAGGTGGCGTACTCATTCAGGTACACGGCCGAGGCCACTCCAAGGGGAAACGCCACCAGCATCGCTCCAAAGGAGAGGATGAACGTCCCCACAATGCAGGGAAAGATGCCGCCCTCGGTCATGGAGTTGCGCGGCGCTTCGGTCAAAAACTCCCACGAAATGGCGGGCAGACCGTTGTAGAGCAAAAAGGCGCAGATGATGATGAGCGCCAGCCCGTTAATGCCCGAGGCCCCGCGGAACAGACCAAACATGATCTTTTCCACAGCGCTGCGGGCGCCCTTGCCATTCATGGTCATATCCGGGGAAGTGGATTCGGCGGTACCCACGGCAGACTCCCGTCCATTCATTGTTGTTTCCGTTGTCATGAATCGATTCCTTCGTGCGGCCTACAGCGTGGCGGCGCCAACCTGCTTGTGCTTCTCCGCGATGTAATCGGCCAGCACGTTGAACAGCAGGGTAAAGAGGAAGAGCACGATGCCCGTGGCAAACAGCGCGTAGTAGTGGTCGCCCTGGAACGGGGCCTCGGCCATTTCTGCCGCGATGGATGCCGGCATGGGCCGCACCGGGTCGAAAATGGATTCCGGAATAAGCCCAGCGCCGCCCGCTACCATCAGCACGACCATGGTCTCGCCAATGGCGCGCGACATGCCAAGGATGACGCCCGTGGAGATGCCGGACAGGCTGGCAGGGAGCACAACCTTAAAGATGGTCTCCCAGTGGGTGGCCCCCAGAGCGAGCGAGGCTTCCTTCAGCTCATTGGGCACGCCGTAGATGGCGTCCTCGGAGATGGAGCAGATGGTGGGCACACTCATAAACGCCAGCATCACCGCCGCGTTAAAGAGGTTCAGCCCCGTGGCCACGTCCAGCCAGTTCTGCAAAAACGGCGCAAACACCACCATGCCGAAGAAGCCGATGACAACAGACGGCAACGCGGCCAGCAGTTCCACCATGGGTTTGACGATGCTGCGCACCCGGTGCGAGGCAATCTCGGCCAGATAAATGGCCGTCATCACCCCAAGGGGAATGGCGATGGCAGAGGACGCCACCGTGACCAGAATGGAGCCAACCAGCAGCGGGAAAATGCCAAAGTCCGGCGGATCCGCCGTGGGGTACCACTCCGTGCCAAAAAGAAATTTTTTGATGGGGTACACATCGAATATGGGCAGTCCTTCCTTGAACAGGAAGAACATAATCAGCGCGAGCACAAAGATGGATGTAAACGCCGTGGTGAAGAACCCGGCACGGATAACCCGCTCTTTGATTTGTCGACTCAGTGCCATTGGAATCCTCTCTCAAGTATGGCCGGTCTGCCCGGCCATGTTCGCAAGCTGGCCCCCTTCCCGCTCCGTGGAGCGTGAAGGGGGCGCCCTGTGCGCAGGTCCGGGTGCGGCCTGCGCTCGGCTGTCATTTAGTACAGAGGAACGTAGCCGGCGTCCTTGACGTGCTTCTGACCCTGACGGGGGTTCACGAGGTACATCACGAACTTGGCGGTCTCACCCTTGGGCCAGCCCTTGGTGAAGATGTAGAGGTAGCGGGAGATGGGGTATTCGCCGCTGGAGGCGGTTTCGGGGTTGCCCTCAATGCCGTCCACGGTCACAGCCTTGGTGGAGCTGTCCAGGTAGCCGTAGCCGATGTAGCCGATGGCGTACTTGTTCTTGGACACGGCCTGCACCACGGCGCCGTTGGAGGCCTGCAGCAGAGCGCCGGCGTACACGCGCTTCTTATTCATGATTTTGCCTTCCCAGGTCTCGTAGGTACCGGAGGAGGTATCGCGGGAGATAACAACAATCTTGCGGTCCGGGCCGCCGACGTCCTTCCAGTTTTTCACTTCACCCTTATAGATGGCCTTGAGCTGGGCGCGGGTGAGGTTGTTCACGGGGTTGGAGGGATGCACAACGGGAACCAGCGCGTCGATGCCAACGGCGAAGGGAACGGGGTAGACGCCCTTTTCCATGGCCAGCTTCACTTCCTTGCTCTTCATGAAGCGGGACGCCATGGCCACATCGGTGGTGCCGTCGATGATGGCCTTGATGCCGTTGCCGGAGCCGCCGCCGGAGACCGAGATGGACATACCGGGATTGGCTTTCTGGTAGGCCTCAACAGCGCGTTGCATAATGGGGAGCACAGTCGTGGAGCCTTTGACGCTCAGGCTGGCCGCAAAGGAGCTGGACACCATGGTCAGCACCAGCGCCGCCGTCAGCAGGAGATGTTTGATCCGCATACCTTTCCTCCAAATGGATTTTTCTTGTATGTGACGATTCAGATAACCACCGTCGTCGCATCCTCTATCTAGGGACGCACTGTGACGAGTATGTGACGGGATATGGGAGAGTTCGTGACATGTTGCGGCGATGGAGGTCGGCGCGGTGCGGCAGGTGCCCCCAAGGGGGCGAAAGCACGGGAGCTGTTGTATGACGGCGGCTCATGACATATATTGCGAACAGATAACGCCCTATCTATAGCACACAAAAAGGCCCGCCGCATATGCGGCGGGCCTTGTGGCGCGTCATATTCTCCGGGTGTGGCCGGAATTACCTCAGGGGTTCAAACTCCCCCTTCTGGCGGTTCTTTCGCACGTTATCCCACTGGAACACCTTGCCATTCATGGTGATGTAGCTGCCGCGCGGCAGCACCTGCACCGCCGTAAAGGCGCAGCCCAAATTAAACAGGGCATCGGAATTCACAAAGGAATACGGCACCATGGCCCCCACGAAGACAACCGTCTTGTCCGTGACGGCCTGCCCCACCACCGCAGCGGTTTCGGGCATGGTATCCGTGCCATGGGTGACGATGACCTTGTCCTCCGGGCACCGCCGGATGCTCTCCAGAATGCTTTGCCTGTCGGCATCCACCATGTGCAGGCTGTCCTTGAGCATAACCGTTTCAATGGTGACCTCGGCCGTGCACTTGGCCTGCGTCAGGATGTCGGTGATATGCGTCTTGGTAAAGACCAACTCACCATCCAGCTGGTTGTATTCCTTGTCCAGCGTACCGCCGGTGACGAGAATGCGAATCATGCCAGTGCCTCCTGATGGTTACATCTGCAGCCGGGTCCGTTCCGGCGACAGCCTGCGTTCAAGCCTGTTGGCGTACACACTCATGGTGTAACAGCAGACGAAGTACAGGAAGGCCACAGTCGTGTAAATCTCAAAGGAATACACCATCAAACGGTTATCCAGCCCCTGCGCCACAAAGGTCAGCTCCAGCACGCCAATGACGTACGCCAGCGAGGTGTCCTTGAAGATGGCGATAAACTGCCCAACGATGGCGGGAATCATCTGCTTGAGGGCCTGCGGCAGAATGATCTTGCGCATGGTCTGCCAGTAGGTCAGGCCCGTGGACAGAGCGGCTTCCTTCTGGCCGGGGGGCAGGTTTTCAATGCCGGAGCGGATGATTTCCGCAAGGTAGGCGCCCGTGAACACCGTCAGCGCCAGCGTTGCGCTCCAGAACACATCCAGAAATGCCCCGGTCAAAATGGGAATGAAGAAGTAAATCCAGAAAATGACCATGATGAGCGGGTTGCCGCGGATGACCTCAATGTACACAAGGCACGGCACGCGCAGCAGCGCATTCTTGGACGTCCGGCCAAGGGCGACCACAATGCCGATGAAGAAACTCACGCTGATGGCGATAACGGCCATAAGCACGGAGTACGACAGGCCGCCAAGCCCCCAGAAGAGCTCGTTATGGTTGCCATTGGGGAAGCGCCACACCAAAAGCTGCGGCAGGCTGTTCCAGATGACGTCCCAGTTGTAATGGTACAGCGCCATGGCGATGGCGTAGCCCAGCCCAAGCAGGCCCAGAATAAACAGCGTCTTGGCCGAGAGCACCAGCCCCCGCCACAGCTGACGGCCCCACACACAGGCGACGGCCTTCCAGCCGGTGCGGACCACCACTCCGGCGCGGGTCGCACGCTGCCTGCGGCGCATCTCGCGGCGCACGGGACGCGTGCACACACGCATCGCCCCGGCGGCGGGGTCCACCACCATGCCAAGCACCCGTTCGCCCAAGGGACGGCGCTGGCCCGGCGCTATGCGCAGGCGCTGGTTCACCGCATTCAGCACGGACGAAATGACAAGAGACAGGGAAAGATAGATGACGCTGGCCGCCGTGGACGCCTCGAAGCCCTTAAAGGTGAGGGATTCCACGTTCTGCATGGACCACACCACCTCGGACACACCAACAACCATGGCAAGAGAGGAGTTCTTCATATTGTTGAGGAACTCACTGCCAAGGGGCGGGATGATGGCGCGGAACGCCACGGGCAGAATGATTTTTCGCAGCACCTGCGTGTAGTTCAGCCCGCTGGAGTAGGCGGCCTCCAAGAGGCCCTTGGGGATGGACTGGAGTCCGGCGCGGATGACCTCGGCCATAAAGGCCGCCGTGTAGATGGACAGGCCAATGGTGGCGCTCCAGAACTCAAAATTGCGCTCGAATATCCATTCACGCGCGGCTTCGGGCAGGGCCATGGGCATGGCGAAATACCAGAAGAACAGCTGCACCAAAAGCGGCGTATTGCGGAAAAACTCCACACACGCGGTGGAGAAATAATAGGCAGGTTTAAACGACGAGACGCGCATAAGGCCGAATATCGTCCCAAGGGCAAGGGCGATACACGAGCTGATGATGGTAATCTCTATCGTGACCGTCAGGCCATGGAGCAGCATAAGCCCCATGTGCTGGCCGTAGGTCTCGTTGGTAACGAATAAAACGCTCCAGTCGAACGTATAGCCAAAGTCGAAAACAAAGCCCCAGTAATACACCATGCCCAGCACGATGAGCAGCAGGACAAGGTATTGCACCCAGGTTTTTTCCATCCAGTATCTGATCATGACATCCAGTCGTTTGGGAGGGGCATGAGCCCGGACCGCGCCGGGCTCATGCTGTTGGCTGCGTTATAAGCGCACGGTGCTAGGGCCACATTTCGATCTGTTCGGTCATGGGGAAGGAGTACGGCGTGTCGGGACCGTACCACTTGTTGTAGATGTCCATGTAGGTGCCGTCCTTCCACATGTCCTGCAGCGCAAAGTTCACAGCGTCGCGCAGCTTGGACTCATCCTCGGGCAGGCCGATGCCGTAAGGCTCGTCGGAGAAGAAATCGCCGACCAGCTCATACTTGCCCGGCTCCTTGGCGGCGTAGCCAAGCAGGATGGTGGAGTCGGTGGTGAAGCCCTGCACGCGGCCCATCTTCAGGGCGTTGAAGGCCGCGGCGTAGTCCTGGAAGGAAATGACGTTTTTCTGGTAGTTGGGGTCGCCCAGCTTCTTGAGCAGCGCCTTGATGTTCAGCTCGGACGTGGTGCCCTGCGTGGTGGCAATCTTTTTGCCCACAAGGTCGTTCCAGCCCGCGTACTTCCCATCCTTGCACAGGATTTTCTGCCCATCGAAGAAGTAGGTGATGGAAAAGTCGATGGACTTATCGCGCTCGCGCTTGTGGGTCATGTTCGCAACGGAAATGTCAATGCGCCCCTGCTGCAGAAACGCGATGCGGGTCTTGTCCGTTACGGCCACGCGCTCAAGGGTGCAGCCAAGGCGCTTTGCCACTTCCTCGGCGATGTCCACGTCAAAGCCCACCCACTCGTTGTTCTCATCATAGAACGCGCCGGGGATGGAGTTGGTCATGATGCCAGCGCGCAGCACCTTGTCCTTTTGAATGGTGTCCCAGACAGGCCCGGCAAAGGCCGCCTGCGCCATAAGAGCCACAGTCAGGCACGCCAGAGCGGCGCATTTCCACAGTTTCATCCCTTCCTCCATGCGAATAGAGTGATGTGAATCCGAATCCAAAGAGCCAATACATAACAAAAAACCTGAGCCCAGCCCCACGGGCTAGTGACTCAGGATTTTGCTCAGGAAGTCCTTCGCCCGGTCGCTTTGCGGGTTGGAGAAGAACTCGCTCGGGGCATTCTCTTCAATGAGTATTCCCTCATCCATGAAGATGATGCGGTCCGCCACTTCGCGGGCAAAGCCCATTTCATGGGTGACGCAGACCATGGTCATGCCCTCGCGGGCCAGGGTCTTCATCACGTCCAGAACCTCGTTGATCATCTCGGGGTCTAGCGCGGATGTGGGTTCATCGAAGAGCATGATCTTGGGCTGCATGGCGAGGCCGCGCGCAATTGCCACGCGCTGCTGCTGGCCGCCCGAGAGCTGGCAGGGATACTGCCCGGCCTTGTCCGGTATATTGACCTTGGCGAGGTATTCCATGCCAAGGTCCTCGGCCTCGCGGCGTTCCAGCCCACGGACCATCACCGGCGCGAGGGTCACGTTCTCCAGCACCGTCATATGCGGATACAGATTGAACTGCTGGAAAACAAAGCCCACTTCGGCGCGGAGCATTGTCAGATTGGTCTTGGGGTCGTTGACGTTGTGGCCGTCAACAAGGATTTCCCCTTCCTGGATAGGTTCAAGCCGATTGATGCAGCGGATGAGCGTGCTCTTTCCCGAGCCGCTCGGTCCGCAGACCACGACGACTTCACCCTCTTTGATATGCAGGTCGATGTTCTGCAGAACATTGAAATCCCCATACCACTTGTTGACCCGGCGGAAACGAATCAAGAACGGCCTCCCTTCTCTCTTAAGCGGCTCTGTCGTGCTCGGCCCGTATACGCCAATGGCGGTGTGGAACCGGGGCGCGCCGTCCTTTGCAGGACGAACGGCCCGCCGCGCGGCGCCGTGTGCGCGGCAGCGTCTTGTCTAACGCGGGCTGCGCACACGGGCGGATGTGTTGCTGGTTCCGCCCCGTGCGCCGTCCGCGCCGTGTCTCTACATTGCTGTCTGGGGCTGGATTTGGAGCGCCTCGCGCATCCCGGCCACAAAGGCCCGGACGTCTTCAGGCGTGGTGTCGTAGGAGCACATCCAGCGCACTTCGGCCGTGGCATCATCCCATACATGGAAATACGACACGGCCTGCAGGGCGGGTATCGCCTCGCGCGGGACCCGGGCAAAGACCGCGTTGGTCTCCACCGGACGGGACACCTCAACACCGGGCAGGGACGCAGCCTGACTCGCCAGCAGCTGGGCCATGGCGTTGGAATGGCGCGCATTCTCCAGCCACAGGCCATCGCTGAGCAGGGCGTCGTACTGCGCGGCGATAAAGCGCATCTTGCTGTGGAGCTGTCCGCACTGCTTGCGCACATAGGGGAACTCCCCGGCAAGCTCGGGGCGAAACACCACCACAGCCTCACCAAACATGAGGCCGTTTTTGGTGCCGCCAAAGGACAACACATCCACCCCTGCCTGCGACGTCAGCGCGGCAAGGGGCACCTCCAGCGCGGCCGCCGCATTGGCAAGGCGCGCGCCGTCCATGTGCACAAGAAAGCCATGGTCGTGGGCAAAGTCCACAATGTCCCGGATTTCGTCCGGCGTGTACAGGGTGCCAAGCTCCGTGGCCTGCGTGATGGACACCACGCGGGGCTGGGAACAGTGCTGAAAGCCAAGGGCGTGCAGGTGGGGCTTCATGGTCGCTGGCGAGAGCTTGCCGTTCACCGTCTGGCACGACAGCAGCTTGGAGCCCATGAATGCCTCGGGCGCGCCGCCCTCATCCACATTGATGTGGGCGCAATCCGCGCACAGAACGCCCTGAAACGAGCGCCGCATGGCGGACAGGGCCGACACATTGGCCCCGGTGCCGTTGTACACAAAAAACACCTGCGCATCGTCACCGAAGACCTGTGCGAAGCGCCCGCGCGCCGCCCGGGTATAATCGTCGTCGCCATAGGCGACGCAGTGCCCGGTGTTGGCGCGGCTCAGGGCGTCCATCACCTTGGGGTGCACGCCCGAGTTGTTATCGCTTGCAAAGGTTTTGTCTGAAACCATCTGGATCTATCCTTACAGAAATCGAGAGTGTTGCGATGAATTACCGCGAAATCATTACCCCGAAATGACACTATCGTAAAGTGCAACATTTTCTCGCACACTGCGGGAACATTTTTTGACGCCAATGGCAAAAATTGATCGCTCAATCAGCCGACACCAGCCTTGGCATATTATCGCAGGTGCAACGGTATTACCCGTTTCACGGGCACTTTGGGGGATATCACGGTGGGCATTTTCCAAAAGAAAAGCGGCGGTCCCCGCTGTGGGGACCGCCGCCATACTGTCGTATGGGTGACGATTTATTCGCCGTTGAGCTCTCTTTTACATTCGTGGAGTTCCTTCACGAGGTCCACCATTTCCATGGTTTGGTTCACACGCCACGAAAATTCCTCGGCGGAGAAGGGCTTGGCCAGAAAATCGTTAGCCCCCAGCTTCAAAAACTTCGCCGTCATGGCCGAGCCGCCCGCGCCGGAGATGCCAACAATGGCAAGACGGTCCTTCTTGTAGGTTTTGCGGACCTCGCTGCACAGCTGAAAGCCGTCCATCACCGGCATTTCCCAGTCCGTGACCACAAGGCTGACCTCGGGGTGCTCGCCCAGCATGGCCAGCGCCTCCTGCCCGTTTTCGGCCTCCAGAACCTGAAAATTCTGAATCTCCAACAGGGTCCGGACAAGATTGCGCGCCGCGCGGGAGTCGTCCACCACCACGGCCTTGAGAAACTGGTTCTTGAACAGCCGGGAGATGGCGTCCACCACGCTGTCCAGCACCACCATGCTTTCCTTGAGCACATAGTCGGCCACGTTGCGTTCCAGGAGGGAGTCGCGCACATCGTCATGGAAGGTCGCCGTCAGCACGATGCTGGGAATGCCATAGGACATGGTGAGGTCCACGGCTTCGCCATCGGGCGCATCGGGCAGGTTCAGGTCCACCACGGCCACGAAGATTTCCTCGCGCATTTCTTCCACCACAGAGCGGGCCTCTTCAAGCGTCCCGGCCCATACGGTGGAAAAATTGCTCAGCCCTTCTATGTGCCGCGAAACAATTTTCGCCTGCACTGCGCTGTCTTCGATGACCAGCACCCGCATTGCGGGTGACGTTTCATTCTCAAGAGCCATAGTTCCCTCTCATCCGGCAACTGGGCGCAACGGTCGCAGCCGGGAAATAGGTAAGGTCTTCCTGTCAGTCTATGCCAGATTTCCGCTGACAAGAAAAGCAAAGAGCACTTTCTGACGCTTTGCCGCCGCATGGCGCATGCCATGCGGCGGCCGCAAAAATATCCGGCATGCGGGCATTTTCCGCTGCCGTATGAAGCACTTGCCGCCAGCCGGTCGTGCTGGCGGCCACGCACATGCCCCGCCTAGGGGCCGACCTGCGCCAATTCCTTGCGGTAGGCCTCCACACCCTTCACGATGCCGTCGGCCACCCGGTTCAGGTAGTCCTTACTGCGCAGCCACTGCACTTCCGTGGGGTTGGTGATGTAGCCGGTTTCCACAAGGATGGCCGGCATCCGCGCGCCAATGAGCACGAAGAACGGCGCACTGCGCGCGCCATGGTCCCGCACGCCCTTGTACTTGCGCTTGAGCGTTGTGACGCAGTTTTTCTGCACGTGCTGCGCCAGCACCTTGGATTCGCGAATCTTAAAGCTGTGCACAAGGTCCATGACGATTTTCTGCGTATCGCTAATGCGCATGGGGTCCACGTCGTTTTCCTTGGCCGCAAGGCGCAGGACAATGTCGTTGCGCGCCTTGCCAAGGTAGTACGTTTCAAAGCCGCGCACGGACGAACGCCGGTTGGCGTTGCAGTGCAGGGAGATGAACAGGTCCGCCTTTTTGATGTTGGCGGCCATGGCCCTGTCTTCCAACTGCACCTTGGTGTCTGAGGTACGCGTATAGAGCACGCGGAAGCCGCGGCTTTGCAGCTTGGCCCCAAGAATGCGCGCAAGGCTCAGGGTGACGTCCTTTTCCATGGTGCGGATGCGGCGCTTCTTCCGGCCGCGCTTGTCCTTGTAGTAGACGTAATCCAGCGCGCCCGGGTCCTTGCCGCCGTGACCGGCGTCAATCATGATGGTGCCAATGGTCATACCCAGCTGCGCCAGCACATCCTTGGCCACCTGCTTGTCCTTGGTGGTGGGCTTGTGGTTGGCGTCGGGCATTTTGGGCCACTTGGTCTTTTTGACCGGGGCCGCGCCTGCCGCGCGCTGCTCGGCAAACACGTCGATAACGATGCGGAAGGGATTTTCCAGCGTGAACAAGTGATATTTGTTCAGGCGCTGAAAATCGAGCACCACCCGCGCGGTCTTCACATCATTCTGCCCGGCGCGCACGCCGCTCAGGATGCCGTCCTTCACACTCACCCGCGCGGCAAGATCCGGCGCAAGGCGTGTTCCCTCAAGGTCGATGAACATGCGGTGGGGCTTGTTGTGGGACGGGTCCGGCGGCAGGGAGTGGTCCTCAAACTTCACGGACCGGTCCATATCCAGCACCACGCGGGTGAAGTCGTCACCACTGCGGTGGCGGATGTTCACCAGCCGCGCCGTATCACCGGAGTCCGCCGGAGCCGCGGCCGTGGCGGCGGGCTTTTTCTTGGGTTTGGGCTTGGACGTCACACGGGCGTGGTCCATCTTGCGCAGCAGACGCTTGGCGTCGGCGTAGCGGTCTCCCTTTGGGTAGTCGCGCACAAGGCGCAGCAGGTCCGCATAGGCCTGATTCTCATCGCCAAGGGCGGTGTATTCCACCTCGCCCTTGCGGAAAAGCGCGTCATCGCGCCATGAGTCATCCTCGTCAAACATATCGTGGGCGCGCTGGTACTTTTCGGCGGCAAGGCGGGAATCGTCCCGCCGCCCGGACCGGCGGCCAAGTTCATCGTAAGTATAGCCCTCAAAGTACGCGGAGCGCGCGGCATACACGCCCCCGCCCCGCACGCGGGACAGGCGGTTGAACTCCCGCGCCAAACGCAAAAAATCATCGCGCTGGGCGCGGCGGTCGCTCTGCAGCGCCTTAAAGCGGTCCACGGCGCGCGTGTATTCACGGCGCAGCACCGACGAGGACATGGATACGGATTTGGTGGGCGCAGGGCGCGTCACTGCCGGGGCCTTTTTCTTGACCTCGGCAAGGAGTTTTTTGGCGCGTCCGGCGTAATCGCCACGGGGATAGGACCGGAGCAAACGCTCCAAATCCGAACGCGCCCCGGCGGCGTCGCCAAGGCGCGAATACGACAGCGCGGCCTTGCGGTAGAGGCAATCATCCACCCAGCTATGCCGCGCGGGGAAATGGTTCACCGCGCGCTGGAAGGCGTCTACCGCCTCGCGCGCGTCGGACTTCAGCCACGAGCGCTCGGCAAGCTCCTCATAGCAGCGGGCCATGTAGTACAGGGACTTTGGCCCATAGCCACTGCCCGGGTTCATGTTCAGCACGCGCCGAAAGCGCGAGTGCACATCCTTCCACATATCCCGGCGCTGGGCCAAGCTTGAGGACGCCCCAACCTTCTTAAAGCGTGACACCGCGTCAAGAAACGCAGTGCGCTGGCTGGCGGCGTGGGCCACAGCGGTCATGGACAGCATCAGCCCCGCCATGAGCAGGACAATGATGCACCGGGCCTGAACGCGGCGCATAACGCCGCGGGATGTGGACGGGAGAGTGTATCGTCTATGCATGAACACCGTGCAGGTTGCCGTGTGTAAGGTTGCAGGCGAGCCGTGGACTCGGCTGAAATTGTCTTTGCCTCCGCACATATACCCGCGATTCCACCGACTGTGCAACCCCATGGGCCGCACCGGGCCATATGACGGACGAAAGCCCGCCACACGTGGCTTTGCCGCCCCCAACGCGCAGCGCCCTACCCCTCGCGCACCACAACGGTCTTGCCGATGGGCGCAAGGGAGATGACGGCCAGCTTCAAGTGCTGGAAACCAAAAGGAATACCAATGATGGTAATGAAATTGGCCAGAGCGGCCACAAGGTGCCCAATTGCCAGCCAAATGCCCGCAAGGATAAACCAAATCACATTGCCGAGCATACCCAGCGGGCCGGTGCCAATGTCCTCACGCCCGGTCACGTCGCGGCGGTCGGCCACCTCGCGCCCAAAGGGCCACAGGGCAAACGTGCCGATAACAAAGCAGGACCGCGCCCACGGAATGCCGATGATGGTCACAATCATGACCACACCGGAGAGCCACCAGCCGATGGCCATGGGCAGGCCGCCAAGAACAAGCCACAGGATATTCAGCAGCATGCGGATCATACGCGTCTCCCTTGGTCCTTTAGGGGCGTGCGCCCCAAGCTGTCCGCTCAACAATCACCCACCGCGGGCGACGCAAAAACGGCGGAACGCGGCGCGGGGCACTGCGCCCAGTGCGCACAGAGCCAGCCGGAGCAGCCACGCTGCGGGCAGATGCCGCCGCAGAATGCCGTCTTCACCACCCTACGCGGCCGGGCCGTCTTCCGACAACTCCGCCAAACGGCTTTCTATTTCCTCCCACCGCTCAAGGGCGGCGTCAAGGTCAGCTTCGGCTTTGCCAAGATTCTGCGTTGCGGCCTCAAAGCCAGCAGGGTCGCGCTGATAGAAGTCCGGGTCCGCCAGCTTGGCGCTGAGGTCTTCAAGGGCGGCCTCCATGGCTTCGATACGCGCCGGGGTCCCGTCCAATTCCGACTGCAAGGCGTCGCGCTCGCGCTGTTCGTTGAAGGTCAGCTTGCGCTTGCCGTCGGCGCGGGGGCGCTGGCGGGGCTTTGGCGCTTCGGCCTTTTTGGGGCCGGCGTTTTCCTCGGCCTGCTGGCACTGGCGCAGCCAGTCGTCATAGCCGCCAACGTATTCACGCACCACGCCGTCCGCCTCAAAGGCGATGGTGGAGGTGACCACATTGTTGAGGAAGGCACGGTCATGGCTGACCACCAGCACGGTGCCGGAATACTGCATCAAGAGTTCTTCCAGCAGGTCCAGCGTTTCGGCGTCGAGGTCGTTGGTGGGTTCGTCAAGGACGAGGACGTTGGACGGACGCGTGAACAGCTTGGCAAGGAGCAACCTGTTACGCTCACCGCCGGACAGGGTATGCACCTTGCTCCGGGCGCGGTCGCGCGTGAACAGAAAGTCCTGCAAGTAGCCCATAACGTGGCGCTTGTTGCCGTCCACAGTCACCCACTCCTGCCCGTCGCCCACCACGTCATAGGCGCGGGCGTCCATGTCGAGGCTGGCGCGCAGCTGGTCAAAGTAGGCAATCTCCAGATTGGTGCCAAGGCGTACGGCGCCGCTGTCCGGGGTCTGCTTGCCCAGCAGGGTGCGCAGCAGCGTGGTCTTGCCTGCGCCGTTGGGACCAATGATGCCCACCTTGTCCCCGCGCATAATGGCGGTGGTAAAATTGCGGAACACCGGGGCGCCGTCAAAGGCCACGGTCAGGTCCTGCCCCTCGGCCACCAGCTTGCCGGACAGCCCGGCCTCCTGCAGCTGCATCTTGGCCTGTCCGGGACGGTAACGCCGCGCTTTGCGCTGTTCGCGCATTTTCTTGAGGTCGCGCAGGCGGCCCATGTTGCGGCGACGGCGGGCAGTGACGCCTTTTCGCAGCCACTGCTCTTCCTCGGCCAGCTTGATGTCAAAGCGGTCCCATTCCTTTTCCTCGGCGTTCAGGAGTTCCTCCTTGCGCGTGAGGTAGGTCTGGTAGTCGCACCGCCAGTCGGCCAGGTGGCCTCGGTCCAGCTCCACAATGCGGGTCGCCAGCTTTTGGAGCAGCGCGCGGTCGTGGGTGACGAAGAAAAGAGTCTTCACGTGGCGGAGCAGGAATTCCTCCAGCCACGTGATGGAGTCGATGTCCAGATGGTTCGTGGGCTCGTCAAGGAGCAGGACGTCCGGGTCGCTGGCAAGGGCGCGGGCCAGCATAACGCGGCGCTTCAGGCCGCCGGACAGCGTGGCGAACTCGGCATCCGCGTCCAGCTTCAGGCGCGAGAGCACCGTCTCTACCGTGCGGTAGGATTCCCAGCCGCCGCTGGCGTCAACGGCCTGCTGGGCGGCCTCCAGTGCGGGCATAGCCGAGGCGTCGCGCTCCACAGCGGCCACGGCGGAGCGGTAATCGTACAGGGCGGTGCCCATCTCGCCAATGCCGGTGGCCACCACCTCAAACACGCTTCCGGTGATGTCCTGCGGCACGTCCTGCGACAGACGGGCAACACGCACGCCTTTGCCGATGGCTATCTCGCCGCCGTCGGGCTTCATGTCCCCAGTGACCACGCGCATGAGCGAGGACTTGCCCTCGCCATTGCGGCCGACAAGGCACACGCGTTCCCCGGCCTCAATCTGCATGCTGACGCCGTCCAGAACGGGCGCGTCGGAAAAGGCCAGCCGAATATCCTTGATGCTAATAAGCGCCACGCCTCTCTCCGCTAGCGCTTCATGTTCACGAACTGCAGCGGCAGGTCGAAATCGGCGTTGTTGAGGGTCTGCATAACGGTCTGAAGGTCGTCAATCTGCTTGGCCGTCACACGGACCTGATCGTCCTGAATGGCGGGCTGCACCTTTTTGAGCTTCAGATTCTTGATGGTCTTCACGATTTTCTGGCCCATCTCCTTGGAGATGCCTTCTTTGATGGCCACGTCCTGCTTGAGCTGGCCCTGCGAGGTGGCCTCGTGCTTTTTGAACTCCAGGCACTTGGAGTCGAGCTTGCGGCGGGTGAAGTGGGCGATAAGCATTTCGCGCAGGGCTTTGATCTTCATCTCGTCACCGGTGACGATGCTGATGACCTTATCCTTGCGGTTCAGCTTAATTTCGGTGTGCACGCCGCGGAAGTCGTAGCGCGTGGCCACTTCCTTGACCACGTTGTTCACGGCGTTATCGGCTTCCTGCAAATCCACCTGACTGACAATGTCGAAAGACGGCATAGGTCTGGTCTCCTGGCTAGATTGTGGCCCCGTCTGCGGGGAGAGGCCCGGCGCGGGCGGGTCGCGGCGACGCGTCGCGGGCGGGACTTGGCGCTGTATCGCTGCGGGGCGCGGCCACGTTCAGATGCGGCGCGCTCTCACACAGCGACTGGTACATAGGAATAATCCGCCCATATTGTAAAGGGCGGCGCAGGCAGAAGCCCGTCTGGGAAAAGTGGCCGGGGTTTGACGCACGTCAAGGCGGCGAGGCTGTGGTAGGCTACTGTGGACACACATCATGCAGACACAGCCGGAATATCCGGCAAGGAGGCACCATGCCAGAAGAAACACTTATAAAGAACATGCCCTTTTCCCAGCCCGTGGTCATGGCGGACCTCGTGGACTACGCTCCCGGTCAGGTGGTTAGCCGCACCATCAGCCAGCGGCCGACGGTGAACACGACCCTGTTCGCCTTTGACGCCGGGGAAGCCATCAGCACCCACAGCGCGCCGGGCGACGCCATCGTCCACGTGCTGGACGGCGAAGCCACCGTCACCATCGACGGCGAGGACTTCACTGTGCCCGCAGGCGAAGCCATCGTCATGCCCGCCAACATTCCCCACGGCGTGCGCGCGGAAAAGCGCTTCAAGATGTTCCTGCTGGTGGTTAAGCCCTAGCAGGGCCACCACCCAGCGCCACAACGCATACCAGCCCGTTCACGCCGCGCCGCAGGCCGGAGTGGACGGGCTTTTTTTGCGCGGCGTGCGTCAGGACTTCTTCTTGTCCATGGACCGGGTCAGCGCGCCCGCCACCCACCACGACGCGGCAATCCACAGCACCAACGAGACAGCCAAAAACACGTTATGGCCTTGGTACATATCCATGCGCGGCAAAGCCGTCGCCCCAAAAAAGCCAAAGCACGCCCAAAGAATAAGGCGCACAAGCTGGGACGTACTTTTGATAAGCCGCCGCTTCCTGCCAAGAAAGAGGCCCATTATCCATATAAGGACCAGCGCGAGAACGATGAACTTGAACATGCGGGTCGCCGGTGGTTGAAGGTGATGCGCGTCTGTGCGTGTGTAGCCTTTTGCGCTCAAAATTGCCAGCGGGGACATGTTGTCTTGTGACAACATTGCATGATTTTCACCCTGAATCGCCCCCATTTATCCCTTTCCCAGCACTTCACGTGTTGCCATACGGAAACATTTGCCCAAAATCTCAAACCCAATAAGAAGCACTGAGACCCATTTGCAGCTGATTACACCCAATTATTTGAAAATATTCTGCCGCTAGAAGAGTGACTTCTAGAGTCTGTCAATTGACATATATGACAGTCCGGCACGGAAAAAACGCAAATTGGGCCAGAAAATACACCACTTACACACCATAACCACCTCACCAGCCCCAGACCCAGCGCGCTTGGCGAACAAAAAACAGTATTTGGCCGACACAACACACCTCTCTTTTCCCCCTCCCGCGCCCGTTTTATGGCCCGTTCAAGCCCGCCAAAACGCTGTACCGCTCAAATTTTCGTCCACTCCAAAACCCAAGGAGAGACAAATACGCGTGATTACATCCGATAAGGGGCAAATGTTCAAAAATGTTTCCGCGGCGAGAAGAACATCTTCTACGCCACAACGCGTGGCAAACGATGAACGAAAACAGCCCCCTCCTGCCCCGTTTTGGAACGCCCCCACACGCCCTTCGCCCTTCACCGACGTGGCCCCACACACCGCCCCTCTCTCGCCTCACCAGAAGCGACTGACCACTCCCCCACCTTTCACCCACCTCCCCGCCCACTCGCCCTTTATGCCCATGCTCCACCATCCCCATCCACACGGACGAGAGCCGTCAGGGGTGACGACCGCCTTCTCTACGCGCACCCGTTATGACCGCACTCGGGATTCTCAAGGGTCCGCGACCCTTGAGCCTGCGGAGCACAAAAAGCCCTGCCCTTGCCCGGCACCACTACGCAACCGCCTCCCCACACCCAAACCACCCCGCTCCGAATGGTTGTCCAGACCGAAGCCTCAGCCACCACCACTCTCCCCCCTCAGCAGGCCAAAGACGCAAAAAAAGGCCGGCCCCGAAGGGCCGGCCATATGTCTTCGCAATGGAATGGTCGCGGATGGCGTTTAGTACATGCCACCCATGCCGCCCATGCCGCCCATGCCAGCAGGCATAGCGGGAGCAGCTGCGCCCTTCTCTTCGGGCTTTTCGGCGATGGCGCACTCGGTGGTGAGCAGCAGGCCAGCCACGGAAGAGGAGTTCTGCAGAGCGCTGCGGGTCACCTTCTTGGGATCGATGACACCGGCCTTGATGAGGTCTTCGTACTCGCAGGAGGCGGCGTTGAAGCCGTAGCCGTCCTTGTTGGAGCGGACCTTCTCGACAACGATGGAGCCTTCGAGGCCAGCGTTGTTGGCGATCATGCGCAGGGGCTCTTCGATGGCGCGGGAGATGATGGAGACGCCAGCGGCCTCGTCATCGTCGGCCACGGAGACCTTGTCCAGCACGCTGGAGCAGCGGACCAGAGCCACGCCGCCGCCAGGCACGATGCCTTCTTCGACGGCTGCGCGGGTCGCGTTGAGGGCGTCTTCCACGCGGGCTTTCTTTTCCTTCATCTCGGTCTCGGTGGCAGCGCCAACGTTGATCACAGCGACACCGCCGACGATCTTGGCCAGACGCTCCTGGAGCTTCTCGCGGTCGTAGTCGGACGTGGTCTCGTCGATCTGCGCGCGGAGCTGAGCCACACGGGCCTTGATGTCTTCGGCTTCGCCAGCACCGTCAACGATGGTGGTGTTTTCCTTGTCGATGACAACACGCTTGGCGGTGCCAAGGTCGTTGACGCTGACGTTCTCGAGCTTGAGGCCGAGATCGTCGGACACAACCTGACCACCGGTGAGGATGGCGATGTCCTTGAGCATTTCCTTGCGGCGCTCGCCAAAGCCGGGGGCCTTGATGGCGACCACGTTCAGGATGCCGCGGAGCTTGTTCACAACGAGGGTAGCGAGGGCTTCGCCGTCCACGTCCTCGGCAATGATGACGAGGGGCTTGGACATCTTGGCAACCTGCTCCAGAACGGGCAGGAGATCCTTCATGTTGGAGATCTTGCTCTCGTTGATGAGGATCATGGGCTCTTCCATCTCGCAGACCATCTTCTCGGGGTTGGTCACGAAGTAGGGGGAGAGGTAGCCGCGATCGAACTGCATGCCTTCCACAACGTCGAGGGTGGTCTCGAGACCCTTTGCTTCCTCAACGGTGATGACGCCTTCCTTGCCGACCTTGTTCATGGCCTCGGCAATGATGTTGCCGATGGTGGCGTCGTTGTTGGCGGAAATGGTGCCGATCTGGGCAATTTCCTTCTGGTCGCGGGTGGGCTTGGTCAGCTTGACCAGCTCATCGGAGAGGGCTTCGACAGCCTTGTCGATGCCGCGCTTGATAGCCATGGGGTTGCGGCCGGCAGCCACAAGCTTCACGCCTTCGGTGAAGATGGCCTGAGCGAGGATGGTCGCCGTGGTGGTGCCGTCGCCGGCAACATCGGAGGTCTTGGAAGCAACTTCCTTAACCATCTGGGCGCCCATGTTCTCGAACTTGTCTTCCAGCTCAATCTCCTTGGCGACGGTGACGCCGTCCTTGGTGATGATGGGGGAGCCGAAGGACTTTTCGATGACAACGTTACGGCCCTTGGGGCCGAGGGTCACCTTGACGGCGTTGGCAAGGGTGTCAACGCCAATTTTCAGCTTTTCACGGGCCTTTGCGTCAAAACGGATATCTTTGGCCATTGTGGTCTCTCCTCTCTAAAAAATCTATTTGCGATCGAAAATTCTACTGCTCGACGATAGCCAGGATGTCATCCTCGCGCATGACGAGGTGTTCCTTACCGTCAATCTTGATCTCGGTACCGGCGTACTTGTTGAAGAGAACCATGTCGCCTTCCTTGACGGACATAGCGATGGTCTTGCCGGACTCGTCGGTCTTGCCGGGGCCAGCGGCCACGATTTCGCCACGCATGGGCTTTTCCTTGGCCGTGTCGGGGATGATGATGCCTCCGGCGGACACTTCTTCACTCTCCAGGCGCTTGACCAGGACTCGATCGTTAAGCGGCTTCAACTTCATTTCGGTTCCTCCATTAGCGAATTTTTTCGATGCGCTGTTAGCACTCGGTCATGGCGAGTGCCAATCGCGACGCTAAGCAGTTATAGCTTGATTCAGCAAAAAGCAAACCCGAAAACCGGGCAACGCATGAAACATTAGTCCGCCGGGGGGGATAGTCAACACCTGTTGCGAAATTTTTTTGGAACTTTTTTTCGCGCCCCCCTCGCCGCATCCGCGTCGGCCCCGCGACAATCCTTGCTCCACGGCCTTTTGGCGGGGTTTCCCTTCGGGGCGGGTCAGGGTATGGTGATTATGCCTTACCATCGCACCTTTAAGGAAAACATCATGTTCAGACCCCTGAAGTACATCCTCGCGCTGACCATCATTCTCGGCTTCGTCGCGGTCTTTGGCTGCACGGACCCCGAACCGGTGAAAAAAGTGGACCTCTCCCACAGGGAAGAGGTCACCTTCCGTGCCCGCAAAGGGGAAATCACCTACGCCTATCTGCCCCAGTATTCCCACAGCGTGTCCTACCAGCGCCACCACCTGCTGGTGGAGCATCTGTCCGAGACTACGGGGCTGAAATTCCGCCAAGTGTTCCCAGACACGTTTGACGAGCACATGAACATGGTGGGCGAAGGCCTCATCGACATTTCGTTCTCCAACCCCTTCATCTACGTCAAGCTGGCGGACCGCTACGGCGCGCGCGCCTTTGCCAGAGTGGTGGAGCGCGGGCGCGGTGCCAACTTCCGCGGGCAAATCATCGTCCGCACCGACAACCCGGACATCAAGACTTTGCAGGACGTGAAGGGCCAGCACTGGCTGGCAGTGGACCCCTCCTCCGCGGGCGGCTACCTGTTCGCCCTTGGGCACTTTCTTGAAAACGGCATAAAAAAGCACGACTTCGCGGAAATCGCCTTTGCCCCCGGACCGGGCGGCAAGCAGGAGAAGGTCGTCCTTGGCGTGTACTCCGGGCGCTTTGGCGTCGGCTCCATCCGCGAGGGCACCCTTGACGTTTTGGAAGGCGCCATCGACCTGTCGCGCATCCGCGTCCTTGCCACCACACGCTGGTATCCCGGCTGGGTCTACGCCGCGCGCAAGGGCCTCGACCCCGAGGTGGTCCGCAAGGTCAGCGAGGCCATGGCGTCCCTCTCCATGAACGACCCGGCCGACAGACAAATACTGGACCTTGCCCAAATTATTGAAATCATCCCGGCCCACGACAAGGATTTCGACCCCGTACGGGACCTTGCCAGGCGCATCGGCCTCAACCTTTCCCGGTAGGACGGCATGACCGAGCACAACGCACCCCTTTCCATCCTCCAGCGCCTGACCAATCCGTTTCTGCGCTTTCTGCGCGAACGGCTGGACCCCTATGGCCGGAAACCCATGCCCGGCATCCGCCTGCTCACGCGGATGCGCTTTAAGGACAAAATCAACTTTGGCATCACCAGCGTGGTGATTTTCTTCGGCGTTTTGTCTGCGGTGCTGGTCAGCCGCGTGGCCGTGATTACCCTGCTGGAGGAAAACCGCGACCGGGGCCGCAGCATGGCCGTCAATATGGCCTCGCGCGCCGTGGACCCGCTGCTGGCCAAGGACTTTCTGCGCCTGAAAAACCTCGTGGACGAAATAGAACGCCTGTCGGACTACACGCTCTACGCCTTTATTCAGGACAAAAACAACGACGTGCTGGTGCACACCTTCAAACGCGGCTTTCCCGTCGAGCTCATAGGCGCCAACGCCCCGCAGGAGAACGGCGTCAGCATCCAGCTGCTGGATACCGGAGACAAACGCATCTACGACTTTGCCGCGCCCATCCTCATTGGGGACTGGACCTTCGGCACGGTGCGCCTTGGCGTCTCGCAGGCGCGGGTGCAGGCCGTGCAGCGGCGGGTGCTGACCACCATTGTGGGCGTCACCGCCGCAGTGGCCGCCGTGGCCGTGCTGCTGGGGAGCATCTTCTCGCGCAATGTGGCCGCGCGCATCAACGCCCTGCGCCAAAGCGCGGAGGACGTGGTCCGCGGCAATCTGGACGTGCAGACCGGCCCGCGCCTGTACCGCAACTGCTGGGAGATTCAGCAATGCGGCAAAACCGAGTGCCCGGCCTACAAGGACGACAGGCGGCGGTGCTGGTATCTGGCGGGCACGCTGTGCCCGGACTGCTCGCCCAAGTCCTACCCGGAAAAGCTCCAGACCTGCCGCGAGTGTGATGTCTTTGTGGAGAATATGGGCGATGAAATCCAAAGCCTTGCCGAAACCTTTGACGTCATGGCCCTCGCCCTCAAGGAGCACCTTGAGGAACTGCAGCTGACGCAGGCGGACCTTGAACGCCAACAGCAGCTCATGAAGACCATCCTCGACGTGACGCCGGACCTTGTGTCACTTCAGGGCACGGACCTGCGCTACATGGCCGTGAACAAGGCCTTTTGCACCTATTATCATCTCAATGAATCCGACATCGTCGGGCGCACGGACTTTGACCTCTTTGACGAGTACGTCGCCGATGGCAACTATCACGAAGACATGCAAATTCTGCTCAGCGGGCATCCCATGTCCAAGCAGGAGCTGCTGCAAAGCGGCGACCAGAAGCGCTGGTTCCACATTATCAAGGTGCCGGTCTACGACAACGACGAAATCATCGGCCTGCTGCTGACCGCGCGTGATATTACCATCATCAAGCAATATCAGGAGCGGCTCATCCACTCCCAAAAGATGCAGGACCTCGGCAAGCTGGCCGGCGGCGTGGCGCACGAAATCAACACCCCCCTCGGCATTGTGCTGGGCTATGCCCAGCTGCTCATCGAGGACGCGCCGGATGGGTCGCAACTCAGTGAAGACTTGAAAACTATCGAGAAACAGACCAAAGTCTGCAAAAAGATTGTCGCCGACCTGCTGGGCTTTTCACGGCACATTGAAAGCAGCATGGAAACCATGGACCTGAACCAGTCCATAGAGGAAGTTACGTCCCTTGTGGACCACATCTTCAAGCAGGAACGTGTCAGCATCGTGACGGATTTTGACCCGACGGTCACTCCTATTGTCGGCGACAAGGACAAGTTGAAACAGGTGTGGATGAACCTTCTGAACAATGCCTTCGACGCCATTGGCTCGGACGGGTCCATCTTTGTGGGCACCAAGATGTGCAGCCACCGGCGGCGGGTGGTCATCAGTGTGGCGGATACCGGCTCCGGCGTATCGCAGGAGGACATCAACCACATCTTTGACCCGTTCTTCACCACCAAGCCCGCTGGCGAGGGCACAGGGCTCGGCCTTGCCGTGTCCTTTGGCATCATCAGCGACCACAAGGGCCGCATATCGGCCATCAGTCCCGCACCGCTGGACTATATTGAAACAAGCGGGGACAAACATACCTCCGCGCGCCCGGGACCGGGCACGCTGTTCATCGTGGAACTGCCCCTCACCAAGGAGGGGCTGCCCGACGAGGAATGCCCCGAAGTGACGGAAGTTCTCTCCTCCAAAGGAGACTATTCAGCAGGAGGCCTGTCGTGGCAGAGATAGTCGTACTGGACGATGTAATGGATGCGGGAATTCTCATCCGCAGAATACTGGAGCGCAAGGGCCATGTGGTCCACTCCTTCACCGAGGAGGAAGAAGCGCTGGACCATATCCGCAAGCAGACCGTTGACCTTGCCATACTGGACATTAAACTCAAAAAGATGACCGGCGTGGAAGTGCTGGAGGAAATCAAAAAGATTTCCAAGGCCGTCAAGGTCATCATGCTTACGGGCTACCCCACCCTTGAAACGGCCCGTCAATGTCAGGAGCTGGGCGCAGTAGACTACTGCGTCAAGCCCATCGACAAGGACGAACTGGAAGAAAAAGTCTCCAAGGCACTGACCACATAAGGACATCATGAGTCTGGAACTCAAGCAGCTCTTCCGCCACTGGACCTATCAGGTCTTTGCGCCGGGAACGCTTCTGCGCAAAAAGTACGAAGCGTTCAAACGGCTTCTCGATCTTGACCGCACGTGCCTGAAGCACATCGCCGAGATGGAGGAGCTTTACTATGGCCGCGTCCCGGCGGACTGGGCCCGCGTGACCATGCTCACGCGCACCCTCTCCGCCGACGTGAAGAGCCTTACGCGTGAGCTTATGCGCATGCGCCCGGGCCATTACCTCGACCTGCCGGACTACCGCCGCAAGATAGATTTTTATCTATCCATGCAGACGGAGCCGCCGGAGTTCGACTTTGCCCCGCCCTACGCCATACCGCTGTCCGAAGCGCACCTTTCGGCGGCGGAGGCGGGCAACAAGGCCGCGCGCCTGTCCAGCCTTGCCGAGGTGGAAGACCTGCCCGTGCCCGGTGGTTTTGTCATCACCACACGGGCGTTCCATTATTTTATTGAATATAACGAACTGCGCTCACGCATTGAAACGCTGCTGTCCAAGGTCACCCTCGATTCGCCCGGCTTTGTGCTGGACATCTGCGAGGAAATCCAGCGCCTCATCATGGAGGCGGAAGTGCCGCCCGCCGTGGAGGAAGCCTACCGCGACCACGCCCTGACCCTTGCCGCCGCGCGCGGTGGGCAGTTGCAACTGGCCGTGCGCTCGTCCGCCGTGGGCGAGGATACCGAGGCCTCCTTTGCCGGGCAGTACGACAGCGAGCTTGGCGTGTCCCTGTCGGACCTCTCCCACGCCTACAAAAAAGTGCTGGCCAGCAAATATTCGCCCAAGGCCGTCACCTACCGCATCCGCTACGGCATGCCGGACATGCAAACCCCCATGGCCGTGCTGGTGCTGGAAATGATCGACGCCCGCGTCAGCGGCGTGGTCTACACCCACGACCCCTCGGACCACGACGGCGATTGCCTGTCCGTGTACTCCGTGGAGGGCATGGCCCGCTCCCTTGTGGACGGCAGTTCCTCGCCGGATATCGTCACCCTCTCGCGCGAGGACGCGCCGCGCATCCTTTCGCGCACATCCGGCGCGGCCGCCCCGCAGATTATCTCCGGCGACATTCCTGAAGACGGCCCCGCCCTCGGCGAAGAGCACGCCCTGACCCTTGCCAAATGGGGCATGGCCCTTGAGGACGCCTTTGGCGGCCCGCAGGACATTGAATGGTGCATGGACCGCTGGGGTTCGCTGTTTATGATCCAGTGCCGCCCCCTCGGCACGCGCAAAGCGCCCCTCGACGACCAGCACGACGTGCCGCCCGAACCGGACGCGGAACCAATCCTGAACGGCGTCCCGGCCAGCCCGGGAGTCGGCATCGGCCAGATATGCAAGCCCCACCGCATCATGGAGCTGGACGACGTACCCGAAGGCTGCGTGTTGGTGGCGGACACCCTGTCTCCCTCCTTTGCCAGCGTGCTGGAGCGCCTTGCCGCCGTCATCACAGATACCGGCTCCAAGGCCAGCCACTTTGCCTCCGTCGCGCGTGAATTCGGCGTGCCGGTCATTGTGGACGCCAAATTTGCCACGCGAGAACTCGCAGACGGCGCCCTCGTCACCGTGGACGCCGACCATGGGCACGTCTACGACGGCGAACTCCCCGAACTGCGAGAGCGCGCGGCCATGCGGGCCAATGTTCAGGATACGCCCTTCCACCGCCGCCTGCGCAAGGTCATGGACCACATCGTGCCCCTCAACCTCACCGACCCCGAAGGCGACGACTTCGCCCCGGACGGGTGCCGGACCATGCACGACATTGTGCGCTTCTGCCACGAAAAGGCCGTGGCCGAGATGTTCAATCTTGTGGACAAGGGCGGACGCGGTCTGGCGCAGGCCAAGATTCTGGAAGGCGGCCTGCCGCTGGTGATGTATATTCTGGACCTTGGCGGCGGGCTGACCCCGCAGGCGCACAAGGCCAGCGCCGTGGACCCGTGCCACTTTGCCAGCGACAGCATCAGCGCCCTGTGGGAAGGGCTGAACCACCCGGACATCCAGTGGGACGGCAGCCTGCTGGCCTTTGACTGGGAAGAGTTCGACCGCATGAGCGCGGGCGTGGTGAGCCTTAAGTCCAAAACCCTGTCCAGCTACGTCATCCTTGCGCGGGACTACATGCACGCGCTTATCCGCTTCGGCTACCACTTCGCCGTGCTGGACACCATGAGTACCGACCACGCGGACTCCAACTACATCAACTTCCGCTTCAAGGGCGGCGGCGCAGGCATCGGCCAGCGCAAGCTCCGCCTCGCCTTTGTGGACAAGGTGCTCAAGGACGCAGGCTTTACCGTGCGCATCACCGGCGACATGCTGGAAGCCTCCCTCAACCGCGCGCCCCGGCCCAAGATTGAGCTGAACCTCACGCTCATCGGCACTCTGCTTGGCAAAACGCGGCTTATGGACATGGCCCTCACCGGCGACAATCAGGTCCAACAACTTGTGGACGATTTTCTGGACTCCCTTTAGGCGCGGGGAAAGGCATGGTTATGGGCACAGGCAAAGCGGGATACGACCTCACATGGGTCACGGACCAGCTCGCCGTGGGCGGCGCGCCCATGTCCTATATTTCCCTAGAGAGCCTGCGCGCCGAAGGCGTGGAAGCCATCCTGAACCTGTGTGATGAATTCTGCGACCTGCACTGGATTGAAGCGGGCGAAGGCTTCGACGTCTACTACTTCCCCATTCCCGACGAGGAAACGCCGGACCTTGCGGAACTGGAAAAGGCCCTCGACTGGCTGGACGAGTCCATCTACCTCGGCAAACACGTCCTCATCCACTGCCGCCACGGCATTGGCCGCACGGGAACGGTGCTCAACGCCTACCTGCTGCGCAAAGGCCTAGGGCACAAGCTGGCGCACAAAAAGCTCAAGTCCCTGCGCTCCAAGCCCCAAAACTTTGACCAATGGCGCTTCATCCGCCGCTACGGCAAGCAGGAGCGTCAACTCACCATCCGCGAACCCTCGCTGGAAAGCCGCCACCTCGTGGACCTGACGCCCTTCTTCAAGGACTACGAGCGCGTCGTCTCGCACGTGGACGCCCTCATTGGCGAGGGCGGGGAGCACGGGCTGTGCGGCCGCGACCACTCGGCCTGCTGCACCAAACTGGTCACCATGCCCCTTGTCGAGGCGGTGTACATCAACCACGCCATGAACCTGACTCTCTCCCAGCAGGAACGCCAAAACGCCATCGGCGTCAGCGCGGGTGCGGGGAAGCAGCTGCGCCAACTGGGCTACGACCCGCAGGACCCCACCACCCTGACCGGAGCCATCCATGAGGACTACGCCGCCCTCGGCACGGTCTGCCCCCTGAACGAATGGGGCGAATGCCGCATCTTCGACAGGCGCCCCCTGCCCTGCCGCCTCACGGACCTGCCGCCGGAAAAGCTCGGCGACCCGCTCATGACCAACATCATGCCCGCGGCCCTGTCGTCCATTTCCTCCAACCTCTTCTTTGCCTTTACCTCGCGCTTTCTCACTGGCACGCCGCTGTCCTTCATTCTGCCGGACGTCATTTCCGGCAAATTCGTGCAGACGTTTTTCTACCAGCTCATGCGCACGGGCGAATAGCGCGCAAGAGGGGATGCGCACGCCCCACCCCTTTCGCAGTGCGGGACTCCCTTTTTGCCACACTTCTGCGCGCCGAATCGCGCACAAGAAAAGGCCCGGCATATATGCCGGGCCTTTTCTGTGGATGGAGGTAGGGCTGATTGAGTCGCTCTGCTCTGCACTCCGGGCGGGGGGGACCCGAAAGAGGCGCGGGCCGGCGCGCTGCCTGACGAGAGGCCGCGCAGCGCCGGTCCGCGCACAGGAGAACACATGGTTCGGTCTGCCGGTGTGGACGGAGCATCCAGCGCCAGTGCGGGTGGAACGTCCGCGAATGTGGCGGCTGGACGGGGCGGGCAGGGGAAACGCGCCCCGCATGCGGCTCCGTCCGAGTTTCCGGCTAACCTGCCGTTATTTCAATGCGTTTCGGCTTGGCTCGTTCCGCCTTGGGCAGGAAGAGGTCCAGCACACCGTTTGTGAACACCGCCTTCACCTTGTCGCGGTCAATCTCGTCGCTGAGGGTAAAGGTACGGGCATATTCAACCGGGGCAAACTCGCTGCGCAGCAGTTCGCGGCCTTCCTTGAAGGTGTAGGCGCTTTTGCCGCGCAGGATGAGTTCACGCTCCTGCATATCGATGACGAGGTCATCTTTCTTTACGCCCGGCATATCGACAACAATGTGCCAGCCGTCCGGGCGCTCCAGTATATCCGAAGCCGGGATGACGCGTTCCATCTTCCTAGCCTGCTGCGTGGTCTTTTCAAGTTCGGTGGACATGTCTGACTCCCTCCTACGCGCTGATGGAGATCTTTCTGGGTTTCACGGCCTCTGCCTTGGGCAGAACGATTTCCAGAATGCCATCTTTCAGGGTCGCCGTGACGTTGTCGCGGTCAATGTTGGTGGCAATGTTGAAGATGCGCTGGAACGCTCCGGTTCCACGCTCCTGACGGTAGTATTTGCCGTCGTCGGCTTTACGCATGCCCTTGAGCACAATGTCATTTTCCGTGACAGTCAGCTCAATGTCTTCCTCTGCAACACCGGGGACGCGAGCCTCAATATACAGTGCATCGTCATCTTCCGAGACGTTGACCTGCGGGTAAGACACCCTGCGCTGACTTATCGACACAGGCTGCATGACCTCTTCAAAGAACCGATTGAGTTCACGAGGAAAATCATAGAAGGTTCCAAAATCGATTACCATTTTCTTCACCTCCGTTTTGGTGAAAAGAAAAATAAAGCCGCTTTCAGAGGTGTCAACACCGCAGGTGAAAAATTTTTTTCACTTTTCATTTTTCCCGCAACTGCCCGCCATCCGAGGCGATTCCCTTTCCGCCGAGTCATGGACCCTCCTTTCGGCTTTTTCCCGCTTGACCTGTCTACAGGTGACGGGTTCATGCTTCCTCCATCCGGGTCAGTCATTTGTTCACACACAGGCGCAGCGCCCGGCGCGCCACAGACCGACAAGGTGCCGCATGCACTACACCGTTGGAAAACTGGCAAGGGAGCTTGGCCTCGCCCGCAGTACGCTTCTCTATTACGAGCGCATCGGCCTGCTTGTTCCCTCCAGCCGCACCGCGGCGGACTACCGCCTCTACAGCGAGGACGACGCGCACCGCCTGCGCCGCATCTGCCGCCTGCGCAACGCCGGAATGCCGCTCAAATCCATCGCCGCTCTACTGGACGGCGCGGCCTCGGACGCCACGGACATTTTGGAATCGCGCCTTGAGGAACTGGCGCAGGAGCACCGCCGCCTGCGCTTTCAACAGGACGTCATCACCCGCCTGCTCGCCAGCAGCGAGATGCTGGACGCCTGCGACACCAGCGACGATGCGGCGTGGGCTTCACTCCTCGATGCCTCCGGGCTGGACCATGACACCATGCGCCGCTGGCACCAAGCCTTCCACGACGCCGCCCCAGATGAGCACCGCCGCTTTGTGGAGGCCCTCGGCATCCCCATAGACGAGTCCGCCCTCGTCCAAAAACTCTACAACGCCCCGAACCGCGTAAGGAGGCTCCTTGATATGAGCGAGCGCTTTATGGAACTGTTTCTCGAAACCATGACCCCGCTGGACATCCACTCCCCCGGCGACAACGCGCACACCCGCCGGGCCCTGTCCCTCGTGCCGGACCTGCCAGAAGCCCCGCGCATCCTCGACATCGGCTGCGGTCCCGGCCGCCACAGCATCGTCCTCGCCAAGGAGACCGGCGGCACCGTCACCGGCATCGATGTGCACCAGCCCGTGCTGGACGCCCTCACCCGCGCTGCTGCGCGCGAAGGCCTGTCGGACCGCGTCCGCGCCGTCAACATGGACATGAGCGCCATCACCTACGGCGACGAATCCTTTGACCTGCTGTGGTGTGAAGGCTCCGCCTTTATCTCCGGCTTCGACAACGGCCTTGACCTGTGGAAGCGCCTGCTCCGTCCGGGCGGCACCTTCTGCGTCTCGGAGCTTATTTGGTTTACTCCGGAGCCCCCACAGCCTGCGGCGGACTTCTTCCGCGAGGTCTACCCCGCCATGCGCACCGTCCCTGACGTGCGCCGCAGCATTGAGGACCACGGCTACACCATCGTCACCACCTTCCCCCTGCCCGCCTCCTGCTGGCACGACTACTACGGCCCCTTCCAGCAGCGGCTGAACGAACAGCGCGAGGCCTACGCCGGTGACGAAGAAGCGCAGACCATCTTCCAAACCATGCAGGCCGAGCTGGATATGTACGCCTCCCACGGCGACAGCTACGGGTATGAGTTCTTTATCATGCAAAAGCCTGCGTAAAACGTTTCACCCTCTTCACACGAACGGGCGGCGGAGATGCATCTCCGCCGCCCGTTTTTTCGTTCGGTGTCGCCCTGCGGCGGGGTTGACCCGGTGCCTTCCGGGCCTTATCCTGCAATATTGCGGCTCCACTCCCTCCGCCGAATTTTCCAAGGATATATGCACCAACAATGACTGACACTTCACCATACCGCACCATCTGGCGTCTTTCGTGGCCGCAGATCATCATGATGTTTTTCCACTTCTGGATCGGCTTCGTTGACGTCTATGTTGCCGGGCTCCTCAATAAGGAAGTGCAGGCCGCCCTCGGCATCATCTCATCCTGTCTGTTCTTTTTGCTCATCATCGCCGTCAGCGTCGCCAACGGCTCCGTGGCCGCCATCAGCCAATCCATCGGCGCGGGGCTCACCATGCGCGCCAAGCGCTACGTGGGGCTGTGTCTGGAGCTGGCGCTCATCTTCGGCCTTATCATCATGACGCTGGGCCTCGTCTTTAACGAACAGCTCCTCGCCGCCCTGCGCGTTCCGGACGCCATATCCGGCATCACCGGCGACTTTCTGAACGTCTACGCCCTCGTGCTGCCGCCCTATTATATTCTGCTCATCACCAACGCCGTGTTCCGCGCCCGCAAGGAGGTCATGTACCCCCTGTACGCCATGATTCTCATCACGTCCGTGAATACGCTGGCCGACTTCGGCCTTGGCCTCGGGCTGTGGGGACTGCCGGAACTCGGGCACAAGGGCCTTGCGTGGGCCACCTTCTGGTCCGTGACCGCCGGCGCGGTGCTGAACCTCTTCCGCGTCTCCAGAAAGGGCATGCTCTCTGCCGGGGCCTTTCCGCCCATGCGCTGGATTCGCCGCGCCGTGCCCTATCTCTTTAAGGTCGCATGGCCTTCCGGCCTGATGCAGATTCTGTGGCAGAGCGGCTACTTGGTCCTCTTTGCCATCACCGCCAGCCTGCCCAACGACAGCATCCCCGCCCTTGCGGGCATGACGGCGGGCCTGCGTATTGAGTCCATTCTCTTTTTGCCGGGATTCGCCTTTAACATGACGGCTAGCGTGCTGGTGGGCAATCTGATTGGCGAAGGCCGCGTTGACGAAGCCAAACGCTACGGCCTGCGCATCTGGGCGCTGGGCTGTGCGGGCATGAGCCTCGTCACCCTTGTGGTGTGGCAGTACGTCACGCCGCTTTCGGCCCTTGTCACGCCAGAGCCAGCCGTACAGTCTCATATGATCAACTACCTTTTCTTTAACCTCATCGCCATTCCCTTCACCCTGACCAGCATGATCATCGGCGGCGCGCTCAATGGCGCGGGCGCCACATGGTACAGCATGGTCATCTTTGGCGTCACCGTGTGGGGCGTGCGTTTGCCCCTGGCCTATACGCTGGGGCACCATATCATCGGCGAAGCGACGGGCATCTGGATTTCCCAGCTCACGTCCCAAATCGTACAGGCGCTTCTTATCCTGTACGCCTTCGTCTTCGGTAAATGGCAACGCTTCTCCATGATTAAACGGAGAGTGAAAACATCGCGCACCGGGACCACTCCGGCCGGGACGCCGCTGACACCCAACGGCAACCCCTTGCGTAAATAGACAAGCCCCCAACGGAGAAAATATGACAACTCCGGAATTCACACCCGTCTCGCTGGACAGGCAGGCCGAATATCTCGAACGCTTCGCCCAGTGCCCGCAAAAGGCATCGGACTACAGCTTCGTCAACATCTGGGGCTGGGCCGAGGAATACGGCCTGGAATGGTTCTTTGGCGAGTCCCACGTCTGGCTGCGCCAGACCCGCCCCGACATCGTCTACTGGGCGCCCGTCGGCCCGTGGACCGATACCGACTGGACCAAATGTCCCGTGCTCAACGCCCCGGGCGGCCGCTATATCCGCGTGCCCGAAGTGCTGGCCGACATCTGGGGCGCCACCTTCGGCGACGCCATCTCCATCAATGAAGCCCGCGACCACTGGGACTACATCTACGACGTGGCCGAGCTTTCCCAGCTCAAGGGCAACCGCTTTCACAAAAAGAAGAACCTGCTCAACCAGTTCAAGAAAAAATACGACTACGTCTACCACTCCATGACGCCCGACTGCGTTGAGGCCGCCCTTGACATGCAGCACGAATGGTTCTCGTGGCGCGACGAAGAATCCCAGCAGACCCTCGCTGCGGAAAACCGCGCCATCGCCCGCGTGCTCACCAGCTGGGACGCCCTGTGCGGCGTGTTCGGCGGCGTTATCGAAGTGGACGGCGCACAGGCCGCCTACACCGTGGCCGAACGCCTTACCAACGACACCCTCGTCATCCACTTCGAAAAAGGGCACACGCCCTACAAAGGCGTCTACCAGGCCATCAACCAAATGTTCCTCTCCGGCGACGCCACAGACTACGTCTCCGTCAACCGCGAACAGGACCTCGGCGACCCCGGCCTGAGAAAAGCCAAAGAATCCTACAACCCCATCGGCTACCTGAAAAAGTTCGAAATTACCCTGAACCCCTAACAGGTGGCCCAGCCAGTGTGGCGACTTTTGCTCTTTGCTCCTCCGGTCATCCCGGCCGAAGGAGCGAAGAGATAAAGATGCCTCCGGCATAGAGAAAAGACAGTGCCTCCGGCGGCTTTAGCTCTTAAGTCGTTTGGCCCGAAGGGACAAAGGGCTTTAGAGATAAAGATAGCAGCGCTGCTCAAGGGCCGCGGGCCCTTGAGAATCCCATTTATACGCACCGGGGTGCGTTGGAAGGACAGCCTCTATCAGGGCTGAGGGTGGGAGCGCGGGCACACCGGGCAACTGCCCTACCAAGAGGAAAACGCCCAATGGTGGGATTCTTAAGGGCAAGGCCCTTAAGCCATCGGAGATATCCTCTTGACCCACGCGCTACGACCCGGCCAGCCCAAGCCATAACGTCTGGCAAAGCCCCTCTCCACGCACCGGGGTGCGCTGAAGGGGGGCCTCTATCAGGGCTAAGGGCTGGAGCGCAGGCACACCGGGCAACTGCCCTGTCAGGAGAAAAACGCCCAATGGTAGGATTCTTAAGGGTGGGAGCGCGGGCACACCGGGCAACTGCCCTACCAAGAGGAAAACGCCCAATGGTGGGATTCTTAAGGGCAAGGCCCTTAAGCCATCGGAGATATCCTCTTGACCCACGCGCCACGACCCGGCCAGTCCAAATCTATAAAGTCTGGCTTTTACAACATATGACGTCGCAAGGGCCGCTGGCTCTTGAAAAACTCATATAAACTTCCACGGATTCGGTGGAAAAACCGCCCCATCCGGGGCAAAAAAAGGGATGCGGAACGAAAAATGCGCATGCCGCACAGCCGCTCCCCTACCACGGCCAGCATGATGACCATAATGCCAAAACCTCTGGGGCGCGGGGATTTTCATATTGCCCACACCTCAGCGCACCACTCTTTCCTCTGCAACCCCCACGCAGAAGGGTAGGGTGACAAAGTATGACATTATGAAGTAATGCTTTCATTCCCTTCCGGCGCAAAAGCCATCCCTTGAACTTTGGTGGGGATTGGGTTTACGCCGCGCACTGCATCCATTGGAGGCGTCCTTCATGGAGAAGACCATACGTTTCACGGACGAGTCCGACCGCACGTTCATTCAGGACGTCCGGGAGGCCAGCGGGCAGGACCTTGCGCTGTGCTACCAGTGCGGCAAGTGTGCTGCGGGCTGCCCTGCCGCCAGCGCGTCGGACGTTCCCGTCAGCCAAATACTCCGACTTGTTCAGGCCGGTCAGCGCAAGGCTGTGCTTTCCGCCCGTTCGCTGTGGCTGTGTGCCACGTGCGAAACCTGCTCCACGCGGTGCCCCAACGGCATTGACGTGGCATTGGTGATGGACGTTTTGCGCCACATGGCCCGCCGCGAAGGCTTTGCCTCGGAGCGCAACGTCAAGCTCTTCCACGACAGCTTCCTGCGCAGCATCTTCCGCCATGGGCGGGTGTACGAAATGGGGCTGATGGCGGAGTACAACCTGCGTTCCGGTCGCCCGTTTACCGGGGCCGACCTCGCCCACCGCATCCTGCCCAAGGGCAAGCTGTCCCTGCGCCCGCATGACATCGCGGGCAAGGCCGAGGTCGCCGCCATCGCCAAAAGATGGTTGGAACGCCGCAAGAAGGAAGGAGGCCACGCGCTGTGAGTCAGGCCTACGCGTACTATCCGGGGTGCTCGCAAGAGGGCACATCCCGGGAGAACGACCGCTCCTCCCGCGCGGTGCTTGCCGCGCTGGGTGTGGAGCTTATTGAAATGACGGACTGGAGCTGTTGCGGCTCCACGCCCGCGCACACGGTGGACCATGAACTGGCCGCCGCCCTCTCGGCCCGCAACCTCGAAATCGCCAGCACTGCGGGGCAAAACACCGTTGCAACGCCGTGCCCCGGCTGCCTGAAAAACCTGCGCTCCGCCAATACGAAGATGCAGGACGAGGCATTCCGCGAGCGCGTCAACGGCCTGCTGGACCGCCCCTACGCGGGAAATGTGGACTGTCGCAGCATCCTCCAGATTCTGCTGGAGGACGTGGGCGAAGAGACCATTGCCCAGCGCGCTCTGCACAGCCTGTCCGGGCTGACCATTGTCCCCTACTATGGCTGCCTGCTCACGCGTCCGGCGGGACTGATGGACTTTGACGATCCGGAAAATCCCACGTCCATGGACCGCCTGTGCCGCACACTGGGCGCCGAGGTGCCCGAAGAATTCTCGTACAAGATGGAATGTTGCGGCGCCGCCTACGGCATCCCCAAAAAGGACATTGTGATGCGCAACACCGGGCGCATCCTCGACGCCGCGGCCGAACTGGGTGCGGACGCCGTGGTCACGGCCTGCCCGCTGTGCCACCAGAACCTTGACCTGCGTCAGGGGCAGGTGAACCGGGCGAACCATTCTTCGCACCATATTCCCGTATTCTACATCACGCAGCTGGTGGGACTGGCCCTTGGTCTGGACATCCGCGACCTTGGCCTGGACCAGCATGCCGTCAGCCCCAAGGGCCTCGCGCAGGCGGTGCTCGCCAACACCAACGCGGCAGGAGACGACGCATGAGAGTAGGCGTTTTCGTCTGCCATTGCGGCAGCAACATCGCCGCCACCGTGGACTGTGCGCGCGTGGCGGAAATGGCGCGCGAATACCCGGACGTGGTGTTCGCCATGGACCATATGTACACCTGCTCCGAACCAGGACAGGAAGCCATTGTGCAGGCCATCCGGGACCACCGGCTGGACGGCGTGGTTGTGGCCTCGTGCTCACCACGCATGCACGAAAACACCTTCCGGCGCGCCGTGGAGCGCGGCGGGCTGAACCGCTTCATGTTCGAGATGGCCAACATCCGCGAGCACGTCTCGTGGGTGGGCAGCGACAAGGAGCTGAACACCAACAAGGCCTCCGAACTGGTGCTGGCCGCCGT
The DNA here is from genome assembly GCF_054657395.1 of Desulfobaculum senezii. NCBI lineage: Bacteria > Pseudomonadati > Thermodesulfobacteriota > Desulfovibrionia > Desulfovibrionales > Desulfovibrionaceae > Desulfobaculum > Desulfobaculum senezii. The sequence goes on along the minus strand of NZ_BAAHYU010000002.1, from coordinate 84,629 downwards.
GGAAAAACTGCGGCGCGACAGACCGCTTCTGCCCAAGACCTTTCAGGTGAACCGCCGCGTGCTGGTTATTGGCGGCGGCGTGGCGGGCATCCAGACCGCGCTGGACTGCGCCGACGGCGGGCTGGACGTGGTGCTGGTGGAAAAAAGCCCCACCATCGGCGGCAAAATGGCCAAGCTGGACAAAACCTTCCCCACGGTGGACTGCTCGACCTGTATTCTTGGCCCCAAGATGGTGGACGTCGCCCAGCACCCGAACATCACCCTCATCGCCAATGCCGAGGTGGACGAGGTATCCGGCTACGTGGGCAACTTTGAGGTCTCCATCCGCAAAAAGACCACCTACGTGGATTGGAACCTGTGTACGGGCTGTGGCCTGTGCATGGAAAAATGCCCCAGCAAAAAGTCCTTCGACTCGTTCAACGAGGGCGTGGGCACCACGTCGGCCATCAAAATTGCCTTCCCGCAGGCCATCCCCAAAAAAGCCGTCATCGACGCGGACCACTGCATCAAGCTCACCAAGGACAAGTGCGGCGTCTGCGCCAAGGTCTGCCCGGTGCAGGCCGTGAACTTTGAGCAAAAGGACGAAACCGTCACCCACAAGGTGGGCGCCATTGTCACCGCCACGGGCTATGATGTGTTCGACCACTCCAAGTACGAGGAATACGGCGGCGGGCGGTACCCGGACGTCATCACCTCACTGCAGTACGAGCGCATGCTCTCGGCCTCTGGCCCCACGGGCGGGCACGTCACGCGCCCCTCGGACGGACGCGAACCAAAACGCGTGGTATTCATCCAGTGCGTTGGCTCGCGCGATAAGGCCAAGAACCGGCCCTACTGCTCCGGCTTTTGCTGCATGTACACAGCCAAGCAGGCCGTGTTGACCAAAAGCCATATCCCCGACGCCGAGACCTATGTCTTCTATATGGACATCCGCGCCCCGCAAAAGGGCTACGAGGAGTTCATCGACCGCGCCAAAATCGAATACGGCGTGCAGTACGTGCGCGGCCGCGTGTCGCGCATCCACCCGCATACGGACCATCTGACGGTGTGCGGCATGGATACTCTGCTCGGCGCGCAGGTGGAAATTGACGCGGACCTTGTGGTGCTGGCCGTTGGCGGCGAACCGTCCCACGGCGCGCGCGAGTTGGCGGAGCATCTGCGCATCTCGTACGACACCAACGGCTTCTTCATGGAAGGGCACCCCAAACTGCGCCCTGTGGAGACCAACACCGCTGGCGTCTTTGTTGCTGGCGCCTGTCAGGGCCTGAAGGACATTCCGTCCTCCGTGGCACAGGGCAGTGCGGCGGCGGCCAAGGTGCTGTCCATGTTCGCCAAGGAGACCATGGAGACGGACCCGCAAATCGCCCTTGTGGACCAACGGCGCTGTGTGGGCTGCGGCAAATGCATCTCCGTCTGCCCCTTTGGCGCTATCCAGAGTGTGGAGGACCGGTTCGGCAATCCCAAGGCGCAGGTGGTGGAAACCATCTGTCAGGGCTGCGGCATCTGCTCCGTGGCTTGCCCGCACAAGGCCGTTCAGCTCCAGCATTTCACTGACAATCAGATTCTTGCCGAGGTCAATGCCCTATGCCGGAAATGGAACAAAGAGAACTTCGCATAGTCGGCTTTCTGTGCAACTGGTGCTCGTATGGCGGTGCCGACACCGCCGGCGTGGCCCGGTTCAGCCAGCCCACGGACCTGCGCATCGTCCGCATGCCCTGCACCGGGCGCGTGGACCCGCTGTTCGTGCTCAAAGCCTTCATGGGCGGCGCTGACGGCGTGCTCGTCTCCGGCTGCCATCCCAATGACTGTCACTACACCGAGGGCAACTTCTACGCCCGGCGGCGGCTTGAGGTGCTCAAGCGCTTCATGCCCGTGCTCGGCATAGACCCCCGGCGCTTTGAATACACGTGGGTGTCCGCTTCCGAGGGCAACAAGTGGCGCAACGTCGTCACCACCTTCACGGAGCACATCCACACCCTCGGCCCCGGCCCGCGCCTCAGCGAACCCCGCGCCGAGATCATCAGCCGACTGCAGCAGGGAGGCGACGTATGGCCCGCGTAGAGACGCTCAAAAAGCTCATCCTCGACCGCCTAGGCGATGTGGACTTTGTCCTTGGCTGGCAGGCCGGGTACGACCCGCTGCACGCCTCGCCCCTGCGCATGCACACCCCGGAGGACGTGGACAAAATGGTCTTTGACCAGCGCTGCGTCCACAATCTGGCGACCTATCTGCCCAGCCTCAAGGACAAGACCGTGGGCGTGGTCATCAAGGGCTGCGACAGCCGCTCCGTTATCCAGCTACTGCAGGAAAAGCTCATCTCCCGCGACAATCTTGTCATCTTCGGCATGCCCTGCGAGGGCGTGGTCAGCCACAACAAGCTGCGCCGCCATATGGACGTAAACCGCGTCACCGGCGTCACCTTCCACGGCGAGACCATCACCATCACCACCGACGAAGACGAGCGCGACTTCCCCTTTGCGGACATTGCCGCGGACAAGTGTTTATCCTGCAAGTATCCCAACCCGCTGGTGTTCGACCACATCGCGGGCGAGCCCATCCAGCCTCGCGAAGAGATTGAAAACCGCTTCGCCCGCCTTGAGAAGTTCGAGGAACAGCCGCTGGAGGACCGCTTCCGCTTCTGGCAGGAGGAGCTCAGCCGGTGTACGCGCTGCTATGCCTGCCGCAACGCCTGCCCCCTGTGCGTGTGCCGCGACCACTGCATCGCCGAAACCCGCGACCCGCACTGGCTGTCGCAGGAAACGGGCGTGCAGGAAAAATGGATGTTCCAACTCATCCACGCCATGCACACCGCCGGACGCTGTACCGAATGCGGCGAATGCGAACGCGCCTGCCCCATGGACATCCCGGTGCTCATGCTCAAGAAGAAGCTGAACCGCGAGGTCCTCGACCTGTTCGACTATGAAGCCGGACTGGACGAAAGCGCCACACCGCCGCTCTTCACCTTTAAGGTGGAGGAAGACCATATCGAAGAGAAGGAGTGGTAATGTCCACACGCTTTCTTGCCCATGACGACATCGTCCCGTGGCTGTCCCGCATGGGGCAGGACCACCGCGTCATCGCCCCCATGCGCGAGGGCGCGGCTGTGGTCTTCCGCCAGCATGACGGCTCGTCCATGCCCGAGCTGGAGACGCTGCCCTCCATGCCGCCCAAGGACGCCATATTCCCGCAGACCGAGGTGCTCTTCCGCTTCCGCATCCGCCGCGACACGGAACACGACGGCAACGCGCAGGTGGACCTGCAACCCACCGTCTCAGAGGACCGCGTTCTCATCTTTGGCACGCCCCCGTGCGGTGCGCGCGGCTTTGCCGTGCTGGATGAGATTCTGCTCAAAGGCCCGGTGGAGGATACCTACTACGCCGCGCGGCGCAACAACGCCGTGCTGGTGTCCGTGGCCTGCGCCCGGCCGCAAGCGACGTGCTTCTGCCACTGGACCGGCGGCGGTCCGGACAGCACCGAAGGCACTGACATCCTGCTGACCCCTGTTGACGGCGGCTACGTCGCCGACGGCGTCACGAAAAAAGGCGCCGCCCTTGTGGCCGAAGCGCCCTTTGCCGACGCCACCGAAGAACAGGAGCAAGCCGCCAAGGCCGTGCACGACACCGCGCGCGAGCGCCTTGGCGATGCCCCGGACCTGTCCGACGCGCCCGAAGCCCTGCAGGCCTGCTTTGCCGATGACGAGTTCTGGGACGACATCGCCTCCCAGTGCCTCAGCTGTGGTGCGTGCACCTACCTGTGCCCCACCTGCTCATGCTTCAACATCACGGACGAGGCCAACGGCACCTCCGGCGAACGCCTGCGCACATGGGACAACTGTATGTCGCCCATGTACACGCGTGAGGCCAGCGGCCACAATCCGCGCATGACCAAGAACTACCGCCTGCGCAACCGCATCCAGCACAAGTTCAACTACCATCCTGCCGGACACGGCGGACAGTTCGGCTGCGTGGGGTGCGGCCGCTGCGTCAAAAAGTGTCCCGCCGGAGTCGACATCCGCACCATCGTCCTGCGTGCCAAGGAGAAGCACAATGCCTGACGCGAATCCCTACCTCCCCGATCTCGGCACCATCACCGAGATTGTGGAGGAGACTGCCAATATCAAGACCTTCCGCGTTGTGCTCAATGCGCCCGAACGCATGAAGGCCTTCACCTTTGAGCCAGGCCAGGTGGGCCAGCTGTCCGTCTTTGGCACGGGCGAGTCCACCTTTGTCATCAACTCCTCGCCCACGCAAAAGGACATGCTCCAGTTCAGCGTCATGAAGGCGGGAGAAGTCACCGCGGCCCTGCACAGCCTCAGCGTTGGCGACACCGTCGGCGTGCGCGCGCCGCTGGGCAACTTCTTTCCGTATGAGGATATGAAGGGCAAGGACATCGTGTTCATCGGCGGCGGCATCGGCATGGCGCCCCTGCGCTCGCTCATCATGTTCATGCTGGACAACCGCGAGGACTACGGCCGCATCACCATCCTCTACGGCTCCCGCTCGCCCGAGGACTTCTGCTACGATGAAGACCTGAAGGACTGGGCCGCGCGCGAAGACGTGGAACTGGTGCAGACCGTGGACAACGGCACCGACGACTGGACCGGCCACGTCGGCCTCATCCCCAACATCCTGCGCGAAATGAACCCCTCGCCCGAGGGCGCGGTGGCCGTCACCTGCGGCCCGCCAATCATGATTAAGTTTACCGTGCAGGCTCTGGAGGAGCTGGGCTTTCCGCCCGAGCGCATCATCACCACGCTGGAGCGCCGCATGAAATGCGGCGTAGGCCTGTGTGGCCGCTGCAATATCGGCGACAAATTCGTCTGCGTGGACGGCCCCGTCTTCTCGTGGGCCGAGCTGAAAGAGCTGCCGCAGGAAATGTAACCCACCCGCGCCGCCGTCACCTTCCAGCTGGTGACGGCGGCGCGTTTTTCCATCCTTTCGGGGCTTTGCCCCCGCCGTCTTTTCCCGTATTCTCTGCGGTGCGGCGTACGAAAGCCGCGTATTCCACCAGACGCCACACGCGGAGCCCTGCATGCACTTCAGCCTGAACATCGCCATACGGTCCCTGCAAACGCACAAGCTGCGCACCGCGCTTGCCATGCTTGGCGTGTTTTTAGGCGCATTGGCGCTGACGGGCGTCCAGCACATGTCCACGGCCATGGTGCGCAAGGCCGAGGTGGAAATCCAAAAGCTCGGCCCAAATCTCTTCATGGCCCGCGCCGGACGCATCCGCTGGCGGCGCGGCGACGCCCGCGTCAAGGATACAGCCAGCACCTTTACCATGGCCGACGCGCAAGCCCTCGCCGACGGCATGCCCGGGGCGCGCCGCCACGCCCCCTTCACCCAAACGGATATGCCCATCCGCGCGGGCGATACCAAAATTCCCTCCGTGCTCATCGGCGTCACGCCCGGCTACAGCACCGTCCGCAACCTCACGCCGGACTTTGGCCGCTTCATCTCCGCCGCAGACGTCACCGACAAGGCCATGGTCTGCGTGCTGGGGCAAAAAATTGCCACCCGCCTGTTCCGCCAGCCGGAACGAGCCCTCGGCCAGCGCGTCACCTTCTTTCGCGCGCGCCTGCGCGTGATTGGGGTTATGGAGCCTAAAGGCAGCGACATCGTGGGCACGGACCAAGACGAGCAGGTCTTCGTCCCCATCACGACCTATATGCGCCGCATGGCCAACACCGACGCCATCTCCGGCGCGTATGTTCAGCTTGCGGACTGGGTGGACCCAGAACGCGCCAAGGAGTCGGCCTCAGCCATTCTGCGCCACCGGCACAACATTTCCGAAGGCCAGCCCGACGACTTTGCCGTGCTCACCGCGCGCGATACCATCAAGCTCCAGCAACAGGCCCTCGACCTTGTGGGCACGCTGGGGCTTATCAGCTCCACGGTGTCCTTTGCCGTTGGCGGACTCGGCATCTTGTCCATTATGATTCTGCTGGTGCGCGCACGGCGCATGGAGATTGGCATCCGCCGCGCCGTTGGCGCGCGCCGCTCGGACATCATCAGTCAATTCCTCTTCGAGGCGGGGCTGCTCTCCGGCATTGGCGGCACCCTTGGCGTCATCTGCGCCCTTGGCCTCATCAGCGTGGTCTACGCCGTGGCGGGATTCCCCTTTGTATACCGTCCGGGGCTGATGGCGGGCATTCTTGTGGGGTCCGTGCTGCTGGGCCTGGCCGCCGGCGGCTACCCGGCGTGGCAGGCGTCGCGCTTTGAGATTCTGGACATTTTGCGCAACCACGAATAGGGTTCCCACTTCGGCCCACACTCGCCGCGCTCCTTCGCACACGCCGCATCCCGGCCTGCACCACACCGCGCCGCAGACCACCGCCGCCATTTCTCAAGTGCCATCACCTGCATCTGTTCAGCATCATCCGCCCCACGCCCGCGCCCTGTTTCGCCCGCGCCAGCGCTTCTGATTTCTGCCGCCCATCTCTCGCCGCAGCACCAATTCGCTCCCGTATCAGCGCTGCTCTCCCTTTTGCGAAACCACCGCCTTTCCACCTCTTTCGCACGCGCTTTTCTCTCCATGAGACAAAAATTCTCACGCTTGCACGATTTTCTCTCACGCTGCGAGTGTCGGCCAACCCTTTTAAATTCCAGCATTTAATCAACACGCCGTTCACGGCTGGTGCCGCAGTGTAATAAAAAATTCTTATCGCTGTGCAAATTTTTTATTGACCAGCGTGAAAAACAGAACTATCCCAAAAACACAAACACACGAAACGGTAATCCAGCAAAGGAGAGCTCCAACAATGCCCGATATCATCAATACCACCACCGCCCCCGCAGCCATCGGCCCCTACTCTCAGGCCGGCGTCGCAGGTAACCTGATCTTTACCTCCGGCCAGCTGCCCATCAATCCCGAAACCGGTGACATGCCCGAGAGCATCGAAGAGCAGACCAAGCAGTCTCTCGAAAACGTCAAGGCCATCCTCGAGGCCGGCGGCGCGCAGCTCACCGACGTGGTCAAGACCACCGTATTCCTGAGCGACATGGCCAACTTCGGCGCTATGAATGAAGTGTACGCCTCCTACTTCGGCGAACCCTTCCCGGGCCGCAGCTGCTTCCAGGTCGCCAGACTTCCCAAGGATGCACTGGTGGAGATCGAAGTTATCGCCGCCAAATAGTTGTTCCCGTCCGAATTGTGCCGCCCCACGCTGTGTGGGGCGGCTCGCATCACCTCGTGTGCAGTGCGGTGATGCGACACACTCAACCGATTCTTGAAGAGGGGTTTTGCAATGAGTCAGAAAAAGAAGAGTGAATGGGGTTTCATTCTCCAGCTCCTGATGGGCATCGCCGCAGGTGTGATCGTTGGCCTCGTCGCCAACGAAGCCGTCATGGAAGTGGTGTGCAGCCTGAAGCACGTCCTTGGACAGTTCATTTTCTACACTGTCCCGCTGGTCATCATCGCGTTCATCGCGCCGTCCATTACCCGGCTGCAGAATAACGCCAACCGCATGCTGGGCGCTGGCGCCAGCATCGCCTACCTCTCCGCCGTGGGCGCGGCCACCATGGCCTGTGTCGCTGGCTACCTGATCATCCCGCACCTGTCCGTGCCCACCGCCGTTGCTGGCCTGCGCGAGCTGCCGGAGATCACCTTCCAGCTGAACATTCCGCCCATCATGTCCGTGATGACCGCACTCGTCACCGCCATCATCCTCGGCGTGACCGTGCTGTGGACCAAGGCCGATGGCTTTAAGAAAGGCCTGTTCGAGTTTGAAGCCATCATGCTCAAGGTCATCCAGAAGATGGTCATCCCCGTCCTGCCGCTGTTCATCGCCACCACCTTTGCCGCTCTGGCATACGAAGGCAGCCTGACCAAGCAGCTGCCCGTGTTCCTGAAGGTCATCGTGCTGGTGCTGCTCGGCCACGCCATCTGGCTGACCGTGATGTACACCATCGCAGGCATCATCTCCGGCCGTAACCCCATCGAAGTCATCAAGCACTACGGCCCCGCATACCTCACCGCCGTTGGCACCATGTCCAGCGCCGCCACCCTGCCCGTGGCCCTGCGCTGCGCCGGCAAGTCCAAGGTACTTTCCAAGGACACCAGCGAATTCATGATTCCCCTCGGCGCCACCATCCATCTGTGCGGCTCCGTGCTGACTGAAACCTTCTTCGCCATGACCATCTCCCTGATGCTCTACGGCCACCTGCCGACCTTCGGCACCATGTTCCTGTTCATCATCCTCTTCGGCGTGTTCGCCATCGGCGCTCCCGGCGTCCCCGGCGGCACGGTTATGGCCTCCCTTGGCATCGTCGTCGGCGTGCTCCAGTTCGACCCCGCGGGTGTCGCCCTGCTGGTTGCCGTCTTCGCCCTGCAGGATAGCTTCGGCACCGCGTGCAACGTGACCGGTGACGGCGCCATCGCCCTCATGCTGGAAGGACTGTTCAACAAAAACGGCGAGCTTACAAAGGCCAACGCCCAAGCAGCCGCCGCTAACGAATAAGAGATAGCAGACATGAAAGCCGAATGGACCCAATACATCGAACTGCTTCACCGTGAAGTCGTTCCCGCCATCGGATGTACCGAACCCATCGCTGTGGCCCTTACCGCAGCCAAGGCCGCAGAGACCCTCGGTGCCACCCCCGAGAAACTCGAAGCCTTCGTCTCGGGCAACCTGCTCAAGAACGGAATGGGTGTCGGCGTCCCCGGTACCGGCGAACGCGGCCTGAATATCGCCGTCGCCGCTGGTGCCATAGGCGGCAAGTCCGAAGCCATGCTTGAGGTCCTCAAAGACCTCTCACCCATGCAGGCCGAAGAGGCCAAGCAAATGCTGGCCGAAGAACGTGTGGTCCTCGACGTCGCAGACAATGACGAGCTCATCTACTGCGAAGTCATCGCCACCAAAGGCGACGACTCCGCGCGCGTCATCCTCAAAGGCCACCACACCGGCCTCGTCTACGTAGAAAAAAACGGCGACGTCATCATGCATGTGGATTCCGGCAGCGCAGAGGACGCAGAGCACGAAGAATGGTCCCTCACCATGGACAGCATCTTCGACTTCGCAAACAATGCGCCCCTTGAGGACATCTCCTTCATCCTCGAAGCCGCCCGCATGAACGAAGCCATGGCCATGAAGGGCCTCAGCGGCTCCTACGGCCTCGGCGTGGGCAAAAACATCGAGGAGAGCATCAAAGACCACATCATGGGTGATTCCATCATCAATGAGGCGGTCAAGCTCTCCACCGCAGCCACCGATGCCCGCATGCACGGCGTACAGATGCCCGTCATGAGCAACTCCGGCAGCGGCAACCAAGGCCTGACCTGCACCATCCCTGTGCTGGCCTGCGCCAACCGCCTCGAAGCCTCCGAGGAAAAGCTGGCGCGTGCGCTCATCATGAGCCACCTCACCAGCATCCACATCAAGCACAGCCTCGGACGCCTGTCCGCACTGTGCGGAGCCACCGTGGCCGGTACCGCCGCCGGATGCGCCCTCGTCCTTCTGCTGGACGGCGGCATCAAGGAAGTGGAGATGACCATTAACAACATGGTCGGCAGCATCGCCGGTATGATCTGCGACGGTGCCAAAAACGGCTGCGCCCTCAAGGTCGCCTCCGCCGTCAGCACCGGCCTGCAGTCCGCCTTCCTCGCCATGAAGGGACACAGCATCTCCGGCAGTGAAGGCATCGTCGACAATGATGTCGAAAAGACCATCCTCAACCTCGGCTGCCTTGGCTCTCATGGCATGAAGGAAACCGACAAGGTCATCCTTAAAACCATGGTGTCAAAAGGCTGCCCGCACGCGGCAACTCGTCAAGGAACAGCCGCATAGAGCAACCGGCACCCATCCCTACCTCATACGCCAGTGCTCAACATGACGAGATGACACAACAAAGCGGCCCCGAATAGTTCGGGGCCGCTTTTAAACGATGAAAAACAGCAACATTGCACACACGGAAACGCCATTGTATACACAAACATCAATTCGCAACACACAACAAAGGGAACCAGCAGTGGCTTTTCAAAAAACATCGCATCTGTGCTCTATCGAGGATTACATTCCCCTTGTGGAATTCCTGGGCACATTCTTGGGGAAGGATTGCGAAGTCGTCCTGCACGACACAACCAGCGTTGAAAAATCCGTCGTCGCCATCGCCAACAACCACATCAGCGGACGCCGCATCGGCGCGCCCCTGACCGATCTCGCACTCAGCTTCCTGCGCGAAAAACAGTACGAGAACCGCAGCTTCATCATGGAGTACAGCTCGCTGTCCAAAGACGGCAAACGCCTGCACTCCGCAACCTACTTCATCAAAGACGCCGACGGTGAACTGCTCGGGATGCTCTGTCTCAACATGGACGTCACCAAAGTCTGCCAAGTGCGCGAACTGCTCGATAATATGATCGAAAACGGTGGCTTCGGCGCGTCGCTCTCACCCGATATCGCCCCTACGCACGGCGAAGAGAGCTTCCACGAAAATATCGAAGACCTCACCGAAAATATGGTCCTCAACGTCATCCGCCGCTACAATATTCCGCCAGAACGCATGACCGCCGACGAAAAAACCGAAATCGTCGCCGAACTCAACCGAAAAGGCGTCTTCCTCATCAAAGGCAGCGTCGGCGTCGTCGCACAGTACCTCGACGCCTCAGAAGCAACTATCTACCGCTACATGCAAAAGTGCCAAGACTAGCCCCCCCCACTCGCCAGACATATCGCAACACAAAAGCCCCACGACGGAAGTCGTGGGGCTTTTGTGTTGGGGCGTGCAGAGCGCCATGCGGAGGTGTGGAGGGAATGCCGGGCCTTTTTTTGCCTTCGGCGACTTAAGGAAATAATTTCCTTAAGAATCCTTATAATTTTCAGGGGCGGAAGCCGCCCCTGAAAATACAGGTTCTTGAGGGATAAAAGACAATCTTCAAACCCGCAGTTCCCCCGTACTCCACACATGCCTCATCCCACATGCAACAGGGATCCTCACCGCCCATCCACAGCGCAGGCGCCCTCCAAAATATTCCCATCCACTCGGACGCGAGCCATACAGGGGTGACGGCAGTGTCATCCACACGCACCCGGCCTGTGCGCAAATGGGATTCCAAAGGGCCCACGGCCCTTTGGCCTGCGGAGCACAAATCATCGCCTTCTTCTTTCTCGCCCTCTTTTCTGCACGCCACATACCCAAAACATCCCCACTCACACGATCCGCCCCACTCATGCCACCATGTGCGCATACGCAAACCAAGAATGCGAACACCAGCGCAAGCGCCTGCGAACTCGTGAAAAACGTGGGCGCCGGATGACGGCAAAGCCGCTGTCGTATTGGGCTAGCGACGCAACGCAGCGCGGCACGGAACCTGAGAAAAGGCGCGGAAACGCAGAATGCGAATATAACCGATACGTACCCGTTAATAGGGTACTGTGGGGATGAATTTGACAAGGACTGCGGCATTTTCTATCTACTACACTGCACAGTCTTTCAGCTGGCGCGCAGTGAAACGCATCATCTTGTAATTCGCGCCGGACTTTCCCACCACAACCTGGAGGTCGTATTGAGTAGGCTCTGTCTTAGTGTACTTCTTTTTGTACTGAGTTTGTGTGTACCGCTTTCCGCGAGTGCGGATTCCATACGCTTTGGTGTCCCGCCGTGGCCGGGTGTTACTGTGAAGTCTGAGGTTGTCTGTCAGATTCTGGACTCCATGGGGTATGACGCCGTCCAACTCGAGATTGGCCCGCCCATTATCTACAAGGGGCTGACTACGGACGATGTGGACGCGTGCCTTGCCGCATGGTTGCCGCAGCAAAACGACATGCTGTTGCCGCTGAAGAAAAAAAACGCCATTGATGTCGTGGCCATGAACATCAGCGAAGCCAACATCAGCTTCTGTGTCCCTTCGTATGTTTGGGACGCAGGCGTGCATTCCATTGCGGATTTGGACGCCTACGCGGACAAGTTTGACAACGAGCTGTACACCATTGAGGTTGGCTCTGCCATGCAGGCCGCCACGGAAAAGATGGTGGAGAACGACGTCGCTGGTCTTGCGGACTGGCAGCTTGTCAGCAGCACCACGCCGGTGATGCTCTCCGCCGTGCAGGAGCGCATCCGCAATAACCAGTGGGTGGTCTTCCACGGCTGGCAGCCGCACTGGATGAACTTCCAGATGGACATCAAGTACCTTGAAGGCGTCCCCGGCACGGAGGACCTCGTGAGCAAGAGCATGGTGTACACCATCGCCAGCAACGACTTTAAGGACCGCTTCCCGCAGGCGCATACGTTCCTGAAGCAGTTCACCGTCAAGGCGGACACGCAGAGTGAATGGATCAACAGCTTCGGGTTTGAAAAAATCGCCCCGGAGAAAGTCGCCTCGGATTGGATTCGAAAGCACCTCGACACCGTCGCCACGTGGCTTGACGGCGTCACAACTGTCGACGGCGCCCCCGCCATCGACGCCGTTCGCCGGGACTTTGCCGGTTAGAACGATGTGAGCATGCGGTCTGTCGCCATCGCGCCGACAGACCGCCCAAAGAGCGCCCCGGCATCAGCCCCCGCACGGCCTGCCGTTGGCGCGTGGCCCCGGACCATCCAGCCGGTCACCATACTGGCTCCGTAAGCCGCTTCACGGCACATGTACCGATGCAGCGCAGGGGATGGCCCGGTCCGGCTCCTGCACGCCTCGCTCACGGGATGCAAAGCCGACCCTATGCACCATAACCAGGAGGTTCGCTTGCGAAACATACTCGCAACTCTCGCCATTGCCGTTTTCTGTATCATTGCCCCCCTCAGCGCCCATGCGCAGCCCGTTAAATTCGGCGTTCCGCCGTGGCCGGGCGTAACCGTTAAAACCGAAGTCGTCGCCCAAATTCTCGAAGCCATTGGCTACGAAAGCAAGCAGGTCGAAGTGAGCGCCGTTATGGTCTACAACGGCCTGACCACCGGCGACGTTGATGCCTACCTCGCCAGCTGGATTCCGCTCCAGAACGAACTGTTCAACCCCCTGAACGAAAAGAACGCCTTCGAAATCGTGGGCACTAACCTCGATGAAGCAGGCGTCAGCCTCGCCGTGCCCAACTACGTGTGGGACGCCGGCGTGCGCTCCATCGCCGACCTGGCCCCCAATGCCGACAAGTTTGAAAACACCATCTACAGCATTGAGGTCGGTAGCGGCATGCAGACCTCTACGGAAAAAATCATCGACAACAACGTCGCCAACCTTGGTGACTGGAAAATGCTGTGCAGCCCCGTACCGGCCATGATTAAGGCCGTGCAGGACAAGATTAAGCACAAGCAGTGGGTTGTGTTCCACGGCTGGCGCCCGCACTGGATGAACTTCCAGATGGATATGAAATTCCTCACGGGCGTGCCGGGCACCGAAGGCCTCGTTAACGAGTCCATCGTCTACACCCTCGCCAGCAACGACTTTAAGGACCGCTTCCCGCAGGTGCATACCTTCCTGAAAAACCTGTACATCTCCGGCCACACCCAGAGTGAGTGGATTAACGAGTACGGCTTTAAGGAACAGGCGCCCGAAACCGTCGCCGCGAAGTGGATCAAAAATAATATGAAGACCATCGCCCCCTGGCTGAAGGGCGTCAAAGCCGCCAACGGCAAGCCCGCCATGGAGGTGCTGCGCAAGGCCATCGCGTCCTAAGGCGCCCACGGCTGAACACGTAGCACACACCCGTTTGCCTCCTGCCTGCTCAGGCGCTGCCACCCTCAGCAGGCACCCAAATTTCGGCCCACAGAGAGCCGGGCCGGAAAACGGGTTGTGGTTCGGGATGCGTATGGACCTTCACGGCTGAATGAAGGCCCATACGCATCCCACCTCATTGGTGGAGGCAAAAATGAAGAAAAAGCATGCCTTCGGCGACTTAAGGAAATAATTTCCTTAAGAATCCTTAGGATTTTCGGGGGCGGAAGCCGCCCCCGAAAATACAGGGTTTAGGGTGGAATTACACACTCCCACAATACCCAACTCCTCAGCCACCTTCCCTTCCCCCCCAAACAGGGATTCTCACCGCCCTTCCACAGCGCCCCCCCAAAAAAAATTCCCCCTCCACACGGACGAGAGTCGTCAGGGGTGACGACCGCCCTCTCCTAAAGCACCCGGCTTGTGCGCAAATGGGATTCCAAAGGGCCCACGGCCCCTTGGCCTGCGGAGCAAAAAAAGCCCCGCCCCCACTCCAACACACGCCATCACGACCTCCTCTCCCGAGAGTCGTCAGGGGTGACGACCGCCCTCTCCTAAGGCACCCGGCCTGTGCGCAAATGGGATTCCAAAGGGCCCGCGGCCCTTTGGCCTGCGGAGCAAAAAAGAAAAAAAAGAAAAGGCCGAAGACGCACTTGTGCGCCTCCGGCCTGTGTTGTCTGCCTCGCCCAAAGGGGCCGATGGCCGAATTACTCGTTTATCGACGTAGCAAAAACGTCAATCACAGCCTGAATATTATCGATGGAGGAAAGCCGCCAAATCTCGCCGGACTTGACCATCACAAAATCGACATCCACGGGAGCGACGCCCTCGAATTCCGGAATATGAAACGTTGCATGGTACACGCCGCCGTCCTCTCGGATTTCGGGATCCTCTGCCAGCATGGCGCGCAGGCGCTGATAGGTCATCACGGAATAGGGCCACAGATCGATGGGCTCGTCGTATCGTGTGTCTTCACCACGCCTCAGTTCGGCCTTGCTGATGGTGTACCACATGGTGACGAGGTGATCCTGCGTGCCTTTTTTTTGCAGCAGCTCATAAGGGTGCCCAAAGGGCGAAGGCAACCCGGCCTCCAGACGCCGCTTCGTATCGCTGCGAACGGCCTGCTCCACAATGTGGTGCAGGTCGATGTAAGTCCGAATTTTCTTGACGTCATGCTGCTCAACGGCGTCGCGAAGCGCCGCCACGGAGTGTAACATGGAGGACTCTTCCCTTTGGCTGTCCTTCACAGCACTGCATCCGGCCACAAGGCCGACAAGCAGCACTGCCAGAACGATATGCTTCATCATAATTGTCTCCTTTGATAACAACGCGAAATATTGCGCCGTCTGTAATATCTGTCTGCACATGGTGCGTTTTCCATATGGCTGACCGCCTGTCAACCTTGGCGCCCGCGCGCCATGATGAGAAACGGCCGAGCTCCTGAAGGGAGCCCGGCCGTTGGGGTCTCGTTGCGACTGCGCCGATGCTTAGGCGGAGAGGAGTTCCTTCACCTTTGCAAGGGCGGCGTCGATGCCAGCGGGGTTGTTGCCGCCAGCCTGCGCCATGTCGGGGCGTCCACCGCCGGAGCCGCCGATCTCAGCCGCTACGGGCTTGATGAGGGCGGGAGCGGTGAAGCGGTCGTGCAGGTCCTTGGAAACGTAGACGGCGAGGCTGACCTTGCCGTCGGCTTCGCACACGAGGGCGGCGATGCCGGAGTCCAGCTTGGAGCGCACGTCGTCCATGAGCTTACGCAGAGCGCCCATGTTGGGGGCGGGCACCTTGGCGGCCAGAACCTTCACGCCGCCGATTTCCTCGACGCTGTCCATGAGGTTGCTGCCCTTGCCGGATGCGGCCTGCGCGGCCAGCTTTTCCATGTCCTTTTTAAGGCTTTTGACTTCCTTCTGCAGGGCGTGAACGCGGTCCACAACTTCTTCGGGCTTGCCCTTGAGAGACGCGGCGAGTTCGTTGGTCACGGTGCGGTAGTCCATGAGCTGCTGCATGGCGCGCCAGCCGGTGGCGGCCTCGATACGGCGCACGCCAGCGGCGACGCCCGTCTCGGAGAGAATCATGAACGGCCCGGCCTGACCGGTGCTGCGCAGATGCGTTCCGCCGCACAGCTCGATGGATTCACCGGGCACTTCCACCACGCGGACGGACTCGGTGTACTTTTCGCCAAAGAGGGCCATGGCGCCCTTGGAGACGGCGTCCTGATAGTCCATCTCCTGCACATCCAGCGAAATGTCGGCCATGATGGCGCGATTGACGAGGGCTTCCACGTCTTTGATTTCGTCCTCGGTCATGGCGGAGATGTGGGTAAAGTCAAAACGCAGGCGGTTCGGCTCCACGAGGGAACCGGACTGCTTAACGTGCTCGCCAAGAACGGTACGCAGCGCGGCGTGCAGCAGATGGGTCGCGGTGTGGTTGCGCGCGGCGGCAAGGCGCTCCTCTTCGGTGACTTCCAGCAGCACTTCCTGGTCGGCGTGCACGGTGCCCTTGTCGACCTTGACGTGATGCACGGTCAACTCGGCGGCGGGCTTGAGGGTATCCAGCACCAGTGCAGTGCCCTCGGGGGCGGAAATCATGCCGGTGTCGCCACTCTGCCCGCCGGACTCGCCGTAGAAGGGCGTGCGGGTGGTAACAATGTAGCCTTCCTCACCTTCGGCCAGCTGGTCCACGGCGTCGGCGGAATCGTTCATGAGGGAGACGATGCGGGACTCGGCGGCAAGATAGTCGTAGCCGACGAACTCGGAGCGCAAGCCTTCCTCAAGCAGCGCCTGAAAGCGGCTGGCGAGGGTGGTCTCGCCGGAGCCTTTCCACGCGGCCTTGGCGCGCTCCTTCTGCTCCTTCATGAGGGCGACAAAGCCGGGCTCGTCCACGGTGTAGCCCTGCTTCTCGGCAACGTCGTTCACGATGTCGAGGGGGAAGCCGTAGGTGTCGTACAGCTTAAAGGCGACCTCGCCGGAAACCTGCGTCGTGCCTGCGTCCTTCAGGGCGGCCAGCTCGTCTTCGAGCATGACGAGGCCCTTGTCGAGGGTCTGGGCGAAGCGCTCTTCCTCTTCACGGACCACGCGGGTCATGAAGTCCTTGTTCTCATGCAGTTCGGTGTACTGCCCGCCCATGTCGTCGGTGACCTTGAGGGCGACCTTGTACAGGAAGGCCTCGCTCTGGCCGATGAGCTTGCCGAAGCGCAGGGCGCGGCGGATGAGGCGGCGCAGCACGTAGCCACGGCCCTCGTTGGAGGGCAGGATGCCGTCGGCAATCATGAAGGCGATGGCGCGGCTGTGGTCGGCAATGACGCGCAGCGCGGTGTCCACGTCCTCACCTTGCTGGCGGTACTTCACGCCGGTGAGCTCAGCGGTGTAGCCAATGATGGACTGGAAGAGGTCGGTATCAAAGTTGGAGAACACGCCCTGACACACGGCGGCGATGCGCTCAAGGCCCATGCCGGTGTCGATGCTGGGACGGGGCAGGTCGGTGCGGGTGCCGTCGGCGTGCTGGTTGTACTGCATGAACACGAGGTTCCAGATTTCCAGAAAACGGTCGCAGTCGCACTTGCCGATGCCGCAGTCCGGGCCGCAGGACATGTGCTCGCCCTGATCGATGTGGATTTCGGAGCAGGGACCACAGGGGCCGGTGTCGCCCATGGACCAGAAGTTATCCTTCTCGCCAAGGCGGTAGATGCGGTCCGGGGAAACGCCTGCAACGCGCTGCCACAGCTCGGCGGCCTCGTCATCATCGTTGTAGATGGTGATGTAGAGCTTATCCTTGGGCAGACCGAGTTCCTCGGTGATGAAGCCCCAGGCAAAGCCGATGGCCTGTTCCTTGAAGTAGTCGCCAAAGGAAAAATTGCCGAGCATCTCAAAGAACGTGTGGTGGCGCGCGGTGCGGCCCACGTTTTCGAGGTCGTTGTGCTTGCCGCCCACGCGCAGACATTTCTGGGAGGTGGTGGCGCGCTTGTAGTCACGCTTTTCCTGCCCCTGAAAAATCTTCTTGAAGGGGACCATACCTGCGTTGGTAAACAGCAGGGTCGGGTCATCCTTGGGGACGAGGGAGGCGGATTCCACGATGGTATGCCCGTGGCGTTCGAAATATTCCAGGAATTTCGTCCTGATCTCATTGGCACTCAACACGATGCAGCTCTCCTGTACACATGCGTTTCGCCCCTTGCGGGGCGATGAAATTCTTTTGGCGGGTCAAGGGTATAAAGGCAGGTCGGCGGGCTGCTCCGTGCGAGCAGCCCGCCGATTGGGGTAAAGTTATGCCTCGGCCGGGGTGGTTTCGGTTGTGCTTTCCGTCTCCGCCGCGGGGGCTTCGGCCTCATCGTCTTCAATGACGCCCAGATGCTTGAGCAGGGCCGTCTCGATGGTTTGGGCCAGTTCCGTGTTTTCCTGCAGCATGGCGCGGACGTTCTCCTTGCCCTGCCCAAGGCGCTCGGAACCGAAGGCGTACCACGAGCCGCTCTTCTCCACGATGCCGTTCTCGACACCCATGTCCAGAAGCTCACCCTCGCGGGAGATGCCGGTGCCGTAGAGTACGTCGAACTGGGCCTCGCGGAACGGCGGGGCGACCTTGTTCTTCACCACCTTCACGCGGGCGCGGATGCCGTAGGATTCTTCCTTGTCCTTCAAGGTCTGAATGCGGCGGATGTCCATGCGGATGGAGGAGTAGAACTTGAGGGCGTTACCACCGGTGGTGGTCTCGGGGCTGCCGTAGCCCGTCATGCCGATCTTCATACGGATCTGGTTAATGAACATGACGGAAGCGCGGGACTTATGGATGGTACCCGTCAGCTTTCTGAGGGCGTGGGACATCAGGCGCGCCTGTCCGCCCACCTGCGTCTCGCCCATGTTGCCCTCCAGCTCGGCCTGCGGGATAAGCGCGGCAACGGAGTCGATGACGATGATGTCCACGGCTCCGGAACGCACGAGCATGTCGGCGATGTCCAGCGCCTGCTCGCCGTAGTCCGGCTGGGAGATGATGAGTTCCTCGGTGTTGACGCCGAGGCGACGGGCGTAGTTGATATCCAGAGCGTGCTCCGCGTCGATAAACGCGGCAACGCCGCCCTGCTTCTGGCATTCTGCAATGATATGCAGGGTCAGCGTGGTCTTACCCGAAGATTCGGGACCGTAGACCTCGGTGACGCGACCCTGTGGGATGCCGCCGATACCCAGCGCCATATCCAATGCAATGGAGCCGGTGGGAATGGTCGGTATATTGACATGCGCATCGTCGGACAGCTTCATGACAGAACCCTGACCGTACTTGCGCTCAATGGTCGACAGAGCGGTGCTCAATGCCTCCCTGCGCATTTCTTCGGGACTCAGCTGCTGGGTACGACGTTTGGCCATATGTATCACTCCATGAAATATTTATAGCGAAAGCCTCCGACACATAGCAGAACCCCCGCCGTCCGGCAACTGCGCACGTGTCCCCGCAGGGGAGGCGGCAGGAGAAAATTTGTGCGCAGCAAACATTCCGACCATTTCTCTCGGAATAATTGACGAAGCCGCTTGGCATAAGGTTTTCCCGCCAGCCTCACCCCTTGCCACCCGCGCCGAGCATGGGTATAGCCTTTCTTCCCATGACCAAGAACACCACATACGACGCTCTGGCCCTGTTTTCGGCCGGGCTCGATTCACTCTTGTCGGCCAAGGTTCTTCAGGCACAGGGCCTCCGCGTCAAATGCCTGCACTTCGTCACGCCCTTTTTTGGGCATCCGGGCCGCGTGCGCGGCTGGCGCAAAACCTACGGGCTGGACATCGACGTCGTGAATATCGGCGACGACTACGTCCAGATGATGCTGAATAAGCCGAAGTACGGCTTTGGCAAGTATTACAACCCGTGCGTGGACTGCAAAATCATCATGCTGCGCCACACCCGCCAGCTGCTGGAGAAGTACGGCGCCACATTCATCGCCACCGGCGAGGTGGTGGGCCAGCGCCCCATGTCGCAACGGCGTGACGCCATGAACTCCGTCATCAATGAATCCGGCACCGAAGGTCTGCTGCTGCGCCCGCTGTGCGCCAAAACCCTGCCGCCCACGCCCATGGAGGAATCCGGTCTGGTGGACCGCGAGCGCCTGCACGGCATCTCCGGCCGTGGCCGTAAGGACCAGCTGCGCCTTGCCGAAGAATTCGGCATCACGGACATCCCCACCCCCGCTGGCGGCTGCCGCCTGACGGAACAGGCCTCGGCCTGCCGTTACGCGCCGGTGTTCCAGCACCACCCCGCGCCCACGGCGCAGGACTTCTACCTGTCCAACGTGGGGCGGCAATACTGGGCGGGTACGCACTGGCTGACCATCGGCCGCGACCAGCATAGTAATGAAATGATCCGCCGCAACATCACCGAGACGGACCTCGTCTTTGACGTGGTGGGCTATCCCGGTCCCCTCGCGCTGGGGCGTCAATTTGCCGGCGCATGGACCGAAGACGCCGTGCGTGACGCCGCCGCCTTTATGGCGTCGTTCTCGCCCAAGGCGCGCCGCGCGGAAACGGACATCACCGTTACCGTCACACAGGGTGACACCGAACACACCGTCACCATTTACCCTTCACGCGAGACGGCGCTTGGCTGGAAGGAATGCACCTGGCAGGACGCCATACCAACGCGCAATGCCATGGACCCCAAAAAGCGCTAACGGCACGGGTATTGCTTAGTATCCCACAAAGCCTGGTCAGTACGCGAACCGGGTGTCCTGAGGCGAATCAACACCACAGAAACGAGCCGGGCAACGGCCACGATTTTCATTACGATTCGACCCGGACGCCACCGCGGCTGGACCGGGCTTTTCCTCGTCGGCCCAAGGTTGCCAACACCCGCTGCTTCATGATGTGGTACGAGCACGCATCATCCTGTATTCGACAACTCACCCAACACTCATCCGGGTCCGCCCGCCCTCTGCCTGTGGCATGCCCGGACGGACCTGATTCTTGAGGATTTCATGCTCATTCAGTTCGTGTTCATTCTCATAAGCGCCGCGCTGCTCTGGTTCGGCGCGGAAGTTATTGTTGACGCCGCCGCGGCCATTGCGCGCCGCTTTAAGGTGCCGGAACTGATCATCGGCCTGACCATTGTTGCCATCGGCACGTCGGCCCCGGAGTTTCTGGTCACCGCGTCCGCGGCCTTCAAGGGGCTGTCGGATATTTCGCTGTCCAATGTTGTTGGCTCCAATATCTTCAACCTTGGCATCATCCTCGGCAGTATGGCCATGCTGCGCCCCATTGCCGCGGCAAAGCCCGTGCTGAAGCGCGATGGCCTGCTGCTGCTTGGCGTTGTGGGCTTTATCACCCTCACCACGCTGGATGGCACCCTCAGCCGCGTGGACGGCACAATTTTGCTGGGCACCCTTGTCACGTACATCCTTGTGCTTATTCTCCGGCGTCCCAAGACCGCCTGCACCGAAGAGCCCGCCTGTGACGAACGTATTGCCACATGGCTGGACGCGCCCAAACTGCTGGTGGGCTTTGTATGCGTGTCCTTCGGCGGCAGCCTGATGGTGGACGCGGCAACGGAATTGGCGCGCCACATCGGCGTTTCGGAATGGGCCATTGGCGTGACCATTGTTGCCGCAGGCACCAGCCTGCCGGAGCTTGTCACCTGCCTTGCGGCGTCGGTCCGCGGCAAAAACGACATGCTGCTTGGCAACCTCATCGGCTCGGACCTGTTTAACTTTTGCGGCGTGCTCGGTTTGACCAGCCTGCTGCATCCGTTGGCCATTTCCGGCGCGGCCACCACCAGCCTACTTATGCTGGTAGGCTCCGTGGCCATTGTGCTGCTGTGCATCCGCACGGGCTGGGAGGTCAGCCGCAAGGAAGGACTGCTTTTGCTGCTGCTTGGACTGGTGCGCTGGGTCCCTTCGCTGTTGTAGAACAGTTGCGCGATGTGAAAAACCCTGCACTTTCGCCACATTCTACGCCGTACCATCCGGTGGCACTTGCCAGTTTGCGCAATCGGTATTAGATTCACCCATACGTAAAACGCCTCAAATATCCTCAAGGAGGACATACAATGAACAGATTCGGTAGTGTCAGCAGCTCGCAGACGCGCTCCATCGAGGGCGTGAATGCGTTCATGCGTGGCGTGTATAACTGGATGGCCGCTGGCCTTGGCGTCACCGCGCTGTGCGCCTTCCTTACGGCGTCCAGCCCCGCCATGCTGAACCTGCTCTTTGGCGGGTCCATCATGGGCTACGTCATCATCTTCGCGCCCTTTATCATGGTGCTTTTCCTGTCTGCTGGCATCCAGCGCATGAGCGCCGGCATGGCAACGGGCATGTTCCTGGCCTACAGCGCGCTGATGGGGCTGTCCCTGTCCAGCATTCTGCTGGTGTACTCCGGCCAGAGCATCTTTATGACTTTCGTCATCTGCGCGGGCATGTTCGCGGGTATGAGCGTCTATGGCATGACCACAAAGAAGGACCTCACCTCGTGGGGGAGCTTCCTGTTCATGGGCCTCATCGGCATCATCATTGCCTCCATCGTGAACATCTTCGTCGGCAGCTCCGCGCTGCAGTGGGGCATTTCCGTGCTTGGCGTGGTCATCTTCACGGGTCTGACGGCGTATGACACCCAGCGCCTGCGCATGATGGGCGAGTCCGCGCCCCATGGCGATCACACCGCCATCCGCCGCGGCACCATCCTTGGCGCCCTGACCCTGTACCTTGACTTCATCAACCTGTTCCTCATGCTCCTCAGGCTCTTTGGAGCCTCCCGAGACTAAGCCTTCCCGGGGGTGGCGGAGTGCCACCCCCTTTTTTTATCTATGAGCGACCTACTCTCTCTGCAACAGACTCTCGCCCCGCTGCTCTATCTGCCCAGCCGCCTTTACGCACGCCTCATGCGCGCCCGCCGCGAATGGTATGAACATGGCCGCATCCTCTCCCACCGCCCCCCGCGCCCCTGCGTCAGCATTGGCAATATCGGCTGGGGCGGCAGTGGCAAAACGCCGCTGACGGAATGGCTGATGCGCTGGAGCGAGCGCCACGATGTCAGCTCCGCCGTGCTCACGCGCGGCTATGGGGCCAATCCGCCCGGTCCGCACTACCTCGTCACCCCGGACAGCACGCCGCAGGAAGCCGGAGACGAACCCCTGCTCCTTGCCCGCTCGTGCCCGGAGTCGCGCGTTATTGTGGACCCGGACCGCACCCGCGCCGCCAAATGGGCATGGCGCGAGTTCCGCCCCGACCTTTTTCTGCTGGACGACGGCTTCCAGCACCTCAAGGTGCAGCGCGACCTTGACCTTGTGCTGCTGCGCCCAAAGGACCTCATCGACCAATGGAACTCGGTGATTCCCGCCGGGTCGTGGCGCGAGGATGAAGGCGCCCTCACCCGCGCCGCCGCGTTCCTTATCAAATGTCAGGAGGACGAGTTCCAGTCGCTGGAACCGCTTATTCAGGAACGCCTCGCCAAGTACAATGCGCCGGTGTTCAATTTTTCCTTCAAGCCCCTTGGCATCAAGCGGCTGGATGTTGCCGACTCCGCGCGCACCTTTGGCGGCGCGCCCTACACCCTCGTCACCGGCGTCGGCGAGCCTGACCAAGTGGTGGAGACCACGGAAATCCTGCTGGGAGACCGTCCGTCACTGCACCTGCGGTTTGACGACCACTACACCTACACCCAGCGCGACTGGGACGAAATCCGCAACCAGTCGAACCTAAAAAACATCCGCCACATCCTCTGCACGGCCAAGGACGCCGTGAAGCTGGCGCGCTTTGAGCCGCGCAACCTGTGGACCTTTGACCACACGCTGGAGTTTGGTCCGGCCTACTTCGCGGAGACGACCTTCCCCAACTGGTGGGAAGAATGGTGGACCATCCTCCGCCCCCGCGACTAACGCCCCGCGCGGCGCAGCCGTCCGCAGCGCCGCCACACAAAACGGGCCCCGGCCCTTCATCCGCCGCCACACGCTGGCCGCGCCGCCACCACACACGCGGCGCGCCGTCCCTGCCCACACGCCCAAACGGCTGGACACAGCGCGCCCAGACCAGCACAGTACAAGAATGCCGGATTCCCCCGACATCAAAATTTCACATCCAAAGGATACGATAAAACCATTATGGCAAGTAAACGAAAGAAAAGACGTTCCCGGTCCGGCGAGGACACACGTCCCGCCCAGCGCGGCATCAATCCCCGCAATCTGCTGAAGCTCTTCAAGGATGTCGGCCGCCCCATGCGCATCGCCGAAATCCTCTCCCGCCTGCAGGAGGGCAAAGGCGCTAAGCGCGCGCTCAAGGACCTGCTGCGATCCCTTGAGGACGACGGCAAAATCATCCGCACCAAGGGCGGCGCCTACGGCCTGACCGAAAGCATGTCCCTTGTCACGGGCACGCTGGAAGTCCAGCGCTCGGGCGTTGGCTTCCTTCTCCCCGAGGACAAGCGCCGCAAGGATATTTTCATCAGCCCCAACAACTTTGGCGATGCCTGGAACGGCGACCGCGTGGTTGCCGCCGTCATCCCCGCCGCCCGCAAGGGCAAAAGCCCGGAAGGCCGCATCGTCCGCGTTCTGGACCGCTCACTGCGCAAGATTACGGTACGCCTCATCAAGCGCCTCGGCCCGGACATGTTCATCTCCCACCCCACGGATACCAAGCTCCAGTTCAACATTATGTGCGACACGGAGCCGCTGGACGAAGAACCGGCGCTTGGGGACATTGTCTCCGTGCTGCCCGGTGAAAAGTTGGACCACAAGCTGTGGGCCGGTGACGCCGTGGAGGCCCTCGGCGCCGAGGACGACGTGTCCGTTCAGGAAGGGCTGGTGAAGATGATGCACGGCGTGCCGCGCAAATTCCCCAACAGCGCCCTGGCCGAGGCGCAACAGTTGCCCGTTGAACCCAGCGAGGCGGACTTCGCAGGCCGCAAAGACCTGCGCGACCTGCCGCTGGTCACCATCGACGGCGCAACGGCCCGCGACTTTGACGACGCCATCTGCGTGCGCCCCGAGGGCAAAGGCTACCGCCTGTGGGTGGCCATTGCCGACGTCAGCCACTATGTGCGGCCGGGCAGCGGGCTGGATAAGGAAGCCATCGAGCGTGGCAACTCCTACTATTTCCCCCAGTCCGTGGAACCCATGTTTCCGGAGGCGCTCTCCAACGGCCTGTGCAGTCTGAACCCGAACGTCAACCGCCTCGCCATGGTGGCCGAGATGGTCATCGGCAAAGACGGCCAGTGCAGCGGCGAAACATTCTACCCCGCCGTCATCCGCAGCCATGCGCGCCTGACCTACTCGCAGGTGCACCGCATCCTGCAGGACAAGGACGAGGCCGAACGCACCGCCGTCAGCCATGTTGTCCCCATGCTGGAGGACGCCGAGCGCCTGGCCCGCATCCTGAACCGCATGCGGCAGGACCGCGGCACCCTGGACTTTGACCTGCCCGAGCCGGAAATCTTTTTCGACATGGACGGCGTCGCCACGGACATCCAGCCCAAGGCGCGCACCTTCTCCCACCAGATTGTGGAGGAGTTCATGATTGCCGCCAACGAGGCGGTGGCGCGTTTTCTGGAGAACCGGGACATGCCCTGCCTCTACCGCGTGCACCCCTCGCCGGATGCAGAGAAGCTCCAGTCCGTCTTTAAGATGCTGGCGCGCACCGAGCTTGGGTCCAAGATTCCCACGTCTCCCTCCCCGCAGGCCGTGCGTGACCTCATTGCCGCCGCCGAGGGCACGGATATGGAATTCATTGTGGGCCGCCTTGTGCTGCGCTCCATGATGCAGGCCAGCTACGGCCCGGAAAACGAGGGGCACTATGGCCTTGCCTCGGACTGCTACTGCCACTTCACCTCGCCCATCCGCCGCTACGCCGACCTTGTCATCCACCGCTCGGTCAAGGCGGCCCTAGGCTTTGGCGATGTGCCCGCACCGGAGTTTGACACCCTTGCCGACCTTGGCGACCACCTGAGCGCCCGTGAACGTGTGGCCATGAAGGCCGAACGCGAAATCCTGCGCCGCGTGACCATCCTGTTCCTGCGCGACAAGGTTGGCGCGGAGTTTACGGGCATCATCAACGGTGTGGCGGACTTTGGATTCTGGGTGGAGCTGAATGAAGTCATGGCCGAAGGCCTTGTGCGCCTTTCCACGCTGGAGGACGACTACTATGCCTATATGGCCGACCGTCAGGAAATCTGGGGCGAACGCACCAAGAAACGCTTTGGCATAGGCCAGAGCGTGCGGGTCTTCCTGCGCGACGTGAACCTGTCGCGCCTTGAGGTGAATCTGGAACTCGTCGAGTCCTAGCCTCACTCTTTCTGCCACCACGACGGGCGGGATGCGCAGTGCGCTTCCCGCCCGTTTTTTTGCGCCAGCCCGCAGCGCCACCAAAACCCCACCACACGCCAGAATTCAGCAACGCTCGACATTATGTGAATTATATAACTTAATGATCGCGATCACAAAATTTCTGCGTCGTCCAAACGACACTGTAATAGACTGTTTTTGTTGGAGTTTTTTGAAGCCCTTGCGCGGAAGTCGTTAGGAATGAGTGTTTACTTTTCGCTAAGCATACGTATTTTATGAATCTTTTTTCTCTACTAAAAAAGTGAACAAACCCCTTGCCATGCCATGTGAAAATATCTACATAGAACCCACGAGCGAACGATGAGCCCCATCGACCTCGACGTAAAGCCATGTTGGATACTCTGGATGTCTTTACGCTCATAAAAGCCCTCATACTGCTGGCGACCGGGCCTCCCTCCTTTGGGTACAGCCTGTGTTCACATTCTCGAATCCAAGAAGCACTCCAGCAGTTTTGGCGCATAGAGCCAATCCGTATCCCACTCTTTGGTGACCGGGCTCCCACCTCGGTCCCGCCCATTTCCCGCACGCGCCGCGCACCGTCCTCCAAACAGCCACGCGGCGCGTGCGGAACATGGAACCATCCGGCGCTTTGCGCCGGTCTTTTACCTCCATACCTACATCACACGAATGCTGTCACGCCGCGGCCATCCCTCCGCCGCGGTGTGCCCTGCGGCCCTTCCGGCTTCGGCCGGAAGGGCGCATTGGGTTCTTGGCCCTGCGCACAAGGCCCAGTTGCCCCCACGCTTCCCGCATGCCCTTCACTCCCACGCCAACTCTTTTTCCACACCACGAGTTGCACTTTGCTCCGCAAACAGGCTATATTGATTGAAATTCGGCCTTTAACCACTCAGACGGAGTCAGCACCGTGGCAGTTGTACATTGCAATAAGTGCGGGCAATCTCACACCGTTTCCGAAAAATCGCTCGGGCAGACCATTGCCTGCCCGTCGTGCGGCGCCCCGGTTATGGCCGAAGCCGAGGCGGGTGAACTGAATCTGGACGACATGATCCCAGACGCAACGCCACGCGCCTCAGCCGTCCCGCCGCCCTCCAATGCCCCGCACGAGCTGCTCACCGAGGCCGAAGTAGAGCCGGTACATATCTTTCAGGGCAACTTCGGACTCAACCTCTTTGCCGGGGTGTTCTCCGGTCTGCTCAGCATTCTGTTTTGCGTTGCCGCCGCCCTGCTCATTTCCTCGCAGGTGCCTACAGCCAACAGTTTCGCCCACGCCCTCAGCATCACGCTTATCAGCGCCACCGTGGTCGGGCTGGTCATTGCCTCGCGCAGCGGCGTAGCCTTTGCCCTTGCCGGGCCGGAGTCCATTGTTGCCCTGCTGCTGTTTCTCTACCTTGGCGGGGTCCACGCCGCCCTGCCGGACACAGCGGCGCCCATCGTCGTCCGCACCACACTGCTTGCGGCCTCCATGGTCCTCACCGTTTTCGTGGGGCTGTGCCTGTGGACCATTGGCGGCGTCGGCAATGGCGATTGGCTGCGCTTTGTCCCCATTCAAGCCATCGGGGGCATGGCGGCGGGTGTGGGCTTTTATGTCATCAAATACACGCTGGCCTTTGTGGTGGGGTGTTCCGGGACCGGAATGGACCTGCTGCTGCGGCTGTTTGACGAATCCACCTGCCTGATGTGGATTCCGCCTGCGGCCTTCGGGCTGGTGCTCTTTATTGTCATGCGCCTCAAGCGCGGGGACGCGCTTATTCTGCCGTTGATGCTCCTTGCCATTGGCGGCGCGCACGCGGCGTTTTTTGCCTTTGGGATGGACCTTGAGGCGGCGCGGATGCAGGGGTGGCTTTTTGCCCCCATGGCGCAGGACCACTTCTGGAACATCTACTCCTCTTCCCTTATTCATGACGTGGACCTTGCGGCCATTGTCAGCAACGTTGGCTACATCGTGGTCCTGACAGGGCTTATCCTTGTGGGCACCATGTATAAGATTACGCAGATGGAAATTGCCCTCGGCCGCGACGTGGACATCAACCGCGAATACCTCGGTATGGGCATGGGCAACCTGCTGACGGGCCTCTTAGGCGGCGTGCCCGCCACCTACGCCCTGTCGCGCAGCCTCAGCAACAAGGCCCTTGGCGCCCGCGGCGCTGTGGCGGGCATCATTGCCGCCCTGACCTGCGGTGGCGCGCTGTTTGGCATCCACTACGCCATTGCGTTCATTCCGCGCTTTGTCCCAACGGGCCTGCTCCTTGCCCTTGGCCTGTCCCTGATGTGGCGCTGGCTCATCTCCACCCGCACCCAATTCACACACAAGGGCGACTACTCCCTGCTTGTCCTCATCTTTCTGCTCACCTGCGCTTTTGGCATCCTTGTCGGTGCGGGTATCGGAGCAGCCCTCGCGCTGCTGGTGGTTGCCGGACGCTACGGCTCCATGAGCGTGGTCAAGCACGAAATGTCCGGCGCAACCTTCCACAGCAACGTGGACCGCGCTCCCTCACAGTTCCGCATCCTCAAGGAAAAGGGCGACCAGATTCACGTCATCGCCCTGCAGGGCTTTATCTTTCTGGGCACCATCAGCGGCCTGCTCCGCCATATTCATACCCGCATCCGCAACAGGGAGCATAACGCACTGCGCTTTTTGCTCCTCGACTTTACCTTCATCGGCGGGCTGGACTCCTCCGTGGCCCTCTCCTTCACCAAGCTCCAGCAGATGGCGCGCAAGTTCAGCTTTATGCTGGTCTTCACCAACATCCCCTTTGAGCTTGAGGAACAGCTCAAGGGTGCGGGATGCATCCTGAACGATCCAGAACGCCACTCCCTCACCGTCACGTCGCTCGACTACGCCCTTGAATGGGCCGAAGATCATATCCTCGACGCCGAAGACGCCCTGACCGTGGACAGTCAGCCCCTTGCGGAGCTTTTGCGGCCCGTCTTCCCCGAACCGCGCTATATCCCCCTGCTGATGAAGGTGCTCAAGAAGGTACAGATCAAAAAGGGCACGCCCGTCTTCCGGCAGGGGGACCCGTCCGACGCCATGTACTTTATTGAATCCGGCATGGTGAACGTGCAGTTAGAGCTGGAAGGCGGCAAGATTCTGCGCCTGAAAAAGATGGGACCGGGCACCGCCTTTGGCGAGATGGGCATCTATACATCCGCCCCACGCTCGGCCACCATCATCGCGGCGGAGGACTGCACCCTGTACCGCCTGTCCACCACGGTCCTGCACAAGCTGCAAGCCAAGGCGCCGCACTTCACCGCGGCCATTCACCGCTTTATCGTCAACCTGCTGTCCGAGCGCGTGGCCGACGCCAACGCCAAGGTCCGCGACCTGATGACGTAGCACGGCGCTCCCCTCTCCCAGCCTCACCCGAAAGCACGGCGGTGGTGCCGCTGCATTCCTTCCACACGCGCACGTCCCGGCCGCACTTGGGATTTTGAAGGGCAACGTCCGAGAGCCTGCGGAGCACAAAAAAAAGCGCCCCCTCCAACAGGAGGGGGCGCTTTTGCACCACCAAGGAAAGGCCGTGTTAGGCTTCGGCCTGCGCTGCGGACGGGCAGGGAAACA
This sequence comes from Desulfobaculum senezii, assembly GCF_054657395.1. NCBI lineage: Bacteria > Pseudomonadati > Thermodesulfobacteriota > Desulfovibrionia > Desulfovibrionales > Desulfovibrionaceae > Desulfobaculum > Desulfobaculum senezii. Next base: position 55,177 of record NZ_BAAHYU010000002.1, on the reverse strand, counting down.
CGATGTCGTAGGCCCAGTTGTACACAAAGGCGTACACCATAAAGAAGGTGGAGAAGCCAATGTTCATGACAAGGGCGTGCGACAACGGCATATCCATCCACCACGCCACGCCGGGCAGCGTCAGCAGCAGGAAAGTGACCTCAAACATCAGCGCGTGCACGGAGCGCAGCCACACGGGACGCTTGTGCAGGGGACGTTTCATCCACACCAGCATATGGTCAAAGCCCCAGTTGTACACACAGTTCCACACCATGGCGGACAGGCTGAGGCTCAGGCTCATAACACCGGTGTGGGAAATGGATTTCCCGGTCACCCATGCGGCCATGGGAGCCGCGATAAGCAGGCCAAACAGTTCAAAGAGAACCGCGTGGCGCAGACGGTCGTTTGTCGTACGCATTGTATATTCCTCTCGCTTGAAAAATTGTCTTGTTGTGCGCACCCCGCCTGTCACGGACGCGGCAACGCCGCGCTCGCAGCGCTTTGGCTCAGCAGGAAGGGGTGGGTCCGCCGGGGCCTCCGGCGTAGAGTGTCCGCGGCTATCCCGCGCGAACAAGCCGACTGTATATCGTGTTTACAGGCAATATCCAGTCAGATACCATCTCAAATCAAGATGGATGAACCTTCTATAGGATGTGGGCATGAGTCTCAACCTTGAACATCTCAAAGCCTTTATCGCTGCAGCGGAAAGCGGTTCGTTTTCAGCGGCGGCGCGGCGCCTCGGCAAGGTGCAGTCCGCCGTCAGCACCGCCATCATGAATCTGGAAATCGACCTCGGCGTTGACCTTTTTGACCGCAGCGGCAAGCTGCCCGTGCTTACCGAGGAAGGAAACGCCCTGCTGCGCGACGCCCGGCATATCGTCACGCGCGGGGCGGAGATGGAGGAGCGCGCCCGCACACTGTCCCTTGGCATGGAGCACCGCGTCACCATCGCCACAGACGAAATGGCGCCGCCGGACGTTCTGAACCGCGTGCTGGCGGATTTTGCGCAGACCTTTGCGCATGTGGAGCTGGAATGCCTGTTCGCCGCCCTTGGCGACGTGGCGGAACTCGTCACCTCCGGGCGCGCGGAGATTGGCCTTATGACGCCGCTTCGGCAGGACGCGCCAACGTCCCTCAATTTCCGCCTGCTACATAATTTGGAATTCACTGTCGTTGCCGCGCCGGAGCATCCGCTCTCCGCCATGATTGGGCCTACCGTGGACGACCTTGCGGCCTACCGAGAGGTCATCCCCACCAGCCGCGGCGGCGAACGCCTCGACGAAAAGGCGGTCATCGGCAACACGGTCTGGCTGGCCGAAAACTACTACATCGTGCGGAGCATTGTGGAATCCGGCGTGGGCTGGGCCTTTTTGCCCACGTCCCTAACGCAGGAAAGCCTTGCCGCCGGACGGTTGGTGGAACTGCCCGTGGAGTTCAAGGGGGCCACCATCACCGCGCCCATCTATCTCATCTGGCCGCGCGGCCGCACCCTGCGCCCGGCCGCCCGCTGGCTGCAGCGCACCCTTGCGGGCCTGCCCACGGAAGCGCCGGAGGGATAGCGAGGGAATACCGCAGCGGATGTGAGCGCAAGGACGCTGTACAGATGCCCACGACGGCGAAGGACGTCCCGACACAGCATGCTCGTCCCGCCCACCCTGCGTTCCCACACGCATTACCGCCGCCTTCCTGATGCGCCCTCCCACCGCTCTGCCACATCTTTTGCCCTCTCCACGCAAAAACGGGGATGGACGCACGCAGCATCCATCCCCGCAAAACACCGGAGAGGTCCCGGCCAAAGCGCAGTGGCAGAAAGCGCTTCAGCGGTCCGGCATCACAAATTAAAACGCATAGCTCACAGACAGACCCACCATATGGGAGTGGCCGTCTTCGATCTCGGACTCAAACACGCCCTCGTCGGGGCGGGCTTCGATATCGCGGCCCTTCATCCACAGGTAGCCGTAGGACAGGTCCACGGTCCACTCGTCAAAACGCATGCCCACACCACCGGTCAGAATCTGACGGTCGTTGCCGGGCACAGCGTAGTCGGCGTGGTCGTCAACAATGGGGGATTCGTCCCACACGTAGCCGAAGCGCAGGTCCATCCAGTCGCGCATGGCGTATTCCACGCCGAACTGGTAGCGCCATGTGTCGCGCCAGTTCTTGTCGCTGCCAGAAACACCATCATCGCCAAGATTCGTATTTGCATGCTCGAAGGTCAGGTCCGTGTAGGAGCTCCAGTCCGTGTGCACGGCGTCGACTTCGACAGTGAGCTTATCCATGGGCTTGACCATGATGCCGAATGACGTGGACGCCGGAATGGGGGCGGTGCCCTTGGAATCAGTGCGGTCGCCAAAGGCAGCCTTAAATGGTGGGATAGCGCTAATCATCGCAGCTGCACCAGGATTGGCGTCAAAATGCGTCTTACCGTCAACGGTCATATCCACCTGACTGCGGTACACAGCGCCAAGGGACAACCAATCCGTGGCCTTATAATGCATGGCAAGGTTCCAGCCCGGTGCCCAGCCCTGAGCGCGGGTCTTGGACTTCACGTCTGTGGTGTTGGAGCTGGGATCAGGTGCGGAACTGCCTACTTTAGCATCAAGGTCCTCCGCCTTATCAAACGCAAACTCCAAAAACACGATCTCCACACCAGCGGCAACGGACAGCTTGTCCGTGACCTTAATGGCGAGGTTCGGGTTCAGGGAGGTGGACTTGATGCCCGCGTAGGAACAGTTGTAACGGCCAGCCCAGTTCTCGTCGTCCACGTATTCGGTGCCAAGGCCCACGCGGGAGAAGGTGCCAACGCCAAACCATGCGGTATCGCTCAGCTGGTGGGTGTAGTAGGCGTGCGGGATGGCCCATGCGGAATCCGCACCCTTGCCGTTACCGTGTCCGCTGGCCATCTTGACCTCGGCATTGGGCGCGATAACGGTCAGGCCCGCCATGGTGTTGATGCCCGGCAACTGGGTGATGCCTGCCGGGTTATAGGCCACAGCGCTCGGGTCGTCGGCGCGGGCGATCAGCGTTCCACCAAGGGCGTTGCCCCTGGTACTCCACTCATAGATGCCGTAGCCGGACGCAAACGCCGTCCCGCCGAGCAAAGCTCCACACAACAGGGCGAGAATAAGCCCCACAATACATTTTTTCACTCTTTTCCCCCTCTCACTTCTCTGTAGAATCTCAAACGGTTGCGCGCGCACGCGCTTAATGACAGGCGCGGTACAGTACCGTAAAAAACCTTTTATGCAAGGCACATCCCGCCATTTTACATTCACGATTTATGAAGGGGAGCAAAGGCGATTCACTTTTTATGAACTCTCTGGCACTGTGCAGGGCGTTCGCGCGCGTTAAACGCGCCGAGTCATGCGCCGCCAAAGCGCCCCCGAAGCGTACGGCATGACGGTAACAGCGGCAGGACGCCGCCCCCGTTGCCGCCCCCCGCGCGCCCCATCAGGCGCAAGGCGCATGAGCCGCGCCAACCACGCACAACGCAGCACCACAAGGAGACCGCCTTGGACGCCCTTTCGTTCTATAGCCGTGGCCTGTCCAACAGTGAAGACTGCGGCATTATCTTTCAGCCCGACGGAACCGTGCTCTACGTTAACGCCGCCTACCTCGACAGGCGCGGACAAGCGCGCGAGGAAATCATCGGGCGCAATATCTTCGAGCTTATCGAACCTTCTGAAGTCGCCGCCCTCAAGGGCACCATCGCCAGCAGTTCCAAGACCACGCACATGGCCGAACTCGTCCTGCGCATGCGCACGCGCGACGGGTCGGGCGTACGCCAACTGCGCTGGCAGGGCATGGAAATCCTCACCCCGGCTGGGCAGTCCAACCTTGTTGTGGCGCAGGGCAAGCCCTTGCATCCGCTGGGCGAGGACGAAGACGAAAGCGCCATGGGCTTTACCATTACGCCCGCCGGCGCCATCCTCGACATCAGCGCCGCCATCTGCTCCATGTGTGGCTACACGCGTGAGGAAGTGCTCGCCACCAACACGGGCGAGCTCTACTACAGCCCAGAAGACCGCCGGACCATCAAAACCATGCTCCGGCGCGGCGGCATTGAACGCGGCCAGGTGACCCTGCGCTGTAAAAACGGCGCGCCCATCAGCTTTCTGTACACCGCCCACCCCGTGCGCGATGCATCCGGACGCATCCGCGCCTTTTCCGGCTACTTCCTGCCCAGCGGCTTTCCGCACACCAACAAGCTGTCCAAGGACTTCTCCCCCGTTGTCCACGCCCTGCCGGACATCGCCTGGGTGCAGGGCCGCGACCACCGCATCGTCACCGCCAACGACGCCTATTGCGCCGCCTTCGGCCTCAGCCGCACGGACATCACCGGACGCACGGAGTCGGAATTTCTGCCGGAAGACCTCTCGCGCCCGCTCATCCAGACCGCGATTCAGGTTTTTCAGGAGCGGCGCGAGATCACCACGCCGCTAGCCCGCCACTTTACCGGAGAGGACAAGTGGTACCGCATCGTCCGCCGCCCGGTGTTTGACGAAGCCTCGCAGGATATCATCGGCCTCATCGGCATCTGCAAGGACATCACGGACGAGGTGGAAAAGGAAACCGCCTACATGCACAGCCTGATGGAGCAAGGCACGGACTCCCTTCTTGTCATTGATTCCGAAGGCCGCATCATCCGCACCGCCACGTCCAAACGTCGTCAGCCCATCCTTGGCGCCACCGAGGACGGCCGCGTGCAGGACATCACCTCCATTGTGGACCTGCTGCACCCCAAGGACCTGCCCCGCGCGCAGGAAGCCATGCGCCGCGTCCTCTCTCGCAAGCGCCCCGTCAGCTTTGAATGCGACGTGCGCTACCGCCGCCGCAAATTCTCCACGGTGTTCATCCGCGCCCACTACAACGACACCTTCTTTGGTGAGCCGCGCATGTACGTCACGGTCCGCGACCTGTCGCGCGCCAAGCTGCTGCGCTCGCCCACTCGCGTGCTGGAGCGCCTGAAAACCGCCACCCAAAGCGCCACCTACAAAGAGCTCGCCGCGTTTTTGAACGTTTCCTCGGCGTCCATCTCCAATGCTAAAAAAAACCGCCGCGTGCCGCCGGACTGGCTGGTCACCGTGGGGACGCGCACCGGCACATCGCTGGACTGGCTCCTCACCGGCCTTGGCACCCAGCTGTTGTCCCAAGCCCCCGACGACGTCTAAAAACGCACGGCGGCCCCGGACGTTTCCGTCCGGGGCCGCCGCATCATGCGTGTGCTTTCCGCCGCCTTATTTGTCCCACAATTCCTTAAGACGATTATCCCGCCCGCACCCATAGCGGTAGAATTTATACCGGATGGGATTCTTGCGGTAGTAGTCCTGATGATAGTCCTCCGCAGGCCAAAAGGCGCCCGCAGGAACAATTTCCGTCACAATACGCCCATCAAGGCGGCTGGACGCGGCGAGGGCATCGCGCGAGGCCTCGGCAAGACGCTTTTGCTCGACATCATGATAAAAAATGGCGCTGCGGTACTGGCTGCCCCGGTCGCAAAACTGCCCGCCAGCGTCCAGCGGATCGATATTGCGCCAGAAGATGCCAAGGAGCCTATCGTACCCCACAACGGCCGGATTGTAGGTAATCTGGATGGCTTCCGCGTGCCCGGTGCCGCCGGAGGACACCTGCTCGTACGTCGGGTTCTCCGTTTCGCCGCCGGTGTAGCCCACCACAGTCTCCAACACGCCCTCTTCACCATCAAAAGGCGACTCAAGGCACCAAAAACATCCTCCGGCAAAGGTCGCCACTGCTGTCTGCGCTGTCATACCGTCTCCTTCCTGCTCCGCGGTCCACGCGGCTCCCGCCGCAAGGACCACCATGCACATCGCCGCTACTACCATCCGAACGCCCATAGGCTCCTCCTCTGCATGGGTCATATGCCCTGCCGGAGTATAGCACGGCCCGCGCCCCACGTCATAACGCGTCCAAACGCCCGCCAGCAAAAGACAAGCGCCCGTCCGGGTGGCGGCATCAACCGCTCCGGACGGGCGCAATGCTCCAACGTGGTGGAGGTGCGAAACCGCCGCATCACTCGCGCAGGATGCGGCGGGGGGCTTTATTTTGCGCCGAGCACGCGCTTGCCGTACGCCTTGGCGAGGCCGCCCGTGGACGTCTCGCGGTACAGGCTTGGCAAGTCGTGGCCGGTCTGGGTCATGACCTCGACTACCTCGTCAAAGGGCACGCGGTGTGTGCCGTCGGACAGGATGGCCATCTGGCCCCGGGACATGGCGCGCGTGGCCGCGCAGGCGTTGCGCTCAATGCAGGGAATCTGCACCAGCCCGTCCACCGGGTCGCAGGTGAGGCCAAGGTGATGCTCCAGTCCCATCTCTGCGGCGTATTCAATCTGGCCGACAGAACCGCCCATAAGCTGGGCCGCGGCGGCAGCGGCCATGGCGCAGGCCGAGCCGACCTCGCCCTGACAGCCAACCTCCGCGCCGGAGATGGAGCCGTTATGCTTGATGACGTTCCCGAACAGGCCCGCCGTGGCAAGGGCCTTGAGCATATCGCCTTCGTCGAGGTCGTCGTGGATTTCATTCAGATAATGGAGCACGGCCGGGACAACGCCGCACGCGCCGCAGGTGGGCGCAGTGACAATAACGCCGCCCCCCGCGTTCTCCTCGGAGACGGCAAGGGCGTAGGCCGTCACCTTGCCGGTCTGCTGCATATCCAGCCCGGAGTGCTTGGTCTTGCGGTAATAGCTCCACGCCTGCCGCCGCAAACCGATGGACCCGGGCAACACGCCCTGCGCCTTGAGGCCGCGGTGTATCGCCGCTTCCATCACCGTCCAGACCTCGCGCAGAAAGTCCCATATCTCAGGGCCTTCACACTGCTCAACGTACTCCCAATACGCAATGCCCTTCTGCTGGCACATGGTCATGATGGTGGCGATGTCCGGCAGGTCGTAGACCTGTTCCCCGGCGGAGGCGTCCTGTCCTTCCTCGCGGATGGCGCCGCCGCCAACGGAGTACACGGTCCAGCCGCCGGTCACGGCGCCGCCCTCGTCAAGCGCCTCAAAGCGCATGCCGTTAGGATGCTGGGGGAGCTTTTCCTCGGCCTTCCAGACCACTTCGGTGCGGTCCTCACCAAGGACGTCGTTCACGGCCCAGTCCGTCAGGTGGCCTTTGCCTGTTGCGGCAAGGGACTCGAACAGCGTCACCCGAAAGCGGGCGGCCTCGGGGTGTGCGGCCAAAAACCGCTCCGCGGCCTTGCGCGGCCCCATGGTATGGCTGGAGGAAGGTCCGACGCCAATGCGATACAATTCCCGAAGAGATTCCATCATCGACTCCTTGCGCGTCCGTTAGTTACCCATGAGCAGGTGTACCAGACCAAGGGACACTTCGGGAATATATGTTGTGATGAGCAGCGTGGGCACCCAAGCGAACAGGATAAGATAAATGGTGGGCTTCATCATCTTGTTCACCGGCGCGCCAGCGATGCGGCCAGACAGGTACAACAGCGGTGCGGTGGGCGGCGTGACGTTGCCAAGGCCAAGGTTCACGCCCATGATGGCGGCAAAGTGCACCGGGTCCACGCCCAGCTGCGTCACCAAGGGCACGAGGATTGGCGTGCCAAGGAGCACGCCGGACACGTCGTCCATCAGCATGCCCATGACAATCATAAAGACGTTGATCATCAGCATGATGATAATTGGGTTTTCCGACACTGCGGTCAGCACGCCCATCAGCTGATCGGGCAGGTTCTCCATGATGTACAGGCGGGAGAGAATCATCACCGCAAACATCATGGCCATGATAACGCCCGTGGTGGTGGCGGACTCGATGAGCGTTGCCACGAGGTCGCGCGCCTTCAGGCCCTTGTAGATGAACATCGCCACCGGAATGGCGTAGATAACGGCCACGGCCGCCGCCTCGGTGGGTGTCATGAAGCCGCCGTAGATGCCGCCGAGGATGATGACGGGCATCATCAGCGCCGGAGACGCCTTGGCGCTCTTGGACACGAACAGCTTGGCGGTTTCGCCAATGGGCTCGTGGGGGCGGACCTCGATGTCCTTATTGTTGCGCAAGAGGAACAGGTTCACGGCGGACAACAGGACCGTCAGGATAAGGCCCGGCGTAAACGCGGCAAGGAAGCAGGCCAAAACGGACTGGTTCCCCATCCACGCGTACAAAATCATCAACATACTCGGCGGAATCAGGATGCCCAACACGCCGGAGGAGGCGAGCAGCGCCGCCGCGTGGCCGATGGGATAGCCCGCCCGCTTGAGCTTGGGCATCATGATGGAGCCAATACAGGACACCGTGGCCGAGGAGCTGCCGGACACCGCGCCAAAGATGGCACAGGTGATAACGGTCACAACGCCGAGGCCGCCGCGGATGCGTCCGGCAATGGTATCCACAACGTCAACAAGCTTGTCGCCGATGCGGCCCTTGTCCATAACGCCACCCGCCATGATGAACAGCGGAATGGTCAACAGGACGATGGAGTTCATCTTGGAAAAGCCGTACGGCAGCAGGAAGCTGGGGTCGTAGCCCCCGGTATATATAAGATACGCAGCGGAGCTGAAAAAGGCGAACGGGATAGGCACGCCTATGAACAGCGTCACCACAAGGATGGACATGGCTATGGCGATGGTCATTGCTCTCTTCCCTGTATTGAAACCCTGTTAGCTGCCCTGACGGACCAGCTTCAGGTGGGTGCGAATGTCCTGCACCAGATACACGAGGTGGTACCAGGACATAAGGATGAAGCCGAGGCCCACAGCACACTGCGGGATAAGCATGGGCAAACGGAAAACCGGCGACTTGGGGTTCATCTTGAAGCCCCAGGCCACAAACTGCACAGCCCATACGGTCACAAGCAGGCAGATGGCCAGAGTGACGAGGTCCGTCACAATGTGCATGATGCGGCGGGTCTTATCGCCCTTGATGTAGCAGGACACAATGTCTGCGGAAATCTGGCTCTTGTCGTGGCTGCCTTGCGCCGCGCCCATGAAGTACAGCCAAAAGGCCACCATGGAGATGAGTTCTTCAGAGCCATAAAAGTCGGATTCAAAAATGTAGCGGGCCACAACGGCGATGCAAATCATGGCGACGATGAGGATGCTCGACGTGGCCATCATGAACTTCTGGAACCGGTTCAGGTTCCGCCAAAAACGATAATTGTGCAGATTATCGAGAAAAGTCACAGCGTCTCCCCCTGAAAGAAGGCAGGGGTGGCGGCGGGCGGGCAATCACCCGCCGCCCGCGCCTCGCATGGAGGAGAGGCGCCCTGCCGGATTCGGATTATCTCTTACTCGTAGGAGCCGCGCAGACCGTTGACGATCTCGGGCGTCAGGTTCTTCTCAAGGCGCTTCCAGGCGTGCTCGCGCACGTACTTGGCAAAGGCTTCGAGTTCCTGCGTGGAGAAGGTCACCACTTCAACGCCGGCCTCGGCCAGCTTCTTGCGGTACATCTGGTCTTCGCTCTCAGCCATCAGGAAGCTCTGCTGGCCTTCGTCGGTGAAGGCGGCCTCGACGACCTTGCGGTCCTCGGGCTGCAGGGCCTCGAACTTGGCCTTGTTCATGACGTACTGGGTGGACTCGAAGTTCACGTTGAACTGGTAGTAGTGCTTGATGACGTCGCGGAAGCCGAGGTAGTTCAGGTTCGGCGGGCCACCGAGCCAGCCCTTGACCACGCCGGTCTGCAGGGCGGAGTAGGTGTCAGCATAGGGGATGGAGGTGGTGCGGAAGCCCAGCTCCTCGCCGCCAAACTTAAACACGTCCAGACCGGGCACGCGGATCATCAGACCCTTTTCAACGCCGGGCTTGTCCATGTTCTCGATGGGCTCAACAGTGCCCACACCGATGAAGCCTTCGCCGAAGTAGGAGAAGAACTTCACGCCGAGGGCGTCGTGCATCTTCGCCATCTCGGTGTCGATGAAGGTGCCCTTGGCGAACACTTCGCGAATCTGGTCGTAGTCGCGGGCGATGTAGGGAATGAAGCCGACACCGAGGCGGGAGTCATACTGGTCCGGCACGGTGATGTGCGCGATGTCGATGGAGCCACGGATGACTTCCTCGTAAATCTGGGACGCGTCGCCAAGCTGGTTGGCGGGGTAAATTTTGATCTGCACGCGGCCTTCGGTCTCTTTTTCGACACGGGCCTTGATGCGCTCGGCGGCCTTGTGGGCCATGTGCTCCACAGGATGCTGGGTGGCGAACTTGAGCACCACGGGTTCATTACCGGTCTTTGCACTCTCGTCGTTGCAGGCGAAAAGCCCCACAGCGGCGATCATGCTGAGCACGAGCATGAGAATCTTCTTCATCAGTCTTCATCCCTCTGGCAAAGGTTGAACGTCCTTGCGAGTCAGGGCCGGACCCCACGTCCGGCCCCCTCCACAAACTCGGTGTCTCGCAATGCGCTTTCGCAGCGCGCAGACATCTCCCTTACATCACAAAGGGTGCCAACTCATATTTCCCTATATATATTATACCGTTATGCACAAAACGCCTTTTTGTCACCGAACCGACACCACACCGCCGCACCCACAAACGGTTCACAAACACGGGATATCCCATCCCGGAAAACAGAACTGTTCCGCTTTTGTGAACATAGCCCGCTATGGCCCCTGTATCGGTGTTCTGTTTTTGTGACGCGGGGGTGTCGCATGCGCGACCATGTCCGGAAATTCTCCCAGTTCGTTGACAAGCAAATGCGGGGGAGCTTATCAGAAAGCCCATAAATCCAATGCATGGAAAACGCAGACGTCCAGTTTCCCCGCGTGGCCCTGCTGACGCCGTACACCCCTAAGAGACCGAGGCCGCAGTGTTTTTTTCCCGAATGAATGTTCTTCTTGTGCTGTGCGACACCCTGGCCATCGCCATTCCCATGAGCCTGTGCATCGTGCTGCGCCTTGTTTTTGGCGGCAGTTTTTCCCTGGGCTTCTATATGGAGATGTCGCCGGTGACGCTGCTTTTCCCGCTGTTCTATGCCTTTGCGGGGCTGTACCCCAGCATACTGGTGGCGCGGCATGAGGAGCTGAAGCGGCAGACCCTCGCCACCTGCCTTGTGTTTCTGAGCCTGTTGTCCATGACTTTTTTTATGCGCACGGCGGACGACTTCTCGCGCCTTGCCATCATTGGCGGCTGGTTTCTGTCCCTTGGCACCGTCCCCTTTGCCCGCAGCTTTGTGCGCGCGAGGCTGAGTGAAAAAGACTGGTGGGGCGTTCCGGCTGTGCTGTACGGCCCCCGGTCCATGGTGGACGATATTGCGGCCTTTTATGACAAGGAGCTCGGCCTCGGCATCCGCGTCAAGCACATCATTGCCTCGGACGAAGTGGACGACGACGCGGCGCGAAACGCCCTTGCCTACACAGCCCAGATGCGCCCCATGCCCATCTTTCTGTGCGCCCTTGAGCCGCATCACCTTGAAGACACCTCGCGCATCCACTGGCTGGAGAACCATTTCCGCCGCATCCTGTTCCTGCCGCCCGCCTTTCTCAAAACACTGAACCTGACGGTGCACGACATCGGCGGTATGCAGTTTCTCCAATCGCACACCAAATGGCACGACCCGGTACGCCAGCGCATCAAGCGCGCCATGGACCTCATCTGCATTATCCTCAGCCTGCCGGTGCTGATCCCCCTTTTCGCCCTTGTCGCCCTCGCCATCTTCATTGAGGACCGCCACGCGCCCTTCTTCCGGCAGGAGCGCATCGGCCATGGCGGCCAGCCCTTCCGCATCTGGAAATTCCGCACCATGGTTCCCAATGCCGACGCCGTCCTGCGCGAGCACCTCGCCGCCAACCCGGCCATCGCGAGGGAATGGGCCGAGACCCAAAAGCTCAAAAACGACCCGCGCGTCACCCGCGTTGGCGCCTTCCTGCGCAAGACGAGCCTCGACGAACTTCCCCAGCTCATCAACGTAGCCCTTGGGGAAATGAGCCTTGTGGGACCGCGCCCCATTGTGGAAAGCGAGATCGAACGCTATCAAGAAGCCTTCGACCTCTACACCCGTAGCATGCCCGGCCTCACAGGCCTGTGGCAGGTCTCGGGCCGCAGCAACACCTCCTACGCGGAGCGCATCCGGCTGGACATGTACTACACCCGCAGTTGGTCGGTCTGGATGGACATCCACATCCTGACCCGAACCTTCCGCGTAGTGCTTGACGGCGACGGCGCATACTAGCCCTTTCACCTCTTCCTCCAAGGACCACCATGAAGGTTGCCCTCGTCCATTATTGGCTCGTGAACAGAAGGGGCGGCGAACGCGTGCTGGAAGCCCTGTGCGAAATGTACCCGCAGGCGGACATCTTTACGCATGTCCATGTCCCCGGCGCCATGTCCGACACCATCAACGCGCGCCGGGTGCAGACCTCGTTCATCGGACGTCTGCCACGCATCGCCAAATGGTACCAATACGCCCTACCGCTTATGCCGCTAGCCCTCGAACAGCTTGACCTGCGCGGGTATGACCTGGTCATCTCCAGCGAATCCGGCCCGGCCAAGGGCGTCATCACCGGCCCGGACACCACCCATGTATGCTACTGTCATTCCCCCATGCGCTATGTGTGGGACATGTATCACGACTATGTTGAATCCGCAGGCACACTCAAGCGCGCCCTCATTGCCCCGCTCATGCACTACCTGCGCATGTGGGACAGACTCAGCGCGGACCGGGTGGACGAGTTTGTCGCCAATTCCGCCTTTGTAAAGCGCCGCATACACAAACACTACCGCCGCAGCGCCACCGTGGTGCACCCGCCTGTGGAAGTGAACGCCTTCACCCACGACGCCCCGCGCGAGGACTTCTACCTTATGGTGGGCGAACTCGTCGGCTACAAACGCGCCGACCTTGCCGTACGCGCCTGCTCGCGCACCGGAAAGCGCCTTGTCGTCATCGGCGGCGGCGAGCAACTGGAAGACCTCAAAACCATGGCTGGCCCAAGCGTCACCATCATGGGCCGCCAACCGTTCTCCGTCATCAAGGACCACATGTCCCGGTGCCGCGCCCTGCTCTTTCCGGGCAAGGAGGACTTCGGCATCGTCCCCGTGGAAGCCATGGCCTCCGGCGCTCCGGTTCTCGCCTTTGGGCAGGGGGGTGCATTGGAGACCGTCAAGGACGGCATCACCGGCCGCTTTTTCAACGAGCAAACCGAAGACGCCTTGCTTGCAGCCATCACCGCCTTTGAAGAGACCCTTGAGGCCTATTCCGCCAGCGCCATCCGCGCCCACGCTGAAGCCTTCGGTCCGCAACGCTTCAAGGACGACATGCAGCGCGCCATTGACGCCGCCATGGCCGCGTCCTAATCACGCACAACGTTTTTCATGCAAAAGGGCGGCTCCGCTTTCTGCGGAGCCGCCCTTTGTGCGTCTCGTAGTCTATGCTGTGCTTACGCGGTGTCGCGTCGCCGCCCGGCCACACAGGCGCCGAGTGTCACGCCAAGCAGGCCCATGCCCTGCGCCAGCCACCACGATCTGTAAAAATTATGCCCAGTCATGCCGGTAATGAGATAGCCCATGTACCCGGCCCACACAAAGGCCGCCAGCGTCCAAAAGACGCACTGCCCCTGCCGTCCGTTCCAAATGCCGCGCCGGATAATGCGCCACGCCCACCACGCCAGCCCAAAGAGAAACGCGCAGCCGATGAGTAAGCCCAGCACGCCGCCGTCGGAAAGAAACTGCAGATAGATGTTGTGTGGGTGCGGAATGTCATGGGGGTTGCGGACAAGCTCCAGCCCAAGGGCGTCGCGTCCGGGGCCAAAGGTTGAGGCTCCGGCCCCGATGAAGGGGTGGGACTCAAAAATCTTCCACGCAATGCGCCAAATCTCCACGCGCCCATCCTGCATGGCGGTCTCAAGGCTCGCGCGCTGGGGACCAAACAGCACAAGCGCCACAGCCCCTGCTGCCGGAATAAGCACCTTATACCATGCAAAGCGGCCAAGCACGGCCACCCACAGCAGGAACAGCCCACCGGAGAACGCCAACCACCCGCTGCGCGTCTTGGCAAACACCCACAGAAACAGCGCCGGAGCAAGCACCAGCGCCGTCAATCCTGCACGCCCCCACGCGGAGCGCGGCGCAGCCAAAAGCGCCCAAAATCCACACGCAGGGAGCAGCGCAATGCCCATATAATTTCCCACGCGGTAGGTACTCATGGACCCCGTCAGCCGCCCGCTCATAATAGGGTCGCCCTTGATGAGGTCAGCGCCGGTGATGAACTGCCACACGCCGTCCAGCCCCTGAAAAAATACCGCCAGACAGCATGCCACAACCACGCGCCGCAAATCACGGACACTGCGCACCACTTCCATGCCAATAAAGGGGAGCAAAAAGCCCTGCCACAGGTTGGGGCGCACATAGTCCCAGCTGTGGGGCATATCAATGGACCACAGGACGTTACCGGCCACAAAGACGTAAAAGAGCGCAAACAGCCACTTGCCGCCAAAGCGGGCAAGGTTGGAGTCCGCATAGCCGTAGCGGTAATAGCAGGCGAGAAGCACGCCGCAAAGAATCGGGCCCGCCTCACGGAAGGAATGCCCAAAGGGAAACAGCGCCAAGGAAACGACAAACACCCAGCTCAGCGCCGTGCGAAAGCCTTCCGCCTTCTCCGCGTCCGTCGCCTTGCCCCAATCCAATATTCTGCCACGAATGCTCTCTACACCAAGCGCCACGCTTTTCTCCTTCAGCGACTTCTCACTCTCCATCCATACCCAAAGCCATATCGATTGTTCTGCGGCGCACTATGGCTGGACCGCATCAAAAATCAAGGGAAAATCCCCGCTTTTTCGCCAAGACCACTCCTCCGCGCCCCATCACGCTCCGTGCCGGGTGATGCCATGCTCTTTCATGAGCACATAGAGCCGGGTGCGGGAGAGGCCGGAGAGGGCGCAGGCTTCTTTGATGGAGCCGCCGGTTTCCTGCAGCAGGCGCTCCAGATATTTGCCCTCGGCGTGGGCGATGCATTTTTTGCGGTATTCCTTAAAGCCGAGGAGCGGCCCGGCGAGCAGGGAATCGGAATAAGATTGGATGACCACCTGCGGCGGGCAGTTATTGGGGGCACCTTCGGCGTGCTCCAGCGCGCGGCGGGCGGCGCGGGCGCGCACGTCCACGGGCAGATGCTCCGGATACAGGACATCTTCGGCGCGGCCGCGCATGAGGGTTCGTTCCAGGGTCTGGACCAGCTCACGGACGTTGCCGGGCCAATCGTAGTTGGCAAGGGCCACCAAGACGTCTTCGGACAGCGTCTTTTCGGGAATGTCGTACTGCTTGCACAGGCGCTTTAAGTGGAAGCGGGCAATGTCCGGGACATCCTCGGCGCGTTCGCGCAGGGGCGGCATGGAGATGTGGCAGGACTTAATGCGGTAGTACAGGTCGCTGCGGAAGGTCTCGTTCTCGCACATGACGTACAAATCGCGGTTGGTCGCCGCGATGAGACGGAAGTCGCTCTCCTCCTCGAATGTCGACCCCACAGGCCGGTAGCGCCGCTCCTGCAATACGCGCAGGAAGGTCGCCTGCACCGCCTGCGGCAACTCGCCCACCTCGTCAAGAAAGAGCGTGCCCCCATCGGCCTGCCCCACAAGGCCGGTACGCGTGGTGTGCGCGCCTGTGAAGGAGCCCTTCACATGGCCAAACAGTTCGCCCTCGGCAAGGGTTTCAGACAGCGCCGCACAGTCCACAACCACAAACGGCCCATTTTTGCGGGGGCTGTTGTCGTGGATGGTCCGGGCGATGACTTCCTTGCCGGTTCCGGTTTCGCCAGTGACCAGCACGCCGGCATCACCGCTGGCCGCGATGGCGACATTCTCCAAAACAGGCAGCATAGCCTGACTATCACCAATAAGGCCGTCGCGCTTGATTAACAGAGGCTGCGGTTTTTTGTGCCGCTCACGGTAGGCCAGCGCGCGGTCCATGGAGAACATAATCTGCTTAATGGTGCTCGTCTTTTCGATGTAGTCCCACGCGCCGTTTTGGATGGCGAGCTCCGCGCCGTCGGGGTCGCCGAGGCCGGTAATGATGATGACGTCCGGATGCGCGGGTGTCTTGCGGATTTCCGGCAGAGCATCTATACCGCTTCCATCCGGCAAACGTACATCAAGGAACACGAGGTCCACCGGGGATGCATGCAGCGCCGCAATACCCCGTGAAAGGGTTGCGGCGGAAACAACCTCGTGCCCCGCATCTTCAGCGAGCTGGGTTATGATATTCGTAATATCCGGATCATCGTCCAGAATAAGAATGCGTGCCATCACTCCTCCCTTTGCACCGTCGGCGGAATGCGCTCTACTGTGGCCGACTGAAAGGCTCCATGTCCCATTTTCAAGGCGATGTCGAGTCCCCGCCCGCTGGCGGAATGCGCTTTCTGCCCATTTGCGGGCCGCGCTACGTCCCTGCGCCACGGCGTAACCCCTGTCCCGGAGCCGCCTTATGACCAACAATCAGGCCAGCCTCAGGCAATCCACGCCACTTTTCGTTGCCGCGACACTTCTTCTGCTCGCGGTGATTTGGATAGCCACCCGCCCTGCGGGCTGGCACGATCCCCTTACCCCGCGTGAGCGCCAATGGCTCAGCGCCCATGTCGGCACCATCCGCATTGCGGCAACGCCGTCCAACAAACCGCTGGAATACTTTGACGCGGAAGGACGCTATCAGGGGATGGTGGCGGACTATGTGACGTTGCTGGAAAAGAAGCTACGCACAAAGTTTACGGTTGTACAATCCAAGAACCTCACGGAAGTGCTGGAAAAGGCCAAGAACCGCGAGGTGGACATGATCAGCGCCTTTGCCGCCAATCCTGCGCGGGTGGATTTTATGCATTTTACCCGCCCGTTTTTGGAACTGCCCACCGTCATCCTCGTCAACAAAAGCCAGCACCGCTTCCTCACCCTTGAGACCATGCAGGACATGGACCTTGCCCTGCCCAAAGAATACGCCGTTCTGGACTACATAGAGAAATACCACTCGGATATCCACGTCCAGCCGGTGTACAACTACCTTGCGGCGCTCCTCCATGTCTCCTTTGACGAAATTGACGCCACCATCATCTCCCTGCCGCAGGCCAGCTACTATATCAAGGACAAGGGCATCACCAACCTGCGCGTGGCCGGGCACACGGATTTCAAAATCTACAACCGCATCGCTGTGCGCTCGGACTGGCCCATGCTCAGCCGCATCATCCAAAAAGGGCTGGACTCCATCACCCCGCAGGAAAAGGAACGCATCTTCCGCAAATGGGTGACGCTGGATCAAAACTACGTCTCCTTCTTTTTGCAGAACAAGCGCTTTTGGTACTGGGTGGGGGCAGGCATCCTCGCCGTGGTGCTCCTGCTGGTGGCCATCATCTCGTGGAACCGCACCCTCCAGCGCCGCGTGCGCGAACGCACCGACGAACTGGAGCGGGAACTCCAAGCGCGGGTGCAGCTGCTCACGGCCATTGAGCAGACCGAGGACGGCATCTTCATCCTCGATACCAGCGGCGTCATCGAATACGCCAACCCCGCCTTTTCGCGCATGTCCGGCTACAGCAAGCAGGAGCTTGTGGGCCAGCACTGCGCCATTATCCGCTCGGACAGGCAGGACAGCGCCTTCTACAACGACCTGTGGGCCTCGCTGCGAAATGGCGAGGTCTGGCGCGGGCACTCCACCTACCAGCGCAAGGATGGCGCGCTCTACGAGGTCGACGCCTCGGTGTCGCCCATTTTCGGCCACGACGGCAGCGTCATCAACTACGTGGAAGTCACACGCGACATCACGGAGCAGCGCCAGCTGGAGGAGCAGCTCCGCCAAAGCCAAAAGATGGAGGAACTGGGTACCCTTGCCGGCGGCATCGCCCATGATTTCAACAACTTCATCGCGGCTATCCTCGGCTATGCGGAACTGGCGCTCCTCAAGACCGAGCCCGGTTCCCGCGCGCACACCAACCTTGAAAACATCAGCAAGGTGGGTCGCCGCGCCAAGGAGATGGTCAACCAAATCCTCATCTTTAGCCGCCGCCGTGAGCCGGAGCGCCGCCTTGTGGAGCTTGCTCCGGTGCTGGACGAGGTGCTGGATATGCTGGAGACCACCATGCCCGCCACCATCGAGGTGCACCGCGACATCCACGCCCGCGGCCGCACCGTCCTTGCGGACCCGACGCAGATTCACCAAATCATCATGAATCTTGGCACCAATGCGGGCTACGCCATGGGCAAGTCCGGCGGAGAACTCACGGTGAGCCTCACCCACCGCCAGATTGATGCGGCGTCGGCCACTCCAAAGACCGCACCGGGCCCGTACCTGCAACTGACGGTCACGGACACCGGTCCCGGCATTCCGGGGGACATTCTCGGCCGCATCTTTGACCCCTTCTTTACCACCAAGCCGCAGGGCAAGGGGACGGGCATGGGACTGTCCATGGTCCACGGCATGGTGGGCAGCATCGGCGGCACCATCAGCGTGACCAGCACGCAGGGTGCGGGCACCACCTTTACCGTGCTGCTGCCGGAAACGGACACCGACCCGCACGCGCCCCGGCGCGACGCCCGGCAGGTCATCCCCGGCTCGGGCACCATCCTTGTGGTGGACGATGAGCAGAGCATGGTGGACGTGCTGCAGCAGATGCTGGAGGACCTTGGCTACACCGTCCACACCACCACGGACAGCCACCACGCGCTGACGCTGTTTGCCACGCACAGCGCGGACTACGACCTTGTCATCTCGGACCAAACCATGCCCCGCATGACGGGCGAGCGCCTTGCCGAGGAGCTTGTGGCCATCCGCGCGGATATTCCCATCATCATCAGCACCGGGTTTTCGGACCGCATCCGCCACATCACCAAGGGCGAAAACGGCATCCGCAAAATCCTGCTCAAGCCTTTTGACCTCGCCGTCCTGTCGCAAGCCATCCACGATGTGCTGGAGCACGGCGAAACCCTTGGGACGCAAGCCCCAGACGCCAAAAAATAAGGTTCATCTCCCAATTCCGGGGAAGGCTGCTCTGATTTTGAGAAAGAAGTACTCGTCGTCGAGAAAGCCGTAGGCCATCCGTTTGATCACCTTGATCTTGTTATTGATCCCTTCGAGTAGGCTGGTGTGTAGCGGATATCGGCAGTGTGAGATAATGCCCGAGATGTAGGGTTTGAGGCGCTTAGCGAATTTAATGAGCGGCTCGACTCGGCTTTGCATGGCGCGGCGGTACCAACCTTTCCAAAACCGCTTGGCAGCTTTGGAGTATCGGTAGTCCCAGAGTCGCTTCAAATCCTCCTTGAGGATATAAACCTTCATCAAATTTTTGTTGGCTCGAAGCAGGTCATAGAGCCGGATTCGATCTTCCTGTCGCATGAGATTCCGCCTGTTGCGCAGGAGCAGCCATCGTGAGCCTTTGACAACCTTACGGGCGTCTTTGTCATGATTGAGGCGTTTGGCCTCATCGTTTCGGACGCGGTCGATTACTTCTCGGCCATACTTGGCAACGACATGAAATAGATCGTAGACGATCTCGGCTTTCGGGCATTGCGCCTTCACCTCGGCGGCATACGCACCATTCATGTCCATTGCAACGGCCTCAATTCGGGCACAACCATCACGGCCAAGCAGTTCAAAGAATGGTCGGATGCTCTCCCGGCTGTTGCCTCTTCCTACCCACAGAACCCGCTTGGTGTAGGGCTCGACGATGATCGTGGCGTAGCGATGTCCTTTGCGGATGGCAAACTCATCCATTGCGACAACCTTGACGCCTTTCAAGTCAATGGGATTGAGTTTTTCCGTTAGGTACCGCTTGTCGATTGTCTTCACGGTCTTCCAGTTCAGGCCGTAGCATTCCGCGATGTGCTTAATGGGAAGTATGCGGCAGAGCCGAACAACGGACTCGGCCAGCCGCCTTGTGACACGCGAATACCTGTCGAGCCAAGGAAGCTGCTCCAGCTTTGGTCCACAGACGGGACAATGGACCCGACGCCGGATAACGAGCAAATGCGTTGCCGCGTCGAATACAGGCAAGTCACGAACCCAGCGTTCGACATAGTCGTGAACTGCGCAGACAAGCCTGCCGCACCCGCTGCATCTCATTCGCCTTCGCCTGATTGGAATCAACTCGATCCAGACTTCGGGGTGCTTCCGAGCTTCGCTGGCTTCAAGGCGCTGAACAGTTCCAACACGATACCCTTTCCAGTCTCCCAACAACCGGGTAATCTTGCCCTTGGACAACGGTGCCCTCCTTGTAGCTCTCGTCTGTTGTGCAACTGTCGAGATTACTGAGGGTTTCCGTTGTCCTCAATTTTTTATGTTTCCCCCGGAATTGGGAGGTGAACCAAAAATAAACGGGTGCGGAACCATATCGGTTCCGCACCCGCTTCACATTCTATCTCTTTCGCGATGCGGCGGGAGTTAGCCAACGCTCCCCATAAGGAGCATCAGCCCAAAGCCAAAGACCACCACCGCAGCCCCAAGGGACACGGTGTGACGCACAATCCTCTGCCAACGCCGGCGCGCGCCGCAGGACCGGAGCATCACTCCCCGGCAGCACACGGCCACCACGGAGGCGGCGGCGATGGTTACGCCCATTCCGGCGGCCATGGCGACCACGGCCCCAAGCCCAAGGACCAGCGCCTGCTGCGCGCAGGCAAAGAGCAAAATAAGCGCCGCCCCCGGACAGGGGATAATTCCGGCCGACAACGTCACCGCCCACAGGCTGCGCCGCGTGGCCGGGACAACAGGCGCGTCCCCTTCGCCCTCTGCACCGCGCATCCCTGCCACGGCAGACCACACCAGCCACGCCCCAAGCAAGGTGATGAGCAGGTAGCTTGCCTGCTCAATGGTGGCGCTGGCCGCCGCAAAATTCGTCATGGATGTCCGCTGGACCACCAGATACACCCCGCCCACAACAAGGGACGCCGACGCCGCATGGGTTGCGCCCATGCCAAGGCCAAGGGCCACGCCCTGCCCCACACTCCCCCCGCGCGAGAGGAAATACGACGACGCGACGGACTTGCCGTGCCCCGGCCCGGCGGCATGCACCACGCCGTAGACAAAGGCCAGTCCAAGGAAAAGCATCAGCTCCCACGGCGAAGGCGACGTTTTAAGCCGCCGCACGTAGCCGGACAGGCCGGTGCGCAGGTCGCGCTGGATGGTCACGCTTTTGGCGTACAGCGCGGCAAACAGCCCGGGCGACTCCGGCGCTGAGCGCGTCACACGCGCCGAAGCGTCACCCGCCCCGCCACCGCTGCCGCGCATAAAGGGATTTGCCGCCCACGACGGCGCCACAGCCAGAACAATAAACAGCCCCACACACAGGGCCACAATATGGCGGCGCATCATCGCGTAAACCGCAGGGATATTTCGGTTGGCGTAATCAGCCATGTGGAAAACGAGATGTCCGCATTGGGCGCAACCTTGGAGGTCACGGAATACGCATCCGCATTTTCAAGGCGCACGGCCGCGCCTTCCGGCGTGTAGAAGTCCACATAATATTCAGGGTCGAACACCGCCAGCGAGATCTCCGTCCCCGGAGCAACCCGGCAGGGTATGACAAAGCTGTAGAACACCTCGGCCCCGTCCACTCCGGCGGTAAAGTCCTGCACCTCGGTGACCTTGTGCGGCTGCCCGCCAATGGCCAAGTGGCTGAAGTAGCCGAAGTTTTTCAGGTTATCGAAGGCCTCGGATTTGAGCACCTTTTGCTCGGCGGGGCTGAATGCGCCATCGCCGTCGGCGTCGTAGTCCTCAAGGAGCAAGGACCCGAACATTTCATCAAAGTGCCACAGCAGGCGGATGCCCTTCACGCCCTTGGCGTCAAACTCAAACGTGGCGATATTCGTTGCAAAAACATGGGGATGCGCCATGCCACGAGTCGGCATCCCCACAAGACAGAGACAAACGAGAACTGCGCCCAGTCCCCGGCTCACGGTACGTCGAAGGCCCATATATTCTCCGGAGTTGGCGGCCAGCCCCATGCTTGGCCGCAATGCTGGGCGCATTTTGTCCGGTTCCGCCGCGTACCGCAAGACCGCCCGGCCATCTTCTCCGCAATTCTTCGGTTGGCGTTATCCCGCGGTCCTGCCGCACGCCGTCATTTCCCGCAGCGCCTCGTCGCCGCCGGGTAGGGTCCAGGCCGCCTCCACCCGGTTGCGCCCGCGCCGCTTGGCCGCGTACACAGCGGCGTCCGCGTCCGCATGCAGTCTCCGTGCAGCCTCATCCGGGTCCGCACGCCGCCGCACGCGGTACTCCCCAACACCAATGCTCAGGCTAACCCCGCGCCCCTCGCGGGCAAAACGCGCGCGTACGCGCTCAGCCACAGCAAGCGCCGTGTCCCGTTCCCGCCCCCGCAGCACCACGCCAAATTCATCCCCGCCATACCGAAAGACGCAATCCTCCGGCCCGCGCACAGCCCCGGACAGCACAGCCCCAAGCCGCTTGAGCAGCTCGTCCCCCGCGGCGTGCCCCATGGTGTCATTCACGGCCTTGAATCCGTCGCAGTCCACAAGCAGCAAATGTATCACCCCGCCGGACGTCACCGCTCCCTGCATAAAAAGCTCAAAGTGCCGCCGGTTGGAGACGCCCGTCAAAGGGTCCACATTGGCAAGGCGCTCGTACTCCCAGCTGGAGCGCGCCGCACGCGACAGGCGCGCGGCGAGCCACTCCTCACGGTTTGCCGCCGCACGCACCAGCCAATACAGGTTGCGCCGCAGCCGCAGCAGGTCGTTTTCTCCCTCGGTCTGCTCGGGCAGGTCCCACGACGTGGGATACTCCCCATTGCGGGCCTTCTCGCAAAAGGTATTCATGGAGCGCACCTCGCCCATCATAAGGTAATGGGCCACGCCCCACGCGATGGGCTTGGCCAGCACAATGGACAAAATGAATCCCAGCGCCAAAAATCCCTCCGCCTCGGCGTACAACCCCTCATGCACCAGCATGGCTCCCGTCCCAAGGGGGACCACAACCACAACCAGCAGCACGCCAAGTATCCCCGTTTCAACACGCATGTCGGCCTTCCTCACGGTTATGCCGTCATATAATTTTGCAAAGTCCTTGCGTTTGGCGGCTTCATGGCATATATTGAAATCGATTTTCATTGTCAATAAGTCGTCACCCGTCGTGCGCACCAGCGCAGGGCACGACGATTTTTTGACCGGCATCACACGGAAATATCAACAGAAGTATCCTTAATGGGAGAAAAAATGCTCTTTGCAATTGACATTGGTTCTCAACTTCAATAGCTTCGGCAGTGCTTTTGGAGGCGGCACGGGCGCAACCATGTGCCGCACCGCTCCATTTCTGCCTTCCTGCGCAGGCGCAGTGCACCGCGTACAGGCCGATGTGGCATCCAAAACCTTTTTTTTTGATCAGTTGTTGATAATGAATTTCAATTGCTGAAAACTGCATTTCACGAGCATTCACGCAAAGAGGAGGCTTCGATGGCACGTGTGACTGGGCTTCGGAAGATGCCCCAAAACGGCAAGGCAAAAATCGCATCCATAAAGGCTGATGGTGAACTGGGCCGCCGCATTCGCGACATGGGCCTCGTCCCCGGCACCGAAATAGAGCTGGTGGGCAAAGCCCCTCTCAGAGACCCCGTTGCCCTGCGTTTGAGGGATTTTACCCTCACCCTGCGCAACAATGAGGCAGACCACATTACCGTTGAGCTTTTGGAGGCCTAAGCAATGCATGCCGAAATGACCATAGCCCTCGCGGGCAACCCCAACTCCGGGAAAACCACCATGTTCAACGCGCTGACCGGCGCGCGCCAACACGTTGGCAACTATCCCGGCGTCACCGTGACCAAGAAGGAAGGCACCATCAACGTCAACGGCACGGCCACGCGCATCGTTGACCTGCCCGGTACCTACTCCCTGACCCCCTATTCCGAAGAGGAACTGGCCGCGCGCAACTTCCTTATCGGCGAAAAGCCCCACGCCGTCGTTGACGTGGTGGACGCCGGTACCCTTGAGCGCAGCCTCTACCTTGTTGTGCAGTTCCTTGAACTGGGCGTTCCTGTCATTGTCGCGCTGAACATGATTGACGAGCTCAAGCGCCGCAACATGTTCATCGATTCCGCCAAGCTCTCCACCCTGCTTGGCGTGCCCGTTGTGGAAACCATCGCCCGCGATGGTCAGGGCATGGACAAAATGCTGAGCGAGGCACTGGACCACGCCAAAGCCCACAAAGGCGAAGTGGAACCCCTGCGCATCTCCTACGGCGCGGACATCGACGCCGCTCTGGACGAACTGGAACAGAAAATCATGGCCGCGCGCTTTTTGACGGACCGTCTCCCCGCGCGCTGGGTCGCCCTGAAATACCTTGAAGGCGACGAAGAGGTGCTGGAACGTGGCCGCAAGGCCGGTCCCCTCTCCGACGAGCTGGAATCCCGCGCCGCCAAGCTGGCGGACCACGTCAAAAAGACGCTGGATACCACGCCCGACGCCCTCATTGCCGACCACCGCTACGGCTTCATCTCGTCCCTCGTGAAGCAGGACGTGGTCAGCAAGGACGTCACCCACGAACGCCTGCAGATTTCCGACAAGCTGGACCGGGTGCTGACCAACACCTTCCTCGGCCCCATCATCATGCTGGGCGTTCTGTACGGCATGTTCCAGCTCACCTTTGCCGTGGGCGAGATTCCCATGGGCTGGGTTGAGGAACTCTTCGGCTGGCTGTCCGGTGCGGCAGAAGCCGCCATCCCGGCAGGACTCTTCCAGTCCCTTATTGTTTCCGGCGTCATCGACGGCGTTGGCGGCGTGCTCGGCTTTGTGCCGCTCATCCTTGTCATGTTCTTCTGCCTGTCCTTCCTTGAGGACTTTGGCTACATGGCGCGCATGGCCTACATGCTCGACCGTGTGTTCAAGATGTTTGGCCTGCACGGCAGCTCCGTGATGCCCTTTATCATCTCCGGCGGCATTCCCGGCGGCTGCGCCGTCCCCGGCGTTATGGCCGCGCGCACCCTGCGCAGCCCGCGTGAGAAGCTGGCCACCATTCTGACGGCCCCCTACCTCTCCTGCGGCGCCAAGGTGCCCGTCTTTATCCTGCTCATCGCGGCGTTCTTCCCGCAGCAGGGCGCAGACGCACTGTTCATCATCACCCTCGCGGGCTGGGCCATGGCGCTCATCGTTGCCCTCATCCTGCGCAAGACGGTCATCAAAGGCCCGGCCACGCCGTTCCTTATGGAACTGCCCCCCTACCGCATCCCCACCCTGCGTGGCGTGCTCATCCACACCTGGGAACGCGGCTGGCAGTACATCAAGAAGGCCGGTACCGTCATTCTGGCCATCTCCATCCTGCTGTGGGCGGCCATGACCTTCCCCGGCCTGCCCGAGGACCAGTCTCAGGCCTTTGAATCCCAGCGCGCCGCCGTCGAGCAGCAGCTGGAGCAGACCTCCGACGAAACCGCCATCGCCTCCCTGAACGAACAGCTTGGCGACATTGACCACCATCTTGCTCAGGCCGAACTGCGGCACTCCTTTGCAGGCCGCGTGGGCACCTTCTTTGAGCCTGTTACCGAACTGGCCGGCTTTGACTGGCGCACCAACATCGCCCTCTTCGGCGGCTTCGCCGCCAAGGAAGTCATCGTGTCCACCATGGGTACCGCATACTCCCTGGGCGAAGTGGACGCCGAAGACGCAGGCAGCCTGTCCGACCGGCTGGCCGCGGACGAAGCCTTCACCATGTGGAGCGCCATCAGCCTTATCATCTTCACCCTGCTTTATGCCCCCTGCTTCGTGACGGTGGTCGTCATCGGCCGCGAATCGGGCTGGAAGTGGGCTGCATTCTCCGTCGTATTCAACACGGCACTTGCCTATTCGCTGGCAACGCTCGCCTTCCAGATGGGGAGCGCCCTTTAGGCACACACCATCAACCCTTTCGCCCTGCGCGCCATGTGGCGCGCAGGTGCGGAAGAGTCCACCACAGGAGAACGTCATGTGCGCAGCAGTCATCGGCGGAATGGACCGCCTGAAACGGAACTACATCAACGCCGCCAAGGATATGGGCGTCAAGCTCAAGGTCTTTACCGGCAAGGAGAACGCCATCGCCCCCAAGCTGGGCAAGGCCGACCTCGTCGTTGTGTTCACAAATCAGGTGTCTCACAAGGCCCGCAAGGAAGTGTGTTCCTACGCCAAGGCCAACAACATTCCCCTGCACCTCATGCACTCCTGTGGCATCTCTACGCTCCGCCAGTGCCTTGAATGCACCAACACCAACTGCCCTAACGCCCCGCGGAGGGACGCATGAACCCCATCATGGAAATGGGTCAGCTGAACCGGCAAGGCATGCGTGCCTGCCAAGACGGCGACCTGAAAAATGCCGAATTTCTTCTGCGTCAGGCCCTTATGCGCTCGCGCGCCTGCACGTCGCCGTTGCCCGGCGCCAAGGTGCGCCATAACCTCGCCCTCATCCTCATCATGCAGGGCCGCACAGACGAGGCCCGCAGCCTGCTTGCGCAGGCGCTGGACACCGTCACCCAAACAGGACTGACCAAAACACGCTTTCACGAGCGCATCCGCTCCAACCTTGAGGGGCTTGCCGCATGAGCACCACCTGCCGCATGTCGGCGTGCCCAAGGCATAGCGCCTCAGTAAGCGGCACCGGAACATGCGGTCTTGCCACCTGCCGCGAGCTGTCCCTTACCGGGCATCAGCTCGCGGAGGCCCTCGGCAACGCCGTGGACGCCAAGGACCACTCCACGCACTTCCACTCCGAGGAAGTCGCGGAAATCAGCCGGATACTCGCCCTGTACCTCGGCATGAACGAGGACGAGGCCGAGACCATCCACATAGCGGGGCATCTGCACGACATCGGAAAAATCGGCATCCCGGACGCCGTGCTGCGCAAGCCCGGGCCCCTCACAGACGACGAATGGAACATCATTCAGCAGCACCCCCGCATGGGCGCAGACATCGTGCGCCCCATCGCGGCCCTCGCGCCGCAAAACGGCATCGCCGGGATGATTCTGCACCATCACGAGCGCCTCGACGGCTCCGGCTATCCCCACGGTCTCAGTGGGCAGGCCATCCCCATCGGCGCACGTATCATTGCCGTGGCGGACAGCCTTTCCGCCATGCTGCAACCGCGGCCCTACTGCCGCCCCAAGACATTCTCGCAGGCCTACGCCGACGTGCTGCGCCTTGCCGGAACCAAATACGACCCCGAAGTCGTCAACGCACTCACCCGGGGCAAGGACATCATTGCGGCCACCTTTCCGGCCATGCGGCGCGCAGCCGGTCTGCCCACCACTGCCGCCCCCGCACAGCCGGGCCGCACCCCTCAGCGACCTCAACCCTTGGAGCTCATATCATGACTGTTTGCCGATCCAGCATTTCGTCCCGCACCTCGGCCCGTTCCCTGTTCGCCAGCGTCTTTAAAAAGAAGGACGCCCCGAACACCACCGACGCCCAGCAGGACAGCGCCGCCCCCACAGCAGAGCGCAAATAGCCCTGCCACTTTTCGTACACCACCGTATGCCTCCCAAGCCTTGGCCCGCCCGCTCGCCCCGGGTGGGCCTTTTTGCGCCCAGCACCTTCACTGGCGCATCGCCCATCATCATGCTACCCACAGGACCAACATCACTGCCAAAGGATACAGCATGAGCACCATAACCTTCGTCACAGGCGGCTGCCGCAGCGGCAAAAGCAGCTACGCCCAGCGCTACGCCGAATCCGTCGGTCCCGCCCGCGTCTACCTCGCCACCTCGCAGGCCCTCGACGACGAGATGCAACAGCGCATCGACGCCCATCAGGCCACCCGCGGCCAAGGCTGGACCACCGTCGAGGAACCCATCGACATCGTCCCCGCCCTTCTCGGCGCCAGCCAAAGCGCCGACGTCATTCTGCTCGACTGCGTCACCCTCTGGGTCACCAACTGCCTCATGGCAGGCATGGACGACGAGGACGTCTTCGCCCGCACAAACGACCTCGTCCGCGCCCTCGCCGACCTCCCCTGCGCCGTGGTCATCGTCTCCAACGAAGTCGGCAGCGGCATCGTCCCCGAACACGCCCTCGCGCGCCGCTTCCGCGACCTCACCGGCGCCGTCAACCAGCGCCTCGCCGCCTGCGCCAGCACCGTGGTGCTGTCCGTCAGCGGCATTCCGCTGGCCGTCAAAGGGGAGTTGCCCCTGTAACGGGGGCGTGCCGGGTGGAGTGTGTTGGCGAATGGGGCGGAAGTTTTTTTGCTCCGCAGGCTCAAGGGCCGTGGGCCCTTGAGAATCCCATGTGCGCACAGGCCGGGTGCCAGTGGATAAAACAGTCGTCACCCCTGTGAAGCTCCCGTCCGTATGGATGGGACAATTTTTTTTGGGGGCCTTGTCGCCGTATGAAGACCGGTGAGAATCCCTGTTGTGGGTAAGGTGAAGCCAAAGAAAAGCCCACGCGGCAATACCGCGCGGGCTTTATATATTGGAACGACACCCCCCTATTTTTGAGGCGGCTTCCGCCTCAAAAATCCTGGGGATTCTCAAGGGTGTCACACCCTTGAGCCGCCGGAGGCATGCCTTTTCTTCCGTCTTCCGTCTTCCGTCTTCCTGCGCCGTGCGCCGTGCGCAGAACGCAAAAAAGGCCAGCCCTTTCGGACTGGCCTTATACTGACGGATGGAGCCCATAAGCAGAATTGAACTGCTGACCTCATCCTTACCAAGGATGCGCTCTACCAACTGAGCTATATGGGCTTAATCATTGCCTCACTGGGGTTGTGGCTTCGAGGTCTGGCGAAGCGCGGCAATGTTTTTCAGAAAAAGCGGGCCATGCTTTTGCATAACCCGCCTTAATCTCATCGTGGTCGGGATGAGAGGATTTGAACCTCCGGCCCCTTGAACCCCATTCAAGTGCGCTTCCAGACTGCGCCACATCCCGACGAGTTTTCAAAGCCGCTCTCTCAAGCGGCGAGGTAGATATCTAGGTGGCATCGGCCCAAATGTCAACGCCCTTTTTCATTTTTTTCGCATTTTCTCCCCGGCCTGTCCAGATATCTGCGCCATGCCTGCACTCGCCCGGTATCATGGGGCTTTTACGCCGGGCCGAAGGCCGAACATGGCGGGCAACGGGCCGGGATGCATGGCGTTTAGGCCGAGGCGCTGGCGTAGCGCAGCGCGGCGATGCGTGCGGCCTTGTCCTTGTGGTCGATAGCCACGGCGTCGAGGGCGGCATCAAGGGCCGTATCCAGTGTGGAGAAGACGTCCTGTGCGGGCAGAATATCCCCTGCTCCGCACTCGGCCAGCGTGGTACGCTGGTCCGCATTCACCACAAGCATCACGCGCACGCCTGCGCCCACCAGCTTCTCCAGCATTTCGCTCAGGGCAAACACGGCGGAGATGTCCATAAACGGCGCGCCGGTGCAGTTGACGACAACACAGCGCGTTCCATAGAGGCGGTCCACCTTGTCCTGCATAAGGGAGGAGGTCCCGAAGAAGAATGCGCCGTTGATGGTGATAACGCGCACCTGCTTGTCGCTGGCCGTGATGGCGTCCATGTACTTGTCGCGGTCGGCGTCGTCTTCCATGCTGGTGACCTGAATGCGCGTCTGGCGGGCAACGCGGTAGGCGAGCATCAGGCAGGCAAGGGCCACGCCAACGCCAACCGCCACAATAAGGTCCACAAACACGGTAATGCCAAACACAGCCAGCATGACCACGAGGTCCTGCTTGGGGGCCTTTCGCACAAGGCGCAGCAGCTTGTAGTCCAGAATATCCACGCCCACCTTCACGAGAATGCCCGCGAGGACGGCAAGGGGAATGCTGGCGGTGAGGGGACCAAGGCCCAAAAGGACCGCCACGAGGAACAGCGCGTGGATAACGCCGGACAGGCGCGTGGTGCCGCCGGCCTTGATGTTGACGACGGTACGCATGGTCGCGCCCGCGCCGGGCAAACCGCCAACGAAGCCCGCCACCATGTTACCGATGCCTTGGCCGATAAGCTCACGGTTGGAGTTGTGCTGGTCCTTGGACATGGAGTCCGCAACGATGGAGGTCAGCAGGGTATCAATGGTGCCAAGCAGGGCAAGGGCAAAGCCAAGGGTGGCGATGCGTCCCCAGTCGGCAAGGGGCAGACCGGGAATGTGCAGATCGGGCAATCCGGACGGAATGGCGCCGATGGTGGGCACGGGCATCTTCAGCGCGTAGGCGAGCACACTCATGGAGATGAGCGCAATAAGCGGCGACGGCACCACGCGCGAGATGCGTGCGGGAGTCAGGAACACAATGGCCATGGTCGCGGCGGCGAGCCCCACCGCATACAGGTTCATGGCGGCGACGGCGTCCGGCAGGCCCATCAGGGCCAAAAGCGGCGACTTGAGGCTCTCGCAGCCCATGAGCGGCTGAATCTGAAGCAGCACGATAATCACGCCGATGCCGTTCATAAAGCCGGAGATGACGGGATAGGGGATGAACTTCACCACCCCGCCAAGGCGGAACACACCAAACAGCATCTGGAACAGCCCGCACAGCAGCACAACCAGACACACGGCCTCGGGCTGCCCCGAGAAGGCGGCAACAGCCGTCCCCATGACAACGGTCATCGGGCCGGTGGGGCCGGACACCTGCGTCCGGGTGCCGCCAAAGATGGAAGCAAAAAGTCCAAGGGCGATGGCGCCGTACAATCCGGCGGCCGCGCCCGCTCCACTTGCAACGCCAAAGGCGAGGGCAAGAGGCAGTGCGATGATGCCTGCAGTCAAACCTCCGAAGATGTCACCGCGCACTGCGTTCATGGGGTAGCTCATTTCTCTACGTTCCTGTTTCTAAAAACACCGGTCCCGTCCCCGAACGTCAGCCATCCGGCGTTCTATGCCTTGTGAGAAGGGGCAGGACAAAAGGGAAAAACGGCCCATCGTAGGACGCTGAAACGTTTCAGGCAACCCACGCACCATTTTTCCCGAATCTTGGGAACCTGTTATCAATAACCGGGCAATGCTCTGCCCTTTTCCGCGCAGCGCAACACAAACGGCCCGGCACCCCATGATGGGATGCCGGGCCGCGGTACGGGCAAAGCAGCGCGCCGTTAACGCGAGACGGCGAGGCGCACGCCTAGGAAAAGGAAAAACGCGCCAAGGGTGCGGTCGAACCACTGCGACACGCGGCGGTTAGAGCGCAGGCTGGTGGTGATGCGGTCACCGGCGAAGATGACCATCGGCTCCACAAGGGCGGCCACCAGAATAATCAGCACCCCGTGCAAGGCCAGCTGCATGGGCACGGGGGCCACACCCGGCACCACAAACTGCGGCAAAAAGGCAAGGAAGAACACCGCGGCCTTGGGGTTCAAGATGTTGATGAACACCCCTTGTCGGTAGATGCGCCCCGGCGAGGCAACAACGCCGCCGCCCGTCTGCGCGGCAAACGCGCCCTTGGACCGCAGCGCCTGAATACCCAGCCACACAAGGTAGGCCGCGCCGGCGTATTTGACCATGGAAAAGGCCGTGGCCGATGCCACAAGCAGTGCGGACAGGCCAGCCGCGGCGAACAGCGTATGGCACAGCGAACCGGTCCACACGCCAAACATGGCGGCAAAGCCGTGCCGTTTTCCGCCGCGCACGGTGTTGGCGAGGATAAAGCCCATATCCGGACCGGGGGAAATATTCAAAAGCAGGGCCGCGACAAAAAAGGTGGCCCAGTGCTGCATGCCGTATGCGTCAAGAATCATGGCGTCTCCTCAGTGCGGCAGGCTCCGGCGCGCCGCATGTCATCGCTCACAAAAAACCCGCCACGGGGGCGGGTTGTGGTCATTCACCCTTGAGGAGGCGTTTCATCTCCTCAAGCTCGGCAATCATACTCCGCCGGAATGCATCCAGCCGGAGGGTCGCGCTTGTTTCGTCGTCTCCGGCGGCTTCCGCCGCGGCGATGGCGTCGTCGCGCTCCAGCTTCTTGCGCGCCCCTTCAATGGTCATCCCCTCCTCATGGAGCAGATGCCGAATAAGCGTCAGCTGTTCGATGTGCTCATCGGTGTACAGCCGCTGGCCCTTGCGGGTGCGAATGGGCTGTATCTGCGGGAATTCGGACTCCCAATACCGCAGCACGGAGGTGTTGAGATTGAGTTTCCGAGCTGCCTGCCCGATGCGGTAGGTCCGGCCCATGGTCCACTCTCCAACCTGTCGTGTACGCTTTTGGGAAATGCGGTCCGGACCACAACGGTCCGGACCGCCGGATTATCAAGATATTCTAGACGTGTACCGGAAGCGCGTCCAGCACCTTCTTAACGACCTTGGAATGCCGCTTTTCGACTTCCTTGTCCTTCAGGGTGCGCTCGGCATGGCGGTAGGTCAGACGCACGGTGAGGTTGCGCGTTTCCGCGTCCTCGGGCTGGTAGCAGTCCACCAGCACCACGTCTTCCAGCAGGGGTTCCTGCACGCCGCGCACGGCGTCCACCACCGCGCCAGCGGTCAGCGTTTCGGGAGCGATAAAGGTGATGTCGCGCTTGATGGGCGGGAACTTGGCCAGCGGCGAGAAGCCGGGCAGCACGCCTTCGTGCCATTCCTGCAGGGCGTCGGCATCCAGTTCGGCAATCCACACCTCACGGCGGGCGTTGTAGGTATCCGCGATTTCGGGCTTGATGCGGCCCATTTCGCCGATGACCTCATCATCAAGGACAACCTCGACGCAGGGGGCCAGATAGGGGTGGCCGTCCTTCAGGCGGTACTGCGCGCCGGGCAGTTCCAGATGCTGGAGCAGGTGCTCCACCATGCCCTTGATGTCCGCGTAGGCGGCGTTTTCCTCTTCGGGCCAAGGCCAGCGCTCACGCTCGCGGCGGCCGTAGACCAGCATGCCGATGCGGGTCGGCTCCGTGGCCGTGGTCTCGGACTCGGCATCGGCCCAGAACACCTTAGCGACTTCAAAAAGACGCAGACGGGCGGAGCCGTGGCCGACGTTGGTGCGCACATTCTGCAACAGGCCGGGAGCCAGCGCGGTACGCATCACGTTCTGCTCTTCGGAGAGCGGATTCATGACCGGAACGCGGTTGTCCTGCGGCAGGTTGAAGAAATCAAGATCCTCGTGCCCGACAAAGCTGTAGTTTACGGCCTCGTTCAGGCCAACGCCACGCGCCCAGTGCTTGAGCTGCATGGTGAAGGCGTAGCGACGGTCGGCAAGGGCCAGCCCGTCGAGGGACTTGGACACGCGGGGCAGCACGGCCTCGATGCGGTCCATGCCGTACACGCGCGCGGCTTCCTCGTAGAGGTCCACTTCGCGCTCAAGGTCGTGGCGGTGGCTGGGTGCCACAACGGTCCAGTCCTCAGGGTTGGAGGCATCCACGGAGCAGCCAAGGCCCTCAAAGGTGGTGCGGCAGAATTCGGCGTCGAGGTCCACACCCAGCAGGCTGTTGCAGCGGGCGGGACGGAAACGCAGGGTGCGGTTCTCCCACGGGGTGGGCTCGGCCACGGCCACGCCGGAGAGCACCTGTGCGCCGGAAAGCTGGGCCATCAGGCTGGCGGCACGGTCCGCAACAAAGCGGGCGTTGCCCTGGTCCACACCGCGCTCAAAGCGGAAGGACGACTCGCTGTGCAGGGCCAAACGGCGGGCGGTCTTGCGCACCGTGGGCGGATCGAACACGGCGCATTCCAGCACCACGTCGGTGGTGGCGTCCGACACTTCGGAGTTGGCGCCGCCCATAACGCCGGCGAGGGCAACGGGCTTTTCCGCATCGCAGATGAGCAGGTCGCTGCCGAGCAGGTCGCGCTTTTCATCGTCCAGCGTGGTGAAGGCGGAGCCGTCTTCGGCGGCGCGCACGCGGATGGTGTCGCCCGCCAGCTTGGCGCGGTCGAAGGCATGCAGGGGGTGGCCAAGCTCCATAAGCAGGTAGTTGGTCACGTCCACAATATTGTTGATGGGGCGCATGCCCACGGCGATAAGGCGGTAGCGCATCCACGCCGGAGCGGGACCAACCTGCACGCCCTTCAAAATGCGCCCCTGATACAGGGGGCACAATGCGGGGTCGTCAATCTGGATGGTCAGCTGGTCCGCGGCGGACTCGGCCACTTCCTCAAGGGCGCATTCCGGCAGGGTCAGGGGCAGGCCGTAGGCCATGGCCACCTCACGCGCAATGCCGAGCATGCTCAGGCAGTCGCCGCGGTTGGGCGTGATGCCAAGGTCAAAGACGGTGGTGTCGAGGTTCAGGGCGTCCACAAGGGGGGTGCCCACGGCAAGGGCCTCATCCAGCACCATAATGCCGGAGTGGCTGTCACCGAGACCGATTTCGTCCTCGGCGCAAATCATGCCCTTGGAGACCTGACCGCGCAGCTTGGCCTTTTTGATCTTGAACCCGCCGGGCAGCTCTGCGCCAACCTTGGCAACGGCCACCTTCTGGCCCTTGGCAACGTTGGGCGCGCCGCAGACGATGGGCAGGGGTTCGTCTTCGCCGACGTCCACACTGCATACGGACAGTTTGTCGGCTTCGGGGTGCTTGTCGCACTCCAGCACATGACCGACCACAACATTCTCAAGATGGGCGAAGGGGTGGCTGACCTCCTCCACTTCCAATCCGAGCATGGTCAGTCTGTCGGCCAGCTCTTCGTCCGTTCCCGTGAACGGAACGAACTCGCGCAACCAGTTCAGACTCAGGAGCATGTTCGCCTCCGGCAGCCCCGGACGGCTTGCCCGCGGGGCCATAAGAAAGATGAAGATTGTCCACCGGGGTGGCCGGTGGTGGTGTTATCCAGCAAAAAGCGTCATCACGTTGGAAATGCTGCGGCGCCGTTCCTACATGGACAAAGCCCGTCAGGAAGGCCGCATGGCCGGTGGGAAGTCGGTTCGTGGCGGCTCTGGCGGAGCCAGTACAGGGCACACAGCAGGACTGCCCTGCATACCGCTAAATAGAACGTTTATCAACCACGGCGGCGCGGCCCGGAATGCACACGCGTTGACGCCGCGCCAAAGCCCCCATATATACTGTATGTATTACCCATGCCCTAAGCCGTGAGGAGTCCATGACGCGCTTCATCCTGCTGGCCGCCATCCGTTCGGGCACCAACTTCTTCCGCAGCGCCCTCAACAGCCACCCGGACGTGCATATGTTCGGCGAAGCGCTCTTTGACGACTGGGCCTTCCGCCCGGACCGGGAGGAGAATTTCTACGTCCAGTGGCACAAGGCCGTGATGCGCGACCCCGCGCAAATCACCTTCCGCAATATGAACGCCTTTGCCCGGCGCTTCATCGACGCTACCTTCGACAGCATGGCCCGCCACAGCATCGTGGGCATGGACATCAAATACGACTTCTGGGACCGCCTGGCCTTTGTCTCCGGCTACTTTTCCACGCACCCGCCCAAGGTGGTGCACCTCATCCGCACCAACACCCTGCGCGCGCACATCTCGGCCTTTTTGCTGGCGTGCCGCAACCGCGGTGTGGACACAGGCACCCTGCCCATGCGCGAGTACGACGGCTTTGTCCGCACCGGCGAAACCACGCTCACCGTCACGCTGACCAAGCGCCTGCTGGGCACGCTGGTGCAGCTGGAAAAACGCAAACAGCGCTTTCGGGCCATTGTTTCGGACTTTGAGCACGTGGAAATCACGTATGAGGACATGGTGGGCCATGTGCGGGGCAGCGCGCACACCTTTTCCCCGCAGACGCAGGCAAAGCTGTTTCCCTTCCTTGGCATCGACCCGGCCAAGGCACCGGTGACCACGGACTACCAAAAGGTCAGCCCGGACGCCCTCTCGGACATCATCGACAATTACGACCAGCTTCTCCCGGAGCTCGCGCGCCTTGGCCTCTCCCGCTATGCGGACGAGCGCGCTACGGCGGGATAGGGACACGCCCCGCATCCCCCTGTCATCCCGGACAAAATAATGCTACACATGGAGCGTGCCCCCGGGCCATGGCCTATTCTTATGCACAGCGTCGCACCACACAAGGCGTGGACTGCATAATGATGCCGCGACACGCCGCGTAAGGCCATGACAGAGCCTGTGCGCCGTTCTGCGGCGCCGGGTCCATACGTCGCCCAGAAGCGCAGCAGCGCACTCTTTTTCCACAGCCCCTTAACCGCAACGAGCCTGCATCCATGAACACGCGCCAAAAGATCAAAAAAAAGCTGGAACTCCCCCTCGCCACCAGAATCCGCCGTTTCACCTTCCGCAACATTATGGTGCTGGCGGGCTGCGCCATTGCGGCTCTTGGCTTTGTGCTGTTTCAGGTGCCCTACAACATCACGGCTGGCGGCATCTCCGGCCTTGCCATTATCCTCAGCGACACCGTTGGGCTGTCCGAGGGTATCGTCATCTGGCTGGTGAACATTCCCCTGTTGATGCTGGGCTTTGTGTACTTGGGGCGCTGGCGCTTTCTGAGCTCCTCCATCATGGCGGTGTTTGCCTTTTCCGCCTTTGTGGAGCTGTTCCTAAACATCATGCCGGGCCTGCTTGCCCCCTATCCCATCACGCACGATAAATTCTTAGCCAGCCTGTACGCGGGCGTGCTGTTTGGCCTTGGCAGCGGCATCATCTTCCGCTTTGGCTCCACCATTGGCGGCACGTCCATCCCCGCGCGCATTATCCATAACTTCACCGGCTACCCCATGAGCCAGGTCTACCTGTTCACGGACCTTGGCGTCATCTGCCTTGGCGGGCTTGTCTACAACTGGGAAATGGCGCTCCTAGCGCTCTTCTCCCTCGTCATGAACGGGTTGTTCTCGGACTTTGCCATGGAAGGCTCCAGCCAACTACGCACCTCCATCATCATCACCAAAAAGCCGGAGCAGGTCCGCTACGCCCTCGTCAACGAGATGCAGCGCGGCGTTACCATGTGGGAAGTCACAGGCGGCTACTCCAAGGAAGTGCGCACCATGCTCTACTGCACGGTACGCCGCTCCCGCGTGAGCGACCTGCGGTTTATGATCTCGCAGATTGACCCGGACGCCCTTGTTGTCATCGGCGTAGTGCAGCAGGCTTGGGGCGGCTACGGCAACCTCAAGCTGACGGACAATTAATCCGCATCCATCACGGCCCACACCGCAAAACGCGCCGTGCCCTTGTGCCCGACGCCAACGGCCCCCTTGCCGAGGTAAAAGGCCATGGCCCAATCCGTCTCAAAGCTGCTGGTGGTGGAGGACCAGTACGCGTCGGCGGTGTCGACAAAGGGATGGTCCGCGGCAAGGGCCGGGAACGCGCGGGACGCATCGGCAAGGCTCTCCAGTTCGCGGATGGTGGGCAGACGCCACGGTCGGTCCTCGCGGCGGGCAAGGGCGGCCACCTCCGCAAAAGCCTCGGCCCACGCCACCTCGCCGCACAGGTCCGCAGCGCGGCGCCAGCGCAGGCCTGTCAGCGCATCGCGCACCGCGCCATCACCCTCAAGGCTGAAGCGCGGCGCAGGCAATGACGCGCCGTGCTGGGCGTCCCGTCCGCCAGCGTCATACAGGTCCCGCTGGCCGGACTCCGGCAGGACAGCGCTCTCGCCGCTGACGGGCCACAGGAGCGACTCCTCGGCCTTGCGGCCATAGAACATCCGCCCGCCCTCCATATGCACCCGCCACGCGTGGGTCGGCGCGCCGGCAAAGGTGGTGGTGGTCCAATACCAGCCCAGAAACACCCGCCCAAAAGGATGCCCCCCGGGCAGGGCCGGACGGCGGTCCGCAAAGCTGACGAGGCTAAAAAGCTCCCGCCGCCCCGGCATGCGCCACGTGGTTACGCCGCCATAGGCCTCGGCGTTCATCTGCTCCACAAAGGCAAGGCTTTCGTCCCATGGCATGGAAAAGGTCGCCGGGGTGGGGTTGGCGGTCCAGACAAGGCCGGTAAGCGCGTCGCGCACAGTTTCGCCCTGCGCCACAAACCGGGGCGAGGGCCACGGCAGGCCCGGAGCGCTTTCGGCGTCCTGCCCGGAGCCGGAACACGGGATGTCCGCGCCGGAAACATCATGGCACGACTGTTGCCCCGTTGCCAAAACAGGTACACGCCGTATACTTTTTGCAGTATGCTGAGGGGTTGAATGCTGTGTCATATGATGTACCCTACTGCATAAAAGGAGCTTCGAAAACCATGAGCACCAAGCACTACGATGTGATTGTAATAGGTTCCGGCGCTGCAGGCGGACGCATTGCCTCGCGCTGTCACAAGGCCGGGCGCACCGTCGCCCTCATCGAGCACGACGGATTCGGCGGCACCTGCCCCCTGCGCGGGTGCGAGCCCAAAAAAATGATGGTGGACGTCATCCAAACCGCCGAGCGCCTGCACAACAGCGCGGGGCTTGGCGTGGTAGGACAGGCGCATATCGACTGGCAGGAGCTCATGGCCTTCAAGCGCTCCTTCACGGACACCATCTCGGACAAGATTGAAGCCGTGCACGCCAAAAACGGTGTGGACATCCACAAGGGCCGCGCCCGCTTTACCGGCCCAAACACCGTGGACACCGGCTCCGCCATCTTGGAGGGCGAACGCATCTGCATCGCTACCGGCGCCGTGCCCCGCACGCTGGACATCCCCGGCGGCGAGCACGCCGTCACCAGCGACGACTTTCTGGAACTTGCCGCCCTGCCGGAACGCATTGTGTTCATCGGCGGCGGATTCATTGCTTTTGAAATGGCGCATATCGCCGCCGCAGCGGGCGCGGACGTGACCATCGTCCACCGCAGCAGCCGGGTGCTGCGCCCCTTTGATGCAGACCTCGCCCAGCGGCTTATGGACCACATGCACTCGCAGGGCGTCACCATCCTCACGGACCTGCCGCCCCACAGCATCACCACCGAGGACGGGGGCGTTGTCCTGCACGCCGGCCACGGCGGCGCAGAGCATTTTCCGGCGGACCTCATTGTGCAGGCCGCAGGGCGCATTCCGGCCACGGCAGACCTGAATCTGGAGGCCGCGGGCGTCGCCACGGACAAGGGCGCCGTCACTGTGGACCACTCCCTGCGCAGCACCACCAACCCTGCGGTCTTCGCGGCGGGGGACGTTATCGCGGGCGGCATGCCCCTCACGCCCGTAGCGGCCAAGGAGGCCGACACCGTCATCCACAATCTGCTCAGCAACACGCCGCAGGCCATGGAATACGGCCCCATCCCCTACGCGCTCTTTACCTACCCGCCCCTTGCCGCCGTGGGCCTGCTGGAAGAACAAGCCGCCGCGCAGGGCCGCACGGTGGACATCGTCACCGGCGACGCCTCGGGCTGGTCCGAGTATGAACGCATCGGGCAAAAGTGCGCCGGATTCAAACTCATCATCGACGCAGACAACCGCCAACTCCTCGGCGCGCACGTCCTTGGCGACGCCGCAGAGGAGATGGTGAACCTCTTTGCCCTTGCCATGCGCACCAAGGTCTCCATCGACGACCTGCGCTCCATGCTGTGGGCCTACCCGTCCTTTGGCTACGCCATGAAGTATATGTTCCGCTAAAGCAGAGAACACAAAAGACAGCCGCCCGGCCTGCATGCAGACCGGGCGGCTTTGTGATTTCTTAGGGGGCGCTTGCGCTGCGGCTTAGTTGCCGAAGCTGCGGAAGAACAAGTCCTCCAGCGCCTTTTTGCCATTTTCTTCAAGAAAGCGCGTTCCGGTTCCGGCAAAATGATGGTGCCCCACAACAGGCTCCTTCACCTCCTCCCACTGGGCTTTGGCCCATCTGAACCACGTGTCCTTGCTCTGGTCGAAGACGTAGAGGGGTTTGTTGCAGATTTTGGCGTACTCCGCGCCCCAGCCCGTGCCGCCAGTGACGGTGCCGTCCTCCTGAATGGAGCCGACCACGAACACCTCGTGCCCGCTGGCCACCTGCCAGCAGATGCTCTGGAGCACCTTGCGGAACAGGGGAGCGCGCGAGAATTTACGGTTCATCAGCCGCGAAACATAGGTCAGGCTCACGTCCTTGAGGGCGAGCTCCTCGGTGGTCAGGGTCCGGATGCCTCTGGTGCGTTCGGTCTGGTGGCCGTCAAAGCTGTAGTTCACTTCCTGAATGCCATACCGCTCGGCCAGCGTGCCAAAGCAGGATTCCGCGCCGCGTGCGCCGCCACTGTACAGGATGTATCCGTCAACACTCATGCGATCTCACCTCCGACGTCAATTTCGTTGAATACTGGTGACGTAGCACAGCCCACACATGCGGGCAAGAATCCACGCATTAATCAGTCCCTGACACCGCCGCCTCCGGCCCACGCACCCCAAAGAACAGCGCGTACAGCACCGGCACCACCACAAGGGTCAGCACCGTGGCAAAGCTGAGGCCGAACATAATGGTCACCGCCATGGAGATAAAAAACGGGTCCTGCAACAGCGGCAGCATGCCCAGCACCGTGGTAATGGCCGCCATGCACACAGGCCGCAGACGGCTGACGCCCGAATCCACAATGGCCTGATAGTCCGCCTTGCCCCCCCGCCGCTCAAAATCAATCTGATCAATGAGCACAATGGCGTTCTTGATAAGCATGCCGATCAGGCTCAGAAAACCCAGTATCGCCATGAAGTCAAAGGGCAGGTCAAACACCGCCAGCCCAAAGGTCACCCCGATAATCGCCAGCGGCACTGTCAGCCAGATGATCACCGTCTGGCGCAGAGCGTTGAACAGCATGATGACAATGAGCACCATGGCAATGATGGTGATGGGAATCAGCCCCGCAAGGGACTCCTGCGCATCGCGCGAGCTTTCATACTCGCCGCCCCACTCCATGGTGTAGCCAAAGGGCAGGTCAATGGCCTCCACTCCCGCGCGGACCTCCTGAAACACCTCGCTCGCCAGCGCGCCGGGGACGGCGTCGCACTGCGCGGTGATGACCAGCTTGCGGTTCTCGCGCCGGATGAGGGTATCCTCCCACAGCACGTCAAAGCCCGTGACCGCCTGCGTGATGGGCACCATGGTCTGGGTGAGGGAGCTCCACACGTACAGCTCGCTGATATGGGCCACGTCATCGCGCAGTTCCTGATTGGAGCGCGCAATAATGGGGAGCAGGTCGTCCCCTTCGCGGTACACACCGATGCGGCTGCCCGTAAAGGCCGACTCCAGCGTTTCCAGCACGTCCTGCCGGGTCAGGCCGTTCTGCCGCGCCATGGTTTCGTTAAAGCGCGGACGCAGGACCATGCTCTTTTGCCGCCAGTTGTCGCGGATGGCCGTGGCCTTTGCCGAGGTGCGGAACACATCCTTGGCCTTGTTGGCCAGCGTGCGCAGCTCCGCCGGGTCCGGGCCATAAAAGCGCGCCTCCACATCGTAGCCTCCGCCGGGACCAAGGACGAACTTGTCCAGCTTAGGCTCCGCATCAGGAAAACGCTCCGCCAAGTACGCCCCGTACTCGTCAATAAGCCCGTCAATGTCGTTATAGTCGTGCACCCGCACAAGGATGAGCCCATAGGCCTTGGACTGCGACTGCTCCGGCCCGAAGACCAGCATAAAGCGCGTTGCGCCCTTGCCGATGTACGAGGCCGTGGACGTCACGCGCTCATCCGCCAGCAGTTTCTCCTCAATAACGGAAATATCCGCAACGGTGCGTGTAATGTCCGTCCCCTCAGGGAGCCAATAGTGGATTTGGAACTGCGGCCGCGTGGACGGCGGGAAGAAGCTGTTCTTGAGCGTACCAAACCACAGCACTGCGCCAACCAGCAGCACAACCAGCACAATCACCGTCTGCCAACGCCGCGCAAGGGCGGCCTCCAAAAACCGGCGGTACACCGTAAACAGCCGCCCGGAATACGCATCGCTTCCATCCCCGCCACCAGGCCGTGGCCGAAACGCCATGGTGCACAGAAGCGGCGTGACCGTAATAGCCAGCACCCAGCTGATAAACAGCGACAACAGCATCACCTGAAAGAGCGAGCGGCAATACTCGCCCGTACCGTCCGAGGACCCACCAATGGCGGCAAAGGCCAAAATAGCAATGACCGTTGCGCCAAGCAGCGGCATCATATTCTGCCCCACCACCTCATTGGCGGCCTTGATGCGGTCCACGCCGGACTCAATGCGCACCAGCATGCCTTCGGTCACCACAATGGCGTTGTCCACCAGCATGCCAAGGGCAATAATCAGTGCGCCAAGGGAGATGCGTTGCAGGGTGATGGACATCATGTCCATGGCTATCATGGTCGCCAGCACCGTCAGCGCCAGCACCACGCCAATAAGCACCCCGCTTTTCAGCCCCATAAAGACAAGAAGCACCACAACCACAATAGCCAGCGCCTCAATGAAATTCACCACAAAGCCGTCCACGGCCTTGCGCACGTCATCGGGCTGGAAGTTCACCACGCCGATTTCCATACCCACAGGGCGGTACTGCTCCAGCTGCGTCATGCGGGCTTTGACCGCATCGCCAAGCTTCACCACATTGCCGCCGGGGGCCACGGAAATGCCTATGGACAGCGCAGGCTTGCCGTCAAAGTGCAGCACATGGTCCGGCGGGTCCACATAGCCCCGCGACACCGTGGCGACATCCTTGAGCGCCACAAGCCGGTTCGATGCCGGGTCGCGCACCTCCAGGCTTGCGATGTCCTCCACGGACAACAACTCGCCGGTGGGGCTGATGCGCACGCGCTCCGGCCCCACCGGCACAGACCCGGCGGGAGACACCAGATTCTGCGTTGCCAGCGCCTGCACAAACACATCCGGGCTCACGCCCATCCGCGCCAGCTTAAAGCGCGAAAACTCAATAAAGATGGCCTCTTCCTGAAGCCCCCACAGCTCCACCTTGGCCACGTTGTCCACAAGCAAAAGCTCGCGCCGCAAAAACTGCACATAGCGGCGCAATTCCTCATAGGTGTAGCCCTCGCCAGACACCGTCAGCAAAATGCCAAACACGTCCCCAAAGTTGTCATTCACCTGCGGCGTAGACGCGCCGGGGGGGAGTTTAGGCTGGGCGTCCAGCACTC
This sequence comes from Desulfobaculum senezii, assembly GCF_054657395.1. Taxonomy (NCBI): domain Bacteria; kingdom Pseudomonadati; phylum Thermodesulfobacteriota; class Desulfovibrionia; order Desulfovibrionales; family Desulfovibrionaceae; genus Desulfobaculum; species Desulfobaculum senezii. The sequence goes on along the minus strand of NZ_BAAHYU010000002.1, from coordinate 12,561 downwards.
TGCGGCGCAGTTCATCCCACACCTGCGGAATTTCGCTTTTCCCAAACTTATCCTTCACCCGCGCAGTGACAATGGACAGCCCCGGACGTGAAATAGATTTGATTTCCTTCAGCTGGGCCAGCTGCTGAACAGCTGTTTCAATCTCGTCGGACACCTCCTCCGCCACCTCGCGCGCTGAGGCTCCCGGATAGGCGGTGATGACCACGGCGTCCTTAATGGTGAATTCCGGGTCTTCAAGGCGCCCCAGCTTTTCGTAGGCATACAGCCCGCCCAGCAGGATGACGGCGCACAGGGCAAGGGTCACAGTTCTGCGACGTATGGCAAATTCAGCTATGCTCATGACGCACCTACTCACCAACTCGGACGTGTTGACCTTCCACAAGATAATCCACGCCAGCCGTCACAATCCGCTCACCCACCGCAAGGCCGGACGTGACCTCGATGCTGCTTCCCTCAAGCCTGCCGCGGATAATGGGCCGCCTGTGCACCGTGCTGTCCTTGGGGTTGACCACCCACACATACGGGCGGCCATCAGCATCCGCGGCCACAGCGTGCACCGGCACCCGCAGGGGCGCGTCCTGATCCTGCTTAGGCGGATAGGTCACGGCCTCCACCACGGCGGTCATACCGGGAAGGATGTACGTCCCACGCCCGTCTTCATTAAAACGCTCGGTCTCGTTGCGGGGGCGCATAACCAACTTGACCGGGAAGGTGCCCGTTGCCGGGTCCGCTTCGGTTCCCACTTCCACAGCCTCGGCCGGAAAGCGCTCTCCCGGCAAAAATTCGAAGGACACAAACAGCTTTGCCTCGCCGCGCTCGCCGTGGGCAATGATGCTTTCCGGAACATCAATGCCGATTTGCACCTCATCCGTCAGGTTCTGCAGCTTCACCACCGCCGTGCGTGCGGAGATTTCCTGATGGTTCTCCAGATACCTCCGCGACACCGTGCCCGTAAATGGCGCGCGAAGCACGGAGTCCGCCAAAGCGTCCATGGCGCGCTTATACTGCGTGCGCAGACCAGCAATTCTGGCCTGCATTGCCTGCACATCCTCACGCCGCGCGCCTTGGCGCGCCTTGCGCAGTTCCTGCCGGGCGCCCTCCAGATTCGCCTGCGCCACATCACGCGTGGCCACGGCGTTGTCGTATTCCATCTTGGAAATCACATTATCCTGATACAACTTCGCCTTGCGCTCGGCCTGCAGTTTCGCTTCCGTCGCCTTTGCCTCGGCCGAAGCCACTTTGGCCTCAAGGCTGCGGACGTCCTCGCTGCGCGCGCCGGACTGCATCGCCTCCAGCTGGGCCTTGGCTTCATTGATTTGGCTCTCGATGCGGGAGACTTCCGTTTCAAAGTCGCGCGGGTCCAGCCGGGCAATCAGCTGGTCCTGCTCCACGGTCTGCCCTTCCTTCACAGGCAACTCGACCAGCGTGCCAGAAACACGAAAAGCCAGTTCCACTTCCTTCGCGGCTTCAACGCGCCCCGGAAAACGATAGGTCCGGCCCTTGGAGGGCGACTCAACGAGCATGGATTTCACCGGACGCACCACCTCCGGCTGCTGCACGTCATCATCGCCGCACCCAGAGCACAGCGCCACCGTCAACAAAGCCAGTACTGCATAGCGCCACACACGCATATCCACCACCTTCATTCAGTGTTCATTCGTGTCAGCCCTGCATCCCAGAAACCACACGATGCAAGCACCACGCATCCTACAACATTCCACGCAGAATGAGGAGACGTTTACGCACGAAGTCTCAACTTCTCCCCAAGGCACACCGGGGCACGACAACGCGCCCTCCCTGTCCACATTTGCGCCCTCATGTCTTCGCCCGTGACCAAAGCAATACAGCTTTGCCAGGGTGTGCGTCCGGCCCGTGCATACGGCCAATCCGGCACAGAACAACAGCAGCGCGCCGCTCACGCCTCGCCAAAGATTGAACTTCCGCGTGCATCGCGGTACGTGATTCGGGAAAATGATCGCGATCAGAAACCAACGCCGTTCCATCACATCGACCAGTCAGCGGAGATTTTACGATGTTTCAGCGGGTTATCGCCTTTGGCGACAGTTTTTCGGACAACGGATTCAGCAACGGCAGCGGCTTTAACCGTCTCAGTAACGGTCCCGTGTGGGTTGAGCATCTCGCGGCGCGTCTTGGCGTGGCGCTTGAGGATAGAGCATGGTGCGGCGCGCAAAGTGGCCACGGCAACGCCTCCGGTCCCAAGGACTGGTCCGGCCTTGCATGGCAGGTGGAGACCTTTGACGATGACAGCGCCTTGCCGCAGGCCCTGTGCACTGTGCTTATCGGCATTAACGACATCTACGAAGGCGACGCGGACGCGGGCGACGTGGCCGCCAACACCATCGACGCGCTGGAGCGTCTCGCCGCGAAAGGTATGCGGACATGCCTCATCAGTACGCTTCCCGATATCACCCTTGCCCCGGCCTACGCCGGGGAATACGCACACGTCAAAGCCGAGGTTGCGCACCTCGTCGTCGGCATCAATGCGAAGCTCAGCGCCGAGCTCCATGGGGCGGGCGGATTTTCTGAAAGGCACCCGGAGGTCACGCTCCACGCAGTCGATGCCTATGGGCTGTTCAACACGCTCGCGGCATCGGGAACCTTCGAAATCTCAGACGCCCCATGGCTCGGGACCTACTCCTATCCCAAAGCAGATGGCTTCATGTGGTGGGATGACTGGCATCCCATGACGGCAACGCATCGGTATTTTGCGGATGCAGCGTATAAAGTAATACGTGGAGAAAGAGACAGGTAAACCCAAAAGACCACGGCCGATTCTATACGACGCCCACCACGCTTTCTGTGTGGTGGGCTTTTCTTTGGCGAAGGCTTTGAGGGTGGGCGAGGCGGCTAAGCGCATGGATAGACGCAGCTTTCTAACCGCCAGCAACGGGAAATCGCCACGCTCTGATAATGGCGACGGACAAAAACTCAAAACACCGAGGAGTCAAAAATAACCATTAAACTCTGAGGTGAATGTTCCTACAGATGTCGGGCCATCATACTGCATAGCGGCCCCACCATCCTTATTCCCATAAAATGAGTTTCCCAAAAGTGAAATTTTCCCGCGTGAGGGGGAGAACATCACGGAATCCTTATCCGCGCACAACAAACAGGTATGATTCAGTATTGGATCTCCGCGGAGGTGCTCATAGATCAGTCGAAGCGTGTGTCCTCGCCCCATATAACAGACAAAAAACATCACAAATCGTGGATTATAGCGTTTGATCACATTCGCAATAGATTGTTCAGAAACAGGTTGCGACCGTCGTACGGCCGGAGTGACGACCCCTTGGTGGGTCGTCATTCGGCCATAGCCACTATAGTTGCTCATAGCCCGATACCGCGACATAGAGAACCCTTCGCGCACTTGGACGTCAGCATCTTGTCTGGTGAATTTTCGCCCGTGAGCAAAGAAAATAAGAATATTATAATCGGCCGCGACAGGAAGTGACGCTTCATCAATGGTCGCCTCACCAGCTCCAGAGCGAAATTTCATTTTCGCTGAATCCGCCTTTCCTGGACCAAACCGAGCCGCCCTGCCTGAATCAGATTGAAGAGCATAAAGGACGAGTATGTCAGCCACAGCGGTCTCCTTCTTGTGCGTCTGATCGGGGAAATAGCCACGTACATGTCTTCGGTCCTTTTCCATAGCACTGTTGGGCAATGAGGAGCAATCGGCAAAAGATATTTATCGGCAGTACGTTGGACCCCAATTCTTATTACGCCTTCACCTTCTGCCGGGCGTTCAAGCTCCCCTTTCAGGAACCTCGGGCCGATAGGCAAGGGAAGCGTTGGGGGGGGGCAGGAAGGAGAAAAGAACTTAGTCGGGCCCTAGGGACCAACCTGTACCGCCAGAACCTGTCACCTCTGTTCCCGGACAGATGTGTTACCCATGGTCTGGGGTGTACGTACCTTTCGTAGGGAGGAGGAAATAGTCTTGGTGGTGAGGTGGTGTGTGGTGGGGGGGAGAGGAGCTTTGGCATGGGGAAAATGGCGGGGCTGGTTATGCATTATGGTGGCGGGACCGAGAGGTGCTTTCGGTGGGATTTCTGTATGTTGTCGCCGTGTCTCCGACGGCCAAAGGGTGTTGGGGGAACCTTGCAGGATTTGTACAACCCGGAACATGGGTAACACTTCTGTCCGGGAACAGAGGTGACAGGTTCTGGCGGTACAGGTTGCCCCTAGGGCCTGACTAAGCCTTTTGCGTCTGAATCATTCAGTACTCCTAAAAAAATTGATCCAGCATAGATATTCATACCGCCCTTTTGGTTTGGCAAAAGGCCCACTGTGCATCGGTGCAGGCTTTGACTGATAAATCGGTGATGTCCCCTCCATTGTATGGAGCCGCTTCGCTTCACTCGCCTTAGGATATACTCAGGGGGGTATACGAAATCTGGAAGGATTTTTGGTGGGCGTCTGCTTGATGGCGCATAAAGAGCAGCAGGCGTTCGCATGCCTAAAGCTTCATGACCGCGGCTATGGTTGTAAATCCTCCGCCATGTCTGACACCTGCGTCTTTGGCGGCGAAGAGTGTCTGCTCTACGAAGTTCTCGCTTTAAAGAGCGGTGCATTCGTTCGTGCGCACCATTTTGTTGAGGCTTTCCCGGTTCAATGAATTCCACGGTTATTCCGAGGCGAAGCCACTGGGCGCTAAGGCGCGATATTCCTCCGGCCGCACAGCTCGCAAAGGGAATTCCATTATCCACCCTGATAATTTGAGGTAAGCCGAAGTAGGAAAAAACACGGTCACAGACTTCTTGTGTTGGGGCCAAGGCTGGTTGGGCAAGTGGATCACAAGCCAAAACGTAACGGCTGTGCAGATCCATCACAGTAAAGGGCCAGCATTTCTTACGATTGGGCAACTCAAACCAACCTTTATAGTCCATTGTCCATACATGATTTGGATGCCTTGCTTCAGTGAGCTTGGTGGGCCAGTTGCGGATAACAACATTACGGCGTCTGCGGGGCTTGCTAAGTCCTTCCTTTTGGAAAATCAAAGCAATCGTACTTGGCGCCGGAGGCCTTAGGCCAAAGCGATCGCTTACTTCAGATGCTATTTTCTTTGGCCCCCAACTTGGATTCGCTTTGCGCAAAGCAATGAGGGCCTCTCGCATCTCGATTGGCGTGCGATGCGGACAATTTCGCGGAGCTCGACTGTGTTCGCTTAAAGCAAATATTCCATGCAGTTGTGCGCGATTGAGCCATTTATAGCCAGTTTTTCGGCTAATGCCATATTTTCTACAAAGCCAAGACATGGTCTCAGCTCCTGACCCAGCCTCTACAACAAATCGAATCCGTTCATCCATAGGTCTTACCTCTGTCCAGGGCATACGCTACCTCCAGGCAGACTATGCCTGAAGTGTTACCCATGTTCCCGGACTAATCTGTTACCTATGTACCCGGACTGTACCATTCCCCCCGCACCCTCTGGACACCCGTCCCCCTCCTGCCGGAGCCGGATTGTAGGATGTGGTGGGTGCGAGGCGGTCTCGGGCGTGGTTTTTAGGCTGTGGCTGGGCGGGCTGACCGGGTGCTTTGCGCGAATCGAGGCGGTGGGCGCTTGGTGGAGGGAGGCACGGTCCGGGCCGCTCTGAACGCTTAGAAGCGTTCGAATGCTTTGGTGCTTCTGTGCTTCGCGCGGAGGTGTGGAGGTTGGGGAGGTTTGGGCTCGGGTGGTTGGGTTTTATTGATCGTGGCAGGCTGACCGGGTGCTGTGCGCGGATGGTGACGGTAAGTGAATGGCGGAGCACGGTACGGACTTGGCCGCTCTGGACGCTTGGAAGCGTCCGAATGCTTTGGTGTTTCTGTGCTTCGCGCGAGGGTGTGGTGGTTGGGGAGTTCTTGGCACGGGGGTGGGGTTGTATTGATTGTCATGGGCTGGCGAACTCCAAAAATGTGGTGGTGCAAATCAAGGATTCGCACCACTCTTCCAAAGAGCCAAGGTCCCCAAAAATATTTTCCCAGCCAATACTCTCGGGCGAGAGCCTATCAGGGGTCACGGCTATGCTTCCACACGCACCCGGCAGGTGCGCACTTGGGGTTCACAAGGGCGGAGTCCTTGAGCCGCTCTGCTCTCTTCATCTCTCAGTCACTTCGCCCTTTCGAAACCCAACGGACGAAGAACTGAAGCCGCTGGAGGCAGGAGATGTGAGGTGTAAGCTGGGCGTGATTTTATGGTGGAGTGCGGGGGGGGGGGCGGCCCGAGGGGGATTGATGATGGCTGGCTGGCTGGCTGGCTGGCTGGCTGGCTGGCTGGCTGGCGAACTCGAAAAAATGTTGTGGTGCAAATCAAGGATTCTCACCGCTCTTCCAAAGCGCCACGGCCCCCAAAAATATTTTCCAGCCAATATACTCGGCGAGAGCTTCACAGGGGTAACGGCTGTTTTCTCCACACGCACCCGGCACGTGCGCACTTGGGATGACTCAAGGGCGGAGTCCTTGAGCCGCTCTGCTCTCTTCATCTCTCTGTCCCGTCGCCCTTTCGAAACCCAACGGACGAAGAACTGAAGCCGCTGGGGGCAGGAGATGTGAGGTGTAGGCTGGGAGTGATTTTATGGGGGAGTCCGGGGCGGGTGGGCCGAGGGGGATTGATGATGGCGGGCTGGCAATCTCGAAATATATTGAGCCGCATGTCAGGGATTCTCACCGCTCTTCTAAAGCGCCACGGCCCCCAAAAATACTTTTCCCTTCGTACCTGTCTACTCGGGCGAGAGCTTCACAGGGGTGACGGCTAATATCTCCACACGCACCCGGCAAGTGCGCACTCGGGATTCTCAAGGGCGGAGTCCTTGTGCCGCCGGAGGCAGGAGTATGGGGCATAGGCAGACGGTGAAGCCCATGGGATACGTGAGGCGGATGGGTTGCGATGGTGTTGTGTGGGCAGCGCTTGGGGATTGGGGCTGAGGGTGGGAGGTTGGGATTTGGTGAGGGTGGTGGATTTTGGGCGCAAAAAAAGCGCCGACGGCGTGGTGTGCTGTTGGCGCTTTTTGGGCAAAAAAAAGTCCTGGCGACGGGCTACTTTCCCACAGACTCCTCTGCAGTATCATCGCCGATGAGGTGCTTAACTTCCGTGTTCGGAATGGGAACGGGTGTAGCCACCTCTCTCTGGTCGCCAGGACAAATATGTAAATATATTAGTAAAATAGGGAGAGATTTGTGATCAGTTAAGACGCACGACCGATTAGTACTGGTTAGCTCAACACATTGCTGTGCGTACACACCCAGCCTATCAACCTCGTAGTCTTCGAGGGGTCTTTAGGGACAAAAATGTCCAGGGAGACCTAATCTTGAAGCAGGCTTCCCGCTTAGATGCCTTCAGCGGTTATCCTTTCCGAACATAGCTACTCAGCAGTGCCACTGGCGTGACAACTGAAACACCAGAGGTTCGTTCACCCCGGTCCTCTCGTACTAGGGGCAACCCTCCTCAAGTCTCCTACGCCCACAGCAGATAGGGACCAAACTGTCTCACGACGTTTTAAACCCAGCTCGCGTACCACTTTAATCGGCGAACAGCCGAACCCTTGGGACCTGCTCCAGCCCC
>NZ_BAAHYU010000001.1:5000-207533 GCF_054657395.1 Desulfobaculum senezii | reverse complement strand
CTGTAGTAAAGGTGCACAGGGTCTTTCCGTCTTGCTGCGGGTAGACGGCATCTTCACCGCCAATTCAATTTCACTGAGTCTCTGGCTGAGACAGTAGGGAGATCGTTACGCCATTCGTGCAGGTCGGAACTTACCCGACAAGGAATTTCGCTACCTTAGGACCGTTATAGTTACGGCCGCCGTTTACCGGGGCTTCGGTTCAGTGCTTCGTCCGAAGACTAACACCACCCCTTAACCTTCCGGCACCGGGCAGGCGTCAGGCCCTATACATCGTCTTGCGACTTAGCAGAGCCCTATGTTTTTAGTAAACAGTCGCCCCCCTCATTTCTCTGCGGCTCCAATCAGCTCGGAAAGCAAGTTACTTCACCGATCGGAGCACCCCTTCTCGCGAACTTACGGGGTCATTTTGCCGAGTTCCTTAGCCAGAGTTCTCTCAAGCGCCTTGGGTTACTCACCCCACCCACCTGAGTTGGTTTGCGGTACGGTCTCATAGAGCTAAACTTAGAAGCTTTTCTTGGCAGTCTGGGATTACTGACTTCAGTCTGTAAAGACACGGCATCACGTCTCGGCCTTAGAGAGCGGCGGATTTGCCTACCACTCAAGCCTACTCGCTTGCACCGGGATATCCAACACCCGGATCAGCTACCCTTCTGCGTCCCTCCTTCGCACACTCTACGAGGTACAGGAATATTAACCTGTTTCCCATCAGCTACGCGTTTCCGCCTCGCCTTAGGGGCCGACTCACCCTGGGAAGATTACCTTTACCCAGGAAACCTCGGGTTTACGGCGAAAGTGTTTCTCACACTTTTTATCGTTACTCATGCCAGCATGTTCACTTCTCACTCCTCCAGCGTGCCTTCCGGCTTCGCCTTCATCAGCTGTGAGAACGCTCCCCTACCGCTCGTACAAAGTACGAGCCCGTAGCTTCGGTAGTATGCTTAGCCCCGTTACATTTTCGGCGCGGAGTCACTAGACCAGTGAGCTATTACGCTTTCTTTAAAGGATGGCTGCTTCTAAGCCAACCTCCTGGCTGTCTGAGCAACTCTACCACCTTTCCCACTGAGCATACATTTAGAGACCTTAGCTGACGATCTGGGCTGTTTCCCTTTCGACCATGGACCTTCGCACCCATAGTCTGACTCCCAGGCAACAACTAACGGCATTCGGAGTTTGATAAGGGTTGGTAAGCGGGTAAGCCCCCTAGCCTTGTCAGTGCTCTACCTCCGTCAGTCTAACCTGAGGCTATACCTCAATATATTTCGGGGAGAACCAGCTATCACCGGGTTTGATTGGCCTTTCACCCCTATCCACAGGTCATCCGAGCAATTTTCAACTTGCAACGGTTCGGCCCTCCACTCAGTTTTACCTGAGCTTCAGCCTGCCCATGGATAGATCACCCGGCTTCGGGTCTAATCCGATGTACTGTCGCCCTATTCAGACTCGCTTTCGCTTCGGCTCCACCTTACGGCTTAACCTTGCACAGCAGATTAACTCGCTGGCCCATTATGCAAAAGGCACGCGGTCACGGACTCAATCCGCTCCCACTGCTTGTAGGCAGACGGTTTCAGGTACTATTTCACTCCCCTCACAGGGGTACTTTTCACCTTTCCCTCACGGTACTAGTGCGCTATCGGTCGCTAAGGAATATTTAGCCTTGGAAGATGGTCCTCCCAGGTTCCCACGGAGTTTCACGTGTTCCGCGGTACTCAGGAACCGCCGACGCTGCTATTCGATTTCAGGTACGAGGCTTTCACTCTCTATGGCCAAGCTTCCCAGCTTGTTCCCCTGTCTACTCGCAGATCGTCTGATGACGGCCCTACAACCCCGCATGGTCGAAACCATACGGTTTGGGCTCTTCCCATTTCGCTCGCCGCTACTTTGGGAATCTCGTTTGATTTCCTTTCCTCCGGTTACTGAGATGTTTCACTTCACCGGGTTCGCTCCGCAAGGCCTATGAATTCAGCCAAGCGGTAACGGGACATGACTCCCGCTGGGTTTCCCCATTCAGAGATCAACGGGTCAAAGTCTGTTTGGCGACTCACCGTTGCATATCGCAGCCTACCACGTCTTTCATCGCTTCTTAGCGCCAAGGCATCCACCGTCTGCCCTTACTATCTTAACTTTAAGATCACAAATCTCATTCCCTATTCAACTGTCAAAGATCATTACGCGGACGCTTATGGATGGTATCACCGTTCCCCTCGTATGGTGGAGGTGAACGGATTTGAACCGATGACCCCCTGCTTGCAAGGCAGGTGCTCTCCCAGCTGAGCTACACCCCCACTCTTAACGAGTGGATGGTGGGCCTAGATGGACTTGAACCATCGACCTCACGCTTATCAGGCGTGCGCTCTAACCGGAGCTGAGCTATAGGCCCATCCTGGTCCCACGTAGTTGCAAGGCGTTTGTTCCTTGCAATTAAATAGCGAATCGAGAGTCTTTCCTTAAAAGGAGGTGATCCAGCCGCAGGTTCCCCTACGGCTACCTTGTTACGACTTCACCCCAATTATCAGCCCTACCGTCGGCGCCTGCCTCCCGAGGGTTAGCTCGACGACTTCGGGTAGAACCAACTTTCGTGGTGTGACGGGCGGTGTGTACAAGGCCCGGGAACGTATTCACCCCGGTATGCTGACCCGGGATTACTAGCGATTCCAACTTCATGGAGTCGAGTTGCAGACTCCAATCCGGACTGGGACGCAGTTTTTGGGATTCGCGTGACCTCACGGTTTAGCTGCCCATTGTCTGCGCCATTGTAGTACGTGTGTAGCCCTGGGCGTAAGGGCCATGATGACTTGACGTCGTCCCCACCTTCCTCCCGGTTAACCCGGGCAGTCTCGCCAGAGTGCCCAACATTACTTGCTGGCAACTGACAATAGGGGTTGCGCTCGTTGCGGGACTTAACCCAACACCTCACGGCACGAGCTGACGACAGCCATGCAGCACCTGTCACCGCATTCCCCGAAGGGCACTCCTCTATCTCTAGAGGATTCGCGGGATGTCAAACCCAGGTAAGGTTCTTCGCGTTGCATCGAATTAAACCACATACTCCACCGCTTGTGCGGGCCCCCGTCAATTCCTTTGAGTTTCAGCCTTGCGACCGTACTCCCCAGGCGGGATGCTTAATGCGTTGACTTCGGCACCGAATGTTGCCACCCGACACCTAGCATCCATCGTTTACGGTGTGGACTACCAGGGTATCTAATCCTGTTTGCTCCCCACACTTTCGTACCTCAGCGTCAGTTACTGTCCAGGTAGCCGCCTTCGCCACTGGTGTTCCTCCCGATATCTACGGATTTCACTCCTACACCGGGAATTCCGCTACCCCCTCCAGAACTCTAGCATATCAGTTTCAAGTGCAATTCCCCGGTTGAGCCGAGGGCTTTCACACCTGACTTGACACGCCGCCTACGTACGCTTTACGCCCAGTGATTCCGATTAACGCTCGCACCCTCCGTATTACCGCGGCTGCTGGCACGGAGTTAGCCGGTGCTTCCTCTGAAGGTACCGTCAAACGCCAAGCCTATTTGAAATGGCGCGTTTCTTCCCTTCTGACAGAGGTTTACGACCCGAAGGCCTTCATCCCCCACGTGGCGTCGCTGCGTCAGGGTTTCCCCCATTGCGCAATATTCCCCACTGCTGCCTCCCGTAGGAGTCTGGGCCGTGTTCCAGTCCCAGTGTGGCTGATCATCCTCTCAGACCAGCTACCCATCGTTGCCTTGGTAGGCCTTTACCCCACCAACAAGCTAATGGGACGCGGACTCATCCAGATGCAGTAGCTTTCATGAAGAGGCCACCTTTCCCCCCAGTTCGAAATGGGAGCGTATCCGGTATTAGCAGTCGTTTCCAACTGTTATCCCGATCATCTGGGTAGATCATCCACGCGTTACTCACCCGTGCGCCGCTCTACTCACTCCCGAAGGAGCTTTCTCGCTCGACTTGCATGTGTTAAGCACGCCACCAGCGTTCAATCTGAGCCAGGATCAAACTCTCCAGTTGGAGATATTATGTTACGATCCAATTTATTGAATCGCAAAACTGACTTTTAAGGACATTTCTCGAAATCGTCTCGATTCGCTATTTAATTGTCAAAGACCAAAGCCTTTCGACGCGGTGCGTCGTTGCGAGTGGCGTTTCTATCGGAGCAGCAAGGCCCCGTCAACACCTTTTTTCAACTTTTTTCAAAGCCCCTTGCGAACCTTTCGGCCGCAACGAGGTGAGCTAAATAATCAGACTTCCCAGCCTGCGTCAACCCCCTCATGAAGCTTTTTTTCAAGCGCCGCCAGAAGCTTTCGCTTCTCTCGGCGGGTCGCACTGTCTAGCCCCGTTGGACCAGCCCGTCAACCCGTTTTGTTCGCTTTTTTCAAATTGCCACCGACGTCGGTTTCAAACCTTTCGTCGCGGCGGAGGGCGTTTCTATGAAAATCACCCCACCCCGTCAACACCTTTTTGAAGTTTTCTCAAACATTCTCCGCCCCATATCCCGGGAACCCGCATGGATGCTCGGTTTGCGCTTTCGCGCTGGAAGAGGAGGAAGATGCCTCCGGCGGGTTAAGGGAATGATTCCCTTAACAATCCCCAGGTTTTCGGGCCAGAAGCTGGCCCGAAAAAGGGTTGGGTGGGTTGAGCCTCAACGCTCCCACCCCTCTCGCCCATATACTACATAATGGGCCACACCCTCTTTACTCTTCCCGTCTCCACCACAAACAGGGATCCTCACCGCCCATCCGGGACACCAAAGCCCCCCAAAAATCCTCTCCCATCCACAAGCCCGGGAGCCACTCAGGGGTGACGACAGTACCCGCCAAAGGAAGCCGGTCTGTGCGCAAAGGGGATATCTAAGGGCCCGCGGCCCTTAGACCGCCGGAGGCAAACAAAAAGCCCTGCAGCCCCACCACTCGTTCCACCCGCACCTTTCCCGCCATCCTCGTACCACCTCCCATATTGCCTCACGTCGTCTCACCTCATCCCTCCTCCCCTACACACATTCCCGCGCCCGCCACCTCGCCAATCTACACCACACCACACAACCGCACTCTGCCAAAGCGCGCCACGAAAAAGCCCCGCTGCCGGTGTTGGCAACGGGGCTGAAAAGCGTGATTGGGCCGCGGGCTTATTGGGGCTTGGCGGCGATGCTTCGGGTGACGAACTGGTAGATGTCGTCATACATGGTCTCGGGATAATAGGGGGTCAGCAGGCGGGTACGTACGCCGCCGACGAGGTTACACTGAATGGCGGTAGAGGTCTCCTCGATGGGGAGGTCGCGAATGGTGCCGTCTTTGACGCCACGTTCGACGCTGGCCTTGAGGGTTTCGAGCACTTCGGTGAACTTGTGCTCCATCTCCTGCCTGTCGTCTCGGGTTTTGACGTCACTGTATGGCGAACAACGAATGAGCACGAGGAAGTGCTCGTCGGGATCGATGGAAAACTCGAAATATTTGTGAACGAAGCGCTGGACGGCGTCGAGACCGTTCTCGGCAGGCGCGACGGCTTCGTTGAGTTGGTCGACGAGGTGATGGAGTACGTCCATACCTGCGGCGATAAAGAGTTTTTCCTTGTTCCCGTAGTGATGGGTCAACAGTCCCAGCGCAACGCCGGCTTTCTCCGAGATTTTTTTAAACGTTGTCTCGGAATACCCGTACACACCGAAGAGTTCTTTGGCTGCTTCCAGCAAGAGTTCTTTTTTCGTCATGGTCACTACCGCGTGCTCCCTTAATGCTCTCTACCCTTGGCGCGGCAAGTGCTGCGCCTCTCCCCCAGCCTCTGACAGGGGCGTGCTCTTAGGGGAAAACCTGTTAAACGTTATGCACCAAACCGTCAATATCCCCAAGGCAGAAGACCGCCCTTACAGCCCCCGCGCTGACAAAAGACAAACCCCCTTGGACAAGGGGGTTTGCAGAGGAGGTGTTACTCAACACGATATAAAAACGCCCAAGGAAGTTTGAGCTTGAAGCCGAAAATTTGCGGTGTGATGAAATGCGCGCATGCTGTGTACCGTGCGTGCCGGATGGCGCCTTGCGCCGCGGCGTGCCTGGAGTGCAGTCAAGCCGGAGCGGTGAAGCAACCGCCCCGGCGGACTGTCTGTGCACTCAACCAATTCTCATTGGTCACTGCCGGAACACCCGCATGTCCATAGCGGGCAGCAACGGATTATCGTTCAACCTCTGCCACTTGTCGCCTGTTCCCATAAGGAAACCATGTTCCGGCAAATATTGCGAAGCACGTGCGTGCGTCATTTCAATCATCATGTCAGCGGGTGTTGATTGAACACACAACCAACTGACAATTCCTTTTTACGACCAGTCCCTGCATCCTGTCAAGCGTCTTTCTTCACAAGACTCGGCGATGGGCGCAAAAACGCACGCTACGGCTTCAATCGAACTCAAGTCCATGCTACTGTGCACAAGAAAGGAGGGGGAATTCATGCCTTGGGACCCAAAACAGCCCGACCGACGCAAAGGGGAACGTCGTCAAGACGACGATAGAAGACGCAACATACAAGACAGACGGTCCATTGAGGACCCGCTTGATATTGTGGAGCGCCGCCGTAACGAACGCCGCAGCGAGGATGAGCGCCGAAGCGGCGAAGACCGGCGCAAGGACGACAACAGCTAAACACAAGGCCGGGCCCCCGGCTGCATCACCACGTTCAAAAAAGAAGCGCCCCGATGGTCGACACCGGGGCGCTGTTGTTCTCTGACGCGGGACAGGCCCGACGGGATTAGAATTCGAGATGCTTGGGCGTACGGGGGCAGGGGATGACGTCGCGGATGTTGGCAACGCCGGTCACCATCATAAGCAGACGCTCGAAACCCATGCCAAAGCCTGCGTGGGGCACGGAGCCAAAACGGCGCAGGTCCATGTACCACCAATAATCCTCTTCGGTGAGGCCAAGCTCCTCGATGCGTTCCTTGAGAACGTCGAGGCGCTCCTCGCGCTGGCTGCCGCCGATAAGCTCACCAACTCTGGGCACAAGGATATCCATGGCGGCGACGGTCTTGCCGTCGTCATTCATGCGCATGTAGAAGGCCTTAATGTCCTTGGGGTAATCATAGACGATGACGGGACGCTTGAAGTGCTCGTCAGTGAGAAAGCGCTCGTGCTCGGTCTGCAGGTCCACGCCCCACTCGACGGGATATTCGAAGCGGCTCTTGCCCTTCTTGGTCTTGGCATTCTTTTTCAGAATTTCAATGGCCTCGGTGTAGGGCAGGCGCACGAACTCGTTGTTCTCGATGGAGTCGAGGGTCTCGGTGAGGCCTTTGTCCACCCACTTGGCGAAGAGTTCGAGGTCTTCGGCGCAGTGTTTGCGCAGGTGGCCGACCACACTCTTGATAAAGGCTTCGCCAAGGTCCATGTCGTCGGACAGGTCAGCGAAGGCCATTTCCGGCTCAACCATCCAAAACTCAGCGGCGTGCCGGGGCGTGTTGGAATTTTCGGCGCGGAAAGTGGGGCCGAAAGTATACACGTCGCCAAGGGAGGTGGCGAAGATTTCCGCGGTCAGCTGGCCGGACACGGTGAGGGCGGCTTCCTGCCCGAAGAAGTCATTCTCGGGGGCTTTGGCCTCGGCGCTGGCGGGGTCGAGGGTGGTCACGCGGAACATTTCGCCCGCGCCCTCGCAGTCGGAGCCGGTGATGATAGGCGAGTGCACGTAGGCAAAGCCGTTGTCGTGGAAAAATTTATGGATGGCGTAGGACGCCTCGGAGCGGATGCGGAAGATTGCGCCAAACTTGTTGGTTCGCGGGCGCAGATGCGCGATGGAGCGCAAAAATTCATCGGAATGGCGCTTCTTCTGCAGGGGGAAGGTCTCGGGGTCGGCCTCGCCGACAACCTTGATGCCGGCGGCGCGCACTTCCCACTTCTGGCCCTTGCCGGGGGATTCCACAAGGGAACCTTCCACAGCGATGGAGGCGCCGGTGGTGACCTTATCAATGGCGTCCCAGCCGGGAATACCCTCGTCAGCAATGACCTGAATGTTCATGAGGCAGGATCCATCGTTGAGCTCGATGAAGGCAAACCCCTTGTTTTCCCGCTTGGTACGGACCCAGCCCTTGACCACAATGTTCTCTACCGGCGCTGTAGCTTCCAGCGCCTGACGGACGCGAAGGCGATTCATCTGCATCTCCTGACAACTGTTCTCTCTAATGGTATGCCCAAGCCTCGCACTTGACGGAATCCGGCATCTGGGCAAAGTAACCCGGACCGACCACACGCCATGGCCGAGCTCGTCCTATTAATGACTTGGCCGACGGCTACGCTGTATACGATTTTTTCATGAACCGCCACATCAGGGCGCTGCGCGAGTTGTCGCCTCCGCCGCGCGTCATCACAAAGGGGACTCCGATATGGGCTTCTTCTCCAAGCTGAAATTCTGGGAAAAAGACAAGAAAAAAGAGGCGGTTACCGCGCCGGAACATGTTGCAGAGGATGCCAGCGTCCAGCAGCCCCCCGCGGAAGAGCCCGCTCCCGCGGAGCCTGCGTCACCCACGCAGACTGCTGAAGAAACGCCCACCGCGCCCCAGCCCGAGGCCGCAGCGCCCGAAGTCCCTGCCGCTGCGCACGCGGACGAGGAAGAGCCTGCCCCCTCCCCCGCCACGCCAACACCGGTGAGGGCGCCGGAGCCGGACGCTCTCGCGCCCGAGGAAACCACGCTGCGCGCCGAAGAACCGTGGGAGCAGGAGCTCACCCTCAAACTGCGCGAGGCCGAACCCCGCCTGTCCGAGTGGCTGACGCTTGTCCTTGAGGGCGTTTCGGAAAAAAGCCCGGAACTGTGGACGCGCCTGCGCTTTTTATTCCGCGCCCTTGGCGCGCCCGAGGCCGAGGCCGACGACTTTATCCAGCGCTTCGACAGCTGGCTGGACATGATGGAATACGAGATGGTGGAGGACTTCCGCTCGGAGCTCCAATACCGCCTTGCCCTTGCGCTGGACCTTGAGGACGAAGAGGACGAGCGCAGCCGCCTGTTCCTGAAGCTGTCCGAAGGCCTTGAAAAGACCAAAGAAAAAATCTCCCGCCAGATTGAGGGCCTGCTGTCCAGCCACGACACCATGGACGACGCCTTCTGGGAAGAGCTGGAAGAAATCCTCATCATGGCGGACGTGGGCTACGAGGCCACAACCCAGCTGGTGGAGAACCTGCGCGAACGCGTACGCAAGGCCGGCACCACCGACCCGTCGGACTTCAAGGCCCTGATGCGCGAGGAACTGGAAGACGTCTTCAAGACCGAGCGCCGCATCTCCGCCGTGAACCCGCCCGAAGTTGTGCTGATGATTGGCGTCAACGGTGCGGGCAAGACCACCACCATTGCCAAGCTGGCGCACCGCGCGCAGATGCAGGGCAAAAAAGTGCTGGTGGCTGCTGGCGACACCTTCCGCGCCGCCGCGCTGGAACAGCTGGAAGTGTGGGCCGGACGCGTTGGCGCTGGATTCTACGGCAAAGGCGAAGGCGCGGACCCCGCAGCCGTGGCCTACGAGGCCGTCGATATTGCCATCCGCGACGGCTACGACATGATTTTTGTGGATACGGCAGGCCGCCTGCACACCAAGGTGGACCTGATGGACGAGCTGAACAAAATCTACAAAGTGCTGGGCAAAAAGCACCCCGGTGCGCCCCACCGCAGCATCCTCGTCCTCGACGCCACCACCGGTCAGAATGCGCTGTCGCAGGTGAAGCTGTTCTCCGAGTCCTGCGGCATTGATGAAATTGTTCTGACCAAGCTGGACGGCACGGCCAAGGGCGGTGTTGTTGTTGCCATTGCCCTGCAGTACGGCGTGCCCATTACCTTTATAGGCCTTGGGGAAAAGATGGAGGACCTGCGCCCCTTCAACGGGCAGGACTTCGCCACCGCCCTCTTGGGCTAGCACGCCACAACCGACCATCACGCGCCCCTGCCATGCGGGGGCGCTTTTTTTGGTTCATCTCCTAATTCCGGGGGAAACATAAAAAATTGAGGACAACGGAAACCCTCAGTAATCTCGATAGTTGCACAACAGACGAGAACTACAAGGAGGGCACCGTTGTCCAAGGGCAAGATTACCCGGTTGTTGGGAGACTGGAAAGGGTATCGTGTTGGAACTGTTCAGCGCCTTGAAGCCAGCGAAGCTCGGAAGCACCCCGAAGTCTGGATCGAGTTGATTCCAATCAGACGAAGGCGAATGAGATGCAGCGGGTGCGGCAGGCTTGTCTGCGCAGTTCACGACTATGTCGAACGCTGGGTTCGTGACTTGCCTGTATTCGACGCGGCAACGCATTTGCTCGTTATCCGGCGTCGGGTCCATTGTCCCGTCTGTGGACCAAAGCTGGAGCAGCTTCCTTGGCTCGACAGGTATTCGCGTGTCACAAGGCGGCTGGCCGAGTCCGTTGTTCGGCTCTGCCGCATACTTCCCATTAAGCACATCGCGGAATGCTACGGCTTGAACTGGAAGACCGTGAAGACAATCGACAAGCGGTACCTAGCGGAAAAACTCAATCCCATTGACTTGAAAGGCGTCAAGGTTGTCGCAATGGATGAGTTTGCCATCCGCAAAGGACATCGCTACGCCACGATCATCGTCGAGCCCTACACCAAGCGGGTTCTGTGGGTAGGAAGAGGCAACAGCCGGGAGAGCATCCGACCATTCTTTGAACTGCTTGGCCGTGATGGTTGTGCCCGAATTGAGGCCGTTGCAATGGACATGATGGTGCGTATGCCGCCGAGGTGAAGGCGCAATGCCCGAAAGCCGAGATCGTCTACGATCTATTTCATGTCGTTGCCAAGTATGGCCGAGAAGTAATCGACCGCGTCCGAAACGATGAGGCCAAACGCCTCAATCATGACAAAGACGCCCGTAAGGTTGTCAAAGGCTCACGATGGCTGCTCCTGCGCAACAGGCGGAATCTCATGCGACAGGAAGATCGAATCCGGCTCTATGACCTGCTTCGAGCCAACAAAAATTTGATGAAGGTTTATATCCTCAAGGAGGATTTGAAGCGACTCTGGGACTACCGATACTCCAAAGCTGCCAAGCGGTTTTGGAAAGGTTGGTACCGCCGCGCCATGCAAAGCCGAGTCGAGCCGCTCATTAAATTCGCTAAGCGCCTCAAACCCTACATCTCGGGCATTATCTCACACTGCCGATATCCGCTACACACCAGCCTACTCGAAGGGATCAATAACAAGATCAAGGTGATCAAACGGATGGCCTACGGCTTTCTCGACGACGAGTACTTCTTTCTCAAAATCAGAGCAGCCTTCCCCGGAATTGGGAGATGAACCCTTTTTTTTGGACAACGGAGCGCTCATCGCCAAACGCAAAACGGCCCGGCGCAATGCGCCGGGCCGTCGTCGTGTCATGCCTAGGGTCTGTTAGGAGTTCTTGAGCTCCTCGATGAGGTTTTGCAGTTCCTCGGCGAGGTGGGCCAATTCGGTCACGGCCTGCGCGGACTGGTTCATAGCCTCGGCGGTTTCCGTGGCGATGCGGTTGACCTCGTCCGTGCTGCGGTTGATTTCCTCAGACGCTGCGGATTGCTCCTCACTTGCCGTGGCGATGGCCCGCACCTGGTCGGCGGTCTCCTCAACAATCCCCACGATGACGCGCAGGGTATCGCCGGCCTTCTTGGCGAGTTCCGTGGTAGTCGCCACAGTCTCGGCTGTGGAGTTCATCCCCTTGATATTGTTCTGCGTGCCTTCCTGAATGGCGGACACGGCGTCGCCCACTTCCTTGGTGGCGGCCATGGTCTTTTCCGCCAGCTTGCGGACCTCGTCCGCGACAACGGCGAACCCTCGGCCAGCTTCACCCGCGCGCGCAGCCTCAATGGCTGCGTTGAGGGCGAGGAGATTGGTCTGGTCCGCAATGTCGGTGATGACATTCATGACCTTGCCGATGTCCTCGGCCTGCGTGCCAAGCTCATTGAGGCCTTCCACCATCTGTTCGGCTTCGCCCTGCAGGCGGTCGATGCTGGTGACAACCTCGTCCACCACACGTCCGCCCTCTTCGGCGTTGCGTCTGGCGTCCTCGGCGCTTTCTGCGGTCTTGCCTGCGTTGCTGGCGACCTCCAGCACCGATGCGTTCATCTGCTCCATGGCGGTTGCGGCCTCGGTGGTCCGCTCGCGCTGCTGCTCGGA
The DNA here is from genome assembly GCF_054657395.1 of Desulfobaculum senezii. NCBI lineage: Bacteria > Pseudomonadati > Thermodesulfobacteriota > Desulfovibrionia > Desulfovibrionales > Desulfovibrionaceae > Desulfobaculum > Desulfobaculum senezii. The sequence continues at coordinate 195,436 of NZ_BAAHYU010000001.1, read as the reverse complement.
GCCGCGGCTGGATTCCTCAATCTGCGAGGCAAGCTGCTCGGAAGCGGAGGTGACGCGGCTGACAATGTCCGACAGCTGGCTGGCCGCCTGCAACATGCCCTCGCGCTTGGCGTTCTCGGCCTGCGTCCGGGCTTCTTCGGCCTCCTGCAGGGCCACGTTGGCCTTGGCACTTTGCTCTTCGGCCATTTCCGTCTTTTCGTCGGCGGTCTTGATGAGGTCCGTCAGATTTTCCACCATGCGGGCCAAAGCGTTGAACAGGGTCAGCAGTTCGCCGCCAAAGCCCCGGGCATCGGGCATGGAGTCAAAGTGCCCGGCGGAGATATCCTCAGCCGCATTCACAAGCAGACCGATGGGCTTGGAGATGCTACGCGCCACGAAGAGCACGATGAGCACCACAAGGGCGACCGCACCAATGGAAAGGAACGCACTCAGCACCATAAAGGCCCGTACATCGGCAAAGACCTTATCCGTCGGCAGCGCAAGGCCGATGGACCACGGCGTGCTCACGCCAGCGATATTGATCGGCTCGAAGAGGTATTCATATTCCTCCCCGTCCAGCGGAGACTCGATATGCTTGACCCAGCGGTCGCCGTTTTTGATGGCGGCCAGCAGTTCGGCGTGGACCTCTTCGGGGAAGACCTCGGTGATGCTCTTGTTGCCGAACTTGGGATCCTGGTGCCCCACCAGCTTGCCGCCGTTGGAGACAACCATGGCGTAGCCGGTGCCAAAGGGCTTGATATCCTCCACCATGCGCTGGAACGCGCCGATGGTGAAGTCGATGCCGACAATGCCGATAAAGGTGCCGTTTTTGATCATGGGCACACTGATTGTGGCCAGAATTTCATCAACAACGGTGGTGGTGTACGGTTCAGTCAACACCGGGCGGCGGGAGTCGCGCGGGCCCATGTACCACGCGCGCGTTTCGCCGGGATTGTACTGGATGAGGTCTTCGGCAGCGATGCCGCCGTCCTTGCGGTAGAAGTACGGGCCGTAACGGCCGTCCGGGCCGTACCACGGACGCACGCCGATATACTCGGCATCGCGCCCATCAAGGGCATTGGGTTCAAACACCGCCTGAATGCCGTAGAATGTGGGATCGGAGAGGGTGACCTTTTTTTGCACCTCGTCCACGATGTCACGGTTCACAGCGGCCTTATGTTCGGTCATGGCGATAAAGGCGGCGGCTGTTGCGGCGGAAGCATCCAGCGCCTTTTCGATGTTGTTCTTCACCTGATTGCCGTAGCGTGCAGCCATCTGTTGCGCCATGGACATGGCACTTTCCTCGGCCATGGTCTGCGTGCGCTGCTGCACCACAAAGGTATACACGGCAAGGATAAGAATCATGGCCGAACAAATGCTCACGCCAATCTTCAAGCCAATCTTCATGTTCCTGAACATGCACGCCTCCAGCGCTGGATGTCTGAATAAAAAAGATGAGGTATAGGTGAATATACCTCATCCACGGGACTTTTCACAAGTAGTGATGTAATTTGGAACGAGATTGGCAGACTTTACTATTTATTTCGGCTCATTGCGTTCCGGGAGAGTGCGGGGAAGGGAAATGGTAAAGATGACGGTGCCATTTTGCTGTTCGAAGGATAAATGCCCGCCAAGATTCTTCAAGTTGCGAAAACTCACGGCCAAACTCTGGGAGCCTTCCTCGCCATCGAAGGGCAGGAGCAGAAGTTCATTCTTTTTGGCCAGTTCCGCGCCGCCGGGGGCGGTTACCGTGAACACCACAGCCACATGCCCCGCAATGTCGCGCGTCGCGACATCCAGCGTGCCTTTGTGCGATACCGCGCTTTGAATATGGTTCAAAACGTTCACAAAGGTTTCGGTAAGGATGTCTGCGTCGGAATTAATGACGGCGAGGTCGTTATCCAGATTGGTGGTAACGTCCAGCCGCTCCTTGGCGGAAGACCCGGACAGCCGGTCCAGGCAGAAGGTGAGTAGCGCGTTCACTGAACACATCTTGCTTTTGACCGGCACGGGCGCAAGGTAGGAGCTGATGCGGTTCATGAGTTCCTCAATGCGCTGGGTCTCGCTGAGGATGACCTCCACCTCGTCCATGTCCGGGTGTTTCTTGGCCAGCATCCGCGCAAAGCCGCCAAGTGCCATAAGCGGGTTGCGGATTTCGTGGGCGAGCTCGTGGGCGATGGCGCCAAGGGTGTTCAGCTTCTCCCGCTGGATGAGCACCTTGTCCAGAAACTGGCGCTCCGTCACGTCGGTGATGAGGCCTTGCACGCGGGGGCCGAGTTCGGCGTCGTCGTCTGTCTCAATGGAATGGGCGTGCAGGTACAGCTGATAGCCGTCCTTATGCTCAAAGCGGAAATCCTGCGTAAAGCTCCCGGTCTCAAAGGCCTGCTGCAGCGCGGCAAGCAGGGCCTCGCGGTCCTCTTCGGCGGCGTTATCCACCAGCCAGCGCGGCGCGCCCGTGACCTCGGCAGGCGTATAGCCCAGAACGCTTTCGCAGGTGGCGTTGATAAAATCCAGCGTCAGGTCCGGCGTCAGGGAAAAAATAATGATGGGCAGATTTTGAATAAGATGCTGGTAGCGGTTTTGGGCGCGGCGCACTTCCTCGCGCAGGTCCTTGCGCTCCATGCAGTTGCGGATGGTCTGCTCAAGGATGTCAAAATTGATGATGGGCTTGGTGATATAATCCCACGCCCCGGCCTTGAAGGCGCTAATGGCGTCGCTGATGTCCGCTTTGGCGGAGACGATAATCACCGGCGTGTCCGGCGTATGCTCCTGAATGCGTTCCAGCACTTCCAGCCCATTCATTCCCGGCAGTCCCATATCCAGCAGCACAAGGTCCGGCAATTCGCGCTTGAAGACCTCCACGCCGCTTGGGCCATCTTCGGCCTCCAGCATTTCGTAGCCGCTGTCGCCCAGCCAGTCCACGATGGACTCGCGCACACGTATTTCATCTTCCACACTCAGGATGCGGACAACGCGCCGTTCGGTCATGATGCCGCCTCCTCACTGCGCGCGGGAACAGGGAGCACCACCGCAAAGGTGTTCAGCCCGTCGCCATGCTCGTACCACACCTTGCCGCCGTGCAGTTCCACGATTTGCCGCACAAAATACAGCCCGTGCCCTGTGCCCGCCTGTTCTGTAGAATTCTGGCCGCGGTAGCCTGCTTCAAAAAGCTGGGCAGCGTCCGCCTCCGCAACGGGATTGCCCGACGAGCCAACACGGAAGCACACGCCGTCGGCGTCCGCACCAAAGGCTTCGGGGAGATGGCGCCACCCCACCACGAGGCGCTTCCCGGACTCGTCCACCTCCTCGGCATATTTGGCCGCGTTGGAGAACAGGTTGGAGAACACCTGCGCCATAAGCCCGACGTCCACCTGCAGATGCAGCGCCCTGTCTGGCGCCTTCTGCTCGCCCCGCTCCACACGGATGGCGTTCTCGCGGAAACGGCCCGCGTTTTGGGCAAGCTGTGGGTCAATGATCATGGACGGCAGATGGCAGGTCCGGCGCTCCAGCACATAGTGCCCTTTTTCAAAATGGCTCTGGCGCAGCAGGGTTTCCAGATAGAGGCTGGTCTGCTCGTAGTGGCGGGCAATTTCGTCGTACTGGTCCAGCAGGTTCTGATGCACCTTGTGCAGCTCATCGCTGTCGCCGCACTCCGGCACCACCAGTTCGCCCAGCTCGTCAATGCGCCGCCGCAGGCGGTTAAAATAGAGCTTAAAGTACATATTCGGCACAATGACGTTGTGCCCGATGTCCTTCACCAAGTTGCGGATAAACTGCAAGTGGTCATGATTGGCGCCATGAATCATGCGCAGGTGCTGTTGAAAACCGATGCGGTTGGCGAATTTTTCCAAAAAGAGTTGATCCTGTGGCGTGAGTTTGCCCTTGGGGTCCACCTCCAAGTAGCCGATGACGTCATCCTTGGGGGCAAAGGGAAGTTGATCGATGAAACGGCGGTTGCCCCGGATGGGGGCGCAGAACCGCCCCTGTAGGCAGGAGGGGACAGTCGGGAGGTGATTTGTTGCCCTGCAGACGGCGTCCTCCTGCGGCATGGTGGAGTACGCGCACTCCAGCTCCGAGGACGGCGTCAGCAAAAACAGCGCCGCGTCAAAGCCGAGGATAACCTTGGGCACCATCACGCACACGGCGTGGAAGTCCTCCTCGGATTCAAACTCCTGCACAAGGTCAAAAAAGATGTTCAGGGTCCGGCTTTGAGCGGGCGGGAACTCATAGCGGCGGTAGTCCTCGACTTTTTGGAGCACCCGCATCCGTATGTGGTCCTCCAGCGCCGCGCCCGAAAGGCGGCCCCCGCACTCGGGGGCACCGGCGCGGTCTTCGGCGGGCGCGTGGTCGTTCTTGTGTTTGTCGGCCATGGCGTATCCGATTCGTTGGGGAGTGCTCACACAAGTCGCGTAAACTACGACGCTCCCGCATTGTGGCACATTAAACCGAAAATTCAAGCACCTTTCCCGAAGCCGATGCGGCAGAAGGGATATGTGCGCCCACAAAATCTGCATACATCACTATAAAAGGGTTGACTCCTATAGAGGATTATATCTAGTTTCCATCTTCATCACGTAAAGCCAAACCCGTTGCGAGACGGGGACGGAAAGCCACGGGACTCGTGCCAACGAGTAAGCCGGGTTGCTGCAAGCGGCCAGTCGCGCACTGGCCCCGTCCCTTCGTACGGCCTGCTGGCCGTTTTTTTGTGGAGCGTCGCTGGTAACGGGCAGGGTACAGGAAAGAGACCGGAACGGTCCGGCCGAAGAGAGGATCAGATGTCCCGAATCGACGTTAATGTCGTCAACCCGTTTCTGACGGGCGTGCAGGATGTGCTTGGCACCATGGCGCGCGTCACCGCCCAGCCCGGGCGCCCGTACATCAAACGCGACCACACAGCGCGCGGCAGCGTTACTGGCCTTATCGACCTCAAGGGCGACAAACCCGGAACCATCGCCGTCACATTTTGCGAGCGCGCGGCCTGCGAAATCGCCGGACGCATGCTGGGCGAACGCTTCGAAGTGCTCAACGCCGATGTCTGCGACGCCGTGGGCGAAATCACGAACATGATTTCCGGCCAAGCCCGTCAGGGTCTGGCCGCAAACGGCAGCAGCTACAAGGCGGGCATCCCTTCCATCCTGCGCGGCTCGGACCATATCATCCAGCATTGTAGCGACGGCCCCATACTCGCGCTGGCCTTTACCACCATGTTTGGCGAAGTCACGGTTGAAGTCTGCTTTGGCGAACGGCTGGAAGCCTGCATGTCCAACCCGAGGAACTAACCTCCGCTTCTGGCAACCGCTCACAGGCCCCCGCTCATTGGCCGCCGCGCCACACATTCGCCAGCACCCGCTTTCCGCAGTCGCACCCGATTTTCTCTTCTTCTCGCGCCTTCTCCGCCTCCGTCCCACCAGACGCTCCGCGCCCGGCTTCGACGCCAAAGCGCGCCGCGCAGCCGCATTATGCGCAGCCGCTACGCCCGCTCGCCGCATGCCCGGCGTCTGCCGTTGGGGCCACTCCTGTCTCGCTAGTGCCAAAGCCCAGAGGGCACACCCGAGCTCACAAAAAACACGCCCAGCGCAGCCGTATCGGCGCGGTGGGCGTGTTCTTGTTCACTTCAGCAGATGCTGTGGCGGGGCGGCGCCTGTGAGGAACCGCTAAGGAACGTCGGCCTCTTCCCACGACACAGCCTCCAGCCCTTCCAGCTGGAGCAGGTCGCCCAAAATCTGGGCCCGCGGGATGTCATCCTTGGACATCAGGCGCAGGCGGTAGGTGGTCAGTCCGTCCTTCACATTCTTTTGCAGATTCACGGTGTGGATTTGGACGCCATGCATCTCAAGGACGTTGCGGATGTGCTTGAGCGTGGTCACCGGACAATGGCAGGAGACAGTCAGCAGGGAAAACAAATCGTGGGGGATGGTGCGCGTCAGCTTGTGCCCAATGCCTGACAACAGGCTCAGGCTCACCAGCGTGACCATTACTGCGGGCGAATAAAACCCCGCGCCGCAGCACAGGCCAATGCCCGTCACCATCCACAGGCTGGCGGCCGTGGTGAGCCCGCGAACCGTGCCGCGCCCCTTGATGATAGCCCCCGCGCCCAGAAAACCCATACTCGCAATGGCGTAGGACGCAATGCGCGAGGGGTCCAGACGCACGACACTGGCCTGCGTCAGATGGCGGTACATGACCTCCATCTCCACGGACAGCTGCATCATCAGGCACGCGCCAAGGGCCACGAGAATATTGGTGCGGAAGCCCGCTGCCTGCCCGTGGGCCTCGCGTTCCCACCCGATGGCCCCGCCAAGAATGACGGCCAGCACGATTTTGCCGAACTGTTCGCCCAGATTCATCACGTCCGGCGTCAACAGACCAAGAACATCCATAAACTCTACTCCACCTCGAATTCCGCGGCGCAATGCGCAGTGTCACCATCTTGTAACATACCACTATTCCACGCAGAGCCAAAGCGCAAGCTCGCCCGCTCCGTCAGAGCGCGGCGCCCCTTGGCCCGCGGGCAATTCGGCGAACCAGAGCACATGGGGCGCCCGGCTCAAGGCCAGCGCGCCATCACAAGCCCAGCTTAGGACAGCCACAAGGGAACAGAGGCATTGGCCGCATTCAGCGCGCGGTCCAGCTCATACCAGCGGGGTTCATAGCGGGCCACAAGGGCCCAGAAGTTTTGGGAATGATTCATGTGCCGGGTATGGCACAACTCATGGATGAGAACATACCGCGCCAGCTCGCGCGGCAGAAACAGCAGGGTCCAGTTCAGGCTGATGGTGCCGCGCACGGAACAGCTTCCCCACCGGGTGCGCTGGCCGCGCACCTGCGCGCGCTCAAAAGGCAGACCAAGCTCGGCTGAGAGCTCGCGCAACCATGGCACCAGTACGGCGCGGCCACGGGCCTGCAACCAACGGCGCACAGCAGTGCGGGCGCCCTCGTTGCCGTCGCGCCCCGTGGTGACAAGCAGCCGCCCCGGCCCGCTTTGCCGCACGCGCGAGTTTGGCGTCTCCCGCTCCACAAACTCCAACCGCCACGTTTCACCCACGGCGCACAGATGCAGGGCATCCGGCGCGGCTACAGGCGCGCCGGGCACAATGCCCCGCCGCTCCAGCCGCGCAAACGTCTGGCGAAGCCACTCCGCCTTGTCCGCGACAATGCCCGGCACGCGCGAGGTATCAAACCCGCGCGGCACAACAATCTCAAGGCCGCTGCGCGGCGTCACACGCAGAATAACGCGCTTGGCGCGGGCACTCTCTCGGACCGTATAGTCCGGCAGCGGCGTGGGGGAAGGCGTTTGAGCTTTGGGCATGGCGACGTTGTAGGGTTGCCGTTGGCGGCGTAGGGGAAAGAAACCATCTCAGGCAGACGGCGTGAAAGGCAAAAACGTGAAAAAGAGCCAAAGAGGTGCGCTCATCTGGGCGGCGCGCCCAAGGCGCGGCAAGGAACCGAGTCGAGCGAAGACGGCTCCCGCCCCGGGCGCGGGCAACGCAGGCATGCGCCGCCCGACAACGGCCCGGTGGGAATATATGTTGCGTCAGGACCGCCTAGCGGCCACAGCACTTCTTGAATTTTTTACCGCTGCCGCAGGGGCACGGGTCGTTGCGGCCAACTTTTGGTTCCTCACGGCGCACCGTGGGATTGCCGCGCACGCGGCCGTCGGTGTACACCCACGCGCCGTCCTCACGCTCGAAAAAGCTGAGTTCGGTGTGCTCGTGGCGCACGCCGCCCTGCTCGTAAGTGGCGGTGAATTCCACTTCGCCGATGTTGTCATCCGGGCCGCCGTCCTTGGTGGAATGGACGGTCAGCCCCACCCAGGTGCTGGTCTCCGCCCATTCGCGCACGGCCTCGGGGTCGTGGTGGGGGCGCTTTTTGGCGCACAGGGTGTCGTACAGATAGTCCAGCGCGCCGTTACAGTAGGCGCTGTAGCGGGCGCGCATCAGCGCCTCGGCAGTGGCGGGAACTTCAGCGCCGGTGATATACGGCTCACAGCAGGCAGCGAAGTCCTTTCCCGACCCGCAGGGGCAATTGGTCTGACTCATTCGGTGGTTCCTTTTTCGCCCGCCTGCCCGGCCTGAAAGGCCGCCGCGGTTTCCGCAGCCAGCGCTTCCATGCCGTCCTTTTCAAGCGGGGCGACATCTGTAAGAAAAGCTATGATAAATCGTGCGCCATCACTGGAGAGTGACACCTTGGTCTCGGTGGTGTACGCCGCCAAGGCGGCCTCCAAGTGTTCGACGTAGGCGGCAAGAGATGCTACCTGCGCCTCGAAGGACACCTCAAGACGAAAAAACGCCAGCGCGGCGTCCATGGGAAAACGCTGTATGGCAACACGTGGTCCGTCAGGCACTATTCCCCCAGCGGACGCAGGGTAGGCGCTTCGTGCCCATGATGGCAGGCGTGGCCGTCTTCGTCGTGATGGTCGCAAATTTCGGCGTTGTCCTCGACTTCGCCAGCCAACCACTTGGCCACGATGTCCTCAACGGAGCCATCGCAACCACGCAGTACCTGTATGCCGACACCGGCCAGCTTGTCCACCGCGCCCTGGCCCATGTTGCCAGCCAGCATCACGGTGACGCCGTCGGCAGCCAGCAGGTCAGCGACGTTGGACTTGCAGCCGCAGCCCTCGGGAGCGTCCACACGCGTTGTGGCGCTCACAGCCTTGGCGGCCTCGTCCACGGTCACAACCGTAAAATATTCGCAGTGGCCAAAGTGGCTGTCCACAACGGCAACATTGTCGACGGTCTTGGTCGGAAGCGCTATTTTCATGTGTCATCTCCTGATAGTCATGAAGGTGTAAGGCCCCTTTGGGCCTGCATAAGGGATAAAGGTAGATATGCAATGCTCAAAGTCAACAACAATTGCCAGATTTCCGATGGGGAAATAGGATTTGAAACCTCGCGGTCCGGCGGTCCCGGCGGGCAGCACGTCAACAAAGTGGAAACCCGCGTCACGGCCGTCTTTGACGTGGCGGCCTCCGAAAGCCTGACCCCAGACCAAAAGGCGCGCATTATGACGCGCCTCGGCTCGCGCCTCGACAGCCGGGGCGTGCTGCGCGTCAGCGTCAGCGACACGCGCAGCCAACAGCGCAACAAGGCCCTCGCCCTCGAACGCCTAGCTGAAATCCTGCGCGAGGCCCTTGTCACCCCAAAAAAACGCCGCAACACCCGCCCCACCCTCGCCTCACGCCGCCGGCGGGTGGACAGCAAGAAGAAACGCGGCGCCATAAAAAAACTGCGCCGACGGGTGGATTCGGAGTAGGCGCGTTTCCACGTCAATGGGCCACGCGCGACGCCAAGCAGCATGGGGTGGCCTCTTTTAGCGCGTGTAAAAAAGCCCCCGCAACGGTGTTGCGGGGGCTTTGCCAGCGATAGTGTCCGGTCTGTTAGGACCTAGCAGAACTGTCGCAGGAAACGCGTGTCGTTCTCGAAGAACATGCGCAGGTCGCCGATGCCGTGCTTGAGCATGGCGACTCGCTCAATACCGAGACCGAAAGCGAAACCGGTGTAGACTTCGGGGTCGTACCCCACGGCCTTGAAGACCTCGGGGTCGACCATGCCGCAGCCGAGGATTTCAACCCAGCCGGTCTGCTTGCAGACGCGGCAAGGCTCGCCATCGACTTCACCGGTGCCGCCACACATCACACAGCTGATATCTACTTCCGCGCTCGGTTCAGTGAACGGGAAGAAGCTGGGACGGAAGCGCACTTCGGTATCCGTACCGAAAATCTGGCGCACGAACGACGTCAGCGTGCCGCGAAGGTCGGCCATGCTCACGTTGTGGTCCACAAGCAATCCTTCGATCTGGTGGAACATGGGCGTGTGCGTCAGGTCGGAGTCGCGGCGGTAGACCCTGCCGGGCGCGATGACCGCCACAGGCGGCTTGCGCTTCAGCATGGTCCGAACCTGCAACGGCGAGGTATGCGTCCTGAGCAGCACCTGATCCGTGATGTACAGGGTATCCTGCATATCGCGGGCGGGGTGCTCGGGGGGCAAGTTCAGTGCCTCGAAGTTGTAGAAGTCGGTTTCGACTTCGGGGCCGGTGACCACCTCGAATCCCAAGCCGCCGAACACGGAGCAAATATCCTCCATGACGGTGGTAATGGGGTGCAAGGACCCCATCTCGGGAGTGCGGCCGGGCATGGTGGGGTCAAAGGTCGCCATAGCGGCGTCCTCTTTCTCCTGTGCCAGGGCCTTTTCGCGGGCGTCAAACAGATCGGTAAGCTCGGTCTTGACCAGGTTACCGGTCTTGCCCGCCTCGGGGCGGTCTTCGGCGGAAAGGTCGCGCAGGCCGGCGAGCAGTGTCGCCAACTGGCCCTTGCGGCCCAGGAACTTCACACGAAGTTCCTCCAGGGCCTCAGCAGAACCGGCCTGATCAAGCTCGTCCTTAAAGGACGGGATCAGCGCCTTGAGTTCATCTATGAGCTTCTTTCCTGCGTCAGACATGATTAACCGAGCTTGGCTTTTGCGATCTCTGCCACCTTGGCGAAGGCAGCCTTCTCACGAACGGCGAGGTCGGCCAGAACCTTACGGTTCAGCTCCACACCGGCCAGCTTCAGGCCATGCATGAACTTGCTGTAGGACATGCCGTGCTCGCGGGCAGCGGCATTGATACGCATGATCCACAGCTTGCGGAACTCGCGCTTGCGGACCTTACGGTCACGGTAAGCGTACACGAGTGCGCGTTCGACGGTCTCACGGGCGGTGGTGTACAGCGCATGGCGTGCACCGCGGTAGCCCTTGGCCATCTTCAAATATTTCTTATGACGTCTTTTGGCGTTAACGCCTCTTTTGACTCTCATCGTTCCTTTCCTCCTTTACCCTACCCCCAAGGTTACCCCGGTACGGCAGGGAGAACGATTTACAGGATGTTGTGTTGTAAAACGGTCGTCAGACTAGTTCAGCGCGGGAACCATGCGCTTCACGGCTTTCTCGTTGGTCGAATCAACGAGAGAGCCCTGACCCAGACGGCGCTTACGCTTGGCGCTCTTCTTGGTCAGGATGTGGCGCAGACCCTGCTTGCGACGGCGGATCTTGCCGGAACCAGTCTTGGTGAAACGCTTGGCAGCGCTTCTGTTGGTCTTAATCTTAGGCATTGTTGTCTCCTTAGCTGTGGAAAGCACACAAACAGCGGTCCCCGCGAGGTGGCAGGAACCGCCGAGCGTTTTTCCTATTCCGGACATATCGCGTGGCCGACAGGCGGCCTTGGCGTCGTTACGTGCGGAGGATTACGGCTTCTTGGCCAGCGGTGCAACCAGAAGACTCATGACACGGCCTTCGGAGCGGGGCTGCTGCTCGACACGTGCGATGTCGGATACAGCCTCGACCATGCGTTCAAGCATCATGAGACCACGATCCTTGTGCACGATCTCTCGCCCTCGGAAGAACACGGTCACCTTCACACGGTCGCCAGCTTCGAGGAAGCGGCGGACGTGCTTGAGCTTGGTGTTGAAATCATGCTCGTCCGTCTTGGGGCGAACCTTGATTTCCTTGATCTGGACAACGGACTGTTTTTTCCGGGCAGCCTGCAATTTCTTCTGCTGCTCGTACTTATACTTGCCAAAGTCCATAATCTTGCAGACCGGCGGCTTGGCATTAGGTGCCACTTCCACCAGATCCAGCCCAAGTTCTTGGGCCATCCGCAGGGCCTCATCAGTCGGCAAAACACCGGCCTGCTCTCCGTCAGCGCCGATCAACCGCACTTCGCGTGCGCGAATCTGCCTGTTACACCGGGCACGAATAGCTGCTGAAGCTATAGCTCATTCCTCCGCGTTTGAATGGTTCCAGGCTATCTGCCTGAACCATGTTTACAGCCTCCTCCAGGGTCTTAAGCCCCAGATTCTCTCCCCGAAGACGTACATTGACGCCTCCGGACTCTACTTCCTTGTCTCCCACGACAAGAATGTATGGCACCTTTTCAAGCTGCGCTTCGCGCACCTTGTAACCGAGCTTTTCATTACGCAAATCCGCCTCCACACGAATTCCCCGTGCCTTGAGGAACTTGCGTGCCTCAACGGCGAAATCGTGCTGAGCGTCCGTGACGGTCAGGATGCGGGCTTGCTCCGGAGCGAGCCACGTGGGGAACGCGCCGGCGTAGTGCTCGGTCAGGACACCGATGAAACGCTCCACCGAACCCATGATGGCTCTGTGGACCATGACCGGACGATGTCTCTCACCATCCTCGCCGATGTAAACCATGTCAAATCGTTCTGGCAAGGTGAAATCGACCTGAATTGTAGAACACTGCCATTCACGGCCGAGACAATCGTGCAGTTTCACATCAATCTTGGGCCCGTAGAACGCACCGTCGCCTTCGTTGATTTCATATGGCAGCCCCATGCTGTCCATTGCTTCACTCAGGGCGGTGGTGGCGCGCTCCCAGTCCTCGGCGGAACCGATGGACTTCTCCGGGCGCGTGCTCAGTTCCATAGTATACTCAAAGTCAAACAGACCCATCAAGTCCTGGATCCACTTCATCACGTCCTTGATCTCGTCCTGAAGCTGGTCGGGACGGCAAATGACGTGCGCATCGTCCTGAGTAAACTGGCGAACACGCAGCAATCCGTGCAGCACGCCGGACTTCTCGTGGCGGTGCACCACGCCGAACTCAAAATAGCGCTTCGGCAGGTCGCGGTAGCTGCGCAGATGGGAGTTGTAGATAAGCATATGCGCAACACAGTTCATGGGCTTCACGCCGTAGGGCTGGTCGTCGATCTCCGTGAAGTACATGTTCTCACGGTAGTTGTCGTAGTGACCGGAAGCCTCCCACAGTTCCCGCTTCAGGATCTGGGGGGTGCGCACGATATCATAGTCGCGGCGAAGCATCTCGCGCGAGACAAAGTCTTCAAGGATAGTGCGGAGCAGAGCGCCCTTGGGGTGCCAGTAGGCCATGCCCGAGCCGCCACGCTCCTGAAAGCTGAACAGGTCCAGCTGGGGACCCAGCTTTCTGTGGTCGCGCTTTTTCGCTTCCTCAATCTGCTTGAGGTGCTTTTTCAGGTCCTTCTCGTTCGCAAAGGCGGTGCCATAGATGCGCTGGAGCATCTTGTTGTTCTCATCGCCTCGCCAGTATGCACCGGCGCAATTGGTCAGCTTGAAGGCCTTGAGGAAGCGGGTGGACGGGATGTGCGGGCCACGGCACAGGTCAACAAAGTCGCCCTGGCTGTAGATGGAAAATTCTTCGCCACCCAGATCATCCATAATCTCGCCCTTGTAGGTCTCGCCCATGCCGTCAAAAAGCTCTTTGGCTTCGGCCTTGGGGAGCACCTTGCACGAGAAGGCATGATCCGCGGCAATAATCTTGCGCATCTCGGCCTCGATGGCTTCGAGGTCCTCAGGTGTAAATGCGCGTTCGAAGTCGAAATCGTAGTAGAAACCGTTCTCAATGGCGGGACCGATGGTCACCTTCGCGGACGGGAAAAGACGCTTCACGGCCTCGGCCATGATGTGGGCCGCGCTGTGGCGGATAACGTCCAGACCTTCGGGGGTGTCATCGTATACAGGAATGAGAGCGGTGTCGGTCTCGGTGAGTTCGTGGCTCAGGTCCAGGGTGACGTCGCCGGACTTACACGCGACGACTTTTTTGAACTTCTTGCCGGAGAGGGCCTCTTTGAGGGCTTCTCCGCACGTCTTCCCTGCCTGTGCCTCCACTGCCTTGTCGGCAACCAAAACCTGCACGTCACTGCTCCTTTCTTTGGATGGAGTTCCCGCCTACAATGCGGACCACTCCAGATGTTCGGGTTCCCGCCTACAGTGCGGACCACCCATTTTCAGGACACCAATAGCAATAAAGGGAGACCCATAGAGGCCTCCCTTTGTGATTTCGAATGGTAGGCCCGAGCAGATTTGAACTGCTGACCCCTTGCGCGTCAAGCAAGTGCTCTCCCCCTGAGCTACGGGCCTATTCGTGGTTCGTCGTTGCGAACGAGGTACTCTCTACAGAGACGCCACCCCGCCGTCAAGGATATTTTGAAAAAAAGTCGCTTTTTTTGGCCTCTGACAGCGCCTCTTTTCACCCCACGCGCACAATATACCAATATTACACCCTTTTTCCAAAGAGCGCATCCTCCGGATTTTTCACCCCTCCTCGCAGCCCCTTGGAATGGCGCATCTTCTCTCATCTCCGCGCGCCAAAATATCCCGCCAAGGCGCCACGTTTCCCCCGGACATTTGCGCGCACGCCGTGCATCGGCTACCGTGGCGCTATCTCCCGTATCGTCAGCACCGTACCAGACCACGAGGCCAGCATCCATGCCGTCCATTATCTATAGTATAATCACACCCAGCACCGGCGCGCGCCCCCGCGCCCTCTTCGCCGCCATCGCCAGCGTCGCCACAGCCCATCAGGCTCTCACCGCGACTGACGCCCCCGACGCGCGCATCGAAATGCTCGTCGGTTACGACGGCGTCACCGGCCCCCGCGTTGCCCCAGACGGCGCGCCCGCGCCGGACTTCGTCCGATTCTACGACCTCCCGCGCGACGGCGACTACGGCAACGCCGTACGTCACGCGCTCCTTCGCGCCAGCCGCGGCACGCACGTCATCTTCCTCGACGACGACAACGCCCTCACGTCAGACGCCCTGCGCATTCACTACGCGGCCCGTCACGCCGACCTGCACATCGCGCCAATTGACACGTCCCGCGCCTTCCCCAATGTGCTCCAGCTGCCCGTACACGACCCCGACAAGCCCCTCGTGCGCCCCACAAACATCGACCCCCTCTGCATCTGCGCCACACGCGACCTCGTCGTCACCCGCTGCGGCGGGTGGACCAGCACCGGCGGCTACGAAGCCGACTACGTCAATATTCTCAAGTACTCCCGCCGCGCACACTCCACCATCGTCTCGGACGCCATCGTCGGCATCTACGACGCCGGAAACGGACTCGACAGCACCGGCGTCAACTGGCGACAAGCCGCCAAAGAGAAGAAAGAGTGAAGAGGGCCTCCGGCGGCTCAAGGGTATGATACCCTTGAGAATCCCCAGGATTTTCGGGGCGGAAGCCGCCCCGAAAATAGGGGGTGGGTGGGCGGGGTCTTTGCCTTTTTCTTTCTTCTTACCCACTCAAAACAGGGATTCTCACCGCCCCCTCCCTCAGCGCCAACGCCCCCCCAAAAATCCCCCCATCCACACGGACGGGAGCACCACAGGGGTGACGACCGCCCCAGATACAGGCAACCGGCATGTACGCACATGGGATCTTTAAGGGCCCTCGGCCCTTAAACCGCCGGAGGCAAAGTCCCATCTTTTTCCTGAGCCCCATCCGGCACGGCCCTTTGGCCTGCGGAGCACAAGCAGCCCCGCACCACCCGCACCCACACGCCCAAATGCACCGCCCGCGCCGCCAACGCACCGCACGAACGCGAGAAATTTGAGAAGGGAGAGGCGCCGCGGGTTTTTTCGGCGGGTATGTCTGGACAATGGTTGCCGGAGGCATTAGTTCTACGTGAAAACAGTCACAAACTCTTAAACGCAAGGAGTCTCGGAATGGATATCGAGAAGGACCGCAAGTGTCCCCATTGCGGCGAAACGCTTCAGCCCTGGATGGGCCCGCCGGAGACCGGCTGGGGTCTCATCTTGGTTTGCAATAATAACAACTGCCCGCACTTCTCCACGTCCAACGACACTGTTGCGGAGTATAATCCGGACTCGAAGCTGGGCTTCCGCTACGCCGAGGATCCCTCGAACGACTATACGTCGTTCAACCTTGCGAGCTACTGCGGGTCGACCTACATGGACATGTGCGCCAAACAGGACGATTAATTCCACACCGTTGTCATCAACAAAAAAAGGCCTCGCCTCCGGCGGGGCCTTTTTCTTTGCCCTTTGGCTGAAATTCCTTCTTACACCGACGCTGCTGGGGTGTGACTCCACATTTTGGAGAATGCTCTACACCTGCCTCCACCATGCGAAGCCCTACACGGGAAAGCGCATTCGCGCTGTCTTTCGCCTGTGATGACGGCCGCGCAACAGCCGAAAGCACTTACCTGCCAACACTTTTCACCTGCTTCACAGTTTGAAGCCGCGCTGAGACCCGCTGTGCATGACATGGGACCACCAATATTGCGGCATCATATTGTTTTTATGCGTCCTTTTGCGTAAGGTATCCGCCATCCATGCAGCACCCTCATACACTCCAAAGGATATGGGCCAACAGAAGCATGCTTCTGACGCTCAAGGTCCTGCTTGGCGTTACGGCAATCGTAACGGTCTTTGCGCTTGTGACGTCGTCCATAGAGCGCAACGCCATTGAGCGCCACGAGCAGACGTTCAATGACCAACAACATGTCCAAACGCGCATTGCGGCGCAGGGCTTCAAGCAGTCGCTGTCGGACCTTGATGGGACGATACGTGGCGCACTGCGGGCCATTACGCCGTCGCGTCTTGTTTCGTCCCCGCGGGCGAATGCGCCGGAGCTGCTTTCCATTTTGCGCGGCAGTCCGCTGGTGGCGGGAATGGTGCTGCTCCCTGACGAAGGCGCTCCGCTGCTGCTTGGCGAAGCCGAGCCCGGCACGCGCCTTTCGGACGCCATAGTCCGATGGGTTAAGGCCCACCGCCTTGCCGCGCACGACATCCCGGGCGGACCGTATGTTGCGCCACTTGTCATGACACCCAGCGATCAGCGCCTTGGCCTGCTCTACCCGCTGTCGCCGCACACTGGCGACCCGGCGGTGCTGGCCATCATCGTCAATCTGGAACACCTGACGAACCTCTTCATCGCGCCACTCCGGTCCGGGCAATACGGCGCGGGCTTCCTCGTGGATGGCGAAGGCACGGTGCTGTACGATCATGAAACGGACATCATCGGGCAGAACATCTTTGAGGGCATGCACAAGGGCTTTGAGGACCTGCTCCGTGTGGATGAGCGCATCACGTCGGAGCCTTCGGGCACGGATGCCTACACGTTTCCGCTTATGCGCGGGCTGGAAGTCTCGCGCAAGCTGGTGGCGTGGACGCAGGTGCACTTTGCCAATGCCCGGTTCTCGGTGGTCCTCTCGGCCCCGGAGCGCGAGATTGCCCATACGCTGTCGGACCTGCACACCCAACAGGCCTTGGCGTGGGTGGTCTTGCTGCTGCTCCTGCTGGCAACGGGAGTCTCTGGGATGTACCGCAATGTGGTGAGTCACGAAAAAACCTCGCGCCAACGCTTGGCGGACATCCTTGAGCACCTGCCGGACCCGACCTTTGTGGTGGATGAAAAACAGCGCATCCTGGCGTGGAACAAGGCGCTGGAGGAGATGACCGGCGCAAGCAAGGCGCAAATGCTGGGCGCGCCGTCAACGGAGATTTCGCGGATTTTCTTTGGTGACGAAAAACGCCCGCTCCTGCTGGACGCCCTGAACGGCGCCGAACTCCCGGACGTGTACGACAACATTACGCGGGACGGGGACGTTATCCGCTGCGAAACCTTCCACCCGAATTTACGTGGCGGCGAGGGAGCGTATTTATGGATAACCGCCGCGCGCCTGCCGGACACCTGCGGCTGCCCGGCCGGAGGCATTGAAACCCTGCGCGATATCACCACCCGCAAACATTACGAAGAGCGCATCAAATCCAGCGAGGAACGCTACGCCCTTGCGGTGGCCGGCGCGAACGACGGCATCTGGGACTGGGACCTGACGACGGACACTGTCTACTTTTCCCCGCGCTGGCTGGAAATCATTGGCCTGAGCCCTGCGGAGGAGCCAAAGGCCGTCACCCTTTGGATGGACCGCATCCACCCCGACGACAAACAACGGGTGCTGGCCTGCAACCATACGGTTATCCACGGCACGCAGGACCACTTTGAGGTGGAATACCGCCTGCGGCATATGGATGGCAGCTACCGCTGGATTCTGGGCCGCGGGGCGGGCCTGCGCGCGGAGGACGGTTCCATCCGGCGCGTGGCGGGGGCGCATACCGACATCACGGAGCGCAAACACACGGAAAACGTCAACGCCGTGCTGTTCCACATTTCCAACGCCATCAGCACCACGCGCGACCTCGACCACCTCTTCTCCTCCATTCATGCGGCGCTGAAGGCGTACATCGACGCGGACAACCTCATCATCGCCCTTGTGGACGAAGACCGAGACCGGCTGGAATTCCGCTACCTGCATGACGAGGTGGAAACACACCTCAGCGCGCTGGAGAATATCACGTCCGCCTCGGTTCGCGGCATGAACATGGAAGTGGTGCGCACAGGACAGCCGCAACTCCTGCACCGCGAACAGCAAATGGCCGTGGAGGTCATTGGCACACCGTCTGAGGTGTGGCTGGGGGTCCCCCTCAAGCTGGACGGCAAGGTCATCGGGGTGATGTCCACACAGGACTATGTGGACCCGCACAAATTCTCGGAGCTGGACGTGGAGCTTATGGTCTCCGTGTCGGAGCAGGTAGCCATGGCCATCCAGCGCAAGCAGAACGAGGAAGAGCTCGCGCGGCTTGCCCTGCACGACCCGCTGACGGGCCTGCCCAACCGCAATCTCTTTTCCGAGCGGCTGGAGCGCGCCCTCCAGCGCACCAAGCGCCACGCGGCCTACCAGTTTGCGGTGCTGCTGTTTGACCTTGATGGCTTTAAGAAGGTCAACGACTCCTTTGGGCACCACGTTGGGGATGAACTGCTCACCCGCGTTGCCACACGCCTGAAGCCCGCCCTGCGCAATACGGACACCATGGCCCGCCTTGGCGGCGACGAATTCGCCATCCTGCTGGAGGACTTCAATTCTACGCGCGAGGTGATTTCCATCGTCAAACGCATTCAGGGCGAGGTGGGGCGCCCCTACGTCACCGCGCAAACCACCATCACCATTTCCGCCAGCATCGGCATTGTCCTGCAGGGCACACAGTATACGGATACCGAAGCCATCCTGCGCGACGCGGACACGGCCATGTATCAGGCCAAAGGCATGGGCAAGGCCACCTTCATGGTCTTCAACAAGGAAATGCACGAACAGACCGTGCAAATGCTGACCATGGAGCGCGACCTGCACAGCGGCGCGGCCAATGACGAATTTGAACTGCAATACCAGCCACTCTTCAACACGACGGACTTTACGGTCTGCGGGGTTGAGGCCTTAGTGCGATGGCGGCATCCGGAGCGGGGCCTCCTCAGCCCGGCGGACTTCCTTGGTGTCGCCGAGGACTGCGGCTTTGTGGCGCAGCTGGATACGATGGTCATCGGCAAGGCGTGCACGGACATGGCGCGCCTTGTTCAGTCGCCCCATATTCCGGGGGACTTCACCATGCATATCAATATATCATCATTGCAGTTGCAGAATTCCGGCATCACCACATCCATCGCCGCCTGCCTGCGGGAGTCCGGATTGGCCCCGGAACGCCTGACGCTGGAATTTTCCGAGCACGCGGCCATGTCCGACCCGCCCGCCGCGCTGGAGACCTTCCGCCGCCTCAAACGCCTTGGGGTGAGCATTGCGCTGGACGACTTCGGGACCGGGCAGTCGTCGCTGTCGTACCTGCAACGCTTTCCCATCGATACCGTCAAGGTGGACAGACGCTTCACCAACACCATCTGCACCAGCACCGAGGACCGCCGCACCGTGCGGTCCATGACGGTGCTGGCCGAAAGTATGGGGCTGGACGTCATCGCCGAAGGCGTGGAGACGCAGCAACAACTGGACCTGCTGCAGGAGTTCAAATGCGACATGGTGCAGGGTTTTCTTTTCGGAAAACCCGTTGCGTACGACAAGGTGAGCAGTATGCTGCAATCCATGGAAAAACTCGCATCCCCCCTTGCACAAACCGGGCACATCGCCTAGTCTATAATTGCGTGGTTCGCCTCTGCCTTTTACGCCGCCCCCTGCCATTGGCGGCGCAGGCAACGGCCCAGCGCCTCCGTCCTCCAAACAGCGTGCTTGGATCCTCCTGACCGGTCCGGAGCGAAGCGGCAAAACCCCCGCAACGCCCGGGCCGCGTCACGTTTTGACAAAAACGCAGAATCCTCCCTCTCCACAGCAGCCAATTTCCACAATAGCTGCGGCCGCAAGTCCCCGTATCCACTTTCATATTGTCAATTTCGTCATGAAAATGTAAGAGTGTCCAACGTCGTCCATCCCCGTGGTTTCGTTTTGGATACCTGCCACAGGACGAAAAGGGGCGTGTGGTGTCTGCGTCTTGCTTTCAACCGCACCTCCAGCAACATTGCTTTCGCGCCGTATCTTCGGTATTGCCGCGAAAAGATACGCATTTCTCATAGATGCGCATCAGGCTGCAGGCGGGGGCTGCCTGTAGCCCATGACAGTATTGTCACCCAACTACCTATTTGGAGGTGCTTGATGAGACGTTTTATCATTGCATGCATCTGCGCCGTTATGGTCATGGGCATGAGCTCCATGGCTTCGGCAAAGACGCTGAAGGTCGCATTTGATGCCGACCCGGTTTCCCTTGACCCGCATGTGCAGCTGTCCGGCGGCATGCTCCAGTACTCCCACCTCGTTTTTGATCCGCTCATCCGCTGGACCAAGGACATGGCCTTCGAGCCGCGCCTTGCCATGAAATGGGAGCGTATCGATCCCCTGACCATGCGCTTTTACCTGCGCAAGGGCGTCAAGTTCCACTCCGGCAACACCTTCACCGCTGCCGACGTCAAGTGGACCCTCGCCCGCCTGAAAAAGAGCCAGGACTACAAGGGGCTGTTCACGCTCTTTGATGAGCCCACCATCATCGATGACTACACCATCGATATCAAGACCACCAAGCCGTACCCCCTGCTGCTCAACATGGCGACCTACATCTTCCCCATGGACAGCAAGTTCTACACCGGCATGGACGAAGAGTCCGGCAAGCCCAAGGACGCCATCGTCAAGATTGGCCCCTCCTTCGCCCTGAACCACGAGTCCGGCACCGGCAAGTTCACCGTGACCCACCGCGAGCACGGCGTGCGCATGGTCTTCAAGGCTTTCCCCGAGTACTGGGACAAGAACTCCGGCAATGTTGACGAGCTCGTCCTCACGCCCATCAAGCAGGCCGCAACCCGCGTGGCTGCCCTCCTGTCCGGCGACGTTGACTTCATCATGCCCGTGCCGCCCCAGGACTACGACCGCATCGACGGCGACCCCCGCGTGAACCTGATCACCATGCCCGGCTCCCGTCTCATCACCCTGCAGCTCAACCAGAAGCGCCGCCCCGAATTCGCTGACCAGCGTGTGCGTCAGGCCATTGTCTACGCCACCAACAACGCGGGCATCGCCAAAAAGATCATGAAGGGCCGCGCCACTGCTGCCGGTCAGCAGGCCCCCGAGGGCTACGTGAGCTTCCAGGAAGACCTGAAGCCCCGCTTCGACCTGAACAAGGCCAAGCAGCTCATGAAGGAAGCAGGCTACGCCGACGGCTTCACCTGCTCCATGATCGCCCCCAACAACCGCTACGTGAACGACGCCAAGATCGCGCAGGCCTTTGTTGCCATGCTCGCCAAGATCAACATCCGTGTTGACCTGAAGACCATGCCCAAGGCCCAGTACTGGGATCAGTTCGACGCTCAGGTTGCCGACATCCAGATGGTTGGCTGGCACCCCGACACCGAGGACTCCAGCAACTACACCGAGTACCTGCTGATGTGCCGCGACCTCGAAGCTGGCATCGGCCAGTACAACAGCGGCAACTACTGCAATGAGGAAGTGGACAGCCTCATCAACGCTGCCATGACCGAGACCAACCCGGCCAAGCGTAGCGCCATCCTCAAGAAGGCCGAACGCATCATCTATGATGACGCCGCCTTCGTGCCCCTGCACTGGCAGCACCTCTCCTGGGCCGCCGCCCCCAAGTGCAAGAACGTGGACGACATCGTCAACGTGATGAACTTCCCCTACTTTGGCGACCTGATCGTCGAGTAGCCAGCTTGGTCGGAGTCGTTGAGGACTTGCATAATTGACCACAAAAGTGTAAATCCCACCCGCTCCGGTGAAAGCTTTTGCAGGCCCGGTCGCCCTTTGGCGGCCGGGCCGAACAAAGGCTTTCGCCTTCCCATTCAGGGTGTTGCGCTCTTCTCGGGCGCGACCGCAGAATCCGCAAACTCACAACAAGCATAGGCCATGTTCGCATTCACAGTTCGCCGCATTGCGCAGGCACTCATCGTGATGCTGGTTATCAGCGTCATCGGTTTTGGCATCAAGCAGGCCGTCGGCGACCCGATCCGGGATATCGTGGGCATATCCGTGTCCGCCGCCGAAAGGGCGCGCCTTGCCGAGGAGCTGGGGCTTAACGACCCGCTCCCCGTCCAATGGGTTCGCTTCGTCAAGGACGCCGCTCACGGCGACCTTGGCCAGTCCTTCTTCTTTAAGCAGCCCGCTCTGGAAGTCATCATGCAAAAGGCCCCGGCTACGCTGGAGCTGGTCATCGTCGCTTCCATCATCATCTTGGTTCTTTCCATTCCGATAGGTATCTACTCGGCATGTAAACCGAATGCATTCCTCTCACGATTCTTCATGGGAGGGTCAATCATAGGCGTCTCGATCCCCGTCTTCTTGACGGCTATCCTGCTCATCTATTTCTTCTCGGTGAAGCTCCACTGGCTTCCATCATATGGACGCGGCGAAACCGTTATGCTGTGGGGATTCTGGAGCACCGGCTTCCTGACGGCGGATGGTCTGAAGCACCTCATTCTGCCGGGCATCTCGCTGTCCTCGGTTATGCTGCCGCTGTTCATCCGCCTTATCCGTGCGGAAATGAAGGAAGTGCTGGAGGCCGAATACATGAAGTTTGCCCGCGCCAAGGGCCTGAGGCCGTGGCGCATCCTCATCGTGCACGGCTTTAAGAACACCTTGCTCCCGGTCATCACCGTGGGCGGCGTGCAGCTGGGCACCATGATTGCCTTTACCGTTTTGACCGAAACGGTCTTCCAGTGGCAGGGCATGGGCTTCATCTTCCTGGAAGCTGTGGAGCGCGCAGACTCCTCGCTTCTGGTGGCCTATCTTGTGTTCGTCGGCGCCATCTTCGTGTGCGTGAACACCGTTGTGGACATCATCTATGGCCTGGTGAACCCCATGGTCAGGGTTGCAGGTAGGAAATAATAATGAGCATCTGGAAACGCTTCAAAAAGTCGTACTTCCTCTATAGCTTCCTGCGCGATCCGCTGGCTATGGGGAGCTTCATCCTGTTGGTCTTTTTCGTGGTGGCCGGTTTTTCCGCGCCCATCACCGCACCGACCAACCCCTACGACACATCGCAAATCAGCATCATGGATTCCGAGCTGCCGCCCATCTGGATGGACGGCGCGGACCCGAGCTTCATCCTCGGCTCCGACGCACAGGGGCGCGACCTCCTGTCCACCATCCTCTACGGCACCCGCGTGTCTGTGGTTATCGGCCTTGGCGCCGTGAGCCTGCAGGCCATGCTCGGCATTCTTATCGGCCTTGTGGCCGGCTACCGCGGCGGCAAGCTGGACTCCATCCTCATGCGTGTGGCTGACGTCCAGTTGTCGTTTTCCACCTATATGGTGGCCATCTTCCTCGGCGCCATCTGTCAGGCCGCCTTTGGCGTAGCCAAATACGAGCAGATTGCCGTGCCGTTCCTTATTTTCGTCATCGGCTTTGCCGAGTGGCCGCAGTATGCGCGTACCGTTCGCGCCTCCGTGCTGGCCGAGAAGAGCAAGGAATATGTGGAAGCGGCCCGCGTCATCGGTCTGCCGTCCCGCCGCATCATGTGGCGCCACATCCTGCCCAACACGCTCACCCCGGTGCTCGTTATCTCCACGGTGCAGGTTGCCAACGCCATCATGAGTGAGGCCGCCCTGTCCTTTATCGGTCTGGGCATGCCCGTGACCAAGCCGTCCCTCGGTTCGCTCATCAAGTCCGGCTTCGAGTACTTCTTTAGCGGCTCCTGGTGGATTACCATCTTCCCGGGCATTGTGCTGGTTGGCCTCATCCTGTCCATCAACCTGCTTGGTGACTGGATGCGCGACTTCCTCAACCCCAAACTGTACAAGAAGTAAGCCGTGAAGATTCAACCGCAAGACACAACCAACGAGACCGGCAAGCTGCTGGAAGTTCATGACCTGACGGTCAAGTTCGCCATGCGCAAGGGCACCCTGCCCGCGGTGAACAACGTGAGCTTCTCCCTGAATCCGGGCGAACGTATGGGTCTGGTCGGCGAATCCGGCGCTGGCAAGTCCGTGACCGGCTTTGCCATCCTGAACCTGATCAGCAAGCCCGGCTACATTGAGTCCGGCAGCGTCCGCCTTGAGGGCGAAAATATATCGGCCCTGTCCTACGACGAGATGCGCCACATCCGCGGCAACCGCATCAGCATGATTTTTCAGGATCCCATGATGACCCTGAACCCCGTGCTGACCATCGGTACCCAGATGGTGGAAACCCTGCAGGCGCACCAGAATATCTCCCGCAAGGACGCCGAGGCCATCGCCATTGAAAAGCTGCGCAAGGTGTACATTCCCTCGCCGGAAAAGCGCCTGGAGCAGTACCCGCATGAGTTCTCCGGCGGCATGCGCCAGCGCATTGTCATTGCCATCGCCCTGCTCACCTCGCCGAGCCTTATCATCGCCGACGAGCCGACCACCGCGCTGGACGTGACCATTCAGGCCGAAATCATGGCCCTGCTGGAAGAGCTGTGCGAGACCGAAAACATGGGTCTCATCCTCATCACGCATGACCTCGCCGTCGTGTCGCAGGTGACCCAGAAGATCGCCGTCATGTACGCAGGCCGAGTCATCGAGATGGGCCTGACTGACGAAATCATCAAGAATCCCCTGCATCCCTACACCCGTGGCCTCATCAGCGCCCTGCCTCAGGCTGGCGGCGCCAAGGGCGCGCGGCTGGCACAGATTCCCGGTGTGATGCCCAGCCTCCTGAGCATCCCCAAGGGCTGCGCCTTCCATCCGCGCTGCAACATGTGCTCCTCGCAGTGTACGACGGAGCTGCCGCTCCTCACCTCGCGCGAATCCGGAAACCTTGTTGCCTGCCACTGTGTATAGGGAAGGACGGTAACTCTCTGTGAAGACTTCTGTCGATACGACCAATCCGCTGCTCGGCGTTAAAAACGTCGTTAAGCATTTTGATATCTCCGGCGGCATGCTGGACCAGATTAAGTTCAGCGGCGGCAAGATTCGCCGCGAGCAGACCCTCGTCAAGGCCGTCAACGACGTCACCTTTGACATCTTCCCCGGCGAGACGCTCTCCGTGGTCGGCGAGTCCGGCTGCGGCAAGTCCACCCTCGCCCGGACGGTGATGGGCCTGTATGCGCCCACCAGCGGCGAACTGCGCTACCGCGGCGAGCGGTACGACAGCCTCACCGCCCGCCAGATGATGCCCTACCGCGCCAAGATGCAGATGGTGTTTCAGGACCCCTACGCGTCCCTGAACCCGCGCATGACGGTCAAGCAGATTCTGGAGGAGCCGCTGCGCTTCCACTTCCCCACCCTCAGCGACGCCGAAGTGCGCGACAAGCTGGAGGAAGTGATGGGTCTGGTTGGCGTGCGCCCCGGCTGGGCCGGCAACTACCCCCACGAATTCTCCGGCGGCCAGCGCCAGCGCATCTCCATTGCCCGCGCGCTGATGGTGGACCCGGAATTCATCGTGGCGGACGAGCCCATCTCCGCGCTGGACGTGTCCATTCAGGCGCAGATTCTGAACCTGCTTATGGACGCGCAGGACAAGCGCGGCCTGACCTACATGTTCATCAGTCACGACCTGTCGGTTGTGGAGCACATCTCCACCCGCGTGGCCGTGATGTACCTTGGTACGCTGTGTGAACTCACAGAAGCCGACAAGCTCTTCAACGATCCCCTGCACCCGTATACGCAGGCGCTGTTGTCGGCCATCCCCAAGCTGGGGCAGAAGGGATCGGATCACGTCAAGCTTTCCAGCGACGTGCCGACGCCCATCAACCTCCCCACGGGCTGCGTGTTCCACGGCCGCTGCCTCCACGCCAACGAGCGATGCAGCAGGGAAATCCCGAAGCGCATTGAGCCGTCGGCAGGCCACTTTGTTGCCTGCCACGCCGTGGAGGAAGGCCGCATCTAAGGTGCTGCACTTTCTGACCTTTTGGTAGTCATTCCCCGCCCGGGTCCGCCCGGGCGGGGATTCTGTTTCTCACACCTTCATTTGGGCAAGCATGGACAACGCGCCTCATACTCCTTGGTACGTCTACCTTTTGCGCTGCGCGGACAACTCGTTGTACTGTGGCGTCACCACGGATATCCATCGCCGCCTGAACGAACATAATTCCGGGAAGGGTGCCCGCTATACCCGCGGACGCGGACCAGTCCGGCTGGAGGCGTATGCCACCTTTGCCGACAGGGTCACCGCCTGCCGCGTGGAATACGCCGTCAAACAGCGGCCCGCCGCTGAGAAACCCGCCTTTCTACAACACATGCAGGACGTCCACGCCGCCGGGCAAGCCTCTGGCGACACCGCGTCCTCCTTGGAGTGATTTGTGTCCAATACCGCTCTTGCAAATGAAATCCGCCGCGAGGTGGCCAAGCGCCGCACCTTCGGCATCATCAGCCACCCGGACGCCGGTAAAACCACGCTGACTGAAAAGCTGCTGCTCTTTGGCGGCGCCATTCAGATGGCCGGCACCGTCAAGTCGCGCAAGGCCTCGCGCCACGCCGTGTCCGACTGGATGAAAATGGAACAGGAACGCGGCATCTCCGTGACCTCCTCGGTCATGAAGTTCGAGCACAAGGGCTACGAGATTAACCTCCTCGACACCCCCGGCCACGCCGACTTTTCCGAAGATACCTACCGCGTGCTCACCGCTGTGGACTCCGCCCTTATGGTCATTGACTCGGTCAAGGGCGTTGAGACGCAGACCGCCAAGCTCATGGACGTCTGCCGCCTGCGCGACACGCCCATCATCAGCTTTATCAACAAGCTCGACCGCGACGGTCAGGACCCCCTCGACCTGCTGGCGGACATTGAAGAAAACCTCAAGATCGAATGCGCGCCCATGACGTGGCCCATCGGCATGGGGCTGGACTTCAAGGGCACCTACAACCTTGTGGACAACACCCTGCACCTGTTCAGCCCGGACAAAGGCGCAGAAGTGCAGGAAGGCGTCATCATCAACGGCCTTGACGACCCGCTGCTGGACGAATACCTCGGCGAGCAAGCCGGGCAGCTGCGCGACGAAGTGGAACTCCTGCAGGGCGCGGCCAACCCCTTTGACAAGGAGCGCTACCTGAAGGGCGAGCAGACGCCCGTCTTCTTCGGCAGCGCCATCAACAACTTTGGCGTGCGCGAGCTGCTGGACCACTTTGTGGAGCTGGCCCCCGCGCCCGGTCCGCGCCCCACCACCACCCGCGAAGTGGACCCCACGGAAACGGGCTTCTCCGGCGTGGTGTTTAAGATTCAGGCCAACATGGACCCCCGCCACCGCGACCGCATCGCCTTTATGCGCATCAACTCCGGCAAGTTCACCCGGGGCATGAAGGTCAAGCACCACCGCATCGGCAAGGACATCCAAATCAAGGACGCCACCATCTTCATGGCGCAGGACCGCGCCAACGTCGATGAAGCCTACCCCGGCGACATCATCGGTGTGCACAACCACGGCACCATCAAGATCGGCGACACCTTCACGGACAAGGAAGCCCTCAAGTTCACGGGCATCCCCAACTTTGCGCCGGAGCACTTCCGCCGCGTGCGCCTGCGCGACCCGCTGAAGACCAAGCAGCTCCACAAAGGCCTCATGCAGCTGGCCGAGGAAGGCGCGGTGCAGCTTTTCCGCCCGCTGACCAACTCGGACTACATCATGGGCGCTGTCGGCGTTCTGCAGTTTGAAGTCATTGTCGCCCGGCTTAAGAACGAGTACAGCGTGGATGCGGCCTACGAGCCGGTGAACCTGCACACCGCCCGCTGGGTCAGCGCCGAGAACCAGCGCGACCTCGACGCCTTCCGCAAAAACTACATGGGCGACCTTGCCGTGGATGCGCAGGACGATCTGGTCTTTTTGCCCAACAGCATGTGGCGTCTGGAGTCCACCGTGGAGCGGTGCCCGGACATCACCTTTACAAAGACCCGCGAGCACAACTAGGCTAAAGCAAACACGCCGCCGCGAAAGCGGCGGCTGGATACAACCAATGCTTATGACGGATATATCGAAATATCAGGGTAAAATCGCAAAAGACGAAATCATGGCCCTCCCCCTGCGGGCCTGGGAAGGCGAGACGGAACTCGTGAATACGCCAGAAGCCGTGCCGGGTGCGCTGAATGCACTCAGCGCCGCACGGGTCCTTGGCTTTGACACGGAATCCCGCCCCGCCTTTCGCAAAGGCAAGTACTATCCACCGTCCCTCATCCAGTTGGCGACGGCGGACAAAGTGTTCATCTTCCAACTCTCCAAGCTGGAGTTCCCGGACGGGCTGTGCGACGTGCTGTCCAACCCCGCCATCGTCAAGACCGGCGTAGCCGTGCGCGACGACATCAAGGACCTGCAAAACATCAAGTCCTTTCCCGAGGGCGGCTTTGTGGACCTTGGCGTGGTTGCGCAAGCGCTCAAGCTGGAAACCCACGGCCTGCGCAACCTCGCGGCCAAGTTTCTGGGCTTTCGCATTTCCAAGAGTGCGCGTTGTACCAACTGGGCCAACCCGCGCCTGACCAAACAGCAGATTGCCTACGCCGCCACCGATGCTTGGGTGTCGCGTGAAATCTACATGGCCATGGACGACTGCGGCCTGTTTGACATCCAGCCCAACTAAAACGCGGCCCTCCGGCCCAAAAAGCGAGCCCCCCGCATCACGTGATGCGGGGGGCTCGCTTTTTGATTCGGGGGTGGGAGAACCTCCGGGGCAATGCGCCTCGCTGGTGGCGCCGCCCTCCAGCGCAAGACCATGCGGGCGCCAGCGCGACGCCCAAACGTCTCCACCGGGCACGGCCACTGACTGCACACGGCTCCTGCGCCCCTCGGCAACATGGCGCAGGCCATGCACCCAAGCGCCACAGCGCGCCGACTAGGCGTCCTCGTCCTGCACGAGGGAGAGCATATCTCCGGGGTCCTCGCCAAGTTCCTCGGCGCGCAGAAGCCGCCGCAAAATTTTCCCGCTGGGCGTCCGGGGCAGGCTGGCGCGCGGTTCTATGGCCTTCATCTCCGCAACGGAGCCAAGCTCGGCGCGCACGTGGGCGCGCAGGGCGCGGACAAGGTCGTCCACCGACGCACCGTCAGCGTCCCACTCCTCGGCCAGCACCACAAAGGCCTTGGCCACTTCGCCCTTGATGGAATCCGGCACGCCGATAACCGCCGCCTCAGTGACGGCCTTGTGGGACACCAGCGCGCTCTCCACCTCGGCGGTGCCAATGCGGTGCCCGGCAATATTCATCACTTCATCCGCGCGGCCCTGAATCCAAAAATAGCCGTCCGCGTCCTTTCGCGCCACGTCTCCGGCGCAATACACGCCGCCGGGAATACGCTCCCAGTAGTCCTCGCGCAGGGCGTCCGGCGCGCCGTGGATGCCGCGCATCATGCCCGGCCACGGCTGGCGCAGCACCAAAAAGCCGCCCTTGCCCGCAGGCACGGGGTGCCCCTGCGCGTCCACCACATCGGCGTCAATGCCCGGTATGGGACGGTTGACGGAGCCGGGCTTCAGGAGCGACAGCGGCAAGGGCGAGATGAGAATCATGCCGCTCTCGGTCTGCCACCACGTGTCCATGATGGGGCACTCGGAGTGGCCGATATTCTTGTACAGCCACACCCACGCCTCGGGGTTGCACGGCTCGCCCACCGTGCCCAACAGGCGCAGGGTGGAAAGGTCCTTTTGCCGGGGATACTGCGTGCCGTAGCGCATGAGCATACGGATAAGGGTTGGCGCGGTGTAGAGGATGGTCACGCCATAGCGGTCCACCACATCCCACAGGCGGTCCGCCTGCGGATACAGGGCCGAGCCTTCATACATGACAGTGGTGGTCCCGGCGATGAGCGGGCCGTAGACCACATAGCTGTGCCCGGTAATCCACCCAGCGTCCGCCGTGCACCAAAAAATATCCGTGGGCTTGATGTCGAAGACCCAGTTCAGGGTGCGGTTGACGCCCACCATGTAGCCGCCATGGGAGTGCACAATGCCCTTGGGCGTACCCGTTGTGCCGGAGCTGTACAGGATAAACAGCGGGTCATCGGTGTTGAGCACTTCCGTCGGAGACTCCGGGCTCTCGCGGCGCACAAGGTCGGCGTACCAGATGTCGCGTGGCTCGTGCATTTCGGCCTCAACATTGGCCCGGTGCACCACCACGCAGCTTTCCACGCCCCCCGCGTCCGCGCCGGACAGGGCTTCGTCCACAATATGCTTGAGGTTGATGACCTTGCCGTTGCGGTAGAAGCCATCGGCGGTGACAAGGAGCTTGGCCCCCACATCGCGCAGGCGGTCGCGCAGGACCTTGGCAGAATAGCCGCCGTAGACCAAGGTATGCACCGCGCCAATCTTGGCCACGGCCAGCATGGCGATGGTGACCTCGGGCAGCAGCGGCATATACAGCACCACGTGGTCCCCGCGGCCAATACCCAGCGAGCGCAGGGCGTTGGCGAAGCGGTTCACCTCGCGGTAGAGCTCATAGTAGGTATATTTGCGCTGGTCGCCGGGTTCCCCTTCCCAGATGAGGGCGAGCTTATTTTTGTTGGGGGAGTCGATGTGCCGGTCCAGCGCGTTGTACACGATGTTGCACTTGGCCCCGGGAAACCACGTGTATTGCGGGGCCTTCGAATCATCGAGCACGGCGTCCCACTTCTTGAACCAGTCCAGCTCGTGCGCGGCGTCCTCCCAATAGGACAGGACGTCCTGCTCGGCCTTTTCAAGGGCCATGCGGTATTCCTGCGGGTTGACGTTCGCCTCGATGACGATTTGCGGAAGAGGACGGAAGACCCGCTCCTCCTGCAACAAGGCGTCAACAGCTCCTGTATGGTCCATCTCGAACTCCATGGTTACGCAGTTTCCACCACCGCTTCTTTGTCATAGCGCAGGTGGAGCCGCCAAGCGGCGAGTATTCGGCCAAAGGGCCGTGCGGCGCGGTAAACGGTCGCCGCGGGAAAGCATATTCGGTTGGGCTACAGCCCCAAAATTTTTTTCAGCTCGGCAATGCGCCTGCGGCTGATGGGCAGCTCAATGCGCGTTTTGCCCGCCGTTCGCAGCATAAAGTTGCTGCCCGGAAGCGAGGCGATTTCCGTCACCATGTCCAGATTCACCAAATATTTGCGGTGCACGCGGAAGAATCTGTGCATGCGCAGCCTGTCCTCCAGATTCTTCAACCTGTAGGACGTTAAAAACTTCTGCTTGGCCGTGTGCACGTAGGAATAGTCCTCGTAGGCCTCAACAAAGATAATCTGGGTGTAGGGGATAAGCAGGGTGCGCCCGTCCATGGTGACGGCCAGCTTTTCGATGTCCACCTGCCGCGCCTGACTGGTGTAGTCCCACGCCTGCGAAAGTGCCTTGAGGAAGCGGTCCTCATCCTCGTCGCCAAGGTGCACCTGCACCGTGGCTTCCTCGCTCACCTCGGCGGCGGGTTCCTTCCAGTGCGCGGGCTCGGGTATTTCCTTATAATGGGCGCGGAATTGCTTCAGGCGCTGGATGGTCTTGCCAAAGCGCTCACCCTTCACCGGCCACAGGAGATAGTCCGTGGCGCCCATCTCAAAGGCGGTAAAGGCGAGGGTTTCATCCTCGGCAATAAAGACCATGGCGGGCTTGTGCTTTTTGCCCGATAACGCCTGCGACAGCTCAAAGCCGGACACTTCGCCGGGCAGGTCCACGGCGGTGAAAATGACGCCATAGGGGATGTGCTCCAGCATGGCGAGGGCTTCCTCGCCGGTGACGGCCTCGCCCAGCACGCGGCAAAAATCCGCTTCGCCAAGGAGTTCCCGAAGGGACTGCCTCACGAGCGGGTCGCGGTGCACAAGCAGGACGTTCAGCTGGGACATGCGCCATCCATTGGGTTGAGTCGCGGCGGCCAAAGCACTTCTAATCCCTAGAGATAGCGTGAAAAAGCCCAGCAGGCAAGAACGCGCACAGCCCCGCGCAAAACAAAGGCCCCGGCAATGCCGGGGCCTGTTGTATACAAAAGCGGGCGCGGAGGGGCTAGTGCGCCTTTCTCCACGGCTTTTCCTCGCCTACGGCAAGGCGGGCGATGTTGTCGCGGTGCCGCCAATAGACCAGCACACCGATAAGGGCCGCAAAGATGGCGAGGGTGAATTCACCCGTCACCACCAGCAAAATGGGCAGAACGGTGACAAGGGTCAGGGAGCCGAGGGACACGTAGCCCGAGGCCAACACCACAACCACAAGCAGCAGCGCGGAAATGACCGTGGACCACGGCGCAAGGGCGAGAAACACGCCAACCGTGGTGGCAACGGCCTTGCCGCCCTTGCCATTCAGGAACACGGAATACACGTGTCCCAGCACGGCGGCGAGGGCCACACAGCCCAAAAACACCTTGGACTGACTAAACATGCCCGCAACCAGCACAGGCACAAAGCCCTTGCCAAGGTCGCCAATCAGCGCCAACACGCCATATTTGAAGCCACACAGGCGCGCCACATTGGTGGCCCCGGTGTTGCGGCTGCCTTCAAGCCGAGGGTCGATGCCGCAGCAGACCTTGGCGACCAACAGTCCGAAGGGCACGGCGCCCAGAAGATAGGTAATAGCGATCCAACCGAGTGACAGCATGGTTTTCTCCTTGATAAATGAACCTCCCCCACCTACCAGCACTTGCGCCGATGAGCAAGCCCGCAGGCCCCAGCCCGCGTGAACGCGGCAGAATCCTGTCGTTTTCGGCCCAATTCACGCCCATGGGTGCGCACACCATCCCTCTGCGCCCAAAAGCACGAAAAAACGGGCACAGCCAAGCGGCTGCGCCCGTTCAATAGCGTCAATTGTCTGCGTCGCGGGGTGGCTAGCACTCGCGCTGGGCCGAGGCCAGCGCGTCGGAGTTCTTGGTCACCTGAATGAGCCAGCCCAGCAGCAGGATGCCCACGGCAATGCTCCAGCCAAACATGGTCAGGGCATGCTGGGGGTAGCCGCCGTACGGGGTCGTCACGTCGCCGATGAAGTTCTTAATGGCCATGTAGCCAAGCAGCAAGGGCGTCACGAACTTGAGGCTAAAGTTCCACCAGCGGCCAAGGGCAAAGTCGGACACGGCGTTGATGTGCCTTCGCAGGCCTTCGAGGTTAAAGAACCACGACATGGCCACAATCTCCACAAGGCCGGTCATCAGCACGCCAAAGTTCATGACAAAGTGGTCCACGATGTCCAGAACAAGCAGGCCGGCGTTGCTGGCAAACACGGCTCCGGCAAGGATGCCCGTGATGCAGTAGGCGGAAACAGCCTTGCGGCGCGAGATCTGGAACTTGTCGCGGATGGCGGCCACACAGGCCTCACAGATGGAAATCTGGGAAGACAGGCCCGCCACCACAATGGCGCAGAAGAACAGGGTGCCGAGCACCTTGGGCATGGGCATAAAGTTGATGGCCTGCGGGATGGTCACAAAGCACAAACCAACGCCGGAGCTGACCACTTCGCTGATGCCAACGCCCTTGGCGGCGGCCATGTAGCCCAACACGCCAAAGATCATGATGCCCGCCAGCATGGAGAAGCCGCAGTTGATGAACACGGTCAAAAACGCGTTGTTGGTCACGTCGGACTTCTTGGGCAGGTATCCGGCGTAGGTGATCATGATGGAGAAGCCAGCGCCAAGGGTGTAGAAAATCTGGCCGTAGGCGGCAATCCACACGCTGCCTTTGCCAAGGGCGCTAAAGTCGGGCTTAAAGAGCCAGTCCACGCCCTGCACAGCGCCGGGCAAAAAGAGCACGCGGCCCACAATGGCAAGAACCAGCAAAAAGAGAACGGGCATAAAGAACTTGCTGGCGCGCTCGATGCCAGCCTTCACGCCGCTAAACAGCACAACCCAGCACACGCCCCACGCCAGCAAAATGGCGCCAAAGACCGGCCAGTTCATGCCGCCGAAATTGGTAGGAGAATCAGAAATATTCAGGAACGTGTTCATGAAGAACTCGCCCGTATTGGTGCCCCACGCCTGTGTGACGGCAAAGCCCACATACGAAATGGCCCAGCCGACAACGGCGACGTAGTACAGGGAGATAACAAAGGCCACCAGCACCTGCCACCAGCCAATCCACTCCCACTTGCGGGAGATGGAGGTAAAAATGCGGGGAGCGGAGCCACGGAACTTGTGCCCCATGCCGTATTCAAGAATAAGCAGGGGAATGCCAGCCGTGAGCAGGGCGACCATGTAAGGAATAAGGAAAGCGCCGCCACCGTTTTCATAAACCATGTACGGAAAGCGCCAGATGTTGCCGAGACCGATGGCCGAGCCAACGGCGGCCATGATGAAGCCAACGCGGGAACCCCACGTCTCCTGTGTGTTGCTCATTTTGGATATCCCTTCCTTCGTCAAGCAAACAAATAATGAAACAAGTCGTGTCAGGACGTGTCCGTCTGCGGCGGACAATGCCTTAAAAGGCAAATTTCAGTGCAGAAAACTTCCTTTTTGGAAACTTTAACCCCTTGCAAGTTCTTGCTTCGCAAAAAACCTGCACTAAAAAGTTCCCATACGGAAATAGCCTTATCGTCTACCCCTCCTGAACTGAACAATCAACCATTTTTCGAAATTTCCCGGTCGTGAATTCTTCCACATACCCGTGGCAGGCCGCTATCCGGGCCGCGCCATGGGCGGGCCCAGCGCGCAAAACGGCTGGCCCGGGACAGTCGCGCCGCATTGCGCCCAGCCCGGCAGTTTACTGCGCCAGCAACTGACATTAGACTTGTGCGGACAAATGCCGTACAGAAGACATCACACCCGTCCGGGTGCAAACCATGACTATCCAAGCAATCGTCGACGACATATGAAGAGCATAAAGAACACACGAAATTTCAGCATCATTGCGCACATCGACCACGGCAAGTCCACCCTTGCCGACCGTATCCTTGAGATTACGGGCCTCGTCAGTGCGCGGGAAAAGCGCGACCAGTATCTGGACAGGATGGAGCTTGAACGCGAACGCGGCATCACCATCAAGTCCCAGACCGTGCGCATCCCCTATACGGCCAAGGACGGCACCGAGTATGTGCTGAACCTCATCGACACGCCGGGCCACGTGGACTTCTCGTACGAAGTTTCACGGTCGCTCGCCGCGTGCGAAGGCGCTTTGCTGGTGGTTGACGCCACCCAGGGCGTACAGGCACAGACCCTTGCCAACGTCTACCTCGCGCTGGACAACGACCTTGAGATCATCCCCGTTCTCAATAAAATCGACCTGCCAAGCGCCGACGTAGACACCGTGAAGCAGGAGATCGAGGAAATGATCGGTCTTGACTGCTCCGACGCCATCGAAGTCAGCGCCAAGACGGGCATGAACGTGGACCAGGTGCTGGAGGCCATCGTCGCCAAGCTGCCGCCGCCGGTGGGCGACTCGGAAGAGCGCCTGCGGGCCGTCATCTTCGACTCGTGGTACGACACGTACCGCGGCGTGGTTGTGCTGTTCCGCATGCTGGACGGCACCCTGAAGGTGGGCGACCGCATCCGCATCAACTCCACCAAGCGCGCCTTCGACGTCACCAACCTTGGCGTCTTCTCCCCCAACCCCAAGGAAGTCAAAGCACTCTACCCCGGCGACGTGGGCTTTTTGTGCGCCAACATGAAAGACATCACCGATGCCCCGGTTGGCGACACCGTCACGCTGGAGAAGAACCCCACCGAGCTACCCTGCCCCGGCTTTAAGGAAATCAAGCCCATGGTCTTCTGCGGCCTGTACCCGGTGGAACCCGCCGAGTACGAACCGCTCAAGGCCGCGCTGGAAAAGCTGCGCCTCAACGACGCGGCGTTCCATTTTGAGCCGGAAACATCACAGGCCCTCGGCTTTGGCTTCCGCGCCGGATTCCTCGGCCTCCTGCATATGGAAATCATTCAGGAGCGCCTTGAACGCGAATTCGACGCCAAGCTCATCACCACCGCACCGTCCGTGGCGTATAAAATCATCACCACAGACGGCGTGGAAACCATTATCGACAACCCGAGCAATCTGCCCGACCCGCAGGCCATTTCGTCCTTTGCGGAACCGTATGTGCGCATGGAAATCCACGTGCCCAACGAATTCGTCGGCCCAACGCTCAAACTGTGCGAGGAAAAGCGCGGCATCCAGAAGGATATGCGCTACATGACCTCCACCCGCGTCATCATTACCTACGAGCTGCCCTTTGCCGAAATCGTCTACGACTTCTTCGACAAGCTGAAATCCGTGACCCGGGGCTACGCCTCCATGGACTACGAGTTCATCGACTTCCGCGAAGCCGACCTCGTCAAGCTGGACATGCTCATCAATGGCGACGTGGTGGACGCCCTTGCCATCATCGTGCACCGCGAACGTGCGGCGCGCTACGGCCGCGCCGTGGCCCTGAAGCTGAAGAAGTCCATCCCGCGCCAGCTGTACGAGGTTATCGTGCAGGCCGCCATCGGCACGCGCATCATCGCGCGCGAGCGCAACGCGCCCATGCGCAAAAACGTTACCGCCAAGTGCTACGGCGGCGACATCACGCGTAAGCGCAAGCTTCTTGAAAAGCAGAAGGCCGGCAAAAAGCGCATGAAGAAGATGGGCAGTGTGGAAATCCCGCAGGAAGCCTTCCTCGCCGCGCTCAAGGCCGAAACGGACTAAACCGCGCCAGCAACTCAGACGAACTGCGGAAGGGGCCGCCATGCCCCTTCCTCACATACCCAGAGGTTACGAACCCATGAATCCCAGATGGCACAAGGTCCTGCGTGATTATGCCGAAGCGCTCATCATCGCGCTTGTTCTTGCCTTTTTCATCCGCTCCTTTGTGGTACAGGCCTTTAAGATTCCTTCCGGCTCCATGCTGGAGACCCTCCAGATTGGTGACCAACTTCTCGTCAATAAATTCATCTACGGGGTGAAGCTGCCCTTCACGGACGTGACGCTGCTGCCCATTTCCGACCCCGAGCACGGCGACATCATCGTCTTCCGCTACCCGCGCGACGAGTCCAAGGACTACATCAAGCGCGTCATCGGCACCCCCGGCGACACCCTTGAAATGCGCGACAACGTGGTCTACCGCAACGGCGAGCGCCTCGACGAGCCCTACCTCGCCGGACTGCCGCCCAAAAACTTCCCGCCCACGCACAACTTCGGCCCCATATCCCTGCCCGAAGGCAAATACTTCTGCATGGGCGACAACCGCGAAAACTCCTCGGACTCCCGCTACTGGGGCTTCGTGGACCGCTCGCAAATCATCGGCAAGGCATGGCGCATCTACTGGTCATGGGAGGCCCCCCTCAACATCCGTTGGGGCCGCCTCGGCCAACTGGTCGAATAGCCCGCCCCGCCGCATCCACAGCACGCACAACACGGCCCGGTCCATTTTGGACCGGGCCGTGTTTCGTTTTGGCGCCTCTTGCCGCCCCGCCTCCCCTTCTGCAAATGCCGTTTGCATTCCTATATTCATCAATATATATACAGCACTGCCTGTTCGAAAAACCTTTTCCCCGACTGAAGCCACATGATTTCCACCGTCTCCTGCGCCGCCCTCATGGGCATTGATGCCTTCCGGGTGCAACTCGAAGTTGATTTGTCACGTTCCGGCATGCCTGCCTTTACCATGGTGGGCCTTGTGGAGGGGGCTGTGCGCGAAAGCAAGGAGCGCGTCCTCTCCGCCCTGCGCAACTCGGGCTTCAAGCTGCCGCCCTCGCGCATCACCGTCAATCTGGCCCCGGCAACGGTCCGCAAGGAAGGCAGCGCCTATGACCTGCCCCTCGCCCTTGGCCTGCTGGCCGGTGCAGGCACCATTGACGCCGGCGCCCTTGGTGGATTGTACTTTGCCGGGGAACTTTCCCTCAGTGGCGAGGTCCGCCCGGTGTCCGGCATTTTACCCATGGCTGTGCGCGCGCGGGACGAAGGGGCCAAGGGCCTTGTGGTGCCGACAGCCAATGTGGCCGAGGCCTCGGTGGTGGACGGCGTCAGCGTCTACCCCGCCGCAACCCTTGCGGACGTGGTGCGCCACGTTACTGGGGAAGCACCCATCGAGCCTGCGCCCAGCACCTTGCAGGACCTCTGGGCCATGCGCGAAGCCTTTCCCGTGGACTTCAGCGAGGTAAAGGGGCAGGAACACGCCAAGCGCGCCATTGAAATCGCCTCGGCTGGCGGGCATAATTTACTGTTCATCGGCCCGCCCGGCAGCGGCAAGACCATGCTGGCCAGCCGCATTCCCACGGTGCTGCCGCCCCTCACCTTTGACGAAGCCCTTGAGGTCACCAAAATCTACTCCGTGGCGGGACTCCTCGACGGTGAACCCCTGTGCGTAGCGCGTCCCTTCCGCCGCCCGCACCACACCATTTCCGACGCGGGCCTTATCGGCGGCGGCGCGTATCCGCGGCCCGGGGAAGTGTCGCTGGCCCACCGGGGCGTCCTCTTCCTTGACGAACTCCCCGAGTTCAAAAAAAATGTGCTTGAAGTGCTGCGTCAGCCGCTGGAGGACGGACGGGTCACCCTGTCCCGCGCGGCCATCTCCCTCACCTATCCGGCGGACCTGATGCTGGTGGCGGCCATGAATCCGTGCCCCTGCGGCTATTACGGCGACGCCAAACACGCCTGCACCTGCACGCCGCACCAGATTGGGGCCTACCGCTCGCGCCTGTCCGGCCCCCTGCTCGACCGCATTGACCTGCATGTGGAGGTCCCCGCCGTCAATTACGACGACCTGCGGGCCGACGGCCACGGCGCGGATTCCGCCACCATGCGCAGGCGCATCCTTGCCGCGCGCGGCGTGCAGGCCACGCGGTACGAGGGCCAAACCATTTTGACCAACTCCGAGCTGAGCGGCCGCCTGCTAGAACGCTACTGCGCCCTCACCAGCGCAGAGCACGCATTTTTGGAAAAGGCCGTCCATAGCCTTGGCCTCTCGGCACGGGCCTATACGCGGGTGCTGCGCATTGCCCGCACCATTGCCGACCTTGACGGCGCAGACGCCATCGCCGCGCCGCATCTGGCGGAGGCTATCAACTACCGAAGCCTCGACCGGCCAGGAATATAACCCCGCCACGGGAGGAAGCCATGTCCATTCTCAAGCCCATGTGCGACATCTGCCCCATGCGCCGCCGCGCCGAGCGCCGCCCGGATTCACTGCTGGCCCGGCTGTGGCGCTGGCACACCTCATGGTGCCCCGGCTACCGCCTGTACCAGCGGCAAATGCGCGCCGACGCCACTCGCCGCGTGCGCGAGCCGTAGCCCCGCGCAGTTTTCCACAACGCGCAGACTTTTCCACATCCGCCCGGCGCAGCGTCGCGCTAGTCGGAGAAAATGCTCTTGAGCGTGAAGAATCGACGGAATTCGGTATGCGGCACAGGGCGCGAGAACAAAAAGCCCTGCGCGTGGGTGCATCCGTGCCGGCGCAAAAACTCCACCTGTTCGGGAGTCTCTACCCCTTCGGCCACCACGTTCAGGCCAAGGCTCTCGGCCAGTTGCAGGATGGTGCGGGGCACCACTTCGCTTTCGGGATTCTCTCCGGTGATTTCCTGCACAAAGGAGCGGTCAATCTTCAGGGTATCAATGGGCAGGCGGCGCAGGTAGGACAGGGACGAATAACCGGTGCCAAAGTCGTCCAGCAGCACGCGCACCCCCATCCGCGACAACCGCCCCAAAATCTCCGAGGCCTGCTGCATATTTTGCATCAGCAGTGTTTCGGTGATTTCCACGCCCAACTGCCCCGGCGCAAGGCCCGTGCGGGAGAGTATGGTCCGCACTTCATCAGGCAGGTTGGTCCCGACAAAGTGCCGCGCGGACAGATTAATGGAAATCTTGAAATCCTTGGCCCCTTCCTTTTGCCACAGGGCCACGCGCTCCGCCGCATCCTCCATGACCTGCAAGTCAATGGGCACAATAAGCCCTGTTTCCTCGGCAAGGGGGATAAAGTCGTTTGGCGGGACAATGGTTCCATCGGGCTGCACCCAGCGCACCAAGGCCTCCGCGCCAATGACCTCACCCGTAAACAGGTCCACCTGCGGCTGATAATAGCTGACGAAATTTCTGTTCTTCACTGCGGTGCGAAGCTCACCCTCAATGGTCAGACGGCGCATGGCCTTCTGGTTCATCTCCGCCGTAAACATGCTAAAGGAATTCTGCTCCGTGCGCTTGGCCTGATACATGGCCATATCGGCATTTTGGACCAACTCCTCCGGACTGGAGACGCCGTCGTCCGGGTACACGCTGACGCCAATGCTAAAGCCCAAATAGAAATCCTGATTCCGGTAGTGGAAGGGCCGCGCAAAGCGGTCATTGATGGATGTGGCAAGGCGCGCCAGTGTGCTGCCGTCCTTGGCATCATCCACCACCACGAGGAATTCGTCGCCGCCCAGACGGGCCACGGTGTCCTTGCTGCGCACCACTTCACAGAGGCGCTCCGCCACCATGCGCAGCACTTCGTCGCCGCTTTGGTGGCCCAGCAGGTCGTTGACCAGCTTAAAATTATCAAGATCCAGCAGAAAGACGCCCACGGAGCACTTGCGCCGCTGGGCCACCTCTATGGCGCGCTCCAAACGCTCCATAAGCAGGCGGCGGTTGGGCAAGCCTGTCAATTCGTCATAAAACGCCTGCTGAACAAGCTGCTCCTCGGCCTTTTTGCGCTCCGTAATATCCACAAGGGACGCGACGCTGATGCGCTCGCCCGGGACCATGGCCACAGTGAGGGTCACGTGATGGGCCTTGCCCTCGGTATCAATAACACGCGCCTCGTACATGCGCGGCGCGTCCATGGGGTCCTGCCGCCGCGAGCGGTGATATTCCAGCATGCGGGGCACATCTTCGGGATGGAACAGGTCCACCCACGAGACCTTGCCCTCTAGCTCCTGCGCGGAGCGGCCAACCAGCGTCTCAAACTCCGGATTCGCCAGCAGAATGGTGGTATCTTCCTCAATGAGCATGGTGGCCGCGCCGGTGTTCATGAACACCGTCCTGTACAGCTTTTCCGTCTCCTGCAGGGCCAGCTGGGTTTCCTCCAGCGCCGTGATGTCCACCATGGTTTCAAGAATGCACGCGCGGCCCTGCCACGTCACACGCGCGGCGGTGCTGACAATGCTCACCACGGCCCCATCCCCCCGCCGCAGTTGGCGGACCTTGGTCCGGCCCACATCCTCGGTATGCACCAGCGGGCACCCCGATGTATCCTCGGCCTTGCACAGCCTGTCCACACAGCGCGTGCCCAGCACCTCCGAGGCCTCCAGCCCAAACAGCTCCAGAACAAAAGGATTGACCTCCAGCACCTCCAACGACGATTCATCCACAATCATCACCCCAGCATGCAGATGGCTGAGTATCTGACTGAAAAAGTGCTCATTCTCGCGAAGCTGCTCCAGCATGCCGTTGATGTCGTGCGCGAGCACGGCCACTTCGTCAGTGCCGCTTAGCTCCACAGCCCCGGAGTACCCCGGCCCCTTGGTAATGCGTGAGACCTGCCGCCCAAGGCGCGACAGGCGCGAGACCACCAACGAATCCATCAGCGCGATAACCACGGCCACCAACACCATCGCCGGAGCAATCACCCCTGCAATATGATACCGCACTACCCGCCCGGCAAGGGCGTGCAGCGGGCGGGGCATCTTGGCGGCCACCAACAACGAAGGACTGCCAAACACATCGGCAATAGGCGCCACAGCCATCAAGCGTGCCGGGGACAGCGCCCGGACGGTTCCAGGCGCATCGGCCAAATCGCGCACGAGGTCCGGCACATTGGGCGCGCCCGCCACATACAGGGACAAATCCAGCCCCGCCTCGGCCTCGGCGCGCTGTACAAAGGCCTCATCCATCACCCGCCCCATCACGCACGCCCCGCGCGGCGGACCGGACGGCATGCTCGTCAGCACAGGCATGGCCGAAACAATGTGCGGCACCCCGTCAAAGAGCAGCACGCCAGACAGGCCCTCCGTGCCGTAGTCCTGCCCACGTAGCCACAATTCGCGCAGGGCCTGCTGCAACTGGCCGGGCAGGGGCAAAAAGACCCCCCGGTCAAGGTCTGCCAGCCGCCCGGTGACAACGGAGCCATCGTTATGCAGGTAGACGACAAACCGCAGACGCTGTTCCTCAAAGGTAGAAAAAGTCAGGTTGGATTCGATATACGCGGCGTTGCGGTTGTCCATGAAGGCGTAGGTGTCGTCCCACCATGCCCAGTCCCGCGTCAGGGACGCCAGCGAGTGGACCTCGCCGTCCAGAATATTGCGCACCCGCGTCAAATCGCGAAGCGCATTCTCGCGCTCAACGGCGCTGAACCCGTCCGTATAGACCATGGATATAACCAAGACGGACAGAACCAGCATCGTTGCGCTGGCCAGGAGCACAACCGTGGTCATTGTGCTGCGCAGGGTCTTCATCACAATGTGGGCACCTCGCCGCAATTCGCACAGGGTTGGAGGGAGTTTTCACTCTACCACGCCTGCAGTGACGAAACAATCTGCGGCGCAAGCCCAATACCCAGCGGACACTCCTTTTCGCCGCAAAAGCAAAAAAAAAGCGCCCGGGCATAAGCCCGGGCGCCAGAAAGGCACAAAAGAGGTGGCCGCGTTAGGCGACCTGGCGAAGCGCACAGCGCAGGAGCTTTTCCCCACACTGGAAGAGAATCTTCACCTTGTCGGTGTCCACAAGCTCGCACACGTAGCCGGTGCCGAACTTGGGGTGCTCGATAACGTCGTCCAGCTCGTACTCGCCCTGCATGCTGTAGGGCTTGGGAGCGTTTTCACTGCGGGCCTGCAGGGCCTTTTCCCACAGTTTGCGGACGGCTTCGGAATTGACGGCTGCGGCTGCGGCCTTCTTTTTGGACGCGGCGGTGCGGCGCGGGGTGCTGGCGGTGCTACCGCCTGTGGCGCCAGCCTTGCGTACGGGGCTGACCTTGCCGCCGGAACGCTTGACCACGGTCGCGGAGGTTTCGGCCTTCTGCACGCGGGGCGGGCGATGCTTATGCATGCTTCCACACGCGCAGCACTGGACCTTGATCACTTCGCCATCAACCATGGCGGCAATGATATGATTCGTTACGTCCTTACACCGAGAGCAACGGGACTCGGTGTATCCACCTACAGAAAGCTTTTTTGTGGCCATACGTCTGTTAATCCTTGTCTCGAAAATCTGGGGGGCAAACAAAAAACCACAAGGTTCAACCTTGTGGTCGCTGTGTTCCGGATGCGGACCTTTGCCTAGTCTTTTCTCAGACGCTTTGCAACCCCAAGATGAGGCGTACCCCGCGCCTTTTCTGCCTTTGCCAAGCATCACGTGGTGTTGGGCGAGGCCCCCATTTCACCTTTTTTCGCGCCGGCGCGCCAGCCCTGCTGGCGGCCGGCTTTTCTGTGGCGGCACAGTCCGCCAGAGGCCCCTTCGCCCATGCTCTCCGGGCAGGACAGAAACACCACGCAGGAATTCGCCGCCTTGATGGCGTTATAAATCCGAAGAAAAGGCACAGGGATGACCAGCTCCCATACCGGGTCCGGCTCACCGGGGTAGGGCGCCCATTTGAGGGTCTCGGTCAGTTCCGGTGAATTCGCCGGCAGGTAGAGAAGCCCTGTATACTCCATCACCAGTTCAGGCACAGGCCCCTGCGCCCCCTCGGCCACCGCCGGACGCACGGCGGCAGACGTCACATACGAACCAAGTTCGTCCTCAAGCGAGGCGGCAAACTCACCGCCCAGCAAAAAGGAGCCATCGAGCAGCTGCGACCGCGCGTCTTCCCCATTTGCGCACCGCCCCTGCAAGGGGACGCGGATCGTCACGAGGGAGCCGTTATGGCACGTCACCTCAAGCCCTGACATATCCGGCCACACCTGCGCCAGCGCCCTGCCGTCGCGCCACAGGGTAAAGCGGCGCTCCGCGGTCACAGACGGCGCTGTCACACTCTGGGCGCGCAGGGTGACCTGCACGCCGTCCCATGGCGGCGGAGGCGTGCGGTAGGTGCACAGCGTCCAAATGGCCTCATCGCCGCCCTCGCACACGATGCGCCGCTCAGTTTCCCACGTTTCGGTCTGCGGGTTGTACAGGCGGCCCCGGTCCACGGACAGCACAACCTCCTCGCGCCCGGCGCGAACGTCCCCGGCAAAAAGGCAGTCCACCCGCACAGGCAAGGGCTGACTGCTGTACAAATCATGTCCGAACGCGTCCGTAGAATCATACCCCAGCTGCCCAGCGGCAAGGTCCAGCCCACCGGCAAAACGCTCGGCATCATCCCACACAAACCCGCCAAGGCGCAGTTCGCTCAAGGTTGCGCCGCGGCGCAGGTTCACCGCCAACTGGCAGCGCAGCTGGCGCCCATCCTCAAGACGCACGGTTATTGTCACGTCGTTGCGCCCGGGGACACAGTCCATCCCGCTCCAATCGCAGACCACGGCGCACGCTCCGCCCTGGACCTGCTCCACGCGCAGGGCGTCGGCCATGGGGCCCTCCACCTCAGCCGTGATGCGCGCCCCGCCGCCAATCGCCTCGGTGGATTCATCCGCGCGCTGCAGCAGACAGGTCATGGCGCGGCGGGCGTAGGGGCCGTCCTCAGGCGCAAGATTCCATTGCGTCACGCCGCCAGCAAAGGCCGCGCGGACCGCCACCACGGGGTTCAGGTCCACATCACTGCCCCCATCCGCCAACAGCCGCTCCCGCAGGGCCGCCTTG
Source organism: Desulfobaculum senezii (assembly GCF_054657395.1). NCBI lineage: Bacteria > Pseudomonadati > Thermodesulfobacteriota > Desulfovibrionia > Desulfovibrionales > Desulfovibrionaceae > Desulfobaculum > Desulfobaculum senezii. The sequence continues at coordinate 150,878 of NZ_BAAHYU010000001.1, read as the reverse complement.
CGCTCAAGGGACAGAAGTCCCGGATTCTCCGCGTCAATGTCATCCAGCACCACGGAAGCCACCTCGGCGTATCCTTCCCCGCCAAGGTCGGCCATACGCGCGCGAAAGGACTGCGCCATGGCCGCGGCTAACGGCGCAAGCTCGGCCTCGTACCACTGGGCGTCCTCGGGCGTCATGCGCAGGTCATGTGCCACGGCGTCCCACACCAACGGGTCCACGTGCCCGTCGGCCACGCCGTCGGCCATATCCTGCCCCAGCATTGCCACCATGCAGGTAAAGCGCATATGCGCCGGCGCGGCGGCTTCGCCCGCCACATCGCGCACGGCGCGCTCCAATTGGCGGATGCCCGCCTTGGTCAGCGCCACGGCGATGATGGCGTCGTCGTCCATCTCCGCCTCGCCCACGGGGTGGTCCACCAAAACATCCACGCCTGTGGTGCCCGCAACAAGGGCCACGGCATAGTCCATGGCCTGCCGCGTCAGTTGCCCATCAGGGCACCGGCCACGCGCAATCCAATACGCTAACTGGGAGAGGGGGGAGATTTGGCACAGGGTCTTGCCCTCTGCATGGGGGACGATGCCAAAGACTGATGTTTTCATGGCGAGGCGTGTTTCCCCGCCACCAAGGGCCGCGCGCTTTTCCACGCCGCCGCTGAGTTCCACCCTGTAGGGGCCGCCATGGGGGATGTGGGCAATCTCATAATGCCCGGCCTCGGTTGTCGTGCCGGTGCCCACTTCCTCGCCGGTGGCATAGTCGCGCACCACAACATCCGCCCCGGCAAACACCGAACCGCCCGCGCCACCATGAATGGTCGCAGGCTCGTCCATGCCGCGCCCGTCCGGGCCACACGCCGCCACAATGACAGCGAGCGCCACCAGACACAGTCGCAGTCCGTATGTCCGGCGTATGCCTCTTGGGTTCACGACGGTATCAGTCCTCCACATCGTTTCGGACCGACTATATATAGTACCCTTTTCGTGTCAACGCCTTTTCCATATGCACCGGACGTCTTTCGCAACAGGAAGACACCGTACCACGCATGCGGTTTTGACGCCCTTTGCACATCACTCGCATCGTGCCGCGGCGCTACTGCATCATTCTGCGTCTATATAGGCTTATCTATAGACTATGCTCACCCTTCGTGCAGGCTTTGCAATGGCGGGTGACGGAGAGGGTGGCGGTTAGACGCCACAAAGGTGCGGGCACCCCCGGCATGGGGGCGGGGGCTGATGGGTGGTGGCAAAGGCCGTGCGCAAGGCGTGAGCAACCTCCGCAAGGCGGGCGGCACTGTCAAAGTCTGTGCCGATGTGGGCGGTCAAGGCGTCGTACAGGGCCGTGCGCCGCGAAAAGGCCTCGCGAAAGGCCACATAGTCCGGCGCATCCCATATCTCGGGAAAGGACGACGTCGCAAGGGAGCCAAAGCCCACCCGCGCGGCCTCGCCCCAGCCCGCTGGCGTCAGGCGCGGATACTCGCCGCGCATGGGCGGGCACAGATACACGCAGGGCGACACCGTCCCGTCTGCGGCAAGGTAGGCGTTTTCCAACGGATTCTTGGGACAGACGGGCAGTTCCTCAGTCCGCAGGTGCGGCGCGGCAAGCTCCACGTGGGACACTATGGCTGCCCAGCGCGCCAGCACCACCGGCCACCACTGCCGCCCCCGGTCATAGGCCACAAGGCGCTGCTGGGCGGAGCAGCACACATGGACCATATTCGTGCACACCACACGGTCCGCGCCAAGCTCCGCGCACAGCCGCACTGCGCGCGGCAAATCGGCAAGGGTGCGCGGCGTGATGAGCAGGTTGACCAGCAGCGGCGGGAAAGTCCCCCGGCCCCGCGCGGCTGCGATATCCCTGATGGCCTGAGTCGCCGCGGCAAAGGTTCCCTCGCCGCGCAAGGGGTCCTGCGTTGCGGCGTCGGCCCCGGCAAGGCTGACGGCCATGGAATCCACCCCGGCCGCCACAAGCTCCCGCGCGCCATCACGGGACAGGAGAACGCCATTGGTGGACAGGCTCACAAGGACGCCCCGCGCCTTCAGCTGGGCGACGCGGTCTGAAACATCTCCGCGCATAAGGGACTCGCCCCAGCCCTGCACATGCACGGCGGAAAAGTGCTCCGCCGCATCCAGCATGGCCCCGCAGATTTCCGGTGGCATGTCCGCATCAATCCACTGCTCCGGAAAGTTGCCGCGCAGGCACGTGACGCAGCGCAGGGTGCACCGGCTGGAAAGCTCTGCCTGCAACACTCCGCCCGGCTTGCGCTGGCCCGCACTGGGCGCCTCTGCCGCGTTCATCGCGTCCTCCTAGAGCACCGTCCGGAAGCTTCGCACCAAGTCGCGCACCATGCTCTGGTCCGCCAACCGTCCGCCGTCAGCAGTCAGCCGCTGGAGCGCACCGCGCACGTCGCGCTGGGCGAGGTCCGCCACCTCCTGCATGAAGGCCGTGAAGACCTGCATCTCCAACACGTCGCGCACATGGATGGCGCGGTGGCGGTGGCGTATCTGCAGCAGTTCGCTCTGGGTTTTGCTCGCATCGGACAGCGCGTCCTGACTCAGCCATGCCAATCCGGTATACTCCGGCACGTGCACATGGGCGGACACCCGCCCCACACGCAAAAAGAAATCCTGATCCCCAAGGGCCGTATAGCGTGTGTCAAAATACCCAAACACCTCATGCGCCGCGCGCCGCCACACCGGATGCGGCCCCACGGTGCATGACACTAAATTGTGCTCAAACACATACTCCGGCCACACCCACGCCCCGCCATCGCGCAGGGTGGGCGTGTGGCTGGCAAAGGTGCCGTGCGGCTCCTCGGTAAGCCGCGTATCGCCAAAGGCCAGCTGCGCGGTGGGCGCGGCCTCAAGTGCGGCGCACAGCACCTCGCACGCTGTGGGGGCCAGCCTGTCATTGGTACTCATGGGCATAATGTACTGCCCCGCCGCAAGGTGCACCCCAAGGTTCCACGCCGCGTAAATGCTGATGCGCTCCGGCGTGCGGATATACCTGATATTGCCATAGCGCTTCTGAAAATCCGCCACCACTGCGGCCTCCCCCTCGGGCGAGGCCGCGTCGATGACGATGATTTCCATATCCTGCGCCATACTCTGCGCCTCAAGGTCCGCTAAGCTCTCGGCAATAAACGCCGCAGAGGCGTAGGTGGAAACGATGGCCGTCAGCGCGTACCCGCGTGCGCGGTACCCCGCATCCGACACCGTGCAGGACGCACACTGGGCATCAAACTGCCGCCGCAGGGCGTCGTTGCTCATGCTCCGGGCTTCCTCATCGTCCGGCATTTCATCAAGATGAAAGGCCAACACCTGCAACAGGTCCGCGTCGCTTCCAAGCCCCCGCAAAAGCCCCGCCAAGGTCAGCACGGCAGCGCGGTCGTGACGGTTGGCCGCAAGGGCGGCGTCCAGCAGGCGGATGGCGCGAGCCGCCTCCCCCCCGTCGGCAAGGGCGCGGGCCTCCTGCGCCACCGGCGGCCCTGGCTGGGCATTCAGCGCATACGGCGGCGCGCCCGTTTGCGCAGGGTGCACCACAGACGGCGGACAGTGGACCTTGGGGACATAGGCCACCCATGTGCCGTCAAGGCGTACGGGCAGTTGGGGAACGCGCAACAGGGGCATGGGGTGCCTGTCGTCGGCAAGAAGGACATGCTCGTGGGTCAGCCACTCGGGCGGAACGCCAACCCCCAAAAAGTCCGGGGCCTTGCGGTGGATGGCGAGGAGCGCGCGGCGGACAAGGTCCGCCCAGTCCCGATGCGCGCCGCGCAGGGCCTCTATGGGAATGGGCGCGCCAAGGGTGCGGCGCGGCGCGACCATGGCGTTCATGACCACGGCGGCGTCGCGGTGGTCCACAAAACAGGCGTCGTCGGAAACGGCCTCGGGCTGGCAGAGCGCCCCGCGCGGCGCGCGTTCCCACGCGTCGCCGCCGCCACGGCACAGCCACGCCGCAGGGCCGCCCCCGTCAGCGGAAAGTTCCATGCCGCCAGTGCCCGGCGCTGTTGGCGGCGCACCGCACGCGCGCAGTCCTGGCGTCAGCACCAGCCGCACAGCTCCGCGCGGGGCGTCTGCGGCCATCTCCCGCGGGGGCGGAAGGGGCGACGTCACATGCCGTACGCCGCCCGGAAAAATCCGCGCCAGCACATCCGCCGCCGCGCCGTCATCCACCCAAAACGTCGGGCACACGCCCCACGCATCATAGAGGGACAACGCCGTGGCAACAGCGGGCACCACATCGCGCCCAGCAACCGGCAACAGGTACTGGGAACAGCCATTTTTCCCTTTCGAAAGCACATTCGCGCAGGACGTGACCACAAGCCCTCCCGTGCAGAGAGTACAGAGTCTGGGCATACATTCCTGCTGCTTTTCTACTATAAAAAAAGCACTTTGAACACGCCGGTTCACACACTGCCAGCGCCATCCCCGATCACCGGAGCAAAACGACGCATTTTGCGCCAGAACCAGACCAAAACGGGCGCAAAAGTCGCCTGTTATGGGCGTTTTCTGGCAAAAGTGACCCTGTAATGTGAATTTGTCTCTAGACTTTGTGCATCAACAGGGGTATTCAGCAATGCTTATCCACAATCGGGGTTTCAGGACTGTGGTTTCGTTGTGAAAAGTTCCACTTGGGAGGGAGCTTTCTCAACAAAACCGGCACCGTGCCCCGACGGTGCATAACGAACCGAGACGAACCCAAAAGGGGTTGCACACCTCAGGGGTATGCAATGGGCTCTCCCGGTTCAGCAGAACCTAATCGCATAGGGAAGGTGAATAATGACTGAAAGAGAACAGTGGGGTTCGAGGATCGGTTTCATCCTCGCGGCCGTCGGCTCCGCCATCGGCCTCGGCAACATCTGGCGTTTTCCGTACATGGCGTATGAAAACGGCGGTGGCGCATTTCTGATTCCGTACATCTTTGCCATGCTGACTGCTGGCATCCCCTTCATGATCCTTGAATTCGGCCTTGGCCACAAATTCCGCGGCAGCGCTCCCAAAACTTTTGCCGCCATCAATCCCAAGTGGGAGTGGCTGGGGTGGATGCAGGTGCTGGTTGCCGCTGTTATCGCCGTGTACTACGTGGCGATCATTGGCTGGTCCATCGCCTACACCGGCTTTGCCGTCACGCAGGCATGGGGAACCGCGCCCAAGGATTTCTTCTTTGGCGAATTCCTCGCGCTGACGGGCTCGCCCTTTGAACTGGGCAGCCTGCGGCCGATCATCCTCGTTGCCACCATTGTCGCATGGGGCGTAACGTGGGCGGCCTGCATCTCCGGCGTGAAGGCTGGCATTGAGCGCGCCGTCAAGGTGCTGATGCCCACGCTGTTCATCCTGCTGATGGTCATGATTTTCCGGGTGGTGACCCTGCCCGGCGCCAATGAAGGCCTCAACTGGCTCTTCAAGCCCGACTTCAGCGCACTGAGCAACTATAAGGTCTGGGTGGCCGCCTACGGACAGATTTTCTTCACCCTGTCCATCGGCTTTGCCATCATGATCGCCTACTCCAGCTACCTGCCCAAGAAGTCCGACATCAACAATAACGCCTGCATGACGGTGTTCATCAACTGTGGCTTCTCCATGGCCGCCGGCGTGATGATCTTTGCCGTCCTCGGCTACATGGCCGCCAAGCAGGGCGTTGGTGTCAACGAAGTGGTGTCCGGCGGCGTGGGACTGGCCTTTATCACCATCCCAACCGCCATCAACCTGATGCCCATGCCCGCCGTGTTTGGCACGCTGTTCTTCCTGGCGCTGACCATGGCCGGCATCAGCTCGCACATCTCCATTGTTGAGGCCTGCATCTCGGCCTTCATGGACAAAATGGAATGGACCCGCCGCAAGACCGTCAACATCATCTGCGGCACGGGCTTTGTGGTCTCGCTGGTGTTCTGCTCCGGCGCGGGCCTGCTCATCCTCGACATTGTCGACCACTTCATCAACAACTTCGGCATCATGGGCGGCGCAGTTGTGGAGATCTTCCTCATCACGTGGCTGTGCAACCTTGATGTGGTTCGCGACCACGTGAACCGCAACTCCGAATTCTATGTTGGTACGGTCTGGAGCGTGTGCTTGCGCTTCGTCACCGTGCCCATGCTGGGCTTCCTCTTCGTCACCAACCTCGTTGGCGACCTGAAGGCCCTGTACGGCGGCTACTCGCTCATCAGCATCGTGTCCTTCGGCTGGCTCGTCTTTGCGGCCACCGTGGTCATCGGCATCGCCATGCAGGCCAAGACCAGCCCCGCAGGCTACATTGGCTACACCGACAACTCCCTCAAGAGGTAAAAAGATATGACGACCGGAGCAATCATCATGATGGTCATCGGCCTTGGCATCACGTGGGGCGGCGCCGCCCTTTGCCTGAAAAAGGCCATGAAGAAATAGCGACCCTTTCGCTACTGCAATGGATGGGAGAGTGCCTGAGGGCGCTCTCCCTTTTTTTATGCGCGAAGCGCGGCAAGGGCGCACCGCGCGCCGTTTTTCATGCCCCCTTGGAGCGGGGCGCCTGCTGAAACAGACCCCAAGGCGCTCCGTACAGGCCGCCCACTCATCCCAAACGGCAATGCGCCGGCACGACAATACAGTCGCACAGACGACACACAACACCACACGCCGCCCAATTTCGCGCCACTTGCAAAGGCGAGCGTATGGGTTTTATACGTTTTTGCATGGCGTTTTCGCCTCTGCGGCAGAAAAAGCGCATACGCATGCGATACACTCAGATTGTTGTGCGTCTGGCTGGCGCTGGCAGTGGCAGGTTGCGCGCTTTTGCGCGTAGCCGCCCAAAGCCGTCGTTGACCCCCTAGCGGCGGAGGCGTAAGCCGCCAAGCTGCGCTCATGCGAGGTCGAGCGCTCTACTACCACCCTAAGGAGATACACATGACCATCGAGGCACTGACACGTGTCCTCCAAGCCTGCATCAGCCCTTGCGTGCTGATATCGGGCGTAGGACTGATTGTCCTTTCCATGACCAACCGGATAGGCCGACCCATCGACCGCATCCACGTCCTGCAGGACAGGCTGAAGACAGCATCCGAGTCCGAAGCCGTTTTGCTCCACAAGCAGATTGACCTGCTGTTCAAGCGCTGCCGCGTGTTGCAGACCGCCATCAGCCTTGCGCTGTCCAGCGTGTTCTTTGTCAGCGTCATCATCTTGTGCCTGTTTGCCACGTTTGTGGTGGAGCTTCAGTTGCAGAACATCATTGAAGCCATGTTCTTTGCCGCCATTATCTGCTTGGTCTTTTCCATGGTCTTCTTCCTGTGCGACATCCGCATGACGCTCAACTCCCTGCAGGTTGAGCTGCACCCGCACGCCGCGTCTTCCGACACGTAGCGCCCAAGACTTTGTCTGACGCAAAGGGGCGCGCCATGCGCCCCTTGCGACGGCATAGCCGCCCCACGCGCCCGCGCCTCTTCTGTCCATATCTGCCCAGCTGACGCGGCGCTTGCCCCGCGCGTTCACCGCGCGCCACGCACAAAACGCGCGCAGCGGCGCAATATGGCCGCGCACGCGCTCCGCGTTGCAACTGTTTTCCACTCCGCCGCCAGCTTTAGGCTACACGCCCTCGCGCATCAGGGCCGTAAAGGCGGCAATGGCGTCATCCACCGTCCCCGTAAAGGGGTAGGAGACCTTCACGCCCGCCTCGCGCAGGGCGCGCGCCGCCTTGGCGCCGCAATTGCCCGCCAAGACCGCCTCCACGCCCTGCTCCGCCAGCGTCCGCGCCACATTGACGCCGCAGCCCTCCTGCTCGTCCCTATGGGGATTGGGCACGGCGGTTTCCTCGCCAGTGGCGGTGTCGTAAATATAAAAGTAGTCGGCGCGCCCAACCACCGGCTCCACACGCGCTGTGCGCGTGGTCCCCGCACTGCAAATGGCAAATCGTGTGTATGTTTTCATGCCCGGAACATAGCAAAGCCAGTGCCACAGGCTCAAACATCCTGTTTTCTCGCCATTTTCTCATTCAAGCCCGCCGCATGGCCCCGCAAACAGGGCGCAAAATGCGCCGCCTGTCTTTTTCCGCGCCCCACGGGGATATTCAGCGGTGTGCCACATTCCGTTTCGTACGCAACAATATGGGGCAATCCCAATCTAGCACCGGAGCCAGCGCGTTTTGGAGCAAAGCACTATTGACGCATCCGCACCGGGCGTTTATCCAAAACCACAAAGTAAACGCTCTCCTAACAAAAAACGCGTAACCTGCCGATATCCCCTGCACAAGGAACATCGTTTTACGCAAACGGATGAGGAGACGGGCGATGCGATTTTCATCCGCAGCATGCTGGTGACGGCGCCACCGCACCAACGACGCACTGGGCACATGTTCTGGAGGACTGCACAACACATAACCCGCTTGCCATACGAGACGAGCGCAACCCGTCAAACATCCGGGCCACACATCGCGCCACGCCGTGGGGGGCACGGCGCACCCGGTTTTGATGGTTGCCGCGCAGAGAAGCCGCGCGGCAGAGCAACGGAGCAGAGTCGTGAAGATAAAGAGCATAGCAACGGAATTTATTCTGGCAGTCGTCGTGGTGGTGGGGCTGTCCGTCGCGGCCATTGTCCTGTACGCGAACCACGCCATCTATCAGCTGGAGCTGGCGAACAACACCGCGTTTATGAACAAGCTGGCCGACTCCCTCGTGCAGGAGATTGACGACTTTTCAGGGGAAGGCGTGTCCATCGCCAGCAGCCTTGCCGGACAGCGCGGCATGATGAACGCCGCCGTGCGCGACACCGCCTATATCGTCAACAGCCAGTTGCGCGACATCGTCAAATCCAACGACAGGCTGGACACCGTTTTGCTCTTCAACCGCAACGGCAAGGTCGTCTCCGGCTTTGATGCCAACGGCCAAAAGCTCCGCGGCAAAATTGTGAAGGACGAGCCCTATTTCAGCGGCATCGCCAATGGCGACGAAGCCTTTGTGGACAAGAACCTTACGCCCTCGCCCTTTACCGGCGCCACGGTGATGAACATTGCCGCGCCCGTCACGCGCGGCGGCGAGTTGGTGGGCGGCATTCTCGTCTGCGCCAACTGGGACAGGTTTGCCGCCAACGACATTCTGTCCCTGACCATCGGCACCAATGGCTACCCCATCGTCTTTGACCAAAACATGCGCACCATCGCCCACCCCGACCCGGCCCTCATGTTCAACGCCCCGCGCGGCAGCGCCTTGGAACAGCAGATTCAAAACGTAGGCAACGGCACCACGGAATACACCTTCGCCGGCGTCACCAAGCTCGGCGTCTTCCGCCGCGCAGAAGGCATGGGATGGAGCGTTTTGCTCAACGCCCCCAAGGCCGAACTGCTTGTGAAGGTTACTGCCATTCGTAACGTTCTGCTGTGTATCGGCGCGGCGGCCATCCTCTTCGTCATCATCGTCATGGGCGTGTTGTTCCGCCGCCTTGTGGTCCGCCCACTTGCCGCCATCAACACCTTTTCCGAACGCGTTGCCGCCGGCGACCTCAGCGCCACGCTCACCGGGTCCTTCACCCACGAAACGGCGCGCCTCGCCAGCCACATCACCGCCATGACCGAGGAACTGAAAAGCAAACTCTCCTACGCACAGGGCATTCTCGGCGGCATTGCCATGCCCTGCGCCGTGGCCGACACCGCCGAGCGCATCACCTTCCTGAATGCCGCCATGGTGGACGCCGTAGGCCGCACAGGCGCGCCCGAGGACTTCCACGGCATGACCACCGGCGAGTTCGCCTTTGGCGACGCCTCGCGCCCCACCGTCCTCGGCAAGGCCCTGAAGGAAAATACGCAGATTGCGAACGAAATGGACTTCGTCACGCAGCAGGGCGACAAGCGCGTCTACTCCGTGGTGTCCACCCCCATTCACGACATGAACGGCGCCAGCACCGGCGCCATGACCATGTGGTTCGACCTCACAGAAGTTCGCCAGCAGCAGCACGCCATTGAGGAGCAAAGCGCCGTCATCGCGGATGTGGCCTCCCGCGCCTCGTCCGTGTCCACTCAGGTGGCCTCTGCCTCCGAAGAGCTCTCCGCGCAGGTGGAGCAGTCCTCCCGCGGGGCGCAGGAGCAGCGGCACATGGCCAGTGAGGCCGCAGCCGCCATTGAGCAGATGAACGCCTCCGTGCTGGAAGTGGCGCGCAACGCCACCAGCGCCGCCGAAGTGGCCGAACGCACCCGCACCACCGCCGGGGAAGGCACCGAGGTCATCACCGCCGTTATCGAAGGGTTCGAGGAAGTCACCTCGGACTTTGCGTCCCTCGACACCTCCATGCAGGCCCTCAGCGAGCAGGCCGCGGGCATCTCCACCATCGTGCAGGTGATTGAGGACATTGCAGACCAGACCAACCTCCTCGCCCTCAACGCCGCCATTGAGGCCGCCCGCGCCGGTGAAGCCGGGCGCGGCTTCGCCGTGGTGGCGGACGAGGTCCGCAAGCTGGCGGAAAAGACCATGTCCGCCACCAAGGAAGTCGGCCACGCCGTCAAGTCCATTCAAAACAGCACCGCCACCACTGTGGACGGCATGCACCGCTCCCAGCAAGTGATGGAAGGCATCTCCGCCCACACCGCCAACGCCGTGGCCGCCCTTGAATCCATCCGCGGCATGGTGGAAGAAACCACCGCGCAGGTGCAGTCCATCGCCAGCGCGGCCGAGGAACAGTCCGCCGCCAGCGAAGAAATCAGCCACTCCGCCGGCGACATCAACCGTATTGCCGGAGAAACCGCAGAGGCCATGGGGCACTCCTCCACATCCGTCACGCAACTGGCGCAACTGGCCAGCGACCTGCAAGAAATGATTGCTTCCGTGAAGCAGTAGTGCGCATCTCCCCTCTTCACCACAAGGGCCGAGTGGACACTCGGCCCTTTTTTAGCATAGACAACGTGCCGATCATGCACACTTTTCCACCGACAAAGCGCCCCAAGCGCTTTCCCCCGGTTGACGCAGTTCCCCTCAGAGGCTAGGACCTGTGTGAGCACCCAATCCGCATAAGGAAGGACCGAACCGAGTGAGCGAAACAACACGACATAAAATACTCGACGCCGCGGCGCGCCTGTTTTCCGAACGCGGCTTCAACAATACCCCCACCAGTCTGCTGGCCCGCGAAGCCGGAATATCCGAAGGCAGCATCTACCGCCATTTCACCTGCAAGGACGAAATCTTCCTCAGCCTCATCACAGGCGTACGCGAGGAATTGGAGCTGGCGCTCAAAGACGCCATGACCCAAAGCCACTGTCAAAGCGGCCTCGCCCGCATCAGCTGTGTGGTGGAGGTCTACTCCAACTACGTCCGTGAAAACCGCCGCAACTTTGCCCTCATCTTCCGCGACGCGCCAACCCGCGCCGGGGACAATGGCTCTAAAGTACAAGACGAACTGCGCGCCATTCACGACTTCATCCTCGGCAGCATCCGCCGCGCCCTTAAGCAAGGCATCGCCGAAGGCTCCATCCGCGCCGATATCGACGTCGTCACCACCAGCGCCATGCTGTGTTCCCTCGTCCTCGGCCTGACCCGCATGCGCTTTTTCGACTTTTTGCCCGACGACTACGTTGGCCCCGATGCCGTGCGCGAAACGCTGGAGCGCCTGCTCTCCGTTTAGCGCCCACACATCCCACGCCACAAAAAATAATGAGCCGGGGCGGCAATGCCGCCCCGGCTCATCTGTACTCATCACATGCCGCTGCCCAGCAGCGGCGCACAGCGCGTTAGCCGCGCTCGCGGATGTGGATGAGGTGGTAGCCAAACTGGGTCTGGATAGGACCATGGACGGAGCCCACTTCCTCGTTAAAGCAGACGGTGTCAAACTCCGGCACCATCATGCCGGGAGGGAAGGAACCCAGGTCGCCGCCGCGCTGGCCGGAAGGGCACTTGGAGTGCTTGCTGGCGAGCTCTGCGAAATCAGCGCCGTCCTGAATCTGCTGCAGCAGATCTTCACAGGCTTCCTTGGTCTCAACGAGAATGTGGCTTGCGGTACACGTTGCCATAGCGTGTCGCTCCTTGTTCAAATGGTGAAATGGGAAATAACGCGGCATCGTTGCCGCAGGAAGGGCGAACACTGCCACGCACTGCGCCGGGATGCAAGTCTGTCCGGTATGCCTTGACACCCCCGCAATGCGCCATATATCCGAAGAGATGTGCAATTCTAAAAACGGATGACTTTATGAACAACGTGCTGAAATTCCTTCTTGTTCCCCTCGTCGTCGTCGCTATAGTCGCCATTAGTGCAGACTTTTCCGACGCACGACGCTTCGGCGGGGGACGATCCTTCGGCGGGAGCAAAAGCTTTAACAAAGGCTACTCCAAGCCCATCTCACCCACACAGCGTTCCTCCCGCTCCGGCGCGGCAGTGAACAACAGCCGCTCCCGCTTCGGCGGCATGGGCGGCATGCTCGGTGGACTGCTGGCTGGCTCCCTGCTCGGCTCCCTCTTCTTCGGCCATCCCTTCGCCGGCGGCGGGTTCATGGACCTGCTCCTGCTCGGTGGCCTCGCCTTCCTCCTCCTCAAGCTCTTCCGCAGCAGGCGCCGCGCCGCCACGCAATACGCAGGACAAGGAGCAGGTCTGTCAAACGGTGGAGCCGGCCCCGATTTTTCCGCACGTGGTGACTACGCACAATCCGACGCCGCACGCCGCGCTCAGGCCGGCTGGGGCGCCCTTGGCGCTCAGGCGCAGCCGCAAGAGGAATCCGTCTCCGTCCCCGACGGCTTCAATACCGATGAATTCCTCGAAGGCGCCAAAGTCGCCTTCAACCGCCTGCAGCAGTCCTGGGATGCCCGCGACCTGAACGATATCGCCCAGTTCGCCACCCCCGCCGTCATGGACGAAATCCGCCAGCAGGCCGAGCAGGATCCCAATCCGTCCAAAACGGAAATCCTCATGCTCAACGCCCGACTGCTCGAAGTAAAGCCCATGGACGGCAAAATCGTCGCCACCGTGTTCTTCGACGCCTTCATGCGTGAAGACGCCGCCTCCGGCTCCGAACAGGTCCGAGAAGTCTGGCACTTCGCTAGAAATGAACACAACGAAAGCGACATGTGGCGACTCGACGGTATCCAACAGCTCGATACCTAAAACGCACCACACCACAACATTGCACGACAAAAGAGCACAGCACACGCTGTGCTCTTTTTTTGGCGATCCTTTCAGGAGGAAGCAAGAAGGGAGAAAAGAGGGCCTCCGGCGGGTTAAGGAAATAATTTCCTTAACAATCCTTAGGATTTTTTGGACGGAAGCCGTCCAAAAAATCAGGGTGGGCGGGTTCTTCTGTCTTTTCTTCATGGACACGCCGGACAGGGATTCTCACCGGTCTTCACTCGGCGCCAACGCCCCCCCCCAAAAAAACTCTCCCCCTCCACCCGAACGAGAGCCGTCAGGGGTGACGACAGCCCCTTACAAAGCCGCCCGGTCTGTGCGCAAATGGGATATCTAAGGGCCCGCGGCCCTTAGACCGCCGGAGGCAAAAAAAGGTTCATCTCCCAATTCCGGGGGAAACATAAAAAATTGAGGACAACGGAAACCCTCAGTAATCTCGACAGTTGCACAACAGACGAGAGCTACAAGGAGGGCACCGTTGTCCAAGGGCAAGATTACCCGGTTGTTGGGAGACTGGAAAGGGTATCGTGTTGGAACTGTTCAGCGCCTTGAAGCCAGCGAAGCTCGGAAGCACCCCGAAGTCTGGATCGAGTTGATTCCAATCAGGCGAAGGCGAATGAGATGCAGCGGGTGCGGCAGGCTTGTCTGCGCAGTTCACGACTATGTCGAACGCTGGGTTCGTGACTTGCCTGTATTCGACGCGGCAACGCATTTGCTCGTTATCCGGCGTCGGGTCCATTGTCCCGTCTGTGGACCAAAGCTGGAGCAGCTTCCTTGGCTCGACAGGTATTCGCGTGTCACAAGGCGGCTGGCCGAGTCCGTTGTTCGGCTCTGCCGCATACTTCCCATTAAGCACATCGCGGAATGCTACGGCCTGAACTGGAAGACCGTGAAGACAATCGACAAGCGGTACCTAGCGGAAAAACTCAATCCCATTGACTTGAAAGGCGTCAAGGTTGTCGCAATGGATGAGTTTGCCATCCGCAAAGGACATCGCTACGCCACGATCATCGTCGAGCCTTACACCAAGCGGGTTCTGTGGGTAGGAAGAGGCAACAGCCGGGAGAGCATCCGACCATTCTTTGAACTGCTTGGCCGTGATGGTTGTGCCCGAATTGAGGCCGTTGCAATGGACATGAACGGTGCGTATGCCGCCGAGGTGAAGGCGCAATGCCCGAAAGCCGAGATCGTCTACGATCTATTTCATGTCGTTGCCAAGTATGGCCGAGAAGTAATCGACCGCGTCCGAAACGATGAGGCCAATCGCCTCAATCATGACAAAGACGCCCGTAAGGTTGTCAAAGGCTCACGATGGCTGCTCCTGCGCAACAGGCGGAATCTCATGCGACAGGAAGATCGAATCCGGCTCTATGACCTGCTTCGAGCCAACAAAAATTTGATGAAGGTTTATATCCTCAAGGAGGATTTGAAGCGACTCTGGGACTACCGATACTCCAAAGCTGCCAAGCGATTTTGGAAAGGTTGGTACCGCCGCGCCATGCAAAGCCGAGTCGAGCCGCTCATTAAATTCGCTAAGCGCCTCAAACCCTACATCTCGGGCATTATCTCACACTGCCGATATCCGCTACACACCAGCCTACTCGAAGGGATCAACAACAAGATCAAGGTGATCAAACGGATGGCCTACGGCTTTCTCGACGACGAGTACTTCTTTCTCAAAATCAGAGCAGCCTTCCCCGGAATTGGGAGATGAACCCAAAAAAAGCCCCGCCCCCCCCAAAAAAGCCCCGCGGTGAAACCACCACGGGGCGCATTCTGCACTCCATTTGTCACCACAGCGGCGCCCTTACGTCCCGACGAGGGACGTCAGGGCGCTGAAGCTGTCGTCAAGGGTCGCACCTGCGCCGACCTGCTGCTGCAGATATTCCCGCTGTGGGCCGATGAGGTCGAGGGCGGCGTCGATTTCGGGGTTGGAGCCTTTGGCGTAGGCGCCGATGTTCACCATATCTTCAACGCGGTTGTAGGTGGCGAGATGGCGCACGAATTCCTGCCCGGCCTGCTGCACGGCGTCTGGCGTGACGTCACTGCGCAGTCGGGAGATGCTCTTGAGCACGTCGATGGCCGGATAGTGGCCTTGGTCGGCGAGGTCGCGGGTGAGCACAATGTGGCCGTCGAGGATGGAACGCACACCGTCGGCCACGGGTTCGTTGAAGTCGTCGCCGTCGACGAGAACGGTGTAGATGCCGGTGATGGTGCCCTTGGACGAACGCCCGGCGCGTTCCAGAAGCCGCGGCAGCTGGGCGAAAACGGAGGGCGTGTAGCCGCGCGTGGTGGGCGGCTCTCCGGCGGCGAGGCCGACTTCGCGGGCGGCCATGGCGAAGCGGGTGACGGAGTCCATCATAAGGAGGACGTCCTTGCCGTCGTCACGGAAATACTCGGCGATGGTGGACGCCGCGTAGGCGGCGCGCATGCGCACAAGGGGACTGTTGTCGGACGTGGCGACCACGAGCACGGAGCGCGCCATGCCTTCGGGGCCAAGATCCTTTTCGATAAATTCAAGCACCTCGCGGCCACGTTCGCCAACGAGGGCGATAACGTTGACATCGGCCTTGGTGTAGCGGGCCATCATGCCCATGAGGGTGGACTTGCCCACGCCGGACCCGGCCATGATGCCGACACGCTGGCCCTTGCCGAGGGTGAGCAGGCCGTTGATGGCGCGCACGCCAACGTCCAGCGGCTCGCAAATGCGCGGCCTGTCGAGGGGGTTCAGCGGCTCGGCGTACAGGGGATAGTAGCCGGAGGCGGCAATGGGCGCGCCGTTGTCGAGGGGCGTACCAAAGGCGTCGATGGCGCGGCCAAGGAAATTCTTGCCGACGGGAAACAGCGGCGGCGTTGAGGTGTTCTTGATGAGGGAGCCGGGGCGGATGCCCCGCATTTCGCCGTAGGGCATGAACAAACACGCGCCATCGCGAAAGCCCACCACCTCGGCGTAGATGGCCTTGTCGGAGCGGCCCTCGGGGAGCAGCTCGCACACGGCCCCGAGGGGCGCTTTGATGCCGCGCCCTTCGGCGATGAGGCCGACGACCTTGCTGACCTTGCCAAACACCTGACAGGGGTTGGTATCCCTGAGCAGGCTGATGCAGCCTTGCGGATTCAAACTCACTCGGATTCCCCGTTGTCGATGCCAAGCTGGGCAAAAATGGGTTCTACGGAGGCCCAGCGGCTGCCGATGGAGTTGTCCACCATGCCTTCCTCGCTTTCGAGGACCATGCCGCCGGGTTCAAGGGACTCGTCGAGCTTGATGCCCCACCGTTCCAGCGTGGGATGCGCGGAGCGCGCTTGGTCCAGCAGCGCCTGCAGAATTTCCTCATCCTCGGGGCGGATGCGGAAGACGAGGCCGTCGTGGGTATCGATGGCGTCGAGGGCTTGATCAAGCAGCGAGGCCATGACCTCTTCGCGGCGCTGGTCGAGTTCCACGGCCAGCAGACGCTCCACGGCAATGCGCACGAGGGAGACAATGTCCTCACGGTGATTCTGCCAAATCTTGCGGCTGTCGCGGTCGACGGTTTCAAGGGCGCGGGCGAGGGTCTCGGATGTCTGCTGCACGGCGGCATCAAGCTGGGCCTGACAATTCGCGGCGGCTTCCTCCATGGCTTCCTGCGCGGCCTTTTCGCGAATCTCCTGCGCCTCGCGCATGGCCTGAGCGAGAATGTCCTGCGCCTTGGCCGTGGCTTTTTCCTGCACGCGGCGCATGTATTCCTCTTCGGTCGTCAGGGACCAGCCCTGCGACTGCTCACTGCCGCGCAGTTTATTGAGCTCCTCCTCGGAGAAGCCCTTCCCGCCCACGCCAACGATGACGCGGCCGCCGGAGCGGCCTGCGTCCTTATTTTCGTTGTCGTTGTGCTTAGACAAAGACATCTCCGCCTCCGCGGCCGATCATGATGCGTCCTTCGGTTTCGAGGCGCCGCACAATCTTGACGATATTCTGCTGGGCCCCCTCCACCTCGGAGAGGCGGACTGGTCCCATAATTTCGAGGTCTTCGCGGATCATTGTTGCCGCACGTTCGGAGAGGTTGCCGAAGAACTTTTCCTGCAGTTCCTCGGTGGCACCCTTGAGGGCCTTGGTCAGGTCCTCGTTGGCGACCTCCTTGAGCAGTTCGCGGATGGAGCGGTCGTCCAGCCCCTTGATGTCCTCGAACACGAACATGAGGTTTCTGATGTCCTCGGCCATCTGGGAGGATTCCTCTTCGATTTCGGAGAGAACCTCTTCCTCGGTGGCGCGGTCCACGGCGTTGAGGATTTCGGCAACGGCCTGAACGCCGCCAACCTTTTTGCCTTCCTTGCCGCCCATGGCGATGAGCTGGCTTTGCAGCACCTTGTCCACTTCCATAAGCATCTCCTCGGCCACGGCTTCCAGCCGTGCCAGACGCATGAGGATTTCCGGACGCACACCGGCGGGCAGAGCCTGCAACAGGTCTGCGGCCTGATCGGGATGCAGGTGGCCGAGTATGAGCGCCAGCGTCTGCGGGTGCTCGTTGCGCAGAATCTGCGACAGAATACGCGGGCTGACGTTCTCCAGTTCGCGGAAGGGCGCGGGGCCAGAGTCCAGATCCAGTGCGTCGAGAATGTACTTGGCCGTCTCGGAATCGAGGTTGCGGGTCAAGAGCTTCTTGACGGTATCTGCGCCGCCCATGAGCATCTCGGCATTGAGAATGAGCTGATGATGATATTCACGCAGGACTTCTTCCACCTGCTCCTTGGGGATGGTTTCCATCTCCACCATTGCTTTGGATATCTGGGCGATGTCTGCGCGTTCGAGGCGCTTGAACACCTCGGCGGTAAACTTCTCACCCATGGCAAGCATAAGGATGGCGGTTTTCTGCGCTCCTGTGAGACTCATTATGCGGTGGCCTCCTCTTTGAGCCATGTCTTAATGATGGCCATTGCGCCATCCATGTTCTGTTCAGACAGCTGTAAGGCATGCGCTCTGATGTCGTCCAGCTTCCGCACGGCTTCGAGGTCGCTCTCTTCGTCGTCGCCTTCCACGAGGGCGATGCGGCCCTCGCCTTCGGGCAGGCCGGCAATGCCTTCCACGCCTTCCACCTCGGTCTTGGGCCGGATAAGGGCCATGACCACGGGACGAACCACAAGGATAAGGAAGAGGAAGATCAGCAGACCGTTGAGGAACGGCTTGCCCAGACGCTGCACGTATTCCAGAACCAGCTGGGCGAGGTCGGGACGGATTTCCTGCTCGGGGCCGCCAAAGGAGATGCTGGAGACCTCGATGGTGTCGCCGCGGATGGTGTCCAGACCAACGGCGTTGGAGACAAGCTGCTGGATGCGGTCCAGTTCTTCCTGCGTTCTGGGCACGAAGTTGAACTCGCCCGTGGGCTCGCCGTCGGCGTTCATGACATCCTGATACACACCGTCCACGATAACCGCCACACTCAGACGGTCAAGCTCGCCGATGGGGGAAACGATTTCCTGCTCGACCTTGTTGATCTCGTAGTTGGTGGTTCTGGTCTCGCGGGTGGCCTCCTGATTGGAGATGGCGTCGCCCGGACCTTCGCCGCGGAAGTTCGGCTCATCGGCACCGGCGTTGAGGTTGGCTGCGCCCTGCTGCGTTTCTTCGCTGCGTTGCTCGCTTCGCACCACGGCGCTGTCGGGGTCGTACTCTTCCTTGCGGGTGGTGGTCCGGCTGAAGTCGAGGTCCGCGTTGACCTTGGCGATAACGCGGCCGGGACCGTACAGCGGAGACAGCATCTGCTCAATGCGCAGTTCAAGGGCGCGCTCCACGCTCATTTTCTGTTCCAGCTGCGTGGTGGACAGCGCCTCGGATTCCTTGGGGGAGTAGATGATTTCGCCCTTGGTGTCCGCCACGGTAATGCGGTCCGTGGACAGGCCCTCAACGGCCATGGACACAAGGTTGACGATGCCCGTGACTTCCTCGGGCTTCATCTTCTCGCCCTGCTTCAGCTTCAGGACAACGGACGCCGACGGATCGCTCTGCTCCTCAATGAAGAGGGTCTTGTGCGGCAGCACAAGGTGAACGCGGGCGCGCTCCACCTGCGGGAACTCGGTGATGGTTCGCGCCAGTTCGCCCTGCAGGGCGCGCTGATAGTTGATGCGCTGGACAAAGTCGGTCTGGCCGACCTTGACCTCGTCGAAAATTTCGAAGCCGATGCCCTGCCCGTGCACCTTGCCCTCGCCAGCCACCTTGAGGCGCAGGTCATAGACCTGGTCTGCGGGCACCATGATGGTGGTGCCATCGTCGGTCAGCTTGTACTCAACGTTCTGCTTTTGCAGCATCTGGACGATATTGGATGCGTCCTCGGCGTAGAGCTTGGAGTAGAGCACCCGGTAGTCCGGCTGGTTCAGCCAAACAATGAGCAGAAAGAAGGTGATGATCACCATCCCGGCCAAACCGGCGACCAGCACGCGCTGTGAGAGGGTCGTCTTTCCCCAGAAAGACTTGGCTCGTTCAAGTGTGTCATTGGCGAAGGAGGGCATGAAACGGCTCCGTAGTATTACGTGTGGCTAACAGACGCTAGAAGTGCATCTGCGACAGTTGCTTATAGGCCTCCATGACCTTGTTGCGCACGGCGGAGGTCATCCGCATGGCGACACCGGCCTTCTGGAGGGAGATCATCAGTTCGTGCACATTCTGGGTGCGGCCGGAGGCAAAATCCTCAATCATGGCCTTTTTGTCGGCCTGCAGTTCGTTCACCTTGGTCAGGGATTCCGTCACCGTTTCAGAAAACGGCTTTTCCACTTCCATGAACTGCTTGGCCAGCTCCTGTGCACGGGCGGCGGTGATGGGCTCGTCCAGCCGCTGCTTGCGTACGGCGGTATCCACGGCCGTGGCAAAGCTGGAGGAACTCTTTTCCGTCTTGGCCACGTTCGGGGTGGCATTCAGGCCGTTAATGCTGCCTGTCTGCATGGCACTGCGGTAGGCGCTCAGGCCAACGCTGCGAATATCAACCATTGTTCTGCTCCCTTAGCGCTAGCGGCCGATTTCAAGGGCCTTGTTAAACATGCCCTTCACCGACTGGATGGAGGTGACGCCAGCCTCGTAGGCTCTGGTGGCGGTGAGCATGTGGGTCATTTCCTCAACGACGTTGATGTCCGGGTAGGACACGTAGCCCTGCTCGTCGGCATCGGGATGACCGGGTTCAAAGACGCGCTTGAGGGGCCGGGAGTCTTCGGCAATGCCGAGGACACGGCTGCCCTGCAGTTCGCGCGTCATGGTGTCCTGCATGACCTTGGAAAACGGCGAGTCCACATCGGTGGACGCGCGAACCACGCTGCGCCTGCGGTAGGGGCCGCCCTCGGGCGTGCGCGTGGTTTTGACGTTGGCCAGGTTCATGGAGATGACGTTCATGCTGGTGCGTTCCGTGGACAGGCCGGATGCGGCGATGTCCAGTGCTGTCATGAAATCCGCCATGACTTATCGCCCTCCTCCAGAGATGACTTTGTTGAGGCCCTCGAAGTTCTTCTTCATCACGGTGGTCAGGGCGTTGTACATCAGGGTGTTTTTGGCCATGACCGCCATTTCCTTGTCGAGGTCCACATTGTCCTCGCCATGGATGACGCGATGCTTCAGATTCTTCACCAAATCGGGGCCAAAGGAATTGGCATCAAAAACGTGCGGGATATGGTCCTTTTTCGTCTTGGTCACTTTGCCCTTGGCGTCGAGGTCGAGAGCAGCCTGCAAGTCCTCTTCGAATTCAAGGCGGCGGGCCTTGTAGTTCGGAGTGGTCAGGTTCGCCAGATTGCTCATGACGACATTTTGACGCATAAGCCGCATGTCCAGGACTTTTCCGGTCAGGTTCAGATGCGATCCGAAAAGGCTTTTCATTGCATGTTCCTCCTACATTTTCGCCGCATACAGCATGCGGCACCCCGGCGCAGGGCTCCCCCCGCACACCTTGAGGCACTGTGACCAAAGCAACGGATGTGCCAATACGATTAACACACTGATATGATTGGAAAAGTGCAAAGATTCGCCACTCCACCGCCCAGTGCCGCATCAAAAAAGCGTCAAAGAATCATGGCTGATAGCGCAGCTTTTTGGCATGTGCGTTGCACACAAAAAAGCACCGGGCACGAAGTTCCGGACCGTAAGACAGGCAACCTGGCCCGAAATCTGCATATGGTTTAGTGCCGGAAAATTTTGACCCTACAGAGTCCCACGTGGAGGGGAAAACAATGAGTAACCATCTGGATTACGAGATCAACAAGGAACTTGGAGAGTGCTATCTCTTCATGGGCGACCTCGAAAAGGCGCGCGAGTATTACGACAAAGCCGTCTCCTGCAACGGCGTGCACCCCGACCCCTATCTGGGTCTGGCCACCATCGCCGTGCAGCAGGGCGAGCTTGAAAAGGCGCTGACCCTCTACCGCAAGGCCGCCGATGTGGCTGCGGACGACAAGTCCCTCGCCGGCATGGGTCTTGTGGAAATGGAGCTCGGACGCAATGACGAAGCCTTCGGCCACTTTGTCGAAGCCCTCGAAAAGAACCCCGAGAACCTCATCGCCATCTTCATGCTGGTGCAGCTGGGCCATGCGCTGGAGCGCATTGAAGAAACCCTGCCCCACATGGAGAACTACCTTGCCATTGATGCCGACAAGCACGATGTGCGCTACTCCATGGCGGGTTGCCTGTCGTGCCTTGGCCGCAATGACGAGGCCAAGACGCACCTTGAGAAGATTCTGGAAGGCGACCCCACGCACGAGGCCGCACGCGAACTTCTCGACCAGCTTGGGTCATAACGGAAAAGCCGCCGCGCGTGACGTTCTGGTTCCCTCCCGAACTCCCGCCTTCCGGCATTTTCCGATGACACTATAATCTCCCCTCCCCGCTTGGTTCCCCAGCCCCGACCAGAGCTGCTGGGGCTGGGGTGCCAGGCACCCCAGCCAGCGGGAGGCGGAGCCGTCTTGCCTTGCCTCGCGCCACAATTTCTGGCACAGCCTCCCCAACAGATAACCCTTTCAGCGAGGATTCGACATGGAGCTTGTGCCAATCCGTCGCGCCATTTTGAGCGTGACCGACAAGACGGGACTGGTTGAATTTGCACGTTTTCTTGCCGACAACGGCGTCGAACTTTTCTCCACGGGCGGGACGCGCCGGATGCTTCTGGACGCAGGACTCACCGTCCACTCCGTCAGCGACGTGACCGGCTTTCCGGAAATCATGAACGGCCGCGTCAAGACCCTGCACCCCCACATCCATGCCGGCATCCTCGCCGACAAGGACAACCCCGACCACATGAAGACCCTTGGCGAGCTCGACCTCGCCCCCTTCGACCTCATCTGCGTCAATCTCTACAACTTTGCCGAAGCCGCCAAACAGGGCCTGGACCTCAAGGCCGCCATTGAGCAGATTGACATCGGAGGGCCGTGCATGCTGCGCGCCAGCGCCAAAAACTTCCACTCCGTGCTTGTGGCCCCCGGCCCCCAGCACTACGAGCGCATCACCGCCGCCCTGTCGGAAAACGGCATGCAGGCCCCCCTTGCCCTGCGCAAGGATATGGCCGCCGCCACCTTCCGCCAGACCAACCGCTACGACGGTATGATTGCGGACTACCTTGAAGGCCGCGACGCCTAGCGGGCCGCCATAATGACGACGCCACAACGCCCCGGCGCAAGCATATGCTTGCGCCGGGGCGTTTTATTGGCGCGGCCCTGCGGCGCGCCTTGCCTGCCGCGCCGCGCCAACGTATACAGAAGGGGAAACCACGCGCGGCCCTATGGCCGCGAAAGGGAGACAAGACCATAGCCGCAAAAGTTCAGGGCAACACCCAAGGCCTCAAGCCCAGTCAAATCAAGGCCATCAGCCGACTCTATACCCGCCGCTACCCCAATGACGGGGGCATGACCCCAGATCAGGCGCGGGAACTCGCCATCCTCTCACGCGGCATCAGCCGCCAGATCGCCCTGCTCATCGACAGGCAAGGCAAGCCGTTTATGGTGCTGGTGGGCGACCCCGGCGGCATCTATATCCCCGACATTTCCGGGGCACGCCGCGGCGCGGGGCGCCTGCGCGGCCTGCGCCTTGTGCACACCCACCTTGCGGGCGAAGGCCTCACCGAGGAAGACCTCATGGACATGGTCTTTCTGCGCCTTGATGCCATCACCGCCCTGACCGTGGACGACATGGGCGGGCCCGTGGATGTGTACGACGCCACCCTTATGCCCCCCAATGACGAGGGCAAAAGCTACCGCCGCATGGGGCCTGTGCCCTACCACCGAAACCACATCGACTATCTGGCGCAGGTGGAAGCCCTTGAGGACGAGTTGGCGCGCTCCGGCGCGGTGCTGACCACCGGCGGCGACGCCTCGGGCAAGCGCGACAGGGCCATCCTTGTCAGCGTGTCCACAGCCCCGCGTCCGGCGCAGGAAATCTCCCTCACGGAGCTGGCCGACCTTGCGGACACCGCCGGGCTGGACGTTGGCGGCACCATGATTCAGCGCGTGCGCGCCCTGAACCCCAAAACCATCCTCGGCAAGGGCAAGCTGGCGGAGCTGGAGGTCACCGCGCTGCAGGAAAACGCGGGCGTCATCCTCTTTGACCAAGTGCTAACCCCGGCGCAGATGCGCAACCTTGCCGACGTGACGGAACGCAAGATTCTGGACCGCACCCAGCTTATTCTGGATATTTTTGCCCAGCACGCCACCACCCGCTCCGGCAAGTTGCAGGTGGAGCTGGCCCAGCTGCAGTACACCCTGCCCCGGCTTGTGGGCAAAAACGGCGCGCTGGACCGCTTGATGGGCGGCATTGGCGGACGCGGCCCCGGTGAAACCAAGCTGGAACTGGACCGCCGCCGCGTGCGCGAACGCATAACCCGCATCAAGAAGGAGCTCACCGGCCTGCGCAAACGCCGCAAGGCCACGCGCATGCGCCGCGCCAAGGCCGGGCTGCCGGTCATCGCCCTCGTGGGCTACACTAACGCGGGCAAGTCCACCCTGCTCAACACCCTCACCCGCAGTGAGGTGCTGGCCGAGGACAAGCTCTTTGCCACCTTGGACCCCACCACGCGCCGGCTGCGCTTCCCCGAGGAGCGGGAAATCATCCTCACGGACACCGTGGGATTCATCCGCGAACTGCCCGACGAACTCAAGGAAGCCTTCCGCGCCACCCTTGAGGAACTGGACGCCGCAGACGTGCTGCTGCACGTGGCCGACGCAGGCCATCCCGAGCTGGAAACCCACATCGGCGCTGTGGAAGACATCCTGCGCGACATGGACCTTGCGGACATTCCGCGCATTCTGGTGCTGAACAAGTGGGACAGTCTGGACGACGAACAGCGCATGCTCACCCACAATATGTACCCGGACGCCATCCCGGCCTGCGCGCAGGACCGGCCCTCCCTGCGCCCCCTTGTCAGCGCGGTGCTTGCCAAAGCCTTCCCCGGCTGGCGCGAGGCCACCACGCAGGACTGGGACCCCATCACTCCTGAGGACGATGCGCCTTCGAGCGATGCAGAAGCGGATGAAGCGTTTCCAGAAACCGGCGCATAACCGGCACATAATCAATATGCTCCCGCGCCGAGGCTGACACCTCGGCGCGGGGGACATCCCGCGAAAGCCTCGCGAACTCCAGCACATCATCCCACTGCCAGTCCGCCCCAAGGCGGTGGTACCACGGATAGTCCTCCGGCAGGGCCGGGTCCGCACAGCCCGCAGCCACAGGAATGCCGCGCGCCAAGGCGTCGCGTACCTTGATGGACGAGCCTTGGGTCAGCCCCACCCGGTGCATGGCCATACTGCCAAGGCAAATGTCCGCCGTGGACAGCAGGCGGTCCACCTCGTTGCGCCCCAGCACGCCGTGCCACGCAATGCGCGACAGTCCGAACACCCGCTCCCGCAGGCGCTTGTCCATCTGTCCGGCGATGTGCAGTTCAAAGGCCGGTGCGGCAGGCGCCTTGGCCATGCGCTCCAAAATCACATCCAGCCCGTGCCACGGCTGAAACTCCCCGGCCACCATCACAAGGCGAAGCGGCCCGCCGCGCTCCACATAGCCGCCGCCGCTTGGGGCAAAGCGGTCAACCTCTATGGCATTGGGATGCACCAGCCAGTGGACGTTGCCCGCCCGCCGCGCCTCGGCCTGCGCGATTTCCGGCGTCACTCCCGCTATGGCCAGTGCTCCGGCCTGACGGCGCGGTCCGGTGACGCGCTCCACGCACGCGGGCAATCGCCCGCGCAGTCCCATTTCATTCACGGCCAGCGTGTGGTGCAAAAAAATGACGTTCTCGCGGTGACGCAGGGGCGTGCTGACAATCTCGCCGGGATAATACCGCGCCACAACCACGTCATACTCCGGAGCAAGGCGCTCTACCGCCCTGTTGAACGCCCCCCGCGCCGGACCAAGATTGAGGGTGAGCGCCCGTCCGGACAACGAAATGCGCCCCCCGCGCCCGGGAAAGGTCCCAAGGAGCGCGCGCGGCACATCGGGCATGATGATGTTCACCCCGTCCCGGCCATACTCCCAGTGCTGGGACACGACGTACACGTCCCATTCGTCACCGCTCAGCGCCCGCGCCGCGCGGGCCTCGTCCATGCGTTGCCGGGCAATGCCGGGATAGTATTCCAAACTCAGCGATATATGGGCCAGTCGCACACTGCCTCCCGTTGTCCACCTATGCCGGATTTTCGGCAGTCTCCGCGGCAAGACCAAGAGCCGCCAGGCTCTGCCGCGCCCCGTCGTGCTCCGGCGCGCAGGCCAGCGCCATGTCCAGCAGTCCCCGCGCCTCATCCACGGCGCGCTCCATGGAAAAGGCCACCGCCATATCCACCAGCGCATCCGCGCTAAAAGGATTCACCGCCAGCGCGCGGCGGAAAGACGTCATGGCCGCGCCGCGCTCGCCCATGGCAAAGGCGGCCTCGCCCCGCAGGATAAGCGCGCCCACGTCCTCGCCGCAGTGCATTAAAGCCTCGTCCAGCAGCTTTGCCGCCGTCCGGGCGTCGCCGCGCTCCATAGCTTCTTCGGCCCGCAGTACCCCAAGCGCCGCCGCTTCGCCCGCATCCTGCGCCGATGCGGCCCGCTCTTCGCGCCACTGGTGGCGCTGCGCGCGGGGCATGTCCAGCATCTCACGACGCAGGGCGGCCTCGGCGCAGTCCGGGTCCATGGCCAGCACGCGGTCAAACCGCTCCCGCGCCAGCGCCATATCCTTGGCGGCCACCGCACGGCGCCCCTCCTCAAGGAGCAGCATCCGCCGCTGCCGCACGTCCAAACGGTACAGCGCAAACTCATGCGCAGGCGCGCCCGGTTCCGACGCCGCCACCTGAAACAGCCGCTCCGGCAGGTACGTCGCGCAGGCCCGGCGGCTCACAGCCTGCACATCCCATTCATCCTGCACCTTGCGGTTAAAGAATAATAACAGTTCCGGCGGGTCATCGCGCAGCAGGCCAAACAACCACTGCTCATAGCGCAGGCGTCCGCCGTGCCCGTACAGGAAAAAGAGCGGGCGACCAAAGTAATACCGCCGCGCATACAAATACATGGCCGGATGGTCGCCCCAGACAAGCAGGCGCTCGCCGGGCCGGGCGACGTCGCCAATCTGGGTGCCAATATCCTCGGCCAATCCATAAAACCCCCACAGCGACAGGGAGCCGTCAGGATTCAGACCCAGCGTGTCCCGGCTGGCAAAGGGACGCATGCGGATGCCCAGCCATACGGCCTGCGCCACCAGCACCGCCACCACACCTGCGGCCCACACGCCGCCCATGGCAAGCCCCGCCGCGCCAGCCGCCCCGGCCCACATGGCCACGGGCAGCCACAAGGGATTCAGGTGCGGCGTAAAATAATTCTGCTGGATGAGAAACGTCAGAAGCAGCGCGCCAAAAAGATACACCGTCAGCGCCGTGCCCCAATCAAGGCGCAGGGGCCACGTTGCCAGCCACAGCACGGCCAAGAGCACTATCCCCGCGCAATCGCGCAGGCTCCAGCGCACGTTGGTCCAAAGGAGCGGCAGCCGCCTGCCGCGCGACTGGTCCGCGGCCATGCCGATATAGCTGTCTCCTTCCTCGGCAACCTCGTATTCCCACGAGCCAATGGCCTGATTCCACAGCCGCCGTGCGCCGGGCAGATGCAGGCGCTCCAACAGGTACAGCGCATATTCCACAAGGGGGAGGGTCAGATTCAGCACATACTGCCGGGGCGAGGTGCGGTGCACCAGCGGGATGATGGCGACGGGCGCGGCCATGACCAGCCCCGCGCCAAGGACGTACCACCCAAAGCCCGCCGGGCCGCTTGGAGCAAACAGCAGCGGCAAAGGAAGCAGCGCGGCGCAAACAAGACCCGTTATCTTGATGTGCACCATCCACGCCCCCATACCACCGGCCACGGCGCACAGGAGCGGACTCCCCGTCTGAAATCCGGCCACCCCGCACCCAAGGCCTATGGCAAGGGGCAACAGCGACACGTGCTCGCCATAGGTCAGGGCAAACAGCGTTGCAGGCATAGCCACCACAATCAGCAGCGCCGCCCCGGCCAGCGCCCCGGCGCCCGCCCCAAAAATCAGGCCCCCCGCCCACAGCAGGGCAAGGCAGGTAGCAATCATCCACACGGCTTTTGCGGCGTAGAAAAAGGCAGGGTCACGGCGCGGGAAGGCCCGTGTGGCAAGGGCGGATAACCATTCAATGCCAAAGTAGCCCACCGTATGGAAGCCGCGCTCCCACAGCCGCGCGCCCTGCTCCTGAAACATGGCAAGGAAGAACCAATTCCCGTCATCCTCGGAAAAGGGGCGCAAGCGCCAATCACGCAGCACCAGCCACCCGGCGGCGCCAAGCACCGCACCAATCAGCCACATCACGCCGCACCTCCCGCGTCAAAGCCCAGCCATGCACGCCGTCATCCGCCTTTTGCCGCCTCATGGCCCGCAGGTGCGCCGCGCACAGCAAGCCTCCCGAAATTTTTCAAGATTCTCAAAAGTAGCTGCGCACACGCATCAGGTCAAGGCGCTCCAGCAAAACACACGCATTCCATGCGCCATGGCGCTGCCACAGCATGCGTGCGGCACGCCCATGCCCACAACGCCATGCCACACAGCGCACAATACAGCATCTTTTGCGTCAAAATCCCGCCCCGCTTGTCTCTTTTCCGCGTGGCATGCTAACATATGAGAATGCTCAAGAATCCCCCTTCACCCCGGGATGCGTCCCGCCCTATCGTCAGCATCACGCCCCTGTCGCTGGACCGCGACAGCAGGACGCTGAAACAGGCGCGCGCCGCCGCGCATTTCGGGTGCCCCAGTGTGGTGACGCAGGCCTGCCCAGCCCAGCGAGACGTAGACGGCCTGACGCTGCGCGCCGCCGCGCCCTGCCACGAGGGCGGGGGACTCATGGGCATTCTGCGCCGCTACCTGTGGCAACTGGGCATCGCCACCTACCGCGCCACGCCGGCAGGTGCGCGCCTTTACCACCTGCACGCCCCGTATCAGTTCCCGGCGGTGTACCTGCGCGCGCGCAAAGCCCGCGCCCCCCTCGTCTACGACGTGCACGACGACTACACCCGCATGGAGTCCCACAGCGGCGGCGTCCTCCACTCCCGGCTCCTCGGCCCCGCCCTTGCGCGGCTGGAGCAGCTGTGCATCCGCAAGGCCGCCGCCGTGGTCACGGTGTGCGAAACCATCGCCGCCTCCTATGCCCGCCGCTTCGGGGCGGATGTCCTTGTGGTGCGCAACAGCCACGACAGCCGCACCGACGTTGCCCCTTCGCAGACCCTGCGGGAGGTCTGCGGCATTACAGACGCGGACACCCTCGCCGTGGTCATTGGGCAAGCCAAGGCAGGCCGCGCCACAGGCGCCCTGCTTCGCGCCTTCGCCACGCTGCCACACAACGCGCACCTCGCCTTTGTGGGTCGGGGGTATGAGGATTTGCGCGGCGCCATTGCCGCCCATGGCCTCACCGGGCGCGTGCACCTTGTCCCCCCGGTTGCACCGTGGGAGGTGGTCCCCTTCATCACCGGGGCCGATGTTTCGCTCATCCTCTACACCCCCATAAACGACAACTACCGCGCATCCTTGCCCAACTCGCTGTTCCAAAGCTTTGCGGCGGGGCTGCCGCTCCTGTACCCGGACCTGCCTGAAATCCGCCGCCTTGCCGAACACTACGACGCGGGCCTGTGCATTGACCCGCACGACGAGGCCGCCCTTGCCACCGCACTCCAGACGGTCTTCACCGACACAGAGCGCGCCCAGCGCTTTGCCCACGGCGCGGCGCGCGCCCATGAGGACATAGGCTGGCACAAGGAAGAGCGCCTGCTTTTGGACCTTTACTCACGCCTTTTGGCGGAGGACGCATGCTCTTAGGATTCAACGCCGCGTTCCGCCTTGAATACGACATCACCCCCCGCCCCATGAGCGAGGGGTATCCCCTCACGGCTTCGGCCCTGTGGGGCATCACTCCAGAGGGAGACGGTCCATGCTGCCGCGTGGAGGATGGCGTGCTTCAGCGCTTCTACCCCGGCCTTGGCTGGCAGGTGAACCCGGCCTATGTGGCCTGGTGGGGCCTGTGCAACCTTGACGGTGCGCCCGAGGACCCGGCAAAGCGCGCCCGCGTCTGCGCCGCGGCGGACTGGCTGTGGCACAACGCCCACGACCATGGCGCCTTTTCCGCATGGCACTACACGTTTCCGTGGACCCACGGCGGACACCAGCTGAGCGCGCCATGGGCCAGCGCCCTCGCGCAGGGCCTTGGCGCCAGCCTGCTTCTGCGGGCCGGACGCCTTGAGGAGCGCGAAGAATGGCGCGGCCTCGCCTTCCGTGTGCTGGAGGCCTTCCGCCACGACATCGGTTCCGGCGGGCTACGCGCATGGCTGGGGGGTGGGCCGTTTTATGAGGAGTATCCCACCTCGCCCCCGACGTATGTTCTGGATGGATTTTTGTTTGCGGCCATAGCCTGCGCGGACCTGAAGGCCGAAACGGGCGACGGCTCGCTGCTCTCCGGCGCTGTGGATACGCTGGAAAGCGCCCTCATCGTCTGGGACTGGAACGGCTGCTGGAGCCGCTACGGCGCGCACGGCCCGCTGTGCTCGCTGGAATACCACCACCTGAACATTGCCCTGCTCACGGCCCTTGCCGATGTGCGCCCAAGCCCGGTGCTGCGGCAAACCGTAACCCGGTGGACGCGCTTTCGCGCGTCCTGCCCCCTGCGGATGCGCATCCTTGCCGCGTACTATGCGTCCAATGTCCGCTACACCCTTGGGCCGGGCGGCGGGCTAACGGCCTTTGCCGCGCGCAAAGCCCGCGAATGCACGGCCAAACCCCACGGAGACAGCGCATGAACACCCAGCAGATGCTGCGCCTTGCCCGCACGGCATGGAATGATCCGCCGCTGGCCTCGCGCGCGCTCAAAAGCCGCACCGCCAGCATGCGCTACCACGTGCCCGGCCTGCTCACCGCGCCGCCGCCTGCGGTGGTGTACGTGGCGGTCAACTCCCGGTGCAATCTGCGCTGCCGCATGTGCGACGTGGGCCTTGGCGACGCCGCCACCCCCTTTCATGACAAGCTGGCCGGTCCCGGACGGGATATGACCGTTGATGAATTCCGCGCCCTTGTGGACTCCACGGTGGACTTTGCCCCGCTCATTTCCATCACCTCCACGGAGCCGCTGCTGTGGCCGGGGCTGTGGGACGCTCTGGAGCACACCGCCCGGCGCGACATGCACGTCGCCCTTACCACCAACGGCGCGCTATTGCCCCGCATGGGCCGCGACCTTGTCCGCGCGGGCCTGCGCAGCCTCAGCGTCTCTCTTGACGGCCCGCCCCGCATCCACAACGCCATGCGCGGGGTGCCCAATTCCTTCCAAAACGCAGTAGAAGGCCTTGCCGCCGTGCAGGAAGAAAAGGCCCGCCTTGGACGCGCCATGCCCACCATCACCGTCAACTGCACCATCACTCCGGAGAATTCCGCCTCCATCTCGCAGCTTATGCCTCTGCTGGCGGACATCGCCCCGGACCTTGTCATCTACTCGCACATGAATTTTGTCACCGAGGCGCTGTCCGCGGCGCACAACACGCTGTTTTCCCACATTGGGCCCAGCCGCCCCATGTGCGTTGCGGGCATGGACCCTGCGGCGGTGGACCCGGCCGTCCTTGCGGAGCAATTCCAGCGCATTCTTGCCGCGCCCATGGGTACGCCGTTTCTCATTACGCCGCATGTGGTGACGCAGGAGGACATCGCCGCCTATTACGGCGAGCCGTTCACCCCCTTTGGGCACCGCACCTGCTATGTGCCGTGGAAATACGCGCAGGTGCTGGCCGACGGACGGCTGACCGTGCTCACCCGCTGCTTTGACGTCAGCTTTGGCAATGTGTTTGAAACGCCGCTGCCCCGGCTGTGGAATGGAGACGCCATGCGCGCCTTCCGCGCCGCCCTCAAGGAGCACGGGCACTTTCCGGCATGCATGCGCTGCTGTGGGATGTTTTAACCATGTGCGGCATTGCAGGACATCTGGGAACGCACCGCCCAACCGAAGCCACCCTGCGCGAGGCCCTCGCGTCCATCGCCCACCGCGGGCCAGACGCCGAGGGCACATGGTTTGGCGACACCATTGCCCTAGGGCACCGCCGCCTTGCCGTCCTTGACCTGACGGACGCCGGACGTCAGCCCATGCGCCGGGCCAATCTGACGCTCACCTTCAACGGCGAAATCTACAACTATATTGAACTGCGCGACGAACTGCGCGACCTTGGCTACCGCTTCCACTCCCGCACGGATACGGAGGTCCTGCTCACGGCCTACGCCCACTGGGGGGAGGCCTGCCTCACGCGCCTGAACGGCATGTTCGCCTTTGCCATCTGGGATGAGGAGCGCCGCACCCTATTTTGCGCGCGCGACAGGCTGGGCATAAAGCCCTTCCTCTACGCGGCCACGGACACGGACTTCATCTTCGCCAGCGAGGCCAAAACCGTGCTGCGGCTGCTGGGCGCGCCTGTGCCGCCGGATACGGCAGAAATTGCGGCGTGGCTGACCAACGGCTATTCCCGCTCGGACCGCACGTGGTTTCAGGGCATTCTCAAGCTGCCGCCCGCCCACTGCCTGACGGTACGCCTGACTGGCGGCCGCGTGCGCCAGCACCTTGCCCGCTGGTGGTCCCTGCCCGAAGCCGCAGAATCCCGCGTGGACCCGGCGGAAGTCCGCCGCCTGCTGGATGCCTCGGTCCGCCTGCGCCTGCGCAGTGACGTGCCTGTAGGCTTCCACCTCTCCGGCGGCATCGACTCCAGCTCCATCGTGGCCCTTGCCGCTCATGCGGGGCACTCGCCCGTGACCTTTTCCGGCTATTTTGAAAACGCGCCGCGCTATGACGAGCGCCCCCACATCACCGAAATGCAGCGCGCCTTCGGCCTGCGCCACCATCAAACCGCCATCACGCCCGAGGGCTTCAAGCACGGCATCACCGAGATGCTGCGCCTTATGGACTACCCGGAGGCCGGACCCGGCGCGTACAACCAATTCGTCCTCAACCGCCTAATGCGCGAAAAGGGCATTGTCGTTTCCATTGGTGGTCAGGGCGGGGATGAACTCTTTGGCGGCTACTGGCACCACGTCACCGCGCACCTGCGCCATCTGCTGCGCGTGCGCAGCCTTGGCCCCCTCGCGCGCGACCTTGCCCTGCTGCTGGCCAGCCCGGTCTTTTTGGGCGAGGCCCTGCGCGCCCTACGCCGCCGCACTCTGCCCGGCGCGCCCAGCCTGCTGGCGGAGGACCTACGCATCCCCCGGCCCGACGCGCCCCCGCGCCGCGCCACCATCGGCGAGCGCCTGCGCGACGACGTGCAGCACTACCTGCCCGCGCTCCTGCATGTGGAGGACCGCACCAGCATGGCGTGGTCCATTGAATCGCGGGTGCCGTTTCTGGACCATACGTTGGTGGAGTATGTGTTTTCCTGCGCGGCCACCAGCCACATCCACGGCGCGCGGCTCAAGGCCAGCCTGCGCCGGGCCATGAAGGCTCTCGTCCCGCTGGCCATTTTGCACCGCAAGGACAAACGGGGTTTTAATGCCCCACTTGGGGAATGGTTTGCCGGGCCGCTGAAGGGATGGACCAGTCAGACGCTGCTCGGGGAGGGAGCCCTTGCCCCGCAGACAATCCTGTCCCGGTCTGCTCTGGAGGAAATGCTGCGCCACCATGCCCTGCCGGATCGGGACCTGTCCGACGCGCTGTGGAAGGCCCTCGCCATTGAGACGTGGCTGAATATCTACCGTCCACGCCTGCTGCTGTAGCTGTGGCAGGGCACTGCGGCGTGGCGGTTTCGCCCGAAATCTCTCCGCCCCGATCATCCTTCTCTGCATCACCCCCTTTTGGGGGAGCCTCTTGCGGATGTGCCGCTTCGGGGAGGTCGTCCTCTGCGCCGTCCTCTTCCCGCACCTCAAAGACGCCCGCCCAAATATTCGGCGCGGCCTTGTACTTGGTCAGCCGGTAGCCCTTGCGCTGCAGCAGTTCCACATACGCGCCATAGGTCGTGCCCACCGCCCCGCGCGAGGGAACCAGCAGCACCACCTGCTCCGGGTCTGTGGCGATATAGGCCGTCACCTCCGGGTCCGGCTCGTCCTCGCCATAGCGCGCGCCCCAGCCAAGGGGCAGGCCCGTGCGCACAAGCTCCGGCGCGCGCTGCAGAAGCACCGGCTTTTGGAACGCCGCGTACAGCACCGGACGAAAGCCCGACTTCTGCACCACCCGCACCACAGAGCGGTTCGCCTCCCGCGCGCGGGTCAGGCTCTCGTAATTCTGCTTGATGAGGTACAGCCCGGCCACGGCCACCAGCACGCACAGCGCCCCGGCCATATGGCGCGACATATCCGGCTGCATGCGCTGCACCGGGGAAAACGTTGTCGCGAGGGCCAAAAACATAGGCAGCAGCATGGCGTCGGCGTAGCGCAGGTTGCCATAGGGGAATTCCCCCACCAGCCCGCCACAGGCGATGGCCACGCCATACACCACAAGGTACAGCCACACGAACCCGGCCCGGGGCGTCAGCCGCCCGCGCCGCCAGCGCGACAGCGCCACGGCAAAGGCCGCGCCCATGCACGTGCCCGCCAATATCTTAAGCACAAACAGGCCGCCGCGCATGGTCATCACGCCGTCCACACTCTGGCGGAAGGCTTGGAGCACCATAATCAGCCCGCCATGCACCACAAAGCGCGCCGCCCCAACCGCGCCGCCGTCCCCAAAGCCTGAGGAGGCAAAAAAATACGCGCGCATATCCGGGCGGCTCTCATACCCAAGGTTGGTAAAGGGAAAGGCCAGTTGCACCGCGCCCACCGCCGCAGGCAAAACCAACACAGGCCACATCCCGCCCACAAGGGCAAGGACGCCGCGGACGCTGCGGGTTCTGGCGTCGCGCCACAGGCGCATCAGCCCCGCGCAGGTCATGCCCACCGCAACGGGAACAACAATGGTCAGATTGCAAAACACGCCAAGCAGCAAAAACGCTGCGCCATGCCCCACCCGTTCCGCGCGGGTGAGGCCGCGCTCCGACAGGCGCAGAAAGATGAAGAACAGCCAGCACCCCACCCCAAAGCTGACGCCGTAAGTGATGACGGGAAACCGCGCCACATGCAGGGCGTGAGTAGCAAAGGCCATAATACCAAGAACCACGGCGTGCAGTTCAAAGCGCCCCGGCCACGCTCTGGCAAGGCCCAAACGCACGCCAAGCAGCGTCACCACAGCCACCACCGTGGCCGGAAGCACGTAGCACCACAGCTCCCCGCCGATAAGGCGGTGCACCACCCAGTAGTACAGGCGGGCGGACAGAATATACGCCCCGCCGCTGGCGTACTCCGCAAAGGGGCCGTCCACGCCGCGCATAAGGGCGTAGGCGTCGTAGCTGAACATATCCGCATGCAGCTGCACCAGCCGCGCCCCGACTCCAACGCCAAGGATGGCCGCCACTGCCCACGGCCACAGGCCGCCCGGCGCGCGCACTACGGCCCCCCATGCCCGCGCGGCGACACCCGCACGGCAAAGACATGCAGCGGCGTGCTGGGCGCATGGCTGTAGCTGTAGCGCACCCCGCGAAGCTCCGGCTCTATGGCCGCCGTGGTAAACACCAGCCGCGCGTCCACACGCGCGCGCTCGCCAAGGCGCACCACACGCCCACGCTCCACACCGTCAAGGAGCGCCCGCTCCAATCCGGGCAGGCCCACCGGTTCCAGCCACGATGTGCTCCCGGCTTCGCTGACCACCACATGCCGCACCCCGTACCGAAACCGGAACACGCCAAGCACATCCTCCTCATGCTCTGGGGGCACGGCGTCCCACAAATACATCATCCGCCGCCCGTCGCCGTCGAACAGCGCCAGCATGGGGTCAAACACCAGCACGTTGCCGATGTTCTCACGGCTCAGCATCCCCTCAAGGGACTCCAGATGCTGGCGGCGCACCGCGTTCTGGCGGATGTTCTCCGCGTCCCACGGGGCGGGGGTATTCATACCGCGGAAGCCATCCCGCAGCGCATAGGTCCCCAGATACTGCCCACGGTAGCCAATGTCGCTGGCGGAATGCACCACGCTGAGCATGGCAAGGGCCGCGCAGGCCAGCGCAAAGCGCACAAGCCCCGGCGCGCCGCTGCGCGAAAGCGCCATAAACAGCGGGGGTACAACGGCGGTCAGGAGCATGGTCTCGTAGGTGAAGCGCGGATGCGGCAGGGCGTGGGCCGCAGCGGCCACGGCAAGGGGCCACAGCAGACACAGGAGGACGGTTTCCGCGCGCCAGACGGTGGACACCTTGGCATCACGCGGGGTGATGCGCAGGCCAAGGAGCATGATGGCGCAGACCACACTGGTGGCCATCATATCCGCGGCCTTGCCCTGCCAGCTACTGCGCAGGTAGGCAAACGGCCCCTTGGTGACCATATCCTGCAGCCGCTCCCACAGGTCCCCCACCAGCGCGCCAACACTCAGGCGTCCCGCGCCCTGTGTGGCGTCGATATGCATCAGGCCCCTTGCCACCGCCCAAAAGATAACGGCGCACACTCCCGCCGCGGCCGCGCAGGCAAACAGCAGCTGCCACCACTGGCGCACGTTGTGCCGCGCCAGCCACAACAGCAGCAGGCACCCAAAGCCCGCCATGCCAAAAAGGAAAGGAATCTGGTTCACATACAGCCCGGATAAGGCCACGCCGCCCGCCACAGCCACCCGCACCGCGCTGCCCCCAGCCACACTCAGCCCGGCGCAAAAAATAAACAGGCTCATCCAAAACAGCCCCGCCGCGTCGTAGCGCGCCGCCGACCCCACATAACAAAATGAGCGCAGCATCACGAACATATACAGGCACGTCAGCGCCCCCACGACGAGGACGCCCCAGTCCATGGGCCGCACCCGGCGCGGCATAGCCACCACCAAGGCGCACAGGCACAGGGCAAGGGACGCCGCGTTCAGGCCACGGGACATGATGCGGGCGCGGGGGATGCGCTCAAGCGGCTGGGTATGCTGCATGACCAGCCCATACATATACTGCGTTATGGGCATCAGCACCGCTACGGGCAACAGGCGCGGCTCGCCGTCGGCGCGGTAGCCGTAGCTGGGGTGCCCACGCTCGTAGCCCATGCGGGCCATGGTCATGGACATGGTCTCGTCGCCGGTATTGGGGGTATCCACGGTGGGGACGTAGGCATACAGGAGCGTCACCGCCACGGCCACGGCGCAAAGCGCCGCGCAGAGCGCCCGCTGTGCCCCGCGAGTCATGACCGCCTCCCACGCCCAAAAGCGCCACGCAACACGCGGGCGCACAAAAGCCGGGAACCCGCGCCACACATAGCCGCATAACCAATTCCTGCGCGCCGCATCATAGCCGCTTCTCCCCATGGCAGCACAGGGTCAGGCCAACGGGCACCCGCCAGCCGCGCCGCACCACCTGCCGCTCCGCCGCCATAGCGGCGGAGAAGACCCACTCCACAATGCGCGGCGGATGCGCAATTTCCGCCGTGGTTGCGGCCGCGCCGCCACCGCCGCGCAGGCGCTCCCACGCGGCAAGGACGAGCGCCGGGGGCAGGCCAAGGGCGTTGAAACACGTCCCCTCCACACCAACAAACCCCGCGTGGCGCATCATGGTCTCCACCCCGCCGGGGGAGAACCGCCGCGCGCCAAGCCCTGCCGCATCATGCCCGCGCATCAGCCACGAGTATGCCGGTTCCGTGAGCAGCAGCAGGCCGCCGGGCCGCAGCACCTGGTGCACCTGCTCCAGCACATCCTGCGGCGAGGGCACCCACTGGTGGTAGAGCACGTTAAACAGCGTCACCACGTCAAAGCTCTCGGCCCGAAAGAGCCGGGCCAGATGCAAGGCGTCCCCGCAGACCAACGCGGCGCGTGGGTGCTTGGCGCGGGCGTGGGTCAGGGCGTAGCGGGACCGGTCCAGCCCCACCACGGTGTCGCAAAAATCCGCCAACAGGGAGAGATGGCCGCCAGTGCCGCAGCCAATATCCAGTGCCAGCGTGCCGCCTGCCCTACAGCGGCGCAACACGTCGCTCACCAGAGCGCGGCGGGCCGTGAACCACCAATGCGTGTCCTCCACTTCCGCAAGCTGATCGTAAAGCTGCGTCTTCATGCATCCTGCTCCCGGGAAAAAAGCTCACCGGGCAGGCGCGCGCTCCAGCCCGCGGAGGACAGCCGGGAGAGCAACTCCGCATAGGCCGCGCGCACCTCTGGCCGCCCGCTGTAGTGCGGGTCCGGGTGCGTGTTCACCACCACATGCCCGCCAAGGCGCCCAAGGGCCTCCACCTTGGGCCACCACCACGCGGCAAGGGCGCCGGGGCGCACACCACCGTGCACAAGGGGCGCCTCAAAGGGCACCGTGCACGGCAGTTCCATCAGCCCGCCGCGCAGGGCATAGGGACGCACCTCGCCCACGCCGCCGCTCCCGCCGGGGCAGATAAAGTCGTTGTCCAGACAGGTCATGTCGTAGTCGAAAAATTCCCCCAACACGTCAAACATGGCGCGCGTGCGGTACCAGCCCGGACCACGGTAGCCGCGCACCCCGTGGCGCTGGCGAAAAGCCTTGTGCTCCAGAAGGGCATCGCGCAAGGCTTCGCGCGGCAGGAAGGCTTCGCCCATGCTGTGGGTCAGGCCGTGTTGCCCAATCTCGTGCCCGGCGGCGCGCAGGCGCTCCAGCATGATGTGGTCCACATCATACTCGCCGGGGACCACGTTCCATATAGAGTGCCACCCGTGCTCCTCCTCCACGGCGGCCAGCTCCGGCGCGGCGGCAACGCCCTGCGCCGTGTCGCAGTCGTGCGTCAGCACCACCACGGACGGCGCGTCCGGCGCGCCGCGAACCACGCGCAAAAGCAGGGCGCAGCCGGGATTGAAGGGCGTTACCGGATGCGCACTGCCCGCAGCCCTGCCGCGCACAGACAGTATCACCCCGGCAAGGGCGCTGCGCAGCGGCCCCGGCACCAGGTGGTAGTGGAACGGCAGCCGTGCGGCCAACGGACATGTATGCTCCGGGCGGTAGCGCTCCTCGCGTATGACGCGCTCCCACCGCTCAAACTTGAACCCGCAGACCACCTCCCCGTCCTGCATCCACACCAGCGGCGCGTCCCCATGGGGAAAACGCCCCCACACCAGAACGTCCCGCTCCCCATCCGGGTGCAGGCCCGTCCGCATAAGGGACGCGGTAAAGGGCACCGTGGCGCGCAGCCCCTGCGGCC
This sequence comes from Desulfobaculum senezii, assembly GCF_054657395.1. Taxonomy (NCBI): domain Bacteria; kingdom Pseudomonadati; phylum Thermodesulfobacteriota; class Desulfovibrionia; order Desulfovibrionales; family Desulfovibrionaceae; genus Desulfobaculum; species Desulfobaculum senezii. The sequence continues at coordinate 112,220 of NZ_BAAHYU010000001.1, read as the reverse complement.
ACAGGCGCTGGACGTCCTCGGCCTTGCCGGGCCGCAGTTCCATTGCCGTAAAGATGTCTCTAGGTGCCGCCGCCATGCTCCACCTTCCCCCGGCTGTCGCGCTCGATGAACCAATTGGGCCGCGCGCGGGCTTCGTCGAGGTTGCGCCACAAATATTCCCCAAACACCCCCAGCATAAACAGCTGCGCCCCGCCAAGCACCAGCACCGCCACCATCAGCGAGGCCCAGCCCTCCACATGCACATCATGCCCCAAAACCAGCCACACAATCCACAGCGCATACGCCAGCCCCGCAAAAGATGACGCCAGCCCCAGCCACGTCGCCACCTTGAGGGGCACGCCGGAAAAGGCGATGAACCAGTCCTTGGCGAGTTGCCAGCGCGCCCGCACGCTCCACTTGGAATGCCCGCGCGTGCGCGGGCGGCGCGTATACTCCACGGCGCTTTGGCGAAAGCCCATCCACGCGAGCAGGCCAAACAGCGACGTATTGCGCTCATGGCACGTACGCACCGCGTCCACCACCGCGCGGTCCAACAGGTAAAAATCTGCCCGCGACAGGTCGATGCCGTCCCGCCGCCCGGTCGCAAGGCGAAGGAGCAGATAAAACAGCCGCGCGCTCAGGCCGTGCAGGACGCCGTCGTCCCTGCGCTGACGCAGGCCCCAAATCACCTGCGCGCCGCCGCGCCACTGCTGCGCCATGGCCGCAAGGGCCTCGGGGTCGTCCTGTCCATCTGCGGCCATGCACACCACGGCGTCGCCCCGGGCATGCCACAGTCCGGCGCGCAGGGCCGTGTGGCTCCCGGACCGCCGCGACAGCCGAATGCTCCGCACCCGCGCGTCCCCAAGGGCCATTACGGCCTCAAAGGTGCCGTCGGACGAATGGTCATCCACCACCAGCACCTCCACCTCGCCGCCGCCAGCCGCGCGGGTCAGGCAGTCCAGCACCGCCGGGATGGTGGCGGGAATATTCTGCGCCTCGTTGTAGGCGGGGATAACGGCGGACAGCATCATAACGCGCCCCCATGCACCGGCCGCGCGGGCACGCCCGCCCACACCTCGCCGGGCGGCACGGCATCAAGGACCACCGCGCCCATGCCCACAAGGGCGCCCGCACCAACACGCGCGCCCTCGCGCAGGCGCGCCCCGGCGCCGACATAGGCCCCGCGCTCCACCACCGCGCCCCCGGCCACCATGGCCCCGGCGGCAATGATGGCGTAGTCCGCTACCGCGGCGTCATGCGACACCACAGCCCCGGCCATAATGAGCACATGGGAACCAACACGCGCCCCCGCGCCCACAAACGCGCCGGGCATAATGAGCACATTCACCCCAAGTCCCACGTCCCCGGCCACGCTGGCGTGGCTGTGCACCACTGTGGCATAGCGCGCGGGCGGCAGGGCCAGCCCTTCCAGCACCGTCTGCCTGCGCGCGTAGGTTGCCGGGGAACCGGGCACAGCCAAAACCTGCGCCGAGGGCATCCGCCCCAGCCACTCCCGCCCGCCAAGGACAGGGACGCCGCAGCATGTGGCCCCGTGGGTGCCGGGGTCGTCATCCACAAAGCCCACAGGACGAAGTGCCCCGCCGCGGGGCAGACAGCACAGCGCCTCGCGCGCGTTGCCGCCAAAGGGGAAAAGCAGCAGGTCAGCGCCCACGGCGCACCTCGCGCACCACGGCGTCCACCTGCTCATCGGTCATGGTGTTAAAGATGGGCAGCAGCACCACATGGGCGCGTGCGGCCTCGGACTGCGGCAACGTGAGCGCCGTACGGTACGGGGCTTCGGTATGGGCATTCATGACGCCCGGACGCGTGGCAATACCCGCATCAAGCAGGCGCTGCATCAGGTCGTGCTGGCCTTCCGGCGCATCCGGCGCCAACCGCACGGGGTAGCTCATGGCGTTCCAGCGCCCCCATGGCGGGTCCTGCGGCAGGGTGAGCCACGGCAGGCCGGAAAGCCCGTCGCCATAGCGGGCCATAATGCGCCGCCGCTCGGCCACCATGGCCTTCAGCTTGCCCAACTGCACAATGCCCATGGCCGCCTGCACGTCAGTCATACGGTAGTTGTAGCCCGTGAGGACGTATTCCTCGATGGTCACCGTGCGCGCGCTGTGCCGCACCGCATCGGACACACTCATGCCGTGCTGGCGGTACAGGCGGTAGGCGCTGTCGCTGCCCGCATTGGCGGTGGTAATCATGCCGCCGTCGCCAGTGGTGAGAATCTTGCGCGGATGAAAGGAAAAACACGCCGCCGCGCCATGGGGGCGGCCCACCGGGGCAAAGGTTGCGCCGCCATCGCAGGACAGCTCACTGCCAGCCGCGCAGGCGGCATCCTCCACCACAGGCAGGCCGTGGCGCGCGGCAATGTCTAGAATGCGCGCCATATCGCAGGGCATGCCCAGCTGGTGCACGGGCATAATGGCCGCCACCCGCCCGGTCTGCTCCGGCGGTAGCAGGGCAAGTGGGCTTTCGGCAGGCAGGCCGCCGCGCTCGAAAAACGCGTGGTACACCGCGCCGCCATAGTGCGCGCAGTCCTCGTCCAAAAAGCGCTCCAGCGCGTCCGGGTCCATGTTGAAGGTGACGGGATCAACATCCACAAAGGCCGGCTCCGCCCCGCAATGGCGCACGGCGTTGGCCGTGGCGATAAAGCTGTGGCTCACCGTGACCACCACATCGCCATGGGCCACGCCCACGGCCTTGAGGGCCATATGCAGGCCCGTGGTGCAACTGGACACCGCGCAGGCATGGCGCGCCCCGCACCACGCGGCAAACGCGCTCTCAAACTCCGCCACACGCGGGCCTTGCGTCACCCATCCGGACAGGATGGCCTCGCGCGCGGCGGCGGCTTCCTCTTCACCCAGCCATGGCTTTGCTACGGGTATCATCACCACTGCTCCCAGTTCTGTTCCGGTGCCTCGCAGGCCAGTTGGTCCGCGCCTTCGGGCCGTCCACGAAACCACTCCACCGTGCGCAGAAGCCCCTCACCAAGGCCAACCTCCGGCGTCCAGCCCGTCAGGTCCGTAAAGCGCGACGGGTCCGCCAGCAGGCGGAGCACATCGCCGGGCCGGGCCTGCGTGTGGATAGGTCTGGCGGCTTCGCCCCCTACCGTCTCCACCACACGGCGGCACAGGTCCGCGATGGAAATCTCGCGCCCACTGCCCACGTTAAAGGTACCGCCGATGCAGTCCTCGCAGGCGGCGGCCATCTCCAGAGCGCGGGCGGTATCCGTCACAAAGGTAAAATCACGCGTCTGCGCGCCATCGCCGTGGATGGTCACGTCCAGCCCGGCCAAGGCGCGCACGATGGACTTGGGGATAACCTCCCCGGCGTCGCCCCCATGGTGCGAGCGCGGGCCGTAGGTATTAAAGGGCCGCACAATGACCACGGGCATGCCGTAGGCGCGGTGGTAGGCGCGGGCGTAGGCCTCCCCGGCCAGCTTGGACGCGCCGTACACCGTGTGCGGACGCGGGGGGTGCTCCTCGTCCATGGGCGCGGTGCGCGCCGAGCCATACACCTCGGACGAGGAGCAGTAGAGAAACCGCCCACAGCCCTCACGCCGCGCCGCCTCAAGCAGCAGCAGCGAGCCTTCGGCGTTGACGCGGTGGTTGCGGTGCGGATGCGCCAGCGAATGCCGCACGCCAAGGCAGGCAAGGTGAAAGACCACGTCCGCGCCGTCCACGGCGCGGCGCACATCAAAGGGGTCGGCCACACTGCCGTGGAGCACCTCCAGCCCGCCCCGCGGCGTGGGCAGGGCAAGGTTCTCCCAGAGTCCATTGGAAAAATCATCCAGCACGCGGACCTTGGCCCCGCACTCCAGCAGGCGGTCCACAAGGTGGGATCCTATAAACCCCGCCCCGCCCGTGACCAGACAGGTCTTACCGTCACATTCCATTGCTCCGCTCCCGGGATGAGCGCGCTATCCGGCGTCATCCCTTGGTCATCACACGGCGAAGGACCGTGGCCACATGGCGCACGCGCTCCTCGCCGATTTCTGGATACAGCGGCAAAGACAGGGCGTGGTCCGCCACATGCTCCGCCACGGGAAAATCACCACGCATATGATCCAAAAACGCATACGGCGCCATAAGATGCAGGGGCACCGGATAGTGCACGGCGGTGCCAATGCCCTCGCGCCGCAGGGCCTCGGCCACGGCGCCGCGCTGCTCCACGAGCACGCAGTACAGGTGCCACGCGCTCTCGCGGTCTGGCAGCACCTCGGGCACCTGAAGCCCGGGCACTCCCGCCAGCAGTGCACTGTACAGCGCGGCATACTCCGCCCGGCGCGCGTTGGCCCCGGCAAGGCCCGGCAGCTTCACCCGCAGGGCCGCGGCCTGCATGGCGTCGCACCGGCCATTGTAGCCCTCCACCACGTGCAGGTGCTTTTTCATCTGCCCATGGTCGCGCAGGGCGCGCACGGTTGCGGCCAGCTCCCTGTCGTCTGTCACCACGGCCCCGGCCTCGCCGCAGGCGCCAAGGTTCTTGCCGGGGTAGAAGGAAAAGGCTCCGGCGTGGCCGATGGTCCCGGCCATACGCCCTTCAAATCGCGCCAAATGCGCCTGCGCGGCGTCCTCCACCACGGGGATGCCCCGGCGCTCCGCCACATCCAGTATGCCGCGCATATCCGCAGGCTGGCCGTACAGGTGCACAGGCAGGATGCAGCGCGTGCGCGGGGTGATGGCCGCCTCCAGATGCTCGGGATTCATGGTGCGGGTGACGGGGTGCACGTCCACAAACACAGGGCGCGCCCCGGCCTGCGTAATGGCCTCCGCCGTGGCAATAAACGTCATGGGGGTTGTGACCACATCATCGCCGGGCATGATGCCCATACCCAGCAGGATAAAGCGCAGGGCGTCCGTCCCGCTGCCCACGGCCACACAGTGCCGCGCGCCGCACTCCGCGGCGAATTCTCGCTCAAAGGCGTCTACCTCCTCGCCGCCCACAAAGCGCCCCGCATCCACAAGGCGCGCCCACGCGGCAAGAATGTCGTTGCGTACGCCCTTGTGCGCGGCGGCAAGGTCCACAAACGGCACCTGCATCAGCCCTCCTCCACATCCTTTAAATACCGGGCGGGATTGCCCGCCCACACCTCGCGGGCGGGGACGTCGCGCGTGACCACGGCCCCAGCGCCTACAACGGCCCCGCGCCCGATGCGCACCCCGCACAGGATGACGGCCCCGGAGCCAATGGCGGCGCGGTCCTCCACCGTGGTGGGCACCACGGTCCAGTCCGCGTCCTCAAGGAGCGCGCCGTCCGGCCCCACGGCGCGGGGGTAGCGGTCGTTCACAAAGCTGACGTTATGCCCCACAAACACCCCGCTGCCGATGCTGACCCCCTCGCAGATAAAGGTATGGCTGGAAATTTTACACCGCGCGCCCACCTCGGCCCCGCGCTGAATCTCCACAAAGGTGCCGATGCGCGTGCCGTCGCCAATGCGGCAGCCGTACAGGTTCACAAAATCGCGCACCACAACGTCCCGCCCAAGGGTGACGTCCGGCGCTATGCGGCGGTACTGACTCATGCGCCCTCCCCGGCCACGGGCACCCGCGCCCCGCCACGCGCCACGGACTGCTGTGCGGCCTCCAGAATGCGCAGCATGCGCGCGCCGCTTGCGCCGTCGGTGAGGGGGGCGCGCTTCTCGGCCACGGCGGCGGCAAACTCGGCCACCACTCCGGCAAGGGCCTCTCCATGGGGCACATGGGGCGAGGTCACGCCGCCCGTACGGTAGGACACAAGGGCCGTATCGCGCGCGGCGCGGTCCGGGCGGGGCTGAATGGTGACGCCCTTGTCGTAGACCTTCAGGCGCTCTGCGGGGTCGAGGTCGTTCCATACCAGCATGCGTTCACTGCCGCCGATGATGGTCTTGCGGATTTTTACGGGGGACAACCAGTTGAGATGCAGGTGGGCCAGAAAGCCGTTGTCGAAATCAAGGGCCACGTAGGCCATGTTTTCCTGCTCCCACCCGGCATGGCGCGCGGCCTGCACGCTGACGGCCACGGGCTGGCGACCGGTAAGGTATTCAAGGATGGACAGGTCGTGCGGGGCAAGGTCCCAGATGACGTTCACGTCGCGCTGGAAGAGGCCAAGGTTGATGCGCACGGAATCGAAATACAGCACGTCGCCAAGGCTGCCCGCGTCGATGATGTCCTTCATTACGCGGACCACCGGGGCGTAGCAGAACACATGGTCGCACATCAGGCGCAGGGAGCGCTCGCGGGCGAGGGCGACAAGGTCCTCGGCCTGCGCCGCTGTGGCGGCTATGGGCTTTTCCACCAGCACATGCCGCCCGGCCAGCAGGCATTCACGGGCAAGGGCGTGGTGCGTGGCAACGGGCGTGGCAATGGCGACGGCCGTGACCTGCTCATCCGCCAACACCTCGGCAAGGTCCGTACATGCCTGCACGCCGGGGTACGGAGCCAGCACCTCGCCGAGGCGCGCGGCGTCCACATCGCAGGCCCGCACAAGGCGCGTGTGCGGACAGGCCACAATATTGCGCACAAGGTTCGGCCCCCAGTAGCCGCACCCCACAACCGCAACGCCAAGGGCGCTCATACGCCGCCCTCCCCGGCCTCAAGGCCGATGGTCTCGCCCACCACGTACAGCGGGCGGCGCTTCACCTCGTCAAAGGTCTTGCCGAGGTACAGGCCCAGAAGGCCCATGTTGATAAAAAGCAACCCCCCAATGAAGTAGAGGGACACCATAACGCTGGTCCACCCCGGCACCGGGTAGGCCCACAGGTATTTGCGCGCCATAAGAAACGCCCCGTAGGCAAAGGCGAACAGTGCCAGCACAATGCCAAGGCCAAAGGATACCGTCGCCAGCCTGCCGGACTGGGAGACGATAATATCCACCGCCAGCGAAAACATACGCGCAAAGCCGTAGGCCGAGCGCCCGGCAAAGCGCTGCTCATGCTCCACATCCACAGCCGAGGACGCAAAGCCAAGGGTGCGCACCAGCACATGAAACGCCCGGCTGCGCTCGCGAAGCCCCCGAAACGCCTCCACCACCTGCCTGTGGAATATCCCAAAGTTGGCGGTGCTGGGGTCGATTTCCACGCCGGACAGCACCCGCAGCGCCGCATAGAAGAGGCGCGAGCCAGCGCGCTTGAGGGCTGAATCGCGCCGCGCCCTGCGCCGGGCAAACACGGCCTGATACCCCTCCTGCGCCCGCTCCAGCAGTGCAGGGATGGCCTCGGGCCGGTCCTGCAGGTCGCAGTCCATGACCACCACCCACTCCCCACACGCGCGGTCCAGCCCGGCGGTAATGGCGTAGTGCTGGCCGAAATTGCGCGACAAGCGCACCCCGCGCACCCGCGAATCGCGCGCGTGCAGGGCGGATATCGCCTCCCACGAGCCATCCACACTGCCGTCGTCCACCATGATGCACTCAAAGTCCGCATCAAGGGGCGTCACCGTGGCGGCAATGCGCCGGTGCAGCTCCTCCAGACACCCCCGGGAATTGTACACCGGGGTGACGATGCTGATGGTGGGCGCGCGGCGCGGCGTCATGCCAGAAGCCTCCCGTCAAGGACCACACTGTTCAGCACGCGCTGCGCCTCCAGCAGGTAGGCGTACCATTTGACGGTGATGGTGCGCAGGCCAGTATCCACGCGCCCCAGCTTGATGGCCTCGTAGATTTCGCGCACGGCCTCCGACGGGGTGTGCTGCGCGGTAAAGCCCAATTCATCACGGATGCGGGCAAAGGAAACGTTGTAGTCCCGGCGGTCCGGGTCCGAGGGAGTGAGCTCGATGGTGATGGGGAAGGGCATGTTCTCGCGCACCATGTAGGCCACGGTGCGGATGCGGTAGTTCTGCTCGTCGCTGCCCACGTTAAAGATGCGCCCGGACACGGCGCTCTGCTCCGCAAAGGCCGCCAGCATAAAGGCGTCCACGGCGTCGCGCACGTGCACGAGGGGCCGCCACTGCACGCCGCCGCCAAGGATATTGATCACCCCGCGCTCCACGGCGTGCAGGGTCATAATGTTGATGACAAGGTCAAAGCGCATGCGCTTGGACAGGCCATAGACCGTGGCCTGCCGCAGCACCGTCACCGCAAAGCCGGGGGAGTTCAGTTCCAGCGCGGCGCGCTCCGCCGCAAGGTTGGCACGGGCATACTCGGACACCGGGCGCGTTGGCGAGTCCTCGGTCAGCACGCCCTCGCCCGTGCCGTACACACTGCACGAGCTGGCCAAAATATAGCGCGCCACTCCGGCGCGGCGGGCCATCTCCGCCACGTGCGCGCGTCCGCGGTGGTTGATGTCCTGCGTGAGCATGGGGTCAAGGTCGCCCGCCGGGTCGTTGGACAGGGCGGCAAGGTCGCACACCACGTCCACGCCGTGAAACTGCTCCTCGCGGCAGCTGCGCACATCGCCCCGCACAAGGGAGAAACGCGGATGCGCCATTGTCTCGCCCAGAAGCTCCGTCCCAAAGAAATACCGGTCCATGCCAATGACGCTGTGCCCCTCGTCCAGCAAACGGTCCACAAGGAGCGTACCGATATAGCCTCCGGAACCCGTGACCAGAACAGTCGCCATGCCTTCTCCCGCTGGCCGGGCCGCAGCCCGGATTATCTCGCCCCTCAGCCAGAACCCAGCCCACGGCTGGACACCACGATGCCAAGAACGATGAGCGCCACCCCCACCACCTTGTACACATTGACGGACTCGCCTAGCACCACGCCCGACAATGCCAACACAAAGACGAAGGAGAGACTCATAAACGGATACGCAAAGCTCAGATCAAAGCGCGTCAGCGCCGCCAGCCAAAACAGCGCGCCCACAAAGGCCGCAAACAGCCCGGAAAAGACCCATGGGTCCAGCACAAGGCGCAGCAGAAAGAGCGCGTTGTCCACGCCCCCGCCGGGCAAGCCCCCCGTGCGCGAGACGCCCCACTTGATGGCCAGCTGGCCGTAGACCGTGGTCACCACGGTGCCAAGGATGAACAAGTATCCCATGGATTCCTCGCGTATGCGTTTGGCGCGGATTACGTGCCGCCTTCGTCGCAGGCCTCACCATTTGCGCCGGGCGAAGCGCACTCCCACCAATTGGTGCGCATAACCAGCTCGCGCAGGGGGGTTGCCCACGCAAGGCGCAGGGTGGCCCAAAACACAGCCTGCGTACGCGCCGCGTGAAGCCGCAGGTGCAGGGACGCCGGGTCCATACCGCGCCGGACCAACGCCGCCGCCCAGCGGCGCGCATTGCGCGCGGCAACGCCCAGCGCATGCCGGACCAGCCGCCACCGCCGGGGCACGCGCCCCCGGTACCGGGCATACACCTCCATCGCGCCCTCATTGGCCATGCGCTGACGCAGAAAGGCCACGGTCATCCGCTCCCTAGGCACGTGATGCAGCACCACGGCGTCCGGCACATAGCCTACGGCCTGCCCGGTCCGCCACAGGGTGCGCATAAGGCCTGTTTCCCCGTCGCCCAGCCACACCGCGCCAAAGGCGTCCGGATTAAAGCCGCCGCAGCGGACAAGCGCCTCGCGCCGCAGGGCCATGTTCACGCCGTAGAAGACTTCCTGCCCCTTGTTGAAGCTCCGCCCCCGGTCCAGCAAGCTGAGTTCGGCAAAGGTGCCAAAGTCCCCGGCGTACTCCGCCAGCCACGTGGGGGGCGGCACGTCCCACACCGGACGCACCGGCCCGCCAGCGGCGGCCATGTCCGGGTTGGCGTCAAAGGCTCTGATATGCGCGTCCACCCAGCCGGCATCAAAGGTGGCGTCATCATCGGTGTACAGCAGCAAATCCGACGCGGCGGCGCGCGCGCCTGTGTGCCGGGCGTGATGCAGGCCAAGGTGGCACTCCGGCACATACCGCAGGGGCACAGGATAGCTCCCCGCCCGCCCGGTCACCATGCGGCGCACCGCATCATCCACGGCGTTGTCCACCACGATGACCTCAAAATCCGTGCGCGATTGCAGGCCAAGGCTTTCAATGCACCGCGCAAGGTCGCGTTCGCGCCGATAGGTCGGCACGATGACCGTTGCGCGGCGCGCTCTCCCCCCCGAAGCGCTCACCACAGCCCCCCTTTTGCGTACCCGGCGCGCTCCATGGCCCGCCGCGCCTCGCGCCACACATGGTAGCGCTCCACCGGGCCAAGCCGGCGCGGGGCATAGCCCACAAAGCCCTCCGGCTCCGGCACCACGTCCTGCTCAAGGCGCGCCGCCCACTCCCCGCGCAGGGGAAGCGGCACCCCGGAGACGGCCTTGCCATTGAGGCCCCGGCGGATGCTGTTGCGCGCCACGGCCTTGGCAACGCCTTCGTCGTCCCACGCCACGCCCAAAAAATCGCGGCACACCCGCGCCAGCACGGAGTGAGTGTCCTCAATAAGGTCCTCATACCGCACGGTACAAAAGCGCTTGGGGCCCATCTCGCGCCCGCCGGCAAGGGCCGCATTCACGTGGCGCGACCACATCCGCGCCGCCTGCCGTGCGTCTGCCGGAGCCCAGTCCGCCCCCCATGAGCGCGCCGCCGTCAGTATGGAGCGCACAACGTCGCGCACATCGCGCACCACGTGGATGACCCGCGCCTGCGGCAGCAGCTGTGAAATTTCCGGCAGGAACAGGGCGTGTGAGGGCGTCTTCTCCACAAACAGGCCGCCCTCCGGCGTCGCCGCGCGCATGGGCTGCATCAACGCCTGCATGTACTCCCGCAGGGCTACAAGAAATTCCTCCTCGCGCAGGTGACAGCCAAGCCCAACCATCCGGCCCGAGTTCTGCGCCACATCGCGCTGCCACGCGCGAAGCTGTGGCCCGATATAGCTCTCGAACAGGCTGCTCTCCTGCCCGGTCGCCACCAGCGGATGGCACGCCAAAAGACGCTGCATCCACGTAGTGCCACTGCGTGGGCTGCCCACAATGAAGACCATATCCGCGCCAAACTCTCGCACTGCCGACTCCAAGGCTGAAGGAGAAAACTCCACTGTGCCGTTATATCAGGATTTCAGCTCCACTCCAAACCCTTCTGCCACGTCAGGGAGGAAAACCGGCCCGAGGCCTTTTGCCGCCCCAACCACTCCGAGGCATCGCCCCCGGATATGCCCCGGGCGCGGCTCATGAGGAAATCCGCTACCCGCCGCGCCGCGCCGCCGTCCGCCCCGCACAGCACCTCATCCAGCCACGGCTGCGCCGCCCGGCGCACCGCCTGCCGGGACTGGCGGACGTCAAGCACCCCGCGCACAAGGGGAAGGAGGTCCTCAAGGGCCGCGGCCTCGCGGATGACCGGGCACCCGCTGGCCGACGGTTCATGCCGTGACAGCGCGTGCAGGTACACCACCGGCACCCCGCACAGCAGCGCCTCCGCCACGGCGGACCCCATGTGCGACACCACCACGTCCGCCTGCGCCATAAGGTCCGGCAGCGGCAGGTCCGCCGCGCGCTGGCACAGCACCGCAGGCGCCCCGCGTGATGTGAAATACGAATCGTAGTCCATTTCGTATGACCCCGGATGGGTGCGGTACACCACCTGCATCTTCGGCATCTCCCGCGCAAGGGCCGCCACGGCGTCGAGGGTGGCCCACTGGGTGTGCCGCCGCTCGCGCGTTTGCGTCCAGCCGCCGCTGTCGCACACCACGCACACCGGGCGGCGCAGGCCCACCCCAGCACGCAGGCAGCGTAGCCGGGCCGCAAGGGAGGCCTCCGGCGTCAGCCCATCAAGATACGCATCCCCAAGGGGCGGCACCCGCCCCGGCGCCGAGCCCTGACTGGCCACCAGCGCCGCGCTGTGCACGCGCCCGCACGCGGCAAACTCCCGCGCCGCAAACACGTCACGCTCAGCATCCGTGGCGCAGTGCAGGCCATGGCCCATGGTCACTGTGGGAATCCCCCGCGCCCGCGCCGCCAGCGTCTGCGCCGCCCCGCGCGGGTCCGTGGAAAACAGGTGCAGCACCACATCAGGCGCGGCCACATCGCACAGCGCGCCAAAGCGCGCCGCACCGTGCAGGCACTGCGGCAAAGCCCCGGCCACTTCCGCGGCAATTTGCGCCACCAGCATTCCGGCAAGGGGAGGGCCGACCTCGCCGTACAAAAACGTCATCAGCCCTTCGTCACGAAGCAGGGCGCGCTCCAAGTCGTCATCAGTCCATGCCCCGCGCCGGGGCGGCGCATCCGCCACGTCCACGTCCTCAAGGCGCAGCACCACCGCCCGCCGCTTGACAGCCCGCCGCCACGCCCGCAGCCCCAGCCGCCCCGCGGCCACAACCAGCGCCACCTTCACCCCGCGGGCAAGGAGCTCATCATACAGCGGCTCAAGGCGCGTCATTCCGGCCCCGCCCCACGTGGCAAGGAGCGCCCGCGCTCCGGTGCCAAGGGCTGAGGGGAGCGTCTCCAGCGTGTGCGGTGCGGGCCGCAGCACACGCCGAAGTCCAGCGCGGGGCGCGCGCCATAAGCGCTGTAGCACGCCCACGCGCGCCGGGGCCGCGGCAGGCCCTTCTGCACCGCGCCCATCCGGCGCCTGCGAAATTTCCTCACAGGTGATGCCGCGCTCGCGGCACAGGGCCACGAGGGCCTCGCGCTCCAGCCCGGCAGGCGAAGTCAGCAGGCCATACAGCCCCACCTCCGCGCCCTGCACCTGCCCAAGAAGCACATGCGCGGGCCGCTCGGCGTCCAGCACCATGCTCATGGTGGCATGGGCCTGAATGGCCTCAAAAAACCGCAGCGTCAGGGAGTGGAACAAGAGGGCCAACGGCGGCGCGCCAGCGATGTCCGGCGCGCTGGGCACCAGCATGCGCGACAGCTCCGGGGCGAGGTGCTCATGCCAGCGGCTGGCAAGGGAGCGGGCAAGGTCGCACTGCGGCTCCTTGAGCATGGCGGAAGCCTTGTCCCCGTAGGGCGCATAACCAATTCCCGCCATGCCGAGAGCGTGGCGCGCACTGGCCGACAGCGCCACCACACACCCTTCCGCCGCGTGCGTGCGCGCCCACAACGCATCACGCGCATCCGCCACAAAGAGCATGGTCTTCATGCGCCGCCCTCCCGCAGCGCGCACCTGTCCCACGCATCAAAACGCGCATCCACCTGCGGATGCTCCGCAAAGAAGGCAAGGGCCATACGCATGCGCTCGTCCTGCTCCTCCGCCGTCAGGTGCGCAATCTCCATACGCACCACCCGCGTCCGCGGGTGCAGGTCAAAGCGGTGCACCGCCACGCGGTGGAAATGTTCAGCGACAAACTCCAGCGTCTCTGCCAATTCATCCGCCGTTTCCGTGGGGAGGCTAACGATGATGTCCGTGCGCAGGCGTAGAGCAGGATTGCCGCCACGCATGCGCGACAGGAAGGGCGACAGCCCGCGCACAAAAGGATCGCGCCGCATAAGGCGCAACAGGCGCTCGCTGGTGGTCTGGATAGGTACCTTTACATTGGTGATGCGCGGGTGGGTCAGGGCGTCTGCAAGCACTTGCCCGTACACACGAAACCACTTGGGCGCGATGTTCCCAAACTGCAACTGCGCCTGCGGCGCGGCGGCCAGCAGCGCGTGCACAAGCTCTGGGAAGGCCCGTGCAGGGGCCATATCCACACCCCATGACCCGCTGTCGTTGCCGTCGATGTAAAAACTCCGCGCCCCGGCTGCGGCGTCTCGCTCCACAAGGGCGACAATGTCCTCAAGGGGGCGGCTCGTGGCCGAACCGATGCCGATTTTGTGCGGGCAATAGGCGCAGTGCTCGGTGCATCCCTCCTGCACCACCACATAGCGGCGCGTGGGGTCCGGGTCGGCCGTGTCCTCGGGGCGGAAGGCGCTTTCGTCAGGCAGGTCCGCAAAGGGCACCGTCACCTCATCCACCAGCCCTTCCGCGCGCTCGGGATGCCGGGACGGTATGGTGATGACGTCCGGCGGCGCCTCTGCGGCGTAGAAGGCCGGGTCCACCTTGGGCAGGCACCCGTAGACCACCACCTGCCGCCCTCCCGCACGCAGCGGTCCCATACGCTCGCGGAACATGTCGAATGACGCCAAAAACCCCGCGCACGCACCGATAAGCACCACGTCCGCCGCGTCCATGTCCGGCACCTCGCGCCAGCCATTGAGGCTCAAAAAGCGCGCAATCTTTCGCAGATGCAGCAGATAGGACGGACACATGGTGCTCTGCCACACGGCAAAAGTCGTCTCGCACCCGGTCATAGCGCCTCCACAGGCCGCCGCGCCACCACCCACATGTGCGAGGACAGCCCGTTTTCCGCCAAAAAATGCTGAAACGACCCGCCAAGGGCGTCCCATTCGTCAAGGAGCACACGCCGCAGGAAGGGCTGGCCGGACAGGTCCACCTCCCCGGCACGGGCCGCCTTGCGCACCAGTTCGGCGTCCAGTTCGCCGGGGGTGGCGACCTCCTCCACCGTCAACCCGCACGCCGTGACCAGCGCGGGCAGGGACGTGGTGGTAAACAGATTCAGGTGCTGATGGTTTACGGTGTTCGACGCTTCGCCAAGGTGGACAAGGTCAAAGCCCTCGGCATTGGGACAGGTGAGGACGAGCAGCCCGCCCGGACGCAGCACCCGCGCGCAGGCCCGCACAAAGCCCTCCACACTAAACAGATGCTCCACACACTCAAAGCTGACCACAACGTCCGCCGCATCCGCGCCAAGGTCCACCTGCTCCACTGACGCCTCGCACACAGTGAACCCACGCTCCCGGCAGGTTTCGGCTAGCCACGGCGTCGCTTCCACGGCGGACACCGCGGCAAAGCGCGGCATACTGCGCGCCTCCTCCAAAAAGAGCCCAAACCCCGGCCCCACCTCCACAAGGCGAAGCCCCTCCCCAAGGCCAAAGCGCATGCACAGCGCGTCCAGCCGCCGGGCGCGCGGAGCAAACAGCCGCTCGCGCCGCGCCTTTTCTGAGGCGGGAAACAGTCTGTCGTTCTGAAAGCGGTACGAGGCGGAGCGCGCATAAAAGGCGGACAGCACCTCCGGCGTGGGCCGCGGGGACACGTACACCGTGCCGCAGTTGGCGCACCGCCCCCAGCGCATCCCCTGCTTGGCGTACAGGGGCCGGGCGTCATCCGCCGCGCAGGCCGGACAGGGCACCTCCACAAAGGACGCCGAGCGCGCGGACAGCCACGCCACATCCTCGGCCACGCTGGCGTGGAAGTCCTCCATCAGGGCGTCTGGACGGATGTCGTTTTCCTTCAGCGTCATACGCCGTCCCCTCCGCCGTTATCGATCCAAATGGCCTTCACCATGGCAAACCCCTCGGCGTAGGCAACGCCGCTGCGCGCCCCGGTGCGGGCGTTTTCGCCCTTGAAAAAGGCTATCCACTCCTCGCCGCGCTTGGCGACCTCCGAGGCATGGGCGCGGATGGCCTCCACCTTGCGGTCCATAAAGTTCGAGATGTCCACGCAGTAGTTTTCTGTGAAAACGTCGGGGCTTTGGTACCAATTGCTGCGGTACATGAAGAGGTTGTGCACCTTGCGCCCGGCGGTGATGGACGCCGCACCGGCGGCGGCGTGGTCCTGATGCACATCGCGGTTCCAATGGGTGTAGATGGTGTCCACCCCGCGCTCATCGATAATGGCGTCAATGTGCTGGATGAGTTCATCGCAGTAGTGCAGGCGCTTGTTTTCATAGGGCAGGGCCACAAGCTCGGCCCCGATGATGGCCGCGCCGCGCTCGCCCTCCTGCCGGGCAAGCTCCGCTGGGCGTTCCCAGTGGTCCTTCTCCACCGTGTAGGCGGAATGGGTCAGCACCAGCATGGTCACCCGGTGCCCGGCCTGCACATGCCGAAGCAGTGTTCCGGCGCACCCCAGCTCAATATCGTCAAAGTGCGCGCCAATGGCGAGGATGCTACGCACGCCCGTCCCCCTCTGTTTCCCGGACCCGCCCCCGCCAGCGAAACCCCACAGCGGGCAGGGTGCCGGATTCCACAAGAAACCTGTCCACAAGCCGAATATGCCGGGCAAGGCGGACCTCGTCCTCCGGGGCGGCGCAGCGCAGGCCGCCTATGATGCCCGCGTAGAACGCGCCCTCCCACTCATGGTCCACGGTGTCGAAGGTCTGTTCCATGGCGGCAAGCATGCCCTCATGCGTGGCGGCAAGGTCATTGGGGGACTGCACGGGATTCCCCGCCTCGTCCTCGTAGCGCCCACGCCGCAGGCACACGTCCAGCCGCTCCTGCAATTCCCGCTCGCTGGCCAAGAGGGGCGCGGCCTCGTAATACAGCCCGCCAGCAGAAAGCAGCGTCTCCACCAGCAGCCACACAGCGGCGGACGGGGCCGTCATGCGCTCGCGGCATGGCTCCATCACCACCACCTGCCCGCGCTCGCCAAGGAGCGCCTGCGCGCGGCGTGCGGCCTGCTGCTGCGCCGAAAAATGATGCAGGGCGTTGTTAAAGACCACCACGTCAAAGCCGTCTCCCGCGTCCAGCGTCAGGTAGTCCCCGGCCACGTAGACCACGCGCCCCTCCTGTGGCGGATTCTCCGCCGCGGTACGCCGCGCGACGTCAAGGCACTCCTGCGAGATATCAAGGCCCACCACGTCGTGCCCCGCACGCGCCAGCTCAAGGCTCAAATAGCCCGGACCGCACCCCACCTCCAAAATCCGCAAGCCCGGCGCAAGGCGCGCGGCCAACCACCGAAAGCGCTCGCCGTAGACGAGGTCGATAAAGCCCCGGTCCCGCCACGGGTTGTTGCGGAACCACTCGCACCGCCCGCAGTGGCGCAGGTCCGGAACATGCCCCGCATCCACGCGCTGGCGGATTTGGCTGTCAAAGGCCGCGGCTTCGGCGTCCATGTCATGCCGTGTCATGGGCATCCTCCATGGCGTCGTCTTCGGACTCAACAGGCATCATGGGGGTGGAACAGCGCGAGCACAGGTCAATTTCGCGGATGCGTCCGGCCTTTTGCAGGTCGCGGTAGCGCTGCATCACCGGGCCTGTCCATGCCTCCTCCAGCGTCATGTCGCCAAGGGTCCCCAGCACCACCTCGTCGGCGTCGTCGAGGTGGCAAAACTTGATGCCGCCCTCATGGGTCACCGCAAGGCGTTGCCACGGCTTCTCGCACACAAAGTCCGCCTTGTAGGCCACCTTGTGGCGGTAACGGTCCTTCTCATCCCACTGAAAGTAATTGATATATTCAAGGAACCCCATGCCATCCACCACGTCCTGCCACATGCGCACCATGGCCTCACGTTCGCCAGCGTTTTCCTTCATGAGCACCATGTTGATGCGGATGAACGGAGTCAGACTGCCGCGCCGGGCCTTCAGCTCCGCCATGCCGCGGATATTCGCCGTCACCCGGTCATAGCTGGAGCCGACGCGCAGGGCCTCGTAGTGCGCCTTGTCCGGCGAATCAAAGGAGATGATGAGCTTGGTCAGCCCCGCATCCAGCAGGCGCTCCGCCATGGCGGCGTCAAGGTGCAGGGCCGAGGTATGCAGCATCACGTCAAGGATGCCGCGCTCGCGGGCATAGGCCACCATGCGCGGCAAATCGCGGTGCAGAAGCGGTTCGCCGCTGGCGTTGAGGTTGACGGCGTACAGGCCCTTGGCCGCGCCCTCATCAATGGCGCGGGCGTAGACGTCAAAGGGCATGAAGAAGGTGGGCGGCAGCATGCCGCGCCGGGCCATCTGCGTGCGCGGGCAAAAGGTGCACGACAGGGTGCACAGGTTGGTGAGGTCAAAGTCGAGGTGCATGGGAAAGGGCCGCAGCTCCCGCCCCGCGGAGTAGCGCAGCCAGTCGCGGCGGTAGGCCATGAATTCCGGCCCCATATCCCGCTCCCACGTGGTGTTGAAATCGAGGAACTGGCAGCAGACGTTGCAGTCGCGCTCGGTCTTGTGCGTTAGTCCCGCATCCTGTTTGGGCATGGTGTCTCCTCCTGCGTCGCCCCCGGGTGCGCGGCGTTGCCGCGCAGGATGGCAAGGGCGTGCGGACCATGGTTGAACAGCGCATCAAGTACGGACATTCCCGGCTCAAACCCGGCAAAGGCCTGCGTGTAAGGCCGGCACTGGTAACGCACGGTCTGGACGCCAATGCCGCTGGCGGCAAACTGGTCCATATCCATGTAGTCCGGCCCGGAAATGCCGCAGACGTACGTGCTGGCATGCATATGACGGCAGATGTCGTGGAGGAGTTCTGTGGAGGAGGTCGAGAACGGCGGCAGCGTCGAGGCGCGCACAGTGCGCCCCGCAAGGCCAAGGTACTGCCGGACAAACTCGATGAGGTCGATATTCAGGTCGCACAAGAGGGTCCGCCGTGATTGGACGATATCACGCACCGCACAAAAAATCTCATGGAAAAACGGGGTGGCGGCATAGTTGTGCCGCAGCGCGCCAAGGTATTTGCGCCGCCACGGCGCGTCGTCGCACAGGGCAACGTCCGCAATGCGCTGGGTGAAGCGTCCGCGCGTGAGGACGGGCACCGTCACCCACTGCCAGCCCGTGGCCGTACGGATGCGGTTGCGGTTCTCAAAGTAGCGCTTCTTGAACTGCACCGTGTCGAAGTAGACCGTGACATCGCACAGGTCCATCTTATGGAAGAACCCAAGCCACGGCGCATGCTCCGGCTGCTGGATGGACAGGGTCAGGCCCATGCCGCCCCCTCCCGCACTGCGGCCACCACATCGGCAAGGGTGTAAGGCTCGGGCCGCCCCATGGCTGCCAAGCGCTCGTGCAGGGCGCGGATGCGCGCCAAGTCGCGGGCGGTGTCCACGGTCAGGCGCAGGTCCGGCATGCGGCACTGCTCTGGCGCAGGCAAAATGCGCGTTCGAAAGTCCTGCGGGTGGCGGAACACGTATTCGTTCACATGCTCGCGGTCGAGGGCGCGGGTGGCGCGCCGCCGCAGGGTCAGCAGCGCGCTCATGGCGTACACTTCCACCCCGGCCCCGTCCGGTATGCCGCTGCCGGACTCGTTGCGGTTGGAGGTATAGTCCAGCCCCTCGGCGCAGTGCGCCGCCAGCACCTGCGTGGCAAGTTCCGGGCAGACCAGCGGATTATCGCAGGTGACGCGCATCAACGTCGTCAGACCGTATTCCTCACCCGCGCGGGCAAGGCGCTCCAGCACGTCATCCTCCGGCCCGCGCGCCACATCCACACCAAGAGCGCGCGCCGCCTCGGCCAGCCTGTCGTCACGCGGCCCATGGGGCACGGCCACCACCAGCGCCTGCGCCCCGCGCACATGACGCAGGCGCAGGACCACCCGCTCAAGGAGCGTTCTACCGCAGATGTCCATCAACACCTTTCCCGGCAGGCGGCTGGAGCCCATGCGGGCCTGCACCACTATTCCGGCGCGGCTACGAGGCATGGGCGTCCACCAACTGCGTCAGGGCTTCCAGCACACGCACCGCGCCGCGCCCGTCCACGGCCAGCCGCCCCTGCTCCGAGGCAAGGCGCAGCCACGCGGTGTCCGCAAGACACTGGCCAATAAGCTCCGCCGCCACCTCGGGCGGGGTGTCCGCCCCGCGGCCGTGCAGGCGCGCAAAGCCTGCGGCCTCGGCGGCCTCGCCGCGTTCATACTCGTGCGGGTCCTCCCAAAAGACAAGGGACGGGGTGCCGCAGCACGCGGCCTCAAACATCGTGTTGCCGCCAGCGGAAATGAGCACGTCCGCACGCAGCAGGTGCTCCCACATGTCCGGCACATCCACCAGCACCTCGTGGCTGTAGCCTGCGTCCTCCAGCAGGCGTTCAAGGGACGCGGCGTAGGTAAAGGCAGGCCCGCACACAAAGTGCACACTGCCGATGCGCTGTGGATGCTCCCGCGCCAGCAGCCCAAGGGCGCGGGCAATGACCAGCGTCGCGCCGGAGCGGTCCACCCCGCCCATGCTGACCACGATGCGCCGCGCCGTGATAAGCTCGCCGCGCTCACGGTCATGCATCTCCTCAAACTCCGGCCCCATGATGAGGTACTGCGTCCCGGCCAGCACGGCGCGGTAGCCGTCCGGCAAGCGGTGCCAGCGGCGCACCGGGGTGGGATTCACCACCACCTCCGCCCCGGGACGGCCCTCGCCAAATTCCTCCACAGCGCAGGTCACAAATCCCGCCGCTGACAGCGGCGTAAAGTCAAAGGCCTCGGGCGTTCGCACATCCACGATGGCGATGTCCGGCCCGTTGCCGCCAAGGGCGCGCAGGGCGCGGACGTCCGGGGTATACTCCGCCGCGCTGATGCCGCGCCGCCGCAGGGTGCTGGCGGCAAGGTCGCCAATGCCCAGCATCTGCGTGGGCAGGCCCATCCTGCGCCCGGCCTCGGCAACGGCCAGCATGGTGAACACATGTCCAAGCCCTATCCGGCGATGTCCTTCCGCAACGAGTACGAGCGTCATGGGACCTCCCGCTGTGGTTCATTGGGCACGATGCCCACGTGGTCTGCCTCAAGGGGCGTTTCGGCCGGAATATCGCAGGTGGCGCGCATGCCCACCACCCGCGGCAGGTACTTGGGCGGCAGGCCGTAGCCGGGGCGGCGCACGTCCACATCGGCCTCGCCAAGGGTCTCCCCGGCCTTCACATCGCGCATGACCACCACGCTGACCTTGTTGGTGCGCATGTTGCGCTCCTCCGCCGGGGTGGGGCGCTTTATCCCGTCCCCCAGCGCGGGGAGCACGTGGCGGGAATAGCTCACCAGCCGCCGGAACTCCGCTTCGTCGGATGACAGCGCGCGGTCCGAGCCTTCGGTGTTGCCTTCGCACCAGTAGTGGCGCTCAATCATATCCGCGCCAAGGGCCACCGCCGCGCGCGAGCACCCAATGCCCACGGTATGGTCCGAGAACCCCGTCGGCAGGCCAAAGGCGGCCTTCATGGCGACCATGGCGCGCAGGTTCTGTTCCTCGGGCCGGGCGGGATAGTTGGACACGCAGTGAAAGAGGAGCAGCTTGTCGTTGCCGCGCGCCAATATGGCCTCCACGGACTCGCGCACCTCCTGCAGGGTGCACATGCCGGTGGAGAGGAAGATGGGTTTGCCCGTGTCCGCCACTATTTCCAGCAGCGGAATGTGCGTGGCAAGGTCGGAGCCGATTTTGTAGGCGGGCATGTCCAGCTTTTCCATGAGTTCCAAGTCGCGGATATGGCTGGGCGCGGAGAACACCGTCACCCCCCGCTTGCGGCAATGCTCCACAAGGTGGCGCTGCACGGACGGGGGCGTGCAGTTTTCGGCAAACACCTCATACTGCGAGCGCTGGCCCACGGTGCTCATGTTGAAGAGATTGTCACGCGTGGTGATGGTCTCCGGGTCAAGGGTCTGGAACTTCACGGCGTTTGCTCCGGCGCGCACGGCGGAATCCACAATGCGCTCGGCCTCGGCCTCGCCTGCAAAGTTTCCGGCCACCTCGGCCATGAAATAGACCTCCCTGCCGGTTCCGATGGTGAATCCGTCGAGTTCAACTGTCCGAGACATGGCAACACTCCTGAAGGTTCGCCGGTAGCCGGGGCTACACGGTATCCATAAAGGTCTTTTCCACCCGGGAGAACAGGGCCAGCCCGCAAACCAGCACCAGCGCCGACGCTCCGGCCGAATAGGCCAGCCGCGCCCACGTAAACGCCCCCTGCCCCAAGAAGACATAGCGGAAGGCCTCCACCACCTCGGTCATAGGATTGGCGAGCACCAGCAGGCGGTAGTCCTCCGGCACGGAGGACAGCGGATAGATAATCGGCGTTAGATACATGAGCAGCTGCACCCCAAAGCCGATGAGAAAGCGTAAATCGCGGTAGCGCGTGGTCAGGGACGATACAAGGATGCCCCCGCCAAGGCCCAGCGCGGCCATAATCGCCACCAAAAGGGGCACCACGGCCACGGCGGCGCCCGGACGGGCACTGACCTCACCGGACGCATAAAACGCGTACAGGACCAAAAAGAAGGCGAATTGCAGGGCAAAGGTGAACAGGTTCGACAGCACCACGGACACAGGCACGGCAAGACGCGGAAAGTACACCTTGCCAAAGATGGCGGCGTTGGCCACGAAGGTGTCCGAGGTTTTGGTCAGGCACGCGGCAAAGTAGCGCCAGCACACCACCCCGGCAAAGTAGAACAGCGGCCCGGGCACGCCATCCGTGGACAGCCCGGCCATCCGCCCGAAGACCACGGTGAAGACAACGGTCATCAGCAGCGGCTGGAGTACGAACCACACCGGCCCAAGAAGGGTCTGCTTGTAGCGCGAGACGAAATCCCGCCGCACCAGCAGCAGCACAAGGTCGCGGTACTCCCACAGGGCGGCAAGGCCGATGTCCAGCCAGCCGCGCCGGGGGGTGATGATGGTGGTCCACGGCATATCGTCCTCGCGGCGGGTCATGCGCCCTCCTCCACAGCCGCACAGCGGCGGCGCGTCCACGCCACACGCGGGCGGATGTAGCCCTTGCGCGACGCGCTGGAGACGTTGCGCGGGTTGAACCCGGCAAACACCACGTCAAAGCGCAGCGCGCGCTGCAGCGCCACATGGTGCCGCCCCGGAGCCTGCACGGTCACGTTCACCCAAAACCGCTGCGCCCCAAAAAGCTCCGCCGGAAAGCGCGCCACGGACTCCCACCGCCCCGGCGCAAGGGAAAAGTCCTCCTCCGGGGCAAGGCCGTCGGCGCTGTCCGCCGTGACGATGGGGTCGCCTTCGTCGTTGGTCAGCATCACTACAATGCGGAACTCCGCCGCCGGCGACAGCACGTCGTAGGCCACGCGCAGGCAGACTTCCTCGTCGGAGTGAAAGCGCGTACGCGGCGCGCCGCCTGCGTCCTCAAGGCGCAGCTGCACAGGGCGCACAACCTCCTCGCCGTCCGGGGCGTAGGGCACGGCGCGCTGGGCGAGTTCCTGCATTCCCAGCTCGGCCCTTACGTCGCCGCGCACGCCAAGGTAGTGGTCCACGGCGCTGGCGGTGTCGCCATCAAAGGCCACGCGCCCATCCTCCAGAACGATGGTGCGCGAGCACAGGCTCCGTACGGCTGCCATATTGTGGCTCACAAAGAGCACGGTGCGCCCCTGCCCCGCCACGTCGCCCATCTTGCCAAGGCAGCGCTTTTGAAAGGCCGCGTCGCCCACGGCCAGCACCTCGTCCACCAGCATGATGTCCGACTCCAAATGCGCGGCCACGGCAAAGGCAAGGCGCACATACATGCCGGACGAATACCGCTTCACCGGCGTATCCACAAAGCGCCCCACGCCGGAAAAGTCCACAATCTCCGAAAACTTGGCCGCAATCTCCGCGCGGCGCATCCCAAGGATAGCCCCGTTGAGGAAAATATTCTCGCGCCCCGTCAGCTCAGGATGAAAGCCCGTGCCGACCTCCAGCATGCTGGCCACGCGGCCGCGCAACTTCACGTGCCCCTGCGTTGGCAGGGTCACGCGGGTAAGAATTTTCAGCAGGGTGGACTTGCCCGCGCCGTTGCGCCCCACAATGCCCAGCACCTCGCCCTTCCCCACATCGAGGTCCACGCCGCGCAGGGCCCAGATGTGCCC
Organism: Desulfobaculum senezii; assembly: GCF_054657395.1. Classification (NCBI taxonomy): domain Bacteria; kingdom Pseudomonadati; phylum Thermodesulfobacteriota; class Desulfovibrionia; order Desulfovibrionales; family Desulfovibrionaceae; genus Desulfobaculum; species Desulfobaculum senezii. The sequence goes on along the minus strand of NZ_BAAHYU010000001.1, from coordinate 88,892 downwards.
GCTTCGCGGCGCGGCGCGCTCCAGCCCGCTTTCGTGCACCACAGCGGCGGGGTCATCACGTCCGGTGCGGCGCGCCCACCACGACTGAATATCCCGGAACAGCCAGCCCGTATTCACCACCCCAAGGCGGTAGCGCTTGGCAAGGCCCTCTACGCGCACGGCAACATGGCTCATGACGCGCCCCCAACAGCGGGGCCAAGGCCAATGACCGCACAATCCGCATCCGGGAAATACGCGCCAAGGCGCGCCAGCCGCCGCTCCTGCGCCGGGGTCAGCGCCCCGCGCCCGCGCCCGGCGCGGCCTACGTTGAAGTTGCGCGGCGATGCGGCGGCCTGCACAGCACGGCGGACGTCGCTGGCGTCAAACTCAAGGGCCAGCGCCTCGCCAAGGCGCGTCAGCGCCGCTGCCGGGTCCGCCGTCACCTCCGGGTAGCCGCACCACGCGGCGTCCAGCCCGCCCGCGCAGGCCCGCTGCCACGTGGCGTAAAAGCGCACCAGCCACGGCGCGGCATAGTCCACAAGCAGGTCCATCTGCCGCTCCTCGTTCCACGCGGCAAACTCCGGCCCGCATGGCGCGATAAACAGCGCCGATGTGCGGTGGCGCCACGCGGTCTCGTCCAGCTCATGGATGCGTTTAACGAGAACCTCACGCAGGCTGACCAGCACGTCGCGGACATCGCGGTAGAGAATGACGGGCCGCAGCCCGCACTGGCGCACAAGGCGCAGGTTCCCTGCCGTTGGCAAAAAATGATGCTGGGCCACAAAGCCCTGCGGCCATGCGTCAAGGATGGGCGCAAGGGACAGATTCTGCTCCGTGTCCGCATAGTCCGCCACCAGTGGCCGCTGGGGACAGCGCAGGGCGTGGGCAAAAAGCGTGGTCACAAACGACGAGGCACTGCGCGGCATGGCGCACACCACCACACGGGGGGCGCCGCCAAACAGCCTGCCCATGACGCGCCGTCCCAGCGCAAGGGCCGGTGTCGCCCGCGCGCCGGCCACCCGCGCCGCGCCGCGCCTCAGCCGCTGCCGGATGCTCACGCGTCCTCCACGGGTTTTTGCGCCACAAAGGCGTAGTTGGTGGGCCAGCCCAGATGCTCATCCGGGTTCTGGCGGATGCCCTGAAAATAGCGCACGTCTACAAGGCGCAGGCCGCAGTCCGCCAGCATGACGCGCATCTCGTCGGCGCGCACGGCGCGGGCAAAGCGCGTGTCGCGCCCAAACCACCAGCGGGCAAGGGTGCCTACGATGCCCTGCAGGCCGTAGCGCATCTTCTGCACACTGCGGTGACGCAGGCCGTCAAGACAGTACATGACGAACCACCCAAGGCCGTTCACCGTCACGCACACCAGCCCGCCGGGCCGCAGCACCCGCGCCATCTCGGCTAGGGCCTTGTCCTGCCGCGTAAACATCAGCACCCCGGCGCACAGCACGCGGTCAAAGCTGGCATCGGCAAAGGCGAGGCGTTCGGCCACGCCGTCCTGCACCGTGATGCGCTGGGCGCGGTCTGGGTGCTGGGCAATGGTCTGCACGCTGGTCTCACGAAAAATCCGGTTTGGCTCAATGCCCACCACCTCGGCGGCGTCCTGCGCAAAGGCAAGGAGCCACTGCCCGTCGCCGGAGCCGACCTCCAGCACCCGCGCGCCCGGGCTGGTCAGGCCAAGGCGCTCCAGCCGCGCACGCCAGTAGCCAAGGCCCTTGGCAAAAATCGTCTCGCGCCCTGCGGCCCATGAGGTGTCGCGCTCGGCCCGCTCGCCGCGCGGCCACACAAGGCCCACGCCCTTGGCCAACGTCCACGCCGCCACCTCAATGCCCGCCACAGCCAGCATGTACGGCGCCCCGCGCCCGCGCAGCAGGCCATGCCGCACCCGCGCCCGAAGCCCCCGCGCCATGCGTCCAAGGTATCCGGGCCGCCGTGGGGGAACCTCGCCGTAGCGCCCGTCCCAGCCCCGCCACCACTGGTAGGCATTGAGCGGATGCACCACCATGTGCACCACCTCGCCGCGCCGCGCGCGCCGGAGCCGCCGCAGCGGCAGCCCCGGCCACACGGTCCAGCCGCCGCCACCGGGACCAAGGTAGTCGATGAGCCACACATCACAGGGCGGCACCGGGCCGTCCATGGTTTCGCGCACGTAGCCGCCACAGCCACCGTCGTGGTAGTCCACGCCAAGGTCCTGCGGGGGCACGGCGTCGTACAGATCGCGGCTGGCACGGCCCATGGCGTCAATGCCCGGATGCCCATGCCCCACCACGCCGCGCACGCGCTGCCCCGCAATGCGGCCCATGCCTTGAATGTCCTCCCGCAGCCGGGCAAGGCCGTCGCCGCCCCCTTGCACCTGCGTGTACAGGTGGTCGGAGTGCACGCCCACCTCCATGCCCGCCCCGGCCACAGCCGCGGGCACGCCGCTGTCCCACACGTCATAGTGCCGTGCCGTCTCCGTCAAAAAATACAAGCTCGCGTCAAGCTCCAGCCCGCGCAGATGCCGGGCAAGAGGCGCGGCAAACTGGAGGCCGCCGGGGTCCACGTCCACCCGAAGGACAACGTTCACCACATCCGGGTCCGCACGCCCGCCGCCGTCCACCACAAAGTCCGCCACCGCATGCACGCGGTAGCGCGGCAATGCCAACTCGGCAAAAACACGCTCGTACGCCGGAGCAAGCGGCGCAGGGGCCTGCGTCGCCGGGGCGTCCAGCGCGCCGGGAGCGGTTCGGGGCGTGGCATGTGGCGCGGCGTCAGGCATGGTCATCCTCCGAAAGGGTTTGCAGCAGGCGGCCCAGCACCGGGCCACGCACGCACAGGGCCGAAAGCCCCCCAGCGTCCACCACGGCGCGGATGCGCTGACGCACAGCGCGGCGCGGCAAGCCAATGCCCGCCACGGGCGCGGCCTGCGGCGCGCAATACCACTGCGGCGGCAGATCACCGCGCGCCACACGCAGCAGACGCTCCGCCACCACCTGCGGGCGGCGGTGCCGGTCCACAAACTCCCGCGCCGCATGGGCCGTGCGGCGGCGCTCCTCCGCGTCCGTCAGCAAAATGCGCAGGCGCTCCTTTACGGCGCGGGGCGGGACGACATTGTCCAGCGCAAACGCGGCGTGCGCGGTCCAGCGGGGCGCCCACTCGGCCACACTGCCGCCCACCACGCAAGGCACGCCATAGCGCGCGGCTTCCGTGGCAAACCCCGGCATGGGCGTATCCGACCACAGTTGGTCCACGGCCACATCCGCCCCGGCAAGGGCGGCAAGGACCTCGGCGTGGGGGACGCCGGAAAGCTCGCGGTAGTCCACGCTCACGCCCTCGGCCGCAAGCTCTTTCACCATACGCGCAATCTCCGCCGAGCCTTTTACTGCCGAGGCAGACGGACAATGCACCAGCACCGGCACGCGCCCAGCATCAGCGGGCTGCGGCGCGGCGGTCTGCGCCGGGGCAGGAATGCCCACGCGGAACACATTCACCACAGGGCGGGAAAAGAAGAGCGCAAAGGCCGGATTGCAGATGACGGCGTCCGCGCCGCGCTCCATGGCGCGGCAGGCGCGGGCCATGCGCCGCGTGTGGCAAATGAGTTTCTGCGGCGGCGCCCCGCCGCGTGTGGCATCCAGATACGGCGGACGCACATCGCCGCCGTGGCACATGCACACCACCCGGCGGCCAAGCAGGCGCAATACCCGCCAGTCCGCAAAGCTCCGCACCACGCAAAACGAGGACCGGAAGGAAAAGATAAAGACATCATGCGTGGTCGCCGCCCAGACAAAACAAACAACACCCAGCGTGCGCACCAGCGCCTCCACCAGCCACCGCCACACCGCGGGAGAGCGTTTCCCCTTCAGCCGCGCCAGCGCGCCAAAGCACCGCGTAAAGATATGCCGCTCGCCGGGGTAGCCGTAGCGCTCCGGATACATCTCCACCACCGTGGCGCGGACGCCGCAGGCGGCCATGCCCCCGGCAACGCCCGAGGCAAACCCTGCAATATTGGCCAGCCCAAGAAAAACCCGTGGCCGCTGACGCCCCGCACCGGCCATTACCAGCACCGCTCCGATGCGCTGCGAAGGGCTACGCAGGTTGCCGCATCCACCGTTGGCGCGCCGTCCACGACCAGCGCGCCGTTCTCGCGCCGTACCGCACCGCCCAAAAGCGGCGCGCTCACGCGGGAAAAGCCACTGCACTCCAGCGCGCCCGTAAAGGCCTGTGGCGCCGCGGTGCACACCAAGGCCTCGCCAAGGTTGCTGATGTCCGTGCCCACGCCGTTGCCAAGGGTCACGGCGAGCCCCAGCGCGCGGGCATGCCGCGCCAAATCCGCGCACGCGGACAGCCCCGGATGTTTGCACAGCTTCAGCTTGACCCCGCACGCGCCAGCGCGCGCCGCCCGGTCCACATGCTCCGCGCGGTATATCGGCTCATCCAACAACAGCGGAAGGCGGGTGGACGCGCACAGCGCGGCCATGCCGTCCCAATCGTCGCGGTGCAGGGGCTGCTCCACCCAGCGCAGTTCCTCCCCAACGCCAGCAGACTCCAACGCGTGGCAAAACTCCCGCGCCGCGTCCGGCGAGTAGCCCTGATTGGCGTCAAAGCGTACCCGCGTCCCGCAGTCCCGCGCGCGCTCCAAAGCCAGCAGGGCCGCAACGATGTCGCTCTCCACATCGCGCCCTATCTTCATCTTCAATTCCGTGGTCCCGGCGGCGCACGCGTCCTCCATCACGCACAGCATGCCCTCTTGGCTGTCCGCATCCACAGGGTGCACCAGCGAAACGCCAAGGCCGCCCTGCGCGTGCTCCAGCCACTTCGGCAGTTCCAGCGCCGCGCCCATGGCCGAAGCGGCAAAGGGATTCTCCCGCGCGGCCATAGTGGCCCGGGCAAGGGCTCTGTCGGGGGAGAGGCCGACCACAGCGCGGCACAGGGCCTGCGCGCCCGCCGCCACCTCGTCCACGCCATGCGCGCTGTAGCCCGGCAGGGGAACAGCCTCGCCAACGCCGCAGGAGCCGTCCGCCATCTGCACAAACACCCACACCACAGCAAATTCCTCAAGAGTGGCAAAGGACAACTGATACGGGGCCACAAGGGGTCGGCGCACCACGCCGCCGCAGGCAAAGTCCACAACAGCCGTCATAACGGGTACCCCCCGGCCAGACGCCTGCGCGCCAGACTCCGCAGGCGGACGCGGCGGCTGTCCATGGCCTCGCGCCGGGCAGCCATAACGCGCGCCTCGTGCTCCGGGGCGTCGCGAAGGACGTAGCCGACAGGGTTGTAGCTCACCACGCCGTCCAGATACCGCGCCGCCGCCAGCCGGGCCGCGGCCACAAGCCGCCCCTGATGCACCAAGTGCCCAAAGGCCACGCCAAGGCGCTGCATATCGCCAACGCGTCCGTCCACAAGCTCCGCCCGCAAGGGCCGCGACACCACGGTGTGCTGGCGGATAAGCGAGGTAATCACCCGTGCGTGCAGGTTCTCGTCCCCGCCCGCCTCCACAAGGGTCAGCGGGGCAAACAGCGTGTCCGACAGGGCATAGTCCCCGCGCCGCAGGTACCGCATGCGCTCCATGAACACCTGATACGCCGAGCGCACCAGCCCATAGTCCCCGACGGACACCGTCACCGGAACAATGATGTCCTGATCCAACAAACGCGGATGCAGTTCGGTAAAGTCGTCTTGCCCGCGGAGCAGGCAGCGGTAGTCCTCATCCGTGCCAACGCTGGCGGGGCACATGTCGCAGGCGCGGCAACGCTGGATATCCATGCGGGTGATGTCCATCACCTCGGCGTCCACCTCATCCGCAAACATCTCTGCCAACTCCGAGGCCGCGGCCACGCCCTCGCGCCGGGCATCCTGCAGCACCACAAAGGCCACGCGGACTTTGTCGTCCAGCCGCCCGCCAACCTCGTGCCCAAGGAGCAACCGCGCCAGCCTACGCCCCGTGCCCAAAGCCGTCGCGAGGCCCTGCTCGTCCTGCGGTGCGGTGCCAAAGGTTCCGGCGTGTACGGTGCCGCCGTACTGCGAGGTGGTTTCGGAGTCGTTGCCAACGGCCAGCATGCCAAGGCTGACCATGTCCAGCACCTGATAGATAAGCGCCGTCTCCTGTCCGCCATTGCGCTTTGCCCCCACGGCAACGCCGCCGTACAGGGTGTTGGTCATGGCCTCGCGCAGATAGCTGTCCGCCCGCAGCATGCCCACAAGCTCCTGCACAAGGCTGGAGCGGTCGCCAAAGTACACCGGGCCGGACAGCAGCACCGCATCGGCGGAGAGCAAATCCGCGCGCAGGTCCTCGGCATCGGCAACGGTGCGGTCCGGTAAAAAGTGCCACGACAGCGAGCGCCACCCAACGTCCGCGCCAAGGTCCTGCGCCGCCCACAGGGCCGCGGCAAGGGCCGCATCGGAGTTGCTGAGCCCGCGCGAGCCGTCGCCGCGCCGCGCCGCGTCCGTCAGCCACGCGGCAAGGGCGTCCCGGCTTGGCACGTCCTCCAACCGGGCCAGAAGCGCGCTGGCATCCTCCGGACGTACTGCAGACCGTAAACTGCCCGCCAGACCAAGTACTTTCATGGCAACTCCTCAGGCAAAGGGGTCTACGAGGGCTTCATCACTCACCACCCGCGGCGCGTAGGCGCAGGTCACCGTCAGCATGGCGTACCCGTTCATGCGCGGCGGCACGTCCCCGCCCGCCAGCACGTCGAACAGATGCCGGAAAAAATTTTCTCCCGCAGGAATGCCCACAAGGGCCGAAGAATTGGAAAACCGGGGATTGATTTCCGTGACGGCATAGCCGCCCCGGTCGTCGGTCCACACCTGAAAGTTGCCGGGACCGTCGTAGGTCAGGGCCGCCACAATGCGCTGCGTCATGGACGCCACTTCCGGCGGACAGGGGACCGTTGTCCCCCGCGTAATACCGCCGCCCGCGCCCCAGCCGTGGCGGTGCAGCACCACCACCCGCCGCACACTGCCGCGGATGGCAAAAAAGTCTACATTCAGCTCGCGACGCCCCTCCAAGTGCTCCTGCACCAGATACCGCCCGGCGCGGTCACCAAGGCGCTCCTGCCACGTGGCAAGCTCCTGCGGGGTCTCGAGGCGCTGGAAGAAATAGTCCGGCGAGTTCTTCATGCCCGCGTGCCCGGGCTTCAGGCACACGGGAAAGGGCACGCGCGCCGGGTCCGCCGCCGCATCCGGCAGGGGCGCGGTCCACGGCAGGGGGATGTCCAGCTCCCGCAAAAACGTATACGTACGCCACTTGTCCATGCACAGGTTCACCGTGTCCTGCGGCGCGCTCACGACGCTGGCGCCAAGCGCCCCGAACCGCTCATGCTGGGCGGCAAAGCGCTCCAAATCAAGGTCCGCCAGCGGCAGGATATGCGTGATTCCCTCCCTGCGGCAGATGGATTCCACAGCGTCCAGATAGGTGGGCGCGCCAGAGGGCGGCACCCGGTAGCACACGTCCGCCGCAATGACGCCCGGTGCGGTATAGTCGATTTCCGTCGTCACCAGCCGCGTCACCTGCGGGCATTGCCGGATGGCATCCAGCAGAATATTGCGGCGTCCAGCCGTTGGGACAAGCACTCGCATTCAGGTCCTCCGTCCGCGCGTGTCCGGCGCGGTGGCAAATTGGTTATCCGGCCTTGTATGACGCGGGTTCCAGCATGGCGTCCCGGCACAGGACGGCGTACTGCTCCGCGTTCGTTGTCCATGAAAAATCCTGCTCCACACGCCTCCGCCCCGCTACGCCATAGCGCCGCCGCAAAGCCGCATCGTCCAAGAGCCGCCTGAGGCCCCCGCGCAGGGCGTCCACGTCGCCCAGCGGGTACAGGATGCCCGTCTCCCCATGGGTGACCAGTTCATCCGTGCCACACACCTGCGTGGCCACCACGGGCAGGCCGCTGGCCATGGCCTCCAGCACAGTATTGGGCAGCCCCTCCCCCTGCGAAGGAAAGGCAAACACATCCGCCGCCGCGTAGACCTGCGGCAGGCGCGCCCGGTCCACCCAGCCCAAAAACGTCACCCGGTCCGCGCAGCCGCACGCCGCCACCTGCGCCTCAAGCTCCGCCCGGCGCGGGCCATCTCCGGCAAGGGTCAGGGTCCACGGCCCCTCCAGCCCCGCCACGGCCGCCACAAGGTCCTTCACCTGCTTCTTGTCGCTCAGGCGGCCAGAAAACAGAATGCGCCGCCCCTCACGCCCCTCGCCCGCGTCCTCACCGTCGCGCCCCGCCTCCGGCGGCGCAAAGGCCGCGCAGTCCACGCCGTTGGGGATGACATGAACGGCAAGCTCCGGCGCGGAGCGCCGCGCCATGTCCGCCAGCCCACGGCTTGGGGCCGTGACGGCGTATGCGCCGCGCCACAGGCGCACCAAAAACGGACGCAAGACTCTGTGCGGGCGCTCCAGCCGCCTAGGCGGGTGCCCCGGCACGTCGCCGCCGCGAAGGGAGATGATATAGGGGACGCCGCCAATACGCCGCAGGGTTGCCGCCACAGGACCGGACGGAAAGCCAAAGAACGCGATGACCACATCCGGGCGCGCCCGCCGGGTCAGCATGCGCAGGCTGGCGCTGAAGGCAAAGGTCGCCATTTCAAAGGGGGTGGAGCGGTCCTTGCGGCGGCGCAGGCAGGCCACGCGCACCACGTCGTACCCGTCGCGGCGCTCCCGGCGCGGCAAGCCGCCGTAGGCCGCCGTCAGCACCGTGATGCTGTGCCCCATACGCGCCATCTCCCGCGCAAGGTGCGCTGTTGCATTGCCTGCGCCAGCGCCAAGGGGCGGCAGTTCATAATTCACCAGCCACAGCTTCACGAAGCGCTCTCCTGCGCCGCGCCGGGCTGGAGCGCCTGAAGCCGCGCCGCGGAGTATGCATCCTGCGGGTCAAGGTGCAGGGCGATGCGGTACAGGCTGACGCTGCGGCCAATGTCGCCGCGCTCCAGCACCACCGTGGCCAGCGCCGCCGCCACCGCGCCCTCATCCGGCATGGATTGCCGCAGTCCGGCCAGCAGGTGCTCCGCCTCACGCGCGCGCCCGCCCTCCAGCATCCGCTCCACACGGCACAGGCACGAACACAGCGCATGCCATGAGGCTAAAGGCATATCCTCCCGCAGCGCCGGGCGCGGCAAGGCGCCCGCAGGCTGCGTCATGTGCTCCCAGTCCGTCCCGGACAGCACCTCGCGCACCTCGTCAAAATTACTGATCATCTCGCCAAGGCCCCTGCCGGAGCTTCGCAGTGTGGTGCGCAGGTCCGTCTGCGGCGCTACACCCAAAAATTCCTCCAGCCCCCACAGCACCTGCGCGTTGCACCCACCGGGGTCCTGTCGGTCCTCGGTGCACGCCTCAAGGTGCACCTCGTGCGAGGCAAACCGCGAGCGCAGGGCCTTGCGGTTCTGCTCAATCTCCGCCACGCGCCGCGCAATGCCCGCAGCCAGCCGGTCCGCCTCAATATGCACTTGCGGCGGGTCCATCGGTCCCGTCCCATGCGCGCGCCCACCGCCGGACACCCGCAGATGATTACGTACCGACGAAACAATGCTCTCCAGCACATTCAGGCGAATCAGGTGCACCATGCGCACGCCGCGCTCCTGCAGAATTTCCAGCAGCCCCGGCACAAGCGGGATTTGGTCGTATTTCAGGGCAAAGCCCTTGGCGCGCTCGTCCTCTGCCGAGGCAAACAGCCCATCCAGATACGTCCGCACCACGGTCATGCACTGCGGCGGAGCAAGGTGTTTCGGGTCGCTCTGCACCCAGCCCGCCCAGTACGCATAAAAATTCTCCGGCGTCCGCATCCCCTGCCCCAAGAACACCTCCGGCGCCACCGTCACATCCGGATGCGCCGACAACACGGAACCAAGGTACGCGCTCCCCGAGCGCTGGGTGGACACAATGGCAAACGGACACTCAACACAAGCTGTCATCGCGCGGCTCCCTCTTTGGCTTCCCGCCGCACACGGCGGCTCACATATTCCCACATCACCCACACAACGCCATACTGCGCCGCCAAGGACGCCACACGCGGCGCCGGGTGCTGTATCCCCTGATGCACCCGCTCAAACGCCTCCAGCCACCACCAGCCCACACCCGTCATCCACACAAAGTGGAGCAGGTCCGGAACAATCCCAAACACCGCGCCCGTCAGCACCAGCAGCCGCATCCGCCCCGCACACTCCTGACACACGCCCCACACCAATGTGCACATCAGCATGCCGTCCGCCAAAACCAACGCGCCCTGCTCCGGATTCAAAAACCACGGCTCCCAACTCGGCGCGATGTCCACCACCAAATGCGCCGCAACCGCCAACACAGCCCCAAGCGCAAAACGCCGCGTCCCCACCGCCAGTGCAACACCAATCAGCGCATGGGGCGTCGCCATCATGACAGCGCCCCGCCATCACACGTGCAAAACACCCGCAAAATCATCACCTTCATACCAGCCCCCAAGGCAAAAAGCCCCGCCACCCAGCGTCAATGCATTGACCTCGCCCCTCAGCACGCCGCACAGCGCCCATGGTAGAGACTCACTATAACTGTACACAAAAACACATGTTTTCCACAACGCCCATTTTCACTTTCGCCCTCAAACAGCCACAGAGGTCACCATTGCATACCACTGCGTGCGCAAGGTTGCACGGGGTGTGCCGTGCAGGGAAAAGGAAAAAGAAAGGGGGGAAGGAGAAGAAGAGGGCCTCCGGCGGCTTTAGCTCTTAGGTCGTTCGGCCTGAAGGGACGAAAGGCCTTAGAGATAAAGAGAGCCTCCGGCGGCTCAAGGGTATGATACCCTTGAGAATCCCCAGGATTTTTCGGGCGGAAGCCGCCCGAAAAATAAGGTTCATCTCCCAATTCCGGGGGAAACATAAAAAATTGAGGACAACGGAAACCCTCAGTAATCTCGACAGTTGCACAACAGACGAGAGCTACAAGGAGGGCACCGTTGTCCAAGGGCAAGATTACCCGGTTGTTGGGAGACTGGAAAGGGTATCGTGTTGGAACTGTTCAGCGCCTTGAAGCCAGCGAAGCTCGGAAGCACCCCGAAGTCTGGATCGAGTTGATTCCAATCAGGCGAAGGCGAATGAGATGCAGCGGGTGCGGCAGGCTTGTCTGCGCAGTTCACGACTATGTCGAACGCTGGGTTCGTGACTTGCCTGTATTCGACGCGGCAACGCATTTGCTCGTTATCCGGCGTCGGGTCCATTGTCCCGTCTGTGGACCAAAGCTGGAGCAGCTTCCTTGGCTCGACAGGTATTCGCGTGTCACAAGGCGGCTGGCCGAGTCCGTTGTTCGGCTCTGCCGCATACTTCCCATTAAGCACATCGCGGAATGCTACGGCCTGAACTGGAAGACCGTGAAGACAATCGACAAGCGGTACCTAGCGGAAAAACTCAATCCCATTGACTTGAAAGGCGTCAAGGTTGTCGCAATGGATGAGTTTGCCATCCGCAAAGGACATCGCTACGCCACGATCATCGTCGAGCCTTACACCAAGCGGGTTCTGTGGGTAGGAAGAGGCAACAGCCGGGAGAGCATCCGACCATTCTTTGAACTGCTTGGCCGTGATGGTTGTGCCCGAATTGAGGCCGTTGCAATGGACATGAACGGTGCGTATGCCGCCGAGGTGAAGGCGCAATGCCCGAAAGCCGAGATCGTCTACGATCTATTTCATGTCGTTGCCAAGTATGGCCGAGAAGTAATCGACCGCGTCCGAAACGATGAGGCCAATCGCCTCAATCATGACAAAGACGCCCGTAAGGTTGTCAAAGGCTCACGATGGCTGCTCCTGCGCAACAGGCGGAATCTCATGCGACAGGAAGATCGAATCCGGCTCTATGACCTGCTTCGAGCCAACAAAAATTTGATGAAGGTTTATATCCTCAAGGAGGATTTGAAGCGACTCTGGGACTACCGATACTCCAAAGCTGCCAAGCGATTTTGGAAAGGTTGGTACCGCCGCGCCATGCAAAGCCGAGTCGAGCCGCTCATTAAATTCGCTAAGCGCCTCAAACCCTACATCTCGGGCATTATCTCACACTGCCGATATCCGCTACACACCAGCCTACTCGAAGGGATCAACAACAAGATCAAGGTGATCAAACGGATGGCCTACGGCTTTCTCGACGACGAGTACTTCTTTCTCAAAATCAGAGCAGCCTTCCCCGGAATTGGGAGATGAACCAAAAATAAGGGTGGGCGGGTTCTTCTGTCTTCTTTCCATGGGAACGGCCGAACAGGGATTCTCACCGCCCTTCGCTCAGCGCCAACGCCCCCCAAAAAATTCTCCCATCCACACGGACGAGAGCCGTCAGGGGTGACGACTGTCCCGTACATAGGCAACCGGTCTGTGCGCACTCGGGATTTTTAAGGGCCGGTGGCCCTTAAACCGCCGGAGGCAATTCTTCCTCACCGCGCCTCCCCCTCTCCCCCGCCACAGCGCGTCGCTTCCCCACGGTCACCGTCGCCCCCCCGCCACAGCCCCCGCCCTGCCACACGCACAAAAAAACGCGCAGAGGGGTTTCCTCTGCGCGTTAGGTCTTGCGATAGCCCTGCCGCAACGGCGGCGACAGGCAGACGGGCAGACAGCGCCTCGCCCTCGTTGCTGGCTGCGGGCGGCTGGCTGGGCGATGGACGCAAAAAAGGCTTACGTGAAACACGTAAGCCTTATTTTGTCCTTGGCGTCCCCAAGGGGATTTGAACCCCTGTTATCGGCGTGAGAGGCCGACGTCCTAGGCCAGCTAGACGATGGGGACGTGGTGGGCCGTACTGGGCTCGAACCAGTGACTCTCTGCTTAAAAGGCAGATACTCTACCGACTGAGTTAACGGCCCGCTGAGGGAGCAGTTTGTATGCCCTCTGCCCTTCCCTGTCAAGCACATTTTCCGCACTTTTTTATTTTGGCCGAAACCAGCATGGCGTGCGCAAAAAGGGCTGGGCGGGAAGAAATGTATTTTACGCTTTCGGCCGGATGACTTCAAGTCCGCCCATGTAGGGGCGCAGGGCTTCGGGGATGACCACGGAGCCGTCGGCCTGCTGGTAGTTCTCCAGCACGGCGACGAGGGTGCGGCCTACGGCGAGTCCGGAGCCGTTGAGGGTGTGCACGTACTCGCTCTTCTTCTCGCCTTTGCGGCGGAAGCGCATGTTCATGCGGCGCGCCTGAAAGTCCTCGCAGTTGGAGCAGGAGGAAATTTCGCGGTACTTATCCTGCCCGGGCAGCCACACTTCCAGATCGTAGGTCTTGGTGGCGGAGAAGCCGATATCGCCGGTGCACAGGGCCACAACGCGGTAGTGCAGGTTGAGCTTGCGCAGGATGGTCTCGGCGTGCATGCGCATTTCCTCAAGGGCGTCGTAGGAATCCTCGGGCTTTTCGATGCGCACCATTTCGACCTTGTGGAACTGGTGCTGACGGATGAGGCCCTTGGTGTCCTTGCCGTAGGACCCGGCTTCGCTGCGGAAGCAGGGGGTGAAGGCGGTGAAGCGCTGGGGCACCTCGTCTTCGGTGAGGAGTTCACCGGCGTAGAGGTTGGTCAGCGGCACTTCGGCGGTGGGAATCATGAAGTAGTCCCAGCCTTCGAGCTTGAAGAGGTCCTCTTCGAACTTGGGCAGCTGGCCGGTACCGGTCATGGTTTCGCGGTTGACCATGTAGGGGGTGATGCATTCCTCGTAGCCGTGCTCGTCGGTCTGCACGTCCAGCATAAACTGGGCGATGGCGCGCTCAAGACGAGCGGCCCAGCCGCGGTAGACGGCAAAGCGGCTGCCGGTGAGGCGTGCGGCACGATCGAAATCAAGGCCGCCAAGCTCCACGCCGAGCTCCCAGTGCTCTTTGGGGGCGAAGTCCAGCTGGGGTTTCTCGCCCCAGATGGCAACCTGCGGGTTGTCGTCTTCGCCTGCGCCTTCGGGGGTGGACTCGTGGGGGATGTTGGGCACGGCCATGAGCCATGCGTTCACGTCGTCGTCCACGCCCTTGAGTTCGCCGTCCAGTTCCTTGATGCGGTCGTTGACCTCGCCCATACGGGCGACCAAGTCGTCGGCGTCTTCGCCCTTTCGCTTGCGCTGGCCGACTTCCTTGGAGGTGGCGTTGCGCTCGGCCTTGAGGCGTTCCACCTCGGCCAGCAGTTCACGGCGGCGTTCGTCAAGGGCGAGGAATGCGTCCACGTCCACCTTGGCCCTGCGCTTGTCGAGGGCGTCCTTCACCACATCCAGATTCTTTCGGATGAACTTGATATCGAGCATATGTGCCTCCGGCACCGGGGAAAGGGGAGCCTCCGTCGTGCGGACTGGGGCTTTCCTTTCCCCGGAACCCTTCCGTTTCGCGGTAGAAAATTCGTGTGTCATTGTGGACGCGTCCACTGCGCCCGGTCAAGCCGCAACATATACCGATTCCGCGCGCGTCCTGCAAGCCACGCGGCGCGCGGGGGATGTGCAGACAAAAAAGGGGCGCTCCGCTTGTCGTGCGGAGCGCCCCAAACCTCTCTACGATAGATCCGGTTCTAGCGGCAGATGGTCTGCTCGCGGCCGGGGCCTACAGAAATGATGGACACGGGGGTGCCAAGCACTTCCTCAACGCGGCGAACGTAGTTCTGCGCGTTTTCAGGCAGGTCGTCCCACGTGCGGGCGGAGCTGATGTCCTCGGTCCAGCCGGGGAGCTCTTCGTACACGGGCGTGACGTCGGCGAGGCCGTTCTCTTCCTGCGGGGGGTAGAGAATCTGCTCGCCCTTGTAGGTGTAAGCGGTGCAGAGCTTGATGGTCTGCAGGCCGCCCAGCACGTCCAGCTTGGTCATGGCGATACCGGTGGGGCCATTGAGGCGCACGGACTCGCGCAGGACCACAAGGTCCAGCCAGCCACAGCGGCGGGTACGGCCGGTGGTGGCACCAAACTCAGCGCCGGTCTGCTGCAGATGCGTGCCGTCAGCGTCGTCCAGCTCGGTGGGGAAGGGTCCTGCACCAACGCGGGTGGTGTAGGCCTTGACCACGGCCTGGATGCGGTCCAGACGGTTCGGTGCACAACCGCTGCCTGCGGCGGCGTTGCCGGAAACGGTGTTGGACGAGGTGACGAAGGGATAGGTCCCGTGGTCGATGTCCAGATGCGTTCCCTGCGCGCCTTCAAACAGCACGCCCTTTCCGGCGTCCATGGCATCGCCAATACGGCCGGCCACGTCGCCAACGTAGGCCTGCATGCGCTCGGCCACGGGCTTCATCTCATTGAACACGTCCTCGACCTTGAGCGGCTCCATGCCGTACAGGGCCGTGAACAGGGCGTTCTTCTCCACAAGGGCGCGCTCGATCTTGGCCTTAAAGAGCTCCATGTCGGCAAAGTCGCTGGCGCGAATGCCGATGCGGGCCATCTTGTCCTCGTAGCAAGGACCGATGCCACGACCGGTGGTGCCGATCTTGTGCTCGTCGCTCTTTTGCGTTTCACGCGCTCCGTCGAGGAGTTTATGATAAGGCATGATGACCTGGGTCTTTTTGCTCACCAGCAAACGACCCGGGGCAACGTTGATGCCCTTGGCTGCGAGTTTGTCGACTTCCTCAAGGAACACAACGGGGTCGAGGACCACGCCGTTACCAATGAGACAAGCCTTTTCCTGATGGAGGATGCCGGAGGGGATGAGATGGAGGATGTGCTGCTCTCCATCAACCACAAGGGTGTGTCCGGCGTTGTTTCCGCCCTGAAAACGCACAATTATGTCTGCGTCTTCTGTAAGCAGGTCGACGATTTTTCCCTTCCCCTCGTCTCCCCACTGGGCGCCCATTACAACAACATTTGACATTTCTCTCTCCTTCTGTAAGAAGCGCTGCTTTCCGCGCGCTTTTTTGCCGCGACACACGGCAAAATGCATTCCTACCTAAAAAACGCTGTCGATAAAGTCAATATTACAATCTGATATCCCTTGGTAGGCTTTTTGCTAGTTCATCCGTGAGGATGGAGGCCTATGAAACGACATGCGAAAATATTTGCACGCCCCGGATTGTGGGTGGCTGTGGCCATCACGTCCATCGTGCTCGTCCAGTTGGCGCTAACATTCAGTTGGCGCGGCACTGACGCACCCCCGAAACTCCGGGTTGCCGCCCCGGCCCTTAAATGGGTCGAAGGCGGGCTCTCCCCTTATGGCCCAGGGTTCGAGCAGGAACTGCTCGACTCCTTCTGCCGCCAAAACGGCATGCAGTGGGTCTGGAAAAAAACCAACTCCTGGGACGACGCGTGGGAGATGGTCCGCAACGGCGAAGCCGACGTGGTGCTGGGGCTTGGCTCCAACCCACCGGACAGCCTTGACGTGCCCATCGCCGCCGGCCCGGCCTACGCGCAATTTGCCCCCATGCTCATCCGCGCCAAGGGCGCGCCGGACCCTGCCGAAACCTGCGGCTCGGTTCTGGTGGCGTGCGCCCCCGCACTGGTTGCGGCCTCCGCCGCCGCGCATTCCACGCAGGACGGCTGCGCGCCAACGCCCGTTGCCCCGCCGGATACGGCCCTGCAGCCTGTGCTGGATTCGCTGGACAACGGCGGCCCTTCGGCCGCGCTGGTGGACAGCGGACGCTTCCGGCTTTTGCAGCCGTTCTACCATACCATACAAAGCACAAAGAAACTGCCCGGTTCCATTGAATACCGGTGGTTCTGGAGCGAGCGTTCGCCCGAGCTGGCCCGCGCCCTTGCGGACTTTTGGACCCGCACGATGGATAGCGGCGCCTACCGCGCGCTGTATGAAAAATATTTCGGCTTTCTGCCCGAAAAAACGGATTATTACGAACTGTATCACCTTCTGAAGACGCTGCGCAACAAACTGCCGCGCTACGAGGATGAAATCCTTGCGGCAGCGCGGGAGAACGGCATTGACCCGCTTCTTCTTGTGGCAGTGATCTATCAGGAATCGCGCTTTGATCCCCACGCCCGCAGCAAGACGGGCGTGCGCGGACTGCTGCAGATTACGCGTACCACGGCCCGCGAACTGGGCGTGAACCGCAACGACCCGTTCGAGAGCATTAAGGGCGGCGCGCGTTACCTCAAGCAGCTGTACCGCGGCTTCGATGACATGGACCTTTCGTTCTTTGACCGCTGGTTCTTCACGCTGGCTGCCTACAACCGTGGGCGTGGCCATGTGAGCGACGCCATACGCCTGTCCCACGCTCTTGGCGGAACAGGCTCGTCATGGCGGGAACTCAAGGCTGTATTCCCCAAGCTGTCATACGAAAAGTATTACAGAAATGCGAAGTATGGATATACGCGAGGATACGAGGTGGTGCACTATGTGGAAAAGATCCGCTACTACTACTATGTCCTACACGGACTCGTCGTCCTTTCGCGGCCGGAAGCGCAGCAGCTTGCCGCGTTTACCGCCAGTTCCTCCGTCCTTTAGGAAGGGGTTACTCATGCTTTGCGCCGGGGGCACGGGTTCGTCGCCGGGAGTTGCCCGCTCCTTCCAGTGGTAGTTGAAGAGCTGGTTCTTCCAGCACACGGTCTGGATGAGGCCAAGGATGATGACGGCCTCTTCCCAGCGTTTTGTGGGTTCGTACTGCTGAACGATTTCTGCGTACTTCTCCCAAAGGTTGGCAAGGGAATCCTGATCATAGGCCATAAGCTTCTGGGCCAGCTTCGAAAGCGCCTTCTCCACGTCTATCTCCAAGTCTGCGTTGTCTTCTGATTGTGTGCGCCCCGTGGGGGCTTTGGCAAATTGCCCCACGAGCGGCGGTATGGTAACAGCACTTCTTCACCACGTAAATCCGAGGAGACCCGGCCATGAGCGACCTGAAAAAGATGTACCGCACCCTCACGCAGGACCCATTTCCCAGTGAAATGAGCCTGCGCATCGGCGATCAGGAACTGCGCTTCACCAAGCGCACCTGGACGCTGGACGGCGAGGAAAAAGGCCTGCGGTACGGCGAAAATCCCGACCAGCCCGCAGCCCTGTTCGAACTGACAGGCGGCGGACTGGAACTGGACGGCGTTTCCTTCCGCGCAGCGGGCGAGGGCCTTGTCTCCGCCCTGACCGAGGAGCACATGCTCCAGGCTGGCAAGCATCCCGGCAAGATTAATCTGACGGACGTGGATAACGGCATCAATATTTTGCAGTACCTCACTGCCAAGCCCGCCGCCGTCATCCTCAAGCACAACAATCCCAGCGGCGCGGCATGGACCGAGGACGGCATCGCCGCCGCCGTGGAGCGCGCCTTCCACGCGGACCGCATCGCCGCCTTTGGCGGCGCAGTTATCGTGAACCGCCCCATCGACGATAAAACCGCCGAGCTGATCAACTCCTCGTACTTTGAAGTGGTGGCCGCTCCGGCCTTTGAGGGCAACAGCCTTGCCACGCTCAAAAAGCGCAAAAACCTGCGCATCCTGCAGATTCCCGGCCTTGCCGAGCTGGAAAAGCTGGTCGGCGTGCCCTTCCTTGACCTGAAGAGCCTGTCCGACGGCGGCGTGGTGGCCCAGCTGTCCTTCCGCAACCGCATCCTCAGCGCGGAGGACTTCATCCCCGCCGAAGCGGAAAAGGACGGCAACACCTTCATCGCCCGCCAGCCCGACGCCCGCGAGGCCGACGACCTGCTGTTTGCCTGGGCCGTGGAGGCCGGCGTAACGTCCAACTCCGTCATCTTTGTGAAGGACGGCGTGACCACCGCCATCGGCACCGGTGAACAGGACCGCGTGGGCTGCGTGGAGCTGACCATCCACAAGGCCTACACCAAGTACGCGGACCTGCTGGCCTCCGACGAGGAAGGCTGCTCCCTGTACGAGCTGAAGCTGAAGGCCAAGACCGACGACTCCGCCGCGGCCAAGCTGGCGGACATCGAAGCCCGCACCCGCGAGGCCAAGGGCGGTCTTGCCGGTTCCGTGCTGGTTTCCGACGGGTTCTTCCCCTTCCGTGACGGCGTAGACGTGGCCCTTGAGCAGGGCATCACCGCCATTGCCCAGCCCGGCGGCTCCATCCGCGACTGGGAAGTCATCACCGCCGTAAACGAGGCTTCGCCGCAGGTTGCCATGGTCTTTACGGGCCAGCGCTCCTTTAAGCACTAGACTGATACCCGCGGCGGCGGTCCCCGCCGCCGCGTTCCTCTCACCTTCCGGGCCCTCCGCCCGGAGCGCGACGCTTCCGCCCCTCTCCCCGGGCGGGCCGACTGGTACGAATCCGGATCGGGAAAGAAGGCCGCACGGCACCACCGCGCGGCCGTAAAGGCAAAAGGACTTATGAGCTCACCCATCGTACGACACCCCGCATCCGGGTGCATTGTCGAATTCATGCACGGCAACCGGCCCAATCTGGCCTGGGTACTGGAAGACCAGTCCGGCCGCTACCGTGTGCTGACCATCACCAGCAGGGAGATGAAGCTCCCCGGCGCACGTCTGTTGCCGTGGACCGGCCCCGCAGAAAACAGCGGGCTGAACCGCGAGGAAATCATGGAGCGCCTGCGCCACCATCAGGAGCGCCGCGACGCCCTTGCCAAGGAAATCGACCCCAAGGAAATTTGGGACCTGAGTCAGGGCGAGCTGGACCGCGCTACTACGGAGTGGTTTGCCGGGCTTATCTGGGACGAGCCGGACATTGATCAGGTGGCCGCCATGGGTCACGTGCTGCTGGACTACAAGACCCACTTCAAGTTCAATCCCCCGGACTTTGAAATCTACTCCGCCGAAACCGTGGAGAAGCGCCTTGTGGAGCAGGCGGCCAAGGAAGAACGCGAACGCGTTGTCGCCGCCGGCCAAAGCTTCTTCCACGCGCTGTGGAACGCCCGCACCAAGGGCCAGATGCCCCCCAAGAATCCAGACGAAGAAATGACGGCCAAGCTGCGCGACGTGCTCTACGCCGCCATGGCCGATACCTCCGGCACCACGGAACTGACCATCTGGAACGCCGTGCGCAAAGGCCTGCCCGACGACCCGAACCTGCCCATGTATCTCGGCCAGACCTGGGGCATCATTCCCGAACATTTCAACGTGCAGCTGCTGCAGGAAGGCTACGACTGGGGCGATGAGTGGTCCCTTGAGCACTCCGCCGAGCTTCGCCTGCGCGAAAACCAACTGCGTGAAATGGCGCGCGAGCCCGAAGAGTTTCCATTCGTCAGCATCGACTCCGCCACCACCCGCGACATTGACGACGCCTTCCATGTCCGCCGCCTTGAGGACGGCACCCTGCGCCTGCAGATTGCGCTGGCCTGCCCGTCGCTGACATGGGAGTTCGACTCCGAACTCGACCGCGCCGTGCGCGACCGCGCCAGCAGCCTGTACCTGCCCGAGGGCACGTGCCACATGCTGCCGGAGTCCTACGGCCTTGGCCTGTACAGCCTGCAGGAAGGCGAAGCCCGCCCCGCGCTGGTGCTGGACTGCCTGCTCACGCCGCAGGCCGAGCTTGTCCGCGCCACGCCGCGCGTCACATGGGTACGCCTTGCCGCCAACAGCACCTACGAGGCCGTGGAGGCCGCCCTTGAGGACGGCTCCGCCGACGAGAACCTCACCATCGGTGCGGAACTTGGCCGCCTGCTGCGCGACAGGCGCATTGCCAACGGCGCGGTGATTGTGGACCGCCCGGACCCCAGCATCACGCTGGAGGGCGAAGGCAAGGACACCATCGTCCACATGACGCGCCGCGCCGACACCCCGCAGGCCCAGCTGATGGTCAGCGAATTTATGATTCTGGCCAACTCTACGCTGGGCGGCTGGGCGCAGGAAAAGAATATTCCGCTGCTGTACCGCACGCAGGACATCACCCTGCCCGGCGACGCCGCCGGCGTGTGGTCCACGCCCGAGGACTCCTACCGCGTGGTGCGCCTTATGGCCCCCACGTGCCTGGAGATGTCCCCCAAGCGCCACGCCACGCTGGCGGTGACGGCCTACAGCCCCATCACCTCGCCCCTGCGCCGCTATCCGGACCTCCTCAATATGGCGCAAATCATCCACTACCTGCAGAGCGGCGAGCCGCATCTGGACGCCGACCGCCTTGGCCGGATGATTCCGCTCATCAACGCCCGCAACGAGGCCGTGGGCCGCATCCAGCGCTACCGCCCCCGGTACTGGAAGCTGGTCTACTTTAGCCAGCACAAGCACGACTACTTCTCCGCCATAGCCGTGGACGATGGGCAACTGGTCACCGTAGCCCTGCCGGAAGAACAGCTCTACCTGCGCGCGCCGCAGAAGCTGTTTGGCGACAAAATCTACCCCGGCCAGCGCTTTCAGGTGCGCCTGAACAAAATCAATCCGCGCCTGAATGAAATCCGCATTGTTGAGGCGCTGGAAGAATAATCCGGCCCCTCCCCAAGGGGACAAGAAAACGGCCCGCACCACCACTGGTGGCGCGGGCCGTTTTCTGTGCGGCAGGCGGTGAGAGGCTGCGGGCTAGAAGTACCACCCCACCCACGCGCTGACCCGGCGCGCGGGCTTCACGTCCACGTCCATTCCCGGCGGCGTTCCCGGCAAAGGGTAGCCCCCGAACTCCGTGCCCGCATCCCCAAAAGGCAGACTGGCGTGCACCGTCAGGTCCATGTTGTCGGCAAGGTCGATGCTCACGCCCGGCAGCGCCGTGCCCGACCCGTCATCAAGATTCACCATGCCCGTGGCAAACACATGCACAAGGGGATGCACTTCGCAGTCCACATGCGCTCCGGCGTAGGCGGGCCCCAGCGTATACATTTCCCCGCGGGCGATGCGCCGCGCCACGGCCGGGTCCGTGTACTGGTCCGAAAAATCATTGCGGGAGAGGCCATTGGCGTGCAGTTCCACATAGCCGTACCAATTCCTGCCCCCCGCCACCCATGAGCGGTCCACATTGGCGGTCACGGACGCATAGCCGCTGCGCCCGCGGCTGGCCGTATGCAGGGCCGTCCATGTTCCATCCACACGCCACGCCGCGTCCCCGGCGTAGCCCACAAGGCCAAGGCCCGCCACGGTGTCCCTGTAGTGCCGCGCGGCCAGAAGCTCCACCTCCGTGGAGCCAAAGGCCATGCCCACCTTGCCGCCGACCGACGCCTGCTCAAAATCCACATCCCGCGTGGCAGCATCCCGGCGCGGGACGTACATCACCTGCACATCCGCCCGCCCCGCCGGAACGCGCACAAAGACCATATCCTTCCCGGTCTTGTAATCGCGCTCGATATCCGTTGGCGCAAAGGGGCTGATGAGGTCCATGGGATTAAACAAAAACCCATGCCCCCACGTCACGGCCTGCCGCCCCACGCGCACCTCGCCCCACGGCGGGGTGTAGGCGGCGTAGAGCCTGTCGATGCGGTGGGTCACCACGTCCCCGTCGTCGTCGGTGGCAACGTGGGACAGGTCCAAAAAGGAGGTGGAATCGTCCACAGGCGGCGTGAGGGTGACGCCCGGGAGCATGGAATACCGGTCCGCAATGCGCTGGGCGTCGCGCCGGGACTCGCTGTGCCCGGCGATGACCTCGTAGTGGATTTCCGTATGCAGGCGCGGACCGAGAAAGGCCCGGTGCTTCAGGCGCGCCTCCACGCTGGCGTCGGTGTTGGGCGACAGGCCAACGCTTTGGCTGAGGGTATCGTCACGGGGAAAGCTGGTGGCAACGCGGGTCTTGAGGTGCCCGCCAATCTCCTGTTCCACCTTCGGCGCCTCGGCCCACACAGGAGAAAGCAGAGCAAGCCACACCAGCGCAGTGCACAGCGCATAGCGCATAACTACGTCGCCCCGCCCGCTTCGCCGTCCACACGGCCATCCTTGATGCGGATAATGCGCTGGGCGTAGTCCATGACCATTCTGTCATGAGTGGAAAAGATAAACGTCACCCCGCGCTGGCGGTTCATCTCGCACATCATTTCAAGCAGGCCGCGTCCGGTGTCAGAATCAAGGTTGGCGGTAGGTTCATCGGCAAGGACGATGGACGGACCGGACACCACAGCGCGCGCAACGGCAACCCGCTGCTGCTGTCCGCCGGACAGCTCCGCCGGGCGGCGCTCATACAGCCCGGACAGGCCAACGTCATCAAGGATGGCGCGCGAGCGCTGGCGGCGCTCGCGCGCCCCGACGCCCTGCATCAGCATGACGTATTCCACGTTCTCCTGCGCGCTAAGGACGGGGATGAGATTATAGGCCTGAAAGATAAACCCGATGGTGTTCAGGCGAAGCTCCGCAAGGGCGGACTGGCTCATGTCCGACAACACCCGTCCGCCAACGGAGACTGTGCCGGAGTCCGGCGCATCCAGCCCGCCGATAAGGTTCAAGAGCGTGGTCTTGCCCGACCCCGACGGCCCCGCAAGAGCGACAAAGCCCCCCCGGTCTATGGTGACGGAGACGCCGCGCAGAGCATGCACGGGCACACTGCCCTGCGTGTAGGTCTTGGTCACATCCTCGCACACCACCATTGCCATGCGGCTCTCCTTGTCCGTTCCGGGACCGGTCTCAGGTATGCGCCAGCGCTTCCACCGGAGTGATGCGCGCGGCGCGCTGGGCCGGATAGAGGCTCACCACCAGCCCAAGGCCCAGCACCACGGCGTTGGCGATAATGATGTCACGCACGGCCACCTGCGGATGCACAATGCGCGGCACGCCAAAAAACTCCGCCCCATCGGCGAAGAAGGACAAATTCAGCCCGCTGTCCGGCACAAGGGCAAGGCACCCAAACCCCAGCGCGTTCCCAAGGGCCATGCCCACCAGCAGCAGCATGGTCGCCTCGGTCAGCACGCCGCGCAGTATCCACGCGGGCTTAAAGCCAAGGGACTTGAGCAGGCCAAACTCGCGGATGCGCTCCAGCACGGCCATAAGGATGGTGTTCACGATGCCAAACCCCATGGCCGTAAACACCACCAGATACCACAGGTACAAAAACTGCTCGAAAATTTCGAGGTAGGCCCGCAGCATGGGCACCACGTCCTCCCACGTCAGCACCTGCGCCCCTTGCGGCAGGGCGCGGCGCACCGCTTCCGCGGCCTTTTGGGCCATGGCGCGCCGGGGTAAAACCACGGACACCCCTGTCACGGCTTCGCCAATGTCGAGCATGGCCTGCGCGGCAGGCAGGGTGACGAACACATAGCGCTTTTCCGTGGCTTCGAGCTCCGCGCGGTAGGTGCCCCGGATGCGAAACGCCCGCGAGGCAATGCGCCCCGATGCATCCCGCGCCATGAGGATGAGTTTGCGCCCCGGCCGCGTCTCGAACTGTTTGGCCAGCGCGTGCCCAATGACAATGCCGCGCATATCCCCTGCGGCAAGGGGCTCACCCGCCTGCATATGCGCGCCGTAAAAACTCACGCGCGGTTCCGTTTCCGGGTCGATACCCACAAAGGACACGCCCGTAGAATGGCGCGCGTTGGAGGCCACGGCGCTCACCCGCACGCGCGGGCTCATGGCCGCAGACGGTGGCAACGCCCCGCGCAACTGCTTGAGCAAGGCCGGACCGCCCGCTATGCGGTGGTCGATGACCGGGTCCTCGTGGTAGCCGTTGGCGTGCACGCGCAGGTGCCCCACCAGCGTGCTGATGGCGTTGCCCAGCATGGCCTCGGCAAAGCCCCGCGACAGCGCGCCAAAAAAAATCATGGACCACACGCCAATGATGACGGCGGACAAAATCACCCACGTCCGCCGTGGATTGCGCCAGATATTGCGCCACGCCAAAAGCATATGCATAGCGCCGCCTCCTACCCGCCCTGCATGGCGTCCACGGGCCGCAGCCGCCGCGCGCGAAGCGCCGGAAACAGCGCGGAGAGCATGGTGATGCCAAACACCATGCTCGGCCCGATGATGACGGAAACCAGCGACAACTGCGGATACATCCGCTCCGGAATGCCATACTGCCGCAGCATGGCCCCGGCCTCGCCAAGGGAGATGCCGTGGGTCTGAAAGTACAGCGTTACCGCGCTGCCCCCGATGGCGCCAAGGATGATGCCCACCACGCACAGCGCGGCGGACTCATAGAGCAGCACCCGCACAATGCGCCATGGCGACGCGCCCATGGCCATCAGCACCCCAAACTCCCGCGTGCGCTCAAACACGGCCATCACGAAGGTATTCAGGATGGAGAAGGCCACCACCACAATGAGAATGAGATAAAAAATGCTGGAACTCGTCAGGTCCATCTGAATGCTCTGCAGCAGGCCGGGCATGAGTTCGTCCCACGTCATCACGCTCAGGCCCGTTACCCCCTGCTCCTCAAGGTCCGCCACGATGCGGGCGCGAAGGGGCGGCACAGCGGCTAAGGACTGCGCCCACAGCACCACCTCATGCACGGCCCCGCGCATGGCAAAGACCTCTTGAAAATCCGCAAGGCGCATGTGCACGGTGTTGCGGTCAAAGGCGTCCTGCCCGGTACTGAACACGCCCTTCACCGTCAGCGCCGTTGCCGCGATGGACCCGTCGCGTCCCTGCCCAAGGAGCACCAGCTCATCTCCCGGACCAATGCCGAGATTTGTGGCAAGAATGCCCCCCACTAGGGCCATATTGGCGTCGCCGGAGTCCAGATACGCGCCGCTACGCACGGTTTGCGCCAGTGTGGAGATGCGCGCCTCGGCCTCGGGCTGAATGCCCACAATCAGGGCGCCGGAGGTGCGCTCATCCGACGACACAAGGGCGAAGCCATTAGCGCGCCGCGCCACGGCTTCAACGCCTGCCTCGCCCCGCACCACATCCGTCACGGCGGCGGGATTCGCCACCACGGTGAGGATGCGCCGCTCCTTGGCGTAGCCCTCCCCCAGTATCTGGATGTGTCCGGTGTGGATGTGCACGGCAGAGTCAATCATCGTCTCATAGGTGCCAAGCTGCCACGACACGGAAAAGACCAAGAGCCCCGCCGCAAAGGCCACGGCCAAAATGGTCAGCGCGGAGCGGCGCGGATTGCGCCACACATTGCGCCACGCCATGGCGACATCCATGCTCACCGCTCCCTCACAGGGGTGGAGAGCCAGCGGATGGTAAAATAGCGTTCCGGAATCTCCACGCCAAAGGCGAGGTCCGTGTACTCAAGGCGCGTCACGTGCCCCGGCTCCTCCACCTTTTCCATCACCCACAGCCGCGGAAACAGCCGCCCGCCCATCATGGCGATGTCCGACGCCGTCATGCGCTTCACAGGGAGCATGTCCTCGTCGTAGAACACCTGCTCCAGCAGGATGTAGTCCTCACGGATGCGCAGGGTCTGCTTGCCCCAGACCACTGGCGCGGCGGGCTTTGGCAGGCACTGCACATGGTACACGGTCAGCCCCTCGTGCTGCGAGGTGCCTGTGCGGGTATGGGTGTAGTCGGCCAGCAGACTGTTGGCCTTGGCGAGGTCGTTGTTGGAGAAGTCGGACCCCATCCACGACTGCGCCATCATAGAGGGGGGAATCTTGATGGTGCGGTTGATTTTAGGGTTATAGGTCCACATCTCCTGCTGCTTTTTCAGGGTGCCGTTGTTCCGGTCCTTGGCTGGGGCCAGCACTTTAAACACGCTGTCATCGCGCCCAAGGGTCCACGCACGCAGGGTCATGCGGCGCTCCCAGTCCGGACGGCTGATGGTCATCTCCACCGTGGAGATGGACGACTCTCCGCGCCAATAATCCATCGCGCCGGAGACCACCTCCTCAGCCGTTGGGCCGTCCTGCCCGCCCGCGCGCTGCGGAGCAAAGCACAGCGCCGCCAGCACCACCGCGCAGGCAAGCAGCGCGCACCGCCAAAAGGCGCGGGACACGCGCCGGAGTGCGGCCCGGTCCCCACCGTCCTCATCATCCATACCGCTTACAGAAAGAAGATAGAGTTTCATGATTCTTTAACGGTATGAAAGTGCGGGAGAAATGTCCACAAGGGATGCACCGCGCGCGAAGCATGCCGCACACAGTCCGCGCAGAGCAGCAGTGCGCCGCACCAACGCACGTCGGCCCAGCCGCGCTGCACATGGCGCGCGGCTGGGCCGACGGAGTCTGTTCATTCCTGCGCCGCATACGGCGCACGGCGCTACATGCTCACGGAGAAGCTCACGCCGAAGTTGCGTTCGGTTCCGGGGTAACCGTCAACGTTCTGGTACCGCTCATCAAAGGCATTGTTGACGTAGACCTTCAGCGTGCCATCGGACAGCCCCTTCCACTCGTCAAACAGTGTATGCTCCACGGCAAAATCGAAGAGGTGGAAGGCGTCGAGATGTTCAGTTCGGGAATTAACAAATTCCTTTCCTGCATCATAAATCACGATTTCCGTTTCTTGCTTGTCCTTAAACTGGTAGTTGGCGAGGAGCGTCGTCTGAGGCGTCAGCGCGTAGGAGAGGCCCGCGTTGACGCGGTGCTTGGCGCGCTGGTCCACGGCTTGCTTTCCTGCGGGTTCGCCGCCAAGGGAATCCATGTCGATATAGGCATACCCCAGCGTGAAGGACAACTCGTCCGTCAGATGCCCACCAAGGACCACCTCCACGCCCTTTTGCTCAATCTCATCAAGGTTAATTTTATAATCCGTCCAAGACGCAGTGTCTGTGCTGCCCCCTCTGTTCATCGCCATATAGTCGTAGATTTTGTAATACGAGAAATCGACTTTCATGGTGATGTCACCGGTCAGGCGGCGCTGGAGCACTAGGTCGTAGCCCATGCCATGTTCGGGATCGAGCCATGCCCCCGCAGGCATCCCCTGTGGGTTCATGTCGCCATGGTAGTCCGGTGCCCGCCAAATGCGGCTGACGCCCACAGACACGCTGGTATCACGCAGGGAGGCGTCCACATCGTCCAGTTCCCACGTCAGGAAGGACTTAGGGGTGAAGCCGTCAAAGGTGCGGTTGATCCAGTCGTCTTTACCCGCAATATAATTGTTACCGTCCTTATCGAGGTTGTCCGTCCACGTCTCCACAGACTCATACCGCGCGCCAAGACTCAGGTGCAGGCGCGGGGTGATATCCCAGTTATGCTCGGCAAAGCCCGCCAGCGTGCGCACACGTTCATGACTGGCGTAGGCGGAGTCCCAGTTCGTGCGGCCATAGCCATCCAGCAATTGGCTCCCTTCTACGCCAACGGTCAGGGTGTTCTCGCCATTGATTTCCAGCACATCCATAAGCTTTACAGCGCGCTGTTCCCACTTGGTATTCCAGGAACCATCTCGCACAGTGCCATTGTCCTTCTCATCATACTTCCGGTCCCGGTTCTCGGTGCGGTGCGAGGCGGCCACGGACACCTCGCCCATGCCCGTAGGCTTCACAAAGTACAGGTCCACGGACTGCGCGATCTTGTCGGACGCGGGATGCTGCCAGTCCTCCATCATCCCTTTATGATACTCAACATGAGGATAATCATCATCAAAATCTGCCTGCGTCGGATCATTGGCCACGGCAAGGTTCCGCTCCGCGTCCACATACAGGTAGCTGAGGGTCAGGAAGCCATCATCCTCAAACAGGTAGCCGCCGCGGCCGTAGAACGTATCAATTTCCGCGTCGGTATGGCGCAGGTAGCCGTCCGTGCTGTAGCGCTGCACGCCAAGGTCGTAGAACACGCTGTCCACACCGCCGTGGCCGTCCAGATGCGTACTGGCGGTGTTAAACGAGCCATAGGACGCGCTGAAGTTCACCTGCGCGTCTTCCAGCTCTTCGCGCGAGGGCACGCGGGGGCGGATGTTCAGCACGCCGCCAAAGCTCTTGGCCGGATACAGCGCGGAGTGCGGACCGGGCAGGATTTCAATATCGCCAATCATCCACAGCGGGATAAGTGCCCCATAGTCCACAATATTGCTGGACTTGCGCCCGCCGCTCTGGCGGATGGTCAGGCCGTTCATGGCCGTTGAAAAACGCGTGGAATCAAAGCCGCGCAGGTAGACACTGTCGTCCTCTGGAACCATGTCCGACTCCTGCCGGAAGTCCACCAGAGGCATCGTCCGCAGCACATCCACCACACTGGCGGGCGTCCCCGGCAAATCGTACTCTTCAATGTCGATGGTTTCGCGGCGCGGCTCCAGCGTCACCGGGCGCGCGCCGCGCTCCATGACGTGAACGGTGCCAATGTCCAGCACCTCGTCCTTTTGCTCCGTGTCCTCAGCCAGCGCCGGAAGGGCGCACAACACCACCAGAGCCGCTGCAACGAGTGCGGCTCTGCATGAAACAGGCACAACCATGAAAGCTCCCCCCTTGCCGCGCCGGGCGCTGCACTGCGCCCGGCGCTCTCTGTACGAATAGGAATATGTTATGAAAAGCGCCCGCTACAGGGCAGACAACGCCGAAATAACGTCCACGCCCGGACGCATCAGCGCGCGCGGCGTCTGGCCGGGGGCAAGGTCGGCGTCCTTTACCCGCGTCACAAGGCCGCGCGCCGCGTCCATGTTGTCCATGAACCACAAATCCGCGTGAAGCTTATCGAGGATGGTGACGCCATAGGGGTCGCCGCCGTAGGCCTTCTTTGCCTCGGCAAAGTCAAAGCCCAGCATGGTGGCGTGCCACGGCGCATCCCCCGTTTTGGTAAACACCACGGAGCACACGGAGGGCAGCGGCTTCGGCCACGCGGCGACCTCCTCGTCCGTGGGATACAGCACAGCGTAAGCGCGCTTGCCGGGTGTGGCGTTCAGCAGTGTGGTCAGGGCGTCTTCCTTGCACCATGGCTTCAGGCTGAGGATGAAGACCTTCGTGTCCGGCCCGGACACAAGGTGCTCGCGAATGTAGGACGCAATGGCGAGGCCAGAGGACACGCCCGGGCACAGGTGGTCGTGCACCTGTACGGCCCGCAGCAGGCTGGAGCCCGCGCCGTGGTCCGCGGCGTTGATGGCGGTGATAATGCGAAACGCGTTGCCGCCAAAGAGCGCCTTGCCTTCCGGCGCGCCCAGTTCCTCCGGATGGGCAAAAAGGTACTCCGCTTTGATGCGGCGCACCTGCACCGTGGTCGCCACAGGGCGCGCCTTGTTCTTGCCAAAGGCCTGCTGCACGTCCTGCGCGGTATACTCCAGGTATGCGCAGCGCCCGCTGCCAGCATCGTAAAAAGCGAACCACAGCGGCGCGTCAAAGCGGCTTTGCACAGTGATAAGCCGCGCCGCGCCAATGCTGGCCCCGGTGGCGCGGGTCACGCCATCAAGGCAGCCCTGCGTATCCAGCCCCTGCGGCAGGGCAAAGCCCGCGTTGGTCATGACAATGGCGGTGCGCTCCTGCCACGGCGCGCCAAGGGTTCCCGCCGCCTGCGCGCTGGCCGCAACGCCAAGGGCGACCGCTTTGTCATACTGCATGGGCTGTTTCGGCCCCGCGTAGGCAATGTGCGCAAGGCACAGCACCAACAGCGCGGCCAGCGCCGCGCCTCTGCCATAGGACGCCAAGACGCCGTCTCGTTCTTGATATCGCATTGCTTCTCCTCCGTATGGTGATGAATCAGGTCAGCAGAAACTGCACGCCAACCTGAAGGCGAACCGGCAACTCAAACAGCCCCGCCGGGGGGCAGGGAAACGGCGCGGCGCGCTCCACAGCGCGGGCCGCGGCCTCATCAAGGGCCTTGGAGCCACTGGTCTGCGCCACGGTCACCGCAGACACAGCCCCGTCCCTATGCAAAACAAACCGCACCACAACCTGCCCCTGCCGCGCCGTGGCCTTGGCCTGTTCGGGATAGACCTTGATGGCATCCACACGCATTTTGAGCAGTTCAAAGTAGTCCCGCTGGCCCATGAATCCCGCCATGGCATCGCTGGCCGTAGCGGCCACGCCAACAGGCCCGGCAAGGGCGGCCATATCGCCCACTGCGCCCGGGGCTGCGGGGATGGTCGGCGCATCGACCGACGCGGTTTTCACCGGCGCAGGCGCGGCCATGGGCGGGGCCATGGCGCGGACGGGCTGCGGCGAGACGGGCGTTGGCGCATCCATCCTGCGGCGCGGGGTGGGGATATCGCGCCCGGAGTCCGAGGGCACGTCCGCCATGTCGATTTCAATGGCGGCAAGGCGCTCCGGTCCGGGGTTCGGCGCGGCCCACAGCCCAAGGCACAGCGCAATGGCAAAGACACCCACAAGGGCGGCAAACAGGCCATCCTCGCGCAGGGCGTCCATCATTGCCCCGCGCCCTTTTCGGTGGCGAGGCACAGCTTGGACGCCCCGGCGGCCTTCACCGTGTCCATGACGTGCACCGCGTTATCCAGCACCAAATCCCTATCCGCGCGGATGATGACGGCCTTGTTCGTGCGCGCGGCAAGGCGGCCCTTCACCTCCGTAAACAGGCTGGCGTCCGGGACAGGGTCGGCGTCCACCCATGTTTTGCCCGCGGCGTCCACATAGACCACCAGCTCGCGCTCCACCTGCGGGGCCGAGGCCTGCGCCTTGGGGAGTTTGACGGTGATGCCCTCGTCCACCATGAAGTTGGTGGTCAGCAAAAAATAGATGAGCAGCAAAAAGACAATGTCGATAATGGACGTCAGGGGCACCTGCACGCCGTAGCGGGGGCGGGAATCAGGACGGACCATCATGCCTCGCGCTCCGGTCCGGTCAGGGTTTGCAGGTAGGCCACTGCCCCGCGCCGCAGTCCGGCCTCGTGCCGGGTGATGCGCGCCATCAGGTAGCTGTGCGCGGCCATGGCGGGCAACGCTACGGCAAGGCCAAGGGCCGTTGTGAGCATGGCTTCCCAGATGCCGCCCGCAAGCACGGCGGCGTTCACCTTGCCGCCCATTTCCTGAATCACCATAAAGGCCTTAATCATGCCAATAACGGTCCCCAGCAGCCCAAGGCTCGGCGCAATGTTGCCAATGGTGGCCAGCAGTTGCGTGCGGCGGGAGAGATGGCGCAATTCGTCGTTGGTGGCGCTCACAAGCACGGTTTCCATCATTTCTCTGTCCGCCGCGCTGACGGGCAGCACCTGCGCCAGCACCCGGCCAAGGGCGCTGTTGTCGCCATCGAGCATGGCGCGCGCCTCACCGCCGCGGCCGTCACGCACAAGGCGTCCCAGGCCGCTTGCCAGCTCCGCCCCGCGCACCCGCACGCGGGAAAACACCACAAGGCGCTCCACAAAAATGGCGCACACCAGCACAAAACACGCAAGAATGGGATAGACGAGAACGCCCCCCTTACCCAGCAGTTCCAACATGATCCCTCCGCGTCGTTGCCGCCGCGCTATCGGCGGCGTCCGTCACGCCAGCCCGGGGCTGGCCTTTGGTCAAATCCGGTTCGCCGTCAAAGTCCATGTCCTGCGACGTGGACACAAGGCGACCCTTGGCATCATAGGTTTCCCACACATCAGGGCGCCCATCGCCGTTGGTGTCCTCCCACACTGCGGCAACAACGCCGCCGTCGTAGGTGAAGACTTCCTCGGGCGAGCCGTCGCCGTCTCTGTCACGCTCGGCGCGCAGGGCTTCGCCGCCGGGGCCGTAGAACCACGTCAGCACGGCGCCGCTGGCTTCGCGCTCGCGGCTTCGCTCCAGCGCGCCCTTCTCGTCAAAGAACTCCGCCATCTGCACCGCACCGTCCGGCTGGCGGTACTCCTTGTGGCGCAGCAGGCCCGCGCGGTAGCACAGGCGGTATTCCGCCACGCCGTCCCCGTCGCCATCCTGCGTCAGCACCATGTCCCAGCCCTCGTGGCCGTAGCGCTGCGTAATCTCAAAACGGCCGTCACCGTCCGCATCGCGCGTCAGGCGGGTCTTGTTGCCACCAGCAAACCACGCCCGAAGGTCCACGCGTCCATTGCCGGACTCGTCGGACTCCATAAACGTCACCTCACCGCCGGTCAGGCGCTGCCATGTATCAATGCGCCCATTGCCGCTGCGGTCATGCTCCACGCGCACGCACTGGCCTGTGGCGTCGTAGGTTTCCTTATGGTCCGGGCGTCCGTCGCCGTCCGCGTCACGCGTGAGGCTGGCGCGCACGCCATCCGCAAACAGCACCACGGTTTCGCGGCGTCCGTCGTGGTCCTCGTCGCGCTCAAGGCGCTGGGGAACGCCTGCGGCGTAGGTCTGCACGGTGTCAAAGCGCCCATCGGCGTTGGTGTCCTGGCGCACCGTGGCGGGGACGCCCTCGGCGTCCAGCAGGCGAACCGTGTCACGCGCGCCGTCGCTGGTGGTGTCGGCCTCCTGCCGCACGGGGCGGCCCTTGGCAAAATATGTCGTCAGGTCCAGACGTCCATCGCCGCTTACGTCCTGCTCCTGCCGTTCGGGCAGACCCCCGCTGTACACGGTGCGGCGCGTCAAAACGCCCTGCGGCGTGCGCTCCTCCTGCAGGACGGGCTGCCCGCCCTCGTACTGGCGGATCATCTCGGCCCAGCCGTCCTCGTCCACATCGTGTTCGCTCCGGCAGACGTTGCCGTCCGCAGCAAAGGTGTACACAGCCTCGGCAATGCCGCTTTGGTCCGCGTCCACACGCCGGGTGTGCAGAACGCCGCCGTCATACTCCTGCCGGCTTTCCCACACGCCGTTTTGGTCCACGTCCACCGTCACGGCGGCGAGCACGCCATGGGCATAGGACTGCACCGTGTCCAGAACGCCGTCCCCGGTGCTGTCGCGACGGATGGTCAGGGGCTGGCCCTTGGCATCAAAGCGGGCGTCGTATTCCACCTGCCCATTTGCGGCGAGGCGCTGCTGGTGCTGGCGTACGCCGCCTGTGTAGGTTTCGGTCCACTCCCACACGCCGTCGCCGTCAGCGTCGCGCTCCACGCGGGCGATAGTGCCGCCCTCGTAGTGCTGGCGCAGTTCAAACCGGCCGTCAGCATCGGCGTCCACCTCAAGGCGCGTCAGGTGCCCGCCCGCATCAAAATGCGCCACGCGGTCCACCACGCCGTCGCCGTCGGTGTCCTTTTCCATCGTCCTTGCCTGCGCGGGGAGGGAAAACCCCGCCAGCAGCAAGACTATCGCGAGAATATGAAACCTTTTTGCACCCATAGACCCACCTCTTGAGTTCAGGTCCGTACTATCTTTTTTGAGTTAGAGCAATTTTTCGCATAATCATTTTTTTTTACTCATCGTAATTTCATATGAAATATAAAAACGTGTCACCCAGGGCTAATTTTCCGCCCCTGACCGGCCTTTGGCGCGGATTCTCCCCCTCTTGCCTCACACACCCCTTGACCTCGACACGCCCTTGCGTATCCAATGCGCGCGAACCTTCTCACCATAAGGACACCGCATGACACAACAGCATTGCGACACCATAGCCAAAAGCCTCGGTCTTTCTCAGGCCGCCATTTCCGCCACGGCGGAGCTTCTGTCCGGCGGGGCCACGGTTCCGTTTATTGCCCGCTACAGAAAGGAGCAGACCAAGGGGCTGGACGAAGTCCAAATCGCCGCCGTGCGCGAGCAGATGGACCGCCTTGCCGAATTGGACAAGCGCCGCGAGTCCATCATGTCCTCCCTCACCGAACGGGACCTGCTGACGGATGACCTGAGGCGCGCCGTGGCGGGCGCGGCCACCATGGCCGAGTTGGAGGACATCTACCTGCCCCACCGCCCCAAGCGCCGCACCCGTGCGGAAATGGCGCGGGAAAAGGGCCTTGCTCCGCTGGCCAAGGCGATTTTGGTGCAAAAGGGGCTGGACCCGGCGGACGGCGCGCGCCGCTTTGTGAATGCGGACAAGGACGTGCCGGACGTGGACGCCGCCCTTGCCGGAGCGCGCGACATCATTGCCGAGGTTGTGGCCGAGGACCGCGCCGCGCGCGAGACCCTGCGCCAGCTCTTTACCCGTCAGGGCGAACTGCGCTCGGCGGTCGTCAAGGCCAAGGCCGAGACGGACACCGCCGCAACCTTCCGCGACTATTTTGACTGGGGCGAGCGCGCGGCCAAAGCGCCGGGACACCGGGTGCTGGCCATCCTGCGCGGGGAAAGCGAAGGCATCTTGCGCGTGAGCCTGCGCCCGGACGAGGACGCCGCCCTCACCCGCCTGAGCCGCCGCTTTGTGCGCGGCAAGGGCGCAGACAGCCAGCAGGTGCTGCTGGCCGTGCAGGATGCCTACAAACGCCTGCTCACCCCCGCCATGGAGAACGAAGCCAAGGCCGCCCTCAAGCTGCGCGCCGATGACGAAGCCATCACCGTCTTCGCGGACAACCTGCGCGAGCTGCTGCTTGCCGCGCCCCTCGGACACAAGCGCGTGCTGGCCCTTGACCCGGGCTACCGCACTGGGGCCAAGCTCGTCTGCCTTGATGAGCAGGGCGCGCTGCTTACGGAGACGAAAATCTTCCCCACCCATGGCGGGCGCAAGGCCGAGGAGGCCGCGCGCACCGTCACGGACCTGTGCAGCCGCTACGCAATACAGGCCATCGCCATCGGCAACGGCACTGCCGGACGCGAGACGGAAGCCTTTGTCCGGGGCCTCACCCTGCCCGGTGCGCCCGAGGTTGTGATGGTCAACGAAGCTGGCGCGTCGGTCTACTCAGCCTCCGCCACTGCGCGCGAGGAATTCCCGGACCATGACGTCACCGTACGCGGGGCGGTCTCCATTGGCCGCCGGCTCATGGACCCGCTGGCCGAGCTTGTCAAAATCGACCCCAAAGCCATTGGCGTTGGGCAGTACCAGCATGACGTGGACCAAAAGAAACTGCGCGCCGCGCTGGACGCCGTGGTGGAGCACTGCGTCAACGCCGTGGGCGTGGACGTGAACAGCGCCAGCGTGGAGCTCTTGTCCCACGTCTCGGGCCTTGGCCCGTCGCTGGCGAAGAACATCGTGACCTACCGGGCGGAGAACGGCCCCTTTGCCTCCCGCGCGCAGCTCAAGAAAGTCCCCCGCCTTGGGCCCAAGGCCTTTGAGCAGTGCGCGGGCTTTCTGCGCGTCACCGGCGGGCGCGAACCGCTGGACGCCAGCGCCGTGCACCCGGAGCGCTACGCCCTTGTCCGCCGCATGGCCGAGGACGCCGGAAGCACCGTCCCGGACCTCCTCGCCAGCGCGGACGCGCGCTCCCGCATTGACATACACGCCTACGTGGACGGCGAGGTGGGCCTCCCCACCCTGCGCGACATCATGAGCGAGCTGGAAAAGCCCGGGCGCGACCCCCGCAGCAGCTTTGAGGTCTTCTCCTTTGCGGACGTGCACGACATCAAGGATCTGGAGCCCGGCATGCATCTGCCCGGCATTGTCACCAACGTCACCACCTTTGGCGCGTTTGTCGATATTGGCGTGCACCGCGACGGCCTTGTGCATATCAGCCAGCTGGCCGACCGCTTTGTGCGCGACCCGGCCGAGGTGGTCCGCGTGCGCCAACAGGTGCGCGTACGCGTCACCGAGGTGGACCGCGAACGCGGCCGCATTGGCCTGAGCATGAAAGACCTTGCTGACGAATAGCACACGCCTTCTCCCCCCCCCCACACTCGCACAGCCCCCCGCCCGCCGGGGGGCTTTTTTTTGGCGCGCCAAAATCCCCACCACCCGCGCCACGCGCCCGCATCCCGGGGCAAACCGCGCGCCAAGGCGCCGCGTACAACTCTGCGCCATACTTGCGCTTCCCGCAGTTTCAGGTATTTTTGATGGAATCGGTCAACCCTCTTGCCCTTGCGGGGAGGCGAGCATGGTGGAGCGCGTGGAGAATGCAGGCCGCATTCTGGCCATACTGGTGCGGGCTGGGCACAGCGTGGACGGCATCGAATTTTTCACGCCCGGGGACTTTTCACAGCAGCTGGCGTCCATGCGGCGCCCGTGCGGCCACGTCATCCCCCCGCACGCGCACAACCCCGTCCAGCGCGAGGTGCTGTTGACGCAAGAGGTCCTCTTTGTCGTCAGCGGCCGGCTGCGGGTGGACTTCTACGACGACGAATGCGCCTACCTCTCCAGCCGCATCCTCACCGCCGGGGACGTTATCCTTCTGGCCTCGGGCGGGCATGGGTTCGAGATGCTGGAGGACACCCAGCTCATTGAAGTCAAACAAGGTCCCTACGCCGGAGACCACGACAAGACGCGCTTTTGCGGTGTGGACCGCGGCCAGACCTTCATCCCTGAAACGGACGAGACGGACTAGGAGACGCCAGTGTCCGACTTTATCCCCGTATGCACCCCGGTTCTCGACGGCAACGAACTGCGCTACGTGACACAGTGCGTGGAAACGGGCTGGATTTCATCCGAGGGCGAATTTGTCCGGCGGCTGGAGGACGGCATGGCGCGCCACTGCGCCCGCCGCCACGGCATTGCCGTCTCCAGCGGCACCGCAGCACTGGAAGCCGCCATGCACGCCCTTGGCATCGGCCCCGGGGACGAAGTGATCCTGCCCACATTTTGCATTATTTCCTGCGCCGGCGCCGTAGTGCGCTGCGGCGCGCGCCCGGTGGTTGTGGACTGCCTGCCGGACACATGGTGCATGGACCCCGCCGCCGTACAGCGCGCCCTAACCGCCAAAACCCGCGCCCTGCTGGCCGTGCACACCTACGGTCTCACCGTGGACATGGCCCCGCTGGTGGACCTTGCCCGGCGTGAGGGCCTTGCCCTTATCGAAGACGCGGCAGAAGCCCACGGGCAAAGCATTGGGGACGCCCCGTGCGGCAGCTTTGGCGACATCAGCATCTTCAGCTTCTACCCCAACAAGCTGGTCACCACCGGCGAAGGGGGCTTGCTCCTTACAGATAGCGACGCCCTTGCCGAGCGCCTGCGCGAGCTGCGCAACCTGTGCTTTCAGCCCGGGCGGCGCTTTGTGCACCACAGGCTGGGGTTTAACTGGCGCATGTCCAACGTGCAGGCGGCCCTTGGCGTGGCCCAGCTGGAACGCCTGCGCCCCCACAGGCAAAAAAAGCGCGCCATCGGCCAGCGCTACGCGGAGCTTTTGGCGGACACGCCCGGCCTCATACTGCCCTGCCCCACGGGCCCCGGATGCACCAACGACTACTGGGTGTTTGGCGTTGTTCTGGATGACGACGTCCCCCTTGCCGCCGATGACGTCATGCGCCGCCTTGGCGAAGCGGGCATCGGCACGCGCCCCTTTTTCTGGCCCATGCACGAACAGCCCGTGTTCCTCAATATGGGCTTCTTCGCCGGGGAATCCCATCCCGTGGCCGAACGCCTTGCCCGGCGGGGCTTCTACATCCCAAACGGCCTCGGCATGACAGAGGACCAGCAACAGCGCGTGGCCCGCGCCGTAAAGGAGGCGCTGCGCCATGCCGCATGACCCCACCGCACCACGCCCCAATGGGTCCGCCATCTTTGACGAATACGCTACGTATTACGATTTGTTGTACCCAGAAAAGAACTCCGAGGCCGAGGCCGCATTCGTGTTGGAGCGCCTTGCCGCCCACGCAGGCCAGCCCGAAACGCTCCTTGAATTTGGCACCGGCAGTGGCCGCCACGCGGAGCACTTTGTCCGGCAGGGGGTGGCCGTCACCGGTGTGGAGCGCAGCCCGCGCATGCTCACGCTGGCCACGGCGCGCAATATGGACGTTACCTGCGCCATGGGCGAGCGCCTGACCTACGTGCAGGAGGACATCCGCACCCTGCGCCTGCCCCGCACCTTTGACGCCGTTGTCGCGCTTTTTCACGTCATCAGCTACATGACCACGCCGCAGGACCTTGCCGCGGCCATGGACGCCGCAAGCAGGCACCTGCGCCCCGGCGGCGCATTTTTGTTCGACTACTGGTACGGCCCCTGCGTCGAGGCCCAGCCCCCGCAAATAACGGAGAAGCATGTGGACGCCGAGGACGTGCGCCTGCACAGGCGCACCACGCCCACCATGGACCCCGCCGCGCACACCGTCACCGTGCACTTTGACCTCACAGTGGAGCGCGAAGGCGCCCCGGCCCGGCACATCAGCGAGGACCACATCATGCGCTATCTGTTCCAGCCCGAGGTCACCGCCGCCATGGACGCGGCAGGGCTGGACCTTGTGGAACAGGGCGAATGGCTCACCCGGCGCGAGCCTTCGCCCGAGACCTTTGGCGTCTACGCCGTGGGGGTGAAGCGGGCATGAAGGGCGCGGTCTGCATTGTTACCCCCTACGCACGTCCTGAGGTGAACCCCACCCTCGTCAATCTGGCCGAGGCCCTTGCCGCACGCTTCTACCGTGTGGACATCCTTGGTCCGGACGGCGATATGCGCGTCAGCCTGCCGGACGGGCTGACCGGCATTGTGGCGGAGCACGGCCCCTGCAACCCCATGGCCCCCTCTCCCGGCGGCCTGCGGGGGCGGCTGGTCCGGCGGCTGCGGCGCACGCGCCGCCCGCGTCAGCTGTGCGCCAGCGACTACAAGGCCATCATCGGCGTGGACCCGCGCGGACTGGAAATGGCCCACCGCCTCAACACCCACGCGCGCCTGCCCCTTGTGTATTTGTCCTTTGAGATCATGTTTGACGACGAGCTCACCCCGGCGGAGCGCCCCCTGCGCCGCGCCGAGCGTGCGGCATGCCGCAACGTGCAGCTGACGCTGGTGCAGGACGCCGGACGCGCCATCCTGCTGGCCGAACAAACAGGTCTGCCCCGTGAGGACATGGTCCTTGTGCCCAACGCGCCCCTGCGCACCCCCCTGCGCGAAACGCGCTGGCTGCGCAGCCGCCTTGGCATCCCGGACGAACGGCGCATCGTGCTGTATGCGGGCAGTCCGTCGAGCTGGGCGGGCCTGCACCTGTGGCAGGACATGCTGGCCACATGGCCCGAAGAATTCCTCTTGGTGGTGCATTGCCGCTCCGGCCTTGGCCCGCGCATGGACGCCCACCTCGGGCGGCTGACCGAGAGCGGACGCCTGCTCCTCTCCCATGGTCCAGTACCACCGGAAGTGCTCCCGCAGGTCTTTGCCTCTGCGGATTTTGGCTTTGCGCCCTACATGGCCACACCGGACGACTGGACCAGCGGCAAGAACATCACCCACATTGGCTTTTCCTCCGGCAAGGTGGGCTGGTACGCCCTGTGCGGCCTGCCCATCCTTGCCAGCGCCCTGCCCGTGTTCATGCGCGAGTTCACGCGCTACGGGTGCGGCCGCATCTACGAGCAGGCCTGCGAGACCGGACGCCTGCTCACGGAAATGGACCGCGACTACGCCTTCCACTCGCAGGAGTCCCAACGCTTTTATGACGAACGCCTCGACCCCGCGCCCGGGCTGGCCGCATTCTGCGACAGGCTGGAGGCACTGCTGGCGCAGGAGGCCGCGTGAGTACGCCCGTCATTTCCGCCGTTCTCGGCTCCTACAACCGGGCGCGCTTTTTGCGGCGCACCATCGCCAGCCTGCGGCGCGAGCTGGCCCCCCACCCGCATGAAATCATCGTGGTGGACGGCGGCTCCACGGACGGGGCCACCCGCTGGCTGTGCAGGCAAAAGGACGTGGTGACCATCGTCCAGCACAACCGCGGCTCGTGGCGGGGCGCGCCCCTGCCGCGCCGCTCGTGGGGGTGGTTTATGAATCTGGCCTTCAAGGCCGCGCACGGACGCTTCGTCCTCATGGTCAGCGACGACGCCCTCCTCGTCCCCGGCAGTGTGGACGCGGCCCTTGCCCGCTACGGCGCCCTGACCGGCGCTGGCCGCCGCGTCGGCGCGCTGGCCTTCTACTGGCGGGACAGCTTCCGAAAGCGCCCCTACATCGTCGGGCATTCCTTTGGGGGCAAAGTCTTTGTGAACCACGGCATGTATCTGCGCGAAGCCTTGGAGGAGGTGGGCTACTGCGACGAGGACGCCTACAGTTTCTATCACGCCGACGGCGACCTGTGCATGCGCCTGTGGGACCGGGGGTGGGAGGTCGCGGACGCGCCGCGCTCCTTTGTGGAGCACTTCCCCCACGCCACCAAGGCCATCCGGCAGGACAATCTGGCCCGCGCGGACGAGGACTGGGCCACCTTTTGCCGCCGCTGGAAGCCAGATGACGCCTCCACCACAGGGGCCATCACCAGCCCCCATGTGGACACTTCGCGCACGGCCCTGCGCTTTCCCGCGCGCGACATTGCGGCGCTGTACGCGCGGCGCGCCATCTCGCGCCTGCGCCGTCTTGCAAAGAAAAGGGAGGCGCCCCATGCGTGACGCCCTGCGCGCCCTGCGCGACTCCTTCCGCGAGCTGACGGGCACTGCCGACGCGGCCACGCGCTTCCGCCAGCTTCAGCGCCGCCTGCATCCCGGCACCATCGCCGCCCATGATGAACTGCTGGACTGGGCCATCGCCGCCGCAGACAAGGACGCCCCCGCGCCGCAAAGCGCCAGCCTCGCCGCAGAGGGCCTTGCCCTACGCGCCAAGGCCCTGCGCCACTTTACCGGACGCCTTGCTGGCAGCCCCTTGCGCGTGCTGGTGCATGTTCCCCCGGCTTCGGTCTCCCCCGCCGGATACTCGGCCTACACCAATCTGGCCCAGAGTCTGGACGTGCTGGGCGTGCCCACACTGACGCAGCCCTTTGGCGCGCCTTGGCAGGAAACGCTGAAGCGCTTTACCCCCAACGCGTTGCTGACCAGCGACCACCACGTCTACCTTGACGACATCGACCGAAGCGCCCTTGCGGACTACCGCCAAAGCGCGCCCCTGCACCTCTTTCTGACCGCCTCGCCCGAGGGCGAAGCCGACGCCCCCCTCAGCCAGCGCCTGACCCGCGCCGAAGAGCTTGGCGTAAGCGGCTACACGTCGTGGCATGCGCGCGAGTCCTTGGACCACGAGGCTTATGCCCCCTTCCATGACCGGGGACTGCCCATCCTGTCCGTGGAGTTTGGCGCCAACATTGTGGACTTCTACCCGGCGCCGGGTATCAGCCGGGACATTGACTACGTGTT
The DNA here is from genome assembly GCF_054657395.1 of Desulfobaculum senezii. NCBI lineage: Bacteria > Pseudomonadati > Thermodesulfobacteriota > Desulfovibrionia > Desulfovibrionales > Desulfovibrionaceae > Desulfobaculum > Desulfobaculum senezii. Next base: position 47,511 of record NZ_BAAHYU010000001.1, on the reverse strand, counting down.
TCTGGCCTCGTCCAACCGCTCTAAGTGGGACCGCTACGCCGACTGGCTGGCCCCCATCCTGCGCGAAAGGGCGGGATTCGTGGATGGGCCGGGATGGCGGCATGCGCGGCGGTGCCTGCTCTCCGACGCGCCCCCCGCGGCCCAGCGGAGCATCCTTGCCCGGGCGCGAGTGGGGCTGAACCTGCACCTTGCCTCGCAATTTTCACGGCCAACGGAGCTGAACGAGCGCACCTACATTCTTGCGGCCTGCGGCGTGCCCCAGCTGGTGGACCGCCCCGCCCTGCTCCCGCGCCGCTTTGATGAGGACGCCCTCTTTGTGGCCGACTCCCCGGCGGCCTACCGCGACCTGCTGCGCACCATACTCGCGCGGCCGGACGCGGCGGAAAAGCGCGCCCGCGCGGCCCTGCGCACCGTCTTTGACAGGCACACCACCTTCCACCGCGCCGAAGCCTTTGCCCGAGAGCTTGCCGCCCTTGTCTGCCCAGCCCACACCACCGCCCAAGGAGACGCCCCATGCCCATCCTGCGCCGGATAACAAACCGCCTTGTCCGGGCCGGAACGCAGGCCCTGTTTAGCGCGGTCAACCGTCCGGGCGGGCGCTTTCATCTGGTGAGCCGCCCCACGTGGCACTGGACCATGCCGGACTGGGACACCGTGCACGCCATCGCCCGGCTGGACGACCCGCGCGGGGCGGACCTGATGCGCCTGTACGCCCTGCACGCGAACATCCGCCGCGTACTGGATGCTGGCGTCCCCGGCGCGCTGGCCGAGCTTGGCGTCTACCGCGGCGTCACCGCGCGTCTTTTCCGCCATCTTGCGCCGCAGCGGCGCCTGTATCTTTTTGATACCTTCGAGGGCCTGCCCCAACGCGATATCGACGCCGACCCCGTCAACAAGGCCGGGCGCGAATGCGCCAACACCAGCCTTGATCTGGTAAAACAGCGCGTCGGCGAGGATGGCGTCACCTACTGCCCCGGCTATTTCCCCCAAACGGCCAGCGCCGTACCGGACGAAGAGCGCTTCGCCGTCGTGCATCTGGACTGCGACCTGCTGGAACCAACCCGCGCCGGGCTGGCCTTCTTTACCCCGCGCATGAGCCCGGGGGGCGTCATCATCGTGCACGACTACGCCGGAACCCGCTGGCCGGGCGTGGCCGAGGCCGTGGACGGCTTCTGCGCAGGGCGCCAAGTCCGCCCCGTTATCCTTCCCGACGCTTCCGGAACCTGCATCATCGCCATCCCCGCCGCGCAGGCGGAGTCTGAGCGCGCACGGAGTACCACATGACCACCTCCAATGACGATATCCGCCGCCTTGCAAAGCGCCTCCAACTGGACCCCAACGGCTTTGAATCGAACCTTGCTCTTGGGCTGCTGCACTTCCGGCGCGAGGAATACGCCGACGCCCTCACCCGCCTCTTGAAGGCCATTGACCAGCGCGAAACCCCGGAGCTTGTGCTTTTTGCCGGCGCCCTCGCCCATGAGACGGGGCAGGCGGACACTGCCGGGCGCCTGCTGGAGCGCGCCGTGGCCCTTGCGCCGGAGGACGCCGACGCCCACGCGCACCTTGGCCGCTACCGCGCCGCACAAAGCGACATGCCCGGCGCGCGGGAGCATCTTGAGCGCGCCCTTGCCCTGCGCCCGGACGATGCGGAACTGCACAACGACATTGGCGTGGCCGCCTATTCCCTTGGCGACCTGCCCGCCGCGCGCCGCGCCCTTGAACGCGCCACACAGCTGGCCCCCCAGCAGGATACCTTCCGCGCCAATCTTGGCTACGTGCTGGTGTCCCTTGGCGAGGTGGACGCGGCAACGGCCATTGTCACCGCGCTGGAGGGCGAAGGCGCAGAGGATGAAGCCCACCGCCTGCGTGAAGCCATCGCCACCCCCGGCGCGCCCGCAGCCAGCCCCGGCGAGCCGCCCCTGTCCTCGCGCCTTGGGCGCATCTCGCCCATGAGCATGATTGGCAACTTTGGCGAAGGGGCCGGGGATAAGCGCCCCGCGCTGTCAGTCATCGTCCCCGTCTACAACGAAGCAGGCAACATCACCTCGCTGTATAAAGAGCTGGCCGAGGTGCTGAGCGCCCTGCGCGAAACATGCGAAATCATCTTTATTGATGACGGCAGCACCGACGGCTCCGACACAGTGCTGGCGGCCACGGCGGAGAACGACCCCCGCGTCAAGGTTATTGAATTCCGCCGCAACTACGGGCAAACCGCGGCCCTGTCAGCCGGGTTCAAATACTGCCGGGGGGACATCGTCATCACCCTCGACGGCGACCTGCAAAACGACCCGCACGACATCCCCCGCCTGCTGGAAACCATGGCCGAGGGGTATGACCTCGTGAACGGCTGGCGCAAATACCGCAAGGACGCCGCCCTCACCCGCCGCCTGCCCTCGTGGGTGGCCAACCGCATCATCAACAAACTCATTGAGGGCACGGGCGTGCAACTGCGCGACTACGGCTGCACCCTCAAGGCCTACAAGCGCGGCATTATCAAAAACATCCGCCTCTACGGCGAGATGCACCGCTTCATTCCCGTGTTTGCCGCGTGGCTGGGCGTGCGGGTGGCGGAGATTGAAGTCCATCACCGCCCGCGCATCCATGGCGAGGCCAAGTACGGCCTCTCCCGCGTTTTGCGCGTGGTGCTGGACCTCATCGTGGTGCGGTTCTTTTCGGATTATATGACCCGGCCCATTCATTTCTTTGGCAAAATCGCGTGGCTGACTACCGGGGCGGGCCTTGGGGGCGTGGCGCTTTTGGCGCTACTTAAGGGAACTATAGGGCTTGGCGTGTCGTGGGGGATACTGCTGGTGCTGGCGGCCCTTGCGCTTATTTCGGGGGTTCATATCGTCTTCATGGGCCTTATCGGCGAGCTGCTTATCCGCTCGTACTTTGAGGGCCAGCACAAGGACCAGTTCGTGGTCCGCAGGGTGCGGGGAGAATAGCGTATGTGCGGCATTGCCGGAATACTGCATGCGGACGCCCGCCCGGTGGACGACGCCGTCCTTGACGCCATGACCGACGCCCTCGCCCACCGGGGGCCGGACGGACGCGGCACACGGATTCTGCCCGGTGGCGGCGGCCGCGCCAGCGCGGGCCTCGGGCACCGCCGCCTTGCCATTGTGGACCTGTCCGAACGCGGCGCACAGCCCATGTGCAACGAAGACGGCACCATCTGGCTCACCTTCAACGGCGAAATCTACAACCACCGCTCCATCCGCCCCATCCTTGAGGACCGGGGGCATGAGTTTGCCTCACGCACGGACTCGGAAGTCATCATCCACGCCTACGAGGAATGGGGGAAGGACTGCGTGCGCCGCCTTGACGGCATGTTCGCCTTTGCGGTGTGGGACTGCGCGCGCGGGGAGCTTCTTCTCGCCCGTGACCGATGGGGCAAGAAGCCGCTCCACTACTGGGCGGATAACCAATCGCTGGCCTTTGCTTCCGAGCTTGGCGCACTGCTCCTCGCCCCCCAGATTCCCCGCCGGGTTAACGTGCATTCCCTGTCCCGGTTCCTCCTGCACGAGTACATCCCGGCGCCACACTCCATCATCGAAGGCGCGGCCAAGGTTCCGGCGGGGCATATGCTCCTCTGGTCCGGCGGCGCGCCGCGCATTGAACGCTATTTTGAGCCGCCCTTTGTGGACGCCTACGCGGACCTCTCCCTGCCGGAAGCCACCGCGCGCCTTGAGGGCCTGCTGAAAGCCGCCGTGGAAAAGCGCCTGATGAGTGACGTGCCCCTTGGCATCTTCCTCTCCGGGGGGCTGGACTCCAGCGCCATCACCTCGCTGATGGCCGAATGCCTGCCGCCGCAGGACATCCGCACCTTTTCCATCGGCTTCAAGGAGCAGAGCTTTGACGAGTCCCCCCATGCACGGGCCGTGGCCTCAGCCATAGGCACCCGGCATCACGAGCGTCTGCTCACGCCGCAGGCCATGCTGGACATTCTGCCCGGCGTGCTGGACAGCCTGTCCGAGCCCATGGCCGACCCCAGCATCCTGCCCACGTCGCTGCTCTCCGCCTTCACGCGAGAGCATGTCACCGTGGCCCTTGGCGGCGACGGCGGCGACGAACTCCTCGCCGGGTACGACCCCTTCCGCGCCCTGACCCCGGCGCGGCTTCTGGACGCCCTGCCGCGCGGCCTCATGCGCCTTGCCACGCGCGCGGCCTATGTCGTCCCGGCTTCGGAGCGGAATATGGGACTGGTCTTCAAGGTGCAGCGCTTTTTGCGGGGCATGGGCTACACCGGGTGTCAGCGCCAGCAGGCGTGGCTTTCCGCCTTTCTGCGCGAGGAACAACAGCCCCTGCTGCACCCGGACGCACTGGACGCCGTGGCGGGCTTTGACCCGCTGGATGACCTCGCCGCGGACTGCGGCGCACGCCACTTTGCCAGCGACATCGACATGGCCTCGTATTTCTACCTGCGCTACTACATGGCCGGGCACATCCTCGCCAAAGTGGACCAAGCCTCCATGAGCCATTCGCTGGAGGTACGTGCGCCGTTTTTGGATACGGACCTTGCCGCCTTTGCCTGCGCCCTGCCCCCGCGCCACCGCCTGCGCGGCATGACCAGCAAGGTCATCCTGCGTCGCCTGCTGCGTGACCGTGTACCCCGCAGCATTGCGGCGCGCGGCAAAAAGGGGTTCGGCATTCCGCTGGCCGCATGGCTTCGCGGCCCCCTGCGCCCGCTGGTGGAGGACACCCTTTCCCCCCGCGCCCTCGCGGCGGAGCCACTCTTTAACACCAAGGCCGTCCGCGCCATCGTGGACGAGCACATGTCCGGGCGCCGCGACAGGCGCAAGGAGCTGTGGACCCTTATATGTTTTCAGTCATGGAAGCGCCGCTTCTGCCCCTAGCCGCCCCTGCTCCCTCAGAAAACGCGCGCAGATTCTCCCGCTCGCCCCCTCAAAACACGCAAACAGCCCCGGCTCCCAAATGGGAACCGGGGCTGTCCTTCACAGCGGGCCGCGTGCGGCCTACTCGTCGTCTTCCGTCTTTGCGGAGCGGGTTTTGCCATACTCGACGCGCGCTTCCCAGACCTTTTTGCCAATGCGGCGGCCAAGGTCGGCCTGCCGGGAGCGGATGAGCGCTTCGGCGGCCTCGCGGTTGCCTTCTACCTTGAGCATGGTCGCGGATTCGAGATCCCGCAGATATTTCTCGCACTCCCGGACAAGTCCGGACAGGTCGAGTGTGCCGAGTTCCTCAGGAACCCGCACAGAACGTACTTTGCGCGGCATTGCGTTATCCTCCGATACCATGAAATACGATATGATTACATTTTGTCAACGCCGCGTCTGGTGCCAGCTGGCGCCTCTATGCCGGTTCGCTGGCGGACCGGGGCGCGTCCTGCGCCGCCAGCCGCCGCAAAGCGCGGATGCGGTCCAGCACCGGCGGGTGCGAATAGTTGACGAACACATACGCCGGATGCGGCGTTAAATTCGACAGGTTGGACACGGACAGCGTCTTCAGCGCAGTGACAAGGGCCTCCGGGTCGCCCGTGGTGCGCGCGGCAAAGCGGTCCGCCTCGTACTCATGACGGCGCGACACCGCCTGCGCCACAACGGACAGGACAAGGGACACCGGCGTATACAGCAGCATAAAAAACACCAGCCCGGCATACACCGTCGGCTGGGCCATGCCGAACGCTCCGGCAAGCTCCGCGTCCGTCAGGAAAAAGGACATCAGCCAAAACACCACGCCCGTCTTGATGATGGACACCACAAGAAAGCGGCGCACATGCCCAAGGGAGCTGTGCCCCACCTCGTGCGCCACAATGGCGACAATCTCACGCGGGGTGTGCTTGTCGATGAGGGTGTCGAACAGCGCAATGCGCTTGCGCTTGCCGAAGCCCGTAAAAAAAGCGTTGGATTTGGCCGAGCGACGCGAGCCGTCTATCACGAACAGGCCCGACAACTCAAAGCCTACCTTGTCGATGTAGGATTCAATGGCGTCGCGCAGCTGGCCCGGCCCCAGCGGGGTAAAGGTATTGAACAGCGGCAGGATAAACGTTGGCGCAATGTACTGCAGGCCAACCATCACACAGACCAGCGCGCCCCACGCCCACAGCCACGCCAGCTCGCCCGCCGTGGTAAAGAACCACAACAGCATCGCCAGAATGGGCCCGCCAATGGCGACGGTCAACAGCCATGACTTGGCCCTGTCCATGGCGAACGTCGCAAAGGTTGTGGTATTGAATCCAAAACGTTCTTCAAGGACAAAGGTACGGTACAGGGCAAAAGGAACAAACAGCACCTCATTCAGGGCCAGCAGGATGCCCATGAACACCAGCCCCGTCACAAGAGGCCCCCCGCTCACGGCGCGGGCGACGGCGTCCACCGCCGGAAAGCCCCCAAGCAGGATAAAGGCAACCATGGCCGCCAGCCCAACAGTATCCGCCACCAGCGAATACCGCGACGTGGCGCGTGTATATTCCTGCGACGACGCATAGGCCTTCGCATCAAAAACGTCCGCAAACTCCTGCGGCACCGCGGGGTCCAGCGCGGCGGCATTCAGGCGGGAGACCGTAGTATTCACGGCCCAGCCAAGGACCATGGACCCAATAATGACAATGAGATAAATATTCATGGCAGGCTCTACTCGAATGTTTGACGACAACAAACGGGGATGAAGTGGTACACCCAGTCGCAGTCTTTCGGTTCCACGGTGACATACGGCAATTCCTGAAACCCGGCAACACGCGCCGCGCCTTGTCCGGACTCTCCAGCCTGCGCGAAGCCCGCTCGCGCGGCGAAATCACCGTCCCAGCGGCCCGAAGCGCCGCCATCAAAGATGAGATTGAAGCCATCGGCGTGCCGCACACCGAGGTGGGCCGCATCCTCATGAACAGCGCGCCCTGCGGTTTTGACACGCCCCTCGCGCCGGGAGCCGTCTACGACGTGCATCCCCTCGCCCCGCCCGTGGACGTCACCACGCCCCATCCGCTCCGCCCCACGCCCTTTCCGGGGGTGCGCTTTATCGTGGACGTCAACGTCCGCCAGCTGGGCACACTCCTGCGCCTGCTTGGCTGCGACGCGGCCTTTGACAACGCCTGGGAGGACGACGAAATCGCCCACCGCGCAGAAAAGGAACGCCGCATCGTCCTCACACGCGACCGCGCCCTGCTCCACCGCTCCGCCATCATCTGGGGCCGTCTCATTCGCAGCGCCGCGCCGGACGATCAACTGCTGGAGGTACTCCGCCTTTTTGGCCTCACCGGTCCCTTTTCCCCGTTTACCCGCTGCCTGCGCTGCAACACGCCGCTTGAGCGCGTCCCCAAGGCGGACATCATCCACAGGCTTCAGCCGCTCACCAAAAAACACCATACCACCTTTCACATCTGCCCAACATGTCAGCGCATCTACTGGCCGGGCACCCACAGGGACGCCATGCTGGAGCGGCTGGAACGGTTGGGGATTCGTGTTGACGGGGATGATGGTTGAGGGGAGAGAGGGAGAAAGCAAAGAAAAAGCGGCCGACGCAGAATGCGTCGGCCGCTATGGTATCGAAGTGGCGTCCCCAAAAACGCATCGGCACGATGCTCAATAGCAATTCCTGTACGACACGGGGCCCTCACGCGGACGACGCATCGTCCTCCTCGGGACGAATGTCGACACTCTCCAGCGCCGCGATAAGTTTTCCACCTGCCGTTTTTATATGTGCCCGCATCGCCGCCTGTGCAGCTTGGACGTCATGGGCCACAATGGCGTCTATCACGGCTTGGTGCTCTTCCTCGACGTGTGCAAAGCCCCAATCATACTTCGCTTTTTGTTCCATCCACCGACGCATGGGATGGTGCAACTCAGAAAAGAAGCGCATAAAAATATCGTTATGGCTTGCTACGGCAAGAGCCTTGTGGAAATCGAGGTCTGCCTTGATAAGGCTATGATTATTCTTTTTCGACTGGATAAGCAGGGTCTGCTGTTTTTGGATTTCTGCGATATCAGCATCCGTAGCCCTTTCGGCGGCAAAGCGGACAATGGTCTCTTCAAGCTCCGCACGTGCTTCAACGAGTTCCCGCACTTTTTCCTGCCGCAAGGTAATGAGCGACAATCCCGCAGAGCTTGGAATCTCCGAGGCATCCGTTATTCGAGTTCCTTGCCCTGGGCGGACAGACACAAGACCCAAAATTTCCAAAGCCCCAATGGCCTCGCGAATGGAGCTTCTGCCCACGCCAAACTGCTCCATGAGTTGTGGCTCCGGCGGCAGTTTGTCTCCAGACCGCATTTCCCCACGGGCAATCCGGTCGACCAGCTCTTCTATGATCTGGTCTGAAAGGCTTTTTCGTTTCAGTCTAGGCTGGGTACGCTTCATGCTGCCTACTTTATTCAGTCCGGGTGCCCGGTTAAAAATGACTTCGCTTTCATATCAAGCACGTGCCGGGGGCTACCATATTGACAATTCTGGGAGGAAGCAATATCCACAAGTCAGAACATCAGATGTTCTGACTTTGTTCTTTCAAGCCTCCACATCGTGTGGAACTCATTTGAGCAACAGTTCGCCCCCAAAAGGCACACTCCCGTCAGACGATGGGGATGCCCGGCGCGAGGTGCTTGCAGAAAAAAAGGAGCTGGACGTATGGGCAAAAAAATAGGCTGGATCGGCACCGGTGTCATGGGCGCATCCATGTGCATGCACCTTCTCAGAGCCGGGCATGACGTCTTCGTTTACAACCGCACCCAGTCAAAAGCCGAAGGCCTCGTAGCCGAGGGTGCCACCTGGTGCGACACCCCCGCCGAAGTCGCTCAAAACGCGGACGTCATCTTCACCATTGTCGGATACCCTGCAGATGTTGAGGGAACCATCCTTGGTCCAAACGGTGTTCTCGCCAATGCCGATTCTGGAAAAATTATCATTGATATGACCACATCCGAGCCCGCCTTGGCTCAACGGATTGCCCAAGAGGCCTCAGCCAAAGGTGTTGAAGCGCTGGACGCCCCTGTGTCCGGCGGCGATGTGGGAGCACGCGAAGCAACCTTGGCCATCATGGTCGGCGGAGAACAGGCAACGTTCGAGAAGGTCAAAGGCCTCCTGGATATCATGGGGGACAACGTTCGGTATCGTGGCAAGGCCGGAGCCGGACAGCACACCAAAATGTGCAACCAGATTCTCATCACTGGAAACATCGTCGGTGCCGTGGAATCCTTGTTCTACGCGCATAAGGCAGGCATGGATCTGCATGAGGTCATCGACGTTATTGGTACTGGCGCGGCCGCATCCGCCTGTATCAACGGATTGGGGCGCCGCATAGCCGATGGCGACTACGCCCCCGGTTTTTATATCAAACATTTCGTCAAAGACATGAGAATAGCCTTGGCTGAAGCGGAACGGATGCAAATAAGCCTTCCGGGACTCTCCTTAACCAATCGCTTTTATACCTTTGCTATGGATCTCGGTTACGAAAACCTCGGCATTCAAGCACTGTACAAAATATTCGAAAAAATGGGCAACGAAGAGTGCGCCTGCACATCAGCTTGACCCTCAGCCACAAACTCTTTGTCCCAGCCCCTTAGCCCTCGAATGAGACCAAACAAAAAAGCGGCCGACGCAGAATGCGTCGGCCGCTTTGGTATCGAAGTGGCGTCCCCAAGGGGATTTGAACCCCTGTTATCGGCGTGAGAGGCCGACGTCCTAGGCCAGCTAGACGATGGGGACGCGCTGGCGGTCCGGGTTGTCCGGATGCCGAGTGGTTATGAAGGAGGGGGTGGGGGAAGTCAAGTGGTTTTTCTCCATCCACCGGCAGCACAAGCGCACCGCGCTCTTGGGTCCGGCGGGGCTGACGTTGTTCTCTCTGTCAGGCGTGGACTTTTTCGCCCGTCTGGGGCTTAATATGAAGGATTGGTGTGCTGCAACAAGCAGCCCGACCAACACGCAACGCATAAGCCAAGGAGAGCGCAATGGGGATACGTGTAAAAATGCTGGCTCCCCTCTTGATGGTGGCCTTACTTATGGCAATTTCCGGTTATCTGGTGTTGAGCAGTCAGTTCAACAAACTGGAGAAATCCTTCGTTTCGCTGACGCTCCAAGGCAAAATGGATGACGCACAACAATCCATCGCCCAAATGTCCCACAACGCCCTTCAGCAAGCCGCCCTCTTCAGCCAAATGCCCGCGGTGGTGCGTGCCTTCGAAATTGCCCATCAAGGGAATATGGACGCGCCCAAGGACCCATTTGCGCAACAAGCGCGTGAAGAACTCCGCCGCTCTCTCGCCTCCATACTTAATGGCTACAAATCCATCGTCGGCACCTCCTTTCGCGCGCACTTTCACTTACCGACGGCACGCAGTCTTGTACGCGTCTGGCGCGACAAACAGGCCAAACAAAACGGCCAATGGGTAGACATTTCGGATGATTTGTCCACATTCCGCAACACGGTCATCGACGTCAACACAACAAAGGCCCCTCTTCAAGGCATTGAGCCTGGTCGCGGCGGCTTCACCATTCGCGGCCTTGCGCCCGTCACCTCACCAGACGGCACCCACCTTGGCTCCGTGGAAGTGCTTATTGGTTTTGCCAGCGTTTTGCAGGCTCTTGAATCCTCCAAGCACATCCGCACCCAACTCTATATGGACGCCGCCCTTCTGCCCATCACCACAAGACTCCAGGATCCGGAACGCAACCCCCTGCGCGACGGCAAATACGTTCTCGTCTACGGCAAGGACAACACCGAGGTGCAAAACCTGACAACCGCCGACTTTCTCGCTCAGGGCATGAAAACGACCCACGTCGCGCTCAAGGGCGCGTCCGCCCTCGGGGCCCTTCCTGTCAAAGACTACCGCGGCAACGTTATAGGCTCCATCGTCATGGCCATGGATATTTCGACCCAGCTCGCCATGGTCAGCACCGTTATGTGGGCCATGGCCGGAATTATCGCCATTCTGGTCGCGGTGCCCATCGTCATCATTCTCTTTGTGCTCCAACGCGCAGTCATGCTCCCCGTGCGCGACTGCGCCCACATCGCCACACAGATTGCCTCCGGCAACCTGCAATCCGCCCGCGTCGCGGAACGTTCGGACGAAATGGGAACCATCTTCAGGGCCATGCACACCATGCAAGACAAACTGACCGACACCATCAGCGACGCCCAAGACGTCGCAGCAGACGTCGCCGACGAGTGCAGCACGCTTGCCTCTTCCAGCGAAACTCTGTCGCAAGGGGCAACACGACAAGCCGCCGGACTTCAGGAGGTTTCCGCCAGCATGGAGGAAATGTCCGGCTCGCTCAAGCAATCTGCCGAGATTGCGGGCAAGACAGAGACCATTGCTTCACAGGCCGCCCAAAATGCGCAGACAGGCGGCGATACGGTCAAGCGCACCGTAGAAGCCATGAAGAAAATTGCGGAGGAAATCACCATCATTGAAGACATCGCGAGGCAAACCAACCTGCTCGCCCTCAACGCCGCCATTGAGGCCGCCCGAGCGGGTGAGGCAGGCAAGGGCTTCGCCGTGGTCGCCGCAGAAGTTCGCAAACTCGCCGAACGTTCCGGCACAGCCGCCGCAGGCATCTCCGAGCTGTCCAGCAGTAGCGTCAGCGTCGCGGAAGAGGCCGGGCGGCTCCTCGAACAAATGGTCCCCGACATCCAAAGCACCGCCGACCTCATTCAGGAGATATCTGCCGCCGCCACAGAACAAAGCGCAGGGGTCACTCAAGTCACTGATACGCTCCATGATCTCGACGCCGTCATCCAAGAGAACGCCTCCGCCTCGGAACGACTGGCCACAACCGCCGCTTCTCTTTCGTCCAAAGCCACAATCCTGAAACGCTCCATGAGTTATTTTCATGTGAATGGCGCAAGGAACAACACGCTTGAAGCAGGGCGCGTGGCATCGTTGGAACAAGGGGAGAAGGCTGGCGAATTTGAACGGTATTAAGGTTTTTGGTTGAAGTGGGGTTGTAAGGAGGGGGTGGAGAGGGGAAGAGAGGGAATGCGGAAATCAGGAAGAGAAAGAAGAGGAAGAAGAGAGGAGGACGAGGAAAAGGTCTTGGTGGTGTGGCGTTGTGGTGGCGGGGCCGAGGAAAGGCGGCCTTGGTGGTGTGGAGTTGTGGTGGCGGGGCCGAGAGGTGCTTTCGTCGGTATTTCTGTATGTTGTCGCCGTGTCTCCGACGGCCAAAGGGTGATGGGGGAACCTTGCAGGATTTGTACAACCCGGAACATGGGTAACACTTCTGTCCGGGAACATAGGTAACAGGTTCTGGCGGTACAGGTTGCCCCTAGGGCCTGACTAAGCCTTTTGTGTCTGAATCATTCAGTACTCCTAAAAAGATTGATCCAGCATAGATATTCATACCGCCCTTTTGGTTTGGCAAAAGGCCCACTGTGCATCGGTGCAGGCTTTGACTGATAAATCTGTGATGTCCCCTCCATTGTATGGAGCCGCTTCGCTTCACTCGCCTCAGAATATACTCAGGGGGGTATACGAAATCTGGAAGGATTCTTGGTGGGCGTCTGCTTGATGGCGCATAAAGAGCAGCAGGCGTTCGCATGCCTAAAGCTTCATGACCGCGGCTATGGTTGTAAATCCTCCGCCATGTCTGACACCTGCGTCTTTGGCGGCGAAGAGTGTCTGCTCTACGAAGTTCTCGCTTTAAAGAGCGGTGCATTCGTTCGTGCGCACCATTTTGTTGAGGCTTTCCCGGTTCAATGAATTCCACGGTTATTCCGAGGCGAAGCCACTGGGCGCTAAGGCGCGATATTCCTCCGGCCGCACAGCTCGCAAAGGGAATTCCATTATCCACCCTGATAATTTGAGGTAAGCCGAAGTAGGAAAAAACACGGTCACAGGCTTCTTGTGTTGGGGCCAAGGCTGGTTGGGCAAGTGGATCACAAGCCAAAACGTAACGGCTGTGCAGATCCATTACAGTGAAGGGCCAGCATTTCTTACGATTGGGCAACTCAAACCAACCTTTATAGTCCATTGTCCATACATGATTAGGATGCCTTGCTTCAGTGAGCTTGTTGGGCCAGTTGCGGATAACAACATTACGGCGTCTGCGGGGCTTGCTAAGTCCTTCCTTTTGGAAAATCAAAGCAATCGTACTTGGCGCCGGAGGCCTTAGGCCAAAGCGATCGCTTACTTCAGATGCTATTTTCTTTGGCCCCCAACTTGGATTTGCTTTGCGCAAAGCAATGAGGGCCTCTCGCATCTCGATTGGCGTGCGATGCGGACAATTTCGCGGAGCTCGACTGTGTTCGCTTAAAGCAAATATTCCATGCATTTGTGCGCGATTGAGCCATTTATAGCCAGTTTTTCGGCTAATGCCATATTTTCTACAAAGCCAAGACATGTTCTCAGCTCCTGACCCAGCCTCTACAACAAATCGAATCCGTTCATCCATAGGTCTTACCTCTGTCCAGGGCATACGCTACCTCCAGGCAGACTATGCCTGAAGTGTTACCCATGTTCCCGGACTAATCTGTTACCTATGTACCCGGACTGTACCATTCCCCCCACACCCTCTGGACACCCGCCCCCCTCCGGCCGGAGCCGGATGAATGGAGGTGGTGTGCGCGAGGCAGTCTCGGGCGTGGTTTTCTGGCTGTGGTTGGGCGGGCCGGCCGGGTGCTTTGCGCGGATGTTTGTGGTGGGTTTGTGGAGGAGCGCAGCACGGGCTGGGCCGCTCTGGACGCTTGGAAGCGTCCGAATGCTTTGGTGCTTCTGTGCTTCGCGCGGAGGGATGGTGGTTGTGGAGTGTTGGGACTGTGGGAGGAGAGGGCGATGGATGATGGCGGGCAGGCCGTGTGCTGTACGCGTGTGTTGGTGGTGGGCGTGTGGCGGAGCGCGGCACGGGCTGGGCCGCTCTGGACGCTTGGAAGCGTCCGAATGCTTTGGTGTTTCTGTGCTTCGCGCGGAGGGATGGGGGTTGGGGAGTGTTGGGACTGTGGAGGGGGAGGAATTCTACATGATGGCGGGCTGGCCGGGTGCTGTGCGCGGATGTTCGCGGTGGGCGCGTGGCGGCGTACGGCACGGGCTAGGCCGCTCTGAACGCTTGGAAGCGTTCGAATGCTTTGAGATTCCGTGCTTCGCGCTGGGGAATGGACCCACTTAGTCCGGCGAACTCTTTTACGGAGCGCACATTCCTCACCTCGGCTCCTTCTCTCCGGGAATCATAGAAAAAACAAAGCCGTATTACAGTCGTAATACGGCCCCATCTTTTCCCAAACAGGGATTCTCACCGCCGCGCCCAAGGCGCAACGCCCCCCCCAAAAACTCTTCCCCTCCACACGGACGAGAGCCGTCAGGGGTGACGATCGTCTTTCTCACGGCACCCGGTCTGTGCGCACATGGGATTCTTAAGGGCCCGCGGCCCTTAAGCCTGCGGAGCACAAAACCGTGTGCGCCTCCGCCTCATCCAGCCACGCACCACCGCCCCCGCAACACACCGCCTTTCACCACCACACACCGCACCACACTGCAACACGGCGCAATGCGCCGCCTTACTTCTGCCCCGTGATGCCGTACTTCTTGAGCTTGTACTGCAGAAGCGACTTGGAAACGCCAAGGGCTTCGGCGGCTTTGACTTTGACGAAGTCGTTGCGGGCGAGGGCGCGACGGACGAGGGCGGCCTCAATCTTTTCGAGGGTGTCGCTGAGGTTCAGACGCGAGGGGAGCAGGTCGACGGCGCCTTTGAACTGCGATTCCTCGTCGCGCACTTCTGCGGGGAGGTCGTCCACAGCGATGGTGTCGCCGGAGGTGAGGACGACGCAGCGCTCAATGACGTTTTGCAGCTGGCGCACGTTGCCGGGCCACTCGTAGCCGGAGATGTAGTTGAGGGCTTCGGAGGAGAAGCCCTGCAAATCCTTCTCATTTTCCGAGGCATATTTGTGCAGAAAATGGGCGGCGAGGAGCGGAATGTCCTCGCGGCGCTCGCGCAGGGGGGGCATCTGAATGCGCACAACGTTGAGGCGATAATAGAGATCCTCGCGAAAGGAGCCATCCTGCACGGCTTTGGCAAGGTCGACGTTGGTGGCGGCCACAATGCGGATATCCACTTCTATCTCGGCGGAACCGCCGACGCGCTCGAACTTGCGTTCCTGGAGCACGCGAAGCAGTTTGACCTGTAATTCAGGAGTGAGTTCGCCTATTTCGTCGAGGAACAGGGTGCCGCCGTTGGCGAGCTCGAAACGGCCGCGGCGGCTGGCAACGGCGCCGGAGAAGGAGCCTTTTTCATGGCCGAAAAGCTCGCTTTCCAAAACACCGGGAGCGAGGGCCATGCAGTTGACGGAGACGAAGGGCGCGTCCTTTCGCGGCGAGGCGAAATGGATGGCGCGGGCGACAAGCTCCTTACCGGTGCCGGATTCGCCTTCGATGAGTACGGTGCTGCGTGTGGGCGCGGCTTTGTCCACCATATCCAGCACTTGGTGCATGGCCTTGGACTTGCCGATGATGTTGTGCAGGCCGTAGCGCTCTTCGAGGTTTTCACGCAGCAGGCGGTTGCTGCGGTGCATGTCCGCAAGCTGTGTGGCCTTGGCGATGGAGAGAAGCAGCTCCTCGTTGGAAAAGGGCTTGGTGATGTAGTCGAAGGCGCCGATGCGCATGGCCTCCACGGCGGACTCAATACTGCCAAAGGCGGTCATGATCAGCACGGGAATATGGGGATAATTCCGGTGCACGTGCTCCAGAACCTCGTTGCCGGAGAGCTTGGGCATCTTCATATCTGTAATGAGGACGTCCACTTCGGACTCCTCCAGATAGGTCAGAGCCAGTTCCGGATCGGAGAGCGCGGTGACGTTGTACCCCGCCTCGTCGAGGAGGGCTTCGAGTACGACAAGATAGTTCCGTTCATCGTCGAGTACGAGAATATTATGCGCCATTGTTGCCTGTCACCTTGCTGAACTGAAACGTGAATGAAATCTGTCTGCTGCCGGACGCACTGCGTTAGGCGGCGGGAAAAACGATGACCACCCGGGCTCCGCCGCTTTCGGCGTTTTCAAGCTGGAAGTCGGCGTTGTGGCTGGCCAGAATGTTGGTCACGATGGCCAGCCCGAGTCCGGTGCCGTTGTGCTTGGTGGTGTAGAAGGGGTCTGTGGCCTTCTCCAGCACTTCTTCCGAGAATCCGGGGCCGTTGTCGGTAATGGCGACGCGTACGCCGCGCTGAATGGGACGCGCCACAACGGAGACCTTGCCGCCGTCGGCCACGGCCTGCAGCGCGTTGCCGATGATGTTGTACACGGCGCGGTAGAGCAGGTCCTTGTCGCCGCGTACGAGAAGCCCCTCGGGCACGTCCTTTACCACGGCAACGCCGCGCTCGCGGCATTCGTGCTCCAAAAAGGCCACGGCCTGCCCAAGCACACTGCCGATATCCACCTTTTCCATGCGCGGATTCTTGGGGCGCGCGTAGTCGAGGAAGTCGTTGACGGTCTGGCCGAGGCGGCGGATTTCGTCGTTCATGACCTCCAGCATGCGCTTGGATGAGGAATTTTGTTCGGTGCCGGCCTTTTTGAGCAAAAATTCCGCGCTGGACTGGATGATGCCGAGGGGGTTGCGGATTTCGTGGGCAATGCCCGCCACAACGCGGCCCATGCTGGCGAGCTTTTCGGCTTGGTGGAGTTCGCGCTCCAGCTTTTCACGCTCGGCCACGCGCTGGGCGTTGAGCTCGTCGGCCTTGTGAATCATCGCCAGCAGCACAAGGAACAGGACAAGGGACGACACAATGGCCGTGAAAATAATCAGCCACTGAAAGCTGATGACGGTCTTGTAATCGTCAGTGATATCCTGTGTGAATTCAAGGATGCCCATGGTCTGCCCCGATGGCCCACCCGGAAAGAGACTGCGCTCGGTCCGCAGGGGATAGACCATGCGCAGCACCACGCTCTTGGGCTGCATGTCAAAGTCGAACATGGCCTGCCACGGAGGCACGCGGCTGATGACCTCAAAGCTGTGCTCCAGCTTGTTGAAGGCCTGACGCACAGCGGCCCCGGCCAAATCCCGCCGCCCCACAACGTCCTTGTTCAGGGAGAAGGAGACGACCTCCTCGTTGTCGTAGATGCGGAACTCAAAAACGTGCTGACCGTGGATGGTCTCCTTGATGACGTTCTCAAGCTGTCGGTATTGCTCGGGATTGGAAAGCTCAATATGCCGAAAACGCAGAAGCGTCGGCACGGTGAACCGCTGAAAAACTTGGTGGTTGATGTTTTCGGCGAGCAGATGGGCAAATTCCTGCTGCTTGGTGAGCAGGGTCTGGCGCGCGTAGTTGGCCATGATGACGGACAAAAAGAGCCCAGACGCAAGAATAAGCGCCAGCGAGCCCCATGACAGGAACTTCGCCAGTTTGAACGGCGCGGCGCCGATATCGGTACGTTGGGCGTTCACTCGTTTTCCTCCGCCGGGGTTGCCCCGAATCGCAGGCCTGAACCGTCAGGCCCATACACATAACATGCGTAAAAGCACGGCCACCTGGCCCCACTTACAAGCGCAGACAGATGCGGCCACCATACGCCGCGGCCATACATCCGCACACGCCCCACTCACTTCTGGCGGCAGGCGCGGCCCTGCCACAGGCACAGGCCGCGCCGCACGCCAAAACATCAACGGTCCCGCCGGGGGCCGAAACCACACGCGCCGCCAAGGGGCGCGCCTGCAATCTATTGTCCCGTCAGCACGCGCCCCACGCGGGTGAGGGCGTCCACGACGGTGTCGTCGTCAAGAGCGTAGGAGAAGCGCACGCAGGCGTCGTCGCCAAAGGCCGCACCGGGCACGGCGGCAACACCAGCCTCTTCCAGAAGCAAGGTGCACAGCTCCGTGGAATTCTTGAACCTGTCGCAGTACAGCGCGCTCACGTCCGGGAAGATGTAGAACGCGCCATCCGGACGCGGGCACACAACGCCGGGCCACGATGCCACAACGTCCATGGCCTTGTCGCGGCGGCGGGCAAAGGCGTCGCACATATCCCCAAGCATTTCGCGCGGTCCGGTGAGCGCCGCAAGGGCCGCATGCTGGGCAATGGAGCACACGTTGGACGTGCTTTGGCTCTGCACCTTGGACATGGCCTTGACGAGGTCAGGATGCGCAAGGGTGAAGCCCACGCGCCAGCCCGTCATGGCAAAGCTCTTGGACAGGCCGTTCACCACGGCCACGGATTCGGGATGCTGCTCCCAGAAGGGGGCAAGGCTCACCGGCTCTGCCGGGGCGTACACGAGGCGGTCGTAGATTTCGTCGGAAATGACGAACACCCCGCGGGACACGGCCCACTGCGCAATGGCGGTGAGCTCGGCCTCGGTGTACGCAACGCCCGTGGGATTGGACGGCGAGTTCAAGATGAGCGCGCGCGTGCGGGGCGTGGCCGCCCGGTCCAAATCCTCGGGCGTCAGCTTAAAGCCCTGCGCGGCCGGAGCGCCCACCACAACGGGCACGCCGTCGGCCAGCTCCACCATAGCGGGATAGCTGACCCAGTACGGCCCGGGGATGAGCACCTCGTCGCCGGGATCAAGCAGGCATTGCAGCAGGTTATAGAGCGCCTGCTTGCCGCCGTTGGTCACGATGGTGCTGTCCGCCCCTGCGGACGTTCCGTAGTACGAATTGAAATACTCTGCGACAGCTTCGCGCAGGGCCGGGATGCCCGGAACCTGCGTATAGCGCGTCATCCCGTCGTCCACGGCCTTCTTGGCGGCGTCGCAAATATGCTGCGGCGTCGCGAAGTCCGGTTCCCCAACGGACAGGCTGACAATCTCGCGCCCCTGAGCGCGCAGTTCCATGGCCTTACTGCTCACGGCCAGCGTCGCGGACGGCTTGACCTGTGCAATTTTCTTCGAAAGTCTCATAACCCACCTGTATCACAACAAAAGAGAATACCAACTCCCCTCAGCCGCTGTTCGTCTCCCCGGTTGTAGTGGAATTTCCCATGAAATGAAAGCCGTCAGCCCGCCCCGGGCGCGCCTTGACCTTTGCCATGGCGCGGAGCACAAGGGCCTGTATGCCAACATCACACCCCCCTCTTCTCCCCTTTCCTAAGGACTGCCTCACCGGCCGGTTCATCCGCCGCGTCAAACGCTTTAGCGTGGAGGCGGACGTGGACGGCGCGTCTGTGTGGGCACACACCAACAATTCCGGCAGCATGCTGGGCCTGCTGCGACAGGGGGCGGAGGTTTTGCTGTCCCCTGCGGCCAACCCGAACCGCAAGCTCAAGTACACGCTGGAGACCATGGACTTTCACGGCACACGTGTGGGCGTGAACACCCTGACGCCAAACCGCCTGCTCAAGGCGGCATTCCATGCGGGCGTTTTGCCGGAAACGGCGGGATATACCGAGTTCCGCGCGGAATCGACCATTGGGGACTCGCGCCTTGATGCGCGCCTTGATGGGCCGCAGGGCGCGCTGTACGTGGAGGCCAAAAACGTCACCCTCGTGGAGGACGACGTGGCGGTGTTCCCGGATGCCGTGACCACTCGCGGGCAAAAGCACCTGCGCGAGCTGATGTCCCTTGCCGGGCAAGGCATCCGTGTGGCGTGCTTTTATCTCATCCAGCGCGATGACGCCTCGTGCTTTGGCCCGGCGGACTTCATTGACCCGGAATTTGCGCGGCTGCTGCATATGGCGGCGGAGCGCGGCGTGGAAATTTGGCCCTATGTGGCAACGGTCACCCCGCGCGGGATTGGCCTTGGGCGCCGCCTGCCCTATGTGGGGGACGCCTAACCCTCCGGCATTACAGCTTGGCTTTATAGGCCTCGTACTGCGTACACAGGCCAAGCTCGCACGCGCGGCGCAGGTCCGCCATGCCCTTATCCCGCGCGCCGCCGCCAATGCGCAGCACCCCGCGGTTCACATAGGCTTCGCCCAGCTCCGGCATGCGGGCCACGGCGCGGGTGTAGTCGTTTTCCGCTCCCGCCATGTCGCCTGCCGCTTCGCGGATTCGGGCGCGGTTGTAGTAGTACCGCGCCACGCCCGGCTCAAGGATGATGGCGCGCGTCAGCGCGGCGTCGGCCTGCGCCACACGGCCACAACGCAAGAGTGCCACCCCAAGGTTATTCCACGTCCCGCTCTGGTCCGGCGCGCGGTCCGTTGCGGCGCGCAGGTCGCGGCAGGCGTCGGTATTGAGGGCAAGGGCAAGGTTGGCCCGGCCACGGCTGGCGTACCCCGCCGCTGCATCCGGCGCATGGGTAATGGCGGCGCTGAAATCCTCGGCCGCAAGGCCTGCTTCACCAGCCGCCAGCCACGCCCGGCCTCGGATAAGCAGCGCGGAGGCGCTGTGCGGATTCTGCGTAAGGGCGGCGTCGCACGCATCGCGGCACTCGTCAAAGCGGCGGAGGCCAAACAGGGCAAGAGCGCGGTTGATGTGGTAGCCCGCGACGTTCGGCTGCGCGCGGCACGCGGCGGCGGCGTCATGCAGGGCGGCTTTGGCGCGGCCAAGGCGCAGCAGCAGCGCCGCGCGGGTATTCATATCCCGCGCAGTGGCGTGACCGCTCGCCACAAGGGCGTCAGCGCGCCGCAGGGCCTGCTCAACGTCCCCAAGCATAACGGCGTCCAGCAGGGCCACCCGCTGGGCCATGGGCGCTGACGACTCCTCCCCCACGTGGGACCGCGACGCACACGAACACACCACACAAGCGCACAACACCACGGCGCAACACCGGAACACTCTGCCCATATCATCCCCCATCTGCTCTCGTATCAATTCATTCCACGGGCGTGCGGCTCACCGTCACACGCTGGCTGAGGGCCTTTACCCGCGCCCAAACGCGCGCCTGGCCATCCCCAACGCACAGGACCACAGGCTCCACCAGCCCAGAGGGCTGCGCCACAAGCACCACCCGTCCGGCATCCTGCCGCCCCAAAGTATCTCCCCCGGAAACCGCTGTGCGCGCCCAGAGAATGCGGCGCGGTTCCCGCACGGTTACACGCCCAGCGCGGCGCTGCGGGCTCTCCGGCGCGCCGAGAGGACGGGCCGACACCGTTTGGGCGTCCAAATCCACAACCACCTGCCATGGCTGGCCCGTCAGCATGGCCTGCGTGCGGGCGCGTTGCACCACGGCGGCGCACCGGCGGGCCGTCGCATGCAGCGCCTCCGCGCTACCGCCCCCGCGCCACGGCGCAAAGGCCAGCCCAGCGGCGCAGGACGCGATGACCAGCACCACCAGCACCTCAAGAAGCGTAAAGGCGCTATTCGATGGTCCAGCTGCCGATGTCCGCATCATCGTCCACGCCGCCCCGCTGACCGTCCGCGCCATAAGAAAGCACATCAAAGGGCCCATGCTCGCCCGGGCTGAGGTACACATAGCGCGTACCCCATGGGTCGCGCGGCACCTTGGCGATATAGCCGTCCTTTGGATACTCCCGCGGGACGCGGCCTGTACGCGGCTTGGTCACAAGGGCGTCCAGCCCCTGCTCCGTTGTGGGATAGGCCCCGCTGTCGAGGGCGTACTTGTGCAAGGCGGTGGCGAGGCTTTCCATCTGGAGCTTGGCCTTCACCACGCGCGCCTTGTGCGGCTCGCCCATAAGACGCGGCGTCACCAGCCCGGCCAGCACGCCAAGAATCACTATGACCACCATGAGTTCCAACAGCGTAAAGCCGCCGCGCCCTCTCCGGCGCGGCGGTGTGGTGCGCGATTTCACTGCGCGTCCTCCCTGTGCATGGTTGCGCCGCCCGGTGCGGCGCGGGATAGGGTCGCCGTTACGTAAGCGGCGCGCCCCGACGTGTCTATTTCCAGCGCGGTGAGCGCCCCGCCACTCGCCTGCTCCGCCCGCCACAAACAGCCGAGCACTGCCCCAAGGGGGGCGCCCGCCTCCTGCCCCTTGGGGGCAAAATGCACGGTCATGGCCTGCTGCGCGCCAGCATCAAGCCGCATACCGCTGACGACGCCGGATGCCTTGGCCGCCCACAGCAGGATGTCTCGCAGGCTCTCCTGCGGCCCCGGAACGGCGGCGGAATCCTGCGCCGGCGCCAATGCGCTTTGGGCGGGCCTTGCGGCAATTTCGGCGCGGTACTGCGCGGCCTCGCGCCGCACATGCTGCGTGGTGGCGACGGTGGCGGCGTAGTGAGCGCGCGCCTGCTCCCGCTGCTGGGCCAGCAGGGCCACCCCGGCGCCCGCCGCCAGCAGGGCCGCAGCAATGGCCCACCGGCGCAGCGGCCAGTCCTGCACCGCACGCAGTCCAGCACGCACGCTCATGGCGCGCCCCGCAACTGCGCGGTCAGGCGGTAGCCAGCGCCGCGTCCGTCAGGCGCGGCCTCGCAGCGCACGACGGCAAAATCTGGCGACGCCTCAAGAGCGCGGGCGACATCCTTCGCGCTGGCCGCGCCTTCCACCCGCACCGTGCACCGCACCGCTTCGCCATCACAGAAAAACTGCTCCAGACGCACCTGCGCGCCCGGGACGGCGCACCGCGACAGCGCCACCAGCGCGCCAAGAACGCGCCCCTGCTCCGTCGCCCCTCCCGCGCGCAGGCCCGCACGGCGGGCGCGAAGGATAGCCGCATATTCCTGCGCGCTGCGTCTGCCGGAAAGGCGGGGCAGCGCCTCATGAACGGCGGCGTGCATGGCCTCCACCTGCGCCGCCGCCCCCCGGTGGTGAACGGCAATATCCGCCCCCAGCATTCCGGCAAGGCTGACGCAGGCAAACCCCGCACACGCGGCCACCAAAGTGGGCGACCAGCCGCGCCGCGCCCCGCCGCGGAGCGACGCAAAGCACAATCCCGGTCCACGCTGCCGCGCCACGGCGGCAAGGCCCACCGCCGCGCAAAACATTGACGCATCCGCGCCGTCCCCCTGTTCCGGCACCTTGGGGGGCGGTGCGGGCGAGACTTCAAGCCCGCACAGACGCGCCGCGTCCTCGGCAATGGCCCTCGCGCGGCCTTTATCGCGCCCCGCCCACACAATCCGCGTGGGCGCGCAGATGCCGCGCTCCCGGCACCACACAGCCCACATGGCAATGCGGCGCGGCGCTTCTTGCGGCGGCGCGTCATCACCCACACATTCCGACCGGACAAACACGCCTTCCCCGCCCGCCACGGCCACAAGGTCCACCACCGCGCCCCGCAGGTCCATGACCAGCGCGTCTGCGCCGCCCAGCGCGGCCATCGGCGCAAGGCCAAGCTGCGCCGGCCATATAGAGCATGGCGCAAGCCCCACGCGGCAAAATGCGTCCGCTGTCGCGCGCACGCGCTCCCGGTCCACCGCAGCGGCCAGCACCTTGTGCTGCGCGCCAATGCGCCACGTGCGCCGCCACGCGGTGGCAAGGCCATCAAGAGACGTAGGGAGTTCCTGCTCCAGCGCCAGTTCCACCGCCTGCGCAAGCCGCCCCCCGGCGCGGCGGGGGAAGGAGAGGGGGCGCCACAACATTCCCTCCGCGCCAAGGCCCACGGCGCAGGTGCTCCACGTCATGCCGCGCTCGCGCGCCACGTCCGCAATGCGGGCCGCCACAGCGTCCAGAGGACCGCTGGGGGCCTCCACAAGCGCGGCGGCGCGAACGCGCCCACGCGCGCCGACACAAACCACCGGCACAGGACGCCGGGAAAGGTCCACACACAGTCTGCCGCCCATCATGCCGCGTTTGTTCCTTGCTGTTGCACCGTCCAAACCTGCGACCACACGGCCTGCGAAGGGCCGCCGCCAACGCGCCGCACCGCCATGCGCATGCGCCGCGTCACCCGCCCACAACGGGCCTCGGCGTCCACCACCGCCACCCGCGCCCGTACATCCACGCACCGAACCACCACCGCCGCGAAGGATGCGCCGCCCGGCCCGCCGGGATGCAAGTACCACCCCGGCGTCACGCTACGCCGCGCATTGCGCCGCCCGGCCTCCACGGCCTGCCAAAAGGCTTCACCCCGCTCCGGCGCCGTCACCAGCGCCATGACCACCTCGCGCGGGGCGGTGTTCATATTGATGCGCCCGCCCGTGTCCTCCACCGTCAACAGCCTGCGCGCCTTCTCCGGCGGGAGGACGTCGCCCACCGTCATCCCCGGTCCCACAGGCATCATAAGGGCTTCGGCGAGGGTCTTGAGTGGGCGGTTTGGCGCGCCGGACCCGCCCGGCGCAGTCTCAAACCCTTCACTTTGCCCGGTCCCCCCTCCAGCCATGCACGCGGCGTCGTCCGCGTCTATCCAGTCCCGCATGCGGCCAAGAACCCGCCGCGCCTGCGTTGGAGACAGCGGACGGCCTGCCTCTTGCGCGGCCAACCGCACCAGCCGCGCGAACACCCCGGCAAGGCCGCTTGCCTCCCGCACCTCCTGCGCGCGCAGCCGCGCCAGTGCGTTGAGGGGAAATTTGCCCGTCTCGTCTTGGATGCTCACGCGCAGCGCGCCCGTTGTGTAGCCCGGCACTGCCGCGCCCCCTGCCGCCCCCTGCGCCGCAAAGGGCGACAGATGCAGGCGCTCCGGCGCCGCGCGCTCAAAGGCCGCGCGCCCGGTGGCGATGCCCGCCTCAGCCAGCGCCGTTGCCCCGGCCCTGTCCCGCAGCCACGCGGAACCCGCCTGCTCCACCCGCACGCTGTGGGCGAGTTCCAGCGCCCACCACGAGCCAAGCGCCAGCACCACCAGCACAATGAGCACCACGCCCCCGCGCTGTTCCTGCCCGCGCGCCGTCATGGCCGCCCCCCGCCTGCGGGACGAAGGGCCGCTTCGCGCACCGGCGCGGCAATGGTAAACACCCGCCCATGTCCTTGCCCCGTGGCAAGGCCAAGGCGCACCCGCACGACGCGCAGCCCACGCGCCGCGCCGCCGTCCTCCACGGCAATGTCCATGCTGGTCACCGCGTCAAAGACTTCCGCACGCGCCCATGGGGCGCCAGCACCCCGCCCGCCCGCAGCGCACTCCTGACGGAGAAGTGTGGCGCGGCCGTCCCGGCCCTCACCCGGATGCAGAATGTACCGGACACGCTGCACCGCATCCGGCTCCAGCGCCCTCCCCTCAAGGGGCAGCGCCCGGGTTGTCAGGTCCAGAACGGTCCGCGCCGTCCGGGCGGGCAGCTGCACCTGCCGACCCGCTGCCCGCGGCTCCTCAATCCCGCGGAGCAGGGTCCGCACACCTTCGGCGGACCGTAAATCATCCTCCACAAGCGCAAGGCCCACCCGCGCCGCATGGCGCGCCGCCTGCGCATCACGCGCGTTCTGCGTTCCGCGCATCAGTCCGCGAAGCGCGCCCAGCACGCCAACACTCAGCGCCGCCGCCACAGCCAGCGCCACCAGCATCTCCACCAGCGTAAAACCACGGCCCGCGCGCGCCGAAGCACAAGACGTCATGTCCGGCGCTCCATGGTGCCGTCCTCCGCCCCCCGCAGCACTTTGGCGGTTTCAATGGTGTAGCTGTGCTCGCCACCCTGCCCCCACCGGGCGGTAAGGCGCAGGGCCAACACTCCCGGCGCCTGCCGCCACGTGGTTGTGGTCCACGTTACGCCCGGCGTCGCTGTCTGCGTCTGGTCATCAGCGCCGGGGGCAAAACGGCGACCGGGGGGCAAGGCGCGCCATCGCGCCAGCTGGGCCGCGGCCTCACGCACCACGGCGTCACGCCGGGACAGGGCGGCAACCTCGGCCTGACTGCGCTGCACGCCATGCAGCACGGCCACAAGACCAAGCCCCGCCAGCGCCAACGCCACAAGCGACTCCACCAAGGTAATGCCCCGCTGCGCCGCGCGCCGTGTGCCTTTCACGTTCCCCTCCACGCCTAGGCCGTCCGCGTCACGCGCAGCACTTCGGCAACGCTGGTCTTTCCGGCCACCACATCCCGGCAGGCGGAGCGCGCCAAGGGGCGCATGCCCCCTGCCACAGCGTGGCGGCGCAGGGCGTCGGCGTCGGGCGTCTGCGCCACAAGCCGCCGGAAGGATTCATCCACGCACAGCACCTCCATCACGGCCTTGCGGCCCCGGTAGCCTGTGCCCCGGCATGCCTCGCACCCGCCAGCGCGGTACAGCCCCGCCCCGCCAAAGGGGTGGGACAACCCAAGGTCCCGCAATTCCTCCGCCTGCGGCTCATATGCCTGCGCGCAGGACGGACACAGCCGCCGCACCAG
The DNA here is from genome assembly GCF_054657395.1 of Desulfobaculum senezii. Taxonomy (NCBI): domain Bacteria; kingdom Pseudomonadati; phylum Thermodesulfobacteriota; class Desulfovibrionia; order Desulfovibrionales; family Desulfovibrionaceae; genus Desulfobaculum; species Desulfobaculum senezii. The sequence goes on along the minus strand of NZ_BAAHYU010000001.1, from coordinate 21,579 downwards.
CCGCTGCGCCACAATCCCGCCCAGTACGGACGACAGCAAAAACGGCTCAATGCCCATATCCACAAGGCGCGTCACCGCACTGGCCGCGTCGTTGGTATGCAGCGTGGCAAACACAAGGTGCCCTGTCAGCGCGGCCTGCACCGCAATCTCCGCCGTTTCCCGGTCGCGGATTTCGCCAATAAGGATAACGTCCGGGTCCTGCCGCACAATGGACCGCAGCCCAGCCGCAAAGGTGAGGCCGATGTTCTCCTGCACCTGCATCTGGCCGATGCCGTCCAGTTGATACTCCACCGGGTCTTCAATGGTCAGGATATTTCGCGCTGGCGTATTGATGTGCCGCAGCAGGGCGTAGAGCGTGGTGGTCTTGCCGCTGCCCGTCGGCCCGGTAATAAGCACCACCCCGTGGGACAGCGCCGCCAACCCCGTGATGCGCCGGATGTCCTCCGGCGGGGCGCCCAATTCATCAAGGCAGAGCACCCGCGCGCTCTTCTCCAGCACGCGCAGGACCACGCGTTCGCCATAGCCCGTTGGCAGGGTTGCCACGCGCAGGTCCACCTTGCGCCCCCCAAGGGCGAGGGAGATGCGCCCGTCCTGCGGCAAACGGCGCTGGGCAATGTCCAGCTTGGCTAAAATCTTCATGCGCGAAACCATGGCCGCATGCAGCCCCGCAGCAAGGTGGCACCTGTCATACAGCACGCCATCAAGGCGAAAGCGCACCCGCAGGGACTCCGGAAAAGGCTCAATGTGCACATCGCTCGCCCCCTCGCGGATGGCGCGGGCGATGATGGCGTTCACCAGCCGGATAAACGGCGCGTCGCTGGTTTCATCCAGCAAATCCCTCGCCGACGCCTCAATGTCCGCCTCCGCGTCCAGCCCCGCACCGGCCTCGCCAGCGCCCGGCATGGCAATGCCGCCAATGTCATCGCCGCCCGCCTCGCCGTACGCCGCGCCAAGCAGCGCCACAATGCGCGAGCGCGGCGCCACCGCCACCCGCACATCCGCGCCAAACACCGCCGCCGCGTCCGCGGCCACCAGCAGCCCTTCCGACCCGGCCACAGCCAGCACACGCCCGCCGCCATCGCGGCACAGCGCCGCGCCGTGGTCCTTCATGTACAAATAAGGCACAGCCCCAAGGGCGTCCGTATCCGCCGTAGCATCGGCAAGGTCCGTCACCGGCAGGCCATAGTGCCCGGCAAGAATCTGCGCGGCGTCCATCTCCGCCATATGCCCCCCGCGCACAAGGCCGCGCAGCAGCGCCTCGCCCGCCGCGCCCCCCTCGCGCCGCAGGGCCTGCGCCGCCTGTTGCGGCACCAAGGGATGCGTTTGCAGCATGTCATCAAGAGACTGGTCCAGCATGGAGGGCGGCGCGTTGACCTCGGCCCTTCCCTGCGCTTGGGGCGATGCCTGCGGCGGGGAGCCTTGCCCGGCTTGCCCCTGCGTCTTGTGGGGGTGAAGGGCGCTCATGGTTCCAGCACCGGTTGCGGCAAGGGCGGCGGCGCAATCCATGCCTCGCCAAGGCCGTCATCATCCACACCCACGCGCTCCAGTTCGCGCCGCTTTTCGCGCGCAATGCGCGCGGCGTGCTCCGGGCTGTCGATGATGCGCGGCGTTAAAAAGAGCAAAAGATTCGTGTCGCTCTGCCGGGTGCTTTTGGATTTAAACAGCCACCCAAGCCCCGGCACGTCCCCAAGGCCCGGCACCTGATTACGGTCGCGCGATTCGTCGCGGCTCAGCAGGCCCGCTATGACAATAGTTTGCCCGTCGCGCACCTGCACCGTGGTTTCCACCTCGCGCTTTTTTGTGGTGGGGGCGAGGAGCAATGGCTCGCTTTCGCCAACGGATACCGTCTTGTTCACCACGCGGCTGACCTCCTGATGCAGGCGCAGGCGCAGCATGTCGTGCGTTCCAATCTGCGGGGTGACCGTCAGCTTCACGCCCACGTCCTTGTAGGTAATGCTCTGGGTGGACTCGGTATCCTTGCTCTCCGTGGTCACGCGCTCCACAAAGGGGATGGTATCCACCACATCCACCCGCGCTTCCTCATTATCCAAGGTCAGGAGCTGGGGCGTTGCCAGCACCTTGAAGCCCGTATCCACCTTAGACGCAGAAATGAGCGACTCCACGGAGTTGAAGCGCTGGTCGCCAATGGTGAAGGGAAACAGCACCAGTCCCGCCGAAAATCCGGACGGCATGGAAAACGTCTCGCGCGCGCCATCCACCACGCCGGGCGCGCCCCCGGGGTTGGAGCCGCCAAAGACCAGCGCGTCCGTGCCGTCGATGCGCGTTGTGCCGCCAGCGGACCAATTCACCCCAAAGCTCAGCCCCTTATCCGCGGAGACCTCCATAATCAGCGCCTCCACGTACACCTGCCGCCGCGCCACATCGAGACGGCGGATCATCTGCGACAGCACCGCGAACTCCTCCTGCGGCGCGGCAATGGCAAGGGCGTTGGTCGCCGTATCCGCCACCACACTGATATGCCGCCGCGTGGCGTCTGCGGACGCCTCGCCCGCGCGCTCCTCCATCAGCTTGCGCAGCACCTCCGCCGCGCTCGCCGCGTCCGCATTCTCCAAATACACAAGGTGCACCGTGCCCGTATGCTCCGGCGTTGGCACGTCCATGGCGCGTACCAGCCGCCGCACAAGCTCCACGTCCTCCTGCACGCCCACCACGATGACCGTATTCGTCCGCGCCAGCCCCGCCACCGTGTGCGACACGCTCTCGCCCCGCCTCAGGCGCGCCTCGCGCCGCTCCGCCAGCAGGCGGGTCACCACCTCCGCCGTGGCCGGGGCGCTCCCGTGGCGCATGGCAAACACGCCCACATGCCCATCGCGCGCCGCCGTGTCCGCGCGCCGGACAATGCCCGCAATGCGGTCCACATTGGAGCGGTAATCCGTCACAATCAGCATGTTTCCTGCCGGATAGTCCGTCATCAGCCCAGCCGCAGACACAAGGCCAGAGAGGGCCTTGCGCAAATCCAAACTGCTGGCGTGCGTGAGGGGCAGCACCTGCGTCATCACCGCTTCGCCGCCGTCCGAGGGCCGTAACCCCGCACGGGTCGGTACGCTCATGCTCTGCGCCTCGGCAGAGGGAACAATCTTCGTCACCGCGCCCTGCTCCACCGTGGTAAAGCCGTGCACCTCCAGCACCGACGCAAACACCCCATACGCCTCATCCGCCGTAATCGCGCGCGGAGACAGCACCGTCACCCGCCCCTTCACCCGGCGGTCCACAATAAAATTCCGGCCCGTGACATCACTGATGTACTTAATGAGCGAGCGGATATCCGCGTCCTCAAAATCCATACGCACACCATCAGCCCCAGCGTCCTCGCCGCCGTCCGCCGCCGCAACGCCGCCAACCAGCAGACACACCAGCGCCGCAAGCACCATGGCCCCAACACATGCCCTGCGCGCCCACATCATCGGATGTCCACCACCAAAGCGCGGCGCGCTCCGTTCCGCAACAGCTCCACCTCGAAATGCTCCCGCCCCAGCTCATCCATCAGGCCCAGCGCCTCAGGGAGGCCCGTCACCTGCCGTCCATTCACCGCCGTAATAAAATCACCCTGCCGCAAGCCAAGACGGGCAAAGAAGCCCCCGTCCTGCACCCACTGCACACGAAAGCCCCCGCGGCCCTTCTCGCGCCCCGGGGTCATCGCCGCCTGCCGCAACACCGCAGACGGACTGCACACAATCTTCTGAAATTCTTCCCGCTCCAGCGTGTATGACATAACGTCATACGCAGATTGTTGCCGGTGCGCCGCCGGTTTTCCGGAGCGCTCCGCGCCATCAAACAGTAGCGCCACACGCCGCCCGGCACGCTCCAGCACCGCCCCGCGACGGTACACGGACACAAGCCGCGCCCCGCCAACAGCGCCGCCCACACGCACCGCTGCCTCCTCGCCGCCACACGCAATCACCGCCCGGCACAGCCGCGCATCATGCGACACAATGGTGCCCCGAAGCGACACCCCCGGCCCCGCAAGCGGCAAGGCATCAAGCACACTGTCATCAGGCCGCGCCGCCTGTCCCCGCGAAGGCGCAAGGACGTCACTCCCCGCCGCAACCTCACAGTCCCGCAGGCTTGGCGCCCGCCAGCCCTGGTGCGCGCCCAAGGGCGCACGCACCGGCGCCGCCTCCAGCACAGGAGAGCGCCACATCTGCACAGCTTCGACAAGCCAATACAGACCGGCGCACACAAGCACAAACGCGACAAACCACGACACACAGCGCATCATCATCCTCTCAGCATCGCGAGAGCGCCGCACAACTGGCCAAGACAGCGCAGCAAATACGGACCATCTGTAACGATGTCCCTATTGCCACTACTTGACACCCATTTTTCAGTCAACGCCAAAGGAGACATGGCACAGGGGGCTGCATCAGGGGAGGCGCTTTATGCTGGGAGTGGGTGGGGGCGACACGCGTTGTGTGCTCCGCAGGCTCAAGGGCGTAGCCCTTGAGAATCCCAAATGCGCACAGGCCGGGTGCGTGTGGATAGGACGGTCGTCACCCCTGACATGCTCTCGGCCGTGTGGAGACAAATAAAAACGCCCCCGTCATCTCTGACGGAGGCGTTCTCAGATCGTTTTTTATCGAGTTACAAAGCCGTCTTCTCGCTCACCGGCCTTTGTTTACTTCCCATGATGCGCGTTGTGCCAGCGACAGGCGGTGCCGACGATGTCATCGAGGTTGGTATAGCGCGGGGTCCAGCTGAGTTCGGTTTTGGCGCGGGTGGCGTCCGCCACGAGCATGGGCGGGTCTCCGGCGCGGCGGGGGGCGTTTTCGGCTGGGACGGGGGAGCCGAGGGAGCGTCCCACGGCGTCGACGACTTCACGAACGCTGGCGCCGTGCCCGGTACCGAGGTTGATCATACGGCTTTCGCCACCGTCCAGCAGCACCCCAAGGCCGAGCACGTGGGCGTCGGCAAGGTCGGTGACGTGAATGTAGTCGCGGATGGCCGTGCCGTCGGGGGTGGGGTAGTCCTGCCCAAAAATCTTGATGGGACCACGACGGCCAAGACCGGCCAGCACGGTGAGGGGGATGAGATGGGTTTCGGGATCGTGGTCCTCGCCAATCTCGCCGTCGGGGTCGGCGCCTGCGGCGTTAAAGTAGCGCAGGGCCATGTGCTTTATGCCGTGGGCGTGTTCAAAGTCGCGCAGGACCTGTTCAATCATGAGCTTGGTCCAGCCGTAGGGATTGATGGGGCGCTGGGGGAGCTGCTCGGTCATGGGCATGGTCTCGGGCACGCCGTAGGTCGCGCAGGTACTGGAAAAAATAATGTTGCCGCAATTGTGGTCGCGCATGGCTTCAAGCAGGTTCACGGTACCGTACACGTTGTTGCGGTAGTACTTGCCCGGATCCTCCACGGATTCGCCCACATAGGTGTAGGCGGCGAAATGGATCACCGCGGCGGGGGCGTACTTTGCGAAGGCGGCGTCCAGCGCGGCGCGGTCCTGAATATCACCTATGACGAGGGGGCCCCATTTCACGGCCCATTCGTGCCCATAGACCATATTATCAAACGTGACGGGCGTGTAGCCTGCGGCCTTGAGTTGCTTGCAGGTGTGACTGCCAATGTATCCGGCGCCGCCGGTAACGAGAATATTCGTGCTCATCGCGTGCTCTCTTGCGTGCGTTGAAGGTCCGCGAAAAAAGCCCCGGGCGGGGCGTACTGGTCTAAGGGTACGGTTTCCCGTGGATTTTGTCACCACCGGGAACACGGATGGGCGTCAGCCGGTCAGAAGGCTGCCCATCTCGAAAAGCGGAAGCATGATGGCCAAAACGATGCTGCCAACGATGGAGCCGAGTACGAGAATAAGGACCGGCTCCAACAGCGCCATCCCGCGCGAGAGGGCGCCCTGCACGTCCGCTTCGCAGGCGCGGGCCACGGTGCGGAACATGGCGGCAAGGGCGCCGGACTCCTCCCCAGCGGCAATCATCTGCATGTCGCCAGCGTCGAAAAGCTTTTGGCGGCGTAGCGCTGCGGCCAGCGTTCCCCCGGCGATGACATCTGGACGAACGCTGAGGCTCTTGCGGTGGAGGGCGGCGTTACTCAGGACGCCCTGCGTGATGGTTAAGGCCTGGTGCAGGGGCACCCCATGTTTCAGGAGCAAATAAAGCGTCCGCGCGTAGCGTCCCGCGTCGAAACGCCGCCAGAGCGTGCCGAAGAACGGCGTGCGCAGCACCGCGGAATGAAGGGCGCGGCGGCCAGCCTCGGTGCGCAGCCATAGCCGGAGAGCAAGGGCGACGGCGAGGACGATCCCCAGAAGCCATGGCCACCACGCGCTCAAGGCGTGGCTGAGTGTGACCAGCACCTGCGTCGGTACGGGCAGCGCATGACCAAAGTCCGCAAATATCGCCGTGAGGCGGGGGACAACAAAGGCGAGAAGAAAGACGACCACCCCAGTACCAACGCAGCACAGAAAGGCGGGATAGGTCAGCGCGCTTCGGATGCGGCGGCGCAGGGCGTCGTAGCGGGTGGTTGCCGCCCCGATTTCCCCAAGCACGGTGCCAAGCATTCCGGAGGCCTCTCCGGCGCGGACCATGGCGAGGACCATGGGGGAAAACTGCGGCGGCGTGCGCTGCATGGCCTCGGCAAGTGAGGCCCCGGCCCGAACCTGCTCGCGAATGCTGGCGAGGATGCGCTCCGGGCGCGCGCCAACGCCGTGCTGCAGCATGCTGGTGAGCGCGGCGTCGAGGGGAAGCCCTGCATCCAGCAGCGTGGCAAGGCGAGTGGTCATGGACGCAAAGTCGCGCGGGGCAAGAGGAGAGCGCATCCGGGCGGCAAGGGCCCTGCGCAGTGGAGAGGGCGTGCTCGGTGCGCCACGGCCAACGTCCTCCAGCCACAGGGGAACAAGGTGGCGCTCGCGCAGGATGCGCCCGGCCTCAAAGCGGCTGGCGGCATCCACGGTGTCCTTCAGCACCTTGCCCTCTGGTGTGGCGGCTTCAAATCGAAAGACTGGCATGTGCCTCAAGTTCCTCACTTGCCTGAAGGTCTTCGCGCATCCGGTACAGAAGGTTCTGTATCTCGGCTTGGCAAGAAAGGAAAGGGCCGACGCTACGTTGCGGGGACGGGTGGCCGGGTTTCGGCCTGCCGCTGGGCGCGGGCCTTGGCCTGCTCCATAAAGGCCTCAACGTGCAGACGGTTTGCCGGGGACTCGGTGCCGTCAAAGGCAAGAGTGATGCAGGGAACACCATAATGATGGCTAACGGTGCGCAAAAGCGCTGTGACCACCGTCCCGGGCATGCAGCCAAAGGGCATGACGTTGATGATGCCGTGACACCCGGCATGAATCATATTCACAGCCGCGCCAACGCTGAGCACGGCCTCACCGCGTAGGCTGTCGCTGATGTAGGGCGCGGCGGCACGCAGGGTGGCGGCGGTGTTTGGTTCGTGAATGGTGCGCAGGTGTCCGTCAAAGACGTGCTCAAGGCGGCGCTGAATGCCCCCCTGCACCCGCCGGGTCATCCCGAGGGTGAGCAGGGCCCGCAAGTCGCGTTGGCGGCAGGCGTCCTGCACGGACATGGCGTTGACGTAGGCAATCCATTCGCCGATGGGGGCGAGCCATGGTTCCCCGCCAAGGTCCATAACCTTGCGGCAAATATCCTCGTTGCAAAAGGCGTTGGAGCGGACGTAAATCTCCCCGACGATGCCGATGCGGGGCACCTGCGGGCTATGGCCGCAGTGCAAGGCGGTGAAATCGTCACGCGCGGCGGCAAGGGCGCGCGGCGCGGCATCAAGCGGCCCGCGTAGCGCCTGCCGCAGGCGGCGACAGTGCTCGCGGTGGCAGGCGTCCACCTGTTCGGGCTCTGCCGCGTTAGGGCGCGTCTCGTGCAGGCATTTGGTTAAGAGGTCGTAGGCGACGATGCCGTACCAACAGCGGCGGGCGAGGTCGCGCCCGGCAATGCCCATATCATCATACAGGCGGGCGGATTGCTCCGGGGCGTACAGGGGAACATCCGCGTAGCCGAGGGAATCCAGCACCATGCTTTGGGCGTGGTTGTATTGCCCAAAGCGGCACGGGCCGGTGCCCCCGGGCATGAAAAAGGCCGAGCGCTGGGGCTGAAAGCCCGGCTCGGCGCATTTTGCCAGTACATCACCAAGGGTGGTGGCGTAGGGGTAGCACTCCTTGCCGGAGCACTCCCGCTGCGCGAGGGACACGGCGTCTGGCGTGGTGCGCGGGAGCACTTCGGCCTCGACTCCGCAGGCCCGAAACGCGGATTCCAGTCCGTACGCGCCGTCGGACATCCGCGGCAGGTACACGGTGCGCCCACGTCCTGTATACGCGGCTGGGCGCGGCAGTCGGGGGCGCGTGGCGCGCTGCTCGCGCCCGGCCTTGCGCCGCGCGCCGATGCTGTCCCAAAAGGCCTCCACCCGGGTGATGATGCCTGCGTCCGCGCTGTGCTCGTCAATTTCCAGAAAGAGGGCGGGCGTTCCCGCCAACTCACGTTCGGCCAGTGTGTTGATGAACGCGTCCGGCCCGCAGGAAAAACTGCCAATGCAGATGGGATACAGCCGCGCATCGCCGCGCACGGCGCGAAGCGCGCGCAAAATGCGCTGCCCGGAGCGCCAGTACATGGTGCCCCACGTGTCGCTGACGTCCTCTGCCGGTAAAAAGTCCATGGGGATGGCCGGGATGCCAAGGCCCGCCAGCTTCCGCGGCAGGTCGAGGTTCATGCCGGAATCAAAGGCGTTGTAGGGGCGCCCCACCACCACGGCGGCCTCGGTGTCGAGGTGCTCCAGCACTTCGCGGCCCTTGGCGCGCAGGCGGTCTTCAAACTTACGCTGCGCTGTCCACGCGCGGGAGAGCGCCGTACGGACTTCGCGGCGCGTGACGCGCCATGGCCGGAGCGCGGCGTGCAGTTCACGTTCCACGGCCCGGTCACCGCGCCGCAGGTTAAGGGCAGGGGCCACCACTGCCGCGCGCGGGGCAAGCTGGCGGACCTGAAAGGGATAGCTCTGCGTCAGCGGGCACGAGAGGCCGTCACCGTGCGGGTCGTCCGGTGTGTTCATATTGATGAAGGACGGGACAAACAGCGCCTCGCACCCCTCCCCGGCATCGAACTGCGAGTGCAGCAGATGCAGGGCGTGCCCGAGGGCGGCCTTGACCGGGAAACAGGTGTCAGCAAGGACGGCCTCGGACCCGAGGCGCGTTACTGCCGCGCGTGTTGCAGGAGAGAGGACGGGTTCAAACCCACACTCCCAGAGCAAGGTCGTCACAAAGGGCAGCATGTCGTGCAGGAAGAACGCCTGCGGCACCCCCATGCGCCCGCGCCGCGCCCGTTCGCCTGCTTCACGGAAGAGCCCCTTGCGCCGTGCATGCTCGGCCATGAGGGCGCTGTGGCGGAAGGCAAACAGGTCCTCTCCGGGCGGCTCACTGCTCCGGCGGATGTCGTACTTTTCGCACCGCCCTCCGTAATACAAACTGTCCGCCTCGCCCTCGATGCGCACGGCGCGGATTTCGCAGTGGTTCTCGCATCCCTTGCAGGTAAAGGATTTTTGCTCGTAGCGGCGTTTGCCAAGGTGGAAGCCGCGAAAGGCCGAGGGGCACTCACCTTCGGCGATGGCGTCGCGCGCGGACAGGGCCATGCCGATGGCCCCGGTGACGTCGTGGTGCTGGGGGATAACGATGGGCGTTTCAAGGATGCGCTCAAAGGCGGCGATGACAGCGCGGTTAAAGGCCGTGCCGCCCTGAAAGAAAATCCGCGAGCCAATGCGGCCCTTGCCCACAACGCGGCCCAGATAATTTTCAACGATGGAATAGGCCAGCCCGGCCAGCAGGTCGTCCATGTCCGCGCCCTGCGCAAGGGCGGAGAGCAGGCTATTTTCCATAAACACCGTGCAGCGCTCGCCAAGGCGGCAGGGGGCTTCGGCGCCAAGGGCGCGCTGGGCGAATTCGCCCGTGATATCAATGCCGAGCTTCTCGGCCTGTTCTTCAAGGAAGGAGCCTGTGCCAGCGGCGCAGGCTTTGTTCATGGCAAAGTCGGCAATGACGCCGTCGTCAATGCTGATAAATTTGGAGTCCTGCCCGCCTATTTCGAAGATGGTGTCCACGGCGGGATCAAGAAAAACTGCCGCCCGCGCCTGCGCTGTGATTTCATTGAGCACAACGTCCGCGCCGATAAAGTCCGCAATCATATAGCGCCCGGACCCTGTGGTGCCAACACCGCAGATGCGCACGCGCCCGCCAAGCTCATGCCCAATTTCGCGCAGGCCGCGCCGGACGGCCTCGATGGGGCGGCTGGCCGTACGCAAATAGCGCCGCGCAAGCACGCGTCCTGCCGCGTCCACAACGGCAAGGTTGGTGCTGATGGACCCCACGTCCACACCAAGGTAGCCGTCGCACCCTTCCGGCGGGAGGGGGGCGACATCACAGGTCATGCATTCTGGATGGCGCGCGGCAAATGCGGCGGCATCATCCACAAGTGGAGCGCGTTTGTCGCGTCCGGTGCGGCGGGCTTCGCACCGCTGGCGCAGGGCTGCAAGGACGGCCGTATCCAGCCTTGCCCCGCGCCCTTCGCGCTGACCGATAAGGGCCGCGCCATGCGCGCCCGTGGTGGTGGGCTGCGGCGGCACATGCAGGGCGTCCAGCCCCAAAACTTCCCGCAATGCCCGGCGCATTCCGGCGCTGAGCGCGACGCCGCCCACAAAGGCCACGGGCTGGCGCACCGCCCGGCCACGGACAATGGCGCCCTTGAAGTTGCGTGCTACGGCAAAGCACAGTCCCGCGACAATATCCGGCACGGACGCGCCAACCTGCTGCAGGTGAATCATGTCCGATTTGGCAAAGACGCTACACCGCCCCGCCACACGTGGCGGCTCCGGGCATTCGAGGGCCACGGCGCTAAAATCCTGAATGCTGAGGCCCATACGTTCGGCCTGCTGGTCCAAAAAGGCCCCGGTCCCGGCCGCGCACACGGAGTTGAGGGAAAAGTCGTCCAACACGCCGTCAGCAAGGGTAATAAGTTTGGAATCCTCACCGCCTATTTCAATAATGGTGGCGGTATCCGGCACGGCGGCCAAAACACCTGCCGCATGGGCCGCCAGCTCCGAAATATGTTCGGCTTTCGCCTCGTCGGCCAGCCGCCGGGCGCCGGAGCCCGTCATGGTCAGGGCAAAGCCGCCGTGGGCGTCCAAGGCATCAGCCAAGAGGCGCAGGGCGACTGCTTCCGGCTCTCCCTTATGCCGCTCATAACGCTGGACAAGGGGAGCGCCATCCGCATCAAGGACCACCAGCTTAACACTGACCGACCCGACATCCAGCCCGCCCCAACGCTCCGCCCTCAGTGCCGCTTCGTCATTTTCCGCGCGTTGTGACCGCATGGCTTACTCCGCCGCCGTGGTTGATGGTTCCGCCGCATCCCGCAGACGCCGTAAAAATTCGCGCAGGAATGCCGCATCCATATCGCGGCCTCCAAGGCGGAGCCGCTCCACATGCGCCACACGGTTGCCCCGGGGCGTTGTCACCAGCGTCATGCGGACTTCGTGAGTTTGCGCGCCGGAGCCGAGGGTGCCCTCCCACGTCCCCTCTTCCGTCTGCCGCCACGCGCGTGTGGGCCCCTGTTTGGCGGTGACAGCCTGTTCCAACACCGCGGGGGTCACTGCCGCGCCAGAACCAAGGGACATGCCGAGGAAATCCCCCGTCGCGGAACGCACCACCAGTGGCAACGCGGCGACATCCGCGGGAAGTTCCGCGGCACGTTCTGCAGAGGCTGATGCGCCGGGCGGGGCGGATGTCTCCTGCTCCTCCGGCGCGTGCGGGGCCCCGCGCGGTTGTTCGCGCGTTTGTTCGGGCGGTGGTCCGGACGGTTCGCTTTGCGGGGCGGTTTCGTGGGCGGGGGTGGCCTTCGCATCCACGCGCCCCACGCTCCAGCGCTCAGCCCGGCCGTCCTTGCCGCGAATCGTCACCACGCGCGCCTTTGGCGCCTCGCCAGCGTCGCAGCCGCGGCGCAGGGCCGAGACGTCCTCCCGCAGGCGCGCAAGTTCTTCCAACATTTCCGGGCTGTCAGCGCCGCCTGCGCCCACACCGCCCGAAGCCTGTGCGCGGCCGAGGATGGCGTCTATACGCTGCTCCAGCGAGGCGACACGCTCCATAACGGCGGACTGGGCGGACTCCAATTGCGTCAGGCTGCGTTCAATGCCGCCCAGCACGTCCGCGCCCGTTCCCCGAACCCGCCGGATACCCGGAGCGCGCCCCTTTTCGCGGCATGATGGGAACTGCTCGTACAGGCGCTGGCGGATATGTTCCACAGAAAGGCCCTCGCCAAAGCCCTTGCGGATGGCGCGGCACACGGCAAGGCATTCCGGCGCCAACCCAAGGGGTTTGCCCGCCCGCGCTATGGGCAGACACTCCGGAAACTTGGAGCGGTAGTTCTTTACTGTGGAGACGGAAACGCCTAGAGACTCCGCAATATCGGCATGCGTCAGTACGTCGTCAGGCATCGACACTCCCGGGCTCTTAGGATTACAGGGTTTCCCGATGACGATACGACGTTTTGAGCCCTTGAGCAAGGCGCTATGGAAATCACTTTGCGTCCTTTTCAAATGCCGCTAGCATACACCGCAAAGCACTCACCCAAGACCAACAGGACAGCCGCCGTGACGACACAGGCCAGCCAGTACACCTACGCCGAACGCATCCACAAGGCGCTCCTTTACATTGAACAGCACCTTGCCGAAGACCTCTCCCTGGACGCCATAGCCGAACAGGCCTGCCTGTCGCCGTTCCATTTTCATCGGCTGTTTACAGGCATGGTGGGACAAAGCGTGAAGGCCTATCAGCGCCGCCTGCGCCTTGACCGCGCGGCGTCGTGGCTTCTGTATTCCTCCCGCAGTATTGCGGACATTGCCCTTGAGGCTGGGTACGAATCGCAAGAAGCCTTCACCCGCGCCTTCAAGACGCATTTCGGTACGCCGCCCAAGCGTTTTCGTCTTCATGGTTCCCCTGAACTGCTTGGCCGCGGCGGAAGCCCGCGCGAAACGTTGTGCGCGCATCCAGACTATGCTTTGGACCGCTTTGGCCTCAGCATCACCATCAGGACCATCCCCGACGCCGCTGTGCTTTCGGTCCGGCATGTTGGCTCCTATTACGACTGCGGCTGGGCGTGGGAGACCCTGTGCGGCTGGGCCGGAGCGCAAGGGCTTCTTACTCCGCAAACACGCTTTTTCGGCGTCAGCCACGATGATCCCGCCATCACGCAGGATAATTTTATCCGCTATGACGCCTGCTTGAGCGTCAACGGCGAGGTGCCCCCACCGCCGGCTCCCATCACGCCCATCACCATTCAGGGCGGCGATTACGCCTGCTGCACCTACACCGGGCCATACGACAACCTCCAAGCCGTGTACGCCGCCATCTGCGGGCAGGGCATTCCGCCCCTTGGCCGTGAATTCCGCAACGCCCCCAGTGTGGAGTGCTATCTCAACACCCCGGAGCAGACCGCCCCGGAGGACCTCCGGACCGAGGTTCGCATCCCCCTTGTTGCCCGCTAGGCAAAACAGCAAAAACGGTCAGGATTCCCTCCCCCCGCACGCGCTATAAGGGCAGGACAGCAACACCTACACACCAAGGAGGTTCTCCATGCCTGAAAAAACGTTTTCCCTCGAAGCCTTTGGCGCGACCGCAGAGGTCAAGACCCTTGCCCCCATGCATGTTGCCAAGGTGCGCCACGTTGGCCCGTATGAGGAGTGCGAGCAGGTTTGGACCACGCTTATGGAATGGGCCATCCCTGCCGGTGCCGCGACCGAGGACGCCCTCTACCTTGGCGTCGGGCACGACGACCCCGCCGTCACCCCGCCGAACCAGATTCGTTACGACGCGTGCGTCACCGTGGCCGACTCCATCGCCCCGGCGCCCCCCGTGGAACTGATGGACATCGACGGCGGCGACTATGTGTGCGCCGTGGTTAAAGGCCCGTACTCCGAGCTGAAGCACGTTTACATCGCTCTCATGGATGAAGCGCTGCCCGCCCTTGGCCGGGAGTTCGATCCCAAGCCCTGCGTGGAAATATACCTGAATGACCCCCGTCACGTGCCGCCGCAGGAGCTATTGACGGAGGTTCGCCTTGCCGTGAAGTAACGGCACCACACCCATGAGAAGGGATGATAAAGCCCGCCGCGTGTTGGTCCACGGGGCGGGCTTTTGTGTTGGTGGAGGGGGGAAGTGGGGTGACGAAGGAACGCGCTTCCATGACCGCGAAGGCCGGGGCGTGGCGGACGCGAGGGGTTATTCGCTCCAGTACTCCAGCTTGTCGAGCTCATTCGCGCATGTGATGGTGCCCTGCACTGTGCCTAGCTCTATGCCCAGCGATTGGACCATCCACCCGTCCTGCATCTCTTTCGGGATTGGATACGGCGGGTACAGGCCAAAGGGGTGGGCAGGAACAAAGCCGTGCTTGGGATAGTATTCAATGTGACCGAGCACGAAGACGAAACCGAAGTTCATGTCCTTCAAGTGGTGCAGCCCGGTCTGGATCAACTGGCCGCCTATTCCCTGTCGCTGGGCCTGTGGCAGAACCGCTAGCGGAGCGAGAATCGCCGCGCGGGCGTCATCACTGCCAGAGATCGTAACCTTCGTAAACAGAATGTGCCCCACAGCCCTGTCACCATCGAAGGCCAGCAGCGAACACCGCGGCGCCGCACTGGGATCACGTAAGAGGTTCAGCGTCAGCCGCGCTTCGTCCTCTTGCCCAAACGCCGCCGAATGGATGGCAAAAATAGTTTTGAAATCAGCGTCAGTTGTCGGGCGTATGGTGATGTGTTGCGCGTGCACCTTTTTCTCCGGTGTTGTTTTGTCAGTGAGGGATTTGTTGCCTGTAAGGACGTTAACGCAGGGAGATGGTTGGAAGTCAATATTTGAATTGAGGGTGGAGGAATGGTGAGGCGCCGCGTTGTGGGGCCGAGGAGAAAGCGGCTTTGGTGGTGGGCGGATGGTAGCGGCAAGTGAATGGCGGAGCACGGCACGGTCGAGGCCGCTCTGAACGCTTAGAAGCGTTCGACTGCTTTGGTGTTTCTTTGCTACGCGCGGGGGTGTGGTGGTTGGGGAGGTTTGGGCTGAGGTGGTGAGGTGTGGGGGAAAAAATGAAGAAGGAGGCGGAAAGAGGGGACGGGCGAATGGTTGGGTATTGTGTTGGCGGGGCCGAGAGGTGCTTTCGATGGGATTTCTGTATGTTGTCGCCGTGTCTCCGACGGCCAAAGGGTGTTGGGGGAACCTTGCAGGATTCCCCCCGCACCCTCTGGACACCCGTCCCCCTCCGGCCGGAGCCGGATGGGAGGAGGTGGTGGGTGCGGAGCAGTCTCGGGCATGGTTTCTAGGCTGTGGCTGGGCGGGCTGGCCGGGTGCTTTGCGCGGATGTTCGTGGTGGGCAGATGGTGGAACGCGGCACGGTCTAGGCCGCTCTGGACGCTTGGAAGCGTCCGAAGGCTCTGGGATTCGGTGCTTCGCGCGTGCGGCTGGTGGTTGGGGAGGTTTGGGCTCGGGTGGTTGGGTTTTATTGATCGTGGCAGGCTGACCGGGTGCTGTGCGCAGGTGTTGGCGGTAAGTGAATGGCGGAGCACGGTACGGACTTGGCCGCTCTGGACGCTTAGAAGCGTCCGAATGCTTTGGTATTTCTGTGCTTCGCGCGAGGGTGTGGTGGTTGGGAGTTCTTGGGTTGGGTGGTGAGGTTTTATTGATCGCGGCGGGCTGCTCAACTCGAAATAATGTTGTGGTGCAGATCAAGGATTCTCACCGCTCTTCCAACGCGCCACGGCCCCCAAAAATACTTTTCCCTTCGTACCTGTCTACTCGGGCGAGAGCTTCACAGGGGTGACGGCTGTTATCTCCACTCGCACCCGGCATGTGCGCACTCGGGATTCTCAAGGGCGGAGTCCTTGAGCCGCCGGAGGCAGGAGTGTGTGGCATAGGCAGACAGTGGAGCGCAGGAGATACGTGAGGCGTATGGGTTGCGATGGTGTTGTGTGGGCAGCGCTTGGGGGTTGGGGCTGGGGGGGAGGTTTGGAGTTGGTGAGGGTGGTGGATTTTTGGCGCAAAAAAAGCGCCGACGGCGTGGTGTGCTGTTGGCGCTTTTTGGGCAAAAAAAAGTCCTGGCGACGGGCTACTTTCCCACAGACTCCTCTGCAGTATCATCGCCGATGAGGTGCTTAACTTCCGTGTTCGGAATGGGAACGGGTGTAGCCACCTCTCTCTGGTCGCCAGGACAAATATGTAAATATATGAGTAAAATAGGGAGAGATTTGTGATCAGTTAAGACGCACGACCGATTAGTACTGGTTAGCTCAACACATTGCTGTGCGTACACACCCAGCCTATCAACCTCGTAGTCTTCGAGGGGTCTTTAGGGACAAAAAGTCCAGGGAGACCTAATCTTGAAGCAGGCTTCCCGCTTAGATGCCTTCAGCGGTTATCCTTTCCGAACATAGCTACTCAGCAGTGCCACTGGCGTGACAACTGAAACACCAGAGGTTCGTTCACCCCGGTCCTCTCGTACTAGGGGCAACCCTCCTCAAGTCTCCTACGCCCACAGCAGATAGGGACCAAACTGTCTCACGACGTTTTAAACCCAGCTCGCGTACC